>NZ_VTOJ01000001.1 GCF_009176545.1 Salinigranum salinum | reverse complement strand
CCGTCGAACCCCGGTGGGTGGTCCGAACGCGAGCGCGGATCGGAGGTGACCGAGCCGCAGTCGCAGTGTGTCGTTCGCGTTCCATCGAAACGCCGTGTCGTACTTAAGCCCGTCGGAGTGCGACGGGTTCGAGTGAGCGGCGTGGATGGAGACACACCCGGAGTGACCCGGGTGCGTTCGTCGCATTAGCTGGAAGGCCGGGGGAACGTAAAAGGCCGTCGAACGAGAGCGGCTACGGCAGTCGGTTTCACGGTACACCGAGACACCGTTCGTACGTCGAGCCAACCGTATGGGCGGTGGATCAGAGGAGTCGACGCCGCCACCCATCCGACACACCCGCTGTCGTCGTCCATCCCGGATCTCACGTCCGTCGGGGCGGTGTTCGAGAGCCACCCGTCGGAGGGCAGTCCGAACGAGAGAACGCTCGGGTCCGGAACGATTCGTCCCGACAGACGTACCTGTTCCTCAGCAGACAGTACGTGTGTCCGATACTTTGGTCGCATCTGAGTCCCGGATTCGCGTGCGAGCGACGAAAATCGGGCACTCCTTTTATAAGGGTGCCGTTTATAAGTGCGGGCAGAGGAGACAACCACGAGACAATGAGCACACCGGCAGACTCCATCGAGATTCAGAACGTCGTAGCATCGACCGGCATCGGTCAGGAACTCGACCTCGAGGCGCTGGCAGAGGACCTCCCCGGCGCCGACTTCAATCCTGACAACTTCCCGGGACTCGTCTACCGGACACAGAACCCGAAGGCGGCCGCACTTATCTTCCGCTCCGGAAAGATCGTCTGCACGGGCGCGAAGAGTATCGACGACGTCCACGAGGCGCTCGGAATCATCTTCCAGAAGCTCCGTGACCTCCACATCCCCGTCGAGGACGACCCGGAGATCACGGTCCAGAACATCGTCTCCAGCGCGGACCTCGGTCACAACCTCAACCTCAACGCGCTGGCAATCGGCCTCGGGCTGGAAGACGTAGAGTACGAACCGGAGCAGTTCCCCGGGCTCGTCTACCGGATGGACGAGCCGAAAGTCGTCATCTTGCTGTTCGGGAGCGGGAAGATCGTCATCACGGGAGGCAAGCGGACGAGCGACGCGGAGACGGCCGTCGTCGAGATCGTCGACCGAATCGAGGGGCTCGGTCTGCTCGGATGAGCTGCTCGCGAGGGCGAGCAGAGACACCTCCGGGCGAACGGGCCGCCGGCTCGTCCCGCCGGAACGCTGATGTTCGGCGCAGAGAGAGAGAAAAGATATGACCGCCCGGGAAGACGTCGCGTACCTCGTCGGATCGGAGTGTCGGGTCGAGACGCTCCGGACACTGGCCGAGGAGCCGCTTCGTCCGAGTGCGCTCGCCGAGCGTGTGTCGTGCGCGCGAGAGACCGCACAGCGGAACCTGTCGGGCTTCGGCGAGCGCAACTGGGTGCAGAAACGCGACGGAGCCTACCGCCTGACGCCCGCCGGCCGGATGGTACTCGGACAGTACCACCGTCTCGAACGGACCGTCGAGTGCGCCGACCGGCTCGAGGTGTTCTTGACCCACGTCGGCGACGCGTTGGACGACATCGACCCGGAACTACTCGCAGGCCAGACGGTTACGACGTCGACGTCGGAGAACCCGCACGCCCCGATCGAACGCTGGCTCCACATCGTCGACGGCGTCGTGGACCGATACTACGGGATCACACCCATCGTCAGCCGGGTGTTCAACGAGGCCGCGGAGCGCGCGATCGGCCCCGACACGGAGATGGAACTCGTCATCGACCACTCGGTGCTCGAGACGTCCCGCGAGCAGTTCCCCGAGGCGCTCGAACTGGCGCTCGAACTCGATCAGTTCACACTCTGGATCTCCCCGGCCGAACTCGAGTTCGGACTCACGATCTGCGACGATCACGTGTGGGTCGCCGCGTACGACGAACTGGGAAACGTGGTCGCGTGCGTCGACGGCGACGACGAGACGTTCGTCCGGTGGGCACGCGACATCTACGACGAACACCGTGAACGTTCGCAGCGGGCCGAGTCGGAGAACGTCTCCATCACCTGAATCGTGACTGAACCTGTTCGTCGTGGAGAGCCGACGCAGCTAGCGACGGTGTGGGTCGGGTGTGACGACATCAGCCACGTGTGACCCACAGAATCGTTATGACGCAGAGTTCACAACGATGAGAGGGGGATGTCTGCCCTGCGGATGACGACGTGGATCGATGGGGATCGATCGTGTTCGTCGTGTCAGGGCGCCGCGGCAGTGGCACCGACCACGTCACTGCGACGCGGGGCCTCACATCGGTGGGGTTCTCCGTGAGGTTCCGAACGAGTCACGACCCCGGCCGGTCGATCAGCTGCCGGCGTCCTCGGCGAGCACCTCCTGGACGACGTCCGGATCCTCTAGGAGCTGGTGTTTCGTGTAGCTCCCCTCGGCGCTCCCGCCGCTGTGTTTCGACTGTTCGATGATGTCGAGGAACGCGTGTTCCTTGAGGAGGTCACGGACGCGCCGGAGCGAGAGACTGTCGGAGCCCTGTGTGGCACAGATGTTCCCGTACACCTCGTACACGCGACTCGTTCGGTAGCCGCTCTCGCGCTGGTTCGACAGCGAGAGCATCGCGAGCGCCTGCAGCACGTACCGCGAGTGTGGCGTCGACCCACGGATGAGTTCGCGGAACCGATCCGTCTCGGCGCGTTCGCGCGCCTGGGTCACGAACTCCTCTTTCACCGTCGTCGACCCGGTGGACTGAGCGATCTCACCCGCGTAACGGAGGATGTCGATCGCCTTGCGGGCGTCGCCGTGTTCGCGCGCCGCGAGCGCGGCGGCGCGTGGGATCGTCGAGGAGTCGAGGACGCCGTCGCGGAAGGCGTCCGACCGGGCGTCCATGATGGCTCGCAACTGGTTTGCGTCGTACGGTGGAAAGACGAACTCGCGCTCACACAGCGAGGATTTGACGCGTTCGTCCATTCGATCCTTGTACTGGATCTTGTTCGAGATGCCGATGACGCCGAGCTTGCACTCGGTGATCTTCCCCGCCTCGCCCGCCCGCGAGAGCTGCATCAGGATGTCGTCGTCGCTCAGTTTGTCGATCTCGTCGAGAATGACGAGGACCACGTCGTAGAGCCGATCGAGGACCCGCCAGAGCCGCTTGTAGTACGTCGACGTCGACAGCCCCTTGTCCGGGATACGGATGTCGGTCACGGCGGGCTGGTTCACGTCCTCGGCGATCGTCTGGACCGCCTGGGTCTCGGTGGTGTCCTGCGCGCAGTCGACGTAGGCGAACGTCGCCGTCACCGACTCCTCGCCCGCCGTGTCGACCAGTCGCTGGGAGACGTGCTTCGCACAGAGTGACTTCCCGGTCCCGGTCTTGCCGTAGATCAGGACGTTACTCGGACTCTGCCCGAAGATGGCCGGGTTGACCGCCGCAGCGAGATCCGAGATCTCGTCGTCGCGGCCGACGATGCGCCCTTCGCCGGGCAGATGGCTGATCTCGAGGAGTTCCTTGTTGGCGAAGACGGGGTCCTCTCGGGTGAAGAGGTCGTCGGCAGTGTCGGACATGTTCAGCCACACCGGGTTTCCGGTGAAATGCGTTACTGTTCGAGGGCCGAGAGACACACACCGGGTTTCCGGTGAACGGGGGCGGGGCGGGGAGGGACTGCAGGCGAAACGGTCGATTCGGTTCACCGGAAACGTCGTGTCGCCCCGAACCGTCGTCTCGACACTGCGATAAATCTCCCCAGAGACCACCCAGCACTCCCGGAACGTCGACGGTCGTGCCTCGGACGTCGACAGTCGCTCGGACGCATCGACGCTGATGCGTCGACCGACTATTTCGGCTGCAACACGGTCCTAATCGGACCGTATCCGAGGTACGCTAAACGGGGTACGGTTCGAAAGACCGAACATCCGTTTAAAACCATCGGATCTGTGTCATATATTCCGGCTCGGTGCCACGACTCCACGTCGTCGTCGCGATCCAGTGTGAGACTCGCGTCGCGTCACCCGAGAGGGGGTCGTCCCCCACCCACTGAATACGGACACCACTGGCACGATGCGACTCGTCTCTGCATCCCGGGACGACCTCCTGTATCAAGGGACGAGCTTTAGTGTTCAGGGGGATTTCGACTCACGCTCGATCGACTGCTACGGACGGTCTCCGTGCGAGGCACGATCTGCGCGGCACGGTCGTATCGGAGAGCAAGCGTCACGATGGGATTCAAAGGGAGCTGATCGGTGAGCGGGTCCGAAAATTCGCTCGCGTCCCCGTCTGGTTCCGCCCCGTTCACCGGAAACGTGGTGTGTCCGCCGGGGACGCGTCCGCCGCATCGTCGACGCTCCGTCGGGACGGTAATGAACGGTCACTGAAGAACGGGTCCACGGATGACCGTCGATCGGAGGACTCGAACCGGACTCTCGAAACCCGGATCGCACGTCTCCGTCGTAAGGGTCGATCGACCGGATTTCACCGGAAACGTGGTGTCCCTCTTCCCTCACAGCAGTCCCCAGTACCGAGACCTGTTTCACCGGAAACCCGGTGTGTTCACGCAACCGTCTCACCGCGCCGGTCCGCCAGTCAAACGGCTCCACGACCCGCGGCACGCCGGTCCGAGGTCCGATCCACCCGCGACGTCAACGTCCCTGTATCCCTCTGACGTCGGTGTCCCCGTCTCCACCGGATATCGGCACGCTCGTCGCCTCCGAGTCGAGGACGTACGAGACCAGTCGAGGAAGTACGAGACCGAACCCGCGCGAACGTCGTTCACCGGAAACCCGGTGTGCCTCCACCCATCCGCGACCCGCCCCGTCGACGGTTCGGTTGCCCGTCGACCGGGATGCGATCCGGGGAACCGTCTCTCGGCATCCGTTTCGGATGGGACCTACAGGTCGACGACGCCGTCGGCGGTGACGACTGTCGAGGCCGTCGGGTCGTCTTCGTCGGTGTCGTCGACGACGAGCACGGCCCACTCGTCCCTGACGGATCCGATCCCGTCGAAGACGTGTTCGGGGACGAGCGGCATCGGGACGGGGACGTACGCGTTCGCGCGCATGGCCGCGACCCCGTCGTAGACGCCGACGGTTCGGCCAGTGCCGGTGCTGATACGGAACCGTTTGTCGGTGGGGTCGCGGGCGTACGAGTACGGGAAGGCCGCGGTGTCCGGACGGCAGAGACCGTCGACACCGTCGAGCGACGCCACGACTGCACCGTCGACTCCGGATCGGTCCGCCGTCGCGGCCGCGCCCGTGTCGACGAGCAGCAGCGAGGGAGCGTCGCCGTCTCCCTCCTCACGCCAGATCAGGGACGCTTCGTCGGAGTCGGTCCGGACGGCGGCGTAGCCGCCACCGGCGAGCGGGACGCGGTCGGGTCCGGCGTAGAACGTCCGGCGACCGTCCGCGTCTTCGGCAGCGACGAGCGGCGGGTCGTGCAGCACCGTTCGGATCGTCCGTGCGGCCGCCACGTCCTCGACGACGAAGAGGGAGAACCGTTCGTTGCCACGGTTGTTTCGAAGACGCGAGACGAGCACCGTGGGTGTCAGTTCGTCGCGCGTGAGGGGCTCGACGGCGACACGGGACGTCGTCGCACCGGAGACGAACGGCGTGGTGTGAGACGTCGGCTCGGCGAGTCGAGACGGCAACCACGGCTTTCCAGGGTCGGTGACCTCGTATCCGTGACGCTCACAGGTCGAGTGCCCGACGGCGAGGAGTCGGTCGGTCATTAGTCGAGGTAGGGAGCCCATGGACAATACCGTTACCCTGTGGTACACGGGGCGAGCGGAGCGGTCGTTCACCCGGCCGAACTGGCCGAACGGAGCCCACCCGACTGTCGGGGCGATCCGGTCGGAGGCACCGACGAAGGGAGTCGCAAGCCGTTTCCGGGCCCGAGCACTACCGGAGACGATGACAGACGAGTCTGCCGAGGACGCTGGCGTGGACGCCGACCGTGCGACCACCGCCGGAGGTGACGATGTCGACCGCGCGACCCCCGCCGACGGCGTCGACGCCGACCGCGTCTCGGCCGACGAGGAAAACCCCAACGAGCGCGAGGCACCTCCGACGTCGCAGCCGCTGTCGCTCGACGACTTCTACCACGCGATCGAGGCCGAGGGCCGCCCCGTCGTCACCGCGCAGCAGGTCGCCCGGCGGACGGGCACGACGCAGGCCGAGGCGGCCGAAGCACTCGCCGGGCTCGAGCGTGAGGGAGCCGTCCGCTCGGTCGACGTCGAGACCGACCCTGTGGTGTGGTTCCCGAGCCAGTGGGGCGACCTGGCGACGCGCGAGCGCGTAGTTGTCTTCCCTCAGCGCCGCGAGGTCGTCGTCGACGCGCCGACCCAGTACACCCGTGCCCGCATGTCGCAGTTCGCCCACCTGGTCGACACCACGGGCGACCGTGAGTCGGGGACGAGGGGGTACCTCTACCGGATCAGGCGGGAAGACGTCTGGAGCGCGCCGTTCGACTCCCTGGAGGAGTTGCTCGCACTGGTACGCTCGGTCCTCCCCCAGCGCTCGTCACGCCTCGAGGAGTGGGTCGAAGACCAGTGGCAGCGCGCCCACCAGTTCACGCTCTACACCCACGAGGACGGCTACACGGTGCTCGAGGCGGCCACGGAGAGCCTGATGGGGAACGTCGCCCGACAGAAACTCGACGAAGAACAGCTCCACGCACCGATCTCCGACACGGAGTCGTGGGTCCGGGACGGGAGCGAGGCGGCGATCAAGCGGATCCTCTGGGAGGCGGGGTACCCCGTCGTCGACGACCGCGATCTCGACACGGGCGACCCGCTCGAGGTCGACCTCCACGTCGACCTCCGCGACTACCAGCGCGAGTGGGTCGACGCGTTCGTCGAGAAGAAGTCGGGTGTCCTCGTCGGCCCGCCCGGCAGCGGGAAGACGATCGCCGGCATGGGCGTGCTCGAAGCCGTCGGCGGGGAGACGCTGATCCTCGTCCCCGGGCGCGAACTCGCGGTCCAGTGGCGCGAAGAGCTGCTCGAACACACCTCTCTCACCGACGAGGAGATCGGCGAGTATCACGGCGGCACGAAGCAGATCCGTCCAGTCACCATCGCGACGTACCAGACGGCGGGAATGGATCGTCACCGGTCACTGTTCGACTCTCGGGGGTGGGGACTCATCGTCTACGACGAGGTCCACCACATCCCGTCACGGGTCTACCGCCGGAGCGCGGACCTGCAGGCCAAACACCGGCTGGGGCTGTCCGCGACGCCCGTCAGGGAGTCTGACGACGAAGAGGAGATCTTCACGCTCATCGGGCCGCCCATCGGTACCGACTGGACCAAGCTGTTCGATGCCGGCTACGTGCAGGAACCGGAGGTCGAGATCAGATACGTCCCCTGGCGCGACGACGAGGCACGGAACGAGTACGCGTCGGCCGACGGGCGGGAACGACACACGATCGCGGCGACGAACCCCGCCAAGATCGACGAGATCAGATACCTGCTGGCCCGCCACGACGATGCGAAGGCGCTGGTGTTCGTCGACTGGCTCGACCAGGGACGCGAGATCAGCGAGGCGCTCGACGTGCCGTTCGTCAGCGGCGAGACGCCTCACTGGGAGCGTGACCGGCTGTTCGAGCGGTTTCGAGAGGGAGAGCTCCGCACGCTCGTCGTCTCACGCGTCGCCGACGAGGGGATCGACCTCCCGAACGCCGGTCTCACCGTCGTCGCTTCGGGGCTGGGCGGGTCGCGCCGACAGGGGGCTCAGCGCGCCGGACGGACCATGCGCCCCGCGGGGAGCGCGCTCGTCTACGTCCTCGCCACGCGCGGCACGACAGAAGAGGACTTCGCCCAGCGGCAGACACGACACCTCGCCGAGAAAGGGGTGCTCGTCCGTGAGAACGACGTAACGTAGTGGGACGAACCGCGTGACGTCGTCGGACAAAGCACGTACTATCGATGTGAAGTAAACGTAACTTCAACGACCAAAACGTGTACCTTTCACGGACGAAACGCGTGACGTCCACGAACAGTACACCGTCGATCGGGCCCGAGAGCACGCGTCGTTCGGACCGTCGGCGGCTCCCCGTGTGAGAGACCTCGCTCGCTACTGGTCCGCGGCGCTCGGGTCGCCGCCACCTCCCAGGATCACGGAGCTCAGCTGTTCGCGCCACTCCTGCAGGGTCTCGATCTCCTCTTCGATCGACTCGAACCGCTGGTCGACGCGACCCGAGCCCCCCACGAGCTGTTCGAGCGAGTCGACGTCGGCCGCGATGTCGTCGACCGTCGAGGCGAGGTCGTCGATGGCCTCGGCGTTCTCGTCGATGCGCGCCGACAGCGCCGCCCGGGCTTCGGAGCCCTCGGCGAAGCGGTCGTCGACCGACGCGTCGAGTTCTCTGAGGTCTCCGGCGACAGTGTCCAGTCGGTCCGAGACGTCGTCGACGTCGGTCCCGACGATGTCGATCTCCTGTTCGACCGCGCTCACCCCGTCGCCGAGGTCGTCGAGCGAGCCAGCGTGCGCGTCGAGCGTGTCGGCGTGGTCGTCGAGTGAGTCAGCGTGGTCGTCGAGCGTCTCGTCGAGGCTGTCGAGCGTGCCGGCGTGATCGTCGAGCGTCTCGTCGAGGCCGTCGAGCGAGTCAGCGTGCGCGTCGAGTGTGCCGGCGTGGTCGTCGAGCGTCTCGTCGAGACCGTCGAGCCGGGAGCGCTGGGCGTCGTATCGCTCGTCGGCGGTCTCGCGGACCTCGTGGAGCGCCGACTCGACCGCGTCGACGTCTTCGGCGACGTCGCCAAGTTCACGGCGCTGGCGGTCGACGATCTCGTGGAAGCGGGAGAGTTCGTTCTCGATGTCCTCGATCACCTCCCAGAGCTTCCCGAGGTTGCGGCCGTGGATCTGTACGTCGTTCGTGACCTCCGCGAGATCGTCCTCGAGGGCGGCCATGTCGGCGCGAACCGACTCGATCACCTGTCGGCCCGTGCCCTCCTCGTCGAGGAACTCCTCGAGCGCGTTGGTGTAGGACTTCAGGTCGCTGACCTCGTTCTGCAGGTGACGGATGCGGGCTTCGACGCGACCCCCCTCCTCGGAGGCGTCCTCGAAGCTGCGGCGGATCCGTTCGAGGTTCTCGACGAGCTGCTGTCCGAGGTCGTCCTCCAGACCGGAGGCGTTCGTCGACAGCGACATCGCCTCGGCCTGCGTCGTGGAGAGGTCCAGCGAGCCGCGGGCGGCGTCGGCACTCTCGGCCATCGCCTCGTCCCGGAGGCGTTCGACCGCGTTCCCGTCGGTCTCGGTGGCTGTGGTCGCGGGGGCGACCCGGTCACGGGAGGCGACGGTCGCGTCCTCGTCCGGCGTCTCCTTGACGGAGTCACCGCCGGTGTCGACGGGCGCGTCGGCCGCTTCGTCGTCGTCCGCAACGTCGGCGTCGGCGTCAACCGCGTCGTCGGCATCGACCGCCTCGAGGCGCTGTTCGATAGCCTCCGTGGCGGTCACGCGGTTCTCGCCGTCCCGCTCGGCGTCGAGGAGCCGTTCGAGCTCTTCGGGGTCGTCGATCTCTTCGAGGGCGTCTTTCAGTTCGGCGACGGAGTAGTCGGCTGGTTGCGTGAGTGAAGTCATGTTTTCTATCGTCCCCATTGTGGGTGTCCAGTGGACCGGTCACCTGTCGAGGTCCCGACAGCGCGGCCAGTCGGGTTCCCTCGGCTCACCTCGTCCGTGCGGATGAGACGTTGGCGAGTAGATAAATTCGACGTTCAAATTATTGACGCTGATAACCCTCTGACGCCTCGGTGAGGCGGAGTCGCCGACTTCCGGGGATGGGTCGACCACGGATGGCGAACCGTTTTACGAGTCGTCGTCCACCTACACCCGATGACGCTGCCCGGTGTCGACCTCGCGGCGGTCGACGACTATCGGTCACGGCTCGCCTCGCGGCTCGACGCGGGCGACGGCCAGGTCGCGTCGGTCTTCGACGACTGGTGCGACCACGTCCGAACACACCACGGAGCCGTCTTCGACGACGCCAGTGAGGCGTCCGCTGTCGACGCCGCCGGAACCGTCTCTGCCCGGGAGCTGTTCCTCGACGCACTCTCGTTCGACGCGGCCGTCTCCACCCTCTACCGAACGGTCGAGACGACGTTCGATCTCACTGTCGACACCCCCTCGGACGGACTCGACCTCTCGTCAGTCCACGACGTCGTCGACGTCTCTCTCGTCGACGCCGACGCCGTCGATGCCGCCGGCGACGCCGGTGCGATCGAACCCGGAGACGAGCCCACGCCAGTCGACCCGGCGATGCTCCTCGCGACGGACGTCGACGACCTCCGTCGCCTCTACCAGGGCGTCGTCCCGTCGCGGTCGCGCCGGGTGTTCGGCGAGTACTACACCCCGCCCGGACTGGCCGACCTCGGCGTTGAGGCGGCCGCGACGACCGTAGAGGACTTTCCGACGGCAGTGGTCGTCGATCCGGGGTGTGGGGCGGGCGCGTTTCTGACGGCCGCACTCCGCCGGAAGCGAGCCGGGGCGCGCGAGGCGTCGACGAGTCCAGCCACGGCGCTCAAGCGCCTGACCGAGACCGTCGTGGGAGTCGACGTCAACCCGGTCGCGGTCGCCGCCGCCCGGACGGCGTACCTGCTCACCGTGCTCCCCCTCGTCGTCGAGACCGACGTCGACTCGCTCTCGCTGCCGGTGTTCGTCGGGGACGCGCTCGGTCTCACCGACGACCCTCCGGGAGACCTCGCCGGGTCGGCGATGGTGTTGCTCGGGAACCCACCGTGGATCCCCTGGGAACGACTGCCGGAGGCGCAGAAGACGCGGCTTCGAGACGGGCCGATCGAGCGCCTTGGACTGTTCGAACACGAGGGAGCCACGGCTCGCCTCGGTCACGGGAACGACGACCTCTCGCTCCCGTTCGTCTGGACCTGTCTCGACCGCTACCTCCACGACGACGGCGTCGCCGCGTTCGTCCTCAAGCGTGACCACCTCAGGGGTCCCGCAGGACGGCTCCTGCGCTCGGGACGGGTCGGCTCGCGGCCGCTCACCATCGAACACGTCCACGACTTCTCCGCGCTCGACCCGTTCGGCGGCGTCGACGCCGCGGCCGCCCTCTACCTGTTCCGGGTCGGCTCAACGGGTTCGTCCCCGGGAGCGGACGCGGATACGGAGGCGGGTATGGAGACGGACACGGAGGCGGGCATGGATACAGGCACGGAGGCGGGCATGGATACAGGCACGGACACGGACGTGGATACAGGCATGGAGACGGACACGGGCATGGAGACCACCGGACCGGCCTCCGTCCCGACGACCGTGTGGGAGCCGACGGATCGCGCTCCCGACTTCGGCTCTCTCGCCGCGCTCCGGGCGACGCTCTCGCGGACCGAAACGGCTCTCAGGCCCATCGACCCCGACGACAGGACGACGCCGTGGCACCGAGTCGACGCCGACGTCGACGCGCTCGGTGAGTGTGCCTACCGGATCAGACACGGGCTGAAAGACGACGCCAAGGCCGTCTTCTCCGTCGATCGGGAGCTGCTCCGAGAGCTCGAACCGACGCACGTCTACCCGTACCTCCGGTCGAAACACGTCGTCAAGTGGGGGCTGTTCGGCCACGATCGGTTCCTCGTGCCCCAGCGACAGGCCGGGGAGGACAACGAACGCGTCCTCGCACGGGAGGCGCCTGCGACGTACGACTACCTCGTCCGCCACCGCGACCGCCTGGAGGCGCGAGGGTCGTCGTGGTTCGATGCGGGTCCCTTCTACTCCCTGTTCGGTCTCGGACCGTAC
This sequence comes from Salinigranum salinum, assembly GCF_009176545.1. GTDB lineage: Archaea > Halobacteriota > Halobacteria > Halobacteriales > Haloferacaceae > Salinigranum > Salinigranum salinum. The sequence continues at coordinate 2,424,845 of NZ_VTOJ01000001.1, read as the reverse complement.
ACGTGGGCCCCGTACAAGGTCGTCTGGTGTCGCCTCGGCTTCAACCCACACTTCACCGTCGTGTCGACGGTCGACGACGCGCTCCTCGGCGAGAAGTCGGTCGTCCCCGGCGACCACTGTATGTTCGTCGCCTGTGAGGACGAACGCGAGGCGCACTACCTCTGTGCGCTGCTCAACGCCGCGCCGTACCAGCGCTGTCTGCGCGACGTCGCCGGGAGCACGAAAGCCAGCCTCTCGAAGTCGGTGGTCTCCTCGCTGTCCCTCCCGCCGTGGGAGGCGACGCCGGTACAGGAGCGGCTCGCCACCCTCTCGCGCCAGGCACACGAGATCGTGCCCGAGTACACGGATCGCTCGAAGCGGGCGTACAACCGGCTGACGATCCCGGAACTCGTCCCCGTCGAACGCGAGGTCGACGCGGTCACGACCCGGTTCCTCGAAGAACGCGACGGCGAGACGCAGACGTGACGACCGCAGACGCGATCCGTGCCGGCGACCGGCGGAATCGACCGATTCTGGTGTGCTTCGACTTTTTCGGTCGCGGCGACGACCGCGGCCGCGACTACGCCACCTTCACCGAACGGAACCGCAGCCGTCGGTAGTCGGCGATCCACACCCCGTCGTGGAAGCGGTCGTCGCGCAGTCGGTCGTCGACCGCGTCGACGACGCTCGAGACCTCCGCGTCGGGCACCGACGCGAGGAGTTCGTCGCCGAAGACGGCGAGCCACTCGCGCAGTCCGTCGGCACCCCCGTCGAGTTCCGTCGGACGGTCGAACAGGTGTGCGCGTCGCACCTCCAGTCCGTGCGCCTCCAGCCGCGGGGCGTACTCACCGACGCTCGGGAAGTACCACGGGCTCTCGCAGTCGTAGCCGCGGGTGTCGAGTTCGGTCCGCACCCCGTCGACGATCCGGGCGACGTTGCCGCGTCCACCGAGTTCGGCGACGAACTGGCCCCCGGACGTGAGCAACGTCGTCACGCCGCCGAGGACGGCGTCGTGGTCGTCGTCCGGAACCCAGTGGAGGGCCGCGTTGGAGAAGACGGCGTCGAACGGTTTCGCGTCCTCGAACAGCGCGGGGAGGTCGCGGGCGTCGCCGTGGACGAACCGGAGCCCGTCGCGCTCGCCGTGTCGCTCGCGGGCCGCGTCGATCATGCTGCGGGAGCTGTCGACACCGGTCACGTCGACTCCCGTCTCGGTAAGTCGTCGCGCGAGCTGGCCGGTCCCACAGCCGAGGTCGAGGACGCGGTCGCCCGGTGCGAGGTCGAGGAGGTCGGTCACGCGCTCGCCGTACTCAGAGACGAACGCGCACTGGTCGTCGTAGCGGTCGGCGTCCCACCCGTCCGGTTCGTCGCTCATCCGATCCACGTACGTCGACCACGAGGTAAGCGTCGGGGGTCGGCGGAGGCGGACGGAATGAGAACGCTTAAATTTCGAGCCCCGACTACGATACGATGACCGCTCTTAGCTCAGCCTGGTAGAGCAGCCGACTGTAGATCGGCTTGCCCCCCGTTCAAATCGGGGAGAGCGGACTTTCTCACCTGTCGTTTCGGAGTTGACGGGAGTGGCGCTGTCGTGCGATTCCCGCTCGCCCGTTGTGAGTTGAACAGGTCACCTTGCTCGGGTTACCGCTGTCGTGCCTTCGCGGATAGCCGAACACGCTGAGAGGACCTAGTTCTTTCGGACGAAGTCGTGAACTGCTCTCGGGCGTTCGCACAAGTCTTGAGCGAAGTGTTTTCTTTTTATGAGCGCGTTGAACTCGCCCCTACAGAAGGGAGCCACCCCGACTTCGAAGATCAGTCTGCTGAGAGCCCAGACATATGCGACCGAGGTAGGGTCGATGTCGAATCTCGATCAGATGCCCTCTATGTGAAACACCCCGTGAAGGGCGCCCGATTGTCAGAAGATAAGATGGGGAGATACGATGACTCAAATCACAACACAGAGTGACACGCATCGAGCGATGGTCAGCCGAGATAACACAGGTGGTGGGTGGAGATGACCACACCTGCAGTCATCCACTTCGACGGAGGCGCTCGTCCTTCCAATCCCGGTCCTGCGGCCATCGGTTACACGATAGAGGTCGAGGACTGGTCTGATGAGGGGAGTGACCACCTCGGCAAAGCCACCTGCAACGAAGCGGAGTACCACGCTCTCATCCGAGGGTTGGAGGTCGCCTCCGAGAAGGGGTGCACCGAGGTTGACGCGAGGGGTGACTCGCAGTTGGTGGTGAGGCAGGTCATGGATGGCTGGCAGACGAACGAGCAACACCTCCGTGAACTTCGTGACCGCGCACGGGACTTGTCCGAGGAGTTCGAGACGTTCGAGATAGCGTGGGTCGACCGAGAGGAGAACCTACGGGCTGATGAGTTGGTAGATCGAGAGTTGGACGACTGAGGGAGACTGACTTTGGGAAAGGCGCTATATGGAAGAAACCACATGGAAGCACTCCAGTCTCCAGAAATCACCTCCGTGGAACTCTTGTACGATAATATGGAAGCCGCTGTGAGTGTTAAATAGATCGCCGATACCGTATTCAGATGTCTCCCATCCGGGCGTTGACGTCTAAAGAACCTTCCTTCCCACAGTTGGGGCATTTGCCATATAGACTTCCACTACTAAATATACCTCCACCTCTCTCTTCTAATAGCCCATTTTTGTCCAAACATTGGACATGGAGCCAAGAGGGGCAACCAACACATTTGACGCCGTCTTGTCCATTATTGACTTTTCCGCCACAAAAGTAACATGCACCGGGCATTGCGTTCCTAACAAGTAGGACGAGTCATATAAATATTTCGTTCTTTCAGAACTAAGAGACATACAAATATTTCGTTCTTTTGTATTGATTATTCTGTGAGGGTGATGGTTCAGATGCCTATTGCCGCTCCACGTATCTCCCTGCAAAAGTGTTGCTGTTGGTTCGGCAGATCTTCCGTATGATCATCTCCCCATAGACGGCTCCGTCAGAGAAGTGTGCCTCATCCCACTTCGGACGCATCCGACCAGAGCCTCGGAAGCACTCGTCCATCAACTGTTGGTCGCCCTGACACCAGTCGTAGAGTTGCTTCACGAAGGCCATATCCGCCTCCAATGCGGATGGTCGTCCCTCGTTACTCCCTCGCCACAACTGGAGTACCTCTCGGACGACAGCGGGCGACTCTCGTTCGACATGAAACCGTCGTACACCGCTCCCGTGAGGACGAAGCACTGGCTCTCGTCGTACGTATCGAGGTGACCACTCTCGGACACGTCACCACGAGGCGTGTGGCCGTCCAATCGCTCGCCTTCTGCGATGACGTGCAAGCCCGTGCCCGAACTCGATGGCTGGTGTAGGAGTCGAACCGTCGCACGATGGGGAGTGTTCCTCGGGGAGGTTCTCACCCTCTGCACCGAGCATCTCCCCAGCTACCGGAGAGGAGTCGTTCGTCTCCTCCACATCGTCGTACCGCGTCGAGCGAGGTAGGAGAGTCGACGCGACGCTCGACGAGGCGAACGATCCGGCTCAGTTTTGCGAGCTCCACGGCGACGGGGGGCGACGGATTTGGGTCACAATTCCCTGGTGATTGGGTGACACGTCGGTGGCGGTCGGGCCACTTTCCGGAAAATCAGTTTATGTCGAACCATCCTGGCACGAGTTGCATGTCTGACACAGACACCGGCGAGACGGCGACCGAGACGCGACGCATCGTCGACAGCCTGAAGAACGGATCGCTCTCCTCGCGGCGGTCGTTCCTCCAGAAGTCGGCCGCGCTCGGCGGCGGGGCGCTCGTGTTAGCGCTCGGTGGGTCGAGCGAGGCACTGGCACACGACGCGGACGACGACGACACGAGCGACGTCGACGTGCTGAACTTCGCGCTCACGCTCGAACACCTGGAGTACGCGTTCTACCGCGACCTCCTCGAGGAGTTCGACGAGAAGGACTTCAGGCGGGCGAAGACGCTGAACGGCTTCGGCAACCGCACCCGCGAGGACGTCCGGCCGAACCTCGTCGACGTCAGGGACCACGAGAAGGCCCACGTCGACACCCTCACGGAGATCATCGAAGACCTCGGCGGCGATCCCGTCGAGGAGGCGTGTTACGACTTCGGCGTCGACGACGTCGACGACTTCCTCGCCATCGCGGCCGTGCTGGAGAACACGGGCGTCTCGGCGTACGACGGCGCGATCAGTCTGATCGAGGACGCGGAACTGCTGACCGCCGGGGCGACCATCGCCACGGTGGAGGCACGCCACGCGTCGTACCTCAACTTCCTCACCGACGCCGATCCGTTCCCGGAGTCGTTCGACCCCACGCGAACCAAGCAGGAAGTGCTCGACGCGGCCGGCGGGTTCATCGTCGACTGCGACGCGAGCGACTCCGACCAACCGTTCGACGTGGCAGTCGACTGTGACGTCTCGAACCCGGCGAAGGTCACGGTGACGAACGTCTCCGAGCGGAGAGTCGAACTCCGTGACATCGACGGCAAGGGCGTCGACGCGGTCGATGGACGCCCGGTGCTCGACCCGGGTGAGTCGTACACGAAGCGGGGGGTTCCCAGCGGAACTGCCGTCCTCGTCGCGTTCGAGCCCGGGTCGAACGAACGGCTCAGTGACGAGACCCGAGCGGAGATCCGCTGCGGATAGGGTGCTCGGCCGGAGGAGCGGTCCGAGCGACTCGGGGCGATAATCGTTCGCCGGGCCAGTGGTCTTTCGGCGTCAGTTACCCGGACTCCCGCCGGCCCCACACCAGTTTCTCCTCGTCGAGTTCGACCACCATCCCCTCCTCGACCTCGACCTGACACGACAGCCGTGGGTAGCCGAACCGGTCGGCGAGTCGGTCGTGCCAGTGGTCGGGTGCCGGTCCCGCCCGAAGACGAACGCCGCAGGTCGCACACAGGCCACGGCCACCACAGTTGAGCCGTTCGGTAGCCCGTGAGTACGGCGAGAACCCGTACTCCAGGAGGACGTCGCGGAGGACCCGACCCTGGCGCACGCCGAGCGTCGTCTCCCCGGTGCCGTGCCGGACGACGAGTGTGACTCGCGCTTCCTCGTCGTCCCCGTCCGTGTCGGTCACGTGCGACGCCCCCGTCGCCGTCGTCCGACTCGCTCACCAGCCGACTCCGTCGCGCGAGCCGAACGCACCGACGGTTCGACCCGGGTGGACGCGACACGTCCGGCACGTGGTGGCTGCGAGAGACGCACGCGACGACCACCGACTCGACGCTCGGTTTGCCCGAACAGTTCGCCATTCACGATTGTTCTCTGACACTCGACGTTATTGAGCGTATCGGCCTTGTACACGGCTCTCGAGAGTGCTATTGATTGACAAGACCTGGAACATACCAGTAGGACTATAATTTAAGTAGCCGGGCGGTGGACCGATACGTATGAGCCGACAAGGGGCCCTCCCTCCAGCCGTTCCAATCGTGGTCAGACGGTCGATGAACGACCACGGAACGATGACGGTCGAGGTGGAACGGACGAAGGAGACGCGCTACCTCGTCGACTACGCCTCCGATCGGATCCGCTCCGTGCTCTCGGCGCTCCCCGCCGGGACGACGATCCCGGTACAGATGACCCGCGTCGGTGGTCGAGCGAACGTCTGGAAGGCGTGTGGGCTCCCCTCCGTCTCGTCTCGGTCACGACTCGACGTCGTCGGTTGACGCGTCCGCCCGATCGTCGGTCTCGCCAGGTCGGCCGAGACGCGGGCCGGTCGCGTGCCCCGGTCACCCCCGTCGACACGTCCGGTCGCTGTCCATCGGCGCCGCGACCGACGGTGTTTTCGACGCGGCGGCGGACTCTCCGATGTGACTGATCCCGATCTCCACTACCAGACCACCGTCCGGGTCCGATACTCCGATCTCGACACGTTCGGCCACGTCAACAACGCGGTCTACGCCACGCTCTGCGAGGAGGCCCGCGTCGACTACTTCGACCACGTGCTCGACAGCGGCGTCCACGACATCAGCTTCGTCGTCGCACGGCTGGAACTCGACTACCGGAAGGCGATCTCCGACGTCGGTGAGGCGACCGTCGCGGTCGGCATCACCGACTTCGGTCGGACCAGTTTCACCATGGGGTACGAACTCCGATACGACGGGGACACCGTCGCAACCGCGGAGACCGTCCAGGTCGCCGTCGACGGCGACAGGGAGCCGACCGAGGTGCCGGAAGCGTGGCGCGAGCGGGTCGCGGCCGCACGCTCGGACGCGTCGTAGTCGGGGGTCGGTCGACCCGACACGACGTGTCGAAACCACACCGCTACCGAACGGGGATAGGTTTCTATCGTTCCCCACCGAACGCAGGTCGTGACCGACGGCGACCCGACGCCCGACGACAAGCGTACGACCGCCGCCCGCTTCGACGCGGCGGCCCCCGACTACCTGGAGAGCGACGCCCACCGCACGGGAGCGGACCTCGAGACGCTCGCGGCGTGGTGTGCCGACGCCGACCGGGCGCTCGACATGGCGACGGGGGCCGGGCACACCGCGGGTGCGCTCGCAGACGTCGGCGTCCGGACCGTCGTCGCCACGGACGCCGCACCGACGATGGTCGCCACTGCGGTCGAGACCTACGGCGTCGAGGGATGCGTCGCCGACGCCGAACGGCTTCCCTTCGCCGCGGAGACGTTCGACGCCGTGTCGTGCCGGATCGCCGCCCACCACTTCCCCGCGCCCGAACAGTTCGTCGCGGAGACGGCACGCGTCCTCGTCCCCGGCGGCGTGTTCGCGTTCGAGGACAACGTCGCTCCCGACGACGCGCGTCTCGCGGCGTTTCTCGACCGGGTCGAACGCCGCCGCGATCCGACGCACGTCGGCCTCGACACGCCCGACGCGTGGCGTCGACGCTTCGAGGCCGCGGGATTCGCCGTCGAGACGGTCGCGAGCGTCACGCGGCGGCTCGACTTCGCCGCCTGGTGTGACCGCACCGACGTCTCCGGCGAGCGCCGTCGGAAGCTCCGGCGGCGCTTCGAGCACGCCCCGCCGGGCGCGGTCCAGCGGTTCGAGGTCGCGTTCGGTCCCGACGGCGTCGAGTCGTTCGTCGTCCCGAAGCGACTGTTCCGTCTCCGTCTCCAGACGGACGGAACGTCCGGTCCCGCGGTGGACGAACGGCAGACGTAAACCGGTCGCCACCCACGCCCTCGACGTGAGTCTCGTCGCCCTCGAACGCCGGACGCCGCCGCTGGCCGCCCTCGCCGTGGCGATCGTCGCCGTCTCGACGAGCGCTATCCTCGTCCGGTATTCGGCTGCGCCCTCGGTCGTGAAGGCGATGTACCGGGTCGTCTTCACAGTCGGTCTCCTCCTCCCGTGGGCACTCACCCGGTATCGGGCCGACTTCCGGAAACTGCGCGCCCGGGACGCGTTCGTCGCCTGCGTGACGGGCGTCGCCCTCGCCGTCCACTTCGCCGCGTGGTTCGAGAGCCTCGAGTGGACCTCCGTGGCGGCCTCGGTCACCCTCGTGCAGTCCCAGCCGCTGTTCGTCGCGCTCGGTGCCTGGGTGCTCCTCGACGAACGGGTCGGTCGTCGCCGCGCCGCCGGCATCCTCGTCGCCGTCGCCGGGATGGTCGCGATGTCGCTCGGCGACTTCCTCTCCGGCGTCGCGCTCGCCGGCCAGCGCCCGCTGTACGGCAACGGCCTCGCCGTCGTGGGTGCCGTCGCCGCCGCGGGATACGTCCTCGCCGGTCGCTCGATCCGTCAGCGCGTCTCGCTCGTCCCCTACGTGACGGTCGTCTACACCGTCTGCGCCCTCACGCTCCTCGTCGTCACCCTCGTCGAGGGACACCCGCTCGGGGGGTACCCGCCCCGCGAGTGGGTGCTGTTCGCGGCGATGGCGGTCGGTCCGGGGCTGTTCGGCCACACGGTGATCAACTGGGTGCTCGCTCACGTCGACTCCTCCGTCGTGAGCGTCTCGCTCCTCGGAGAACCGCTCGGATCGACGCTCCTGGCGCTCGTGCTCCTCGGCGAGGTGCCGACGGGGGCGACCGTCGCCGGTGGCGTCGTGGTCCTCGTCGGGATCGCGGTCACGACCGCCGGCGGGACGGAGACGAGCGACCCCCCCGAGGCAGACGGCCGGCCCGAGGGGGCCTGAGACGACATCGGCTCAGTGGAGTTTGAGTTCGACGCGTCGCCCGTCGGGGTCGCGGACGTACGCCGCCCACGCCCGGCCGTACGCGCCGTAGCGTTTCTTCGGCTCGTCCGGTTCGACCTCGACGCCCGCCGCCGCCAGGTCGTCGAGGAGCGTCTCCAGTTCCGCCCGGGAGTCGACCGCCGACGAGCGGAGGAGGAGACAGACGTGTTCGCCGCCGACGTCGGCGGCGTCGAACGACTCGTCGGGAACCAGGTGGAGGTGGCGGCCGCCCGCGACCACTGCGACGTAGGGGACGTCGCCCCGGTCGTACCGTTCGCGGTCCCTGATCGGGAGCCCGAGCAGGTCGTGGTAGAACGCGAGGGCGCGGTCGAGGTCGGCGACGCGGAGCGCGACGTGGTCGAGGTCGACGACGGAGAGGTCGTCGACCGCGTCGGTGTCAGGATCCATACCCGGGCTTTCGGTCGACGCCCGAAAACCGTGTCGCCCGTCCGCCGTCGGCCGCAAGCGTCAGGAACGCTCCGTCCGTCTCTCCCCTATGACCGACGAACACGGGGCCGCGCGCCGCAACGCCGTTCGGCGGGCGTGGGACGCCGTCGCCGACGACTACGCGGCCGCCCGACGCGCCGACGGACCCGACACAGACCTGCTTCGGGAGCTCGCGGCCGACCTCGCGGACGGGACCGACGGTCCGGCTCGCGTGCTCGACGTCGGCTGTGGTGACGGTCGACGGACGATCGCCACCCTCCACGACGCCGATCCCGCGCTCGACGTGGTCGGCCTCGACTTCTCGCGGGTCCAGCTAGACCTCGCACGTCGGGCAGTCCCCCGGGCCGCGGTCGTGCAGGCCGACATGACCGCGCTCCCGTTCGTCGAGGAGTCGTTCGACGCGATCACCGCCTACCACGCCGTCTTCCACGTCCCCCGCGAGGAACATCCGGGCGTCTACAGGGAGTTCGCTCGCGTTCTCCGGCCGGGTGGTGCGGTGCTCACCACCGTCGGATCCGGGCGGTCGGAGTCCGTCCGTCGGAACTGGCTGGGGAGCGGCCACGCCATGTTCTGGAGCACCCCCGGCTCGGAAGCGACGAAGTCACAGCTCCGCGAGGCCGGCTTCGCGATCGAGTGGGAGCGGCGGGTCGACGACCCGCTCGGGAGTACGGCGCTGTTCGTGCTGGCGCGTCGCGAGTGAAACTCACCGGGCGGCGGTGTGGGTTCGGGAACCGGCTCACTCCAGCAGCTCGCGCGTCTTCCGGTGGCGGTAACGGAACATCGGCTCGAAGCCCACGACCGAGAGCGGTCCGAGGAGGGCGTCGCCGACGGGGAAGGCGTACTCAACGTCGTCCTCGATCACGGTCTCGTCGCCATCGGCGAAGAAGCGGTGGGTGTGCTCCCACCGCCGAAAGGGTCCGTCGGTCATGTCGTCGGTGAACGTGGCCGTCCCCTCCCCTTCCTCGCGGGCGACGATCCGCGACGTGAACGTCTGTCGGGGGCCGACGCCGAACGGCTGTGTCGAGAGTCGGATCCGTGTACCGACGTCGAGCACGGCGGGGTCGTCGTCGCCGTCGGGCCCGCGTACTGCCTCGACCCGCAGATGCATCCAGTTCGGCGTGAGCGCCTCTAACCCCTCGATCCGGGAGTGGAACGCCCACACCTCGTCGAGCGGTGCCGCGACGCGGGTCCGCCGCTGGTATCTCGCCATACTGTCGTCTGGTGGGTCGGAAAGAAAGGGGCACCGGTCGTGTCGTCCCGACCGGCGACGCGGGCGAGACCGGATGGAGGACCGAACGTTCGGAGGCCGAACGGCTCGGTGCCGGCCCGCGATTACAGCCGGCGGCCGACGACGAGGCCGACGCCGAACGTCGCGAACGCGGCCGAGAGCAACATGGGGTACGTCAACAGACCGACGGCGAGGACGACGCACGTCACGATCGCGACCGACGTGACGGCGGGCGCCGCGCGTCGCTGGACGGCGTCTCGCTGGTCTTCGTGCGATTCGAGCGGGGTGTGTGGAGGGACGATCTGAACCATCGCGGACTGTGGTTGGGTGGTTGTCGTGTGTACCGACCTGCGTCGCGGCGAACGGGGCGCGGGGCGCAGGGGCCGGAGGGGTTCGTCGGTGCCGTCAGGAGCGTCGGGTCCGTCACGGGCGACGGAGACCACGCGAACGGTGCGAGTGACGGAACGACACCGACGACGTGACGCACCGACCGGATAGCCGTGACGGAGACCGGTCGCAGGTGGCGACGGTCGGGACGGACCCCGTGGAGGTGATCGGACGGCGACGTGCCGTCAGTACACTGCGGGGTGTCCCAGTGGCTACCGGTGGAGAGCCGAGCGCCAGTCGAGGTGAAGGTGGAGGACGGTGGTCATAGGTTCTCGAAACGAGGGGCGCGTCCGTGCGCCTCCTGTCACAGTGCTTGTGAGAAACCGGTATAAGTCTGTTTCAGGTACGCTACCGGGAAACACACGGACACGACCGTACTGGAGTGTACAGAACGGACGACTCGTCACCACACGTGTCGAGAAGGAGACACCGGTACGGTCGGTCGGAAAGGGAGACCCCTGCCGGCCACGGACGCGAGCACGAGCCGCTCAGAGCCGCGGGCGCGACCGTCGCTCAGAGCGTAAAGCGCGTGACGGTCGTGCCGGCGACGGTGAGATCCTCGTCGGTCGCGGCGGCGACGGTGATCTGGTTCTCGCCGTACTCGATGCCGAGTTTCGCCGAGAACTCGCCGTCTTCGGGCTCGACGAGCCGCGTCTCGCTCGGCGTCTTGATCGAGACGACGACGCCGTCGGTGGAGCCGGAGATGACGAGGCTGTCGCCCTCGAACCGGGTGTTCACGCGGAGCGACGGTCCCTCGGGGAGGTCGGACTCGAGGTAGCGCTCGCGGAGGAACGTGGGCATCTCGACGGGTGCGCCGGCGTCGATGCCGTGTGCGAGGCGGACGTACTGTGCCATCGACCACGCCAGCGGGGTCGCCGCACCGGTGCCCTCGCCGAACTCCCAGTTGTACGCCGTCGAGTGTTCGCGGTCCCACACCTGTTCGGCGAGCATCCGGCCGGAGTTGGCGAACCGCTGCATCGTCCGGAGCATGTTCTCCGGCTGGAGCGCGTCCTCCGCCGTCTCCTCGTTGAGGAGTTCGTACTCGGCGCGCTCGCCGGTGAAGATGGGCCAGAGCCGACCCTTCCCCTTTGCTTCGACCGACCAGGGAGCACCCTCCTCGTCGCGCTCGCGCTCGCCGTAGCCGTCGCCGTTGTAGCGGTAGAAGGCCGGCCCGTGGGGCGTGTCGACCCTGATCGTGGCGTCGACCTCCTCGATGGTGTTCTTGATCGTCTCGTCGTCCCACGGCTTGATGCCCAGCCGAGTCAACTCGAGGAAGCCGCCGTCGATGATCTCGCGCTCGTCGAGCGTCGGGCCGTTGTTCGCCAGGGTCCGAAGGTGGCCCGCTTCCGGGTCACCGTCGCGCGTGATGCGGACGTAGTACGGCGTGTTGGTGTGGCGCTCGGTGCCCGTCTCCGTGGCGGTCCACTCCTCGACGTGTTCGGTCCAGTCGTCCGCGAGGGAGAGCCAGATGAGCGCGTCCGCAGTGTGGCCCTCGTCGAGCGCGACCGCGCCGGCGCAGGCGAGGCCGGCGATCTCCGCCGCGATCGACGACGGCGAGTAGCCCGCCTCCTCCTCCCAGCGTTCCTGTGCCGTGGGCGGACCGTTTCGTGCGACGTAGTCCGCCGAGCGCTTGACGTTCGCGTACGAGTAGTCGACGTCGTCGAACGTGACGCCGTGCTGAGTGAGCATGTACGCCATCACCTGCGGGAAGGAGATGTTGTCCATCTGCTCGCCACCCCACCTCGTCCGGCCGTTGAGGTAGGTGTTCTGCGGGATGAAGCCGCGGTCGTCCTGCTGGTAGTTATAGATGTACGACAGGTTGTCGATCGCCGTCTCGATGTCGCCGACGGCCTCGAAGACGGTGAAGACCTGGTAGAGGTCGCGCGACCACGTGAAGTTGTAGCCGTACCCCTTCGACTCCTCGGCGGCCACTGCTTCGCCCCAGGGCACCGACGGCGACGCCAGCCCCGCACCCTGGAACGTTTTGTCTTCCACGGCGCGAAGCGACATCAGCGCGGCCTTGTACTGCGCGAGGAGCGCGTCGTCGTTCGAGACCGAGTCGGGGACGCTCTTGTCCCCGAGGAACTCCTCCCAGGAGTCGGCGTACGCGGTGCGGACCGTCTCGTAGCCACGGGTGAGCGCCCCTGCGGCCTCGCCGAGCGCCGCCGCGGTGTCGGCGTTCTCCGCGAAGCCGAGCGCGAGCGTCTCCTCGACGTCGGGACCCGACCCGATGCGGCCGATGAGGACGACACTCTCGTTCTCGACGCGCTCCTGCGGCGTTGGGAGCACGCCCTTCGAGAACAGCTCCGCGAGGTGTGAGGAGCCAGCGACCCCCACGGTGGCCCAGTCGAACCGTCCGGCAGAGGTGAGCGCCACCGCCACGGAGTACTCGTCGCCGTCCTCGTCGATCAACAGCGGCTCGCCGGCCTCGCCGACGTCGTACGCCTCGGCGTCGCGGGCGACGAGGTGGTAGCCGCCCATCTGGCCCAGTCGGATACCGCGGTCCTGCGAGCCCGTGTTCACGAGTGCGGTGTCGGCGACCGCGTACAGCTCGTACTCGTTGTCGTCGTCGGCCTCGAACCGGACGTCGGCCAGGAGTGCGTCGTGTTCGGGGTCGGTGGCGTACTCGACCGTGAGCTCCCACTCGTGGCCGCGACCGTCGCCGGTCTCCGTGATGACGTGTCTGAACAGCAGCGCGTCGTCCTCGGTCATCTCGGCGTGTCGCTCGATGGTGTCGGCGTGGTCGTCGCGGCGGGTCTCGTTGTGCGTCCGCGCCGTGTACGTGGACTCCTCGTCGGCGTCGACCACGAGGAGGTCGAGCGTCCGGAGGTTCATCAGGTCGACGCGCGGGAACCGCAGTTCGGTGAGCGACCCCTCGGTGAGCGTGAACCACACCCGGGAGGGGTCTTCCGCGCGGTGGTCGGCGACGGTCCCCACGCCGTACTTCTCGCCGGTGGTCCACCGGGGGCGGTCCTCCGGCCCCGACGGGGCGGCCTTCGGTGCGGGGAGGGCGTCGTGTTGCGACAGCAGCGCGGTGGTCTGCAGGCGCACGGCGTGGGGCCAGCCGAGCGGCGTGGCGGAGTCGTAACTCCCGTCGTCGAACACCTGTTCGGCGAGGTAGCCCGCCGACGTGACGAGCCCGCTGGAGGGGTCCATGCACTCGTACAGGTTCGCGGCTTCGTCGAAGCACGCCGCCGCCTCGTCGTCGCGGTCGCGCTCCGTGAGGAACGCGCCGAGGCGGGCGGCCGCGCTGGCGCCCCACGCGGTCGAGACGGACCAGATCTTCTCGTCGTGCTGTTCGGCCGAGCGCCAGTAGTCCTCCTCGAACCGGATGAGGCCGCTCACGTTCGCGTGGCCGGATTCGCGGTACAGCCCATCGAGCGTCGTCTCGACGTGAGAGACGAGCCGGTCGACGTGCGTCTCGGGGAGGTCGCAGACCGCGTCGTACTCGACGAAGGCGTCGACGAGCGCCAGCGTCCCCGAGTCGAGGCGGGAGTCGAAGTTGTTCCCCCGCAGCCGGAGGACGTACGTCTCCTGCTTCGAGTTCCACAGCTCCTCGAGTCCCTCGAACACGACGTCGGCCTGCGCCGCGGCGTGTTCGCGGAGTTCGTCGCGAACCGGTGCCCGTGCGACCGCCGCGTACGCCTGCAGGTACGCGGCCGTGGTGTGAGTGAACTGCCCGACCATGTTCTCCCAGAGGTTCTGGCACGTCTCGGGGAGCCCGTAGTCGTCGAGCGTCTCGTCGAGCGCGCCGACGCCGTCCGAGAGCGACTGCTGGATCGCCCCGGCGAGTTCGTCGTCGAGGTCCTCGCGTCGGTCCCGCAGGATCGTCGCCAGGTACGTCAGGACGGCGGCGGTCTGGTCGGCCTGGTACTCGGGCTTCTTCGATTTCTCCACGCGCGCGTGAGCCCAGCCGGGAGCGAGCGAGCCGTCCGACGCCCACGCGCGGTGCGGCCACGACCCGTCGTCGAGCTGCGTGTCGATGAAGAAGCGAGCACTGGTGGCGAGGCGGTCGCGAACGCCGAGGTCGAACGTCTGGTCGGCTTCGAGCAGGTGCTTGTTCACTTCCGCCTCGTCGCGGAACCACGTGTAGCCGTAGCCGCCCGAGTGGGCGTAGAACGGGTCGAACTCGGGGCCGGCGATGTGAGCCCCGGTCGGCGCCGTGAGCAGCGACAGCGCGCGGAGATCCGCCCGGCAGAGTTCCTCTCGCGGCGTATCCTCCGGGACGTACACTTCCGCGCGCTCGCGCGCGCCAGTGCGAAGTTCGTCCGCGGTGGCGTGGTTGAGCGCGCAGTGGCGGAGGTCCGCGAGTGCGTCCTCCCGGCTGACCTCCGAGTGGTTCGAGAGCTGCGTGACGAGCGTCGTCTGGACGGCCCGACCCTCGCGTTCGAGCGGGGCACTGACGACGACGTCGCCGCTCAGGTGGGTGTCCTCGTACCGTTCGAGGACGGCCTCGCGCGGGAACTCGAACGCGTCGTCGGAGAGCACTTCGTCGAACCGCTCGGGGATCTGCCCCCGGACGTCGTCCAGCCCCGTCGAGGCGGTGACGTAGTCGTGTTCGGTCCGGTGGAACACCTCGACGGCCTTCGTCCCGTTCGGGCCACCCTCCTCGTGGATGAGCCGCCCGACGCGCGTCTCGCGTCCCTCGGGGGCGAACGTGAGAAAGGCGGTCAGATGCGCGTCCGTGGGGATCGCACCGCGGAGTTCGACGTGGGTGACGTGGGCGCGACCGAGCGTCAGGTCGTACTGGTGGACCGTGTACTCGCCCGCGTCGTACTCTGTCTCGACGAGCGTCGTCTCGCGGTAGTAGTGCTGGCGGACGGGTTCGAGTTCGTCGAACCACCGGGTACCGTCGTCGGTTTCGATGCCGAAGCGCGACCGATCGATACCGTAGAGACCGGAGAGCGACGAGGAGTAGTCCCTGATCGACCCAGACGGGTCGACGTAGACGAGACGGTCGCCGTGGCCGGAGAACGCCCCGGCGGCCGTCGGGGACTCTTCGGGAAACCGCTCCCCGCGGTCCCGTTTGTATTCGTTCAGTGCGGTTCTCAGTCTCATGGCGTGAAGGAACGGTCGGAGTACATAAGTGTTGACGAAATCCACCCGGGGTGTCCGTCCCCTCGGTCGGTTGGCGGACGTCGCTCGAGCGGCAGGTTCATTATACTGCGTTCTTCGGATGTTCATTAGCGCAGGCATATAAATTTGTCTTGTCGACCACTACATCAGTAGTAAATCAGTTTCCGACCGGGCGAGCGTCGACCACTACACCCGTAGTCAATAACTCGTCGCTTTCGCAAAACAAAAGTGGCTCCTCTCTCCACTAGCGCCCATGCACCATCCAGGTCCGCCTCAGTTCATGGCAGTCGGCGAAACGGTTCAGGTCGCCCCGCGCGATCCGGATCCGGACGCCGACTACACGTGGCGCGTCAAATCCGCACCGATCTCGAGCCAGCTCTCGTTCGGCGACGAGCCCGTCGTCGACTTCACGCCCGACGCCGCGGGAACGTTCGTCCTCGAACTCACCGGTCCGCTCGGCGTCGACGAACTCACCATCCGCGTCTTCCCGGGCGAACTCGCCCCCAGCGGCCGCGGTGCCGGTTCGTCCGGGCAGTCGGGGATGTCCGGGCAGTCGGGGATGTCCGGTGTCTCGGGCGTCTCGGGCGTCTCCGGCATCTCCGGCGTCTCGGGCTCCGGGAGCGGCGCGCTCGGCGCGAAGAAGGAGGGCACCGGCGGCGGTCGTCCCCGGGTCACGCTCCACGGTCGCGTCGAGGGCGACACGGTCGTCGTCGAGGCCGACCCACAGCCCAACCCGAACAGTTCGACGCCGCGCGAGGACCTCTCCGTGGAGTTCCTCGTCGACGACCGCTGGCCGGTCGACGACTCGAAGGTGGCGGTCGACGGCTGGACGCTCACGATTCCAACGGAGGCGTTCGAGGAGAAGACGCGCGTCCACGCCGTCTCGATCGACTCGGAGTACTCGGTCGCGGACGCCATCGAGATCCGCGTGAAAGGGACGACGATCGACTTCGGCGAGGGTGCTCGGACGGACGGTGGGGTGGCGACGCACGACCCCAGTGAGAAACAGGTCGAGACCGGCCGCCTCTACGAGCCGCCGGAGTGGTCGAAGGACATCACGCTGTACGAGATCTACGTCCGCGGCTTCGCCTCCGACGACGACGAGGCCGAGAACACGTTCGCGGCCATCCAGAAGCGGCTCGACTACCTCGAGGAGCTGGGCGTCGACTGTCTCTGGCTCACGCCGGTCCTGCAGAACGACCACGCACCCCACGGCTACAACATCGTCGACTTCTACTCCGTCGCCGACGACCTCGGCGACATGGAGGCGTACCAGGAGTTCGTCGACGCCGCCCACGACCGCGGCATGAAGGTGCTGTTCGACCTCGTGCTCAACCACTCCGCGCGCCAGCACCCGTTCTTCCAAGACGCCTACAAGAACCCCGACTCGGAGTACTACGACTGGTACGAGTGGCAGGAGAACGGCGAACCGGGGACGTACTTCGACTGGGAGTACATCGCCAACTTCGACTACCACAACCTCGAGGTGCGCCGCTACCTGCTCGACGCGGTCCAGCAGTGGTTCGAGATCGTCGACGGCTTCCGCTGCGACATGGCGTGGGCCGTCCCGTTCACCTTCTGGCAGGAGCTGCGCGACCGCGTGAAGTCGCAGGACCCCGACTTCCTGCTGCTCGACGAGACCATCCCCTACATCGCCGACTTCCACGAGGGGATGTTCGACATGCACTTCGACACGACGCTGTACTTCACGCTCCGGCAGGTGGGCGACGGTCACCAGCCCGCGGACGCGATCCTCGACGCCATCGAGCAGCGGACCGAGGTTGGCTTCCCGGATCACGCGTCGTTCATGCTCTACCAGGAGAACCACGACGAGACGCGCTACATCGTCGAGTGCGGCGACGAGGCCGCCTTCGCCAGCGCCGGTGCGCTGTTCACGCTGCCCGGCGTGCCGATGCTGTACGGCGGCCAGGAGATCGGTCAGCGCGGCCGCCGCGACGCGCTCGCGTGGGATCACGCCCGCGACGACGTCCGCGAACATTACGAACACCTCATCGAGATGCGCTCGGAGACGCCGGCGCTGAACTTCCGCGGCGAGATCGGTCGTATCGACTACGAGGCCTCCTCGGAGAAGGTCACCGCGTTCCGCCGCGAGGCCGAGGGACAGTCGGTCGTCGTCGTCCTCAACTTCGGTGACGCCCCGCAGTACGCCGAGATCGACGCGGACGTCGACGCCACCAACCTCGTCAGCGGAGAGACCGTCGTCTCCGACGGCACGGTCGAGGTCGAGAGCGTCGCGGTCCTCGAGGAGCGATGAGCCAAGTCACGTACACCGAACCGAGCCGCGACGACGACGCCACCGCGGCCCTCGTCGAGTGGCACGACGCCGTCGTCGCCGATCACGACGACGACTTCGAGGCGGCGAAGGAGATCGTCACCCGGCTGGGAGCCCACTACGACGCCGACGCGGGGGTCGCCGAGTTCGGCTTCTGGACGCCCGAACTCCTCGACGAGGGCGTCGCGGCCGAGGCCGTCTCGCTCGAACTGCTGACGCCGACCGAGGGGATCGACTACGAGTCCCTGGACGACGAGGGCGACGAGATCGAGTTCCACCGCGACCGCGTCGACGTCGACCGCAACGGCGACTACCACTGGGTCGCCGTCGAGGACGTTCGCGCGGGCACGCGGGAGCAGTTCGGGGCGTTCTACCGGCTGGTGTACGAGACCGACGACGGGGAAGAGACCGTCACGGACCCGCTCGCGTACTCGACGCCGTTCGGCGCGTTCGCCCCCCCGGAGCTGTACGACTGGGCGTCGCTCGACGCCTCGCGCGCCGACCGCGACTACTTCGAGGCGCTCGGAACGGGCGACGAGCGCGTCTCCACCACCGAACACGACGGGCTTCCCCGCGTGGACCCCGCGAACGCGATGGTCGAGATCCACCCCGGCACCGCCACCGAGGACGGCACGCTCGGGGGGCTGGCTCGCCACTACGAGACCATCGGCGAGAAGCTCGAATCGGGCGAAGAGCTGACCCCCGCCGAACGCAACTTCGTCGGCTACGACGGCATCCAGCTGATGCCCGTCGAACCCCTCACGGAGAACCGCGAGTTCGACGACTACTGGCGGGCGGAGACGGCAGACGGCGCGGGTGGAGCGGGAGACGACGACAGCGAGGGGACGCTCTCCGTCGAGGTCGACCGCCCCGACATGATCAACTGGGGGTACGACATCGTCGTCTCGGCGTACTCGGCGACCAATCCGGCCGTACTCGAGACGGGCCGTCCGGACGAACTCGTCGACTTCATCGCCGCGTGTCACAACCTCCCCGACCCGATCAAGGTGGTGTTCGACGTCGCGCTCGGTCACGCCGACAACCGCGGTGCCGAACTCCTCAACGACGACTACTTCGAGGGGCCGGGGATGTACGGCAAACACCTGCACTACAAACACCCCACCGTCCGCGCGATCCTGCTCGAACTCCAGCGCCGCCGGATGGATTACGGTGCCGACGGCATCCGCGTCGACGGCGCACAGGATTTCACCTACTACGACCCCGGTCGCGACGAGAACGTCCACGACGACGCGTTCCTCGCCGAGATGGACCGCGTCACGCAGGAGGTCGCCGGCACCGAGTACCGCCCGTGGATGATCTACGAGGACGGGCGGCCGTGGCCGCGCGAGGACTGGGAGCTCGCCTCCTCGTATCGCGCGTTGATCGAACAGCACCCCCACTCGTTCCAGTGGTCGCCGATCACGTTCGCGCACAACACGCCCGCCCTGCTGACGTTCTGGGCGACGAAGTGGTGGCGTGTCCGCGAAGTGTGTGAGTTCGGCAGCCAGTGGCTCACGGGGGTGGCGAACCACGACACCATCCGGCGGGGGACGCAGATCGACCCCACCGTGTCGTTCAACCAGTCGCCCGTCAACCCCTATCTGGGTGAGGACTACCCCGAGACGCTCGACGCCGCGTACAACAACCCCGCGTCGTCGATGTTCTTCTACTGCTTCGCGCCGGGGGTGCCGATGGACTTCGTCCACGCCAACATGCGCGCGCCGTGGGGGTTCGTCCGCGACACGGACTCGATCTGGAACGTCAAGGTGGTCTCCGACGAGTCGAAGTTCCTCTACTGGCAGGTGCGCGAGGAACAGTTCCAGAGCCCGGACCACTTCCAGCGGGTCAAAGAGCTCGGTTTCGAGGAGAAGGAGGAACTGCTGACGTTCATGGACGCCCTGTCCGCGACGGTCAAGTCGACGGAGTACGACCTCGACGTGATGGCGGCGATGCTCTCGGAGATGGACCAGCCGCTCGGCGACGACCTCGCGGCCGACGACCTCGAGGCGTACGGCTACGCGTGGATGCAGGACGTCCACGACTTCGCGAACCTCTCGCACTGGCACGACGCCCAGGACGACGAGCGGACCGCGTTCGACCTCCAGGTTCGCGAGTTCCGCCAGGAACGCCCGTGGCTCCGCTCGGACGTCGACTTCGAGAGCGAGGAGTACTACGGCTACCGCCACCCCACCGAGGGAACAGTCGTCTACTACGGCTTCCGGATCTCGCCCGACGGCGACGAACAGTTGCTGTTCGCGGCGAACATGGAGGGCGTCCCGGTCGAGGTCTCACCCGAGATCCTGCAGGCGGAGATGCCCTCGATCCCGACCGACGACTGGGCGGTCGCACTCGCCGCACCCGGCGTCGACGGCGGCGACGAGGTGGAGCTCGACAACGCCCAGGGGATCGTCTGGCGACGCGAGCCCTGAGTCGAACGCCGGCCACCGCCGGGACTTCCGTCGACCAGCCGAAAACCGGCTGGAGACGGGGGGACGTTCCGTGGCTCAGTAACCGAACGCTGACGCGCGCGCTGCCCCACCGTCTCGGTCTCCCGACGTTCTGGGTGCTCTCGCGGAACGAGTCGTGACGCCGGCGGACGCGTGGCCGGACCGTCCGGTCGGAGGGACGGTCAGCCGCCGAGGTACAGCCTGGAGACTTCGGGGTTGTCGAGCAGCTGTCCGGCCTCGTCCTCGTAGGCGACGGTCCCCTGGTCGAGGACGTACCCCCGGTCGGAGATGCCGAGCCCTTTCTTCGCGTTCTGTTCGACCATGAGGATCGCCGTGTCGAGTTCGTTGACGGCGGTCACGTGGCCGAATACCTCGTCGGCCGTGTTGGGTGCCAGCCCGGCGGACGGCTCGTCGATGAGCAACACGTCGGGCTCCATCACCAGGGCACGGGCGAACGCGAGCACCTGCCGCTGTCCCCCCGAGAGCGTACGGGCCTTCGCCGCCCGCTTCTCGTCGAGGAGTGGGAATCGCTCGTAGAGGCGGCCGATGACGTCGTCGAGTCCCGACGACCGGGCGACCCCGCCCATCCGGAGGTTCTCGTCGATGGTCAGCGATCCGAACACGTTGTCGGTCTGTGGGACGAAGCCGATGCCCTCGCGGACGATGTCCTCGGGGGCCATCCCGCCGATTTCGTCACCGTGGTAGGTGACCGACCCGGTCCACGGCGTCAGCATCCCGAAGGCGGTCTTCAGCACGGTCGACTTGCCGGCCCCGTTCGGACCGATGAGACAGACGATCTCACCGGCGTCGAGGTGTAACGTGAGGTCGTCGAGCACCTGCACTTCGCCGTAGCCGCTGTCGACGTCCGTCAGCTCGAGGACGTGGTCGCTCACGGGCTCCCTCCGAGGTAGGCGTCGATGACACGTTCGTCGCTCTGGACCTGTGCCGGTGTTCCCTCCATCAGGACGCTGCCCTGGTCGAGGACGATGACCGGGTCGGCGAGTTTCATCACGAAGTCCATGTCGTGTTCGATGAGCAGGAACGTGGTGCCCTGTTCGTTGAGGCGGCGAATCTGCTCGGCGAGCTTGTTCCGCAGCGTCGGGTTCACCCCGGCGGCGGGTTCGTCGAGCAGGAGCAGTTCCGGTTCGGCCAGCATCGCACGCGCGAGTTCGACCAGTTTCATCTGGCCGCCCGATATCTTGGTCGCCGGCTGGGTCGCGAGGTGGTCGATCTCGAACTCCTCGAGGATGCGTTCTGCCCGCTCGAGGTTCGCCCGTTCGCGTTCCTCGACCGCGCTCGGGTTGAGAAACAGGTTCCGGAAGGA
This sequence comes from Salinigranum salinum, assembly GCF_009176545.1. Classification (GTDB taxonomy): domain Archaea; phylum Halobacteriota; class Halobacteria; order Halobacteriales; family Haloferacaceae; genus Salinigranum; species Salinigranum salinum. The sequence continues at coordinate 2,403,542 of NZ_VTOJ01000001.1, read as the reverse complement.
CTCGCCGGGCTGGTTGCGCGGGCCGACGAGCATCGCCTCCCGAACGGTCATCCCCTCGAGTTTGCGCGGGGTCTGGAACGTCCGGATGAGGCCGTAGTCGGCGACCTCGTAGGGCTCGATCCCGGTCACGTCGACGCCGTTGACCGTGACCGACCCGGCGTCGGGCTTGTAAAAGCCCGAGACGAGGTTGAACAGGGTCGACTTCCCGGCACCGTTCGGGCCGATGAGACCCGTGATGGTACCGCGTTCGACCGAGAACGAGGCGTCGTCGGTCGCGGTCAGCGCCCCGAAGGACTTCCGGAGGCCGTCGACCTCGAGGACGAGGTCGCGGCCACCGTCTTTGTCGGACCGAACGGTCCCCGTCGTCTCCTCCTCACGGTCGCCGGCGACCGTCGTGTCGGCGTCAGTCATCGTTCCCTCCCGTCCTGGCTTCGCGGACGCCTGACGTCGGCTGGTCGGGTGCCTCGTCGACGACGCTCGGCCAGATGAGTTCCCGCTGCGGCGGGAGGATTCCCTGCGGTCGGTAGCGCATCAGTACCACGATGAGGACACCGATCAGGAGAATGCGTAGCGGCGCCACGTCGACCGGGATCCACTCGAAGCCGTTGAGGAAGCGCGTCCCCTCACGGATGGTGACGATGACGATACCGCCGAACAGCGCACCGCGGTTCGATCCGCTGCCGCCGAGGATGACGGCGACCCAGACGTAGAACGTGGTCACTGGATCGAGGTCGCTCGGGCTGACGTAGAGGTTCAGGTGCGCGTAGAACACCCCCGCGAGCGCCATGATGAGGCTCCCGAGGACGAACGACTGCATCTTGAACCCGTAGGTGTGCTTGCCGAGTGCACGCGCGAGGTCCTCGTCCCCCCGGATGGTTCGGAGGACGCGCCCCCACGGCGAGCGATGTGCCCGCCGGAGGATGGCGTAACTCCCGGCGACGAACGTGACGACGACCGCCACGTTCAACAGCGCGCTCCAGAACGGCTCCTCGAAGACGAGTCGCGTCCCGGGGAGCGGCTGGATGAAGATACCCGGCAGTTGCTGTGGCAGGGTTTCGAGCACCGGCCACCCCTCGAAGAACGTCGGGATGCCACGGACACCGGCGCTCCCGTTCGTCAGCTCGCGTTCGTTGAGGACGATCAGTCGGACCACTTCGGCGAGGCCGAGCGAGGCGATTGCGAGGTAGTCCGCGCGCAGGCGCAGGGTCGGGATGCCGATGGCGACGGCCAGTACCGCGGCCAGCACCAGCGCGGCGACCAACCCGAAGATGGGCAGGAACTGCCCGGCAATCGGCGACGAACTGGCGCTCATCAGCGCGGTGCCGTATGCACCGAGGCCGAAGAAGGCGGCCACGCTGAAGTTGATGAGTCCGGTGAACCCCCACTGGGAGTTCAGCCCGAACGAGAGTAGCGCGTACATCCCCGCGAGGCCGACGAGGTAGAGGAAGTACGCCGGTGCGAGCACCCCGGTGAGCAGGCCGAGCACGAGGAGACCGGCGAAGGCGGTGATGGCGCCGACGACCCCGCGTTCGGGGGTCGTGAGGTCTCCCCAGTACCCCCGTGGGTCGCTGAGTACCCCCATCTCAGGCTCCCTCCCCGGCGATACCGCGCGGCCTGACGAGCAGGACCGCGACCATGATGACGAACGCGATGGCGTTCGCGTACTCGATGCCGATGGGGATGGCGAACGTGTCCGGGACGAGCGGCAGGAGTTCGCCCAGTTGCCCGAGTACGGGCGTCAACTGGTTTATCATCCCGATGAGGAAGCCGCCGAGCATCGCCCCGTAGACCGAACCGATGCCGCCGAGGATGACGGCGGCGAAGATGAGCAGGAGCAGGTTGAACCCCATGCGCGGCGAGAGCTGGTTGTACAGCCCCAGGAACACCCCGCCCGAGCCGGCGAGACCGGCACCGATGATCCACGTCCAGAGCTTCACCCGGTCGGTCCGAATGCCGCTGACGCGCGCGAGGTCGGGGTTGTCGGCCATCGCCCGCATCTTGCGCCCGAGGTCGCTGTACTGGAGCAGCGTGTGCAGGCCCCCAACGAGGACGAACGCCGAGAGGACGATGGCCACGTCGTGTTGCGTGACGCGGATGCCGTAGGGCAACAGCGTCTCGATGGGGCGCAGCGTCTGGACATCGTAGCGCGTGAAGTCCGCGCCGAAGCCCATCCGGATGATGGCCCGGTAGATGAACGCGATTCCGATGGACGTGATGAGCAGCTCGATCGAGCCGGTGTCCATGCCGTCGTAGACCACCTTCTCCGTGAGGACGGCCACGACGGCCGCCGCGACGATACCGACCACCAGCGCAACGAAGAACCCGACTGGCAGGCCGAGGAGGCCAGCGCCGAGGCCCCCGGTGGCCCCGAACGTGACGAGCGCGGCGTAGGCGCCGACGGTCATCGTGTCGCCGTGGGCGAAGTTCGCGAAGTTCGCGATGCTGTATATCAGCGAGAGCCCGATGCTCCCCAGGACGATGATGCTGCTGAACACGAGACCGCTTGCGAGGTAGTCGAGTACCATGGCCCGGTCAGGACTCGATGAAGCCGGTGCCGACGTACCCGTGGTCTTGGACCGTCTGAATCTGCAGGAAGCCAACGGGGTCGCCGGCTTCGTTGAAGTCGATGGGGCCACTGACCCCCTGGTAGTCGACGTCGCTCGGACCGCCGCCGTCGGCCAGAATCTGACTGGCAGCCTCGAACGAGGTGACCTGTTCACCCTCTGGCCGCGATACCTCGCGGACCGTCTCCTGAAGCGCCGCACCGGTGAACTCGTCGGCGGCCTGGATGGCCAGTGCCGCGTTGATGACGCAGTCGTAGGCGTAGGCCGACCACGAGGTCGGCTGCTCACCGTAGGCCTCCTCGAACTCCGCGGCGAACTGCTGGTAGTTCTCTTCCTCGACGGGTGCCGAGGGCACGACGATCTTCATCCCGTCGATGCTGCCCTCCGGCGTGTTCTCGAGGACGTTGTCGCCCGAGACGGAGTCGGCCCCGTAGAACTGGGCCTCGTAGCCGGACGAGTACGCCTCGTTGACCATCGTCGCGAACTCCGCCTGATAGGTGATGAACAGCCACGCGTCGGCGCCGGCGCTGTTCATCTCGGAGACCACACTGGAGTACGACTGCTGTTCCTGGTCGTGGGGGCTGTTGTAGGCGATCTCACCGTCCCACGCGTTGACGAAGGCGTCGGCCAGGCTCTGTCCGTAGTCGTTGTTGACGTACGTGAGCGCGACCGAGTCGTAGCCGTCGTCGGAGATGATGTTCGACAGGGCGGTGGACTGGGTGCGCCCGGTCGGCGACATCCGCAGCAGGCCGGGGAAGTCCGTCAGGCTCAGCCCCGTGGAGTTCTGGCTCAGCTGGACCACGTCGGTCCCCTGAACGACGGACTCGTAGATGGCCAGCGAGACGCCCGAACCCACCGCGCCGATGAGGAACGGGACCCCGTCCTGGTTGACCAGCTTCTGGGCCGCAGAGACACCACCCTGTGGCTGGCTCTCCGAGTCCTCGACGGTGATGGCCAGTTCCCGGCCGTCGATGCCGACGGCGTTGACCGCCTCCAGCGCGAGGTCCTTCCCGCGCTGGTTGCGTTCACCGAACGCAGACAGCGACCCCGTCAGCGAGTTGACCATCCCGATGGTGTAGGGCCCACTCTCCGAACCCCCGCTCTCGGTCTCGGTCTCGGTTTCAGTCTCCTCCGAACTACCGTCGTTGGAGCCGCCGTCGCTGCCACCGTCCCCACTGCTCCCATCGCTGCTACCGTCCCCGCTGCCGTCGCTTCCCCCGTCCTCGGTGGTTCCTGCACAACCGGCGAGGCTGGTGAGGCCAACGAGGCCGGAGAGTTTGACGAGGTCCCTGCGCGTCCAGTTCCGCGTGCGAATCGGTTTCATAGCGAACTATCACGGGCTATCCACAGCCCGGGCTTATAGATGAAACCGTCCATGGTAGGGATAGGCGACGTCAGTCGAGTGGTCCGACCGAACCGTTCGTCAAATTCTATTCTTTCGACCGGTATAGTACTGCAGAATATGGTAGGTGCCCACCTTTAGACGGCAGGGACGGTAGTGAGAAGTATGATCCCGCCGATCGCCAGCAACTTCGTCGCCGGGGAGGGTCCGGCCGAAGCCCTCGACCACGTTCGCGACCTGAACGACGGGGACGTGAAGGGCATCCTCAACCTCCTCGGGGAGCACTACCAGGAGCGCCCGCCCGCCGACGAGGACGCCGACGCGTACGTCGATCTGGTCGACGACATCCACGAGTCGGACGTCGACGCCTGCATCTCGGTGAAACCGTCGCAGATCGGGCTCGACGTCGGCGACGACGTGTTCGTTGAGAACCTCGACCGCATCGTCGACCACGCCGCGGCGCGAGAGGTGTTCGTCTGGATCGACATGGAGGACCACACGACGACCGACGTGACGCTCGACGCCTACGAGCGACTCGCACGCGAGACCGACGGGATGGTCGGCGTCTGCACGCAGGCGAACCTCAAGCGAACGGGCGAGGACCTGCAGCGACTCGCACCTCTCCCGGGGAAAGTCAGGCTCGTCAAGGGCGCGTACGACGAACCGAAGGAGATCGCGTACAAGAAGAAGAGCGAGGTCGACCGGATGTACAGGGAGTATCTCGAACTCATGTTCCGCGAGTTCGAGGGCGGTGTCGCGGTCGGCAGCCACGACCCGGCGATGATCGACGTCGCGAGAGAGCTCCACGACGAACACGGAACCGACTTCGAGGTGCAGATGCTCATGGGCGTCCGCGAGGACGCACAGTTCGAGCTCGCCGAGGAGTACGAGGTGTGGCAGTACATCCCGTACGGCAGCAAGTGGTTCTCGTACTTCTACCGGCGCATCCGCGAACGCAAGGAGAACGCGCTGTTCGCGTTGCGGGCCGTCGTCGGGAACTAGAAGAGGCGCGGCCGGCCGGTCGACGTCGTCGAGACCCACCAGACTCCCTCTGCAGGTCGTCCCACGGCTGTGGTATCCACGCGCTGGCGTGGATGTCGAGGTGACCGACCCACGCCCGTTCGCAGCAGCGTGACGACCGGCATCACGGTGGAGCTATCTCGACCGAGAGGATCGAGTCCCTGCGATCGGGCCACCGAGAGACGTCGAACTCCTCGAACGCTCCGACGAATCCCGGACGTGACCGGAGAAGACGCCGGTCACGGGTCCAGCAGTTTCGCCTCGGCCTTGCGGAGGTGTTCGAGCAGGGTCGTCTTCGAGACGTCGAGTTCGTCGGCGAGGTCGCGGGTGGAGACGCCGCGGGGCCACTCGTAGTAGCCGCGGTCCCGGGCGAGGTCGAACACGTCGCGCTGGCTCGGGGTGAGCGTGTCGAGGCGGCGCTCCCGCTCGGACTCCGCCGAGCCCGAGGTGGCGATCCGGGCGACGTCGATGTCGGCCGCCTGCTCCTCGCGGATCACGTCGAGTTTGGGTTCGATCCGTTCGCGTTCGCCCGCGTAGACGACCTGCCAGTACTCGCGGCCCCCCTCGATCCGGCAGGGGGCACTGTGGACGAACCCCTGGCGGACGAGCTTCGGACAGATCATGTCGCCTGGGTCGTACTCCAGGAAGAACTCGCGGGCGGCGTTGCCCGGCGAGATACTGCGTCCGGGCTGGCCGAAGCGTGCCTTGAGCTCCTGCACGTCGCCCGTGAGCCGCGAGTCGCGGATGTGGTCGAGCAGCGTCTCGACCTCGTTGCTCGAATCGCCGTAGACCGTGAACAGGCCGTTGACCGTGCTCCCCGCCGCAGCCGGCGCGTCGTAGATCGCGTGGGCGAGGATGCCACCGGGATGTTCCGACGTCGCCTCCAGCGCCCAGCAGTTCGGATGCCAGAGATCGAGGGTTAGCCGCGTTCCACCACCGACCGTTTCGCTGCTCATACACGCCGTTGCGAGTCAGGTATGTTTACGTTTACCATATGAGCGCGCGGTGTAAGCGGGGCGACGTGCCGCGCGGGATGGTGCCCGCGGCACGACGACCGCGCCGACCCTTCCATGGACGGTTGCGTATATTAATCCGGGACGCGCATCACCTACACTCATGGCATCAGACGACGTCTACAGACACTACATCGACGGCGAGTGGGTCGAGGGGACGGGAACCGAGACATTCGAGAGCGAGAACCCCGCGACGGGCGAGCCGCTCGCGACGTTCAGACGCGGCACGGAGGCGGACGTCGACACCGCGCTCGCCGCCGCGGACGAGACGTTCGAGGAGTGGCGGGCGCTGTCGCACATCGACCGCGCGGAGTACCTCTGGGAGATCTACCACGAACTCCGCGACCGGACCGACGAACTGGGCGAAGTCGTCACGAAGGAGTGCGGCAAGGAGATCTCCGAAGGGAAGGCAGACGTCATCGAGGCGTGGCACATGGTCGAGTGGGCCGCCGGCGACGCGCGCCACCCGAAGGGTGACGTCGTCCCCTCGGAGATCCCGAGCAAGGACGCCTACATGCGGCGGAAACCCCGGGGCGTCGTCGGCTGCATCACCCCGTGGAACTTCCCCGTGGCGATCCCCTTCTGGCACATGGCCGTCTCGCTCGTCGAGGGGAACACCGTGGTGTGGAAGCCCGCCGAGCAGACCCCGTGGTGCGCGCAGATCATCGCCGAGATGTTCGACGACACCGGGATCCCCGACGGCGTCTTCAACATGGTCCAGGGGTTCGGCGACGCCGGAGCCGAAATCGTCGACGACCCCCGCGTCGACACCGTGCTGTTCACCGGAAGCGCCGAAGTCGGCCACGAGATCGCCTCGAAGGTCGGCGGCGAGCCCGGCAAACTCGCGGCGTGTGAGATGGGTGGGAAGAACGGCATCGTCGTCACCGAGGAGGCCGACCTCGACGTCGCGGTCCACTCCGCGGTGATGAGTTCGTTCAAGACCACCGGCCAGCGCTGTGTGTCCTCCGAGCGGCTCATCGTCCACGAGGCGGTGTACGACGAGTTCAAAGAGCGCTTCGTCGAGGTCGCCGAGAACGTCGCCGTCGGCGACCCGCTCGACGAGGACACGTTCATGGGCCCGCTCATCGAGGCCGCTCACGTCGACAAGGTCACCCGGTACAACGATCTCGCGAAGAGAGAGGACGTGAACGTCCTCGTCGACCGGACCGAGCTCGCTCCCGACGAGATCCCCGACGGCCACGCCGAGGGCCACTGGGTCGGCCCGTTCGTCTACGAGGCCGACGCCTACGAGGACCTCCGGTGTACGCACGAGGAAGTGTTCGGCCCGCACGTCGCCCTGCTGAAGTATTCTGGTGACATCGCCGAGGCGGTCGAGATCCACAACGACACCGACTACGGGCTCGCCGGCGCGGTCATCTCCGAGGACTACCGCCAGATCAACTACTACCGCGACAACGCCGAAGTCGGCCTCGCCTACGGCAACCTCCCCTGCATCGGGGCCGAGGTCCAGCTCCCGTTCGGCGGCGTGAAGAAGTCGGGCAACGGCTACCCGAGCGCGAGAGAGGTCATCGAGGCCGTCACCGAGCGCACGGCGTGGACGCTCAACAACTCGAAGGACATCCAGATGGCACAGGGGCTGTCGGCCGACATCAAGACGAAGGACGACTGAGCGTTCGGTTTCCGGGTGAGGGACGTTCGCGGCGTCGACGTCGAGGACCGCCGCGGGCGGCAGGTTTCGATACGTCGAGCACGACTGGCAGGTTTCGATACGTCGAGCACGACCGGCCGTCCCGGTGTGTCCCAGGTCCCGACAGCGTCGTCGGCGGTCGGACGGTCAGATATAGCAAAGCGTGAAGAGGCCGTCGGTCGAACGGTCCCTGAACACGATGTACTCCCACGTGGTGATTCCCGTCGACGGGAGTCCGGAAGCGACCCGCGCGGCGAGTCGCGGCCTCGCCCTCGCGGCGGCGTTCAACGCCACGGTCGACGTGCTCTCCGTCGTCGAACGGAGCGCGCTCCGACTGGCGAGGGGCGGCGACGAGACGGAACGACTCCGCGAACGGAGTGATGCGATCCTCGAGGAGATCACGGAACTCGCCGCAGAGCGCGACCAGTCCGTCCGGACGGAACGAAGGGACGGCAAGCCCGCCGCCGAGATCTGTGCGTTCGCCGCCGAACGGGACGCCGACCTGATCGTCCTCGGACGACAGGGGATGACTGGCCTCGGAAGGCGCCTGCTCGGCGGCGTCACCGAGCACGTACTCCACCGGAGCGACGTCCCCGTGTTCGTCGTTCCGGGAGCGGACGAGGCGTCCGAGTCGGCGAGCGCGGGAGACCCCGACTACGACCGGATCCTCCTCCCCACGGACGGAAGCGAGAACGCCGGTGTCGCCACCCCACACGGGGCCGCGTTCGCACAGCGCTACGACGCGGTCGTCCACGTGCTGAACGTCGTCGACCTCCAAGAGGCGGGTGGAATGTTCAGTGCGGGGGGGCTCGAGAAGTCGTTCGTCGATCGACTCGAGGAACGCGGGAAGGGGGTCGTCGAGGGCGTCGAGACCGAACTCCGGACGACGGCACCCGCGCTGGACGTCGAGACGGCCGTCGTCCGGACTGCATCGTTCGGGGGTGCTGCCGTCGGAATCGAGGAGTACGTCACCGACCAGGAGATCGACCTGGTCGTCATGGGTTCACACGGCCGGTCGAACCTTCGCCGACAGATGCTGGGGAGCGTCGCATCCACGGTGCTCCGGACAGTCGACGTCCCCGTACTGGTCGTGAAACGGCCGTCGTGACGTCGCCACGCGGACGTGGTCGGAGCCGACGCTGATCGTTCGAATCGAAACGGGAGGTGGCGGGAGCGCGAAGTGGTGGTGTACCCCTGCCGGGCTCAGGGGGTCGCCACGCGGTCCGGGACGAGTACCACAGTAGACCCCGATACTGCGGTGTCGACGCGGTGTTTCGTTGAATGCCAACTTCGACGAGAAAAGCGTCGTCCGTTGGCAACTACTCGTATGAAGAGCAACGAGTTAAACCCACCGACTGCGGCTGGACCCGGCGACCCGGGCCGGTCGGCCGTCACCGGCGGCGGTCCTGCCACGCCGGGAACTCCTCGCGCACGGCGGCGACGCGCTCGGGCGTCACCTCGGTCGTGACGAGCGACGGTTCGTCGCCGGTACTGGCCAGCGGCGTCCCCCAGGGGTCGTAGACGGTCGACCGCCCCAGAAGCGTCGCCTCGTCGAACGCCGCCGCGCCGTTGATCGTCGCCACGTAGACGAGGTTCTCGACGGCGCGGGTGCGTGGGAGGAGCTTCCAGTGTTCGACGCGCGGGTAGGGCCACGCGCTCGGGACGAGCACGAGCGTCACGCCCGCCTCTGCCAGTTCGCGGTAGAGTTCGGGGAACCGGAGGTCGTAACACGTGGTGAAGCCGAGCGTGAACCCCTCGAAGTCGACCGTCGGGAGGTTCTCGCCGGCGGTCAGGAGCCGCGTCTCGGCCGAGCCGTAGCCGAACAGGTGGTGTTTGCGGTAGATCCCGCGACGGCGTCCCTCGCGGTCGAAGAAGACGGCGGTGTTGGCGAGCCCCTCGTCGGCGGGCACGTCGACGCCGTCCGCAGCCGACGCGCCGAGGTCCTCGACGATGCTCCCGGCGAGGAGCCCCACGTCGTGTCGCTCCGCGAGCGCACTCAGGGCCGACAGCGTGGGACCCTCGACGCTCTCGGCCTCCCGCGCGTACGACTCGAACGAGAAGTAGCCGACGTTCCAGAGCTCCGGGAGCGCGATCAGGTCCGCGCCGCGATCCGCCGCGCGCTCGACGGCCGCGGCGGCACGGCCGCGGTTCCCCTCGACGTCCCCCGTCTTCTGTTCCAGCTGGGCAAGTGTGAGCTGCATCGCGGGTCAGGCCGTGAGTTCGAGTTCGCGCCGGAGCGCCTGTTCGAGGTTGCGGAGCTCGCGATCGAGGTTCTTCTTGAAGAACCGTTCGACGCCCGGCAGCCGCCCGTCGACGACGAACTCGTTGACCAGTCGGCACGACGACTCGTCGATCGTCTCGATCGTGTGTTCCCCCGTGACGCGCATCACCGAGGACTTGCCGACGAACTTCACGTAACGAGGGGGTTCGACGACGACGTCTCGCGTCTCCACCTCGGCCGTCCTGTTGATGACGGGGATGGGGAGGTTGATGTGCCAGGTGGCTCGCTTGCCCGCCTCGTCGACCTCGAACCGTTCGACGACGCTGATCGCCTCGGCGCGCTTTCCGGGGTCGGAGATGAACTCCCAGACCCGCTCGCCCGGAGCGTCGAACTCGAAGGTCCGCTGGACACGGACTGTCATGTGTGTACGTCTGTGGGAGCGGGTAAAAAAGCGCGGAATCGTCCGGAGAAGACGGGGTCGGATCGGGGAACCGCACCGACGGAGAGAGCGCCTTACGACGGCGTCACGCGCCAGGTCGTCGACCGCGCGCGACCCCACTTCTCGATCTCGACCTCGTCGGACTTCTCCGCGAGCGTGGGGAGGCGGGCACCGACCTGTTTCGCAGAGAGACCGATCGCCTCCGCGATGTTCTTGGCACGGAAGTATCGCTCACCGCACGAGACACTCTCTCGCAGGTACGCGACGATCCGCTGCTCTTCCTCGGTGTAGTCAGTCATCGTAGAAGGTTAGGGGCAGACGTTCTTAACGGTTACTTGTGGGGTATCAGTTTCGAGAGCCGATCGTCGACGTCACCAGTACAGCTGTGTGAACACGACCGCCAGCATCGCCGCGACCATCGCCAGGGCGAACCCCCACGCCTTCGCCACCTGTCCGGGACCGCCCAGCATCACGGCCGCGCCGACCAGCGTCAGGAGGGAGAGCACCACGGCGAAACCGATTCCTTTGTCCGAGCTGACCGTTGATTCCATGTGTCCCGAGAACGCGACTGCGTACTTAGTTCATTCGACACCGCCGACGGCCGTCGCCGGCGGGCGAACCACACACCGTCGAACGTGCTGTTTCGGCCGTCGGACGGATCCCCGTCGCTCCTGCTCGAACGGATGAGCGTGAACGGTCGCGCGTCGGGACGGACACGATGAGACGCGGAACGATCCTCGGCCTGCGCGTCACCGCCGTCGTCCTCTCGTTCGCACTGGTCCTCGAAGGGCCGGACTTCCTGCTGCTGGCCGTCCGGGACGTCCGGCTCTGGCTCCCCATCGGAGTCGTCTCCGGGATCCTCACGCTGCCGTTGTTGTGGTGGCAGGGCGTCGGACTCGTCCCGCCGTGGACCATGCCCGTGTACGACACCGACACGGCGCGCTGGCGGGTCGGCGTCTACCACCTCGTCTGCAGCGTCCTCGTGGCGTGGCTCTGGACGTATCCGACGCTTCGCGTCGTGGCGTGGGTCCACCGGTGGCGGGGTCTCGACGCCGCGGCCGGAACCGTCCCCGCCGATGCCGTCTCGGTCGCGGCCGGTCTGGTCCTCTCTGCGCTCGTGTTTCTGCTCCCGGCGCTCGTCATCTTCATCCGGCTGTCGACGTTCAGGACGACAGTCGACCTCCGGACGGCCCGCGTGGCGGACCTGCTCCGTCCCGGGGTCGTCGGGATCGGGAGCTACCTGCTGGTCGGCGTCGTCGTGAGTCTCGCGTCGTTCCTCGCGACGACGGCGTGAGTCGTCCTGCCCGGCTGTCCCGCCGTCGGACGGGCCGACGGCACGGCGTCTAGATCAACGTGACGTGCTCGGACTCCTCGTTGAGCGCGAGGTTCGCCGCGATCTCGGCGTTTCGCATCGCGTACTGCGCGGTCTGCTGGAGGCTGACGAGCACCTCGCGCACCTGCAGCAGCTTCTGGTTCTCCATCTCGGGGAGGTCGTCGAGGATGTCGCGTTCGCGGTCCTTGAGTTCGCGAAACATGTCGCGCACCTCGATGGTGAGGTCGTAGTCGCGGTCGACGACGGCGCGGACGGCCGTCGCGGTGACCTCGTCGACCTGATCGGTGAACTCGCGGATCCGCCGCATCGTCGCCGAGTCGACGTCGAGCGTGTGGTTCTCGGCGTTCAGACAGATGTTGGCGATGTCCTCGGCGTTGTCCGCGGTGAGTTCGAGGTTCTTGGCGACCGACCGGTAGCCGATCAGGGGGAAGCCCTCTTCGAGCCCCACGGCGCGCGCCAGACTCGGGTTCTGGTACGCCGTGAAGATCAACCGGAGCAGGAGGACGAAGATCTTGTTCGCCTGCCGCTCGCGGTTGAGCGCGCGCTGGGCGAGGTCGGGGTTCCCGTGTGCGAGCGCCTTGATCGCCTCCCCGCGCATCGTGCTCCCCGTGTTCTCCAGCCGTTCGAGGAGGTTGTCGAGGGTGAAGTCCTCGGGGTCGACGGAGCAGCGGATGGCGATCCGCTCGGGGGTCTCCTCGATGACGCCGAGTCCCATCAGCTGGGTCTCGGCCTTGTAGACGGCGTTGATGTGTTCGGAGTCGAGCGCGCCCTCGCTCTTCTCGATGTGGATGATGCGCCGCCCGAGGACGTACTGCGCGACGATGGCGCGTTCGAGCGCGTTCGCGTTCAGTTTGTCCGCACGGATGACCGCCTTCGAGTCCTCCGTGTTGGCGGACTCGGGCAGGACGGTCAGCGTCCCCTTCCCGCCCATGCGCAACGACACCTCGTCTCCCTTCTCGACACCGTGCTCCTTGGCCCACTCCGCCGGCAGCGTCATCGCTAGCGTCGACGGACCGAGCCGCTGGACCTTCCGCGTCTCCATACACGCCAGGTATACCTTCAACAACCTTAATCTTCACCATCGTGAGTTTATACAACATTATTTTCTCGTTCGAATCTTCACGAGACAGTATCACATAGTCACAAATGGACACCGTCGGCACGGATCTGTCCGGGAGTGACCACCCGACCCCGCCTCCGCCCCGCGTCTCCCCGGTGTGCGCCTGCCCTCTCCCCTGTCTCAGACGATCTCCATCATCCGCTGTTCGACGCGACCGATCCGGACGCGGGTCCACCCCCGGAGCTCCTCGTCCAGCTCGGGGTCGTCCGTGTCCACTCTGAGCACGCCGATGTCGTCGAGTTTCGACCGGGAGGCGACGATCCGGAGGTCACACTGGCGGACGACCGCGGGCGACAGCTGTGGGTTGCCGCGACCGAAGACGAATCCCTGGCCGCCGATCGGCGAGACGACGATCACGTTCTCGTCCCCGAGCGCCGCGAGGATCTCCTGCTCGGTCCCGTCGTGGACGACCACCTCGCCGTCACGCCAGACGTCCACACCCAGCGGCGAGCCCTCGAACCCGAGCGCGCGCTTGATCGCGCCGACGGTGCTCCCGGGCCCGAGGACGTACGTGACGCCCTCGCGGACGTCCGCGGCGACGCCCTCCGCGAGCGTCTCGACGGTGCCACCGCCCGTCTGTTTCGACGACTGGAGCGACTCCGCGACGGGCACCCACGCGACGGCGCGGAGCTCCGGGTTGACCTCCCCTTCGCGATACTGGTCCTCGTCGATGTCCATCACCTCGCGCTCCTCGACGCGAGTGAACGTGGCCGCGATCTCCCCGGCGTCCTCGGGTGAGACCGCGAACACCGACGAGTACACCTTCACGCCCGCCGGCACGCCGAGCATCGGGATCCGTCGGTCGTCGGTGGCGTCCGAGACCGCCGCCGCGATGGCGTCGGCCACGTCCCCCGCGGTTCCGTCGCCGCCGACGAACAGCACGAGGTCGACGCCCGCGTCTTCGGGCTCCGCTGCTCGCCCGTCTCGATCTTCCCGGGGCGGGACGTAGTCGACGAACGCACGGACCGCATCGCGCGTGTCGGCCGCGGACGTCTCGCTCCCGTCGGGCGACCCGAGCACCGTCGGTTCGAGGCCGGCCGCGCGGACGACGTCGGCCCCCATCGGCGCATCCCAGGTGAGGACGGTGGCGTCGGGCGCACGCCGGGCAAACGCCTCCAGCGCCCGTCGGGCCCGGTCCGGGGCGCGGGGTTCGGCGCCGAGCGCGCGGGCCTCCTCGACTTTCCCGTCCGTTCCCTTCAGTCCCACCCGCCCGCCCAGTCCGGCGATCGGGTTGATCACGACACCGATGCGCATAGCTGGCGATTGTGGGTGTGCGGTCAAAAGGGCGCGGACTCGTCCGCGGTCGCCGGAATCGCCACGGTTATGCCGGGGCGGTCGGACGCATCGGGTATGAACGCTGTCGTGCTCCAGGAGGCCGCGGAGACCGTGTTGCCCATCGGCGCGACGGGCGCAGCCGTGTTGATCGCGAGCCTGCTCGTCACCGCCGCGTGGCTGCTCTATCTCGGTCGCTGACACTCGGTCGCCGACTACGCCTCCTCGTCCATCGGTGTGACCTGTTCGCGGAGCCACGCCGCCGCCGCCGACACCTCCTCCTCGCTCGCCGCCGAGAGCTTCAGTCGGACGGAGTCGCCGGGGTACGAGCCGATCCGCACCGCGAACCGCTCCTGGACCGCCTCCATCACCGGGATGAGCGACGACTCGGGGTCGGGTGTCTCGACGACCACCGTGTAGGTGCGTTCGCCCGCGAACTCGTCGGCGATCTCCTCGAACATGGTCTTCATCTCGGCCGGGACGCCCGGGAGGACGTACACCGACTCGACGACCGCGCCCGGCGCGACGCCCTCGCGGTTCGGGAGCATTCGTGCGCCTGCAGGGAGATGTGTCGTCCCCTCGACGAGGTCGGCCGCCTGGTATCCGCCGTGGGTCGTGAGCCACTCGAGCGCCTCGTCGTGCTGCTCCACCGACCGGCCGACCGCGGCGGCGACCCCCTCCATCGTCACGTCGTCGTGGGTGGGTCCGAGCCCGCCGGTGACGACGACGGCGTCGTACTCGGCGCGGTACTCGTTGACGACGCGGGCGATGTCCGCCACGCGGTCGGGGAGCGTGGTGACGCGTTCGACGTCGACGCCACGGCTCGTGAGCTGTTCACAGAGCCACGTCGCGTTCGTGTTCACCGTGTCGCCCGCGAGGAGTTCGTCACCGACGGTCACGAGGGCCACTCGCATAGATCGTCTAGGAACCCCCGATACAAAAAGCAGGAGGCGGCGGGTGACCGCCACACGGAGGAGCGCCGAATCAGCCGATCCGGTGCCGGTCGTCCTCCAGCGCGGCCAGCGCGGATCGGAGGGTCTCCACCCGGGTCCGGTAGTCGTCGAGGAGTCGCTCGGCGGCCTCGTCGCCGTCGACCGGCGAGAACCGCTGTGGGGTCGAGTCGTCGACACGGATGAGGTCCTGGTCGGCCAGCTCCTCGGCAGCGTCGTAGACGCGGGTACGCGGGACGTCGACCACCCGACTCACGTCGACGGCCGTCCCTCCCGACAGGGCGACGAGAGCGACGAACGTCCGGGCGGCGTACAGGCCGAGTCCGAGTTCCGTGAGCTGTTCGATCGCCTCCGTGCCGACGTCGTCAGTGGTCAACGTCCGAAATGCAGGACACGTGTGTGTCAGAAGGTGGCGGAGAGGCGGACTGATCGGAGCGAGACAACGGATCGACGGGGGGCCCCGGTTCGGGCATGTTCGCCCGGACGAAACACGGTCTGAAAACAGTTTGTGAGTGTATCGGTGACACGCGAGGAGTCGGAGCGTTCGCCGGAACAGTCCGTGACGAACCGACCCGTTTTCTTCGATAGACGCAGATGCTCTCCGCTCGTCGTGAGCCGTGCTGTCACCCATCAAATGACAAATACTTATTTTGTCACTCGACCATGGGAGAGCGGGAGAAGCCACGTTCGGCTCGTCCCCCCTCACTCCCCCCGGGTCGACGTGCAGGCACCCTCCTGTCGTAGTTGGCTTCTCCCACCGTCGTCGGTCCACTCACCGTGTGTCGGGTGATGCTCCGTCTGCACGCGGACACGGGAGTCGGCGCGTCCCGTGCACCTCACCGCATCCCCGGCGGCGGGCCGTCGTCCTTCTCTTCGACCTCGACGTCGAGCCCCATCTCCTCGCGCAGTTCCCGCAGTCGGTCGATCTGGCGCTTGTAGTAGTACGCCCCCCCGAGGCCGATCACGATCGAGACGGCGGCGATCGCGCCGAAGATCGGGATATCACGCTGGAGGTAGTACTGGACGGTGATCCCGCGCGAGGTCACCTCCTCCCAGCGGATGTGGGTCTGCCCGTCGATGGTCTCCGCGGAGGACCCACGCGGAGAGACCGACCCGAAGACGGGGATGTCGATGCGACGGTTCGGCGGGAGGACGACCTCGTACGACCCCTCGACGAAGACGGGGAGACTGAACCGTTTCGGGGTCGCACCCGCGGTGAACGCCAGCTTTCCACCCTCGCCCCCGTCGGGGAACGTCACCGTGACGGTCTCGCGCGAGCGGTCGATCTCACCCCCGCGCGCCTCGAACTCCGCTCCCGAGACGACCGTCCCGTTGGGGTACCGATACCTGACGGCCCGGACGTTCAGCGGGTTCCGACCGCCGAAGCCGTCGCGTCTGAACAGCTCGATGCTCTCGCCCGAGACGTTGTACACCGCCCGGAACGACGAGTCGGTCTGGATGGCGATGTGGACGTCACGGCCGCTGTCCCAGGCGTACGGCTCGGCGGGTTCCTGATCCAGCTGCTCGTCGGAGATCGCCCCGGGGCCGAAGCAGCCAGCCGTCAGGGCGAGAACGGCGACCCCTGCGAAGGCGAGGAGATGGCGGCGATTCATCGGTTCCCCTCGACTCTAGGGGATGACACACTTCAATTCCGCGGGAAGGTAGCCGCCGATACTCGCGAGGAGGCCCGGCGGGTCGGTCCCCTCGGCGCAGACGATGCTCTGTTCGAGGAGTCCCAGCCGCTCGACCGTGACGATGTCTCCGGCGTGTCCCGCACGGTTGACCGTCGCGCGCGCCTCGCCCCTCGTGGTGGAGTTCACGTTGACGCGCCCCTGGCCGCGCGACCAGTCGTACAGGCGGTCGCGTTCCGCGTCGGCGAGCCGCGAGGGCTGGCCGTAGACGAATTCGAGAGGGAGGTGCTGGACGAGTCCGAAGCGGTCGCGGATCTGTCCGGCGCTCCCACGACCGAGGCCGAGTTCCGCGGTCGGGATCCGTACCTGGGCCCCGGCGTCGAGGACGAACCCCTCGTCGTCCCACGATTCGAGCGTCCCCGTGTAGGTCTCGCCCTCGACGAGGCGACCGTCGGAGGGCACCTCGCCCCACCGCTCGCGGAGGAGGTTGCGTGCGACCGTCTCGTCGTCGCCCGTGACCGTCACGGAGACGAAGTCGTCGTCGCGGACGCCGACGGTCCACTCGACGGCCAGATCCCCGAGGTCGTCGCGGAGCATCGCGTCCATCCCGTCGAGCGCGCGGCGACGGGCGTCACCCCGCACGTAACACTTCGTTGCGAGGACGACCATCAGCCGGTCACGTCGACGTTGAGTTCGTCTTCGAGTTCGTCGAGGCGGCGGTTCATCGCCTCGACGAGGCGACCGTTCTCCATCGACTCCAGCGGCGAGCCACACTCGGGACACTCGAAGCCGAAGTCCATCGCCTCGCCGAACTCGAATCGTAAGGAACAGACCTCACAGAGGTAGAACTCGTGGGTGCGTTCGTACTCCTCCCGGGCGTCCAGCGCCTCCAGCAGGCGGTACATCTCCTCTTCGAGGTTCTCGGGAATGTTCTCGTACTCGAACGTCCAGAGGTAGGTGAGCCACCCCGAGTCCTCGTCGCGCACCCGGCGGTAGGAGGCGAGGTCGTTCTCGTAGAGGATGAACAGCGCCCGGCGCACGTCGTTGAGTTCGAGCCCGAGCTCCTCGGCGAGTTCCTCGTCGGTCACCTCCCCGTCCGGCGGTGCGGCAGCGACCGGCATCCCCGTCGGTCCCACCAGTTCGTGGAGGTACTTCTGGATGACCGGATCGTTCAAGAGCTCCTCAAAAGCCATTGGGTATCTCTCCGCCGGTCAGTCGTTTCAAAGTTCCGGATGTGTGGTGGCTGGCCGCGTCGGGGGCAGACGTCGATTCCGCCCGTCCCGTGTTCGTCTCGCGTGACCCAAACCGTTAGAACCGACGACGCCTCAGAGAGGTCGTGGACGACCTCATCGAGTGGCTGCGCGACCGCCCGTACTACCGGGGACAGATCCGCGACCACCGGACGATCCCCGGTCGCGACCCCTCCTTCACGAGCGTCGACCTCGAACCCCGGCTCGAATCGGCGCTCGCCGACCGCGGGATCGAGGAGCTGTACGACCACCAGGCCCGGGCGATCGAGGCCGTCCGCGCGGGGCAGAACGTGGTGCTCGCCACGCAGACCGCGTCGGGTAAGAGCCTCGCGTACACCGTCCCGGCGTTCGAGCGCGCGATGGACCACGGCGGTCGTACGCTCTACCTCGGTCCGCAGAACGCGCTGATCGCGGACCAGACCGAGACGCTGTCGGACCTCTCCCACGGGCTGGGCTTCGGCTCCCGGGTGTCCGTCGACCAGTACACGGGCCGGCTCTCCAAGACCGAGAAACGGGAGGTCCGCGACCGTCGCCCCACGTTCGTCCTCTCGAACCCCGACATGGTCCACTACGCCCTCCTCCCCCACGCGGGCCGGCTGTGGGAGTGGCTCTTCTCCTCTCTGGAACTGGTCGTCGTCGACGAGGTCCACCAGTACCGCGGCGTCTTCGGGAGTCACGTCGCGCTCGTCCTCCGGCGGCTCTCGCGGGCGTGCGAACGGTTCGGGTCGGAGCCGCGGTTCGTCTGCTGCTCGGCCACCATCGGCAACCCGGTCGAACACGCCGCGCGGGTGACGGGTCAGCCCGAACCGTCGTACGCGCTGGTCGACGAGGACACGTCGGGGACGGGGCCGCGCCACTGGCTGTTCTGGAACCCCCCGGAGTACGAGGACGCGGGCGGGGGTGCGAGCGAAACCGCGGGCGGCGGATCGGGGAGCGGTCGCCGCAGGTCGTCGCACGTCGAGACGAAGAACCTCCTCGTCGACCTCGTGGCGAAGGGGTACCAGACGCTCGCGTTCACCCGGGCGCGACAGACCGCCGAACGGTACGCCACGGAGAGCGCCTCGGCGCTCAGGGAACGCGGGGAGTTCGACCTCGCCGGGCAGGTCGCGGCGTACCAGGCCGCGCTCACGCACGACCGCCGTCGCCAGCTGGAGGCCGACCTCCACGCGGGCGACCTCCGGGGCGTGTGGTCGACGAACGCGCTGGAGGTGGGCGTCGACGTCGGCGGCCTCGACGCCGTGCTGCTCGACGGCTATCCCGGGACGCGGATGTCCACCCACCAGCGCGCCGGTAGAGCGGGCCGCGGCGACGACCCCGCGCTCGTCGTCCTCGTCGGCGGGGAGGACCAGCTCGACCAGTACCTGATGGGCGAACCCGAGGAGTTCTTCTCGGGAGAGCCGGAGCGGGCCGTCACCGACCCCGCGAACGACTACCTCCTCCCCGACCACGTCGCCAGCGCCGCCGCCGAGAGCTGGCTCTCACCGGCGGACGAGGCGGTCTTCGGCGCGTCGTTCCCCGACGTGGTCGCCGACCTCACCGAGGCGGGACGGCTGGAGCGCAGGGGGACGGACGACGGGATGCGGTGGCTGTACGCGGGTGGAGGGAGCCCCCAGCACGAGATGAGCCTGCGGACCATCTCCGACCGCGAGATCGACCTGCTCGACGGGCGGTCGAACGAGGTGATCGCCTCGCTCGCGTTCGACGACGCGCTCCGCGACGCCCACCCCGGCGCGATCTACCACCACCAGGGGACGACGTACGAGGTCACGGAGCTGGACCTCGCTCGCGACGTGGCGACGCTCGACCGGACGTGGGCCGACTACTACACCCGCGTCCTCCACGACAAGGAGATCACGGTCGAGCGGGACCACCGCTCGAAGCCGCTCCCGGCGGACGGCAACGCGGTCACCTTCGCCACGGTGACGATGCGCAAGCGAATCACGGGGTACGAGCGGCGCGACGCACGCCGGGGGACGACCCTCGGGCGGGAGACGCTCGACCTGCCCGAGACCACCCTGCGGACGAAGGCGCTGTACTTCACCGTCCCGCTCGACGTCGAGGCCGAGATACGCGAGCGCTGGAGTGAGACCGGCTTCAACGGCGGGATCCACGCCGCCGAGCACGGAATGATCTCGCTCTTTCCGTTGCAGTTGCTCTGCGACCGCGCCGACATCGGCGGGCTCTCGACGCCGTACCACCCACACACCGACCGGTCGACGATCTTCATCTACGACGGCCACCCCGGCGGGGTGGGGCTGACCGAGAGCGGCTACGATGACGTGGCGGCGCTGATGCGGCGGACCGCCCGGCTGATCGACGGCTGTTCCTGTCACGACGGCTGTCCCGCCTGCGTCCAGTCGCCCCACTGCGGGAACGCGAACGAGCCGCTGGCGAAGGCACCCGCCGTCCGGTTGCTGGAGTCGCTCACGACGACGGACTGAGTGAAGTCGTGGTCGGGCGTGCTGCCACCGCACCCGTCGAGCATCTCCCGAGTTCTACCGGTTCACCCGGCGCGCGAGGTGGCTCGATCGACCGGGGGAGCGACGGATCCGTGGACGACGACCGCGCGGTCGTCGCGGACGTCACCACCCTCGCCGAGAGACCGACCGCGACCAGTCAGTCGACGAGACGACGAACGAGGACGCGCGAAGTTCGGTCGAGGGGACGAAGACGCCGACCTAGCCGTTCCTCACGGGCGTCGACGAACAGACCTGGGCGACCGACGAGATCACATCGACGGTCGTCCGACTGTCGGAGCGGAGTGAGAGTCTCCACGACGTGGTCGATCGGTTCGAACTCGACGAGGACGAACGGGCGGCGCTCGGCGCGCAGTGACCGACCGCCCCCGCGGACACGGGGATCGGTTCAGGCGGCGGCTTCGACGCCCGTCGGATCGGAGAACGCCCCCGCCGTCCGAATCTCGAATCTGGCCCCACCGCCGTCGCCCTCGGTGAGCGAGACGTCCCACCCGTGGGCCTCGACGACGGTCCGGACGATCGCGAGGCCGAACCCCGTCCCTGTTTCGTCGGTCGAGTAGCCGTAGTCGAACACGTCCCCGCGCTCGTCCGCGGGGACGCCGGGGCCGTCGTCTTCGACGGCGAACCCCGGCGCGTCAGCGAGGGGACTCACCGTGACGGTGACCCGGCTCCCGGCGTGGTCCAGGGCGTTGCGGAACAGGTTTTCCAGCGCCTGACGCAATCGGTCCTCGTCCGCCTCCACGGAACCGAGTTCGCCGGTCACTCGGAGACTCGCCTCCTCGGTCTCGACCGTCCGCCACGCCCCGTCGACCACCTCGCCGAGCGGAACGGGACGGCTCTCGCCGACGGTCTGTCCCTGTCGCGCCAGCCGCAACAGCCCGTCGACGAGCGACTCGATCCGTTCGAGCGCACAGTCGACCGTCCGGAAGTGTTCCGTCGACCCGGTTTCACGGGCGAGGTCGAGGTGTCCCTGTGCGATGCCGAGCGGGTTCCGGAGGTCGTGTGAGATCACCGATGCGAACTCGTCCAGTCGGTCGTTCTGACGTCTGAGCGCCTCCTCGCGGCGTTTGCGGCCGGTGATGTCGCGGACGATACAGACGACGCCGCGCCCGTCGTGGCTGTCGGCCGAGAGGGTCGACGCCGAGTACAGCACCGGCACCGTCTCACCGGACACCGTCACGACCGTTGCTTCGCCGTCCGTCGTGGCCGGGTCGTCCCCCACGCCGATGGCGGCCGCATTGCCCACGAAGAAGTCGTCGACTGTCCGTCCGACGAGCTTCCCGGGTTCGAGACCGAACAACTTCCCGGCTGCCGGATTCGCTTCCTGGACTCGCCCGTCCCGAGAGACGATCAACAGCGCATCGCCCATCGACGCGAGGACGTCGTTGAGGAACTCACGGGAGACGGTCGTTTCGACGAGTCGATCGACCGTGTCGTGACTCGTCCGCACGACGAGGAGGACGAACACCGCACCGCCGCCGAACACCACCCCCGTCACTGGAACCAGCGCCCAGAGGTTCCGCGTCCACACGAGCGCGATCGTCCCGAGATACCCCACCACGAAGAACACCATGAGGCCGAACAGGACCCGCCACGTCCGTCGAACCGGAGGATGGTCGACCGACTCGATCAACCGTCGCGTCCAGAGCGACGCGTACACCATCACGGCCGCACCGCACGCGACGAACCCGACCGTGAGCACCGTGACACTCCCCGAGTTCGGTGGGAGGTCGACGACCGCAGGGGCCGTCCAGACGAACTCTCCCACCTGGTCGACGGACCAGCGACCCGGGATCGGCGCCTCCATGCCGTTCTGTTCAGAGTTACAGAACTTAACGATCACTTACCAGTTCTCAGTCGTGATAGATCACACCGGTGTGATCCTGCGGCCGACACGCGGGCGTGGGCCCGGGCGCGCTCCACGCGCGATCAACAGATATTTTAGGGCGGCCTAAAAACTCGGGAGCGATGACTCACGACGTCTGCGTCGTCGTCCCCACGATCCGGGAGTACGAGTGCGTGCGGGCCTACGTCGAGAACGCTCGGGTGCACGGTTTCGACACCGACCGACTCTTCTTCGTCCTCGTGACCGAGGACTTCTGCGACCGCGAGGCGATGGAGCGGATGCTCGACGAGCTCGGCGTCGCCGGCGCGGTGTTCGACGGCTCCCGGCGCGAGGAGTGGTTCGACGACCACGGCGTCTCGGAGTTCGCACACCTGATCCCGGCGGCGAGCCACGCCCAGACGAGCTTCGGCCTGCTGTATCTGTGGGCGAACGACTTCGACTACGGCGTCTTCATCGACGACGACACGCTCCCACACGACGAGTGGGACTTCTTCGGTCGCCACATGGAGAACCTGGCGTTCGAGGGGCAGGTCGAGTCCGTCCGGTCGGACGAGCGCTGGGTCAACGTGCTGTACCAGACGTTCGAGGACCACGGCCTCTACCCCCGGGGGTACCCATACGCCGCGATGGACGAGACGGTCGAAACCGGCGTCCGGGAGGTCGACCACGTCGTCGCCTCGCAGGGGCTGTGGACCAACGTCCCCGACCTCGACGCCGTCCGCATCCTGATGGACGGCGACCTCCGGGGGCAGGCACAGACGCGAACGACGAGGGAGGACTTCACGGGCGATTTCGTCACCGAACCCGGCCAGTATCTGACGGTCTGCTCGATGAACCTCGCCTTCAGGAGAGAGGTCGTCCCCGCCTTCTACCAGCTCCCGATGGACGACAACGAGTGGGACGTCGGGCGGTTCGACGACATCTGGTCGGGCGTCTTCCTCAAGCGCGCCGCGGACCTCCTGGGCCACGACGTGCTGACGGGCTACCCGCTCTGCGAGCACAACAAGGCCCCCCGGCCGACGTTCGACGACCTCAACAACGAGGTGCCCGGACTCGAACTCAACGAACACCTCTGGGAGTACGTCGACGAGGTCGGTGAGGGGGCGGAGACGTACGCCGGGGCGTTCGAGTCGATGGCAGACCGCCTCGCCGAAGGCGACTTCTCCTCGCTGAACAACGGCGCCTTCCTGAACCACGTCGGCGACTACATGCGCGACTGGCTCGACTGTCTCGACGCGCTCTCGCCCGTCGAGACCGATCCCGAGCCGGTGCCGGCGGACGACTGAAGCGAGCCGACGAACCGGTAGGTATTTAGGTTTTAGGCAGACCTAAATCAATGTATGAGCGACGATTCGGACAGCAGTCGAAGTCGGCGTCAGTTCCTCGCGGTCGCCTCGACTGTCGGCGTTGCGTCGGTCGCGGGGTGTGGCGGGCAATCGGGTGACGGTGACGGGAACGACACCGAGACCGACACGAGCGGCGGTGACGGGGGCGGCGGCGACGGCAGCGGTGGGTCCGCGGCCGTCGGACAGATCGGCTCCGGGCGCTCCCCGTTCGGCGACCGAGAGATCTCCGGCGTCCCGATGGCCGAGATGCCCGATCTCTCGGGCGAACTGACCCTCTACTCGGGCCGTGGCGAGGCGCTCGTCGGCGAACTCGTCAGCTACATCGAGGACCTCTACCCCGACTTCACCGTCCGGCCGCGTTACAACGCCGCGGCGGACCTCGTGAACCAGATACAGACGGAGGGGCAAAACTCCCCGGCGGACGCGTTCTTCTCGGTGAACGCCGGCGCGCTCGGCGCGCTGAAGGACGCCGGGCGGACGGTCGAGCTCCCCTCCGAGGTGCTCGAGATGGTCCGAAGCGAGTTCCAGGATCCCGACGGCCAGTGGATCGGGACCTCCGGCCGGGCGCGGACCATCCCGTACAACACGGACGCGCTCTCCGACGACGACGTCCCCGACGACATCTTCGCGTTCCCCGAGACGGACGCCTTCCAGGACTCGATCGGTTGGGCGCCGACGTACTCGTCGTTCCAGGCGTTCGTCACGGCGATGCGCGTCCTCAACGGCGAGGAGGAGACCCGATCCTGGCTCGAGGGGATGCAGGAGCTCGGCGCGCAGGAGTTCTCCGACGAGTTCCTCGTCTCACAGGCGGTGGCCGACGGCGAGATCAACGCCGGGTTCGCGAACCACTACTACATCCAGCGAGTGCTGGCCGGCCGGCCGAACGCACCCATCTCGACGGCGTTCACCGAGGGTGACGCCGGGGCGATCTTCAACGTCGCTGGTGCGCTCGTTCTCGACACCGCCGAGGACCAGACACTCGCGTCGAACTTCGTCCGACATCTGCTGTCGGCGGAGGCGCAGGACTACTTCGCGCGGACCACGTTCGAGTACCCGCTCGTCCCCGGTGTCGACCCCATCGGCGCGCTGCCGAGTATCGATGAATTGAATCCCCCCGAGGGGTTAGACCTGACACAGTTGTCCGATCTCGAAGGGACGGTGCGGCTGATGCGCGACGTCGGGGTGTTGTAAGACCACGGAGAAACGATGGCGACAGACCAGGGAACCACGCAGAAGACGGCCGACGACCCGCTCCCCCTCGGCCTCACGGTCGCGGCGGCGGCGGTCGCAGCAGCCGTGCTCTTGCCCCTGGTCTGGCTCGTGCGGACAGCGCTCGACGTCGGCGTCGCCGAAGGGATCGCGCTCCTCACTCGCCCGACGACGGTCGAGGTGTTCTTCAACAGCGCGCTCCTGGTCGCCGGCGTCACCGCCGCCTCCATCCTCCTGGGAGTGCCGCTCGCCTTTCTCACCGTCCGGACGGACCTGCCGTTCGCCCGGTTCTGGACGGTCGCGGTGTCGCTGCCGCTCGTGATCCCGAGCTACATCGGGGCGTTCGCGTTCGTCTCGGCGTTCGGTCCTCGGGGGGCGTTCCAGCGCTTCCTGGCTCCGCTCGGCGTCGAATCCCTGCCAGAGATCTACGGCTTTCACGGTGCGGTCCTCGTCCTCACGCTGTACACCTACCCGTACGTGTACATCACGACGCGGGCGGCGCTGAAGTCGCTGGATACGACGCTCATCGACGCGGCGCGGACACTCCAGCACTCCCGCCGGGAGGCGTTCAGACACGTCACGCTGCCACACATCCGGCCGGCGGTCGCGGCGGGGTCGCTGCTCGTGGCGCTGTACGCGCTGTCGGACTTCGGTACGCCCGCGATCATGCAGTTCGACGCGTTCACGCGGGTGATCTACGTGGAGTTCAACGCCTTCGGCCGGGACACCGCGACCCTCCTGTCGCTCCAGCTGGTCGGGCTGACGGTGTTCATCCTCGCGCTCGAGTCGAAGATCAGCGGAAACGAGCGGACGACTGCCGGCGGACGCTCGACCGACGTGGTCCCGCTCGGTCGGTGGACGCTGCCCGCCGTGGGCCTCTGCGCCGCCGTGGCGGGTCTGGCGCTCGTCGTCCCGCTCGGCATCCTCGTCACCTGGCTCGGCGACACGAGCGCGGTGGGCCAGGGGCTCGCGTTCCGCGCGGAGTACGCGTTCAACTCGGTCGGCGTCTCCGCCGCCGCCGCGATCGTCGCGACCATCGCCGGCCTCCCGGTCGCCTACCTCGCGGCGAAACGCGAGTCGACGATTGGGACGCTCGCCGAGCGCGCGACCTACGTCGGCTACGCCGTTCCGGGCGTCGTCCTCGGACTGGCGCTCGTCTTCCTCGGAACGACCGTGGCGACACCGATCTACCAGACGACGTTCCTCCTGGTGTTCGCCTACCTCGTCCGGTTCCTGCCGCAGGCGGTTGGGTCGCTCCAGGCCTCGTTCCTCCGGGTCGACCCCGCGCTCCCCGAGGCGGCACGAACCCTGGGTCGGACCCCCGTGGGAGCCTTCCGCTCGGTGACGCTCCCGCTCGTCGCCCCGGGGCTCCTGGGCGGCGCTGCGCTCGTCTTCCTGACGACGATGAAGGAACTCCCGGCGACCCTACTCCTGCGGCCCTCGGGGTTCAAGACGCTCGTCGTCCACATCTGGACCGCCTACGCGTCCGGCTACTTCGGCCAGGCCGCGATCCCCGCGCTGATACTCCTCGGCGTCTCCGGACTGTCGATGCTTGTCATCCTCTCACAGGAGGGGTACGATGTCAGATAGTGTACTCTCGAACGACGACGGACGGACGGCGGTGGAATCGACGGCAGAGTCCGAGACGGGGACGGAGCCCGTAACGGGGACCGAGCGCGAGACGTCCGTGCTCGAGCTCGACGGCGTCTCGAAACGGTTCGGCCCCGAGCCCGTCATCGAGGATCTCTCCCTGTCGGTCAGGGAGGGCGAGATCCTCACGATGCTCGGTCCCTCGGGCTGTGGGAAGACCACGACGCTCCGGCTCATCGCCGGGCTCGAACGCCCCGACTCTGGAACCATCCGCCTCAACGGCGACCCCGTCTCCGGCGAGGGGACGTTCGTCGCGCCCGAACAGCGCGGCGTCGGCGTCGTCTTCCAGGAGTTCGCCCTCTTCCCCCACCTGACCGCGGCCGAGAACGTCGCCTTCGGACTGAAGGACCTCGACGACGAGGCGACCGAACGGCGGGTCGCAGAACTGCTGGACCTCGTCGGTCTCGAGGCACAGGCGGACTCGTACCCGGACGAACTCTCGGGCGGCCAGCAGCAACGGGTCGCGCTCGCGCGGTCGCTCGCGCCCGAACCCGCGATTCTCCTCCTCGACGAGCCGTTCTCGAACCTCGACGTCGACCTCCGCGTGGCGATGCGCGAGGAGGTTCGCGACATCATCAAGGAGGCCGGCGTGACGGCCATCTCGGTCACGCACGACCAGGAGGAGGCGATGAGCATCTCGGACCGGGTCGCCGTCGTCAACGACGGACACATCGAACAGATCGGCGACCCCGAGGTCGTCTTCCAGCACCCCGAGTCGCGGTTCGTCGCCGGCTTCCTGGGGTACGCGTCGTTCATCCCGGGCCACGTCGACGGCGACGTCGTCGAGACGCAGGTCGGTCCGGTCCCGCGCGAGCAGATCCACGGGCTGGCCCCCGAGTACGACGACACCGCCATCGACATCCTCGTCCGCCCCGACGACGTGCACGCGACGCCGCTGTCGCGCGCCGACGGTGACCACGGGGACGACGAGGCGGGCAACGCCCGCGTGGTGACCAAACGCTACCTCGGCCCGACCATCCTCTACGAGGTCGCGCTCGACGGCGACACCCGCGTCCAGTGTATGCACAACCACGACGAACAGGTGCCGCTCGACGAGCGCGTTCGGGTGACGCTCCAGGCGGACCACGAACTCGCGTGGTTCCCGCGCGAACAGCGTCCCGCGATCGAGAACCGCGAGGACCGCCTCCGCCACGGCGCCGACGACTGACCACCCGTGGTCCCGACCCCCGACCTCGACCACGGCGTGAGTGCGTGGGGACGCGCCCGGCTGCGGGGCTGCGACCGTCTCGACGCGCTCGCGGCTCTCGTCGCACTCGCGGCCGGCGTCTGCGTTTTCCTCGTCTCGACCGACCTCTTCGCGTACCACTCGGTCAACGACGACGAGGGCGTCTATCTGTTGCAGGCGGCGATGCTCCTCGACGGCCAACTGTTCCTCCGTCCCGCGCCCGCCATCGCCGACCTGGTCCGTCCGTGGTTCTTCGTGACGGAGCCGACCCCCACGGGCCCCCGGATGTACTCGAAGTACGCCCCGGTCCCGGCCGCGATGTTCTCGCTCGGACGGCTCGCGGGTGACTGGCATCTCGCACTCGCGGCTGTCGCGGCCGCGAACGCGTTCTCGACGTACCTCGTCGGGCGTGAAGTCGCGGACCGGGCCGTCGGCGTCGTCGCCGCCGGACTGTTGTCGACGGCACCGCTGTTCCTCCTCTCGTCGTCGGTGTTCCTCCCGTACGCGCCGACGACGGCCTGGAACCTCGCCTTTGCAGTCGCGTACCTCCGGGCGGTCCGCCGGGACTCCCCGGCGTACGGCCTCACCGCGGGCGTCGCCATCGGCGTCGCCTTCTTCGCGCGGCCGTACACGGCGGTCCTGTTCGCCACGCCGTTCGTCGTCCACGCCCTCGTCGAACTGTATCGCGGCGCCCGGGAGTCTCGTGACCGTCTCCGACTCGTCGCCCGACGGACCGCCGCCATCGCCGGTCCGGGTCTCGGCTTCGTCGCCGTCACGCTCGGCTACAACGCGATCGTCACGGGACAGCCCACGACGTTCCCCTACGAAGCGTTCGCCCCCCGCGACGGCCTCGGCTTCGGCACCCGGTCGATCCTGGGCTACACCGAGCAGTACACCCCGGCGCTCGGGTTCGCGTCGACGGTCGAGGCGCTCTCGATGCTGGCCACGCGGTTCGCCCCGCTCGGCGCGCTCGGGACGGCGCTCGCGGCCGTCGGGGTCGTCGCCGCCTCCCGCGTCCCGACCGTCGACCGCGAGGGGGTGACGCTCCTCGGTGGGCTCGTCGGCAGCGTCGTGGTCGGCAACGTCTACTTCTGGGGGACGCTCAACGGCCTCCGGAACGGGCTGATCGACCTCCTCGGGCCGTTCTACCACTTCGACCTGCTCCTCCCGCTGTCCGTGTTCGGCGCGCTCGGGGCGGTCACGTTGTGGCGTCGGCTACGGGCCACGCTGTCGACGCGGCTCTCCCGCCCCCGGGCACGGCTCGTGCTCGTCCTCCTGCTCGTGGTCTCGGCACCGGTCGTCGTGGGCGTCGAGCGATCGGCGCTCGCGGAGCCGTGGAGCGAGAACCGCCAGCGCACGGCCAGCCTCGCGGCGACCTACCAGCCGTTCGACCGGGAACCCGGACAGGAGTTCACGGACGCCCTGATCTACACGCCCGATCCGTACGGCGACTGGCAGCAGCACCCCTTCCAGTACCTCCGCAACGACCCCGGCTTCGACGGTGCCGCGCTGTTCGTCCTCGATCAGGGGCCCGACGACGACGTGCGGGCGCTCGACGCGACCCGCAGGACGCCGTACCGCTTCACCTACCGGGGTGAGTGGACGGGTGCGGTCCGCCCGGTCGAACCGCGGCTGGTCCCACTGGACGTCCTCGACGGCGACCGGGTCGCGGCGGTGACGACCGTCGGCGTACCCGCCGGCGCGACGGCCGCCTCGATACGGCTCGAGACCGAAGACGGCTTCGCGCGCTACCGGGTCGACTCGATCCGCGGGGCCGACACCGTCGAGGTCGAGTGGACGCTGGCTCCCGACGGCTCCAGGGTGACGAGCCACGCGCGAGCGGCGGGCGCGCCCCGGCTCTCGATCCCCCCCGGCGCGAGCGAGGTCGATCTCGTCGTGCGGTTCGCGACGACCGGCGGATCGTCGGTCACCTACCGGCAGGAGGCAACCGTCGACGCCTCCGACGAGGGGCTCCGCGTGCTCTGGCCGCCGGAGACGCGCGTCTGCCGGCTCCAGCCCGAATGTGGCACGGAGGGGACGTGGGTCGGCCCCGACGGGGAGTACCTCGACGGCGTCTCCGTCGCGACCGACGCACGGGGAGTCGACGAGTCGACCTGACTCTCGGGGCGGTCGGCGGGTCGGACTACACCCCGACGGCCGGCGAGTCGACCCGAGTGCCGGGACGGCTGGCAGGCGCGACGACGTGCAACGAGAGCAAACCACATGACCGGGCACCCCGTACGGGTGTCATGAAGATCCACCCGATCCGGACGGGGACGGTGCGACTGAAGCGGCGGTACGTCGCCGCGCGCTGGCGACGCCGGTCGCTCCGGTATCTCGACATCCTCGCCGACCGGCGGTGGACTGCGCCGTTGCCCGTCCACGCGTGGGTGGTCGAACATCCCGACGGACTGGTCGTCGTCGACGCCGGGGCGACGGTGGCCTGTTACGACCGGAAACGACGGGAGTTCCGCTCGCGACTCCTGGCCACGCGTGCGGAGTGGTTCGACGTCGCCCCCGAGGAGGAGATCGGTCCCCAGTTCCGACGGATGGGGCTCGACCCCGACGATGTCCGGTGGGTCGTCGAGACGCACCTCGGCCCGGACCACGCCGACGGGGTCGCCTACTTCCGCAACGCCGAGGTCGTCGTCGCACGGCGGGAGTGGGAGGCGTCGTCGGTGATCGGGGTCGACCCCGACTGGCCGACCTGGGTCCGCCTCCACACGGTCGACTACGACTGCTCGCTCGGTCCGTTCCCCGAGAGCCACGTCTTCGCCGAGGGTGTGGTCCTCGTCGCGACGTCGGGCCACACTCCCGGTCACCAGTCCGTTATCTGTCACGACGACGAGTGCGCGGTGTTCCTCGCCGGCGACGCGACGTTCTCGCAGGCACAGTTGCTCAGCGGTGGCGTCGGCGGCATCGTCCACGACTACGACGACGCCGAGGCGACCATCGAGCGGATCCGAGGGTTCGCACAGGAGACGCCGACGGTCTACCTCCCGGCACACGACCCCGAGGCCCCACGACGTCTCCGTCGGCGGGAGACGGTGCCGCTGGCTCGCGCACCATCGGCGGAGACCGAGTCGACGACGACGGTGTAGATCCCTCCCGACCACAACGGTTAGGCTCCCGTCCGCGTACCGTGACGCATGTCCGACTACGTCTGTGGGCACTGCGGGGCGACGGCGACGTTCGAACGACGGTCGGTCGCCGTGTGGGAAGGCGACGTCCCGGTCGGGAACGCGCTCGTGCTGACCTGTTCGGAGTGTGACGTGCTCCAGGACGTCCTCTCCGCGCCGACGGCGCAGTGACGCTGCACCGGTCGTCGCCGCTACCCGTCCGTCCCGAGTCGCCTCGACCCCGTTCCCCACTCGACCAGGAGCGGCGGCGCCCGGTCGGGGTCGGTCTCGACCGCGGGCGTAGTCGTCGTCGCGAGGCGCTCCCCGGCGGACACGTCGAACGAGACGACGTCGAAGGCGTCGGCCGCCGCGGTGTTACGAACCACGGCGTTGAACCGCCCGTCGCGGTCGCCGGTGTTCTCCACGTCGAACGTGACCGTGAGGTCGGCTTCCGTGCCGCGCGCGACGTCGTGGACGACGAAGACCGGTTCGTGTCGGAGACGCTCGCCGATCGACGCCGGGAGCGTCCAGACGATCGAGTCCGGGAGACCGCGGACCCACGCGAGTCCGAGTCTGTCGACGGACAGTGAAGGGGCCGGCGCTGCCACGGTCAGCCGCTCGGGGGCCCCCGTCCGGACCGCCGCGGACCTCCCCGCGGCGGGAGCACCGTCGCGGAGGACCCGGAACCGGCTGGCGAGGTCCGGATCGCGGAGCGAGTGTGGGACGTCGACGACGACGAACTGGACGCCTCGATGCATCGCCACGGGGCTCGTGTGCTGGTCGACGACGACCGATTTCCGGACGCGGGGGTTCTCGACGGTGACGGTACCGCCCACCACCTCGACCGACTCGCCGACGGAGCGGCGGATCAGCGCGTACTCCTCCTCGTCGTGGCCCTGGTCGACCACGGTCGGCGTCGTGTTCGCGGTCGCGTTCGCGGACGTCAGCGGCGAGTTCGTCTCGGCCTCGTCGGATCGCCCGAGACAGCCGCTGAGCCCGCCGGCGACGACCGCGAGGACCGTCCGTCGGCGCATCGACATCGTGGGCCCGAACGTCGCCCCGACACCTCAACGTTCGCATGGCTCAGAGCGTGATTTGACCCACCGACGCGGCCGCGTAGACTCGTTTCGCCCCCGACTCGCTCGCCGTCTTCGCCGCTGGGACGGGCGAATCCGACTACAACCCGACTCGAGTGTAAACCGCATCCGTACCCGGACCTGACGTGGATCGGGGCGTTGGTCGGGCCGTGTGCGCCCATCGACCGGCCGGGAGTTATGAATCCAGCGAGCGTACCCCTCGTATGCGAACCCGACGCCACGTCCTCCTCGGCGTCGCTGGCCTCCCACTCGTGACCGGCTGTCTCGGCGGGGGTGCAGACGACGGGAGCGACGACACCGACCGGACGACCGACGACGGACGAACTCCCACGACGGTCACGACCGAACCCACACCGACTCGGACCACCACGCCGTCGGAGAGTGCGACGTCGCCGGCGTCGACGACCCCGAGTTCTCCGTCGACGTCAACCGCGACACCAACGGCGACGCCGACACCGACGCCCACCCCCGAACCGGCGGCGACCGCGACCGTCCGGATCTCGGGTGGGTCGTTCGACCCGCACCGGCTCGCCGTCGCCCCGAACACCCGCGTCAGGTGGGTGAACGACGACCCCGACGCCCACCGGATCGAGAGCACGCAGGTCGGGGAGGCGACGACGCCGTGGGAGTTCACCTCCCGCGAGTTCGGCCGCGGCGGGAGCGTCGCGCGCGTCTTCCGGGACCCGGGGACGTACGCGTACTTCAGTCCCACGTGGGGGCGGTCGACCTCGTGTGGGCTGGTCAGCGTCGGCGACGCGACGTTCGACGGCGACCTGCCGTGTGAGTCGGGCTACTGAGTGACGACCCGGCGAGGCTGCCGTCGCCACCAGAGCCTTGACGCCGGCTGCCGTGCGGGGTGGTATGGACGAGACACCGCCCGGGCTCCGACGCGCGCGGTACGTCGCGACGCTGCTCGACGACGCCGTCACGATCCCCGTGATCAACGTCAAGATCGGACTGGACGCGCTGGTCGGTCTCCTGCCCGTCTCGGGCGACATCGCCGCCGCGATCTGCTCGCTGTACATCGTCTTCGAGGCGATTCGAAGTGGTGTGCCACGCCGGACCGTGTTCCGGATGCTGGTGAACGTCGCTATCGACGCGGCGGTCGGCTCGATCCCGGTCGCCGGCGACCTCTTCGACGTGTTCTGGAAGGCCAACCGGCGCAACGTCCGGCTCTTCGAGCGGGCAGTGGGCGCGGGCGACTGACCGAATACCCGGCGCTCACCCGAGTACGCCGTGAAAAGCCGGTCGTCGCTCGTTTCTCGTCCTCTGCGACGTGCTCGGCGTGTCGTTCACCGTCGGCCGTCTCGGCGTCCGGGGGGGCTCGTCTGTCGGTCCCGTCGTCGCCCCAGTCGGCGACCGTCGGCGACTCCCGATCGAGGTCGGCGACGAACCGCATCGTCGCAACGTTCACCGTGAGCCCGAGCACACTGCCGACCGCGAGACCGACCGGGAGCCCGAGGACCGGGACGGTCACGACGACCGCGGACGCGACCGGTGAGACCGCGAGCACGAACAGGGCGACGCCGACGGAGTACGAGAGGTACGGCCCACCGGCGACGGCCAGCGCGTACGAACCACGGGCGGCGTCGACCAGCCCCGACCCGCGGAGGACGAGCAGGTACGGTGTCGCGTAGAACAGGTAAGAGACCACCACGACCAGCAAAAACCCGAGTACGACGAACGGGACCGACACCGCCGGCTCGCCCGTCGCGGCTCCGGATTCGACCAGTCCCAGCGCCAGCGGGAGGAAGACGGCGACGGGGAGCGCGGTCAGCACGAGAAACGGGAGGAAGTGTGCCGTGGCGTGGTGGACGAACCGGTACTCGCCCGTGCGGAGTCGCTCCGCGACGCTCCCGAAGTACCCCGCCGTGAGGAACGCCTGGACGACCAGAAAGACGGGCACGGAGACGGGCACGAGTGGAAGCGCCGACAGCGGCACGCCGGGGTCGACGTTCACCCCGGACTGGGGGACGCTCACGAACTGCCAGAGCGTGACGACCGACGCCGGGAGGCCCAGTCGGAACCCCACGTGAACGCCGTCGAAGGCGGTCACCGCCCGGAGTTTTTCGACGTCCGCGAGCGCGAACAGCAGCGGCACGAACGCGAGCGGGAACGACCGGCGTGCCCGCCGCCAGCCGTCGCCGAGCCGCGTGGTGAACGCCGGCATCGTCGCCGGTCACCGCGTTCCGGACGATTCACGGTATCCAGACCGTCGTCGGGGCGCGAGCGGTCGGCGCGGGCCACGTCCGTGCGGGGGCAGCGACGTCGACGTCGAGCGTGTGATCGGTGTAGTCCGAGTGGTCCGGGTGGACCGTGGAGAGCGTGGGGAGCGTGTGGAGGGCATCACCGCCCGGCAGTCGAGCGACGGACAAATCCTTTGGGGTCGCCGGGTCGAGGTCTCTCGGGCCGCCCGTTCGGGACGGCCACACCAACAGTTAACACACGTCACGGCCTTGATAGCGTACCATGTCCGAAACGACGCAGCGTCTGGAGCCGCTGGATCCGAAGCCGCTCGCCGGTCGCACCTGCGTAGTGACGGGGTCGTCCCGCGGGATCGGCCGAGAGATCGCGTTCGAGTTCGCGCGGTGTGGGGCCGACGTGGTCGTGAACTACCGCCACTCCGACGGCGCGGCGCGGGCGGTCACGGAGACGATCGAAGCCGACGGGGAGACCGCGATCGCCGTCGGCGCGGACGTCGCGGACCCCGCGGAGGTCGACGCGATGGCGGCCGAAGTCCACGACCGGCTGGGGTCGATCGACGTCCTGGTCAACAACGCGGGCATCACGGTCGACCGGAAGTTCGAGGACATGACGTACGAGGACTGGAACCGGGTAATAAACGTCAATCTGGGCGGGACGTTCAACTGTACGAAGGCGTTCTTCGAGGACATCAAGACGGCCGACCAGGGACGACTGATCAACATCTCGAGCGTCGTGGGTCAGCAGGGCAACTACGGCCAGGCGAACTACGCCACCTCCAAGGGAGGACTGTTCGCGTTCACGCGGACGCTCGCGCTGGAGCTCGCGCGCCACGACTCGACCGCGAACTGCGTCGCGCCCGGGTTCACCGAGACCGACATGCTGGAGAAGGTCCCCGATCGCGTGCGAGAGAAGATCCGCGCGCGGATCCCCCTCGATCGGTTCGCCGACCCTGCGGATCTCGTGGGGATGGTGCGCTTCCTCGCGAGCGACGAGTCCAGCTACATGACCGGGCAGGTGCTCGGCATCAACGGCGGGATGGAGTGGTAGGACGGGCGGCTCGTCCGACGCGGCCGCCGAACCCGGGGGAGGCCGGCTACGACGCCCGTTTCTCGATCTCGCCCTTCAGCCGCGCCGCGTCGAAGTCGTGGTCGGGTCGGATGTTGACGAAGTCGAGGAACTCCAGGGCGGCGACGAGTTCGTCGACCGTGTACGCCGACAGCGCCGCCTCGACCGTCGCCCGGGCACCGATGAGCGGTTCGAGCGCCGCCAGCGCGCAGGCGAGGTCGTACGACCGGGCGTCGGGCGCGGCGTCGGCGCGGACGCGCGTCGCGTCGATGAAGTAGAGGTCGTCGTCGAGGATGAGCACGTTCTCCGCACGGAGGTCGCCGTGGGCGAGGCCGTCGTCGTGCATCGTGCGGAGTGCGGCGAACAGACCGGGTGCGAGTGCCGCCTCGGCCTCGCGGTCGAGCTGGTCGAGCGGACGGAACTCCGGCAGGTATTCGAGGACGACCACGCCGAGGTCGTCGACCTCGAGCGCCTCGATCGGCCTCGGGGCGTTCAGCCCCAGCTCCCGGATGCGGCGCGTCGCCTCGAGTTCGTGCTCGGCCATTTCGTACGGCGTGCCGAAATGCTCGAAGAAGCCCTCCGTGCCCGAGGAGAACGCCCCGAGGTTCCGCCCGGTGGTGATGAGCGCGTGGACGAGCGAGTTCTGCCGTGAGATGACCTTCACGAACAGCTCCTCGTCGATCACCATCGGCGTCGACAGCCAGTTGTCCGCGTCGAGAAAGCGGACATGCGCCTGTTCGCGGTCGTACCGTTCCTGGAGGGTCCGGACGACTCGTTCGAGCTGGGCCCAGTCGAGGCGACCGCGGACGAGACGACGCAGTTCCACGCTCCGCTCGTTCGGTGTGGAGACGCATAAGTTCGCGGGCGAGGCCACGTGAACGATCACGGATCGTCCGCTGTCGGGGTCCCCGTTCGTCCCGCTCGACGGGGTGGACCGAGAGCGACGAACCGGTCGGCGAGTGGCGGATCACACGACAGCAGGTGTGTCCAGCGGACGTCGGCCGGTTCCCGATCCGTCGCTGACTTTATGCCCGCGCTCCGGCAAGCGTTGCCTATGGAGTTCGAGGTTCCCGCGGAACACCGGATGGTCCGAGAGCAGGTCCGGGAGTTCTGTGAGGAGGAGATCGCTCCCATCGCACAGGAGCTCGAAGACGACCACCGCTTCCCGCGGGAGGTGTTCGAGGAGCTCGGGACGCTGGACGTGATGGGCGTCCCGATCTCGGAGGAGTACGGCGGTCTCGGCGGCGATCAGCTGATGTACGCGCTCGTCACCGAGGAACTCGGGCGCGTCTCGGGCGGTATCGGCCTGTCGTACGCCGCCCACGTCTCGCTCGGATCGAAACCGATCGAACTGTTCGGCACGGAGGAGCAGAAAGAGCGGTGGCTCCGCCCGCTCGCGACCGGAGAGGCGATGGGCGCGTGGGCGCTGACGGAGCCGGGGAGCGGCTCCGACGCGAGCGACATGGACACCACGGCCGAGCGGGACGGCGACGAGTGGGTACTGAACGGGACGAAGCAGTTCATCACCAACGCGAACGTCGCCGGCTCGATCCTGGTGAAGGCGGTCACCGATCCCGACGAGGGGTACGACGGCATCTCGACGTTCGTCGTCGACCCCGACGAGGACGACGGCTTCCACGTCGAGAACGTCTGGGACAAGATGGGGCTCAACTGTTCGCCCACCTGTGAGATCCGCTTCGACGACTGCCGCCTGCCGACGGACCGGCTCCTCGGCGCGGAGGGCGAGGGGTGGAAACAGACGATGAAGACGCTCGACGGCGGTCGGATCTCGATCGCGGCGCTCTCTGTCGGCCTCGCACAGGGCGCGTACGACGCGGCCCACGACTACGCCCGCGAACGCGAACAGTTCGGCCAGCCGATCTCGAAGTTCGACGCCGTCCGCGACATGCTCGTCGACATGTACCGCAAGACGGAGCGGGCACGACTGCTCACCCACAAGGCCGCCGTGCGGTACGACGCCGGCGAGCGGGTCACGACGGAGTCGTCGCTGGCGAAACTCGACGCCAGCGAGGCCGCCCGCGAGGTGGCCGAGGACGCCGTGCAGGTCCTCGGCG
Source organism: Salinigranum salinum (assembly GCF_009176545.1). GTDB lineage: Archaea > Halobacteriota > Halobacteria > Halobacteriales > Haloferacaceae > Salinigranum > Salinigranum salinum. The sequence continues at coordinate 2,366,464 of NZ_VTOJ01000001.1, read as the reverse complement.
GGTACGGCTACACGGAGGACTTCGCCCCGCAACGCTTCTACCGCGACGCGAAACTGATGGAGATCGGCGAAGGCACCTCCGAGATACAGCACCTCGTCCTCGGCAGACAGCTCGGTCTCTGATTCGTACCTGCTCGGCGCTCCGCGTTCGAACCGTGCCGGCCGCCGCCCCGTTCGGTCGGGAACGTGGTACGCGGAGCGAGGTTATTCGTTCTGATATTCGAGTATGACCATTTAATTAGAACGACTCGAACAGCCGTAGCAGAGAGCCGTTCCTGGCGTGTTCCGTCGCTGGACTGCAGGAGAGGTGCGAAGATACGATGATACTGGACGTGGTGTACGCGGCCGCGCTGCTGGCAGCGGGCGTGGTGTCGGCAGTCACCGCGATCGTCGTCGTCGGTCGAGTGCGATCGCACACCCACCAGGTCCCACTCACGTTCGCCGTGACCACGCTCGCGGCCGCCGTGTGGGCGACCGCGTACGGGTTCTCCCTCCTGGCACCGACGGCCGGCGAGTCGCTGTTCTGGTTGCGGGTCTCGTGGCTCGGTGCCGCCCCGATCGCGACGCTCTGGTTCGTGTTCGTCCTCTCGTACGCCGGCCAGTCGGACCTGTTCACGCCGGTGACCGGGGCGTGTCTGGCGATCGAACCCGGGGTCGTCGCCGCCCTCGTGTTCACGAGCGAGGGGCTGACGCCCGCACTCGCGGGGGTCACCGCCGAACGGTCGGTCCAGGCGAGCGTCGCCGTTCCCGATCCGCTCCCCGTGTTCCACGTCGTGTACAGCGTCGTACTCGTGGTCACGGGGATCGCGGTCCTGGCCCGCCTGGCCGCACGCTCGCGCCAGGTGTACCGACGACAGACGGCGGTCGTGCTGACTGCCGCGCTGATACCGCTCTGCACGTTCGTCGTGGTCGTCTCCGGCGTCGCTCCCACGCCGGCCGTCGACCTGACCCCGACGTCGTTCGCGATCTCCTCGGGGACGGTGCTCGTCGGGATCTACCGGTACCAGCTGTTCGACGTGACACCGATCGCCCGCGACGTGGTGGTCGGCCAACTTCGCGACGGCGTGATCGTCGTCGACGGCCGGGGTCGGGTGGTCGAGACGAACCCTCGTGCACGGGAGCTCTTCGGGACGGACGACGGCGCACTCCTCGGCGAGCGACTGACCGACGTCCCCACGCACGGGCCGTCGCTCCAGAGCGTCGCCGACGGCGACGTCGACCGCGAGGAGTTCGTGGTCGACGGTGGCGACGGCCGACGTTTCTTCGAGGCGACGGCTAGCCACTTCGACGGTCCGTACGACGACGATCCGGGACAGCTGATCGTCCTCCGCGACGTCACGGAACGCCGACACACGGAGGCGGAGTTCCGCGCGCTCATCGAGAACGCCCGCGACCTCATCACGGTGCTCGCGCCGGACGGAACCCGGGTGTACTGTGCGCCCTCGTTCGAGCGCGTGCTCGGCTACGCTCCCGACGACCTCGTCGGCTGCGACGCCTTCGAGCTGATACACCCGGAGGATCGGTCGGCGACACGGGAGGTGTTCGAGCGCCTCCTCGCCGGCGAACGGGGCACACAGACCCGAGTCGAGTACCGCGCACGCCACACCGACGGCTCCTGGCGGACGTTCGAGGCGGTGTGGGTGAACCTCGTCTCCGATCCGACGGTCCAGGGGGTCGTGGTGAACGCCCGTGACGTGACCGGCAGACGGCGCTACGAGCAGCGGCTCCGGGTGCTGAACCGGGTGCTCCGGCACGATCTGCGAAACGAGGTGAACGTCATCCAGGGCCACGCGGATCTGCTCCTCGACGGACGGCTCACGGTCGAGAACAAGGAGCACGTCCGCGTGATCCGCCGGAAGGCGGAGACGCTCGCCGAACTCGGCGAGCAGACCCGCAAGATCGACTACACGCTCCACAGCACCGACGGGGTCGAGAAGCCGTTCGAGATCACGGCCCCGCTCCGCGAGCGACTCGACGAGATCCAGGTGGAGTTCCCCGGTGCCATCATCAGCCGGGAGCTCCCCGACGAGCAGTGGGTGCTCGCCGACGATCTCGTCGACTCCGCACTCGTGAACGTCGTCGACAACGCGATCGAACACAACGACCGCGTCGTCCCCCAGATCGCGGTCACGGTCGATCGGGTCACACACGACGGCGTCGACTACGTTGAGGTGTGCGTCGCCGACAACGGACCGGGCATCCCCGAATCGGAACGACGCGTCTTCGTCGAAGGGACCGAGACGCCGCTGAGCCACGGGAGCGGCCTCGGTCTCTGGCTCACCGAGTGGATCGTCACCCGGTCGAACGGACATCTCTCGTTCGAGGAGAACGAGCCGCGCGGCACGGTCGTCCGGATTCGACTGCCCGAGACGTCACCGGACCGGTCGCGGGAGTCGTCTCCACTGCCGGACAGCGCCACGGATTCGGCTCCGTCCGCCGTCTCGACCGACTGACGGCGGCCGCCGGGACCACGAGCCGTCCGCTACTCGCGGGCGAGCACCATCGCGCCACGGTCGCCGGTCGGCCGGTCCCCGACGCTGGTCTCGAGCTGTCGCCGGTGAACGGCCCGCAATGCCGCCGCCTCGCGCTCGTCGAGCGAGAGCGCCGACACGTACTCCGGCCAGACGGTGTCGGCGACCGAGAGGAAGTAGGCGTCGGGCCGTCGCTCGACCACGGGGTCGTTGGGAAACCCCCGTCGCCACTCGTAGACGACGTCGTCGACTCCCGGGAGTCGTCTGACCAGTTCCTGGTGTCGCCGGACGAGGCCACGGAGCGCCCCGACCGTCACACCGTGGTCCCGTGCGACCGCGGTGAGGACGCTGTCGTCGAACGGTGCCAGCGGGTCGCGCGTCATACGTCGAGACGGGTGGCCGACAGATAAAACGGCGACGGGTCGCAGTCGACGGTCGCGCGTGGCGGCACTCCGTCGGAGACGTCGGGAGGGAGTCGACGAAGAGCGACCGAGACGACGGGGTTTCAACTCCCCTCTCGGTGTACCCCGTGGTATGACTCGGGATATCCTCGTCGCCGGGGAGACGCTCGTCGACTTCATCCCACGGCAGACCGGGCCGCTCGCGTCCGTCGAGACGTTCTCGCGTCGAGCGGGTGGCGCGCCAGCCAACGTCGCCGTCGGGCTCGCTCACCTCGGCGTCGTCCCGGACTTCTGGACGCGCGTCGGCGACGACGCGTTCGGCGACCACCTCACGACCGTCCTCGACGACGCCGGTCTCGACGACACGTACGTCGAGGTCGACCCGTCGGCGAAGACCGGGCTCGCGTTCGTCAGCCTCGGCGAGACGGCCGAACGCGAGTTCTCGTTCCACCGGCACGAGAGCGCCGACACGCGCCTCGAGCCCGGCCGGATCGACGACGCGGCCCTGGCCGACGTCGAGTGGGTCCACGTCGGCGGCGTCACGCTCGCGGACGAGCCCGCACGGACGGCGACTCTCGACCTCGTCGATCGAGCCCGAAGAGCGGGCGCGACCGTCTCGTTCGACCCCAACGCGCGGCCGGAGCTGTGGGCCGACGACGCGTTCTCGTTCGCCGACACGGTCGCCGACCTCCTCGGTCGGGTCGACGTGCTGAAAGCGACACCCGACGACCTCGCGGCGGCGGACGTCGACTACGACGGTCCCGAGCCGACGGCCCGTCGCCTGCTCGACCGTGGTCCCCACACCGTCTGCCTGACGCTCGGCGGCGAGGGGGCGGTCGCGGCCGCGACCGCGGCGGCACCGTGGGCCGACGGCGAGACGAGCGTCTTCCACGAGGGGTACACGGTCGACCCCGTCGACACGACCGGTGCCGGCGACGCGTTCACCGCGGGCGTCGTCGCCGCGCTGGTCGACGGCGCGGACCTCGCCGAGGGGCTGGCGTTCGCCAACGCCGTCGCCGCCGTGACGACGACGGCACAGGGCGCGATGACGGCGTTTCCGAGCCGTGAGTCGATCGCGTCCTTCCGGGCCGACCGGGCCTGAGGCGATCGATTCGGGCGAGTTCGGCCCAGTTCCTCAGGACCCGACGGCGAGTTCGTCGGCGAGCAGTCGTTCGAGCCGTTCGACCGCCCGGTCGCCGGTCTCGTGGGAGGGGAGCCGCACGGAGAGGTCGTCGTCGCCGGCCCGCTCCACGACGAGCGTCGGTTCGCGACCGTGGAGGTACCAGCCGGCGAGCACGAACGCCGCGAGGCCAGCGACGACCCCACCGACGAACAGCGCGTCGACGAAGAGGCCGAGGAGCGACCTGGCGAGCGACAGCATCGACACGAGCCCGCCGATCCCCGGCGTGTCCGCCACCCCCGTGTCGAGGACGAACAGCGACTCGAAGCCGAGCGATCGGGCGGCCACCCCCGCCCCGAGGAGGAGCACGCAGTAGACGACCGCGCGTGAGAGGTGCGTCAGGACGGTCGGGTCGCCGCCGTGCGTCGTCCGGACGCCGACCACGTTCGGGCGGTCGACGGCGGCGAACCGCGGTCCGTCCGACGTGGGGTCGAACACCAGCACTCGGTGGGTCGTCGCGGCCACCCAGCCGCGGCCGACGTCGAGCCGGTCCACCACCGACTCGCCCGCGAGCAGGTAGCGGTCGGGAGTGAGCATCGCCGCTCCCTCGTCGGTCGCGTCGTCAGACGCCCCGTTGTCGATCGCGTTGTCGCCCGCTCCCTCGTCGGTCGTGTCGTCGCCCGCTCCCTCGTCGACCGTGGCGCCGCCCACTCTCTCGTCGATCGTGTCGCCCTCGACGGAGTCGGCGTCGACGGGGTGTTCGCCACCCGAGTCGTCGGTCGTGTTCCAGACGAACGGGGTGGCCTCCCCCGTCGACGTCGACTCTGTGGCGCCCTCACGAGATGTCCGTCTCGAGGGACCGTCGCCGTCACCACGGCCGGCGTCGAGGGGGTCGGAGTCGGGGTAGGGGTCGGTGTCGGCGTCGTCGCTCTCGTTCGTCTCGGCTCCGGTCTCGTCGTCGGTCGGTTCCGTGCCGTCCTCGTCTGACGTGGGGGGCCGCTCGGTGCCCACGTGCTCAACTCATCGAGGCGAGCCGGGCGACGTACAACAGGCTGAGCTGGTGGTCGTCGACGTCGAGCGTGTGTGCGCCCACCCCGTCGTCGGAGAACCCGATCAGGTAGTCCTGGAGCGCCGCCTCGACGTCCTCCGTGATCCAGTCGATCGTCCGGTAGTACCGCAACGCGTCCATCGTCCGCTTGAAGCCACACTTGACGACGAGGAACTCGAGCCAGTCGAAGATGACGCGCTCGGCGGCGTACTTCTGCGGGATCGTGCCGAGGTACGGTTTCGTCATCTGCTCGGCGATCATCGCCGACTGGTGGAGGAACAGCTGTTCGAGCTGGTTCGACCGGAGCGCGTCGGCAGTGGGACTGTGGGCAGGCCGTGGGTTGCCCCGTGGCTCTCTCGGCTCGTCGCGCGTCGGCTGGGGGTGCCCCCGGCCGTCTCCCCGACCGACAGCGGCTCGTTCCTGACGATCGCTCGCGTCCTCCGACGCGCCACGTTCGGCGGGTGAGGTTCGCTCGCTTCCGAAACTCCAGCGTTCGTCGTGCCGCCCGCTCTCGTCACCGTTCCTCCGTGTCGACGAGTCGTCGTTCCGCCGGGAAGCCGGATCCTCCTCGTACTGGTCCCGACCCCCGGAGCGGCCCGGTGGCCGCCGCTCCGCTGCCATCTGTCGCAACTCCTCGGGCTCGTAATCTTCGGGGTTGACGTTCATGATGTAGTCTCGCGAAACTGACTGTTAGCGTAACCGACCATTTCGTCGCGTATAAACTTACGCCGCCGACTATCCGTTTTGATAGTAGTTCACAGCGTGTGTTCGCCGGCCGACGCGGATCGGACGTGGAGGTCGCCGGTCTCACCGTCCAGTTCGAGCGATCGGCCGTGTTCTCCGCCGACGTCCTCGGCGTCGAGCGGGATGTCGAGCACCGCGAGGGTCTGACGGGCCGCCGTAACGTTCCGTTCACCGACGCTCTCGTTCGTCGAGTCGAACTCGAACATGGTGCTCCCACCGGCCAGTTTCGCACGGATCCGGCGTCGGGACGCCCCCTCACCTTCCATCTTCGCGACGAGTGCGTGAAGTGCCGTATCGACGTACTTCGCCTCGTCGCTTTTTCCTTCTCCCGCTGGGAGCATCGCGTGAGCGAGTCCACTGATCCCGGCGTCGGCGTCGTGCAGCGCGATGCCGACACAGGAGCCCAGCCCGCTCGTCGAGAGCCGGCTCTCGCGGTCACCGACCGCGAGGTCGGCGATGCCGACCTTGATACGGTCGGTCGTCCGTCGAGTGGGTGGATCGCTCCTGTAGACTTCCATCAGGCTGGCTGTGCCGACAGCTGGTCGAGTGCCTCGCGAAGTTCGCTCTCGTTCGGCAGCGCGTAGATGTCGCAGGTGAACTCGTCGTCGTTCGTCCGGATGGTCGAGTCGATGAGGAACGCGTAGTCCTGTTCCTGGGCGAGTTCGGTGGCCAGTGGATCGACGATGGCCGGCCCGAGATCGTGGACGAACTGCGGCGGTGAGATCTCGATAGTCGTCTCGAGGCGGTTCGCCCAGCCGTCGATGAAGCCCGAGGTGATGATGTTACCGATCTCCTGGATCGCGCTCTGTCGCATCGCGTCGTCGGCGTCGGCTCCCGGCAGGAGCGCCGTGGCGATCTGCTCGGCGGAGGTCTCGTCGAAGAGGATGGCGATGTAGCCGCTCGGCACCCCCTCGAACTCTAAGACGACGCCGATGCGCGTCGCGTCGTCGAGCTGCATCGGCACACCTTCGATCGGGACGAAACTCAGTCGCGAGACGTCGACGACGGTCTCCGTGCCGGTCATCGCCGAGATGTCCTCCGACGCCTGCTCGGCACCGTCGTCGATCATCTCGCTGAACGTGGTGAACGTCTCGATCGGGACCGCCTCCTCGGCGTCCGTCGCCGTGTCACCGATCGTCTCGATCGCCCCGGCGGTCGGGAGCATGTAGAGGTAGAACGTCACGGCGTCCGCCGTGGTCTCGAGCTGGTTTCGGAAGACGAGGATGTGGTCTCTCGCTTCCTCCGGCCCCTCGTCCTCGACGTCCACCTCCTCCAGTAGACTGTCACTGTCGACATCGATGTACGTCGGCGTCGTGATGTCGATGGACGTGCCGAGGTGGTCGGCCCAGCCGTCGATGAACCCGCCGAGCATGATGTTGCCGACCTCTTTCAGCCCCGACCGTGCGAGTTCGTCCTCGGCGGCACTGCCGGGGAGGATCGCGTCGACGACGTTCGACGCCGCCTCGCGGTCGAACGCCAGGATCGTCTGGCCGTCGAGCCCGCCACTGAATCCGATCCGGACGCTCACGAAGTCGTGTTCGCGGAACTCGCACTCCACATCGGCCACAGTCTCCAGTTCGATCTTGGTGACGTTCACCCGGGTATCGATGCCAGTCAGCTGCGAGAGCGACCACGCGGCCGTTTCAGCGCCCGAGTGGGCCAGTCGACTGAACGTCTGGAGTGCGTGGACGTCCAGGTTCATGCCTTCGCCTTCGCGACGTCGTCGATGGCCTGGAGGACGTTTGGTTTCTGGAACGGTTTGGTGATGTAGCCGTCTGCACCCGCCTCGACCGCTTCACGCATCTTCTCCTCCTGACCGACACTGGTACACATGATGACGGACGATCCCGGATCGAGCTCCTTGATCTCGGTGGTCGCTTCGATGCCGTTTCTGATCGGCATCACGACGTCCATCGTCACGACGTCGGGTTCGAGTTCACGGTACAGCTCGACCGCCTCGACACCGTTCTCCGCCTCTCCGACGACCTCGTGCTCCCCGTCGAGAAGCTGCTTCAACAGGTTCCGCATGAACGCCGAGTCGTCGACGACCAGTACTGTGTTCGCCATACAATCACGATTCCCGAAGTCTCCGTATAAGCACTTCCTACCAGCTATCAGTGATGATACTTTGTTACGAATCGCCGTTCTCGGGGGGAACGACGAGCCCATCGGCCCCCAGCGCGTCGACGAGATCCCGTATCGAGTCGTCGGGCGAGAGGCCGTGGGCTGCCAGCACGTCGGCGACGGTCCTGAGGGGGTACCGGACTCGGACGTCGGCCGCGAGACAGAGGATGCCGAGCACCTCCCCCGTCGGCGTGTCGGCGTCGACGTTCGTCGCATACCAGGTGAGGAGCTCCCCGAAGACCGTTCCCAGGTCGTCGGAGGCGCTCTCGTGGACGTCGACCTCGCCGTCGAAGCGCCCCGCGACGAGGAGTCCGTTGGCGGTCGACAGCGACTCCAGGTGTTCGACCAGCGCCGCGCGCGGGTCGGGAGCGGCGGCCGACTCCGACTCCGCGTGCAAGTCCGCGCGGAGTTCCTCCAGGTCGAGATCGTCGACCCCCGCGTTCTCCGTGGTAATGACGTACTGGCCGTCGCGCAACTCGTGGACGTCGTCCTTCTTCGTGATGTCGAGGTCGTCGGGGTCGACGACCCCTTCCTCGTCGTTCGGCCCGCGCGGTGCCATACAGTACGTGGACGAGACGCGATATTAAGCCCACCGGGGGCGTGACTCTCCGCAGGCGAATTCGGACCGGGGGGATCGACGACCGGAGAGATCCGTATCCGTCAGACGCGTAACCAATACATTGACATTACTCGGTATCATGACCGAAAACACTGATGGATCCAGATAGGACACTCGCAGCTCTTGGGAACGACTACAATCCGGACATCCTCAGATCCGCGTACCAGCCCCACTCGGCCCAGGAGTTCAGCGACATGCTGGACATCCCCATCGCGACCTGTTATCGGCGAATCGAGGAGCTCTCCGAAGCCGGGTTGCTGACCCTCCACGATCGGGTCCTCTCGGACGAGCACCGTCGAACCAACGTCTACCGCCGGGAGATCGACGAGATCAACGTCCGGTTCGACGACGACGAACTGGTCCTCAACGTCACGGAGCGGCCCGAAGTGAAGAACAAACTCGACGACGTCTGGCGACGGATCGCCCAGGACAACTGATCGGTTCGCCGGCTCGCGTACCGAACGGTGCAGCCTACAGTAGACTTCGAAAGAGTCCACTCACTCGATTGCCAAGACCTGCTGTGAACCCGCTGGGACGGTCAGAGCGGCGCAACCGGCTGCGAAGAGTCTCAGAGTCTACTATCGCTTCCGCTCGTGCCCTGGTTCTCTTCGATCGGCTGCTCACGCTCCGTCGAACGGAGTCGCGACCGCCGTGTTCCACACCTGCTCCCTGACCGATCGTGACTCCACAGGGTACCACGGGACGGCTGATCTCGCGTCCTCCCGGACGGTGAGCACAGGGTATCATTCCCGTACCCGTACGTGTGTACTACGGTGAGTGTCTGCTTCCTCGACCAGTTTTCTCCCGTGATAATCAGGGGAGTATGATTATGTACCGGCCACCGCTCGGGGCGAATAAGGCACGGACCCTCTCGGAGGGATCCGGCCGAGACTACCCAAATGTTCGAAGACAAAACAGACAGGGGTCAGGTCGGTATCGGGACCCTCATCGTGTTCATCGCGATGGTACTGGTTGCGGCGATCGCAGCCGGGGTTCTGGTCAACACGGCCGGATTCTTGCAGGAGAACGCGGAACAGACCGGACAGGAAGCACAGAGCCAGGTGAGTGATCGGCTCAACGTGGTGAGCAGTCACCTGAACGACACCGACCCATCCAGCGACGGGACGGCCGACTACAACCGGCTGAACCTCACGGTCAAGAAGGCAGCCGGCTCCGGTCCGGTCGACCTGACGACGACCACGGTCACGTACCTCGGACCCAGCACGACGACGGACTTCCAGGTCACGACCGACGAGATCGTGTCGGTGACGCCGATCAAGAGCAACACGCTCCGGAACGAGTCTGACCGCGTCGTGCTCAGCTTCCAGCTCGGAACCGATCTCGGGTCGGGCGCGCTCAGCCCCGGAGACGATTTCGAGATGCGGATCACGACCGCCTCCGGTGCGACGACCGTCGTCGAGGGTCGGCTCCCGTCGACAGCCGAGGCCGATGGACTGGTGGCACTGTAGGAGTCGAGAACAATGATGCAACTACTCAACACTGACGACGATAGAGGTCAGGTCGGTATCGGGACCCTCATCGTGTTCATCGCGATGGTGCTGGTCGCAGCGATCGCGGCCGGGGTCCTGGTCAACACGGCCGGATTCTTGCAGGAGAACGCGGAACAGACGGGCCAACAGGCGCAGGGCGAGGTGAGTGACCGTCTCAACGTGGTGAACGCTCACACGACGTTCTCGAGCGGGACGGCCGGCACGGTCAACATCGTGGTCCAGCGGGCCCCCGGATCCGACAACGTCAACCTCTCGGCCTCGACGGTCGAGTGGGTCGGCGAGAACCGGGCCGGCGCGGTCGAGGTCGGTAGCACCGGCTCCGGTGTGGTGCAGGTGACCAAGGTCACGTCCGGCAGCGTCGGAAGCACCGAGGTCATCACGGACTCGGCCGACAAGTACAGCCTCGCGGTGACGGTCAGCGACGGTACCCTCCTGGGTACGGACCTCGCGGCCGGCGATCAGGGGACGATCCGGATCACGACGCCGTCGGGCGCGTCCACGACCGTCCAGGTGAACATCCCGAGCGACATCGGGAGCGACGACACGATCTTCCTGTAGGTCGACCCGTCGGCTCTTTTTTCGACGACTGGCCGGACAGCGACGGCGTCGTCCCTGCGATGCGGACGGCGTCGCCGGTGACGGACCGGGGACGCAGCTACCGCTCGGGCTGTTCGCCGCCGCCGAAGAACGGCGCGCTTTCGCCGACCATCGAGAAGCCGGCGGCCTGTTCGTACACCTTGATGCCGCCGTGTCCGATCTCCATCGGGAACATCGAGTTCTTGATCGGCTGTTTGCGCATCTTCGCCACCCACACGTACCGGTTACTGGTGGAGCCGGCGGGCGACTGCACCAGGTAGATGTTCCCGTCGGTGAGGAAGTTCTCGAGTCCGATCTCGGTCTCGGGGAAGACGGCGGACTGCTCCGTCGTCAGGAGCGACGTCAGCCCGGAGTCCTTGAGGATGTCGATGAACTTCAGGAGGTAGTGTCGCTGTTCTTTCTCGTCCTCGAAGAAGAGCTGGAACATGGTCAGCGAGTCGAGCACGAGCCGGTCGTAGTTGGTCGACTGGAGGTCGTCGAGGATGCGGTCAAGCGTTCCGGAGAAGTCGCCGTCGCGCAGGAGTGTCCGCTTGTCGTACACCTTGATGTCCCCGTTCTCGACGAACTCGGGCCACTGTTCGAAGCCGATCGAGAGCGCGGCCTCCTCGATGTCGGCCTCGGACTCCTCGAACGTCAGATAGATCCCCCCTTCACCGTGGTCGGCCACACCGGAGTAGAGATACTGCATCCCGAGGATACTCTTGCCGGTCCCCGGGTTGCCGCTGATGAGCACTGCTGCGTTCTTCACGATACCACCGTTAAGGATGGAATCGAGTCCTTCGATTCCAGTTTCGACGAGTTCTGGCATTGGGTTTTGGCCTCGGACTTGTGCATCGTCGTCTCCGGCCCAGATAACTCTTCTCACCGCAGCTACATCCTCGGGGATTTCTGCGGCTTGAACACGATGAAAATCGACACACCAGAGTGCATTATCACCCACGATAGTCGGGAGGGAAGCTTCATGTATCGTTCACGGATACGTGACAATCAATGCTACCTGTTCCCCCGCCCCCGGGAGACGCGTCCGGTGGCTCCCGACCGCGCCGGGTCGACTTCGCGCCGACAGTGCGGGATGGATCCGTCAGCTGCCGACCGCCAGGGAGGCGAGACGAATGGGGATGATGGATTGGGTGGAAGACGGCGACGAGGACGACGAGCTGTCGGACGACGCCGAGGACGAAGACGGCACCGACGACCTCGACGACTTCGACGACTTCGGCGACGACCTCGACGACTTCGACGACGACCTCGACGACTTCGACGACGACCTCAACGACGACTTCGACGACTTCGACCAGTCGTCGGACCCGGAGAGTGGTGGAGACGCCGGGGCGGACGACGACTTCGACGACGGCTTCGGTGGAGGCGGAGCTGATGGCGGGAGCAGTGACGTCTCCGAACGCCTCGCCGACTTCGAGGACCGCATCGGCGAACTGGAGACCGAGGTCGGCTCGATCTCCTCGACGATGAACACCGTCCGTGAGGAGAACAAACAGATCGGCGAGACGGTCGACGAACTCGACGACACCATCCGAAAACTCCTCGACATCTACGAGATGGTGACGCGAGGGATCAATCCGTTCGTCGACGACGCTCGGGAGATGGGCGGTCTCGAACACGGTGACGGCGCATTCGGCCTCTTCGACTCCGAAGAGGAGGAAGAAGACGACCTCGACTCCGATGTCGCCAGTGCCGACGCCGAGAGCTTCTTCGACGACGACTTCGGCGAACTCGACGCAGAAGCCGGTGAGCAACACGCCGAGCACGCCGCGGAGGACGAGCTCGCCGAGGAGGAGCCGGACGAACCGGACCTCGACGCGGGTGCCGACGCGGATCCTGCCGAGACGGACAGCTCTGGTGGCGGCGCCTCGTTCGAGGAGCTGAAGGCGGAGTACGACGACGGCGACGGCTGGGAAGACGACCCCGCCGTCGACGACGACCCCACCGACGCTGGAGAGGAGATCAGTGACGACGCGGGAGCCGTCGACGCCGACGAGGACGCGGACGAACTCGACGAGGGCGAGAACGACACCGCCGAAGATGCGGATGACCCCGACGACGGGGGTGAGAACGACACCGACGAGGACGCGGACGCAGACGAAGTGGCCGGGATAGAGACGGAGGACGTCGGCGACGAGGTCCAGCGAGTCGACATCTCGCCGGACGACTCCCCGACGGAGACGGTCGTCGACGAGCCGGACGACCCCGACGGTGTGGCGGACGAACCGGCCACTCCCGCCGGGGAGACACCCACCGTCGAGGCGGCAGAGGCGGTGACCGACGACCGGATGTTCGTCCAACCCGACCGGACGACCGGGACGGGCGAAGGTCGAACGGCTGACGGCTCCGAGTCGGACGACGTGATCGGCCGGCAACGGCTGGGTGCGTCCCGGGCAGACGCGTCGGACGCCCACCTCTCGGCGCTCCCCTCGACCTACGTAGCCGAGTCCGTCGCGATGGAGTGGATGCGGTATCTCGTCTCCACTGGCGGGCTCCTCGGCGCGTCCAGAGCGCTCCGTCAGTATCAGGACTTCGGCTGGATCTCCGCGGACGTCCGGCGAACGCTCGACACGTACGTCCGACTGGCCGCGAACCCCGACGACGAGGGTCACCACGCACCGCTCTCGGTGAAACACCACGAGACGAGCCTCTCGTACGTGAGTCGACTCGGCGACCGCACACCCGACGCGACCCCACTCGAGGCGCTCGCGACCGACGGAGGGAGCCACGATGGGCTTCGGCGTTAGCGGGGCGACGGCGATCATCTTCCTCGGGCTGTTCATCGCCGCGGGGACGATGTACACGACGACCTCGGCGACGTTCGAGGAGGTCGACGACGCACAGGACAGCCGGCAGGAACAGCTCCTCGATCGACGGAACACGGCGATAACCGTGACGAACGCGACGTACAACACCACGTCCGGGAGCCTGAACCTCTCGGCTTCGAACGAGGGATCGACCACGCTCTCGGTGAACGGGACGACCGTGCTCGTGGACAACGAGTACGAACCGACCGCGCCAGCGAGCGTCGAGGGGAACGCGGCCACTGATCTCTGGGAACCCGGCGAGACGCTGACGCTGAACGTCACCACGACCCAGCCCACACGGGTGAAGGTCGTCACCGAGTTCGGTGTCGCCGACGCGAGCGACGTGACGGTGACGTGAGATGGCGGAGATATCCGTGCCCACGCTCATCCTGTTCATCGCGAGCATCGTGATTGCGGCCGGCGTCGCCGGCGTGCTCGTCGACACAGTCAGCGGGATCTCGAGCGCAGTCGACGACAGGGGCGGCGACGTCTCGAAGTCGATCAAGACGGACGCGGAAGTCATCTCCGACCCGGAGGCGGGCGTCTACGACGACGCGAACGGCACGATCACGCTGTACGTGAAGAACACGGGCATCCGGACCCTCCCCGCGGACGCGAACACTCTCGACGTCTTCGTCGACGGTCGGTATCGGACGAACACGTCGGTCACGGTCGTCGACGGGTCGGAGTGGAGACCCAACGGAGTGATCGAACTCACCGTCTCGGAGGTCTCGCTGTCTGCCGGCGATCACCGCGTGAAGCTCGTCGTCGACACCGACGAGGAGGTATTCGAGTTCAGAACTTCATGACAGACTCTAATCAGTTTCCGATCGGCCTGGACAACCACGACCGACTGAAGCAGGAGCTCGGTGGCGGGATCCCCCGCGGAGCCATCGTCCTCATGGAGGGCGACTACGGGGCCGGCAAGAGCGTCCTCTCACAACGGTTCAGCTACGGCTTCACCGACGAGGGCATCACGGTCACGTTCATCTCGACGGAGCTGAACGTGCGTGGCTTCCTCGACCAGATGCACTCGCTCGAGTACGACATGGTCAAGCCGCTGTTGAACGAGGAGATCCTCTACGTCCACGCCGAACTCGACTCCGGCGGTGCGCTCTCGGGACAGGATCGCGACCGGAAGGAACTCCTCCGACGGCTGATGGAGGCGGAGACGGTGTGGAACGGCGACGTCATCATCGTCGACACGTTCGACGCCATCCTCCGTAACGACCCCCAGTTCGAGGCGCTGGTTCGACAGAACGAGGAGCGACAGGCGGCCCTCGAGATCATCTCCTTCTTCAGGGATATCACCTCGCAGGGGAAGACGATCATCCTCACGGTCGATCCGACGACGGTCGACGAGGAGACGATGGGCCCGTTCCGCTCGATCGCCGACGTGTTCATCGAACTCGAGATGGTCGAGGTCGGCAACGACGTCAGGCGAAACATCTTCGTCAAGCGGTTCGCGGGCATGGGCGAACAGGTCGGCGACCGGATCGGATTCTCGGTCCGGTCGGGCATCGGCATCGTCATCGAGTCGCGGAGCGTGGCCTGATGGCGACGGAGCACGGTTCGGCACGGATCTCGGAGGAACTCAAACAGCACGCGTCACGCTACGACCACCTCCGGGACCACCTCAAGCGGTTCAAGAAGATCACCGGCGAGTTCCCACTCCTCGTGGACGAGCCCGGTGATTACGAATCGCGACGTCCGAACGTGCTCTACCCGCTCGGCGGCCCCATCTACTGTCAGGTGTACGGCAACTTCGGTGAGACGACCAAATATTACACCATCGAACCGGAGCTCGACGAGGACGAACGCGTCGTCTTCGACGAGATCAAGAACAAGATCCTCGAGTACAGCGTCCGTAAACCCGCCCCAGAGGCCAACGCCGACTACGAAGAACGGATCGAGGAGCTGCTCGACGAGATCGTCGTGGTCCGCGAACCGGTCCCCGAGGAGGAACAGACGTCGCTTCAGCAGCTGAAGTCGAAGCTCGACCTCGGTCGCATCGCCGTCCCCGAGCGGACGTACGAGAAGATCGAGTACCGGCTGGTCCGAGACATCGTCGGGCTCGGACCGCTCGAACCGATCATGCGTGACCCGGAGAACGAGGACATCCACGTCATCGGCCCCACCCAGGTCGACGTCGACCACGGCACCTTCGGGTTGTTGGAGACGAGCGTCGAGTTCGATTCCACCGAACAGTTCGACAACTGGCTCCGCAACATGGGCGAGCGCATCGGCGACCCCGTCTCGGACGCCCACCCGATCGTCGACTCGACGCTCCCCGACGGGTCGCGTATCAACATCATCTACTCGGACGACATCTCGCTGAAGGGCTCCAGCCTGACGATCCGCCAGGGCGACGACGTCCCGCTGTCGATCTACCAGATCACGAAGTGGGGGACGCTCTCGCCGGAGCTCGCGGCGTACCTCTGGGTCGCGCTGGAGAACGAGCGGACGATCTTCGTCGTCGGCGAGACGGCGTCGGGGAAGACGACGACACTGAACGCGATGCTGTCGTTCATCCCCCGCGACTCGAAGATCTACACCGCGGAGGACACCTCCGAGGTGCTCCCGCCACACAACACGTGGCAGCAGCTGCTCACGCGCGAGGGTCGCGGGCAGGACTCCGAGGTCGACATGTTCGACCTCGTGGCCGCCGCCCTCCGGTCGCGCCCCGATTACATCATCGTGGGTGAGGTCCGTGGCGAGGAGGGGCGGATGGCGTTCCAGGCCGCTCAGACGGGTCACCCGGTGATCCTCACGTTCCACGCCTCCGACATCGTCTCGATGATCCAGCGTTTCACCGGGGATCCGATCAACGTCCCCGAGACATTCATGGACAACGCCGACATCGCGCTGTTCCAGAACCGCGTTCGGCGAGGTGACGACATCCTCCGTCGGGTGACGAGCGTCGTCGAGATCGAGGGCTACTCGAAGGAGATGGGCGGGGTCGTCACCCGCGAGGTGTTCTACTGGGACCCCGTCGACGACGAGATCGTCTTCCAAGGGATGAACAACTCCTACATCATGGAGGAGAAGGTGGCCCAGCTCCTGGGGTACGCCGACACGCGCGACATCTACGACGACATCGAGTTCCGCGCGGAGATCATCAGACGCGCGATCCAGGAGAACATCGTCGGCTACCACGACGTGAACGAACTGATCGAGGACTTCCAGCGCGACGGGGTCGAGGGTCTCCCGTTCGACATGGCCTCACTGAGACGATGACAGATGGCATCAAGCACGAACGTCGCGACAGGAACCGCCCGCCTCAAGGAGTTCGTCGACTCCGTCTGGGAGTCGTATCAGCGGATGCCGATGCAGATCGAGCGGTACCTCCTCGTCGTCGTGTCGCCGGCAGTGCTGTTCTTCTTGCTGTTGACGCTCGGCACGGTCGTCCTCCCGCTTCCGCTCCTCGTGCGGCTCCCGATGTTCTTTCTCGGCGCGCTGTTCGTCGCGACGGCCGTCCTCTACCCGCGTCTCCTCATCGAACAGCAGCGACGGGGGCTGGAGAACCAGCTCCATCTGCTCATCACCCACATGACGGTGCTGTCGACGACGAACATCGACCGCGTCGAGGTGTTCCGGGCGCTCTCCCGGGAGGAAGAGTACGGCGAGCTCGCGACCGAGATGAACCGCATCGTCCAGCTGGTCGACACCTGGAACCAGTCACTCGACGACGCGTGCAAGCGCCGCGCCCGGGAGGTGCCGTCGAAACCGATGGCTGACTTCCTCGACCGTTTGGCGTACTCGCTGAACGCCGGGCAGGGCATCGACGACTTCCTCCTGGGCGAACAGGAGGCGATGATCCAGTCGTACATCACGGTGTACGAAGGCGCGCTGGAGAACCTCGAGGTGATGAAGGACCTCTACTTGTCGATGATCCTCTCGATGACGTTCGGGCTGATCAACGCGATCGTCCTCCCGATCCTCACGGGGACGGACGCGACCACCACCGTCCTCGCGGTCATCGTCCTCTTCGTCTTCGTCCAGCTGGGCTTTTACTTCGTCATGCGGACCATGTCCCCGTACGACCCCCTCTGGTACCTTCAGGACGACTACCGCACCAGAGCGGTCCGCCAGGTCGACATCAGTCTCTACGGTGCCGTGGGTCTGTCGTTGATCCTGATCTTCGCGCTCGCGCTCGGGACGTTCGGCATCACGCCCGTCGGCCGAGCGATGCGAGGCGTGCTCGAAGGCGTCCCGATCCCGCTGTTGATGGCCGCGCCGATCACGCCGCTGGCGATCCCGGGCATCCTCGCGCGTCGGCACGAGAACTCGATCAAGGACCGTGACCAGGAGTTCCCGGGGTTCATCCGCGCACTCGGCTCTTCGGAGAGCGCGAAGCAGGCGACGACGTCGGCGGTGCTCAAGACTCTCCGGAAGAAGGACTTCGGCACGCTCTCGGCCGACATCGACCGGCTGTACACCCGGCTGAAGATGCGGATCGAGCCGACCCGGGCGTGGTTCTACTTCACTGCCGAGGCCAGTTCCTACCTCGTCCAGAAGTTCTCCGAGATGTACCTCGTCGGCCGACAGATGGGCGGGAGTCCGAAGCTTCTCGGCGAACTCATCAGCCGCAACATGAACGAGGTCCTCCAGCTCCGCCGACAGCGTCAGCAGGCGACGATCACGCTCATCGGGGTCCTCTACGGGATTACTGCCTCCGCCGCCTTCGCCTTCTTCATCGGGCTCGAGGTCGTCGAGATCCTGGTGAGCATCTCCGCACAGATGGACCTCTCCGGGACGAGTGTCGGGACGATCATCCACTCGAACGTCTACCACGTCCCCACTATCGAGTACCTCCTGACCGTCACCATCCTGTTCAACGCGCTGTTGTCCTCGCTGATGATCCGCGTCGTCGACGGCGGCCACAAGGCCAACTCCTACATCCACTTCGTCGCGCTCGCGTGGATCGGGAGCATCCTCGCCGTCGTGACGTCACACCTCGCGGGAGCGCTGATCTCGGCATGAGCGACGCACCCTCGTCCTCGAACTCGAACTCGCACGCCGGCGCAGAGACGACCGAGAACCAGCGGAAGCGGCAGGCGGCGAGCGAGGCCGCCCAGGACGAAAAGAAGGCCCGGAAGCAGCTCAAACGGACCAAGTCGGGCGAGTCGATCGTCGTCGACTTCGTGGCGAACTTCGTCGCCGGCGGCTCTGGTACGTTCGAACCGCTCAGAGGGCGGGTCCTGATGAGCGAACGACGGCTCATCCTGGTGACGTCCGATTCGAAGACGACCGTCCCACTCACGTCGGTGTTCGACGTCGCCGTCGGGCAGGTGCCACCCGAGGTCGAACAGTTCTTCGACCACACCGTGATGATCGGCTACGTCGTCGACGGCGTCCAGCGAACGACCGTCGTCGGTGGCGACCGCGAGACGGTCGAGAAGTTCTCGCTCATCCTCTACCGGGCGACGCTTCGGGGATCGACGGTCGCGCTGAAACACCCCGCGAAGATCGGGGGGCGGTTCCAGGACGAACCGGTCCGGGAAGTCGGTCTCCACCTTGAGACCGATCGAGTCCTCTTCCCCGGGACGGAGGACCTGACCATCGGGGACGATGCGTTCTCGGTCGACCTCGCCGACGTCGTCTTCTTCCAGGTACTCGAACGGACCGTGAAGGGCCAGAAGCGACTGGTGCTCTCGGTCCAGCACATCACCCAGGATCAGACGGTGACGACGGAGGTGTCGATGGAGTCCCGGCGGAAGATGAACATCCTCGGGCGGTACCTCAGGCAGATGTACCACTACCTCGTCTCCGACGTCCGGAGCCTCGACGTCTCCGACGAGCAGCTCGAAGTCCTCGTAGGCCTGTACTCGACGGGGGGTCTCGGTGAGGACGTCGACCTCGCCTCGCTGCTCGACATGGAGGAGTCGACCGTCGAGACACACACGCAGGCGCTCCACGACGACGGCCTCGTCGAGAGCGTCGACCCGCCGTACGAGCTCACCCCGCAGGCGCAGTTCCTGATCAACGAACGGTTCGAGGACGTCAACTTCTAACGGCCGACGCGCGAGGCACCACCCCTCGAAGCGCTCGTCCACGAGGACGGATCCATCGAGACGTCGTCACGCCTCCCCGGCGGCTCGAACGGCACGCTCTGCACGCTCGTTCCCTCGTACGAGACGTCGTCCCCGTCGATCCAGCCGATCCCGGTGGCCGTCTTCCGACGGCCGGTCGGGGAGGAGAGCGTGCCGCTCTCCCCGGCCCTCTCGATGGGACGTTGGTGTAGACGGTCTCGTACGCCCTGTCCCGGATCAGATACGTCTCGTGCCCCGGCGTTACTGGTCGGAGATGACGTCGCTCGCGATGCTGCGGCCGCGCGCGTTCAGCGTCACCTCGTGTCTGATCCGGACCTCGTTGAGCACCTCGTGGTCGATGAGCCGGACGTACAGTTCCTCGACCTCGTCGGCGTCGAGGCCGAGAAACGAGGGAATGTCGAACGGGGAGACGCCGGAGTACAGCGCCGTCAGCACCTGTTTGTCCGTCTCCGACAGCTCCAGCGACGTCTCGGACTGTTCTTCACCTTTGCGGAGGAGCGTCTCGAGGAACGACATCTGTCGATCCGTCCCCGAGATGTACGTCTGGACGCTGGTCTCTTCGTCCGAGTGTTCGACCTCGACGACCAGGCGGCTGTCGTCGAGGACGGTCCGCCGACCCGTGGCGATGTCTCCGATGTCGTTGAGCCTGATCTCGACGAACGTTCCGCTCACGGTCGCCATACTCACCGCCTCCGCTTCGACTTTGAGCCGCGACCGCTCCCACTCCGTGTTCTGGACGACGCCGCCCTCGACGGCGGGGTGCCGCGCGAGGAAGGTCCCCTGGTTCAGGATCGCCCCGAAGAAGTCCCGCTCGAACGTCTCGTACTCTTTCGGCGCGACGAGCACGACACCGTCCGGGATCCGGAGCGAGAGGTAGTCGGAGACGCTCGCGACGTCCTGATTGACGTCGTACCGCCCCTCGACCCCCTCGACCGCCGAGAGGGGAAACGTCCGCTTGCCGCCCGATCCCGCCAGGATGAGCCGCTTGTTCGACAGGAGGATCCGTCCGCGCGTCCACGCGGCGTCCTCCCGTTCACGGCCGTTCTTCTCGGCACGCAGGAAGCGGCCACGCGTGTCGGACAGTTTGTGCTCACCCCGCTTCATATCAGCGTGCGTTGCGGTAGATGCGGAGACGTTTCTCGATCGGTTCGAACCAGGAGCGACACTCGGAGGGAACCGTCTCCGTCATGCCGATCGTGAGGTAGCCATCGGGGTGGAGTCCGGAGCCGAGCGTCTCGAACACGGTGCGCTTGGCGTCGGCGTCGACGTAGATGAACAGGTTCCGGCACAGGATGAGATCGAACTGGTCGGGTGGCGACTCCCGGATGAGATCGTGTCTCTGGAAGTCGACCATCCGTTTCAGCGACCGGGAGACGCGGTAACAGTCGTCGTCTCGCTCGACGAAGCGTTCGTAGTCGTCGAGCGGGGCGAGCTGTGACGCGAGGTCGTTCGTCTCGGACGCCAGATACTCGCCACGCCTCGCGGCGCGGAGAATCTCGCGCTTGATGTCCGTCCCGACGATCCGGATCCGGTCCGCGCGGACGTCGGGGTCGTCGTGTGCGAGCATCGCCAGCGAGTACGCCTCCCGTCCGTCGGAGCAGGCCGCGCTCCACACGCTCGTCCGCCCCGACGCCGTGAGGTCGCGGAGCACCGGACGGAGGGCCTCCCACACCTCGGGGTTCCGGAAGAAGGAGGTGACGTTGACGCTCAGCGCGTCGAGGAGCGCCTGTCGCTCTTCGTCGTCCGACTCGAGTAGGCGCTGGTAGGCGCGGTAGTCGGGCGAGTCGTTTCGACGCATCCGGGCGGAGATCCGGCGGTCGAGATACGCGTCGTTGTACATCGAGGTCGCAAACCCCATCGACGACTCGATGTATTCGAGCAGGCGGCCGAAGCCGCGACCTTCGGCGGTGGACATCAGTCGACCACCCCTCCGTCGGCGGCTGTACCACGGGGCCGCCCGACGGGCTGCTCGCTATCCGCCCCGGCGAGCGTCCCGACGTCGATGATGGGAATCACGTTGCCGTCGCCGATGACCGCCGTCCCCGACAGCCCGTCGGAGCCGGACAGGGGACCCTGCAAAGGCGTGACCACGACCTCTTCCTGTCGTGTCACGCCGTCACACCGGAGCGCGACCTGTCGGTCCTGCGGACGAATCCGGACGACCATCCCGGTTTCGGGAGTGCTCGCGGTGACACCGAGGGCGTCCCGGAGCCGGATGAGTGGGTACACCCGGTCGTCGTGGACGACGACCTCGGTCCCGTTGATCGTCTCGATCCGACTCTCGCGGGCGACCTCGTCGATGTACTTGATCGGGACCCCGAACTGCCTGTCGCCGACCGTGACGAACAGCACCTTGATGATCGCGACCGACACCGGCAGTCGGATCTCGAACGTCGTCCCCTCGCCGAGCGTCGAACTGACCGACACCGACCCGTCGAGCGCCTCGACCGTGGTCTTCACCACGTCCATCCCCACGCCCCTGCCGGAGACGTCGGTGATCTCCTCGTTGGTCGAAAATCCCGGATGGAAGATGTAGTCGAACACCTCGTCGTCCGGGATAGTCGAGATCGCCTCGCGCGACACGACGCCCTTCGA
Source organism: Salinigranum salinum (assembly GCF_009176545.1). GTDB lineage: Archaea > Halobacteriota > Halobacteria > Halobacteriales > Haloferacaceae > Salinigranum > Salinigranum salinum. Next base: position 2,344,375 of record NZ_VTOJ01000001.1, on the reverse strand, counting down.
GACGGCCTTCTCGCGGATCCGGTCGACGTCCAGCCCGCCGCCGTCGTCGGCGACCTCGACGACGACCGTGTCGTGTTCGCGCCGTGCCGACAGTTCGACGACGCCCTGTTCGGGCTTGCCGGCCGCCGTGCGTTCTTCGGGCGGTTCGATCCCGTGGTCGACCGCGTTCCGGAGGACGTGCATCAGCGGATCCGAGATCTCGTCGAGGATCGTCCGGTCCAGTTCGATGTCCTGCCCCGTGACCCGGAAGTCGACGCGCTTGTCCTGCTCGCGCGCGAGGTCGCGCACCAGCCGGGGGAACTTGTCGAACACCTTCTTCAGCGGGATGAGCCGCATGTCCATCACCGTGTTCTGGAGGTTCGAAGAGATCTTGTCGAGCTCGTCGAGCGTGTCGACCCCCTTCGTCTCGTCCGCGCCGACGGCCCGTCTGAGTTTGATTCGAGAGGTCACCAACTGTTCGACCAGCTCGTGGAGTTCGTCGAGCTGGTCGACGTCGACGCGGACCGATTTTACCTCGGCAATCTGTCGCTTCGAGCCGTCGTCTTCGGCGTCCGCGTCGACCGTGTCGGTCCGTCGATCCGCCTGGCTCGTTTCGGTTGCTTCAGCCCCTCCGATCCCTCCGTCCTCGGTGAGTTCGTCGGTGGCCTGTCTACCGTCACGGGTGTCGGCGTCCACGGTCGGTGTCTCGACTGCCCCCGCCCCGTCGTCGAGTCGCCCACCGACGCGGGTGATCGCCGTCGAGACGTCCGTGACGTCGCAGTCCGACACCGACCACAGGTCACGGAGCGACGCCGCGACCCCGTCGGCGTCGGCGTTGGCCACGAACAGTTCGACGCGCTCGTCGAACGCCCCCTCCCTGATCTCGTCGAGCGACGGGCGCGCCCCGGCGACCGTCACCTCTGGCGGGATGCCGTCGACGAAGAGACCCGCGTCGACGCTCTTCATGTCGCCTGGTTCGAGCGTGAGTTCGGCGTGGAAGAGCGAGTCGTAGCCGGCGAGCGTCTCGGTCGGAACCGTCTCGACCGCGGTCTCGATCAGCGCCGCTCGGGCCGACGGTCCGTCGTTCTCGGATCCGCGGGCGGTCGGGTCCTCGTCGGGCTCGTCGACCGCATCCTCCGCGTCGTCGGCCCTCGACCGGGCGTGGTCGTCGGCCGCGTCGTCCGGTTCGCTCGGCTCGCGTTCGCTCGCCTCGTCCGCGACATCGTCGTCGGCCGCGTCCGCACCGACCCCCTCGGTCGCGTCGTCCGTCTCGTCGTCTCCCCCGTCCGTCGCCGCGGCACGGAGGCGGTCGACCGTCGACTCGGGGTCGATCGTCGTCTCGCCGTTCGCCTCGATATCGTGGAGGATGTCGACGATCAGGTCGACGCCCTCGAAGACGAGATCCATCCGCTCGGGCGTCACCTCGAGTTCTCCTTGCCGGACCTCGTCGAGGAGGTCCTCGATCGCGTGGGCGACCGTGGCCGCCTCGTCGAACCCCATGGCCCCGAAGTTCCCCTTCAACGTGTGTGCTCGGCGGAAGATGTCGTCGATGGCCTCGTCGTCGTCGGGGCTGGACTCCAGCGTCAGCAGCGAGTTGTTCAGCTGGGTGATACTCTCTTCGCTCTCGGTGATGAATGCCTGGTAGAGTTCCTCGTCCATGTTACTGTCTCAGTGTCGTTACGATAGCCGTGGCGATCTCTCCGGCCGGGAGCACCTCGTCGACGTGTCCGGCCTCGATGGCCCGCTTCGGCATGCCGAAGATCGCCGACGTGTGTTCGTCCTGCGCGATGGTCGTCCCACCGGCCCGCTTCGCCGCGCCCATCCCGTCGACGCCGTCCCGACCCATCCCCGTCAGGAGCACCGTGGTCAGTGGGCCACTCACCGTCTCGGCGGCCGAGGCCATGGTGAGGTCGATCGCCGGCTTGACGCCGTGAAGCCGGTCGCCGTCGCGGAGCCGGAGTCGGAGCTGTCCGGACCTGTCGTCGTCGACCACGAGATGTGAGCCACCGGGCGCGACGCGGGCCTGACCCGCACCGATCCGTTCGCCGTCGCGCGCTTCGGCGACCTCGTACCCACTCCGACCGTCGAGGCGGTTCGCGAACCGCGACGTGAACCCCGCCGGCATGTGCTGGACGACCAGGACGCGGAGGCCCGCCTCCGGCGGAAGCCCAGCGAGAACGTCCTCGACGACGTTCGGTCCGCCGGTCGAGGCTCCGACGACGACCGTCGAACCGTCCGGACACGGCGCGCGTGACCGAGCGACCGGCCCGGCCGTCGCCACCGGCGGCGTCGTCGGTGTCGACGTCGACTGCCGCCGTCGTGCGTCCAGGTCGACCGCGGCGGCCGCTCGGACTTTCTCGACGAGTTCGCGCTTCACGCGCGGCATCTCCGAGGTGACCTCGCCGCCCGGCTTCGTCACGAAGTCGACGGCACCGTGGTCGAGTGCCTCGAACGTCACGTCGGCGTTCTCCTCGGCGTGGGCCGACAGCATCAACACGGGTGTCGGACAGTCGGCCATGATCGCTTCGACGGCCTCGATCCCGTTCTGCCGCGGCATCTCGATATCCATCGTCACGACGTCGGGTGCGTGCTCGGCGACCGTCTCGACGGCGGCCACCCCGTCGGCCGCCTCGGCGACGACTTCGACTCCCTCCTCCTCGAGGAGGCGTCTGATGAGCGTCCGCATGAACCGCGAGTCGTCGACGACGACGGCCCGCGTCTCACCGTTCCTCGTGTTCATCGACACCCCCTTTCGAGGCGGCCGGTCGGGCGAGGCGTGTGGGACGAAAGGGATGGAGCCGGTGGTCCACGTCGCATCTCTGTCCGTGGTTCGACTGTGGGTTACATAAACGCACCCCGGCGGTAATCAGTCGTGATAACGCAAGGCGTAGGTTTAGATACCGTTCGCTCGACTGATCGGCTATCAGACGCCACGGTGAGCGTCCTGACAGAGATATGCACTCACAGAAGAGACCGGACCAGGCCCCGGCGGAACCGCACGACGAGGAGACCGAGGCAGTCAGTGAGATCCAGGTGCTCGAGTTCAAACTCGGCTCCGAGACCTACTGTGTCGACATCGACTACGTCTCCGAGATCGTCGACAAGGGGTCGCTCACGTCGGTCCCGAACGCACCACACTACGTCGACGGCGTGATGGATCTCCGGGGGCGGACCACGTCGATCGTCAACCCCAAGCGCCTCCTGAACCTCCGCGGGGAGTCGGAACCGAAGCGGATCGTCATCTTCGACTCGGGCCGATTCGCCGACGAGGCCGCCATCGGCTGGGTGGTCGACGAGGTGTACCAGGTCGTCCGCGTGTCGATGGACGACGTCGAGCAGCCGCCGCTCGACAACGACGAGTCGATCCAGGGCATCATCAAGCGCGACGGCGAACTCGTCATCTGGATCTCGCCGGTCGCGGCGCTCGGCTGACGCTCGCCCGGGGTGGTCTCACCGAGGTGCAGGTGGCGGTTTCTCTCCAGGATGTGCCAATCACGGGGTCGCCCCCGAGACGACGGGGTCGGCCGTGTCTCAGGCCGTCACGTCCGCGTCCGGTGACGTCGCACCGCTGGCCCCGCGGGCGGCGGCGTATCCCTGCCCGACGAGTTTCATCGCGACGATGAGCGCGTAGAACAGTACGGCCTGTCCGAGGATCGGGATGCTCCCCACGAGGCCGGCGACGATCAGGATCACGACACCGATCGCCCACGGAACGGCGTACGCCGTGTCCGTCGCGACGTCGACGATGACACCGAAGTCGAAGCCGGCGCCGATTCCGCCCTCGCGGGCGTAGTTGGCGACGCCGATGAGGCCGACGTAGCCGAACACCAGCGCGAGGACGGTGCTCAGGACGAACCCACCGAAGAACCCGGCCACACCGAGCCCAGCCCCGGCCTCCGTCCCGGTCGCCATCGCCCCGATCGATCCGCCGACGGTCACGACGAAGACGACGATCGGGATCAACTGGTAGACGAAGAGGATCACCGTCGCGACCAGTCCCTCGACGAACAGCGAGCCCCAGTCGTCGAAGACGGGTGGTTCGGGCGCGTCGTCCATCCCGGCGCGGAGCACCCGGACGAGGTAGCCGTACAGCAGGAAGGCCGGGATCAACAGGAACGACAACAGGGTCAGGACGGTGCCGATGACCACTGTTACGAGCCAGTCGTCGGACTTCATCGGATACGTCAGGAGTGCCTCAATGTCGAGTGCCATTGCATCTTACACCTCAAGAGACCATCACATAACTCTTGCTCCCTCTCGTCGCCGACCAGTTCAGCCCCGGAGTCGACCCCAGAGCAGAAGACACAGGTAGCCGACGACGCCGAGACCGAACAGTACGGCCGGGATGAGGAACGGACCGAACGTGGAGACGAGCGTATCGACGATCACACCTGTCCGTCGGGCGGAGCGACTAACAGGTCTTGGGTCTCACGGTCCGTCCGGAGGGGGTCGATCGTCCTGAATGTCGGGAACATAAACCGTTCGAGCGTGAAGCCGGGGCCGACATGGACGAAGCACTCGAAGCCGCCGAACTCGTCGCGGACTCGGAACTGGAAGGGGTCGTCGTCTGGCTCCTGCGCGTCGCCGGACTCGTCTGCGTCCTCGCGGGGCTCGGGCTGTGGCTCTTCACGGAGGCGGGACTGCTGGTCCTGCCAGCCCTGCTCGTCGTCGTCGGTGTCGTGCTCGTGGTCGCGCCGAGTGTCCTGCTCGCGCTCGCCGAACTGACCTAATCCCGTCGGTCGTGGCCGCCGTCGGTCTCACCTGACACCGCCTCCCCCTCGCCGGCCAGCGGTGACGACGTCGCCGGGTTCGACGACCCCGGACTGCTGGTGACGGTGAGGTCCCGCTTCGGGTAGGGAATCTCGATCCCCTGCTCCGTGAGCCGCTGGTAGATCGTCCGGTTGAGTTCGTGCGTCGCGCGGGCGCGGCGGGTCGGACTGGCGACCCAGCAGAGCAGTTCGTACTCCAGCGCGCTGTCGCCGAACCGGCGGAAGCGCATGCGTGGCTTCGGTGAGTCGAGCACGAGCGACTCCGCCTCGGCGATTCCGACCACGAGCGCCTCGAACGCGTCGACGTCGGTGCCGTACGCCACGCCGATCGGGACGCGGATCCGGCGACGTCGCTGGGGGGCGGACTCGTTGACGATCTTCGCGGCGTTCAGCGCCGAGTTCGGCACCGTGACCAGGACCTCGTCACGCGTCATCAGCGTGGTCGACCGGATGCCGACCTGGACGACGGTGCCGGCCTCGCCCGAGTCCAGCACGATGTAGTCGCCGAGCTTGTAGGTGTCGTCGAAGTACAGCGCGATGCCGCCGAAGAAGTTCGCGACCGTGTCCTTGGCGGCGAAGCCGACCGCGATGCCGGCCACGCCCGCGGCACCGAGGAGCGGCGTGATGTCGATGTCGTACAGCCGCAAGAGGGCGGCGACGGTCCCCACGCTCACCACGAGCGTCCAGACGTTCGAAAAGACGGGTGCGAAGTCGAAGCGGCTCCCCTTCTCCTTGACCACGTCGACCGCCTCGTTGACGAGGTTGTTGAGCGCCCACGCCCAGGCGAGCACGATGACGGCGAGCGAGGGTCGACCGAAGAACGTGTCCAGCAGATCGGCGGTGACGAGCGTGCTCTCGACGACCGCGGGCGTGCGGGTCAGGACGTAGATCCCGGCGAGCGCGACCGAGACGACCAGCGGCCACCGGACGTTGCGGACGACGATGTTGTCGAACTCGGTGTCCGTGCGGCGGACGAGCCGGGACGCTCCCCGGATCACGACGACCTCGACGACGAGCGCCGCCCCGAGCGAGATTGCGAGGACGACGAGCGTCGCTTGCCAGGCAGTCAGTCCGTCGAGCAGCCGAGTCACCGCGTCTATCACGACTCTTCTCGTACGCCGACGAATATAACGGTTTTCGACGTTCGCGTGAGCCGGAAGGTACTCCTGGGCGGAACGCGATCGTCCACCGTGTACCGCAAGGGCCACTACGGCGTCGCGCTGCTCGTCTTCGCGCCGGTCGGCGTCGCGCTCGTCTCGGCCGGGCTCGTCGACCTCGCCGTCCTCGTCGGGGCGGGGGCGCTCTGGCTGGCGATGCTCCCCGACGTCGACCACCGGCTGCCGGGAGTCTCCCACCGCGGGCCGACCCACACGGTCTGGTTCGCGCTCCTCGTCGCCGCCGTCCTCGGTGGGGTCGGTCTCGCCGCCGGTCGGGCCGGGGCAGCCACCCCGTACCGACCGGAGACGCTCGCCGCAGTCGGCGCGGGCATCGGGTTCGTCTCGGTCGGCGCACACCTCCTCGCGGACGCGCTGACGCCGATGGGGATCAGGCCGTTCAGTCCGCTCTCTGCGCGCCGGTACTCGCTCTCGCTCGTCACCGCCGACAGCACCGTCGGCAACTACGGGCTGTTCGGTGTCGGCGTGTTCGTCACCGCGGTGTGGGTCAGCGTCCTGTTCGTGGGGTGAGGTCGCGGCTCGGCCGGTCCGTCTCTCACGCAGTACCGACAGAGTACCGGGTCACCGGCCCCGTCCGGCGAACAGGCGCGTCAAAACGGGAAGCGGTGGCGCGCGCTGGCGCGGCCCCGTGCGTCCACACCCACCCTCGGGACTCCTCCCGGTTCCCACGACCCAGTACCCGGTGCGTCCGACGTCCGACAGCGATCCTCGGATCGCCGCTGCACCTTTCACCCACGCGGCTGAATCCCGCTCATGGCCGACACGGACGACACGACCACGGACTCCGACGGGATCGAACTCGACGACGACGCCATGCGCAACTTCCCGGTTCCCGACTTCGCCGATCTCCCCGACGACCTCCGGGAGCGTATCGCCGAGGAGACCGATCGTGCGGGCTTCACCCCGAACGTCTTCTCGGCGTTCGCGTACAAGCCGTCGCACTTCCGCGCGTTCTTCGCGTACCACGACGCGCTCGTCGACGACACGGCACTCGCGAGGGAAGAAGTGGAGATGATCGTCGTCGCCGTCTCGGGCGTGAACCACTGCTACTACTGCAACGTCGCCCACGGCGCGCTCGCGCGGATCTACGCGAAGGACCCTCACCTCGCGGATCAGCTGGTGGCGAACTACCGGACCGCGGACGTTTCAGACCAGAGAATGGTGATGCTCGACGTGGCGGTTAAGCTGACCGAGAACCCGGCGGAGGTCACAGAGGACGACATCAGACTGCTGGAGGAGGCGGGCTACTCCGAGGAGGCGATCTGGGACATCGCCGCGGTGACGGCGTTTTTCAACCTCTCGAACCGGATGGCGATGTTCGCCGACATGCGGCCGAACGAGGAGTTCCACACGATGGGGCGTCAGCCGCGGGAGTGAACTCACACCGCTTCGAGACGATCATAGTTCAGTGAATTTTGTCCCCTCGTCAATGAACACCTGTACCTCGTTCTGTCGCCTGTAGAGATGGTCTTTAACATTCTCAAACCGGAACCGCGTGCCCTCCTCGAGATACGGGTGTTTGACACCCTGACCGACGACAAACGGCACCCTCTTGACCGAGCCCCTTTGCCTCAACACGCCTCTCACGTCCGGTGTGTTCTTCTTGTTTTTCGCGACGAACTCGATGTGGTGGATCTCCGCCTCGATAGTGACGTACTCTCCGGAACCGGTCAGGCTGGATAACCCTCGAACCGGGGCACCGTCCCCCGTCCGTGATGCCTTCGAGTCAGTCGGCCGTGCCAGTTCGTGATCGGAAGAACTGCTCACTGCAGACGGTTTTCTGGTGTCCGATGACGTTCTCTCTTCGTTCCGTGTGATAATGTCTGCAAAGAGGTAGTTTTCGGAACTCCCAGTTCCTTGAAAGTAGTCTGTCACCTCCACCTCAAACGAGTGAGTGTCGGCATCGCTGACCGTCGTCTCGAGATCCGAAAAGATGCACTTCGTCTCCCCAGCGACTCCCGAGGGTTCCACGTACCACCCGTCGTCGCGTCGCACGACTCGGAGTTTTCCCCGTTTCCTGTCCGTGAACCAGGTCTGAGACATGGATGTGGATCACTCTTTGTAATATAAACGACCCCCCTCTGATAATCACTATTGATACCTTTTTGCCGGTCTCATAGTGTCTATCTGACGTCCGATCCTACAACTCCCCCTCCCGTGCCTTCTCCCGCACCTCCCGCGCCCGCTCCCGGATCGCCTCCCACTCCTCGTCGTCCTTCTTGTCGACGTGCGAGTACATCAGCCCCATCCGCCCCGTTCCTCTGAGGGCCTCCTCGTTCTCCCGCAGGAAGTCCCAGTACAGCGCGTTGAACGGACACGCTCCTTCACCCGTGGTCCGCGACACCGTGTACTCGCACCCCGCACAGAAATCGCTCATCCTGTTGATGTAGTTGCCCGACGAGGCGTACGGCTTCGACGACAGGACATCAGTCGCGAACGAGCCCATCCCGACGACGTTCGGCGTCGTCACCCAGTGGTAGGCGTCGACGAACCCGAGGTGGAACCAGCGGTTGAGTTCGTGGGGGTCGACTCCATAGATAAGAGCGAAGTTCGACAGCACCATCAGCCGCTCGATGTGGTGGGCGTAGCCGCGCTCGTCGACGTGCGACACCGCTTCGGAGAGACAGGTCATGTCGGTCTCGCCGTCCCAGTACAGCGGCGGCAGCTCCCGTTCCTGATCCAGCTGGTTCACCTCGCCCATCGCCGGCATCGCCCGCCGGTAGACGTGACGCATGAACTCCCGCCAGCCGACGACCTGGCGGACGAACCCCTCGACCGAGTTCAGGGGCGCATCGCCCGACTCGTACGCCTTCACGGCAGAGTCGACCGCCTCCCGTGGGTGGAGGAGCCCAAGGTTCAGCGACGACGACAAGAGCGAGTGACAGAGCGCCCACTCGCCGTCCACCATGGCGTCCTGGTAGTCGCCGAACTCGGGCAGGCGGGCCGAGACGAAGTGGTCGAGCGCCGACTGTGCCTCCGCTCGGGTCACGGGCCACACCACGGCGTCGAGCGACGGGTTCCCCCAGTGGTCGTCGTACCGCTCCGTGACGAACTCGTGGACCTCGCGCGTGATCGCATCGGGCTCGAACGTCGGGACGGGGGGCGGCGACCACTCGGGCGGCGGCGTGTCGCGGTTCTGGTCGTCGTAGTTCCACTCGCCGCCCTCCGGATCGTCGCCGTCCATCAGCACGTCGAGTTCGCGGCGGACGAAACGGTACCACCGCTCCTGTCGGAAGCCGTCGTCGACGGTGCGGTCGCCGGCCCACGCGTCGAACGTCTCGGGGGTGGTGAGGAAGCGGTCGTTCTCGACGACGGTCAGGCTTCCACCGCGTACCTCGACCATCGCCTCGAAACGAGCCGCCGCGCCGTGGCTCGGCGGGTCCATCAGCACGAGCGAATCGCCCGGAACGGCCGCGAAGTACTCGTCGAGGCCGTCGCCGAACGTCTCGGCCTCGACGTACGTCACCTCGTAGCCGCGCTCGCGGAGCGCGTCGCGGCAGTGACGCATCGCGGAGAAGACGACCGTCAGCTTCGCCGGGTGGTACGGGAGGCGGTCGGCGAACGCGTGCGCCTCGATCATGAGGACGTGGTCGGCGGTCGCGAGGGGTGCGGCGTCCGGCGAGAGCTGATCGCCGAGGAGCCAGACGGTCATGGCCACGACCGTCGACTCGGCGCGGTACTCGAAGACATATCACCGCTAACGGCCACCCGCAGTAATCTGTTGTGGCTACCAACCCCCGTCCGGGAGCGCCCGGTCGTCGACCGCGCAGAGACGCGGCGTGTAATCCGTCTACTGCGTCCCGTCCGAGAGGATCCACCCCGACAGTCCAACCCCCGATACCGGGACGAATCGGTGCCGTCACCATGATATACCATGAGCGAGTGGATACAGTGAACACAGATGGAAGGCGCCGACGATGACCGGCCAGTCGTGCTCGTCACCGACGACGAGGCCGAACTCGCGGAGCTGTACGCCCACTGGCTGGCAGACTCGTACGAAGTCCTGGTGGCGACGAGCGGCGAGGAGGCGCTCGAACTGGCGACCGACGACGTCGACGTCGCCCTCCTCGACCGCCGGATGCCCTCGATGACCGGCGACGAGGTGCTCTCGGCACTGCGCCAGCGGGGCGTCAACTGCCGCGTGGCGATGATCACCGCGGTCGAACCCGACCTCGACATCGTCCAGATGCCGTTCGACGACTACCTTGTCAAGCCCATCACGCGCGAGGAACTCCACTCGGTCGTCGAGGTGCTGCTCTCCCGGGCACAGTTCGACGACCGGACCCAGGAGTTCTTCGCCCTCGCGTCGAAGAAGGCGACGCTCGAGAGCGCCGCCAAAGACGGGTCCAGCGACGAGTACGAGCGGCTCACGGCACGGATGCGCCAGCTCAGGGGAGAACTCGACGACACCCTCTCGCAGTTCTCGAACGAGGAGTTCGAGGCGGCGTTCCGCGAACTCCCCAACGAACCCGACTTCGAGCCGCTGGAGTGACGCGGCGAGTCGGACGTCGCCCCGTGCGAAGGTTTTCCCGGGGAGCGGACGACCGCCTACCATGCCCGACTCCTCCACCACACAGTGGCTGCTCCCGCTCGGCGTCGCCGTCGCCGCGACGTTCGTCCTCCAGACACGGCCGGAGTCGGCCGGACCGGTCGTCGAACTGGGGCGACTCCTCGCCCGCGTGACCGTCGTCGCCGCGATCGCGCTCCTCGCGTGGCGACTGCGGCGGGCGCTCCGGTCGTCGCGCCGATGGACACCCCGCGTGCAGCGGTTGGCGGTCGTCGGTATCGGCCTGCTCTGCGTCGCCACGGTCCTCCTCGGCCTCCTCGGCTACGGCGACGCGCTAGGGACGCTCCTCGTGGTCGTCGGGGGGACGGCGATCGCCGCGGCGGTCGTCACCACGGAGTGATCGGACGCGTCACTCCCCGAACGCCGCCTGTTCCTGCTGTCGGAGTTCGATCCGGCGGATCTTCCCCGACGACGTCTTCGGGAGATCCTGGACGAACTCGATCCGGCGGGGGTACTTGTACGGGGCCGTCTCCTCCTTCGTGAACGCCTGGATCTCCGCCGCGAGGTCGTCGCCCCCCTCGTACCCCTCGGCGAGCACGACGTACGCCTTGACGACGTTTCCCCGCTCGTCGTGCGGTGAGGCGACCGCCGCGGCCTCGGCGACGGCGGGGTGAGAGACGAGCACGTCTTCGACCTCGAACGGCCCGATGCGGTATCCCGCGGAGATGATGATGTCGTCGGCGCGCCCCTCGAAGAAGAAGTAGCCGTCGTCGTCCCGGGAGGCGAGGTCGCCGGTGCGGTAGTACTGCCCAGAGAACGTCTGTTCGTCGAGGTTCGGCTTCCGGTAGTAGCCGTCGAAGATACCCGGACAGTCGACTGGGACGGCGATCTCGCCGATCTCGCCGTCGCCGACGGGCTCTTCATCCATCGTGTCGAGAATCGTCGTCCCCATCCCGGGAGCGGGTTTGCCCATCGACCCCTCCTTGACGTCGATGCCGGGGTAGTTGGTCACGAGCGCGACCGTCTCCGTCTGCCCGTAGCCGTCGCGCGGTGTCACCCCTACCGCCTCGTCGAAGGCCTCGATGGGCTCGCGGTTGAGCGGTTCGCCCGCCGAGAGCGCGTCGGTCAGCGCCAGATTCCAGTCGGAGAGGTCCTGCTGGGCGAACATCCGGTACTGGGTCGGGACCGCACAGAGCCGCGTGACGCCCTCCTCGGCCATGACGTCGAGGAACCGCTCGGGGTCGAACTCGCCGTCGTAGACGAGCTGGGTCGCCCCCGTGGTGAGTCCGACGCCCACGGGACTCCAGAACCACTTCGCCCACCCCGTACCCGTGGTGGCCCACATCAGTTCGTCGGAGAGGTCCTCGTCGCCCGACAGCCCCCACCAGTACGGGGCGTTGACGAGCTCGAAACACCGCATCCAGCGGTGTTTGTGCAGCACGGGCTTCGGCTGGCCCGTCGTCCCCGAGGTGTAGTTGATCGACATCGGGTCCGCAGCGCCGACGTCGGGCCCGTCGTGGGTCGCCGACTCCCCCGTGACGAGGTCGGCGAACGACTCCCACCCGTCGGGGTCGCCGTCGAGACAGATCGTGTTCGTGAGGGGCGTCTCGTTCAGGACTGGCTCGACCATGTCGGTCAGCGAGACGTGGGCGACGACGGTCGACGCCTCGCAGTCCGACGCGCGGAAGGCGATGTCCTTCGGCTTCAACATCGACGAACACGGCACCAGGAGCGCTCCGCGTTTCAGTACCCCGAGCTGGATCGCGAACGCGTCGGGGTGCCGCGGGAAGAGATGCATCACCCGGTCGCCGGGTCCGACGCCGCGATCGGCGAGCGCGTTCGCGAACCGGTTCATATCCCGTCGGAGGTCCTCGTAGGTGCGCTCGACCCGGTCGCCCTCGGCCGACAGGAAGCGGACCGCGACCCGGTCACCGAACGCGTCGGCGTGGGACTCGATCGTGTTCGGGAGGCTGTACTGGTCGGGGACGTCCCACTCGAACCGTTCACAGGCCGCGTCGTAGTCGATCGACATACCTCACACATCGAAAACACGTTGAATAATTATTTGGGTTACTCGTCTCGCCGTCCCGCACGAGCGACGGGACGGGACCGTCCGATGCCGATCAGGCGGCGGCCGAGTCGTCCTCGGGTCCCGTGAAGACGAAGCCGCCCTCGTCGCCGCGGGCACCGCGGACGGCGAGGACGAACGCACCGAGCCCAACGAGAAGCACGAGGAACCGGACGACGCCGCCGACGAACGGGACGAGGTCGACGAGCGCGACGACGACGAGCCCCGTCACGAGTGCGGGCCACCGCCCCTCCCGGTCGACGAGCGAGAGGAGCCACGTCCCGGCGACGAGGCCCCCGTAGACGAACGCGACCCACAGGAGGAGGCCGAAGGCGACCAGTCCGGCGAGCGACAGCGGGAGTCCGACGATCGTCAGCGCGACGAGCACCAGCGCGACGGGGACGCCGACGAACGCGAGCAGACCGACGCCGCCGCTCCGGAGCGAGTCGCGGGTGCCGACGGCCGTCACGGCGGTCGAGAAACGCGGGACGACCACGAGCAACGCGGCACCGAGCACGAGGTTCGCCAGCAGCCCGTAGACGGCACCGACGCCCCGCGGCACGGCGGGCGGGGCAATCTGGGGCTCGAACGCGAGGTCCTCCTCGGCGCGGACCGCACCGGCGACGCTCGACTCGGGCGCCCGGGTGAACGTACCGGCGTCGTACCGGAGGTCGCCGCCCACCGAGGCGGTCGGCCCGACCATCACCGTCTCGCCCGCGAGGCGGGCGTCTCCGGCGACCTGCCCATCCAGCCTGACGGACCCGGCCGCGGCGTCGAACGCGCCGCCGACGCGCGCACCCTCGCGCACGACGACCGACCCGCCGAACGCCTCGGCGTCGCCGCCGACGGTTCCCTCGACGAGTACCGCGCCACCGACCGCGGACAGGTCACCCCTGACGACGCCCGTGGGGGCGACGACGACCGAGCCGCCGGTCGCCTCGACGTTCCCGGTGACGGTGCCCGCGATGACCACTGTTCCACCGACGGCGCTGAGGTCGCCGGTGATCGTCTCCCCTTCGGTGACCTCGACGAGGCCGCCGAGCCGTTCGCCACCGGTCGCCTGCGCGGCCGCGACGCCAGGGACGAACCCGACGACGACCACGAGGACCAGCAGGACTGTGAGTACGGATCTGCGCATTGCAATCACTGACGGAGGGATCACTCTCGTCGGTTATCCATACGATGGTTGACAGTATAAACCGCGCTCGCGCTTCTCTCGGGACGAGAATCCCTCGACCGGACGATTCGACGGTCGATGAACTCGACTGGCGAGGGGCGCGCCCGCTTCGGTGTCTCGGTCCCGCGAATCGATCGAGAGCGCGGGGAGCTGCGTCGAACCAACGGTGCCGTGACCCTCCCTCTCATTTTTGTTCTCCGCCGGAGAGCGGGGGAGTATGGAGTACACCACTCTGGGCGACACCGGCATGGAAGTCTCTCGCATCTGCCTCGGCTGTATGAGCTTCGGCACCTCGTCGTGGCGCGACTGGGTGCTCGACGAGGAGGCGGGGCTGGAACTCGTCGACCGCGCCATCGACCTGGGAATCAACTTCTTCGACACCGCCAACCTCTACTCGCTGGGGGAGTCCGAGCGCGTCCTCGGGAAGGCGCTCGAGGGGCGCCGCGACGAGAACGTCGTCGCCACGAAGGTCTACTTCCAGATGGACGACGAGAACCCGAACTCGGGTGGGCTCTCGCGCAAGGCGATCGAACAGGAGGTCGACAACTGTCTCGACCGACTGGGGATGGAGACGATCGACCTCCTCCAGACCCACCGGTGGGACGACGACACGCCGATCGAGACGACGATGCGGGCGCTCGACGACGTCGTCAGGAGAGAGAAGGCGCGCTATCTGGGGGCGTCGTCGATGTGGGCCCACCAGTTCGCCGAGGCGCTCCACACCGCCGAACGGCTCGGGCTCGACCGCTACGCCACGATGCAGAACCACTACAGCCTCCTCTACCGCGAGGAGGAACGCGAGATGCTCCCTCTCTGCGAGAAGGAGAACGTCGGCGTCATCCCCTGGTCGCCGCTGGCGCGGGGGTATCTCACGCGTCCCCACGACGAGTTCGACGCCACGGTCCGCGGCGAGACGGACGACCTCGCCCGCGGCCACCCGTACTTCGAGGGCGGGGGCACGGAAGTGAACGAGCGCGTCCAGGAACTCGCGGCCGAGAAGGACGTGAAGATGGCGCAGATCGCCCTCTCGTGGGTGTTCCACAAGGAGTGGGTCGACGCGCCCATCGTCGGGACGACCAGCATCGAACACCTCGAGGACGCGGTCGAGGCGCTCGACATCTCGCTGTCCGAGTCGGACGTCGAGTGGCTCGAGGAGCCGTACCAGCCCGTGCGCGTGTCGGGCCACGAGTGAGTCAGTCGTCCGCGCCGAGCGTCTCGTTCTCCTCGAACGGTCGCAACGCCCGGACGGCTCGCAGTGCGACCAGGGCGATGACCACCTCCAGTCCCCCGACGACGAGGAACGCCGGGAGGAAGCCCACGTTGTCGGCGACGCCACCGCCCACGAGGAAGCCGGTGAGAAAGCCCAGCGACCCCGCGACGTTGAAGCCGCCGAGGGCGACGCCGCGCTCGTCGTCGGGAACGACGTCGGTCGCCAGCGCCATCGTCGCGGGCGCGACGAGTGCCCCAAACGAGCCCACGACGACCATGAGACCGGCCGCGAGCGGGAGCGACGGAGCGACCCCCACCGCGACGATGGCGACACCGTACGCGAGCGAGCCGACGACGACCGGCACGAACCGTCCGATCCGATCGGAGACGACGCCGAGAGGGTACTGGAGGAGGGCGAAGGGGAGGAAGAACAGGGCGAGCACGACGCCCGCGCCCGCGGCGTCGAGGCCGAACTGCGTGCGGAAGTAGAAGACGCCGACGAGCGCGAAGAAGCCCGCGGTGAGCCGGTCGACGAAACCGAACGCGTAGGGGACGGCGAGGGCAGGGCGCGTCTTCAGCCCCCTGACGATCACCCCGACGCCCAGGTTCCGCCCCGTCGGGGCGCGTTCCGTCACCGTCGTCGCGAGACCGGCGACGACGATCAGTAGGCCCGCCGCAGCGACGACGGGGGCCAGCGGATTCACCGTCGAGAGTGCCCCGCCGACGACCGCACCGAGCGCGGCGCCGAGACCGATCGCCAGCCCCGCCGCACCCATGTTCCGGCCGCTCCCCCCCTCGAGGTCGGCGAGCGTCGTCACGGCGAGCGAGAACGCGCCGATGGTGAACGCCCCGCCGACGACGCGGACGACGAGGGCCACGTCGAATCCGAGGCCGAGGGTGGGGAGCGTGACGAGCAGGAGGTACGAGCCGGCCCCGCCGACCGCTCCGACGACGATCCAGCGGAGGCGTCGTCCCGTGGCGTCGGAGAGCGCCCCCCAGAGTGACGCGCAGGCGACGAACGCCGCGAACTCGGCGACGAGAAAGGCGGTGGCGGCGTCGAGTCCGGTCGCCCCGAGCGCGACGACGAGATCCGCGAGACCCGGATAGAACAGCACCTGGGAAACGAGGACGCACCAGACGACGACCGCGAGCACGACGCGGTCGCGACGCTCCGAACCCATGTGTCGGGGGAGGGCACGAACGGTCAAAGGCGTTGTCGCACGTTCGCCGTCTCGAACCTGACTCACTCTGCCCGGCGGGCCGTCCCGTCCCCGGGCGGTTCAGTCCGAGAGACGCACCGTGCCGGTCTCGAGGAACGCGGTCTCGTACCCCTCGTGGCGGGCGACCTGTGGAGGGACCTCGACGGTGAGCTCGACCGCTCCGGACGGGCGTCCGGCGACGGGTGCGCCGTAGTGGAAGCCGAGTTCGGGGTCGAGACCGGGGTCGAGTCGACCCGCGAACGCGGGCGTCCCGTCGCCGGGGATGCGGGCGGCGAGCGCCATCCCTGGGACGACGAGATCGTTGTAGGGGGTGGCCGCGGTGACAACGAGGTACGGGTCGTCGCCGAAGCGGTCGGCCTCGACGGTGTACCCGCGGAGCACGAGATCGCCGATGGTCGCCGTCCCGAGCGATTCGCCGGGGATCGACTCGGGGACGCGACCGACCGGCATCATCTCCATCGACATCGGGGGGATGGCGTCGCGCTGGCCCCGGCGTGACTCGCCGAACTCGGTGTAGTCGATCTCGTTACGCGCGCCCTCGCGGTAGTCGAACGAGACGGTCGCCGTCGCCGGGTCGGTCAGCCGCCCGGCGAGCGAGCCGAACCGCTTCACCGACGTCGCGCCGACGCTCACCGTCACGTCGTAGACGTCGTTCCCGTCGAGGGGGAAGTTCGCGCCGTAGTGAAAGCCCATCTGCTGTGAGAGCATCGGGTAGACGACCTCCTCACTCACGAGTTCGTCGTCGGCCGAGATCTCGATCGACAGCCCCGTATTCGGGACGACGACGCCCGTTTCGGGCTCCCAGACGGTCGCCATCAGGTGGACCGCGTCGTCGCTTCCGATCTCGACCTGCTGGGTGGTGAAGTCGGTCCCCTCCTGTTCGACGGTCCAGAAGCGGTGCGGGTAGCTGTAGGTGACTGCCACCATCGCGTCGCCCGCCTCGGCCATCCCGACCATCTCCATCCCCTCGACGTGCGAGGGGACGTACACCGCGTCGGGACGGTTCTCCACCAGGGGTGCTCGGGCGCTGTAGGTGGTGGTCGAGAAGCCCGCACAGCCGGCGAGCAGGGCGGCGGAGGACGCGCCGGCGGCCGCGAGGAACTGTCGGCGGTTCATGCCCCTCTCACCCGCCGGAGGTCGTCGATCAGCTGTCCCTCGTCGGGCTGTTGTCCACGGTAGGCGCGCTCGACGTAGCCGTCGCCGTTCACCAGGAGGATCAGCCCGAGGTGGACGAACATGTCCGGACCGTCGTCCATCTCCTGTCGCTGGAAGACGATGCCGAACTCGTCGGTGACGACCGCCTCCGCCCGGGCCTCGTCTTCGGGTCGGAGGAACTGCCAGTTCCCCGCCGACGTGTCGACGTTGAACTGGTCGAGTTCGGCGCGGAGCGCCGCCGCGTCGTCCCGTGCCGGATCGAACGTGATCGGGTAGAACCCCACCGCATCGGCGTACCCCTCCTGCACCGAGTGGACCTGCACTTCCCTGAGTGCGGAGAGCAACACCGGACAGGTCGTCATGCAGTTGGCGAAGAAGAACGTCGACAGGTAGGGGTGGGCGATGTCGCGGAGGGAGATCGACCGGTCGGCGAGCGGGGCGGGGAGGGTCACGTCCGGGACCTGCTGCCCCCACGCGGGGTACGGGAGGTCCTCGCTCGCCACGTCGGCGGTCCGGTCGGGCTCGCCGAGGACGACGTTCGGGTTCTGGTCGCCGAACCCGACCGTCCCGAGACAGCCGGCAGTCGCGGCCGTCCCGAACGCCGCACCGCTCGCGAGGAACGCACGTCTGTTCATCACCGTACCGTAGTGGTGCGAGGATAAATATCACTGTCCCATTCCTGCGGCGAGGAAACCGACGACAGCGATTTATTCCGCGGGTCGCTAGACTCCGCGTGTTCGACCGCGACCTGTCCCGACGGGACGCGATGAAACTCGCGGTGGCGACCGGTGGGGCGACGGCCCTGTCGGCCTGCCTACGAGCGGCCGACGAGCCGGTCCCCCGCGGCGACGACCCCGAGACGCTTCCGGACGGACAGCACCGCTGGAACGAGTTCCTCGCGACGGACGACGCCAGCAACCACGAACTCCCCCGACACCACCTGTTCCTCTCGCTCGACCTCGTGACGGATGGGGTGCCGACCGACGACGACCGCGACGCAGTCGCGTCGGCGATGGCGACGCTCGACCGCGCGTACGAGTGGAGTCACGCGGGCGTCCTCTCGTCGCTCGCGTACACCCCCGCGTACTTCGCGCGGTTCGACGCCGATCTCGCGTATCCGCTCCCCGAACCGCGCCGCCTCTCCCCGTTCGAGACGCCCGAATTCGACACCCAGGACGCGCTGTTGCACCTCGCGTCCGACCGCTCCGACGCGCTCCTCGAGGCCGAGCAGGCGCTCCTCGGCGAGCAGGATCAAATGAACGGGATCGACGTCGAGACGCCGCTCTCGGATGTCCTCTCCGTCTCGAACCGCCGAACCGGGTTCATGGGCGCCGGGATGCCCGCCGAACGACAGGGGGAGGTGACGGGCATCCCCGCGGGCGGGCCGGTCCCCGAGGAATCGCCGCTGTTCATGGGATTCAAAGCCGGGTTCCGGAAGAACCAGGCCACAGAGGACGCGGTGACCGTCGACGAGGGGCCGTTCGCCGGCGGCACCACGAAACACCTCGCGACCATCCGCCAGCGCCTCGACGACTGGTACGAGGAACAGAACTTCGAGGAACAGGTGATGGAGATGTTCTCACCGCTGCACGCCGAGCGCGGACTCGTCGAGGGCGCGGGGGAGAACCTCGGCGACTTCAGCGGCGTCGACGACGAGATCGTCGAGACGATCCGCGAGCAGGCGCGCGACTACGGGCGGGTGGGCCACGCCCAGAAGGCCGCACGCGCGAACCGCGACGCCGACGGGAACCCGCTCCTCCTCCGGCGGCACGTCGAGTCGACCGACGACGGCGAGGCGAGCCTCCACTTCCCCTCGCTCCAGACGCGGATCGAGTCGTTCGATGCCGTCCGCGAGGCGATGAACGGCTCCGACCTGACCGACGTCCCCACGATCCGACAGCGCGTCAACAACGGCATCCTCGAGTACATCTTCGTCAAACGCCGGGGGAACTACCTCGTCCCGCCGCGGTCGGTGCGGGCGCTGCCGACGCCGACGGGCGACCGGTGACCGTCCGGAAAAGGACGCCCGAGACGACCTGTCCGCCGGTGTTCCGAACCTCACGTTTCGGACACTCGTCGGAGTATCGGTTCCGTCCACCCCCGTCGCGGTCGGAATCCGGGTGTACGTACGAATAACGCCCCGCGGATTCCGTTCAGATACACGTTGCAAAAGCCCCTCAGTTCCCCCTGAACGAACGGGTTCCGGACGTGGTGTCGTGGTGTCGTGGTGAACGGGACACGAGAGCGGGTGCGCCGTCCCCGTCGCCGAGCGGTGGCGGGGGCTTCGGCTGAACCGACTCGGCTGTCAGTGCTTCCGCGTTCGGCGGGCGCCGTGTGCGCCGTCTGCTGAGGCGGTCCGACTGCTGGTCGAGCCGACCGGCTGCTCACGCCCGAGCGACGTTCACTGCCGACCACCCCACCTCGTCCGACCGAGGTACAGCGCGACCACTGCCGAGAGGAGCCCCAAGAACAGCCACCAAGGGAACGACGTACCGAACAGCGTCATCGAAGTCGGGGTCGGGGGTTCGGTCGCCATCGCCGCCTCCTCAGTTACCGTTGCGGTCGTCCCCGCCGCCATCGTTTCAGTCGGCGTCGGTCTCTCGGTTTCCGTCGGGGTCGCCGTGGCCGTCGTGGTCGGTGTCGGTCCCGTCGCCACCTCGACGGGGCGTGTGGTCGTGTTCGTGGCGCCGAAGCCGTCGACGACCGTCAGCGACACCTCGTGCGTATCCGCTGTCGAGAACGTGTGGCTGACCCTCGGCGACTCGCTCGTCGTGTCGACCCGCCCGTCGCCGTCGAAGTCCCACCGGTAAGAGACGATGACGCCGTCCGGATCGTCGGAGTCGGAGGCATCGAATCGGATCAAAGCGCCCGTCTCGGTGGTGTCCGTCGACACGTCGAACGCGGCCACCGGCGGCTCGTTCGCGTCTCCGCCGCCCCCACCGCTACCAGTCGCCGCGGGCGCGGGTGTCGGAGTGGGGGTCGGCTCCAGTTCCGACTCCTCCGTTCCGGCCAGGGCGAAGACGCTGAATTCGGTGACGTTCGCCGACACGGTGTTCGCGGCGGTGTCGACCGTCGACCCCGTCACCTCCGTCCACGTCGACCCGTCGAACCTCCACAGCCGGAGCGTCGATTCGTCGACGCCCGCCGCGTCGACGGTCGCCTGGCCGTACGACATCGACACGTCGAAGAACGGGTCCGGGCCGGTCGGCGTGGCGTTCACGTACATCCCCACCCCTGCGTGGCCACTCGGTAGCGCCGTCTCCGGTGCCGACACGTCGCGGACGGCCACGTTTCGCGCGGTGAGGGAGACGCCGTCTCCACCGGTCGCGAGGCCGTCGACGGAGTAGGTCCCGGACGTGTTGGCCGCGAACAGCGTCCAGCGGCCGTTCCCGACCGCGGTAGTGGCGCTCATCGTGACGCCGTCGGCTCCGTAGACGTGGACGCCGTCGACGGCGTTGTCGCTGGCGTTCGTCGCGACGAGCGTGGCGTCGACCGCCGAGTCACCGATCTCGACGCCGTGTTCGCCGTTGCCGAGCGCGCTGTTGTTCTCGACGGAGACGTTGCGGCTCGTCGCCATCCGGTCCGACTGGGGAGTTCCGACACCCAGGCCGCTGTCGCCGTTGGTCTCGGCGCGGCTGTCGACGATCCGGACGTCGCTCGACGCGACCACGTACAGCCCGTATCGGGCGTTCACACGGGCGGTGACGCCCGTAACGAGAGTTCGGTCGCTCCCGTTCGCGACCAGCAGGCCGTCACGACCGTTGTCCAGCAACTGCGCTCCTCGGACCGTCGTGTCCGGTGCTCCCTCAAGGCGGACTCCGTCGGCGGTGTTGTTCCCGAAGGTTCCGCCGTCGATCTCGACCGCCCTGGAGTCGGAGACGACCACGCCCGCCTCGTTATCGATCGCCGACACGTCCGCGAGAACCGTTCGGTTGGCGTCCTCCAGCAGGAAGCCCTCGCCATCGTTCCCTCGCGCCGAGACGCTCGTGAACGTGTTGTCCGACACGAGATATCTGAACTCGAAACCGGCCCCGCCGTTGCCGACTGCGGAGACGTTCGTGAGCGTGTGGCTCCCGGCATCGAAGACTTCGAACCCGCCGAGATCGTTGCCCTGGGCGGTGACGTTCACGAACGTAGTGTTTCCGGCGTTGAAGCTGAACCCGTGCCGACTGCTGTTTCTCACGGTGACGTCCGTGAAGACGTTGTTCCCGGATCCTCTGAGGCCGACGAAGACGCCGTCCCCGCCACTGTCGACGGCGGAAACGTTCCGCATCGTGTTCTCTCCACTCACGTACAGGAACTCGAACCCGGTCCCACGGCTGTCTTCGGCCGTGGCGTTCTCCAGGGTGTTCCCTCCGGAACTGGAGGAGAAGCTGAAACCGGAACCGCCGCTGTCCTCGGCGGAGACGTCGGTGAGCCGGTTCTCCCCCGACCCGACCTCGAAGCTGAAGCCGTCGCCGCCGCTGTCCTCGGCGGAGACGTCGGCAAGCGTGTTCCCCCCGGAACCCGAGAACCCGAACCCCTGCGAGCCACTTCCGACCGCGGAGACGTTCGTGAACCGGCTCCCGGGGGAGGAGTCGAGTTGGAACCCGTCTGCGCCGCTGTCGGCGACGGAGGCGTCCGACACCGTCGTTTCGGGCGACTCGACGAGGTGGAAGCCGTCCCCGTTGCGCTCGGCGACGACGTCCTCGACGTACCCACCGGTCGCGTCCTCGAACCGAACGCCGTCGGACCAGTCGGTGACGGCGAGATTCCGCACGGAGACGTTTTCGAGCGCCTCGTCCGTTCCGTTGGCGAACACGCCGACCGTTCTGTCGGCGTCGACCCCATCGATCGTGTGACCGTTCCCGTCGAAAGTCACGTCCGACGAGCGGATGTCGAGACACGTCGTGTTCGTGCTGTTCGTGATGTCGGCGGTGAGTTCGTACGCGCCGGGACTGTCGATGACGCGACACCCGTCGACGGGTTCGATGGCTGCGACTCCCTCGCCGGGAGCGAACGCTTCCCGAGCCGCGAGCGCGACGCGCTCGTCCTCGGCTGCCACCCCCCACAGCAGGGTTGTGAGTTCGGGCTGGATCCCCCACTGTGATCCCGTCGACGCCGCGGTTCGATTGGCGGCCGCGGTGTCGCCCGTCTGTGTTCCAGCTGTTGACGCGACGACTCCCGGGGGAACGCTCCCGAGCATGGCCAGTGTGACCACCGCGACGACCAAGACACGTCGAGCCAGTGGGAACATACGCCCACTATAACTCCGGTCTACGTTTTAGTATTAACGGAATTACAATACTATCAATCGTGATGGATCCCTCGCGGCCAGTCGAACTAGTAGAGTACGTCTGAGCTCTCCGGAGAGAACAGGAACACCGGATCCCGGATCAAGGGGGTCCTTCCGCTCCGTTCGGTACGATCGGTGTTCGACACGGCTGTCCCCGCCCGCTCTCCTCGTTCGTTCCGCTCCCGTGGCCCCGCCGTCAGAAGTCCAGCGCCACGACGGTGCCGTCCGCGTAGATCACGACCGCGTCGTCGTCGCCGTCGCCGTCGACGTCACCGAGGGTCGCACGCGCGAAGAGACGGTCTCGACCACGGTCGCTCGCCGCGTCGGAGACGGATCGTTCGTACCGCGCCAACAGGTGTCCGTCGCGCGGATCGAGTTTCGAGACGCTGCCGTCGTGGGCGGGGACGACGAGGTCGGGCGCGCCATCGCCGTCCGTGTCGCCGAGTGACGGCGGGGGCATCATCTGGACCGACTCGTCGGTGACGCGTGTCACCCACTCCTCCTCGCCCGTGGCGGCGTCGAGCGCCCGGACGTGGCCCGAGCGGTCGGCGACGTACACCTCGGGTTCACCATCGCCGTCGCCGTCACCGAAGCCGCCGACGGAGGCGAGACGGTCGACTCGCCGAGTCCACTCCGCGTCACCGCTAGCCCCGTCGACGGCGTAGACGCCGCCGTCGACCGTCGCTACGACGAGTTCGAGCGCGGGGTCGTCGTCGGCCTGCCCCGCCGCGAGCCACGAGACGGCGGGGCTGTCGCCGACCGTCGTCGACCACTCGACCGTCGCACCCGTCTCGCCATCGGAGACGGCGTCGGCCTCTCCGCCCGCGGTGCCACCAGTGCCCGACAGCAGCGTGAGCGTCCCGTCGCGCTGGGCGACGAACACCTCGTTCGACCCGTCGCCGTCGACGTCGTCGACGACCGGTCGCGCCCACACGTAGTCGTCGAGCGCGTGCTGCCACACCGTCTCGCCCGTCTCGTCGACCACCACGACGGTCCCACGGACGTCGACGACGACCGTCTCGGCTCCCGCTCGACCGTCGAGGTCGGCGACGACCGGGCGCGTGTAGCCGTAGTCCGTGAGCGCGCTCCGGCGCTGGAGACCGCCGTCGCGGTCGTACACGCGAAGGTCCTCCTCGGTCGTGGCGACGAGGACCTCGTCGGTTCCGTCACCGTCGGTGTCCGCCACGGCGGGGTCGGCCACCGCGTGGATGGTGCAGTTGGTCTCGACAGGCGCGCGCCACACCACGCCGCCGTCGCCCCCGTGGAGCGCGACGAGTTCGCAGCCCTCGGACGTCCCTGGCCCGCTCAGCGGGGCGTACACCCGACCGTCGGCGATCGCCGCGGCGTGGTGGTTCCCGCCGATCGCTCGACCGGTCTCGCTCACCCAGAGCGGCGTCTCGACCGATGGGTCGTCGTCACCACCGGCGTCGGGGAGGCCAACGCCCGTCGCGCCGACCACGACGACGAGCACGCTGCCGGCGAGAAAGACGACGGCGACGACGCCGACCGCGTGAGTCGCCCACCTGTCCCGGTTCCCGACTGCCCGACCGACGAGCGCGACGCCCAAGGCGACGAGTGCGAGGCCGAGGGCGACGCCCAGCCACGTCGGGACGGACGCGACCAGCGACGACCCCGCCCCGGTCGTCGCGTCCGTCCCACCGTGGGCCGCGACCGTGGTGGTGGCGACGAGCAGCGTCGACGCGACGCCGAGCAGTGGCCGGAGCAGTCGCCAAAGAGGACGAGAAGCCGGGCGGCGACGGTTCATATAGTCACTTGGGAGAGAGAGTTAAAAACGAGGGCGGTTCACGGCTCAGACCACGCCGAGGTACGACAGCGAGACCCCGATCTGTGCGACGCCGGCGACGACCATGACGACCGCGGCGATCCGCTGGACGGAACCGACGTGTCCCGAGAGGTCACGCAGGAGGTCGCTGCCCACGGCCGACAACAGTGTCACCCCGAGGAGTGGGAGCGAGACGGCGGCGGCGTAGACCGCGACGACCGCCGCCGCCTGCTCCGTGGGGAGGGTGAGCGCCTGCGTCACGACGCCGAAGACGATCGGGACGACACAGCCCGCGGCGGCGACGGCGTAGACGCCCCCGAAGAGGCCGAAGCCGGCGACCGACGAGCGGTGTCGGGGGAGCAGCAGGTGGACGTTCGGGGCCCGTCCCGAGAGGACGACCACTCCGAGCGCGACGAGCCCCACGCCGACGACCGGTTCGAGGAACGCGAACCCCGAGACGAACTGGGTGCCCAGCGAGACGAGCGCCCAACCGACGAGCGCGAGCACGGCGAGCGCGCCGACGGTCGCCGCCCCTCCGCGGACGACCGCCCCGCCGAGGTCCGCCTCCTCCTGGCTGAGGTAGTAGCCGACGTATCCGGGCAGGAGTGGGTACGCACAGGGGGCGAAGAACGTCGCCAGACCCGCGCTGAGCGCGAACGCGAGGGTGCCGGCGAACGCGGCGTCCATCTGCAACGGACCCACGACCGCGACTGCGAGCATCAGACGACGGCCTCGAGCGCCGCGCGGAGCTGCGACTCGCTCGCGACACCACGGTGGGTCCAGACGATCTCGCCCGCGTCGTCCGCGAGCGCGAGGAACGGCAGGCCGCCCGCGCCGAGTTCGCTCATCAGGCGGCTCTCGGGGTCGTGGCCGACGGTCCAGCGGCCGTCGTGGTCGGCCCACCACTGGCGGATGTCGTCCATGGTGAGCCCGCCACCGATCCGTTCGTTGGTCACCGAGACGAACGCGACGTCGCCGCCGAACGACTCGTACGCGGGGACGAGGCTCCGCATCTGTGCCTCACAGGGGACACACCACGTCGCGAAGAGGTCGACGAGCGTCGGCTGGCCCGGCACCGGGAGCTGCTGACGGCCGGCCGTCGACCCGCGGGCGTCGATGGTGTCGACCGTGACGGCGTCGTCGCCGCCACCGACCCCGTTGAACGCGACGTACCCCGCGCCGCCGGTGAGGGTGACACCGCCGAGTGCGGCGAGGAGCTGTCTACGGTTCACAGACTTGTCACCACCGTGATAACGTGGTGTGGTGCGCCGACGGCGAAGCTCATCGTTCTGTGATTCCTCCGTCGAGGGTATAGACGGCGTGGTGTTGTGCGTTTCGCGTGCGCATCGTTCCGGTCGAGACGTTCGCTACGACCGGGCGTTCTCGACGGCCGTTCGGACCGCGTCGAACGTCGCGTTTACCTGCTGGCCGTCGACGAACACCGTCGGGGTGCCCTGTACGCCCATGTCGATCCCGCGCTGGCGGTCGGCCTCTAGCACCGGCCGGTATCGCCCGTTGGTCGCGGCGGCGCGGACGTCGCAGCCGTCGGCACCGACGTCGTCGGCGAGCGAGCGGAGGAGCGACATCGAGTACGAATCCTGGTTCTCGAACAGGGATGCCGCGTAGTCGAAGAAGGTCGCGTCGTCGATCCCGTCCTGGACCGCGCGTGCAGCGCCGGCCGCGCCCCACGACCACTGTTCGCTCACCGGGATCGGCAGGTCGTGGTGTTCGTAGCGGACGTCGTTACCGACCAGTTCCGACTCGATCGACGGCAACTCTTGGAGGTGGTACGTTCGACAGTGAGGGCAGGAGAAGTCCTCGAACGACATTACGGTCACCGCGGCGTCGTCGGGACCCATCGACGGTGCGGGAAGGGACTGGACTGTCGGTCGTGCGGAGAGGTCGCAGTCGGTGTCGGTAGCGCCGCCACCCGTGACCGATCCGAGACAGCCGGCAGTGCCGACCAGGGCCACGCCACCGCTCGCGAGGAGAGCACGTCGTGTCGTCTGCATACCGTAGCTCTGGTGTCTCGGCTACTTATCCACCGTGGTCCGGAGCGAGTGTCCGGTAGCCCGTACCGATTTACGCGTCCCGTCCCTCCCGCTGGACATGCCGACGATCGATTTCCGTGGACGCACCCTCGACTGCGCGGCCGGGGCGGTGCTCCGTGACGCGCTGCTCGACGCCGACGAGACGCCACACAACGGCCGGGCGCGTCTGGTGAACTGTCGCGGGAACGGGAGCTGCGGAACCTGCGCCGTCGCGGTCTCCGGTCCCGTCTCGCAGCCGACCCGACGCGAACGACTCCGGCTCTCGGTCCCACCGCACGATCCCGACGCGGGACTCCGGCTCGCCTGTCAGACCCGCGTACTCGGCGACGTCGCGGTCGAGAAGTTCGACGGATTCTGGGGCCAGCACGTCGACGAGGCGGACGACGCCGTGGACGAGGTGGACGAGCCAGCGGACGGCCCGAACGGGAGAGACGCCGACGACGGATAGCGACGGTCAGATGGTCGTCACCCGTGACGTCAGTCTCCGGTGCGGGTCCACTCCTCGAGGGTGAACCCCTCGTACTCGGTCTCGGCGGCGAGCGTCCACTCGGACTCGTCGAACGCGGGGTAGTAGCTGTCGCCCTCGTACTCGCCCGGCACCCGGCTCAGCAGCATCCGGTCGAGGTGTGGCTGGAACAGCTCGTAGATGCCGGCCCCACCGATCACGTACGCCACGCCGGTGCCGAGTCGTTCCGCGAGGTCGACCGCCTCGTCGACGTTCGTGGCGTGGTGGGCGGTATCGACGTCGAACGACTGCTCGGACCGGCTCAACACGATCTGCACCGCTCCCGGGAGGTCGTCGAGCATCGACTCGAACGTCCGTCGACCGAGGATCACCGGATGGTCGGCGATGCGGGCCCGGTACTGTGCCTTGTCCGCGGGAATACTGGGCCAGGGCAGTTCGCCGTCCTTCCCGATGACGCGATCCGCCGTGAGCGCGGCGACCGAAACCAGTTCCATACCCGACGTTCGGGCGTCGCGGCAAAAGCCGTTCGTTCGCCCCTGAGCCAGTGTGACGGCGTGATGGCGTGACCGTATCACGGAGTTTTTATTCGGGCCCCTCGGAGCAGTGGGCATGAGCTTCGAGAAAGACGACACCGTCGTCCTGCACGACAAACACAGCGAGTTCGACGGCGAGGTCGGTACCGTGACGCAGGTCATGGAGACGATGTTCGGCGACGCGACGTACACCGTGAGCTTCGACGACGGGCAGGAGACGGGCGTCCCCGAGGATCAGCTCGAAGCGGCCGAGGCCCAGGACGAAGACGAGGACGACGACGCGTAAGCGTGGCCCGGGTCCCGTTCCACTACGTCGACCTGCGGACGTTCTCCTACGAGACGGAGGACGAGAAACGGGTCGAGGCGGCGCTCAGGACGTTTCTCCCCGACGAGTTCGAGGTGGAGCGGGCCGAGAGCCGCGGCCACCACGGTGATCGGATCGTGGTCTTCTCGGCTCGCGTCGAGCGGGCCGACGGGATCCGTCACGTCCTCGCGCAGGTCGCGGCCGCCCCCGACTACGACCGGATCTTCGACGAACTCGACGACCGCATCACCGACAACTGCGAACTGTTCCTCCGCTTCGACAAGCAGGCGGCGTTCGGGAACGAGATCCGGCTCGGCGAGGGAATCACGTTCCGTGCGAAGGTCGAGGCCTACCCCGCCAAGCGCGACGCTGCTCTCGAGAACGCCCGCGAGGCGCTCGAAGCCGTCCGCGACGACGCGACCGACGGCGACTGATCGGGTGCGTGTGTCGGCTGGCCACGAGAGCGACCGTGAGGCGAGCAGCTGACAGGTGACACAGGATGGACCCACGGAGACGACGAGACGGGGTGTCACGCGACCGCGGACCGTCCCGCCGGAGTCGTTACGTCACGGACAGCCGTGGCCGCGTACTGGTTGATAAACCCTCGCCGTCGTCGACACACTCCCGTCTGCCCCGTCACCGGTGCCGTGGACGGAGCCACGCGGCGGCGGCGTGAGGGAGGGACAGAAAGTTACCGCTCCGGCTCTTACCCGTCGACATGGTCGCCAAAGAGAGCGGACACGTCCTCGACAGGGGCGACGAGGCTCCGAGCTTCGAGCTCCGGGGAACCGACGAGC
The DNA here is from genome assembly GCF_009176545.1 of Salinigranum salinum. Lineage (GTDB taxonomy): Archaea > Halobacteriota > Halobacteria > Halobacteriales > Haloferacaceae > Salinigranum > Salinigranum salinum. Next base: position 2,315,907 of record NZ_VTOJ01000001.1, on the reverse strand, counting down.
AGACGCACACGCTGGCCGACTTCGACGATAGCGAGGCGCTGTTGCTCGTCTTCACGTGCAACCACTGCCCGTACGCGAAGGCGAAAGAGGAGGCGCTGAACACCCTCGCCGCCGAGTACGACGACGTGGCGGTCGTCGGGATCAACCCGAACGACGACGACCAGTATCCGGACGACTCCTTCGAGAAGATGCAGGCGTACGTCGAGTCCGGCCGCATCGGGTACGACGCGTACCTCCACGACGAGTCCCAGGCGGTCGCCGCCGCGTACGGCGCGGTCTGTACGCCCGATCCGTTCCTGTTCCGCAACGACGGCGGGACGTTCCGACTGGCGTACCACGGCCGTCTCGACGACGCGCTGAACCCGGACGACGATCCCTCCGGCGATCCGGCGTTCGAGATGCGGCGAGCGATCGAGGAGGTACTGGCCGTCGAGGACGTGACGGTCGAGTGGAACCCGTCGCGCGGCTGTTCGATCAAGTGGCGCACGGGCAACGAACCCGACTACTGGAGCGACGTGTAAGGGGGGCGGTGCACCGGCCTGCGAGCGGCGGTCGGGTCGCCCGTCTCAGGGCGGCGTGATGACCGCCCGCCCGTCGATCTCGCCGTGTTCGAGCCGTTCGGCGACGGTGTTCACGTCGCCGAGTTCGTGCCGTTCGGTGTGGAGCGTCACGTCGCCCCGATCGACCAGCGCGACGAGTTCCTGCAGTTCGGTGTACTGTCCGACGAGCGTCCCGCGGAAGGAGAACTCGCCGAAGACGAGCCCCTGCGCGGGCTCGTGGATGTGCCCACCGTAGCCGATGATGTGGTGGTCGCCACCTGCCGCCGTGATGTCGGGGGCGAGCGCCGTCGTCTGGTCGCGACCCACGAAGTCGAGCGTCTGCTGGGAGCCGACGCCGCCCGAGAACTCCTCGACGACGCTCGCGACGTCCTCGGTCTCGGGGTCGATCGTTTCGTCGGCACCGAGGTCGCTGGCGAGGTCGCGCGCCGACTGTTTGAGATCGACCGCGACGATGTCGGCGGCCGACATCGCCCGGAGACACTGGAGACCGATGTGACCGAGGCCACCGACCCCGATAACGACGGCCGTGTCACCGGGGTTGAGTTCGTGGACGGCCTTCTTCGCGGCGTGGTACGCCGTGATACCGGCGTCGGCGTGCGGCGCGATGTCCGTCGGATCGACTCCCTCGGGCAGTGGGATGACTGCGCGATCCGACGTGTGCAGGAACTCGGCGAAGCCGCCGTCGGTGGTGAGCCCGTTGAACTGCGAGTTCTCGCAGTACATGTCCTCGCCGAGTCGGCACGGGCGGCACGTCCCACAGGTCTGGACCGGGTGGCAGATGACGGGGTCGCCCTCCGAGACGGTCGTGACGTCCTCGCCGACCTCGGCGACAATACCCGCGTTCTCGTGGCCGAGCGTCATGGGCAGGTCCTGCTCGACGTACTCGGTCCACATCCCCTCGATGATGTGGTTGTCCGTCTGGCACCATCCCGCGCCCTCGACCTCGACGATGACGTCGCTCGGCCCAGTGGCTGTCGGCCGGTCGACCTCGTCGATCGAGAGTGCCTCGCTCATATCGTCGGTGTACTCGTGTAAACGTGCTGCTTGCATGCCAGGTTGATACTCCTCACACACCGTAAAAAGCTCTCCGGCACTGACACTTTCCTGCAGCCGTTTCGTTGAGGAACAATTATGTTAATTATTTATCCTGTGTTTTACCATGCTCACTCGTATGTACCACCACGAAGGCGAGGACGTGTTCGTCATCGACGGACACCTCCACCTCTGGGACGCGAGCGAGGAGAACATCAAACACCAGGGCGGTGAGGAGTTCATCCAGTGTTTCTACGACTATCACGCCACGTTCACTCCCGAGGACCGCCTCTGGGACATGGACGAGTACCGCAAGTACGGCGCCGACCGGATGGTCGAGGACCTCTTCGGCAACGGTGCCGTCGACATGGGGATCCTCCAGCCGACACACCTCCACGAGTTCTACAAGAACGGGTTCAACACGGTCGACGACGACGCGGAGCTGGTCGAGCAGTACCCCGAGCGGTTCATCACCAACGGTCGGTGGGACCCGCGCGACGGCGAGGCGGGTCTGAAAGAGCTCGAACGTCAGAAGGAAGAGTACGACGTCCAGGGCGCGAAGGTATACACCGCCGAGTGGAAGGGCGACTCGAAGGGGTGGCGCCTCGACTCCCCCGAGGCGTTCGAGTTCCTCGAGAAGTGTGCCGAACTCGGCATCACGAACATCCACCCGCACAAGGGGCCGACGATTCGGCCGCTCAACCGCGACGCGTTCGACGTGGGCGACGTCGACGATGCTGCCTCGTCGTTCCCGAACCTCAACTTCATCGTCGAACACGTGGGGCTTCCCAGACTCGACGACTTCTGCTGGATCGGCACCCAGGAGCCGAACGTGTACGGCGGCCTCGCGGTGGCGGCACCGTTCGCCCAGAACCGCCCCGAGAAGTTCTCCGAGATCATGAGCGAACTCCTCTGGTGGCTCGGCGAGGACAAACTGCTGTTCGGGTCGGACTACGCGCTCTGGAACCCCGACTGGCTGGTCGAGACCGTGATGGAGGCCGAACTCACCGAGGAGCACAAGATGGAGTACGGCGTCGAGTGGAGCCACGAGGTGAAGAAGAAGGTGATGGGTGAGAACGCCGCCGAACTGTACGACATCGACATCGAGGCGAAGAAGCGGGAGTTCGCCGACGACGCGATCGCCCAGCGGTTCGGCCTCGGTGACCACTACAGCGGCGCGGCGGCCGACTGATGTCTGCGGCCTCATCAGTGGACGCGGTCCGCGAACGGCTCGCACGCGTGACGGACCCCGAGCTCGACCGATCGATCGTCGAACTCGGCTACATCGACGAGATCGACGTCGACGGCGACAGGGTGACGGTCCGCTTTACGCTCCCGACGGCCTGGTGTTCGCCCGCGTTCGCCTGGATGATGGCGACGGACGCCCGCGACGGGATCGAGTCGATCCCGGGTATCTCCAAGGCGCGGATCCAGCTCCGCGACCACATGCACGACGAGGAGATCAACCACGGCGTCAACGAGCGGCTGTCGTTCGGGGAGGTGTTCCCCGACGCCGACGGTGGCGTCGAGGCGATCCGGGCGACGCTCGACGACAAGGCTCGCGTCGCCCGACAGTACGACGCGGTCGAGGCGCTGCTCGACGCCGGCGTCGCACCCGACCAGCTCTGTCGCCTGACGCCGTCCGATCTCGACCTCGACTTCGACGACGAGGCGGACCGTGCGGCGGTCGAACTCGACGACGGTGCCCTGGTCGTCACGGTCGACGCCGCCCCGCTCCGCCGGTACCTCCGGAAGTCCCGGACGGTCGGTGTCTTCGCCGAGGACGAACCGCTGTTCAGGACGCCCGAGGGCGGTCCGATCGACCCCGAGGAGTTCGAGGTCGTCCACCGCCGCGGCCGGCTCGCACAGACGAACATGTCCGGCCAGGCGGGCATCTGCGACGCGCTCAACGAGAGCCGCCGCCGGAAGCTCGGCCGGGAGCCTCCGGAGACGATCGACGCCGACTGAGCCACGCTCCGTCCCGCCCCCTCGTCCGGCGTCAGCGGTGAAAGTCGACCCGACGGTCCTCACCATCGCGGTGGACGACCGTCTCGCGCGGCTCGGTCTCGGCGACGACGCGTCCCTCGCGCACGACGAGTGTCCGCGGTGCCCGGGTCCGGAGCGCGTTGAACGGGTCCGGGCTGTCGTAGACGACCAGCGACCCCTCGTTGCCCTCCGTGAGGCCGTAATCGTCGGCTCCGAACACGGACGCGTTCGCCTCGGTGAGCATCCGCCAGAGCGTCTCGACGTCGCCGTGACCGCTCATGTGTGCGTAGTGCAGGAGGACGTACGCGGCGTCGAGCTGGTCGCCGACGCCGTAGTGGTACCACGGATCGACGACGGAGTCGTGGCCGATGGCGACCGTCACCCCCGCGTCGTGGAGTTCGTCGATCCGGGTGTGGCCCCGCCGCCGCGGGTAGTCGTCGTACCGCCCCTGTAAGACGCTGTTGTCCGGTGGGTTCGTGACGACGCTCACGCCGCTCTCGTTCAACAGGGAGATCAGTTTCGCGGCGTACGCGTTCGGGTACGAGTGCATCGCGGTCGTGTGGCTCGCGGTCGTTCGATCCCCCACGCTGCGTTTCAGTGCCTCGCTCGCCAGCACCTCGGTGAACCGCGAGCCGGGGTCGTCCGTCTCGTCGATGTGGAGATCCAGAGGGGTCCCGTACCGCTCGGCGAGGTCCATCGCCACCGCGACCGACGAGACGCCGTCCTCGCGGGTGTGCTCGTTGTGCGGGATGCCACCCACCAGATCGCAGCCCATCTCCATCGCCTCCCGCAGGAGGTCCTCGTGTGCCGGTCGGGTGAAGACCCCGTCCTGCGGGAAGGCGACGACCTGGAGGTCCACGAGGTCCGACACCTCCGCGCGGAGTTCGAGCAACGCCTCGACGCCCGTCAGCGTCTCCTCCGTGGTGTCGGCGTGGGTGCGGACGCGCGTGATCCCGTTGGCCGCCATCCACTCGATCGCCCGCGTCGCCCGCGCCTTCACGTCCGCCTTCGAGAGCGACTCCTTGTAGTCGGCCCAGATCCGGATCCCCTCCGCCAGCGTGCCGGGGTCGTTCCAGCGCGGTTCTCCCGCGGTGAGCGTCGCGTCGAGGTGGAGGTGCGGTTCGACGAGCGGCGGGGTGACTAGCCGACCCCCAGCGTCGTGTCGACGGTCGCGATCGAACGCCTCGGGGTCGCCCTCGCCCGCCGGGACGAGTCGGTCGATGCGTCCGTCACGGACCTCGACGTCGATACGGTCGCCCGCTAGCGTGGTCGCGTCGGTGACGACGTACTCCATGGGGGGAGGAGTCGGAGCGGGGTCATCAACCCTTCCCCGGACGGGGAGCGGACGAGTCGACGGACGCGCCGAACGACGTGGTCACGCCGATGCGGTCGCGAACAATCGAAGGACTGCGGAGGTTCCTTCCAGAATATTATGGGAAGCTATATACCTGGTCGTCAGGCACGTCCGCGGGATGGCGACACAGGATTCCGGCTTCGACTGGCGGACGTTCGTCTTCGGTGACGAGGACCTCCCCGACCCGGACTGGCCGGTCGACCACGTCCCGAAGAGCGAGCGCAAAGGACTCGTGAGCATCTCGGCCGTCCTCCTGGGGTTCGTCTTCTTCGCCGGCACGCTGTGGGCCGGCGCGGAGGTCGGCGCGGCGATGGGCTTCGTCCCCATGCTGTCGGCGATGGCCGTCGGCTACGCCATCCTCGGGGTGTACGTCGCGACGCTGTGTGCGATCTCGGCGAAGGCCGGCCTGACGACGGTGTTGCTGTCGCGGTACACGTTCGGTCGGATAGGCGCGAAGTGGGCCGACCTCCTCCTCGGCGGCACGCAGGTCGGGTGGTTCGGCGTCACGATCCCCCTGATCGCCGTCCCGACGGCGTCCTTTTTCGGGGTCGACACGCCGATGTTCGTCTCGGCGCTCGTCGTCGTCTGGGGGCTGCTCCACCTCGCGACGGCGTACTTCGGCTACGAGGGGATGGAGCGGCTCTCGTACGTCGCGGTGCCGGCGCTCGTCGTCGTCGGCCTGCTCTCGATCGGCATCGCCGTCGTCGACAGCGGCGGCGTCGGGGGGCTGCTCTCGCAGGTCGGCGGGGGCGGAATGGCGTTCGGCGCCGCCGTCACCATCGTCGTCGGGACGTTCATCAGCGGCGGGACGCAGGCACCGAACTGGGCGCGGTTCGCCGCGAACAAACGGGTCGCCTTCTGGGCCGGGCTGATCGCATTCCTCGTCGGGAACGGCTTCCTGTTCCTCTCCGGGGCCGTCGGCGGCGCCGTCTACGACGTCACGCCCGCGGGCGACCTCTACGCCGTGCTCACGGCGCAGGGGCTGGCGTTCGTCGGTCTGGTCGCGCTCGTGTTCAACATCTGGACGACCAACGACAACGCGGCGTACGCCTTCGGGGTCGCCGGGAGCGAGGCGTTCGACCTCGACCGCAAGCGGCCGTTCGTCCTCGCGGGCGGTGCGGTCGGCATCGTCCTCGCGCTGGTCGGCGTCGACAGCCTCCTCGTGCCGTGGCTGGCGACACTCGGGCAGTACATCCCGCCCATCGGCGGCGTCATCATCGCCGACTTCCTGCTCGTGTGGGGACTCGGGCGCATCCCGCGGATGGAGGACGTCTCCTTCACGAACGTCCGGTGGGTGTCGATCCTGGCGTACGTCGCCGGCTGTGTCGTCGCCATCCTCACCGCCGGCTCCATGATCCCGGGCGTCGCCGCGCCGCAACTGCTCCCCGGCATCACCTCGCTCAACGGCATCGTCGCCGCCGTCGTCGTCCACGTCGTCGGCTACTACGCGCTCGAGCGCTCCGGCGTCGTCGACGGCCACACCGTCGACACCGACGCCGACTACGTCTGAGATCGACGCGCCGGACCCGGCGTGGGGGCGTCCGTCGGCGACGACCGCGACGGACGCGCGGTCATGGACCTGCCGTGGGTAACGCTTTTCGTCCATCCACGACGCCGTACGGCATGAACGCGACCGGCGGGCGGATCCTCGACGGCGTGCGGGTAGTCGACCTCTCGACGTTCGTCACCGGCGGTTTCTGTTCGCTCATGCTGGCGAACCAGGGTGCCGACGTGGTGAAGGTCGAACGGCCCGGCACCGGCGACGACATCAGACAGTCGGGCCCGCCGTTCGTCGACGGCGAGTCGCCGTACTACTGGACGCTCAACTACGACAAGCGCTCGGTCGAACTGGACCTCAAGACCGACGCCGGGAGGGAGGCGCTGGTCGACCTCGTCGCCGAGGCGGACGTCTTCGTGCAGAACTTTCGCCCCGGAGTGGCCGACCGCCTCGGCGTCGACTACGACACCCTCGCCGAGGAGAACCCTGGTCTCGTCTACTGCTCGATCTCCGCGTACGGCGACTCGGGGCCGTGGAGCCAGCGCCCCGGCTACGACCTCCTCGTCCAGGGGATGAGCGGCATCATGAGCGTCACGGGCGAACCGGATCCCGACGGTCGTCCGGTGAAGGTCGGCCTGCCCCAGACGGACCTCATCACGGGGATGTGGGCGGCGTTCGGGGTCGTCAACGCCCTCCTGAAGCGCGAGCGGACGGGCGAGGGCGACCGGGTCGAACTCGGGATGCTCGACGCGACGCTCCCCTGGCTGACGAAGCAGGCCGGGAAGGTGTTCGCCGGCGAGGAGCCGTCGAGAATGGGCACCAAAGATCCCGTTCTCGCGCCGTACCAGACCGTCGAGACGGAGGACGGCCACCTCAACGTCGCCTGTCTGAACCAGCGACAGTGGCGGCGGTTCTGCGAGGCGATCGACCGCCCCGACCTCGCCGAGGACGAGCGCTTCGCCACCAACGCCGACCGCGTCGAACAGATGACCGAGCTGGAAGCCGAGATCGAGGAGGCACTCTCGGCACGCCCGACGGACGAGTGGATGGAGATCCTCGTCGACGCGGGCGTCCCCGCCGGACCGGTCCAGTCGGTCGAGGAGGCGCTGTACAACGAACAGACCGACGCACGGGGCGTCGTCGGCGAGGTCTCCGACGACGACGGCGAGCGGACGATCCCGACGATCGAGCACCCGCTGAACTTCCGCCACGCTGAGAGCGGCTTCCGGTCGCCGCCGCCGAAGCTGGGCGAACACACCCGCGAGGTGTTCGCGGAGCTGGGCTATTCGGCGGACCGTCTGGACGAACTCGCCGCAGCGGGCGCGTTCGGCGATCCCACCGAGTGACCCGCGGGGAGACCACCGACTGGCGTTCGCGTGGGCGGCCGCCTCAGCCGATCCACAGCGAGGCGAACGAGTCGAAGAAGTCGTCGCCGGTGTTCACGAGTGCGTGGCTGGCGCGGAGGTCGCTGGCACGGGCGGCGACCTCGTCGGTGAACGTCTGCAGCCGGTCGTGGTACTGCTGAGCGAGGCGGCCCCCGAAGTACGTGCGAAGCTCCTGTTCCGTCTCCGGCTCCTCGAAGACGGTGTCGCCCAGCACGTCGGGGTCGAGTTCGTCGGGCGACAGCACCTGTGCGGTCACGAGTTCGTTCCGCGACAGCGAGGCCATCCCCTCCTCGATGGCGTCGAGGTCGCCGAGGAAGTCCGAGAGCACGACGACGAGCGACCGGCTCGAGATGGTCGGGACGTAGCTCTCGAGCGCGTTCGCGAAGTCGGTGCGCCCGCCGAGCTCCTGTTCGTTCAGCAGGTCGACGAGCTGGAGGAGTTCGCCCCGGTTCGACCGGCCCGTGTCGAGCCGTTCGTAGTCGTCGCCGAAGACCGAGAAGCGGAAGTCGTTGTTCTCCTCGGCCGTGAGATAACAGAACCCCAACCCGAGTTTGGCGGCGTACTCGAACTTGTGTTCGTCGCCCGTGCCGAAGTCCATCGACGACGACGAGTCCACGAGGACGTGCACCGTCAGACTCCGTTCCTCCTCGTACTGCTTGATGAAGTACTCCTCCGTGCGCGCGTAGAGCTTCCAGTCGATGAGCCGGGTGTCGTCGCCGGGAGCGTACCGGCGGTAGTCGGAGAACGTGAGCCCCTCGCCGATGTCGGGCGACTCCTGTTCGCCCTGGTACTGCGACGTCGTCTCGCGTTTCATCGACGAGTCGAAACGATCGAGCTCGTCGAGGAACTCGGGGTCGATCGTCATGGCGAGGTCACCGCTCGTCGGCGACGATCGACCGGACCACGTCGTCGGCGTCCAGCCCCTCGCGCTCGGCGCGGAAGTCGACGATGATCCGGTGTCGCAACACCGGCGGTGCCATCGCCTCGATATCCTCCCACTTGACGTGACTCCGCCCGCGGAGGAACGCACGGGCCTTCCCCGTGAGGACGAGCGCCATGCTCGCGCGGGGGCTCGCGCCGTACTCGATCTGGTCGTGGTCGCGGGTCGCCCGCGCCAGTTGTACTGCGCGGTCGCGGAGGTCGTCGGCGATCGGCACCTCGCGGACGAGCTGCTGGATCTCCTGGATCTCCTCGCGGGCGAGTACGCGTTCGACGTCGGGTACCCGCCCGCCCTCCGTGTACAGCTGGACGATGCGGCGCTCCTCCTCGAAGCTCGGGTAGTCGACGAGGATCTTCAGGAGGAAACGGTCGGTCTGTGCCTCGGGCAGGGCGTACGTCCCGCCCTGGTCGATGGGGTTCTGTGTGGCGAGGATGAAGAAGGGTCGCGGGAGGTCGTACGTCTCGCCCGCCGCGGTCACCTGTTTCTCCTGCATCGCCTCGAGCAGCGCCGCCTGCGTCTTCGGGGTGGCGCGGTTGATCTCGTCGGCGAGCACGATGTTCGCGAACACCGGCCCCTTCTCGAAGACGAAGTCCCTGCCGTGTTCGGTCTCGCGGATGATCTCGGTGCCGGTGATGTCGGAGGGCATCAGGTCCGGCGTGTTCTGGATGCGCGAGAACTGGAGGTCCGTCACCTCCGAGAGCGTCCGGATCATCGACGTCTTCCCGAGGCCGGGGTTCGATTCGAGGAGGGCATTGCCGTCGGCGAGCACGCAGACGAGGATCTGCTCGATGACGTCGGTCTGTCCGACGATGCGTTTGCCGACCTCTTCGCGGACCTGCTCTAACTTCGACTGGAGCCGTTCGATATCACTCATATGTTACGTATTACTCACACTCACGTGTCGCTGTCGTCTTCCGCACGGATCCGCAGGTTGTACTCTCTGATGAGCTCCGCGTCCTCGAGCTGTTCGCGCTCGGCGAACCCCGCCTCCTGGCCCTCGACGTCCGCCGTCCCGGAGAAGCCGCTCGACTCGTACGCCGCAGCCGAGGAGGCGCTGCCGTCGTCACCACCACCCTCCGTCGAGAGCGTCGTGTTGAGCGTCTCCTCACCGGCGGAGACGTCCTCCGGTTCGCCGAGCACGTCGTTCGCGTCCTGGAGCCCCTCGTACTCCGACTCCCGGTCGGTGCCGGCGTCGCCCGCGTCCGCGCCGTCGAAGTCGCCGATGTCTAGGTCGACGACGGCCACCTGGATGCTGGCGACGCTCACGACCGAGATGACGAGCACCGTCAGGAAGACACGCTTGAGGTTCACGAGCCCGACGCTCGACGTGCGGCGGAGACGGGCCAGCACGTCCTCGTAGAGGGCGAGCGCCATCCGGGTGTCCTTCCCGGCGCGGACGGTGTCGCGGGCGGTACGTAGCGCCTCCCGTACCTCGGGGTTCGCCCCCTCGAACTGTTCGACGAACGGTCGCCGCGTCCGCACGGCGAACTCGACGACGAAGACGACGACGCCGGCGGCGATCCCGACGACGATGGAGGTCTGGAGCGGTCCCGGCGGCGCACCGGCGTAGCGCACGATCGCATCGAAGAGCGCCGTGGGCCACGGGAGTGTGGTGGGGAGTTCGGCTGGCTTGACCACCTGCACCAGGAGGTTCACCGCGAGCGCCGCCAGGGCGGCGTCCACCACGGCGTAGATGAGCGCGACCTTGTACCCCTCGCGGCGGACCTGTGTGATCGCGCGCCGCATCCGGTTCTCCGGGGCGCGGCCCTCGGTCGAGAGCGACCGTTGTTCGTCGAGGTCCTTCCGGTACTGTTCGTCCCGTCTGGCGGCGTCGCGCTGTTCGCGTCGGTCGCGACTCCGTGCCGCCTTCTCGCGTTTGTTCGCACGCCGCCGCGCGAGCCACCCGTCGTCGTCTTCGGAGTCGCCGCCGTCGGTCGCCCCGTCGCGATCATCGTCCGTTCCCATCAGGAACACGCCCCCGGCCTCGACTGGTCGGCGGGCCACTGCGAGCAGATGGTGTCGATGTCGTCCTCCAGCTGGTCGATGCGGTCGTTCAGATCGTCGATGTTGTCCTGGAGGTTGTCGACCTGGGTTCGGAGGCTGTCGACCCTGTCCTGGAGGTCGTCGTTCTCGTCGACGAGCTCCTGGTTCGCCTCTTCGAGTTCGTCGACCGACTCCTGCAGCTCCTGTCTGTCGTCCTCGAGCGACTGGACCTCCGAGCGGAGCGACTCGACGCGGTTGCGCGTCGTCGACAGCTCATCTCTCGTCTCCGACAGCTCACCCTCGGTATCCGATAGCTCGCTCTGGGTGGACTCGAGCTGCTGTTCGGTCTGGTCGAGGTTCTCCGACACCTGTGAGACGTCGCCGCGCGTCGTCTGGAGGCTCTGGTTCAGTTCACTCAACTGCGTCCGGGTCGACTCGAGCTGTTCGCGCGTCGATTCGAGCTCGCTCCGGAGCTCCTCGTTCCGTTCGCGGAGCTCCGTGTTCTGGGAGTCGAGCCGCTCGACGGACTGCTGGAAGTACATCGTCGCACCGGCGGTCCCGACGACGCTGGTGACGATGAGGACGACGAGGGCGAGATTGATGGAGGAACCGAGGGCGCTCATGTCAGACCACTCTCGCTCCGGCTATGCCCCCGGTACACTTGAAGACGGCGGACGGCGACCTCGGCGAAGTACGCCACGAGCGCGAGCAGGAGCGCCAGCCAGGTCCACGACTGCTCGATCTCGCGGACGCGCGTCGACTCCTGACGCACGAACTGCGCGATCTCCGCCGCCTGGCCCGGCTCGAACTGGCGTCCGCCGGTGGTCTGGACGACCGACCGGAGCTCGCCGGTGGCGCCGAACGCGCCGTACTCGCGCTGGTAGTTCACCGCGTACGACGCGTCGAGCACGCTGTCGTACCCCTGCTCCTGGGGCGTGATCGTCGCCTGGTAGACGCCTTCCGACACCTGTCGGAACGCCACCGTGTCCGTGCCGGGCCGGCTCTGTCCCCGGTAGACGGCCGTCGTCGACTCCCCGAGGCGGGTGTCTGCGACGTCCGTGACGTCCTGGTTCTTGCGTTCGGGGTCGCCGATCGCGTAGTTCACCGTCTTGGTCAACAGCAGCGAATCCGGCTGCTGCAAGAGCCCGTCGAGCGTGCCGTCGGCACCGTACGCAGTCACGGTCGCGACCCGACCCAGTCCGTACCGCCAGGTGGCGACGGCGGGCGTCCCGTCGCTGGTGGCGACGAGGAAGTCGGCCCCACGGCGGATGGAGACGTCGTTCGCCCGTGCGGGGTTCGACTCGAGCGTGACGCCGGCGGTGACGAACGTGTTGGGGTCGACGATGGTGAGTCCCTGCCCGTCGAACTGTCTCGACGCACCCCCGAAGAAGAGGCGCAGGCGGTCGGTCTCCGTGGCCCGGAAGTACGTCCCGCCCGACTGGGAGGCGATCCGCCGGAGCGTCCCCTCGTTGACGGTCTGCCCGGCCCCGATGGTGATCACGCGGGTGCCGCGCGAGCCGAGCTGGTTGGCGACGGTAGCCGCCTCGCCGACGCGGTCCTGCCCGTCGGAGAGCAAGATGACGGTGCCCTGCTCGCCCGCGAGCATCTCCTCGGAGCCGCGGAGCCCGGCGGCGATCGTCGTCGCGCCGCCGCTCTCGAGCCGCCGGATCCGGTCCTCGAGGACCGCGCGGTTCTCCGACAGCGACTGTGGTTCGGCGACCGAGTACGCCTGGAAGTTGAACGCGACGATCCCGACCGTGTTCTCGTCGCCGAGCTGGTTGAGCGCGTCGAGCGCGATCGACTTCTGCAGCCGCATCCCGGACTCGGCGCTGCCGGAGATGTCGATCGCCATCACGATCCGGGCGCTCCCCGCGGACGCCTCGCCGAACGACACCGGGAGCATCGAGGCGATCGACGACCCGTCGTAGCCGCCGTTCTCGAACGAGTTGTCGCCGCCGACGACGACCAGTCCGTTGCCGTCGATGACGAACCGCTGGAGGGCGTCGACGTCCCCGATATCGTCCGCGGCGACGTCCTGGACGACGACCGCGTAGTACTGATCGAGGTTCTCGGGGACGGACTGCGCCCGCTCGACGTCGTACAGCTCCGAGAGGTAGCTCTCGAAGGGGTATCGCCCCCGCGAGATGTAGAGGATCTTCGGCTGCGGGACGACGCGGACGGTCTTGCGGAAGACGTTGTTCTCGGAGAAGGTGTCGGGGCCGGAGACCGTCGCGGTGACGCGGTGAGAGCCGGTCGACTCGAACGCCCGGGAGAACTCGACCGAGCCGCCGCCGGCTTCGAGCTCCCGCGAGAGCACCTCCTCGCCGTCGACCGACACCGTCAGCTGCGAGGCACCCTCGTCGAGTTCGGTCCCGTCGACGCGCACGAGGAACGTGCTGTTGACGCCGACGCTCGTCTTCGATGGTCCCGACACCGTGACGTACCGCTCGGGCTCGTCGGCGTCGACGTCGACCGTGCTCACGCTCGCGTTGAGCGACGCGGCCAGATCGGCCGTCGAACCGAGGCTCCGCCCGCCGGTCACCTGACCGTCCGTGACGACGACCACACTCCCGTTCTCCCGGAGGTTCGCGGCGATGCCGTCGCCGATCCGCGACTGGGTCTCGTCGCCGATGGTCGCGACCGTCACGGGGACGCCCTGGTCTTCGATCCGCGAGACGAGGCCCTCGGTGACGTTCTCGTTGACCGCCATGCTGTCCGAGCGGTCGGCGAGGAGCGTCACGCGGGGGTCGCCGGTGGTCTCGCGGGTCACGACGGTGAACGGGCCCGCCGCGGCCGTCACGAGCAGGAGGGCGATCACGACCCGCGAGGCGAACAGCAGCCGGCGGCTCCGCGTCGAGGCGGTCCCGCCGCCCCGGAACACGAGCCACCAGAGCAGGACGACCGCGACCGGCAGGGCGACGAACGCCAGCGGGCGCTGCAGGCCGACGACCGCGTCGGCGACCGTGACCTGTGTCTGGAGCACCGCTCGCGTGACGGCGGGAGCGAACCCGGCCATCAGAGGTCACCCCGTCGGCGGAGGTACGCGAGTTCGACGAGCGTCACCAGAAGCGCCGCACCGGCGAAGAACTCCGTCACCGGCTGCGGGACGAGCCGGCTCTCCTCGCGGGCGGGGACACCTCCCTCGTCGGCTCGCTCCTCGAGCGGCGTCGCCGCGACGGCCGACTCGGGCTCGCTCAGCAGCGAGACGCCGATGCGACGGCTGCCGACCCGGTAGTAGCCCGTCCGGTCGAGGGTGATGGCCGTCTCGGTCACCACGCCGCCCGGCGTCTCGACCGTCGTCTCGGCGTCGAACTGGAGTCTGTCGCCCGCCGCCCGGTTCAGTTCGGGCAGCGTGTCCCGGCCGGCGAGGTAGAACACCGCCCGTTTCCAGAAGACGGGGTACTGGAAGTTGAACTTGAACGACGACGACTGCTCGATGTAGCCGTAGTAGAGGATCCGCCCGGATCCACGGTCGGCGGTCGCGATCAGCGGCGAGCCATCGCCCGTCTGGACGAGACTCCGGCCGTCCGTGAGCGGCCCGGCGACGTACGCCTCGGGTGGGGAGAACGTGATGTCACGGACGAGCGGGTCGTCGGCTGTCCGTCGGATCGACGGGGTCTGTGCGACACCGGACGGCTCGACCAGCGACAGGTCGCCGTAGCGCTCCGGGAGGTTCGGCTGTGCCTGGATCGCGACGCCGCCGCCCTCCTCGAGCAGGTCGCGGCCGGCCTCGACGTTGCCCTGCAGGAGGCGAGAGGGCTCGACGTTACTGTAGACGATGACGTCGTAGTCGTCGCTGTCGACCGTCGTCGGGGGGTCGTCCACCGTCAGTTCCACCTCCGGGATCACGGAGAGGGCCGTCGCGAGGAACCGATTGCGGTCGTTCGTCAGGAGGAGGACGTCGATCGTCGCGTCCTGGGGAGCGGCGAGGTAGACGGTGTCGTCGAGCGGGAACGAGTCCCTGGGCGTCATCTCGAGGGGCGCTCCACCCGCCGGCACCGTGAACGTTCTGGTGGCGACGTCGCCGGCCGCCAGCGTGAGGTCGGTCTGCTGGTTCCCCAGAGAGAGCGTGCGCTGGACCTGCCGGTCGCCGTAGTTCTTGACCGAGACGGTCACCTCTCGACCCGAGAACCGCGCGTCGATGAGGCCGACGTTGTCCTCGCCGCCGCCGGCGAACTGCCGGAGTTCGACCCGCAACCCCTGTGCGCGGGCCGACTGGACCGCGTCGGGCCAGTCGGACTCGTCGGCGAAGTCGCTCAGGACGACGATCTGTGCCTCCTCGCCGGCGATCGACGAGGCCGTGGAGATCGCGGTCCGGAGGTTCCCGTTCGCCGCGGTCACCGACAGTTCGTCGAGCGCAGCCGTCGCCTCGTCGGGCGGAACCGCCCGGGCCGTCACCCGCGGCTCGCCCGTGGCCAGGACGACCGAGGTGGTGCCGGTGATCTCGTTCTCGGCGGCAGAGATCGCCTGCGAGAACCGTGTCGTGCCGCCGTCGACGGCCGTCATCGAGCCGCTGCCGTCGACGACGAGCACGGTCTCTTCGACCGTCGTCTCCTCCGACACCGTGATGTACGGCGTCGCCAGGGAGGTCGCCAGCAGCACCAGCGCGACGAGCTGGACGAGCAACAGCAGGCTCCGCAGGAGCCGTTCGAGCAGCGGGCTCGACGCCGACTGGCCCAGCTGTTCGGTCAGGAACTGCAGCGTGGGGAGTTCGACCCGTTCGGGCTCGGGCTTGACGAGGTACAGCACCACCAGCGGGACCACCGTCAGGAGGGCGACGAGCCCGAGGGGGGCGAGAAAGACGTCGGAGAGGACCATTGGGACGGTGAATGAGCCCGGTACGTATTGGTTTTGTGCTCTCGCTCGTGCGCGCCGAACCGCCGCGACGCCGTCGGGACGCCTCGTGTCGGGCGGCGCCGACACGTGGGGCGGCCACTCGTGGCGAGGGGCGTCGCGGCGGTCGACGAGTCGTCGGAGGGGAGGGCCGAAGCGAGGGTCCGTGATCCGTTGGTCGAGGTGCCGGACGACCGGACGGTTTATCGCCGGCGAGCCACCGTTCGCTCGGCCGCCGCGGACGCGGTCGGATCGCCGACGGGAGGCGACGACCGGCCGACGCGACCTCGCCAGCGGTCGGCGAAGCGCGCCGCGAGGACGGCGACGCCACAGAGCCAGCCGACGACCGCGACAGCCACGAGCGGGTGGGTCGCGGTCCAGAGGACGACCGGCAGCGCGGCGACGACGACGGCGGCGAGGGCCAGTCCGCGCCAGGTGGGCGGTCGTCTCGCCGACCGTCGGGCGTCGGGTGTCACGGGTGGATACATCGTCGGGCCCGGGACGCACGTCGGTCGTCGTGCGGACGGTCGTGTGAGCGGTCGTGCGGACGGTCGCGTCGGTCGCATCGGTTCGTGTCGACGAGCGACGTTCGGATCACACACACTCGTACGTCCCCGGGCCACCAGACCGTTCGGTGTACGTGTGTGGACGAGACCGTGTCCCAGGGGGCTATACAGCTAGCCCCGGCCGCGTCTCGGCGTGCGAGCGACCGCCAGTCGGCAGGGTCGACACGTCCGACCCGCTCCTGCCGTGGCCCCCGTCGCGTGGAAGACTGAGGGGTACTCGTGGCCGCCGGCGACCGACGACCCCGACAATACTTACCGCTCCATCGGCGTAGATGACGTATGTCAGAACCCACAACGGATCGGATCCGAGAACTCGATGGGGCTCGGGAGTGGGTTCGATGGCTCGTCGAGACCGTCGACGCGGTCGTCCGGATCACCGACCCGGAGTTCTCGACGGTCGAGTACGTCAGTCCGGGGGGCGAACGGCTGTTCGGTCAGTCGGTCGAGCGGCTCGGCGAGGATCCACGGTCGGTCGCCGAGGCGATCCACCCCGACGACCGCGAGCAGTACGAGGCGGACGTCGACCGGCTGCTCGCCGACGTCGCGGCCGGCGACCCCGAGGAGGCGTACACGGGAGAGTACCGGCTCGAGGTCGATGACGGGAGTCGACGGGTCCGAGTACGGCGATATCCGGTCACCGAAGCGGGATCGGTCGAGCGGATCGTGAGCGTCAGCCGGTCCGTGGCCGATCACGACGAGGGGGAGCGACACCGCGCCGAGGGGCGGCGGAAGTACACGACGCTCGTCGAGGCGAGCGACGACGGTGTCGTCATCGTCCAGGACGGCACCTACGCCTTCGTCAACGACCGGTTCTGCGAGCTCGTGGGGCGCAGTCGCGACGAGCTCGTGGGCAGCCCGTTTCAGGAGGTGTTCGCCCCCGACGACCGCGACCTGGTCCGCGAACGGTACGAGAAGCGCATCGAGGGCGACGAGCCTCCCTCGAACTACGACGTCGAACTTCGGACCGCGGGGGGCGACCACGTCGACATCGAACTCACCGTCTCGCGGATCACCCACGGGGGCGAGCCGGCGACGATGGCGACCTTCCGCGACATCACCGAGCGCAAGCGGCGGGAGACGGAGCTCCGCAGACTCAAGCGGGAGTACGAAACGGTGTACGAGAACGCCCAGGACGCGCTGTTCCTCGTCGACGTCGAGGAACCGCCGCACGAAGGCGACACGTCCGAACACGAAGCCGACGCGCGACCGCACGAGGGCGACACGTCCGAACACGAAGCCGACGCGCGACCGCACGAGGGCGACGCCGACCGCGACGCCGGCGACGTCCGGTTCACCTACCGACGGCTCAACCGGACCCACGAGGAGAAGACGGGGCTGTCGACGGCCGAACTCAGAGGAAAGACGCCGCGGGAGACGTTCGGCGACGAACTGGGGAGCCAGGTCGCGGCGAACTACCGCCGCTGTTACGACCGCCGGGAGACGATCACCTACGAGGAGGAACTGTCGCTGCCGGGCGGGACGCACGTCTGGCAGACGAAGCTCTCGCCGGTGGTCGTCGACGGCGAAGTGCGACAGATCGTCGGGATCGCCCGCGACGTCACCGAACGAAACCGTCTCCGGGAGGAGCTCCGCGAGCGCGAGCGCCGGCTCCGGCTGATCGCCGACCACATCGACGAGGTGATCTACCTCGCGACCGCGGACTTCTCCGAGATCCGCTACATCAACCCGGCGTACGAGGAGATCTACGGCGAGCCGGTCGAGTCGCTCGCCGACCGCCCGACGTCGTTCGTCGAGGCCGCCCACCCCGACGACCGCGAGCGGTACGAGCGGGACGTCGAGCGGATGATCGCCGACATCGACGCCGGCGATCCCGAGGAGGTGTACGACGGCGAGTACCGGCTCGAGGTCGACGGCGAGACCCGCTGGGTCCGGGCCACGCGCTACCCCGTCGAGAACGACGACGGGACCGTCGATCGCGTCGTCGGCACCGTCACCGACGTGACCGACGAGCGCCGGCTGGAGCGAAGCTACCAGTACATCTTCGAGAACGTGAGTGACGGCCTCGTCGTCCACGAACCCGACAGCGGCGAGATTCTCGACGTGAACGACCAGTACTGCGACATCACGGGATACTCACGCGACGAACTCGTCGGCGCGGACGTCGGGCTGGTGATGACCGACGACCCCGACTACTCGGAGGCTGCGGCCAGGTCGCTCATCGAGAGAGCCCGCGACGAGGGGCCACAGCTGTTCGAGTGGAAGGGCCGGCGGAAGGACGGCGGGGCGTTCCACGCCGAGATCAGCCTCACGATCGTCGAGCTCGCGTGTTGTGAGCGCGTGCTCGCGAGCGTCCGCGACATCACCGAGCGCAAACGGCGCGAGCGCGAGTACGAACAGATCTTCGACGGCGTCAACGACATCATCAGCGTCCACGACCCCGAGACGGGGGAGGTGCTCGAGGTGAACGAGCCGTACGTCGAGGCCGCCGGCTACGACGAGTCGACCATCGTCGACATCGGGGTCGAGGGGTTGACGGCCGACGTGGAGGGGTACTCGGCGGAGCACTCGCGGGAGATAATCAGGGAGGTCGCGGAGACGGGCGAACCGGTCACGGTGGAGTGGCCCGTCGAGACGGCCGACGGCGAGCGACGCTGGTACGAGGTCGACACGACGCCCGCACGGATCGGCGGCGAGCCGCGGGTGCTGGGCATCTCGCGCGACGTGACCGAGCGCAAGCGCCACGAACGGGTGATCAGGGCGCTCCACGAGACGACCACGCGCATCCAGGACGCGCAGACGACCGAGGCGGTCTGTGAGGCGACCGTGACGGCCATGGAAGAGGTGCTGGATCTTTCGCTGCCGGCCTGCTGGCTCCGGCGTGATCGCGCCCCCGGGAGCGACAACGCAGACGAGAGCGAGGACGACGCGGTGCTCGAACCGGTCGCGGCGAGCGACGCCGCGTGGGCGTTCGACGGCGGTCCCGGCCCGCTCGAACCGGGGACGTTCGAGTACGACTTGTACGAACGCGGGGAGTCGGCGGTGTACGACCCGAGCGAGCGCTGGGACCGCACCTCGCTGAACCACGCGCTCATGGTGCCGATCGGCGACCACGGCGTGATCGGTGCCGCCGATCCGAGCGTCGAGGAGTTCGACGAGGTGGTGCTCGACGCCGCCCGCATCCTCGCGCGGCACACGACGACGGCGCTCGACCGGGTGGCGCGCGCCGCCGAACGCCGCGAGAGCGAGCGCCGCATGAGCGCCATCCTCGATCGGATCGACGAGGCCATCTTCCTCACAGACGGCACCAGGCTGCTCGACGAGGAGGCGGGGTCTGTGTACGCGAGCGCCGGCTACGAGGACGTCTTCGGCCTGTCGTACGCGGATCTCGTAGCCGACGACTCGACCGAGTTCGTCGACCTCGTCCACCCCGACGACCGCGCGGCGTACCAGGCCGCCCTGCGCGACCGGGTCGAAGCGGTCGAACGCCGTGACCACGACGACAGCTACACCTCGGAGTACCGCATCGAGCGACCGGACGGCGAGACGCGCTGGGTGCAGTCGGACTTCTACCCGATCGAGTGGGGTGACGACGAGTACCGGTTCGTCGTCGTCAGCCGCGACGTGACCGAGCGCAAGGAGCGCGAGGACACCCTCGAGACGTTCCACGAGGCGACGCGCGAACTGACCGAGGCCGGGTCGCGGACGGAGGCGAGCCAGGTCGCCGTCGACGCGGCCGACCGGGTGCTCGGCCTCTCACACGTCAGCGTCCACCTGTACGACGAATCCGAGGGGGCGCTCCGGCCCGTGAGTCAGACCGACCGGCTCCGCGAGGTGCTCGACTTCCTGCCGTCGTTCGAACCCGGCGAGGGGCTCCCGTGGCAGGTGTTCGTCGACGGCGAGTCCGTCCGGGGGACCGAGATCGAGTCCGAGACGGGGCTGTACGGCCACGGCGTCTCCGACCCGGACCTCGTCCTGCCGCTCGGCTCGCACGGCGTGATGCTGGTCGGCACCCCCGACCGGGAGTTCGACGCCGAGACGGTCGAACTCGCCCAGATCCTCGCGGCGACGCTCGAGGGCGCACTCAACCACGTCCGGGGCCAGCACGAACTCGAGGAACGCGAGGCCGAACTCCGCGAGCACCGCGAGCGCGCCGAGCGGCTCGATCGGCTCAACACCGTCATCCGAGAGATCGAACAGGCGACCGTCGAGGAGTCGAGCCGCGAGGCGATCGAACGGGTCGTCTGCGACCAGCTCACGACGATCGACTCCTACCGGGTGGCCTGGATCGCCGAACCCGACCGCCGGAACGACGCGCTCGTCACCCGGACGAAGAGCGGGAGCGACGAGGGGTACGTCGACACGCTCGCGGTCGACCTCGGCGGATCGGACGTCGACCGGCACCCGGCCGCCGAGGCCGTCGCGACGGGCGAGACGCGGACGGTCCGGAACCTCGCGACGAGCACGTCGCGCGGCGAGTGGCGGAAGTCGATCCTCCGCGCGGGGTTCCAGTCGGTGATCGCCGTCCCCGTCGGCCACGACGACGCCGTCCACGGCGTGTTGACCATCGTCGCGGACGACCCGACCGCGTTCGACGAGCGGACCGAGACCGTCCTCACCGAACTCGGCCGGTCGGTCGGCCACGCGGTGTCGGTCCTCGAACGACGCCGGGCGCTCGAATCCGACACCACCACCGAACTGGAGTTCGCGGGCGGTGACGACGACCTCCGGTTCGTCAGGCTGGCCCGCGAGACCGACGCCACGGTCAGGCTCGAACGGACGGTCCGGCGGTCGGACGGGGCGTTCGGCGCGTTCTACACCGTCGAGGGAGCCGATCCCGAGGCGGTCGTGCAGACGGCGACGACGCTCCGGGGTGTCGCGGACGTCACGCTCGTCGGCGCGGACGCGGCCGAGGAGACGTGTCTGGTGGAGGTCGAGACGGCGTCGTGGTTCGGGACGGAGTTCGTCGACCACGGGGCCGTCGTCCGGACGGCCGAGGCCGACGAGGGGGCGACCGATGACGACCACGAGAGCCGGATCGTCGTCGAGGCACCGCGGGCGACGGACGTCCGGGCGCTCGTCACCACGTTCACAGAGCGCTACCCGGGGGTCGAACTGGTCGCCCAGCGGACCCGCGAACGCTCGGTACAGACACTCCTCGAACTCCAGGATCTCCTCTCCGACCAGCTGACGCCCCGGCAGCTGGAGACGCTGGAGACCGCGTACTCGGCGGGCTACTTCGACTGGCCGCGCGAGTCGAGCGGGCAGGAGATCGCCGAACTCCTCGACATCACTCAGCCGACGTTCAACAAGCACCTCAGATCGGCCGAGCGCAAGACGTTCTCGATGCTGTTGAACCGGGAGTATCCCGACTGAACGGGGGGCCGAAGGACTGTCGACGGACGATCCGGCGAGCAGCGAGCAGACGTCGCGAATCCGCGCCAGAGGGGTGGGGAGACGTGTGTAGCCCCCGATTCGCGGCGGGGGCAACACACGTAGACAGTACGCCCGAGGGGACGGGACACCACGTGAGAAGTACATGTCACTGAACGCCGGACTGCTCCCCCACCGTCCACCGGTCGACGAACCGGAGCGCGACACGCGCGTCGTCTCCCTCGGAAGCGAGGAGGCCGCCTCGCTCTGCGGGAGCCTCGCGTCCGAGACCGCGACCAGCATCCTCTCGCAGCTGTTCGAGGAGCCGACGACGGCCTCGGATCTCGCCGAGTGCGTCGACACGTCGCTCCAGAACGCCCACTACCACCTCGAACGGCTCCGCGACTCCGATCTGATCCGCGTCGTCGACACCTGGTACTCGTCTCGGGGCGTCGAGATGAAAGTGTACGCACCGGCCCACGACGAGCTGGTCATCGCGCCGGGTGGGACCGACAGGCCGTCCCCCAGGGACGCCCGTAGCGAGACGGACTGGACCGACGACCAGCGACCCGACGACGGAGAGACGCCACCGCTCGTCGTCGGTCAGTCCGACTGACGCCCACATGTCCGGACTGTCCGGATCGACCTCCCCGACGCCCGACCGGCAGGTGCTCGTCGTCGGTGGCGGGATCGGGGGGCTCGCGACGGCGGCATTCCTCCGCCGCAACGGCCTCTCGCCGGTCGTCGTCACGGGAGGAAACGACGTCTCCGAGACCGACCGGGACGTGGTCCTCTGGAACTCGGCCGTCGTCCTCCTCGACGAACTCGACGTCGCGGCCGATCTTGTCGCGTCGACGCCGGCGATCAGATGGTGGCACGTGCGACGGGATGCGGACGAGGTGGAACGACTGACGAGTGCCCACGACGGGCAGTGGCCGTGCGTCGCGGTCGGCCGTGCCCACCTCCGCGAACTCCTCCGATCGCGGCTCCCGGCCGACAGCGTCCGACTGTCGAAGACGCCGAGTCGTCTGGAGGGGGCCGACGACGACCTCTCCGTCGAGTTCGACGACGGCGTCCGCGAGCAGTTCGACGTCGTCGTCGGGGCCGACGGGGTCCGCTCGTGGGTCCGCGGCGCACGGTTCGACACCGAATCACCCGCGGCGTGGGGGACGACGAGCTGGGACGTCCATGCCGACGGTCGGCTCGGCGCGCCCGAGACGGTCACAGAACTGTGGACGACCGAGGGGCTGGTGGTGTCCGGGCCACCCGGCACGACGAGCCGACTCCGGTTCGTGACCACGGCCCTCTCGCGTGAGGATCCCGACCCCGGTGCCGCCGCCGACCTGCTATCGCGGACGGTTCCACCGGGGGCGTTCCCGGGAGGCGGTGTCGACCCGTCGGCGCTGAGCGTCGTCGACGGTCGGCCCGACTACGGCGTCCGGTCCGACCGGTGGATCGCCGGGCGGGTCGCACTCGTCGGCGATGCGGCGCGGTCGTTCCCGCCGACGGTCCCGCTGGATCCGTCGCTGGCGGTCGAGGACGCGTACGTGCTCGCCGACGAACTCGCGACTCCGGGGACGTCGTTCGCGGCGCTCGAGCGGTACGCCCACCGCCGACGGGGGAGACGGCGGGCGCTCGAACGATGCGTCCCGCTCGCCGACGCGACTGCCCGTGGGCGGCTCGACGCCGACGGTCTCGCCGGACTCCGTGACCGTCGGGCGGCGCTGCTCCGGTCGTTGTTCGCCGGCCGCGTCCCGGCGATGGCCGCGGACGTCGTGGACCGTCTCTGACCCGACGACGATCGACGATCCGACGCGTCACCACGACTCCCCGGAACGGCCCTGACGTGTCCTCGGGCACGATCCCGGCGTGCCACGGAGCGCGTCTCTCTGCCGTCCCTCGTTCTGCCGCTGTGGACGCTCGCGACTCACGCCGCGACTGTCGGCTCGCGTGGTTCGCAAACGCTTTACTGGATGCGGGTCCGCGACTTCGTATGGACGAGAAGCGGGAACTGCTCGACCTGCTGCTGGACAGCGCGCGCGAGAGCACCGCCGACATCGCTCGGCAGCTCGGCATCGAGGAGGCGCAGGTCGAAGCACTCGTCGCGGAACTCGAAGACGAGGGGACGATCCGGGGCTACCAGGCCATCGTCGACTGGGACACGGTCGACGCCGAGCGCGTCACGGCGATCGTCGAGCTCAACGTCGAACTCGACCGCGAGACGAAGTACACCGACATCGCCGCGCGCATCGCGAAGTTCCCCGAGGTCTCGGATCTGAAGCTCGTCTCCGGCGACTACGACTTCGCCCTCGAGGTCGTCGGCGACTCGATGCACGACGTGTCGATGTTCGTCTCCGAACGGATCGCGCCCATCCCCGAGGTGACCCAGACGGTGACGCACTTCGTCATGGACACGTACAAGGAGCGCGGGATCGAGCTCGGCGACCACACGGACGACGACCGGCTGACGTACTCGCCATGAAACGGGCTCGTCGCGTCGAGGCGATCCCGCCGTCGGGGATCAGACGCTTCTTCGAGATCGCCGAGGAGATGGACGACGTCATCTCTCTCGGGGTGGGCGAGCCCGACTTCAGCGCGCCGTGGGCCGCGCGGACGGCCGCCATCGACTCGCTCGAGCGGGGGCGGACCTCCTACACCGCCAACCGTGGGATGCGCGAACTCCGCGAGGAGATCGCGGCGTACGTCGAGCGGTGGGAGCTCGACTACGACCCCGACGAGGAGATCCTCGTGACGACGGGCGCGAGCGAGGCCGTCGACCTCGCCGTCCGCTCCGTCGTCGATCCAGGTGACACGGTCGCCGTCCCGGAGCCGTCGTACATCTCGTACGTGCCGACGGTCACCTTCGCCGGTGGGGAGCCACTCGCCGTCCGGACCACCGACGACGACGACTTCGTGCTCACGGTCGACGCCCTCCGCGAAGCGGGCGCCGATGACGCCGACGCGCTCATGCTCTGTTACCCGAACAACCCGACCGGCGCGGTGATGTCCCGGTCTCAGCTCGCCGACGTCGCGGCGTTCTGTCGCGAACACGACGTCGTCGTGCTCTCGGACGAGATCTACGCCGGCCTCCGGTACGAGGGCGAACACACCTCGATCGCGACGCTCCCGGGGATGCGCAAGCGGACGATCGTCTTCAACGGCTTCTCGAAGACGCACGCGATGACCGGCCTCAGGCTGGGGTTCGCGCTGGCACCCGCGGACGCCGTGACGGCGATGAACCGGATCCACCAGTACACGATGCTCTCGTCGCCGACGACCGCCCAGCACGCGGCGATCGAGGCGTTACGGAGCTGCGACGACGCGGTCGAGGAGATGCGGACCCAGTTCGACCGCCGCCGCCGGTTCGTCATCTCGCGGTTCAACGAGATGGGGCTCGACTGCTTCGAGGCGAAGGGTGCGTTCTACGCCTTCCCGTACTGCGGTGGGGACGACGAACGGTTCGCGGAGGAACTCCTCCGCGATCAGAACGTCGCGCTCGTCCCCGGCAGCGTGTTCGGTGCGGGTGGGGAGGGCCACCTCCGCGTGTCGTACGCCACGGGGATGAAGGAGCTGAAGGAGGCGATGAACCGCATCGAGACGTTCGTCGCCGAGCGGTGGACGGCCGTGTGACACCGGACCCGTCGCGCCGGCCCGCATCATGACAAATTCCTTTCAATACGTAAGATATTAAACCGGCGGCTTGGTCTGTAACACAGATGGGAGTCGGAGAGGACAATCGGCCGGGAGACGCGGGAACGGAATCGTTCGTCGACGCGCTCGCGGCGCTCAAGCGGCAGGGAAGCGCGCTCCTGGTCGTCGGAGCCGTCCCCGAAGAGGCGTACCACACGGCCTCGCGAGCGATGCTCGGCGACGGCGACACGACCCCCCCACGCCGACGCCTGCTCGTCACACCGGGGCCGCACGGACGCGATATCGTGGACCGGTTGCGGGCGACGGGTCCCGTCGCCCCCGAGCTGACCCACGTCGTGACCTGCGGCGACGGGGCGCGTGGCGTCGTGGCCGACGCCTCAACCGACGACCCCTTCGCGTCGCCGGCCACCTGGATTCCGGACGCGGCAGGTCCCTACGCGAAGACCGGCACCGACGGAGCACTCGGCGAACTCGGGACGGCGATCAGTCGGTCCATCGAGAGCTTCTGCGAGGTCTCCGGTGGCCTCGAACCCGCGGAGCTTCGCGTCGCGTTCGACTGCCTGCCGTCGCTGACCGAACGGTTCGACGACGAGACGGTGTTCCGGTTTCTCACCCTGTTGACCGGACAGGTCCGTGCCGCCTCGGGGATGCTCCACGTGTGGCTCCCCGAGCCGCGCGACGCGTGGCTGGTTCGGCTCTTCGAACCGCTGTTCGACGCGGTCGTCGAACTCCGGGTCAACGGGCGGCTCGCCCAGCGCTGGGAGTTCCGCGACGCGAACGTCTCCACGGACTGGTTCGAGTTCGACTGAGTGGACGGGCGAACGGCGTCGACGGTCGCACGGCCTCGGCGGCGGTCCGTCGACCAGTAGCTTTTACCGCTGTGGCGTACTGTCACGAGTATGTCTGACACGGGCGGGCAGCGTCACGCGTCGGACGGGTTCGGCGTATCGTTCGCTCCGCTGGCGGACGACGCCGGAGTGCTCGTCACCGATCCGATCGAGCGACACCGGTTTCGCCTGTTCACGTCCACGTCCCCGTCGTTGTCGCCCGCCGATCCGTCCGCGCTCCGGTTCCCGGTCGCCGACGCCGTCCGGTTCGTCACGGAGCACGTCGACCTGCCGTCGGTCGTCTCCGTCTACGTCCGCGACGGCGACGGGCGGATGCTCGCCGAGGCCGCCCACTTCGCGGACGAGTCCTTCGACGCGGGAACGTACGAACTCGAACTCTGCGCGCCGATGAAGCTGTACCTCCGTGTCGAGGGAGCGGTCGCCGTGACCGCCGACGCCGCACGGACCCGAATCGCGTTCGACGGCCCGACCGAGGTCCTCGTCGGGGGGCGTTCGCACCACGAGCGGCCCGCGACCACGGTGACGACGACCGACGACCCGACCGACGTGATGCGCGTGCTCTCGACGTTCTCCTCGGCGCTGAAGACCACCTCGGTCGAGCGGTCGTACCCCACGCTCCGGGGACACCCGCCGCTGGTGGAGGTCGGCGACGCGGTGTCGATTCCGGCGGGGTTGACGACGCCGTCGACCGGGGTCACGATCGAACTCCCACCGACGCTGAAACACGCGTACGTCGCCGCGCCGCTCGCGTACTACCTCGGGGCCGACCTCGTCCCGGGGGGGACTCCGCGGATCGTCACCGACGAGGGCTTCGAGCACCGGCTCGAGACGCCCCGTGGGTTCGAACGCGAGGTCGAGCGGGTGCTCAAGCAGACGTTCCTCTTCGACTGTCTCGTCCGGACGGAGGGCTACTACCGGGTCGATCTCCACGAGCGCGCGGCCGTCGAACCCCGCGTCGACCTCGATCTCGCCGCGCTCTACGACGCGTCGCTCGCGGAGCGCCTGGCGAGCACGCTCTCGGTGCCGTACCGGACGGTCCGCGACCAGATCCCCGAGTGGAAACTGACGACGCACGTCGCGCCCCGCCCGGACAACGTCGAACTCCTCCCGTTCGCAGTGAACGACCTCGCGGTGGTCCGGACGCCGCAGGCGACGGCCGTTCCGACGTCGGAGGTGCAGTCGACGGCGGTCGGCGAGTTCTTCCGCGCCGGGGACGGCGGCGAGGTCCGGAGTTCGGCGGCCACCACCAGTCGGGCGTACGTCCAGCCGGAAACCACCGACTCGCTCGAACAGGCCTGGATGGGTCACGGAACGCCCCTCGGCGCGTCGAAGACGACGAAGGCGGCGTTCCACAACCGTCTCGACCGATCGCCCGCGCCGGACAGCATCGACATCGCCGTCGTCTGTAACGACGCGCGGATGGTCGACGAGCGCGACGTCGTCGACGGGGTGTACGGCTCCCGGGACGAGCTCCCGTTCGACGTCACGGTCTCGTACGATCTCACGGTCGAGGAGCTCCGGGACCTGCTCACGACGGACGCGGAGTTCCTCCACTACATCGGACACATCGACGCCGATGGATTCGAGTGTGCCGACGGTCGGCTCGACGCCACCGCCCTCGACGACGTCGGCCCCGACGCGTTCCTCCTGAACGCCTGCCAGTCGTACGAACAGGGCGTCGCCCTCGTCGACGCGGGGGCGATCGGCGGCATCGTCACGCTCAGCGACGTGGTGAACAGTGGCGCCGTCGAGATGGGCAAGACGCTCGCCCGGCTCCTCGACCGCGGCTTCCCGCTCGGCAACGCCCTCGACGTCGCGGGCGACGACAGTGCGCTCGGGAGCCAGTACGCCGTGGTCGGCGACGGTGGGTTCGCCATCGCACAGTCCCAGAGCGGCGTCCCGAACGTCTGCGTCGTCCGTCGCGTCGACGACGACCGGTTCGAACTCGAGTACCGGGCGTTCCCGACGACCGACCGGGGGATGGGGAGCCTCATCATCCCGTACCTGGAGACGAACGAGACGCACTACCTCTCCTCGGGGACGATCGACACCTTCGACCTCTCGCGCGACGAACTGGCCCAGTTCCTGTCGCTCGAGGTGACTCCGGTCGTCGTCGAGAACGAACTCCGCTGGAGCGACGAACTCGACGTCGCGTCGCTCTGATTCCGGCCCCGGCTACGGTCCCGAGGTGACGCCCGCGTTACCGGCGAGCGCGCTTCCCGCCTGTGACAGCAGCAGGACGATCGTGAACAGTGCACCCATCATGCGCGGGTGGTCCGTGAGGTACGCCACCAGCGCGGTGTTGTCATCCGACATGGGACGTCCTGACAGTCAGGGCGCGACGAGATGAATATTTTCGTGTAGTTCTGATACTAAATTTATTTAATTAAGAGCTATTTAAACTCACTAAACGCACAGGGAGGCGATGAGCGGTTCTCGGCGGCGGTGCAGGCCCGATCGCGGAACATGAAAGACAGTTTTCAAAAATCAGGGAGAGCAGGTCCCGGGTGCGACCGATCGTATGTCGGACGAGTTACATCTAGTGGGCGCGATCGTCGGCGGGCCGCCCCCGCACCGTCGGCGGGAGGGGGACGGCGGTCAGAAGAGGTCCGTCGCGTCGTCGTCCCCGTCGTCTTCCGCGGCGTCCCGGCCAAGGTCGTGGTACAGGGAGGTGATGTCGTCGCCTTCGTCGAACCGAGTGAGCGTCTCGTCGAGCTGCTCTCTGAGCGAGGTGAGCTGTTCGTCGAGTTCCTGGTACTCCTCGCTCTCGGCCAGCGCGGTCGGTCCCTTCTCGGATTCGAGCAGGGCCTTCTTCGACGCGAGGGAGAACAGTTCCTGAACGCCGGAGTCGTAGGCGTTGCGCAGGAGGAGGTTCGAGACGGTGTCGTGGAGGGCGTCCTTCGAGACGGGTTTGACGAGATAGTCGTCGAACCCCATGGCGACGATGTCGAAGTCGGGTTCGACGGCGGTCACCATCGCGACCCGACAGTCGAAGCCACGCGAACGGATCTCCGCCAGCGTCTCGTCGCCCGAGAGGTCGGGCATCCGTCGGTCGAGGAGGACGACGGAGACGCTCTCGTCGAGTTCCTCCAGTGCCTCTCGACCGCCGTACGCGACGCGGACGCGGTAGTCGTCGTCGAGCCACGTCGCGTACAGGTCCGCGAGGTCGGGCTCGTCTTCGACGATGAGCACGACCGGTGTCTCGTCACTCATGGGTTGGAGGATGTGGGGTCGATCGGCGACCCGATGGGTGTAACACTGCGACGACGAGTGAACGTCCTGTCCGGTCGAGAAGCCGGGTCGTCGTGTGCAATCCCGGGCATAACGCTCGCATCAGTGTCGTACTTCA
Source organism: Salinigranum salinum (assembly GCF_009176545.1). Lineage (GTDB taxonomy): Archaea > Halobacteriota > Halobacteria > Halobacteriales > Haloferacaceae > Salinigranum > Salinigranum salinum. The sequence continues at coordinate 2,286,591 of NZ_VTOJ01000001.1, read as the reverse complement.
TAGGTGGGGCCACATATAACTACCTCTCGCTCAGGCCACTCCAGTCATCTCTCGGACAGTAATGCGCGTCGCTTCGACGTCTTCGAGCACGGCACCCCACCCGCCCACGCTGTAGACGTCTCCGTCGGTGGCGACGGTCAGGCTCACCTGCCCGGCCAGCTGTGACAGCGCCGGCGCGCCGTCGGAGGAGGTGCCGCCCGAGTACCGGACGTCCCTGACGTCACCCACGAACGACGTCGGCCGACCCGTGCTGGTCTCGAACCCCTCGACCGCGACACGGACCCGCGCACCGTCGCTCAACAGCGGCTCGATCTCGCGGACGCAGTGGCGGATGTCGGCGTAGTCGAGCGGGAGCGACGCCGACCGGGAGGAGTAGACCGTGTCCCACACCTCCCAGAGACAGGTGAGGAAGTACCAGTGGAAGACGTAGGTGAGGGTGTAGTCGTCGACGAGGACGCCGTACTGGTTCAGCGAGTGCGCGTGCGGCGCGAAACACGTGTTCGTGCGGTCGACCAGTGCGACGAACGGCGTGGGGAGCGTCCGATGTCGGACCTCGGTTACCACTCCGTCGAACGACGCGCTGTCCGGGAGTTCCTCGTCGTCCTCGTCGGTGTGAATCGAGAGTTTGATGATCGCACCGCTGTCGAACGCTCGGCGGAGTGCGGGACGGAGCTGTTCGAACTGCGTCGGCGTCACCGCCAGCTGGACCTCGTTCTCGGCGTTTTTGATGAGCGCCGCCGCTCGGTCGAAGACGGTGTCGAACCGCTTGACGATGCTCACCTTGTGTGTGTCGACTGCGGGCTCCTCCCAGCGGTCTTCGATCTCTTCGGCGGCGTCGGTCAACAGCGTCGCGCGCTCTCTGAGGTCCGTGAGCACTTCGTCCGGATCCCGGGCCCGGGCGTGGAGACTGTCCTGTTCGTACGTCTCGATGTACCCCTTCGACTCGAGATCACGGAGCACGTCGTAGATCCGTGCGGTCGGGACGGTGCAGGCGTCGGCGATCTCGGTCGCACTCGCGGCACCGAGCCTGAGAAGTGTGTTGTACGCCTCCGCCTGGTACTGCGAGAGACCAGCCTCTTCGAGTGCCGCGCGGAGTTCGGCCGTATTCATCGGACGTATGTCACCACGGACGCAGATATTAATAATCTTCCTTACGCGTCCGCGACGTGTCGAAACCGTCACAAGGACCGCTCGATCGCCGGCACGGGGGATCGTCATCTCACCTCCCTGTCGGAACTGTCGTCCCACGGCCACGCTCGTCGCCGGGACGGCGCTGTTCCTGTACGCCCGGTACGGCGACCTGCTCGCTCCGCTGGGGATTCCCGATCCGGCGACGGTACTCGGTCCGATCGCGACCGCCCGGCTCGCCGACGCGACGACGGACCTCGTGCCGAGCGTGACGAACAGCCTCTCGACGGGACCGGTCGTGGTCGCGGCGCTCGCCCTCTCGATGAACTACCCCCTCACGCGGCCGGAGCTGACGACGATCTCGTCTCTCCGACACACGCTGCCGCGCCGCGATCCCGCCCAGGTGGTCGTCACGAGCGCGGCGTTCGGGACCGCGTTCTCCCTCGTCTTCGGGGCGCTCTGGACCGGCGCGGTGTCGCTGGTGCCGTGACCTGCGCGGGACGCGACCGTCCTCGATGCGGCGGGACGCGACCGTCCGCTCCGGCGTCGACGCTACTGGTCGGGGCTGTAGTTCGGCGCTTCGTCCGTGATCATCACGTCGTGAGGGTGCCCCTCGGTCTGCCCCGCGGCGGAGACCCGGACGAACCGCGCTCGCTGTTTGAACCCGGGGATGCTCTCGGCCCCGACGTACCCCATCCCGGATTTCATCCCACCGACCAGCTGGTGGAGTTCGGAGGCGAGCGTCCCCTTGTACGGGGTGGCGGCCTCCACGCCCTCGGGCACGAACTCCTCGCCCTCGTCGGCGTCCTTGAGGTAGCGATCCCCACCGCCCGAGCGCATCGCACCGACGGAGCCCATGCCTCTGTACTGCTTGTACTTCTTGCCGTTCATCGTGATGACTCTCCCAGGGGCCTCGTCGGTGCCGGCGAAGTACGACCCCAGCATGACGACGTCGGCACCGGCGGCGATGGCCTTGATCGCGTCACCGGAGTAGCGGATGCCACCGTCGGCGATGACCGGCACGCCCTCCGGAGCGGCCACGTCGGCGACCTCGGAGACGGCGGTGATCTGTGGCATGCCCGCGCCGGTGACGACGCGCGTGGTGCAGATCGACCCGGGACCGATCCCCACCTTGACGCCGTCGGCGAAGTCGACACAGGCCTCGGCCGCTTCCCGGGTCCCGATGTTGCCGACGACGACGTCCGCGTCGACCTCCTCTTTGATCGCCCGCGCCGAGTCGAGGACGTTCATGTTGTGCGCGTGAGCGCAGTCGATGAAGAGGACGTCCGCGCCGGCCTCGTCGGCGGCGACGGCGCGCTCGTCCTCGAAGGGGCCGACGGCGACCCCCACCCGGAGGCGGCCCTCGTCGTCGCGGGCGGCCTCCTCGTGCTCGCGGCGCTGGAGGATGCCCTGCATCGTCACGAGCCCCACGAGGTGCTCGTCGTCGTCGACGATGGGGACGCGCTCGATCTTGTGGTCGTACATCAGTTCGAGCGCCTCCCGCGCGGTGACGTCCGTCGTCGCCGTGATGACCTCGTCCGTCATCGCCTCGCGAACCTGATCGGACTCGCCGACTTCGAGGAACGGCCGGATGTCCGTCCCGGAGATGATCCCCAGCACGGTGTCGTCGTCGTCGACCACGGGCGCGCCGGAGACGCCCGCGCGCTCCATCAGTTCGTCGACCTCACGGACGGTCTGTGTGGGCGACGCCGTGACGACGTCCTCGCGGCGGATGAACAGTTCGTCCGCACGCTTGACGGCCTCGACCTGCGCGGTCGTCTCTTCGACCGTCATGTTGCGGTGGAGCACGCCAAGGCCGCCGTTGCGGGCCATGCCGATGGCCATCTCGGCCTCCGTGACGGTGTCCATCGCGGCCGACAACACGGGAATGTTCAGCGTGACGTTTCTGGAGACGCGTGTGGCAACGTCGGCGTCGTCGGGTTCGACCCGCGACTCCATCGGTCGCAGGAGGACGTCGTCGAAGGTCAACGCCTCCGGCACACGGAGTTTCGCCGAGAACGGATCGGAGTCAGCGTCCTTCGCCATATAAGCCGTCAACGAGCGGGCGACAAAAGCGTTGCGAGAACTGCACGTGTGTGGGCGTTGCTCGCATCCGCGCGCCGGGAGATGTCCACGGTGGTGGATACGTCCCGCCTCGACCGTCGGTGTCTCGTGGCCGGCCCAACGGCGGGCCGTCGGCGCTGGTGTCGTCGTCCGGTAGCCGCCAGCGGGCCGACGTGCGTCGGAATACGTGTCGCAAGCGTTGCCACCGAGACGGCACATCGTCGAACATCTCTCGATCTATCGCGGGTTTCAGCGACTATCGTTCGGCACGGACCGCATTCGACAGCCGTTCTGTTGCTAGGTGCGGACGCGTCCCACACAACGCTTAATATCCCAGTCCGGCACATTCGGCACATGGACTCCGAGCGTTCCATCGCGACGCGCCGTGCCGGTGAGTCGAGCCGTTCGACCGGCAGCCGATTCTTTACAGCGATGGAGCGCACATTTAAACCGTCCAACGGCCACAACCTCACCGAGGTCCCGAGGGAGTCCGGGTCGGGCTTGCGCCCGTATCGCCGTTTGGCCGCTGGTGACGGCCTCTGACGTGAGATGAGCGTCTCTCGTCACCCGGTCGCCCTCTCCGTCGAGCGACAGGTCGGGAAGTCGACCCGCCTGCTCGCGACGGTGATGGCGCTCCCCCTCGTCGACGGCATCTTCCCCGCGCTCGTCCTCGCTGGCGCCCTCACCTACCCGTTCGGAATCCTCGAGACCGGCCTCCTGGTGTTCGGTGGGTCGGCCACCGTGGCCGTGATCCTCGCGGAGATGGACGAATCGCCGCGCGAGATCGTCCCCTCGATCCTCCTCCTGGGACTGGTGCTCGTCCCCGTCGCGGCGATGGAGGCGGCGCTGGCTCCGACGATCGAGAGCCTGCTCGACATGGAGACGTTCCGCCGGTTCGCCGGGCTGGTCATCGTCGCCGTCGCGGCGAAGACCGCGTCCGCACGCGTCGGCGAATACCTCCCGCGACCGGCGGTCATCATCGGCCTCGGCCTCGTCGCCAGCGTCCAGCTGGGGAGCCCCGACCTCGTCGTCACCACCGACCCCGTTCTCGTGGGGAAGGCCGCGGCGACCGCCGGCGTCGGCGTCGCCTTCGCGCTCGCCGTCGCGCTCGCGGGCCCGCAGCTCCGCGGCGTGGTCGACATCGATCGGTTCCGCTTCGGCTCGTCGGTCGCGCTCGGGATGCTCGCGCTCTCGGTGCTCGAACTCATGCCGACCGAGGCACCCGTCGCGCTCGGCGTGCTCGTCGTGACGGCCGTCTTCTCGTTCGATCCCGACGGCTCGGCCGCGCCCGTGGCCGGCGACGCGGACGAGCCGGACGACGTCGACGCTGCCGCCGACGAGACGACCGACGTGGACGCCGATCCGGAGCGGTCGCCCGTGTCCGCGGGAACGGGAACCCCGGCCGTCGCCGACGGCGGCGACGGCGACCCGGTCCAAGAGGCGGACGGCGACGCCTACCGGTACCCCCGGAGCGAGGACTCTCGGCTCCCCTGGCTCTGAGTCGGTTGTACGGTCACGTTCGGAACAAGAGCCTTCTCGGTGCCCCGTGTCGGTGTGATCGTGAGCCGATTCACCGTCTCGACCGACGAGCGACTGACCGTCGTCGACGTGACCGACAGGGTCGCCGACGCCCTCGACACGTCCGACGCCACGAGCGAGCGCGTCTGCACCGTCTTCGTCGAACACACCACGGCTGGCGTCGTCGTCAACGAGGCCGAATCGCGGCTCCTCGGCGACGTGGAGACCTTCCTCGGCTCGGTCGTCCCGGACGAGGGCTGGGACCACGACCGGCTGGACGGGAACGCCGACTCGCACCTGCGGGCGCTGCTGCTCGGGAACAGCGCCTCGGTCCCCGTCGTCGACGGCGACCTCGCACTCGGACGGTGGCAGTCGATCCTCCTCGTCGAGTGCGACGGGCCGCGCGATCGGACGCTACGGGTTGTCGTCGACTGATCGCGTCGACCCGAGACGCTCCCGCGAGCGACGAGGACGAAGGCTTACTTGCACGGCTCTCCATCGACGCGTATGAGCAATCGCGTCGTGCAGGGTCGCATGGTCACGCCGGACAAACTCGCGGAACTCGTCGAGGGGTCGCGACCGATGGAGACCGACGGCATCGAGGAGGCCGACCGCGACTGCCCCGACTGCGGCGGCAACGTGCTCTCGGTGGGCTACATGCCCTCGGTCACGGAGTTCGTGACGGGGTACAAGTGCCAAGAGTGCGACTGGAAGGACGCCGACCGGCGCTGACCCGGACCGCGTGAATCGAAAGCCCTTTTAATCGAATCGCCATACGGAGTGGTGCAGGGGTCGTGGCCAAGCCCGGCATGGCGACTGACTCCAGAGGCTACCGCCCGGTGACGACACTCCAGACTGATATACCGAGCGACCGACTGATCATCGGTCGTGTTGACGACCCTCTGGAGGACCGAGGCGCGACCGGAGATATCAGTCGATCGGGGGTTCAAATCCCTCCGACCCCACTACTTTCCGCGCGAATTACACGGCGAGCACCGCGTCGCGTGTGCTCGCCCACCGTGAGCGCGGTGCGTCGTTGACGAGGAGGATTTGTGCCCAGAGGCCGAGCGAAGCGAAGGCCTCGCGGTTCACAATCCCTCCGACCCCACTACCGTTTCTCAACCACCGCAAACGCACCGCAGAGCCGCTGTACCAGCCAAATCCCGATTTAGCCCCGAGATTAATTGGCTGGATTTGAATACCGCATCGAGTCACCCCGACGCCATCTGCGGATTAACACAACGCCCGTTTCGCGATAAAAGTTCTGGTAATAAATAAAAAATCGGGCCACCCCACCGCAGGGTAGCCCAGGCTTACAACTCCTCCAGACTCTCTGCCAACTCTCCGACCCCTTCCTCGTCCGCGCTCGCGTAATTTAAGATGGAGTCGCTGTGACGTGACCGTGGGCGCTTTTTGTTTGTGGCTATCATTTTTATCCTCGCACAGGATACAATCCGGTAGTCGGTGAATATCATAATGTCATCCGAGGACAATCCTATTTCACGCATCAAATCTCGACTTACAGCTGCGGGAATGCCAGGGGTGGTGGTAATCGTGCTTTTAGCGATTGTGATGATCTTGATCGGGTATATGTTGTGGACACAGCCGATCGCGAATAATACTGGGGCAATTATGACCGGTCTCGGGGCGCTTGGAACGCTCTTTCTGGCCTATTCTACGCTTATGACAGTTAAGCAGAACCGATTGACGATCGAACAAAATGAAGATCTCGTCTCGTTACAGGAGGAACGCGTAGACAAATTAGATCGAATGAACAAGAAGGAAAAATATCAGGTCATACACGAGCAGGTAATCCAACCTGCGAAAGATGTGATTGAAGAGAATAAGACAAAATTAGAATCAAATTCCTATAACTGGAATAAACAGGGTGGATCTGATTTTAAAAAAATACACGATCATATACAAACTCACGAAACAAATCTCAGAGTCTTCGAAAGCGAGTTCGATGAACTAAGCGAGTCATTCAGCAAACATGACAACTTGATCGATGAGTTCGATAGTGATGCGACTACTTTCTCAAAAGCTCTGTCTCGTGGTATTCGTGATTGGTTGCGTGCAAGAATGCCCGAAGAGGATAAACAGACACAAAACGACGCTGTTGATGCTGTGATTGAGCAGATCGTTAACAATCGGAAAAGCACATCTGACCTACCAGATGCGGTGTCCCTCTCCCCTCAGGAGATCCAAGCTACCCATGGGGGAAGCGAGAAGTATTCGATAGGACTTAGCGAGTCATATATGTCAGAATTAGATACTTTCAAGAACACTAAACAGGAACTGATAGATTTTATAGATGATTTGATGCGGGCTTTGCTTGACGCAGAGAGTGACCTTTCTGAGGAATATTTCATCGCTCTTGAGGAGCCTGACCGCGATCCTGACTCCTGATTGAACTGCGTATCGCCGGGGTCATCGGTCCGCCGTCAGTCGCGGCTTCATGTCCAAACTGCGATTCTGTGCAGATGAGTATCCTCATCGTGTCGCCCGTCGCCCGAACACGAACACAAGGAGGGCCGATCAAGGACTGGTGGCGATTGGGCCTTGTTGCAGAAGGGAGACACTGATTCAATGTGCGACGAGGGAAGTCGAGTCTTCTCAACGCACAACCCCTCTCAGGTTAGGACGCGAGATATGTTATTCTGTCCTTGTTGAAACCCCCAAGTGGTGACAGATTGCAGCAGCCGTGCTGAATATAACGCGCGAGTCGGCCATAGAGTGGCTGAACGTGGATAGTTACAGGATCACTACGTACAGAAATATACTGGTTCGGATACTCGCAGACTGAAATATTCGTATAAGCAAGACGAGACGTTTCTGTATAGCGATTTTTCTCAAAGGTACCTATTAGACCTCTGAAAAGGACCGTTTTATCCGAACTTTCAACATTGTGTGTCACTTCCTCCTGGAGCGTGACTAGTAAGAATCAGGATGATGACATCGGCGATGATGAAAAACACTCATCTACAGATTTCGTTGACCAGTTAGACAATGATGAGAAATGGGAGGTGCTGAATGCGCAGAAGGATATCTCGATCCACCTCTATACTCAAACAATTCGACTCTGTCAAGTTCTCCTCACATTGATCGGACTCACGTTCACGGGACTTGCTGTATTTGGGCCTGGGTCTGTTGCGTCAGTTTTCCAATTAGAAGATTTTGGCGCGGCACGAGAGGTGATCGGGTTCTGGTCTTGGCTACTACTTTTTGTGATTATGTTGACTCATCTATTCTGGGCGTTTGCTAAGGGATTGGTCTTACTCTCCACAATCGGAATCAGAGTTGCTCTGGATGGTCTTGCTGTGCATCCGATCGTTGGGGATGAGATTCAGACCAACTCTGATGATGGGAAACTTGGATGGATCCGGGCAAATCAATTAACAATCGCTTCCGCCGAGGATGACCTGAGAAATGCTTACATGAATCTAACATGGCTCTTCATTCATCTTTTGCTCGCGATAGTGCTCTTTTATGCTGTTACGTACCAATCGCTTATGTTGCTGTATGGACTTGGAACGTCAACGGGAGTCATCTTTATGATCGCATTGATACATATGCTTCCGACTGACGAAAACCGACGGCAAAGCCTACTTAGAAAGGTCACTGACGAACCACCTCATCAAGGAGTCCGGATGATCCTTGGCGATCTGTATGAACGTTCAGAAGCAACAAGCAATTCACGAATTGGGACGTGGAGACAGTTCATCACTCAAGCCTGGTACTTCCTTTTGATTCTCCCCCATCTGATTATCAGTCTTACTCTCATTATATAAACTCGATACCAGAACCAGTGTCCCGACTGACGTTATACGCGATCTTCGGGGCCGAAATACCCCAAGTAATTTCATATACCTAAGTATCAGTCGCTCACCACCAGTTTGCTGGAAATACTACTTTTCTTTGCTGAATATACCCTATGTATCTCGCACGCTGTTCCTATCAGCCGGTGGATAGCAAGAAGATCGAATGTACGGATCTTTTTGTCAGCCCTCCGAAACCGTGTACTCCGTCCGGGGTTTTGAGACTGGACTCTTCTGTGAATGATTCAACCGCCCAGACTCTTGCGCTCGTGCGGTGGATTCAGGATTCACTATCGTTCCTTGCTCACCCAGTTGGAACGGCATTGAGTCCCCATACGTCGGTCTCCTCCCGAGGGGATCTCTGGGACCCAACAAAACTCTGGCTTCTCACAAAAATTCTACGCGGGGACTTACATAAGAGATTACCCCCACCCCGGTATCGTGTTGTCAAAACTATTCCACGGGCTTCGATACGACGCGGCTACTATCAGTGTCGTTTGGATGGCATGGACCCGCCAGCAGCAGCCCCGGCAGCTTGGCTCTCATTTGGGAAGCACGGAGCTTGGTTAGTCTCCGTCTTCGGAACCATCGTCCAAGGTGAGCAGCGTGTTCCGACATCAGTACCACACTAAGCTCTGTAGATACCTCCCGTCGTCCCTTGCTGTCTTGCGTTGCTGATTCGTTTCGAGGTAGACCGATACGCCGCACTCGCTCCGTTCCCACTATGATCCATGCCGAGTTAGTCCGACTCCACTCCCGCCGGTGCCGCGTGCGGCCCGAACTCCACTTCGGTCCCGTCGTGCCGACACGTCTCCAGCGCGTGTTTCGCGGCCATCCCGGCGTCGTGGGCGGTCGCCCCGGCGCCGACGCCGACTTTCAGTTCGACGCCGACTTGCTCTTCGACGTGGTCGATCGCCCCGCGGTAGTCGGCGTCCGACAGCGTCGGGCAGACGGCGATGATGTTGTCGCCGCCGACGAAGAACGAGAGCGCCCCGTGCGCCTCGCGCATGTAGCGCATGAGCGTCGCGTACCCCTGTTCGATCTCGATGAACGAGTCGAACTCGTTGAGCCGGTCGGTGTACTTGCCGGTGGCGTCGTTGACGTCGAAGTGGGCGATGTGGACGTCGTCGTCGGTCCGGTCGGCGAGCGCGAGCGGTGCGCCTTCGAGCACCTGGCGGCGGTCGCCGTCCTGTGCGCTCCCCATCCGCTGGAGCCCCTCGGTGGCGCGTTCGAGCGCGACCGCCGGTACGGCGTCGACGCCGATGCCGAGGCTCACCGTCACCGGATACCGGTTCCCGATCGACTCCTGCAAGAGCGCGTGGTCCTCGCGCGAGAGGCCGTTCGTGACCGCGACCATGTTGTCGAAGCGCGTGAAGAAGACGTAGCCGTCGCGCGCGCCGACGAAGTTCGCGAGGTCGGCGAACAGCCGCGACTGCATCGTCTGGAGGTCCATCTCGCGCCGAGGCTCGGGGGTGACCGTCCACGGCCCGTAGTTGTCGATCTGGACGAGAGTCAGCTGCGTATTCGTCACGACTGTCACGTAGGACGGGGGGGATATGCCTCCTTTGGTTCGCATCACACTCGTGAGACGCCCGTCACGAATGTGAGACGATCCCGTGTGGGGCCTCCCGACTATCGCGAAACTGGACACGGTCGGGGCCGGCTGTCGAGTCGGTCAGACGCCCGCCGAGTCGTCAGGCGCCCATCGGGCCGGTCAGACGCGCCCGGACGAGCGACAGGGCGACGACGAGCACGAGCCACGCGACCAGCCACAGGAACACCCACGTGAAGACGATGGCCGTCGTCGACAGCAGCGGGACGACGCTCGCGACGGCGACGACCCCCGAGTAGCCGAAGACGAGGGCGACGACCGCCACCCCGACGCTCACGACGCCGCAGGTCGCCTGTCCGACGCGTCCGACCCCCGATCGCTCCCCTGGCCGCGCACAGGCGTTCGGTTCCCCTTTCATGTGTGATGATACCACGTACCACGACTTAACGATGTCCCCGACCGCGACATTCAACCCTGGCGGCTCCAACCCTCCGGTGATGATCAAGGGTGTGATCCTCGACGTCGACGGGACCGTCGTGCGTGGCGACGAGGCGCTCCCGGGCGCTCGAGAGGGGCTCGACTGGATCCGCGAGGCGGGCCTCCGTCGACTGTTCGTCTCGAACAACCCGACGAAGGAGCCGGCGGCGTACGAACGGCGGTTCGCCCGTGCGGGGTTCGAAGTCGCCGTCGACGAGGTGCTCACGGCGGCGACCGTCACGACCCGCTACCTCGCAGAGCGCCACGGCGACGACCGGCATTACGTGGTCGGCGAGGAGGGTCTCCGGTCGATCCTCCGGGAAGCCGGTCTCGACGTCACGGCCGATCCCGCCGAGGCGACGGTGCTCGTCGCGTCGATCGACCGCGCGTTCGACTACGACGAGCTCTGCGTGGCGATGCGCGTGCTCCGGGAGGAGTCGGTCCCGTTCGTCGGCACCGACCCCGACATGGTCATCCCGGCCGCCGAGGGAGACGTCCCGGGGTCGGGCGCGGTCATCCACGCGATCGCGGGCGTCGTCGGACGCGACCCCGACGCCGTCCTCGGGAAGCCATCGGCGTTCGCCCGCGACCTCGTCCAGTCGCGAATCGGCCTCGATCCCGGGGAGTGTCTCGTCGTCGGTGACCGCCTCGACACGGACATCGCGATGGGTGCCGACGCGGGGATGAAGACGGGGCTCGTCAGGACCGGCGTCACGGACGAGGCGACGCTCGCCGGATCGGCGGTCGAACCGGACTACGTCCTCGACTCGCTCAGCGACCTCCCCGGTATCGACGAGTTCGCCTGAGCCGCGGCCACGACCGCGTCCCCGCCTCCATCTCCAGTGGGTTTCCTGGTTTCGTCCACTGTCCGTCCGTTCTCGTCGATCCGGTTCCCGGGAGGGATTCGCAGTCGGATCCGTCCACTCTACGACTGCACTCTCTCAGACGTGCCAGAACGGCCGTGCAGGATACAGGGCGACTCGGTCACTGGCCGCTCGTCGTCCGACGGTAGCCTGAAGCGAGAGAGACGGACGGTGCCGTTCACGAGTCGAGCCGGGCGACCCGTCCAGCGAATTCGCCGACCGTACGACCCATCAGACACTTACCCGGGCGGACGGTATCGCCGTCCGTATATGCGACAGCCCTCCTGCACGCGTCGGGGCCTGCTCCGTCGCGGGACGACGGCCGCCACGACAGCGACGCTCGCGAGCCTGGCTGGCTGTTCGGGAATCGGATCAGTCGTCGACGGGAGCCCCGACGTCCCGTACCCTGCCACGTGGCTCCCAGCGCCCGACCGCGTCTTCGCTGCGGACGCCGACCCTGTGCAACGGTGGTACCCGTTCCGTGCTCGACGCTTCGACGAGCTGGCAACGTATCTCGAAGACCGCGGAAAATCGTTCGAGCCGACGGCGCTGTATCAGGACGGCAGTGCCCATCCGGTACTCGACATCGACCCGAGCCAGGCATATATGGAGATCCGTACCGGCGGGCGAGGACTGTCGGTACTGGAGACGGATCTCCTCGCCGACGACATCGTCGAGGCCTTTCAGACCCCGGAGTCGGGCGAGCCGCTTCGAGAACCGTTCGACCGTCTCGGCGAGTACGACGGGTATCGGCTGTTCGGTGCCCCCGACACCGACTGGGTCGTCGGCGTCGAGGCTGGGGTCGTCGTCGAAGCGTTCGCCAGTATGGCACCCGACCCGCTGGGCGACAAGCGAACGGCCGTCGAGGCGATCATCGACGCTCGAGACGGCGAGGGACGGTACACTGCCACGGACGAGACCCTGGCGGGTGTCGTCCGTCGACTCGGCACCGGAATGACTGTCAGCGTCGAGCCACCAGCCGCCGGGGCCGACGACGCTGACGGCGAGCCGGTCGCGAGCGGCACCGCCCGTACGAACGCCGAGGCCGAGAACGCTACACGAGTGCTCGCGTTCGCGACGGGCGACGCCGCGGAGGCGTTTGCCTCGGACCCGCAGTCGGACGCGACGCGCACGTGGGAGGAGACGACGGTCTCCCGCGACGGCCGGTTCGTGACGATCACCGGCACGAGCCATCCGGCGTGATCGTCGACCTCGCTGCCCCTTTCAGTCCCATCTCACTCGGCGATGGGCCACGCGCGTGGATCGTGACCGGACGCACCGGATCCGGTGCCACCGGATCGGTCGAAATCCACAGTTGCCGGCCGTCTGTCGAGACCGTGCCGAAGACAGTGTGCGTCTCTCGCGCCGAGAACCACGACCGACGAACGCTCCCACGGGGGTCGCGACGAACGACGGCGCGTACCTGTGCATGCTCGCTGCCACGCAGACGTGCTCCGTTCAGTTGTATCGATACGGGCCTACCAGGGAACGGAGACGACCGGCGGAGAGGAACACGTCGGTGGGACCCGTGGTTTCGTTGGGACTCTCTGGCTGCGACCAGGGCCGTCCCCTCGCTCGTCGCTTCCGAAACGGCGGATTCTCCGACAGCCGGCGTACTGCGGAGGCTTTTTTACTGCTGTCCGCCCCGCTCCGAAACGTGCACCGACACCTGCGGTTCGTCCTCGGCGTCCTCCTGGGCGGAGGCGCCCTTGCGGCTTTCCTCTGGTACGTCGGCCCGACGACGGTACTCACGCGCGCGTCCGCCGTCACGACGTGGGCCGTCGCCATCGTCGCCGTTTTGGTCGTCGCCGAGGCAGCCGCAGACGGTGTCGGCGTGTGGGCTTCTGTCCGCCCGCTGAACGGCGGGCTTTCGGCGCGACGGAGCGTCCAGTTCGCGTTTGCCGGTGACTTCTTCGACGTGCTCAGCCCGGCGGGGCCGGTCAGCTCCGAGCCGATTATGGCCCAGTTCTTCGGCGTCGCGACGGGGACCAGCTACAGCGAAGCGCTGGGTGTCCGCAGCGTCGCAAAGTACGTCAAATCCGCCTCGCAGTTGCTCCTGTCGGTACTCCTCGTGAGCGTCCTCCTCGTGGGGGGCTCCGCACCGCGGTCGCTGTTCCTCACGCTCGGCGGCGCTGCGCTCGTACTCGGCGTCGTGGGGGCCGCCGTCGTGCTCGCGCGCGACTGGGTGACCCGCGCCGTCGTCGTCGTCCTCACGCCGGTCGTCGCGACGATATCGAGCCTGTACCGTTCCGAACCGCACGGACGAGACGCGGTCGTGGACGCGGTCGCTCGCTTCCGGACGCGAGCGGCCGCGTTCGTGGACGCACCGGGCCTGATCGCGCTTATCGCCGCGGGTGGCCTGCTCGAGCAGTTCCTCACAGCCGGCGCGCTGTGGATCGCGCTCTCGGGAACCGGTACCGGCGTCGCGCTCATCGCCGTCGTCGCGCTGGTTCCGCTCCCACAGGCAGCGAGCGTCGTCCCCATCCCCGGTAGCCTCGGCGCGTACGACCTGTTACTCGCCGGCGCGCTCGTCGCCACGACCGGCGCACCGGCAGCAAGCGCTGCCGCGGCCGTGCTCGTCGTTCGGACTTTCGGGCTCGGCGTTTCGCTCGCTGGGGGCGGATTGGCAGTCGCGTTCCTCCGGGGATGGCGGCCGTGAGTCGGTCGGATCGTATCACCCGGACTGCTCACGAAGACGACTGGGCGGACGACTCTCCCCGCTACATTCAGTACGAGGTTTCGACAGTCGTTGGAGCGACCGACGACACACGTCCACGATACAGCCTCCGTGCCCCACACGAACGTCCCGATAGCATCACGGCGGTTCGGCTGGCTTCCGCGGTGTAGAGGGCGCGTCTCGTCGTCGAGTCCGTCGGCTCGGGGGCCACGACGAAAACGTCCAGACGTTGCGACAAGTGTCTTCCCCCGACCGGGCCTCGTTCCGGTTCCACACCGCACGCGACCACGAGCGACTCCGATACACTGGACTCGCCCCCGCTCGACGGCGACCCCGTCGGCGCTGGAGCCGCGACTGCTCACCGTACCGACGACGCGGGGAGGGAGCGGATCCCCTGCGTCTGCCGGCGTATTCCGCGCCCCAGCGCCGTGAGAGACGAGCCTCGGGCGTCGACCATATCTGCTGTACCGGTGTCGAGAGGATCCGACCAGTACTCGATCGACCACGGTGGAGCGTACGAACACTGCTGCTCGTCGCTCTGGGACGCGTCGGTCGATCACTCCTCTCGCCCGGAGCCGTCCACGGAGTCGCGTCGCACGGGAACGTCTGACGAAGGATTAAATACGTGTGGTGTGATACCGATGTACATGAACGAGTCGGCAGAAGAACCCAACAGTCCGTACGTCTTCCGCGAGGAGCGGGAGTCGCCCCCGTCACACGATCCCGAGGAGCGCGAGGTCGTCATCGTCGACGGACGCGCGATGAGCTACCGGATGTACCGGCGGTAGCACGGTTTCTCCACGGTGCGCGTCTCCGCAAGCCGTGGCTGTCCGCGCTCGTCGCGGGCGAAAACGTGGGGAGAGTCGTCTCGTTCCTCGCCGCGATCCGAACCGTCAGCCCTGAATCTCGGCGTCGCCGTGGACCGCGATGTCGGCGTGGAGTTCCTCACGGAGCGCCGCGTGGACGTGGCAGATGCCCTCGGCGCGCTCCGTGATGTCGGCGAACGTCTCGTCGTCGAGGTCTGCCTCAACGTGGATGTCGAACCGGATCGCCGAGAGGTCGTCGTCGTCGTCGAGGTCGGCCTCGGCGTCGATCTGGATCTTGCCGAGGTCGTCGTGGCCCGTCTGCTGGCCGCCGACGCGGAACGCCGGCAGGAAACACGAGGCGTAGTCCGCGACGAGCACCTGGTTCGGCGTCGGACCGTCCTCGCCGAGTGCGTCGATGTCGAGGATGAAGTCGCCGACCTGACTCTTCGAGGCGAAGCCTTCGGTACTGAGGGTGTGTGTCTGGATATCCGTCATAGACATGATACGCACGGAAGCGGACGGACTTAAAAACTGATACTCCGGACTCCGCCCGTGCACGACCTCCTCGCTGCCTGGTCCGGGGCCGGAGCCGCGTCGTGCCCGATCAGCGGAGCGTCGGGCGTGATCTCGGCGCCCGCGAGGACGCGCGACACCGGGCAGTTCTCCTTCGCTCCCTCGGCGTACTCCACGAACGTCGCCTCGTCGATGCCGGGCACGCTGGCCTCGACGACGAGTTCGATGTGTCGATCGTGAGGCTTCGAGGACGACGACCGGACGAACCCGGAGGAACTCATCGCGGCCGCACACGCGGGCTGCTACGCGATGGCGCTGTCGAACGACCTCGCGTCGGACGGGCACGACCCGGAGCGCGTCCACGCGGAAGCGAACGTCCACCTCGACGTGGAGGCCGTGAGAGATACGAGGACGACCCCTCGTACGCGCCGTTGCCGAGTGCCATCGTCTCCTGGCCGTTCTTCAGGTCGCCTTCCCACGTCGCCTCCGAGCGTCCAACTGGCATACGAGTGATAGCTCTCTCGCCACTCTGGTGAGTCCTCCCACGAACGCGTGGCGGTCGGCAGTCGGCGGGTCGTCCCGACCCCGAACGGTCCACGGTGTCCGGTATCCGAGCCGGGACGGCGGTCGTCCGTTCCGGCGCGCGCAGCGTGTCGAACCTGCCATGAGAGTTAGGTGTGTCGGGTCCCGAGCGTCGACCGTGTTCGAGAACGGACCGGATCTGGCGGTGCAGGACGACCATCGACCCGACCGCCTCGTCGACCGACCGGGCGATCCGTCGGGTCGACCGCGACGGCCACCGGGGCGCGCGTCGAGACGATGAGTGGCGACGACCGCCGTGACGCCGGTGACCGACACGACGACCCGGTCGCCCGGACGATCGTCGACGGGACGTCGTTCCACAGACGACGGCTCGCCGTCGGGATCACCAGGCTCTCACAGCGCCGGAAACTCACCGTCTTCGCCACGACGGCCGGCGCGCTGGCGCTCCTGTTCCCGATCGGGCTGACGCTTCCTCCCGGGGTACGGGACGGCTATCTGGGCGGGATGCCACTCGCGGCGTCGCCCGCGATCCTCGTCGTCGGACTGGTCGGACTCGCGGCAGAACTCACTGCCGGCGTCGCCGTCACAGCCGTCTCGTTCCTCGCACGCGAGGCGGCGCTCACGGAGCGAGAGGCGCTCCAGCTCGTCGCCGTCGACAACGTCGCCACGATGGTCGGTCTCGGCGTCGGGACGCTCGCGGTCCTCTCGGCGCTCTGTGGCTTCGGGCTCGGCTACGCCGGCGTCGACACCGTCCGCGCGTTCGCGTCGCCCTCGAACGGCGTCAGCGGACCGTACGCACCGCTCCCCTGGCTCCCGTCCGTGACCGTCGTCGCCACGGTCGCGCTCGGCGTCGGCTGGCTCCTCGCGCTCCTCGCCGCCGTCGTCGAGCGGGAGCTGTAAGCGGTGTCGCTCGCCCCTCGCTCTCGTTCGGCTATCACTCGTGATAGCACCGAGAGTGGGTTTTTGTAACCGACCGCCGGTACTGCACGCAGACGACGATATGGTCGGAGACAACCGGGGGATTCGGGAGTGACTCGCCCGCGACGACGCAGTTGGCTCGTTCTCGTGATCGTCCTCGCAGTCGTCCTCACGGCCGTCGCGTGGCACGGACCCGTCGGCGACGCACGCGGCGCCGACTGTACCACGATTTCGGGCGCGACGGTCGTCAGCACCCCGGGATGTTACGTCATAGACGGGAACGTCGAGGAGCACGAGGACGGCAACTACGTCGAGATCGAGGCCAGCGACGTGGTGCTCGACGGCGACGGACACACGCTCGAGGGGGGTGGGAACAACAACGCGGTCCACGTCGATGGATCGTACTCGAACGTCACCGTTCGGAACCTCACCGTCGAGAACTGGGACCGCGGCGTCTTCGTCAAGGACGTTACGGACGCGACGGTTCGCGACGTCGTCGGCCGTTCGAGCAAGCACACGATCGAGTTCGACGGGACGATGTCGTCGACCGTCGACAACGTCTCGGCGTCGTCGAACGCCGAGTACGGCGTCTACCTGAAGGACGCGACGGGGACGACCGTGGTCGACACCACCGTCCAGGGCAACGGTGTGGACGGCGTCTTCGTCGACGGCGGCGACGCGACGCTGACGGCCGTCACCGCGGACACGAACACCGAACACGGCGTCCATCTCAAAGGTGCCGACGGGTCGACGGTACGCGAGGCCACCGCGACGGGGAACACGCTCCACGGTGTCTACGTCGAGGACGCGCTCGACGGTCGCGTCGTCGACTCGGTCGCGGACGACAACGGCGACGCGGGGGTCAGAGTCCACCACAGCGATCGCACCGTCGTGACGAACGTCACCGCCGACCGCAACACCCACGGTGTTCACCTCTCCTCGCCCACGACGACGTTGAACGACAGCCGACTCACGGCGAACGTCGAAGGGGTTCGTCTCAAAAAGCACGTCCACACCGTGGCGAACGTCACGGTCGAGTCGAGCTCACAGTACGGGATCTACCTCGACGAACCGGACGACAATGTCGTCCACGGGAGTCGGATCAACGCCAGCGGCACCGCGGGGATCTACTTCCCGGACGACAGACCCGAGAACAACCTCCTCTACGACAACTACCTGAACAACTCCGAGAACGTCCGGTTCGCCGGGAACGTTCCGCCGACCGACTGGAACGTCTCGCGCCGGACCGGGACGAACGTGGTCGGCGGGGCGCTCGTCGGTGGCAACTACTGGGCCGCCCCCGGTGGCGACGGCCCGAGCCAGCTGTACGACAACGCGGACGGGGACGCGTTCCTCGACACGTCGTACACCGTCGGGAGCGGGACGACCGACAGCCACCCGCTCACGGACGTGACGGCCGCGTTCGACGTGACGCCCGCCCCGTACGACTTCGGCAGCGTCGCGTTCGGCTCGACGGCGTCGCAGTCGTTCACGGTCGAGAGTCGTGTCGGCGGCGACGTGACGGTCGACGCGTTCGCGCTCGCCGGCGACACGGGGTCGTTCGCCGTCTCGACCGATCCCTCGCCCGTCACGCTCTCGACGGGCGGGACGACGACGGTCGACGTGACGCTCTCCCCCGCAACGACGGGCACGCTGTCGGCGACGCTCACGACGGACGCCGCGACCGACGCGTACGACACGGAGACCGCGCTGTCGGCGACGATCACGGACGACACCGTTCCGACGGCGACGACGCAGGCCGACGTGACGGTCGACGATGACACGGCGGTCGGGTTCGACGGCACGGGGTCGACGGACGACGTCGGCATCGCCAGCTACGACTGGGCGTTCGGGGACGGGACCACGACGACCGGCACGACGCCGAGCCACACGTACGCCGCCCCGGGAACGTACACCGCGACGCTCACCGTGACCGACTTGGTCGGGAACACCGACACCGACACCCGGACCGTGACCGTGACCGACGTGACCGACCCCGTCGCAGAGGCCGGCGCGAACCGGACCGTTCACGTGAACGATCAGGTCAGCTTCGACGGGACGGGGTCGACGGACGACGTCGGCGTCGTCTCCTACGACTGGGACTTCGGCGACGGGACCACGACGAGCGGGGGGACCGTGACGAACACGTACACGACGACGGGGACGTACACCGTGACGCTCACCGCGACCGACGCCGCCGGCAACGAGGGCACCGACACCGCGACGATCGAGGTCAACGGGACGTTCTCGCCGATCGCCCGGCCCGGCCCCGACCGGACCGTCGACGAGGACACGACGATCGGATTCGACGGGTCGGATTCGACGGACGACGGCACCATCACCTCCTACGAGTGGGACTTCGGCACCGGCGACGTCGCGACCGGCGTGACCCCGACGTACACGTTCGACGACCCCGGGAGCTACGTGGTGAACCTCACCGTCACCGACGACGTCGGTAACGTCGGCTCGAACGAGACCGTGGTGACGGTCCGCGACGTGACGGATCCGACGGTCGACGCAGGGGCAGACACGAGCGTCGACGAGGACACCTCGGTGTCGTTCGCGACCGCGACCGCGACGGACAACGTCGGTGTCGTCTCGTACGACTGGGAGTTCGGGGACGGCAACACGTCGACGGCGGCGACGCCGAGCCACACGTACACCACGCCGGGGAGCTACACCGCGACCCTCACCCTCACCGACGACGCGGGCAACACGGCCGACGACACCCGGACCGTGACCGTCGCGGACGTGACCGATCCGGTCGCGGCCGCGGGCACGGATCGGACCGTCTCAGTCGGCGAATCGGTCGCATTCGATGGCTCCGGCTCGACCGACAACACCGACGTCGACTCGCACGACTGGGCGTTTGGCGACGGGACCACGACGACCGGCTCGACGCCCAGCCACACGTACGACACCCCGGGGACGTACACCGCGACCCTCACCGTGGCCGACGCCGCCGGCAACGAGGATACGGCGTCGGTCACGGTGTACGTCTCGGACACGACCGACCCGGTGCCGGACGCCGGGGGCGACCGGACGGTGACAGAAGGCAGGTCCGTCGAGTTCGACGCCAGCGGCTCCACCGACGACGTCGGCGTCACGGCGTACGTGTGGCAGTTCGAGGACGGGGAGACCGTGACGGGCCCGTCGACGACCCGGACGTTCGAGTCGACCGGCGCCCGGTCGGTGACGCTCACGGTCCGCGACGCGGCCGGCAACCGCGCCTCCGAATCCATACAGGTCACGGTGACGGCCGACACGACGAGCACGAGCGGTGGGGCCGGGGGTGTGCCACCACCGACGGCGGCCGACCCGACGCCGACACCCGCACCCACCACGTCGACGCCGACCGGAACGGCGTCGTCCCCGGACCCGACGGTCCGGACCGGGGAGGCGGACGTGACCGCAGGGACCCCCGCCACGATCGAACTGGCCGGCGGCGACGCGGAGGCCGATCGCGACGTCGGCGTGACGGAGATCGGCTTCACGCCGTCGGTGAGCGAGCGGGTCACGCTCCGCGTCACGACAGGGCGAGACCTCGACGGGTCGCCGGCGTTCGACCGCGAGGACAACACGGCGAAACTCTCGCACGTACGGGTCGACCACTCGATCGACGACGCCGACGTCACGGACGTCTCGGTCGGGTTCAGCGTCTCGAAGGCGCGCCTCGCCGATCTCGGCGTGCCCGCCGAAGACGTCGCCCTCTACCGCTACGAGGACGGCACGTGGACCGAGTTACCGACGGCCGTCGTCGGCGAACGCGACGACGGCTACGCCTTCAGCGCGTCGTCGCCCGGCCTCTCGGAGTTCGCCGTCGGGGCGAAGCAGCCGAAGTTCGCGCTCCAGACCGTCAGGGTCGACGTGAACGAGATCCGCGTCGGGGACGACCTCCGGGTGTTCGTCCGGATCACCAACGACGGCGGGGCCGACGGCTCGTTCGTCGCGAACCTCCTGATCGACGACGCGGTCGTCGAGCGCCGCGAACTGACCATCGCTGCAGGTGGGCGGCGACAGGTCCGGTTCGAGCGCCCCATCGAGGCGGTCGGCTCCTACACCGTCCGGGTGAACGACGCCGTCGCCGGCGAGGTGATCGTGACGAAAGCGGGCGACACGGACACGACGACCACCACCGACGCCACCACCGACACGGCTGCGACCGTCGGCACCGACGACGTCGCGCCGGTCGGAGCGGTCCTCCTCGGCGTGCTCGCACTCACGGGAACGCTCGTCGGCTACTACCGACGGCACTCGGGCCGATCGATCGGTGCCACCGACGAGGCGACGGACGCCGACGACGTCGACGACCCGACTGACGACGCACCGGACACCGACGGCGGGGTCGAGGACTCGACCGACCGCTGACGACTCGATCGACACTGACCGCTGACGACTCGATCGACACTGACTCGAACGGACATCGACGCTCCGGCGACCCGGTCGATTCATCGGTCCCGCGTCCTCAGCGGAGGTCGGTCCCGCGTCCCCGGCGGAGGTCGGCATCAGCCGTCGGGAAAGAGAGGGTGACCACGGTCCCTCGTGGTTCGTTGTCCGCGAACCGGAGCCGTCCACCGGAGTGTTCGACGAGCCACCGCGAGAGCCACAGGCCGATCCCGCTGCCGTGTTCGAGCGCCGTCTCGTGGCCCTCGACGACCACCTCTCGCTCGTAGTCGGAGAGACCGGGGCCGTTGTCGGCGACGACGACACTCACCCGTTCGGGTGCGTTCGCCGCGTGGGGTTCGGACGGTCTCTCGCACGGATCGCGGCCGTCGGCGGGCGGGGCTGCAGCCTCGACTGACACCGACACGAACGGTTCAGGGGCGTCGTTGTGCTCGAAGGCGTTCTCGACGACGTTGCGGATCGCGGTCTCGACCGTGGGTGCGACGAACGTGGTCGCCGACTCCGGGAACGCCGTCGCGACCTCGACCGTCGGGTACGCCTCCGCGAGGTCGGTGACCACGTCGGAGACGAGCGGGACGATGTCGAGACGACGCCGTTCGACCGTCCCGTCGCCGAGCCCCTCGTCGATCCACCGTGCCTTCTGGCTCAGATCGACCAGGTCCGTCCCCTTCCCGCGGATGGTCTCGGCGGCGGCAGCCACTGCCTCGCGCTCGGCGCGACCGGCGATGACGTCCGCGTAGCCGAGGATGACGTTCATGTCGTTGCGGAGGTTGTGCCGGAGGATGCGGTTCAGGACCGCGAGTCGCTCCTCGCGCTCGTGGACGGCCGCCTCCCGCGCGGCCAGTCCCGCCGAGAGTTCGTTGAACCCCTCGCCGATCTGCATCCACTCCTCGCTCGTCGCCATGTCGAGCGAGTGGCCGTGGTCGCCGTCGAGCAGCGCGGAGAAGCCGTCGAGGAGACGCTCGGTCTGTCGGAGGTTCATGCGGTACTCCCACATCCAAAACCCCACCACGGCCACGAGCACCAAGAGGAGCCCGACCCCCTGTGCGACCGCGAGCGACTGGAGCTGTGCGTTCAGCAGCGAACGGTCCCGCGCCACGGTGAGCTGCCAGCCGGTCTCCTCGACCGCGACCGTACTGGTGAGCACCTGGTCGAACCGGTCGTCGCTATCGAAGAGGACCGTGTCACCGGCCGTGACGGTCACGCGCTGGGTCCGCGTGTCGAGCGTGGCGACGGGGTCGAGTAGCGTGTCGGTCGAGACGTAGATCGAGGCCGCGAATACGCCGTGGAGTCCGGATTCGGTGAGGATGGGGGCGCTGATGACGACCAGGTATCGGTCGCGCGAAGAAACCGACTCGGGGGCCGAGACGTACGAACTCCTCGTCGTCGCCTCCGCGAAGTACGCCTCGTCGGAGACGTCGGAGCCGATGGCGTCCCGTCGAACAGTCTCGTCGATCTGTCCGCCGAACGCGACGACCGTCCCGTTCGCCGCCACGATCTGTGCGGCGAAGAACCGACTGTTGTTGACGACGCCACCGATCGTCTCGTCGCCCCGCGAGAAGTCCGCGGTCGCCGGCTGTGAGGCCACGTAGCCGACGTAGTCACGACGTTCGCGGATCTCGCTGTCGATCTGGTCGGCCGCCAGCCGCGCCGACTCGTCGACGCTCGCCTGGTTCCGTTCGAGCGTCTCACCCTTGTACAGCTCCAGCCCGCCGTAGGTGACGCTGCTGAGGACCAGCGTGACCACGAACAGCACGACGACGAACTTCGTTCTGAGCTTCATCTCTCACGACAGAGACACCACGTGGTGTCGCCGTACTCACCGATGAGTGCTGGCGTGATCGTAAAAAGCCGCTGCCGCGAGTATCGCCTCCGAGAACCGGGCGGGGGCGTCCGCGGTCGGTCGTGTTACGAGCTCGGCTCCGACTCCGCGAGCGCCGCCGCCAGGTTCGTCAGCGTCCGGTCGAGTTCGCGCTGGTTGTACGCACGGATCACCGGCTCGACGACAGACCCGAGCGCGCCGCCGGGGACCGCGAACGTCGCCTCGCAGGTGACGCGCGTCCCCGCCTCGCTCGGTTCGAACTGCCAGTCCATCTCGCCGTCGATCCCGCCCCGGATCTCGAACGTCAGCCGTCGAGGGGGATCGTGTCGCACGACTTCGATCTCGCCCCCGAGCGGGACGCCGACCATCCGGTAGGTGTACGCGGCGCGGTGGCCGCCGCCGTCGAGCGGCTCGACGTCGTGGACGGACGCGATGCTCGGGGAGATCCGTTCGTGATTCGCCGGCGTGTCGACGAACGCGAAGGCGCGGTCGGGGCAGACTGCGACCTGCGTGGTCGCCGAGACGGTCACCATGCTCGGTCGAGGTTCGACGCGGACGGCCGAAAACGTGCTGGCTGTCCGGCTCGGGATGCGGGCGGGTCGCCGAAACCGGGGACGACCTCGCCCTCGGACGGTCGACTATCGGTCCGGAAGCGTTCGTCGTCGCCGGACCGATCAGAGCTCGAACGTCTCGTCGCCGGCGAGGACGTGAACCTCGGCGTCGCTGCCCGTCCCGGCGACCTCGCGTACGAAGTCGTCGACGTCGATCTCGATCGGTGGGAACGTGTCGTAGTGCATCGGGAACGCGTGGTCGACGTCGAGCCAGTCGACGGCGACGGCCGCCTGCCACGGCCCCATGGTGAAGTGGTCGCCCACCGGGAGGGCGGCGGCGTCGGGTTCGAGATACGGCCCGATCACGTCGCGCATCTCGGTCATGAGACCCGTGTCGCCCGCGTGGTAGAACGTCGTCGACTCCTCGTCCGACACCTGCGTCGGCACGGTGTCCGAGATCACGTAGCCGGCGGGCATCCCGGCGTCGTACTCGTAGCCGGTCATGATGCCGTTGGTGTGGTCCGCGCGGTGCATCGTCACGTACGCGTCGCCGCACTCGACGGTGCCGCCGATGTTCATCCCGATACTCTCGTCGAACCCCATCTCCTCGCTCACGTACCCCGTGAGTTCGGGCGTTCCGACGACGGTCGCCCCGGAGAACTCGCCCGCGTGGGCGATGTGGTCGGCGTGGCCGTGTGTCAGAAGCAGGTAGTCCGGCGTGTCGACCTCGGCCGGCTCCAGCGAGGTGTGAGGGTTGTCGAAGAACGGGTCGATGAGCAGCGAGGTGTCGTCGACCTGTACGTGCCAGCAGGAGTGTCCGTGCCAGGTGAGTTCCATGTGCGTTCGGGAGTTGTGCCACGAGGAGTATAAATGATACCGCGTCGGCAGGATGGGGTCGCCGCCGGACGCCGACCAGGGAAGGGCGGTCGCGGCGGCGACGCCCGATCAGAGCGATCCGGTCACGTCGACGCCACACGACGGGCAGTAGAGCATCCAGCGGGCGAGCGACGCCCCGCACGACGCGCACTGTTCGGGCTTGAGATCCGTCCCACACCGCGGGCAGTACTGCTCCCAGCCGTCGGGGACGCGCCCACACGCCGAACACGGTCCCGGAGTCACGCCGACGCCCGTCCCGACGTCGGGGCGGTCGCGTTCGGCGTCGTCCCCGTCGTCGGGCTCGACCTCCTGCAGGGGGGTTCCGGTCACGTCTTCGACCGCCGTCGGCGACCACGTGCCGTCCGGTCCCGCGGACAGCGAGACGGTCCGCAGCCCGAGGGCGGCGGGGTCGACCGGCGTCCCGGCGAGCTTCGTCACCGTCGCCGTGAGCGCCGCCCCCGCCACGTCGCGGTCCGACGCGTCCGGGCAGACGACCACGCCGGCCTCGAACACGAGCACGCGCAGGCCGAACGTCGGGAGTTCGTACACCACGCCGCGAGCGCCGTCCAGCCCGCTCGTCCGCTCGGATTCGAGTGTCGAACCGGGCGTGCTCGTGTCGATCCAGTCGGGCACCGTCGCGTACGCGAGTCGGCGTCCGACCGCGACGTCCGGAAAGCCGTCGTCGCCGAGTCCGAGCCCGAGCGATTCCACCACCCGCTCCGCCCGGTCCCTGTGCGTCTCTCCCATGCCACCCGTTCGAGACCGCCGCCACATACGTCTGGTGGCGTCTCCGGTCGGAGAGACTCCGGGGGACGGTGCCACCGGAGATGGCAACCCATAAGTTTAGGCTAACCAAAATCGGGGCGATGAGACTGTCGCGACGCGACGCGCTCGCCGTCCTCGCGGGCGTCGGAGTGAGCGTCGGCGGCGGGGCGGCGCTCGGCGAACTCGCGACGCACGGACCGCCGGTCGCCGACGACGGTGACGACGACGACCGCGACGGAGACGTGGGGCGCTCCGACGGACGTCAGCGCGTCGACGAGGACGCACTCGGCGTGCTCGTCGCGGCCGCGGAGGTGCTCTACCCGTCGGCGGTCGAGGGACACGAGCGGTTCGTCGAGACGTACGTCCGGGGACGGATCCGAAGCGACCCCGACCACCGCGCCGGCGTGGCAGCGGCGGCTGCCGAACTGGACGCGATCGCCCGCGACTGGCACGGCGAGGCGTTCGCCTCGCTCGCCCCCGAGACGCGTGATCGACTCCTGCGCGACCTCGGCGTGGACGTGGCCGACCCCGATCCCGGGGGTGCCATCTCGGCCCGCCTGCGCTTCTTCGTCGTGAACGACCTGCTGTACGCGCTGTACACGTCTCCAACGGGAGGAGAGCTCATCGGCACGGAGAACCCCGTGGGCTACCCCGGCGGGATCGGCTCGTACCGGCGCGGTCCGGAGGCGCTCGACGATGGCTGACCCGTCCGGTGACGACCGCGACCGCACCCCCTCGCCGCGGACGGACGTCTGTGTGGTCGGCTCCGGCCCGGCGGGAGCACTCGTCGCGTGTCGACTGGCCGAGGCGGGCCACGACGTCGTGATCCTGGAGGCGGGGCCGCGGTTCGACGGTGACGCGGGCGACCGCCGGGGACGGATGGAGACGCACCTCCGGCCCGACATGGCGAACCCGTGGGAGATGGGCGGCCCGCGCGACGCCTACACGTCGTCGGGACGACGACACTACCCCCTGAACGCCGCGCGCGTCAAGGGTGTCGGCGGCTCGTCGCTCCACTGGCACGGGATGGTGATGCGGCTCCACGAGCGCGACTTCGAGCTCCGCACGAGACACGGCGTCGGCGTCGACTGGCCGCTCTCGTACGAGGAACTCCGCCCCGACTACCTCGACGCGGAGCGTGAACTGGGCGTCGCCGGGGCCCTCGACAACCCGTACGCCCCACCTCGGGAGGAGCCGTTTCCGCTCCCGGCGTTCCCCCCGTCGTACTCGGACTCGCTGTTCGCGCCGGCCTGCGAGCGACTGGGGATCGACATGCACTCCGTGCCGAACGCGCGCAACTCCGAACCGTACGACGGTCGGGGTGCCTGCGTCGGCTTCGGCACCTGCAAGCCGGTCTGTCCCTCGGGCGCGAAGTACACCGCGGAGACGCACGTCTCGCGGGCGGTCGAGGCGGGAGCGCGCGTGATCGACCGTGCCCCGGTCCAGCGGCTGGTCCACGACCGGGCGGGCGACCGGATCGAGGCGGCGGTGTACGCCACACCCGACGGGACCGAACACGAACAGACGGCTCGCCGATTCGTCGTCGCCGCCGGGGGCGTCGAGACCCCGCGCCTGCTCCTGCTGTCGCGTTCTCCCGCGTATCCCGACGGCCTGGCGAACTCCTCCGGGGCGGTAGGACGGTACTTCATGGACCACCTCTTCGCGGGGATGGGCGGACGGCTCGACGCCGACACCCGGCAACACCACGTCGGCTTCAACACCAGCGAGTCACACCAGTTCTACGACGACACGGAGCCGATCAACGGGGTCAAACTGGAGTTCCTCAACTACGCCGGACCGACGCCGGTGGGTGTGGCGCTCTCCGCGGGCACGTGGGGCGACGACCTGCAGGCCGCGGTCGCCGACGCGTACGGCACCCACGTCGGGATGGGGGCGCTCGTCGAACAGTTCCCGCGGCGGGAGAACCGCGTGACGCTCGATCCCGCTCGAACGGACGACCACGGCAACCCGGTCCCGGACGTGCAGTGGTCGCTCGACGAGTCGACGAGGGCGGCCCTGCGGCGAGCGAACCGGGTCCAGAGATCGGTACTCGACGAACTGGGCGCGACGATCGAGTGGCGCGTCGGTCCGGAGAACACCGGACCGGCGTTCCACCAGATGGGGACGACGCGAATGGGAACCGACCCCGACGAGAGCGTCGTCGATTCGGGGCTCAGAACGCACGACCTCGCGAACCTCTGGCTCGTCGGGTCGAGCGTCTTCCCCACGGGCGGCGCGATGAACCCGACGCTCACGATCGCGGCGCTCGCGCTCCGTGCGGCCGATCGGATCGACGCCGACCTCTGAGGCGGGTGCCGACTCCGGAACGTTCGGAACTGCTGGCACGTCGCCGAGCCGTCGTCGACGACCGGTCGTCGTGGATCTCGTCGCGGTAGTCGTCCACGTCCTCCCGTCGACCGGTCAGTCGGTCGTCCACGCCGTCCCGTCGGTCACGCCGCTCACCCACTCACTGATCGGCGTTCGCCTCGGCCGCCGCCTCGGCGTCGCTGTACTCCTCCGGATCGGCCAGCGTCGCGCGGACGAGCGTCTTCATCCCTCGCCGGAGTCGTTCGGAGGCGGCCTGGCTCGAGACACCGAGTTCGTCGGCGACGTCCCGCAGCGAGGCGCCGCGTGGGATAGAGAAGTAGTCGTGTTCGAGCGCCGTGAGGAGCGTCTCGTACTGCGCCTGGGTGAGCCCGTACCGTTTCTCGGGCGCCTCGTTCCGCTGGTCGTACACGGCCCGGATACGCAGGTCGAAGCCGGACTCCCAGCAGCGTTCACAGAACGCGGCGATGGATTCGCGGTCCGGGAAGCGCATCCTGACGAGCCAGCCGCTGCCGTCGTTCTCCGCGCGGAGGACGACGCCGTCGAGTGCGACCGACGCACGGTAGGCGGCGACCTCGGGGACGTCGTCGGTGTACTGGACCCGGTAGAGCCGTGCGTCACCCTCTTCGGCGATACACTCGAACGCGGTGATCGTCGGGTCCTCGGCGAGGGCGTCCTCGAACGTCTCGAACGCCCCGCCGGTCGCCCAGAAGAGGTTCCGGAGCGGCACCGCGTCGGACGCGTCGAGCTGGTCGACGACGACGGACATCTCCGGGGCGTGCTGGAGCGCGTGCGAGAGGACGTCGGAGTCGATGTCGAATTCTACGATCATGGGGTGTGACCGCGCCGCGGGGCGTCGGAGGGTGACCGCACTGTCGTCGCCCGTCCGGGTTGCAGCCGGGGTCGGGTCGGAGTACGCCACCGAACGGTTTCAGTCCTCGGCGTGAACCTATAATGAGTTCCGATTCTCGATGTGATGGGATACTCGGTTTCGACTCTCGGCGTGAATTTATATACCCCATCCGACCTGTAGTGTGGAGGGCGGGCACGTCGCGTCAGGGTGAGTCACCCCTGAGACGACGCGGGCATCCCCTGCGTGTCGGCGACGGCTGCGTCGGGTATCGGCACTCGTTTCCCCCAAGCTTCCCCCGTGCTGCCGGCCGGCACGTACAGCGTTATTCGGGGGAGTGCTTAATCCGTGGCGGTGGATATTCAGGGACGGAGATCGCCGCGTCGGCGACGTCCGGATCTCGTCGTCGGTCGTCACCCCGCCTCGGCGGGAGACCGATCGCCCTCCGTGGGCGCGAGCACCGGTCACAGCCCCGTACAACCACCCTTATCAACCGGGCACCGTATCGTTCGACCATGCAGCCACGGGACCTCTCCGCGCACACACCGTACGTCCCCGGACGGGGCGTCGAGGAGGTCGCCCGCGACCTCGGGATGGACCCCGAATCCTTGACGAAGCTCTCCTCGAACGAGAACCCCCACGGACCGAGCCCCGCCGCCGTCGACGTGCTCCACGAGTACGCCTCGCGGGTCCACGTCTACCCCAAGGCGTCGCACACAGACCTGACGGACCGACTGGCGACCGAGTGGGACCTGACTCCCGGACAGGTGTGGGTCTCCGCGGGGGCCGACGGGTCGCTCGACTACCTCTCGCGCGCCGTGCTCGAACCCGGTGACCGCGTCCTCGTCCCCGACCCCGGCTTCTCCTACTACGGGATGACCGCGCGGTACCACCACGGCACCGTCGCCTCCTATCCGCTCTCGAAGGCCGACGACTTCGCCCAGACCGCCGACAGAGTGATCGACGCGTACGACGGCGAGCGGATCGTCTACGTCACGACGCCGCACAACCCGACCGGCAGCGAGATGCCGCACGAGGAACTGATCGCCCTGCTCGACCGAGTCGACGACCACACCCTCGTCGTGGCCGACGAGGCCTACGGCGAGTACTCCACGCGAGAGAGCGCCGCGACGCTCCTCAACGCGTTCGACAACCTCGCCGTCACCCGGACGTTCTCGAAGGCGTACGGGCTCGCGGGGCTCCGGATCGGTTACGCACTCGTTCCGTCCGAGTGGGCCGACGTCTACGCCCGCGTCAACACGCCGTTCGCGGCGAACGAACTCGCCTGCCGGGCGGCGACGGCGGCGCTCACCGACGACGGCCACCTCGAGAAGACGGTCGAGACTGCGCGATGGGCCCGCGACTACCTGCAGGAGCGACTCGACGCCCACACCTGGGAGAGCGCGGGCAACTTCGTGCTCTGCGACGTCGGCGACGCGTCGGCAGTGGCCGACGCCAGCCAGCGAGCGGGCGTCATCGTCCGCGACTGCTCCTCGTTCGGGCTGCCGGCGTGCATCCGCGTCTCCACGGGGACGCGCGAGGGGACCGAGCGCGCCGTCGAGGTGCTCAACCGCGTCACCCGCGAGGTGGCTGAGGCGTGAGGGTCGTCCTGACCGGGACCCCTGGGACGGGAAAGACGACCGCGGCCGACCGTCTCCCCGGCACGTACGAGGTCGTCCACCTGAACGAGGTGGTCGAGCGCGAGGGGCTGTGGACCGAACGCGACGCCGACCGCGACTCCCTCGTCGTCGACGTCGACGCGCTCGCGGCGTGGGTCGACGACCACGTGGACACACCACGGGCGGAAGCCGAAGACGAGGACGAAAACGACGGGAGCGACGCCGACACGGTCGTCCTCGAATCGCACCTCGCACACCTCCTCGACGCCGACCGCGTGATCGTGTTACGGTGTCGGCCCGACGTCCTCGAGTCGCGGCTGCGCGAACGTGGCCTGAGCGAGGCGAAGGCGGCCGAGAACGCCGAGAGCGAGGCGCTCGACGTGATCCTCTCCGAGGCGGTCGAGCACGGCGCGGAGCGCGTCTACGAGATCGACACGACCGACCGCTCCCCCGGCGAGGTCGCCACCGAGATCGAACGGGTCGTCACGGGCGAGCGTGACCCGTCGGCCGGCGAGGTGGACTTCACGGACTACCTCCACCCATGACGCTCGACAGGCTTCGGCCGGTCGCCGACCGTGCGCTGGGGCCGTTCGTCAGCGCCGCCGACGCCGTCGGACTGACGCCGAACGGCGTGAGCGTCATCGCGTTCGCCGTCGCCCTCGTCGCGGGCGGGGCATTCGTCCTCGCCTCGTCGGTCGCGTACCTCCTCGGCGCCGTCTGTGTCTTCCTGAACGGGTGGCTCGACCTCGTCGACGGGGCACTCGCCCGGGAACAGGAGGTCGCCAGCGACGCTGGCGACTTCCTCGACCACGTGCTCGACCGCTACGCCGACATCGTCATCATCGCCGGTCTCGCCGCGGGTATCGACCGCTACGGTCTCGGCTTCGCCGCCGTCACCGGCGTCGTGATGACCTCCTATCTGGGAACGCAGATTCAGGCCGTCGGTCTCGGCCGAGCGTACGGCGGGCTGGTCGGCCGGGCGGACCGGCTCGCGCTCGTGGGCCTCGCGGCGGTCGTCGCGGCGGCCGTCCCAGGGACGATCGTGGCCGGGCTGTCGGTCGTCGGCCTCCTGCTCGTCCTCTTCGCCGTCGTCGGCCACCTCACGGCGCTCCAGCGGTTCTGGGGTGCGTGGTCGGATCTGGCCTGACGCGCGGCGACCCAGTCGGACGTGACCCCGCTCGATCTGACCGCGCATCGCGGTCCTCCCGGTTTCTATCCGGCCTCCGGACGACTACCGCGGATCGCGTCCACGGGAGAGTTCACGGCGATGCCCGGGTGAGTGCTGGCGCACCTTTTATACACCATGCTCTGCTAGTGGGGGTATGCCCCAGTGCGAGATGTGCGGCGCCTCGAAGTCGTCGCTCACCACGGTCAAGGTCGAAGGTGCCGAACTGGACCTCTGCGACGACTGCAAGGACTTCGGCACCGAGGTCCGCACTGAGTCGTCGTCGAGTTCGTCCAGCAAGTACTCGACCTCGTCGTCGTCGGGGAAGGCGTCGTCTTCGTCCTCGTCCTCGTCGTCCTCGTCGTCCTCGTCGTCGACCCGCCGCCGCCGCGATATGTTCGACACGATGGACGAGATCGCGACCGACTACGACCAGCGTGTCCGCGAGGCCCGCGAGAGTCGCGGACAGAGCCAGCAGGACCTCGCCGGCGAACTCAACGAGAAGACGAGCCTCATCCGGAAGATCGAACGCGGCGACGTCCTCCCGAGCGACGACGTGCGCAAGAAACTCGAACGGGAGCTCGGCATCTCGCTCGTCGAGGGGTCGGGCAGCGACGACGACGAGAGCGAGTGGTCCTCGGGGTCGTCGACGACGACGACTCTCGGCGACGTCGTCAAGCGAAAGGACTGACGCACGACTCCTAACGGCTCACGCGGATCGACCACCGACGACCCCCGGTGACTCCTCGTGCGCCCACGAAGTTTCATATGGGAAACCGACGCCACCGTGGTTCGTGATCGCGACGTAGCGACCGACGCGCGGCGGGCAGCAGCTGTCCGGTACGTCGCCGCGCTCCGGAGTCCGTACCGGCTGTCAGCCCTCTGAGTACCATCGCTCCGCCACGGCCGCGGGGTGAAGCTATTTATCCGTCGGAGAGTGAACACTCATCCGCATGTTCATCCTGGTCAACCTCAAGGCGTACCCCTGTGACCCCGTCGCAGTCGCCGAAGCCGCCCGTGACGTCGCCGACAGCTCCGGCGTCCGAATCGCGGTCTCGCCGCAGGCCGCACACATCGAACGTGTCGCCGAGACGGGCGTCGAAACGTGGGCACAGCACGTCTCGCCGAACGGACACGGCTCTCACACCGGCAGCACGCTCGCCGAGGCCGTCGCCGAGGCCGGTGCGGTCGGCACACTCCTGAACCACTCCGAGAACCGCCTCCGGCTCGCCGACATCGACGCCTCGCTGGCGGCCGCCGACCGCGCGGGGCTCGAGACGTGTGTCTGCGGGAACAACCCCGAACAGATCGGTGCCGTCGCGGCGCTCGGCCCCGACTCCGTGGCCGTCGAACCGCCCGAACTCATCGGTGGCGACGTCTCGGTGTCGACCGCCGATCCCGACATCGTCGTCGACGCCGTCGACGCCGCGGGGGCCGTCGACGATCACGTCGACGTCTACTGCGGTGCGGGCGTCTCGACCGGAGACGACGTGCTCGCCGCACGGGATCTCGGCGCGACTGGGATCCTCCTCGCGTCGGGCGTCGCCAAGGCCGACGATCCGCGGGCGGCGCTGGAAGACCTCGTCGCGGGACTGTAGCAGTCCGTCTCCGGTCGCAACTGGTTACGTTCGCTCCCCGTGGCCGACCTGGCTTCGGCTGTCTCTCGTCCCGGTCGGTCGTCGGATCTCGGTACGTCGCCTCTCGGCCCACAGCGAGTACACCGCCGGACCGGTCGTAGGAGGGGCCGACACACGCTCGAGACCGGAGCTCAGTCGTCCTGTCCGCTCGCGGCTTCGGCAGTGTCGGCGCTCTCGACACCGTCGCTCGCTTCGACCCCGTCCGTCTCGTATCTCGAATCGAGGACGAACGCGGTCTCCACCGCTGCGACCGCCTCGTCGAACGCGTCGGGGTGGAGTCTGTGGGCGTACTCGGTTCGGACGTGGTCGGGGAGCGCGTAGGCGTACTTGCCACGCCCGGCGTGACGGATGAACCCGGCTTTCCTGAGCGTGCGGTTCCGTGCGTAGGCGACCTTGTGGTCCTCGGGACCGCCCGCGGCGACCTGTGCCGTCACCGGATCCGCGATGCCTCGCGCGTGATACTCTCCCAGCATCCGGCGCGTTACACCGTCGAACGCCTCGATCCGTTCGCGGAGGATCTCGGCGACGTCACCGACTGCTCCGTCCGGGAGGGGCGGTGTCGACGACGAGTCGCGGGCTGACGGGTCGCTCTTCGACTCGCCGAACACCATCGCGATCGACCGGCCGGTGGCCTCCGACGGATCGTCTGTCGTCCCTTCGTCTGCCGCCTGTTCGTCTGTCGACGTCTCATCCGGGGCGGTCATCTCGGGGTCCGTCGCCAGCGGGAACGGCACGTCGACGTCCGGATCGGCGCTGGCAGCGGCGTTGACCGCCGCCTCCTCGTCTGCCGCCTCGAGGGCGGCCTCGAACGCCGCAGCCTCGGTTTCGGTCACAGTCCCGGTTTCGGCTTCGGTCGGGACGTCGGAGTCGGCCCGGACGCCGGAGTCGACACGAGCACGCTCGGCGGCCGCCTCCGCAGCGGCCTTCGGTTCGCCGTCCGGCGCGGTTCCCTCCTCGTACTCGCGGAGCGCCCGTTGACGCTCGTCGGGACGCGAGAGGTTGCGCCCCTTCCCACCTCGGTACGGCGCTTCGGCCTTCTGGAACATCGCCTGCGCCATCTGGTCGGCGAAGCGCCGCAGGTCCCGGGCCTCCGCCAGCTCCTCTTCGAGCTCCGCGATGCGGTGTTCCTTCTTCTCGAGTTCCTGCCGGAGGTCCGCGAGTTCGGACTCGCGGCGCTCCTTCTCGTCGCTGATCGACCGGAGTTCGTCGACGAGGTCACCGCTGACGGATTTGAGGTCGGGTCGCTCGAAGTCGTCGAGTCCGGGCGTCGCCCCCGCGTCGAACGTCGTCTTGCGCCGGAACTGCACCCGCTTGACCTCCTCCGCCCAGTCGGTGACGAGAAAGCCCTCGCCGTCGCCCATGTCCTCGATGGCGTCGGAGTACTCCTTGCCGAGGATGCGGTTCACGACCTTGGTGTCGTTGCGCCACGTGAGGCGGTGCCAGACGAGCCAGTCACACTGTGTGATGAAGTCCTTCTTCACGTCCGCCGGGCGCTGGGAGATGCCGACGATGCCGAGGCCGTGTTTGCGGCCGCGCTTGCCCACCTTGATGAGCATCTTGCCGGTCTCGTCCATCCCGCCCCCCTCGGGGATGTACTCGTGGCATTCCTCGACGAGCATCAGGAACGGCTTCTTCAGCTTCTTCTCCTTGGCGAAGAGGTGTCGCGTCGTCTGTAGCAGCAGCGACTTGGCCTCGCCCTCGTCGAGGTAGCCCGAGACGTCGAGGATGATCGGCACGTTCTGTTCGAGGGCGAGCGAGGCGATCTTCTCGGCGTGTTCGGGGTTGACCTGGATGTCGCACTCCTCGTCCGCGCCGACGTGGAGGATCTCGAACTGTTCTTTCAGCCCGTAGTACTCGCCGTCCGTGTCGACGACGAGCACCGGGAAGTTCGCCGAGAGCAACTTCTCCACGACGACCGACGCGGTGTTCGACTTGCCCGATCCGGACTTGCCCGTGATGAACCCTCTGCCGGTGAGGATCTCGACGGCTGGCAGTGAGACGGTCGTCCCCGGATCGGTTCCATCCCCCCCAGGGCCGGCGCTCACGTCAGCGACTGTGATGGTCTCCGTGTCGGTCATACACTCTTGTGAGACGGTCGCTGGCCGCGCACAAAGGTGTACGTCAGACGAGCGACTGACGCGACGACGGCGACCCGACGGCAGACGGTGTCAGCTCTCGTCCTCGGACGAGGAGTCGATGACACAGATGCCTTCGGGGACGCGGACTCCGATGGGTGCCGAGTTGATGTACCAGTCCGCGGCCGGGCCGCTGGCGCCGGCCGGGCTGAACGCTCGAGTCCGTGCCGAGAGCACCACCGAGTAGGATCCGGACGTATCGCTGGGTTCGACGACGAAGTGGCCGGTCGCTCCGTACGTGTTTTCGGCCGGGTACCGGTGCCAGACACCGTAGTCCAGTGGATCCGCCGCGGAATCCCTCGCGGGCTGTGCCGAACTACTGCAGCCCGTGGCGCCCAGCGACACGTCGCGCAGGTGCGCAGCCGAGGCCGTGTACGACACGCGAATCCACACGTTCTGCTCCCCGGACCGAGGGATCTTCGGACAGGTTGTCGCCGCCGCACCCGGTTCGACGATGGTCGTCCAGGCCCCCGACGGGTGCGGGGGGGGACTGTCGCCGCCCTCGGCCCACTCGATAAGTCCCAGCGCGACGGTCGGCCCCTTGTTGTCGATCACGAACGACATCGGTGCGCTCGTCTCGAGAACGTTCATATCCGCGTCGGCCACGTCGAGGTACAGCGTGTAGCGCCCGTCGTCGTACCGCCGCGTGTTCCAGTTGAACAGCCAGTTTCGGTCGACGAGCGTGTCGAGGACGTCGATGTCGTACCACTCTCCGTCGACCGGCTGGACCCGAATCGGGGTCCCACCGCCCATGACGGCCGCCGTCCACGACACGTTCGCGAACGAGACGGGGTCGTCCCCCTCGTACGCGTAGCGGACCCGGTAGTAGCGGGCGTTCTCCTCGGTCCGGACACAGCCCGAGAGCTGGAGCGTCCGCGCGTACGGTGCCTCGCCCTCGGGTGCCTGTGAACCGTCCGGGAGTCCGTTCGGCCGGGGTCGGTTCACCCGAAGCGCGTACCCGCTCGTCGCGTCGTGGTAGTCGGGTTCGAGCGGCATCCGACCGACGACGAGGAACTCCGGCGTCTCGCAGTCCTCCTCGGGGATCGGGGGAAGTCCGCAGCCGTCGACAGCGATGGCGTTGCCGTCGGCCTCGAGAGTCACGTCGGAGAGATCGTCCGCGTCCCAGCGGACCTCGAAGAATCCCTCGTCGTAGATGACCTCCTCGTCGCCGTCGCCGTCCACGTCCTGGGTGACGCGGAAGGTGATGTCCGGGACGTCAAGGAACGTCGTCCACTCGGGGACGACGATCTCCCGGCAGGGGAAGATCGGCCCCAGGTACCGCGTGAACGCCAGCTCTTCGAGGTGTCGGCTTGGCACCTCCACCCGCTCCATCAACAGCTCCGTGACCTCGTCTATTTCCTCGAAGCCCCCCTCGACGATCTCCGGTGGCAGGGGCGGTTTCACCGCCGTCCGCGGGAACGCCGGCGCGTCGAGCACTTCGTCGACCTCGGCGGTCGACTCCGCGAATCGGGTCGCGGTCACTGCCTCCTCGAGCCGCGCGATGGGTAACGGTTCGACGATGCCCCCGATCGCCCTGAGCGCGCGTTGCGCTTCGAACGGGTTCCGGAACGGGTCAGGACCGGGTCCGATGGGGGGATCGGGGATCGGGTCGGGAACGTGCGGGAGCCGCTCGAACAGGTCACGGATACGGGGGACGAACAGATCGTCTAAACAGACGCGCTCGCGGCGGAACCGGAGAACGCGGTCGATATCCCACCGCGGGACGAAGACACAGAACCGTCCACACTCGTCGGTCTTCACCTCGGCGACGGTCTCCCGGTGACAGTTGAACGGAAAGAGCCACCCCCACGGGTACGGATCGGGGAAGTGCCCGAGGAACGAGCAGTCGGTGTCTTCGACGGTGACTGTCGCGTTCGGGACTGGTCGGAGTGTGCCAGACGAGTCGCGTTTGACCACCCGCCCGCACAGCCTTCTGAACTGGAGGTGCGACGGATCGAGGAAGTTGCGGAGTCGTTCGCTGAGGTCGAGACCCACCCCCTCCCTGAGTTCCTCGCGGGCGAGGCCCGTCCGATCGCTGAGGAACCGCGCGGCCGTGTCGGTCACGCGCCACTCCTCCGGTGTCGCGGTCGACGCCGCTCTGGTCCGTTCGGTCGGTGTCACGGCGCCGGCCTCCTCGCGCATCCGATGGGCCATCGAGCGGCTGATCCCCTCGACCGCTGTCAGTGTCTCGATGTCGGCCGTCCGGACGTCGTCCAGCGACTCGACGCCGACCTCCCGGAGCGCTCGTTCGCGTGCGTCGCCGATCCCGTGCAGGTCCCCGATCGTCTCGGCCGTTCGCCGTCTCCGTGGATCTCGCCCACTCATGACAACACTACTACGTGATAGTATAAGTATGTATCATATTGCCAACAAAACTGTTCTTTCGCCTTGGTGAACAGTGTGTCTACGCAGTACGTCGATAGTCAGCACTCCACGTTTCGTGTCCTGACTCCCGCGTCGGCGACCTCACCGGTGCTCGCCCTGGAACTCCGACAGTGAGGCCTGCTCCTCTTCGGGCTGCCGGCTGTGAGGCACCGTCGCGTCGTCTCCACCGGTCGCCCGACGCTCCGGTTCGGCGCTTTCGTAGCCGTCGAGTCGCGCCTGCTCGCCGCCGCCGAACGTGAGGTTCGACACGCGGACCCCGACCTTTCGGATCCGGTCGCCCGCGAACTCCGCGAGGAGTTCGAGCGCCACGCGCTCGACGAGGTCGGGGTCGTCGACCGGCCCCGAGAGCGACCGCTCGCGCGTGTTGACGTCGAACGGCGGGTTGACCACCTTCACGCCGATGGTGCGGTAGGTCGCCCCCCGGTCGGTCGCGCGGGCGGCGACGTCGCCAGCGAGGGCGCGGACCTTCTCGCGGACGCGCTCTGCGTCGTCGGTGGCCTCGGCGAACGCCGACTCCCGCGAGAGGCTCTTGGGCCGCCCCGTCGGTTCGACGATCCGGTCGTCGTCGCCGCGCGCCCGGCGATGCAGCGCCACGCCGCGCTCGCCGAACCGCTCGCGCAGGACCGTCGGATCCGCCGCACCGAGGTCGCCAGCGGTCTCGATTCCCAGTCCCCGGAGTTCGCGCGCCGTGACCGGACCAACGCCGTGGATGGCATCGACGGACAGGGGGGCGAGGAACTCGTCGACCCGACTCGGTGAGACCACGACGAGGCCGTCCGGCTTGTCGTGGTCGGAGGCGACCTTCGCTGTCGCCATGTTCGGCGCGACGCCGACGCTCGCGGGGACGCCGACCTCGCGGGCGATGCGCTGTTTGACGTACCGCGCGTACCCCTCAGCGAGCGTCCGTTCCGTGTCGCCGTCGACGCGCGCCCACGACGTCCTGTCCGAGACGTCGAGGTACGCCTCGTCGATGCTCACTTCGCGGACGACGTCGGCGCAGTCGTGGAGCACCGCCTTGACCTCCTCGGCGACGGCGCGGTAGTAGTCGAGGTCGACCGGGAGGTAGTGACCGTCGCCGCCCTCCTCGACGCGGGGGAGTGCCTCCAGCGCCTGCGAGATGGGCTGGGCGCTCTCGACGCCGTACGCCCGCGCCTCGTAGCTGGCGGTCGCCACCGCACCCTGGGTCTCGCCGGCCTCGAACCCCATCCCGACGACGACCGGTTCGCCCGCGAGTTCCGGCTGTCGTCGCCGCTCGCAGGAGGCGTAGAAACAGTCCATGTCGACGTGGAGCACGACGCGCGCGTCGGTCGCGTCGTCGGGCCGATCCGCGGCGACGAATGGAGTGTCCCGGTCCGGCATCGGCGTGTAGTCGGGGGCGGAGGCTACTGAGCGTTCCCAAAGCGAGGCGAAAGTGAACGGGCGTGCGCGACGGGCGGAACGAGGAGACGGCGACGGGGTGTGGTCGACGACGTTACTTCAGGCGCTCCTGGAGGAACGAGGGGTGGGCGGCGGTGACCCCGTCGATCGCGAGGATCTCCTGGGCGATGACCTCGCCGAGCGCGTTGCCGTCGGGGGCGCGGACCTCGGCCATCAGCATGTGATCGCCCGAGGAGGTGTACAGCGACTCGACGGCGTCGAGTTCGGTCAGGGCGCGCGTCGCCTCCACGTACCGCTCGGAGGCGACGTCGATCCCCACCAGGGCGATCGACTGTCCCGAGAGCTTCTTCGGGTCGACGTCGGCTGAGTAGCCGACGATGACGCCGTCGTCCTCCAGCTGCTGGATGTACTTTCGCACGGTCGGCTTCGAGACGCCCGCGCGTTCGGCGATGTCGGCGTAGGACGCCTGTGCGTCCTCCTCGAGTGCCTGGAGAACCCGCGCCGCCGTAGAGGTCGCGTCCATGTATCTTCGTTTTCCGGCACGGAAAAAATATGTTGCGAATCGAAAAACGGGCTCCACGACGCGTCACAGACCACGGGGAACCCCTCGGGGGACGTCTCGCGGTTCGACGCGCTCCTCGTGGATCTTCGCGACGACGTCCGCCGTCGATCAACCGTGTTGGGTCGGGTTCTGAGGACCGAAACCGAACGAGACAGGGGGGAGCCGTGACCCGGCTCAGCGGTGTTTGTCGAGGAACAGGTCGTACGAGCGCTCCCACTCGTAGTCGTCGTCGAAGTACCGCTCCGCGAGGGGTTCCTCGGGCATCTCGCCGATGGCGCGCTTCTCCTGCCCGTAGGAGGGCCGGTCGCCGTCGACGTAGTACCGGCCGGTGAGGACCGTCCCTTCGTGGAGGGCGTCCTCGGTCTCGGCCATCATCTCCGACGCCTCACGGCGGTCCGTGTGATCGAACTCGTAGTCGTCGGAGTCCTGGATGTCGATGTACGGGACGTACTGCCGCGCGTCCTTGTTCCAGGTCGGACACTGGGTGAGGAAGTCGACGTGCGAGAAGCCGTCGTGTTCGATCGCCTCGACGATGATCTCCTTCGCCTGGTTCGGGTTCACTGCCGCAGTACGAGCGATGTACGACGCGCCCGAGGTGAGCGACAGCGACAGCGGCCGGAGCGGCTCTTTCGCGGAGCCGTGGGGTTGGGTCTTCGACTTGTGGCCCTTGGGCGAGGTGGGCGACGTCTGCCCCTTCGTCAGCCCGAAGATCTCGTTGTTGAACACGATGTACGTCATGTCGTGGTTCTCGCGGGCCGAGTGCATGAAGTGGTTCCCACCGATGCCGTAGCCGTCGCCGTCGCCGCCGGCGGCGATGACCGTGAGGCCGGGGTTGGCCAGCTTCGCGGCACGGGCGATCGGGAGCGAACGGCCGTGGATGGTGTGGAAGCCGTAGCTCTCGAAGTAGCTGTTGAGCTTGCCCGAGCAGCCGATGCCCGTACAGAGGAGCATCTCGTCGGGACTCAGCCCCAGTTCGGCGGCCGCACCCTTCAGCGCCTTCAGGACGCCGAAGTCACCACAGCCGGGACACCACGTGGGCTGTGGCTCGAGGCCGGGCGTGAACTCGTTCTGGTCGTGTTCCGTCTCTTCACCGATTGCGCTGAATACACTCATGTTAATCACCTGCGGCGGGGACGAACTTGGTCTCGGTCCCCGGGAGCGTGTCGTTCTCGACGATCGTCGTCACGAAGCCGTCGACGATCTCGCCGGGCTCGAAGGGGTTGCCGTTGTACTTGAGGAGGCTGGAGAGCCTCTCGCCGTAGCGCCCGAGCTCCTTCTGCGTCAGCCCGCGGAACTGCGCGGAGGCGTTCATCTCCACGACGAGCACCTCGTCGACGCTCTCGATGAACGCCTCGACCTCGTCGACCGGATAGGGCATCATGTCCGACACCGACAGCGCCTTCACCGAGTGGCCGGCGTCGTTGAGGCGGTCGACGGCCTCGAAGACTGTGCCCTGGTTCGACCCCCACGTCAGGATGCCGTACTCCGCCTCTTCCGGGCCGTGCGGCGTCTGGTGGCTCTCGTCCATGGCGTCGAGGTCCGTCCGGATGTTCTCGACGCGCTCCATGCGGCGGTCCACCTGGAAGACGCGGTTCGCGGGGTCCTCGCTGATGTGGCCGGCGGGCATGTGTTCGTTGCCGGTCGCGAGGAAGCGACCACCCTTCTGCCCGGGGATCGAGCGCGGGCTGATCCCCTTCTCGACGTCGTGCTGGAAGCGGTTGTACTTGCCCGAGGCGTCGTGCGGTGCCTCCGCGAGTTCCGCCTCCGTGAGCACCGACCCGAGATCCGGGTTCGGTGCCTCGTCGAAGTGGCTCGCGGGGACGTTCACGAGCTCGCCACCGAGCTTCTGGTCGTAGATGACGATGGCGGGGATCTGGTACTCGTAGGCGAGTTCGAACGCCTTGCGGGTCTGGGTGTACGCCTCCGAGACCGTCGCAGGGGCGAAGACGACGCGGTTGGAGTCGCCCTGCGACGTGTAGAGGACGTGTTCGAGGTCGCCCTGTTCTGGCTTCGTCGGCAGTCCCGTGGAGGGGCCGGCGCGCATCGCCTCGACGAGGACGACCGGCGTCTCGGTCATCTCGGCGAGACCGAGCGGCTCG
This sequence comes from Salinigranum salinum, assembly GCF_009176545.1. Lineage (GTDB taxonomy): Archaea > Halobacteriota > Halobacteria > Halobacteriales > Haloferacaceae > Salinigranum > Salinigranum salinum. Next base: position 2,245,142 of record NZ_VTOJ01000001.1, on the reverse strand, counting down.
GACATCAGCGCGAACCCGCCGCCGGAAGAGCCGGACATGGCCTTCACGCCGGCGTGGGAGGCCCCCAGTGCGAGCGCGGCCGCGGCGATCTCGTCCTCCACCTGCTCGGAGATGCCGCCGACCTTCGGGAGGTTCTGCGACATGATGGTGAACACCTCGGTCCACGGCGTCATGGGGTAGCCGGCGATGAATCGACAGCCCTCGTCGAGCGCGCCGTAGGCGATGGCGTCACTTCCGGAGAGGAGCACCTGCTCCTCGTCGTGTTCGCCCGTGGGCACGGAGATGTCGTGGGTGTGCTCGCGCTCCATCGCCATCTCGTACGCCTCGTCGAGAATAGCGAGGTTGGGCTCGAGGATCTTCTCGGGCATGGCGTCGGTCATCAGGTCGACGATCCACTGCCGGTCGATGCCGGCGAGCGCGCAGGTCACGCCGACACCGGCGGTGTTGCGCATGACCTCGCGCCCGTGCTCGCGGGCGAGCGAGCGCAGGTCGAACTCGTAGACGTGCCAGTCGTTCTCCTCGACCCGCTCGTCGAAGTCCTCGACGGCGTCGGTGTCGACGAGCCCTTCGTCGATGACCATGACGCCCCCCTCGCGAAGCTCGTCGAGGTTCTCGTACAGCGGCTTCTGCTCCTCGTCGCCGTAGTACGCGCCCTCCGAGGGGTTCCGCGCGAACGAGTCGCCCAGCGTGAGGAGGAAGTTGTAGCCGTCGCCACGCGACTCGACCGGATCCGCGGAGGCACGGATCTCCGTGTACGTGTGGCCACCACGGATGCGCGACGGATAATGTCGGTGTGTGAATACGTGCAGCCCTGACCGCATCAGGGCCTTCGCGAAGTTCTGGCTCGTCGAGGCGATCCCGTCACCGGATCCTCCTGCGATTCGCCAGATGAGTTCGTCGTCAGTCATGTTGTGGTCACGGCCCCGTGGGCCCTACCGGACTTGTTGGCGAGGTACCGATTAAAGACTTTGCTATGCATTGACAAGGAAAGATGATGATAGACCTTATATTGTATGATCGAGAGGGGTGAAAAGGACCGAATCGACGGTTCTAACTTCGAACAGTGAAGCCAGTAGACGGCCGCGACAGCCGCCTACTGGTTGTCGGGCGACGAGGGGTGGTACTCCGTGTCGTACTCGCCGGCGTCCCCGTCGAGGCGGTCGGGATTGATCCTCCCCCCCAGGAGCATGAAGTCGAGGATCGTGAGCGAGAGCATCGCCTCGACGACCGGCACTGCCCGCGGGGGGAGGACGGGGTCGTGTCGCCCGACGACCTGGATCTCCTTTTCTTCTCCAGTTTCCCAGTCGACCGTCTTCTGTTTCTTCGGGATGGAAGTCGGCGCGTGCCACGTCGCCTCGCCGTAGATGGGCTGACCCGTCGTGATGCCACCCTGGAGCCCGCCGTGTCTGTTCCCTTCCGGAGCGGGGTCGCCGTCGGCGTCGAACTCCCAGTCCTCGTTTCTGTCGAGCCCGGTCCACTCGCGTGCCTCGCGGCCGAGGCCGTACTCGACACCCGTCGTGGCGGGGATAGCGAACATCGCCTGTCCCAGCCGCGCGGGGAACGAGTCGAATCGGGGTGCGCCGAGCCCCCGGGGGACGCCGCGGGCCTCGAAGTAGATGGAGCCGCCGATCGAGTCGCCCTCCTGTTGGTACTCGTCGATGCGGTCGCGCATCTTTTCCGCAGTGGGGGGGTGTGCACACCGCACCTCGTTCTCCTCCGTGTGTTCGAGCATCTCCTCGAAGCTGACGGGTGGAGCCTCGATGTCGCCGATCTGGTTGACGTGGGCCTTCACCTGGATGCCTTGCTGTGAGAGGATCTTCCCCGCGATGGCGCCCGCGGCGACCCAGTTGACCGTCTCTCGTGCGGAGGAACGGCCGCCGCCGCCCCAGTTCCGCGTCCCGAACTTCGCCGAGTAGGTGAAGTCGCCGTGGCTCGGTCGTGGTGCCGTCACGTACGGCTCGTACTTGCCCGAGCGGGCGTCCTTGTTCTGGATGACCATCCCGATGGGCGTCCCCGTGGTGTAGCCGTCCTGCACGCCGGAGTTGATGACGACCTCGTCGGGTTCGCCCCGGGAGGTGGTGATCATCGACTGTCCCGGCTTGCGCCGGTCGAGTTCGCGCTGGACGTCCTCCTCGGAGAGTTCCAGCCCCGCGGGACAGCCCGACACCGTCACGCCCATCGCCGGCCCGTGAGACTCGCCGTAGGTCGTCACCTGAAAGAGCCGACCGAATCGGTTCCCGTTCATGCCCGTCGGTCAGTGGTGCGGGCATTTAGAGCTTGCAGAATCCGCGCTCGGCGGCGAGGTCGTGCGCCCGCTCAGGTTTCGTGGGGCGGCTCCGATCGTCCCGAGGGGGTGATCCCGAGGAGCGGGACGAGCATCTCCGCGCGCGTCGCCCCGCCGTGCATGCCGATCTGGGCGAGTTCGTCGTCGCCGTACCAGACGCCCCGTTCGCGGGGAACGACCAGCAGGTCGCCGAGCCGCGACCGGAACGCCTCGTCGGAGTCGCCGGGTCCCCACAGTTCGTGCTCGATCGCCTCCGACTGATCGAACACGTGCGCGTCGAGGTGCCGGTCGATCACCGTCCGTGCCTCGTCGCGCGCACCGTCGCGGACGTGCAGGTGGAGCTGACGTGGACTCCCGGTCGGCGGCACCACCGTCCCGTCCGATCGCCGTCGGAACGTCTCCCAGAGCCGGTCGAACCGGTCGTCCCGCAGGTCGACGTTCGTCGTTGGGTCGGTGTCGACGTGGCCGTGATCGGCGGTCACGAGGAACAGCGTGCGATCGTCGGCCACGTCGTCGACGGTTTCGACTATCGCGTCGAAGACGGCGCCGACCGTCTCGTGGTAGTCGCCGGCGCGGGTGCCGACCCGGTGAGCAACGGCGTCGACCTGTGGCACGTACGCGGTGACGACTGACGACGATCCGGCCGCGTCGACCGCCGCGGCGAGCGACGGGGCGAACCCGTCGAGCCCCTCGTACGGGTAGTCGGCACCGATGGCCGCCGGTCGAACCGTCGCGGTCGTCACACCCGGCCGAGCACGCTCGACGGCGGCGTTCCCGCGAAACAGGGTCGCGCGGTCGAACCCGGGCGCGACCGTCGACAGCGGGGTTCCGTCGACGGTCGTGAAGGGCAGCGGTAACACCACGCGTTCGAGCGACGCGACGTACTGGAACCAGCCGACGACACCGTGTTCGTGCGGGTACGCCGCGGTGCGGAACGTCGTCATCGCCGCCGCCGTCTCCGAGGGGAACGTGCTCGTGAGCGGTTCGAGTCGACCGACGTCGAGGAGGCGATCCAGCGAGCTGTGTCGGCCTCGCTCGCGGGTGAGCTGGTCCCAGCCGAAGCCGTCGACGACGACCACGACGACGCGCTCGGGGGGTGTGCCACCGATCAGCCGGTCGACAACCGACGCCGGGAGCGTCGGTCCGACGTCGGCTCCGAGGAGGGCGTAACACGTCCCCGGGAGGCCCGCGAAACAGCGACCGCCGTACGCGGGTGTGACGAACCCCGCCTCGGTCTGTCGCTCGACCAGCCAGGCAGCGCGTTCGCTCGGTGTCACGACCGTCCGTCTGTGCGGGGCGACAAGACTGTACCGGCGGCCGTCGTCTCCGTTCGGTGGCGTCCGGTGTCGTGGACGCGGCGCTCGGACGGTGTCGTGGGCACGGCCGACCGCCTCAGCCGCCGTCGCCAACGTGGAATCCGACGCCGAGGACGACCCCGTACAACGTGTGCCACAGGAGGCTCGGGACGGTGACGAACGGGATCGACGCCCCCACGTCGACGCCGACCGCGCCGAGCCAGATCGGCAGGACGATGCCCGCGCCGGCGACGGCGAGGACGAGCCCGAACACCACGCCCGCGACGACCGTCTTCCAGAGCCACTCGCTCACGCGGTACAGACCGGGGTCGGCGAGGACGCCCGCGAAGACGACGCCGAACAGCGTCCCGTGGGCGAGGTGGGCGACCCAGCCGGCGACGAGACTCCCCTCGAACCCGTACAGGCCGGCGATCGCCACTCGGAGCGTCGCCAGATCCATGACGCCGATGACGAGACCCATCACGACCGTGGCGACGAACCCCGCGAGGCCACCGGTCCGCCAGGAGACGCCCGACTCGAACGGTTCCGTCCGTCGTCCGTGTTCGGATGCGACGTCCATGGGATCAGATCACGCGCACGGCCGAAAACGGCGACGCGCTCGTCCGGTCGCGGTACACCTCCGGTCGAAGCCGACGGTTTGCAGAGACCGACCGTCGGTCGACGCGTCCCGACGTGAACCCGGTGCCGGGCCCGAGTGTGGATCCACCCCAGCCCGTTCCAGTAGTTACTTCGCGGGTTCCGACGATCATCGTGGTATGGTCCCCGATCCGACCGCCCCCCTCCGGACCCGCCTGACGGACACGTTCTGGGAGCGCCACGCCAGCCCCTGGAGCGCCGGCACGCGCTTTCTCACGATGCCCGCGCTGCTGTACGCGATCTACACCCGCGACCGGCGACTGTTCGCCGCCGTCGTCGGCTTCGTGGTCGTCAATCCCGTGTTGTTTCCGCGGCCCGATAGCACCGACTCGTGGCTCTCGCGGATCGTCCTCGCCGAACGCGAGTGGCTCCGCGACGAGAAGGGGACGATGGGGCTAGGCTACCCGAACGTGCTCAACGTGCTCAACGTCCCGGCGACGCTACTGGCGCTCTGGGCCGCGTGGAGACGGAAGCTGGCCACGACCCTCGTAGCGTGCGTGGTCGCGATGGCGCTCAAGATCTGGTGGGTCGACGCCATCGCTCGACGGACCGAAGCGGGTCGTACGGGCCGTTGGCCGACGGATCCGGAACCCGACTCCCGTCGAGACCCCGGGGTCTGACACACACCGACTGTCGACCGCAGGGAGACGACACGGGTCGTAACCGTTCTCGGACCGCCCGGGGCCGTCGGATCTCACTCCCGGTGGCGTTCGACCGACGCCCCCAGCCCCTCGAGGACGTCGAAGAAGCCCGGGAAGGAGACGTCGACGTGCTCTGCGCCGGCGACTGTCGTCGTCCCCGTCGCGACCAGCCCCGCGACCGCGAGCGACATCACGATCCGGTGGTCGTGACGCCCGTCGACCCGTGCGCCGACGAGGTCGGTGTCGTCGCCGTGGATGGTCAGTGTGTCGTGTTCCTCCGTCACCGACGCGCCCAGCTTCGACAGCTCCTCGGCCATCGCGCTCACCCGGTCGGTCTCCTTGTACCGGACGTGTTCGCAGTTGACGATGTGGGTGTCGCCGTCGGCGACGGCACCAAGGGTGGCGATCGTCGGGAGGAGGTCCGGCGTGTCTCCGACGTCGACTTCGACGCCAGCGAGCGGGGATCGGGAGACGTCGATAACGCCTCCGTCGCGGTCCCACTCGATCGCCGCACCCATCCGCTCGAGGACGTCGACGATGGCCGAATCGCCCTGCGCGCTGGGGCGGGCACCGTGGACCGTGACGCCCTCGTCGCCGGCGACGGCCCCCGCCGCGAGCAGGTACGACATCGAAGAGAAGTCGCCCGGGACGTGATAGGTCCCGTCGGCGGGGTCGTACGACTGACCGCCCTCGACGGCGAACCCTTCGTCGGTGCGGTCGACCGTGACGCCGAACTCGGCCAGCAGTTCGACCGTGATGTCGACGTACGGTGCGGACTTCAGCTCGGTCTCCAGCTCGATCTCGATCCCGTCGTCGGTGACCGCACCGGCCATCAGGAGCGCCGTGATGAACTGCGAGGAGACGTCGCCAGGGATGGAGACGCCCCCTCCCTCGACGTGACCGCCGACGACGAGCGGTGCCTGCCCGTTCGACCGCGTACTCTCCGCGCGGCCGTTCAGTTGAGCGATGGCGTCGAGCAGCGGGCCATGCGGGCGCGACCGGAGCGAGTCGTCGCCCGTTAGCACCGTGAGCCCGTCGCCGAGCGCGGCACAGCCGGTGACGAGCCGCATCGTCGTCCCCGAGTTCGCGCAGTCGACGACGTCGTCCGGGATCGCTGGACGGCCGTCGAACCCCGCGACTTCGACCGTGCCCCCGTCGCGCTCGACGGTCCCGCCGAACGCCTCGACCGCGCGCATCGTCGCGCGCGTGTCGGCGCTGACGAGGGCGTCCCTGACCTCGGCACCCGCGCTGTACCCCGCGGCGAGGAGGGCGCGATGCGTGTAGCTCTTCGACGGCGGTGCGCGCGCGTCGCCAGCGACCGACGAGGGCGCGAGAGAGACGTCCATATCCGGGCGTCGTGGAGCGGCGACGAAAGGGTACCGGACGCGGCGAGCCGCGACCGCCGCGACGACGACCCGTGTGGGACGGCTCGCGGATGGCGGATCTCGACACGCGCCCGACAGCCGTAGCGATTTACCGATCGCCGTCGTAGGGAGGATATGACGATCGAGGAGATCGCCCGGACCGACGTCGTGACGGTCGACCAGGAGGCGACACTGACGGAGATCGCGCACGTCATGCGCGACGAACGCGTCGGGAGCGTCGTCGTCGTCGACGCCAGGGGGACCGTCGCGGGGATGCTCACAGACCGGGACCTCGTGGTGTCGGGCCTCGCCGAGGGCCGAAACCCCGACGAGTGCATCGCCAACCACATCCTCTCCACGAACGTCTTTTCGGTAAAACCGGACGACGACGTGGCGTCGGTCGCCCGGCGGATGCGCGACGAAGGCGTCCGCCGGGTCCCCGTGATGCGCGGCCACGACCTCGTGGGGATCGTCACGCTCGACGACCTGCTCGTCCACCTCGCGGACGAACTCGACTGTCTGGTCTCGGTGGTGAAAAGCGAGTTCCCCGACCGGTAGCGCGAGCGTGCGTCTCCCGGGTCAGGACTCCCCCCGCGACGGGATCGTGAACACGCGTTCGACGGTGTGGGGCTCGTGGCCCTTCTCGTCGGGTTTGTTCAGGTAGTTGAATCGGGCGTGAGCGAGGACGTACCCGATCGTCTCGTCGACGCGCGTCACGTAGGTGATCGGCTGATCGACGTTCGGCTCGACGAAGATCGGCCTCATCGGCTCGGGAACGACGTTCTCCTCGAACAGCTTGATCGGGAACGCGACCTCGTGTTCACGACCCCCGCGTAGCCGGTACGCCGGTGCTTCGTTCCGTTCGAGTCCTCGCACACGCAGCGTGATGTCTCGCGAGTAGTGTTTGACCAGACTCTTGTTGTGGACGTGGACGACGAACTCGGCGAGCACGTATCCACCCGTCGGGCCGTGGAAGGTGGCGTCGATCGTGAACTCGATGCGGTCCCGGTTGCGTCGCAGCCGCGCCTCCTCCCGGTACTGTTCCAGTTCGAACTGTGACTCTTTCAGCCGTCGGTTGAAGGCGTAGCCGAGGAAGACGACGACGAGCGGCGTCAGTCCCGAGACGTACAGGCTCGCAAGGGTCTCGTCGATCAGACCCAGGCCGACACCGACCGCGACCAGCACGAGGACCGGTCCGATCAGGTTCGGGTCCGTGAGACCCCACTCGTCCCACTCCATTCGCCGACGGTCCGCGGAACGCGTCCCTGGTGGTGTCGAGGCTGCCATGAGTTTTCTGCGAGAACTATCAGTGGCAGTACACATCAATGTATCCGAACAGTCACGTGAGGCCGCGGTCGGGTCGTTCGCGCGACACTCGGACGGCACCACGGGGTCGACGATGAGCAGTCCGGGGCTCCGGACTACGACAGATCTCACCCACTCCGGCGGTCGCCCCGCGACCCGAACGGAGGACAACCGTTTTGCCACGGCTGACCTATCCACACGCATGCCTCACGACCGCGATCTGTCTCCCCTCGACGACTGCCTCGACGACGTCGCCGACGGCTACCTCGTCGACGCCGACGCGAGCGACTCGAACCAGCGGTATCTCTCGGGGTTCGACGCGCCCGACGCGTTCGTCACGCTGTATCTCCCCGCCGGCGACGACGGGGGAACAGACAGCGACGCCGACGCCGGCGTCCACCTCCTCGTGTCGAGCCTCGAGTACGGTCGGGCGAAGAAACAGTCGGGCGCGGCGTCCGTCTCTCGGCTCGTCGACTACGACTATCGCGAACGGGTGGGCGAACACGGGTCGATCACCGGTCGGGCACGAACCATCGCGACCTTCCTGGCCGACCACAGTGCCGGGAGTGTCCTCGTCCCCGCGGACTTCCCGCTGGGCGTCGCCGACCGCCTCCGTGACGCCGGCGTCGCCGTCGCGGTCGACGAGTCCGACGTCGTGACCGGGGTCCGGGCGACGAAGACCCCCGAGGAGATCGACCACATCCGCGAGGCGCAGCGCGCGAACGAGGCGGCGATGGCCGCCGCAGAACGGCTCGTGCGCGAGGCGACGGTCGGCGACGACGACCGTCTCCACCACGACGACGCGGTGCTCACCTCCGAGCGCGTCAAAGAGGAGATCGAACTCACGCTCCTCCGACACGGCTGCGGGCTCGACGAGACCATCGTCGCTTGCGGGACTGACGCCGCCGACCCACACGACCGCGGGAGCGGTCCCCTGCGCGCGGGCGAGGCGATCATCGTCGACATCTTCCCGCGGTCGAAGGAGACCAAGTACCACGCGGACATGACGCGCACCTTCGTCAAAGGCGAGCCCACGGCCGAGTTACGCCGTCGGTTCGACGTGACCGACGAGGCACGGCGGGCCGCGCTGGACGCGATCGAACCGGGCGTCACGGGCGAGGCGGTCAACGACGTCGTCTGTGACGTGTACGAGGAGGCGGGGTATCCGACGCTCCGGTCCGACCCCGAAACGGAGGTGGGGTTCATCCACTCGACCGGTCACGGCGTCGGGCTCGACGTCCACGAACGGCCGCGGGTGAGTCCCGACGGCGAGGAGCTGAAACCGGGACACGTCATCACGATCGAGCCGGGTCTGTACGACCCCTCTGTCGGCGGCGTCCGCATCGAGGATCTCGTCGTCGTCACCGACGACGGGTACGAGAACCTGACTGAGTACCCGATCGAGTTCGAGGGCTGAGTAACCGACTATCCGGCCGAGTTCGAGGGCTGCGGTTCGCCGACCGACGGACGGGCCGCCTCCCAGTCACGGAGGAGCGTCAGCAATCCTTCGATGGTCGACGACGCCGGGAAGCCCGCCGCTTGGCGGACGACGTGACCGTCGTCGAGAAGCAGTGCGTACACTGTCCCCTCGCCGAGCAGCCCCAGCGACTGGCGGAACTGTCGCTTGTTTACGCGCAGGACGAGCAGCCGCTCGCGCTTGCCATCCGCGAGCAGGTCGGTCCGCCGTTCACGACCGACGAGCACACGACTCCGCCAGTCGACGACGAGCAGCTCGTAGTACTCGAAGGCGTCGTAGCGAGCCGCGAGCTGGTCGGCGACCGAGCACCAGGGGTCGACGAGCGAACGCTGTTGCCACTGAAACGAGACGACGAGCAACGTCGGGTCACCTTCGAACTCTCGGGGAAGTAATACGTTCTCTCCCGCCAGTGTCGCCCCCGAGACTCGCGGAAATCTCATCGTTCGAAGCGGTCACGAACGTCTCGTATAAGCTATTCCGTCCCTCTATCAGAATAGATTATCAGATATTCGTGACTGTGTTCGAATAGTGGGTATTTATTTCAATTGCCCGACTATGTCTCGATCTGGAAACGAAACCAGGGTTCGACCGCCGTGCGGCAGTCCGACCGGCCGGTACCGTCTTGCACGTCGAGCGCGTCGGATCAGGCGTGTCGCTGATGGACCGTCTTGCCCGACTGTTCCGCGAGCCGACCGACGACGACCACGTCGTCGCGGGCAGGCCGGCGACGACCGAGAGCGATTCGGCGACGACCGACGACGCCTCCGGTTCGGGGGACGACAGTTCGGACCCGACCGACGAGGACACGCACGCGGTCACCGACGACGAGGAGGAGCCGACCGCCGCACACGAGTCGGTCGAGGGGGGCGTCGACGCCGTCGCCGTCGTCGTCCAGGCCCCACCCGCAGGCGTCAGGCGGTTCGAGTTGACGGTCCGGGCGACCGTCCCCGTCGCGGCCGTCGAGCCGGCGCTGTTGACGCGCCACTTCGAGACGTTCGACGAGGGGGTCGGCGTGGTCCGCGCCCGCGCAGTCGACGTCGACGGGAACGGGCGCGACGTCGAGGCGGCCCCGCTGTTCGTCGTCCGGTTCGCGGCACCGGCCGACCCCGACACCGTGTCGCTCGACGGGAGTCTCGACGGACACGACGAGGAGCCGGTCCCGTGGTCGCAGGTCAGACTGATCCCCGTCGAGTGAGACGCTTCCGAAGCCTTTTGCGACGGCCCGGGCTACGGGTCCACGATGCAACTGCTCGTCGTCGGCGCGGGGGCGATGGGGCGGTGGTTCGCCGACACCGTCGGGCGAGGCGCCCCCGGCGAGGTCGACGTGGCCTTCGCCGATACGAGCGCCGCGGCGGCCGCGGACGCCGCAGCCCGGTACGACGCGCGACAGGTGGCGGTCGACGGCGACGAGCGCTTCGACGCGGTCTGTCTCGCGGTGCCCATCTCGGCCGTCCAGGCGACCGTCGACGCGCAGGCCGCCCGCGCACGGGAGGCGATGGTCGACGTCACGGGTGCGATGGGGCCGCCGGTGGCGGCGATGCGTGCGGCGCTGCCGACGAACGAACGGGTCAGTTTCCACCCCCTCTTCGCCCCTGCGAACGCGCCCGGGACCGTCGCGGTCGTCGTCGACCAGGCCGGACCAGTGACGGACCGCCTGCGCGCCGCCCTCGCCGCGGCGGACTGCGACCTCTTCGAGACGACCGTCGACGAACACGATCGCGCGATGGAGACGGTGCAGGCGAGCGCCCACGCCGCCGTCCTCGCGTACGCGCTGGCCGCCCGCGAGGTGCGCCCCGAGTTCCACACGCCCGTCTCCGGCGCGCTGGCGGAGGTCGTCGAGACGGTCACCGGCGGGACGCCGCGCGTCTACCGCGAGATCCAGGAGACGTTCGAGGGTGCCGACCGCGTCGCCGAGGCCGCCGCACGGGTCGCGTCCGCCGACGGCGAGGCGTTCGAGTCGCTGTACCGCGAAGCGAGCGACCGCGTTCTGCGCGGGGCGCACGCGGAACGTGGGGACGGAGACGACTCCCGGGGCGGAGGCGATCACGAGGACGAGTCCAGCGATGACTGACCGCGACGGGATCCGTGCGAACGCGAAGTATCTGCGCGAGGTCCGACCGATCGACCCCGACGAGATCCACGAGTACGTCGAGGGCACGCCGCACCCCGCCGTTGTCCGGCAGGTGCTCCGCGAGGAGGCGCTCGACCTCGGACTCGTCGAACGGGCCGACGGGACGTTCGTCCCGGCTCCCGAAACGGTCGTCGAACCCGGGTGGGCACCCGAGGCGTTCCCCGAGCGGTACGCGGCCGCGTTCGAGGAACTACTCGTCGAACGGTACGGGATCGACTGGCACCGCGGGGAGTCGGGCGACCACCTGCGGGAGACGATCCGGCGGCTGAAAGAGCGGTACTACCGCCAGCATCCCGTCGAGTACGACGAGCACGTCGCGCTCGGCTACGGACTCTATCACCTTCCGGACTACTACGCGACGGTCGGCTACGTCCTCGACACGCTCGCCGAGCGTGGCCTCGTCGAGACCCCCCTCCGTGTTCTCGACGTGGGTGCCGGGACCGGCGGCCCGATGCTCGGTCTCCACGACTACCTCCCGGAGACGGCGCTCGTCGACTACCACGCCGTCGAGCCGAGCGCCGCCGCCGACGTGCTCGACCACCTCCTCGACGAGACCGGCCGCAACTTCCACGCGACCGTCCACCGGACGACGGTCGAGTCGCTCGATCTCGCGTCGCTGGACCCGGCTCGCGGCGGCGACGCGACCGAGGACGCGGCCGAGGATGGGAGTGAGAGCGGGGGCGCGGGGTTCGACCTCGTGCTCTTCTCGAACGTGCTGAGCGAACTCGACGACCCCGTGGACGCCGTCGAACGGGTGCTCGACGTGGTCGCGTCGGACGGAGCGGTCGTCGCCGTCGAGCCGGCCGACAAGAACACCGCGACGACGCTCCGGTCGGTCGAGCGGAGCGTCGTCGCACGGACCGGCGTGTCGGTGTACGCGCCGACGCTCCGGCTCTGGCCCGGCGAGGAGCCGTCGGACCGCGGCTGGTCGTTCGACGTCCGATCCGACATCGCCGTCCCGGCGTTCCAGTCCCGACTCGACGCGGCCGGCGACGACCCCGGGGTGTTCACCAACCCGACGGTCCAGTTCGCGTACGCCGTGCTCCGTCCCGACGGCACGCGACGTGTCGACGTCCGGGCCGACCGGGCGCGCCACGCGAAGATGGCCGACTTCGACCGACACGTCACCCAGCGGATCGACCTGCTGGCGGTGAAACTGAGCCACGACCTCGCCGCGGACGTGGACGGAGGCGCGAACCCCCTGTTCAAGATCGGTGACGGGAGCGAGGCGGTCGGCGTGTTCGCCGTGCTCACCCGCGAGACGTCGCTGAACGCGACGCTGGCCCGTGCACCGTACGGGACCGTGCTCTCGTTCGAGCAGGCGCTCGTGCTCTGGAACGACGACGAGGAGGCGTACAACCTCGTGATCGACGGGACGACGATCGTCGACCGCGTCGGCTGACCGCGATCCGTGTCGGCCGACCGGCGGTCGACTCTCTCTCGGCGCTCGAACGCGCCGCGACCGTCGGATTATCAACAGAGATACCAGCGGCGACAGCGTTAACCGCCGCCGTCGAACAGCGTCGGGTATGTACCGGCGCTCTCTACTCGTCGCCGTCGCGGGGTGTGCCGGATGTGCAGGCGTCCCCTTCGGTGGTGGTGACGGCGATTCGCTGGCCGGCAGCGACGGGACCGGCGATGACGGGAGAGCCGGCGAGCCCATCGAGACGACCACGGACGCGGAACCGACCGCCGGCACGACACCGGACCGGCGGACGGACGACGCCCCGTCTGCGGCGGAGCTCGAGCGGATGGACGTCGAGGAGTTGCTCGCGCTCGCTCGGAGCCAAATCGACCGCGCCGTCGACGCGTACGCCGGCGAGGACGAGCCGTTGACGGCCGTGACGGCCGCGACGGACTCGTTCGATCCCTCCGAGGCGATCGAACAGCTGTACCGTGCACGGGCGGCTTACGAGGTCGCGGACCGACAGGGGATCACGGCCGAGCAGGTGGAGACGATCCGTCGGCTCCGACAGGTCGAGGAATTCCTCCGGCTCGCGATCGACAGCCAGGCGCTCCTCGTCGCGGCCCACGCCGACCTCGGAGCGCTCACCGAGGCCGTCGAGTACGTCGACGCCGAGACGGTTCGCTCGACCAGGGACCGCGTCGGCAGCCGACACGAGCAGGCGACCGACATCCTCTCCAGGTTGTCACAGACGCGCTACAGGACGGCAGTGACCGTCGTCGACCGCCTGTCGCGGGACGGCTACGACGCCAAGCGGCTCCAGCTGGAGACGGAGACCGAACTGCTCCGGCGGCTCGTCGTGGCGACCGCCGAGGTGCTCGAGGGCGTCAGACTCCTCTCGCGTGCCCGCGGGAAACGGCAGAGCGGATCGCCGTACGCCGCCGCCTCACTGGGCAACGACGCCGAGCGGGCGCTGGGGCGTGGGGTCGCGGCGCTCGACGGCGTCGCCCGGAACGTCCCGCCACAGGGACGGGGGTTCTCGGGCGTCATCACGGAACTCCGGAGGGTGACCGAGGACCGTCGTGCCGAGGCCCGGACCCTCCACGAGACCGTCGGCTGACCAGTGCGGCCCAAGCGGAGTGCTTTTGCACGCACCGTCGATGTGTGACCCATGGAGATCCTCCTGACGAACGACGACGGGATCGACAGCGTGGGCTTCCGTGCGCTGTACGACGCGCTGTCGTCGGTCGCCGATGTGACCGCCGTGGCACCCGCGGAGGACAAGAGTGCGGTCGGGAGACAGATGTCGGCGGACGTGCTCGTCGAGGAGCACTCCCTGGGCTACGCGATCCACGGGACGCCCGCGGACTGCACGGTCGTCGGGCTGGAGTCGCTCTGCCCCGACGTCGACATGGTCGTCGCCGGCTGCAACAAGGGGGCGAACCTCGGAGCGTACGTCCTGGGGCGCTCGGGCACCGTCTCGGCCGCCGTGGAGGCGGCGTTCTTCGACGTGCCCGCCATCGCCGTCTCGTTGTACGTCCCCGGCGGCGACGCGCCGTGGGCGGAACTCGCCACGGACGTTGCCGACTACCGCCCGGCGACGGACGCCGCGAGATATCTGGCTGCCCACGCCTCCGAGGCGGGCGTCTTCGAGGAGGCCGACTACCTGAACGTCAACGCGCCGCTGGACGCCGCGGACGAACCGGAGATGCGGATCACGGAGCCGTCGACGCTGTACGACATGACCGCCCGCCCCGACGGCGACGACCGCCTCGCCCTCCACGATCGAGTGTGGGAACGGATGCGGGCGAACGACCTCCCCGACCCCGAGGGGACCGACCGTCGCGCGGTCGTCGACGGTCACGTGAGCGTCTCACCACTGCTCGCCCCCCATCCGACGCGACACCACGAGGCGCTCGACGGTCTCGCGGTCGCCTACCGCGACTGACGCCGCCGGTGTGACGCGACGAACGCGACCGACAGCGCCGTCGAAAGCGCCGCGACCGGGCCGAAGCCGTCGAACCGTGCGTACTGGCCGTCCGGTCGAATACGACCCGCGTGACTGGGGGTGAGAGCGACCGCCAGGCTTTACCCTCCCTCGTCGCCCGCTCGTATCATGAGCGGCACACTCCGGATGGCCACCTCGGCCGACGCACCGGCGGTCCAGCGCATCTACGCTCCGTACGTCGAGGAGACGCCGATAACCTTCGAGACGACGGTTCCCGCGGTCGAGACGCTCGCGTCGAAGCTCTCCGAGACGCTTCGACGCGACCCGTGGCTCGTGTACGAACACGACGACGGCGTGGTCGGCTACGCGTACGCCGGTCCCCTCCGCGAGCGCGACGCCTACCGCTGGGCCGTCGAACTCTCCGTCTACGTCGACTCGTCGGCACGGCGGCAGGGCGTCGGGTACGCGCTCTACGACGCGTTGCTGGCTCTCCTCACGGCACAGGGGTACGCGAGCGCGTACGGTGGCGTCACGCTTCCCAATCCGGCGAGCGTCGCGCTCCACGAACGCTGCGGCTTCGAGCACGTCGGTACGTTCCCCGACGTCGGCTACAAACACGACGATTGGCACGACGTCGGCTGGTGGCGACGACGGCTGACGGCATCGGCAGCCCCCGATCCGCCGCGACCGATCGACACGCTCGACGACGCCGTCTTGCGCGAGGCGCTCGCCGGGTGAGTGGACGTCCGCGTCTCCGAGGGCCCGTATCTCCTGTTTCACTGTCCCATCGGCGGGAGGTCTTCCGTCGAACGGACGTGCCGTGTGAGGTCGACGCACGTCTCAAGCAGGTTCACCAATGTACGCTCAACGGCCCGCTGCGTCACGATGTCCTCGATGTGTGTCTCCTTCGACAGCTCGCGCGGCTGCTTCAGGTCGTCGGTGTACTGGTCGACGCACCGGAGTTCGTCCTCTCCGAAGCGTTGGCAGACAGCCTTCGACGGCGGCGAGACGACGCCGTGACGTCTCTGCTCGACAGCGGAACGGTGCTCTGGCGAACCGCGAGTCACGTTCCCTTCGGCGTCTTCGTCGTCCGTGGCGAGGAGAGCCGAATGGGTATCGAGTTCAGAGACGGGAACCTCGTGACCGGATTACTGCTGAACGAGACCGTGGAGAGCATCGACTGGGCCGAAGAACGGATCTCGAGGTACAGATCCGACGCCGAACGAGTACGCGCAAGCCGGTGAGTGTCGGGGGGACGCTCTAGTATCCGTACCCGTCGTTACCGGGACCGTCTGTGCTCCGCGTTCTCCAACTCGGCGAATTCCACCATACGTGGTAGTGGATAAGAGCCGACACTCGCGTCCGATCTTCCGAGGTCGCGGGCGCAGCGCTCGAAAAGCAGTTGTCCGGCCCGCAGTAGAATAGTGGATATTTCGTTGAATCCGCAATCGCTGATATATTTCGACCGCCGTGTTGACGACTGGGACGAGTTCGGCAAGACGAAAACGATCCGATCGACCACCTCAAACGGGCCTCTCGCGTCGATCACGCCGACACGTACGGGGTACTGATTATCCCCGGCATGGGGCCACAGTTTCCCAGCACCATTCGCAGTTAGCCCCGGAATTTGAGTACATCCGCTCCGTATCTCCCCATCATGCAGGGGGTTCGATCATCCGACGCGTTCGATATGTTAGCGGACGAAACCCGGATCCGAATTCTCCAAGAACTCGGGCGAGCACGAGGTGGGGATGGGGCAGAGCCCAAGACGTACAGCGACCTGATGGAGGCCGTCAGTGTTCGCGATAGCGGTCGATTCAACTACCATCTGACGAAACTCCGCGATCACTTCGTCAACCAGGCAGAGGACGGATATGTACTCTCCTACGAGGGGGTGCTGGTCTATCGCTCGATCATCTCCGGAACGTGGTCCGGACAGCCCCCCACCGAAACGTTCCCTGTGGGGAGCCACTGTCACGAATGTAGCGGTGAACTGCTCGCCAGACCCGACGACCACATCCTCCATATCGTCTGTAGTGATTGTGAGACGACGTTCCTCGCGGGCTATCTCCCCCCACGAGGATACTCCGATCGATCGAATCAGGCCGTCCTTGACGCGCTCAACGATCGGGTTCGTCACCAGATGAAGCAGATTACACGCTCGGTGTGTCCGTGGTGTTCCGGGAAGACGAACGCCGGTGTCGTTCCGGTAACGGACACGCCGCTTCACGACCGACCGATCGAGTTGGCGGTGCAGCACGAATGTCACCAGTGTGAGGCCCACGCGTGGATGACTATCGGCCAACGCCTCCTCGACCACCCGGCTGTCGTCTCGTTCTACTACCGCCACGGTATCGACCTCACCGACCGAGCCGTCTGGGAGTTGCCGTTCGCGGTGACCGATCGGTGTACGACTGTGCGCGAAGATGACCCGCTTCGCGTCGCCCTCGCGATCGACCGTGAACGGGACCACCTCGACATCATGATCGACGAACACGCAGCCGTCACCGATGTCACCTGGGACTGGGTGGGGGGGCACCCGTCGGAGTGAGATAGATGTGGAGAGCCGAAGTCCGGTCGGATGGGAATGGCGGACTGGGTCGATAGATCCGCGCACCGCTCCAACCCGACCGGCGTCACGAGATCCCGTAGCAGGCGTGAAAACCTCTCTGTGAAGAGCGGTTCACAAAACGTACTTTATCGGCCAGCGATCAATAGTCTCCCGGACCGATGAGCGAGGATTCCTGGCGATTCCGAACCACGAACGGGGTCGTGACTGTCCGGGAGGACGCGATCGGGATTCGGTCGACGCCGGGGTACTTCTTGGCCGGCCAGCGGAGTCGCTGGCGGTCCGGTGATCGGTGGGAACGGGGAAAATTCGTGGTCAGCGCCGGTGGCCTGCTCTCGTCGATACTCGGAACGGCCTACCACGTCTCCCAGGTAGGGGTCGCTGGCGTGGGATTGCGCTCCGCCCCGCACGTGTTCGCCGTCGGTATGTTCGCCTACATGTTCTGGTCGAACCACGTCGGCGAGACCACGATCCCGTTGTCAACCGTCGACACCATCACGATGGACGAAGAGGAGGGAACGCTCGTGATCACACACGCACCGGATCACGACTACTTCGACTCGCTCAGGAGCGAGACGAGCGAAACGACGCTCTCGATTCCCACCGAGGACGACGTCCGGGAGGCCACGGAGATCTTCCGACTGCGTGGGATCGACGTCGAAGAACCCAGTACGGTGGAGGTGAGAACGACGTACAGAGTCATCGTGAAAAGCGGCGTCTGTTTCTGTGAGCGCTGTCGCTCGCAGGTCTCACCGAGTGACAGTACCTGTCCCGCCTGTGGATACGCGATTCGAGTGCGATCGAGTGGGGATCGCACCCCTGGTTCCGTCTCGGACGAGGCCGAATTCGTGTCCTGATCGGAGAGATGGGGTCCGTCACTCGACTCGGTACGAGTGGTACGCACCTACCCTCGTTTCGAGATGTTCGATCGGCGATTCCGTCAGCTGCGGGCTCGGACCTCGCCGCTGAGACGTCAGGCACGTCGCCCGCCGTCCGTGACGAGCGCAGTCGTCAGGCTGAACAGGCCGACGAGCACGATCAGCGCCTGTGCGATACCGTCCACGACTCTGGCCGCCGAGAGGGTTCCTCCAGCACGATGAGGATACCAACTGTGTCGCGGAGTCTCCAGTCCGACATGCATCAAGACGTATTCATGGCTCCGCTGTAGTCAGCGCGTGATTCGTATCAGTCACCGTGGATTTCGACAGAGCCAGCAGAACGGCCCGTTACAGGTCGGTAGTTCGGATCGGGCTACTCGCTATCGCGTTGCCCTCGAAGCGTGGACTGCGCCCGCTCGACGTATGCGTTCGACGACTAGCTGCGAGCGTCACTCATCTCGGTCAAGAACTCGTCGGCTGCGTCGGGTAAAATCGCGCCGTTGCGAACCAGCGCGGTGAGGAGAATCGGAGTCGTGACGAGGCGAGTCTCGGCCAGCAAGGCGTGGACGAGCCCGAGTCGATTGAACTCGTCACAGAGCAGTTGCACGGCGTCGATCTCGTTCGCCAGCGTGCCCGCCGCGTTCTCGCCATCGTCCAGCGGAAACATCTCGTCCAGTTCGACGGAACGCACCTCGAACGAGGCTCGCCGGTCGAGAACCGCCTCTGCCGCTTCACCCGAGCCGTCGTCGGAGGACGCCGTCTCGGTGAGTTCGTCGACGACCTGCGCTGGGACGACCACGGTGTGCGAATCGAGGAGGAGGTCGAGTGGGTTCGGTGAACTGTCCGCCACGGTCCCGAGGCTCACGAGGGCAGACGTGTCGGCGACGATCAGAACCATCTACGGGTCGGCCAGCTCCTCCGCAACCTCGTCCGCGAATTTGTCAGTCAGTGGTTCTTTCAGGAGTCGGAAGTTGGCGGACTCCTCGTGCCCGACGAGGTCCTTCAGTTCCTCGAACGTGATGTCGTCGTCGTAGAAGGCGTTCGCGATCTCCTGTTTCACCTCGTCGGAGTGCGGCGTCCCGCAGGTACTCTCGAAGTGCAGAGATGAGGATGTCCGTCCGATCCCTCTCGAACACCGCCGCGAGCGCGTCGGCCCGATCCACCAGCCCTCTCGGTGCGCGGAACTGGACGCGCTTCTTCTCGGAGCCGGGGCTCATGTGTGTACAGTGTGAGTACAAAATCAAAACGCTCGTCCTCTCGTCGCTGCCTCGTCTTTCGGAGCCACCAGAGGACGGAGACGGGGGTTTTCGCCGAACTCGAATCGAGAGCACAGCGACCGGAAGAGAATCTACTGGACGAAACGGTCGCTGTACGATTCGTATCGCCAAATCGCGGGCTACCGACTCCGCCGCTGTTCGGCCTTGTTCAGCTCGATCAACAGTCGAAACACCGCCTTCACCAGGTTGGCGTCGACCTCAAACCGCTCGGCGTTCGTCGCGGCGCGGTCCATCACGCGTTCCTCCTGCGACTCGTCCGTCGTGGGAAGGCCGCGCTCGGCCTTCACGTCGGCGATGGTGTCGGCGACGTACGTCCGCCGGGCGACGAGTTCGACGATCTCGCGGTCGATGTCTTCGATCTCCGTGCGCAGTTCGTCGAGGTCCATATCCTCGGGCTTCGGTTCTGTCATGCTGGGTGTCGTGTGGTGGGGTAAGGCGTGGTCAGTCGGGGGCGGCCGCGGTGTCGTGGTGACGTGGGAGCGCGTCCAGCAGCCGGCGATCAGAGGACGCGAGCGCCGTCCGTCCGCGTGGTCGTCAGTCGAGTCGTCCCGTCACGCTCGTCCCACATAGCGGCGACGGTTTCTAACTCGTGGCGCTCGCCGACGGCGACGACGCTCGGACCGGTCCCCGAGAGGGAGACGCCCGCCGCGTGCGGCATCGCCTCGACCGCCGGTTCGGTCGGGAAGCCGAGTGCCGCCGAGAACGCGAGGCCGTTGACCGTCATCGCCTCGGCGTACCGACCCTGCTCGGCGAGGTCGGCGACGAGACGGGCCATGGGTGCGACGCGCTCACAGCGAGAGACGTCGGCGTCGGCGCTGTAGGCCCGCTCGGGCGGGGTCCAGACGAGGGCGTCCCAGTCGCGCTCCACCCGCGAACGGAGTTCGTCGGCCGTGTTGTCCGTGAGCGTGACGCCGCCGAGCATCGACGCGGAGGCGTCGTCGAACGCGCCGGTGACCGCCACGCCGGTGTCCCGGGCGGCCGCGACGCCGAGCCGACAGGCGTCGAGCCGACTCACGGCGTCGGAAGGAGTATCGTCGCCGGCTCGGCCAGCGTGTTCGTCTCCGGGTCGGTCGTCGACGACGTCGATGCTGAGCGCCGACAGCGTCGCGAGTACCGTCGCGTTGGCCGCCGCGCTGGACGACTTCAGCCCCGCGGCCATCGGCACCTCGCTCTCCGTGCGGACCCAGCCGCCGGCGACGTCGCTCGCGCCGTACCGCTCGACCGTCAGTTCGACGCACCGCTCGATCAGGCGAGTGTCCGCGTCCGGGGCACCGTCGACCTCGCCGCGGAGCTCGGTCGAGTCGTCGAGTTCGACCGTCGCCGACGTCTCCACGTCGAGCGCGAACGCCGACCCGACGCCCGTGGCGAGGGCGTTCAACACCGTGCCGGCACCGAGCGCGACCGCGCGTCCGTCCATACCGTCTCGTGTGTGAACGGTTCGTTTAGAGGTGACGGTCCCGACGGGGACGGGGCGTCTCCCGAACCCGGGGCCCTCTTTACCGTCCCGCGACTACGGGCCCGTATGAGTGCGCCACACCGCAGCGACGTCGCCCCGAGCACCCTCTCGGTCGCGCTGCTCGACGAGGGCGTCGAGGTCGAGTACACCGACGGCCGCCGGACGCTCTACCGTGGCGTCCCCGAGCGGATGTCGGACACCCTCACGACGAAGCCCGGTCGCGACCTCCACGTGCTGGTGACCGATCCCACGGAATCCGAGGGTGTCCTCGTCTACGTGAACGACCTCAAGACCCACGACGACATCCTCGAATCCACCGGCGTCGGGCGCGTCGTCCTCGGCCACGAGGAGGAAGAAGAGCTGTTTCCCGGCGTGGTCGTCCGCCGCGTCGGTGAACTCCGATTCGAGGTCGACGCCGACCCCGAGGCCGCCCGCGGACGCGTGTTCGCCTTCGTCGAGGACGACTGGAGCGAAGAGTCCTACGAGTTCGTGACCGAGACGGTGGACGACGAGGCCGACGAGACCGACGGGAGCCGGGAGGTCGACGCCGACGGGAGCCGGGAGGTCGACGCCGACGGATCCAACGCGGCCGACGTCGACGAGGCCGGCGTGACGGAGGACGACGCGTGAGCCTCCGCAAACCCTGGAAGCCGCTGTCGAAGGAGACGATCCGGAGCGTGCCGGACCGCTACGGCGTGTACGAACTCGGCGACGACGACGGCAACTCCCTCGGCGTCGACGCCGGGCCGCTACAGGACGAACTGAAAGAGGCGCTCGCGTACGGCGACGGCTCGAAGGTCCGGTGGCAGGTCGCCACCTCGCGCGACCACGCGGAGTCGCTGCTCGACGAACACCGCTGAGTCACCGGTCCGCTCGCCGGCCGTCCCGTGACGACGTCACTGTGGGTGGTCGCGTCACTGCAGATACGACGGCGAATCCGTGTCACAGTGCCCCTCGTGGGCTTCCGCGTCCGCCTCCTCGTCGAACAGCATCCCGCAGTCCTCACACTCGTACCACGTCCCGTCCTCGCGGCGGGTCGTCGTGACCATATCGTGTGGTATGGTGTCACTTGCCTAAATGCTTCCCCCGACTGACGGTGCGCTCCCCGACGAGCGATGCGTCCCCTGACAGCTGTTGCGTCCCCCGGTAGACGGTGGAGACGCCGTCGTCGCGCGGAAGGCTAAGTATCGTGGGCTCCCAACCACGGCCATGAGCGACGAGGCGGCGGTCGAACTGACCGTCCGCGGTGCGGAGAAACGCGACGCCGGCCGAGGGATCGCCCGCCTCCCCGAGTCGGCCCGGCGACGACTCGGCGTGTTGAGTGGCGACACGGTCCTCGTCGAGGCCGAGCGGGCGACGGTCGCGAAGGTGTGGCCCGGCCGCGGCGGGCTCGCCCCCGACAGCATCCAGATCGACGCCGACACGCGGGCCAACGCCGGTGTGAAGATCGGCGAGCGGGTCAGGGTCTCCGCGGTTGACGTCGACGAGGCCGACGCGATCACCGTCGTCGCACCCGGGCGCGTCACCGACGAGGACGCCCTGGAACGCCACGTCAAGCGCGGCCTCCGGGGTCGGCCCGTCCAAGAGGGCGACCGCGTCCACCTCGAACACCTGAGCGACGCCCCCTTCCTCGTCCACGCCACCAAACCCGACGGGACCGTGAGCGTGACCGACACGACGAAGGTGTTCGTCCGGATGCGCGGGTCGGCGACGGACGCGAGAGCGGACGACGCCGCGGGGGAATCCACGGCGGATCGGTCGGCTGGCTCCCGGATGGGCGGCGAGTCCGGCCCTACCGACGAGGCCCGAACGACGGGCGAGACGGCGGTCGGCTCGGAATCGAGCGGCGGGGAGACGGGCGTCACCTACGAGGACATCGGGGGACTCGACCGCGAGCTCGAACTCGTCCGCGAGATGATCGAACTGCCCCTGTCGGAACCCGAGGTGTTCGCCCACCTCGGCGTCGACCCACCCAAGGGCGTCCTGCTGCACGGTCCCCCCGGGACGGGCAAGACGCTGATCGCGAAGGCCGTCGCCAACGAGGTCGACGCCTCCTTCCACACCGTGTCGGGTCCCGAGATCATGTCCAAGTACAAGGGCGACTCCGAGGAGAACCTCCGACGAGTGTTCCAGCGGGCCCGCGAGGAGTCGCCCGCGATCGTCTTCTTCGACGAGATCGACTCCATCGCCGCCAAACGCGACGACGACTCGGACGTCGAGAACCGGATCGTCGGCCAGCTCCTCTCGCTCATGGACGGGCTTGACGCCCGCGGTGAGGTGGTCGTCATCGGGGCGACCAACCGGGTCGACACGCTCGATCCCGCGCTCCGACGGGGCGGGCGGTTCGACCGCGAGATCGAGATCGGCGTGCCGAACGAGCGCGGTCGTCGCGAGGTGCTCGAGGTCCACACCCGGCGGATGCCGCTCGCCGACGACGTCGACCTCGACCGTCTCTCCCAACGGACCCACGGCTTCGTCGGTGCCGACCTCGAATCACTGACCACCGAGGCGGCGATGACGGCGCTCCGTCGCCGAGACCGGGGGACCGCGCTCGGCGACCTCCGGGTGACCCGTGCCGACTTCGAGACGGCGATGGCGAGCGTCGAGCCCTCGGCCATGCGGGAGTACGTCGCCGAGAAGCCGACCGAGGGGTTCGACGCCGTCGGCGGCCTCGACGACGTGAAGGCGGCGCTCGACCGCGCCGTCTCGTGGCCGCTCACGTACGGGCCGCTGTTCGAGGCGGCCGACGCCGCCCCACCCTCCGGCGTGCTCCTCCACGGCCCGCCGGGCACCGGCAAGACGCTCCTGGCGCGCGCGGTCGCCGGCGAGTCCGGCGTCAACTTCATCAACGTCGCCGGACCCGAACTCCTCGACCGCTACGTCGGCGAGTCGGAGAAGTCCGTCCGCGAGCTGTTCGAACGGGCCCGCCAGACCGCACCGGCGATCGTCTTCTTCGACGAGATCGACGCCATCGCCTCCCGGCGCGGCGGCGGAGGTGGCGACACGGAGGTGACAGAGCGGGTGGTCTCGCAGTTGTTGACCGAACTCGACCGGGCCGCGGCGAATCCCTCGCTCGTGGTGCTCGCCGCCACGAACCGCCGCGAGGCGCTCGACCCGGCGCTGTTACGCCCCGGGCGGTTCGAGCAGCATATCGAGGTGCCGCTGCCGGACGAGGCCGCCCGGCGGGCGATCCTCGCGGTCCACACCCGGGAGAAGCCGCTCGCCGACGACGTCGATCTCGACGCGCTCGCCGAGCGGACGGCCGGCTTCTCGGGAGCCGACCTCGAAGCGCTCTGCCGCGAGGCCGCCGTGCGGGCGGTCACCGCCGTCGCCGAACGCTACGACGGCGCGGAGGCCAACGACCACGCCGACGAACTCGTCGTCGGACACGAGGCGTTCGAGGCCGCGTTCGCGACCGTCTCGCCCGCGACCGACTGAGCCGTCACCAGCGGACTGCGAACCACCGGACGACGACCGCCCTCTCGACGGGTCCGGCGAGAGAGTTCAGACGTCAGCTACGTTTATTTTCCCTGCGCGCGATATGAGTGTATGGTAGACAGGTCTCGCAGCGCGTCTCTCACCGGTGGTGTCGACAGATGAGAACCCCGTGGCTGACGAAGGTGCGCCGCGAGTGGGCCGCGCTCACCGGCGGGCCGGTGTCGTTCTCGTGGTGGATGCTACGGGCGTTCTTCCGCGTCGTCTTCGGTGTCGCCCTCATCGGCGGACTGAGTCTCCTCCACCTCAACGCGGAGCTGGTGCAAGCAGTGACCGACGGGGCCGCGTCGCCGCTCGCGATCGTGGCGTGGGCGCTCACGATGCCCGAGTACCTGGGACTGCTCGCGATCGCGGCGACCGCCTCGTTCGCCCTCCCGTTCCTCCCCGACCGCGATCCGCACGACAACCAGTACTGACTGCCAGCGGCCCACGGATCTGGATGCGCCTTCCCGACGAGATTTCACGGCGGCGACCGGCGGACCACGGAACCGAGACGACGGCACCGACCGCCTGCGTCCCCATCTTCTTATAGCTGGGCTGCGGCGTTTCGCCCATGAGCGACGATACCCCGACGGACGTCGAACTCCTCCCCGAGGAGGCACGAGGGCACCTCGCCACGACGTGCCGGACCGCCGCGGGCGACAGCGTCCGCTCCGTGATCTACTTCTCGCGCACCGACTACGAACAGGTCTACCTCCGCGGTGACCTCGAGCGCGACGCCGACCTCGACACCTTCGTCGGGAGCGAGTGGCAGGACTTCAACATTACCCAGAACGCCTACCAGGGCTCCGAACTCGGCGACTACCGCTACACCATCCGGGTGTTCGAGAACGGCTTCCTGATCAGAGTGACGACCCGAAACCACGGCGTCATCATCACCACCGACAACGTCACCCTCCGCGACTTCGAGGAGCTGGCGACGGCGGTCGGCCACCTCTTCGTCGAGTGGAACCTGGACTGACGGCGACGTCGACCGCGACCTGCTGGTGCCACGTCGAAGCAACCGTGATGCCGCCAGTCTGGATCGGGTCTCGGCCGACCGGAACGGCCCGGGGACGGCCTCTCTCCGCAGAACGGTCTAACTCGCGTTTGAGTCACCACAAGGGATTCCAGGCCGGCAGAGAACCACCCCGAAGACATGAACCGACGTCGCCTGCTCGCCGGAGCCGGCACGGCCGTCGCCGCGGCCATCGCAGGCTGTTTCGGGTCGATCCCTGGTGCCGGGATCGAGACGGACTCCGGAGCCCCGGCGGGCACCGCCGGGCTCCCGACGCGCTTCTGGCTGGAACGCGTGTCGCTCTCCGAATCGGAACGGTCGGGCGTCGATCCGATCGTCTTCGCCGACCTCTCGCCAGCTGAAAAAGAGGTCGTCCGGACCGCGCTGGACGAGGGTGAGTACACCGTCCAGCGGGAGCACAGCGATCCCGCGCTCGACGGCCTCCGCGACCGGATCGAGGCGCGAACCGATGGCGGACTCGAGGCGTACCTCCGTCGCGGGGAGACGTACTACCGTGTCGGCTTCGCGGCCGGCGACCACATCATCGCCCACCCCGACCACTGACCCTCGTCGAAGACGCTCGTCTGCTCGTCTGCTCTGACCACGGGGTCAGTCCCAGAACGACTGCGTCCGCGCGTACTGTCGCTCCTGTTCGAGGATGTCTCGGTAGAAGTCGTCCTCGTCCTCGCGGAGCTTCGAGATGATCCGCGCGGCGTTGTGCGGGCCCACGCCGCGGGCGGCCATCGCGATCACCGCCCGTTTGCCGTGGGCCTGGACGAGACTCGCCGAGCGGTACGCGCGCTGGGTCAGCCGCTCCTGTTCGTCGTCCTTCTCGGGAGCGCGTACGGCCTTCACCGCCTCGTCGTCCCACGGGTTGAGCGCCGCGATCCGCGTCGCCCCACACTCCGGGCACTCCGGCTGGTCGCGCACCCGCCGGACCGTCGTCGTCCGTCGCCACTCCTGACAGTGCAGACAGAAGAGGATGACGCGGTCGTTCTGGATGCGGTCGCGCACCGCCTCGATGACGCTCGCGTCGGCGTTCTCGGGCACCAGCAGTTCGCGACCCGACGACTGCCCGCCCGTCCCGAGCGGGGTGTGCTCGCGAGCCACCTCGAGGGCGACCTCGCCGTCACCCACGCGATCGAGGAGATCGGCCGTCGCGTCGACCGCGAGGTCACGGTGGAACACCTCGCGGACCGCCTCTTCGAACACTGCCGTCCCCTCGAGCGCCGCGAGCAGACGGTCGCCGCCGAACCGCCCCTGGCCCTGGTACCGCTTCAGGGTGCCGAACTTCGCGGCGACCTGCGCCAGCGTGAACTTGAGCGTGTCCGACCGCTTCAGCGCGAGTTCGCAGAGCGCCTCCACGTGGGCGGGGTCCGTCTCCTCGAGGGTCGAGACGAACGTCGACGCGCGCGTCTTCGCCGGCACCTCGAACGTCACTCTGTAGGGGTCGACCTCCATCCCGACCGACGAGCCGGTTCGCTGGCCGACGAGTGCCGCCAGCAACCGTCCCAGCGTCTCGTTCACCTGGTGACCGTTCGTCGAGTTGAGTACGACTTTGCGGGCACTCCCCTCCACCACGAGCCGGTCGTCCGTGGGGAGCGGGTGACCGGCGTCGACGTGGCGTTCGACGGGTTCGAGCGCCCGCTTCGCCGTGTAGGCGTCCGTGGGATAGCGTCGACAGAGGTCGCTCGCGACCGACTCGGCGTCGGCACCACGTTCGAGCTGCGCGCCGGCGACGCCACGGATCTCGCCCACCTCCCGTGCGATCGTCTGCGGGACGGGGATCTCCTGGCCGATCCAGGAGGGAACCTCCCCGGTGGGGTCGGCGATCGGGGTCACGTTCACCCGGCTCTCCTCCTCGTCGATCTCGTCGATGCGCCACATCTCCCCGCGCTGGATGAACGACGCGCCCGGCTCGGCGAAGTTGACGACGAACCGCTCGTCGAGCGTTCCGACCGTCGTCCGCGCGGAGAGGTCGTACACCTCGTACGTCTCCTCGTCGGGGATCATCGAGAGGTTCGCGTAGAAGTACTGCCACGTCCCCGACGACTTCTCCAGGCGGTCGGCCTCCTCGTCCAGCCACACGAGGCGGTTCTTCGACAGCTCCCGCACAACCGACTTGAACTGGTCTTCGGAGAGGTCACTGAACGGGTACGCCCGGGTGACGAGGTCGTACGCCGCCATCGCGCCGATCTCCCCGAGGTCCATCACTAGCCCGACGACCTGGTTGGCGACGACGTCGAGGCTCCCGTGGTGGATGCGTGCGGGCTCGACCGCCCCCTCGAACGCCCGCCGGGCGATGGCCATCGCCTCCAGCGCGTCGTCCGGGTGGCCGACGACGATGGTTCCCTCCGACACCAGGTCCTGGCGGTGTCCCGCACGGCCGACGCGCTGGAGGAGCCGCGCCACCTCGCGCGGACTGCCGTACTGGACGACGTGGTCGACCCGGCCCACGTCGATGCCGAGTTCCATCGACGACGTACAGACGAGCCCGTCGATCTCGCCTGCCTTGAAGCGGTCCTCGACGTCGACCCGCGCCTCCCGCGAGAGCGAGCCGTGGTGGACGCCGACAGGCGCGTCGAGCTTGGTGAACAGCGCGCCCAGCGCCTCGGCTGTCTGCCGCGTGTTGACGAAGATCAGCGTCGACTCGTGCCCGCGGACGAGGTCGCGGATCGTCCGGACGTGCGTGGCCATCTCCTCGTCGCAGGCCAGTTCGCCCGCCAACCGGCGGTCGTCGTCCCGCGGGCGGGGCCAGCGCACCGAAAAGTCGACCCGGCTGCCGACGTCGACCTCGACGATCGTGAACGCACGGTCGCCGGTGAGGAACTTCCCGACCTCCTCGGGCGAGCCCACCGTCGCGGAGAGGCCGATCCGCTGGAAGGCATGGGAGAGGAGGCGGAGTCGTTCGAGCGCCACCGAGAGCTGTGCGCCGCGCTTCGAGGAGGCGAGTTCGTGCACCTCGTCGACGATCACGTGCGAGACGTCCGACAGCGCCGTCCGGAGCTTCGAGCCAGTGAGCATCGCCTGGAGCGTCTCCGGCGTCGTGACGAGCACGTCCGGCGGATCGTTCGCCTGTTTCGTCCGCTGGTACTGCGTGGTGTCGCCGTGGCGGACGTCGACCTCGACGCCCAGCTGGTCGCCCCACCACTCCAGCCGGTCGCGCATATCGCGGTTCAGCGCCCGCAGGGGCGTGATGTACAGCGCCGAGATCCCCTCGCGCTCCTCTGTGGACATCCCACAGATCGCGGAGAAGACGGGGAGCATCGCCGTCTCCGTCTTGCCCGTGCCCGTCGGCGCGATGACGAGCGTGTTCTGCCCCGACGCGAGCGGCGGGATGGCGCGCCGCTGCGGCTCCGTCGGCGTCGAGAAACCCCGCTCGGAGAGCGCGTCGCGCACCTGCGGGTGGAGGTGCGTGAACGCGTCCATCCCCTCGCTCTCGGTCGGGGGACCGGTCATATCCGTACCAGTGACGCGACGGGATTAAGCGGCTCGTTTCGTCGACCCGGCCGAGCGTGGAGCCGGTGGGCTCTTCACCCTCCCTCCCGACTCCCCGGCTATGGCCGACATCGAGGTGGACTACCCCCGGCTGTACTGGCTCTCGTTCGCCGTCGCCGGACTCGTCACGCTGCTCCGTGCGGTCGTCCTGGGTCTCTCGGCCGTCACGCTCCAGACGCTCATCCTCCTCGTCGTCGGGATGGTCGTCCTCGGGACCGCCCTCCGTGGGCTCCGGAGTCCCGAGACGTCCGGGGCCCCGACCGAGCCGACGCCGCTGTTGATCGTCGCCGTCCTCGCGGCGACGGTGTACTCCGTCTTCACGCTGGCGGCCATCGTCTGACCACGGCCGACGCCGGGGATCGGCACGGACGACGGGTCCGTCGCTCGTCCCGTGCCGGTGTCGGGCTGTCGGGAGCCGCGGACGACCGCGAACCCGCCTCACACCCGTCGATACGGGCCCAGTCGGGTGCCGTCGAGGAGATACAGTTCGCCGTGAGGCAGCGCGTCGGGGAGAAAGGGCGAGAGGAACGACTGCCCCTCGACGTTGACCCACGTCCCCCCGGAGCGGTCGTTGAACGCCGGCACGACGACGAGTTCCGTTCCGGAGTCGGCGCGACTCCCCGACTCCTCGCTGTCGCCGTCAGTCTCGGACTCGCTGTCGCCGTCAGTCTCGGACTCGCTGTCGATGCCCTCGACGTGGTCGGCAAACGCGCGCAGATCGAGCCGTCCCCGGAGCCACGCCCGCTCGACCCGGCTTCCACCGACCTCGTCCGCGAGCTTCACCGTCGGGTGTTCGTGTCCCATGCAGACGACGTCGGCGCGGAGGACGTCGGGCGCGGGCCAGGTGTGGCCGTGGACGAACCCCACGGGGCCGAGTCGGACGCCCGTCGCGTCGACGACGTCGAAGGACGCCTTCGTGCGCGATGCCGAGCCCGAGCCGACGGCCGCCGTCGACTCCGCGACGGCGTCGGCGACGCCGCCGTCGTGGTTCCCGGGGACGAGCGTCATCGGGACCCTGTCGGTCACGGCGTCGACCACGGCACGGAGCTCGTCGACCTCGTCCCCATCGGGTCGGCCGATGCGGTGGACGAGATCACCGAGCACGAGCAGTCGGTCGGGTGTGGTCCGGTCGAGGAGGCGCTCGAGGCGGGCGAGCCGGTCGTCCGCCGCGCTCTCCAGCTCGACGCCCCGTTCGTAGCGGAGGCCGACCTCGATACCCGCGTGGTAGTCGGCGAGACAGAGCACGCGCTCGTCGCCGGTCGACGCGACGGCCGCCGGTTCGCCGGGGACCGGCTCTACGAGCGCCCGTCCGGGCATTCAAATGGCCTTCAGCGAGTCTTCCGTGGGTTCGTAACACTGCCCGCTCATCAGTGCGCTCTGGATGGCGTCCTCGACGTCGCCGGGGTCGACGCCGTACTCGTCGACCACCTGCGCCACGACGGCCTCCCGCGCCGCGCCGTCGCCGTCGTCGAGCGCCGTCATCGCCTCGACCGCGGCGGCTTCGAGATCGACGTCGGTCGCGGCGTCGGCGGGTTCGGTCGCGACGGCGGTTTCGGCGTCGGTGGCGTCGGTGGCGTCGGTGGTCCCCCCCTCGGCGGCGTCGGGCTCGGGAGTGGCGGGGTCGGTGGCCGGCTCGTCTGCCGCCGTCGACGTCGCGGTCGGGGCGTCGCTCGCGCCCGGCCCGGAGCCGAGGTCCTCGTCGAGTTCCTCCTCGAGTTCGTCGACCGAGGGGACGTCGATGTCGGCCTCGCCCGCCGGGCCGACCTCGCTCCCGGTAGAGAACTCCGTGCCGAACTCGGCCTCGATCTCCTCGCGTTCCGCCGCGTCCAGTTCGTACATCCCGTCGGCGTCGCTCGCCTGCTCGCCCGTGGGGGCGTCAGTGCTCTCAGTCCCGGGTGCGTCGCTCGCTTCCGAGCCACCGGCGTCGAAGTCGCCGAGTTCGTCGTCGGCCGCCGCCCCGGTCGATCCGGACGACTGCTCCGTGTCGTCGGCCGTGGTGGTCTCGAAGTCGCCCGGCCCGTCGTCGGTCGCCGAGGGCGAATCTGTCGACGGCGACGACTCGGTGGTCGCGGCCGTCGTCTCGTCCTGGCCGACACTGTCGTCGGACGCGGCCGAGGAGTCGGCGTCGGTTTCGATGGTCGATCCGGTGTCGGCTTCGGCCGCTGGCTCGACCGGTCCAGGGTCGGACTCGGTCGCGGAGTCGGCCGACGGACCCGCGTCGGTCGCCTCCGACGACCCGGCGTGCGCGGGGGTCGTCGACTCGGCCGTCTCCGTCGCCGTCCCGTCGACCGACGCGTCCGTGTCCGCCGGCGTCGCCTCGGTCGATTCGGGCTCGTCGGTCGTCGACGCAGTCGGTTCGGCCGTCACCGGAGGTTCGGTTTCGGCCGCGTCGTTCGTCACCGTCGCCGATTCGGCCATCTCGGCCGTCTCGGAGTCGGCGGCTTCCGCATCCGTCGACGCGGTCGGGGCTACGAGGTCGAGGTCGGCGGCGAGCGCCGCGAGGTCGACGTCGCCGCCGACCTCGTCGGGTGCGTGCTCGAGCGGCCGCACCTCCTCGCGGTCCCCGGCGACGACTTCGAGCGCGTCAGTCGCGAGGCGCGACAGCGCCACGAGGTACGTCGGGGTCGTCCCGTAGTGGTCGAGCGCGCGCGGGACGCCCGCGGCGAGCGACGCGTCGACGCCCGCGGTCTGGAGCGCACGCTGGAGGTCGGGGCCGGTCAGTCCAGACCCGAGCGCGGCGGCCATCACGCCGACGCGTTCGAGCGTCGCTTCGGCGGTCGTGACGGTCCAGCGGTCGCGCGTGTCGGCGTCGACCCGGCTCAGCGACTCCGGTCTGACGGAGGTGAAGACGCGGTCGGAGTCCTCGGGCTGGAACGTCCGCGCCTTCCCCGAGAGCGCGACGAACGCCGGCGGCGACGCTCGGTCGAGGAAGGCCATCTCGTCGGGCTGGTACTGCCCGGCGTAGCTGACGAACGCGCCCGTCGGATCGACCACTCTCCCGCGCAGGACGTCGTCGTTGACGCGTTCGACCTCCGTGAGGACGCCGACGGCGAACAGGCGATTGACCCGCGCGCCGCTCGGCGTCACCACGTAGTTCGGGGCGCGCTCCTCGTCGGACTCCGAGTACGAGAGCGAGGCGTCGTCGAACTCGGCGGCGAACAGCCGGTAGGCGACCTCGCGTCTGGGTCGGTCGGTCGCGTCGCCACCGTCCGCGGTCGACCCCGACTGCGAGCTCATATCGACGCCTCCCCGTGGCCGCCGTCGTGGTGGGCGAGGACGTCACGCGCCCGCACCGCCGGGTCGTCGTCGGCCTCGGCGAACTCGGTGGCGTCGAGGTTCGCGCCGTAGTCGTCGACCGAGAGGTTGCCCCGCACCCGATACTCGCGGCCGACGAGCCGGTCGCGGATGCGATCGGCGACGACCTCCTTGTCCATCGCCTCGCGGGCCTGTTCGCGCGCCTCGGCCATCGTCCCACCGTACACTGCCTCGGTGAGCTCGCGGTCGAGGACCACGGTGACCGCGTCGGTCCCGTCGTCGACGATGGCTTTCACGCGCATGTCGTCCTCGCCGTCGACGTCGCCGTGGGAGCGACACTGCCCGTTCTGGAGGACGCGCCCGCAGTCCGGACAGCGCTCGATCAGCCCGGAGCCGTCGCGCACCTCGAGGACGTTGCCGACGATCTCGACGTCGTAGACGCCGCCGGAGGCGACGGCCTCGCGGATCGACAGCCGCGTGGCGGAGTCGCTGACCGCGACCGGCTCCGACCGGGTGGAGACGGTCGTGAACTCCGAGAGGTTCACCGAGGGGACGCCGCGGAACTCACGGACGTAGACGTCTTCGAGCCGGAGGTCGGCACCCTCGCGGACGACGTCGTGAGGCTCCCAGTCGGTGAACGGGAGGCGACCCGAGGCGTCGCCGAGCACGCCGGAGAGGATCTCCGTCTCGCCGTCGCGTCCGTCGATCGTCCGCGCTTCGACCTCGACGACGCGGACGTCGACGGTCCGACCGCGGTCGCCGGGTTCGAGGTCGGACAGCGAGCTCTCGCCGCCGATCCGGTCGTCGAACGGGGTCTCGACCGTCTCCGACGCGATGGCGACCGTCGTCGCGTTCCCCAGGTTGAGTTCGGGGCTTCCGTCCCACTCGCGGACGCCCGCGTTGCCGATCGTGACGGAGTCGCCGGCCTCGAAGCCGAAGTCCTCCCACGACGTGTAGGAGATGGTGCCCGTCGCGTCCGCGAGTTCGCCCTCGCGGATCACCTGTTCTTCGCCCTGGTAGTAGATCGACCGCTGCCCGACCGTGAGCACCCGGACGGTGACGGTGACGTTCCCGTCCTCGGTCGTGATCGCACCGACGTCCTTCGTCGACGGGGCCGACGTGGAGCCACCCCCGGAGTCGCCGTGTTTCCGCCGGACGCTCTGTTTCGCCTCGTCGAGCGGGACGCTGTACTGCAGCAGGTTCTGCAGGTCCGCCTTGACCTCCGCTTTGTCGACGCCGAGGGCGGAGGCGAGCTCCTCGGCATGGTGATCGATGTCCATCGGACGGAGGTATGGAGCCACGCCGGTAAAAAGCGTTCCACGGCCTCACGCGACGGCCGCTCGTGCCGCGGATCCGTCCGGTACCCGGTCGCGAGCGACGGCCACCGGATCAGTCGATCGGGGCCTGCCCGCGGATCGGTGTCCCGTCGACGACGCCCGCGAACACCGCGCCGACGACTCCGGTCGGGGCGGCCCAGACCACACGGACGGTGGCGAGTCGGCTCGGCTCACCGAGGGGGGCGAACCCAACCGAGATGGGGCCGTCCACTTCGTCGCCCTCGGACCGATGTTCGTACTCGCCGTGGGAGACGCCCCCCGACGAGCCCGTGCCGGCGGTCCGCAGTCGCTCCACGACCGCCGCCACGCAAGCCGTGCCAACGCGACACCGAGCCGGATCGGGAGGGCTCCGGTCGGACGCCGACAGTTAAGTACACCGCCCACACACCGTCTCTCATGGCCGACGAAGACGTCGAGTTCACCGTGGAGATCACCGACGGAGAGACGCTGATCGAGATGACGGGCGACCGCGACACGGCCGTCATCGTCCGTTCGGCGTCGGGCGAGCGCATCTACCTCCCGCCCGAGGACTTCCAGCGCCCCCCACAGACGAGCGACAGCCCCTACCAGTCCGCCCGCAGCGACAGCCCCTACCAATCCGCGCAGAACGACAGTCCCTACCAGTCCGCCCGCAGTGACAGCCCATACCAGTCGGCGTCCCGCGACGACAGCCCCTACCAGTCCGCCCGACAGCAGTTCCCCGAGGAGGGACTCCGTTCGACGCGCGACGGCTACGCGATCCGTCACCCCGAACCCGTCACCGACGTTCGCGTCCTCCGGTAGCTCGGTGGCGCGGGTGCTCGGCTGTCGCCTCGGCGTCCTCGTCGACGTCGGTGTCGTCACTGCTGTCGTCGCTCGTCGCCCCGCTCGTTCTCTCGTGCACCAGAAGACTACGCGTGCACACGGATTCACGACCACGGTCTCACGACCGCACACGCACAATCCTCACGACCGCACACGGACGGTCTCGTGCTCAGACCGGCTCAGGCGATACGCTCGTAGAAGTCGAGGTGCTCGTCGACGACGGTGTCCCACGTTCGCGGCTCGTACTCCAGGGGCCCCTCGATCGAGAGCGCGTGCTCGATGG
This sequence comes from Salinigranum salinum, assembly GCF_009176545.1. Taxonomy (GTDB): domain Archaea; phylum Halobacteriota; class Halobacteria; order Halobacteriales; family Haloferacaceae; genus Salinigranum; species Salinigranum salinum. Next base: position 2,210,786 of record NZ_VTOJ01000001.1, on the reverse strand, counting down.
CGTCGGCGAGCGAGCCGGAGTCGACCTCGGCGGGGACGACGCACGACTCGGGGATGACCTCCGCGGCGCCACACTCGGTCGCGACGACGCGCGTCCCGACCGACAGCGCCTCGGTGATGGTGATGCCGAACGGTTCCGACAGCGAGGGCGAGACGAACAGATCCGCCGAGGCGTAGTAGTCGCCGAGGTCCTTCTCCTCGACGAAGCCGACCCACTCGATCCGGTCGTCGACGCCGAGGAGTTCGGCGAACTTCTTCAGCTGGTCGGTGAGGTGGCCGCTCCCGCCCATGACGAGCGTCACGTCGTCGCGACGCATCCGCTCTAACGCGTAGATCAGGTGGGAGATCCCCTTCTGGTCGGTGTGTCGCCCCACGTAGAAGAGCATCTTCCCGTCGATGCCGAGTTCGGCCTTGAGGTCACGGCCCGTCGGCTCCAGCGACGAGAAGCCGTTGTGGATGACCTCACACTCCCCGCCGTACTCGTCCATCACCTTGCGCGCGGTGATGTGGCTCACCGCGATGAGTTCGTCACAGCGCTCGACGACGCGGCGTTCGGTCTCGACCTCGCGCTGGGGCGGGTCGATGTTCCGGTCGGAGGACAGCGAGTGGAACGTCGTCACCCACGTGGCGTCGGAGTTGTTCATCGCCCGCGATCCCGGCCCGTAGCCGAACCAGTCGTGGGTGTGGATGATGTCCTTCCCCTCGGCGCGCTTGGCGAACTCCGCGGAGAGCCGACCGATGCGAGTGATGATGTCACCGTCGCCGGTGGGGACGCCGATGATGTTCTCCCGGCCCTCGGGTGCGTACTCCCCCGGCAGGACGAGTTCGATGTCGACGTCCCGGTCGAGGAACCGCTCGAACATCTCGCCGACGAAGGTGTCGAGCCCCCCCGTCACGTTCGGTGGGTACCCCCAGCCGAGCCAGAGCACTTTGAGCGACATGGTTGGCCCTTCGTTCTGAGAGTGAGTATTTAATTCATTGCGGTAGGACGACCCGACCGTGGTCGCGTCGTCGGTCGCCATCGTGTACGGTCGTAGCTGCACCGTGGGGACGAAACACAGTTGACCGTCCCCGCTTACTCGGACACATGGACGTCGTCGTCAACGCCGCGACGAGCGTCGACGGGAAGCTCTCGACGCGGCGACGCGAACAGCTGAAGATCAGTGGGGCCGCCGACTTCGACCGGGTCGACCGTCTCCGGGCGGCCGCCGCCGCCGTCATGGTCGGCGTCGGGACCGTGCTCGCGGACGATCCACACCTCACGCTCGACGACGACGACCGTCGCGTACACCGCCTCCGTTCCGGCCGTCCGGGCAACCCGGCCCGCGTCGTCGCCGACTCGCGTGGCCGGACACCGCTCGACGCCCGCATCCTCGACGACGAGGCCGCGACCTACCTGCTCGTGACCGACGCGGCCCCCGACGATCGCCGGGACGCCCTCGCCGATGCGGGCGCACGCGTCCTCGTGATCGAAGCGACCGAGGCGGGCCACGTCGACCTCTCGGCGGCGCTGGACAGGCTCGACGACGAGGGAGTCGACCGCCTCATGGTCGAGGGTGGTGGTGAACTCCTCGCCTCGCTCTTCGCGGACGGGCTCGTGGACGAACTCTCCGTCTACGTCGGCTCGCTCGTCGTCGGCGGCCGCGACGCGCCGACGCTGGTCGACGGCGACGGCTTCGTCGACGACCTCCCACGGCTCGACCTCCGCGACGTCGAACGGCTCGACGACGGCGTCGTGCTGTGGTACGACGTCCCGTGAGGCGCACCCCGAGGAGGGCGGATGTGCGGTCGCCCGGCAAACCGTCTCAACTGTTAAGCGTCTCCCCCCAGTAAGGGCAGTATGAGCACCGCGCAGCCCAGCGAACCGATCCACGTGAAGAGTCAGGAACACCTCGAGGAACTCGTCGCGGAGCACGACGTCGTCCTCGTCGACTTCTACGCCGACTGGTGCGGCCCGTGCAAGATGCTCGAGCCGACCGTCGCCGAGATCGCCGACGAGACCGACGCCGCGGTGCTGAAAGTCGACATCGACCAACTGCAGGACCTCGCGCGCGACGCCGGGGTGCGGAGCGTCCCGACGCTCCAGTTCTACGCGGACGGCGAACCGGCCAAGCGGCTCATCGGCGTACAGGACAAGGACGAGCTCCTCGCGGTTATCGCGGACCTCTCCTGAGCGGCCCGAGGTCGATGCCCTACCCACCCTGGTCCGGCGGCTCGCCTCCGTGAGCGGGCGCGCCGTGTCGGGGCGACGTCACTCGATACGGGCGTACTGCGTCGTATGATCGGTGGTCGTCTCGTGTTCGTCCGCCAGCCGGCGCGCCGCCGTCGGATCCGGGCGCAGCGACTCGAAGGGACAGTCACGACAGACGACGTGGAACGTTTCGTTCTCGGTTTCCTGCATGTTCGAGAGTATAAACCGGTGCCGGATAAGTACCCGCCGCGTGAGATCGGTTAAACACGGCGTTCAGATCGTTAACCGGCGGCTAACGCGGCTAGAACGGTACGTCGGAGAGATCGGGACGGCCGCCGACGTCGTCGAGGCCGGTCGAGACGTGCACCGCCCGTACCTCGTCGAACTCGCGCAGGAGTCGGCCCTCGAGCGCCTGGACCGTGAGTGGGGAGATGCCACAGCCCGAGCAGGCACCGGCGAGCGTGATCCACACCTCCCCGGTCGCCTCGTCGACGCCGTCGATGCCCGCTGTGCCGCCGTGCAGGTCGATCTGGGGGAAGTTGCGCCGCACGAACCGTTCGATGCGGCGGTCGAGTGATTCGGTCTCTGTGGTGTTCATACGGTCCGGGAGCGCGCAGCCGACATAGCGCTTGCGCCCTTTCGACCGACGGGATCAGCCCCCAGACCATCGGTATCGTCGAGGTCGCGTCCCGGCCGTCGCGGCGAGAGCTTTTAAATCCGGAGGTGGTAGCTGACTCCATGATTTCACTCGACGAAGCCGTGACGGCCCGCCTCGAATCGCACGGCGCGCGCTTCGAGGTGCTCATCGACCCCGACTCGGCGCTCGCGATCAAGCGCGGCGAGTTCGACGGCGATCTGGAGGAGGTCATCGCCGCCGAAGACGTCTTCGAGGACGCCTCGCGCGGGGACCGCCCCGCCGAGTCCGACCTCGAGACGGTGTTCGGGACGACGGACCCGATGGAGATCATCCCCGAGGTCGTCAAACGGGGGGAGATCCAGATCACGGCCGACCAGCGGCGGGAGATGCAAGAGCAGAAACGCCGCCAGCTCATCGACCGCATCGCGCGCAACGCGGTCAACCCGCAGATGGACGACGCCCCACACCCCCCCGACCGCATCGAGCGCGCGCTGGAGGAGGCCGGCTTCCGCGTCGACCCGATGGAGCCGGTCGAGACCCAGGTCGACGACGCGCTGGAGGCGCTCCGTCCCGTGATCCCCATCCGCTTCTCGGAGGTCACCATCGCCGTGCAGGTCCCGGCCGACAAGGCCGGCAGCGCACAGGCACGCATCCGACAGTTCGGCGACCTCGAACGCGAGGAGTGGCAGAACGACGGCTCGTGGGTGGGCGTACTCACCTTCCCGGCGGGGATGCAGAACGACTTCTACGACCTCGTGAACGACGTCACGAGCGGACAGGCCGATACGCGGATCATCAAGGACAAGGACGACTTGAACGTGCGGTAGCCACGCGACACCGCCCGGAGCCGACTACTCGCGCACGGGGGCCCGAACCGATGGAACTCGTCGAGGCAACCGAAGACGACGTCGACACGCTCGCCGAGCTGTGGTTCGCTCTGGCGACGGAGATGGAACCGTATTCGGAGCTGAATCGGCTGTCGTACTCGACCGTCGACGAGGTACCCGAAGCGCCGTTCAGGGAACAGATCGAACGCGATGACGTCACGGTTCTTCTGCTCAGCGAGGAGGACACCACGCTCGGATTCCTCACGCTCCGCCGGGGAACGCATCCCTCCCGGACGCACGCGGAGTATCTCCACGTCGTCGACCTGTTCGTCGCCGAAGTGTACCGGAATCGCGGGTACGGCTCCGAAGCGTTCGAACGGGTGGCGGAGATGGCCCGCGAGTGGGGGTGCGACTACGTCGAAGTCTCGTGCGAGTGGAACAACGCCGGTGCGAGGCGTTTCTACGAGGACTGTGGGTTCGAGGAGAAACAGGTTCAGTACACGTATCGGCTGGACCGAGGTTCACAGTCGTGAGCCACCGTGTGGCGTGAGTCGTCGCCACGGTGAAGACCGTCGTTCGACGCACTGGGACCGCGACGGAGTCGCTATCCCTTCTTGAAGCCGAGCAGGAACCCCCCGGTGAACCCCGCCGAGATCGACAGCGTCGAGAGGATCGTCATCACCCAGTCCGGCGGGGCCCCCGTCGCGGCGGCCTCGGTAGCGCCGAGCATCCCCCCCGTGAGCGCCCCCCAGTCGACGGTGATGATCTGCCGCGACTCGAGGAATTTGAACAGCGCGAGTTCGAGGCCGACGATAATCGCGACGATCTTCGCGACCTTCTTGGCGGCGAACCCGATGATGCCGCCGATGATCGCCCCGCTCCCGAGTTCGAGGCCCAGTTGTGTGAAATTGATATCGACCATGACTCACATGGCGCGGGCGGTCATAAGTCCCTTGTGGAAGTCGTGACAGCTCTGAGATACGTTCGACGGTCGGTGGCCGATCGGGTGTCACGAGGTAACATACAAGACGGCGTAGTGTCTACTGGCGGCCATGGAGGTGTGAGACCGCCATCACGATCGACCGCCCGTTTAAACCGATGGACGGCCAAGAGCAGACAACAGTGCTGGAACACGCCACGGAGGTGGGTGGATGAGCCGCCGGGCAGTCGTCGCCAAACGCGTCGACGACGGCTCTGCCGACCTCTCCGAGATCCGTGATCTCGCCCGTGCCGCCGGCTACGAGATCGTCGGCGAACTCACGCAGACGCGCGAGGAGGACGCCGCGTTCATGTTCGGCGAGGGGAAAGTCGACGAGCTCGCGGCGCTCGTCGCCGAGACCGGCGGGGACGCGGTCGTCGTCGACAACCGCGTCGGGCCGTACCAGATGTACAACATCGGTTCGAAGCTCCCGGGCGACACGGAGGTCGTCGATCGCTTCACGCTCATCCTCGACATCTTCGGACAGCGCGCCCGGACGAAGAAGGCGCAGCTCCAGGTCGAACTCGCCGAACTCAGATACGAACTCCCCAGAGCCGAAGCGAAGGCATCACTGGCGAAACGCGACGAACGCCCCGGCTTCATGGGGCTCGGCGAGTACGACGAGAGCCGCGAACAGGACATCAAGGCGCAGATCGCCCGTATCAAGCGGGAACTCGACGCCATCGCGGAGAAGGAGGAGACGCGCCGGCGAGAACGGCGGGAGTCCGGCTTCGACCTCGTCGCGCTCGCGGGCTACACCAACGCCGGGAAGTCGACGCTGATGCGCCAGCTCGCGGCCGACCTCGCGGTCGACGAGAACGACGACCTCCACCCGGATCTGGACCCGACCGCCGAGTCCGAGGACCGCCTCTTCACGACGCTCGGGACGACGACCCGACGGGCGGAGACGGGCACCAGGGACGTCCTCCTCACCGATACGGTCGGCTTCATCTCCGACCTGCCGCACTGGCTCGTCGAGTCGTTCAAGTCCACCCTCGATTCGGTGTACAGAGCCGACCTCGTGTTGCTCGTCGTCGACGCCTCGGAGTCGATCGAGACGATGCGCGAGAAGCTCGTCACCTGTCACGACACGCTGTACGAGCGCAACGAAGCGCCCATCGTCACCGTGTTGAACAAGATCGACAAGGTCGACGCCGACGAGCTGGAGGAGAAGAGGCGCGCCCTCTCGGCGCTCGCGCCCAACCCCGTCGCCGTCTCGGGGCGGACGGGCGAGAACGTCGACGCGCTCAGCGAGCGGATCGAGGCGGAGCTCCCCGACTGGCAGCACGAGCGACTCCTCCTGCCGATGACGGAGGAGACGATGAGCCTCGTCTCGTGGGTGTACGACCACGGGCACGTGGAACACGAGGAGTACGACGACGACTCCGTCACCCTCGAGTTCGAGGCGCGGCCGGCGGTCGTCGAGAAGGCACGGGCGAAAGCCGGCGAACTGACGGCGATCGAGTCGGCGTAGCCGTCGCGGCCGGCTTCCTCCGCAGCGGGTCCGCAGGCACACGCTCGGGCACATACCCACACGCACGAGAGTCACGAGGCAAGCTTCAAACGGTCGAGCGCCAAGGGACGGCTATGTCCCAGTCGCTCCTCGTCTACGACGACCGCCCCGCCTGGCTCCGCGCCGCGGTCGAGGCGCTGACGCGGTGTTCTGGCGACCTCAAACCCGTGGCGTGGCACTCGTCCGAGATACAGGCGTTCCTCGACGCACAGTTCGACGCCCGGCCGTTCGCGCTCGTGTTGATCGAAGGAGACCTCGTCCACGTCGGCTCCGCGACCGTCGAACGCGTGCTCCGGTCGCGGGGCGTTTCCCCGTCCCTCACGCGGGCTCTCTCACGGGCGTATCCGACGGTCTCCGGGCCGTTCGGGCGCGTCTTCCACGGACGCGAACCCGCCGAACTCCACGGGACGTTCCCGCTGGACGAGGCGGCGCGCGTCCACGTCGACCCGGTCCGGCGGGGCCGGACGATCCCCGTCGAATCCGAATCCGAATCCGAGTCCGGGTCCGGGTCCGGGTCCGGGTCCGGGTCCGCGTCAGTCTCCGACGAAACCCCATGATCACGCGTCCAGCGCCCGGCGCACGGCGTCGTCGACGGGCGTCCGGTCGATCGGGACGACGTGCTGGAGGTCGCGGTCGTCGCTCACGGTCACCGGGTGGCGCATGCTCTCGACCAGCGGGCGGGCGATGGCGTACTGGACGTCGGTCGTGAGCCGGAGCCAGTGCGACGACAGTTCGGGCGTCATCACCGGAACCGGAACGATGACCACCGACCGGCCCTTCTCGCGCGCGGTGAGTTCGAGCAACGACTCGTACGACCACACCGACGGGCCGCCGATGTCGTACGTCTCGCCCCTGGTTTCGTCGGCGTCCAGCAGTTCGACGAGGTAGGTGACGGCGTCGTCGACGCCGATCGGCTGGCAGGGCGTCCGGACCCACTCGGGGACGACCATCACGGGCAGGCGGTCGGTCAGGTCGTCCACGATCCGGAAGCTCGCACTCTCGGGGCCGACGATGATCGCCGCTCGCAGCACGGTCAGATCGAACGCCCCCTCCGAGAGCACCGACTCGACCTCCCGCCGCGACGCCAGGTGGGGGGAGAGGTCCCCCTCGTCGCCGCTGATTCCGCTCAGATACACCACCCGGTCGACGCCCGCGGCCGACGCGACCTCGCGGAACCGCCGGGCGTACTGACGGTCCCGTTCGGCGAAGTTCTCGGCCGTGAGCGAGTGGATCAGGTAGTAGGCGACGTCGACGCCATCGCACAGCCCCTCGATCGACGTCGGATCGCCGAGGTCGCCCTCGAACGGTTCGGCTCCTTCGGGAAACGTCTCCTGGGACGCGCTCCGCGAGAACGCCACGACACGATCCCCCCGGGCGACCAGCGCGTCGACCAGCCGCGAGCCGACGAACCCGGTCGCACCCGCGACGAGTACCCGCATCGTCTGTGCCTTCGGTCCGAGGGCAAAGAGGGTTGGGTCGGCCGCGACGGTCGGCTGGTGGAGGTCGGACGTGCCGCCCGTGTCAGAGCCGTTCTTTCACCTTCTGCACGACGTGGACGTCCGTGATCCGGGTGTCGGGATACTGCCCGTCGGCGTCCTTCTCGGCGGCCTTCACCATGTCCCAGACGACGTTCAGCCCCGTCGTCACGCCCTCCAGCGCCTCCATCTCGCAGCCCGTCTTCCCCGTCGTCTCGACCGCTACCGTGAGCACGACGCGGTCGTCTTCGACCACGAACTCGGTGTCGACGTTCGTGATCGGGATCTGATGACACATCGGGATCGTCTCCCAGGTGTGTTTCACAGCCTGAACCGCGCCGACCCGGGCCGTGGCGAGCACGTCGCCCTTGTCGACATCGTCGGCGCGGATCGCGTCGATCGTCGTGGGCTGGAGGTGGATCGTGCCCCGTGCGACCGCCCGCCTCGCGGTATCCGGTTTGGCACCCACGTCGACCATCTGGACGTTGCCCGCCTCGTCGGTGTGGGTGAGGTCGTCGCCGTCGCCGCCACCGTCGGCGTCACTCATCGCGCTCCCCCCAGGTGGCCTCGGGGACGCGATCGAGCAGGTCGGTCGCCACCAGCCCGAACCCGCGCTCCTCCACGACGAGGTCACCGGCGCGGCCGTTGACGTACGCCCCGATCGCGGCGGCTTCGAGCGGCTCCTGCGTGCAGAGGAGCGCCCCCGTGACACCCGCGAGGACGTCGCCCGTGCCGCCGACGGTCATCCCGGGGTTCCCCGTGCGGTTCACCCGCGTCTCGTGGCCGTCGGCGACGACGTCGTACGCGCCCTTCACGAGCAACGTGTGGCCGAGGTCGCCCGCGAACGCCGCGACGAGCGTCCGGCGCTCGCGCCACGACTCGGACGTAGAACCGCCCATCTTCCGCAACTCGCCCTGGTGGGGCGTGCAGACCAGCGTGGCCTCGGTGTCGACGTCGGGGACGACCTGGAGAGCGTCGGCGTCGACGACCGCCCGCCCGTCGTAGTCGGCGAGGAACGCCTCGACGGCGGTCAGCGTCTCGTCCGCGGAGCCGAGGCCGGGACCGAAGACGACGACGTCGTGTTCGTTCGCCCGGTCGACGAGCGCGTCGACGTGGTCGGGCGCGAGCGTCTCGCCCTCGAACGGGAGCACGATGAGGTTCTCGCTGTACCCCTGAACCTCGCGGGCGACCGACCGGGGACAGGCGACGCGCACGAGGTCCGCACCGGCCCGGAGCGCGGCCTGCGCCGACAGTGCGGGCGCACCCGTGTACGGGCCGCCCCCGACGACGAGCACCTCGCCGTGGTCGCCCTTGTGCGACTGTGGGTCGCGGCCGAGCGACAGCAGATCGCCCGGGCCGACGAACTCCTCGGCGGCAGCGGGGATCCCGATGTCCGCGACGTGGACGGTCGCGTCGAGGGTCGCGAGCCCTGGCTTCTCGTCGTGGAACGTGACGACGTGGTCGGCGTCGACGGCGACGCCCGCCGCAGTCCCGGTGTCGGCGTCGACGCCGGAGGGGACGTCGACCGCGACGACGGTCGCGTCGAGCGCGTCGATCGCCTGCGCGGCCGACGCTTCCGGTTCGCGGAGCGCGCCCGTCACCCCGGTGCCGAGCATCGCGTCGACCACCACGTCCGGACGTCCCAGATCGAGGTCGCTGGAGTCGCCGACGATTCGGGTGTCGTACTCGGCGTCGACGAGGGCGTCCCAGTTCTCCCGGGCGATCCCGGTCGAGATGGTCTCGGGGCGACCGAGGAGCGACACCTGAACGTCGAAATCGTCGAGGAACCGCGCGGCGACGAAGGCGTCGCCGCCGTTGTTCCCCCGGCCGGCGACGATGGCCACCGCGGCGTCGTCACCGGGTGCGACGTCGCGGACGACGCGGGCGACCGCGTGTCCGCTCGACTCCATCAACTGCTTGCGTGGGACGCCGAGGGCGGCCGCGTTCGCGTCGACGGCCGCCATCCGTCTCGCCGTGATCATAGCTCGACCTTCGGCCGTCGGTACCTAAAACACCGGCCCTGTGGGTGTCGGTGGGCGGCGACGGAGTCGGAGGGCGTGCCGCGAGTGGTGAGCGGCGACAGAGCTGGAGAGTCGTACCCAGCGCGGGCACGCGCCCCTCGAAAACACGCGTCCCCACGGGCCGACGACGCGTGCCCCGCTCGACGGCATCGCGCCGCTTTCGGGGGTCGAACGCCGGCGGAAGAGAGCCCGTGTGTCCACGGGACCGCCTCACGTCCGCAGGAGCCGCAGCCGGCCGGCGACCGTCCCGAGGACGACGCCTGTGAAGTGGGCGACGAGCGCGACACCCGTGCCCGCGGTGACGACGGTGACCGCGAGCGCGACGAGGACGAGGACCAGGATACTCGCCCGCCGGCTCAGGTCTAGTCGAGCGAGGAGGCCCCCGGAGAGCGGATTGCCGGCCAGGACGTAGCCGTACAGCGCGAGGATCGCCCCGCTCGCTCCGACCACGGCCACCGCCCCACCGGTCAGGGAGCCGACGACGACCTCGACGAGCCCGGCGACTGCGCCCGTCACCAAGACGAACGTGTGGAAGCGAGCACGGGTGGTAAACCGCTCCAGCGGCAGCCCGACGAGGACGAGCGCGACCGCGTTGGCGACGAGGTGCGAGAGGCTCGCGTGGGCGTAGACGCTGGTCACGAGCGTCCACGGTCGGGCGAGCGGGACCGCGAGCGCGAACCACGCCGGACCCACACCGACGAGTCCGGCGACCTGCTGGAGGACGAACACGCCCGCGAAGACGCCGAGGAGTTCCACGGTCGGGGATCGCATCGTCACGCCGTTGGTGTTCGGGAAGCGTAAGCCATCCGCCCGGCGTGCTTCGAGCCGACGGGCCGACCGACGAGCTCCCGAACGCCACGCGAATCGCACCACCGGAACGCAACGCTTTACCACCGGCCGGCGACACCTCCGGTGTGCCCCGTCGTCTCTTCGGTCCCCTCCTCGGACTCGTCTTCCTCGTCAACTTCGGCCGAACCGCGTTCGCGCCCCTCCTCCCCGAACTCCAGACAGCGTTCGGTGTCGGTCCGGCCACCGTCGGCGTGGCCGCCTCGCTCGTCTGGCTCGGAACGGGGGCGGTCCGTATCCCGGTCGGCTACCTGCTGACCCGCGTCGCCCGTCACCACGTGGTCGTCGTGACGGGAGTCGTCCTCGCGGCCGCGGCCGCGTTCACCGCCCTCGCGGGGTCGATTCGGCTGCTCCAGGTCGGGGCGCTCCTGATCGGTCTCGCCTCGGGGGCGTACTTCGCGAGCGCGGTCCCACTCATCAGCGATCTCTTCCCCGACAGGGTGGGTCGCGCCGTCGGTGTCCACGGGACGGCCGCACAGCTCGCCTCGGTCGCCGCGCCGACGGTCGTCGTGGCCGTGCTCTGGGTGGCCTCCTGGCGCGAGGTGTTCGTGCTCCTCGCGGTCGGGGCGCTGCTGGTGACGGCCGCGCTCGTCGTCGTCTTGCGGCGCGACGGCGTCCCGGCGACGGCGAGCGCCGACCGGAACTTCCGCGCGGCGCTCGCTCACTGGCGCGTCGTCGGCGCGGGAATCCTCATGATCGCCACGGCGGGCTTCGTCTGGCAGGGGCTGTTCAACTTCTACGTGTCGTACCTCACCACCGCGAGAAGCGTCGACGCCGCGACCGCGAGCACGCTGCTGACCGTGACGTTCGCCGCGGGCGTGCCCGCGTTCTGGCTCAGCGGCCGACTCGCCGACCGCCTCCCGCTCGTCCCGTACATCGTCGGCCTGCTCGTGGTCTTCACCGGCGGGGTCGGCGCGTTCACGCTGGCCCGCGACGTCGCCGGTCTCGTCGTCGTCTCTATCGTCGTCGGCTACGCCATCCACAGCCTCTTCCCCGCGATCGACGCGTACGTCCTCGGCGTGCTCCCGACCGACGTCCGCGGGAGCACCTACGCGGTGTTCAGTGGGCTCTCGATCGTCGTCGAGGCGAACGGCAGCGGGCTCGTCGGCGTGCTCACCGGGGCCGGCTACGGCTTCGACACGGTCTTCCGGCTCTTCGCGGCGGGGCTCGCAGTCACCGTCGCGGTGATCGTCGGACTCGCCGCCACCGGGCTGTTGCCGACTGCCGGGGTCGTGCGTTCCCGCGGGAGACCACACGAAGGTTGATACCGGGAGACGAACCACTTCGAGGTCATGCCTGGCGCACGACACGCAGCCCTCGCGCCGCACGACGAGTACTGGGACTGGCTCGCCGTCGCGCTGTTCCTCCTCGTCACGGTGGATCTGCTGACGACGCTCGGGGCGACCGCCCGGTTCGGTCCCGGCGCGGAGGCGAACCCGCTCGTCGCGTCGTTGCTCGCCGGCCCGACGTGGGCGCTCGTCGGCGCGAACGTCCTGGCGGTCGTCGCCGCGGCGGGCGGCTTCTCCCTCGTGCTCCGGGCGCTCGCCCAGGCGTCGACACGGACGCGGGTGCTCCTCGCGGGGGCCGTCGAGACCTGGCTCGGGCTCCTCGTCGCCGCCGGCCTCCTCGTCTTCGCGAACAACCTCGCCGTCGTGGTTCACGGTGCGAGCCTGCTGTGAGGTGTGCGACGCTTCGCGACTGGCGCGACCGGAGGCTCAGCTGTCGGGACCGTCGACCCAGTCGATCGTGAGGAGGTCCTCTCGCCGCCGCAACAGGGGGTTGTCGACGACCTCGAACGTCCGGTCGGTCGCCGTCGGCGTCCACGGTGCTGCCGCCATGAGCCGCGCGACGTCGGCCCGCGAGACGGTCCCCCAGAGCTTCGCGCCCGGTTCCGCGACCTGCACGGTATCGGTTCGCGGACCGTCGGTCAGGACACCGGGACGGAGAATCGTGTGTTCGAGGTCCGCCGCGCGGAGCGCCGCCTCTGTGTCGGCCTTCGCGCGCTGGATCGGACCGATGACCGCGTCGAACGCGGTCGCGAGCAGGCTCGCGGGGTCGTCCCCGACGCCGAGCGCCGACTCCATGACGAACGCCCGGACGTCGGCGGCGGCGGCGGCCGACACGAGGTTCTGCGCCCCGACGCCGTCGACGAACTCTCCGCCGTGCAGGTCACGGAGCGTCGAGCCGACCGCCGACAGCACGACGTCGACGTCCGTGGCGGCGTTTTTCGCGTCGTCGGGGTCGAACAGGTCGCCCACGAGAACCTCGTCGGCGCCGAGCGATTCGAGGCGGTCGGTCTTCGACGCCGATCGGGTCAGCGCGCGCACCGTCACGGGCCGTGGAGCGAGCAGGCGGAGCACCGCGCGACCGGTGCCGCCGGACGCACCGGCCACGAGAACGCGGGTGTTCGGCATACGTAGGTGTCGGCGTCGGACGGCGAGAGGGTTTCGGCCGTGTCTGTCGACCTAGAGGACGCGCAGCCGGTACCCCTCCGCGTCGGTGGGGTTCGCGACTCTGTCGGTCTCGCCTGCGACGTCGAGCACCTCCGCGACGAACGACTTCGGCACCTCGACCGCGATGAAGTCGCCCTCACCGGGGACGGTCAACCGGGCCATCGTCCGCTGCGTGCCGTCGTCGTTGTAGATGCTGCCCACCTTCTCGCCGTCGCGCTGGAAGTGGAGGGTGACGTCCGTCGCCTCGAGCGTGTCGAAGCTGACCTCGAACACCCGGTCGTCGTCCTCGAGTCGGGCGAGCAGTCGACCGTCGTGTTCCGCGATGGTCGTGTGCACGCCCGGGGCTTCGACTGCGCACGTAAATCTCTCCCGACGGACCCGACGTTCAAGTACGAGGCCGCGCCCACCTCGCCGTGTGAGAACCGAGGGCGACACCGCTTTGTGTGCCGAGCGGGGAGGGGCGAGCGTGCAGTGGGAGGACGTGTTCGGCCACGACTCGCCGTACCCCGAGCAGGTCGACGGCATCGAGACCGTCGGCGAGACCGCTCGGCGGGGAGGGTTCACCGTCCTCGAGGGGGCCTGCGGAACGGGCAAGACGATGCTCGCGCTCACCGCCGGCGTCGACCTCGTACGCGACCCCGACACCGACTACGAGCGCGTGGTCGTGCTGACGAGCGTCAAACAACAGCTTCGGCAGTTCGAGTCCGACCTCGAGAGCATCAACGCTGGCCTCCCCGAGGAGTGGCGTCCCGTCTCCGGGCTCACCCTCGTCGGCAAGGCCGACGTCTGTCCCTACGCCCGCGAGAACCAGGGTCGGATCGACACCGCGAACGTGTACGACCGGTGTGAGGGGCTACGCGAGCGGACGCGAAACCTCACCGGAGAGGGGGGTGACACCACCGCGGGCGCACTCGCCGCGGAGGCGCGACGGGCGCAGACCGGACTCGCCGACTCGGGAGCCGGCGGCGTGCGCTACCTCGAGACCGCCGGGGAGCCGACGCCGTACCTCCCCGAGATGCCCGAGCACGGCGACACCGAGTTCTGTCCGTTCTACGCGGGCTTTCTCGACGACCTCCCCGACGACGGCGACCCCGCGGAGGCGATCCCCTTCGCGTTCGACGACCGCGGCCTGATCGACACGGAGACGCTCGTCGGCCTCGCCGCGTCGCACGGGTCGTGCCCCCACTCGGTGATGGGTGCACTCCTCCCGGAGGTGGAGGTCGTGATCGGCAACTACTACCACGCGTTCGACCCGACGACGGCCGCGACGTTCACCGGCGCGCTCCTCGACGACTCGACGTTCGTCGTCTGCGACGAGGCGCACATGCTCGAACCGCGCGTGCGCGACCTCGTGAGCGACGGGGTGGGCGACGCGACGCTCCGCGACGCCGTCTCCGAACTCTCTCGTGTGATCCAGCCGCTCGAGTTCGACGACGCCGGCCACGAGACCGACGGGGCCCGTCTCGTCCGCGAGGAGTTCGACGACGCCGACCTCACCCTCGACGAGGTGCGGGCGGTCCGCGACGCTGTCGAGGCGCTTCGCGAGGAGGTCGACCGGCGGGTGCGCGAGTACCTCGGCGGCGAACGGCCGGACTGGCGCGCGTCGCTCGCCGACGTGCCCGAGACGTTCGACGACCACGAACTGCCGCTCCGCGACCCTCAGTCGACGGAAGAGGACGCCCTGACCCGGTGGGCGCGCGAGTCGGGCCACCTCGACGCGTGGACCCGTGCCGAGGCCGTCGGGGCGTGCGTCGCCCGCGTCCTCGACGAACTCGACGACGAGGACCGCACCAGAGCGGTGTCGGCCGTCGGCCGGGTGCTTACCGCGTGGCGCTCGCTCGACCACGGCGACTACTTCCGCGAGATCGAACTGGAGCGGACGTGGGACGACACCCACCCGCCCGACTCGTGGCGGCGTGGCTACAACGCCCGACTCGCGCTCCACAACTGCCTGCCCGGTGAGGCCATCGCCACCCGACTCGGGGAGTTCGGCGGCGGGGTGCTGATGAGCGCGACGATCGAGCCGATGGACGTCTTCCGGCAGGTGACGGGGCTCGACGCGCTCGCAGAGGACGGCCGACCGGTCGTCGAACGGACCTACGGGCTGAGCTTCCCCGAGACCAATCGCGCGAGCTTCGCCGTCGACGCGCCGAAGTACACGTACGCGAACCGCGGCTCGCCCGGATCGACCTCGGAGACGCGCGAAGTGTACGTCGACGCGGTCTGTGAGGTCGCCCGCTCGCCGGGGAACGTCCTCGTAGGGATGCCGAGTTACGCCGAGGCGCGGTGGATCGCCGACCGGCTCCGGGAACGGGTCGACAAGGACGTGTTGCTCGACGAGTCGTCGGACGACCGCGACACCGAGTCGCTCAAGAACGAGTTCTTCGCCGGTCCCGGGAAGGTGCTGGTGACGAGCCTCCGCGGGACCCTCACGGAAGGAGTCGACTACCGCGGCGACCGCCTCGCGGCGGCCGTCGTCTGCGGCGTACCGATCGTCGACACGTCGAGTCCACGGACGAACGCGGTGCGGGCGGCGTACGACCGGGCGTTCGGCGACGGCTTCCGGACCGCGCTCCTCGTTCCCGCGGTGAGAAAAGCCCGGCAGGCGCTGGGGCGTGTCATCCGCGGGGCCGACGAACGCGGCGTCCGCGTCCTGGTCGACGAGCGGTACGCACGCGAGAGCTGGGACAGCGTCCGGGGGCTGTTTCCCCCCGTCGAACGCGAGGAGTTCCGGCCGGTCAGCGCCGACATGCTCTCGGTCGCGCTCGACCGGTTCTGGTGACGGTCGACCGACTCAGTCGCGTTCGTCCTCGTCCCAGGCTTCGCGGCACTCCGCGCTGCAGAAGTGTCGCACCTGTATCTCACCGTCGGCGACCCACGTGACGACGCGGTGGTTCGGGTCCCGGATGAGCTTCTCTCCGCAGACCGCACACGCCGGCGCGTTGGTCTCGTCGACGTCCTCGTCGAGGTCGGAGGTCGGGTCTACCATCTCTCACGGAGAGACACCGGGCCGACTACTTCAAACCGTCAGTTTCGATGCGACCCACCGAGTTCACGGGTGTCGGAAGACGTACCGGGTGTCGCCCGTCTCGACGAGGAGCTCCTCGCGCTCGGCGTCGACACCGAGCGCCTCGACGCCGCGTGTCTCGAATCCGTGGAGTGGCATCCCCGCGTCGATCGTCCCGTCGCGGCCGACGGTGAACGTCGCCGCCCCCAGCCGGCACGTCAGTCGATCGCCGTCCACCTCGACGCGTCCGTCGGCGTACCGTTCGAGGACGTCGCGGAGGCGGTCCCACTCCGAGAGCGGGACGCGCTCGAACCGGTCAGTGTCGATCTCCATAGCGGAGCGATGGGCGCGACGCACAACTGTCCGTCGGCGCGCGGATCGACGTGCGTAGTCCTGTGTAGAGATACCACGCCTCACGGTAAACATCGGTTGAAGTATATAGTTGACTTAGCAGGGTTGATAAGCGATCCGGACGGCGATCCACGTGATGGCCGCCCACCCCGACGCGGCGGACTCACGCCGCACGTTCGACCTCCACGGCGTCGTGGTCAGCTACGAGCACAGGCCGGACCGCTGTACGATCTATCCGCGCGGGCTCGCGTGTCAGGACCGGGTCGAGAGGTGGCTCTCGGCGGACACCGACGCGTTCGTCTCGCTCCGCGAGATGCGGTGACTCGGGGAGACCATCTCGCGGACGTCGAGTGGGTCGACCGAGAGGCGGTGCGCCTCCCACATGTGCTCCGTCATCTCCTCGACGAGGACCGTCTCGTCTCGCGACTCCACCTCGTACCCGCAGTCGGGGAGACAGCCGACGCGGAGGAGGGTATCTGATTTCACAATACCACTCAATAGCTGTATGTACTAAAGGCTTCGGTGTCGAACATCGACGATTTTGTTGTTCTCGGTCAAAAATCAAGCTTGGCTGCTTAAATCGTATTAATTACTGGCCGAACGTTTCGTTCCGACACGAATACTACGTCACTTCGACCATCGGGCGTCGGAGAGCGTTCCTTGGACGGCTTCCTCGCCGACCGCCGCGGCGAGCGCCTCGAACCCCTGTCGCTCCGTCCGATCGCGGGCGTTGGCGACGAGTCGGGAGACGATGAACTCCGGCGTGGACTTGCCGACCGTCCCGAAACGGGGCTGGTAGTCGACGTTCAGGTCGAGGTCGGGGGTGAGCCCCTCGGCGAAGATGCCGTCGATCCGCGCCTCCGAGGGCAGAGGTGCGAGGTCGTCCGCGAGGTGCGTGACGTAGACGCCGAGCGCGGCCCGATCGACGGTGAGAGAGACCAGCCCGTTGAGCAGGTCGGCGGCCCGCCCCGGCTCCGTGATCGCCTCGAACTCGTCGACGAGCATCAGCGTCCGTCCTTCCCGCGAGAGCGGCGGGACGATGGTCTTCAGCGTCGACTCGAGGACGCCCGCGTTGAACGATGCGTGCCGGCGGTGGAACACCACGGCGTCGAACTGCCCGACTTCGGCGTTCTCCGCTGGCACCGGCAACCCCATCGACGCCAGGAGCGTAACCTGACAGAGCGTCTCCAAGAGCGTGGTCTTCCCGCCGCTGTTCGCGCCCGTGAGCACCGCGACGCGGTCGGTCGCCGGTGCCGACAGCGAGTGTGTGCCGATCCCGTACGTGATCGGCTGCGGGTCCGTCAGCGAGAGGTTCCGGGCGGCTTCGACCGCGAGGCCGTCCTCCACGAGAGTCGGCCGGGTCAGCCCCTTCGCGGCGGCGAAGCGTCCCAGCGAGAGCGCGACGGCGAGGTCGTCGACCGCCTCGACGGTCGCCGCCACGTCGTCGCGCGCCTCGCCGACGGCATCTTCGAGTTCGGCCCGGACCGTCGCCTCCCGCCCGTCGACCTGGTCGCGGAGGTCGGCGACGAGCGTTCTGAGGGTGGTCGAGACGAAGTCCGCCGTGTCGACCGCGTCGTCGGCCGTCGCGGCGGTCACCGCGCCGCGCGTGAGATCCGTCTCGCCCGCGACGTACTCGACGAACGCGCCACGGAACTCCTCGAGATCGCGGACGCCGCGCTCGCGGATCCGGTCGATCACGTCGAAGGCGCTGCCCTCCAGTTCCTCGGCGGCGGCGAGTCGATCGCGCAGTCGGTCGAGCTCCTCGTCGGCACCACGCCTGACGCCACCACTCCCGTCGAGCGATTCGAGCGCGGTTGCGGCGGCCGCGAGCGTCTCCTCGTCGACGTCGTCGAGCGCCGCGAACGTCTCACCACGGAGGCCCGCCCGACGGAGTGCGAGCACGGTCCTGATCGCGGCCGGGCGGGCGTTACCGGCGTCGTCGTACGTCTCGAACGCCTCGAGCACGGCCGTTCGCTCGTCGTCGCCCAGCGCCTGCCACGCGTCCCGCGCGGCCAGCACCCGGTCCAGCCGGTCGGCCTGCCGATCCAGTTCGGTCAGTGGCGTCAGGACCCTGATCCGATCGGCCGCGTGTCCGGTGACGGCGTACGAGGCCGCCTGCGTCACGATCTCGTCGTAGACGCTCCGGACGTCACGCGTCGCGAGCAGGTCCATCCCCGCGCCGCCCTGTGCCCGTCTGAGGATGCGCGTCGCCCGTCCCCGGGCCACTCCTGCCTCGACGAGTCGTCTGACGTCGGCCGACTCGATCGCCTCGATGGCGGCCGCCTCCCCGAGCGTCTCGCGGAGTCGCGTCGCCGTCTTCGGTCCGACACCCCAGAAGTCCTCAAGTCGCATACCCGTGGCTACACCGGCCGTCCCTTAGTGGTTTGCAGAAGGCGGTTCCGACCCCTGTCCCGGTTCGCTCCGGTTCCGGTCGGTCCCGGGCCCGGTTCAGACCGCGGGCGATTCCTCGAGTTCGCGGTCCGACCCTCGGATCTCGTCGGTCGACAGTCGAGCCAGCGTCCGAGCGAGCGCTCGCGTTGCTGCCTCGTGGTCGGCCCGCGACCGCCGAAGCGCCATCGGCGTCGTTCCGAGTTCGTGGTACGCCGCGAAGTCGTCGCGCGTCGCGAGACCTTCGTCGGCGTACTCCTCGGCCACCTGTGCGAGGAGGGCGTGAAGGTGGACGAGTTCGTTCTTGTTCACGGCGATAACTGTAGGGGCTCGAACAGCCTAAGTGACACGGTGTGCGACGAGATCACACGTTACCGCGGTGGTTCGGGGTGGCGGGACGGGGGGTCAGTCGGCGGGCGCAGTCTCCAGCTCGTCGCCGTACTTGTCGCGGAACTCCTGGATGAGCTGTCCCATCTTCGCGTACCAGTCGTTGAGCATCCGCTGCATGTCGTCGGTCACCTCGTCGGCGCTCACGGTGCGGTAGACGTGGTAGTATCCGCCCTGCTCGTAGTTGACCTGTTCCTTCTGAACCAGACCCGCCTGGAGGAGCCGCTGGACACTTCGGTAGGCGGTCGACCGTTCCCGTTCGACTCGTTCGGCGATCTCGTCGACGGTCAACCGACCGTCGGCGTCGACGAGCGACTGGAAGACCTCCCTGTCGAGTTCCTTGAGCCCATGGAAACACTCGAGGAGGCCCTCACACTCCATGTCCGCTCGAAGATACTCGGCCATCGAACTCGGCATCGAGTGAGAGATACGGAGGCTGTGTGTAAAAGAGTTTGTTCTCCGTGCACACGACTGGGCACACCCAGACCCTCGAAGTCGGCGGTTTCTCGACTCGGTCCGCCCCCGAGTCGACGGCCATCCGACAGCTGTCCGCGTCGATCGCCGTGGTCAGCGGTTCCAGCCGCCCTCGAACGAGGCGAACTGGTCGAGGTCGTGACCGTAGAGCACGTCGACCGCGCCGTCGGTTCGGCGGACCTCCTCTTTCACCAGCTGGAGGCTGTCGAACCAGTGTGGTTCGCTCCAGAGCAGCCCCGGCCCCAGTGGCACCTCGTCTGCGTAGTTCGCGTCGACGTAACACTCGTCGCCGACGACGACGACGGTTTCGTCCGGCAGACCGATCCGCGCGCCGAGCACGCCGGGCGTGTGCCCAGGGAGGTGGATAAGTTCGAAATCGGGCGCGAATGTGTGGCGGTCGCGGTGGACGATCTTCCAGTCGAGGTCGTGGTCGAAGTCAGACGCCAGGTACGCGATCGATCCCTCGGTCGTCTTCGCCGAATAGTAGGCGAACTTCAGTTCCTCCTCGTGGACGTACACCGGCGTTCCGGTTCCCGCGAACGCCGCGAGGCCGCCTGCGTGATCCAGGTGGAGGTGGCTCATCACGACTGCGTCGATGTCGGCGAGATCGAACCCCGCGGCGTCGAGATCCGACGCGAGTTCGTGGTCCGCCGCGTCGACGTGTTCGAAGGCCGCGTACAGCGGCTCCGGCCAGTATCCCGCCCCCGCGTCCGGATGTGATCCCGTGTCCCAGAGGACGGTCACGTCGGGGTGGTCGACGACCGCACTCCAGACGACGAACTCGCCGATCTCGTGGTCGACGGTCCGGGCGGCGGCGGTGCCCATCGAGTAGCCGTCGACGACGTATCCCCGGTCGGCGTAGACGCGCCCCCGGTCGAGGAGGTGGATGGAGGTATCAACCATGCCTTCTGGAGGGGCCGAGCGAGATTAAACGTTCAGCCCCATGTCAGTTGCGAGCAGGCGACGCACCGTCGGCGTCACGGAGTGACGCGCCGCGCGCCCGCCAAGCACCCCGTGAGGACTGTCAGATCATGGGACGTCTGGTCGCGGTATCGCATATCAACCCTCGGGCGTCACGATCGCGTGCCGTGTGGGACGCGCCGGCGGACGTCGCGCTGGTCGGAGGAACGACCGTCCACTGGACGGGTGCTGTCGAGCGAATTCGTCCCGGTTCAGTGGTCGTCGACGACCGCCAGCGCGTCGTCGACCGCCGCCGCTACCGCGGCCCGGTCGTCGGCGTCGAGGTCGACCAGCGGGGGACGGACGGCGGTCGACTCGATGAAACCCCGTGCGGCGGCACCCACCTTCGCCGCCGGGGCGAAGCCGTGCGCCGCACAGTTCGCGAACAGTGGCCCGATCGCCCGCTGGGAGATCGCCACGGCCCGCTCGACGTCGCCCGCTTCGAGCGCCGACGTGGCCGCGTCGAACACCTCCGGGACGACGTTGGAGAGGGCGTTGATGCCGCCGGTCGTTCCGTTCGTCAGCGCGGGCACCAGGATGCTATCGTAGCCGCAGAAGAGGTCGAAGTCGGTGGGCGTCTCGCGGGCGAGCGTGAGCAGGTATTCGAGATCGCCACTGGAGTCTTTGAGCCCCTGAACGACTCCGTCGTCGGCCAGCGTCGCCACGGTGTCGACGTCAAGCGACTCGCCGACGTAGACGGGAAGGTTGTAGAGGTAGACGGGCAGGGAAACGTCGGCGAGCGCCGCACGGAGGAACGACTCCGTCCCGCCCGCGGCGTTCTCGGTGTGGAAGTACGGCCCGGTGAGGAGTACTGCGTCACTGCCGAGGTCGGCGGCGAGATCGATCCGCGACCGGACGCCGGCGACGCTCGTGTCGGCGACGCCCGTGACGACGCTCCCGGTGGCGGCATCGACTGTCGTCTCGACGACTTGGCGGTACTCGTCGTCGGTGAGACTGGCGAACTCGCCCGTCGTCCCGCAGGGGGCGACACCGTCCACGCCCCGGCGTTCGACCGCCTCGACGAGCGACGCGAGCGCGTCGGCATCGACCCCGTCGGCGTCGGTAAACGGCGTGACGAGCGGTGTGTACACTGGATGCGTCGTCATGTGAGAGGCCACCGACCCCCGGCGAATAAGCGTTGGGTAGGCGGCGAGTCGTCGCGAGCCGTTCGGGTAACGGGTCGAGGCGGCCGGCATCGTCGTCGGTCTCGCCTGCTGGCTCACCCGGAACCGTCAATCAGTCGCTCCGACGCGGGGCCGACGGCTCCGGCGCACGCCACGCGAGTGCGACCCCGACGAGGCCCACGAGCCCCCCGACGACGAACGCCGGCCGGTAGCCGACCCGCTCGATGAGTGCGCCGGCGGCGACCGGTGCGACGAACGCGCCGGTCAACCCGACAGCGGTCAGAAGCGAAACCGCCGTGGTCCGGACGTCGTCGGGAACGACCTCCGCGATGTACGAGAAGAGGAGCCCGATGCCGAGCTGGACACCGAAGCCGGCGACGACGACGAGTCCGACGACGAAGCCGACCTGTCTCGTCGCCACGATGCCGAGGACGCCCGGGGTCGCAACGACGAACGCGAGGACGGCGACCGGCCGGCGTCGACCGTCGAACAGCCGGTCGGAGAGGACTCCCGCGCCGGTACGCGAGACGATGCCGACAGCCGGAAACAGCGCAGTCAGGAGTCCACTCGTCGCCAGACTGACGCCGAGTTCTTCGTGCAGGTAACTCGGCAGCCAGCTATTCAGAAAGAGGTAGAGGGCGAACGAGATGAAACCGAGGACGCAGAGCGTCCAGACAGCCCGGTCGACGAAGACGGAGACGAGCGCCTCCCGGCCCGGAGTTTCGCTGGCGACCGACAGGCGCTGCCCGCGTGCCGCGGTCAGAAACACCACGACGCCGACCCCGGCGATGGCGGAGAACGTCGGCAGCACGGCCGGCCACCCGGCGACTGCAGCGACCTGTGGCCCACCGAACTGCCCGAGAACGAAACCGAACGGTGCACTCGCGGTGAAGAGGCCGACCGCGGTCGCGCGGTGTTCCGACCCGACCGCACCGCCGACGAGGTTCGCTCCGGCGTTCCAGAGGACGACGTAGGAGAGCCCCCCGACGACGCGCGAGGCCACGAGCCACCAGTACTCCCCCGCGACGGCGGCGGCGAACCCCCACACGCCAGCGACGACGAGTGTGACCGCGGCGACGACGACGGCGCGCGTGACGCCGACTCGATCGAGTGCGATTCCAGCGGGAACGCTCGTGACGACCGCGACGGCGTACATCACGCTCACGAGCCACCCGGCCGACGTGGCCCCGATACCGAGTGACGACCGGACCAGTGGGGTGACGCTCGCCGGAGCGATCTCGTACGCCGCTGCGGACGCCGAAAGCAGGCACAGCCCGACGACCAGCCCGGCCGTTCGGAGCCGGTCGCGATCCCGCCGTCTCCCTGCCCTGTCCCCGACCGTCCGGAGTCGGCCCGTGTCGCGTCTCCCTGTCACCGTGACTGCCGGTAGACGAGGTCGCGCTGGATCTCGTTCGCCCCCTCGTAGATGACAGGGATGCGGACGTCGCGGTACACCCGAGAGATGCGGTTCTCCGCGAGGATCGAGCGCCCGCCGTGCAGTTGCATGCCGCGTTCGGCGCAGTCGACGGCGACCTCTGTCGCGTTCAGCTTCGCCATCGCGGCCCACAGCCCCGGATCGTCGTCCGCGGCGACCTGCTCGGCCGCTCGCCAGGTGAGCGCCCGCGCCGCCTCGAACTCCGTCCGGCTGTCGGCGAGCGTGTGCTGGACGGCCTGGAACTCGCTCACCCGACGGCCGAACGCCTCCCGGTCGTGGACGAACGACCACGCCTCCTCGATGGCCGCCGCAGCCAGCCCCAGGCCGTGGCTGCCGACGATCACGCGGCCCTTGTTGAAGAAGTCAGCGAGCATCCGGAACCCCCGTCCCCGGGTGCCGATAAGGTTCTCAGCGGGGACGAGGCAGTCGTCGAAGACGATGTGACCCTGCTTGGAGGCGCGCATCCCGATCTTCTCGGGGATGTGCTCGGCGTGGTACCCGGTGCTGTCAGTGTCGACGACGAACAGCGAGTAGTTCCGGTGCGCCTCGTCACCGTCGTCGGTCTTCGCGTAGACGGTGAGCCAGTCGGCCTCGACGGCGTTGCCGACCCAGTACTTCTCGCCGTTCAGCAGCCAGCCGTCGTCGGTCTCGTCGGCCGTCGTCGTCATCCCCGCCATGTCGCTCCCGGTGTCGGGTTCGGAGACCGCGAGCCCCGAGATGGCCTCGTGTGCGGCCACCGGTTCGAGCCACCGTTCTCGCTGGGCGTCGGTCCCGTGCGTCTCGACGAGGTCGCAGCCGAAGCTCGCCAGCTGGAGCGTGAGCGCGATGCCCGCGTCGGCGCGGTAGAGCTCCTCGGCGAGCGCCAGCCGCTGGGCGAGGTCGAACCCCGGGCCACCCCACGCCTCGCCGATGTTGCCCGCGACGAGACCGGCGTCCATCCCAGCCTCGAGCACGTCCCACGGGTACTCCCCCGAAGCGTGGTAGTCGGCGGCCACGGGTTCGATGTGCTCGGCGGCGAACTCGCGGGCACGGCGTTTGACGTCGCGGGCGCGGTCGGGGACGACCGACTCGTCGAGGAGCTCCATACGTCGGGTGAGCGGAGAACCGTGAAAATAGTTCGTGAACGTCCCCGGGGTCGCGGGTGGGTCGACGAGCCGACGACCGCCGAACGACACCGCCGAGAAGACGGGTCGCTCGGGACGCGGTCGTCGGGTTCGGCCGACGCGTGCGTCTCCCGGTCCGGTTTCGGGTTCGTCTACCGCTGACGACTGCTACTCCTCCTCGGGTGCGGCCTCTTCGGGTACGTCGTCGATCTCGTGGTCGGCGTACTCATCTCTGAGCACCTTCTTGTCGAACTTGCCGGTCGCCGTCTTCGGGATCGACTCGACGTACACGACGTCGTCGGGGAGCCACCACTCGGGGTAGTCCTCGGCGAGGAGGTCCCGGATGTCGGCCATCAGTGGTCCCCCGCCGACGCCCTCACGGGCGACGACGAACGCGACGGGCCGCTCCTGCCACTTCTCGTGCGGGACGCCGATCACGGTCGCCTCGGTCACGTCGTCGTGGGCCATGATCGCGTTCTCCAGCTCCTGACTCGAGATCCACTCGCCGCCCGACTTGATCACGTCCTTCGCCCGGTCGACGATCTGGATGTACCCTTCGGGGTCGACGGTGACGACGTCGCCCGTCTTGAGCCACCCGTCGACGAAGTCTGTCTCGTTCGCCTCCGGGCGGCCGAAGTACTCCGTCGTCACCCAGGGCCCCCGGATCCACAGTTCGCCGAAGTCCTCACCGTTCCACGGGATCTCGCCCTCCTCCCCCATGACTTTGAACTCCAGTCCGGGGAGGACGAGTCCCTGTTTGACCCGCTTTCGGTCCCGCTTTTCGGCCGGCCACGACTCCATTCCGGGCTTGAGGTGGGCCGCCGCGGCCACCGGGGAGGTCTCGGTCATCCCCCACGCGTGCAACACCTGCACGTCGTACGACTCCTCGTACTCGCGGATGAGCGACTCGGGGGCGGCCGCCCCGCCGATGGCGATACGTTCGAGCGACGAGAGATCCGCGTCGTTCTCCTCGAGGTAGTCGAGCAGACCGAGCCACACCGTGGGCACGCCCGCGGTGAACGTCACCCGCTCGTCCTCGATGAGCCGGGCGATGTCGGCCGGATCGGGTGCGGGTCCGGGGTAGACGTGTTTGCCGCCGGCGGCCGTCACGGCGTGCGGGAGCCCCCACGCCATCACGTGGAACATCGGCACGACCGGCATCACCACGTCGCTCGCCCGGAGGTCGAGCCCCGCTTCCGGGAGGATCCCCATCGTGTGTGCCCACATGGTCTGCTGGCTGTACTCGACGCCTTTCGGCTTGCCCGTCGTCCCCGAGGTGTAACACATCCCCGCCGGTCGTTCCTCGTCCAGGTCGGGCCAGTCGTACGTCTCGTCGTCGGCGAGGAAGGACTCGTAGTCGGTGACGGGGTCGAGCGATGTCTCGGGCACGTCCGACCCCATCACGACGAACTGTTCGACGGCGTCGAACGCACCGTCGGCGTCGGTCGCTGCGCTCTCCAGCGACTCCACGAGCGACGGATCGACGAAGAGGAGCTCGTCGGCCGCGTTCTCGACGATGTACTGGACGTGGTGATCCGGCAACAGGGGGTTGATCGTGTGCAGTTGCGACCCGCGACAGGGGACCCCGAAGTACGTCTCGAAGTGTCGCGTGTGGTTCCAGCAGAACGTCCCGACGCGAGCGTCACGGCTCACGCCGGCGTCGTCGAGCGCGTTCGCCAGCCGTGCGACGCGACGGTCGTACGCCGCGTACGTCGTGCGCGACAGCCCCTCGTGCGTCCGAGAGACGATCTCACGGTCGGGGTACAGCTTCGCCGCTCGCCACAGGAACGGGCGCAACGTCTGGTCGGTCGTCCCTACCATACGGGTAGCTGACACGGGAGTGTAATGATTGTTCCTCACGATCGGGCGGTCGTCGTGACGGTGCGTCGTCCGACGTGTCGCCCACGCCGGTCACGTCACTTCGGCGTCCGTCTCGTCCGCCGGATCGCCGTCACTCACGCCGATCAGGTCCCTTCAGCGTCCGTCTCGTCCGCCGGATCGTCGTCGTCCGCGCGGGAGTCGTCCGTCTCGGTGGGGCCATCGAGGCCATCGGGGTCGGCAACGGCGTCGGTCCGGTCGGTCTCGTCCGGCGCTGCTCCCCGGTCTTCGCGCTCGTCTTGCCGGTCGGGAGTCGGCTCGGGTACCGACTCGTCGGTCGTCCCCTCCGACAGGGCGTCCTGGACGAAATCCGGCGTCTCGGGGTCGGCGTCGGTCGGTTCCGGCTGGGAGGCGGTCCCCGCTTCCGACGCCCCCGTGTGAGCGTCCGTGACGACGTCGGACGACCCCTCGCTGGGGTCGTCCCCTCCCTCGTCTTCCTCCTCGTCGGTCCCCCAGTGCTGTCCGCCGACCAGGAACGCCTCGTCGTCCTCGTTCTCGCCCACGGGCTCGGTTCCGTCTTCGGTCTCCTCGGCCTCGGTGATGAGCCCGTCGGTCCCGTCGGCATCGGACGAGTCGACACCGTCCGGTGCCGGGTCGTGGTCGATGTCGGCTGGAGCGTCGTCACGGGCCGGGCGGTCGTCGCCCACCACGGGTGGAGTGGCTTCCTCGGCGTCGGGAATCGCCGTTCCCTCTTCGAGGAGGTCGCGCACGGCCTCACGCCGGACGGTACCCGACTCGGTTCGGGGGAGTTCGTCGGTGAACGACACCACACGAGGGAGCTTGAACCCCGCGAGCCGGTCGCGACAGTGGCTGTCGATCTCCTCGACCGTGAGGTCGTCCGTGGCGACGACGAGCGCCCCGACCAGCTCCCCCCACTCGTCGTCGGGGAGGCCGACGACGGCTGCTTCCGCGACTCCCGGCTGTGACTCCAGGACGTCGACGATCTCGCGCGGGTAGACGTTCTCCCCGCCGGTGATGATCCGGTCGTCGAGCCGTCCGACGACGAACAGTCGACCACCTGCGTCCCGGTAGCCGACGTCGCCCGTGCGGAACCCCTCCGGACCGAACGCGGCGTCGGTCGCCTCGTGGTTCCCGTAGTAACCCGGCGACACCGTCGGCCCGCCGACGACGAACTCGCCGATGTCGCCGGTGTCGACGGCACCGTCGTCGTCCCGGACGGCGACCGTAGTCCAGAAGAGCGGCCGGCCGACGGTTCCGACGTCGTCGAACGCCTCGGCTGGGGTGGCCGTGGCGACCTGCGACGCGGTCTCGGTCGTGCCGTACGTCGGGTGGACGGGGATCGAGAAGTCCCGACAGCGCCGGATCAGGTCGTCGGGTGCAGGGGCACCGCCGAGGAGGACCACGCGCAGGGTGTCCGCGAGCGTTCCCCGGAGGTCGAGCATCCGTTTCAGCATCGTCGGGACGAGCGAGACGCACGTCACGTCGAAGTTGCCGATGTCGTCGGCGGTCCGCCCCGCGTCGAACGACTCCCGGAGCACGACCGTCATCCCGTAGAGCGGGAGTCTGAGGACGGGCGAGAGCCCGCCCATGTGGTGGAGCGGGAGACCGACGAGCCAGCGGTCGTCGCGGTGCAACCCCAGACGGAACGCCGAGGCGACCGCGCTCCACAGGAGGTTCCCGGCGGTGAGCTGGACGACCTTCGGCTCGCCGGTCGTCCCCGAGGTGAAAAGCAGGAGTCGGACGTCGTCGAGGTCCCACGTGACGGGGGCGACCTCCACCGGAGTCACGTCCGCGAGCGAGACGACGGAAGCGTGTTCGGGGTCGTCGACCGAACAGATCGGCCCGTCGAACGCGTCGACGGCGCGCGCCTCCGTTGCCTCGGAGCAGACGAGCGTCGTGACGTCCGCGGCGTCGATCTGTGCGCCCAGTTCGGCGGCGGTGAGACCGTCGCCCAGCGGGACCAGCACGACCCCGAGCCGGTCGGCCGCGTGGACGGTACAGACCGCGGCCAGTCGCGTCTCGAGCACCATCCCGAGGTGGTCACCGGGTTCGACACCGAGTGCGACCAGCCGGCCGGCGAGGTCGTCGACCATCGCCCCGAGATGCGCGAAGTCGAGCGTCTCGCCCGTCGCTGCGCGAACGAGCGCCGTCCGCTCGGGTGTCGTCTGTACCCGGTGAGAGAGCCAGTCCTGCATCCGTGGCTCCCACCTCAGCGCCCGTACACTACTGTCTTTCTCTCGGCGCCCGTCCAGTCTCGTGTTCTCTCTCGGTACCCGTCCAGTCTCGTGTCGGGTGTTCGCCGACATGTACGCCGGACCGCGCTCACTGCCCGTCCCATCGGACGTCGCGTGGCGTGGTGGTGAGACGCTGGTCCGTGGGTAATCGAAGGACCGTCAGCGCCGGTGCCGAACGATCATCTCGCCTCAATGTTCGACGAACTCGACGAGGACACCACCCGTGGACTTCGGGTGGAGGAACGCGACGGTGTGTCCCCACGCGCCCGATCGGGGCGTCTCGTCGACGAGGTCGACTCCCGCCTCTCGGACGCGTTCGAGCGTCGATTCGATATCCGAAGTCTCCACCGCGACGTGGTGCATCCCCGGACCGTGTCGGTCGAGATACCGACTGATCGGTCCGTCCGCTCGCGGTTCCAGCAGCTCGAAGTAGTGACCGTCCAGTTCGAGAAAGACGACGAACATCCCGTCGAACACCTCTTCGTGGACGACGGCCGTCTCGAAGAGGTCGGCGTACAGTTCGGCGAGACCGGCAGCGTCGTCGGTAGCGATCCCCAGGTGGTCGAGCTCCATACCGACGCGTCTCGGTCCGACGAGTAAACCCCGTCGCCCGACTCCCACCGACGGGGACAGTATTCGTGGGTGAGAGGTTCCGATAGCTATTTGATCCTGCTGCATCCATAGTGCATCATAGATCATGAACGACTCAGCACAGTGTCCGATGTGCCCGCAACGCTTCGAGAACCGCACCGACCTCCGGGTTCACCTGATGTGCGAGCACCGGAAGAGTGCGATCACCGACGAACTGCTGGCGGCCGTCGAGACGAAACACGACCTCTACCGGACGATCCGCGAGACGCGTCCGGTGGGTGTACTCGAGTCCTGATTCTGCGCACCCGACCGCACGGCGTGGCGGGACGTGTCGTCGAACCACCGAGTCGCGGAGTCGCTGCACGGGGGAACGGTTCGTGCGGGTCTCCGGTGGCCGCGGCGGTCAGAGCGCGCTCCCCGGCTGGTACTCACCGAACTCCTCGCGGAGCACGTCACACACCTCGCCGACCGTCGCGTACGTCTTCACCGCGCTGACGACGTGTGGGACGAGGTTGTCGTCGCCGCGCGCCGCGTCACGGAGCGCCGCGAGCGCGTCGTCGACGGCGTCGTCGTCGCGGTCGGCACGGACGTCGTCCAGTTCCGCGATCTGCCGGCGTTCGTCCGCCTCGGAGACCTCCTCGATGTCGACTTCGGGGTCCTCGTCGACGCGGTACTCGTTGACGCCGACGATGACCCGCTCACCCTCCTCGATCTCGCGCTGGCGCTCGAACGCGACGTCCTGGATCTGCCGCTGGACCCACTGGTTCTCCACGCAGTCGAGCATCCCGCCCCGTGAGTCGACCTCGTCGAGGATCTCGAACGCCTCCTCCTCCACGCGGTCGGTGAGCGACTCGACGTAGTACGACCCCGCGAGGGGGTCGATGGTGTCGGCGGCACCGGACTCGTGAGCGAGGATCTGCTGGGTTCTGAGCGCCGTCCGAACCGACTTCTCGGTCGGGAGCGAGAGCGCCTCGTCCTTCCCGTTGGTGTGGAGCGACTGCGTGCCGCCCAGCACCGCGGCGAGTGCCTGGTAGGACACCCGGACGACGTTGTTCTCGACCTGCTGTGCCGTGAGGGTGGAGCCACCGGTCTGGGTGTGGAACTTCAGCTGTTTGGACTTGGGGTGCTCCGCGCCGAACCGCTCGTCCATGATCGTCGCCCACATCCGCCGGGCGGCACGGAACTTCGCGACCTCCTCGAGGACGTTGTTGTGGGCGTTGAAGAAGAACGACAGCTGGGGGGCGAACTCGTCGACGTCGAGGCCCGCGTCCACGGCGGCCTGGACGTACTCGATACCGTTGCCGAGGGTGAACGCGACCTCCTGTGCCGCCGTCGAGCCGGCCTCGCGGATGTGGTACCCCGAGATGGAGATCGTGTTGAACTTCGGGGTCTCCGCGGCGCAGAACTCGAAGATGTCGGTGATCAGCCGCATAGAGGGCTCCGGGGGGTAGATGTAGAGGTTCCGCGCGACGTACTCCTTCATGATGTCGTTCTGGATCGTCCCGCGCAACTGGTCGCGCGGGACGCCCTGTTCGTCGCCGACCGCGATGTACATCGCCAGCAACACCGCCGCGGGCGCGTTGATCGTCATGGAGGTCGACACCTCGTCGAGCGGGATGCCCTCGAACACCCGTTCCATGTCGTCGAGCGTGTCGATGGCGACGCCCGACTTCCCGACCTCGCCGGCGGCCATGTCCGCGTCGGAGTCGTACCCCATCTGCGTCGGCAGATCGAACGCCAGCGAGAGCCCGGACTGCCCCTCGTCGAGCAGGTAGTGGAACCGCTCGTTCGTCTCACGAGCGGTCCCGAAGCCGGCGTACTGCCGCATGGTCCACAGCCGACCGCGGTGCATCGTCGGGTAGACGCCCCGGGTGTACGGCTCCTCGCCGGGGAAGCCGAGATCCTCGCGGTAGTCGGTCTCGACGTCCGCCGGCGTGTACAGCCGGTCGACCCGCTGGCCGCCCGTGTCGGTCGTGAAGGTCTCCTCGCGCTCCCCGAACCGGTCCAGCGTCGGCCCGAGCGTCTCCTCCTCCCACGCCGACTTCGCCTCGCGGATGCGTTCGAGTTCGTCGGGGTCGTACATTAGCTGTCGCCACGGTCGGCTGAGACTTAACGATGGTCGTCGGCTGGGAGTCGACGGCGGGTGGCGGAGACGGGACGGTGGTCGACGGGGGAGGGTGTGAGGAACTCGAGAGGAGAGCGCGGGCTGCGAGCGAACACTGCTCGGGGGCGACGACTACGAAACAGGTGGCTGTGATCGTGGGCTCGCACCGACCGTGGCTTCGGGTCCCGCTTCCGGATCGGTCCGAACGTGGCCGTGGGTCACGCCGACTACGCGCCGCCGGACCCCGGTGACCGATCGCCGTCACCGTTGAGGATTCGGTCGAGGATCTCGTCGAAATCCGGGAGGTACGGGTCTCGTTCGGGCTCGTCTGAGGGGTCGTACGGAACGAGTGGCATCTGTGGAACCTCCGTCTGAGTTGCGACAACTCACCGTCAGGTGATAATAGTTGTCCTTCCGAGCCGGACGGTCGGTGTCGCGTGACGTGGGCGGCTCGCGTCGATCGGGCCGGGCGACGTCGGGCGACGGCCGACGGCCGACGACTCCGACGAGGGGGACAGGATTAACACCTGCTCGACGCCTCGACGAGCCATGGACGAACGCACGCACGAACCCCTCGGTCGACTCCTCCGCGCGGTGGGACCGTCCCACGACGCCCGACAGTCGGCGATGCTCGAACACGCGGTCGCCGACGGGTTCCCGACCGTCGGTCCCGAGGCCGGCGGGGTCCTCCGACTCCTCGCACGCCTCGCCGGTGCCCGCGAGGTGTTCGAGTTCGGGTCGGGCTTCGGCTACTCCGCCTCGTGGTTCGCCCGGGGAATGGACGGCGGGCGTGTGATACTCACGGAGTACGACGTGGACGAACTCGCGCTCGCCCGGGAGTTCCTCGGCGGCGACGAGGACGCGTACGGCGTCGACTTCGTCTTCGAGTCGGGCGACGCGATGGCGGCGATCGACCGGTACGGCGGGCCGTTCGACCTCGTCCTGCTGGACCACGAGGGGGCACGGTACGCCCCAGCGCTCGCCCGGGTGCGCGAGAAGCTCCGCCCGGGAGGCGTCGTGGTCGCCGACAACGTGGCTGCCGGCCCTGTCGACCCCGAGCACCTCGTGGCGATGCTCGAAGACGGGACGGGCGCGGGCGACGACCTCGGCCGGGACGCGTCGTGGGACGTCGACACCGAGACCGAGGGAATCGCGGCGTACCTCGACCTCGTCAGGACCGATCCCGCCTTCGAGACCCTGGTCCTGCCGGTCGACGAGGGGCTGGCCGTGAGCGTCCGCGTCGACTGAACGGCTACGTGGTTCTCGCGTCGAGGCGGCCACGCGGATCACGTGGTCGCGACCGTCCGGGGTCCGAGCGACGTCGCCCGCGTTCGAGCGGTCCCGTCCGGAGCCCAAGCTATACGTGCCCCACGACGGATGTTCAGTCGATGTATCTCGCAGACGAGGCGTGGCCGGACCTCGAGACCTACTTCAGGGAGGAGTCGCTGGCCATCGTCCCGCTCGGATCGACCGAACAGCACGGGCCACACCTCCCCGAGGGGACCGACCACCTCATCGCCGAGGCCTTCGCCCGCGAGGCCGCCGACCGCACCGGCTACCTCTGTACGCCCACCATCACCGTCGGCGTCAGCCCCCACCACCGGCAGTTCCACGGGACGATGTGGGCCGACGCACCCGCGTTCAGGAACTACGTCGAGTCGCTCACGCGGAACCTCACCTACCATGGTATCGACCGCGTCGTCTACGTCAACGCCCACGGCGGCAACGTCGTCCACCTCCGCGAGGTCGGCCGCCGCCTCCACGAGTCGGGCGAGGCGTACGCCATCGAGTGGATGTGGAACGACTCGATTCCGGACCTCGTCGAGGAGGTGTTCTCACAGCCCGGCCCCCACGGGGGTCCGAAAGAGACGTCGCTCATCCAGTACCTGCACCCGGAGCTCGTCCACGACGACCGGCTCGACGAGGCCAGAGACGGCGGGCTCGTCGACTGGGAGAACCATCCGGGCGCGGTCCAGAACGGCGCGCGGACCTTCTACGACGCGATCGACAACACGGACAACGGTGTGCTCGGCGACCAGACCGACGCCACCGCCGAGAAGGGCGAGCGGCTGTTCGAGGCCGCCACAGAGCAGTTGGTCGAACTCTGCGAGTGGCTCGCCGACCGGGAGTTCGCGACACTCATGCCGAAAGACCACGTGTAACACACCTTCTCGGAAGCGTGATCTCGGTGAGCGCATCGACGCGTGTCCGAGTTCACGGTCACCGGACGTGTCGATCCGTTTAGGCGATTTTATCGTGTTCGCTCGCCAATACGTGTCGGTCATGTCAGACAGAGACACCACCATCGGAGCGGACCGGACGCACAGCATCGGTCGCGCCGGCCGCTGGACGCGACGCCAGGCACTGACGGCGATGGGCGCGAGTGCGGCGTTCCCGTTCGCGGTCACCCCGGCTCGGGCGAAGAAACCAGCAGACGACTACGAAGTGGAGGATGTGGTCAGCTTTACTCCCGACGAACTGCCCGAGGCGATCACGGTCGACCGGCGGGGGAACAAGTACCTCACGTTCCCGTTGTTGGGTGAAATACGCGACGTCCCACCGCGTGGGACCGAGGCGTCGGAGTTCGCGAGTGACCTGTCACCCGTGCTGCTCGGTATCGCCGCGACGCCGCCGGGCGACCTGTACACGGTCTCTACGGAGTTCGGAGGGGGAAGCCGGGCAGTGTACCGCGTCTCCCGCGACGGCGAGGTCGAGACGCTCAAGACGTTCGACATGTCGGGACCCGAGTTCCTCAACGGGATCGTCGCCGAGGGGGACCGATGGCTCATCTCGGACTCGGCGGGTGGCGCGGTCTGGAGCTTCGCCGACGGAGTGGCCGAAGAGTGGGTCACTAGCCCCCTCCTGGACCCCATGGGAGGCGATCCACCCATCGGTGCCAACGGCGTCGCCCTCGACCGCGTCGGCGACCTCTACGTCGCGAACTCCGACAAACAACACATCGTCCGGATCCCGATCGAGCCGGACGGGAGCGCAGGAACCCCCGACGTCTGGGCCGAAGACGACCGCCTGCAGGGCGCGGACGGCATCCGGTTCGACACGCGGGAAAACCTCTACGTGGCCGTCAACGATCAGCACGCCGTCGTCCGCGTCAGCGAGGACAGGAACGGCGACGCGACGATCGAGACGCTGGCGTCGGCCGAGGAGGGAGCCGCACTCGACTTCCCCTCCGACCTCGCGTTCGGGACCGCGAGGGGTGAACAGAAGACGCTGTTCGTCGTGAACTTCGCGTTCACTCCGTTCGGGAGCGTCCCAAAGCCCGGGCTGGTCAAGATCGACGTCGGCGTCCCCGGTCTGCCGATCAACCGCTGAGCCCGTCGCCGTCAGGGCTCGACCCGATCTCCCGTGGTTCGCCACGCTTTTGCCGACCCGTACCCTCCCCCGAGGTATGTTCGGAGGCGGCGGTATGAACCCGCGGAAGATGCAGCAGATGATGAAACAGATGGGGATCGACGTCACCGAGATCGACGCCGAGGAGGTGGTCATCCGGACCGCCGACGAGGAGCTGGTCTTCGACGGTCCCGACGTCACCCGGATGGACGCCCAGGGGACCCAGACGTACCAGGTCGTCGGCGACCCCGAGACGCGCGAGCGCGGGGCCGGCGCGGACGACACGACGGACGACGCGAGCGGCGAGGCCGACGCGAGCGACGCCATCCCCGAAGACGACGTGAAACTCGTCGCCCAGCGCGCTGGCGTCTCCCCCGACGAGGCGCGGGAGGCGCTCGCGGCCGAAGACGGCGACCTCGCGGCGGCCATCTCCCGGCTCGAGTGAGCGACCGAGTGCGACTCCTCTTCGTCCACGGCGATCGCGAGTATCTCCTCGAACCCGGCGCGGAGTTCGGCACCGACCTCGGCGTCATCGAGGTCCCCGACGACGTCACGGCCGGCGACACGGTCGAGACGCATCTGGGGGAGGTCTTCGAGGTTCGCGAGCCGCGCGGCCCGGACCTCTTCGATCACTTCGAGCGGACCGGCGCACCGATGATGCCCCGCGACATCGGCCTCCTCGTCGGTCACACGGGCGCGTCCCGCGGCGACCGCGTCCTCGACGCCGGCACCGGAACCGGAGTCCTCGCCGCCTACCTGGGACGGGTCGGTGCCGACGTGACCAGCTACGAGCGCGACCCCAACTTCGCCGCGGTCGCCCGCGAGAACATGGCGCTGGCGGGCGTCACGGATCGCGTCGAGATCAGAACGGGCGACCTCACGGCCGACCTCGACGTCCTCGCAGACGGTGCAGGGTACGACCTCCTCACCCTCGACACCGAAGACGCGCCGACGGTGGTCGAACGCGCGCCGGAGTTGCTCGTCTCGGGTGGCTTCGTGGCGGTGTACTCTCCGTTCGTCGAGGGGACGCGCGCCGCCCACGAGGCCGCCGAGGAGACGGGCCTCTCCGAGGTGAAGACGTTCGAGACGATCCAGCGTCGGATGGACTTCGGCGAACGCGGGTCGCGGCCGTCGACCGCCGGCGTCGGACACACCGGCTACCTGCTGTTCGGGCGGCACTGAGCCAGCCGCGGGCGTCGAAGTACGCACTGACTCGGCGTCGAAGTCGGGCCGTCTCGGTGTCGAAGTTCGTACCGACTCGGGAGCGATATCTCCCCGACTGCGGGGAGATTTGGAAAAGCGGTTATCCCCTCGTCCAGCGTCGTCTGTGGTGTGAAACGACGAACTGTCATCGGTGCGGTCGGCGGCCTCGCCCTGCTCGGCGGGGGTGGATACCTCGGAGTCGAACTGTTCGCCCCGGAGCGGGCGACCCGGGTGAACGACGACCGCACGGGCGGTTCGAGCGGCGGGAACAGCGCCAGTGGCGGCGGGAACGGGGCGAGTACGGGAGGCGGCGACGACCCGGGAGGGGTCGAGATTCTGAAGACCGGCGAGTTCGTGGGCAAGGCCAACCACCGCTGTTCGGGGACGGTCGATCTCGCGCGTGACGACTCCGGGCTCTTCCTCCAGTTCCGCGACTACGAGCAGACGCAGGGGCCGGACGTGTTCTGCTACCTCACGCCGGACGCGGACCCGGACACGACCGCGGCGATCGACGCCGGCACCAAGGTGCTGATCGACGGGGGGGCCGACGGCGGGGAGATCACGAAGACCGGGACGTTCGCACAGCCGGTGTCGGGAGACGTCGACGTCGACGCGGTGAACGGCGTCGGCATCTGGTGTGACCGCTTCTCGGTGCCGTTCGGCGCGGCAACACTCTCGGTGCCGGGCGGGAACTGATGCTGGCTCGATGGAACCGGAAGCTGCCGCTTTGGGCGCGAGCGACGGCGACCGGGGCGGTGACCTCCCCCGACGACTCCGGGGAGACAGCTGTCACGTCCGGTACGCGTCAGTCACGTCCTCTAGCTGGACGACGCCCTCGGGCACGCGGTACGCGACGACGACCTCCCGGTCGGCGTCGGGCGAGTCGACCGTCTTGTCGACGGCGTACCCCACGTAGGTGCAGTCGTCGCGGGTGAACTCCACGACCGAGTAGCCCCAGTTGTGACCGTCGAAGAATTCGATGTGGGGGTTCATCAGCGGCACCAGCCACGACAGCAACGGTTCCGAGATGCGTTTACGCCGTCCCCGAGTGAGGTGGAGCGCCTCGGCGACGTTCAGCGACGTGATCGCGGGCGTCATGAACTCGACGC
Source organism: Salinigranum salinum (assembly GCF_009176545.1). Taxonomy (GTDB): domain Archaea; phylum Halobacteriota; class Halobacteria; order Halobacteriales; family Haloferacaceae; genus Salinigranum; species Salinigranum salinum. The sequence continues at coordinate 2,174,188 of NZ_VTOJ01000001.1, read as the reverse complement.
CGATCCGGTCGCCCTGCGCGACCCCCTCGCCGCCCGTCACCCGCCCGGGGTAGGAGGTCTGCTGGTAGGCGGCGACGTAGCTGTGCATGTCGCCCGTGAGCGTGACGAAGTTCTCCACGCCGGCCTCGGCGACCGCCTCGGTGATCCGCATGCGCTCGCGGGTGTAGCCGTCCCAGCCCCCCTGTACCGGGTAGAGCGAGAGAGGACCGGACCCGATCCTGAGCGGGACCGTCAGTACCTCGTCGGCCCAGACGGTCCACGTTGCCGTCGAGTTCGTGATCGTGTCGACGAGCCACTCGCGCTGGTCCGCGCCGAGCATGGTCCGGCCGGGCGGTTCGTACTGTGGGCCGACGTTGTCGACGGTCGGGATGGCCTCGCGGGGTGGATCGCGAAACAGCCGTTCGTCGGTCATGATCAGCGTGACGAGGTCGCCGAACGCGAAGTCGCGCCAGAGCCGAAAGCGGTCCTGGAGGGACTCACCGTTCGGATCGTACTCAACGCGGGCGGGCATGAACTCCCACCACGCGTGCATCGCGTCGGCGATCAGTTCGGTCATGAACTGCGGGTCGTCCCCCCGCGGATGGTCGCCCGCGGGGGCGTCGGTCAGCCGGTCCCAGTAGACGTCGTTGACCATCTCGTGGTCGTCCCAGCCGGCGACGAGCGTGTGCGACTCCAGCGCCTCCTGGAGGAAGCGGTCGCTCCGGTACAGTCGGTACAGATACCGGTAGTCGTCGAGGTTCCACACCCGGTCGCGACCGCTCGGCAACGACTTCTCGCGGCCGGGGTAGTCGTACGAGCCGAGCCCCTTGAAGTCGCCCGCGTCGGACTCGTAGACGAAGTCGCCGACGTGGACGAGAAAGTCCACGTCCGCCTCGGCGACGTAGTGGTAGGCGGGGTAGTAGCCGTTGAGGTAGTTCTGACACGCGAGCAGCGCGATCCGGAGCGAGTCGGGCGACGAGTCGGGTGCCGGAAGCGTCCGGCACCGGCCGATTCGGGAGGCGACACCACGGTAGACGAACCGGTACCAGTACTCGCCGTCGGGGTCGAGTCGACCGTCGAGGTCGATCTTGATCGTGTAGTCGTGGGCACGGATGCGGTCGGTGTCGGTGACGACACCCTCGAAACAGACGTGATCCATCGCCTCGTCGTGGGCGACCTGCACCCCGAGCGGCTCGCCGTCGCGGAACGCGTCGGGCGCGATTCGCGTCCAGAGGATGACCCCCTCGGGGGTGGGCCCGCCGCTGGCGACCGACTGGGGGAACACGTCGGCGGCGTCCGTCCCGGCGTCACGTTCGACGGCGGGATCGGGTTCGACTCTGAAGACGGCGTCGTCGCTCGGGGCTTCGGGGTCGGTCGCCACCGCGAGGTCGTGCGAGTCGAGTTCCGAGAGGAGTTCCGAGTGGTCGTTCGGCCCGCGTGCCGGCTCGTCACGCCCGTCGACACCGTCGTCGGCTACCATCGACGCCCGTTCGGGTCGGCGGGACTTCGACGTTACGGCCTCGTCGCGCAGGCGTGGGCTCGCCGACCGCCGATCGCCGATCGGGTCAGCGGACGCTCCGGACGATCGAGAAGAGGTCGTCGCGGAAGCGTCCCGGGTCGACGACGCCACCGAATCCGTCGTCGCTGTCGAGCACCCGCGTCGGGTACGCACCGCCGGCGACGAAGTAGTCGCCGTCGTCGCCGGGCCAGACGGCCACCCAGCCGTCGACGGCCAGCCGCGTCCCCGCGACCACGCACGACGCGTCGTAGCCGACGAGCGTCGCCTCCGCATCGCCGACCCGGAACCGGCGGCTCTCGCGCTCTGTGACGTCGGCCATCCCACGGTCCGCCAGCCGGTCGGCGAACCCCGCCTTCGCCCGCGACGTGACGAGTTTCGTGAGCGGCTTCGAGGGCTTCGTCGACGGACGCAGCCGCAGTCGGCTGGCGAAGACGAACCGGCGGAAGCCGCCGCCGGTCTCGGTCTCGACCTGCTCGCGGAGCCGTTCGTCGTCGTAGACGGCCGTGGTGGCCGTGACGGTCACTTTGCTGACGGAGAACACCCGCTCGGTCGTCGTCTCCCGTTCGACCCAGCCGTCCGGCACGTCGACCGAGGGCGCGGGCGGGTCGGCGTCGTTCCCGCTCATGCGGTGCCTCGCACGAGATCGACGAGGTCGTTCCTGAACCGGTTCGGGTCGGTCGCTGGCGCGTCGTCGAGGACGCTCGCGAGCGACTGGTCGGGGTACCACCCACCGGCGAGCCGGAACGTCCCGTCGTGGGTCCACACGCCGAGCAGTCCCGCGACCGGGACGCTGACAGGGTCGCCGTCGTCGAGGTCGAGCCGGAACCGACCGCGGTAGCGCGTCACCGAGACGCGGTCGCCCGTCTCCGTCCGCATCCGTTCGGACCGAGCGCGCTCGACGTCGTCGACGCCGCGGTCGCGGAGGTCGGCGACGAAGGCGCGGCGCGACTCGGAGCGGACCGAGCCGTACACCGACGCGGTCCCCGTGAGCGGCGGGAGGGGTGGCTCGAATCCGAGCCGGGTCGCGAAGAAGAACCGCCAGTGGTGGTCGACGCCCGTCGCCTCGCGCACCCGGTCGCGGAGGTCGGCGTCGTCGTACACCAGCGTATGTGCCAGCACTCGCATCGTCGGGAGCTCGAACCGGACGTCCTGACGCTCCTCGACGAGAGCCCAGCCCCGCTCGTCGAGCGGCGGGACCGACGGAGCGGGGGGGCGGGCCATCTCAGTGGTCGTCCTCTCGCCACTTCTGCCCGCACTCGGTACAGGTGAAAAACCGCGTCTCGCTCTCGTCGGCCGATCGGATCTGTTTCATCTCGTACCGGGCGCGGTCGTTGTCGCAGTCGGGGTTCGGACACTGGACCGTCGTGGTCGGTCCGATCTCCGCGTCGTCGACGTCGGACATGTCGACGGCACTGCTCTGTTCCTGTCCCTGTGTCGTCGTCATGGTCGCCTCCGACGCCTCGTTCCGCAGCTTCTCGTGACCGTTCGGACAGACCCATCTGTCGCCGTCGGTCTTCATCATCTTGCCGCACTCGTCACAGAACTCCATGGTAGAGGAACCAATCGGCTGGGACACTTAAGCCCCCCGAAGTGGGGAGTCGTCGTCCACCGACGAGACGAGCGCGTCGTACAGTTCGTTCGGGCCGGTGAACGAGTCGCGGTCCAGTTCCGAGACGACGACGCCGAGGTTCGTCTCGCCGTCGGCGGCGTCGACCGTCACGTCGGCCAGCGCCGCCGCCGCGTCCGCGCGCATCACGGGGTACTCCAACCGCTCACAGTGTGCCTTCACCTCCCCGGTACGGAGTGAGTCGTCCATATGGCCTCGTTCAGTCGCCAGCGACTTGGCTCTGTGGGCGTGTCGTCGGCGTCGGTGAATCGGGTGAGCGACGACCCGCTCGGAGGTCGAATCGGACAGGAAGAGGAGGTTCGAACGTGGGATCGAACGACGTCGCGGAACGAACCGCCCCGCTCACGCGACCCGATCGACGCCCGTGACCTCGATCCGGGCCCCGCCGTCGTCGCCGTCGGTCGCGGCCACGTCCCAGCCGTGTGACGCGGCGACCGACTCGACGATTACGAGGCCGAACCCGGTCCCCTCCTCTCGCGTCGAGTACCCCCGCTCGAACAGCCGCTCGCGGTCGTCACCGGGGAATCCGAGACCGTCGTCTGCGACGTAGAACCCGTCGGCGAGGTCGCCGACAGTGATGGTGACGGCGTCACCGCCGTGTTCGACTGCGTTCCGGAACAGGTTCTCGAGCAGCTGCTGAAGCCGCTGTCGGTCGGCACGGACGGCGGACGTGGACTCGACGACCAGTTCGGCGCCGTGACCCTGGACGCTCCGCCAGCTCGTCTCGGCGATCTCGCCGAGGTCGACCGATACGGGCTCGATCGTCGGGTCGGTCTCCCGTGCCAGCGTCAGCAGGTCCTGTATCAACGTCTGCATCCGATCGTGCGCCCGCTCGACGTGGCCGAGGTGGTCGCTGTCGCAGTCCTCGCGCGCCAGTTCGAGTCGTCCCTCGGCCACGCCGAGCGGGTTGCGGAGGTCGTGGGAGACGATGCTGACGAACGCGTCCAGCCGGTCGTTCGCCCGCTCCAGCGCCCGTTCGCGCCGGTTACGCTCCGTCACCTCCCGTCCCACGGCGACGACACCCTCGAAGTCGCCGTCGACGATCAGCCGGGTGAGCCGGTAGTCGACGATGGCGTGTCCGTGACCGGGGAACTCGGTCTCGTGCTCGCCTCTGAACTCCTCGATCACGCCGTCGACGAGCCGCTGGAAGGGGTCGGGTTCGTCGGTGGCCTCCGTCCGAAGCCGTTCGACGAGGGTGCTCGGCTCCCCCGCCAGCGCCTCCTTCGTCGTGCCGTAGAACTCCGCCAGGTACTCGTTGACGAACACGAACCGGCCGTCGGCGTCGTAGATACAGGCCGCGTCCTGCATCGCGTCGACCATGCTCTGATATCGGCGGAGCTCCCGCTCGCGTTCCTTGCGCGAGGTGATCTCCTGCGAGGTCCCTTCGAGGAACGTCCCGTCGTCGGACTCCGACAGCACCAGCGTCGTCGACACCCAGATTCGGTCGCCGTCGAGAGTGACGAGTTCGAACTCCTCGTCCGAGACCCTCCCGTCCCGTTCGACCCGCTCGACGAGTCGATCCCGGGCGTCGGGGTCGGCGTAGAACCGCCCGGCGTCGTGTCGTTTCAGGTCGGATTCCGACTCGGCACCGAGAAGCGACACGAACGCGGGGTTCACGTCGACGAACCGTCCGTCGAGCGTGCTCCGGAACACGCCGACCGGCAGCCGCTCGATCAGCCGGCGGTCGCGCTCGAACGCCCACCGCTCCTCGTCTCCGGTCATCTCGTCGATCGGGCCAGGACGGGCGCGGGGGAGTGCGAGTCGCCCCTTCTGTGGCGGTCCATCGCACTGTCCGGCGAGAGCCGTCGGCCCGTGTGGCGCGGCCGGCAGTCCGTGGCCGTTCTCTCCGTCGGCGTCCGGCCACTTCCGGTCGGCACCGGTTCTTCAGCGCCTGCCGAGGTGCCTCGGTTCGCCTGCGCGATGCCCGGTGCGTCACTCGTCATCGAGCTAAGTCGGTCGTCGTGAGTGAAAAGTGTACGTGACGCACTATCGGATCGGGTGTGAACAGTGTACGTGGCGTCCTCGCTCCGGCGACGCCCGCGACCGTCTTCAGGCGTCGCCGTCGGACTGCCCCGGTTCGCCGACGGCCTCGATCGGCAGGACGGTCTGGAGTTCGACGAAGAGGTCTTCGGCCGAGGTGAACGACGAGGCGTGTGTCTGTTCGATGAGCGCCCCGAGGTTCGTCTGCCCGTCGGCCATCAGGAGCGTCGAATCGTCGAACCGTTCGGCGGCGGTCTCGCGGTCGAGGGGGTAGTCGAGCGTCTCGAACTGTTCGACGAGTGTATTGAGCTTGAGTTCGGATTCCACACACATTATTAATCGTGATAGTATTTAGCCTCGCCGGTCGTGTCAGAGAAACACACGCCGGTGAGTGACGCGAGTGAGCCGACAGGCGAGCGGGCGACGAGAACGGGGTGACGACGGCGGGTTCGGCCACGAGCGAAACCCGAACCCTCTTTCGTTCGGGCCCGTATCGGGGAGTAGATGGTCCTCGGAACCGACCGCCGCGTCCTCACGCTCGGGATCGCCCGCATGGCCGACGCGCTCGGGAACTCGTTTCTCATCGTCGTCCTCCCGCTGTTCATCGCCAGCGGTCGGGTGTCGCTCGCCGGCATCGCCGGCGTCCGTCTCGGGGTCGGCCCCGTCTCGTTCCTGGTCACGGAGTCGCTCCTCATCGGGGTGGTGCTCTCGCTGTTCGGTTTCCTGAACTCCTTCTCCCAGCCGTTCACGGGGCGGCTCTCGGACCGGACGGGACGTCGCCGCGTCTACATCCTCTTCGGCCTGGGCCTGCTGGCGGTTGCCAGCGCGGCCTACCTCGTCGTCACCTCGTACTGGCTGGTGCTCGTGCTACGCGCGCTGCAGGGCCTCGCCGCGGGCTTTACCATCCCCTCGACCGTCGCGCTGGTGAACGAACTCGCCACCAGCGACGACCGCGGCGGCAACTTCGGCGTCTTCAACACGCTGCGGCTGATCGGCTTCGGCTTCGGCCCCATCGTCGCCGGCGTGGTCATCGAGACCGTCAGCGTCGACGCCGCGTTCGCCGTCGCCGTCGTGGGCGCGCTCGTCTCGTTCCTGCTCGTAGTGATCCTCGTCGAGGACCCCGAGCGGACCGAGGCGTCGGCGGCCGACGACCTCTCGGTCGCCGTCCGGGGCGAGGGGTCGTTCCTGGACCCGGTGTTCGCGCTCGGCATCGGCACGTTCTGTATGGCCATCGGCATCGCGCTGTTCGCCACCCTCGAAGGCCAGGTCAACGAGCGGCTCTCGCAGGGGACGTTCCTCTTCGGCGTCCAGTTCGGTGCCGTCGTCATCGCCAACGTGGTGTTTCAGATACCCGTGGGGCGCGCCTCCGACCGCGTCGGTCGCCGGCCGTTCCTCCTCGCGGGCTTTCTCCTCCTGATCCCGTCGGTGGCCGCACAGGGGTTCGTCACCGACTCGCTACTCATGGTGGTCGCGCGGTTCGTCCAGGGGGCCGCGGTCGCGATGGTGTTCGCCCCGTCGCTCGCGCTCGCGGGCGACCTCGCGGGCGAGGGCGAGTCGGGGACGACCCTGTCGGTGCTGACGATGGCGTTCGGCCTCGGCGTCGCGTTCGGTCCGCTGCTGTCGGGCTTCCTCGAACGGTTCGGCTTCGCCGTCCCGTTCGTCTTCGGTGCCGTGCTGGCCGTGCTGGCGTTCGTGATCACCTACAGCCAGGTCGACGAGACCGTCACCGACGCGCGTGGGCTGAGGCGTCCCATCCCGCAGGACGACTGACTGGCGTCGACGCCGCTCTCGTCGTCGCGGCTCCGCCGTGGAGTCTCGTCGCCGACCTACTCGAAGTCGGGGTCGCGCTTCTCGACGAACGCCGCCATCCCCTCGCGCTGGTCGTGCGTCCCGAACAGCCCGGACCAGGCGCGGCGCTCGAAGTCCAGTCCGACGTCGCGCGGGGCCTCGTGGTACTTGTTCAGCGCCTCCTTGGCCGTGCGGAGCGCGAACGTCGGCTTCGCGGCGAGTTCGTCGGCCATCTCCGCGACGTGGCTCTCCAGCTGATCGTGGGCGACCACCTCGCCGACGAGGCCGTGCTCGTAGGCGTCTCCCGCGTCGATCCGGTCGCCGAAGAAGATCAGCCGGCGGGCGACCTCGTCGCCGACGAGCGCCGGGAGCCGCTGCGTCCCGCCCCACCCGGGGACGATGCCGAGGTCGATCTCGGTCTGGCCCAGAACGGCACGCTCCGACGCCACTCGGAGGTCACAGGCGAGCGCCATCTCGCAGCCGCCGCCGAAGGCGTAGCCGTTGACCGCGGCGATCGTGACGCCGGGGAACGTCTCGAGGCTGCGGCAGATGTCGTGTCCCTGCGTGGCGTACGCCTCGGCCTCCTCGGTGGAGAGCGACTGCATGTACTCGATGTCCGCACCCGCGATGAACGCCTTGTCGCCCGCACCCGTGAGCACGAGCACCTGGACGTCCGCGTCCTCGGCGGCGGCGATCGCCTCCTCCAGCGCGTCCATCGTCTCCGTGTTGAGGGCGTTGAGGCTGTCGGGGCGGTCGATCGTGAGGGTCGCGACGTCGTCGTCGATGTCGAGCGAGACGGTCTCCCAGTCCGTGTCCATGGGCGGTGCCACGTGGTCGCGCGGTATAACCGTTGGCTCACCGGCCGTCTGTACTCTCACGGGCGGTCGAGAGAGCACGGGGCTCACGATCCATCACGGGTCGTGTCGGCAGTCGAACAGATTCCACCGAAACACGCCACAGTACGATCACCCTCGCCCTGAGAGAGCCACCGACAGAAACAACCCCCGGTCGTCGGCCACCACAGAACAGAAGGTCCATGTACGAAGCCACTCCACACACCGACAGATGACGCTCTCCGAGGAGGCCACCGAGCGACTGGCGGACATCGTTCGCCTCCAGCCCACGAAGAACAAGGAACTTCAGGAACGGTGGGACCTCGACAGCGGGAGCGAGGTACACCAGTACCTCGAGAACGAACTCAAGGAGTACTACTACCGCGACGACAACAGTCTCATCCGGGCGACGACGGAGGCCGCGGAACTCGTCGGCGTCGACCCCGGCGTCGAGTCCGAGGAAGAAGGCGAGATCCCTTCGGTCATCCGCGTGCCCGAACTCGAGGCACGGGTGTTCGAGACCGTCGCTGGTCCGGACGAGCGGTCGATGAGCGTCGTGAGCGTCCTCCACGCGCTCCGCGAGACCACGTCACTGGATCCGACCGTCGACGCCGTCCGTCGGGCGCTCCAGAGCCTGCGACGTAAGGGCGTGGTCGAGGTCGAGTACCGGACGGTTCCGACGTTCCGGCGGACGGTCGCCGTCGACGCGGTCACCGTCGAAGCCGTCGACGACGAGGACCCGACCGACGAGAGGGTCGCCGACGGCGAGACGGCCGGCGACTGAGGAGCCACGACTCGCGGCTGATGACCGACGACCGACGACCCACGGTTCGCTCGAGCCGCTCACGGCGAACGGCCGGCGACTCACGACTCCCGCCGCCGCTCCCGTGACCGGACGCGATCACGTCGCCGGTCGAGCAGGAACCGGACTCCCTTCCCCGGACCGCCTTCGATCGGCCACCCACGGGTTCGCCAGCCCGGCGGCTCCGGCTCGAACGCCGGACACGACCCCGAACACTCCACGCCGGTCTGACACCGCGCTTTCGCCGCGCAGTACGGGACGAACGCCTCGCCCACCTCGGCGAGTTCGAAGTGGCGGCAGTCGGGGCGCATCGTGTCGACGTACGACCGCCAGCCGCGGCCGTACGCGCGCTCGGCGATGACCCGTCTGCGCGCGTCGTCGGTCGTCGACAGCGCCGCGGGGTGCCAGAGGACGTCCGCCTCCCCTGCGTGTGGGTCGACGGCGAGGATGCCGGCCTCGACGGGGAACGCCTCCAGCAGAGCTGGCGGCACGGCGTCTCCCGTGGCACGGGTGGCGACCCACACCTCGTCGAGGAGGCCGCAGTCGACGTCGTACGCGATCTGATCGGCGAGCGCGCGGGCGGCGCTGGCGTCGAGATCCGGCTTGTTCTCGATGGCGACCACCCTCGAAATCCAGTCGGGGTACGGGGCGATCCGGCGGAGTTCGATCCGGTTGCCACGGCGGCGCGTCTCGACGGCGTCGCGGGCGGCCGCGCGGTGGACTGCCTCTCTGACGTAGCGCCACGGATACCCCGGGTCGGGGAGCGCGTCGCGGTACCACGCCCACTCAGCGGGTGCGTGCCGGACGACGTGCAACAGGTCCGAGTCGAGTTCGTCTGGACCGAACCGCTCGCGCGCGGCGAACCCCGCGGGATCGGCCTCGACGATCAGCGTGTCCCAGCGACGGTCACGGGTGCCGACCTGTCGGGCGACTACTGTAGCAGTAGCTCGCGCCTCGCCGGGCGGCCACGTTCGTTCGGCCCACCGGCAGGTGATCAGCTCGAACGTGAACTCCGTGTCGACGGATCCGGCTGTCCGCGTCACGCGCGCCCTACGCGAGGTACGTCCGCCCCTCCTCGGTCCCCTCGGCGAGTTCGTCGAGGTATTCGTGGGCGCGCTCGAGGATCTCGCGCGGGCCGTCCTGCGTGATGGTGTTGATCGCCTGTTCGTAGTCGCGCCACTGCAGGTCGCGGTGTTCGCGCGACAGTTCCGCGCTGGCCTCGAACGACCGGGCGATGAACAGGTGGACCGTCTTGTAGATGGTCGTCCCGTTCGCCTCGAACACGTAGCTGTAGTCCTCGCGGAAGCCGTCGATGAGGCGGAAATCCTCGACCCCGGCTTCCTCTCTGACTTCTCTGATCGCCGTCTGCTGGAGCTCCTCGTCGCCTTCGACCCCGCCTTTGGGGAACTCCCAGTCCCCCGGTCGGCTCTTCAGGAGCAAGTACTCCCTGTGGCCACGGGTGTCGCGGAAGAGGATCGCTCCAGCGCTGACCGCTTCCACTGCCATTACCTCTGATAACCATACCAACGTTTAAGAGGGTGTCGGAGGGGTCGGCTCGCGCTCCCGTCACACGCGGTGTCGCGGCCGGAGAAACCAGGCCGTTGTCAACCACTTTTAATACTGGTGCTGTCATTTCTGCGGCCGCAATGCATCCGCCATCCCTCGTACTCCAGCAGGGCATCCCGACGAGTCTCGGCGAGGCCGTCGCCCGGTACGGTGACGCGCTCGTCTCCTTCGCCGTGACCGTCGTGATCTTCGTCGTCTCGTTCGTGATCATCTACTACGTCGCCCGGTCGGTGCTCGTTCGGCTCGTCAGGCGGTCGCTGGGCGCGCGGGACTTCTCGCCCGCGGTCGTCAGTCTCGGATCGAGTATCGCAGGCGGGATCGCGCTGGCCGGCGCGTTCGCGCTCGCAGCGACCGTCGCCGGCTTCGGGGTGATCCTGGCGGCGTTCGCGACCCTGGCCGGTGCGCTCGCGCTGGCGGTCGGATTCGCCGCGCAGGACCTCATCGCCAACTTCGTCGCGGGCGTGTTCATCCTCAAGGACAAGCCGTTCGAGATCGGCGACTACATCGAGTGGGGCGGCAACAGCGGCATCGTCCGCGACATCCAGCTCCGCGTGACCAAGCTCGACACGTTCGACAACGAACTCGTCACGGTCCCCAACAGCGACCTCGCGAACTCGGCCGTGACGAACCCGGTCGCGAACGACACGCGCCGCGTCACGTTCGACTTCGGCGTCGACTACGAGGCCGACATCGAGACGGCCCGGACGATCATCCTCGAAGAAGGGTCGGCCATCGAGGGCGTCCTGTCCGACCCGGAGCCCGCCGCACCAGTCACCGCTCTCGGCGACTCCGCCGTCGTGCTCAACGGCCGGCTGTGGATCGATCCGAAGGAGACGAGCGCCGGGGCGGTCAAGTTCGAGTTCATCGAGCGGGTCAAAGAGCGGTTCGACGCCGAGGACATCGGGATGCCCTACCCGCACAGACAGCTGGTGGGCTCGCTCAGCATCGACTCGGCCGAGCCCGTCGCGGCCCCCTCCGACGACTGAACCGACGCACGCATCAGCGCTCACGTATGTCGGCGCGAGCGTCTAGATGTGTTTTTGAACCCGGCACACACAGGTGAGGGTAATGACCTTCGTGACGAAGCTCTCGCTCCAGAGCGGCGATCGTGTCGCCCTGGAGGAGACCGTCTCCGACATCAAGGCGCTCCTCGAACGGAAAGGTGCGGAGTGTCGCGGCCCGTTCAACGACCCGCCGGAACACCTCACCGTTCCGCAGTACCGCCGACTCACGCCGGGTGATCGGTTCTCGTCGTGGCGGTACCCCGTCTACTCGCGACGCCTCGAGATCCACGGCAACGACCACATCGCCCGCCAGGTCGGCCACATGGAGTTCCCCGAGAGCCTCCACGTCGAGATCGAGGTCGAACACCGCAAACCCGCCGGGCACCGTCGATCCTGAGGGACGGCCACACGGGTCGGAGCCGGTCGTTCCGCGTGGCCACTACTTATCACCCACCCCGGCGTCGACTCCCTCGTGAGCAGCACTGACGACCTTCGCGCCCTCCGCCGGGAGCTCCACCGGCACCCGGAGCCGGCCTGGCGCGAGTTCTACACCACCGCACGCATCGTCGACGAACTCGAAACCCGCCCGCTCGACGCCCTCTACGTCGGCCCGGAAGTGCTCGGTGGGGAGCGCAACGTCGTCCCCGACGACGCCGATCTGGACGAGTGGCTGACTCGCGCACGGGAGGCCGGTGCGCGCGAGGACGTCCTCGACCGCCTCTCGGGGGGATACACGGGCGCGCTGGCCGTCCTCGAACGGGGTGACGGGCCGACGGTCGGCCTCCGCGTCGACATCGACGCGCTCCCGATCACCGAGGCCGACACCGACGACCACCAGCCGGCGAGGGACGGGTTCCGCTCGGAGAACGAGGGGTTCATGCACGCCTGCGGACACGACGCCCACACGACGATCGGGATCGGCGTGATCGACGCCATCCTCGACAGCGACTTCCAGGGGACGCTCAAGATCTTCTTCCAGCCCGCCGAGGAGGTCATCGCCGGGGGGGAGCCCGTCGTCGCCGGCGGCCACCTCGACGACGTCGACTACCTGCTGGCGGTACACGTCGGTCTCGATCATCCCTCCGGAGAGGTCGTCGCGGGCATCGACGGCTTCCTCGCCGTGAACCACCTCTCCATCGAGTTCCACGGCGAGTCCTCGCACGCGGGGAACCACCCCGAACAGGGACGGAACGCGAACCTCGCGCTCGCGACGGCGGTGGGGAACCTCCACGCCATCCCCCGGCACGACGACGGCGCGACCCGAGTGAACGCCGGCGTGATCGAGGGCGGGACGGCGTCGAACATCGTCGCCGAGGAGGCCCACCTCGAAGCCGAAGTCAGGGGGGAGACGACCGAACTCATGGAGTACATGACCGACCACGCCGAGCGGATCGTCCGCGCCGCGGGGGAGATGCACGCCTGCGAGGTCGACGTCGAGAGCGTCGCCAGCGCGCCCTCCGCGGCGAGCGATCCGGGGCTAGCCGACGTCGTCGGAGCCGTCGCATCGAATGTCGACGGCGTCGACACCGTCCTCCCGGCCGACGCGCTCGGCGGGAGCGAGGACGCCACGTTCCTCATGAAACACGTCCAGGAACGCGGCGGCAAGGCCGCCTACGTCTGCATCGGCACCGACCACCCCACCGGCCACCACACCCCGCGGTTCGACGTCGACGAGGACTCCATCCGGATCGGGATCGAGACGCTCACGGGGAGTATCGAACGGATCGCGGCCGAGCGCCCGTAGCGCGCTCGCGCCCAGCCGGGACGACGTACCCGGCCGACCGACAGTCAGTACCGTCTGATATACATGAATTCATAATATTTTACGAACATTTATGAGAGTAGTCGGATTATTTTAACAGGAGCAAGCGTGCAAACAGATCTCCGCGACCTCGACGACGAGCAGCTCCGTCGGGCGCTCGACGGCCTCAGAGACGTGTTCGCCGTCTTCGACGAGCGGAACCGACTGATCTACTGGAACGACCACGCACAGAAGCGGTCGGGCTACGAGGCCGAGGAACTGGCCGGGATGCGCCCGGAGCAACTGGTGGCCGAGGAGGATCTCCCGGAGCTCCAGCAGTACCTCAAGCAGGTCCACCTGACGGGCCAGGGCACGGTCGAGGTCCGGCTCGTCGCCAAGGGCGGCGAGGCGGTGCCACACGAACTCTACAGCGACCTCCTGACCGACCGTGACGGCACCATGGTCGGCCGGGTCGTCGTCGGGCGCGACGTGAGCCAGCGGCAGGCGTACCAGCGCCTTCTCGAACTCAAAAACGACCGGCTGGCCGCGTTCGCGCAGTTCGTCTCCCACGACGTCACGAACCCGCTCGCCGTCGCCGGCGGCCGGCTCGAACTCTACCGCGAGACGGGCGACGAGGCCGACTACCGGCAGATCGTGGCGGCACACAGGCGGATCGAGCAGGTCGTCGACGACCTGCTCCGGCTGACGTCGTACGGGACCCGGATCGACGACGCCTCGGCGGTCGATCCCGTCGCGATCGCCGAGGAGGCGTGGCAGACCGTCCGCTCGGACCGCGCCACCCTCCGCGTCGACGAGGTCGGCCACGTCGCAGCCGACCGTGGTCTCCTGCGACAGGCGCTGGAGAACCTCCTCTGCAACGCGGTCCAGCACGGGGGCGAAGGGGTCACCGTACGCGTCGGACCGCTCACCGATGACACGGGCTTTTTCGTCGAGGACGACGGGCCCGGCTTCCCGCCAGAGTGTGAGTCACCCTTCGAGCCCGGAGTGACGACCCAGCCCGGGGGGACCGGGCTCGGGCTGGCGATCGTCGCGGAGGTCGCGGCCGTACACGGCTGGTCAGTCGAGGCGACGACCGCGGCCGCCGGCGGGGCACGGATCGAGTTCCGCGGGGTCGACAGGGCTGTCGGACGGTAGTTCAGTACTTCGGGTCGGCACCGGTGACCGCGTAGACGCGATCCATGACCTCGTCGCGCGTCGACTGCCAGCCCGCCAGCGCACCCGGACGGGAGGGGTAGCGCTGGTAGTGGCTCATCAGGTCGTCGGCGACGCGCTTCGTCCGGAAGAAGTCCCAGATCTGTCGCCAGTGGCCGTAGCTCTCCTTGATCGTCCGCGCCACCAAGAGCGGCGACATCGACGTCGACCCCTCGTACAGCGCCTCGGCGAGTTTCTCGCCCGGGAGCGCCGCGAGTAGTCCCATCAGGCTGTCGACATCGACCGCGGTCGAGAGGACGTTGTACACGTCGAGCGCGGCGTAGCGCGCGCCGAAGTGGTCCATCACGCGCTCGTTGTAGCGCCACAGGCGCTCCTCGCTCACGTCGCCCTCGCTCACGGCCTCGACGACCTGTTCGGCCGCGTACGTGCCGGCGTAGGCGGCACCGGCGATCCCGCCGCCCGTCGTGGGGTTGACGTGGCCCGCCGCGTCACCCGCGGCGATGAACCCCGGTGCGACCGCCGAGTCGTACGGCCGCCGCGTGGGGAGGGCCGCGCCGAGTTTGTCCGTGACGCGAGCGTTGCGGAACTCCGGACGGTCCCGCAGGTCGCGCTTGAGATCCTCGACGAGCTTCATTGGTTCCTCGTTCATCTGGAAGCCGAGGCCGGCGTTGATCTCCGTCCCCGTGCGCGGGAAGTACCAGAGGTAGCCCGCCGCTCGCTCGGTGGGTTTGAAGACGAGCGCGTCCTTCCACGGCACCTCCTCTTCGACCTCGACGATCTCCCGATAGGCCGAGCAGAACTGCGAGTACGAGACGTTCGTGTCGAACGTGGCCGCCGAGAGGTCGGCCTTGTCCTGTAACAGGGACAGCGCGCCCGCGCCGTCGAGCGTCACCGCCGCATCGTACGCCACGACGTCGCCCTTCCGCACGGCGCGGACGCCGGTCACCCGGCCGTCCTCCTGCGTGACGTCCTGGACGACGGTGTCGTAGTGGAACTCGGCACCGGCCGCCGAGGCACCCTCGATGATCCGGTGGCCGTACTCCCACCGGTCGATCACGGCGAGCTCGCCGGGGACGGGGATCTCCAGGACTGTGTCCTCCTGCGGGATCTCGAACCGGCCGTGGTCGACGCCGGTGTTGGTGAACGCGGGTTCGATCCGTGCCTTCGGGATGGCGTCGGGAAACGTGTCGGCCCCCTTGAGGGCGTCGCCACAGGCGATGTGGCCCGCCTCCGCCTCGGATTTGCGTTCGACGACGACGACGTCGAGTCCCGCCGACGCGGCCGTCGCGGCGGCGTAGCAGCCCGCGGTGCCGGCGCCGACGACGAGCATGTCGCACTCGTGAGTGGTCATTGGTACTGCTTCCCGGACGGGGGAGGAAAACTCTTCCCTCCCGGATCGGTCGGCTCGTGGGCGACAGGACGGCGTCACCCCCGACCGACGACGAAGACGAGGAGGCCGCTCACGAGGAGACAGCCGACGAGTCCGACGAACGCCACGGTGAAGTCGAACACGTCCGCTACGACGCCGACGTAGGTCGGGCCGAGGGCGCCGACTCCGATGTAGACCGTCCGCATCGCGCCGAGGTCACCCCCCATGCTGTCGGTCGGAAACGAGTCCATGAGGTACGCCTGCATCACCGGAGGGAAGGCCATCAGCCCGAGCGCGAACCCGACGACGGCGACGAGGACGGCGGGGGGTGTCGTCGCGACGAGCAACAGCGTCAGCATCGACGCGGCGAGCGCGAGGGTCGCCGTCGCGAACAGCCCGCGCGAGAGCCGGTCGGCCACGCCACCGGCGAGCGGTTTGGCGACCGCACCGACGACGAACAGCGCGGCGAAGCCGGTGTTGGCGAGCGCGGGTGTGAGGCCCTTTCCGACCTGGAGGTACGTCGGGAGGAATCCCGTCACCGACTGCCACGTGAACGCGTACAGGCAGTACGACACGAGGAGCCACCGGAACTCCGGTTCTTCGAGGAGGCGACGACCGGTGTCGCCGACCGCGAGGTCAACCCGGGCGAAGACGTACTCCTCGCGGCTCCAGACGTGGAGCGCGAGCGCGACGGCGGCGACGACCGCGACGACGGGGAGGAAGGCCGCCCGCCACGTCGCCAGGCCGAGAACGAGCGTCGCCAACCCAGCCGCCACTACCCCGCCGGTATCGCCCGAGGCCGTGTGGATCCCGAACGCCTGCCCGCGACGGGCGACGAAGAGATCGGAGACGAGACCTCGGGCCGGCGTCGGGTAGAGTCCGGCACCGACGCCGACGACCGCCGCCCCGACGACGAAGACGACGTACGTCGGGGCGGCCGAGAGGGCGAGAAAGCCGACACTGAGCAGCACCAAGCCGCCGACGAGGAGCGTCTTCCGGGAGAGCCGGTCGGAGAGCCGACCGCTCGGGTACTGCAGGAGCGCGTACAGTCCCCAGAGGACAGTGAGCGCGAACCCGGCGCGCGCGGCGGAGATGCCGAGGTCGGCACTGATCGCGGGTAACAGCGGTGGAACGACGAGCCGCCCGGTCTGGATGAGACTCCAGCCGACCGAGACGGCGAGGAGCAGTCGCCCGCTGTAGCCGGTCACGAGGCGTTCCTCGTCGCGAGCAGCGGGCGATGGCTGTTCGGTCACGGCTGCGAGGAGAGGTGCGGCTCACTTGAACGCGCGTGTTCCGGCACGCCCGGCTCGTTCGAAGAACCAGCCCCCGTTCAGCGGTTGTCGTCGCCCGATTCGTAATGTTCGCCCGCGGCTTCCGGAATCCTGGTCCGCCCGACGAGCGCGAGCACGAGGATGACGGTGACGAACGGGATGATCCGGATGAGCTGGTTGGGGACGCCGATGTTCTGCAGCTGGAGGGCGGTCTGCATCGCGTCCAGCCCCGCGAACAGTAACGTCGAGAGGAACGCCCCGATCGGGTTGTAGTTCCCGAAGAGGTACGCGACGATGGCGATGAACCCCTTGCCGTTGACCATCGTCGGCCCGTTCCCGGTGAACTGCCCGAGGTCGAGCGACAGCGACGCGCCGCCCATCCCCGCGAGCAGTCCCGAGAGGAGCACGGCGGCGTACCGCACGCGGGAGACGCTCACCCCGGCGGTGTCGAGCGCCTTGGGGTTCTCCCCGGAGGCACGGACCCACCGGCCGAACCGGGTGCGGTTCAGCGTGTACCACGAGACGCCGACGGCGAGGAGCATCAGATACACCGTGGGCGAAGCGTCGAACAGCGCGCCGAAGAACGGCAACTCGGCGAGCCCGGGGACCGTGATCGTCCCCGGCGTCGAGACGCTCGGGGAGTTGGGCCGACCGTAGATGACCTGCGAGGCGAACGGGGCGAGGCCGAGCGCGATGAGCCACACCGCCAGGCCGGCGATGATCTGGTCGGCGCGGAACTCGATGACCACGACGGCAAAGAGCGCCGACAGGAGGATCGACGCCACGACGCCGCCGACGAAGCCGATCCAGACGCCCCCAGTGATGTCGGTGACGTAGATGGCGGCGAACGCCGAGATGATGAGCAGCCCCTCGAGGCCGATGTTGATGACGCCCGACTTCTCCGAGAAGATGCCGCCGAGCGCCGCTAGGGCGATCGGGACCGAGAGACGAAGCGCCGAGGAGAGCGTCCCCTCGCTGGTGAGGATCTCCACGAGCGTCCCCGCCACGGAGTCGGGCGCGGCGAGCCCGGCGACGAAGACGACCGCGAGGACGCCGACTGCCGCCGCGGCGACGATGGCCCGGGTCGAGAGCCCGTCGAGCCGGTCGATCGAGACCGTCCGCTCACTCACGGCGCCCACCTCCCGGATCGTCGGCCGCGCGGTCGCCGGCGACCGCGTCGTCCGGGGCTTCCCCGTGCGCCCCCGCGACGTCGTCCGCGACCATGGCGGTCCGATCGTCGGTGCCCCCGTCGTCGGCCTCGCGGTCGTCGTGCGGGACGCCGCCGTCCGTGGCGACGGGATCGGGGCCGCTGCCGCCGAGATCGACGATCCGCCGGCCGAACAGCCGGAAGAACTCCGGCATCGCCACGAGGAGGATGATGAGCCCACGGAGCACGCCGACCAGCTGTGGCGGGACGTCCGTCGCGAACTGGACCACGGTGGTGCCGCTCTTGAGCACGCCGAACAGGAGGGCGGCGAAGCCGACGCCCAGCGGGTTGTTCCCCGCGAGGATGGAGACGGTGATCCCGTCGAAGCCGTACGCCGGCACGCCCGTCTGGAACTTCCCGAGGATCATCAGCACGTACATCGCACCGCCGACGCCGCCGAGCGCCCCCGAGAGCATCATGCTGGCGACGACGGTTCGCCCGGCGTCGACACCGCCGTACTCGGCGGCCTCGGGCTGGAGTCCCGAGGTCCGGACGTCGTAGCCGAACGTCGTCCGCTCGATGAGGACGTACAGCAGCCAGAGCGCGACGATCCCCAGGAGGAGCGCGATCAGCGAGAAGTCGGTCGAGGGGCCGAAGAGGACGGAGGGGAAGCTCGCGAACTCCGGGAGCGGGACCGTCTGGTTCGCCTGGCTGTTGGGGTCTTTGAACACGTCGGAGACCAGATAGAGCGTCACGCCCGTCGCGATAAAGTTGAGCATGATCGTCGTGATCACCTCGTTGGCGTCGGCGTACGCCTTCAAGAGCCCGGGAATCGCGCCGTAGAGCGCGCCGAACGTCGCGCCGATGGCGAGCCCGAGCGGGATCAGAAGCAGGGTTCCGACGACGCCGGAGACGAACGGCGACGCCCACAGCACGCCGAGCCCGGTCGCCAGCGCGCCGACGACGAGCTGGCCCTGGGTCCCGATGTTGAAGATGCCCGCACGGAACGCGATGGCGACCGACAGCCCGGTGAAGATCAGGATCGTCGTCTCGCGGAGCGTCACCGCCAGCTGGCTGTTGAGCGGCGACCACCCCGCCCGGAGGGGGTCGCCCAGCGCGCCGAGGAAGAGGCGATCGTAGACGACGACCGGGTCGTAACAGAAGCCGACGCCGAAGTAGTACGCCGCGTCGGCGGGGGTACAGGTGGTCATCCGCCCGGAAACGAGGATGAGGACCGTCCCGACGAGCATCGCGAGGACGAGCGAGGCGACCGAGATGAGGGCGCGTTCGAGCCTGGACGCACCGACGAGCCGTTCGAGTGCTCGCTCCAGGCGGTCGCGCGCGCTCATCGGCCCTCACCGTCCGTCGCGACATCTTCCGTCTCCCCCACCGCGTCGGGAGCCGTCGACCGCTCCGCCCAGCCGTCGGGGTACTCCCCGCCCATGAGCAGGCCGATCTCCTCTTCGGTGACGGTCTCGGGGTCGACGGTGTCCATGATCTGCCCGTCGTGCATCACCGCGAGCCGGTCGGAGAGGCCCTGGACCTCCTCGAGCTTCGAGGAGACGAGGAGGACGGCCACGCCCTGGTCCCGGAGGTCGAGCAGGCGCTCGTGGATGAACTCGATCGAGCCGACGTCGACTCCTCTGGTGGGGTGGGCCGCGACGAGGAGCGTCGGATCCCGCTCGAACTCGCGGCCGACGATGAACTTCTGCTGGTTCCCGCCGGAGAGCGACTCGGCCGACGTGTCGGGGTTCGGCGGTCGGACGTCGTACTCGCCGATGACGGACTCGGCGTGGTCGCGGGCGACCGGCCAGTCGAGCCGCCCCGACTTCGCGAACGGGGGGCGGTGCTGACTCCCGAGGAGCCCGTTCTCGACCAGGTCGAACGGCATCACGAGACCCCGCTCCTGGCGGTCCTCGGGAACGTACGACATCCCGGCGTCGATGCGGTCGCGGCGCGACCAGTCGGTGACGTCGTCGTCCGCGAACCGGATCCGGCCCGCAGTCGGCTCCCGGAGCCCCGTGACGACGTCGATCAACTCGGACTGGCCGTTGCCGTCGACGCCCGCGATCCCGAACACCTCGCCGGCGTGGACGTCGAACGAGACGTCGTCGACCGCGCGGACGCCGCGTTCGTCCTCGGCGATGATCCCCTCGACGCCGAGCGTCCGCTCGCCGGCCGTCGCCTCCCGCTTCTCGACGTCGAGGATGACCTCCCGGCCGACCATCAGCTCCGCCAGCTCCTCCCGCGTCGTGTCGTCGCCGGGGACGGTCCCCACGTTGATCCCGTCGCGCAGGACGGTGATCTCGTCGGCGGCGTGCATCGCCTCGCTCAGCTTGTGGCTGATGAAGATGATCGTCTTGCCCTGCGCTGTGAGTTCCTCGAACACCGAGAACAGCTCCTCGACCTCCTGGGGAGTCAACACCGCCGTCGGCTCGTCGAGGATCAGCACGTCGGCCCCTCTGTAGAGGGCTTTCAGGATCTCGACGCGCTGCTGGACGCCCACGGAGACGTCCTCGATCCTGGCGTCGGGTTCGACGTCGAAGCCGAACCGTTCGGAGAGTTCGATCACCTCTCGACGTGCTCGCTCGCGGTCGACCGCGAACCCACCCCACTTCCGGGGCTCGTTGCCGAGCGTGATGTTCTCCGCGACGGTCATCGGGTCGACGAGCATGAAGTGCTGGTGGATCATCCCCACGCCGGCGTCGATGGCGTCGCGCGGCGAGTCGAAGTCGCGTTCCTGCCCGTTGACGAGCACGCGACCCTCGGTGGGCTGATACAGCCCGTAGAGGACGTTCATCAGCGTCGTCTTCCCGGCCCCGTTCTCGCCGAGGAGCGCGTGGACCGAGCCCTCTTCGACCCGGAGGGTGACGTCGTCGTTCGCCACCACGCCGGGGAACCGTTTCGTGATGCCGTCGAGGTGGACGGCCGTACTCATTGGCATTCACCTCGGACAGGAGTCTTTTAAACCCGCGGGTTCACGTCGTGAGCGACCAGCCGAGCAGCACGTGCGACTCCGGTGGAGGCCGACGCGGGAGATCGATCGATTCGACCGTGTCGAGATACTCTCTGTCTCCCCGACGGAGAGAAGAGAGTGAGAACCGAGCCGCCCCTGTTGTCGCCCCCCAGCGGGAGTCGCGTGAGTCCACGTGCGTTCCGAGGTGGAAGATCGCGGAGACGACGAGAAAAGCGTGACCGAGACAGCGGATGTATGTCGCAGCAGTATCGACAGAGGGGAGCTCTCGTGGCGACGTCTCTCGTTCAGTTGCGTTCCGTCCACGGTGCCGGTAGCGGAGCCGGGTCGCCAAGCGGAGACCGGAACGGATCGGGCTGTCGGTCGTCACTCCGACTCGCCGAGGGACGAGAGCACCTCGTCGGTGTAGAGCTCCGGCGCTGTCACCATCGCACTGTGGCCCTGGCCCTCCAAGGTCACGACCCGACTGTTCGGAAGGACATCGTCGAGTGCGTCTGTCGCCTCGTTCAGGGAGTCCGGGCTCTCGGTTCCGGACAACAGCACGGTCGGAGTGGTCACCCCGTCCAGTCGGGAGGCATCAAACTCGTAATCGCCCTGTGCCGCGTACTCACGAACGATCGTGTGAGCCGTTTCGACGCTGGATTGCCAGTGCGGCGTCGACCGGAGTGCGTCGATCGCTGCCGGGGGAAGCTTCGCGACGTCGCGGAGAAACACTTCGAGGACCTGTTCGTTCTCCCCCTCGGCCAGCAGTGACTCGAGTTCGGCGTGCCGTTCCTCGTCTGGAGTCTCGTGGTCGCCGACCGCTATCGGTGGTTCGTAGAGGACGAGCTGACGCAGATTGTCGGTCAGTAGCGACGCTTCCAGGGAGCATATCGCTCCGTACGAGTGGCCGACGAGAGTCACCGGTTCGTCGATCGAGTCGACGACGGCCGCGACGTCCTCGAACTCCCGTTCCAGTACGTACTCCGCAGCGTCACCGCTCTCACCGCGACCGCGCCGATCGATCACGTACGTCGTAAAGTGGTCCTCGAACGACGGTCGAACCGGGTCCCAGCTCGAGTGATCGGCGGTCGTCCCGTGCACACGCACCAGTGGTGGTCCGTTCCCCGTCCGCTCGTACGCGATCGGTGTCCCATCTACCGAAGTGATCGTCTCCATGACTTCCCCCGACCGAGGAGGTACGCTGCCCGACTATGTCACTCTGTCGCACGACTCGACGTGTCGCATCCCTCGAGACAGGGGAGCACAGCGTGAGTTTCGGTTCTCTCGACCGGATTCGATTGGCCCACGTGCGGAGAGGGTGCGACTGGCGAATACGCGTCCCGTCCCTCATACGGGATCTCCCCGACCGCCGGAGGGGACACGAACGGGACGGCTGGCGCCTCCTGCGAATCCCGCTCAGACGTTGCTCGGGTCGGTCGGCACCGAGACGTCGCCGGCGATGATCGCCTCGCGCGACGAGGCGACGGCGTCCTTGACCTCCTGTGGGATCTCGCTGCCGAGCTGCTGGCCGTAGACGGCGGCGACGCCCTCGGCCTCGAGGCCGAGCGTCGTGACGTTCCCACCGGGGAACTCGTCGTCGACGAGCGCCTGGATAGAGCTGAACACCGCGGTGTCGACGCGCTTGACCATCGACGCGAGGATGACGTCCGCGAACGAGTCCTTGGTGACGGACTGGTCGCGGTCGACGCCGATGGCGAACTTGCCCTGCTCCTGAGCGGCCTGGAAGACACCCGTCCCGGTGTTGCCCGAGGCGTGGTAGACGATGTCGGCACCGTTGTTGTACATCGCGAGTGCGGCCTCCTTCCCCGCCGCGGGGTCGTTGAAGCTCCCGGTGTAGTTCGTCAGGACCTCGACGCCGTCGTCCGCAGCCGTGACGCCGGCCTCGAAACCGGCCTGGAACTTCCGGATGAGGTCCGACTCGACGCCGCCGACGAAGCCGACGGTCGACGAATCCGGCGACGTCGCGCCCCCGCCCGCGGAGAAGTCCATCGACGTGAGCATTCCGGCCATCTGGCCGACGAGGTACGACCCCTCGTGTTCGGCGAACACGTAGTTGGCCACGTTCGGCGCGTCCACGACCGAGTCGACGAGCATGAAGTTCTGGTCGGGGAAGTCACCGGCGGTCGAACTCAGCGCGTCCGTCTGGAGGAAGCCGATACAGCAGACGAGTTCGTACGTCGGGTCGGTCGACTGGGCGAACTGCTGCTGGAACGTGCTGAACTGGGCGACCTCGTCCGGCTGAGCCTCGCCGATCTGCACGCCGAGCTCGTCGCGAGCCTGGAACGCGCCCTGCTGGGCCTGGTCGTTGAACGAGCCGTCGCCGAGGCCGCCGGTGGCATACACCATCCCGACGTTGATCGGGTCCTCCATCCCGCCGGATTCGGTTTCGGTCTCCTCCATATCACCGGAGTCGCCACCGTCGCCGGAGCCGCCGTCGCCTGAGGAGCCGTCACCGGAGTCACCGTCGCCTGAGGAGCCGTCGCTGGAGCCACCGTCACCCGAGGAGCCGTCGCCCGAGGGGCCTCCCGCACAGCCCGCGAGTCCCGCGAGGCCGACGACGCTGGTTCCTTTGATGAAGGTTCGTCTATCGATGTCTTCGAGTCTCATAGGAGACACGAGGTGTCGTGTCGTCAATAAAGCCGTCGTTTGCCCGAGCGCTCCGCCAGACCGCCCGGATCGACCGTTCCCAGTCGCCCGGATCGACCGATCTCGACCGTCGGGTCAGGCGTCGTCGACCGCCCGCTCTACGATCGCCCGTGCCTCCTCGACGAGCGCGTCGACGTCGTCGCTCTCGGCGTAGAGTCTGACGTAGGGCTCCGTCCCGGAGGCGCGGACGAGCAGCCACGAGGCGTCGGGGAACTCGAGCCTGACGCCGTGTTCGCCGTCGACGTCGGCCGCGGGGAACGCCTCGGGGAGAGCGGTCGCGAGCGCCGACACGACCGCTCGTTTCGACTCGTCGGGGCACGGAACCGAGAGCTTCCGGTAGGGTCGTTCCGTGACGGGCGCGCGGAGGCCCCGCAGGCCGTCCTCGTGGGCGGCGATCAGTCGGGCGACGACCGCCGCCGAACAGACGCCGTCGATCCACCCACCGAACCGGGTGTGGATGTGCTTCCACGGCTCGGCGGCGAACACCACGTCGCCGCCCGCCGCGCGGGCGCTGGCGATGCCCTCGTGGAGCGCCCCCAGTCGCACCCGTTCGACCCGGCCGCCCGCAGCGATCACCTGCTCGTCGATCCGCGCCGAGGCGTTCGGCGTCGTCACGACCACCGGCTCCTCGATCCCGTCGGCGACTGCCTGCCGGACGTACGCCGCCGCGAGGATCGCCACGACGGTGTCCTCGTGGACGACCTCGCCCTCACCGTCGACGACGACCACCCGGTCGGCGTCGCCGTCGTGTCCGACCCCGACCGCGAAGCCGCCGTCTGCGACGAACGAGCGGAGGTCGGCGAGCGATTCCGGCGTCGGTTTCGACTCCCGGCCGGGGAAGTGACCGTCGACGTGGTCGTTGAGTCCGATGACCGTCGCACCGAGCTCCCGGAGCACCGCGGGCGTGCCCAGCGAACCGACCCCGTTGCCGCAGTCGACCGCGACGGGGAGGCCGTCGAGGTCGGCCCCGAGCGTCCGGGCGTACGAGACGACCGCCCGCCGGTAGCGAGGGAGGGGTTCGACGCGTTCGGTGGTGCCCCAGTGGTCCCAGGGGACCGGAGGTGCGTCCCTGTCGACGCGAGCCTCGACCGTCTCCTCCCTCGTACGGTCGTACTCGACGCCGTCGACGAACAGCTTGAGGCCGTTGTCGGTCGGGGGGTTGTGGCTCGCGGTGAGCATCACGCCCCGCCGGCCCCGCGACTCGTACGCCAGCGCCGGCGTCGGGAGGACGCCGGCCCGCCGGACGGTCGCCCCCGCCGACAGCAGCCCCGCCTCCACCGCCGACGCGAGCGCCTCGCCGGTCGTCCGCCCGTCACGCCCGACGACGAACTCCGCGTCGCCCTCGTCGACTGCGGCGAGCCCCGCAGCGCGTCCGACTCTGACCGCGAGCTCGGGGGTCACGCGTGCCGTCGTGCCACCGCGGATCCCCGCGGTACCGAACAGCTCCATACCCGACCCACTCGGTGGCCACACTTATACTGTCGGTCGTCGCTCACCACCGGCTAGTCCGGCGATCTGCGGGCCACTGCTCGGAGCCGGGTCGGTGGCGATGACCGACGGACGGCAGTGCCGACCGACACGCCACGAGGTTCTTTGTGTCTCCGGGCGCGAAGGGGACGACATGAGCGAAACCCACACCGACGAGACGGTTCGTGCGCACGTGTTCGTCTCCGGTCGCGTCCAGGGGGTGTTCTATCGCGCCAGCACCCGCGACGCCGCGCGGGAACGAGACGTCGACGGCTGGGTCCGCAACCTCGACGACGGCCGCGTCGAGGCTGTGTTCGAGGGGCCCGAGGAGGACGTCGAGGCGATGGTCGAGTGGTGTCACACCGGGAGCTCGGCCGCCGTCGTCGACGACGTCGACGTCACGTACGAGGAACCGAGCGGGGAGTCGGGCCTTCGAGTTCGGCGGTAGCTCGAGAGCGGTCGGGAGCGTCGCGTCGAAGCGGCGCTTCAGTACGCCGTCGCGAAGGTCAGTGTGCCGTCGCGAACGTCAGTACGCCGTCGCCAGGTAGTCGTCGATCTCGTCGACGAGGTCGGGCGCGTAGGTCAGAAAGCCCGAGAACTGGCGGTCGTCACGCTCCTCGGCGAGGAGCGCACACTTGTTCGCCGCCGACCCACCGCCGTCGTAGACGACGAACCAGGAGCGTTCGATCTCGGGGGCCGGATCGAGGTGGACGACCGCGTCCCCCAGGTCGGGTGGCGGCCCGTCGGGCACGGCGTACGTGTGGACGTCGAGTACCGTCGCGAGCTGTCTGTAGACGGGGCGCTGGTCCGAGAGGGCGCGGACGTGCTGAAAGCCGGCACGGAGGCGTCCGCGTCCGACACGCCACGCGCGGTCTTCGATCTCGCGGGTCGCGGCGACCATCCCGCGGAGGTCGTACGAGGCGAACGTCGTCCGGTCGAGCGTCGACAGCGCGGTGACCAGCGCGTCGGTCGTCGCCTCCAGCCCCGCGTCGTCGCCCGCGAGCGGGACCGTCGAGACGACTCGTTCGCCGTCACGGACCATCGCCGTCGGGTGGTCCGTCCCCTCCTCGACGTCGACGCGGACACCCTGCGGGGCGAAGGTGCGCTCGACCGCGCTCACCACCGCGCGCGACGGTGGCGAGAGCAGCGTCAGACGTCGCTCGTGCCGTTCGACCCGCTCGATGATAGCGCCGAGCGACATTGCACCGGCTACGTCGAACGGGGAAATAAGTGTTCGCTCGAACCGGATGAAACGATCCGTCGGCCCCACCCACGCTTTTGTGGCTCTCGGCCGACCACGCGCTATGGTCGGGCGCTACTACGAGGAGTTCACAGAGGGCGAGCGGATCGAACACGAGAAACGGCGGACGATCTCGGAGGCCGACAACCAGCGATTCTGCGACATGACGATGAACCAGCAGCCGCTCCACCTCGACGGAGAGTTCGCCGCCGACACCGAGTTCGGCGAGCGCGTGGTGAACGGGCTCTACACGATGAGCCTCGCAGTCGGCCTCACCATCCCCGACACCACCGACGGGACCATCGTCGCGAACCTCTCGTACGACGACGTCACCCACCCCGCACCGGTGTTCCACGGCGACACCCTGCGAGCGGCCTCAACCGTCACCGGGACGAGAGAGACCTCGGACGGCGCGCGCGGCGTCGTGACGATGCACGTCGAGGCGTTCAACCAGCACGACGACCTCGTCTGCTCGTTCGACCGGACCGTGCTCTCCGAGAAGCGGCCCGAGTCGTCGACGGTGTGAGCGGCTCGCGGGACCGCTTCAGAGCTGGAGGATGAGACCGAGGTTAATCGTCGAGGCGACGAGCCACGGGAGCGCGACGCCCAGCGGGATGATCGGTCGGTACCGGCGGGGGACCCACATCCACGCGACGAGCGCCATCCCGACCACGGTGCCCTTCAGCAGCAGCATCGCCTCGACCACGCCGAGCATCGAGAAGAACGCCCGGGCGATCGGGTTCGCTTCGCGGAGGCCGAGGCTGAGTCCGTAGGAGGTGAGCCCCACGTCTAGCAGAAAGGAGACGGCGACGAGCCCCCAGAGCCACGTCTCGGCGGATTCGACAAACGGGTGGGCGTGGGTCGGCGAGTCGGTGATCTCGGTCGGAGAGAGGTCGAAAGGTGACATCAGATGTGGACACCAGTGTAGTCGAGAGGATCCCACATTAGTATACGGCACTTACCCCTTTAAGACGGGTTTAAGACATCGTTATACCGGTCCGTAACCGAACCCTACCGGGAGCCGAGACGGTCAGAGGACGGTCCCGTGTTTCTTCTCCGGCAGGGACTTCTCGACGTCCTCGTAGAACGCGAAGCGAGCGGCGAGCTCCGCACGCAGCTCCGACGGGGGGACCACGTCGTCGACGACCACTTCGCTCGCCATCCGGTGGATGGAGATGTCGCGGCGGTACTCCTCGCGGAGTTCCGCCTCGCGCGCGGCGCGCTCCTCGTCGTCCTCGATGGCGTCGAGCTTGTTGCGGTAGACGGCGTTGACCGCCGCTTCCGGGCCCATGATCCCCACCTCGCCCGAGGGGAGCCCGATCACGCTCTCGGGGTCGTACGCCGGGCCGCCCATCGCGTAGATCCCGGCCCCGTACGCCTTCCGGACGACGACCGTCTGCTTGGGAACGGTCGCCGACGAGGTGGCGTAGATGAACTTCTTGCCCTGTTCGAGGATCCCCTCCTTCTCGACGGCGGACCCGGCCATGAAGCCCGGCGTGTCACACAGGTACAGCAGAGGGATCTCGTAGGCGTCGCAGGTCCAGATGAACTCCGCGGCCTTCCCCGCGGAGTCCGGGAAGATCGCTCCAGACCGCTGCGTGGGCTGGTTGGCGACTACCCCGACGGGCCGACCGTCGATGCGGGCGAGCGCGGTGACGATCTCGGAGCCGAACTCGGGGCGGAGTTCGAGAACGCTCTCGGCGTCGACGACTCTGTCCAGGAGATCGTGGACGTCGTACGGCTTGTTCGGCGACGCGGGGATCAGCTCGTCGATCCCCTCGGGCGAGTACCTGGGCGGCACCGTCGTCGACTCGGGGGGTTTCTCGCCCGCCTCGTCGGGCAGATACGACAGCAGTTGCGCGACGAGCGCTCGGGCGTGTTCCTCGTCGCGGGCGACGAGATCAGCACTCCCCGAGTGTCGGGCGTGCACCGCGGGTCCGCCCAGGTCCTCCATCGAGATCTCCTCGCCCGTCACCATCTCGACCATCCGCGGCGAGGCGATCGCCATCGCCGACATTCCCTCGACCATGACCGTGAAGTCGGCGAAAACCGGCGTGTAGGCCGCCCCGGCGATACAGGGGCCGTACAGCACGCAGATCTGCGGCACCCGACCGGAGAGCATCGAGTGGTTGTAGTAGTACTTCCCGATCCCCTCGCGGTTGGCGAAGAAGCCCGTCTGTTCGTCGATCCGCCCGCCCGACGAGTCCATCAGATACAGCACCGGCTTCCCGTTCTTGAGCGCGCGCTGTTGCATCCGCAGGAACTTCTCGACGCCGCGCCGCGCCATCGACCCCGCCTTCACCGTGAAGTCGTTGGCCATGAAGTTGACGTCCCGCCCCTCGAACGCCGCCGCGCCGGTGAGCAGGCCGTCTGCCGGCAGCCGGCTGTCGGGGTCGGCCTCGTCTACCTCGGGCGAGTGGGGATGCCACGTGTCGAAGTTGGCGAACCGGCCGTCCTCGAACGTGAGGTCGCCGAACCAGAGGTCGAGGCGATCGCGGACGAACAGCTTCCCCTGCTCCGACAGCCGATCGCGGTACTTCTCCGGCCCGCCCGCGTAGATGTCCGCGAGCTCCTCGCGGAGCCGTCTCTCGCGTTCTGTGGGGCCGAGGTCGTCGTCGAGTGGGTACTCCTTCTCGGGGGGGTCGGCGCTGGCCACGACGGCGTCGCCGGCGACCACTTCCACCGAGTCGCCGAGGTGTTCGGCGAGCGCGGTGGCGATGGCGTGCGCTTCCTCCGTCGTGGCACCCTCACCGATCCGGACCTTCATGCCACACCCTGCGTCGGGGGGTCAAAAAGCTCTGTCCCCCGACCTTTTTTTAGGCGCGAGGGGCGCCGGGGGCGCCCACTCGCGCCAGAAAAAGCTCGACCAAAAACTTCCGGTGGACTGTGTGGGGTGTGGTCGTCGGTGGCTAGCGTGGGGTGTGGTCGTCTCGTCGACGAGCTCGAAGACGACCGTGGTCTGGAGGGCCGAGACGGTCCGAGAGAAGTACTGTTCGACGACGATGACCGCCCACCCGTCTCCTCCGTAGTCGAACCGATCCACCCAGTCGGATCCCCGGACCGCTCGCGGCAGTTTCCAGGCGTCCTCCCCCTGGACAGTCAGTTCGGTCCGTTTCACGGGAGTCGCGACTCGGGGGGGATCAAAAAAACACCTGTGGACCGCCAACTCCGATCGGGAGTTCAGTGCGCCCCGACCGTCGTCGGTGAATCACCGGGTCGCTGCGGACTGGATCTCCCGCGAGAGGCGCGCGGCGGCGGAGTCGACGTCGGCCGTGTTCTCGACGAGGGCGATCGGCGCGCCGACCGACGTGGCGTAGGCGAACGCCGCCGTCCGGCTCATCGACTGCTGGAACTCGATGCCGAGTCGGTCGTCCACCTGGTAGGATCGGTAGTCGCTGCCGGCCCGGCGCTCCTGGACGCGCTCGGGATCGGCCTCGACGAGGACGAACGCGGCGGGTTCGAGGTCCGAGAGCACCTCGGGGGGGAGTCCCGGCACGAACCCGTCCGCGGTGTTGACGACGAGGTGAGTGTTGAGGACGACGTGCGTCTCCGACTCGGCGGCGATCGCGGCGACGTACTCGCCCATGCGCCGCTGGAGACGGCGGAGGTCGCGGGGCGAGAGCGCGGTGAGGTCGTCGCGGCCCGACACGTCGAGTCCCTCGCTGAGTGCCTCCTCCAGCATCACGTCGCCCGTGTTCAGCAGTTCGTACCGCTCGTCGAGCGACGCCACCGCGGTCTCCGTGACGCGCGAACTACCGACCCCGGGAACGCCCGAGACGACGATCACGCTCATCAGAAGTGCACCTCCTCCGTCTCGATCCCGCCCTGTGCGCCGCGGTCGTCGTAGTGCTTGCGACCGATGTACTGGTCACCGACGTTCGTGAGCACGGTGTCGAACAGTTCGTCCGCGCTGTCGAATCCGGGTTCGTCGGTCCGCGCGAGCACCTCCTGGAGGGTCTCGGGGTCGCCGTACGGCGCGTCGATTTCGGTCTCCCCGACCGCGTCGAGCACCGCGTCGCGGTCGGCCGGAAAGGTCAGTGTGCGTGCGAACAGGTTCCGCGTTTCGGCGAGGCGCATACGGTCACTGAGAAATGAGCATTATTAAACGTGTGGAACTGGTGGCGGAGGCGTTTTTAACGCCCACCCGCCGCGCCCGGACGAGTCGAAGCCGGAGCACCACCGAAAGCGGGTCGGCAGCGACGAGACGAGCGGACGGTTCAGGTCGCGTGACGCACGTTCTCGCGTCGGAGCGACAGGATCGAATACTGTACGCTCCATCGCCTCTCTCCGTGTCCGTCGTGAGCCGCGACGTCCACGGGCCGTCACCTTCGACCGTGGGCGCGTTCCCCGGCGATCCCCGCTCAGTCGAGCGCGGCTTCCAGGCGGTCGATGAGCTCCCGGTTCCCCAGGTGGACGGGGACGCGGGCGTGGATGTCGTCGGTCTTCACCACGTCGAGGATCGACTGCGAGCCGTCCGAGGAGGCACCACCGGCGGTCTCCATGATGTACGCGCAGGGGTACCCCTCGTACTGTAGCCTGAGTTTGCCCTCCGGCGCGTTGGTGAACGCGGGGTACGAGAAGATGCCGCCGTACGTCAGCACCTGGTTGACGTCGCCGATCATCGCCCCGCCGTAGCGGAGTTTCATCGACGCGTCCTGTTCGACCTCGCGGGCGAACGCCTCGAAGTCCGGGAACCACTCGGGCACCCGGCCGCCGAAGCCGTACACCGAAGGGTCGTCGGGGAGGCGAACGTCCTCCGTGACGAGGTTGCGGACGCCGTTGTCGACGATGTACTCGTGGACCACTCCCTCGGCGGCGCACATCATCGTCGAGACGGGGCCGAAGAGGACGTAGCTCGCCCCGACGAGGTGGTCACCGGTCGCCGGCAGGGGTTCGTCGTAGATCCCCACGATGGTCCCCATCGTGTTGTTCGGCTTGAGGTTCGACGAGCCGTCGAGCGGGTCGACAGTCACGGAGAGCCCCGACCCGACGTCGTCGACGTCCTCGCGCTCCTCGCTCGCGTACTCGCCGACGCCGTCGATCCCACCCAGCCGCGTCTGGAGGAGGTCGTCGGCGAACACGTCGGCGGCCATCTGCGTCTCGCCGCTCGGGTTCTCGCTCCCGCTCTTCAGCCGTCGACTCGGCAGGCCAGCGCGGATCTCGGGCGCGGCCTCGGCGACCGCCTCGAACACCGCCTCCACGATCTCGTTCGTCTCGTCTGCCATGCCGCTCACGCCTCCCGCCCAGGTCGCGTACAGTCCCCGTTCGGTGCCACTGCCGTTTGGGTGTCTCTCCCATCCGTCCGGACGACGCCAGCGTACATCCCGTGTCACTGGGGCAACAGCATATATAGTTCTGTGGGGGACACGCCACCGGACGGGTCGTGGACGCGTGCCGTGGCGTGGGGACGCCCCGTCGGCGGGCTCGAACCCGCGGACGAGAAACGGCGACTGAAGCACGACCGGTGCAGCCACGAACGATCTGAGGCCGTCGCGAGCGACCGGGTTCGAGAACAGTCCGTTACCCCTGACGCCAGCCTTACGTCACCGCCGGCTGGAGGGAGAGTATGCGCTCACTCGAAGCGATAGAGACGGTCGGCGTCGTCGGTGCAGGAACGATGGGGAACGGGATCGCACAGGTCGCCGCGACGGCCGGCTACGACGTCGT
Source organism: Salinigranum salinum (assembly GCF_009176545.1). GTDB lineage: Archaea > Halobacteriota > Halobacteria > Halobacteriales > Haloferacaceae > Salinigranum > Salinigranum salinum. The sequence continues at coordinate 2,142,392 of NZ_VTOJ01000001.1, read as the reverse complement.
CATGCGCGACATCGAAGCGGAGTTCGTCGAACGCGGCCTCGACAGCATCGACGACTCGCTGTCGCGGTTCGTCTCGAAGGAGAGACTCACCGAGGCGGACGCCGACGCCGCCCGCGCCCGCATCACCGGCACGACCGACCTCAAGGACCTCGCGGCCGCGGATCTCGTCGTCGAGGCGGCGGTCGAGAACATGGACGTGAAGAAAGACGTCTTCGCCGACCTCGACGACCTCGTCGACGAGGACGTCGTCCTCGCGACGAACACCTCGACGCTCTCGATCACCTCCATCGCGGCGGCGACCGAGCGGCCCGAACTCGTCGTCGGCCTCCACTTCATGAACCCCGTCCCCCTGATGAAGGGCGTCGAGGTCGTCCGGGGTGAGCTGACCGACGACGCGGCCGTCGACGTCGCGCACGGCTTCGCAGAGAGCCTGGAGAAGGAGACGTGGGAGTCCGACGACAAGCCCGGCTTCGTCACCAACCGCATCCTCATGCCGTGGCTCAACGAGGGGATCCGCGCGTACGACGAGGGCGTCGCCTCGAAGGAGGACATAGACCGAGGAATGACGCTGGGGACGAACGTCCCGATGGGGCCGCTCACGCTGGCGGACCACATCGGCCTCGACATCTGTCTGCACGCCTCCGAGACGCTCTACGACGAACTCGGCGAGCGCTACAAACCGGCGTATCTGCTGAAGCGGAAGGTCGAGGCAGGCGAGCTCGGCAAGAAGACGGGAAGCGGCTTCTACGACTACGAGTAGCTCACGGCTCGCGTCCCCGTTTCACTTCTGGTCGCCTCGCCGAAACGACCAAGCGTCGATACGAGCGGCGTGCGGCAGACAGCGGCTCTAGCAGGTACGAGAGACGACCTGCAGCGTATAGGGAGTCTTCAGCACCCAAACACCGAGACCCCGCTGCGTTCCTCGTTCGTTGGCTTCGGAGAAACGACCCTCACTCGTCCACGTCGTCCCTGTCGTGAAGCTTCGCCTGTTCGCGAGCACTGGGATTGACCGACTCTTTGAACGGAACCTTCGCCAGCGTCGCGTAGACGGGTTCGCCGGGCTCCTCGGCGTACTCGTCCGGGAGATGTACCTCGAACTCCAGGTCGAGATCCGCGTCGTATATCGAGTCGTCGAGCGGGACGTCGGTCGCGGCCTGCAGTGTCGCCGCCGGCACGAATCCGAGGCCGATGTTGGCCTCGAGGTCCGGATTCCACCCCGCCGACGTCAGGTAGCCACACTCGTCGCCCGTCTCCGGGTCCGAGATGAGCCAGAAGTCCGAGGCCCACTCTATAATCGGTTCACCTGCCATTTTCAGGCCGACCAGTTTGTGCGTGAACGGATACTCGCCGTTTTCGATGGCTTCCTTCTGGCGTTCCAGTTCGGCTTTGCCGACGTAGTCCGCGTCCTTGTCGTCGGGGACTTGATAGCCGAGGTTGACCTGGAACGGCGACGTCTCGTGGTCCATGTCCTGCCCCAACGACAGGATTCCAGCCGCGATCCGTCGACGACCGTTAACCGGCGTCGCGGCACCGCCGTGGTCTTTGACCGTTTCGAGTACCGGGTTCCACACTGCTTCGGCGTTCGTCGTCGCCTCACGGACGTATATCTCGAACCCCGCCTCTCCGGAGAAGCCCGTCTGGCTCACCAACACCGGGACGTCATTGATCGTCGCTTCCAGCAACCCGTAGTACGGGACGTCTTCGACCGCGTCGTCGATGAGTGACTCGATCACGTCGGGCGATTTCGGGCCCTGAACCTGCATCGGCGAGATGTCGATCTCGTCGATGTCGACCTCGAAGTCGTTCCCGACCGTGACTCCTTGCAACCACTGTAGCAGGTCCGAATCGGCGATGGAGAACCAGAACTCGTCGTCGTCGGGTCGCAGCAGGACGAAGTCGTTGAGGATACCGCCGTTCTCGTTGCAACAGATGGCGTACTTGCCACGCATCGGCTCGATGCTGGTCGCGTCCCGCGTGATGACGTAGTTGACGAACGCCTCGGCGTCGGGCCCCTCGACACGAATCTGGCGCTCGACCGCGACGTCCCACAGCGCGACGTGGTTGACCAGCAGGTCGTACTCGGCTTTCGGCCCGCCGTCTTCGGGGTCGATGTACGCCCGAGGGTGGTACATGTGGTTGTACACGGTCGCCTCGTGACAGCCTTCCTCGACGGAGAGGTGCCAGAACGGTGACTTCCGGACCCGGTTCGAGATCACGAGGTCGATGTCCGCGTCGCCTGTCTGACGCAGGTTTCGAGGAATGGTGCGATCCGACTGGTCGATGCTGGGGTGGTTCGGATGGTGTTTATCTCCGGACATTACTCTCTAGTTCAGTGGTCCGACGCCGTGGTTGGACAGCTGTCCCCAGAGACGCTCAAGTCGACTGGGTTCGCCCGGTGAGGTGATCCCGGTGGAGAGGGAGAGTTCAGGCGCGGTCGCGCTGTCTCGGTCGTCGGCACGAGTTCTCGCTGCCATACGACCCAGTGAACGACCCACGACCGCATCGGTTTGAAGCTTATTTGTATAACCCCTTTATACCGAGTTCGGAGGAGTTCGTGGATTCTTCACCCCGTCCGTACCTCGCTGGGTGAGAGCGGTGAGGCCGACGAGCGGCGAACATCGAGGTGACGATCATCACGGCGCTGGTGTTCGGTCAACACCACGAGTACCGATCGGCGTCCGCGTGAACGACCGACTTCAGTCGTCTGGACGCGTTGCACACCACCCAAACTCCGCGGTGGTTCACGTCCGACCGACTCGCGCCCTGTCTCCGGCACACCAACCGGAACCACCACGTTCCGGAACGTCCCGAGACGGCCGTTCTGGCTCTCGTCGCCCGATCCCGTTCTGACGCGGTCCCGCGGACGTCTGTGGCCCGCATGAATTATTACGCTGTCATCTGATGGGGCAACCGAGGACAACACACAATGCCGTTCTACAGCGGGGACGAACTCGCAACCGTGTACGACGACGCGCTCGACGAGGGGTGGGGCCTCGTCGCGAGCAACATCGCCGAACCGAACGTGATGATGGGGCTGATGGAGGGTGCCGCACAGGCGGACTCGGACCTGCTCATGCAGTTGAGCGGCGGGGCCTGTTCGTTCGCCGGCAACGGCGATCCCGTCGCGGGGCTGAAGGCGATGGGCACCTACATCGAGGTCATCGCCGAGCAGTACGACGTCGGCGTCTTCCTCAACATGGACCACCAGACGGACATGGAGTTCATCGAGACGCAGGTGGACCTCGACATCCCCTCGTCGATCATGATCGACGCCTCTCACGAGTCGTTCGAGGAGAACGTTGCGCAGTCGAAACAGGTCGTCGACATGATCGACGACGCTGGTCGAGACATCCTCGTCGAGGCCGAACTGGGTCGGATCAAGGGCGTCGAGGACGAGATCGTCTCGGAGGAGGCCTTCTACACCGATCCCGAGGAGGCGGTCGAGTTCGTCGATCGCACCGGCTGTGACCTCCTGGCGATCTCTGTGGGGACCCAGCACGGCGTCGCGAAGGGGAAGAACCTCGAACTCCGCCCCGACATCGCCCAGGACATCCGACAGGAACTGCGCGACCACGGTCTCGACACGCCGCTGGTGTTGCACGGCTCCTCGGGCATCTTGCCCGAACAGCTCCAGCAGATGCTCCAGTACGGCATCTGCAAGGTGAACAAGGACACCCGCTACCAGTACGAGTACACGCGGACGCTGTTCGATCTCTACCGCGCACACACCGACGAACTCGTCCCGCCCGAGGGGGTCGAAGACGACCGCGACGGCTTCTACAACGCGGTCGAGTGGTCGCCGAACAAGGACCACTTCGACCCGCGGGTCGGCGGTCGGCTGGTCCGCGAGCGCATCGCCGACGTCTACGGGGATCTCGCCGAGATCGCGGGGAGCGCAGGGCGGAGCCACTACGCCTGAAGCGGCGGGGGCGTCGTCGACCCGCCGCGTTCCCGTTCGCCGGTCCCGTCCGCCGTCTGTCACACCCGAGCTACCACGTACACGTCTGACACCGCTCGAGGTCCGCGAGCGCGTCGCGGGCGACCGTGCGCTCCTCGTCGACCGGCGCGACGTCGACGTACGAGCAGCCGAGGATGTCCGTGCGATGCCAGACGCCGTCGGCTCTGACGACAGTGAGGTCGCGCATACGTGTCAGTTGTCTGTCCACCGTCTTGTGTCTGTCGCCGTCTCCGGTGCGGCGGTTCGACCGTGAACCCCGGCGGATCGAGCACGTTTCACGGCCCGACCGTTCTCACCGCTGAGAGTCGGCGGGTGAGATTAAACACCGAGCGACGACAGCCACGAGCAATGATCACCGTCGAGGGACTCCAGAAGACGTACGGGGATTTCCCCGCTGTCGTCGGAAGCGACTTCTCGGTCGACCGTGGCGAGATATTCGGCATTGTCGGCCCGAACGGAGCGGGGAAGACGACGACGCTGAAGATGCTCGCCGGGCTCGTCGACCCCTCCGGAGGGGCGGCGACGGTCGCCGGCCACGACGCGGGCGACCCCGAGATGCGCCGTTCGCTCGGCTTCCTCCCCGAGGAATCCCCGCTGTACGAGGACATGACCGCCCGCTCGTATCTGCGCTTCTTCGCCGATCTCTACGACGTCCCCCGGGAGGAAGCCCGCGAGCGCACGGAACGGACGCTCGACCGGCTCGAACTCGAACACCGCGAGCGCCGTCTCGGCGACACCTCCAAGGGGATGAAACGGAAGGTCGCCATCGCGCGCTCGCTCGTGAACGACCCCGACCTCCTCATCTACGACGAACCCGCTTCTGGATTGGACCCGCTGACGACGAACTACGTCCTGGAGTTCACGCGCGAACTCGCCACCCAGGGCAAAACGGTGGTGTTCTCGGCGCACAACCTCTACCACGTCGAGAGCGTCTGCGACCGCGTCGTCATCATGAACCGGGGACAGATCGTCGCGCGCGGCAGCGTCGAGGGAATCCGCGCCGACCACGGCACCACGTCGTACCACGTCTTCACCACCTGTCCTCTCGACGGGAGCGAACCGACCGACGACGGCCGGCATCTGACCGTGGTCGACGACATGGCCGCCGTCGACGACCTCCGGAGCGAGGCGACGGCGGCTGGCGGGACGGTCGCGGACATCCGCACGCGAGAGCCGAGCCTCGAGGAACTGTTCCTCGACATCGCCGACCGACCACTCGAGACGGATCCCCGGGCGGAGGCCGTCCGGTGAAGCCGCGCGCGATCGTCCGCATCGCCCGCTGGGAGGTGGGTCGGTCGGTCGGCGTCGTCGACCGTCGGACGGTCGTCCTCGGCGTCTTCGCGCTCGTCGTCGTCGGCAGCGTCGTCGGTGCGGGACTCCTCGGCGGCGGGGTAGCGCTGGACCGCGACCTCTATCGCGTCGGCGTCGCCGAGTCGAGCCCGTACCACGACCCGGTCGCGTCGAGCACGACGCTCGCCGCCCACCCGCCGAGCGAGACGGCGTTGCGCGCGGGCGAACTCGACCTGCTCGTGGTCGACCGACGCGTCGTCGTCCCCGACACGCCGAAAGGTGCGGCCGCGGTCGCGGCGCTCCGGGAGAGCGTCGAACGACACAACGCCCGACTGATGCGGGCCGAGGAGAACCGGAGCGCGGCGTTCCCCGTGGTCGTCTCGCTGTCGTACGCGACGCGCGACGAGGTGGTGGTCGCCGGACCGAGCGGGGACACGGACGACGGCGGGTCCAGCGGTGGGAGTGAGACCGCCGGCGACGGGGGGAGTGGCGGTGACAGCGCCGGAGAGGTCACCACTCGGCCGGAGAGCAGTGGCCCGCTCGCGGTTCCCGGGATCGGTACCGGCGTCTTCGCACGCGACTCGGTCGGGTCACCGGCGGATATCGACCCGCCGTTCCCGTTCAGTTCGCTCGTACTCGCGTTCGCCTTCCTCGTCCCGATGAACTTCGTGATCCAGGCGTACGGCTCGACGGTGCTCAACGAGCGGGTCAACCGACGGGGCGAGCTCCTCCTCGTCGCCCCCGTCTCGCCCGCCGACATCGTCGCTGGAAAGACGCTCCCGTACCTCGCGGCGATGGTCGGCGTGACCACGCTGATCGCGGGCGCGGTCGGCGGCGGGGTCGTCTCCGTCGCCGCAGTCGTCCCGCTCGCTCTCCTCTTCCTCGCGGCGACGTTCGTCGGCGCGATGTTCGCGCGATCGTTCAAGGAACTCACGTTCGTGACTGTCTCGCTCAGCGTCTTCCTCACCTCCTACGCGTTCGTCCCCGCCATCTTCACCAACGTCACCCCCATCGCGCTCATCTCCCCACTGTCGCTCGTCGTCCGCGACCTCCAGGGAAGCGGCGTCGACCTGTCCGCGTACCTGTTCTCGACCGGCCCGATCTACCTCTCGGCCGGCGTGCTGTTCCTCCTCGGGATCGGCGTCTACCGCGAGGAGGACATGTTCACCCAGCGGCCGGTCCCACTGAAGTTCCTGGACGCGCTCGACGCCCGCCTGTCGGGGCTGGGGTCGGTCGCGCTCCTCTCCACGCTGTCGATCCCGTTCGTCTTCGTCGCCGAACTGCTCGGGATCGCGGTGCTGTTCGCGCTCCCCGTCTCGGTCTCGGTGCCGCTCATCCTCGTCGTCGTCGCGCTCGTCGAGGAGGTAGCGAAAAGCCTGCACGTGCTGGCAGGGTACGAGAACGACCGGTTCGACCGCTCGATCCGGCGCGCGCTGGCGCTCGGAACCGCCTCCGGGGTCGGCTTCTTCCTCGGGGAGAAGACGACGGCGATCGTCCAGCTCGTCGGACTCCCCGAACTCACGGTCGGTCGCGCCGCGTTCGCATCCTCGGGAACCGTGGGCGCGGAGACCGTCCCGCTCGCGCTCGGGCTGTTGGCCGCCCCGCTCGTCCTCCACACGGTTACGGCGGCGCTGTCGGCGCTCGGTGCGCGTGGCGGTTTTCAGTGGTACCTCGGCGGGGTCGGGGCCGCCGTGGTCGTCCACACGACGTACAACCTCACGGTGGTGACGCTCCTTGGGTGACGGCTCGCTCGCCATCGCCCGGCGCGAACTCGCCGTGCTCCGGGCCGAGAAGACCATCGTGCTCGCGCTGCTCATCCAGCTGTTCATCGCCGCCTTCTCATCGTTCCTCGTCGTCGGCCTCGTCTCGCTGTACGATCCGGGGAGCGTTCAGGGCTACCAGGTCGACGTCGCCCTCTCCGGCTCCGAGGCGGAGGTGCGCGACCTCGCGCGCGTCGTGGCCGACCAGCCCGCAATGCGTCCCGTCGACTTCCCGACGGAAGCGGCGGCCCTCGCGGCGTTCGAGCGCGGCGACGTCGACGCGGTGCTCGTCGCCGAACGGCGCGGCGGACGGACGTTCGTCCGGGCGACGGTCCCCGACTCCAACGTCGAGACGACGGTGACGGTCGTCCAGGTGCGCGAGGCCCTGCAGGCGTACGAGCGCGCCGAACGGACCGAACGAGCCGTGTTCCTCGAGCGGACGCCGCTCGACCTCCCCGCCGAGGGAGGATCGAGCCCGTACTTCGGGTTCACGTACACCGTCTTGGTCCCCCTGCTCCTGTTCCTCCCGGTGTTCATCAGCGGCTCGATCGCCGTCGACTCGCTCACGGAGGAGATCGACCGCGGCACGCTCGAACTCCTGCGAGTCGCACCGGTGTCGTTCGCCGACATCGTCGACGGGAAGCTCCTCGCCGCCGCGGGACTCGCGCCCGCACAGGCCGCGCTCTGGATCGCGCTCCTGCGGCTGAACGGCACTGCGGTCGCCCACGCGGGGCTGCTCGTCGCGTTCGTCGCGTCGCTGGCGGTGTTCGTCGTCTCGCTCGCGCTCGCCATCGCTGTCGTCGCCCCGGATCGCCGGACCGCCCAGTTGCTGTACTCCGTCGCCGTCCTCGTCGTGTTCGGCGGTACGACGGTGCTCCCGGTCAACCCGTCGAACGTCGCCGCGCGGCTCGCGATCGACAGCGCCGACACGACGAGCGTGGCGGCGGTCGTCGTCCTCGCCGTGCTCGCCGTCGCGGGCTATCTCGGCCTCCGGGCGCTCACGAACCGGGTCGACCCTGCCGTGCTCGGGTGAGCCCGTCGAGGAGGACGACCGTTCGTGGACGGCGGTCGGCTGTCGGCCGTGATCGGTCACAAGCGGAACGCACACAAGGCCGGCGGTCGCAGTCGGGCGTATGGGACTCGGTGGAACCGCGAAGAAGCTCCAGAAGGTCGCGGAGATGGGCGAGGAACTGTACAAACGGATCAACGACCTCCGGGCGCAGGTCGCGGAGATGCGCGAGACCGTCAACGCGACCCACGACCGCGTCGACGCACTCGAGAGCGAGGTGACGGAACAGCGTGCCATCCTCGAGGCGCTCGCCGCCCACGAGGGCATCGACCTCGACGCCGTCATCGCCGAGGCACACATCTCCGAGGCCGAGACCGACGCGACCACGACCGACGGTGTCGAGGGCGACGGAGCCGACGGTGTCGAGGAAGACGGGACGGAGACAGGGAGTGACGAGAACCCGACGGGCGAGACTGCGTCCGACGAGAACGCGTCGCGGGAGTGACTGTCGAGTCGCGAGGAGCCCGATAGGTCGGTCAGGAGCGTCGGCTCGATCGGACGGAGCGTGGGGTCTGTGGGACGAACCGTCGACACCTCTTGCCGTGGAGCGTCAGCCGCGCAGTCTGGCGTGTTCGACCTTCATGCACCTGTCTTGTACCACGTCGATCCCCGCCGCCTCGGCGCGTGCGGCAGCGTCGTCGTCGCGGATCCCGAGCTGGAGCCAGATCGACCCGGCATCGCCGTTCGACTCGTGACGCTCGAGTACCTCGTCGACGATCCCGCTCACCTCCCGGCTCGGTCGGAACACGTTGACGAGCGCCACCTCGTCCGGCACCGCACCGAGCGAGTCGTACGCCGGTTCGCCGAGGATCTCGTCGGCGCTCGGGTTGACCGGGACGATACGGTAGCCGTGTCGCTGGAGGTAGCTCGGGATCTCGTGGGCCGCCTTCCCCGGCGTCCGCGAACAGCCGACGACGGCGACGGTCTCGAGGTCGAGGAGTCGCTGGATCCCCTCGTCGCTGGTGAGTGGCATCACCCGACAGAGGTGCGCCACGGATAAAAACGGACGGTCGGAACCCGGTCGGCCAGGGCGCGCGTCCGACCCGCCGCGACTGGGGGGTTCAGGGGAGGCGAACAGTCGGCTCGCCGTCCTCGTGTGTCGTGATGATCCCGTCGAACAGCTGTTTGAGCGTGTTCATCGTTTGGTCGTCGTGCGCCGTCGAGTCGATGGCGAACAGCCCGAGGCCGTCGACGCTCTGCAGTCGGCCGGTGAACACGTGCAGGAACCGGAACACCGTCTGGAGGTCCGAGTACATGAGGAGCGTCGACAGCGAGTGCAGCATCACCCGGTTCTGCGTGATCTCCCGCGACTGGTAGAGGTCTTCGAGCACCTCCGAGAGCTTGATCCCGATGCCGGTCATGTCCACCGGCGACGACGCGTACTTGACGCGCTCGTCCTCGGAGACGTCGCTGATCCCCTGCTGGCGGGTGACGCAGTCGATGACGACGAGCGGGTGGTTCTCGTAGTCGACGCGGCGCTCGAAGTCCTTCAGGACCCGCTGGGCGCTGTCCTTCGTGCTGACGACGACCGCCCCCTCGCCGCTGGTGAGGCCGGCGGTGAGGATGTCGAAGCCGAGCGCACGCTTGCCCGTCAGCGGCGGTCCGGCGAGGAGGATGTTCGTGCCGGGCTGTACCTCGACGTCGAGCGCAGGTGAGAGATCATACATGAGCGGCCCTCCGGGTAAGCGTCCCCGCTGGCAGATAGACACTCGTATGGCGGGTCAACAGTCCGGGGGTCATTAGACGGTCCCAAGATACAGTGTGCCGGTAATATTCTTTATGATTCCCTTAGTAGTCGTCATGATCCCAGTGTGCGAACCGTCCGATTCGACCTTCGGTCCGGAGGGACAACCGTCTATCGGTTACGTTCTCTCCGTGGACACGATCTCCCGGGGCGCCGACGGCGATCGCCGGGGCCACGTCGCGTGGGTAACACCGCGGACGTCGGGGGCCGTTCACAGGCCCCGGTGTCGACGGGCAGCTGCGTGAAACCACGAGGTTTAACAGGCCGTATCTCGCTACGTTCGGATACGGGCGCTTAGCTCAGTTTGGACAGAGTGCTTGGCTTCGGACCAAGTTGTCGCGGGTTCAAATCCTGCAGCGCCCACTTCTCTGCGACGAACGGACGTGAGGAGCGAGAGGTGCACCGCGAAGGATTTGAATCAGGGAGCGAGCGCAGCGAGCGACCGTGGTTCACAATCCTGTAGCGCCCATCCCGCAGTCTTGCGGTTTTCCGGATCTCTCCACAAAGAGAGCCAACCATGTTCAGGGCTATCCGGATTCGACTAATCTGGTCATCGTATCGCAGTAAGCGATTCCAGGGAGGTGTTGGGCTTCTTATGAGTGGCCCCCCACCGACCACCTCCCAATCGTCCCCGAACCCACGGAGGCACGACTTGCCGAAAGACAGCCCGCGACTACTCTCCCTCTCGAATCCGGACGGTCGCGGACCCGTCGACGCTCAGGTTCGTCAACTCGCCGGTGAACGTGTACGTGTCCGATCCGTCGACGACCGTCCCGGCCGCGCTCGCGCCCGAGAACGAGTCCTCGGCGTTGAGTCCCGACCCGCCCGTGATCTCTCCAGAGACGTCGAACTCGTACTCGGTGTACTCTCCGTTCCCGACGATCTCGATCGTGTGCTCGGTGGTCGTGTCGCTCTCTTCGACGACGAGACGATCGACGTTGAGCGGTGGCCCACTCCACTCGATCCGGATGGTGTGCTCGCCACCCTCCTCGATCGTGAACTCGCCGACGTCGGTCTCGGTGAAATTGTACCACCCGCCGGTGTTTTTGACCACGGTCCCGATTTCCCGGCCGTCGATGGACACGGTGAGTTCGCCGTCACGCTTGCTCGCGACGGCGAGGGCGAGTCGATACGTCCCCGGCTCGGCGTCGACGGTGTACTCGACCCACTCGCCCTCCTCGACGTAGCCGATCGACCCGTCGCCCGTTCCACCCAGCGATGGCGGTTCGATGTCGACGCCGACGTCGGGTCTGAACCCGCTGTCGTCACGGCGTGCTGGTTCGTCGTCGTGATACGCGACGCCCTCGCCGCCGGTGTCGAAGTGTGACGCGTCAATCTCGCCCGGAAGCGTGCGAGCGGTTCCATCGTACGGCCGCTGGTCGTCCGTCGCTTTGCCGAGCGGGGCGACCACGCCGAAGTCGGAGCGGCTGACGTTGGCGCTCACCCGGTTTAGCGCGGCGTCGAGCTGGTCTTCTTCCTCGATCGGCTCCCAGCTGCCGTCGGCGTACCGACACAGTCGCAGGCTCTCCTCGTCGACGCCGACGGTGTCCAAGTCGGTGTACTTGACCGTGAGGTCCGCCCACGAGTCGACGCTCGTGCCGTTCACCACGACGTACGCGCCGACGCCGGCGATCCCCTCGGGGAGCCGTGGTGGGTCGGCCGCCTCCCGGATCGCGACGTCGCGGCTGTCGAACGAGAGCGTCGGGCCGACTGTCAGATTCGTCACCGTGTTGTTCGTCGACGCGCTCGCGGAGTAGTAGTCCCACTCGGCGTTCCCGACAGCGGTGTTGTTCGCCAGTCGATTGTCCGTCGCGCCGACGAGGACGATGCCGTGGTCGTTCCCCGTCACCGTGTTGTTGCGGACCGTGGTTCGACTGGCCCGGTCGATCTCGATCCCGACCGCCGATCCCGACGCGTCGTTGCCGACGATCCGGTTGTCGAACGTCTCGGTCCCGGCGACGCGCACCGCGGCGTCGTTGCCGCGGACCGTGTTGTTCCGGGCGTTGTTGGAGATGACGATCTCGTCGGCGGTGTTTCCGACGAGCAGGTTGTCGTCGGGGAACGTCTCCGTTCCCGTCCCCCAGTCGAGTCGGATGCGCTCTGCCGTCGTGTTTCGAATCGTGTTGTTCGGTGACGAGACGAGAGTGATGCTCCCTGCGGTGACGTTTTCGACCGTGTTGCCGGACCCTCGGAACCAAACGCTCCCCGACCGGCTGTCAGACCTCACGGTGACGTCGCGGAGCGTGCTGTTCACCGCATTTTCGGCGGTCAACTGATGGACGCGGCTTTCGGCCAGAGTGACATTCATTCCCCCGAGTCGTACCGAGACGGACTCGACTACCGAGCTTCATGAGCTGCGGTGGTGTCCATCGCCGCTCCACAACTGTCAGTTCGATCCAGCCGCAGCATCCGCCGAGACGTGTGGTTTCCGTCACGAACCAGTAGAGATCACACCGACCCCACTTTTCGGCTTCAACTAAACACGACCCACGTGTGGCCCCCTGATCGACCGATCGGCGGTGGTTGTGACCCACTCCCCGAGTGTCGGGCCACACTGTTCGGATGCCGACCCGCGTCGTCCGCCGACCGAATGGAAACGCCTTTTACTGTACCACCGTTTCTCCAAAACAAGGGCCGGTAGCTCAGTCAGGGAGAGCGACGGACTCTTAATCCGTCGGTCGGGGGTTCAACTCCCTCCCGGCCCGTTTTCCTGCGAACGAAGTGAGCAGTGAAAACGCCTCGGAGAGTGTTGAACCCGGCGAGTCGCACACAGCGAACGGAGTGAGCGAGCACGTCTCGACTCGGTTCAACTCCCTAGTCGAGGTTGCTCGGAGTCACGGCGTCGAGTGCTGGTGGGTGACGACCCTATTGCTCAAGCGTACGAAGGAAGGTGAGTTGACAGCAGACGAGGCGACCGACGTCCTGTATGACCTCGTGGACGAGGGGATGAATCTACATCCAAAGGTGTACGCACAAGTGCAAAAGAAGCTCCAAGAACTCGGGGAGTGAATCTTGGCCAGCGAGCCAAGAGTATTCGGTATAGAGACGCTCTCCTTGTCAGAGTCAGCTTACAGGAGCTTTTTTACGTCTGTGTAGGCCTCTTTCAGGGTGAAGCTCCATTGGATGCTGCCAACGAGTCCGTACTCAACGATTGCGTCGTCTGCTTCGATGACGGATTCGGCGAGGGATTCGATGTTTTCGGCCGAAAATTTCGGGTGGTTGCGAAGCCCATCTAAGAAGCCCGGGCTGGAGACCACTTGCTGTACCAGAACGTATAGCAACAGCGTCCGAGTCCCGGATGTGCTCACTGGAACTTCCTGCTGCTCCTCGCCGTAATCTACCTGTAGATTCTCAATGTAACCGTTGGTCTCGGAAACCGCGTATGAGCCGTTGAACAGGTACTGCCAGATAGCCGGGTTTGCGAGACTCAGGCTCGACTTAATCTGCCGAGCGAAGTTGTGTCGGGGAGCGGTAACATCCCGCTCGGCCCGGTAGTCGAGTTCGAGGACGAGGGAGGGGTGGAGGAACAAAGAGTCGAAAACCGTCGCCCAGATCGGATGTTCGTCGACGGCTTCTACCTCGTCCGTCAGGAACTCCTTTTTTACATCGGCCTCTTGCTCAGCCCGGTCGAGGATCCCGTTCAGACGCCGAATGATAGTCGGAAGGTGATTCATGAGCTCGGAGAGTTCCGAGCGGCACGTCGCGAAGAGTCCCTCGACGTCGGTTGAATCGGAGTCCAGCTCCCCGAGGCAGTCCATCACCAAGCACAGCTCGATGGTTTCCCAGAACGTGCGCAAGTGCTCCACCGACTGCTCAACGGTGTTCGGCGTCGGCAGCTCATCTGTTGTCAAGACATTAACCGCGCGCTCACGCTGGTACGAGAGATGATTCTCGATGAGTTTCGGGAGTGAGGGAGTCGACGACGAAGAACCAGCGAGCCGGGCGGGCGATCGTTCCGGAAACTGCGGGGCCCCTCTTCCGTCGGGGGCCGCAGTCTCGCTTCCTCCAGCGCTCTGCTGGGATATCTTCTGGAGTTCGGAGATCGCGATGTTGAACACACCCGCTGCGCTCGCATCTGGATTTTGCAAGACCGTCCGGAGGAGGGTAGTGGAACTCTCTGTGCCCCCGCTCCGGGTTATGTCGCGATACTCGCGGTAGTACTCCTGTGACTCCTGCACGACCCGGCGGGCGTTGCTCCGTAGTCCCTCGGATGGGACAGTAATGGTCACGACGGCATCTTGCCAAGTGACCCGGTCGTCCTCATCGACGCGAATAGAGAGTTCGGCGTCTGCCTCAAGCGTAGTCGTCATCCGGCGTTCGTCCCCGGCCTCAGTGGCGACGAGGAAGGTGTGTTTGCCCGAGATACCACCGAGGCGAAAGACGAGTTCGGCCTCGCCGTCGGAATCGGCCTGTGTCAGCTGTGCGTCAAGGAGTCGGAAGTCTACACGGTTGTCCGACATCTCTCCCTCCCACCCCTCGTAACTCTGGTCGCGAAGGGAGAGCGAGTCCAGATCGGCAACCGGGTCGGAGAAGTCGAAGGGGAAGGACGCGTTGTGGAGGAGTGACCCGTCGAGCGGCCGCGTCTGCTCCGGAGGGAACACCTGCAGAAATCCTGCCTCGACGTTCCCTCTCGAAGCGGGCTCGAGAAGCGCGGTGCTGGTCATGTTTGGGCTTCCGTAGAGACAAGCTGTGCCCCAGCCGCCCTCCAAGGTCATGTACTTCGCGTGAACCCACCGGGTCGACGAGTGTTCCATCTCCCGAACCGCGAAGTCATGGTCGAGTGTGTCCGGAAGTCCCCCAACGTCCATCGCGGTGCTCTCAGATTCGACGATGAACTCCAGCCGACCAGCATTCAGCGTCTCCGCAATCTGTCGCAACACGTTCGGCGAGCCATAGAACGGTGCGTACATCTGGACGGACTCGACATCACCGACCCGGCTGACGATCTGATCGAGAATCGACTCCGAGAGGTTCGAGAGGAACCAGATGCTCTGTTCGGTATTTGACTGTGGATCCTCCTTGTGATCAAGCCATTCGAGGGTGGTGGTGGCCTCCCGAACGTAATCTCGAGCGTCCTGTCCGGTCACGTAGCCTTCGATCTCGAGCAGTTGTTCGAAGAAGTCTCGGATGTCGCGGGCGACCGAGAACACCTCGCCAACGTTGTGTTCGTCGTCGCTCAACCAGTACCGCTGGAAGCCGTCACTGTAGCCGATTTGCGCTGCCTTACAGTATTCCTCAAGCCCGATGTTCGCGGAGCTGACGGTGAAGTAGACGCTCCGCTCGGACGCGTACAGATTGACCTTCGGGTGAAAGACGCCGTCAGAGTAGACGGGCTCCAGCAGGTAGTCAGTCCCGATTGGGGCCTCCCGCCAGTCACCCTTACTGATGTTGCGCTCGTAGCGGGTGGCATCCATCAGCACGAGCGGCAAGTCGCAGTTCCGCTTGCGCAGTCTGGGACGGACGTATCCGCTGAAGAACTGTGGATCGAACGGATACGTCGTCAGGAGTGCCTGCTGGATGCTCCAGCCCTCCCCCTCAAGCTCCTTGAGGAGGTTCATGCGTTTTCACCCCCGAGGGCGCGTCGGAGCAAGTCAGCGGCGAACGGCGTCACCGCGAAGTCCGCGTCTGGATCGTCCTCTAGCAGCCCGCAGTCCCGGAGGAAGGTGTTGGTCTCGAAGAACCGGACGAGGGAAACCCGTGCTCGGAAGGGCTGCTCTCCCCGCTCTTTCTGGGCCTCGAGACAGAGGCGGTTGTCCTGATCGAACGAGAGCATTCGCTTGAGGTTCCCGGGGCTGAGTCGGTCGTAGAAGACGCGGAGGTGTGTCCCGATGACCTGTTCCCGAAGCAGCGACCGCGCGACCTCGTGGATGGGGGTGTCGGGGTCAAGGTCGGCTATGAACCGGTCGAGAGCGGGCAAGGAGGCGAAGGGTGAGTCGAGTCGAGAGTACACGTAGTTGTGGAGCCACTGCCGTTCGTCACGCTGCCGTCTCAGGCGAGCCACCTCAAGGAGAACGAGGACAGTCGAGCAGGCGAGGGCCCGAGACCAGTGCGCGATCTGCGCGTCTTCGTCATCGAGAGCCGAGTGGAGCCCGTTCAAACTGTTTCGGATGGCCTTCGAGAGGAGCACCTCGTTGACGCCCTCGGCGCTGGTAAGTGCGGGTACGGTCTCCCACCCCTCGGCCGTCCATTCTGCGATGGCATCCTGTACGGTGCCGAGGTCAAGTGGGGTCTCAGGATCCGCTGGCGTAATCGAAACCGATGGCTTCGTCGGGTCGGCCGTCCCGTACAGCATCAGATTCCGAGTGAGCTGTTCCGTGGGGACATCGTCTGAACCATCCGAAACCTCGAAATTCCGCAGGATTCCGTTCACCTCCGCTTGAATCCGGTCGGCATCGCTTACTGATTCGACGAGCGGTTCGTAGTCGTACCGAGCGGGGATGCGGCTGTTGAGGAAGGTGGTTGTGGCCTCGAGTTGTGCCTCGAGCGCGTACCCGAGGTAGACCTGCTGCCAGTAGGTATGCATCAGCGACCGAAACTGGTCGAACTTCGCGTCCGTCTCCTTGAGTTCGATGGGATTCGCGGTGTCGTCCATCACCAGTTGGCGCGCTCGAAGCAGGAAGAGCGAGAACGCGCAACGGTAGTGGTGGTAGCCTCGGTGGTACTTCTGGTAGAGCTTGCTGGCGTTGTGATCCTCGACATCGCCCATTTCCAGTGTCTCGTGAAGGTGGTCGAGAACATTGATCCGGATCGCTTCTGGAATGGAGCCGTGGAGATGAACCGACCCCGACTGCTTGTCATCCTCCCATTCGAGGAACCCGAGGAACACCTTTTGAAGTGCTCGCCGCTCTGGCTCGAACTCCGCCTCGTAGTAGACGGACTGGTTGGCGAAATCGTGACTGAACGCCTCAAAATTGTTTCGCGTCGCACGCCCACTTTCCGCACACGAGATTATTCTTTCCTGATTCTCGCCGAGTCGCTCCCCGACGAGTCCAGCGAGTTCCTGTCCTGCAGCGGTCAGTGTAAAATCCCCCCGCTTCAGCAGGAATTTCTGTAGTAGGTTCTCGTAGAACCGCTGGTAGGCGTAGCTGTCGTTCTTGAGCAGCTCTAGGTCGTCTAACCTGATTTCATCGAATTCTTCATAATCGTAATTGAATTCCGTGTTTCCGTCCATCCCAGTGATTGCACCCGGCTGGTCATGCTGGATTTCCTGATACCGGCTCGATAGGCAGAAGAGCTTCTCGATGTTCTTCATCTGCCGGTACCGCTCTTCGTCGTCGTCCTCTGAATCGCTCAGTTGCTCTATCGCCCAGCAGAAGATCGAGACGTACCGAAGCCGTAGCGGGATGGAGGTAATCGCCCCGTGGGCGAACAGGTTCACGACCCGGTTGCGCGAGCGGTTCGTGTAGAGTGGATCAACGGGTGTCCCTTCCTCGTCGATCTTGTCGCTCCAGTCTGGTGCTGGCTGTTGCATTAGTAAGAGATGATACTAACTACTCTTATTTTCTCGGAGACGTTATCACTGGAGATAGTCAGGAATATGAGAGAACCCGACTAGCGAGGGCCGAAATAGTCGCTAACACAAAATATGTCTTGGGACTCTCAACAGCAGCTCGCGTTCAGAAATATCACAAAATGAACTTTAATTCCATATTATTGCAAGAGAATTTAACATTATGGGATCTGAGACTCGCGTTCAAAGTGTTGAAACAATCTCAGAGCATCACATTTCGACCAAATACATCCAGAACATGTTATTTGAATCCGTTCAGAAAAGAAGTTTTGGATATTCTGATGGGCAAAGACCAAGAAGCGATGGAATATCTTTCGTAATTCTCTTGATTTTATAGATTTGAAGAGACAAGAGAGAGGGATATGATATTGGGGGAACGGGTATTAATTGTCGAAGTCAATCTCAGAGAGGATAATAGAACTGGGAATCTGTTCGTCGACGACCGAGAGGATGTGTGTCGACAGGAACACGGTGGTCTCCTCATCAACGAGTTCGGCGAGAACATCGAGGACGGTTCGAACGGCCCGTGGATCGAGACCGCTCGTCGGTTCGTACAGAAGAGGACGGCTGGCTCGTGGAGGAGTGCCTGGATCAGGCCGAGCTTCTGGCGCATCCCCTTGGAGTTGGTCGAAATTCGTCGATCCGCGTCGTCGGTCACGTCGAGACGGGCCAAGAACTCCTCGATCCGGGCTGCGGGCGCCGTTCGGGCAGAGGAACCCATAGATGGTTCCCTGCGGGACTGCGAGGTCGAGGTGATCGAACCGTGTGGTCTCCGAATCGTTTGGTTAGACCGTTCGTTTCGATGGCCAAGGGTGTCAAAGTTGATTGTGCTCTGATAGATTCGCCCGAGAGAGGGTCGTGAGTCATACTGAAGAAAACGTCAGGGCAAACATTAGCCGTTGCACTCGATTATCGCCGACCGAGAAGGTGAACCTCGCGTCGATGGTCACAACTCATCGTAGTGGATCTCCGTGAGCTGTCCCTGCCACGCCTCAAGATCGCCGTCCGGGAGGTGCCAGACGACTTCACCTTCCATCGGAATACGGATTCCGTTCCGTGTCTGGTAGTTGTTCCAGTACCCGGACCACGGCGTCGGCTCGAAGCCATCCGCTACACGTCGATACCGCCCCTCCGTGTAGACTCGCGTCACTTCGTCGTCCTCGTTGAACGAGAAGGTGAGTGAGGCGGACACGTCACCGTGGTCGATCGTCGCTTCCGCCGTCCGATCGTCGATCGGCTCCCACTGGACGCCTTCGCTGGGAAGCAGCGCTGTCGGATACCAGACGGCCTCGGCGAGATACCGAACCAGCTCCGCCTCGTTCAGTTCCTGGCTCGGCTCACCCCTGTCGAGCGGGATGACGCCGGACAGCGAGACCTCTGCAGAACCGTTCCCGTCCCGAAAGAGATCGCGGATGCGGAACGAGACGAACGGGACGAGCGAGATCGAGGCGTCCCAGAAGAATCCCGGCGGATCGACCGTGACGCGCTGTGTCGCCGTAAACGGTCTCCAGGGCGACGACGTATCGCCGAGGCGCAGTTTGCCGTGCTGTTTCAACCGGACCGAGTCGACGTATGGCTGTCCCTCCTGAAGCGTGTTTTCGAGATACGCTCGGACGGGGGCGGGTAGGTCTTCCAGGTCCTCGGCCGTGAACACCATCTCGCGTTCGGTGTTCGCCGGACGACGAAGTTCGTCAATCCACCGGGCAGTTTCACGTCGGAGCCAGAGGATGCCTGCGAGGACGGCAATGAGGAAAGCCACGACCGCACCAGTGGTACCTTTGAGGACACGAGCAGTCCGCATGGTCGCACATCGGAGGCCCCGAGCTAAAGAATACCCACCGTCAGAACCACACGTTAGACCGAACCGGAGGTGTTCGATTATGCCCGTCCTGTACGAGTACCTATCGGCCGAACCCAGTACCGACGTCCGCTAGTCGGGTGTACCGACTGGCCTGTAACTGTTCACGCTCTCGCCCCGCTCTGGAACCGGTGTGGACTCGGTCGGCGATGCGGGCCAACTGGGACACGCTACCAACCGTTATGATATGCCGGAGCAATACGAGCCGATGAATCATCGTATGCCAAGCCATGCCGGTTTCACACCACAGCACCGCACGATCGGGAGAGCCGCAGCCTGGCTGGTGTTCGTCCTCGGAGTGGTGTACGCACTCGTTACTGCTCTCGGGTTTCTCTCACTGGAGTCGCCTCATGACCCGATCGGAGATCCATACATCACGATCATGAGACTGCTCATCATCCCGTTAGCGGCATTGTACGTCGTTACCATGGTCGCGATTCACGCGTATGCACGCCCCGCGGTCAAGGTGTATAGTCTGACCGCACTCGTCTTCATGATCGTGTTAGCGACGGTTACGACCAGCGTCCACTTCGTCGGACTCACCGTCGGCCCTCGACTGGAAGCGACCGGACTGTCGTGGGTTCCGTTGATCGTCTCGTTCGAGTGGCCATCGATCGTGTACGCGTTGGACATCCTCGCGTGGGACTGGTTCTTCGCCCTCTCGATCCTCTTCGCTGTCCCCGTATTCAGAGGAGGGAGTCGACTGGTGAGATGGGTGTGGATTCTCCTCCTCGTGAGTGGGATACTGAGTCTCGCGGGTCTGATCGGTGTCCCACTCGCGGATATGCAGGTCCGGAACATCGGCGTCATCGGATACGCTGTCGTCGCTCCGGTCGCGTTTCTCCTGATCGGCATCGTGTTCGGACGTACCCAGCCTCTGCGGGAAGACACCGAGCGGAGTCATGACTCTCAATCAGCGGCCTGACACGCCCTTTTTGAGGACTCTGGAGGAACGAGACTGATACGAGGCTCCCCACGACACGACGAGGGGTGAGACGGCCGCCAGGCCGATCGTCTGGTTCACCGAGGGGTCCGAGAACGGATACGTAACGGCGCCCGTCGCGACGGTTCGAGGAGCGAGTTGACCGCCAACCCGACGGCGAGCGCCACGAGCGCGATGAGCAACCGTCGGTTCTGTCCCCGGGACATCAGGGAGCGCCTGCGACGTCTTTGGATCGAGCGACGGTGTCTCGCTGCCAGCTCACGACGAGGGGGCCCTAACCAGCACGAGGAACGGGAGCTGGAACGGGAATAGCTCGGGGGCGAGCCCGAAGAGCTCGCCGGTCAGGTTCATCATCCCGTGGATGACGAGTATCGCCAGGATGCTCCCCTGCGTGTTGTTGTACACCCAGACGAAGATCAGGGTCTGCAGGACGATCGACGGGAGCCACCACCAGAACTCCGGGTTGAAGTTCGTGTTCGCGTAGTAGCCCGGGAAGTAGACGAACGGTGCGTGCCAGACGGCCCAGGTTCCCCCGTTGAGGAGGCCGGCAACTGTCGCTGATCGTCCAGGGACACAACTTCCCCGAGGCACCGCTCGCAGGCATCGTCGTGATGACGGGCTGGACGGTCGCCGCCTCCCCGCTGTTCACCTACCTGACCGTCCACGCGAAGTCCGTCCTCGCCGCGACGCTGCTCCACGGCTCGTTCAACGCCGTGGTGTCGCTCTCGCTGGTCTACCTCACCGGAGCAAGCGCCCTCCTCGTCGGTCCGGTCGGATTCGCCGGGATTCACGTCGAACGAGCCGTCGAATACGGTCTCTCCCGCCGACGTTCCCGAGTAACGAGCGCTCGTAGGTGTGGGAAGCGGGTCACCAGCGACAGTCTGTGCGTTCAGGGGAGATACGTCGCAAGGAAGTTAATCAGACGGTCAAGCCGCTGGTTGATCGCTTCCTCGTCAGTTCGGTCAGCCTCGCCGTCTTCGTCCGATTGATCCATGATTGCTGATAGGTGGTCAGTACACACGAGTCTTTGGACGCATCATGTACCCGGCAGATAGCCACGCGTCTCTCGCACCCGGCACAGAACTACACCCGTCTACAACGGGTCGAAGAGTGCAATCCAAGAGCCCTAGTTGTCGTCGACAACTCACTGGAATCGATGAGTGGATGGTCTCGAGACAGCACCCCATAGGCCCAATTGTGAGCGAGAACGCCGAACTGTTATCCCAGTCGGTGCGTTCACCTGAGGTACGATGGTAACCGAAGAGTCTGCTGAGTCGGAGGTAATCCTCGCAGATCTCGAGATGACTCGGGGACTCACCATCCAGCTGACTGCAGTCGGGACACTCGGCATGGTCGTCGCGTGGGGACTGTTCAGTGTACTCTACGAATTCGGAACCGGACAGGCGGCGGCACTCAGACTCGTACTGCCGGATGTCGGCTGGTGGGCAGTTGCGGTGAACGTCCTCGTCGTCGTGGGTCTCGGGACGGCCTTCATCATCCCGCACGAGTGGCTGCACGGCCTCGCGATCCGATACGACGGCGGGGAAGCCAGATACGGTGTCGAGGTCGCCCACTTCATCCTGACGTACGCGTACGCGACGACCGAGCACGAGTTCAGTCGAAACCAGTTCATCGTCGTCTTGTTGACGCCGCTCGTGGTTCTGACACTCGTCGGTGTCCCAGTGATGATCGGACTGGAGTGGGGCTTACTCATCGTTTGACGCTGAACGCCGCCGGCGCAGTCGCGGACGTCTGGATGACCCTGAGCGTGGTGAGCTATCCCGCACACGTCCGCATCGTCGATCATGAGAGAGGGGTCAGGATTCTCGGCAACGAAACCGACCACGTCAATCCGCTCTCGGCGACCGCACTGGTCTGGGATGCACTTGTTGGGGCGGCAGTCGCTGCGTTCAGCGTCTTCGTACTCGTTGCGATTGGGGGTCCACTCCTGCTCTCGACGCTCGGTGTCGAATCACTCACTGTGGGGACGCCCGGTCGAATCACGTATCTATTCGCGTTCACGAACACGCCTGAGGAGATATCGTTTGGTGTCGGTCCCGGTGTCCTGGTCATCGGCGCGCTGGTCGGACTCGTCTACGCGCTCGTCCGGACATATCGCAGACGGACGCCCTCGAACGGAGAGACGATGTAGCCTACCGCAAGGGCATCGCACTGTGCTGCCGAACGGACGTGGGTCACACAAGGAGCTAACTATCTCCGAGAGAGCATACCGAAACAGATGGCAGTGAGACGTGTCCTGTCGACGTGGACTCCGGACCGTCAGCCGACGTGGACAGACGTGCTCATGGGTGTGTTGGCCGTCTTCTGGTGGCCAATTAATATCCTCGGCGAACCGCTCCTGTGGTCGTGGGTCGCTGTCGGCTTTGTGGCGCTGGTCGTCGCAGCCGGACCCGGCGCGAACTCCACACCTGGAAAGCAACTCGGTCGCTGGTTCCGGTCGATCGGTGGCGTGGGCCGCGCAACGGTAATCGTTCTCTTTTTCATCAGCTTCTGGGTCGTGCAGACGACGTTCGCCGTCCCTCCCCGTCCGGTCCTCAGTTTCGGTACCGGGATGATCAGTGCGATTCCATTGGTCGTCGCCACCCACCTGTTGATCGCCGGACGCCCGACTGGCTGGCGTGCAAACACATCCGACTAGTCTCTCCTCGACAGCAGTTCAGACACTGCCGTGTCACTCGATCGTGTGCCGGCGGTACCGCCGAACCGCGTACAGATACGAGACAACCGGAACACCACTGGTGACGAGCACGTACAACGAGACCCCAGTGAGTACCGAGACGGAGGGGACGAGACCGCCGGTGAGCAGAAACCAGAGGACCACGAGCCCAAGACCCGTTCCGAACACCACGATGACGGAGTACGTCACCAGGACGAGTGTCGAGGGTGAGACGGTTTCGACACCCCACATCTCCCGTTCTTCGTAGACGGGGTAGGCACAGCCGAGGCCGAGCGCCAGCAACGCACCGGCGACGCACCAGCCAAGCGCAGCCACGGCGAACGCCAGCCCGTAGAGTGGTGAAGAACTCAACGCGAGCGACCCGACCGAGGTGAGTACGGCGAGCGGGAGACCGATCGACAGTCCAGCACCGACACGACCACGAAGGTGTGTCGTCGTATCGGTGTCGGTGAGGAGTATCAACGGGAGTTGGTCTCGGTCGTCCCCGAGCGGATTGAGATTGAACGCCGCCCCAGAGACGTACACGCCGAGGACGACGCCCAGTCCCGCAATCGAGGCGAGCAGTCCATCGCCAGTACTCTGGAAGAGCGCCGTTCCAAACGGACCGATGAAGAAGATGATGAGGACGAGATGAACCAGTTGTTGTGGTTTTCGGGCAGCCCTGACGAGGTATCCCCACGCGATACGACCGGACTTCCTCCACGAGAACGGCCGAGGTGGTGTGAAGCGGCCGGTCTCACTGGACGACTCGGAGAGTCGTGTCTCGGGTTTCCTCTGTGCGGCGCTGTCTGTGAACCAGAGTGCGGTCGCCTGCCGTTCGGACACCGCGAGTCCAAGTGGCGTGAGCACGAGACAACCGACGAGGACGACGAGTGCACTCGGATCGACCGGTTGAACCAGTGGTGTCCCGACGAACGCGAGCGTCGTGTACTCGGTTAGCGGTCCGAACTGGACGACAGAGAGGAGCGTCTGAATCGACACCGCCCCGTTCGAGAGATACTGGCCGACGAACTGAGAGACGACGACGAAGACGACGAGGAGACCGATTCCGCCGATCTTGAGCGCTCTCTGCAGCGTGGGAAGGCGACGAATTACCCGGAGTAGCCCGAGTCCGAGCGCGTATCCCCAGACTGCGGTACAGCAGACGAGCGGAAGCGAAACCAGCCCAGCAGTCACGACGAGCGTCGGTGCGCCGAGTCCAGCCGCGAACACGGTGCTGACGAGGAGGACGGGCAGTCCAAACCACAGCGCTAGTCGAGCGATTTCAGCCGTCATGAGGCCGACGACCACCGCACGTGGATGCACGGTCGTCAGGAGGAGATCTTCGGACTCAGCCCCACCGATCCGTTCCAGTGTCCGCAAGACGGCGACGAACAGGAGCCCGACTGGGAGGAGGAGCGCGATTTGGTCGAGGAACGGTACCCTCGAAACGGTCTGGACGCGCTGTCCGAGGAGGTAGATACCGGGGAGTGCGAAGAGGAGGTTGCCGCCGAAGAGCAGGGTGAAAAGGGCGATTCCGAGGACGCGCCGTGTGTCACTGGTGTAGCCGCGGAGGCTTCGGCTGAACTCCGCGCTGGCGATCCGAAGCCCGTGTCGTACATCAGTCGAGAGCGTCATTCGAGTGCTCCGTCCGAGGCGGACGTCTCCCTCGAGATGTCGCTCGTACTCGTGACGGCGAGGAACGCGTCTTCGAGCGTGCCGTCACCGGTCTCGGCACGCGATGTGAGTTCGTCCGGTGTCCCCTCCGCGACGAGTCTGCCCTCGAAGAGGACACCCACTTCGTCTGCGACAGCTTCGACGACGGGGAGGATATGCGTCGAGAGGAAGACGGTCGTTCCCGAGTCGGCGAACTCGCTGATCGACTCGCGAATCTCCCGTGCAGCCCGGGGATCTAGTCCACTCGTCGGCTCGTCGAGAAAGAGGACATCGGGGCAGTGGAGGACGCTCTGGATGAACGCCGTCTTCTGTTGCATTCCTTTGGAGTAGGTGCCGATTCGTTTGCCCGCGTCGGCTGCGAGGTCGAACCGTTCGAGGAACCGCTGGATTCTGTCCGCGGCCGTCTCGGGTGGGATGTCACGGAGGTCGGCAACGTATTCGAGCTGTTCGGAGGCGCTAAACTCCTCGTACAGCGGCGGCGTCTCGGGGAGATAGCCGACGTGCGAGACGAGTCGACGACGGTCGTCGACAGGAACGCCACAGACGCGAGCCTCACCGGCAGAGGCGTTCGACAACCCGGTCAACAGTCGCATCGTCGTCGTCTTCCCCGCGCCGTTCGGGCCGAGAAAGCCATAGACCGTTCCATGGGGGATAGACAACGAGAGGCCGTCGAGTGCGACCTCGGACCGGTACGTCTTTCTGAGAGCTGTCGATTCGATTGCGTGTTCGTGTGGCGTGGAGGGCATCGCGGGTACTGACAGTTGCGGGAAACGACCTCTATACCTTTCGACAACGACCTGAGTGACGATACTGGTTCTTCACACCCCACAATCAAGCAGTTCGCATCGATCACGTGTTTCGGTTGTTGAGGCCGAACGATGTTCGAGGACGCCCCAGAGTCGGACAGCTATAGACGATGGCCTTTGGTCACATCAGCGAGTAATCGGGTCAGAGAACGGGTTAGGTTGGTCCGACGCAGTGTGAAAAATATGATCTCAATTATGCTTCAGGTCACCGCGACCTCAACCTCGTAGGTCCGGTTCTCGTACCGGACGGCACGGTGGTCCTCCCAGACTTTGGTGCTTGCGTTCGTTACCTCGACGTAGTTCTCCGGATCGGCGAGAGCAGCTTTGAACGTTCGTTGTTGTGCCGGTGTCATCGACTCGAATGCGACCACTTCCTCGGTGGGGTAGATGGTGTCCGTCTCGTCAACGGTGAGCCACCTCGTGCTCTGGTTGGTCTCGGATACGAAAACGAACGCGCCCACACAGAGGAGCACGACGAGGATTCCGAGGCCAATCAGTGCGAGATCACGCTGATAGGGTTCGTCGAACTCGAACACTGGGGGACGTTCGACGGGTCTCGTCCGGATCGAATATATCTTTTCACCATCGCCCGGTCCCGGCACACCAGCCGTGTTCGCGCGTCCGGTGTGCTGGTGGCAGGAGTCTGTATCGACGATCTAGCGCTGAGTGCCCTCACGCAGCCAGTGTGCAGGGGCTGACGCGAGAACAGCTCTGACTGCGATGGCCTCTCTGAGCGATAGCCGCGTCCGACCACAGATCCGTGTCTTTCTGCGGTCTGGAGCTGCAGGACCGGGGCCTTATATTACATCACCGACAAAAAAGTGACCGCAGCGTGCAACTGCGAGGGCCGAAAGACGAGTCAAATTCGAGAGAGTGCGGCCCAGAGGAGCACGCCGATCGGGAGCAACAGGAACGGTCCGAACAGGACGGTGAGTGCACCCGCCATCGCGTCGCTGACGCGGGAGGTGAAGAACAGTCCCACCGGGACGGCGACGAAACACAGCATCAAGACGGTGGCCGCAGCCATAACTGCCAGGTCACGCTCCGGTCGCGTCGTTTCATCGACCGGAAGGTCGAGCGTGTCGACGACGCGGTCGATATCTGTGACTGGACCCAGTTGCACGTCGTCTCGATCGACCGACTCGACGCCCGAGATAGTGAGCGTCCCTGTCCCGAGCAACCGGTCGGCGATCGCGTTCTTCACCGAGAAATCGGTGAACGGGTCGACCGTGACTGTCCACTGCGGCGCTTCGAGCAGTGTGTCGTACGCGACAAGGGTGTCACCGCGCCGTTGGTACTCGATCGTGCCGTATCGAAAGAAGTAGCTGAAAACGCGTGCGACGACGAGTACGCTGATCGCGAACAGTCCGCCGGCGATCCACAGTGGTTCGCGGGAGATGACAGCGAGTCCAGAGAACGCGAGCACGCCCAGCCCAAGACGGGTCGCGAAGCCGAACGCGATCGACCAGATGCTCCCAAGCAACACCGACTTCGCGCTGACGGAGACCCGTGTCTGCACCTCGGCCACGGGGAGTTCGAGTTCTGGCGGTGGTTCGCTGAAATTCTCGTCGTCGACGAGGCGGTCACCGACCCCGAGCATCGGCGTCCCGATATGCTCGACGAAGAAGCGGTACAGCGACGCGGTCGTCTTCGCGAGGACGACACCAACGAGGATCAACAGACCGCCCGTCCGGCCGCCAGCGGCAAACAGCCCGACCGACAGCAAGATAACCGTGAGCTGTGCCGGCGTTCGCATGATCTCCTGTGCGGAAACCTCAGTGTATTCTTCGGTGGCGATGTACTCGAAGACGAAGTCGACTACCTGTGCGGCCACCAACGCGCCCAGTCCGAGGATGAGGTCGAGGGAGAACGTGATTAGTGGGTCGGCCACCAGCCAGTAGAGAACGCTCAGTGGGAGCACTGTCACGGACCACACCCCGAGCATCGAGAGCGCAAACGGGATGTTTCGCGGATAGACCGGTGGCCAGCTCTCCCGAACCGTCCAGCCACCACGTTTCTCTCGAAGCTCGTGTAACGGTTCAATCTGGCCCGATATACCCGGTGACCCACGCTCGGCGAACAGCGTCTTGACGGCGGCCAAGACGATCGTACTGAACGCCTCGGACCAGTAGACGACGAGTAGCGACCAGAGGCTCCAGCCCCACGCAACGACGCCGACGAGTGGAAGCAAGTTCGCACCCAGCACGACGATGGCACCACTGAGTACGAACGTCGTCGACGAGATCCGGTCGTTCAAACTCACTGTCAGATATTCAGACGAACGGTCCTGCGATTTATTTGTATACTGCTTCGAGAGCGGCTTTAGGCGAGATCGATGAGCGGTTTCGGAACCGAGCGTCAAGGAAGCAACGACAGAAGCTCGAGGAGTATCTCTTTCACTCGTCCGCTCGAGACCGTGAGAGCGACTGAGAACACGAGAAACACGACAGTACCGATCACCAGTGACGTGACGACACCCGCATCAGCGGGCCCCGAAACGTATACCACCGCCGCCACGACAACACCACTCGACAGGACGAACCCGCACGTGACTCGCACCTTCTCACAGCCTACTGCTATCACCTACTCGAACGTTTCGACGTGAGTGACAGTTGATCTGACCGAGACACCGTACGGCTGTGACCTCTTCGGCGTCGTCGGCGTGGTGCTAGCCTTTTTGCACTGCTGGCCGTCATCTCGAACGATGCCCTCCACTACCGTCCTCACCCGCATACGCCAACGGTTCTGGACGCAGCGGAATCTGACCGTCTCGGTAGCCATCTTCCTCGCACTCTGCGTCACGTACGGATTCGGTGTGGTATTCGACCCTGACGGAAGCTTTCTCCTCCTGTTGACAATCGGTGTCGTCGTTCCAACCCTGTACGACGAGTACTGGCCTCCGTACGACCGGATGTGGAAGGCCGTCTGCTGGATCGTCGTTGCCTCGGCGGTCGCGTCGGGAGCGTTTTCTAGCCTGTACTGGATCGGAACCGAACTGTTCGGACTGTCGCCGCTTCTGGCCAGTACCGGTGCGTTCCTCCTCACGATGGGTGGCGGTATCGTGCTCCTCGCTCGGTGAGGGGCAACATCCGACGGTTGGGAGCGACCTGCGCTGCGAGAAGCGCGTACCGACAGTCTGTGACGGGTTCGCTCAAATCCCCGTTGAAGCCTTCACTGGATTGGTTAGTATCCCCTCAGTACTGTTCGATGCCGACAGCCACCTGTCGGCATGAGCTCCTGCCCGCGATTCGACGGGGTCTGCTCCGCCTCGTCACCCCACCGCTTTTCCCCCGTTGTCAGTATCCAGAACTCACGAGGAGATGAACGATCCGTCCTTTGGGTCTTCCGGGAGTAATCACGGACGTGGGCGCGTACACTCATCATACAGTCCTCGGTAGGCCACAATCGCCCCGACGATGAGAACTGCGAACGGCACAGCAGTCAGCGGACTCTCAGGATTCGTGTACGCGATGGAGAGAAGCGAAACGAGTCCAAGGACGAGACAGGCAACAGCCCGTGCCCGCCATCGTTCGATACGCTCGCGGTCAGGGATGTGCTGGTAGTACACCCCAGCGAGGACAAGGAGGATGGCTCCGTACTCGGCACCGTCCGGCCAGAGCATCGGGTCGAGGATGTCGTCAGCGAGCGATAGACACTCGCAGACGATGCAAGTGACGAGACAGCCGTACAGACACAGTCGGAGCGCTCGAGACGAGACGGGAAGGAGAGCCGTCACCCCAAAACAGGGGAGGCGAGAGGTAAATAGCTATCAGGCCCACGCCCGTCGCTCACTACGACGGGAGCTCCGATGTCCGACGACAACGACGAACCAACGAGAGGCGAGGAGGTGACCGTGGCGCTCGGCGTGGTCGATCACGAAGATCTGTCGGAACTGCTCATCGAACTCCTCGTGGAGGCGGTCGACGCGGAACGAGGGGAATGACACGGGAAGGAACCCATCGACACGACGCTGGCGACACGACTGTCGAACCGAATCGCACGGTGGGAGGAGCAGCCGGGTGATGAGTTCGGATCACGAACGACCAGCGACGCTGGTGGATCTTATAGAACCAGTCGGCCTGTTCGTCCTCCCCGCACTGGTGGTCGGTCTCGTCGTGAGCGCTCTCAGCGGCCCCGGGAACTTCGTCGCCGGTGTAGCCATCGGTGGACTGTTCGGGGCGATCTTGGCAGGACTGAGACGGGGGTTCGTTGCCGTTCAAACGAGCGACGGACTCGAACGGAGGCAACGACCGACTCCGGACGATACCCTGTGGGCACGCCTCGCAGACGTGGAGTACGACCCGCGGTACGACCGCGTCCTCACGGTCGGCCTCTTCGGAATCGCTGTCGTCGCGTTCGGAGCGATCCCCTTCGTCGACCCACAGAACGACTCACTTACCATACGGCTCGTAATCGTCGGGTTCTTTGGACTGGTGAGCGGGCTCGTGAGTCTCGGAGCTTCGGATGCCACTGACAGATAAGCACAGGTTCGGGGACAGACGCATCAACGACGACCGAGTCGGCATCATACACCATGGAAGCCTGATCGCCAGCGGCACGCTCGAAGAACGTCTGAGTCGAGCAAACATTGAACAAGACGCGTCGATGGAGTCGGTGTTCGTTTCCCTGACCGGTGACACTACGCCCATCGAGACGGGAACAGGGGGTGCAGAGCAGTGAGACGACGGTCGTTCCTCGGTGTCACCAGTGCCTCACTTCTCGGGCTGACCGGGTGTCTGGGTGCGACCGAGTATACCGTAACAGAGGTCTCGATGGTCGACGTTTCGGCGACAGTTGACTTCTCCGGTTGAAATCAAAGATCCCAACGCGGTCATCGAACATCCAGCCCGGCTCAGGTTCTCTCTCGAACGAAGGGGAGCGGCCGATTCAGATTCGAAACACGGGAATCTGGCCGTTCGGTCTGCTCGAGCTCGTCGATTCGCTCGGAACCGAGGAGGCATCGGGAACGATCCTCTGGACGGAGAGATACGCCGAGAGCGACGAATCGGAGAGATTACGGGACGTCGTCGACGCCGCTCGTCCAGCCACTTGATCCGGGTAAACGAATCAGCGAAACGTACGAGCTGCACGGGGACAGTCTCGGCGCCAACGACACCGGTCGCCAAGTCGTCCGTGGGGAGTTCGAGCCTCTCGTTCTCGAGTACGCCATGGGTGGAGAGCGTGACTGGAAACCGTTCCTTCCAGAGGTTAACGTCGTTATACAGAAACAATCGGTGATCTGAGTCGTGGGTCAACAGTAGCTGTCCGACGAGTGGCTCTATATCGGTTCACGACTCGGAGGGTTCACTCCGGTCCAGCGAAACACCCGCGAACACACCACCGAGCCACACACCGCCGAGGAGGAGGACCAACGGAAGCCCCTCGGCAGGGGATAACAGCGAGCTATACTGTGGCGTGAACATCACGATCGGCCCAAGCACGCCGACGAGAGAGTACCAGAACCGGGAGTGTGACCCGGACCCCCTCCCCCGATGTTCGGGGAACGCCAAGAGACCGTACGCCGTGATCGTCCAGACGGCCGTGAGCACAGCACCGAGTACCATGTCACCGCGCTGTACCCCGAAGAGATAGCCGACCGAGAGACCGACCACGGCCCCCACTGGCCAGGCGTAGCGAGCGTCCATGTCGGTGTGCACTCACCGACTCAGTGTAACGGTACTGTTCTCCCCACAGAGGATCGATCAACAGTGGGGGAGATGAGTATCATCGTCAAAAGAGCCTGGTCGTGGTCGGCCGAGACCGGCCGTTCTTGATTATAAGTATTCCCAGTACAGCCAGTGTAAGTCCACAGACGCACAGCACGACGACGAGGAGCATTCGGAACCGTTCGGGAAGTACGCTGGCACTCGCACTGTCGAGAAACAGTAAGGTCTGTCCGCGGCCGACGAGGAGCAGGCCTGTCGGGAGGACACCCAGGCAGACCATGGTCGTACCCAAGACCAGATCTTCGATCCGGTACGTTTCCATCGGTGTACTCACCCCTCACACCCACTTCGTTCTTCTCCCCGTGGCAGTCACCCGCGTCCCTCGAGGTCGCCGCCGACGGTCGGGACCGTTCCGACGAGGAGCAACAGACGGTTGCGCTCCTCGAGAGCAAGTCAGAGGATTCTGGAGTATCGTTCTTTGAACAGATACCAGGCTACTCCGACGCCATGATGGGCGCTGTACGCCGATTAATCGCTCGATGGCCCTTCGACGATGATCGCACCCCGCTGTCCGAGACTCTCGTGAGGTTCACAGGCGTACCGGTAGACGCCGGTCGTCTCGAACGTGTGCTCGAAGTGGACACCTGGTTCCGGTTCGAACGAGTCGAGGCGGATCTCTCGATCCTCGAACGCGACATTATGCGGGCCGCCGTCACCGCTCCACACCCACGTGACGGTCGTCCCTGGGGAGATTTTCACTGCCGGCGGCGCGAAGTCGAACGCATCCGGGCCGGCGGCCGACCCGACTGTGACCGTGACACGGGGCTGTTCGCGTCGGTCCGGAACCGTCCCATCGTATCCTTCGACGCTCGCCAGCCACTCGTCGACAGCTGGGTACTCCCCCGACGGTGGCTCGGCGACCTCGACGACCCCGCGCATCCCGTCTCCGCGGTTCGACTCCGAGACGTACCGGTATGTGCCGGGTTCGGAGAACGTGTGTTCGAAGTGCGTCCCACTGGTCGTGACCGAGGAACCGCTATCGAACGATCCGTCGACTGAGACGACGTTGTGTGGGCCACCATACCCGGTCCAGAGCCAGGTAACGGTCGTGTCGGGTACGACGCGGACGACAACCGGGTCGAACATGTCGTGAGCGTCGCTTCCTTCCGGACTCGAGCCGACAGTGATCGTCGGCTCGGCCTCGGGACCATACCGTTTCGTGTGTCCGTCGTACCCGTTCGCGCCGTCAAGGAAGTCGGTCAGACACTGGTCACTCGTAGACGACGGCTCGGCCACGTCACTACTGGCGGCGCGCGCAAGTCCGGTGACGTCGGCTGCAGAGCCGAGACAGCCGGTCAACGACCCGAGACTCGCGAGTGCGGTGGTAGAGAGCAACGTCCGTCGGGACCAGTCAGGCGGTGTCTCCATCGGATTTCACCCTTTTTCGCTCAGTCGCCTCTTCGGGTATGCGTTGTGGAGGGACAAAGAGCAGTTTTAGACTCACCACCGATTCAGCGTGCACTGGCTCTGTTCGGACTCGCGAACGTTTCGACGTCGCTCCCGAAACCCCCGTGTCTGTGGTCCCGCACCAGTGTATCCCTCTCCAGACACCCGACGCCGACGCGCCAGTGGCCCGAGTGTCTGCACCCAACTGGTGGTGTTCTGAGTACACCAGTCACCGTCGCCCATAGAGTGAGTAGACGATACTCCCCAGTCCGAGTACCTTGATACTGTTCGAAAGCGGCGAGACGACTAATCCGACCGTTCGAGCGCTGTACAACCGGGCACCGACGAGTGTCACGACCGTCGGCACGATCGTGAGCAGGACGATACCCAGTGCGAGAAAGAGCATCGGACGGCTCCCGTTGCGCCGATAGCCACGGATTGCTTGATAGACGATGACGAGACTGAGGCTGACCAGGAAGACAAAATTCACCGCTAGCCACGCTCGCCAGAGTTCGAACCCTTCCGGAACGAGCGTCATCGCATCCCCTCCCACAGGTTCGTGAGGCGGTCTGCGGGGTCTGCACGCCGTGAGAGGTCGACGACGAACTCCCCGTCTTCCATGACCACCGCGAGGCCTTCGAAGCGTGACTCGTAAACGGCGTAGTGGTTGCCCCCGTCGTCGATTCTCGTCTCTTCTGTGAGGAGGCCACACCGCTGTAATCGGTCGATACGCCGATAAACGGTCGGCGGCGAAGCGTCACATCGCTCGCTGAGTTCGGTTGCTGACATGGGTTCTTGATCGAGGTGTGTGAGGATTCGACGAGCGTACTCGTCGTCGAGAAGCGCGAATAGCTTCGCGGGAGGCGGATCCTCGTTCACGACTCTCCGTTTTCCCGTCAGCTTCATAAAAAGAGACGTGAGGTTTCCGAGTCTGAAAGAACCCAGACCCTTCGGAGCACTCGGGTATACCACGAGCAGTCCGTGCTTGATAGGAGGTTTCGACAGTCCCATTACATATCCGGGAGAATCGGCCTTACCGTGACGATGCTTTCAGCCCGAGAGGTTAGACTCACGGTAAGCCTGCTTCTCGGGGTCATCCACGCAGGCGTCCTCCTCCTCGCCGCAGCCCGACTCGGCTATGCAGTCGGCCCTGGCGAGTACTCGCTCGTGGGGATGGGGTGGCGATACGGTGGTCTCGTCGTTGTCGCAGCGCTCCCAGTGTGGCTCGCGCTCAGGTATACCCTGGTCGCGCCAGTATGTGCGCTCCTCGTGACGACCGGCTACGTCCTCGGGATGGAGCTCTCCCCACCCGGACCGACGTTCCGGGATGTCGCAGAACTAGAGCGGCTCTCCGAACCAACCGGCATCATGGTCGTCGAGAACGGCCTCTACATCGTCCGGTACATGATCAACGCGTCTGTGTGGACGGTCGGGTTCGTCTTCCTCGGCCTCGTCGAGTACGTGAGTCGACTGGGCTGGGACTGGCTTCCGTCGGTGCCAACACCACTGCAGTGGGTGAGTATTCCCGCGTCACGACAGCAAGCGACAATCATCGCGACTGCTGGTGGCCTCCTCCACGCCGGCGTGATGATGTGGTTCGCCGTTCGACTCGGTGTGACCGCGACTGGCGGCTTCGAACTCTTGCTGTACCTGTTCAGTACCCTCGGGATGTGGTTGCTCGCTGCCGTCCCGCTGTACCTCCTCGTCCGTCATCGGCTCGTCTCCCCGGCAACTCTCCTCACGGTGTTCGTGCTGCTGGACGTCAGAGCGGAGTTCGTCGCCAGTGTCGACGACCCACACGCGTTCTACTTCGGTGCCTGGTTCGTCTTCTTAGGGGTTATCCTGGTCGCTGCAGGCGTCGAACTCGGAGGAAGGCGACTCGCGCTCCTCGAGCGCGTTCAGTCGGTGTAAGCTGTATCGTTAATGATCGGCCCGCCTACACAGCGTCTCCCGAGGCAGGCCGACATCATCGTTCGGGTACAGCGTCCGAACGACCACCTCTCCCGCGTTCGTGATTACCACTCCGACCGCCCACCACTCGGGGGCGACCGAAGTCGACAGCGACCAGTTGTACCGAACGCTTCCGCCGTGTGAGAGTGACACCGTGAGCGTATACCGACCGGACTTTCGAGTGACGTTCGGCTGGATCGTAAGCGGCACCACGGTCTGGTACTCCCGGGACAGAACGGTCTCATCGTCGCCATCGGTGACGGTAATATGTACCGAATGCCCGTCCTGCTCCGTCAGGTCGTAGTCGGGCGGCGTCTCGAAGTCGTACAGTTGGAATCGAGCGACGGGGTGAGTCGGGCGCTCTCCGCTGGACGCCGTGATAACGGGGTCCCGACAGCGATACGCCCCGAACGGGATCCGTCGGTGGATCTCTGAACCGACGAAGTGAGCGATGCTCGATGCGTATTTCGTCGCACTGCCTGGCGATCCGTCCGGATCGTGATACCGTCCCGACCCGCTGTACGACGACAGCAGGTAGTATCCCCGGTCAGTCGTGTGTACGACGGCGGTCCGTGCCGGCTCGACACTGATCTCGATGGCCGGGTACGCGGAGGCGATCCCGTCGACGAGTTCATTGTACACGGAGCGTTGCTCGTAGGTCTCGACGAAGGACCGAGCAGCCTCGGGAGTCGACGGACTCGCCGGTGTTGGGAGCGGTTTCGTCCCGGTGACGGTCGTTACGTTCGGCGGGACCGTCGGGTTCGCGGTCGACTCCCCAACGGGGGAGGAGGAGTCGGTCACACACCCACCAAGCAGGCACGTACTCCCTGCCAGTGCCGTGATAACGTCTCGGCGTCTCATGTTCCACCGGGCGGATACGCGAGTCGAACAGTGGACTGACTGGAGGGCATCGGGACCGATAGTACAGCGCCGAACCACTCAAACGTGTCCCCTGACGTTCGATTCGATCGGAACACGTGATTGGGCGAGGTCAATGAGACACGCGGACAGACCAGGTCAGTCGTTCGGAGTTGCTTGCACAACAATTGTGCCTCGCTGCCCGAGGCTCTCGTGTTGCTCGCAGCCGTACCGGTAGACACCGGTCGTCTCGATCGTGTACTCGAAGTGGATACCGTCCGATTCGTGCCTCGTCTGTTCGAGTGTTCGGTGCCGAGCCCAACACCCGGGAGAGTGCAGGTACGACTGGGAACGGTAGACGGTACGAACGAATCTAATTCATATGTTCGATGCGTGTCGGTGGATTTCGAACAGTCAGCCAACCTGCGTTGCGTCCAAAGAGGTTTTTCAGCGGCAACTCGTACGCGGACGCATGTCCCCGGAATCACGCCCCTCCACTACCACGCGTGGCTTTCTCGGTCGGTGTGCGGCCACTATTGGAGGCCTCGCCGGGTGCAGTGCAGCGAGTCGTGACTGTCCGAGACCAGCCGGTGTCGATGACTCGGCCGACTGGTCACACAGACACCATGACCAGGGTAATTCGAACGCGGCACCTGCCGCTCCGAACTCGCTTACTGAACGGTGGACGTTCCGCGTCGACGCGAGGCTGAGTCGCCCCCTGGTCGCCAACGGGACTGTGTACACGGTTACCACCTCCAGTGATCCTCCATCGGATATTCGTCTCTTGGGATTCGACGCCGAGACGGGCGAGCGACAGTTCGAGTGGACCGTAGCTGAGGGGTATGACGCCCGGATCAGTGCCGCCATCGACGGCAGGGTATACCTGGTCGGTGAACCCGCTGGAGCCAGCGGTCGTCAGCGACTCTACGCGGTCGAGGGTGAGTCAGTCACGTGGACGTACGAAGCGGAGCGAGTTACGGCTGTCGCTGCCTCGGGCGACGTGGTCTACGTCTCAGTCCTCCACGACTCGGTCGTCGCGCTCGACGCCGCTGATGGACGGGTCTGTGCGCGTCTCCACCCGACCACGTGGCCGGGCGGACGCTGGCTCTCCGACTGGACCCCAGTCGGTCGACCAGCGGTCGGCGAGGAGACCGTATTCACGCCGGTCGCACGGTTCGATACCGACAGGGAGGACGCATACTTCGCGGATCGGGTCGTCGCGTTCACGCCCGACGGCGAACGACGGTGGGAAGCCACCGTCCCCGACGTGCTGTTCGTCAACGATATCGCTGCCGTCAGTGAGACCGTGTACGTCCCGATGACGGCCTCGCGTGCTCGGGCGACCGATCCCGGGACGACTGCTCTTCACGCGTTGACGGCGTCGTCGGGAACGCGTCGCTGGACGCGACGCTTCGAGAGCGGCTCGATCTCGGGCATCGCAGCACGTGAGGACGTCGTCGTCGTCGACAGTGGGGATACCCATGCGTTCGAGCGCGACTCGGGTGACCGGCGATGGCTGACTGGGGACTTCCTCGGTCCCCCAGTCGTCGCCGGGGACCGGGTCTTCGGCCGTCGGACCGAGGGCGAATTCGTCGACACGGTCGTGGCCGTCGACCTCGCGACGGGTGAGACCGTCGCGTCACACACGTTCGATTATCAGGTCAATCGCGCGCCCGTATTCGCCGGTGGACGGGCGATCGTCAGGACGCTCGAATACCGAGACACCGACAGTGGTACCGAACACGTCGCCGACCGTCTGCACGCGCTCTGGTGACCGACAGAACCCTCTCCCCGAGCACGCAACCGATAGTACTTCTCGGGATCAACGCTTATGATGGCCACCTCCGGACGAGGGTGGGTAGAAACCGTTGCACTCCGGCGGAGACGAGACGCGACACACCAGTGTGCCCTCGAGTCCGGTTAGGGCCCCAGCGTTCGACCCCGTCGGATCACAGCTGTGAGCCCTCTTCGTACGGCTGGATGACGACGAAGCCCTCCGAGCCGGTGAACTCCATCTGGATCGTCTCCCCCGATGTTTGACCGATTTCGATCGCCTTGTTCGTCGCCACCGACGGCGAGAGGTCCGTGCTCCACGCGACGGTCGCGTCGGGGTCCGTGTTGACCGGTGGAGTTACGACGAGCGGGTCACCGTGGGTCGTAATCGCAACCGCTCCCGGCCCGGTGAGGTAGACGTTCGTCAGTCCTCCGGCAGCGGCCTCCGAGAGCCCGCCGATGGTACCGATCTCGTAGTCGACCGTTGACTCGAACGCGAGGACGTCGTTGCCGTTGACCGAGATCGATTCCTCACTGTTGAGGTCGAGGATCTGGACCTTCTTTCCCTGGTCGGCGACGTAGAGATGCCCGCTCCCGTCGGCCTCCATGACGGGCGTGCCCTCGTCCGTGATCGCGTCCTTGACGAACCCCGTGATACCACCTTCCGCCGAGGACTTCCCGGTGAAGGTCATCTCACCGGTGTACCCGATCATCGATCCGGCCTTGACCATCACCGTTCCGTCGAGCGCAATATCCAGGAGCCGCTTGTTCTCCTTCTGAAATCCGTCGCCTCCTGTTTTCGGGGCGTTGGATTCAGTGAACTCGTCTAGTTTCATTGCTACAGCAGACCGTCTGGTGGCACGAGTAAATCGGCTGGGAAGGCTCAAACCAGCGTTGATGCGAAACCGTCCCCCGCAGAGCGAATTAATCCCAGGGGGGGTCTGACGGTTCCATACTCGATTGTCAGGGTGGGGGTCTCTACCGACCCGCATGGACATCCCCAGGTTAGCGAGGGTGCATGATATTTATCGACGCAGCGATTGGGATGTGGTGGATGGTCTCCCGACGAATTGCGGCTCTGCTCGCACTCCTCGTCCTCCTGAGTGGTGGCTCAGTCGTTGCCGGCGACGTAATCACCTCCCCTCCGACGATGACCGTGACGAACGAGGACACCACGACGTATCGCGTGACGGCATACACGACTGACAGCCTGCAGACGGCGATGCTGCTGAATTTCGCGGTCACGACAGCGGATGGTGACCGGCGGCTCGTGACGCTTTCACAGATGGTCTGGGCGGACGGATACCGGAACGTGACCCTGGTCGACGATGGAATTCCGACTCGACAGGTCACTGTCGAGCCCGGTGAGGACGCATCGATGACGGTCACCGGGTGGACGCCGGGGAACGTCACTGTCTACGTGGTTGAAGACCTCGGTGACAACGAAACACACGTACAGACGGAGATCGAGACCTGTACCCAACGCGGACAGGAGCACACCCTCACGCTCACGGAACGTGGTTCGAGCGGCTCGTCAGTCTGTGCGTCGAGCGTGGACTGGCTGCTCGCCTGATCGTGGATAGAGTCCATCGTATTCGATCGGCTTCGTCGAAATCTTCAGGAATTGAGAGAGCTGGTGTGGTGAATCTCGAGAGTGAATGCAGCAAGCAGATGCCGTGTATCCCGTTGTCTCAGCGGTGAAACAGTCGTTCTGTAGGTCTGTTTGTCTACCAGATACCGTAGACGTGCCCCCGGTCGTCGGTCGTGTAGATGGAGCCGTTGGCCAGCGACGGCGAGGCCCAGCTATCGGCGTGCATCCGGAACCACCACTGCTCGGTTCCGCTGCGACGCCCACAGGCCAGTAGCGTCCCCAGCTGCTCGATATAGACGTTCTGCTCGTCGACGATCGGTCCACGGCTCGGCAATCCGATCCATGTCTGCCAGCGTTGCCGCCCGGTCGCCCTGTCGAGCGCGACGAGGAACATCTGCTCCGAGGACGTTCCTGCACTCGCATACACAGACGTGTCGGTGACTGCCGGTGAGACGCCCTCCGAGTAGCCGAGTTCGTCGAACACCCACTCCTGCTCGCCAGTCTGGGCGTCAAGCGCGATGACTGCACCACTCTGCCGCGTCGAGGTGTAGACTGTTCCATCGTACACTGCCGGCGGCGACGGACGGCTCGTCCAGTCAATGGGCGAGTACCGGAACGTCGACCACACTTTCTCACCGGTCGCGGCATCGACGGCGTACAGCCGGCTGTCCCAGTTCGCCGCGTAGACGATGCCGTCCGCGACCGCCACGGGCCCGTCGAACTGTCCGATTCGTCTGACCTCCGGCACCGGCTCCTCGTCCATGAGTTGTTCTTCCGGGAGCCCTTCGGCCGTGAACTCCCACTCGACCGTGCCGGTCGCGGCATCGATCGCGTACAGGGTTCCCAGGTGGGTACCCGCGTAGACGGTTCCGCCGACGACCGCGGGGACCTCCGCCCACTCACTATCGCCGTCGTACTCTTGACCCTCGACGAACGTTGTGTGCCAGTCCGGTGCCTGCGCGACGAGATCAATCGCTTGGATCCCGTTGTCCATCGGAACGTACATCATATCGTTGGTCACGGTCGGTGTCCGGACTGGCTTGCCAGCACCCGCTACGCGCCACCGCTCTGTTCCCGTGGCGGCGTCGATGGCGATCATCGTAGTGTCGTCGTCGTCGCCTTGACGACGAGGTGGTGACTCGTCGCCGATGTAGACGGTGTCGTTGACGATCAACGCTGACGTGTGCATCCCCGGGCCGGTGATGTCTTCGTCGTGACGCCAGGTCCACTGGACAGTGGGACACCCTTGTGGGCCTACCCGTCCGGGAACGTGGCCGCGCCGCCGTGCATCGTACTGGGGTGTCGGCCACGTCTCGTCTCCTGTCGTGCGCTCGTCAGTCGTTGATGAGACATCGTCTGCACACTCGATCGTTCCCGGTTCTGACCCCCGAGACCTGTCGTCAGTCGGTACGGAACACCCAGCAACCGTCGCGACTGCTCCCGACAGTGACGCTGTGAGAAACTGGCGACGTCTCATCAACATATCTACAAGTAGTGCACATTTGAAACTGCGGGTGATCCTCCAGTCCGAACTGGTATCCCACGCGGCTGTACGTAGCGACTCTCTCGGCAATCCGCATCAGGGCACTCTATAACCGACTCGTGCCCTGCGTTCGCTAAGACCTCACTGAGCGACCGAGAACCTAGCAGTAGACGAATCCGAGATACAGAGGCTGTGTCCGTCACACCGTTCGCGGTTCTATGTCAGAACCACGGCCCTCCGAAGACGAGTCTGAGTATCAGCCAAACGACAGCGTTCGAGATACTGAGGAAAACGAACACCCGACCGATATCGGTCCAAGATTTCTCTCCGAACTGTACAAGGACGATTCCTGCGATTAGAAACGTAGCTGTTGGGAATTCGATCGGATGAACAAATCGCCTCAAAACACCGAGCAGAACGCCGATAACGACTCCCACCTTCGTTGGAGAATTTGGTAAATCGGAGTGATCTGAGCCCATATCGATTCAAATTAACACGAATTACAAGAAACCACTCCACTTCCACCTACTCACGGTCTGCCGGTTTCTGTGTGACCGATACAGAGGGTGTATACAGCAGGGGATGAAGTGATTTCTCACCCATATGCGAACGCATCCGATGGGAAATATCTCCATGAGATGGGTTACTCGTTGGGGAGTGGGCGTGGCAGCGAGCGACGCTTCCGGGGTGGGAGGAGGAACGTCGCGCGGTTGGTGACCTCCATGTACGGGAGGATTCCGTGGCCGCCCTCGTCGATGTAATCGTCGAGGTGTGAGGTGTTCATCGCCTGTCGCGTCTTTACGAAGTCTTGGATCTCCTCCATCACCGCGGAAAAGTTGAACCCGACCTTCCCCTCTTCGGGCTTAACGAACGAGTTGTTGACGCCTTCCGAACGGCGAAGGATCAGGGGTTCGAAGTCCTCGTTCCTGGCCAGGGCCGTCTTCGCGGCGTGACCGACTCGGCCTCGTTCTTCCGCCGTCTTCTTGAGATCGTCGACGATGTCCTCGGTAATGCCGCTATCGTCTTCGAGGTTTTCCCCGATATCGCCGATATCAGCACGGGAGTGTTCGTGGCTGAACATGAGTTCGTCTCGGCTTTCTCTTTTGTTCTCGTACCACTTTCCCAGGTCGAGCTGGAGCTTCGACACTTGGAAGGTCGTACCCTCCTTGAACGGACCCGTCGTGATCGTCGCCGCATCCTCAGTCGCCACGTTGTCCTTGAAGCCCGACTTGTACCCCATCGAGAGAGGGGCATCTCCACGCAGATTTTCGGTGACGCTCTCGTTAGTGATCTCTTCGGGGGTCTCGTCCGTGAGAGGGGCATCGGGCTCGTCTACAAGGTTCTCCCGAGGGAGTCCCTTTCCAACGAAAGCCGTCCGCCGCTCCGCTTTTTCGAAGATGCCTTCCAGTGTTCCCCGCACCTTGACGCCGTTGAGGTGTTCGAGGCCGCCGAATAACGCCTCCTCCGAGCCCAGCAACACCGGAACGGTGTCCGAGGAGAGCAGGATTACGGCATCATAGTTG
The DNA here is from genome assembly GCF_009176545.1 of Salinigranum salinum. Lineage (GTDB taxonomy): Archaea > Halobacteriota > Halobacteria > Halobacteriales > Haloferacaceae > Salinigranum > Salinigranum salinum. Next base: position 2,100,810 of record NZ_VTOJ01000001.1, on the reverse strand, counting down.
TCCGCCTTGTCGGGATCATCGTCCGTCCTTCGAAGGACGTCTTCGGGCCGGAGAAAGTCGACAGAGTTCGGGAGGTCGGGATCGAATCGGTCGAAGTACGATCGGGAGTATCCCACCATGAACACGAGCCCCTGGTTGTCAGCATCCGAGTCGCCAGCGGCGAGCCGCTGAAATGCCAGTTCGAGTGTCCGGAACGCCGACTCGACCTCGTTCCGTTCACGTCCGGTCGGTGTCCCCTTGTCGACGTAGTTCAGGAACAGGATGAGCTGGTGGTTCGGGAGCACGACGTTCCCAAATGGATCCTTCTTGATGTCCTGGTTCCAAGCGTGCTGACGTTCGGGAAACGCCTTAGGGTTGGTTGGTCCCTGGGGAACATCGAGGTCGATCCGATTGGATCCAGCCCCATCCTCCGTGGCCGGGCTACGGACAGCCGCTAGTGCGCTGGTCCCCCCGATCGCCAGGGCAGTTCGCATGAACGATCGACGATCGACCGCCCGATCCACCAGCCCCGGTTGGTCGGTACCGCTGTCGTCTCGTTCTCGTTCTTCCGAGGGGCCGTTCCCTCCGGCAGGGTCGTGGAACGGACATGCGGGGGTGCTACGCTCGCCAGTCTGGTCCGAGGCGATTTCTTGGTTTCTGTCCGACCGATCGACATCCTGATTTGAATTCGATGTCATTCTTTACTCTCCGTTGAACGGCGTCATCTCACTTGTCTAACAGTGGCCCCTCGCCACTCCACATGTGAACGCCGATCATCCATTCAGAACAATGGTTGTTATGTAATCATAAATTAAGGGCTATTGAGTGTTACGACGGCTGGGCATCCAGTGATACCGGTGGGAGATACGCGCTCTGTATTCAGCAGGGCTGCTGATACCTATCACCGCTGAAGGGTTTCAACACGGCCGTTCGATCGGAACACCCACTTCTGCTCACGGGTCACCCGGTCGTTCGAGGAGTACGGCAAGCGAAATCGAGTGAAGGGGAGCGATGAGAGCAGTGCTGAGAAAACCTCCGGCAAGCGGGACCATCGCGAGTACCCAGTAGCCGAGCCCGAAGACGATGACGAGCGAGAGCAGCGGCCAAAACGCCCCCTTCGAGGCTCGGACGCTGTGTGTGAGTGCGGCTGTGACGCGGTCTCCCCTGGCGATGAAGCCGGGAAGGAAGAAGAACCGTACGGAGACGAGCGACACGACGACGACTCCCAACAGCGCAAGCGGGAGGCTGTCGAGCGTGACTGATCTCGGGCTGATGAGAACGGGAAGCGAACCGATCAATCCGAAGACGCCGAGATACCGACTGAGTGCTCCGAGACGTCGCTCGTCGTCCAACGCACGGGTGATCGTGATCCAGCCGGCGAGACCGACGCCAACGAAGACCGCACATTCGAGTGTGAGCGCGCCAAGAAGGTACGGCGTTCGGAGGTCGACGAACGCACCGAGTTCTCTGATGGTCCGAGCCGGACCGCTGGGAAAGAACGAATACTGTACACTGAGCGATTCTTCGGTCCACGCTGGCGTCGTCGCAGGGATGGGGTCCCACGCGCGAATCGCATCCGCTAGTGCGACAACCAGCCCCGCGATTACGAACGGGAGACCGAGGCGGGGATCGAGCCGAAGACGCGTCGTCGCTCGTTTCAGAACCCGGACAAAGCTCATCGACCGGTTGGCTGAGCGTGATTCGAGACTCGACGACGACTCGTCTGGCCACTCGGACGTCATGTTCCCTCCAGCGCGAGAACTCGCTCTCGGTTGGCTGCATAGAGAACACCGTCACCCACGATCGGCGTCGAGAGCGGGACCTGTGACGGGCGATACTCGAACAGCGTCTCGCCGGACTCGGCGTCGATAGCAACCAACGAATACCCGGACTCGACTGCGTACACGGTTCCATCGGCGACGACAGGAGCCGTCGGGCCATCGAACGGGATTGTCCAACGCTGCTGACCCGTCCCGAGGTCGATTGCGTGTAACGACTCCCGTTCGTCGGCGACGAAGACGGTCCCGTCTGCCACGGCTGGTGTGCTTTCGGTCGCGTTCCCATCCGTCGAATATCGCCACCTCTCGGAGCCGTCCGCTGGGTCAAGGAGGTAGACGAACTCCCGAGACGGGACGACTACCCCCTCGTCAGTTGCGACCGGTGGATGGAGCAACTGGTCGTCGAGTTCGACCAACCACTGTCGTTCACCACTCCCGGCGCGGTAGGCGGCCGCCTGCTTGGGCCAGTTCGTCACGAAGACGAGACCATCCTTCACAGCGGGTCGGTTGATTGCTGCACTCACTGCGTCGTCTTCGTGGTGGGTTCGTCGCCACAAAACCTGTCCGTCGTTCGGGTCGAGTGCGGCGACGGAGTTCGTTCCGGGGAGTGCCGTGAAGATCACTCCATCGGCGGTGACGGGGGGTTCTGCGTCTGCCGGGCCAAAGAACCCACCACCAGCTGACTGCGGCCCAGCCCATCGTTCGGCTCCGATGACATGGTTCACGAGTGGAACAGTGAATCCACCACCGGCGTTCAGTCCGAAGACCCCGGACGGTGCGGTTACCACGAGCGTGTCTGTGTTGTAAGCCGGTGCCGGAGCGAGCGCTGGCGAGGATCGACCGGGCCCGGTATGTCCGAACCGACGGCTTCCGGACTCGCTATCGAGTGCGAGGAGTCCGTTGCCGACTGCGTACAGGAGTTCGCCGTGCCGAACGAGTGGCGTCGTTCCGAGAAACCAGTCCGGTGCGTCGTGTGCCCACCGAATCGTGACGCCGTCGGTCGGACCGGACGCAGTCGGGTGATGGCCGGTTCCAGCCGGATCGTACCGCGCCATTGGCCAATCGAGGCTGGAGTGTGAATTCGGAGCGACAGCACCTGTAACACCCGTTCCACAGGCTACAGTCGCGAGCGCGACGAGTGATTTGAGACACCGCCGTCTGGAGGAGGGCATTTGAACGCGTATTTATCGTACCGAGTGTTGGATGTAACGATAGGCGATCACCGTTCCGGGATACGGGTTACGATGTGAGATCGCGTTCGCCGAACGACGTCGAACTATTCTTCTCGCCAGTGAGCGGTACGTCAATATCCGACGTAGGTCTCGGATCAGGAGAGCGACCGAGGCCGTGTCCGTTCTCGTCGCCAACAACGATCGAATCGGAGCGTCACCGTCTCGGAAGACACTCGTTGAGCGCCGCAACAACCGAATCTCTGTCTTCGATGTCCGCTGTGTCGCATCGATGCGCTGGACGCCACCACGCGGCCGACCGGATCACGAGCGCATCGTCGGTGAGTTCGTACCCCGTGAACGCCGACCATGGCCGGAACCCCCGTTGGAGCGGACGTTCGACGACGAGTCCCGCAGTCGTCACTCGGAACGTCCGTGGGTTCGCAGGAACGACGAGCGGGACCCAGAAGTAGAACAGGTAATAGAAGCCCCAGCCGGTGTCCAGTCCGAGGAGGGAGCGGGCGACGAACTGGACGACACCCACGGCGAGCAGCCCGAAAGCGACGACGAGGGCGACGTGTCGCCACCGTCGCGGGTATCGCGCCTCCCACTCGGCGGACGGTGTCGCCCTCTCAAGGGCCGCATCCGCATGCCTCGTTCGACTCATCGAGACCAGCACGATCCCGAACAACGCTCCCCCACCAGTGCCGAGGATCGCTAGTGGAACCGCGATAGCCGGCAGGGAAAGACCGAGGCTGGTCGCACCGAACAGCCCACCGGCCCAGCCGAACGGTAAAACGCCGAGAAGCCATGCGGCGTCACGTCGGCCGAGCTCAACCGCGAGACCACGAATCCGAGAGACGGCCCAGCCCACACTGACGATGAGACACGCGACGACGACCAGCGAGCAGACGTAGAGCACGGCAGCCTCCGTGACAACACGAGCGAGGACGAGGGCCACCAACGGTACCAGAAGGACGCCACCGTAGAGACCGGCAACGATCGAGTAGGAGATATCCGGGCGGTCGCCACTCGTTCGACTACCCGACGGCTGGGCCTGCGTCGCCATACCAGTAACTAGCGTTCACGTTTGAAAAGAGTAGCCTCGAAGCCATCGATCGCCGGCTACTGGAACGTCAATGAGTGTCGGTGATTTTCTCGCTGGCCCTTCCGGCGACGTGTGCACTGATTTGAATCCATTGCGGATGTACCCGGACACGTGGATGCGAAGGAGAATCGGCCTCAGTGTACCGGTCGTACCCAATACTGCTATTCCCCTCCGGAATGTACACGATGACCGTGGTGAACTCGTATATCGAACTCGGTGTCCTCGCCCTGGCCCTCTTAGTGGTCGGATTATCGCTCTGGGTGTTCTTGTTCACTCCCGACAAGTTCTCACTCGCGATGTTCGTCGATCCTGGCTTCTGGATCGCAGTGGGAGCCGGAGTGCTCTCGATATTGTTCGGGTTCTGGGTGGGAAATCGGTCAGCGTATACCTGACAGCACCGATGGCCGCAGAGCCGACAGCAGTGGTCTCGGAAGGAGCCGGACACGCGCCTGGTCGGCACGCGATGGGGCGAGCGCGGTGGCTGCGCATCGATTAGTTGTTCTGGTGAACGAACAGAACGGCCAAGTGGGTCTGGTTACGACATGCCGGTGTGACACGGACCCAACCACGCGTTATCACCGGACTCATGTTGGGCGCCTTCCTCGCCCTCGGCGTCGACACGCTGGTGATCGTCGCCGCGCTGTGGTACGTCGGTCGGATGTCGGGGAGGATAGCCGGTGCTGTCACGGTTGCGATCCTTCTCGTGTTCTCCCTGTGGGTAGCTGTTCGCTGGATTCGCCTTCGCCTGCTGGCCCCGTCCACAGAAGACGGTGACCAGAAAACAGACGATACCGAGCACCAAGAGCCGCTCGACAGGTTGAAACAGCGGTACGCGAACGGGGAACTCTCCGACGGAGAGTTCGAGGAGCGACTCGACAGGTTGTTAGATGCGGACCGGCGAGCGGAATCGACGAACGTCCCAGCATCTCGTCGACTTGAGCAGTTTCGCGAGTCGGAGTGAGCTGAAGCGGGAGGGTTCTCTCCGGAGTACGTACTGTTCCTGACTCGTGGTCAACGTCGGGCTATCGGTCGGACCAGAGACGAATCAACACGCACCGCCTCCAGCAGCACCTGCTCCCGCGGCTACACCGGCATCCACACAACTCGCAGCACTCGCGCTCGCGGCTGCAGCCGCAGAGGTCCCGGCGAAGACCATCGCCGCGTTACTCGTCCGGCTGTAGTCCTCGCACTCTCCCCAAGCGACCGGGGCGATCTCGTCGTCGACGTCGTCGGCGGTCTCGACCGCCTCGCGGAGCTCCAGTACGCCGAAGTCGGCGTCGGCCACGTATCGCTCTACCAACTCGTCAGTGAGCAAGACACGGCGGCACTCCTTAGCCTCGAAGAGTTCGTCACCGTCACCAGAAATCAGAGAGTTCTGGCTGGCTCGAAAATCGTGTTGCGATGTTCGATCGTCGAAGGTGAACTGGATGTCGTAGTGGCGAACGAATACATCTTCGAAGGGAGTTTTGAGTGTATCGGCCGCTTCAGCGACGAGGTCCCAAACGAGGTCCATGTCAGGATCTTCGACGTCTTCACCGAGAGAGAACCGAGCACTCGGCACGACGACAGGCTCCCCATCCGGTCCTTGGTTGACGACTGCAACGCCCGTCACCCCACAGTCTTCGATATCGAAGCGAGCCTGTTCAACTGCGTCGTGTAGGGCTTCGTCTGCGTCGCGCTGTCTCGACTCCAGGTCGACCTGTTCGTCGGCCGTCTCGTCACCGAGGAGTCGCTCGAGTAGGGAGAGCATCTCGGGGAGAGATTCACGATGGAGGGTGTTTTGGATTGGGGTGACCAAACATCGGTCACTCCCTGTATGTCACGCGACGATATGGCCCGGTCACTTCGCACACTGCTTCTCGGACCCGGGTACACGCGCTTCAGACGAAACCTCATGCTCCTGTCTGCAGTCGTACTGGCCGTTGCGACGTGTATCGCGTACGCAGTCGACCTGTTCACGGTCTCAGGAGGAATCCTCATCATTCCAGGAGACGCGACGGTGGTGGGCCTCGTCGTCGCGGCGGGTGTCGGTTACCGGAGTAGTGGCTTGATTTTCGCGTGGATTCCGTTCTTCCCCACGTATCTCGGTTTCCACGCTGACTGGGCGTTCTTTGGACTCTCGCGAAGAAGCCTCTCCGAAGAACTGGCGTTCTTTTTCGACCCGGTCGGTCTCGCCGTGTTCGCCAGTGCAGCCGTATTCCTCGGAACACTCGCGTGCGGTGCTGGGTCACTCGCTCGTCGATCTCTCGATCTACTTCGTCACTCTGAGCTACTCGGTGACTCCTGAGTGATTTTCACATTAGATGAGAGGATCACACGTGTACAAGTGAATCACTCGTGAGGGGGCATATCTCAGTACAGTGTCAAATTACGATTGTATCTATGTAAGGACCCATCGCGGAGTGAGCCCCTGCATCACGCTCATCTTTGATGAAAATCGCGCTCCGCTGTAGCACCCGAAGTGTCCCGTCTAGTAGCGAATCAACACCGTTTTACGTTACGTCCGAGCGCCTATCGACATGGCAGTCCTCCAAGCCCTCCAGACAGCTATCGGTGCGGCAAGACGCAACCCATTGTTGTTCGTCATCGCTGCGGCGTTCAGCCTGTTTCAACTTCCTGGATTGCTCGCACAGTCGGTTCACCCCCTCCTCGGGAGCGTCGTCTCACTGGGATTCAGTGGACTCATGATCTTCGTCGTGCCGTTCTTCTTCGGTGGAATCATCGGGATGGCGAACGAGGCCATCGACGGTCGAACCTCCGTCGAGACGTTCGTTCGCGAAGGAAAGACGCACTACGTGTCGATTCTGGTGGTCTATCTCGGCCTGTTCGCGATAAACCTCGTCCTAGGGTTCGTCATCACGTTCGCCGCAATCTCCGGTGGGATCCTTTTCCTCGGAGATGCCGGCCAGTCGAGCCTCATCCCACTCGCAATCGTCGCCATCATCGGCGGGATCGCGCTCCTCGGATACCTCCTCATCGCCTTCGTCATCCAGTTCTTCGGCCACGCGGTCGTCGTAGACGATCTCAAGGCGGTCGACAGTATCAAACGGAGCGCGTGGTGTGTCCGACACAACCTGGTGGCCGTCTTCGGCTATACCGTGCTGGCGGTCCTCGGCGGTGCCTTGTTCGGCTTGTTCGGTGGGGTGTTCTCCCTTCTCACGTCACCGCAGTTCTCGCAGCGGCCGAGCGTGGGTGGAGGGGCTGTTGGACCAGCTGCGAGTCCTCTCCCGTTCAACCTCCCGTCCGTGGGCCTCGCTGGTACCGCCGTGCTGGTAGTCCTCCTCGTGATTCTCACCGGCCTCTTCGCCGGCCTGTTCGCCACCTTCTCGACCGCGTTCTACCGGCGGATCCGACCAGTCGATGATCACACGACTCAAGAGGGAACCGGAGTGACCGAGTGGGCCACTTAGTAGCGAGAGGTGCCACGAGCAAGCGTTGACCGTGTTGTCTGTCCAACTCCCCTGCGATAAGAGCACTCCCGCTCATCCGAGGAGTTTTTTCATCACCCCGTAAGCGATACGATGTATGCGATTTCGCCCTCCATCTGCAGACTCGTTCAGTATCTCTGTTTCTCCTCCCTGGTGGATGCATGTTCGTTCTCATGTCGGTGTTGGGACTCGGTCCGAACAGCGCGGGGGGGAGCAGTGTTCATTATGGGACTCACCTAGGCCCTCATCGAACAGAGTCCAGAACGAGTCGATCGTGCAGTTGATGCGCGGCTGTATCTCCCACTCGGTGGGGTCGCACTCTTTCCCCTCCTGGGGGACATGACTGGTGATACACTCGGGACATCGCTCCTCCCTGAGTCGCTCATGCTTCCAGCGGTCGGCTTCGGTATCTTCGGACTCATCGTCATCGAAACCGGACGAAAGCGACGAGCACGGTATCTCGGAGCGCAAGAGACGGTTCATCTCCGGGTCGAGATGACAGAATCATCTCGTCGACTGTTCGTTCTCTCGGCTGTCTCTGCGTTCGCCGGTGCAGGAGTTGTTCGGTTCCTCGTTGGTGAAGCAGTCGGCATCCCGCTGCTCACCGGTATCGTCGGAGGCACCCTCATCGGGCTGTTTATCGTGGACACACGGTACATCGACCTGTTTGTACTCGATCGTGGACTCATCGTCGTTCCCAACCGACGGTTCGGCGTGATCGTCCTCCCGTAGCGTCGCATCCAGGGCTGTCATACGGCGAGTGTTTCAGTGGAGACTCCTCACTCGAGATCGCTGAGCGTGAGCTTCAGGACTCGGTTGTCCGGCCTAGACCGCCGGCTCGATCTTGGAAACCGTTCGGAGCGCCCTGAATACGAACCGCATCGCCCTCTGCCTGGATGCAGTCTGATTGAAGGTAGTAATTAGATAGATGTCGTTGCCGGGGTTGTACAACATAACGGCGTTCGTCGCGCCGAGCCCACCCCACGAGTCGTACTTCGAACGCAGATATATCGGCCGGATTCGTGCGACGCCGTACCCATAATCGAGCCCAATCGTCAGGCTCCGCCACTGGGTCATCTCGTCAAGCGTTGTCTCCGTCACGATCCGGCCGTCTACCAGCGCACGGTGAAACGTGAGCAGGTCCTCGGTCGTGTTCACCGTCTGGCCGCCCGCATAGAATCCGCTGAACGACCGATATCGTTCGACGTCGAACTTCTGATCCCCGATGTAAATCGGTTGTACTGCGAGGTTGGATCGGACCGCCGGTTCAGAATACTGGGAGAGATACGACCGATCCATGCCCAGGGGCTCGAAGAGGTACTCGTGCAATGCTCGGTGAAATGGCTGTTCTGTAACGTGTTCGATTATCAAGCCGAGGAGGTTGTAGCCGACATCCGAATAGAAGATCCCGTTCCCCGGAGGGAAGTGGGGATGGAGGTTTTCTTTCACCCACCCGACCGTTTCCTCGGGGTTCCAGAACCGATCGGGGTCGTCGACTACAATGTCAAAGAACGTCTTTCCCTCCGGTGATTTCTCTTTTCGTCGCGAGAACAGTCCGAACTCGTCACTGAGCAAATGTGGCAACCCGGACGTATGGGTCAACAAGTGGTGGATCTGGATGTCGTCTGTGTGGTCCGTGCCGCGACAGACGTGGAGACCGTTCAGCACCTCGCCGGACAGGTACGGTGAGATCGGATCGTCGAATCGAAACTCGCCGTCCTCGACCAGCATTGCGATGATCGTCGCAGTGAACGTTTTCCCGATACTCGCGGCAAAGAACGGCTGCGCCGGCTCGACGGAATCCCGACCCGCTCGTCCGGCGGCCAGGTTCCAGTGGACGTCTCGGCTTTCGGAGTGGATCAACAGGGAAGCCCCGTGGAAGTCAGCAGTGTCGGCGACAGTTCGCTGAAACCTCGTTTGGACCTTCGATTTTGCCGCTCCTGGCTCCATACGAACGTGTGAACCCGTTTCCCGATATCACTTTCCCGATGGTTGTCTCGGATACATCCTCCCACTGTCGCTGACGCGGTGCCGAATCTACGCTCTGTATCTTGCACGTCAGCACCATCGTTCAACGGGGATTTTATTGGGGTCTCCTCATCCAAGATCTGTCTCGCAGGTCCTCGTTCTCGTGGGTGCCGAGGGATCGAGAGATGTGCGTCCGAACCACTGTCGCGTCACGTATCCCCCCACCAGCAGAACACACCCCTGGTCACGCAGGAGATGCCAGTGCTGTCCGGACGAACTCCTGAAACTCCTCGGTCCGCATCGCCCGGAGCGTGACGCCGAAGTGTCCACAGTCCCACTCTAGACGATTCTCTTCGGGGACGCCCCACCGGTCGAGTGTCGCCCGCATCGTCTGATACTGCGTCATCTCGTCGACGAGCCCGCCGACCGGGAAGATCCGGTCGGGGTCAAGGCCGGGCGTCTCGGGAGCAGCGAGCAGCGAATCGAGTTCCCTCATCAGCTCGGGCGTCCACCCCGCATCCCGGAGTGCCCCGGTCACGCCCAGGATCTCGGTCAGTGAGCTCTCGAACAGCAGCTCACCGATGTCCGCGGAGGCGGCGACGGGGATGGCCACGTCGGGCCGCATTCGCTCGGGCCACGTCCCCGCGTGGGCCGCGACGAACATCGTGACGATCCCGCCGAGACTGAGCCCGCCGACACCGACCACAGGTGCGCCCCGTGATCGGGCCCAGTCGACGAGCACGGCCGTCTCGACTGCCTGCGTCGCGTACAGTTCGATGGCACTCACGGGCATCCGGGCGAGGTACGGTTCGCCCGTGTAGGACCCGGCGACCTCGCGCCGCCCGTGCCACAGCGGGACTGGCAGGACAACGCGGTACCCCTCCGGCGCGAGTTCCCGGCCGACGTACTCCTCTTCGGTCCAGTACTCGATGGAGTCACAGGCCATCGCCAGTCCCGTTCCGTAAATGAGCGTCGGGAGTGGTTCCTCGGCCGGCGCGTCGAACGGCTCGTACACCCGTGCGTACGCCGTGTCGTCGACGTACGCCGACGGCGAGGGGAACCGGGCGAGATACTCGCGGGTCTCGGGACCTCGCATGATCTCCGACTGTTCCACCTCGGGCACCGTGTCCGGGGGACCGTACACGTCGGCCGCACTCAGCGCCCCCCACTCCTCTATCGTCGTCTCCGGGTCGGGAGCGTCGAAGGCCACGATGTCGACCAGGTCCGTCTTCGAGAGGAACTTGAACGTCCGCTGTGGCGAGAGCCAGGCCGCCCCTGCCTCGCGCCGCTCCTTCTCGAGTCGCGTCCGTTCGTCGAGCGAGCGCTCCTCGTCGCCCCAGAAGACCTCGTCCCACTCGGTGGCCAGGGACTCGTACCGGGATTTCGCCGACCGGTGCTCCTTTAGTGCCCGGGCGATCTTCGTCCGGAGCGACTGGTCGATCGACGAAGCCACGTCGAGTTCGTCGAGGAACGCGTCTACGTCCGTGCCCGCAACGTCGGCGGCGGCCCGGGCCCGCAACACGCCGAACTCCCGGTCGACAGTCGCGACCTTCACGCGCTCGAAGAGTCGCGACTGGAACAGGAGGCCGAGGGGCGACGCGATGAGCCGGTGTGTTAGCGGAGTGGAGAGTTGTTCGGTCATGGACTGGATTTCGGTCACCGATCGTATGAACACTGGTTCTGATTCTCTCTACTCGGGAGTGGGCGACCACGCCGGTAGGGTCGCTCGGTCAGGCCCGGTCGTCTCCGAAGACGTCACCGCGATGCGTCCCTGAACTCCGCGAGTCATCGAACGTGGCGAAGTCGAGTCCGCCATCGGGCAGCGGTTTCGAGGCGAGCCTCTCAGTCCCGTACCGCCAGACGAGCACCGTCACGACGGCCCAGACGACGACCAGCAAGCCGACCTGCGAGACGACGCCGTCACCGACGATCCCGGTGGCAGTCGTGACGGACACGGCGTTCGAGAGCGTGTGGAATACGACCGGAACTAGCACTCGGCCGCCGGCCGCGTTGTAGAGCCAGGTCGCGATGACGCTGATACCGACGACGGCTGGCGCGTACAGCCAGAACGGCGTTCCCGCCTGTGAACTCCCGGGCATCAGGAACAGCGGGACGTGCCAGAGTGCCCAGATCACCCCGACGACGAGGCTCGCCTGGAACGCACCGATTCGTCGCTGGAGGACGGGGAGCGCCATCCCGCGCCAACCGGGTTCCTCAAGCCCCCCTCTGATGAACGTCGCGAAGACGACGGCCGGAACCGCGGCGGCCGGCAGTAAACTCGTGCGATCGAACCCTCCACCGGCGAGCAGGAACACGCCGAATGCGAGTACGTAGAGGACGACGGGAATCAGCACGGCGGCCGCCCAGACACCCCGCGGCGCGCTAACGTCGACGAGGTTCCGGAGCCACGATCGGAGGTCACCGCCGGCCGCGGCGACGAGCACCGCGGCGAGGAAGGGCCCGAACCCACCGACCAGGACGAGGATGGTCACGACTGGTGGCCGTCCGGTACGCAGCATCCACGCGACCGTCAGCCACGGGACCCACGTCAGAATGAACGTGAGAGCGACGAACGTCGAGAAACGATGCCGACGGACGAAGAGGCGAAGCGAGGACACGGTGTGTTCACGCGCGAACGTTCATCTGTCGACAGATTAAATCGATGACATCGATCCTATCTCGTAGGAAGCACGCCGTCTCGACGTGTACATCTCCGTCGATCGTAGGCTAACGGGCTCGAAGAGCCCACGTTTTGTGAAATCCGCGGGGGGACAGAATCGACGGCAGATATTAATCCGAAGCGCCTGCAGTCCCCGACATATGGTCCCCTCCGTTCGCTCGTGGATCGACCGCCATCGGATCGCGAGCTTCCTGGCGGTCGCCTACGGGTTTACCTGGACGATACAGGGATTACTTGCCGCCTCGGGGATGGGCGCATCGTGGACGTTGTCGATCCTGGTCGGGTTCGGTGCGTTTGGGCCGCCGGTCGGTGCCGCCGTGGTCGTCTGGGCGGCCGGTGGGAGTCTGCGCTCGTGGGTCGGCCAGTTCTTCCGGTGGCGGATCGGTGCGAAGTGGTGGGCTGCCGCGTTCTTCATCCCGCTCGTCGTCCTCGCTCTCGGGAGCGGTCTCTACGTGGCGCTGGGTGGCCCGGTCGACTTCGAGGCACTACCGTTTCCGGGGGTCTATCTCTTCGTGATGGCCTGGGGGACCGTCTGGGGTGGCGGCCAGGAGGAACTCGGCTGGCGCGGGTTCATGGTCCCGGTTTTACAGGAGCGCTACAGCGCCCTCGTGACGAGCCTGCTCGTCGGGGTGGCGTGGGCCGGCTGGCACCTGCCGCTGTTCCTGAACGCGAACACCACACACGGCAGTTGGCCGATCTCCCAGCAGCTCATCTGGGGTGGGACTATCCTCGCGGGGTCGGTTCTCTGGACCTGGATGTACAACAACACGGAGAGCGTCCTCGCAGCCGCCATCTTCCACGCTGGCATGAACAGTATCGGCGTGTTTCACCCCGCGGACAAGGCTGCGCTCGTCCCTGGCGGGATCCCCGACCCGTGGCTGAACTTCCTCGCAGAGATTACCTCCGCAGTCGTGCTGGTCGGTCTCGCCGTCGTGGTCGTCCGCGCGTTCGGGACCGAACGGCTCTCGAACCACGACGTGCCCGACACCGGTCTCCTCGGATTGGACAACAGTGATTCAGCGCCGGCTGGCACGCCGGAGGGCACGCAGGGGACCGGTCAGGAACAGCAGAGATGAGCGAAGATTCGTCAGCCGGCGGGGACGACCCGGGGAGTACACGCCGGCGGTTTCTGCGGGCCGCCGGTGCGGCGGGGTTAGGTGGCGCACTCGGAGTCGCTGGCTGGACCGGGCGGATCCTCTACCTGACTGGTCAGAACGAGCGGGTGAGCCTCGGGATCGACGACCCGGACCGGAGTCGGGTCTCGGGACCAAGCGCGGGGGACGTCCCGGCCGAGCGACTGCTGAGCGAACTCCACGAGCACAGCGCCGAACGGTCGGACGTCGGCCTCCAGGCGTGTGCGATTCTTGAAGACGGCACGAGGTGGCGAGGAACCGTTGGGAATGCGGACCACGACGACGACATCCCGCTCTCGTTCGCGCATCACCTGTACGTCGGGAGCGTGACGAAGCTCTACACGGCGACGCTCGTGCTGGATCGGGTCCAGCGGGGCGACCTGTCGCTGTCGGACCCGATAGATGAATGGGTCGACCTCGAATACGCGAGCGAGGTCACCGTGGAGACGCTGCTGAACCACACGAGTGGCGTCCCGAACTACACCAGCGACGCGTGGTTCGGGGCGAGGTACTTCGGGCTCCCGACGAAGACGTGGGAGCCGAGTGACCTGCTCAAGGTTATTCGTGACTCCTCGCTCCGGTTCGAACCGGGCGCTCGACACGAGTACTCGAACTCCAACTACGTGCTGCTCGGTATCCTTCTCGAGGATTTGGTGGGACAGTCCTATCGGACGCTCGTCCGCCGCGTCGTGCGCAAGGAGGCGGGCTTCGACCGGACGTACTACCTCGACTACCCAGAGGATACCCGGATCGCGAACGGATACGACGAGTCCATCTTCGACCTCGGCCGTCGAAACCTGACTGCCTTCCGCACATCACTCGAAACCGGCGCGTACGCTGCTGGCGGCATCCTCTCGACGGCGTCCGATGTCGCTGGATTCGTCCGGGCACTGTTCACTGGCGAGATCCTGGACGAGGCGACGCTCTCGCAGATGCGGACGTTCGTGGACGCGCCCGATGAGGACGTCACGACCCAGCGCGGCTACGGATTGGGCGTTCGAAACCTGGTGATCGACGGCCAGCGACTCGTGGGGCACACCGGGACGATCCCCGGTTACTCGGCGATCGCGATGCATCACGACGACCCCGAGTACACCATCGCGGTGCTGAGTAACCTCTCGACGATCGATCAGGCGGGCGTCTTCGGCCGGCTCCAGACCGCAGTCCTGGACGGGTTCTACTGACGGATCGCTCCCGTGGGCGTGATGCCTTCGAAGGCCTCAAGCTCATTATTAAGTATTTATGGACACTAATAGTTAGATCATGCACAAGACTGGGAGCCGAACAATCGGCAGGACGTCGGTGGAGGTTGGAAATCCGTGGGTGTTCTTCGCTGTGACGTACGCCATTACGTGGACTATCTTACTGTTGACAATAGTGTTGGGAATCAATTTTCAGACCGCTGAAGGAGTGGTGATGCAATTATTGGGCCTTCTCGGCCCCAGTGCGGCCGGTATCGGATTTATCTACCTCGTATATGGCGAGGAGGGCAGGGCGGATTTCTGGAATCGCATCAAGGGGGTTAGCCGTATCGGCGTGCGATGGTTCCTTGTTATCCTTCTGATCCCGATCGTGGTAACTGTCGTGGCAGCAATCGCGGATTCCCTCTTGGGAGGTCCAGGCATAACATGGGGCGAAGTGATCCAGGAGACGACCAGCAATCCCTTGGCAATACTACCAGCACTCTTCATTTCAACGCTCCCGCCGATCATGGAAGAGTTGGGATGGCGCGGCTACGCGTTAGATCGTCTGCAGATGGATTGGTCGGCACTCAATGCCAGTTTGATCCTTGGTGTAGTTTGGGCGGG
The DNA here is from genome assembly GCF_009176545.1 of Salinigranum salinum. Classification (GTDB taxonomy): domain Archaea; phylum Halobacteriota; class Halobacteria; order Halobacteriales; family Haloferacaceae; genus Salinigranum; species Salinigranum salinum. Next base: position 2,085,759 of record NZ_VTOJ01000001.1, on the reverse strand, counting down.
ATGGCATCTCCCATTGTTCTTCATCGAAGGTTCGTTCCACAGGGATGTGGTTGGATTCGCAACCACGGGCTTCTGGCTGTTCATGATCGGTGTCGTCGCGCTCTCGGTTGTCTTCACCTGGGTGTACAATCATACCTCGCGGAGCATTCTCGGTATCATCATCTTCCACGGATGGGTGAATTTCGTGGCAACGTCCGTCGAGGTTGCAGACGAATTTTTCTACCCCGTCTGGGTGCTTCTTGCCCTCCTCGTCGTGGGAATATGGGGTTCAAAGACACTGACAAAGCGTGATATCGTTCCAACGCCGCCTCAGATTGCGGATTAGCACCAGCGGAGGGGATGTACATTATGACCAAACGGAGATCAGTTACGCAGCAGCGAACGATTCGACCGAACCGCCTTCTGTATGCACTCGGTGTATGGATTGGACTGGCCGTCCTCGCAATTTTCAATGCAGTGATCCGAGAGGGATTGATTTCTCCGGCTGTCGGCGATTACCGGGGGCACGTCACTAGCAAGATTACGTTTCTCTCGGGTCTGTCTGTCGTGTAATACTTCCACTTCGGTCGGTATATCGATCATTCGGTCAGGGAGCTCGTTGCCATCGGAGTCATGTGGCCTGTAATGACTGTACTCTTCGAGTTCGGGTTCGATACCGTGGCCCGGTGGCAGCCAGTTGTCTACTTGATTGATACAGTATAGGAAAGGAGGGAGACCCCCGGGGATACGTTCCTCCAGTCGTTCAACAGCCTCGAAATCGTGTTTCCCAGCACGCGCCTGGCCGGGAGTCATGACATGGATCAAAATATCCGGGTGATACTCTTCGATATCCTGTGCGATTGCTTCGATTGTCCCTCCTGGTACCTCCTCGTTCGCGGGAACGCTCTCGAAGAGCCCCCCGAGAGTCGACGACATCCCACGTCGCGTACCGATCCGAGAACTCGATTTCGTACTTTTCAGAGTCTTCCGTCTCTGGTGTGATGGCCCCGACGCTCGCCACCTCTTTCTTTGCAAGCGCGTTGATGAGCGAAGACTTCCGTGTTGGTTGAAGGGTTGGAGTAGGTGTTCTGCGTATCGTTGTTCGGCTTTTGATTGAGTGTTTTGTACGTGGTTTTCGGTGATTGGTTTGTTACTGGTTTCTGCACTGGTTTTGAGCCAGGTCAGTGCTTTACTGATGTTTTGTGTGGTGGAGGCGATGTAGGTGAGTGCTTCTCGGTGCAGGCTTCGAGGCTTCAGTGAGTGCCTGGCTCGTTGTTCAAGGATGGTGTAGGCCTGTTCTGCAGTGTATGGTTCGACTCCGATCCGGTATGGCTGTAGGGAGCTATGGGTCCGTTCCTCCACCGTGTTTTTAATATGGGTGTGGTTGGCTGAGGCAATTACTAGTGAGAGTTGATCAGTTCTTTTTCCGTCACAATCCGTGTTTTTATTAGCCACGATCCGCAACCTGAGGCGTCGGCCGAACTCAGGGTTGAGGAGGGCTCCCGTTGGGGGAACCCGGTCTCACTGTCGGGGCCTACACCGGGTATCACAACCGCGGCGGGCAATTCTGTCGTCGTCGTCGCCCTGAAATCCGACCGACACGAGCGGAGGGGAGGCGGCACTACGGTTATCCCATCTCCCGTCAGAGGTCCCGCCATGTGTCCCCACTTGGAGAACTACGGTAGCGATGACGACCTCTACTTGGTCATCGAAGACGTGCGCCCGGGCATCTCTTTCGAGATGACGGGAGATGGTGATCAGTTCTGGGTGTCGCTCAAGGGGCCTGACGGGGAGCTGTTAGACGATGCGTCGATCAACCCGCGATCGAAACGTGACACGATCTACGACAAACACCGGTATTCCACGGCCGGATATCCCGAGCCGCGGGAGGACAGCGGTACTGGTCTCCATCTTGAGCCTGATGTGGACCTGTCCGCTGAACTCAGCTCGACTGTCTACCCCGGTCAGTACCTCACCCGTGTTGATTCACTGACCGCCGACCACCTCGCTCGTGGCACCCCTCCTGACGGATTCCCTTCCCTCGACGAGGCTCGGTCGTTTGTCGCGATGTACGTCCTCGAACTGCCGCCCGAACCAGTGGTGGACGACGAGCCTTCGGCTGAAGATGGTGAGAACGCCGAACGAATAGATCGAGGACTCGATTCTGATGTCGCCCGAGACGTCGCCGCTTCCCCTGATGGGTCACGAGAACTGGTGGAGGAGACCTCCGACAGCCGACAAACTGAACACCTGACGTTGTTCGACCTGGTGACCGAGGAGGTCTTCGATGTCTCGGTGGCCGATTTCACCGCACACTATGGGGTGACCATCTGGAATACGGGTGAGTTCTGGCACGAGTAACCGGAGTCAGACTGCATGGACCCCGTCTGAATTCTCGATTCGGGCCTGTAATTACCGCGCTCTCTGCCGGGTACACACATCCGAGGCTGGCCTGACCCTCCCTCTCGAAATCGGAGCAGCGACACTCGTCGATGTCCACTGGATTGATCCCCGGGTAATGACCCGGTTGTGCTCCCGAAAGTATCGAACTGGAGAGATTTCCGATGTTTCCGAACATCCCCGTTCGGACCGTCTTCCGGTATGATTAAGCGGTCGCCTTTGCGGGAGAGTTTATCAGCCCCGCAGGGGTGCGGGCCGTCACATCGAGACCCAGCCACCGTGCGTTCGGCTGGTCGTGGTGATACCGATGTCTCATCGGAGACTCAGACAACGCTCTCTTGGCGCAACTTGAGGAAGCATGCCAGCACTGCATTGCGGTCGCGATTCGGCGACCACTGCCCAAAACAGCCACAATAAACCCATATCTGAGAGATTAGTGGGAATAACAGTTAACTGTACCCATCTCTTTGAACACGTATGGGTGGAGAAGTTCAGACAGACGAACGCGGCCGACTGACGATACCGAAGGACGTCCGTGAACGGTACGGTGAGGAGTTCCGGCTCGTCGAACTCGACAGCGGAATCAAACTGGTTCCGATCCCCGATGACCCACTGGCGGAGCTCCGAGCCGCGGCCTCTGACGAGCTGCGTGAGGCCTCCCTGGGAGCTCTCGAAGACGCAGCCCGTGAGGAAGCACGCGAACAGACTGGCGAGCATGTACGCTGATCTCGACTTCTGGCTGGCGCTCCTGAAGAACGACGATTGGTTATCCGACCGTGCTGAACAGCTGCTTGACGAATACGAAGGCGAACTCGACGTCTCGCTAGTGACGTTCGTCGAACTGTTTCTCATCGAGGAGCGGTTCGCGTTCGACCGTGAGCGAGCCGTGACGGCGATACTCGAACTGGCGACGTACCACGGCGATCCCGATGTCGTGTATCAGGCGTCGGAGAACATCGAGGACGGACTGCACACGTTCGACGCGTTCCACGCCGCGCTCTCCGGGGGGAGCATCATCTCCAGTGATGGAGCGTACGACCGACTCGGTGGCGTGAAACGTGTCCGACTCGAACCCTCCGAGAGCAATGAATCTGATAAATAACTCCCACCACGAGCTGCTGTCCACCTATTCAGTCCAATACTGAAGGGGTGCTAGATGTCAACTAACTAATAATACGATAAATCCGTCAAGGCTTGAGTTTTGACCTCCTGAACGGTTCGAATCGGGGAGATCTCCACCGTTTCCGAAGCACCTGATTCGGCCCCTCGTTAAGGATGTTCCAACGGTCGCCTTCGCGGGAGAGTTTATCAGCCCCGCAGGGGTGCGGGGCGTCACAACGAGACCCAGCCTCCGTGCGTTCGGCTGGTCGCGGTGTGGCCTCTCGCGGTGATACCGATGTCCCATCGGAGACTTAGACAACATCCCTTGTCGCACCTCGAGTTCACGAGTCGCATCAGAAAGCGTGCACAGTACGAAGCGTTCGAGTTCAGTCTCGTTCCTGAGGGCCTCCTCGTTCGAAACGAGAGCTACGCTGATCCCGAAAATCACGAGTATCGCGTGACGGTCGAAGACGGCGTGCCAGTCGCGTGTACCTGCCCTGCGGATGCCCGATTCGAGGGCGCGTGCAAGCACCGCGTTGCGGTCGCGATTCGACGACCACTACTCGAGATAGTCTCACGGGCACGAGCCGTCGCTGACGGGGGATACTCCTGGTTGCCAACTGGCACCTTGCAGAGGGATTCGAGGGTCGATCCCGATGATAACTCGTCTCCGACCGCTCCGACCGATCCGAGCACGTGTGAGACCTGTGAGTCGCTCGACTCACTCCCCTGCGGGGAGTGTTTCAGACCACGGAGTCGTGCTGAGGCTTACCCGGATGACCAGCACTCTCCCTGAGTCGCACTTCTCCGCGTTCGAGTCAGTACAACCGCCGCAGCACCGTCTCTCCACTCGCGGTCCGCACGATCACTGTATCGCCATCGTTGTTCCAGAGCGCCTAGTCCTTACCCCAGTAGAGGGTCGTCGCTGTGTCCGTCCCCGAGCCAGTCACCAGGCGGATCCGTGCACCGGCCGCAACCGCGACACCGTCCGGCACGGTGTACGTGTGTCCTGCCGCATCGGAGATCGTCCAGCCGGAGATGTCGACCGGCTCGGACCCAGTGTTCTCGAAGACGAGGTACTCGTCATCCAGGTTCTCGTTGTCGTTCCCGGCCGCGTCGGCGTGGATTTCGACGAGTTCGAGCGGTGACTCCTGCCCGCTCGCTGTCGGTTGCCTTTTGGCCCCATCGTCGAACCCCCAGACACCGGTCCCGGCCTCACGAGCGTCCGCTTCAGCTGCGGCGAACGCGTCGCGCATCGAGAACGACGACTCGTATAGGCGGGCGTATCCACGCTCGAGCAGTCGGCGGTTAAACGAATGCTCACTGTCGGCCGTGGAGAGATACACCAGGAGGCGGCCGTAGCCACCGCGGCGGTCCGCGTCGGGGTCGACGCGGATGTCGACCCGCTCCCCGTCCAAATCGCTCCTCGCGAAGTCGCTGGCCTTCGAGCCTCACTGTCGGAGCCAGTCTCGGCCGGCCTGCGTGTCGGGAATCGTCTCCCACTCCCCTGGTGCGTTCTCGGCGTGAACCTCGGGCGTGTCGACGCCGAGCAGTCGAATCGTCTCCTCTCGACCGTCGTCGAAGCGAACGTCAATCGTGTCGCCGTCAGTGACCTCTACGACCGTGACGGTAACGCCCTGTTCGAGTGTCCCAGAGCCAGTCGGTTCTGTCGACGGATCCGATGGAGAGACGCCAGCCGTACACCCCGCGAGGAAGACGAGTATCGAGAGCGTGAGTGCGGAGAGTACGTCGCGTCGAGACACAGTTCTGACTGCGTCTAACGTTACAAAGTGATGCCGGCCTGTGTTCTGTTGGCGGGTGGCTGTTGTGGTTTGGGCGCTCGGTGCGGTCTTCAGCGCACGTGTCGACCGACATCGTTTCTGATCGGCAACGGTACGTCACGTGGATCAGCACTCAACTCAGCACCCGGCTAGCTTTCGATTGCCGATGGCGCAATCGTCGGAACGTCTGCAGACACGAGACAGAGACGACCAATCCCATCGATGAAGCGCCAGGCGAGCGTCTCGTCGAGTCCGTTCCTCAGTGGTTCGCGAGGAACGCTCGCACATCGGCCTCAGTTGGGAGGTGACCACGGGCGTGTTCCGTCGTGCAGGTGAGTGCTGCCGCAGCAGCGGCGAACTGCCCTGCTTCTCGAACCGAATCGGTATCGAGCAACCAGCGATGAATCAGTCCCGCGGTGAAGGCGTCGCCAGCACCGGTCGTATCTTCAGCGTCCACGTCGAAGGCAGGAACCTCAGTCACTGTGTCACCGTCGAGAAGGAACGCCCCGTTCTCGCCCTGCGTGACTGCGGCCCGAGGGACGCCCTGTCGGGCCAGCGCAGCGACAGCGTCCTCGACCCCACCATCGAAATACGATCCTGCAGCGACCTCACCGACCACGAAGAGGTCCACGACAGACAACAGCCGGTCGATGGTCGATGGGGTGGTCCCCCGACCTTCGAGTTCCGGGAGCGGCCCAGCGAGGTCGAACACGAGCGTCGAAATCTCACCCTGTTCACGCGCGGTCACGAGTTTCGAGACCACCGCATCGGGAGCGTAAGCACTGGTGAAGACCACCTCGGCCTCACTGGCGTAGGCGATATCACGGTCGTCGAGCCGAAGGTTCGGGACGCTCTGCCCGCCTGCGATGATCATCCGTTCTCCACCCGGTCCGCGGAGAATCAACGTGTACGACGACTCCTCGGAGCCAGACCGAATCCGCGTACAATCGATCTCGCGTGCACGTAAGTCGTCGGTGATCTCAGCGGCGGCATCAGCGCCAAGCCGTGTGATGATCCCTGTTTCGTTCCCGAATTCAGCGACTCCGGATGCGACGTTCGCTGCCACACCACCCACATCGCTCGTGTGGTCTCGGACGAACGCACCGCCGTCGGGTTCCGGCAGGTTCGAGAGTGTATAGATGTAATCGATGACGGCACTCCCGACCGTGACGACATCTCTCGACGGCATTACGCCTACACAGACGACCAAGTGTCTTGAACGTACAGTAGTGACTGTCTCCAGCACGCGTACTGACTCTCACTCCCCCGCTCATCGAAATCGGTCGAGGTGTGGGGACATTCATGCCGAAATCCCAAGACTACAATAGGTGTGACACGTGCGTGACCGAGATCAGTACGGGCTAGGTGCCCGAGGGCATGGGTCTCGACGGCCTCCGAGCCGGGCCGCTTCGGCTGCTCTTGACGAGAGAGAAGCCACCGGCCATCGGGTGATTTCTCGACGGCGCGGCGTGGACGTCCCTCGACGACGCGCGGACCGGAGAGCGAGCGCTCGACGTCCTCGACGAGCTCGCTGACGTGGTCGACGTCCGACTCGTCATCTCGTCACGACTCCGTCACCATCTCTCGCGGACGGAGCCCGACTGGGCTGACGCGAATCTTACTGAGCCGAGTGATAGGTCCCGGGCAGAGGAAGCAGCCAGCGCGGACGCAGTGGACGCAGAGGAGTGTTCGCGTGCGTAATGTCCCTTGTTATTTGAAATCGCGTTACGACGTGGGTGTGAGAGTCTCAATAAGATTCAGTGGGCAGACCCATCTCTGTTTCTTGAAGAGGTTGGCGACGCGTTTCCGCGGCTCGGACCGTGGATCCCCTTGTTTCAACGCGCTGTGGGCCGGTTCGGTCGGTCACATTGGTTACGTCAGACTCGTGAGTTACCCCACAGACTCTGTTGAGTCTACCGTGTGGGGTAACGATTCGGTGCCGATCACGCTAATCGGGACAGCGTCGCCGACGTCGCGCCTAACGTGCGATTCGACGATAGCAGCAATTATCATCAATTGGTCTCTGTCAATCATGCCACGGCCTCTTCTTCGTCCCACGGGTCAACTTGTTCATACAACCACTCCATTCCTGGTGTCGGTGGACACAGAATAAGAGGACAGGTGAGAGTGGGAACTGGCATACTGACAACGGATTCTTTCCCGATGGACGAAGTGGTGTCTGCTGAATGGTGGGTGTACATCACACCACTTCCGATTATAAGACTCATCACGACCACGCCAATCATCATGAACTGTGGGATGCGACCAATGCGCATGAATTGAATAAGGGGATTACCGCAATTAAAATTTTACTTTTCTTTGACAAATAAGTATATTTATCGTCAATTAGAAAATATTTCATCAATACATTACATCGGTTCTGATATCTCTCTCTCTCTCGACACTGATCTGAAAGGTGAAAACTCACGTTGGAGAAATCCTCCTTCGGGGAGAGGTGTCCGCTGTCTGAACTCGAATTTAGGAGTCTACATACAGACTCCTAAGTTCAAGTGGGCAGAGCGTAATCCTGTTTATAAACAGCACCCTACACCACGTCCGAAACTGCAAACTCCTAAATTCGTGCGAAAGTGTTGCTTCGTCCGGATCAGGTCGACGACCTCCGCACGGCGTGTTACCAGACCAGAGCCGAGTATCTCCAGCAGCGGAACGAGGCGATCATCGCGCTGCTGTACGATACCGGGCTACGTGTCGGTGAACTCGTCGCCCTCGACGTCGACTACCTGCGAGATAGCACCACGAAGCTCTATCTCCCATCCCACATCCAGAAGGACTACCCGAGCGAAAACACTCCCCCGCCGAAGACGCTCGGACTCGCGAGCGATACCACTCGACTGCTCCGATCGTATCTCACGAACCGCTGGAAGGACAGCTCCGCGCTCTTCCCCTCGAGATCGTCCGATCGGATCTCGACCCAGGGCGTTCGCGATCTGGTTCACAAGGTCGTCGAAGCAGCCGAGGTTCGTCCGTTCAAAATCGACGGGAGCCGTGGTGATGCCTCCGACGTGACGCCCCACGCGCTCCGGCATAGTGTCGCGTGGCGGATGATGAACGCTGAGGAAGGAAACATCTTATACGACGTCCGGAACCGGCTTCGGCACCGCTCGATACAGACGACTGAGCGAATCTACGATCACATCAATGAAGTATAACCGCAGAGACAGTGAGTAGCAGAAGTTCTCATACTTCCAAACATAATGGAATTTTGACTTGCTGAAATCGACGTGCAAGATATAGAGGATGAGTTTAGCACGTGTGCTGAAGTCCTGTCAGTAACGGCATGCGGATACGAAACACGAATTCAGCAGAACGATTCCCTGGCAGACTCGCACCGTGATCGATACGCGCTCTGTATCTTGCACGCCGGTTCTAACAAAATTCGGTGATGTTTCAGCGCTCATGCTGCATACCGATTTCGGCCGTGATCAGCAACGACGAATAGAAGCTCATGCCAGGGATCATCATCAGAAACTGCGTTTATTCGGTTGCCAGTGCTCGCTCTTCCATCACTCGATTTGACAAGAATAATTTTTAACAGATTAGAACTATATCCCGATACCACAAGAATGAATTCCAGCACAACAAATTTAGATATCCTTCATTATAGGGCGACAATAGTTGATAGGAACGTAGATAGAGAGATCTATATAAAAGATGTTAAAAAAGAGGTTGGAAAGCAGCTTTCCGAAACGGAGGTGAGTGATAACGTCTCGATTGATGTTACAGGAATTTTCCTACCGTTCAATACGTGTGATTCAGTCGTGGGGCGGGCCTTCGCCGAACCGCCAGCTGAGTCCCAGGATTGGCGGGCAGCGTGATGCGCGCCGTCTACCAGGACAGATACGGCACCCCGGACGCCCTCGAACTCCGCGAGATCGACAAGCCCTCCCCCAACCCCGACGAGGTCCTGGTCCGCGTCGCGGCCGCCTCGGTTCACCCCGACGTCTGGCACGCTGTCGAGGGCCGCCCTGCAGTCCTCCGACTCCTGGGGGCCGGGCTCCGCAAACCCAAGAACCCCGTCCCCGGCACGGACCTCGCCGGAGAGGTCAAGGCAGTCGGGCCAGACGTCTCCACCTTCGAGCCGGGGGACCGGGTCTTCGGTGGAGACATTGGCGGTGTCTTGTTGGCTAACGGCGGGACATACGCGGAGTACGCGACTGTGCCCGCCGACCGTCTCGCAGGCGTGCCCGAGGAGGTGACTCTGGTGGAGGCTGGCTCCGTTCCGAACGCTGGGCTCATCGCCTACCACTACGTCCACCACCTGGGCGAGGTCGGGCCCGATCATCACGTACTCGTCAATGGAGCCGGTGGTGGGGTCGGATCCATCGCCGTCCAGCTGGCCGCGGGCGCCGGCGCGGAAGTCACCGGCGTGGACAGTGTCGACAAGCTCGATTTCGTGGAATCGCTCGGGGCCGACCACCTCATCGACTACGAGACCACGGACTTCACGGCAGGCGACCAGCGGTACGACCGGTTATTCGACATCGCCGGGAACTTCTCGTATTCGAGATGCAAGCGTGCGCTCACCGACGATGGGCAGTACTTCCTCATCGCGCACGAACACTTCGGCGCAACAGGTGGTCGGTACTTGGGCTATCTTCCGCAGGCCATCGAGGTGATACTCAAGTCGAACTGGGACCCGCACCTCGCCGGAATGAACTTCTCCACGCCGGCGGAGGGCGAGGCCATGGGGTTCCTGGCGGATGCCCTGGCGTCGGGCGATCTCACTCCGACTGTCGACCGGACATTCCCACTTGAGTCGGTCTCAGAGGCCTTTCGCTATCTGAAGACCGGCGCGGTGCGTGGAAGAATCGTGATTACGGTCTGAGGGCACCGACAACCCAGCCACGTCCTCGATGGCTTCGGTCAGAGCCTTGCTGCTCTCGACGTCGTGCTCGCCCATGTGCCCGCTCCGGAAGGCCCGCTCACCAAGCGTCGAGCCGTACCCGTTCGAGAAGGCCATGTCGTAGCGTTCGGAGACCTCGTCGATTGTCGCCGCCACGTCGATGCCCCCCGTGTTCTCGATGCAGGCGACGATCTGGGACTCGTAGCCCGTCTCCGGGAACATCGCGAAGCACTCGTGGGCCACTCGCCGGGGTACTCGGCCATCGCTCGGTGGATCAAAAGCGATGACCGATGGTCTCACGTGGACACCGTCCCCCGGTTGAACCGACTGAACCGTGGACGCAGACGCCAGAACAGGTCCCCCCGTCGAACCGTGACCAGGACGCCGGGCAATCATTCGCTCGGAACTGCTGACTATGCGCTGTGTATACAGCAAGTTTTCAACAAACTATCAGCGACCGAGCGTTTCAACAGTGTCATGTCACCGGATACTTGTATACGAGACCGATAGTGAGCACAGTGACAGACGACCACGGTGGGTTCAAACACGTCCGGGAGAACGTCGACGGCCACCCGATGGTGAGCCTGCTCGGCTACGCCAAACGCTACTGGCCCACCCTCACGCTCGGCGTGCTCGCGGCGTTCCTCACCCGGTTCGCTCGACTCGTCCCGCCGATTGTCGTCGCGGCCGCCATCGACCGGGCGATCCGTGGCTCGGCCGACGCGGGACTGTTGACCGACGTGGGCTTGCTCCCGCCGGGTGAGATCACCGGCGAGGCGGCCCGCCTCGCGCTGCTCGAACAGCTCGTCCTCATCGCGGTCCTCGCGTACCTGGTCCGGTCGGTCGCCCGCTTTGCCTCCCGCTATCTACTCCAAGCGACCGCCCAGAAGGTCCAGCGTGATCTTCGGAACGACACGTACGACCATCTCCAGCGGCTCTCGATGGACTTCTTCGCCAACCACCAGACCGGCGGGATGATGTCGATCCTCAACAGCGACATCAACCGCCTCGAGCAGTTCCTCAACACGGAGTTCCGACAGCTCATCCGGGTGGTCGCGACGGTCGGCGGTATCGCCATCATCCTCTGGACGTACTCGCCCAAGCTGGCGCTCATCGCGCTGGCACCGGTCCCAATCATCGGGCTGGCCAGCGGCCAGTTTCTCACCTGGATCGAGCCTCGATACAAGTCGATCCGCGAGACCGTCGCCCGGCTGAACACGCGACTCGAGAACAACCTCGGCGGCGCCGCGGTGATCAAGGCGTTCGACCGCTACGGCTTCGAGCACGGTCGGGTCGCCGAGCAGAGCGAGGCCTACCACGACGAGAAGGTCGCGGCGCTGCGAATCCGACGCGGGTTCTTCGCCACCCTCCGGCTGCTGACTGGCGTCGTGTTCGTCCTCGTCCTCTACATCGGTGGGACCGACATCATCACCGGCATCCCCGGCGAGGCAGGGGCGCTCACCCTCGGTGGGTTCGCACTCTTTTTCCTCCTGTTGCGGCGGCTCTACTCGCCGATGCGTCGGGTCGGTAAGTCGGCGAACAAGTACCAGCTCGCGAAGTCCAGTGCCGAGCGCGTGTTTGGGCTGCTCGGCCGCAAGCCCATCATCACCAGCCCCGACCCGGCACACGTCCCCGAGACGGTCGACGGGGACGTCACCTTCGAGGACGTCACCTTCGCCTACGGGGACCGCGAGCCTGTCCTCCGCGACATCTCGCTCAACGTTTCCGCGGGGACGACCATCGGGCTTGCCGGGGCGACCGGGGCTGGCAAATCGACGCTCCTGAAGCTCATTCCCCGGTTCCACGACGTCGACGAGGGGACAGTCCGAGTCGACGGGACCGACGTCCGGGACTACGACCTCCAGTCGTTACGCGACGCCATCGCCATCGTCGAGCAGAATCCGTACCTGTTCTCGGGAACTGTCGCGGAGAACATCGCCTATGGCGACCGCGAGACCCTCGAGGCCGAGTGGTCGGGCGCCGACGACGGGAGCGCCCGGGGCCGGGTCAAGCGGGCGGCCGAGGCCGCCGCGGCCGACGAGTTCATCGCGGAACTGCCCGGCGGCTACGACACCCAGGTTGGCGAGCGGGGCATCAAGCTCTCGGGCGGCCAACGCCAGCGCCTCGCCATCGCCCGGGCACTGCTCAACGACCCCGAGATTATCGTCTTCGACGAGGCTACCTCCGACGTCGACACGGAGACCGAGGAGCTGATCCAGGAGAGTCTCGAACGGTTGGTCGAGGAGCGGACCGCATTCATCATCGCCCACCGGCTCTCGACGATTCGGAGCGCCGATGAGATCGTCGTGATGGATCAGGGTCGTATCGTCGAGCAGGGGGCACACGAGGAACTGGTCGCGAGCGGAGGGACGTACGCGAATCTCTGGCAGGGGCAGGCCGAGGCCGAGGCTCCTCCCGCCGACGACTGACCTTCGGTTGGCGTTCCCGTCGACACGCGGGACCAGCTCCTCGCTGGTCGTCGAGTCGAACGGCCGAACCGGTCACCCGGCGAGAATTTGGGCCGACCGACGTGAGGCTCGGGAGCGCCGGTCAGTCCGCGGCCGGCGAGCGAGCGACCTCGGACAGTCGGGTGGTCCCTCGACGGCGTGGCGGGTCGACTTTCTGACGTCCTTGGACAGCGGTGTTGGACGACTCGCGCGTTGTATCCATCACGGCAGTTCTATCCGTCCTCAATAAACACGTCATTGAAAATTTGAAGACTTTTGTTAACCATTTGAATTCCCCCCGGTCACGGTAGCCTCGCTGACCAGGGCTATTAGTTTGACTTGGCCCAAGTTGTCCGCCACGATCACGGCCCAGCCCCTCTGTCAGCGACGTACTTATTGCAGTCTATTACAATATATTACACATGCCAATTAACATCGACCGATTCGACGAGGAACCAACCGAGGTCCTCGACCTCCAGGAGGGCACGCAGCCCTACCAGATTCTGCAGTTCCTCGCCGAGCACAACGATAAGGCGTTCACCCAGACAGAGATCCACGAGGCGACCGACATCAACCGCGGGAGTGTCGGCGCCGTCCTGTCGCGCCTCGAGGATCGCGGACTCATTCGTCACAGGGGACGGTACTGGGCGATTGGAGAAGACGACCGCCTCGCGTCGTACGCGGCGCAGACACAGGCTAGTTCGGCCTCGACGAACGACGACTACTACGGAGAGGAGTGACCGGTCTTGTACGACCGCGGCGCCGTGGTGAAAGGCCCTGACCTGTTCGCTGATTACGATTACCGTCCGTACGTCTGCCTCAGCGACGACATCCACCCGTTCAGCGACGAAGAAGCACTGTATGCCGCCATCACGACGACTCGTCGTGCAGTTGCAATTCCGCTGACTGACGATGATTTCACGTCTGGTGGGTTGCCGCGTGACAGCTACGTGAACCCGTGGACCATCGCGACTATCCGGCACGCCGATATCCAGCACGAAGAGGGCCGTCTCGTTGACGCGACGACTGAGACGATTGCCGAGGAAGCAGCTGGATACATCGGAGTTCGGTGAGCTGCCACGGTCGGACTCTCGAGGTTTCTGCCAGTGTTGCAAGAGACTCTTGTCATCCGACGAAGACACTTGCGTGAATCAGTCTTCTCTACCTTATGTAAAAGTCTATGTGAAGGGGGGGGAACTTTGTGTTACATAAGGCAAGATCAATGACCGATACGCCGCCCCCGCCTGATTCGCTCCCAAAGTATCTCGCTGAAGGGCTTCCAAAGCAGGACACCGAGACGCTCAAGGACGTCCGTGCATACGTTGATCGGTTGATGGAGCACCGGAGCCAGCCCGTCGACGAAGCCGATCTCCCCGACGATGCCGAACCTGTTGACGAGGACGATGAGGGCAAAGGGACGCTAGTCAAGGAGCGCGTGAAGTGCGGTGCCGACTGCACCTGCAACGACGGCCAGGGCCACGGGCCGTACCTCTACCGTTACTACCGCAAGGACGGGAAACTCACATCGAAGTACGTCGGCAAACCGTGACTGGCTTATGTAACTTTCGCGCGTCGAGACACTCTTTGTTACATAAGATCAATCGGCCCCTGGCCCTTATGACTTCAAAAATGAATATCTCGTAGATAAGAATAGTTTCAGACGAACCCTTGTGGGGTTGAAGCAGGACGACCACGGCGCGATCATCACGGACGGACGGGTAGTCTCGTCGACATTCCCCCAGGATGTGCTCGTCGAAGAGCATGAGATCGACGCGAACAACGGGGGCTACGCGAACTCGAACGCCGAGGGGACCGCAAGGTGGACGTCTCGTCGCGACGTCGATGATGAGGATCTCTCGGATCCGGCTCCCGAGCTTCGTGAGCTATGACCACACGCCCGCGCGGCGGATATGATACCCGAATCCAAACCTAACGATCGAACTCACCGACCAGCACCAGTCGCCTGCATACTCTCTTCTTGCACCAGGCCATTGGTGTTGCATATGGAACACGTCACCGCCGCAGGGGTGGACGTCCCGGCGCTCGGCTTCGGGACGTGGCCGATGAAAGGTGAGACCTGCCGAACCGCCGTCGAACACGCCCTCGAGGTCGGCTATCGACACGTCGATACGGCACAGATGTACAACAACGAGGAGTCGGTCGGACGCGCGATTGCTGAGTCAGACGTGCCGCGAGAGGACGTCTTTCTCGTCACGAAGATCCTCCGCAAGAACCTGGCCCACGACGACGTCCTGCGTTCAGTCGAGGAGAGTGCACAGCGGTTGGGCACCGAGATCGACCTCTTACTCATCCACGCACCGAGTCGCAGCGTACCGATCGAAGAGTCGATCAACGCGATGAACGAACTCCAGGAGACGGGCACCGTCGGCCACATCGGCGTCAGCAACTTCTCCGTCGAGCAGCTTCGACAGGCGATGGCTGCCTCGGACACCCCGATCCTGACGAACCAGGTCGAGTACCACCCGTTCAAGAGCCAGTCAGACCTCCTCGAGTTTTGCATCGGGAACGGAGTGATTCTGACCGCGTACAGCCCTCTGGGCAAGGGACGCGTTGTCGGGAACGAGACGCTCGAAGCGATCGGAGCTACGTACGAGAAGACGGCCGCGCAGGTCGCCATTCGATGGCTGCTTCAGCAGGAGATGGTCGCCGCGGTTCCCAAGGCATCGAGTCCAGCACATATCGAGGAGAATGTCGACATCTTCGACTTCGAGCTCTCTGATGAAGAGATGGAACGGGTGTTCGACCTGCAGGGTGGACTCGTCTCTCGACTCCGTACACATCTCGGGCTCTGAGGACGGCTCAAGCCGTGGGCTTCCTCACCAACGACGAGGCCGACGACCTCGAAGCCGAAGTCGCTCGAGGCCTCGACGAGTCATCGTTTGAAATTATACTTCAAATTATATGTTTGCCATCCTATCGTATAAAATATATTTCATAGTGTTTTTGAGTTCCGTAGTGATACACTCGAGGTCAGAGGCCCAATCGATCAAACAGTTTCGGGTAGTGGACGTCGTCAACAAGAAACGTGACGTCTGAGACCGGCTGTTTACCCTGGAACAAAGAACAGGAATCGGACTGCGTTGTTACCGTCTGAGATCGTCGTCGTCTGGAGGCTCATCACCCCGGCGCGGACATGGTCGGGCGCGAGCGCGCTGACGCCTGCGAACAGTGTGGGCGTGATCAGCCCACTCCCGACGCCGAACACGAGCAGGCTGCCGACGAGGAGCGGAAGCGCGTTTGCGAGAGCAACACCGAGGAGGCCAACAGCGTAGCAGGCGAAGCCTATTGCGAGCAGGGTAGTCGTCGACGCACGCACGGCTAACTTTCCGTTCTGCGTCGAGACGATCCCCGTCACGAGCAGAACAGTGCTGGTTACGAGTCCGACGGTAGTGGCCGTGAAGCCGAACGTCTCGGTGAGGTAGAACGGGGGGACCGTGTACAGTCCGCCGAACAGGAGGGTGAACGAGACGAACATGATTCCGTAGAGAGCGACTGCCCGACCGGTCGGGACGGTCCGCACTGCCTCCCGCACGTAGCCACGGTCGCTCGCGGCGGACGACGAGTCGTGATCATCTAACGTGAGGAAGACCAGTCCTGCGACCGGCAGCGCGAGGGCGTACATCAGGAACGGTGCGTTCCAGGCACGTGCAGCGAGGTAGCCGCCGATCACAGGGTAGAGAGCTGTACCCAGCGAGAGCATCGCCGAGGTGACACCCATCACCGAATCGTGCTGGGCACCCTCGTACCGATCGCCGACGACGGTCATCGCCAGCGCGGAGAGGATGCTCCCCGCGGCGAATCCCTGGACGACACGCAGGCCAACCGCCACGGCGAAGTCGCTCGTGAACGCGATTGCCGTTCCAGCAAGGCCGAAGACGACGAGACACCCCGAGAGGACGTATCGTCGGCCGATGCGATCGGCGAGTGCACCGATGAACGGTGCCAGCAAGATACCCGGGAGGGCGTACAGCGTGATGAACAGCCCGGCCCGCGACGCAGAAACACCGAACAAGATCCCGATCTCCGGGAGGACCGGGCTGATCAGTGGGACGTCCATCGGGGTCATCAGCGTGGCCGCGAGGATGGCGACCAGTACCGGCGAGCGCCATGGAACACCGACGTTCGTCTCGAAACTCGTCGATGTCTCGGTTGCTCCCATCGAGTATCAGAGCCCCACACCGACTGCCAGCGGCCATGTAACCGTCGAGAGAGCGAGGAAGACCAGCGCGGTCCCGATCAGGCCGACGTTCTTCAGGAAGTGGATCTGTTCGTTCTGTCTGGCCTGGCCCTCCATAGTCCAGAAGTCGTGCATGATGACCGTGATCGGGAGGAGGAAGGCGATCACCGCCAGCGTCCCGGGTGCGGGATAGACGCCGGTGAGGACCCCGAGCGCGCCGACGATCAGTCCGAAACTTCCCAGCGGAACGCTAACCGACGCGAGCGGCGCACCCTTGCTCTGTGCGTACCCGACTGCCGATTCGAGGTCGAGCAGATTTCCCAGCGCGAGGTAGCCGATGACGAATGCAAATAGCACTCGACTGAGCAGGAACGCCGTCTCGGACAGCGTTGAGGAGAACACCATCAGGCATCACCTCCCGTCGAACCGAGGATGGACGGGTGATTGTTCGTCCGCACGTGTCCGACCGTCGCGTATCGGATGTCGTTCGATGACATCGGCACGAGAAAGAATACAGCCTCGCGGGAATTATATTTCAGGCAAAGTAGACGATACCAGGTTTCGCGTGGTAAACTGGAATGCTTATCTCCGTTGCTGGCGCTGGAATAGAGCACTAGAGGCGATCTGACCCCTAAAATATACACTCAACCAGAGAGACGCGAGGTAATGTGAATCTACAAATACTTTTGCTGCGTATCGGAGCCAATCCGTGGTGTGAACCGATAGTGTGACCCTTGCTTGTCCTCGATCGGTCACGTGCTGCCGACCATAACGAGCAGTGATCCCAGTCCAAGGAAGAGAGCTTGGAGCATCGCGAACAAGGCGAGCATAGTAGTTGGGAACGGAGAGTGCAAACCGGACGTCCCCACTCCGAGGATGCCAAGAGGTATTCCGACCAGTGCCACGAGAGTTATTCCAACCGTCAGCCACTGCAAGACGGACGTTTCCTCTGTCCGTCGTCTATAGGAGCGACGTTCTCCGATCACTTTCCGGGATCCGGTCATCCAGTGGATGCTTTCGACCGCCAAGAATCGCCTATCGTCTGATGGCCTCGTTCTGAGAAGAAGGACGAGTTTGCGTCTGAAATATTTCAGATATTCTACTATAAATCAGGTTTTCAGAGCGAAACCGGACCGTGAACGGTCGGACGAAAGGCGGGGTTTGGAGAAACCCGTCCGGAATCAGGGATGCCTATCGCTCGTCGAGTGGTGGCCACAAGCGCCGTTCATCGCCGACGTAGCGGGAGATAGGTCGGATAAGTCGGTTGTCGGCTCGCTGCTCAAGCGCGTGGGCCAGCCAGCCACCGACGCGTGAGACCGCGAAGGTGACCGTGAACAGTTCCTTCGGGACGCCGACGCCGTCGAGCAGCATCGCGGTGTAGAACTCCACGTTGGTTTCCAGCCGGCGGTCGGGCTTGTCTTCGGCGAGCAGTTCGGTGGCGACGTCCTCGAACCGACGGGCCGTCTCGAAAAACGCGGCGTCGCCGCCGGCCTCGAAGAACCGTTCGGCGGCGGTCTCCAACACCGCCGCGCGGGGGTCGCGGACGCGGTAGACGCGGTGCCCGAATCCCATCAACCGTTCGCCAGCGTCGAGCGCCTCACGGACGTATTGCTCCGGGTCGCCCGAGGCGTGAACCTCGCGGAGCATCTCCAGTACCGGACCCGGGGCGCCGCCGTGAAGTGGCCCTTTCAGTGTGCCGACGGCTGCCGTCGCGGCGGAAACGAGATCCGATTCCGTCGACACCACGACGCGGGCGCTGAACGTCGAGGCGTTCAGGCCGTGGTCGACGACGGTGTTGAGGTACGTCTCCAGTCCCCGGACGGCGGCGTCGGTTGGTTTCTCGCCGGTCAGCATGTACAGGTAGTTCGCGGCGTGACGCAGGTCTCCTCGCGGCGCAACGGGGTCCTCGCCCTGTCGGTAGCGCCAGTACGCGGCGACGATAGTCGGGAAGCAGGCGATGACTCGGCAGGCTTCGGCGTGGGGACCGTCGAGGTCGACACCCAGATTCGCCGCCGCCACACCCATCCGAAGGGCGTCCATCGCGGGCAGGTCCGCGGCGGCAGCCGCTCGAAGCAGTGCGTGCACCTCGTCGGTCAGCTCGCGATGGGTGGCCAGGGTCTCGCGGAAGTCCTCGAGTTCCGATGCGGTAGGCGCGTGGCCGTGCAACAGTAGATAGACGCTCTCCTCGTACGTTGCCTCGTTCGCGAGCTCCTCGACCGGGTACCCGCCGATCAGGAGCGTCCCTGTCTCGCCGTCGATGTGGCTGAGTCGTGTCTCCGCGACGGCGATCCCTTCCAGACCGAGGTGAAGGTCGTTGCTCATGTGTGGCTCCCTTCGAGTGATGTGTCAGGCATGATTGTTCGATTGTATCGTAGGACATGGGGAGTGAAATGGTTCAGGCACGCCGTTTCGTAGCAGGTTTATCGAGGCCCATCTGGTACAGGAAGCCCCCGTTCAGAGCGGGGCGCGGCGGACGGTCAGCAACACGCCGACACCGGCAACCATCGCGAGCAGAACACTGTCGGTTCGGTGGGCAACAGCTACGATTACGACGCCGGCGACGTCGAGGCCCGCTGTTGCCGGCAGATCCGTCGGGTACGCTCCCTCACGGAAGCTCACATCGACCGGATTGACACTCGCTGCCCCGGTCTCGACAGGCATGTCGGTACACCCCGGCTCCGGGCGAGCGACCTCGTCGTCACGAGACAGGAGGACCGAGCGTGCTTACTGTTATTGAATCGCACGCATACGACCGCAATCACTGACTTTCGGATTAATTGTGCCGGCGGCCACATCCGAGAGAGGCGGCCGGCCTGACCTCAACAGGAGACGTCTGAGCGATGTAGGTTTTTGGTCCGCCAGAGACGGTGCATACGTATGCTCATCGTCGCCGACGCGGATCAGTATCGGATCATCGGCCAGACCGAACACGCCAACCAGGTCGGGCGGATCGCCGACCACTGGGGTAACGACACGTTCGACGTACCACCTCCCCGTGTGCCTACCATCACCGCCGCCTACACGCACGACAACGGCTGGTGGGAGTGGGATCTCGCTCCAGAACTCCGTGACGGCGAACCGGTCAATCTGCTCGGGGTGGCCAAATCCGAGTGGACGACCTTCTACGACCGCGGGATCGACAACGCAGTCTCGATCGACCGGTACGCCGGGCTACTGGTGTCGATGCACGGTGCCGGTGTCCGGCGCCAGCGCTACGGGACGCAACCGGAACTCCCCTCGTTCACCGACGAATACGCGGACTTTGTCGCCGACGAGGAACGACGCCAGCGACAGCTCGTCGCTGAGATGCGCGACTCCGAACAGTACGGCGATCACGTCGGGGAGTCGACCGCCCGTTCACTACGCACGGTACACGAAACCGGGCAGCTTGACCGGGAACCGGTTGCCCTCTGGCAACAGTACAAACTCCTACAGGCGTGGGATCGCCTTTCGCTGTACTGTTGTCTCAACGAGGAGTTGACGGCCGAGTCGATCACGCCCGTCCCCTCCGGACCGGACGCCGACGTGGAACTCACACTCGATCCGGTCGACGATACCACCGTCCGAATCGACCCGTACCCCTTCGAGACGTCACCACTGTCCGTCCCGGTGCGGTGTCGAACGATCCCCCGGCAATCGTACGCCGATCAGTCAGAGCTCACCGATGCCTACTACACGGCCGGGGAGGACATCGTTCCAGTGTCGTTCCGTCAGTGAGCGCTCGGCTCGCTCGTCTCCCACCGGACGCTCCGTCGGTGGCTCGTGAACGGCCGCTTCAGAGGACATCGACGGCGGCGTTCAGATCGGCGGCGGTGAGGTCGCCCTCACGGTACACACGCGGGCCGTTCGCTATGTCGACGATCGTCGTGGCCTGGGTCGCCCCCTCGGGCGGGTCGACGGCGAGAATGATGTCGACCCGGTCACCGACGTGCGCTCGCGCCGTCTCGAGATCGATAAGGGTCCCCTCGCCGACCGTCCCCGAGCGGTTTGCTGAAGTCATCGCCAGCGGCCCGTCGACGTGGCTCATCAGCTCGCGCCACACGGGGTTCGCAGTACAGTGAAGAGCCACAATTTTTGACCTCCCGTCTCGAAGTGCTCGCATGGCAGACGTCCGCTCGGTACGGATGAGCGAGGACGAACGGAGCGAATTTTTGGGCCGCGGTGGAACGGGCATAATCTCGTTCGATACTCCGGGCGATGACCCGCCGTATTCCCGTCCGGTGTCGTACGGTTATGACGCAGAGACCGGGAATTTCTACTTTCGGTTCGCCGTTGGGCCCGACGACGCTGGGAAGGCAGATATCGTAGACGAAGATAGAGTAATCTCGTTCGTCACGCACGACCAGACGGACAGTGGCTGGCGAAGCGTCATCGCCACGGGGAGACTGGAAGAAATTACGAAATCGGCACTCGATCCATCTGTCGCCGAGGCGATGGAGCGAATAACCATCCCGTTCGTGGACGTGTACGACAGTCATCCACTTACATTGGATTTCCGATTCTTCCGACTTACCCCCGATGAAGTTACAGGGAAACAAGAGGCTGGGGCATCGAATTAGTCGGTGCGAACGGAGCGGTATGACGGAAGCACGTAATCCCTACAGTAGGTTACTTTCCACTGACGAAGACGATTCGGCGAAATTCATGTCGCAGCTCACGGAACGACAGTGTAGTTCAGTAATGGGCGTATGAATGACAATAACGAATACATATCAAATATATAAAACCATGTTGTCGATTCTCGAGTCATATCTATTCTCTCGACGATCGCGCTCGGCCTCGCAGGATTTCTGCTTCTCGTGAACATCGTTGGCGTCAGGCAGACAGACCGGCTGCAATCCATCATCGTAACAGTCGTCGTGGCGGTCCTCTTTCTGTTCGTCGCGGACGGAATTACGTACGTCGATAGTACGCATTATCATCCGTTTTTCCCCGAGGGAGGAGGGGTGGATCAGGGGACAGGACCTGTTCCTGATGATCGAGACGGCGATCGCACTGGCTATCGCAACCGTTCCTGAGGGGCTTCCCATCGTCGCAACGCTGGTACTAGCGAGAGAGATGTGGCGAATGGCGGATCGCAACGCGCTCGTCACCAACCTTGCCTCCGTCGAGACGGTCGGCTCAGCCACTATCATTTGTACCGACAAGACGGGGACGCTGACGGAAAACCGGATGACAGTCGGTGAGTACGAGCTTGCGAACGGAACGGTCGAGGTCACCGGAACAGGGCTCGAGACTGAAGGGACGTTTGACCACGGCGGTCAAGTACTGGACGAGCTGCAGGACTCTATGTATCACTGAACGCGGTGTCCACCACCCTCCACTTCCCCGGTAAAACGGTGCCAAGAGGATTGACTAAGACATCCTCTCGGGAAGGGACTGAAAGACTCTCCCCTTGGGTCAGGTAGCTTCGGAAGCAGACTGATGAGGGGATCTACTCGTTTTGTTCAACCCACTCCCACGCATCGTCGATCTCGTTCCCCTCGAAATACCGAATCTCGGTGCCTGTGATGCGGTCGCCAAGTTTAGTCGCCCACTTGACGAGCCTGTTGTCGCCGACGATGGCATAACGTTCGAGTTCATCCCCGTGGTGGAACCAGAAGCCGAGATCGTCATCGACGCACTAAGTTCGAACGACGGGAACGTCGGTATATGCACCAGGATCCGGACCTCTCCCGAGTCGTGAATCACCGTCTCCATCTCGTGGAGGATCTCTCGGAGCTCTTCTTCACTGATCTGATCACGAATTTCGTACCCGAGGACGTGTCCTCCGCTTCTATCGAGCTTCTCGTAGATCCCTTCAATTGTCAATTCTTCAATCAGTCACGAATGCGTACCGTCACTTCTCACTCGGTTGGAATCTGATGGCGTACTGAGCGAGATGGTCGCCACCAACTACAGCAACACATCTGAAAGGCGACATCCCCTGCCGCGGCGTATTCCGAGGATAAAAGAGTGGGTGCCCCGTCGCTGGTACCCCTGACCACTCCAAACTACAGGTCAGGTTCGGTCCGGCAGTCAGAAACGGTTTTCCCGACATCCTATCGTCGCGTTGTTCTCGAAGCCTGGGATTCACCGAACCGGATAATACAGTTGTGTGACAAGTATTGTCGTATGGGAGAACTCGAAACCGAGGAACAGAAAACCCGAACCGAGGTCGCCACGTATCTCCGCGGGCTAGCCGATCAACTAGACGAAGACGGCCCCGTGACGCTCGAACTCGGGAACCAGCGCGTGACGCTCGATCCGACAGAGCCGATCACGTTCAAACTCGAAGGCGAATCGGACTGGACCGAGGGTGACACCGAAGCCAAACAGAGCATCGAGTTCGAGCTCGTCTGGTGGCGAGAGGCACAGACAGCCGACGAAGGACAGTTGGATATCGAAGGGACGATGTCGTGAGCCCGATACGGAATTTATAGCATCTGTTGACGCTTTCCTTGGCGTTTCCTCGTGAACCAGTCGAGGACGGATCCGCGCACGTGCTTTTATGAATCGACTGTGAGTAGGCCGGCTCATGTCAGAGCTACGCCGCGAACTCGGGCTTGTCGAGGCCGTCGTCTACGGTGTCGGCCTGATCCTCGGGGCTGGCATCTATGCTATCCTCGGCGAGGCGACTGGCGTGACTGGTGGTTCGATCGTCGTGTCGTTCCTCCTCGCAGCCCTGATCGCGTCACTGACCGGGCTGAGCTACGCCGAACTCGCCTCGCTGTTCCCGAAAGCCGAAGGGGACTACATCTACGTTCGTGAAGCGTTCAATCGAGAGGTCGTCTCCGATTTAACGGCCGTGGGTCGGCTCTCCATGGGAGTCATCTCGACCGCGGCGGTGGCGTTGGCCTTTTCGGGCTACCTCTCTGCCTTCGTCTCTCTCCCGACCGTGCCCATTGCCGTTCTACTCATCGCGGGTATGGCTTGCGTCAACTTCTGGGGCATAGAACTATCTACACGAGTAAACGTCGTCTTCACCGGAATCGAGGTGGCCGGATTACTCATCATCATCTGGATTGGAAGTGGCTCGTGGGGCAACACAGCGGTGGCCCACACGCCGAACGGGCTGTTCGGCGTCGTTCACGCCTCGTTTCTGATCTTCTTCGCCTACCTGGGATTCGGTTCGATCGTCAACTTGTCCGAAGAGACGGAAGACGCGACGGTAACCATTCCACGAGCGGTCGTTCTCTCGATCGGAATTACCACGGTACTGTACGTACTCGTCGGGCTATCAGCCGTCGCCCTCGTCGACTGGCGAGTCCTCGGCCGTTCCGCATCACCACTTGCCGAAGTGGCCCTGGCAGGGTGGGGACCATTCGGGTCGACGCTCCTCGCCGTTATCGCGCTCTTCTCGACGACGAACACCGTGCTTATCCTCCAGATATCGACGTCGCGGCTTCTATACGGGGTCTCGAAGTCGGAGTACCACGTCTTCCCACAGGTCCTCTCTCGGATCCACCCCTCCCGTCAAACGCCGCATTACGCCGTCGCGCTCGTCGGCCTGCTCACGATCCCGTTCGTCTTTCTCGGCGACATCGGATTGGTGGCCGGGTTAGCCAACCTCATGCTGTTGTTCGTGTTCGTACTCGTCAACGGTGCGTTGCTCAAACTCCGATTTTCACGCCCACACGCGGAGCGCGGGTTTCGAACGCCGCTCAACATCGGCCGCGTGTCGCTCACTGCCGTCGCAGGACTCCTCTCGTCCATCGGACTGATCGTGTTCTACATCACGACGTGGTAGGAGAGCCGGATATTCGAGCACCTCTTGAAACTGATCGGGGCCGGACGGCAGACTGAACGCGCACATCCGGTGACAAGTGCCACGACCGATTCCCGAGCGCAGGTCCCTCGTGTGAGCGGGGAGAACGCCAGACGGCTACCACTACTCGCCGCGTTCGGGTCGGTGAAACACGGACGTGACTGAACTCGACTTCAACGGGTTCGCGTTCCCCGCCAGTCCTCGTTGATCAGGTTCAGCACCCGAGGGCATGTCCCCCGAAAAGGCTTCTGAGGTAGGAACTGTTCCCGCTGCAACGTCAGCGAGGAGATCCTCGACCGTCCGGACGGAGTCCCCGTCACTACTCGGAGCCACGTCGACGAGGGAGCCATCGCTGAATACGGCCACGCAGAGAACCGGCAGGACGAGCAGCCTGTCCGATTCGTCAGTGATCATCGAGTGTGTGGTTGACACATCGAAACACGGACTCAGGTATCGATCACACTGCTCCGCCCACGTCTCGAACTCCCGCACGGCGTCGACGATCGGACTTTCGTCGACCCTCCTCATGAGATCGAGACTAATGGCACGTGGCCAGAGCTGAACGCTGTATTCGTCTATCCGCTCTCGGCGTTCGAGTCGTTCCAATCGTTCGATGACAACCGTTCTCCGATCCACGATCGGTGCGTCGGCTCGGACGTAAAGGTCGACACCGAGATGCTTGTCAGGGGTCATCTATCTTTGGTCGAGCTTCGAGTTCGCGCTTCGAAAGGTTACACGCCAGTCATCATAATCACTACAGTTGTTCTCAGAGCATGAGGAAACGACTGCAGACCCGGTACCACGACCAGAGGAGCCATACCACCACGTCCTCGATTCCGTGAATACGCCCACATGCGTCGACGATCGATACGGGATCCGGGAACACGCGTCGACTGGTCGTACATTCGTCTCATCGATACCAAGCTCTGACCTTTATCGGCTCTCGTGCTCCGACAGTCGTTCTGTCGAAGGGTACTACCGTGGTTGTCGCGCTCCTATCACCGAACGTTCCCCATGGGTAGGGTGTTCCAACGCATCGAGAATCAGCTAGCCGGATTTACCGGTACGCACTGAATCGGTGCGCATGTATCAGAACATCCTTGTCCCAACCGACGGGAGCGAATACGCCGCTCGTGGTGTCGAACACGGATTAGATCTCGCAGAGGAACACGGCGCGCGGCTTCACGTTCTGTTCGTCGTCGACGAAACGGTATACGGGTCCACACCGGCACTCAGCAGTTACGAAGCGTACCTCGATGAGATCGCGGACGAAGCGGAGGAACTCGTCGACGACACCGTCGAAGACGCCACAGAACGGGGTATCGACTCGACGACTTCGGTCCTCCGCGGCGTTCCTCACGAGGTGATTCTGGAGTACGCCGACCAACAGGAGATCGACCTGATCGTGATGGGCAAACGCGGTGTCACGGGAATCCGGGCCCCCCACATGGGTTCCGTGACTGACCGCGTCCTACGAGAGGCAGAGGTCCCGGTCGTTCCGGTGTAAGCGCTCTCTCCCCGGAGACCCCGCCTTGTCGTTTCCGACGGCACTACCGGCTCCATCAGCGGTGACCGATCATTCCGGCGTGAACTCGCGCGACTGTCCCTCGATGACTGTTGCGACGTCTTTCAACATCTCGCCGGTCGTCGCGACCACGTCGTCGAGCGTCGCGATACCGACAAGCACCCCGTCGTCATCGACGACAGGGATCCGCCGGACGAACCCATCGGCCATCGTTGCTGGGAGGTCGACTGCCGTGGCATCCTCGTGAATGGTGACCGGGTCGGCCGTCATGACGTCCTCGGCGGTCAGTTCGGTCAAATCGTCGTACCGGGCGACTGCGAGGGCGATGTCGCGGTCGGTGACGATGCCAACCGGCTTGTCGTCCGCCGCGATCACGACGTCTCCGAGTTCCTCGTCCAGCATCGTTTGCGCGAGTTCTTTGACCGAAGTGTCTCTACTGGCCGTGACAACGTCGACCGCGAGATTGCTTACTGGCATGGCTCCACTATCTACTTAATTGTCATTTTACAAATATTCCTACTGATCTCACCATTCGGTGAGAATAGCGCGTCGATTTATACGTGAGCGGTCGACACACTTCTCGAGAACCAGTCTACTTGGGCCTCGACCGCGTAGGTGATGGTGTCGGATGATACCGCCCGCGGCTGGAGTGACCACTGAACGGAGAATAGGATCGGGGTATCTCAGAGTTCTTCGGTGATATGTTCCCACACAGTGCACCAGTCCTCGACCGCGACGTAGCCTTCGACCTTCGCGCAGGCACCCCACGAGTCGTCGTTCTGATCCGGAATGAACTCCGCACAGTTACCGCACGACTGACCCGGCGGCGCGGTCCCCTCCGCGATGGCGTCGACGGACTCCGTCAGCATCACCTCCTCCTGCGTAAACAGGTCGTCCGGGACACGCTCCTCGCCGCCCTGTGAACTCGCCGTCCGATACGCCTCCGGAACCTCCGCCGTCGGTAACTCCGCCTCGGACAGTCCCTCAGGAACGTTCGGCTCCGGCAACTCCTCCCAGACTGTACACCAGTCTGCACCGTCGATATAACCTTCGACTGCGACACAGGCCCCGAACTCATCGCCGTTCATGTCGATAATGTACTCGTGACAGTTCGCACAACAGCGACCCGGCTGGTGTGCCGAGTTCTCGAGCGCCTCGTCGTACTCGGAGAACTGGACGTCCGACTTCGTGAGCAACGCATCGGGGTTCCGTCGCTCGCCCCCGATCGACGTGGCCGACGCATACACATCTGGAACCGGCCCACGGTCGAACTCCTCTTGAGAGACGCCCTCGGGCAGTTCTTCATGTTCGTCGTCTTCGTCTTCTTCGTCGTCTTCGTCTTCTTCTACTTCTCTGGTGGGTTCGGTGGTCTGGTCTGCCGTCTCCGTCTCTCCCTCCCCCCCGCCTCCCCCACCAGTGCACCCGCTTAGGGCAGCGATGCCGACGGTCGCGATAACGTAGTGCCGACGGCTCCAGAAGTCGTAGGTCGATTCGGAGCGTTCAGACACTCGGCTGTCACGATCTCTCATACTAAGTACGTTAGAGAGACACACGCATATCAGGAGGGTATTGTTCCCATCGAGCGAGAAGTTCGTCCGCAGTACGTGTGGATGTCTCGAACCGAACACGTGAGGGGAACGTGCTGAGAGCACTACAATTTCGTTGAACGGAGGCGGCGGCATGTGGTTAATTGTGTACCGAGGTCGAACATCGTCGGCACGGGAGTGTATCCACGTGAAGAACCAGGACGTGGCGGCGCGACTGAGAGAGATCGCAGATTTCCTCGAAATTCAGGAGGTGGAGTACAAGCCACGCGCGTACCGCACCGCCGCCCGGAACGTCGAGTCCCTCTCCGAAGCTGTCGAGGACGTGCATGAACGGGGAGAACTGGAAGAGATCGAGGGTGTTGGCGAGTCCATCGCCGAGAAGATCGCCGACTACCTGGAAACGGGCGAGATGTCGTACTACGAGGAGCTCAAAGCGGACCTTCCGATCGACATCGAGGCCATCACCCGCGTCGAAGGGGTCGGCCCGAAGACCGCCAAGGAACTCTACACGAAGCTCGGAATTACCTCTCTGGACGACCTCGAAGGTGCTGCGGAGGCGGGTGAGATCGCCGAACTCGGCGGGTTCGGCGAGAAGTCTCAACAGAACATCCTCGACCATATCGAGCAGGCGAAGGCGGGAGAAGAACGAATGCTGCTCGGACGGGCGATCCCGATCGCACAGGACATCGAGGCACTGCTGACCGAGTCCGACGCGTTCGGTCGCGTCGACGTGGTCGGCTCCTTCCGTCGTCGTCGGCCGACGGTCGGGGACATCGACGTGCTGGGCACCGCGTCGGACCCGGAGTCGGCGATGGAAGTCTTCTGTACCCACGACGACGTGCACGAGGTCCTCGCTCGTGGCGAAACGAAGTCGTCGGTCGTCGTCTCCGGCGACCTTCAGGTGGACCTTCGCATCGTGGATCAGTCCGAGTACGGCGCCGCTCTCGTCTATTTCACTGGGTCGAAGGATCACAACATCACACTCCGGAACCGAGCGATCGACCGCGAGTGGAAGCTCAACGAGTACGGTCTCTTCGACGTGAGTGAGGCGGACAACCCACAGAACGGACAGCGCGTCGGAGAGCGGCTCGCGAGCGAGACTGAAGAAGACGTTTACGACGCGCTCGATCTGAGTTGGATCCCACCAGAGCTCCGTGAGGACACCAGCGAGGTAGACGCCGCGGCGGCCGGAGAACTCCCGGAGCTGGTGGATTCGACGGATATTCGGGGAGATCTGCAGTTGCACACCGACTACTCCGATGGATCACATACGGTCCGCGAGATGGCCGACGCCGCCGACGAACGTGGTCTCGAGTATGTCCTGATCACCGACCACGGACCACACGCACCGATTCCACGTACGCTCGACTCGGAGACATTCGACAATCAACGGGTCGTAGTCGACGAGATTAACGATGAGGGGGATGTGGACGTTACGATCCTCCTCGGCGTCGAGGCCGAAATCACCGACTCGGGGCTCGAGATCCCCGAGGAATGGTATGAGGCGTGTGACCTCGTGGTCGCGGGGATGCACGGTCTCCCCTCGAATCCGACCGAGCAGTTGGTTCACGCGCTGGAAAAGTACCCGATCGACATCCTCGCCCACCCGTCCGCTCGCCTCATCAACGAGCGAGAGCCGCTGGACCTCGACATGGACGCGGTGATGCAGACGGCAGCAGACGAACACGTCGCGATCGAAATCAACGCACAACCCAAACGATTAGACCTCAATTGGCAGTCAATCAAACAGTACCGCCACACCGTCTCCTACGTGATTTCGACGGATGCGCATACGGCGGACGAACTCGACTTCATGCACCTCGGCGTCTCGTAGGCCCGCCGGGGCTGGTGTGAATCGAATGAAATCCTGAACGTTCGCTCGCTCGACGGAGTAATGTAACGTGAGGGTCCGGGTCGTGTTCACGATCCGGTCCAGCTCTTTGCTGTGCGTCCCGGGCGTGATGCCGTGCCATGGGAATCGTGCTGTACAGTTATTCCGATCCATGTAGAAGGCCGCGTATGAGCACAATCCTGATAGCGACCGATGGGAGCGAATACGCCCGATCAGCGGCCAGCCGCGCGATCGAACTCGCGGAGGAGCGAGGAGCGAGACTACACGTCATTTGCGTCGTCGACAGACGTCGTTTCGACGAACCAGCGCTCAGCTCGTCGGAGCTGGCGACCATCTACGCCGAAGACCACGCCGCCGTCTGTGTCGCGGAGGTAACACGGATGGCCGCGGAGACCGGGGTCACCGTCGAGGGGGACACGCGTCACGGCATCCCGCACGAAGTCATCCTCGAGTACGCCGACGAGATCGATGCCGGCCTCATCATCGTCGGCGAACACGGCGACCACGAGGAACACTTCTCGGGTGTCGGACAGAAAGTGGAGGAATTGGCCGACTGCGACGTGATGGTCGTCACGGCGAACTCGTGACCCGCAGCGACACCAACGGATGCGACCGATCCCGCGAGGACGCCACTGTTTTGCAGATCGCGCCAGACGTACAGAGTGATGAGTCGATCTGACGGCGGAGTGGCGTGCCAGAGTCACGGGCCGCGGCCGATCCAGGTTTTCGACCACCGCCGTGGAGCGTTCGATCGAGATATGGGGTCGCCCACGTCCGTCCAAATATCGCCACCAGAGGACGCCTTCTGATGACCTCTGGGGTAAGAGAGATAGTAGAGCGGCTCCCCTCCCGAACGCTTCTTCCGATCGGAGTGCTCGGCGCAATCGTGCTATTCCTCTTCGCCGTACAGCTGCTGGGTACGGCGACCGACGCCGCCGCACCGGCTCTCGAACGAGTGTTTTACCGTGCCGTCGACGGCGACCTCGCGACGCTCGGTCTCAGCTGGCTCGGTGCGTACGTCCTCGCCAACGGTTCGGTGATCGCTGCACTCGCCCTGTCGCTCTTTGCGGCCGACATCCTCACTGCCCAGCAACTGTTCCTGGCGGTCGCCGGCTCGCGGCTCGGTGCAGCAGCGATCGTCGTGTTCATCGGCGCAGTCGACTACGTGCAGAAACGGGCCTACACTCTCCAGAAGGCGGTCAGCATGGGACTCCTCACGTTCCTCCTGACGCACTCGATCTACGTCCCGGTCACCGTCCTCGGGTACGTCGGACTCCCGTACCTGCGTGGGTCGCTTCTCACAGCCAGCGACGGGTGGGCACTCGGCGTCCCGACTCCGGAGTTATTCGGACCCCTAACCCTCGCCATCACGACCCGTATCGGTCCATCTGCGTCGTTCGTGCTCGCGATCGGCGTCCTGTTCGGGAGTCTGAAGCTGTTCGATCGTCTCCTCGCCAGCGTCGACACGACGACGCTCCGCCGGCGGTTCTTTCGCCACTTCAAACGGACGTGGCTCTCGTTCGTCATCGGTCTCGTCGTCACGACCGCGACGACGAGTGTCGCCTTCTCGCTCGGCGTCATCGTCCCCCTCTACAACCGTGGCTACGTCGAACGGGACGAACTCGTTCCCTACGTGCTCGGCGCGAACCTCGGGACGCTGTTCGACACGCTCGTCGTCGCGATCGTCCTCGAATCGCCTGTCGGGACGGCCGTCGTCCTCGAACTCCTGCTGATCGCGACGCTCGTGACGCTGGCCGCACTCGCGGTCCACGACCGCTACAGCCGCCTCGTTACGGCCGTCGACGACCGACTCCTCGAGGATCGACGGGTGTTCGTCGCGTTCGTCCTGTCGCTTCTCGTCGGGCCGCTGGCACTCCTAGTCATCCCGATGGTGATCGGGTGACTGCTCGACGGACGCTCGTCCTAATCCGATGGAACCCTTCACCAGTGTGGATGACTTGCCGTGGGGGAGTACCTATTATGCCCCGTCGGGTAGTACGTGCTATGATCGACCACGTACTCGTCCCGATGGACGACTCACCGCTGGCGCGACGTGCCCTCGACTTCGCGACAGCGGTCCACTCCGGGGCGAACATCACGGTCCTCCACGTGATCGACTACGTCGAGGAGAGCTACAGCGCCAAGATGCTCGTCGGGCCGGAGGAACTGCGAGAGCGCGCCAGAATAAAGACCGACCGACTGTTCGACGAAGTACGTGAACGGATTGGGGAGTACGAGGGAGAGGTCGAGACAGTGGTGAAGTTCGGAACGCCTGCGCGTGAGATAACCGACTACGCGGCTGACCACGACATCGACCTGATCGTGATGGGCTGTCATGGACGGCCGCTCGTGTCTCGGGTGCTGATGGGAGACGTGGCTCAGACCGTCGTCCAGCGGGCCTCAGTGCCTGTGACAGTCGTCCGCTGAGCCGAGAATCGCAGTGCTTGCCTATTCTATCAGCTGTTCGAACCATTGCTTGCTTGATGACCTGTAGTCACCACTGGTCGGTGTCGCATATGCTCCTTCCACGGCAGCCGTTTACCCTCGAAACCTTCCGGTGCACAACTACATGATTGCTCGTTCTGAACAGACGAACAATAATATATTACAAGCTTACACGTGTAATAGTTAGTATTTAAACAAGTCATCCCTCCTCGACGCGGCATCTTTCATCAACCAGACCCAGTACTCCGGCTCAAAGTAGAGACGCGGTCCAGAACTCCAGGAGCGAAGAACCAGACGTCGATCGATTTCGTTCTCACTGCATGGGAAGACAGTCAAAGGGTTTGCCACTCCGCGTTCTCCGAATTCTTCGCCTCGGGCGGTTTAGAGAGTGAGCAGGCCGCACGCGATTCGTATCCGAGCGAGGGAGACGTTCCGGGCGGGGAATCGTACCAGCAGTCGTTCGAAGTCGAAGGGGAGTACGGCTACTTCTGTATCCCTCACGAATCTGTAGGGATGGTCGGGACACTGTCAGTCACCACCGAGCAGCAGGGAGAGGAAAGTGGTGTGGCCGCACCGACGGTCCCGACGAGTGGGATTTCGATCGGAATCGCCGCGTCGGCAGCGCTTCTGACGACGCTGCCACTGACGTACGTCTTTCTCAAGTACGGTGGCGACTACCCTCAGAATGGATCGGAATGACCGACTCGACGACTCTCCGAGTCGAAACGAACGCAGGGCCCGTCTGGCTTCCGGTGTGCCGGTCGAAGCCCCGGTTCGATCACTGGTGGTCGCCCTGAGAGAGGGAGATGAGCACAGCTCCCGACACGGATAAATCGGAATCAGAGGCACTAGCTTCATGACATCGTTCATTTCTGTGCTGAGCGTGCCATGCCAAGCCAGACGGGCACCTCGTTCTTGCTCGTCGGGAACGACCGTCGCGATTAATGGGTGTGTCGTCGTAGCGACAGGTGCTCATGGTTGCGACAATCACCAGCGGAGCGAGCACGAAGTACGACGAACATCCCGAGTCGTCGTCACGGGAACTGTTCAGTGAAGCGGCTACCGAAGCGTTCGAACGGACGAGTCTGAGTCCGGCCGACCTCGACGCGGTCTACGTCGGGAACTTCATGGGGGACCTGATCGAGGACCAGGGTCACATGGGGGCGCTCCTCGCGGACGCCATCGGTGCTCGCGAGGCGGCGTCGATCCGCGTCGAAAGCGCGTGTGCCTCCGGTGGGGCAACGCTCCGTCAGGCAGTACTCGCCATCGAGTCGGGAGCGGTGGATGCGGTGCTCGCGGGTGGGGTCGAACTCATGTCGCTCGCGGACATCGAGCACGTGACCGACGCTCTCGCCAACGCGGCCGACGAGATGTACGAGAACGAACAGGGGCTGACGTTTCCGGGGATCTACGCGCTCATGGCCCAGCGATACATGCACGAGTTCGACGTGTCCCGTGAGGACCTCGCTGCGATCTCTGTCAAGAACCACAACAACGCCGTCGAGAACCCTCTCGCACAGTTCCAGCGGGAACTCACGGTCGAGGAGGTGCTGGAGTCCAAGCCCATCGCGACACCGCTCACCCTCTACGACGCCTGTCCCGTCTCCGACGGTGCGAGTGCCGTCATCGTCGTCAGCGAAGCGCTTGCCGCGGACCGCGATCTCGACACCGCAGCCACGGTCCTCGGGATTGGGCAGTCGAGTGATGCCCTCGCGCTCCAGGAGCGCCCTTCGATCACCCGGACGCCGGCAGCCGAGCGTGCGGCCGCCGAAGCGTACGACGTCGCCGGCGTCACGGCCGAAGACATCGACGTGGCAGAGGTCCACGACTGTTTCACGATCGCCGAGGTTCTGGCACTCGAGGCCCTCGGGTTCTACGGCCGAGGAGAGGGAGCGTCCGGTGCGGTCGACGGAGAGACGGCGGTCGACGGCTCCCTTCCGGTCAACATGTCTGGTGGCCTCCTAGGCAAAGGTCATCCCGTCGGCGTGACCGGTATCGGTCAGATCGTCGAGTTGACGAAGCAGCTGGAGGGACGGCACCCGAACCAGGTCGCGGGCGCGGAAGTCGCCCTCGCCCACAACGTCGGCGGGAGCGGTGCGAGCACCACGGTCACGATCCTGGGAGGTGCGTGAGTATGCCCGCGTGGTACGACACGTTCATCGAGGAGATCGCGGCTGGCGAGGGACAGTACCTCGCCTGTGAGGCGTGCGGCGAGTCGTCGCTCCCTCCCCGACGCGTCTGTCCGGCGTGCGGATCGGCCGAACTGTCTCGACGACCCCTGCCGGATCGAGGGACCGTCGTGGCGTTCACGGAGATCTCGGTCACGATCCCGAAGTTCCACGGGGAGACGCCCTACACGGTCGTCATGGTCGAGTTCGACGACGACGTCGTCCTCTCGGGACAGCTTCGCGAGGCGACCGCTGGCGACATCGCGATCGGTGACGAGGTGGTCCTCGGAACCGAAGCACGCGACGAGGGTCCCGATCTCGTGACGTTCCGACCGGTACAGGAGTGAAGCGACGGCAGAGCTATCGGGATTGTTCACGCCGGACCGCGTCGCGATTATCGGAGCGACGGACCGCCACGGGTCGGTCGGCCGGGCACTCCTGGAGAACCTCGCCTCGTTCGACGGCGATGTTGTCCCGGTTAAGTCGAATCGAGAGACAGTGCTGGGTGAGCAGTGTTACCCGGCGATCGGCGACGTTCCGGAGCGCTGAAACGGTTAGCCGAGGGAGTGACCGTTTAAACAGGGGAGAGGACAAGAACGAGGCTCAGTGACTCACTCAGAGAGTATGACAGCGTGTCCTCGGCATCACTCAACAGCTACTCGAGGAGTTCAGCCGGTCGACGACATAGGATACCCGCTCCACTTCGGCCGAGATACCAACCGAGTTTCTTCGAGTGCTGTTACCGCTCTGATTCGACTGCGTCGTCCGCACTGACCAGCTTTCGTGCCCGGGCAATCCACGTCCGCGCCAACCCCGTGCTGGCCCTCGCTACTTCCGCAACGTTCGTTTCTTCGGAGACGGCGAGTGCGGAGACGGACTCGATCCCGGCAGACCGCAACCGGTCGGCGTACGTCGGTCCGATCCCTTCGACGTCTTCGAGATCGTACGATGCAGCGATGTCGACCTCGTCGACGGCCTCTTCGATCTCGGTCCGGATCGCCTCACCCACGTTCTCGACGACCGTCGTCACGACGTCGTCGGCCGTCGCGACGGTCACTGCGATGTCCTCTGCTCCGATATCCAGCCCGAGCTCTACGTCAAGCGCGTCCTCGAAGAAGTGCTCGATCGCCACCACGTCGTGGCGAACGAGTTCACGGGCGATCTCGCCGTCTTCGTCGGCGATGCTGATCTGGATCTCGTCGACATCCCCCACCGTGACGTCGGTTTCCACGTCGATGTTGAGCGCGCGTTCGATTCCCTCTCCGAAGACGTCCGCGAGCCCCGGCTGGTCGGACTGGTCGAGGAACCACTCGGCAACCTCGGGCCAGACGTCCCGATGGGAACTGGTGGACATGGCGAGCCCGACGTGGCCGGTCGGATACTCGATAGTCGTCACATCGTCGCTCCCGACGAGGTCGTTGAAGGGTTTGCTCGCGGCGGGGGGAACGAGATGGTCGTACGTGCCGAGGATCTGCAGCAGCGGCACGTCGATGTTCTCGATGTCGACGTGCTCACCGCCGACGACTAGCTCGTTCTCGGCGAGACGGTTCCGCTGGTAGATCTCCTCGACGAACTCAGCGTATACCGCGCCGGCGACGTCTACACTGTCGTTGAGCCACGTCTCCATACGGGCGAAGTTCTCGACGAAGTCCTCGTTCTCGACCCGATCGGCCAGTCTGATGTACTTCGTGACGGTGTTCGCCACGGGGTCCATCAGGTCGAAGCCGATGTCGAGGAACTCGCCAGGCACGTTGCCGTACGTCTCGACGAGCGTCCAGGGGTCGTAGTGGTCTTCCCCACCCCAGAGTTCGAGGACACCACCCGTGTCGTCGAAATATAGTCCCGTCGCCATCAGTCCGAGCGCGTTGACCTTCTCGGGGTGGAGCGCGGCGTAAATCGCCGACATCGTCCCACCCATGCAGTACCCCAGGAGGTTGATCGCCTCGACGCCCGCACGCTCGCGGACGACGTCGACACAGTTGTCGATGTACCTGTTGACGTAATCCTCGAGTCCGAGCGCACTGTCGAGCAGTGATGGCTCACCCCAGTCGATGAGGGAGACGTCGTGGCCGGCCTCGAGTAGCCGGCGGACGACAGACCGGTCACGCTGGAGATCGAGAATGAACGGCCTGTTGATAAGCGCGTACACGACGAGTATCGGGACGTCGTGTTGACTGTCGGTGAGCGACTCGTACCGGTGCAACTCGAGTTTGTTCTCCGTATAGACGACCTCACTTGGGGTTTGCCCCACCTCGATGGAGGCCGCGTCCGTGAGGCGATCCCCGAGCACGCTCGTCGCGTGAGCCGTGTCGGCGAGCGTCTCGGACGCGGCACGCTGGGTCGACAGAAACAGCCTCAGGGAGGGCGGTACCCGGCTGTTATCGTTTGGCGTCATGATGATGTGGTGAATCGGACGGTCTGGCGCAGCAATCCGTGGTCCCCGCTTGTGTTCTTCCGTCGGGGGTACGAGCGCCTGTCCGACCTCTCTGCGTCCCCTTCAGGATGATAGGAGAAAAAACCTAAAGCGTGTTCCAGGGCAGCGAGAAGACGCAGTGACGAACCGATTTCGTGCGTCCCACGTTGGGGTACCTCCTGACGACGGCTCCGACCAAACCCTGTGTTCGGTCCGCTTTCGGTGTCCAGAGTCGGGCGGCGAGGAAACCGCTCTCACTTTCTGGCGCGCTCCTACAACACTCTGATCAGTCGAGCAACCATCCGAATCGCTTCTCCCAGTACTCCTCGTCCGGATGCTTCTTGCTCTTGCCGTGTGTTTTCCGATCACGGATCTGTCGCTCGAGCGTGTCCCGTGCCTCGTTGAGCGCGTGCTTCGCCCCGTACCCCTCTCCGGACGCCATGTACAGCCCGTAATCAGTGTGCAATCGAATACGAGCGAGGAGCAACGGCGTCCCGCGTCGTTTCTCATCGTGTTCGTGGAGGTGGATCTTCGCGTCGAGCACGTTCACCCCGTGGTCCCGGTCGTCGAACCGCTCGACCATCGACACGATCTCGTCGTAGTTCACGTCGTCGAGGAGGTCAGTGCCGTACACCTGGACTGCCCGGTTGCCACCGGCCTCCCACGTGAGCGCGTCGAGCACGTCGGTTTTTGTGACAATACCGACCGGATGGCTGTCCTCTGTGACGACCAGTGACGACCCCCCGACAGCGAACATCTCTTCCACGGCCCGCTCGAGTGTCTCGTCCAACTCGATCGTCCGCACTGGTGACGTCATCACGTCACGGACCGGCAGGTCGAGTATTCGCGTGAGCTCACCTTCACGGGCGCCGAACCCGCCGCGGCGTGCACGACCGGCACTCTTGGAAATGTCTCCCCCGAACGAATCCGTGCCGCTGGCGTCACCACCCGCGGACTGGCTCGCAGGCCGCGTTGTGACGTCCAGCACGTCGTAGAGGCTCAGTATGCCGACGGCCGTGTCGTCCTCGACAACGGGGAGATGCGTGATTCGGTGGTCCCGGAACCGGTGTAGCGCCTCGCCGAACGTCGATCCGGGGTCGAACGTGACGAGATCGCGGCTGCAGGCCTGGGCCACGGTCGCGGCGTCGAGGAACGGCCGGACCGCGTCGAGGATGTCGTCGACGGTGACGACGCCGACGAGCTCCTGGCCCTCGAACACCGGGAGGATCTGCGAGTCGCTGTCGATCATGAGCTGTGCGACATGACGGACGTCTTCGTCCGGTGCGAGTCGCGGGACGTGCCACACGATCGATCCGAGTTTCTGCTCGGGCGCGTGGCGCGAGGTGGCGAGCTGTCTCCGCGTGACGACCCCCTCGAAGGAGTCTCCACGCACCACGACACCTTTGACGCTGGGGTCTTCGAAGGCTCCGACGAGCTTAGAGACCGTGGTGTCGGGCGTGAATTCGACGTACTCTTCCGAAACGATGTCAACGATGTCCATGGTTATGTGGGGTTCGGATCTAGGCGTTCGCTGTTCGATGCACCCGTGAGTGGCAGTCGACGTGTGGATATACATCACTGTGACGAAAGAACGCGCCGATCGTTCCCGCCATCTGGAAACCAGCAGTCGAGACCCGTCGCGTCCGGCCAGGGTCGCGAGACCGGATGCGCCGGTCCTGAGCGCCCACGTCGACCAGAGCCACCGTGCTAACCTGACGCTCGATCACGAGTCCCCCCCGAGGTAGCCCATCGCCTCCTCGTCGGAGACCTGGTCGAACCGTTCGTAGAACCCCCCGACGCCCATGAACCGGCTCGGCGTCTCCAGACAGACGACCTCGTCGGCGATCTCCTCCAGTTCACGCACCGTTTCGGGCGGACCGACCGGCACTGCGAGGATGATCCGACCCGCATTGTCGTCACGGAGCTTCTGCAGGCACGCCCGAACGGTCGACCCCGTCGCCACGCCGTCGTCGACGACGACCACGGTCTTTCCGGCGACGTCGGGGTCGGGGCCCCCATCGCGGTAGCGTTCGGCCTTCCGCCGCGCGTTCTCCGCTTCCTCCTCGCGTCGACGCTGGAAGTACTCCTCGTCGATTCCGTGGTGGTCGAACGCCTCCTCGTTTCGCCAGACACTACCGCTACTCGCGACAGCGCCGACCGCGTACTCCGGGTTGCCCGGCGCACCGATCTTCTTCGCGACGACGACGTCGAGCGGGGCGTCGAGTGCGTCCGCAACCGCCCGACCGAGTGGGAGTCCGCCGCGCGGAATCGCGAGCACGATGTCTGCGTCGGTTCCCCGCTCCCGGAGCGCCTCGCCGAGCCGTTCTCCAGCCTCCGTCCGGTCGGTGAACCGTCTGGATCCGGTCATGTGTCTCGTTCGTCGTAACGACGTGAGATCTCAAGTACAGACCGGGAGTTCTCATGTGACAGGAACCGCGAAGACCGTCAAGCAATCCGGCGGTGTACGGCCACCTATGGGACGCAACGCCGAACACCTCGTCTCGGTTCCAGTCGACGACGCCGAACTCGAGGGGTCACCAAAGATTCCGCCGGACGCGACAGGGGTGGTGGTGTTCGCCCACGGGAGCGGCTCCAGCCGCAAGAGCCCGCGTAACCGTTTCGTCGCGGAGACCCTCCGCGAGCGAGGCCTCGGGACCTTTCTGTTCGATCTCCTCACGGAACGGGAGGACAAGATTCGGGAGAACCGCTTCGAGATCCCGTTACTGACCGATCGCCTCGTCACCGCCACTGGGTGGGTCTCGGATCGCAAGGAGGCCCGTGGATTGAAAGTCGGCTATTTCGGGTCCAGTACGGGCGCTGCGGCGGCACTCCGCGCGGCAGCGCGTCTCGGAGGAGACGTCGACGCCGTCGTTTCGCGCGGCGGTCGGGTCGATATGGCTGCCGACGTCCTCGACGAGATACGCGTGCCGACGCTGTTCGTCGTCGGCGGAGACGACACGAAGGTGCTCGAACTCAACCGTGAGGCGTACGACCGCCTCGACTGCGAGAAGGAACTTCACGTCGTCGCGGGCGCAGGTCATCTCTTCGAGGGACCGGGTGAAATAGAGGAGGTCGCGGACGTCGCGGCAGAGTGGTTCGTCGATGCGCTGTCGTGACCGCACGACGTGTCTCCCGTCCGGGATTAGTCGACGAATCGATCTTACCGGGTCGCTCTGATAACGACAAAGGAGCCATCACCGTACCCTTCCTCGACGGGGTCAAGTCCACAGATCTCGTCCGGCAAGTGGTAGATCGTCTGGACGAAGTCGAACGTTCCGAACCCGGCGTCCTCCAGGGCCGCGAGGAGTTCCTCCGTCGAAACGAACTCCGCCGCGTGATAGAACGGATGGTCTTCCTTCCGCTCCAGATACACCTGTCCCACCGGACTGTCCTTGTCGATGTATCCCATCACGAGGGAGCCACCCGGTGCGAGAACCCGTTCGGCCTCGGCGAGCGTCCGCTGCACGTCGTCGACGAAACAGATCGTTGTCACGATCAGCGCGGTGTCGAACGTCCTGTCACTGAAGGGAAGCGCCTCCGCGACTCCCCTGACGATGTCGATTCCCCGCGCGCGAGCGTGCTCGAGCATCCGCTCGGCCGGGTCGATCCCGACCTGGATGCCGAGCGGGACGGCGAACCGCGCGCTGCCGACGCCTATTTCGACGCCGAACCCCGGGTCCGGCAGGAGGCGTCGTAACGCCGTCAGCTCGGACTGGTAGGCGTTCTGGTGCTCTTCGAACCACTGCTCGTACTGGTCCGTGTGCTCTTCGAACGGCCCTGTCTTCGGCATAGCTGGAGGGACGAACCGTGGGATACCAGTCTTTGGGACGGTTCCCACGGCTCAGGAACCGGCCGCTGCGACGAGGGCTCGTCCAAACGGGTATTTCCGATCGCCGCGGTTCAGTCCCCACCCCCCTCTTCCATCGCAGCCGAAGACCGGTCATCACGCCACCGGAACGAACAGATATGCGACAGTGTTCCCTGAGCGGACGTCTGGTCCGAAAAATCGCGCCGGACCTGCTCGTCGAAATCTTCTTCGGTCGGACGGGAGCATCCGACGACTGCGTCGTCATTGGACCCGGCTAAGACACGGCTGCGATCCGACTGGGTGACGACAGCCTCGTCGTCAGGGGCGACGCTTCACCCAGCGGCGAGTACCGTTTCGAGGCGGTCTTCGATCGCCTCGATGTCGTCCCGGAGTTGCTCCGCCTCTTCGGTCTCCAAGTCGGCGAGTTGATCCCTGAGACCCTGGAGTCGGGACTGTTTCTCGTCTTCCTCGACCGCGGTCTTCTGCACGTAGACCTGTTCGTCGACGTCGTACACCGCTCGTTCCTGGAGGTCGGTGACGGCGAGCACCACGTCGAGTTTCTCCGGATCGACACCCATCACCCACGAGTGTGGGATCCCCACCTCGTCGAGCGCGTCGAGGATAGTCTCGTCGTCTTTGAGTCGACGGCGCTGCCGGGTCGTCCGGTGGACGGTTCCGAACCGACCATGGAGACGCGAATCGGGTCCAATATAGCCCAAGAGGTGATCCCCGATCTCTTGTCGGAGCCGATCGGCGCCCCGCTGGACGTCCGAGAGGAGGACGTACAGGTCCACGAGCGACTCGGGTGAAAGCGATTCCAGGTCAGCGGCCTCCTCACGTTCGAGCGCGTCCGCGAGGAGCACCGCGTCGTCGTGCACGCGCTCCGGGGACGTCCGGGCCGTCCACGCCGGTCGACGGAACGGGGTCTCGTTCACCGCTCGACCATCGGCACGGGAGAGCCTCCCGTCGGACTCGTCGACCACATACCGCGTCGAGAGGCTCATCACTGCCACGTACGGTTCGACTCCAGCCGGAAGTTCCGTCAGTGAAACGCCGTCCGGATCGGTCTCGAGGCGGTTGTACAGCACTTCGAACTGGTCTCGTCGGAGTGTCCGCTCATCGTCGTCGCGGACGAACTCGACGACGATCCGGTCCGGTTCGATCGAGGTAATGTCGAACGGTCGCTCCGAGGCAGGGGTCACGAGGACTTCGTCGGAATCAACCATGTCAGACCGATCACGAAGCTCCTGCCATACACTGCTGAACTCCATGTGGAGAGCTTCTCGGTCCACCGTGAAAAACTACGTC
The DNA here is from genome assembly GCF_009176545.1 of Salinigranum salinum. Taxonomy (GTDB): domain Archaea; phylum Halobacteriota; class Halobacteria; order Halobacteriales; family Haloferacaceae; genus Salinigranum; species Salinigranum salinum. Next base: position 2,044,176 of record NZ_VTOJ01000001.1, on the reverse strand, counting down.
CGTCGAGGAACACGGTTCAGAACCACGCACATGCTCTCAGCACTCCGATGAGTTCTCGCTAGCAGCGCTGGTATCGAGGGGGATGAACTCGAAGCGCGTTTCTTCAGACACGGCACTCGGCCCCGTTCTCGTCCACCTGTAACCGGACGTTGCTGTTTTGTCGGTCTATAATCATCTTCGAACGATGAAGTTCAAACGACCATCCAGACGAACGACAGTCACGCTGTTTGTCGTGGCAGTTGTGTCTCTGTTGCTCGACATCGCGTTTGGCGCCTTCCGGGTCGTCCGGACCGACGGGGGTGAGGAATGGCAATCCGTCGACACCGTGGCGTTGCCCGCTCCGAGCCGCGATGGCGACGTCCCGGTCGAGACGTCCATTGCGAATCGGCGTTCGCGACGCGAATACGGCACTGAACCGCTCTCGCGTGGAGATCTCGGACAGTTGCTCTGGGCGGCACAGGGGGTCACTCGACGTGGTTCGGGATACAGAGCGGCACCCAGCGCCGGTGCACTCTACCCGCTCAAACTGTACGTCGTCGTCGGCACGCCGGGCGTCGAAGAACTCGAACCCGGCATCTACCGGTATCGACCCCGACGCCACGAACTGGCGATGGGCGAGGCCGGCGACGTCCAACAGGAGTTACGGCGTGCCTCGCTCGATCAGGAGTTCGTTGCGGAGGCCGCCGTCGATCTCGTCGTGTGTGCGGTCGACGCGCGGACGACTGCGAAGTACGGCCAGCGTGGCCGACAGCGGTACGTGCCAATGGAAGCCGGTCACGTGGGACAGAACGTCTGCCTGCAGGCCGAGTCGCTCGGTCTCGCGACCGTTACCGTCGGCGCGTTTAACGACGACCGCGTTCGCAAAGCCGTGGGAGCACCGGCTGACCAGCGACCACTATATGTCGTTCCCGTCGGAACACGCGCATGATCCATGTTCGACGTATACTTCAGCCACTGGGGACTCGCGGCCACGGCCGTGGCACACGCCGTCTTGACGCTCGTGACCGGGTTCGCACTCATGAGCGCGAGACACGGGTATCCACCGCGGGGTCGCTGGCGAGCGGTGATTCGGGTGGCCCACACGGCTTTCGGCGTGTTGATGATCGTCTACCTTATCGGCACGTATCTCGTTGTGCCAATCTGACCCCATGACTTCGACATCGCCCCCAACTGCTTCGGCGACATCGCGTCACCGGAGGACTCGTGAGGGCACTTCGGACTCGGTCTGGGAGTCAAAATCCAATCCGGTCAGCGAGATTCGGTCGTGCAGGGGTGTTGAGTCGTAGACCAGCCATTCAAATTATGGTCGACGAGCGAGCTGTCGAAAGACAGTCCGGTGAGACACAGGTGTCGAAACCACTACAAGACAGTGAGCAACAGACGTTCAAGAACTCGTCCACCATACGGTGATACACCCATCCTACCAAGTTGGTGGTGGAGTCACAGTGATACAGATAGCTTTCTGAGTTATCCCTCGTATACACTCTTTCACCCCACAATTGTAGCACCATTTATGCCGTGCGCCTGAGACGTTGTTCCATGGCTCGGCTGGTTTTTGTGACTATTCCAACCGGAAAACGAGAAGCTGTTCTTGATGTTCTCGATGATGAAGACATTAATTACACAGTTACTGACGAGACGAGTGGACGCGAATACACCTGTGCGGTTCATTTCCCCCTCCCAACGAATGCTGTTGAGCCGGTGTTAGACAGCCTTCGAGAGATTGGTCTAAACAACGACGCAATTACAGTAACTGTCGAGACAGAGTCGGTCACCTCTCGTGATTACGACCAGCTCGAAGAGCGATTTACAGAGGATTCTGGAAGCCCTGAACAGATCGCCAAGGAAGAACTCCAAAGCGCTGCCAAGGATCTCGTCCCAGCGTCCATGCCGATTTATGTTGGCATGACTATCGTGAGTGCAATCATCGCGACAGCAGGATTGCTTCTAGATTCTGCTGCCGTCGTCGTCGGGTCAATGGTGATTGCACCGCTCATTGGTCCCGCAATGGCGACGAGTGTTGGCACGGTCTTTCGGGATCGCAATCTCTTTCGAGACGGTGTTAAACTGCAGATTATCGGGGCCACACTCACAATCGGGGGCGCAGCTCTTTTCGCGGTCCTCATCAGAACAGGGAATCTCGTTCCTCCAGGATTAGATATCCTGTCTATCTCACAGATCCGCGAACGATTTCGTCCGGATATCTTGTCACTCGTGGTTGCCCTTGGATCGGGAGCCGCGGGAGTGATTAGCCTCGCTTCTGGACTCTCATCGGCACTGGTCGGCGTCATGATTGCCGTGGCACTTGTTCCTCCCGCAGCGACCGTCGGCATCGGCATCGCATGGGGAAACACGGCACTCGCTGTGGGATCCGGTGTGTTACTCCTTGTTAACGTCCTGTCAATCAATCTCGCTGCACTCCTCGTGCTCTGGTATATGGGGTATCGGCCTGAGAGATGGTTCCATATGGAGCAGACCAGAACGATATTCATCAAGCGCGTCGGCGTTCTCCTGCTTAGCATTCTGCTTCTTTCTGCGTTCCTCGGCACCGTGACGTTCTCCTCGTATGAGACTGCCACTGTCGAACAATCGATTCGGGACGATGTTCAACGGATTCTCGACGATCCGGTCTATTCGGAGTTCGCTCTTCTCGAAATTCAGTTCGAATATTCAGACAATCTTCTTTCTCAAAGTCCATCTCGCGTTACGATCTTGATTGGGGCCCCCAGAGGAGAGGCACCACCGGAACTAGGTGACCAAATCGACGCGCGTATCGATCGAATCGCGGGTCGAAACGTAGCTGTGCAGGTTCGGTATCTAATCGTTCAAGAGCCCTCATAAGTCCGACCACGGCCCATATTTATCTCAAGAGATGCGCTAATCGACCATTAGGAAAGGTCATGTATCAACGCATTCTACTCCCAACTGACGGGAGTAAAGCCTCGTCGACCGCAGCTGAAGCAGCTGTTAGACTCGCCGATCAGTTCGATGCGGAACTACACGTAATTCACGTCCTCGAACACGACAAAATCTCCACTGAGACTGATGATGTCGCTGCCCCGGCCCGAAATGGCGAGAAAGCAGTACAAGTGGCTGTCGAACTGGCTGCTTCTTCTGGTGTTGAGGCTACGAGGAGGGTCGTCGAAAAGAGCGCGTCGATTCATCAAGAGATCCTCACCTACACAGCCGAACACAGTATCGACTGTATTGTGATGGGAACCCGGGGCAGGAGTGGACTCAGCCTCAGTCGGGCCGTTCTTGGGAGCGTCGCGGAACTAACCCTACGTGAGTCTCCCGTACCAGTCATGACTGTCCACGAGGAGACTGTTATCGATGCAGACATCAGTTCAGTACTCGTTCCAACTGATGGGAGCGAGTGTGCACATACTGCTGTTGAACATGCAGGCAAACTGGCAAGGTCCGTCGACGCAACACTGCACGTCATCTATGTCGTCGAGATAGGACAGGTAATCAACGGCGATAGGGCCCGGAGACTACGAGAAGCGCTCGAGGAAATCGGTGAGAAGGCGCTAAACCTCGCCCTCGAGAAAGTCCAATCGTCGACGTACTTGCCGACCGAAACCTCGCTAGTGACTGGCCCACCCTATCTTGAGATCGTCAGATATGCGGAGGAACACGATGTCGATTGTATCGTCATGGGGACTCACGGTCGGAAGGGAATACGTCGGTTTATCCTGGGTAGCGTTACCGAACGTGTGATTCGCCGTGCTGATGTACCTGTTATTTCAATTAAATAGGTTTGTCAACAAATACTCCCCCAAGGCCACAGGCAGCTAAACGTCCGTACTAAAGTCACAAACCCCAGAAAAATGCGATGCCAGCAGTCGTAACGAGAGTCAGTATCAGTTGTAACGGTGCGCCGACGCGTGCGAAGTCAGTGAACTTGTACCCGCCCGGGCCGTAGACCATGAGGTTCGTCTGATAGCCAACAGGGGTCAGTAGCGGGGTGCTAGCGGCGAAGGTCACGGCCATCACGAACGCGAAGGGGTTGGCGCCGAGTTGGCCAGCAACCTCAACCCCTATCGGTAGCAGCAGCACGACACTGGCGGAGTTGCTGATCATCTCTGTGATGACCGCGGTCCCCAGGTAGAACAGCCCCAGGACTGCGATCACGGGAAGAAGAACGCTGATGGAAACGACGAGGTCAGCGATGAGGGCCGCCGTCCCGGACGCCTCGACCGCAATGCCAAGCGGGATGACGCCCGCAACCATGAAGATCACTTCCCAGTCGATGGCGTCGTACGCTTCTTCGGGTGTGAGGATGCCGGTGAAGAACATCGCCGCGACGCCCGTCAGCGCACTCACCATGAGCGTGAGGACGTCGAGTGCCGCGAGCCCGAGGGCACCAGCAAGGATCCCCAGGGCGATGGGGATCTTCGATCGGTCGAAGTCCTCCCATCTGTCCTCGCCAGCGATAGCGACGTTCGTGTCCCTCGCGATGCGATCAAGCACTTGGTCGGGCGCCTGAACGAGGATGACGTCGCCGTCCTGTAGTCGGACCTCTCTGAGACGCTGACGGATCACCTCGTCGCCGCGCCGGATCGCCAGCACTGTCACGTCGTAGTCCCGCTCGAAGTCTGCAACACCGCTGCGCCGACTCGACCCAGGCCCGGGCAACAGCACGACTTCGGTAAGCTCAATCTCCTCGTCGGGGACCTCTTCCGCCGTCTCGTCACCGTCTTCCTCCGTGTCTTCACTAGACGTCTTACCCTCGGCGAGAGAGCCACTGCGCTCCGCGTCGGGGGGCTCCCAGCCGTGACGGCGTGGCGAGAAGCCGAGCGGGAGGGGCGCATCGTCCTCTGTGGCCGCCTCCATGACTTCCGGTAACAGCTGCAGATGGTCCTGCTCGATGATCTCCTGGAGGGTTTCCTGGTCGGCCCTGACGGAGAGGACGTCGCCGGTCTGAATCCGTTCCGATCTGAGTCCGCGGGCGAGCGTTCGGTTGCCACGAACGATCTGGAACACGTCGAGATCGAGGTCCCGCTCGCTCAGTTCCCCGACCCGGGAACCGACGAGCGGCGAGTCCTCCATGACGACGACATCGGTGAGGTAGTCGGTCATACCGAACGCGTCGGTGGGCGACTCCGCCGGCTCAATCCGTGCAGGAGTGAGGTATCGACCGACGGTGAGCAGGTACACGATTCCCACGAGCAAGACGATAGCGCCAAGATGCGTGAATTCAAGCAGGGCGAACGGCTGTGCGTCGGGACCGCCGACCTGGACCCACACCTCGCTCGCCAAGAGGTTCGTTATCGTCCCAACGACGGTGAGCATGCCGCCAAGCATTGAGGCGAACGACAGTGGTATCAGGAGCTTCGAGGGGGACGTTTTCGTTTGCCGAGCGAGGTTCATTATCGCAGGTATCAACACGGCGACGACCGAGACGTTGCTGACGACCCCGCCCGGCGGTCCGGAGAGCGTGACCGTGGCGAGCAACTGCCGGAACTCGTCGTCCCCAGCGAACGCGATCAGTTTCCGCGTGAGGATTTGGATAACGCCGGTCCGTCGGACACCTTCGCTCAGGACGAACATCGCCAGTACGGTAAGCGTCGCGGGGTTTGAGAAGCCAGAGACTCCCTGCTCCGGCGACACGCCAGTCCACTCGCCGAGGAGGACGAGGGCGACCACGAGACCGACCGCGGTGGCGTCGATCGGTACCGGTTGAGTGACGAAGAGAACGAAGACGATAGCGATGATCACCAGTACGACGACCACGTCGATCGAAACCGGAAACTGTCTAGGGAGTAGTTGAAGAGGCCATTCAGCGCTCAAAGAGAGGAAGAAAAAGATAGTACTCATTTATCGGTGGTCTCCGAGGATTGTTCGGATGATTACATAGAAGTTGGGTTCCCTCCCGGACCCAGATGCTCGCTCCCGGTGGTGGTACGTGAGACGAAGCCAGAGAGAAAATTCCTTCCGAGGGCGAGTGATTCTCACGTCGTCTTAGGAATGGTAGCTCCACGGTAAGAATACCACCGAGATCAAGCCATCAACGGAACGTTATCCAAACCCTTCGAACTGTGTGTGCTCAGGTGGACCGCCGAGTTGTTCGCCCGCCTCGACGAGGCTGGATACCATCGCGTTGAGACCACACGCGTAGACTTCGAGTCGCAATGGATCAAGACGAGCATCGATTGGATATCGGGGTGGTTCGTTTCGATAGCGCTCGAACTCGAACCCACCTCTATATCAGGTCGTTCGAGGGACCGTCGAGGTTCCCCATCGGGTCTTCGGGATGTTCCCGCAGGCCGGGAAAGGCCACGCTAATTGATGCCGACAGTCCGCGAACATCGTAATTGTATGAATTTCGATGAATTCACCGGGACGGTCCAGCATCGACTCGAACTCCCCGGTACCGGCGAAGCCGTGCGGACAACTCGGGCGACGCTGATGACACTGGGAGAACGAATCCCGGCCGGCGCAGCGGAGGATCTTGCTGCCTCTCTCCCGATGGAGATCAAGTGGTACATGACCGGCGCGGTCAGAGAACACGGCCAGCGGTTCGACTGGCAGGAGTTCGTCTCGCGGGTGAGCGAAATCGAGAACGCGGACCCCGCTGATGCCGCGTATCACGCCCGCGTCGTGATCGACCTCGTCCACACACTCGTTCCACAGTCGGATTTCCAACAGTTGCGGGATCAGCTTCCAGAGAGCGAGGACGACGAGAACTGGCAGCAGCTCTTCGAGGTGGTCGACGGTGGCGGATGGGCTGAGTCTCACGGAGCACAAACGGAGGAGAACACCGAATGAGCGTGTGAAACTGCCGGCGAAGGCTGTGCGAACGACGAGTCATTGGACATGACCCTCCTCCGGACCGAACGCTGCTTCACCGCCTCGACGGTCGCACGTGGTGGGATGGCGGAGTGGACAAACGTGCCTGCCTGGAACGCAGGTGGCCGAAAGGCCTCGTGGGTTCGAATCCCACTCCCACCGGTCACGCTAGTTTCGCACGTGAGAGGGCATCGTAGTGAGAACATTCGAAGACCCGACGCGTCGAGTCGGCTCTCTCCCACTCTCTGAGGGACATAACAGGAAGAACACAATCACTTCTAATCGGATGGGAACTACCAACCAATTATATTCGAGACAAATCCGTACCATTGAGGAGAGCCGTGACAGAGGACGAGCTGGCGGACCGCATCGAACGAATCGCCGCCGCCTATGAGAGGCCACCCGACGAGTCCGATCTCCCCGAGGGGTACGACGATCCAATAGTCTATCTTACCGACGAAGACGGTAACTGGAGCGATCTGCGGTACGCGCGGTTGCTTCTGGAAGCACGCGGACCATCCGGACCGGCGTGGGTCGCGCTCCGGGAACTCGAAGAACTTGAACGCGAACTGGATAGCCTCGAAACACGATTCCTTCGTTTCTGGCGGTTCGCTGACAGGGAGTGGCAAACTGATGATGAGTACGAGAGTCTCCAGCGCGAAGCGGAATCGGTCGCAGACCAGATTGCGGCCGAAGGATACCTCGATCGCCGACTCATCGACTCGATCCGTGCCCAACTCGTGATCTTGGGTGAGCTGGAGAAGGCACACTCCGATTCGGAGCCGTGACTGGAGGAAAAACAGTCGGTGAGAGACCTCGCGCGAGCAGACAGTCCCGTCAATAAACCCGAAGTCACCCGTGGCACCTCCACCGAGGGAGAGACGTTCTCGACAAAAAGGATACAATAAGCCGTTCTAGGCAACTGCTGTCCCGTCACACGAGCTGCTCGGCGTACCAGACGTGGATGGGTCTGGTGGGATGCCCTCTCGAAGCGGGTATATCATGAATTCACGGGCCACGGTCTCCCACGCTTCGTTTGGGGGATCGGTCAGTCGTGTCAGGACTCACCTTCGGGAGAGCCGATCGCGTCCTCGAGTCCATCGTCGAAATCGAATCCCGGTACGTAGCGGTCGTCTAATGTGGCTGAGAAGACCTCGCGTGAACTCGTCGTCCGGGAGTTTTCGTGTTGACGCTCCAGAAATATCTTTTATCTGATAATTTCGACGAAGAGTTCCTGCAACCGCTTGTTCGCCCTCGGCTCGGAGTTGGTCACTGGTCGTCACCTCCGTTGAATCCCGATTCGGATGACGTATCCGACCGAAGAGACGCCTGGATCTGGAAGAGGGGCCGACCCTCCCCGGACATCTCGATGTGAACCCAATCGAGTGTACAGCGGTACTGGCATGGATGCCTTCCGGAAGACGACAGTCGGTGCGTCTCTTGGAGGAGTGATGCCTCAAGGAGGCGGTCGAGTTTTCGATAGACCGTCGAGAGTGGAAGGTCCAGTTCCTCTGATAACTCAGCGGCGGTCGACGGTCGACTAACGGTGGCCTGAAGAATACTCCGTGACTTCGAATCGCTTAGTGCACGCAAGAGCTCGCTCCGAGCTCGTTCCTCGAGACCTGACGCCGGATCGGCACCCGTGGGTGATAGACTCTGGTCTTGTGTCACGGCTCTTGAAAGATGCTCACGCTACTGCAAAACGTTCGTTCTTACCCTGGTAAAGCGCTTTAACGGGCTCCCTAGTTCGTCACAGGGTACGTATCAGCGTTCTCTGCGTGGAGCGTGGCGTCGATTAGATGCCTCACCCCAGCACGGATCCGATAAGAGACGGCTTGACGCGTGATACCGAGTTGTTCCCCGAGTTGCTCAAGGGTAATCTCTCGGGGATCCTCGAAGTATCCTTCCTCGCGGGCGAGAAGGAGGGCCTCCAGTTGTGCTTCCGTGAGGCCGTACTGACCGAACGCGTCCTCCGACTCCGGATCCGAAATGCGGAGGATAGTGAATGGCACGTTCGTATCCACGCACTTCTGCTGAAACTCGGCGGCGGCACGGTGATCTCTGAAATGCAGTTGAAACCGCCATCCATTGTTGGTCCCAACGCCGTGCTGAATCATCACCTCCTCGCTGAGGAAAGCGTCGAGCAAGCCGTCCGAATGTGGATCCCAGTCGAGGCGGACTAAACGGCGTCCGTTCTGGACATCCTCGCTCCAGAAGTTGTTTACTCGCTCGTCGGCTCGAATCCGTCGCTTGAACTGTCTGAACAGTTTCGGATCACCCTCGATCCACAGGTAGGGGATCGTTCCATCGCTCACCGGTACGAATTCGACGAGTTCGATCTTGAGTCCCGGTGGGGGGTCGAGGATCTCTCCGAGTTCGAACGCGTTCGTCGGGATCGAGATCTCGACGATGATGGTCACGGGGGTGCTCCGGTCCGCGTCATCGTTCCCCAGACTTTCGAGTTACGTGCAGGTAACGTCAGATCTCCTCTCCACTGCAGTGGTCTCGCGTTCACCGTGCTGTTCCGCCTTCGGTCGATCGTCGTCCGACCGTCGCGGACAGATTCGAACTGTGAGCGCGAGCCCCTAACCGAGCCGAACCTAGTCCCGGAGAGCGCATCAAATAGGGGTGGGCAAGTCGTGCAGGAAAACATTCTTTAACAAGTTGTTCGCCTGATACATGAATGAGGGGGTTGCTTGGTTAGTGTCTTCGGCGCGGCGACGCTCAAGTATCCGCTCACCCTTCGGGCGATCTCAAGTTCTTCGTTGATCGCGATCAGTTCGTGGTGGGTCGGTGCCACGCGACTATGCCGCCGATGTGCCATCGTATGAGCTCCCATCGACGAGCGACACGAAAAACGTTGGTCTCGACAGGCGGGGGGGTATCAATGTATGCTAAAACTTGGCCAGGGTTCACGCGTCCCTTGGACGGATACCCGTCCGGCGTCAGGACTCATCCTCTCCACTTGACGTTCCCCACGGTCCGTCTTGGTCGTGTTACGTTAGGAACGAGGCGGTTGAGGTTCGAACGCTCTATGTCCGAGTTCAACCGCCTCAACGAACCTGCCGAGTCGATTGACGTGGAATTTGTGGAGCGGCAGCGGACACCCGAGTTCGCGATTCAAGTGGGTATTCAGCTGCATCTTGCTGATCTCTCGCTTTTGAATACTAAATAATATCTTGGTAGGTTGGGTGTCGAGCGAAACCGAACCGCGATTCACGACTGGGTACAGAAAGCCGATCTACAGCCCGGCAGCGGCGCTGAACCGAACCAGATTGCGGTTGACGAGACAGTGATTCGCGTCAACGGCCAGCGTCACTGGCTGTACGCCGCGATCGATCCCGACACAAAGCAATTCCTCCATGCACGGTTGTTTCAGACGTGAACGACGCAACTCACCGTGCTGTTCCTTCGTGAACTCCGCGAGAAACAGCAGATCTCAGACGTGACGTTTTCGTCGATAACGCACACCATCTCAAGAACGCGCTGGATCGACTCGGCCTCCGATTTCGTGTGTGCCGCCATGGAAATCGGAACGTTATCAAATATATCTTTCGTGAGGTAAAACGACGAACCTCTTCGTTCTCATATATTTCGAACGCGCGGTTACCGACCGCGGAATCGTGGCTGAACGCCTTCGCCGTCTGGTGGAATCGATGCTAAAGCTAACACGAGGCTATTAGCTACAGTGTAGAAATAGTCGTAGCCAGTTACCTCCGTGTCTAATGGAGTGTGATCTCTTGTCCGAGGACACAACGATTAGAGGTGTCAATATCACCGCTGAACTGAGAGTAAATACGAAAGACAATGGCCGACAACCGTTCGGCGACGGATATTTTTCGCCTCCTCGCTGACGACACACGGGTTGGTATTCTACGTGCCGTTGCCGTTGCGCAATACGAACTCGAACAAGTCGGGGCAGGAGCTGCCGAGCTCACTTTCTCTGAGATTTACGGCCACGTCGATGTGGAGAACACGTCGAAGCTGTCGTACCACTTAGGAGAACTCACTGGGACCTATCTCCGGAAAAGCGATGATGGGTACTCGCTTTCGCACGCTGGTGAGCGCATCGTCCGATTCATCGTATCCAGGAATTACGAGCAACCGGAGTCATTTGGGCCTGAACCCATCGATGGCGTGTGCGTCTTCTGCGGCGAGGAAGCGCTGGAAGCGAAGCTCTCACACCAGTTTTTCCGTATCGACTGTACGGCCTGTGAGTAGCAGGTTACGGGACAACCGACCACGCCCGCACAGGTCAGGACGCGGGGTGGCGAATCACTCGTACAGAGCGTCAAATTGCGTGGTGCGGAGGATGCCAGACAGATCCGGCGGCGATGAGTTTGAAGCGGCAGCGCAGTCCGGTTCTCGACGAGCTGTCTCGAGTGAATCGACTGTTTCGACAGCACCAATATGATAGATAGAAATAACTACATATGGGACTCGTCGCTGAATTCGACATCGACTGTCAGGCGCTACCGCTCGCTGGCGTGGCGGCAGATGTCCGCGAAGCGACAGTGACGCTCGACATACAGTTCAATCACGGGAACCGCCCCCTGTTTCTCGTTACCGTCCAAGACGGTTCTCAGACGGCAATCGAGAACGCCTTCACCGACGCATACGACGTCGGAGAGTGGACGCTCGTTGGAGAGGCTGGAAAGACTCGTCGGTACCAGGTGCTCCCGGCACTCAGTCTGGAGGAACAACTCGGTGAGCATCTCGCCGATCTTGAGGGTCTTGAGGCCCTCGCCACTGCCGACGCTATCATCGAACGGATCACTGTGGTGCCGGGCGGATGGCGACAAACCGGCTGGTTCGCCAACCGGGACGCGTTCCGTAAGTTCTCCTCGTTCTGGCAGCGGAACGCTGGCTTCCGGTTACACCGCCTCACCCAAGATGGAGAGTCTGAACCGCCGGGCGACGGACTGACCGACCGTCAACACGAAGCACTCCGAATCGCATACGAGCTGGGTCATTTCGACATCCCGCGGCAGGCATCCCTGGAAGATGTCGCTGCAGAACTTGACATCTCTCCGTCTTCAGTCTCTGAACGACTGCGCCGGGCCCAAACCCAACTCATCGAGGAGACGGTCGCTACGACGTGGCCGCCGCTTTCGAACTGACAGAGCACGACTCGCCAGTTGACGGAACGGGGAACTTAAACGCCCTCGAGAATTCGAGAATCCCCTACCCGGGCCAATCTTTGATCTTCTACTCGCCTATGGCACTGCAACAGGCACGACACCAATCTGAGACCGATGCGGACACCCCGGAGCGTCAAACTGCTATCGACGCAGAGGACGTCCACGTAACGTACGACGATGGAACAGAGGCCGTCCGAGGCGTCTCTCTCGATGTCGAAGATGGCGGGTTCTTAGCCCCTCACTCTTCATTATAAAAGGCCGGATGACTGAGAGACAGACGTACTCCACTCGTACTAGAACTACGAGGTGCACCAATGCAAACAATGCCCTCCGCTGATGGTACAAGTATCGCGTTCGAACAACACGGAGAAGGACCGCCACTAATACTCCTTCACGGTGGATCCTCGCCCCAGTATTGGAAGCCGATAGTCCCTCGATTTGCTGAGGACTATACCGTCATCGTCCCCCATAGACGGGGTGTTGGACAAAGTGGCAACACCGTGGAATATAGCCTCGAGCGGGGAGTCGAAGACGTTCGTGCAGTCATCGACGCCGTCGATGGAACCCCTGTTCTGTTCGGGCACTCGTTCGGCGGCCTGTTGGCGATTGAGACCGCTCGAACTGCACCCATCGGGAAGCTCATCGCGTATGAGCCGGCAGTCCTCGTCGGAGAGTACAGAGAACAGGCCGACCTCGCATCACAGATGCAGGCCCGAATCGACGACGGGGAACGCCGACAGGCGATGAAGTTCTATATCCGCGAGGTCATGCACGGTGGCGACATCGATGATCTCGACGGGTGGCTTGCCGAGTGGCCACCGTGGCCTGACATCGTCGCTCTGACCGAAAACATTGCGCGGATCAACCGCGCCATCGAACAGTACCAGCTTCCCGAGTCACTAGAAATCGACGAGCCAGCACTCCTGCTGACCGGAACCGAAGGGCCGCCCCACCTTCGAGACGGCATCCGTGCAGTTGACGAAGCCCTCTCGGACAGTCAGTTCGTCGAGTTCGACGGCGTCGGTCACGGTGGCCCGACAGAAGCACCTGATCGTGTTATCGCTCAGGTACGCTCCTTCATCGACGGGGCGATGGCTCCAGTCCCGGATAGTAGTGATTAGAATTAAAACACCCTCGTAGATATCGTTCCGATACGATATCACACGACTATTGAGCGATAACATCGCTCGTTCTGGGAGTAGATTATCATTGGTAGCATTTATCGAAGAGTAAAAGAACAACGCAACATCCAATCATAATAACATGAATCGGAACACGAAGCTTGCATTCGTAACGAGTAGTCGTTCAATGTTGTTTGCGCTTCTGTTTCGAATTCCGCCGACTCACTATTCAGCATCAACTCTGTTCGCCACACTCGGGGGTGTTTTACTATTGGTTGGACTTGGATACGAAACTAAAATCATCCAATTCAATAGATCAGAGGTGAATTAACTGTATCAGCTCCACAGTAGTGTAATTGTCACTCTGCGCTTTGTTCTATGACGAGTTTCTGTGTGCCGGTCATCGAGAGCACTGGACCCAGGGCCAGTGCTGTCAGGAATCGACCCGTGGGTCCGCCCACTATGACGTACCGTCCTGTCGGGGCAAGCGCGCGCCGGTACGCCCGCATCGAATGGGGCCCCCGTATCGAGGATCAGGTCGTACTGCGTCCCCGCGGTGGTGATATCTGTCTCGGTGTAATCGATGCCGTGGTCGGAACCGATCGAGCGAACCAATTCCATCTTCGCGGTGCTGCACACACCGGTCACCTCGGCCCCGAGATGCTTGGCGACCTGCACTGCGAACGTTCCAACGCCGCCGGAGGCCCCGTTGACTAGGACGTGCTCGCCGGCTTTGACTCGACCGACATCGCGGAGCGCCTAGAGGGCGGCAACGCCCGATGTCGGGCTCGCTGCGGCTGCCTCGAACGAGACCCTGGCCGGCTTCGAGACGAGCGCCGTCACCGGCACACAGACGTACTCGGCGAACCCGCCGAACCCGTGTTCGGAGATGTCGGCGATGACCTCGTCGCCCGGCTGAAACGTCGTGACAGCTGAGCCGACCGCCTCGATCTCACCCGTGATGTCGACGCCGGGGGTCGGGAACTTCGGACGGCGATAGCCACCGTAGATGAGTCGAATGAGGAACGGCGTCCCGCGCATGAGGTGCCAGTCGCCCGCACCGACCGACGCGGCGACGACACGGACCAAGGCTTCGTCATCTCCGGGGTGGGCTTCTCTACCTCGGTGTACTCCAGTACCTCGGGGCCTCCGTACTCCGACTGGACGACCGCGTGCATGGTGGTCGCATCCTCCGCTGTCGTGACTGACGTCGGGGACGTGGTCGCCGACCGAGATTCTGTTTCCGCTATCAGGTCACCTCCGACGTCGCCGGCCATGCGATGTAGTCGCTCGATCTCTTTCAGCAGAGAGGATCTGTCACGACTCGGTTGTCCCGGTCACTAATCGTGAAATGACAGTAGTCGTGAACCCACCACCGACACGGCCGAACACGAGACCGAAGACGGGAGCGACACACAGGAATAGAACACCGGCGACAACAACGAACACGACTCTAGACAATGGCCACGCTTCGATGCCACCGCCGAGGGCGTTACCGACTACTGACAAAGTTAACGTGGAAACGCCGACAACGCCGGCGAGGAGACCAGCCCGGAAGCCAGCAGCGTCCGGATCTGCCGAACGAAGCGCGGCGATCACTCCCGCGAGGAACGCTCCGATGATCATGATACTACCACTGATGGTCGCCTCCGAATTCGGCATCCAGTTCACAACAACAGCGACTGGCAGCGAGACGAGTGCGCCGATGAGCGCGGATTGCCATGCCGGCGAGAGGTCGCAGACATGGAACGATGGCAGTGTTGGTCGTATCACGGCTCAACTGTTGCCAACCGGAGTCGATTGATCGGGCTGGTTGCCGGCCACCCAGCTCCCGATTCGAGTCCCGACTTCACCGATGAGCGCGGAGAGTCCGAATCCGACGACTGCAACTCCGATAGTAAATCCGATCGTGAGCAGCGTCGCGCTCGTCACGAACCACGCTGGGCCGGCCAACCCACCCGTGGCCGCAAGGACGTCGAAAACGACCCAGAGCACCGGGAGTCCGCCGACCACCCCGACCCGAGTCCCGACCCCGCTGACCGCACCATCCGCGCGATTGGCCAGATAACCGGCGAGGATACCACCAAACAATACTGCTCCAAGCGAGAGTTCCGATCCCGTTTGCCAGTAGCTGAGGGTGGTGAACGGAAGGGAAGCTAACCCACCGATGAGGGCGTACTTCCACGGCGTCGTTCCGTGCTGTGGAGGTGGACCAACTTCGGGCATAGTGGCTCAATCAACGTTTAGTGTAGTCGAGTGATAATCCTTTGTCAGAGTGAAGCCGTCATTGAACCATCCTCAGTCACGGTTCTCTTTGGTCGAGACACGAGACCTCCAGCGATTGCTGAAAGGGCTACCCGCCCTCTGTTGGAATCGCGTGACCGATACAGGGGTTACGGCCGACAGGCGTGAGTGGATTAGTTCAGCCGGTGCGTAGCAGGTCAACAGTTTGTCGACACGACTCCGGGGTGGCGCGAGCCAACGCCCTCCCGCTGATGTAGCCTTCAGTTACGTCACCGAACCGTGACAGGCGTGCCTCTCCTCGGATGCGCGAGAGCTCCCAGTCAGCACTCGCGATTCGACCGGCTGCCTCCGTCACGACGGTGCGGGCCAGTCCAGGTGTGGGACTTTCTTCGAGCGCGGTCTGCAGTGCGTCGTAGGCCTCGCTCCGCAGTGATCTGATGTCCGCTGCGCTCTCAATCTGGTACCCGCCGTCCTCGTCGAGGCGGGAGTGAACCCATTGTAACGCCCGGATGTGCGCGAGTCGCCTGGTCGCGTCGACCACCACAGAGGCGGGACCAGATGCATCCGTAATCCGCTTGGGTCCACTCAACGCGGCTCGACGAAGGTCTGCGACGAGCCGCTCTTCGACGTCCCACTCGTCGGCGGTCGGTTCGGGTGGCAGGTCGGGCTGGCGCGAGCGGATATCCGACAACAGCATCTCGGCAGCACTACGGATCGTCGTCTCGATCGTCCCAGTATCGTTCGGGAGCGACGCGGTGAACTGCGTGTCGAGATGTCGCGCATCGGCGACGAGCGCGCGGACGGATTCGGCTTCTTCACCCCACGCGGCTACGGCGAGGAGGGCGGAGCCCTCGTACGAGGGGTGGACGCGGGTCTCATCCACGGCCAGTTCGAGCGCCGTCTCGACCCGGGCGTGGACCAACGTTGCTCGGACGAGATTCCTCCCGACGTACTCGTGGTTCTCACGGAACGACTGCCCTTCGGCGACCGACTGTCGGTGCGCTCGGCGGACGCGTTCGACCCTGAGTCCGTCTTCGACGGTCGCCCACCCGGCCGCGGCGTAGCGCGCTTGTTCGCGGGCGCGGCGGAGCGCCTGGAGGGCCGCGAACTGGGTGTCAGCCTCGAGGGCGTCGTCGAGTCTATCAGTCGCATCGTCGGCCGCGTCCGTGAGCTCCCAGCGGATGTGGCCGTTCGGGATGTCGTCGGATCCCAGCGGCAGCGGGAGCGTCGCGAGGAGTGAGGACGTCCGGTCTCGGGCAGTGTCGAGATACGTCTCCTCGATTTCGACCGGGACGGACGGCTGTACTGACGGGTCGAGTGCCGATTCTTCGTCGACGTCGGGGAGCTCGTACGCTCTGATCGTCTCACGTCGTTCGCCGGCCAGGCCACCGAACCCACTACAGCCAGCCATCGCGCTCGTCCCGACCACTGCGAGCAGCCCGCGCCGGCTGATGGACTCTCGTGCAGGCATCACGAATCACCACCCTGGTCGGCGGTCTCCGGGGGCGTCGCATGCGGTTGGGGAGAGACGTCGCTAGCGGTGTCGGTGCTCCCACGGTCGCCAGTAGCCCCACGTTCTCCGGTGGCTCCGCCAGGGCTCGCCGGATGGTCACAGGCAGCGGATCCGACGGAGGTACTGAAGCCGTTCACGTCGTCCTCGGATAGCGCGGCGGGGATGCGGACGAGCCAGCTCTCGGCAGCCCACTCGTCCGCGGCACACCGTTCGTCGTACGGCAGCAAGATCCGCGCGTAGTCAGTTTCGACCGTCGTGGAGTGCCACGAGACGTGACAGAGGTCGAGCCGAAAACACTCTCTGACCCGATGGGTCTGGATGTAGACCGTCTCGCGGTCGAACGACGTGTTCGTGATGAACGACCGTGCGTCCTCGGCAGCCGGAACATCGACGATCTCGACGCGTTCGGCCCGGGATTGACTGTCGATGATGATGGACGAGAGGTGACGCGAGTGGGTGTCGGGAGTCGGACGGTCGGAATCCGTGAGCCAGACCGGTGGGCGACCGTCAGCCACTCGAACACGGGTGGTTTCAGGGCTCGTGGTCGAGTCGGTGGATGTGTCGGACCTATCTCGACCGGCGGTTGGGGACGACGTTCGGGTCGAACCGTCCTGCCCTTGGAGTCTGTTACAGCCGGCTAACCCAGCGACCAGACCGACGGTTCCGTGGAGGAGGCGGCGGCGGGTGAGGGGGACCATCGTCTGTCTGGACGTTCGCGGCAGCAACGGCATATGTCTCGTGGTTTCCTGGAACTCGGGGCTCGAAGCGTCTGCAGACTGTGTACAGCGATTCAACCGCCGTCGTTCGAGGGAAACTGGATGACAGAGACGCTCTATACTTCAGTAGCGCATCACTGAACGACGGATTTACCATCAATTATTTTATAATTATCGTAGAATTAGCGCGATCGATACGCTGTGATTTTCCGAGTTGTTACGACGGAGTGGTCCTCTCCTTGGATTCCGCGCAATTGGCTCGCCGCACTAGTGGTTATTCTACGTCCTCTTCCTCGGGTGTTCGATACGCATCGCGGAGTGGTTGTTGCTCGGAGTCATATCCGCGGTCGTAATCGGATTACTGTACTTCTCGTGGCGATTCCTCGTCGCAGTAGAAGCGATTGCCGACGCTCAGCAGCGTATCGCCGTCCGACAAGAATAGCACTGACAGATACGTGTACTGGCCCTTGTTTAGCGTGTAAACGAGTCCCTGGCTGTTTTGGATTTTTGAATCCACAGGGTTCGATCAGGAACAGACGAAACATTCATACCTGCTGTATCGAAGTATGACCACTGCTGTCCCCGAACGGCGACATACTGCTCTCCCCACATCCGATGGATTTCCACTGGCTTATCGACCGTATTGATTCGGCTGTTGTGACGCGGCCAAAAACAGTCGTTCTCCTGTTTTTGCTGCTAACGATGGGTTTCGCTACCGGGTTTGGATCGATTTCGAGCGAGAGTGGCCAAGAGCAGTTTATCGAGGACTTGCCCTCGTTCCAGGCCGTTGAAGACATCAACGAGGAGTTCGGTCCCTCGTTCCAGACGGAGACGACGGGTACGACGATCGTCCAAGAATCGAACAACGTGCTCTCGAAGCCAGCGTTACTCGATATGCTGAAGACGCGTGAGCGGATCCTCGATTCACCCGCACTCCGTGCGGAATCGGTTTCGACCCCCGCTGAAACTGTCGCGACAACGCTTGACCCCGCTGCAACGACTCCGGAGGCACAACATCGAGCAGTCGAACGGGCAACGGCCACTGAAATCGCGGTGGCAGTGCGTGAGGCCGCAGACGACCCCGGGTTCACGAACAGCCTGAGCGACGATTTCAACAGGGGGTCGGCATCGGCTACAGCGAGCCGGGCTAGCATAACTCACCGTGCTGGCCCGGGTGCAGGAGCCTCTGGTGGGCCCGGCGGCGGGTCGGAATTTCCGCCCAACCGCGTCGAGCGAATCGACAGGCTTGCACAGGACGACGCCAGCAACATCTGGGTTCAGGGCACGCCGCCAGACACGACCGGAACGACGACAGCCGTCGTGTTGCCTGCAGCGCTCGTTCTCATCGTGCTGTTCCTGATGGTCGCGTATCGTGACCCCGTCGATATCGGTATTGGACTGCTCGCAATCTTGATGACTCTCGTCTGGACGTTCGGGTTCATCGGTCTGGCCGGCATTCCCTTTGCGGTGTTGCTGATCGCCGTCCCCCCGATTCTGATCGCGATCGGTATCGATTTCGGAATTCACTCGATCAACCGCTACCGGGAAGAACGCGTCCGCGGGCTGACCATCAGCGATGCGATGTCCCGGACGACGAATCAGATGACGGTTGCGTTCGCGATCGTCGCTGGAACGTCGGCGGTCGGCTTCCTCTCGAATCTCGCCAGTGCGTTCCCGCCCACGCGAGACTTCGGGCTCGTCGCCGCAGCTGGAATCGTCTTTACTTTCCTGATCTTTGGGATATTCGTTCCCGCGGTGAAAGTCTCCGTCGACCGCGCCCGCCAACGGTACCCGATTCCGACGCTGGCAACGACTCCCCTGGGTTCGGAGTCGTCGCCGCTGGGCCGGCTGCTGTCGGTCGGGGTCGGTGTTGCAAAGCGCGGCCCACTGGTGTTTCTCCTCCTCATGACGCTCGTCACTGCCGGTGGTGGGGTGTACGCAACGGGTGTCGACACGGGATTCAGCCCCGATGACTTCCAGCCAGCCGAGGAGACGCCGGAGTATCTGCAGTTGCTTCCGGAATCGATCCGGCCGCCCGAACGGTTCGAATACGTCCGTATCAACAACTATCTCGATCGCAACTTCGAGCAGAACGGGCAAGTGTTGATGTACGTCGAGGGGCCGATGACACGGGATACCGCACTCGAAGACGTTCATCGAGCGAGCCAGTCCCCACCCGAGACGTTCCGCGCGAGCGACCGCCAGGCCGACACTCAGAGTATCATCACGGTTATCGAGTCTCGAGCCGAGCGTGACCCGGAGTTCCGCGCGCTCGTTGAGCGCAACGACCGCAACGACAACGGCATCCCCGACGACAACCTGCCGGTCGTCTACGATGCACTGGCCGAATCGCCGGACAGCGAGGTCAGCACCTTCCTCGCCGAGGACCGCCGGAGTGCACAGGTCATCTACTCCGTCGACGGTGAGGCCGACGACGAGGTGGTGACCGACGATGCGTACAGCGTCGCCGCGTCGTATCGGGCGTCTGCGCAGCCGACCGGCAGTGTCGTGATCTTCGACGAGGCGATCTCACTCGTTCTCGAGTCGGTAATCGACTCGCTCATCCTGACACTTGTCGGGTCGAGTGCGTTCTTGATCGTGGCGTACTGGACGCTCGAGGGGCGGCCATCGCTGGGCGTCGTCAACGTGATCCCGATCCTCGTGACGATCGTAGCGGTGGTGGCGTCGATGCGGGCGCTCGGCATCGCGTTCAACGCGATCAACGGAACCATCCTCGCGATCGCCGTCGGCATTGGAATCGATTACGCGGTCCACGTTGTCCATCGGTTTGCCGACGAGTACCACGACCGTCCGTTGTATCCCGCCCTTACACGGACCGTCGTCGGAACCGGGGGCGCACTGACTGGCAGTATGTTGACGACCGTCTTCGGCATCGGTGTGCTGGCCCTGGCACTGAATCCGGCCCTCGGTGTGTTCGGCGTTCTCATCTCGCTGAGTGTGCTGTATGCGTACCTGTCGTCGGTTTTCCTCCTTCCGTCCCTCCTCGTCGTCTGGGAACGCCTCGCGACCGACACGAACACTGCGATCCCACTCATCGACACCGCGACCGACGTCATCACTGGCCAGCGCCACCCATCGAAGGGAGACTGAATTGTACTTGGACGGAATCGGTGGGTCGCATATACGTCCCGCACACTGTTCCGACGCTGATCGACGATGTCCTAGTGGTCACGAACTCGGGCGAGTAGGTCTGCAGCAGTGTCGACGAGTTCGTCGAGTGACTGCCCCGGTGCCGTCTCGGGGTCGTCGATGTCGAGACCGGGTACTGAACACGTGGCTTCCGTATCGACGACCTCGTCGACGCTGACGAACTCGTTAGTCGGCCAGAGTTCACCCGAACTCGCGTCGGGGAGGGTCACGATGACCTGTGTCAGTGAACGAAGATTCAAATCGAGACACCGTGCTTCCGATGAAACGGTATCCGGATACTCGTGTGTGCCTGCGGGTGTGAGGCCCGCGAACGAGAGCGGCGTTTCACGCTCGAGTGGATCCGTGACTGATATGCGGCTTGAAGCAAGGTCGGTGGTGTGCTCCGTGTCTGGCTGGCTGTCGCCAGTCGTCTCCGTGTGCGTCGGCGTGGACACGGTGAACCGATCGAACAGACCGTCGGCACCGCTGAGGCGAGTCGGTGACACCGGGACTGCCCTCCATCCAATTATGGCTGATAAACGCTAGTCGACGAGACTGCCTGGACTGTGCGCTTGTAGAGATACATTTCGGAAATGTCTCGTTCTCGACACACTATTTGATCAAAAATTTGTTTTGTGTGAAAAAGAATGTACGCATACGATAGGATAGTGAGGGGTGTATCCGTGTCTGGTAGTGCCTACCCCATCGAGATCGTGTGAAACCCCATACTCTACGGGCACTGGATGCCTCGACCGAGCCCGAGGTTCGGTACCACCTTCGCCAAGCACTCCGGCTTCTCGCCGAGTAGGTGTCTGCCATTCCGTCGTCCTGCAGTAACTGGACCGCTGCCCGAGTTTCCGAGATCGAGTCGCTCTCAGAGATCCGGTCTCGAAAAAACGTCGTTGTCGAGGGCAGTCTGCATGGCGATACAGTAATACACGTCGGCCCACGACGGCGTGACACATGTCCTCCATCGATGAGATCCTCGTCGCGGTCGGGGAGCGTCTCAGACGAATGCGGTCGGAGAACCCCCAGCGGTTCGCCGGACTCGCACTCGTGACGACGGTCGTCCTGCTCGTCCTCGCGTGGTACTTCCGTCCGTGGCTGCACGGCATCGTCTACGGCGTGTATACGACACCGATCCTGCCGTTCGCTGCGATCGTCGGGCTCGGGATCGCCGTGGTCGCCCGCCGACACGTCGGCTCACTCGCGAGTGGCCAGTTCGGGTTGGTCGTGTTCGTGCTCGTCCTCGTCGCGGGAGC
The DNA here is from genome assembly GCF_009176545.1 of Salinigranum salinum. Lineage (GTDB taxonomy): Archaea > Halobacteriota > Halobacteria > Halobacteriales > Haloferacaceae > Salinigranum > Salinigranum salinum. Next base: position 2,022,237 of record NZ_VTOJ01000001.1, on the reverse strand, counting down.
AGGCCTGACGGGTTTCCTCGCCGGTGAAGAGATCGGCAAGTCGACGATGGACAGCGCCCCCACGGCCGAGAATCTGAGCGAAACTGACCCCGCGAAGCCCCGAGTGGTGACGAAGAGCGTCGCCTCGCGGTACGCCTCGAATACACTCAACTTCCCGCAGTATCGCATCGAAGGCGGTGATATCACGGTTCGGAACGGCACGCCGTACTGGTCGTACGCGCTCGCTCCCGACGGAGCGTACAACCACTACACGAAACGGCAACACGGGACCGTGCTCGTAGACATGACCCAGCAGAACGCGGAGGTCGATACGGTCGTTGGCGACCTCGATAAGGGCGTGGGGCCGGCGTTTTACAACAACTACCGGTTCGCGATGCTGAAACAGGCGAACTACCTCGTCGAGTACGGTGATCCGTTCATGGTCGTCCACGAGAGCGACCAGTACATCGCGGTCCCGTACACGAAACCGGAGTTCCACTGGTTGCCCCTCCCCTACACCACCCCCGAGTGGGGCGGCGTGGTACTGGTCGGCCCAGACGGGAGCATCGAAGACCTCTCACCCGCGGAAGCCCGCGACCACTCAGGCTTGGAAGAGCAGAAACTCTATCCCTTCGCGCTGGCTCGCGAGAAGGTCGCTGCAACGAAGTATCGCAACGGGATCGTCAACACGTTCACCAGCCACGAAGACGAGATCGAGGTCGCGCCAGTCCCCGGCGAGGGGAACGACCAGCCCTTCCTCGTATTCACGAACGAGGGCCCGGAGTACGTCGTCGCCGTCGAACCCTACGGGCAAGCACAGGGGCTCAAGGAGGTCTGGACGATCGATGGACGGACCGGTACGTACGAGGTCTACTCCCCGCAGCAGTCGTTGTTCGGGGCTCGCAAGGCGACCGACTACGTCCGACAGGCAGCACGGACGACCGACTGGAACCGGTTCACACCATCGGAGCCGATCCCTGTCGTCATCGACGACCAGCTCTACTGGGAGGTGCGGGTCGTCCCGAGCGACAGCAGCGGCATCGCCTACATCGCGTTCGTGAACGCCCAGTCGAGTGACGTCCACGAGGTGAGTACGACCCCCGAGGTGACTGCGTTCCTCGAAGGTGAGGGTGTCACCGAGACGCCTGCGGAGGGCGGAGACGGGGAGGGTCGGACGCCCACGATCGTCGTCGAGCGGATCGCGCCGAACGGGACGGTCGTCGAGACGTTAGAGGTGTACGACGACGAGACTGTCCGTGTGGTCCAGAGGAACGCGACCAACACGACAGCTGGTGCCTGAGACGGCGGTTCGTTGGCACGGTGCTGCCATTTGATGCTGCGGGGCTACCACCAGTAGTTTCTCTGCCGGACCGCTCATAGGCGAGAGTAGAAACGGCTGGACATCGTATCATCACCCATGCCACGAGGGGGAGTTTCGACGCAGGTCCTGACTGGAGCAGTCATCGTCATCGTCGGGACTCTTCTGCTACTCAGTACGACCGGCGTCTACGACGTTGGAAACGTGTGGCGATACGTGCCCGCACTGTTCATCCTGCTTGGCGTGTGGGCGCTCTACCGGAGTGGTTTCCGGAACGTCACGGGACCGGTCATCCTGATTCTCATCGCGGGAACGGTCCAACTCCTCGCACTCGGTCTCATCACGGGTGCGGTCATCGCGTCGTGGTGGCCGGCGCTCATCGTCCTGTTCGGCCTCTCAGTCATCTTCGGGCACTGGCGTCGGACCCGACGCGTCCCATCGGTCACGACTGACGACTTCGACCTCATCGGGATATTTGGTGGCTCCGACCAACGGGTTGCCTCCACCTCGTTTCGGGGTGGGACCGCAACCGCGCTGTTCGGTGGGGTGGAGGTCGACCTCCGGGACGTCGAAGTCGCTGATCCACCCGCGGTGGTGACCGCGACGGTGTTGTTCGGCGGTCTCGAAATCGAAGTTCCTGACGAGTGGCTGGTCGATATCGATATCCTCCCGATCTTCGGCGCGGTCGAGGACGAACGTCCCCGACGCCCCCCGGATGTCGAGATGAAAACAGAACCAGATCTAATCCTCACCGGCTTCGTATCGTTTGGTGGTATCTCGATAAAGTGATCGCTCACTCGGGAGAGATCTCGTGTGGCCTTACCCCCTCGTGATGGCGATTAATCCCTGCGCAGGAGGAATATCGGGACTGTCGCTGTTCTCGTCTTCTTCGGGAAGAGTAGACGTACGTGTAAATAGTGGGATGGTGAACGGCAACGGGTTTCGGCATCTCGCTGAGATCTGATTGTCGGGGGTCCACATCAAAGCCCCACCCTCAAGGAACCGAGGTACGTATGTGCCGAGGGAGAAGGGTGGGGGTAGCTTACGCCCGTAATATATGAACGGGGACACTAACACGACCCGAGCGTTTGGCAAGTACGTACTGTCTCTCTTTGTTTCACTGCTCATCGCCACTGTCGCAGTCTTTCCGTTCGAGGAGAGTCCTGAACCGGGGAGTTTGCCACGGCTAGTATGGGTGATAGTATTTTTTTCCGTGTTTACACTGCTCTTTCTGTGGGATGCGGGGTATTTGAGACCGTGAACTCGAACTAGTCCTCTCGGTTCAACGAATCTCTTTTGAGCGTCCTCGAATACTGATTATCCGATGAATCGCGACGCTGAACGGGCGCTCATCGGCATGACAGTCGGGGAGATTGGATTACTGATCTTGATTGGGTGCCTGCTCACACTGAGTCTGTTCGGCGACGGCTCGTTCCTTGCAGACACGTCGCGGTTTGTGCGCGCTCTCGCGCTCGGCTTCATCATCGTCGAGTTGGTGGTACCGCTCTGGATCTATCTCGACATCAGACGGCGCACGGACAACCCAGATCGAGTCTGGATCCACGTCGCAGCGATGCCGGTCATCAACCTGTTCGCGCTCGCAGCCTATTTCGCGGACCGTTCGGGAGACTAACCACCCATTTCGTAGCCGTCCGTCTGCAGCCGTGGTGTCTCCCGAGAGGTAGCCCTCGAAGCAGGGCGTCAGTTCCGGAGGGTCGCCTCCAGTTCCTCGACGAAGCTCCGGACGGCGACGTCGGCGTCGTCGTCGAGCGAGACGCCGATCCGGAACTCCTCGTCGATAGACAGATCCACCAGCGTGACGTTCTCGAGCCCGTAGACCGTGAACTCGTGCCGTCCCGTCGAACCGGACGCGAACCCCCCGGTTCGTCTCGACGTCGCCCACAGCTGCGTGATCGGTGCGGTCCGTCGGACTGCCGGCTGCGACGGGTCCGGACCGAAGAAGTAGACGCGGGCGCGGTCGCCGTCGTAGGTCGCGACCGCTTTCGCGACGGTCGGGTGGCGCTCCTCGAGATACTCGACGAGCCCCTCGTACTGGAAGCCGTCGCGGGAGACGACGTCGACGTCGATCGTGTTGCGGCCGTGCGAGAGTCGGTCGAGCGCGATCCGACCGGGCTCCGTGAGCCCGTAGAGCCGGCCCTTCTGCTGGGACTCGGGAACGAGGAGTTCGACGACGTCCCGCTCGCGGAGTTCCGAGAGCGCCCGGGAGACGTGCGGCTGTGCGAGATCCGTCTCCGCGGCGATCTTCGACGGCAGGCCGGGACCGTGGTCCGACAGGTACTCACACACGGCTAGCCGATACCGAGAACTCGCGACGTATCCGGCGGCGTCCCATGTGTCCGTCATTCGTATCGAATCCGTCGGATTGATTTTACGAATCGAAGGTATATGATTTTTCGTGTGGTTTTCGAGGAATTTACAGACATCGTATGCGTTCGGTTCGGCCGAAGCCGTGCCCTCGTCGACGGACCGGAACCCGGGTACGAGACCGGGAGCGTTCGGTATGCTTATCTGCGCACCGACATGACGGGATGGCATGGACCGACGTTCGTTCATCGCCCTCTCGGCGCCCCTGCTCGCCGGCTGCGGACAACTACCCTCCACGGAGACGCCGACGTCCGAGCCGACGGCGACCGCCACGCCGACCGAGACCGAGACACCGACCGAGACCGCCACAGCCACGGAGACGCCGACCGAGACCACCACACCGACCGAGACCGCCACAGCCACGGAGACGCCGACCGAGACCGAGACACCGGAGTTGAGCGACCGCGAACAGCGGGCTGCACGGGCGCTCGACCGGGCCATCTCCGAACTGAACCAGGCCGTCGCCACCTACACGGGGAGTGCCGAGGGGTCGCTGCTGGACGTCTCGGCGGCGACCAACGGGTTCTCGCGCGTCGCGGTCATCGGGGACATCTCGGACGCCGACGATCACATCGAAGCGGCCCGGAGGGACGCGAGCAACCGACAGCAGTCGCGGCTCACCGCCGTCGAGGACGCCCGGGAGTTCCTCTCGCTCGCTGCCGAGGCACAGTCGCGCGTCATCGCGGCCTTCGCCGAGACGCAACGCGCGCGCGACGCTGTCGACACCGAACAGGAGGGGACCATCGAATCGGCTGTCAGGGACCTCAGAGAGGAACGCCGCCGGGCAGAACGGCCGTTCACGACACTCCGGGAGGAGACGAGCGCGGACACCGTCTCCGTACTGCCGCGGATCGACGTCTCGGAGTACGAGGACAAGGTCGCCCAGTTCGACGCAGAGATCGGCGGCCTCGGCTCGCTCGCCGACTTCCTCGACCGGCTCCGGGAGGCCGTCGTCGACCTCAACGACGCGGAGCGGTTCGACCGCGTCGAGAACGAACGGAACGCGCGCGAGGCCGCACGGACGGCCGCCGAGGCGTTCGAGACGCTGACCACGGAACTCCGCGAGTTCGCGTCGGGGCTCTCCGAGAACGGCGCGGCGCTGGAGCCGGTCGCGACCGACCTCGCCGACCTCGCCGCGGCGAAAGCCGAGAAAGCCCGGAACATCGAGGAACGGAACTCCTGACAGGGCTGGCGCGGTGGACCGACCTCGTACGCTCGACCAGTGGCATCCGTGCCACCTGGTGGGGGTCGACGTCACCCGGTAGTCGTCGACGCCACCCGGTGACACCAATGTCCGGGAACTGATATATTCGGCGGGACCGTACGAGGAGACGTGATGAACGAGCGACTCACCACGGAGGCACGCACCGAATGACCACAGAGATCGTCCTGCAGGGCGGATCCCTGTTCGGCTCACCCGGCGCGGAGGTCGCGTTCCTCCTCGCCCGGATCGTCTTCGGACTCGTGTTCGTCTTCTTCGGGCTGAACCACTTCACGAACGCCGAGGCGATGAGCGGCTACGCGGGGGCGAAGGGCGTCCCCGCTCCCGAACTCGCCGTCCCGTTCACCGGTGGGATGCTCGTCTTCGGCGGTCTCGGCGTACTCTTAGGTGTCTTTCCGACGCTCGCCGCGGGCGCGATCCTCGTGTTCCTCGTCGTGACGACGCCGACGATGCACGACTTCTGGGCCGCACCCGAGGAGGAGCAGATGACCGAGATGACCCAGTTCCTCAAGAACGTCGCGCTCGTCGGGATGACGCTCGGCGTCCTCGCGATCAGCCAGTCCCCCTGGCCCTTCGCGGCCGGCATCGGCCTGTAACCACACCGCTTTGTCCGTTCCCCCCGACACAGCCTCATGACAGACGCACCCCCGACCACCGGACTGCACCACGTGACCAACATCTGCACCGACATGGCCGAGACCCGAGCGTTCTACGAGGACGTCCTCGGGTGGTACACGGTAAAACGGACGCAGAACTACGACGACCCCGGGACGCCGCACTACTACTTCTCGTCGACGCCGACGGGCGAACCGGGGACGAACGTGACGTACTTCGAGTACCCCGATACCGAGGGACAGCCGGGACCGGGCGCGAGCCACCACTTCGCGTTCGGCGTCGAAGACGAGGCCACGCTCGAGGCGTGGCGGGAGCACCTCCGGGCGCACGACGTCCGCGTCTCCGCGGTCAAGGATCGGACCTACTTCAAGAGCATCTACTTCAGCGACCCCGACGGCCTCGTCTTCGAACTCGCGACGATGGAACCGGGGTTCGGCGTCGACGAGGACGATCCCGGCACCGCCGTCGTCGATCCGTTCGCGGCGGGACACACGACCGACGGCGACGCGGGTGGAGCCGACACGGACGGTGCGGCGGACGGGGCGAACTGATGGACGGGACCCCCGACGTGTTCGGCTCGCCGTACCGACTGCTGTCCGCGGTCGTCGTCCCCCGGCCCATCGCGTGGGTCTCCTCGCGTGGACCGCGCGGCGAGAACCTCGCGCCCTTCAGTTTCTTCAATGTCGTCGCCATCGACCCGCCCGTGGTCATGTTCGCGCCGGTCGGCGTCGGCGACGACAGGAAGGACACCCCCGAGAACGTCCTCGCGACGGAGGCGTTCGTCGTCAACGTGGTCACGGACGACCTCGTCGAGGCGATGAACGAGACGGCGGCGACGCTCGGGCCCGACGAGAGCGAGTTCGAGCGCGCGGGCGTGACTGCCGTCGACGCGACGGCCGTCGACGCCCCACGGGTGGCCGAGGCGCACGTCTCGCTCGAGTGTACGCTGTACGACTCGATGGAGGTCGGCGGCTCCACGCTCGTCTTCGGCGAGGTCGTCCACGCCCACGTCGACGACGACCTCCTGGTCGACGGGAAGGTCGACGTGACGAGACTCGACGCCACGGGCCGGCTCGCCGGCGGCTACTACGCGACGACCCGCGATCGGTTCCACCTCGAACGCCCGCCGTAGTCTCGGTTCGGACGCGACTCACCCGTCTGCGTCGGACGCGTCGGACCCCCCGTGCGCGACCAGTCGGGCGATGCGGTCGAGCGCTCGCCGGCAGACGGGGACGTAGCCTGCCGCGAGGAGCGGCACCTCGAACGTCACGCGACACTGCCCGTCGAGCGCGTCGACGCGGTGGCCGGTCGCGGGCACGCGGGCGACCGTCCAGGTCCACCGTCTCTCGTCCCCGTGGTCGGTGTACGAGTCGACGACGAACGGGACCCAGACACCGACACCCGCGACGCGGAGTCGGCCGCGTGTCCCCTGGGCGATCGAGCGCTCGGAACAGTCGACGGCGGCGACGCTGGGACCCCACTCGGGCCACCGTGTCGTATCGGTGAGGAGTTCCCACACCTCGTCGGCGGGCGCGTCGACGATCCGCGAAACGGCCAGCCTGCGGCCCGACGGGGTTCGTTCGACGCCGACGGCGTGCGCATATATATTCCTAGGCATGACATTGATTCCTAATACGAGGCGCGGGAAAGCGTTAATACTTGTCACACCCTCCGTCGTGCAATGTCATCGCAGGACACGCCACGGATGAAAGAGATCAGCCACACACCCCCGGAAGGGGAGTCCGTCACCAACGTCTGGCAGCGAGGACGAGTCGTCGAACCGACCACCGACACGCCCGCCGCGGCGGACGACTAGCGACCCTTCTCCTCGTCTCTCGTCGGCACGGAGCCACTGCGCCGTACCGTCGGTTCCGGGACGTTTAACCCCGCGTCGCGCGCGCTCTCGTGTACGAGTATGAAAGCCACCGCCAAGGCACATCCGATCCAGGGATTGGTGAAGTACCACGGGATGCGCGACCCCGACCTGCGGCTGCCGTACCACGACAGCATCAGCGTCTGCACGGCACCGTCGCACACGCGCACGACGGTCGCGTTCGACCCCGACGCCACCGACGATCGGTACCGGATCGACGGCGACGTCGTGGAGGGTCGTGGTGCCGAACGCATCGACCACGTCGTCGACCACGTCCGCGAGCTCGCCGGGATCGACCACGCCGTCCGCGTGGAGTCGGCGAACTCGTTCCCCTCGAACGTGGGATTCGGCTCGTCGTCGTCGGGGTTCGCCGCGCTCGCGACCGCGGCGTGCGAGGCCGCCGGGCTCGACATGACACGCCCGGAGATCTCGACGGTCGCCCGCCGCGGCTCCTCGTCGGCCGCTCGCGCGGTCACCGGCGCGTTCTCGCACCTCTACGCCGGGCTGAACGACGACGACTGCCGCTCGAAACGGATCGAGACCGACCTCGAATCGGAGCTCCGGATCGTGACGGGACTGGTCCCCGCCTACAAGGAGACCGAACAGGCCCACAGGGAGGCCGCCGACTCGCACATGTTCCAGGCGCGGATGGCCCACATCCACGGGCAGATCGCGGAGATGCGTGACGCCCTCCGAAGCGCGGACTTCGACCGCGCGTTCGAGCTCGCCGAACACGACTCGCTGTCGCTGGCCGCGACGACGATGACCGGTCCCGCCGGGTGGGTGTACTGGCAACCTCGAACGATCGCCATCTTCAACGCCGTGCGAGAGCTCCGGTCGGAGGGCGTTCCGGTCTACTTCTCGACGGACACGGGTGCGTCGGTGTACGTCAACACGGTGGAAGAACACGTCGACGCGGTGGAGGCGGCCGTCGCCGACTGCGGTGTCGACACCGACGTGTGGACGGTTGGCGGCCCAGCGCGCGTCTTGGACGAGTCGGAGGCGCTGTTCTAACGGGCGGTGGGTCGCAGGCCCAGCGCGCGTCCTAGACGAGTCGGAGGCGCTGTTCTAACGGGCGCGTCGGACGTGATCTCGCGAGCAGTTCCGTCCAGGGGCCACCGGTCGCCCGACGCGTCAGGTACCTTCAGTCCTGACACGTTCGTGCGTTCCGTCATGAAACGTTCTTTGCCTTCGCGTCCCTCCCCCCGAGTATGCGTATCGCCGTCCTCGGCGCCGGCTACGCGGGCGTCACGGTCGCCCGCCGGCTCGACGCCAGACTCCCCCCCGAAGTCGAACTCGTCGTCGTCGACGAAGATCCGACACACCTGGTCCAGCACGAACTCCACCGGCTCGTCCGGTATCCGGCGCTCGAAGACGCGATCCAGGTACCCCTCGACGACCTGTTCGACCGTGCGGAGATCCGGACCGCGCGGGTCGAGTCGATCGACCGGGATCGCCGACGTGTCCACCTCTCCGACGGCGACCTCGATTACGACTACGTCGCCGTCTGTCTCGGGGCCCAGACGGCCTTCTACGACCTGCCGGGGCTGGCGGAGCACGCCGTCCCGCTGAAACGGGTCGAGGACGCCCACGCCATCCGCGAATCGTTCCTCGACACCTGTGCGGCGGGCGGGACGGCCGTCGTCGGCGGCGCGGGGCTGTCGGGCGTGCAGGTCGCGGGCGAACTCGCGGCGCTCGCCGACGAGGAGGGTGCCGACGTCGACGTCGTCCTGCTCGAACAGCTCGGTTCGGTGGCCCCGTCGTTCCCCGAGAACTTCCAGCGGGCCGTCCACGACGAGTTGGTGGCGCGGGGCGTCGACGTCCGGACCGGTACGACCGTCGAACGGGCGACCGCCGACGCGGTTGAGACCGACGCCGGTGCGGTGCCGTACGACACGCTCGTGTGGACCGGTGGCATCCGCGGCCCCGACGCCATGGGCCGGGATCGACCGGCCGTCAGGGGCGATCTGCGACTCGACGCCCGGACGTTCGTCGTGGGCGACGCCGCCCAGATCGTCGACGCCGACGGCGAGGCAGTGCCCGCGTCCGCCTCTGCGGCGCTCCGCGAGGCGCGCGTCGTCGCCGACAACCTCCTCACGCTCGTGCGACACGACCGCGAGGCCGACCCCGACGACTTTCTCCCACGGCTCCAGCAGTACCGCTTCGACGTCCCCGGGTGGATCGTCTCGGTCGGCGACGGGACCGTCGCGCAGGTCGGTCCGACCGTCCTCCGCGGACGGGCGGCGCTGGCGATGAAGACGACCGTCGGTGCGGGGCATCTCTCCTCGATCGGGGCGATCCGGCAGGCCGCCGACCTCGTCGAGACCGAACTCGGCACGGGCGGGATCGAGGCCGTCGACGGCGAGGAGCTCGAGGCGGCGCTCGACGACGTCCCGGACCCCGCCGAAGTCGTCGACGGGGTCGGTGGGCACGGCACGGGGACGGCCGACGCGCCCGATCGGACGGTGTCCGAAGAACCGGCAGGACCGATCGAGATCGAGATCCCCGTGGACGACGAGACGGACGACGATCCCGAGCACCGGACGGTCGATCTCGACCGGGAGACGGACGACGACACGGAGGCGGAGACCGACGCGGACGCCGACGCGAACGGGGACGAGTCGGCGGAGTAGCTCGCGGGCGGGGGAGGGCGTCGCTGGAGGAGGCTGTCGGGAGCAGCATCGACGCGGTGTGGATCGACCGGTCACGGAGCCGCGGCCGCCTCTGTCGCGGTCGTAGTCACTGCCGAGATCACGGTCGACGTCGTGTCGACGACCGCAAGCGGCCCGCAACCCGTCTGAGGCGGCGCTCAGCAATGTTAAGCGTGTTCGTATCCAACCGGTGGCATGATCGAGCAGTCGGTGAGCGACGTGATGACGCAGTCGGTCCGGACGGTCACGGTTGAGACGACGGCGGCTGCGGTCGCCAGGCTGTTCGCGGCGAACGCCATCGGGTCGGCGGTGGTCGTCGACGAGACCGGCGACGTCGTGGGGATCGTCACCGAGTCCGACGTCATGCGACAGGTCGCGAACGACGCCGACGTGGCCGCCGTTCGGGTCGGTTCGTTCATGAGCACACCCGTCGTCACCACGACCAGCACGGCGTCCATCGACACGGCAGCCCAGTTGATGCGCGATCACTCGATCCGGCGGCTCCCCGTCGTCGACGACGGGGAGCTCGTCGGGGTGCTCACGACGACGAACCTCGCACACTACATCCCCCGCCTGCGGGACGTGATCCGTCGCGCCCGAACCGGATCGAACGGATGAGGCGACTCCCGTCTCCGGTGTCCCGTCCCGCAGCTATCGACTGCTGGCCGCCTCGACGACCGCGCGAACCCGTCCCTCGTCGACGGCGTTCGTCGTCTCGCCACCCGTCTTGAGCGCCGTCCCGACGACGACGCCGTCGGCGTGTGCGAGACAGTCACCGATCGTCTCGCGGGTGACGCCGCTGCCGACGAACAGCGGTGCGTCGTGCCGTTCGCAGGCCGCGGCCGCACGCTCCAGTCGTGCCGGGTCGACCGCGTGTCCCGTCCCCCGGCCGGAGACGACGACTGCGTCGGCGAGGCCGCGGGTCACCACGTCGTCGATCGACGCGGCGAGTGACGGTTCCTCGCCGAGTGGCGTGGAGTGTTTGACACCGACGTCCGCCAGAATCTCGACCGCGGCGTCGAGGCGGTCCCGGAGGCGGAGGGTCTCGTGTGCGCGCCCCTCGATCAGCCCCTGGTCCGTGACGCGTGCCCCGGCGTGGACGTTCACGCGGACGAACGACGCGCCGGTCGCGGCCGCCACCGACAGGGCCGCGTCGGCGTCGTTCCGGAGGACGTTCACGCCGACGGGGCAGTCGACCGCGCCGACGATCCGGCCCACCACGTCGGTCATCGAGGCGACCACGTGTTTCGGCACCGCGTCGGGGTAGAACGGGACGTCGCCGAAGTTCTCCACCATCACGGCGTCGACGCCGCCGGCCGCGAGCGAACGAGCGTCCGCCAGTGCCCTGTCGCGGATCCGATCGCGATCACCGCCGAAGCCCGGCGAGCCCGGCAGCGGTGCGAGGTGGACCATCCCGACGACGACGGATTCCGAATCGAGCAGTGTCATGGCGGGCACACTCGGCGGGGACGCAAAGGCAGTTCGGTCGGCCCGTTCGTGGTCGCACGCGCTGTTCCTCGCGCCCTGGCGTGTGTGGCCACGGTCTGGCAGCCGCCGAGCACATCCGGGGTAGGCTCACGCTCCGTGCTGACGAACGAGCGACGTACACAGACGACAGCTGCTCGGCGCTGTCGGGGCCGCGGGGGCGTCCCTGACGGCAGGGTGTACGGGCCCCGGTCTGCGCGTGGGGAGCGCCGACCCGCCCGCGTTCGAGGCGTCCCTGTCCGTGCCCGCGGAACTGACCCTCGGAGCGGCGTTCTCCGCGACCGTCACGGTGACCAACACGGGCGGGTCGCGCGGCAGCTACCGTGGGCGAATCCGTGCGTTCGCAGGGATGATCTACGAGACGGATCGAGCGGTCGAGGTCGAGCCGATCGAGCCGGGCGAGACGCGCGAGACGGCAGTCGGGCCGGTGGTCGCGCCGTACGCTGGCGGCTGGACGGTCGAACTCGTCGACGAGGCGTCGGGCGACACCCTCCCGGAGCGAGTTCTCCACTGCCAGTGCCGACGGTCGCGCGCCGGTGTACTACAGCCCCGAGTCGTGGGACGAGTACCGCTGGCCGGGGACGCCGTATCCGGGCAAACGACGCATCGATCCGGGCGCGTCGCTCTCGGGGTGGGTCGCGCTACTCGTTCCCGCTCCCGCCGACGGAGTGGTCGCCGTCGTCTGGAACCGTGACCTGTCGTCGTCGCCGCCGGAGGCGTTCTGGCGGTCGTGACCGACGGACCGCTGAGGCGGTGTCGGGACGCTGACCGGGACGCTGACACCCGGAACGCTCTTTCCGTCGGCGGCCGCCGGGTGCTGTGTGTCCCGATACGTCGGCGTCGACGGCTGTTCGGCCGGGTGGTTCGCAGTAAGGTTCGACCCCGACGGCGGGGTCGACCACGGCTGTTACCCCGACTTCGAGCGCGTCCTCGGCGCCTTCCCGACGGCGGAGCGCCTGCTCGTCGACATGCCCATCGGCCTCCCGGAGACCGAGCGCCGCGCGTGCGACGAGGCCGCCCGGGAGCGGCTGGGATCGCGCGCCTCGACGGTGTTCTTCGCGCCGTGTCGGGCCGTGCTGGACGCGCCGGACCACGAGACGGCGTCGGTGGTGAACCGCGATCGGACGGGCTACGGGCTCTCGATTCAGGCCTGGCACCTCGTCCCCAAGATCAGGGAGGTCGACGCGACGCTCCGGTCGTCGCCGGCCGCGGCGTCGCGCGTGGTCGAGGCCCACCCGGAGCTGTGTTTCGCTGCGCTCGGCGACGGACCCGTCCTCACGTCGAAATCGGAGACGGCGGGGCGGACGGCGCGGCTCGACCGTCTCCGACCGGCGGTGCCCGACGTCGACGAGACGTACGCGGCGTGTCTCGACGCGACCCGCCGGAGCGACGTGGCGCGCGACGACGTGATCGACGCGCTGGTGCTCGCCGTCGCCGCGTCTCAGCCCCTGGCGCGACTACCCGACGTCCCCGACGCCGACGTCCCGCGCGACCGCGTCGGTCTCCCGATGGAGATCAGATTCCCCGACATATCCGATTCGATCAAATGATTCGTAAAAATCAATGTATTAGTACAATATGTACGATATATAGTGTACATACAACTGTCTCGAAAGGTTTTTATTGTACAGTCCACTCTCCGCAGTTGGCGCGAACGATGCCCTGACCAACCGCATCCCACCGTGTGTCTCAGTACCTGCCATGTCTTCGCGCCACCGTACTGCGACCGAAGACGGCGACGTCATCACCCTGCCATCGTCGCCTCCCTTCGTCGCGAAACCCTCTAACGGATCGCGTCCTCAGAGCGAGTATGTACACCGGCCAGACGGAACAGCCGTGCTGTCTCTGTGCCGACGACGACACCGTCGCCCGACTCGATCTGCCGCCGCGAGCCGTGACGCTGATGCGGAACGCGGACCCCATCGCGTGGCGTGACATCGTCGGCGAGGTGTCGATCCACTTCTGCGAGAGCGACTGGCAACTCGTGCGCGACCTCGTCCTCGAGATGGGGATGCTGCCGCTGTCGCGGTGTAACGTCGCTCACGCCTCGTTCTCGCTGCGGGAGGACTTCGAGGCGCTCCTGAACGCGACCCGTGACGAACCCGACCAGACCGAACTCGAGGGGCGGCTGCTCGCGCGGAGTCTGGCGACCATCGACGACCCCGACGCCGAGCCGCAGGCGGCGGTCCAGGCGCGAGTCGTCGTCCACGCGCTCGACGAACTCGGTGTCGCCGACGACGTCGACGTCGACGCGCACGCCGTCGACCACGCGTAGCGCGGTCGGTCTCTCCGCGTGGAGATCCCCTCCACGTGGTGGTTCTCCCACGCGGTCGTCGACCGGAGCGAGTGTCCGCCCGGTGCACTCGGCACGAGACCACACCCGTGTACGGGAGGACAACCTTCTTGCGGGCGTCGGCCGTCGACGCCCCCATGACCCGGCGGAGCGTCCTCTTCTCACCCGGCGATCGACCCGAGCTACTGCGCAAGGCACCCGCGAGCGGGGCGGACACCGTCGTCTTCGACCTCGAAGACGCCGTCGCCCCGTCACGGAAGGACGAGGCGCGGGCGGCGGTTCGTGCGGTGCTCGTCGATCCGGCGTTCGACCCCGACTGCGAGGTCGCCGTCCGCGTCGGCGACCCCGAGGCCGACCTCGACGTCCTGCTCGGTTCCGACGACGCGGACGGCGACGAGGTCCGACTCGACGCCGTCGTCGTCCCGAAGGTGGAGTCGGTCGACGACGTCGTCGCTGTGGCGGATCTCGTCGCGTCTCACGGCGTCGACGTCCCGCTCCTCGCGCTGGTCGAGACGGCGACTGGGGTGCTGAACGCGGCGGCCGTCGCCGGGACGGAACCGGTCGACGCGCTCGTCTTCGGGGCCGAGGACTTCGCCGCGTCGGTGGGAGCGACACGCACGGCCGAGGGGGCCGAGGTACTGTACGCCCGCCAGCGCGTGCTCGTCGCGGCCCGCGCGGCCGGCGTCGACGCCATCGACACCCTGCACACGGATTACGAGGACGACGAGGGGCTTCGTGCACAGACGGCCACGACCGTCCAGCTGGGTTACGACGGCAAACTCGCCATCCACCCGCGACAGGTCACGATCATCAACGAGGCGCTCACGCCGGACGCGGACCGGATCGAGTGGGCACGGCGCGTGCTCGCGGCGAAGGACGACGCCGACGCGGCGGGTCGTGGGGTGTTCAGCGTCGACGGCGAGATGATCGACGCGCCGCTCGTCACGCAGGCCGAACGGACGCTCGAACGGGCCCGTGCTGCGGGTGTCGTCGAGGACGGGTGAGCACCGGGGTCGGTCGTGGGGGGACGAGAGAGTATTAGGTGTATTAGGTCTACCCTATGATACATACTCCGGCACACTTATTCTCGCTCCCGGTGGTGGTTCCACCATGCCTGACGAGGCGAACCCGTTCGAGAGTCTCCAGGAACAGATCGACGACGCGGCCGCCTACCTGGACGTCCCCGCGGACGTGGTGAACCGGCTCAAACACCCCGAACGGGTCCTCGAACTGACGCTCTCGGTCGAGCTGGACGACGGGACGCTCGAGACGTTCCGCGGGTTTCGATCGCAGTTCAACGGCGACCGGGGACCGTACAAGGGTGGCATCCGTTACCACCCGAACGTCTCGCGCGACGAGGTGAAGGCGCTCTCGGGGTGGATGGTGTACAAGTGCGCCGTCGTCGACATCCCCTACGGCGGGGGCAAGGGCGGCATCGTGATCGACCCTCGTGGCTACTCCGAGTCGGAGCTGGAGCGCGTCACCCGAACGTTCGCCAAGGAACTCCGCCCGTTCATCGGCCCGGACAAGGACATTCCCGCGCCGGACGTCAACACGGGTCAGCGTGAGATGAACTGGATCAAGGACACCTACGAGAAACTGGAGAACACGACGGCACCGGGCGTCATCACGGGGAAGTCGCCCGCCAACGGCGGCAGTGCGGGCCGTGTCGAGGCGACCGGCCGGTCGGTGATGCTCGCTTCCCGCGAGGCGTTCGACTACCTCGACAAGGACGTCACGGGGGCGACGGTCGCGATTCAGGGGTACGGCAACGCCGGGTCGGTCGCCGCGAAGCTCATCGAGGATCTCGGCGCGAACGTCGTCGCCGTCTCGGACTCCTCGGGCGCGGTGTTCCACCCCGGCGGACTGGACACACGCGCCGTCAAGGAGTTCAAGCGAGAGACCGGTTCCGTCTCGGGGTACGCCGACGCCGAGGAGGAGTTCTCGAACGAGGAACTGCTCACGATGGACGTCGACCTGCTGGTGCCGGCGGCACTCGAAAACGCCATCGACGCCGAACTCGCGACCCAGGTAGAGGCGGACGTCATCGTTGAGGCGGCGAACGGGCCGATCACGCCCGACGCCGACGACATCCTCACCGAGAAGGAGGTGACCGTCGTCCCGGACATCCTCGCCAACGCCGGCGGCGTCACCGTCTCGTACTTCGAGTGGGTGCAGAACCGCCAGCGGTTCGCCTGGACCGAGGAGCGTGTCAACGACGAACTCGAACGGATCGTCGTCGACGCGTTCGACCGGCTGGTCGAGGCGTACGAGGAGCACGACCTGCCGAACTTCCGAACCGCGGCGTACGTCGTCGCGATCCAGCGCGTCGCCGACGCCTACCGCGGAGCCGGAAGCTGGCCGTAGACGCACTCCCAGAGTCGACCGTCGTGACCGGACCGTCGGCTCCGTTCGACGAGGTCGCCTCACGAGAGACGGCTCCCCGACGATCGCATCCGTCCGGGAGATTCAAGCCCCTGCCACGTCCGAAGTACACTGATGCGTTACGACCACCTCATCTCCGCCGCGCAGTTGTCGCGCGCCGACGTCGAGGCGGTGTTGGACCGCGCCGCCGAGATCGACGCCGACCCGACGGCGGTTCGCGAGCGCCACGCCGGAAAGGTGCTCGCACTCTGTTTCTTCGAACCCAGCACACGGACGAAGATGAGCTTCGACACGGCGATGAAACGGCTCGGCGGCGAGACGATCGACATGGGGTCGGTCGAGTCCTCGTCGGTGAAGAAAGGCGAGTCGCTCGCCGACACGGTCCGCGTCATTCAGGGGTACGCCGACGCGCTCGTGCTCAGACACCCTGCGGAGGGTTCGGCACGGATGGCGTCCGAGTTCGTCGACGTCCCGCTCGTCAACGCGGGCGACGGCGCGGGTCAGCACCCCTCACAGACCCTGCTGGACCTGTACACGATCCGCGAGAACGTCGGCCTCGACGACATCACCGTCGGTATCATGGGCGATCTCAAGTACGGGCGGACGGTCCACTCGCTGTCGATGGCGCTGACCAACTTCGACGTCCGCCAGCACTTCGTCTCGCCGGAGTCGCTCCAGCTGCCCCGGAGCGTCCGGTACGACCTCCACCAGGCGGGCGCGCAGGTCCGCGAGCACGCCGACCTCGACGAGGTCCTCCCCGAACTCGACGTGCTGTACGTCACGCGCATCCAGCGCGAACGCTTCCCCGACGAGCGCGAGTATCGCGAGGTGGCGGGCGAGTACCAGATCGACGCGACGACGCTCGCGGACGCGAAGGAGTCGCTGGCCGTGATGCACCCCCTGCCGCGGGTCGACGAGATCGATCCCGCCGTGGACGACCTGCCGCAGGCGAACTACTTCGAGCAGGCGCACAACGGCGTCCCCGTCCGGATGGCGCTCCTCGACAGTCTCCTGGGGCACACCGACTCACAGTCACCATGACCGAACACGAACTCCGCGTCTCGAAGATCCGCAACGGGACCGTCATCGACCACGTCACCGCCGGACAGGCGCTGAACGTCCTCGCGATTCTCGGCATCGACGGCTCGGCCGGCGAATCCGTCTCGATCGGCATGAACGTCCCGTCCGGCCGGATCGCCCGCAAGGACATCGTGAAGGTCGAAGACCGCGAGCTGAGCCAGTCGGAGGTGGACGTCCTCTCGCTCATCGCTCCAGAGGCGACGATCAACATCGTCCGCGACTACGAGGTGGTCGAGAAGAACCGCGTCGAACGGCCCGACCGCGTGGTGGGGGTGCTCTCGTGCCCGAACCACAACTGCATCACGAACGCGGACGAGCCCATCGGCTCGGAGTTCTCCGTCCTCCCGGAAGGGCTCCGCTGTGAGTACTGCGGCACGTTCATCCGCGAGGCGTTCGCCGACCACATCGACGCCTCCTGACTCCGGGCCCGTGACCGTGCGCGCGGTCTATTGCTTCTACGCGACGAGTCGCTCCCGGCCGCCCGAAGGACGCGAACCGGAGTGCGTCGGACGCGTCGTGGCCCGTGCCGCCCCGCGAGAGGGTTCGGTCGTCTCTCACACCGTCCTCCCTCGCGAGGCACGGCTCAGCTACGAGAGGGCCACCCTCTCTCGCTCGGACTCGCCTCGTTGCCTACTCCGGACACTCCGTCGAAACGAGCGAAACGGATTTGTACGTCGTCGGAGTAGTTCCACGTATGTCCAGCAAAGCGAAACTGGTCCTCGTCGTCGCGCTCGTCGCACTCGTCTACGTCATGGTCTCGTCGGGGGGCGACCCCGTCGAGGTCCCGACCGAGTGAGACCGCGACGCCGGGCGAGCTGACCAAATCGACGAATCGACCGAATCGACGGCACCGAACGAAAACCGTTACCCACCTCGGGCCGCTTTTTCGCGCATGTACGGTGTCGTCACGCGAAACGCGGAGGAAGTCGAGTGGAGCGACTTCGACCGGGGCTTCTACGAGGTCAAGGACGTCACGGGCCGAGCGGCCGCGCCGCTCCCGAACGCCGTGAACATGGTGTCGTGTTTCGGTGACAACGCCGCGGCCGACGAGAACCCCGACCTCGTCCCCGTCGACGAGGAGGGCCGACTCGCCACCAGAGACCGCACCTACTTCGACTGGGCGTACGTCTGCCCGACGAACGATCGCTACCGCGAGGGGCTACTCGAGATCGTCGACGACTGCGTCGCCGAGAACGACGACGTCCGCCTCGACGACGTCGGCTTCCCCCGCGCGGAGTTCTGTCACTGTGACCGGTGTGAGCGGCTCTTTCACGAGAGCGACTTCGACGACTGGTTCGACTGGCGTGCCTCCGTGATCACTGACTTCGTCGCCGAGGCCGCGGCGAGGGTGCCGGGCCGATGCTATCTCACGCTCTACCCCGACCCGTATCCGGGCCACCTGTACGAGCGGGCCGGTCTCGACCTCGACACCCTGAGCGAGCACGTCGACGAGTTCGTCGTCCCGCTATACGACACCCACTACGGGACGACCTACTGGCTGGAGACGATCGCGAAGGGGTTCCAGACGAGACTCGCGGGGCTCGACGTCGACTTCTCGGTCGAACTGTACGCCGTGAACGTCGACGTCGACGACCTGATCCACGCGACAGAGGTCGCCGCTGCCTACGGGAGAGACGTCCTGTTCGGCTACGACGCGAGCAACGCCGCCGCCGCCCTCCGGCGGATGCGGGCCGACGCCGAGCCGGGAGAGACGTACACGCCCGACGACGCGTAGCTACAGTCCGGAGAGGAAGACGATGACCGCGATGCCGAGGACGGTCATCAGGATCGCGAAGACGAACAGGCCGATCATCAGCCGTTTCTGTCCCTTCGTGGCTTCTGCCATATCCGTGGCAGGTGTGCCACGGTCTTAGGCGCACCGCCTCCCGGGTCCGACCACGAAGCGGGAGCGACCCACGAAGCGGGAGCGACCCACGAGGCGGGAGCGACCCACGAGGCGGGAGCGTCCCGCGAGTTCACACCCGGTGGTCAGCGCCGGGCGTCGACCGTCTCGGCGTCGGGGACCGACGGCTGGACGCCGTGTTCTTCGGTCGAGAGCGCCGCGGCGGTCACCGCGCGTTCGACGGCGCTCCAGTAGTCGTTCCCGGTCGACAGCGACGCCGCGAGGTAGCCGGTGAAGACGTCGCCGGCCCCGGTGGTGTCGACGGCGTCGACCGCGGGCGGGGCGACCTCGAACGACTCCGGGCCGGCCACCCGCACTGGTCTCGGGCCGCGGGTGACGACGAGCGTCCCCTCGAACGTCGACAGCGCCCCGTTCAGTCGGGCGTACTCGTGTTCGTTCGGGACGACGACGTCGACCGCCGCGTGACTCACGAGCGGTTCGGATCCCGCGACGGGCGCGGGGTTCACGACGACCGTCGGTGGGTCCGGTTCGTCGAGGAGTCGGTCGAGGAGCCAGGTGACGCCGTCGAGTGGGATCTCGTTCTGCAGGAGGAGACAGGAGGCGTCGCGGACGGTGTCGTACCGCGACTGGACGTAGTCGCGGTCGACGGCGGCGTTCGCGCCCGCGAGGATGGCGATGCGGTTCTCGGCCGCCTCGTCGACGACGATGTACGCCGAACCCGTCGGCCCATCGACGTGCGCGACCTCGGTGACGTCGACGCCGTGCGCGCCAACACCCGCAGACACCCGGTACCGTTCGTCGTCCTCGCCGACGGCGCCGAGAAAGGCCGTGTCCGCGCCCGCGCGAGCCGCGGCGACCGCCTGGTTCGCACCCTTCCCGCCGAGCGAGAGTTCGGACAGCCGATCGCGGAGCGCCTCGGGGACCGAGGAGACGGCGACCGTCTCGCCCGGCTCCGGCAGCCAGTCGTACTGCGCTTCGAGCGCCGCGACCGCGTCGTCGTCGAGATAACCCACGTGGTCGACGTTGACGCTCCCGAGACTCACCACGTCGTGCATACACTCCTGTCGTGCGTCGGGGGTAGTTGGCTGTTGGGATATCCGTCCGCCACCCCGAACCGTCCGCCGGGCGACGCCGCGTCTCCGTCGCGCCCGCGTTCGTCGCGGGAGCCGACCGACGACACGCGACCACGACCGACGACACACGACGACGGTTGACGGGACGTGACCACGCGATCGTGGCCGACGGGACGCACGACGACCGACAGTATTTCCAACTCGCCCGCGAGGGGGTGAGTACATGGACCGACGAGTCATCGTCGACACGGACACCGCGGGCGACGACACGCAGGCGCTGGTGCTGGCGCTCGCGTCGGAGCGGCTGACCGTCGAGGCCGTCACCGTCGTCGCCGGCAACGTCGAGTTCGAGTACGAGGTGGAGAACGCGAAGTACACGCTCTCCGTGCTCGACCGCGAGGACGTCCCGGTGTACGAGGGAGCCCGGTCGCCACTGCTGAAAGAGTGGGACCACGCCGACCACGTCCACGGCGAGGGCGGGCTCGGCGGCGACCTGTTCGCCGACACGGGGATCGACTCGGCCGACGGGCACGCCGCCGACGCCATCGTCGAGCACGCGCGCGACGCCCCGGGCGAACTCTCGCTCCTCTGCATCGGCCCGCTCACGAACGTCGCGCTCGCGCTCGCCCGCGAACCCGAGCTCCCCGACCTCCTCGACGAGGTGGTCGTGATGGGCGGGGCAGTGGGCTGTCTCGGCAACGACACGCCCGCGGCGGAGTACAACTTCTGGGTCGACCCCGACGCCGCCAAGCGCGTCGTGCGCGACCTCGACGTGACGCTGGTCGACTGGGGGCTGGTGCTCCGCGACGCCTTCCTGGGAGCCGACGACATCGCCCGCCTCGAGGGAGTGGACACGCCACGGGCGGACTTCTTCGAGACGATCTCGACCGCGCCCCGGCAGTTCACCCGCGAGACCACTGGCGAAGACGGACTGACGCTCCCGGACTCGCTGGCCGCGGCGTGCCTGATCGCCCCGGAACTGATCGAGGAACAGGCACGGTACCACGTCGACGTCGACGAACGCGAGGGGCTCACGCGCGGCTACAGCCTCGTCGACGTCAACGGCGTGCTCGACGAACCACCGAACGCGACCGTCGTCGAGTCGGTCGACGCCGACCGCTTCACGGAGCTGTTCCTGGCGACGCTCTCGGGGGAGTCGCCCGAGTCGGCGCTCTGAGCGTCTCCGAACGCGTGGTGCGTCTCCGAGCCGACGACCGAGCCGACGACCGAGCCGACGAGCCCATCGCTCAGCCGAGGTCGACGTCTTCGACGGGATCGGACCGCTCGAACCGCGGCGTCGGTCCCCCCCGGGGACGGGCCCACTCGACGGCGTTGGCGAGCACCCGCCGGATCTCGTCCTGGTAGTAGATCGGGTACGTCTCGTGGCCGGGCCGGAAGTAGAACACCCGGCCCTTCCCGCGCGTGTAACAGCAGCCACTGCGGAACACCTCGCCGCCCTCGAACCACGAGCAGAACACCAGTTCGTCGGGTGCGGGCACGTCGAAGCGCTCGCCGTACATCTCCGCGCGCGGGACGACGAACAACTCGTCGAGGCCCGCGGCGATCGGGTGGCCCGGTTCGACGACCCACAGGCGTTCGCGTTCGCCGGCCTCGCGCCACTTCAGCGCGCAGGAGGTCCCCATCAGCCGTTTGAACGGCTTGGAGTAGTGCCCCGAGTGGAGGACGACGAGGCCCATCCCCTCCCGGACCCGGTCGCAGACACGCTCGACCACGTCGTCGCGAACCTCGTCGTGTGCGCGGTGACCCCACCACGTCAGGACGTCCGTCTCCGCCAGCACGTCGAGAGAGAGCCCGTGGGCCGGGTCGTCCAGCGTCGCCGTCCGCGTCTCGAAGCCGTGAGCCGCGAGTCCATCGGCGATGGCCGTGTGGATGCCGTCGGGGTACACCTCCGCGACGGCGTCGGAGTCACGTTCGTGTCGGTACTCGTTCCAGACGGTAACCGTCGGCGGTGAGGAGGTCGGCGGCATCGGTGTATCGGGTGGTCGTCGCCGGGGGTGATGAACGTGCCGCGTGAGCCTCCTGGCGCGTTCGGCGAGTGTGTCGCGAACGTCCCGTGAACGGCGACAGGAGCGAGCGAAGCCCTGACGTCTCTCGGCCGTCTACGGCGGGTATGGCCTACCGGTTCGTCAGTGCACGCCCGATCGACGGCCGGCTGTCGGCCCTCCGCGACCGGCTCGACAGTGGGGAGATCGACGGGATGGAGCCGTTCGGCGAGGCGATGACCCGCGCGCTCACGAACGCGAAGTTCGACCCGGAGACGGGTGAGGCAGTCTGGGTCGAGGAGGACTACTGTTCGCCGCCGCTGGCGATGGAACGCCCCGTCCTCGACGACTACTTCGACGACGTGACGGTCGTCGACGCGGACGTCGACGAGGCCGAGGGGTGGGAACGGATCGAGGACCTGCCCTCGCTCTGGGACCGGCTGTCGACCCAGCCGTAACACCGCGCTCCTGCCATCGTACCGCTCGCGCGACACCGACCGGCCGAACGGTTCAAACCGATCCGTTCCTAACCGCGATCGTGTTCGACATCGAACCAGCGCAACACCCCGACGACCGCGACGACCGGGCCGACGAGGCCGGTCCCTGGCTCGCCATCCTCGGGGCGAGCGCGATCGCGTGGGTCGTACTCGCGGTGTTCGACTGGCGACTCCTCGCCGAGGGGACGTTCCTGTGGGCGACAGTCGAGAGCCTCGCGACGCTGGTGTTCGCCCCGCTCGCGGCCGCGGCGCTCGTTCAGGACACCCGCTCGCTCGGTGTCGGCGGTGTCGAGGTCGGCCCGTCCAAGTGGCTGTACGCCGCGGTCGCGCTGTTCTTCCCGCCGGTGGGCGTGCTCTACCTGTGTCACCGACACGTGCTCGTCGGGTGGCGGGCCGACTCGCTCGGCTGATCGCCGGCGAAATCCGTCCCGATAAGAGGCAGGAGGTCGGAGTCCGTCGTATGGACGATCGAACGGGGCCAGTGGCCCGACGGCGGGTCCTCCAGCTGGGTGCCCTCCTCGGAACGGCGGCCGTCGCCGGCTGCACCGGCGGTGGCGGCGGGAGCAACGGGGGCGGGAGCAGTGGGGACGAAGGTAGTGAGGGCGACGGCAGTGACGGCAGCAGTGGCGACGGTGGGAACAGTGGCGACGGAGGCGACGGACCGGCGGAGCCGTCGTACGACGGCTGGCTCGACGACGCGCCGAACTACGACGGCTCGACCGTCGACCGCACCGACGCCGACACCGTGACGGTCGCCGTCGGGGCTGGCAACGGTCTGCTCTTCGACCCACCAGCGATCCGTGTCACGACGGGGACGACCGTCGTCTGGGAGTGGACGGGCAAGGGTGGACAGCACAACGTCCAGGAGCGCGACGGGGCGTTCGAGTCCGAACTCGCCTCCGCCGAAGGGGCGACGTACGAGCGGACGTTCGACGAGCCGGGTGTCGTCCTGTACTTCTGTCTCCCGCACCAGGCAGTCGGGATGAAGGGAGCCGTCGCGGTCGTCGACGGCTGATCGCGCGTCTTCACCGCCGCAACTTTCGGCGGCGGCTCGCTCGTCTCCACCCACCCGTATCCGACGCGTCCACTCGTGACGGCGACTTCGACGGCGGATCCGCTACGGCGTCGGGTCGACGTCGAGCGTCGCGAACGCGTCCCCGGCGAGTCCCGGTCCCTCGGGGATCGCCATCCGCCCGTCGACGACCGGTGCAGGGTCGGACGCGAGGTCGCGCGCGAGCATCGAGCCGGTGGCGAGCCCGCACGCCGGCGGGTCGCCGAGCGCCGCGGCGACGTGCAGCGCGGCCGTCCGGGCGACGACCGCGTCGATGGTCGTCGTGACGACGCTCTCGACACCGGCCTCGCCCGCCAGTTCGGCCAGCCCGAGCGTCCGTGCCGGTCCGCCCTGCGCCATCGGCTTCAGGACGAGGACGTCGGCGGCGTCGGCCGCGAGCACCTCCTCGACGGCCGTCGCCGCGAGCGTCTCGTCGACGGCGATGCGGAGGTCGGTCGACGTCCGGAGCGCGGCGTGCCCTCCCAGTTCGTCGGCCGGGAGGGGCTGCTCGACGTAGTCGAGCGACAGTCCCTGCGCACCGACGCGGTCGACGAACCGCTCGGCTTCCGTGCGCGACCACGCGCCGTTCGCGTCGACGCGCAGGTCGACGTCGGGCGCGGCGTCGCGGGCGGCGGCGACCCGCTCGACGTCCGTCTCGACGGGTCGGACGCCGACTTTCAGCTTCACGCAGTCGTAGCCCGCGTCGGCCGCCTCGCGCGCGGCGTCGGCCGTCTCGGTCACGCCCGCGTCGCCGACGGTCGCGTTGACCGGCACCGTCTCCGCGACGGGCGCTCGCGCGCCGGCGAGAAACCGGACGAGCGACTCGTCGGCGGCCTTCGAACGCGCGTCGAACAGCGCGAGGGAGACGGCGTGTCTGGCGGCGGGGGCGTCGTCGAGGATGCCCGTCGAGAGCGCGGCCCCGAGGTCGTCGACGAGGTCAAGCGCGCGGCGGCAGGCGTCGACCGACTCGGTCCACCCGGGGAGCGGCGTGGCCTCGCCCACGCCCGCGACCCCGTCGACGGCTCCGCGAACGACGAACCCGCGACGGCGGTCGATCGAGCCGTGCGCCGTCGACAGCGGCGTCCGCAACGGGAGCTCGAACGGCGTCACGTCGACGGTCACGGTCGACGCTCCCGGGCCGAGCGACGCTCGACGCACGAGATACACGTCACAGGACGAACCCCACCGCCGCGAGGACGGCGTACAGCGCGAGCGTCTTGCCGGTCTGTTCGAGCGCGGGGTTCAGCGCCGCGCCGGTCAACTCGGTGAGGACGGTCCGGGTGACGGCGACCGCGAGCGGCAGCGACAGCAGCGGGAGGAGGACGGGCAGGCCGAACCCGGGAGTCGACACCAGGTAGAGGGGGACGGCGTACGCGAGCACGAAGAGCGCGACGTACTCGGCGCGGGCGAACCCCGACCCGAACCGGACGGCGAGGGTCCGTTTACCAGTCCGGGTGTCCTCGGCCCGGTCGCGGAGGTTGTTGACGACGAGGATGTTCGTCGAGACGGCCGCGACGGGGAGCGACGCGACGATCACCGCGGTGGTGACGGTTCCCGGTGGGATCGCGACGGGGAAGACACCCGAGAGCACGGCGGCCGCCTGGACGTAGTACGTGCCCGTGACGGCGACGACACCGAAGAAGACGAAGACGAACACGTCACCGAGGCCGTGGTAGCCCAGTGGGTACGGACCTCCGGTGTAGGCGATCCCCGACGCCACGCTCAACAGGCCGACGACGAGGATGGGAACCCCGCCGACGGCGACGAGGTAGGTGCCGACGACGACGCTCGCGAGGAACGTGAGGTACATCGCCCGTTTGACCTCGGGCGCGGAGATGAGTCCCGAGGCGGTGACGCGGGTGAACCCCTCCCGCTCGTCGGTGTCGGCACCCTGGACGGCGTCGTAGTAGTCGTTCGCGAAGTTGGTCCCGATCTGGATGAGCGCCGCGCCGACGAGCGCGACGAGCGCCGGCAGCGGGGCGAACACCCCGTCGTGGACCGCGAGCCCGGTCCCGACGACGACGGGTGCGGCGGCCGCCGGCAGCGTCTGTGGCCGGGCAGCCATCACCCAGGCTCGGGTTCGGGAGACCTCGTTCGTGCTCGCGCTCATTGTCGACTGTTCGGGACGCGACGGGCCTAAATGGTCCGTTTCCCGTGGCTCGGCGAGGGCCGGATTCCGCAACGAGTTCGGTCGGCGTCGCGTGACTCGCGTCGCGTCAGTGCGCGGGGGCTAGTCGTGGCCGACCTACCGCTCGCGCGCCCGTTGTGAGGCGATCTGTGCGATCCCGTCGTTCGGGGCGCAGCTCGGACAGGCGTGGATCTCGCCGAACGCGTCCGCGAAGACGCGGGCGAATCGGTCCGAGACGTGTCGGCCGCAGTGGTCACACGCCGGCATCGGTTCGCTCCCTGTGTCGTGTCATCGTTCTCTCCTCTCCCCGGCTCGAGCGACGACGGACTGATAAAAGAAGACTTTCCGGGATTTCACCCAAATCTTCACCCATTCGCGCGACGGCCGTGGCGGCCAAGGCGTGGATGTGAAACCGTGACGGGCCGACCACGAGCGCATCGGCCGCGATCGACACATCGCGACGAGGGGAGACGGTCAGGGATCAGTAGTGCCAAGGGAACCGTCTGAACTCCGGTTCGCGCTTCTCCAGGAAGGCGTCTCGCCCTTCCTGAGCCTCGTCGGTCATGTACGCCAGCCGTGTCGCCTCTCCCGCGAAGACCTGCTGGCCGACCAGCCCGTCGGTGTCGAGGTTGAACGCGAACTTCAACATGCGGATGGCGGTGGGCGACTTCCGGGTGATCTCGTCGGCCCACGCGAGCGCCACGTCTTCGAGCTCCTCGTGGGCGACCACCTCGTTCACCATCCCCATCTCCGCGGCTTCGGCGGCGTCGTAGTTCCGCCCGAGGAAGAAGATCTCGCGGGCCTTCTTCTGGCCGACCTGGTGGGCGAGATAGGCCGAGCCGAAGCCGCCGTCGAAGGAGGCGACGTCGGCGTCGGTCTGTTTGAAGACGGCGTGTTCCCGCGAGGCGAGCGTGAGATCGCAGACCACGTGCAGCGAGTGCCCGCCGCCGACGGCCCACCCGGGTACGACCGCGATCACGGGTTTGGGCATGAATCGGATGAGTCGCTGGACCTCGAGGATGTGGAGGCGACCGACGCGCGGGGCGTCGTCGTCCCCGTGCTCGTCTCCCTGGCCGTCCGCACTCTCGTCCTCCCCCGCGTCGTCGTCATCGCGGTACTCGTAACCCGACGACCCCCGGATCGCCTGATCGCCGCCCGACGAGAAGGCCCACCCGCCGTCCCTCTCAGAGGGTCCGTTCCCGGTCAGGAGCACACACCCGACCTCGGGGTCCTGCCGGGCGTGGTCGAGGGCGACGTACAGTTCGTCGACGGTCCGCGGGCGGAACGCGTTGCGGACCTCGGGACGGTCGAACGCGATCCGGACGGCGGGGACGTCGGTCGCACGGTGGTAGGTGACGTCGGTAAAGCCGGCGGCGGCGTCCACCGGCTCCCACTGCTCGGCGTCGAAGCACTCAGAGACCATGATGCGAGGGCGGGACGGACGCGCAAAAAGATTCGCTCTCCACCGCCCATCGTGTTCAGTCAGTCGAATGATGCCAGACGGCGAAGGACCGGAGCCACCGTTCGGCTGTCTCTGGATCGACCGCGGCGTCCGGCCGATATCGTTCCCCAGTGACTCGAATCACCGTCTCGTCGCGAGTGGTCTCGGGCGACGGCGACTGTACCGTCTCGTTCGGCCCCTGCGAGACGGCGTCGGGGGACGCACACCAGCGCACTTCGAACGTGCTCGCGGGCGCATCGGCTTTCCCGGGGTGAGCCCTTTCGATCGCCTGTGAGCGGTCGAATCGCGACGGTGTCGAGGTCCGTTCGACTCGCTCCCTCTGTGTCCGGTGGGTCGCCTCGTCGTCGACCACGTCGTCGGAGTCGTGCTCGACGGTGCCCCCGCCGAGCACCGGTCGTGTTCGTCGGGAGCGCCCCCACGGAGGACTGTCGTCAGGGCCACCGACGACTCGCAGACGGAGATCACGCCGCCTAGCCGACGACGAAGATGACTGTCGTCCGAGGAATAATTTCAAGAGCAGTGATCTCGAATCGAAAACCGAGCGACAGTGAGTTGGACACCGAAGACGAGCGAGGTAGTCGGGTGAGCGGAGAAGAGCCGAAGCGGAACGAGACCAGCGCGACGACGACCGACGAACCGCCGCCCGCGACCGTCGACGCGTTGCTGGCGTCGATCCGGTCGTTCGCCGCGGAGGTCGTGGTCCTCCACTGCGTCGAAGACGGCCGCCAGCGGCCGACGTTCGCGACCGACGTCAGTCCGGTCCCGGACGGTGCTCGGTCGGACGACACGCCCGCAGTCGACGTCTCGTGTGTCACCGCCGAACCGCCGGTCGCGCGCCCGATCCCTCTCGAGGCGATCGAGTCCGTCCGGCCGATTCCGGACCGCGCGGCGGTGACCGCGGCGCTGCCACCCGACACACACGCCAGGGCGACGATCCTCCGGGGTCTCGCCGACCACGCGCCGGCGCTCGTCGACGTCGCGGTCGTCCTCTCGGTGCTCGATCGAGACCCGTCCGCACACCCCGCGGCACTGGTCGCGGCGCTCGACTGTCTCGCCCGGCTCGCACGGGACCGACCGGACGACTGTCTGGCCGCGGTGCCGCGCGTGGGGACGCTCGTGTCCCGGACGACCGGGGCTGAGACTGGGACTGAGACGATCGGGGCAGACACGACCGGAAGAGACGAGATTCGGACCGGGGCACTCGCCGCGTTCGCGGCCCTCGCGGCGACGTGCCCAGAACACGTCACGCCGCACGTTTCGAGCGTGTTCCCCGCGCTCGACGCGCCGGGCCCCGTCGACGCGTCCGCGGCGGTCGCGTGCGTCGCACACGTCGCGGGCGACGATCCCACCGCAGTCGTCGACTGCGCGGACGACCTCGCCGGTTTCCTCGACGGGGACGACGCCGACGGGCGGAAACACGCGACGTACGCGATCGGCCGGATCGCCGCCGTCGACCCCGGAGCCGTCCGCCCGATGGTCGGACGACTCGTCTCGGTCGTCGACGACCCGACGGCCCCGCAGGTGACGCGGTTGAACGCGACCTGTGCAGTCGGTCGCGTCGCCCGCGAGTGGCCGGACGCGGTCGTCGACCACGTGCCGACGTTCGTCGCGGTGCTCGACGCCGACACCGCCGGCGTGGGGATTCGCGCCAACGCTGCCGGCGTCGTCGGCGACGTCGCCGTGACTCACGTGGTCGACGTCCGACGTCACGTCGACGCACTGGTGGCGGCCGTCGACGACGAGGACGGCGTCGTCCGGGCCAACGCCACCACCGCGGTCGCCCGCGTCGCCCGCGAGTTCCCCGATGCCCTCGTCGACGCCGTCGACAGGCTGGTCGGCTGCCTCGACGACGAGGAGTCGCTCGTCCGGGAGAACGCCTGCTGGACCCTGGGGTACCTCCGGGAGGACGCACGGGTCGCTCGCTCGGAGCTCGACCGGCTCCGCGTCGACGACGCGAGCCAGCGGGTCCGTGATCGGGCGTGCTGGGCGGTCGACGAGGTGACCGGTGGCGACGGAGAGCGCGCCGGCGACTGAGTCGTCCCAGTCTCGGCTCCGCCACACTTCGACGACTGACAAACGACCCGTCGGCGACCGGCGAATCGCAACGGGTTTGACTCCGGTCGAACGATCCCGGACGTGATACGTCGCCCCGCGACTTTCCTCCCCTCTCTCTCCCCGTTCGTGGCGCTGTACGTCTCGCGGTTCGCCGGCGGGTTCGGCTTCATCATCCTCGCGACGCTCCTGCCGAAGTACATCGAGGTGCTGGACCCCTCGGCCGTGACGGTCGTCGGCCTGACGCTCTCCGCGGGGGTCGTGATCGGCCTGTTCACCACCGGGTTCACGCTCTCGTCCGGCCTCGCCGTCGTCCCGATCGCCTGGTGGGGCGACCGGGGTGACAAACGCCGGGTGCTCGTGGCCGCCCTCGCGCTCGGGATCGTCGTCTACGCGGCCTACCCGCTGGTCGAGACGAGCCTCGGGTTCGTCCTGTTGCGGGTGGTCCAGGGACTGACCTTCGTCGGCATCTCGCTCATGTCGCTCGGGCTCGTCGGCCAGCTCGCCACGACGGGCACGCGGGCGAACTACATCGGCAAGGCCAACGCCTGGGCGTTCGCCGCCTCGATCGTCGGGAGTCTGAGCGCGGGCATCCTCTACGACCGCTACGGGTTCGGTCCCGTGTTCACCGTCGTCACCGCCGTCTTCGTGGTGGCGACGGCACTCGTCTGGGTGGCGCTCCCGGGCGACGACACCGTCGTCGACGGCTTTCCCTTCTCGGACCTCGCGCTCAACCGTCGTATCCTGACCGTCGCCACGTTCCGGACCCAGTACGCCGTCGCCGTCACGCTGGTTCGGACGTGGGTGCCGATCTTCGCCGGCGTCTCCGCCGCGACCGGGGGCCTCGCGTACGGCGGGCTCGCGGTGAGCCTCACGGTCGTCGCGGAGAAGTTCACCAACATGCTCTCCCAGCCGACGATGGGTCGGCTCTCGGACCGCTACGGTCGGGCCGCGTTCGTCGCGGCCGGTGGCACCGGCTACGGGGTCGTCGCCGTCGCCGTCCCGTTCGCCCCGTCCGTGGGCGCGTCGCTCGGCCTCCCGGCGACGCTCCCGCTCCTGGGGCCGCTCTCGCCCGCGTTCCTCCCACTCGTGGCGCTCAGTGGGTTGCTGGGCGTCGCCGACAGCCTCCGCGAACCCGCCAGCATGGCGCTGTTCGCCGACGAGGGCACCGACTCCGGCGGAGTCGCCTCCAGTTTCGGCGTCCGCGACCTGCTCTGGCGGCCGGGGAGCATCGCCGGGCCCCTGCTGGGTGGGTGGCTCATGACCGAGGTGGGCATGGGCTGGGTGTTCTACGTCGGTGGCGCGTTCGCGCTCACTGGCGTCGCTGCGTTCCTCGCCACGCTCGTCGTGCTCCACGGCCCGAACGCGCTCTCGGAGTGGTGACGCCACGGCGACTCCCACGGACCGCCCGGACCGATCGCGCTCCGGGGCGGACACGACGCGCGAGACACCCGGACGATCCGCGGGCACTCTCGACGTGCTGCCGACCCGGAGACGTCGACCGTGCCGGTACCGCTTTGGACGTCGTCGTCCTCTGAGCGGCCATGACCGACAGCCCTGTCACCGGCATCGACCACCTCGTCCTGTACGCGACCGACGTCGAGGCGACCTGCGAGTTCTACGCCGACACGCTCGGTGTCGCGGAACGAGAGACGTTCGGCGACGACCGGATCGCCCTCTCGTTCGGCACCACGAAGCTCAACCTCCACCCCGCCGGCGACGTCGACGTCCTCCACGCCACCGATCCCGCGCCGGGTTCGGCCGACTTCTGTCTGGTCGTCGACGAAGCCGTCGAGCGCCTCGGCCAGCGGTTCGAAGACGCCGGCGTCGCGGTCGTCGAGGGACCCGTCACGCGGACGGGTGCCCGTGGCTCGATGCGGTCGATCTACGTCCGGGACCCCGACGGGAACCTCGTCGAGTTCGCGCGCTACGACGACTGACGGACGTCGGGCGGGGAGAGGTCAGTCGTCCGACGCGGCGGCCGCCGCCTGGCCGTCGGGATCGTACCCCTCCTTGCGGAGGGCGTCCGCGAGCGCTGCGAGGAGGTACTCGACGTTCTTCCGGCGGGCCGAGTAGCCCATACAGCCGATCCGCCAGATCTCACCCGAGAGGCCGCCCAGCCCCGAGGCAATCTCGAGACCGTACGCCTCGAGGAGGTGGGAGATCACGGCGCCATCGTCGACGCCGTCGGGGACGCGAACCGCGTTCAGCGAGGGGAGCCAGAGGTCGTCGGGGGCGTTCATCTCGAGCCCCATCGCCTCCACGCCGGCCTTGAGTTCGCCCGCCACCTCGCGGTGACGCTCCCAGCGGGCCTCGATCCCCTCCTCGGCGGCGAGGCGGAGCGCCTCCCGAAGCGCGTAGACGGTTGTGATGGGCGCCGTGTGGTGGTACGCGCGCTCCTCGCCCCAGTACTGTGCCAGGAGTGAGAGGTCGAGATACCACGACCGGGGTTCGGTCTCGCGGCCGCGGATCTTCTCCATCGCGCGGTCGGAGACGGTGATCGGGCTGGCACCCGGAGGCGCGGAGAGGCACTTCTGGGCGGCGGAGTAGGCGACGTCGACCCCCCACTCGTCGACGTGGACGGGGACGCCACCGAGCGAGGTGACGCAGTCGGCGATCACGTACGCGTCGTGGTCGTGGGCGACGTCGACGATGTCGGCCATCGCGGGCTGGCGGATGCCGGTCGTCGTGGCCGCGTGACAGATCCCGACCACGTCGATCTCTTCCTCGGCGAACGCTCGCTCGACCTCCGCGACGTCGATCGGCTCGTTCGCCGCCGTCGGGAGCGACACGACGTCGCCGCCGGCACGCTCGGCCATCGCGGCCATCCGGTCGCCCCAGTACCCATTCGTCCGGAGGAGGACGCCCTCGCCCGGCTCGACGAGGTTGCCGATCGAGGCCTCCATCGCCGACGAGCCGGTGCCGCTCACCGCGAGCGTCCACTCGTTGTCGGTGCGGAACGTGTACCGCAGGAGTTCCTGTACCTCGTCCATCACTTCGAGGTACGCCGGATCGAGGTGTCCGAGAAGCGGGGTGTTCATCGCGCGAAGCACTCGCGGGTGGACCTCGCTGGGACCGGGGCCCATCAGCGTCCTGTCCGGCGGTGTCAGCTCACCGATGTCTGGGGCGTCGTCCATACGTGCGGTTGTCGGTCCCTCAATAAAAAGCCGTACGGCCCGGCGCTCCGACTCGACGCGACCGACACGCGCGGGTCGACAGTGGCGATGTTTCATCGAGTCCTCTCGGATATCTGAATATCGATCGGCATCTCGGTCGAAGCCACGCGAACGACCAAGTGGAGGACGCGCGTTCCGGACGTATGGACACTCTGGAGACCCCCGCCGTCCACCGGCTCCTCGCATCCCCTGTGGGAGGACTGCTCGACGCGCGCTGGTTCGAACGGCTGAAGCGCCGTGCGCTCCGCCGGGACTTCGCCGTCCAGCGCGCCCGCGCCGCGGCCGACGTCGCCGTCGGCGTCGCGCCCGAGGCGTACCTCCACGAGGTCGACGCGCCACCGGCACCGCACCTCCACGGTCGCATCGAGGCGGCACTCGCCCGGTACGCCCCGCGGCGCGACGCGGCGCTCGACGCGACCGAGCGGTGGACCGAGGTCGTCTGGGACCCGTCGTCGACGGTCGCCGAACGCCTCGACGCGGAGCGCGAGCGCCGCCGGGCCGAACACCGACGACGCGACGCCGCCGACTGCTTCGGCTTCCTCGTCGACGACCACCTCGTCCCACCCGTCGCGTACGACGTCCCCGATCCGGATCGGGTGCTGACGACGCACCGCGCCGGTCTCGCCTCGCCCGCGGCCGTGTACGACGTTCCCGAGCGTCCGCCGCGGGTGGAGCGATCGGACTGGCTGCCCGGTCCCGGCACGGTCGAGTACTGGCTCCGGTTCCCGTCGCCGTCACCGTTCGTCGAGGGTGACGCCGTCGCGCGCGTCTACGAGCCGCCCGACCCCGCCGACGACCTCCCGACGCTCGTCTACTACGGCGGGCTCGGGATGGCGAACGACTGCGTCGACTACTGGCCCGAGGAGGCCTCTCTCGGGCGGGCGCTCGCCGCTCGCGGGATTCGCGTGGTGCTCCCCGACGCGCCGTGGCACGCCCGTCGCGAGCCGATCGGACGGTTCAGCGGCGAGGCGTACCTCGCGCGGGCACCCGAGTCCACGTTCGAGCTGTACGCGGCGGCCGCCGTCGAAGCGGGCGTCTTCGTCCAGTGGGCCCGGGGTGAGAACGCGCCCGCGTCGGGATCGGACCCCTCACCCGTGATCCTCGGCGGCATCAGCCTCGGCGGGATCGTGACGATGCACGCCGCGGGGCGCTGTGGCGGCTGGCCCGCGGCCGCCCGGCCGGACGCCGTCGTCCCCGTCGCGGCCACGGGCGACGTCGACGCGGTGCTCGTCGAGGGCGGGCTCACGCCGACGCTGGACCTCGACGACGCTCTAGGGGCCACGGGGTGGTATCCACGTCTGCACGAACTCGGTCCGCTCTTGAACCCACCCGACGCGTGTGGTCTCGACCCCGAGCGGGTGTTCCCCGTCTACGGCACCCGCGACGACCTCGTCCCGGCCCGCACGCTCACGCCGACGCTCGACGCGTGGGGCGTCCCGGCCGAGAACCGGACCGCCTGGGAGACGGGACATTTCGGCGTCCTGCTCCGGACGATCCGTGGCGACCTCGGCGACGTGATCGACCGGGCGCTGGCGCGTGGTCCCGCTCGCACGCGGCGGACGGCGTCCACCGGGTGAGTCGGCATCGAGTCGAGAGCACCGCTCGCGGGGTGGCTCGGCGTCGGGTCCGAACACCGCCCGTGGTGTGAACCGCGCCGTGGACGGGCAACGCCGAAGTAGCCCGGGCACCTCTCACGGCTGTGATCCACAACATCGCTCGCGACGTCCAGGCGTTCACCAGCAACGCCTTCCTCGTCTCCCCCGAAGCCCGCGGCGGCCACGGCGACGACGGACGCACCGTCCTCGTCGACGCCGGGGCGAACTTCGACGCCGTCTCCCACCTCGAGGGCGACGTCGACCACCTCGACGCGGTCGTGCTCACGCACACCCACCCGGACCACGTCGGCAACGTCGACGCGATCAGAGAACGGTTCGGCGTCGAGACGTGGGGGTTCGACGGCTCCCACGACGCGGTCGACAACGCGGTCGACGACGGCGACGTCGTCCGCATCGGCACCGGCGACTACCGCGCGCTCCACACGCCCGGCCACGCCGTCGACCACCTCTGCCTCCACGACCCCGACGGGGGCGTCCTCTTCGCCGGCGACCTCGTCTTCGCGGGCGGGAGCTTCGGCCGGACCGACCTCCCGGGGGGTGACCGTGCGACGCTGGTCGAGAGCATCGAACGCGTGGTCGACACCGTCGGTCCGGAGCTGCAGGCGCTACACACGGGCCACGGCCCCAGCGTCGTCGACGAGCCGTCCCGGGCTCTGGAGCTGTCGTTGCAGGCCGCACGGACGAGATAGATGTAGAGTGGGGGCGAGAGGCGGGGAACGAACGAGCAACGGTGGCGCCGCGTGGACGGCTGATCCGCCCGTGACCGGACGGCGCAACTGCTCCGTTCGTCCGGCCGGCCGCCTCACGCGTCGGAGTCGTCCAGCGCCGCCACGGCCTCCTCGCTCACGCCGAAGTAACCCGGTTCGTCCCCCTCGGGATCGTTGATCACGAGGTCGTCCTGGTTGTACACCAGCCAGGGGATGGTCCAGGCGATGATCCGGGCCTCGGTCTCCTCCTCGAGCGCGGTGTCGGGCGCGAGGTCCTGCAGTCGCCGACCGATCTCGGGCACCGTGTACAGCAGGTCCGGGTCGAGGATCTCGGCGGGTGTGTACATCTGGTACGGGTACAGCGTGTCGAAGTCGTCCTTGGGGCGAGGCATGAGAGGGGATTCGGCACCACCCGGTAAACGCCTGTCCACTCGTCGGCGGGACGAGCCGCCGGAGCGGTCGAGGCAGTTGAGGCTCGGGATCGGCTGTTGACGTTCGGCCGCGAGAACTCCGTCCGTGTTCCCGGCAGGGGGGCTCTGCCCTCCGGACGCCGGTCACCTCGAACCGCCCGGACGACGGAGGTGACGGAACGCCGCCTCCGCGAGAGCAACTCTCCGGGATCGCGATCCGGCGATGGTGACGATCCGGCGATCCAACCGGGAGGCACGGCTGTGGGGACGGAGCGAGCAGCGGCGTCGGCTCGGTCGTGGTGCGGGACGCGTCGGTGGTCGTCGGTCTCGCCGACACCGCGCGGGACGACGGCGCTGTCACCGCCCGTAGCGGAGGTACGAGTAGCCGAGGAAGACCGCGAGGGCGCCGACGAGCATCCCCACGACGAGCCCGGGTGGGCCGACGACCGACCGGGCGGCGATACCCGCCCCGACGCTCACGACGAGCATCCCGACGAGCAGGAAGAAGCCGGTCTGCCACTGCTCGATGAAGTCGACGAGGCTGCTGGAGGACATACGCAGGACTACGGCGGCCGCCCCCGTAACTGTCAGGGTGGGACGGTGCGGGAACGGACGTGTCGGCAGGGGCGTACCGGTGGGTGGGCCAGCAGGGACGTACCGAGGGACCTGTCGCTCGTCTCCGGGTGTCAAAGAAAGAACGGAAGATCGACCGGGTCTGCGCTTACTCGAACAGCTCGACGGCCTGCTCGTAGCGGGCCGTGGGCTCGTCCCAGTCGACGACGTCGAAGAACGCCGAGATGAAGTCGCCGCGGGCCGGGCCGTAGTCGTAGTAGTACGAGTGTTCCCACACGTCGAGCGCGAGGATCGGGTGCGAGCCCCAGAGCGCGCCCTGGTCGTGCTTGTCGACGACCACGTTGCGCAGCTGGTTCGAGAACGAGTCGTATACCAGCAGGGCCCAGCCGCTCGCCGCGCCGCCGGCGGCCTCGAACTCGCCCTTCCACGCCTCGTAGGAGCCGAAGTCCTCCGCGATCCGGTCGGCGAGCGATCCGGTGGGCTCGTCGCCGCCCTCGGGGGACATGCACTGCCAGAAGAGGTCGTGGAGGATGTGCCCACAGCCGTTGTGCGTCACGCTGCGGATGGCACCCGCGGACGAGCCGAACTCGTGATTCTCGCGGTTCTCCGCCAGCGTCTCATCGGCAGCGTTCCACCCGTTCACGTAGCCCTGGTGGTGGGTGTCGTGGTGCCACGTGAGCACCTGTTCGGAGATGCTGCCTTCGAGTGCGTCGTAATCGTACGGGAGTGGGTCGAGTTCGTAGCTCATGATTGAAACCTCCGACAGGAGAGTGGGGCGGAACGCTGTTAAACCTTGATGAAGCTCTGTTAACAGTCGACATACATTTTCGACGGCCGCGGCGTCTATCGGTTGCTCGTGGAATCCACGCAGAAGTTATGTTTTGAAATACAGTACTTGTTCGGAGAATTTGTTCGAATTCGTTCGGTTCGACGACCGGACCCGGAGCGCACTTGACCCCCCTCCACTCACCTTCGCGTGTGACCTGGCGCGGCGTGGGCATCGTGAGTGGCTGGCAGGTGGCGGCGAGCCTCTGTTTCTACGCCATCTTCGCCGCGACCGCCGCGGTCCGGGAGACGTTCGGCGTCTCGCGGACGCTGGTCGGCGTGTCACTCGCGGCCGCGATGGCCGGCTACACCGCCATGCTGTTCGTGACGGGGCCGGCCGTCGACGGGTTCGGCGAACGACCGGTGATGCTCGCAGGGCTGGGCGTACTCGGCGTCGGGATGGCCGGCGTCGCGGTCGCCCCGTCGTTCGCACTGTTGCTCGTCGCGCTCCTCGTCGTCGGCGGGGCGTACGCGACGGCGATGCCGTCGACGAACCGGGCCGTGCTCGTCGTGGCCCCCGACGGGAACCGGAACCTGGCGATGAACGTTAAACAGGTGGGTGTCACCGTCGGAAGCGGGCTCGGTGCCGTGGTCGTCACCACCGCGGCCGGGACGCGATACGGCTGGCGAGCCGGCTTCGTTGTCGCGGCGGTCCTCGCGGCGTGCGTCGTCACCGTCTTCGCTCTCACTTACGACGGCCACGACGGCTCGGGCTCGCTGTCGACGCCCGACCTCCGTGGGCTCGCCGGCCTCGACGGCTACCCCGCGATCGTCGCTGCGGGCTTCTTCTTCGGCGCGGCGGTGTTCACCACGACCGGCTACGTCGTGCTCCACCTCACCGAATCCATCGGCGCGGCCGCAGCCGTCGCGGGTGCGGTGCTCGCGTCCATCCAAGTGACGGGGAGCGTCGGCCGCCTCGTCGGCGGGAGCGTCGCCGACCACCTGCCGGGAAGCGACGTCCGCGCCGCCGCGCGGGTGCTCGTCGCGCAGGCACTCTTGGCGACCGTCGCCTTCGGCGGGGTCGTCGCCGCTGACACCCCCCTGCTCGCGGCGGGCGCGTTCGCCGTGCTCGGTCTGTTCATCCTGGGCTTCCCCGGTGTCTACTACGCCTGTCTCACCGCCCTCGTCCCGGACGACCGGGTCGGCGCGGCGACTGCCGGCGGACAGACGGCACTCAACCTCGGCGGACTCGCGACGCCGCCCGTCTTCGGCTTCCTCGCGGACACGCTGTCGTACGACACGGGGTGGACGCTCCTGGCCGGGTCGACGCTGGTGGCGGGCCTCCTACTCGTCGGCCTCGCCCGTGACGACCACGCGTGAGGGGTCGCGGTCGTACTCGAGTTCCGTCGTGACCCGGTCGGCGACGTCCCCGCCGCAGAGTCGGGAGACGAGGTGGAGCGCGAGGTCCAGTCCGGAGGTGATCCCACCGGCGGTGAGGACGTCGCCGTCGTCGACGACGCGTGCGTCGACCACCTCGGCGCGCGTGGCCCGGAGATCGTCGAGTGCCCCCGCGTGCGTGACTGCGGGCCGCCCGTCGAGCACCCCCGCCTCGGCGAGGAGCATCCCGCCGGTACAGACCGACGCGACGATCGCTCCCGTCTCGTGTCGGTCGCGGATCGCCGTGGGGACGGCGCCGCGCTCAGCCTCCCGGCGTGCGCCGGGGCGGTCGTCGCCGGCGTTCCAGCCGCCACCGGGGACGACGAGGACGTCGGGGTCGCCCAGCGCCCCGTCGACGCCCACCCGCAGTCCGTGGCTCGCGGTCACCCGCCCGCTCCCGTCGAGCGAGACGGTTCGTGCCTCGACTTCGCCGCCGAACGCCCCCGCCGTCTGGAACACCTCGTACGGGCCCACCCCGTCGAGTTCGTCGAACCCCTCGTACAGCAGCACCTCGACCTGGATCGGCGTCTCGTCCATGGCTGGGGGTCGACCCCGTCGTTCAAAACGTTTGTCGGGCGAGGCCGCCGCGGTCTCGACCGGTGACTCCGCTTTTCATCGGGACTCGCGAAAACGACACGTTATTATCTCCCGCCTCCGAAGGCAGACTGAATAAACGTTCAGTCATCCCGTCTCATCATGAATCAGAAACTCCTCACGATCGTCCTCGCGCTCGCTGTCGTCCTCTCGGGGGTGCCGCTGGCGTCCGCAGCGGAGAACCAGGTCATCGGCCGTCCGGATATCTCCCTCTCGGTTCCGGACAACCGGGTCACTCCCGGCGAAGCGAAGACGTTGAACGTCTCGATCGTCAACGACGGAACCATCACCCGCGGCGGTCCCGAGCGGTTCACCTCGCGCGTCACCACCGCCCGCGCCGTCACGCTCGACGTGGCCGACATCGCCGGCCTCGACGTCGAGACGGACGACATCGCCGTCGGACAGGTCCCCGAGGGCGTCGTCGGCCCTGCCCCGATCAGGATCACCGTCCCCGAGGGCGTCCCCCCGGGGACGTACCGGCTCCCGATCGACGTCTCGTACACGTACACCAGCATCGTGACCTACGACGAACAGGACCCGACCAACAACCCGAAGTTCAACGACCGTTCGGTCACGCGGCGGCTCACCGTCCCGATCGTCGTCGAAGACCAGGCCCGGTTCCGCGTCGTCGACGTGTCGACCGGCGTCCAGATCGGTGACAGCGGTACGATGGTCGCCGCCGTCAGAAACGTCGGGACCGACCCGGCGCGCGAGGCGAGCGTCCAGCTCTCGTCGGGCAACGGTGACCTGACGTTCGGCGGCTCGCCGTCCGCCGAGAGCTTCGTCGGCGAGTGGCGCCCCGGCGAGACCAAACAGGTGACGTTCCCCGTGAACGTCGCTGACGGTGCCGAACTCCGCGACTACACCGTCACCGGCCGGGTGACGTACACCGACACGGACGGCATCGTCCAGCGCTCGAACGAACTCCGGGCGAGCGTCCGGCCCCTCGAAGAGCAGTCGTTCTCGGTCTCGAACGTCGAGTCGACGCTCCGCGTCAACTGGGAGGGGACCGTCACCGGCACCGTGACGAACGAGGGGCCCGCGCCGATCACCGACGGGGTGGTCGTCTTCCAGCCCGCCAGCGCCAACTTCGACGCGAGCGAGACCGAGTACGCGATCCCCGACCTCGCGCCCGGCGAGTCGGCCGACTTCGCGTTCGACGTCGAGGTGTCGAGCGCGGCCGACCCAGGCTCCCGGCAGCTCCGGTTCGTCGTCCAGTACGACAACGAGGACGGCGAGAGCCGGTCCAGCGACCCGCTCAACGCCCGCATCGCCGTCGGCGACGAGCGCGATCCCTTCACCGTCGAGGCCGCCGAGTCGACGATCAGCGCCGGCGAGAGCGGGCGGCTCACCCTGACCGTCACCAACGCCGAGGACGAGACGCTCTCGGACATCTCGGCCAAGCTGTTCGTCGACGATCCCATCTCGTCGGGTGACGACGAGGCGTTCATCGGCGAACTCGGTCCCGGCGAGTCGGCCGAGATCACCTTCGAGGTGAGCACCGGTGGGAGCACGTTCGCCAAGGACTACCCGGTCTCCGTCGACTTCGAGTACGACCGCGCGGACGGCACGACACAGGTGTCCGACACGTTCCGGCTCCCCGTCACGGTCGAGGAGGCGAGCGGCGGCGGCCTCCCGTTCGGCCTCATCGTCGGCGTCGGTGCCGTCGTGCTCGTCGGAGCCGCCATCGTCGTGGTGCGTCGGAGGTAAGCCGTGCCCGCGAAGGTCGACTACCAGCGGTTCATCGACGCGGCCGACGGCTGGATCACGGGGCGACCCGGGACCGTCGTCCTCGTGTTCTTCGTGCTGACCGCCGCGTTCGCCTTCGGTCTCCCCTCGGTGTCGACCGAGTCCGGCACCGAACAGTTCTCCGAAGACGTCCCCGCCGAGCGAGCCCTCCAAGACGTCAACGACAAGTTCTCCGACCCCTTCGCGGCCGACGAGGGATCGACACAGCTGATCCAGCGCGGCGAGAACGTCCTCTCGAAACAGGGGTTGCTCCGGATGCTCACGGTCCAGCACCGGCTGGCCGACGATCCGGACATGCGCGTCGTCTCGACCGAGAGCGCCGCCCGCTTCGTCGCGCGCGAACTCGACCCATCGGCGTCGACCCTGGAAGAAGAGATCGACGCGGTCGAACGCGCCACGCCGGGGGAGATCCGCGTCGCCGTCGGGAGGCTCGCCCGGGAGAACCCCGGCTTCGCCTCCCTGCTGAGCGACGACTTCAACCCCACCGCACCGTACGCCTCCGCGACCGTCGGGGTCGTCCGCCACGAGGTGCCCACGGGCATCTCCAGCGGATCCGGCCAGGGTGGGGCCAGCCCGCTCGAACCGATCCAGGTCGAAGCCCAGTACGTCGCGAACGCGGCGGGCGGCGACGTCGTCGTCTTCGGGTCGGGCATCATCGCCCAGGAGTTCGGCACGGTCATCGGCGACTCGCTCCTGATCGTGGTGCCCGCGGCCGTCTTCTTCATCCTCCTCTTTCTGGTCGTCGCCTACCGCGACCTCGTCGACCTCCTGCTCGGCACGATCGCGCTCGGCATGGGGATCGTCTGGACGTTCGGCTTCATGGGCTTCGCCGGCATCGCCTTCTCGAACATCCTCATCGCCGTCCCGCCCCTGCTGTTGGCCGTGGGGATCGACTTCGGGATCCACACCATCAACCGCTACCGCGAGGAACGCCTGGAGGAAGACGACCCCCAGCGGGCGATGCGCCACACCACCGACCAGCTCCTGGTGGCCTTCTTCATCGTCACCTCGACGACCGTCATCGGCTTCTCCTCGAACCTCGTCAGCGGGCTGCTTCCGATCCGCGAGTTCGGGATCGTCGCGGCGATCGGCATCGTCTTCACCTTCC
Organism: Salinigranum salinum; assembly: GCF_009176545.1. GTDB lineage: Archaea > Halobacteriota > Halobacteria > Halobacteriales > Haloferacaceae > Salinigranum > Salinigranum salinum. The sequence goes on along the minus strand of NZ_VTOJ01000001.1, from coordinate 1,980,686 downwards.
TCATCTTCGGCGTCTTCCTCCCCGCGCTGAAACTGTACGCCGACGGCCTCCGCGAACGGTACCCCATCCCGACGTTCTCGCAGGCGCCGATCGGCTCCGAGGGCTCCTCGCTGGGCGGGGTGCTCTCGCTGGGGGTGACGGTCGCGAAGTACGCCCCCGCGGTGTTCCTGGTCGTGGCGCTCCTCGGCTCGGGGTACGCCGGCTACTACGCGACCGGGATCGACACCACCTTCTCGCAGGAACAGTTCCTCCCGCCCGAGGAGACCGCCGACTTCTACGACGTCCTCCCCGAACCGTTCAAACCGAGCGACTACACCATCACGGCGACGATCAACTTCCTCGAGGACAACTTCGAGTCGAGCGAGGACGACGAGACCGTGGTGTACGTCGAGGGGCCGATGGAGCGAAACTCCGCGCTGGAGTCGATGTGGCGTGCGGGTGAGGACCCACCGGGGACGTTCGTCCGCGAGGGCCGCCACGCCCGCGAGACCTCCATCGTCACCGTGATCCTCGCCTACCAGGAGCGTGACCCCGAGTTCGACGCCCTGGTCGCGCGCAACGACCGCAACGCCAACGGCATCCCTGACCAGAACCTCGGCGAGGTCTACGACTACCTGTTCGCCTCCCCCGCCAGGGGACAGGCGCTCGACTACCTCACCGAAGATCGTCGGAACGCGCGCGTGGTGTACGCGGTGAAGGCGGACGAGACCGACGCCGCGATCACGGCCGACACGCGTGAGGTGGCCGACCGCTACCGGATGGGAGCGGTCGCGACGGGTCAGATCGTCGTGTTCAAAGCCATCTCCGACATCATCTTCGAGTCCGCGATCGTCAGCCTCGCGCTCGCCATCGCCGGCACCGCCGTCTTCCTCCTGTTCATCTACTGGGTGCTGGAGGGGCGGGCGTCGCTCGGGCTCGCCAACCTCGTTCCGATCGTCGTGACGGTCGCGTGCGTCGGCGGGTCGATGCGCTATCTCGGCTTCTCGCTCAACGCCTTCACCGCGACGGTGCTCGCGATGACCATCGGGCTGGGCATCGACTACTCGGTCCACCTCACCCACCGGTACATCGACGAGCGTCGGCTCCAGCCGACCGTCCTCGACGCGCTCTCCCGCACCGTCTACGGCACCGGCGGCGCGCTCCTCGGGAGCGTCCTCACGACCGTGTTCGGCATCGGCGTTCTCGTCCTGGCGGTGTTCCCCGCGATCGGCGACTTCGGCCTCCTCACCGGCCTCTCCGTGGTCTACGCCTTCCTCTCGTCGCTCCTGGTGCTCCCCGCGGCGCTTGTCGTCTGGGAGCGTCTCTTCGGCGTCGGCGGCGTCGACGCGGCGACGCCCGGTGCGGGGTCGGCCACGGCCGCCACTCCGAGCGTCGACTGACGGTGCTGATGCCGGCTCTCCACCCCGCTGACGGTTCGGCCCTCTACCCCCGACCGCCCCGCTGACGGTTCGGCCCTCCACCCCCGACCGCCCCGCTGACAATTCGGCCCTCCACCCCCGACCGCCCCGCTGACAATTCGGCCCTCCACCCCCGACCGCCCCGCTGACGGTTCGACCCTCCACTCGCCGACGATTCGGCCTTCCACTCGCCGACGATTCAGCCTGCCACTCGATAGTTGTTCCCCGCCGCCACTCCGTTCCGCCACCTGTCCCGTCGACGCTGCTCGTCGGCCCCCGAACCACGACTCGTCGTCAGCCCGCTCGACGCGAGCACTTCACGCACACCAACCGTCCTGGAAACACTGACGGTTTCGCCGGGTCGGGCCGCTCAGTACGTCGTCGGGCTTCGCCGGCCACCACCGCCGCCGCGCCCGATGATGAAGTACAGGAGGAGACCGAGCACGCCGCCGAAGAACACGACGAGAGCCCACAGAAGCGGACTGTGAGGGCTGTTTCGCTGCGCGTCGCTGTACGTCCACACGGGGAGGACGATCGCGAAGACGACGAACATCACCAGACCGAACAGGAGGACCAATCCGTCCGCCACGAGTCCCCGCCGTGTCGGGGACGGTATATGTCTTCCCCACGCGACCGCTCGGCAACCTCGTCGTGGAGGTGGCCGTCGGATCGGATTGGTCAGTTGCCGGAAGATATCGAACGTGATAGCCAGGAAGGAACAGTCTTTGCCGAGCGAACGGTTCCTGACCGGTAGATGAGCCTCTCGATCGTCCACCTCCTCTACGTCGTGGTGTTCTCGGCGGCGATGGTCGCCTGTCTGGCCGCGGCGTGTCGCGTGCGGACTCGCTTCGCCGGTGGCGTCCGGCGGGGCCTCGTCTCGCTGTTCGCGTCCTCGGGGCTCTGGGCGGGACTGACGGTCGCCCAGCTGATCGCCCCGACGGTGACGGCGAAAGCGTGGCTCTTCACCGCCGGGCTGGTCGTCGGGTTCGCGACCGTCGGCTGCTGGCTCTACTTCGTCTCGGCGTACACCGGTTCCGGCTTCCACCACCATCCGACGCTCCGGGTGGTCGCCGTCGGGGGGTTCCTCCTCGTCGTCGGCGTCAAGCTCACCAACGGGATCCACGGCGGCTACTTCTCGTACGAGCTGGCGACCGAGCCGTTCGTTCACCTCGCGCTGGTTCGCCACTGGCCACACTGGCTGGTGACCGCTATCGCGTACGCGCTGGTCGCGTGGGGGTTCGTCGTCCTGTTCCGGACCTACGGTCGGTCCGGACACGACTCGGGCCGGATCGCGCTGCTCGCGGGGGTCGCCGGCGTCCCGGTGGTGCCCGACCTGATCGCGACACTCCGTCCCGATCTCCTCCTCACCGTGACGTACGAACCGATCGGCGTCGCCGCCTTCGCCGTCGGGTCGCTCTTCGTCGTCGAGACCGACCGCGAACAGCTCCGGATTCCCGCACGGGCGCAGGTCGTCGACGACCTCGACGACCCGGTCATCGTCCTCGACGACGCCGACGTCGTCGCGGACTTCAACCCGGCTGCCGCGGCACTGTTCGCGTCGACCGACACGCCGCTGGTCGTCGGCGATCCGGCTCCGTCGGTCGTCGTCAGCTCCGACGGCGACACCGGGGCACCGATCACCCTCGCCCCGGACGGGCGGGAGCGACACTTCTTGCTCCGGACCTCGGCCGTCGAACTCGGGCCGCACGAGGTCGGCCGCGTCCGCGTGTTCACCGACGTCACCCGGCTCGTGACACAGCGACGCGATCTCAGGCGGCAGCGCCTGGAGATGGACAACATCGCCGAGGCGATCGCCCACGAACTCAGGAACGACCTCAACATCGCGGCCGGCTACGCCGGCGTTCTCGAAGACCGGCTCGGGGACGGTGATGCGACCACGGGACGGGCGGTCGGTGCCATCGCGACGGCACACGGCCGGATCGACGACGTGATCGGCGACCTCGCCACCCTCGCCGAACTCGCGCAGTCGACCGACGGGGTCGAACCACACGCGATCGGGACCGTCGTCCGACGGGCACGCGAGGCCGCGACGGGTTCGGCCCTGCGCGTCTCGGTCGAAGGGTCGTCGGGCACGGTCGTCGCCGAGGAGAGACGGCTGACTGCGCTGCTCTCGAACCTCTTCGAGCACGCGATCGAACGGGACGCGACAGTCGCGGCCGTCAGCCTCGCCGAGGACGGGTTCGTCGTGCGACACGACGGACGGCCGATCCCGGACGACCGGACCGACTCGGCGTTCCAGTACGGGACGGCGGTGACGGACGGGATCGGGCTGGCGAACGCGGGGGCGCTCGCGCGGGTCCACGGCTGGTCGCTGTCGATCGAGCTGACGCCGGCCAGCGAGACCGAGATCCGCGCACGGGGCGTCGAGACGACGCTCGACCCGACGACTGACCCGACGACCGACCCCGTCACGTAGCGAGCGCGGCGGTCACTCCTCGCCGCGTGCCCGCTCGAACATGGCGAGTGCTGCCTCGCGACGCTCGGAGTGGTCGACGACCGGTTCGGGGTAGTCGGGGGCCGCGTTCCGCCGCTGAAGGGACGAACACTCGTGCCACGAGTGGACGATCGAGGGGTCGACGCCCCGGAGTTCGGGGACGTACTCGGCGATGTACTCCGCGTCGGGGTCGTAGCGTTCGCCCTGCGTCATCGGGTTGAAGATTCTGAAGTAGGGCTGGGCGTCCGTCCCCGTCGAGGCGGCCCACTGCCAGCCGCCGTTGTCGTTCTGGGTGTCGTGGTCGGCCAGATACTCCCGGAAGTGGGCGTAGCCGTGTCGCCAGTCACACAGCAGGTCCTTCGTGAGGAAGGAGGCGACGATCATTCGAACCCTGTTGTGCATGTACGCCTCCTCCTTCAACTGGCGCATCCCCGCGTCGACGATCGGGTAGCCCGTCTCACCGTCGCGCCACGCCTGCAGTTCGTCGGGGTCGTCGCGCCACCCGATCTCGTTCTCGTACGATTTGAAGTTCTCCGTCACGACCTCGGGGTTGAAGAAGAGGACGTGGGTGTAGAACTCGCGCCACGCCAGCTGCGACTGGAACTCCGCGACCGACTCGCGTTCCTCGTCGCTCGCCTCGGCCATCGCCGCCTCGGTGGCCGCGTACACCTCCCTGACGCCGAGGGTTCCCCACTTGAGGTCGACCGAGAGGCGCGAGACGGCGTCGCGCGTCGGATAATCCCTGTCCTCGTCGTACCTGAACACGGCGTCGTCGCAGAACCGCTCTAGCCGAGCGCGGGCCGCCTCCGTCCCTGCCTCGGGGACCGACGCCGCCGGCTCGTCGAATCCCAGTTCGTCGATCGAAGGGAGCGGCCCCGCCTCGTCGCCGTCGACCGCGACGAGTCTCTCGTCGGGTTCGGGGTACGGATCCGCTTTCTCCCGGTCTCGCCACTTCTTCCAGAAGTAGGTGTAGACCGAGTACGGTTCGCCCTGGTTCGTCGTGATGGAGCCGGGTTCGTGGTGGAGGTGGTCGTGGACGGCCTCGCGGGCGACGTCGGCGTCGTCGAGCGACCGCCGGACCGCCGCGTCGCGCTCGCGTGCCAGTCCGGAGTAGTCCCGGTTCCACCGCACCCGGTCGACGTCGAACGTGTCGGCCACGTCGGGAACGACCTCGCGGGGGTCACCACGACGAACGACGAGGTCCGACCCGAGGTCGCGGTACCGTTCGCGGAGCGCCGCGAGGGCGTCGAGCATGTACCGGACGCGGGGAGCGCCCGCGTGGGCGAGGACGGCGTCGTCGAAGACGAACAGCGGGACCACCGTGTCCGCGTCGGCCGCCGCGGAGAGGCTCCGGTTGTCCGTCGTCCGGAGATCACGGCGGTGCCAGTGAAGCTGCATACCGGTGGCAAGGACGGACCAGCCGTGAACCTACCGGCCTCGACCGACCGAACCTGCCAGCCGCCCTCGACCGAACCTGCCAGGCATCTCCGACTGGACTACCCGACCTTCGCCCCAGGAGTGCCCCCAGCCTGTCGGATCGAGTGATCGACCGCTCCGGATCGCGGTCGTCTCGGATATCTATGATTTGCGTCCAGTCCGTCGCTCCGGACTGATGGAGAGTCCCCCCGTCTCACAGACTGTCCGCACGGACCGTCCGTGTCAGTTGACAGTCGGCCGCTGGGCACGACGTCCCCGTCATCCGAGAGCAGTCGGCTCATACCGGACCTCCGGGCGGACGACTCCCGCACGGTCGGCCGCGAGTCGGCTCTACCACGCACTACCGACCCGTCGCCGCCGGTGATCGGTCGGTGACTCTCGGCCTCCCGTCGACGAGCCGACTCACACCGACTCGCGGTGGCCGTCGAGGACGTCGAACCGCTCGTCGCGGCGTGACTCCAGCCAGGTCAACAGCCGCGCGGCCCACCGGAGCTTCTTCGCTTTCGTCCCGCTCACGGTGGGGTCGTCGAACTCCCAGCCGACGAAGACGAGCGATCCGGCCCCGAGGTGGTCGGCGAGAAAGGCCGCCCGGTCGCCGTCGGTGAACCCACCGAAGTTCCGTACCGGTGAGACGGGTCCCGCCTGCGTCGTCGGGATCACGCGACCGAGGTCGAACCGGGGGATCACCTCGCGGACTGCGGGGACGTTGTCGCCGTGGGCGTGCGCCGCGACCGGCGTCCCCTCGCGGGTGAGCGTGACCGCCGTCCCGGGGTTCTTGTCGAGGTCCGTCACCATGAGGTCGACGGCGACGCCGTTGTCGCGGCAGACGTCGGCCGCGGTCGACGCGGCGAACACGTGGTCGGCCCGCGCGGCCCGTTCGACCTCGTCCGAAAGCGACGGGGCCGCCCCGACGATCGCGACGGTATCACCGGCGACGGCTCGTTCGAGCGTCTCCGTGTCGTAACCAGTCTGTCCCTCGACGAGCGACCGGAGCACGTCTCTGGCCCGTTCGTCGGCGGCGCGGTCGAAGCCGAAGTCCGCGAGGATCCGCTCGTAGACGGCCTCCCACTCGGCGAAGTTCATACGCGTCCCTCGCGGACAGTCGGACGCGCCCCTCGCGGACTGGTAGTGGCTCGATAAAGTACGGTACCGCGTGAGCCGGAGTGGCAGCGCGTACCCCTACCCGCGTGCCCCTCCGGCCTCCGCGTGACAGGTTCATGGTGGTCCCGCATAAGTTTTCTCGTCCGTGAATATCGCCGCAGTCTCCGTGTTCAGGCCGTCGGGAGCCGTTCGAGCGCGGTGTCGAGCGCTGGCGTCACGCCACGGCCGGCGTCCTGCAGCCGCGCGTAGCCGCCGGGCGTCCCGAACAGCAGCAGTCGACCGGCGTCGGTCGCGGTGACGACCGTCACGCCGGCTTCCCGAGCGGCAGCGTCGATGGACGCCCGCTCGTCGGGCGAGACCCCGGCGAGTTCGACGGTCCGGATCACCCCCTCCGCGGCAGCCGTCGTCTCACCCCCGACGCGATCCAGGTGGCGCACCGCGTCACCCGTGGTCGTCACGTCGAGCTCCTCGACGTCGATCTCTCCCACCTCGCGGATCCGTTCGCGGGTGAACGCCTTCCCGACGAGCGCCGCGTCGCGCGTCTCTCGCACGTCGTGCGTGCGGATCACGTGCGCCCCCCGCTCGACCGCCATCGACGTCGCCGCGAGCGAGACGGGGAGTGCTTCCTCCGTGGACCGTCCCGCGATCTCCCGCAGGAAGTTCTTCCGGTTGATCGAGACGAGGAGTGGCCGGCCGTACCCCCGGAACTCGCGCAGTCTCCGAAGCGTCTCGCGGTCGTGTTCGGTGGTCTTCTCCGTGGACCAGCCGCCGAACGCGGGGTCGAGGATCGTCTTGTCGGTGAAGCCGTTGAGCGCCAGCGCGTCGTAGATGTCGTCGACCTCCTCGACCGCACCGGGACGTTCGAGGTCAGGGGGTGAGGCCATCTTGGCGACGGCGACGTCGTGCTCCTCGCAGACGCGGGGCATCTCCGGGTCGGCGAAGCCACAGATGTCGTTCACCATGTCGAAGCCGCCGTCGATCGCGGCCTCGGCGACCTCGTGGTACCGGGTCTCGATGGAGAAGACGGCGTCGCCGGAGACGCTGGCGAGCGTCTCGAGTGCCGTCTCCAGCCGGTCGAGCTCTCCCTCCGCGCTCAGCACCTCGAACTTCTTGTTCGCCGACTCGAGGCCGACGTCGACGATGTCCGCGCCCTGATCGATCAGCTGCGTGTCCACGTACTCGGCGGCCTCGCCGGGGTCGTCGAAGACGCTCGGCTTGTACGGCGACTCCTTCGAGACGTTCAGCACGCCCATGATGCGGGGGGGAGCGTCGTCGCCGATCTCCAGCCCAGCCGCGTTGACCGTTCGCATACCCCCGCTCAGGACTGCGTGATTATATGCCGACCGGTCCCGGCGACGTGGCCTCGTGACTGGATCGGTGTCCACCTTCGACGCGGCGAACCACGACCGTCTCGGGGCGGCCGTCGGCTGACCCGTCGACGCGAGTGAGAGTCACGCTCTTTTTGTCCGTCGGCCGGGTAGCTCGGGTATGTCGAAGGTCAGCATCGGACTTCGGGGGTGGCGCTTCGAGGAGCGCGAGGTGTTCGCCGAGACGGGCGAATTCCGCCCGCTCGCCGAGATCCCCGAGGACGCCCGCCACCGGCTCGTCCGGCTGTCACTCATCGTCGACCGCCCCTGCGACGCCTGCTACCTCGTCCACGGCGAGAAGGACCGGTGCCGCGCGGCGACGATCGTCTACGGCGAGCCGCTGGACGAGGTGCTGCTCTGCGACCACCACGAGGCCGACTTCCTCTACTGGTTCCGCGAGGAGGGGGGCCGCGAACTCGCCGGTGACGACGCGTTCCGCGACGCCTTCCACGAGTGGTTCGCCGACGGCGGACGCGCCCCCGAGGGGTACGCCGGCCTCGAGCACGTCGAGACCGATCCCGACGCCCTGCCGGACCCCCCGGACCCGAAGGAGATCCAGCGCCGGCTCGAGGACGCGAGCGGGTTCGAGGGCGAACGGATCGACCTCCGCGAGGCGGCGGGCCTCGGTCCCGCACCGGGAACCGAGGAGGGCGACGCGAGCGAGGACGCCGAGACCGACGACGCGTCCGAGACCGATGCCGACGACGAGACCGAAACCGACACCGATGCCGACGACGAATCCGAGACCGACGACGAGACCGATGCCGACGACGAGGACGCCTCGTTCGACGACCTCGACCTCGGTGCGGACTACCCGACGCGATGACCGCCGACGCGCCGGTGGTCGTCGTCGTCGAACCGCAGACGCCGGGCAACGTCGGCACCATCGCCCGCGCGATGAAGAACTTCGGTTTCACGGATCTCGAACTGGTCGACCCGCCCGAGATCACCCCCGACAGCGAGGCGTACGGCTTCGCCGGCCACGCCCGCGAGGACGTCCTCCCCGCGGCCGAGACGGTGACGTTCGACGCCGTCGTCGAGAACTACCACACGGTGGGGTTCACCGCGATCACCAACGAGGACGCCCGTCGACACGTCCGGTTCCCCTTCCGCACCCCGCGGGAACTCGCCGACTCGCTCGCCCGCGTGGAGACGCGGACGGCGCTCGTCTTCGGTCGCGAGGGGACGGGGCTCTCCAACGAGGAGCTCGAACGGCTCGACGAGGTGTGTTCGATCCCCGCGTCCGCCGACTACCCCGTCTTGAACCTCGGCCAGGCGGCGACCGTGGCGCTGTACGAACTCCGGACGCTCACGCTCGGCCCCGACCGCGAGGGGACACAGCTCCCCGACGTCGAGCGCGAGCGAGCCGACGAGGCGGACATCGACCGCTTCTACGACTTCTTCGCGGCGTTCCTCGAGGGCGTCGAACACCGCGAGCACAAGCGCGAGAAGACGGTGCGGATGATGCGCAGGCTGGTGGGGCGGGCACACCCCACGGAACGCGAGATCACTACGCTCACGGGACTCTTTCGGAAGGCCGCGGAGCGCGTCGCGCCCCGTGACGAGTCGCGGTAGGCGACCCGCTCAGGCCTCCGACTCCCCGGCGTCGTCGCGTCGGGCGATCATCGCGTCGGCGACCATCGAACACACCGTCTCCCCGGCGTCGTTCGTCGTCCGGATCGACAGCCGGACCAGTCCGCGGTCGGACCGCTCGGCCTCCCTGTCGACCACCTCGACCGCCGCCGAGAGCGTGTCGTCCGGTCGCACGGGTTGCCGCCACCGGAGCTCGTCGACGCCCTTCGCGCCGAGCATGGCGGTGTCGGCGAGGAAGCCGTCGACGAGCAGCCGCATCGTCATCGCGGCCGTGTGCCAGCCGCTGGCGATCAGTCCCCCGAACATCGACTCCTCGCGGGCCCGGTCGGGGTCGGTGTGGATCCACTGCGGGTCGTACTGTTCGGCGAACGCGCGGATCTCGGACTCGGTCACGTCGTACGTCCCGAGCTCGAACGTGTCGCCGACCGCGAGGTCCTCGAAGAATCGGGTCATGTGCGCTCACACCGTGCGCTCGCCGGTACAAAGAGGTTCCCGCCCGGCGGATGGGAGACGACGTCTTCAGCGTCGGCAACGGCGTACTGGCCACCGATCACGACGTCTCCACAGTCGAACACGGCGTACGCGGAGTCGTATTCGACGCCTTCACCGTCGGCCACGGCGTACGCGCAGTCGTATCCGACGTCTCAGCAGTCGGGCACGGTGGAGTGTGTCCGCACCACGCGGCAGAGCACGTCGCGCTTGAGCAGCGCGAAGCCGACGAAGACCACGGCGAACCCGGTCACGGCCGTGGGTCCGAGGACGTCGCCCAGGACGATCCAGCCGACCAGCGCCGCGACGACCGGGACGAGGTAGTTGACCAGGTTGAGATCCGAGGCCCCGACCCTGTCGAGGAGCTCGAAGTAGAGGAGATAGCCGACGACGCTCGAGGCGAGCACGAGGTAGACGAACGCGGCGAGGACGGCCGGCGTCCAGGCCACGACTACCGACTCGCCACGGGCGACGCTGCCGACGTGGAGCAAGAGCCCCCCGACGAACATCACCCACCCCTGGTACGACGCCGGCGGGAGCCCCGTTCGGAGCGGCCGGCTGACGACGCCGCCGAGCGCGAAGCTCGCGGCCGCGAGGAAGACGAGGCCGACGCCGACGAGCGTCGTCGGATCGAGCGCGCTCGGAGTCGGGTTCGCGACGACGGCGACACCCACGAACCCGAAGGCGAGGCCGGCACCGCCGACGGGTTCGAGCTCGGCGTCGCCCACGAGAGCGTGGTCGAAGCCGGCCGTCAGGAGCGGGACGAGACTGACGACGATGGCCGCGATCGCACCGGAGACGTACCCCTGACCGAGGTACAACAGCGCGTGGAAGGCGGCGATGAGGAGGGCGCTGCTGACGGCGATGGCGACCCACGCCGAGCGGTCGGTCGGGAGCCATCGGTCGCGCGTGAGCGCCGCGTAGCCGAGGACGAGCGCGCCCGCGACGTCGTACCGCATCGCGGCGAACAAAAGCGGCGGGACGTGCCGGAGGCCGACGTCGATGGCGACGAACGAACCGCCCCAGAGGGTGGCAAGCAGTACGAACAGAAACGGAGTGGATTGTACTTTCCTTTGAATCGAATCCATTTACTCGAACTCGTATCAGTATCGATGCCGAAGAGTTGTTAAAGCCTTCTACAAGAGAGCGAGTCGTTGTTGAACGTCCCTGTCGAATTCGACAGTGTCGTCGGTCTCCGTGCGACGACGCCTCCGGAGATGAGACGGAGGTTCAAGACCTCGGAGGAGAGACTGTCGCCATGGACGAACGCGACGTCACGCTGCTGAAGGCGATCTCGGACCTCGGCACCGGCAGCCCCGACCGTCTCCACGAGGAGACGGGCATCCCCGTCTCGACGATCCACTACCGGCTGAACAACCTCCGGGAGGCGGGCGTCATTGAGAACGACCTCTACGACCTCGACCTCGACGCCGTGGGGCTCGGCGTGACCGTCGTCGTCGAGGTGCTCGCGGACTACGACCGGTACGAGGACGTCTCGGAGGAACTCCTCGGCGTCGAGGGCGTCACACAGCTGTACTTCACGATGGGCGAAACCGACTTCATGCTGGTCGCGCGACTCCCCGACAGCGACGACGTCGAACGGCTGATCCGCGACTTCGAGTCGATCCCACAGGTCGAACGGACCAACTCGACGTTCGTCATCGCGAGCCTCCGCGACAGCAGCCGGCCCCTCCAGAGCTACAGTCTCGACACACTGCTCGCGCAACTGGTCGACGACTGACCGCCACGCCGCCCCCAGTTCACTTCGGCGGCCGGAGCCGGTAGTATCGGCGGTTGAGGTCGTACATGTACCCCTCACGCATCGTTTTCAACACCGCGTAGGCGACGACGCTCGCGACGACCGGGAGGAGGAACGTCAGGTCGAACAGGAGGTCGACGTTCATCGGGACGAGGTTCTTCGCGGAGTAGATGCTGATGGTGAAGGCGAACACGACGCCGCCGACGCCGATCGCCGACCAGAACGGCTGTTCGACCGGTCGGCGCGCGGACCCCTTGTTCAGGAAGGGCACGAGCGTGATGATGCCGACGACGACCAGGTTCGCCAGCACGCCGTAGGGGCGGTCGCCGAGCAGTTTCTCGCCCCCCAGAACCCCCAGTTCGGGGTTGAGCGGACCGAGTTTCAGCAGCCCGAAGGACCAGTACAGATACCAGTCTGGCAGAATCACGGCGGGTGTTGTCGAGCCGTCGGCGGGCGGACCGATGTGCGGCGGCATCGTCGCCGCGAGGAACAGGACCATCACGACGAAGAACGACGCGATCGAGAGGTTTCGGATGACCTCGTGGGGCCAGGTCGGAAAGCCGAGGACGTCCCGCTCGACGTACGTCGACTCTCGTCTGAGTTCCTGGTCTTCGCGGCGTGCCCGCTCGAAGTACTCGTAGGTGAGTCGTGGGAGGCCGACCCGTCGCGTCTTCCGCTCCGACCAGGTCGGCGTCTCGCTATCCGGCGCGACGACGCCGGCACCGTCCGTGCGGGGATCCTCCGTTCCGTCCTCAGTCGGGGGGTCGTGTGCCGAGTCGCCGCCGTTGTGACGTCCGTCAGACACGGTCAGTTACCCCGTAACGCGGACCCGGTGTCGTGACTGCCCGCGTCTCGGCCCGGTCGGGACGTCCCGGCGGCCTGCCGACGTCTCAGTCGTCGAACGTGCGCGTCGGCGAGTGTCAGCACGTGCTCGATGGGGCGTGTCGCGTGCTGTTCGGCGAAGGGGCGCGTCGCATTCGTCCGCAACAGGCTGTCCATGTCCGCAGGGACGGCTGATGGCCGCAACGGATTTGTGGCGGTCATCCACGCCTATTTAAGCCAGCCGGTCGGTGAGTTCCAGTATGCGGTACGTGACGCTTCGACTCTCGCCGTCCGAGGGTGAAGGGTTCCACCCGCTCGGGAAGCGACTGTTCGAAGAGCCGTCGATTCGCCGAGAGGCCGTCCACCACGTCGAACTGCTCGACGACGGGACGGTGCTGTTGCTCGCAGCGGCGGTCGGTGACCGCGAACGGTACGAGGAGATCATGTCGTCGTCGCCGTCGGTCGTCGAGTACATGGCCTCCGGAACGGAGCGCTGGATGGCGGTGAGTCGACTCGAGTCGTCCGAGGCAGTTCGGCAGGTCCTGGAGTGGAAGCGAGACGCCGGGGTCGTCATCGAGACACCGATGCTGTTTCAGCCCGACGGCTCACAGCGGATGACCGTCATCGGAGACGAGCAGGCGCTCGAGCACCTGTTCCAGCAGGGGACGACGATGGAATCGTTCCGGTTCGAGGTCGTCGAATCCGGCGAGTACGACCCGGGGACCGAGCGGTTCCTGCGTTCGTTGACCGCTCGTCAGCAAGAGATACTGTCGACTGCGGTCGACCTCGGGTACTACCGTGCGCCGCGCCGGGCGACACACGAGGACATCGCCGCGGCCCTCGACCTCGCCCCGTCGACAGTGGGCGACCACCTCCGGAAGATCGAAGAACGCGTCTTCACGTCGATGCTGCCTACCGCGCGGTGAACGGCGGTGTTCGACGGAGCGTCGGGAGCCGAACGACCCTCTCAGGCGCGCTTTTGAATCTCTTCGCGCAGCACGTCGCTCACCTGGCCGCCGTCGGCCTTCCCTCGCAACGCGCCCATCGCCTCGCCCATGAGCGCCGAGAACGCGCCCATCCCTTCCTCCTGGACCTGCTCGGCGTTGCGCTCCACCACCTCGGCCACCGCCTCGCGGACCGCCTCGTCGCCGACGCCTGCGAGGCCGGCCTCCTCGACCGCCTCCTCCGCGGTGAGGTCGGGAGTCTCGGCCAGGACGGTCAGGACGTCGCCGATACCCTCCTTCGCCAGGTCGCCGTCGTCGACCAGGAGGAGCACGTCCAGCAGGTGGTCGTCGGTGAGGTTCTCGACGGCGACGTCGTCGCGGCGGAGTTCGGTCAGCGTCGACTCCAGGGTGTTCGCCGCCAGCGTCGGGTCGACGCCCGCCGCCACTGCCGACTCGAACAGCGGGAAACGCCGCCCGTACGCCACCTGCTCGGCGAGGCCGGCGTCGAGGCCGTGTTCTCGCTGATAGCGCTCGGTCTTCTCCGTGAGGAGTTCGGGCACCTCGACCTCGCTCTGGTCGGGTTCGACCGGCGGCACGTCCGTCTCGGGGTACATCCGTGCCGCGCCCGGCAGGGGACGGAGGTAGCGCGTCGTACCGTCCTCGTTCGCGTCGCGGGTCTCCTCGGGGACGCCCTCCAGCGCGGTGCGGGCGCGCTCGGCGACCGCGTCGATGGCGAGGCTGGCGGTCTCCGCGTCGTCGGCGACGAGCGCCACGGCGTCGTCGAGGCCGGCGTCGACCGCCTCGCGCAGCGCCGCGACCTCCGCGGCGGTGACGCCGTACGCGGGCAGTTCGTCTGTGTGGAACACCCCGCCCGCGCCGTGGCGTTTGGCGTGGTCGGAGAGTTCGGTGCCGAGCCGCCGGTCGGGCTGGATCTCGTGGCCGACGAGGCCGTCGAAGCCGGCGAGTCGGACCGCCCTGACCGCTCCCCCCGAGCCGAGTGCCCCGGCGATGACGCCGGAGTCGGTGTCGGCGAAGACGTCCGAGACGTCGCGCGGTTCGCCGATGGCGGCGTCCCTGTCGCGGAGACGGTCGCGGATCTCGAGCAGTTCCACCTGTCGCTGCACCTCGAGCCTGACGATCTCGTCGATCTGGTCGAGCGCCTGCACCCCCTTGATCTCGACGCGGGCACCGTCGGCGATGGAGACGTTGACGTCCTGGCGAATAGTGCCGAGCCCGCGCTTCACCTCGCCGGTCGACCGGAGCAGCATCCCGATCGTCTCGGCGGCTTCGCGCGCCTGTTCGGGCGAGGAGATGTCCGGACCGGTGCCGATCTCGACGAGGGGGATCCCCAGCCGATCGAGCGACCACCGTACTCCCCGGTCGGTGGCCTCGACCCGCTGGGCCGACTCCTCCTCCAGCAGGAGGTCCTCGATGGAGACCGGCCCCGCCGACGTCGAGATCTCGCCGGCCTGAGCGACGAGCGTCGTCCGCTGGAAGCCCGACGTGTTGGAGCCGTCGATGACGAGCTTCCGCATGACGTGGGCCTGATCGACGACGTCCATGTCGAGGAGTGTGGCGATCTGCATCGCCACGTCGAGCGCCTCACTCGACAGGCGAGAGGGCGGCTCGTCGTCCTCTTCGACCAGGCAGGTGGTGTCGAACGAGAGATACTCGAACTCGCGGTCGACCCGGCTCTCCTCGAGGGCGGCGTCGTCGAGTTCGCCGAGTTCGCTCTTCGTCGGGTGGAGGTACCGGATCAGCGACCGGTCCGCGTCTGCAGGTTCGCGTCGCTCGGTCGGACACTCGCAGAACAGCTTGCGCGACGTGTCCAGTTGCTGGTGGATCTCGAGCCCCGCGACGAGCCCGAGGTCCTCGTAGTCGTGCGCGCTCATTGGTGTCCCCTCCGAACGGCGGGCGTAAAAAAGGCGTCAGTTCCGACGTCCGACTCCCGTCGCTCGGTGGTCGCTGCAGGCTGTGTGTTGAAGTAGCCACCCGGCGTACGCGCGGCCATGTCCCCGCACCGACGGGCTTCCCGGGCGGTTGCGGCGCTCCTCGTCGCGTTTCTCCTGGTCCAGACCGCGATGGTGCCTGTCCTCGCCGTGCCGGGCGTCGATCGACCGACTGCACGGTCGACGACCGAGCGACCGGCCGCGTCAGGCGCGCTCTCGCAGGCGCGCGTCACGCCGCTCGCGCAGACCGCCGGGCTGGTCGCGCCGATCACGACCACGGGGGTCGAGCCCACCCGTCGGAGCGCGTTCTCTGACCGCCGACCGTTCGAACGAGTCCCGGGCGTGGATCGGCGCGCGGCCCGGAGACCGGTGATCGACGGGAACTACACCTTCGCCCCCCTGGAGCGCGACGGCGTGGTGGGGCTCCGGCTGCAGTACGATCTGCCGCCCTCGGTGACGGCGTTCCG
Source organism: Salinigranum salinum (assembly GCF_009176545.1). Classification (GTDB taxonomy): domain Archaea; phylum Halobacteriota; class Halobacteria; order Halobacteriales; family Haloferacaceae; genus Salinigranum; species Salinigranum salinum. The sequence continues at coordinate 1,964,906 of NZ_VTOJ01000001.1, read as the reverse complement.
CATCCGGCTGCCGGGAGTCGCGACACCGGCAGTGTCGGTCGCCGGCAGCGACGGCTTCGACCGACACGACGAGACGACGTTCGTGTGGACGCGGTCGACGTCGTCCCCGGCGCTCGACCTGCGACTCGCGGTCTCCTCGGACAGCATCTCGCGGCTGAACCGTGGGATCGAACGCGACGGGTGGACGTTCGCCACCGCGCCACGGTCGGAGATCGGGTTCTCCTACACTGGAACCCGACCGCGGTTCGTCTCGACGACCGGCGTCGTCGGCAGTGGGTACGCGGCCGACCGGATGGGGTTCATGGGGCCGCACGACGTGACCGAGACGACCGTCGGCGGCGAGGCCGTCACGTTCGTCGTCGGTAACGGCACGGAAAAAGCCAACATCACGGCCGCCCGGACGTTCCTCGAACTGTCGCAGGGACGGTTCGACTTCGGCGTGGACCGCGACCGACTCGTCGTCTTCGTCCTGCCGTTCGACGAGCGCTCCCGGGACTCGACACGGCCGCTCGTGACCGGCGAGGCGTCCGGCGACGCGTTCTGGGTGACCGCCGACGCGACGAACGTGACGGGACCGGAGAACGCGTTCGCCCACGAGTACGTCCACTCGCGGCTGGGCACCGTCGGGAACGGCTCCGCCACGTGGCTCACGGAGGCCACCGCCGAGTACTACGGCTACCTCTCGACGCTGAACGCCGGTGGGAGTTCGTACGAGTCGTTCTACCGCGCGACGACCGCCGAACGCTACGCGCCGAACCGAAGCGGGGTGATCCTCGCCGACCGGGAGACGTGGCGCGGCACCGTCGGCGACTACGAGAAGGGTGCACACGTGCTGGCCGCGCTCGACGCGGAGATCCGCGAGCGGACGGACGGCGACCACACGCTGTACGACGTGTTCGTCGCGAACCGGACGTTCGACGACTACGCGGCGTTCCGGGCGCAGGTCGTGGCGACCGCGAACGACGAGTCGCTCGGCCCGTGGTTGGATCAGTACGTCACGACCGACGCGCTTCCGCCCGTCCCCGACGACCCGGCGCGGTACGTCCACGGGCCGGACCTCGATCCGGACGGCGACGGCCTCGTCAGCCGCGAGGAGGTGCGCGCGACGACGCCGACGAACCCGTTCGTCGCGGACACCGACGGCGACGGCCTCTCCGACGCCCGCGAACGCGAGATAGGGACGAATCCCCTGCGGCCCGACACCGACGGTGACACGCTCTCGGACGCACACGAAGTCGCGGCGCGGACCGATCCGACAAGCGCGGACACCGACGACGACGGGACGAACGACGCCATCGATCCGTACCCGACCGACCCGTCCATCCGGACCGAGCGGGTGGGGACTGACTCGGACGACCGAACCACCACGACCACCGGACCGTCCGAACCGACGGAGACGGCGTCACGGCCAGACGAGACGGCGACGGCAGGAACGGACGCGACATCAGGTGAAAAGACGGCCGTGAGAACTAGCGTGGGAGGCGACTCGCGGACCGAGGTGCCCGGCTTCGGCGCGGTCGCCGTCGCCGCGGCGGTCGCCCTCGTGGGGATGCTGCTTCGCCGGGAGAACCGAGACTCGTCTTAGACGCGCCGCAGGCCGTCGCCGATACCCTCTGCTTCACCACACTCGGGACACTCGTAGTGCCACCCGTCCTTGGTGGCCCGTCCCTCGGGGAACTCTGCTGCACACTTTCGGCATACGAGCATGTCTCGACCGGACTGCTTTGTTATCTGCATCCCCGCCATACTGACAAGGACACCAGCATGTAGCTTCAAGATGTCGCTTCCCATCGGTTTCGAGACGCGTTCACACGCAACAAAGCCGTCCGAGCCACCCGTGGGCGATTCTGGACCCCTCACACGACTGTCAGCCCCGCGTCAGACTCACGGCTGACGCCGTTTCGTCGTCGACGAACGTCCACCACTGTTCGGACTCTGACGCTGGCGGACAGGTTCGATCACCCCGAACCGACGGTCGGCCCGCTGCCGAGGCCGAATCAGTGCTGACAGTCGAATCAGTGCCGACGGCTGCTGGTCGGGCTCACGCTGTCGTCGGCGATCAGTCGTCGCCCAGGATGCCCCGCCGAGTCATCCGTGCGGGGTCGAGCACCTCGTCGGCCTCCGCCTCGGAGAGATACCCCTCCGCGACTGCGACCTCGCGGACGGTCTTGTCCTCGGCGAGCGCCTGTTTCGCCACCTTCGACGCCTTGTCGTAGCCGATCGCCGGATTGAGTGCCGTGGCGAGCGCCATCGACCGCTCGACCTGGTCGGCGCAGTGTTCCTCGTTGGCCTCGAGCTTCGCGACGAACCGCTCGGCGAACACCTCCGCCGAGTTCGCGAGCAGTTCCGTCGACTGGAGCACGTTGTGCGCGAGGACGGGCTTGTAGAGGTTGAGGTCGATCTGCCCCTCCGCGGCGCCGGCGGCGACGGCGGTGTCGTTGCCGACGACCTGTTTGTGGACCTGGTTGACCGCCTCGGCGACGACGGGGTTGATCTTGCCCGGCATGATGGAGGAGCCGGGCTGGTTCTCGGGCTGTTCGAGTTCGCCGAGCCCGTTCCGCGGCCCCGACGCCAGCAGTCGCAGGTCGTTGGCGATCTTGTTCATCGACCCCGCCACGGTCCGGAGGGCACCGTGGACCTCGCCCATCGCGTCGTGAGCGGCCTGCGCCTCGAAGTGGCTGTCGGCCTCGCGGAACGCGATGCCGGTCTCCTCGGAGATGTACTCGGCGGCGCGCTCGGGGAACTCGGGGTGTGTGTTCAGCCCCGTCCCGACGGCGGTCCCGCCGAGAGCGAGTTCGGCGAGGTGGTCGTGGGTGTGCTCCAGCCGCGTGATCCCCTTCTCGATCTGCGTCCGGTACCCCTCGAACTCCTGGCCGAGCGTGATCGGCGTGGCGTCCTGCAGGTGGGTCCGCCCGGTCTTGACGACGTCGGCGAACTCGTCTTCCTTGGCCCCGAGCGCCTCGGCGAGCGTCTCCAGCGCGGGCCGGAGATCCTTCTCGACCGCCTCGAGCGCCGAGACGTGCATCGCCGTCGGGATCACGTCGTTCGACGACTGCCCGTAGTTGACGTGGTCGTTCGGGTGGACCGCGCGGTCGCCGATCTCCTTCCCCATGAGTTCGGCGGCCCGGTTCGCGATCACCTCGTTGGCGTTCATGTTCGACGAGGTTCCCGACCCCGTCTGGAAGACGTCGACGGGGAACTGGTCGTCCAGCTCGCCCGCGATCACCTCGTCGGCCGCCTCGACGACCGCCGCCGCCACGTCGTCGTCGAGGAGGCCGAGATCCCGATTGGCCTGCGCGGCGGCCTTCTTCACGACGCCGAGCGCCCGCACGAACCGCCGCCCGAAGCCGATTCCCGAGATGGGGAAGTTCTCCACCGCGCGCTGGGTCTGCGCACCCCAGTACGCGTCCGCCGGCACCTGCATCTCCCCGAGGCTGTCCCGCTCGATCCGGTAGTCGTCGGTCGTGTCGCTCATGTTCGGAGGGACGCGACGGGGTCGCCTAAAAGCTACTCTTGCGGCACGCCGAGGGGCAAGCATCGCGACCGAACCCCATCGTCACCGCACGATGGTCACCGGAACGGGCGCACGGCTCGACACAGTCCGCGCGACGTTCCCCATGAACAGCGTCTCCCGCAGGGTGCCGCCGTGACTGCCGATCACGATGGCGTCGAAGTCGGCGGCGCGATCGACGATCTGCCGTGCGGGGTTCCCGAGCGCGACCTCCGTGTCGATCTCCACCCCCTGGCCGGCGGCGCGGTCGTGGGCCCGCTCGAACACCTCCTCGGCGAGCTCCTCGGCCGCTTGCTGGACGTCCGTCTCGAGCGCGAGTTGGAGCGCCCGACCCATCATCGGCGACGGCTCACCCGCGACGAACAGCACCGTGATGTCGGCGCCGGCGTGGACGTCGAGCGCGTACTCGAGCGCACGCAGGGACATCTCCGACCCGTCCATCGGGACCAGCACACGGTCGACCATGCGAACACGTACCAGACCGGCGGCGATAAAACTGTCGATTTTCTGTCACTCGAGGGACCGTCCGCGTCGGGGACGGAGCCGCCGTCAGAAGATCGGGAGGAAGCGGAACGTGAGGTACGCGCCGATCGTCGCGATGAGCGGGACGACGTTCTGCATCAGGACGACCCGCGCCGTCGTCGCGGGATCGAACAGATCCGCGGCGCTGGGGATCTGTTCGGGCTCCGATTCGCCGATCGCCGGTGGCTCCTCGTCGACGTCGTCGGCGGCCAGCGCCCCGACGGAGACGTCCACGTCCGGCGTCTCCTCGCCGCGGACGACGTCGGTGACGGCGATCGGCCGCGTCGCCCGCCCCCAGCCGAGCCCGATGATCGACACCGTCGCGATGACGACGAAACTCGCGGGGATGCCGATCGCGGAGAGGAACACGACGAGCGAGGCGCTCACCGTGGCGACGACGATCGCCGCCGTGAGCGGGAGTTCGGTGATGTCGCTACCCATCGTCTCCAGCGTCCGTCGGGCGATGGTGAACGTCCCGACGCCGACGGCGACCCCCCCGAGGACGATTGCGGGGTTCATCTCCAGTGCGCCGCTCCCGACGAGCGGGGCGATCGCGTTCGCGATGTTCGACGTACCCGACGAGAAGGCCATCAGGCAGCCGATCAGGATGACGGTCGCCACGCCCGCCATCTCACGCCGGTTCGTCGTCGCGTTGGCCCTCGGGATCGGGAGCACGCCGGAGCGGTCGAGTTCGACCAGCGGACCGTCGCTTCGTTCGATCGCGATCAGCCGGTTGAGCCGGGGGTAGAAGTACCGCCCGATCACCAGCGACACCCAGAAGCCGATCACGGGGGCGACGATCCACCAGGTGACGATCCCACCCATCACCGCCCAGTCGAGCGCGTCGTTGGCGAAGCCGAGCCCCGCGATCGAGCCCACGGCGGTCATCGACGTCGACGCGGGTACGCCGAAGACGTTGCCGACGAACAGCGCCACCCCGATAAAGAAGAGGACGCCGATGCTCGTCGACAGGGTGAACACCCCCGGATCGGAGACGAGATCGCTCCCGAGCGTGGTGACGACGCGCCGGCCGATCGTCCACGCGCCGATGAAGAAGAAGACGGTCATCAGCGCGGCAGCCGCGGGCTTCGAGATCGCGTTGGCACCCACAGCGGGGCCGAACGCCGGACCCGTCGTGGAGCCACCGATGTTGAAGCCGACGAACGCTGCGACGAGCGCCCCGATGACCAACAGCACGCTGACCATACGCCTATCCTGTCAGTGGGGGTTAAAGAGGTTCCCCCTGACCGTCGCCCCGATGGAGCACCAGTCCGTCGCCGGAGACGCATCTCGAACCGTGGCGTCGCGGCCTTCGACGCGACGTCTCGAACGTGGCGTCAGCTCCCGGACCGATCCTCGTTCGCGTCTGCGCGTTCCTCCTCCGTCGACTCCTCGTCGTCCGTCGACTCCTCCGCATCCTCGTCCGTCGGCTCGGACGCCGCTGCATCCGGGTTCAGTTGCTGGGCGACGGCTTCCTCGACCGATCTGTCGACCGTCTCGCCGACTTTCTCCTCGACAGACCTGTCGACCGCTTCCTCGACCGACGCCTTGACCGTCTCCTCGACCGTCTCGCCGACCTTCTTCTCGACCGTCTCCCCGACCGTCTTTTCGACCGTCTCCCCGACCTTCTTCTCGACCGTTTCGCCGACCTTTTTCTCGACCGTCTCCCCGACAGTCTTTTCGACCGAGGCGCTCACCTGTTCTTCGACAGTTTCCTTCACCGACCGGTCCACCGCCTTCTCGACCGTCTCCCCGACGGTCGCTTCGACTGACCGGTCGACTGTCTCCTCGACCGTCTCCCCGACCGTCGTCTTCACCGAGCGATCTACCGCCTCCTCGACCGACTCGCCGACCTTCTCTTCGACGGATCGGTCGACCGTCTCCTCGACGGCAGACGTCATCCAGTCAGGGTCGAACCGGGCCATCTTCCAGACGACGTGGAGCATGAACGCGACCAGCACGCCGAACCCGAACGCCAGTCCGACGTTGGTTCCGACCACCAGGATGCTCCCCACCGACGCGGCGATCAACAGCCCGTACGTGAGATCGACGACGGAGTCGACGCGGCTCGGGTTCATACTGCTCGTGCGAGTACACCTGCCGCCCCCTTGTAGCCCCGGGGTACTTCGGTCGCGTGCGCATCGATCGCGGTGTTGCGTCGGCTCCGACGCCGGCGGCGTCCGGACACACGGCGGTCTCCTCCGACGCAGATGTCACGATCCCCTGTCATTTTGTAGGTCCGGTCCCTCGATGTCGCGTAGAGATGTCAGACGACCACAATTCACACGAGCAGAACCCCACACGGTCGAGCGTCGAGCGCACGAGCAGGCGGACGTTCCTCCGCGCGCTCGGGGCGAGCGGGGCGTTCGCGACGCTCGGCGTCGCGGGGTCGGGGACGGCCGAGGCGCTCGAGGATCCCGAGAACTACCGGAGTACGGTACTGACCGGGAACGCGGAGGTCCCGCCGGTCAGTACCCCCGGGCGGGGGCTCGCGGAGTTCACGCTGAGCGACGACGGGACCGAACTCGACTACCGCCTCACGGTCGCGAGCATCGACCGGATCACGGCGGCCCACATCCACCGGGGTGGTCCCGACGAGAACGGGCCGCCCGTCGCGACGCTGTTCGGCGGGCCGACGACAGGCGGCCGATCCACCGGCGAGTTGGCTACCGGGACGCTCACGGTCGACGACCTCCAGGGACCGCTCGGCGACCGCCCCTTCCAGGCGCTCGTCGACGACATGGAGGCGGGCGACGCATACGTGAACGTCCACACGACCGCACACCCGAGCGGCGAGATCCGCGGTCAGCTCCCCGATCAGCGGACGACCGGCGGGTCGACGTCGCCCGGCATCGACGGCTCCGGGACGGTGACGTTCCTCCACGACACTCACGTCCACGGCAACCTGGGGTCGAGCGAGGACGCCGAGAACGCCGCGAACTACTTCGGGCTGATGCGCGACCGCGTCGCTGCGAACCCCGACGCGATCCGGGTCGGCAACGGCGACGACCTCGCCTCGTCCGTGCTGTCGTCGGTGTTCGAGGGGGTTCACGTCGTCGACACGTTCAACGCGGGGAACCTCGTGTACGACACCTACGGAAACCACGACTTCGACATGGGGCCGGCGGTGCTCCGCGAACAGGTCGGCGAGAGCCACTTCACGTGGCTGAGCGCGAACATGCGTGATCCTGCAGGCGAACGGGTGTTCGCCGCCGACCGGGGTGCCCGACCGTTCGTCGTCCACGATGTCGGCTCGGTCAACGTCGGTATCACCGGCCTGATCAACGAGGAAGCACCCGAGATCACGAGCCTCGGGGACAACACGGTGGTTCCGATCGAGGAGGCGATGCGCGAGGTGATGCCACGGATGCGCGCGGCCGGTGCCGATCTCGTCGTGGTGCTCTCCCACCTCTCCAGTCCGGTCGCCCGCGACCTCGCGCGCAACGTCGACGGCATCGACGTCATCCTCGGCGACCACGCCGCACAGGTCTCCGAAGACGTCGAGACGATCAACGACACCGTGCTCTCGTTCGTCGGCGACGAGTACGAGTTCCTCGGCGAACTCACCCTCGACGTCTCGCGAGGATCGATCGAGGGCGTCGACTTCACCCTCCACGACGTCTCCGAGGCGGCCTCTGCCGCGTCGTTCGAGCCGAGTCAGGCCGTCGCGAACGTCCAGTCGTTCTACAACGACGGTCTGGAGGACGCGCTCGGCGAGGTCGTGGGCCAGCTCGCCGCGGGCGCGACGTTCGACACCCGCCGCGACACCGTCCGTCACGAGGAGGCGAACTCGGGCAACTACGTCGCCGACGCGAAGCGCGCGGCGGTCGACGCCGACATCGGCCTGATGAACGGCGGGGGGATCCGGACGGACACGCTCTACGAGGGACCACGCGACGTCTCCAAACGGCTCGTCTTCGACGTCCTCCCGTTCGGTAACACGGTCGTGAAACTGGAGGTGACTGGACAGCAACTGCACGACGCCCTGGAGAACGGGGTCAGCGGCGTCGCGAACAACGAAGGACGGTTCCCACAGGTCAGCGGCATGGCGTTCGCGTGGGATCCCGATGCGCCCGTCGGCGACCGGGTCGATCCCGCGGACGTCACGGTCGGCGGCTCGCCGCTCGATCTCGAAGCGACGTACACGCTCGCGACGAACAACTTCGTCGCCGGTGGCGGCGACGGCTACGCGACGTTCGCGGACGTGCCGCGACAGATCGGTGCCGACGACGGTCCCCTGCTGGCGACCGTCGTCGTCGAGGCGATCCAGGCCGACGGCACCATCGACCCCTCCACCGAGGGGCGCATCACCGAGGTCTGACCCGAGCGGGGCCGTCGTCGACGGCCGCTCGACACCGGTCGGCTCACTCCTCGCCGACGTACTCGTCGTACTCCTCGGGCGTGTACGTCTTCATCTCCAGCGCGTGGATGTCGGTCGTCATGTGCCCCTCGAGGGCGTCGTACACCAGCTGGTGCTGCTGGACGAGCGACTTCCCCGCAAAGGCCGGGGAGACGACGACGGCGGCGAAGTGGGCGTCCTCGTGCTCCTGGTCGGGGTTCCGCGGGGTCGTCACCGTCGCCTCCGCATCCTCGATGCCTGCTTCGATGAGTCGTTCGACCTCGGCCGCGTTCATGCGGAGCACACGACGCTCCGTGGATAAAAGTCGATGGATACCGGGGGGACGCACGCGTCCACCTGGCTCCCGTCTCGACACCTCGCCGACACACCCATCGGTCGATCGCTCCCGGCCGGTACCAGCGCTGAGAACTGGGGACGAACGGTGATATACTCCCGCCGCGCTCTCGCACGTATGTGGAGTCGACGGGGCGTCCTCGCCGGTGCGGGTGCGTCCCTGTTCTCGGTCACCGTCGCTGGAAAGCTCCGGAACGGGTCCCCGGATCGCGGGAACCGGTACGTCCAGCGCGTTAGCGTCGACGAACAGCGCGTCAACGTGGACGACGACGACCGGTACGAACGCCTCGTTCGCGTTCGGTTCGTCCCGACCTCCCGGCTCGTCGCCGTTCGTCTGGAGCACCGCGTCGCGGAGGCGTCCGACCTCGAACTCGCCGACACGCTCGACTACGACCGTGACGGCTGGTACGCCGTCGCCAGGCGGACGGGATTCGACGCCCGACGCCGGGGCACAGAGCGGTCCCTCCACGCCCCACGGAGCAGACGCGTCCCTGGTCTCGACGACCAATGGATCGCCGAGTTCCGGGGGTACCAGTCGGGAGCGACGGACCAGGCGGACTTCAGAGGGTTCCACGAGGGGGACACGCTCCGTCTGGTCGCCGTTCCCTACGACCACGACGACGTCGTCGTCACGGAACACGTCGTCGGCTCGAGCGCGGACGGTCGGTGAGGCGCGGTCGAATCACAGTCGGGGCACAGGATCGGTGGGGAACGTGGGGAGGCGTCGTCCGCTGGCGAGGGACGGGTCGCACGCGGTCGCCGACTCGCTCGATACGGAACTGTAGTAGCGTTCGAAGGGGACTACTCACTCGATCGTTTGCTGCGCCTCGGGGAGCCACTGGAACGGCCGGGGAGATGCGATCGGTCGTGAAGCGTCTCGAACGCTACTATATGTTCCCACGCCGAGTAGCCACCGGCGTGACCGACGTCGATACGAACGCGGTCCGGTCGTTCCTCGTCGCGGCCCACGCCGACGTCGTCGAGACGGTCCGCGACTGTGCGGCGGTGTCGGCGACGACCGGAACCGACGCGACCGGCCGGAGCGACACGAGCGCCGTCCGGCGTGGGATCGAGACGGAACTCCGGGATGCCGGCGTCTGGGATCGCCTCCCGACCGTCCTCGTCGACTGTGTCGAGGTGGTCGGTGGGCGTCTGCGAGCGACGCCCGTCGCGGCCCCGCCGTACGTCGCGCCGACCGCGACCGGCGTCGTCCTCCGGGGAACTCTCGAACGGGGCCGACTCGTCGTCGCCGTCGACGCCCTCGCCGTCGAGCGTGGTGACGAGGGCGGGGCCACGGCCGAGCGCGAGGACGAACGAACGACGGGCGTGACGCTCCGCCCACGACCGCCCGACACGCCACTCGCCGAGTTGATCCGGGTCGAGTGGCGCGGATGAGGCTCCTGCAGCGCTGTCCGTCGGTGCTCGGCGTCGTCGAGCAGTCGCTCGAAGCCCGACGAACACCGGCGCTACATCTGGTACCGGCGTTCGTCGTCGCGCTGGGGATACTGGTCGGCGCCTGCGACCCCGACCAGTGGCCTCCGATCCGGACTTCTCGGTGGGGGCCCTGCTACATCTGGTACCGGCGTTCGTCGTCGCGCTGGGGATACTGGTCGGCGCCTGCGACCCCGACCAGTGGCCTCCGATCCGGACTTCTCGGTGGGGGCCCTGCTACATCTGGTACCGGCGTTCGTCGTCGCGCTGGGGATACTGGTCGGCGCCGGTCATCTCGTCGTACGTCATCCCGGCGAGGTACTCGTCGTAGGTGACGTCGTACCCCTGTCGGAGGTGGAAGTCGAGGTCGCCGGTGTCGACGGTCGAGCGGAACAGCGCGTGGATCCCGCGGCGGACGAGTTCGTCGACGTCGGCGTCGAACACGGCCGCGAGCATCGCGAGTTCGTTCTTCGTCTCGCGGTCGAGCGCGACGGCGTGTTCGTCGTTCAGCCCGCTGTAGACGGCTTTGACGTCGTCGTCGAGGTCGTCGAGTGTCACGGCGGGACAGAGCACGGGCAGGGGCATACGGCTTTTCGTTCGCGTCCGCCCGGCGGGGTGTCGGATCGGTGCCCGCCGGGTGCACAATTCTCTTGACTCGCGTCGGTCAACGAACGGTATGGGATACACGTACACCGGCGACGCCCACATGGGGCTCCAGTCGTCGTTTCAGGACGACGCGGAGCCGTTTCCCACGCGGACGACGATGCAGTTCCCCCGCCGCGACCACCTGCGGGACGAGGTGAGCGTCCTCGAACGGCTGATCTTCCCGCGGTGCTGGAACGCGGGGTCGCTGGTCGACGACCCCGCGGCGATCCACGACCGGCTGGAGGAGCTCGGGGGGCTGTTCTGTCTCGGGATCGAGCCGTACATCGGCGACGACTGTGCGGACGTCGTCGACACGGTGCTCGACCGGCTGCCGTCGATCCGCCGGACGCTCAAGCGGGATGTCGAGGCTGCGTACAAGGGCGACCCTGCGGCCAAGAGCCACATCCAGATCGTCCGGTCGTACCCCGGATTTCAGGCGATCATGACGCAGCGGGTCGCCCACGAGCTGTACGAGCTCGGTGTCCCGGAGTACGCCCGCGAGCTCAGCGAGTACGCCAAGACCGAGACGGGAATCGACATCCATCCCGGGGCGGAGATCGGCGACCACTTCTTCGTCGACCACGGCACCGGGGTGGTCATCGGCGAGACCGCCACGGTCGGCGAGTGGGTCCGCATCTATCAGAACGTCACGCTCGGCGCGCTCCACTTCGAGGAGGAGGAGGACGAGGAGCACACGCTGAAGAAGGGGTACAAGCGCCACCCGGACATCGGCGACCACGTCGTCATCGGCGCCGGCAGCAACGTCCTCGGCCCAGTCACGATCGGCGACCACGTGAGCATCGGCGCGAACTCGTGGATCACCGACGACGTCCCCGACCACACCAGCGTCTTCATCGCCGAACACCCGAAACAGGTGCGCAAGGACAACGGCTGAACCGGCGTGATTCCGCTGTCGGTGGACGGCCGGTGGGTCCCGAACTGTCGAACGGTCCAGTGGTCGATCGTCGATCGGACGGGAAAACGACGCGGCGAGATCGATCCCGGACTCTCCCACCCGGACGACTGTCCGTTTCGGTGGACCGAGAGTATAATCCACCCGAAGGCGATACGTCTCACAGCGTGTCAGTTCAAGACGAGCCCGAGAGCGCGGGTGTGTCTCCCCCGCACGAGCCCGACGCCGGGGCGCACCCCGACGAGCGCGCGGCGGGACTGGACGGCCGGCACCGGAACTGGCTGCACGCACTGTTCGGAACCGCCGACGCCGAACACGTGCCGGTCGTCGCCGCCGTCGCGAGCACGGCACTGTTCTTCGCGCTCTACCTGCTGTCGGTCGCGTGGGGGCTGGGCGGCGCGTTCCTCGACCCGTCGACGCTCCTGGGGCTCTCGGCGCTCCTCGGCTGTCTCGGCGTCTTCGTCGTCCTGACCCTCCTCGGGACGTGGACCGTCGGCTACACCGCGGTCTGGCGCGCCGTCGAACCCGCGTTCGCGGTCGACGACGAGACGTACGAGTCGTTCCTCGACGCGCGGCTCCGCCGCCTGTACGACGTCCGACCCGTGGTCGTCCTGTTCGTCCTGCTCGAACCGGCGTTCGTGCTCGTCGTCACCGATCTGAACCCGACCGTCCCACACGACGCCGTGCTCGTCCTCGTCAACGCGGTGCTCGCGTTTCTCGTCCTGACGGGCGTCTACATGTTCGGCGTTCACGTCGGCACCGTGAGGCGGGCCACGGAGTGGGAGCTCGAGAACGTCTACACGGGTGCCCACACTCTCGAAGGACTCGTGCGCTTCAGCATCACCGTCGCAGTCTGGTGGTTCGTCGGCGTGTCGCTGCTGGCGGTGTACTACTGGTTCGCACTGAGCGACTCGCTCCAGGTCCTCCGCTCGTCGGCCGGCCTCGGTCTCGCCCCCGCGGTGCCGCTCTTCGGCGTCGCCGGCCACGCGACGCTGCTGGGGCTGCTGATCGTGGGCGGCTTCGCGACCGTGGCCGTGCCGGTGTGGCAGCTCCACGCGACGCTGCGCGCGGCCCGAAGCGACCTGCTGGCCGCGGTGAACGCACGGTCGCACGAGACCGTCGTCGGGTGGACGAGGGCGACGGTCGACCCCGACGACGCCGCGGCCCGGCTGGACGTCGCGGAACAGGCCGCCGCGAGCGTCCAGCAGGTCCGGATCTGGCCGTTCGACCGTTCCGGACTCCTCAAACTGCTCCTCTCCGCCCTGATCCCGCTCTCGCAGTTCGCCCTGACGACCGTGCGGGGTGTGCTCGGCCTCGGATAGACGGGGCGTGAGTGAGGGGATCCGACCGGTTGTTCGATCGATCGCTCTGTCGGTTGTTCGTCAGAAGCGTCCAGTGCCGAACCACCACGCCTATACCGGACTCGTCCTTTCGTCCGTCGATGAGCGACGACGACGCCCCGCTCTCCGTGGTCGACTGCGACGCCGTGCGCTCGGCGCTCGTCGAGTGGTACGAGGCCGACCACCGCGACTTCCCGTGGCGACGAACCACGGATCCCTACTCGATACTGGTCTCCGAGGTGATGAGCCAGCAGACGCAACTGGGACGGGTCGTCGACGCGTGGGAGGACTTCCTGGCGGAGTGGCCGACGGTCCGGGACCTCGCGGCAGCCGACCGCGCCGACGTCGTGCGCTTCTGGTCCGATCACTCGCTGGGGTACAACAACCGCGCGAAGTACCTCCACGAGGCCGCCCGACAGGTCACGGAGGAGTACGGCGGCGAGTTCCCCGACTCGCCCGCCGAACTGGAGACGCTGATGGGCGTCGGCCCATACACGGCGAACGCCGTCGCCTCGTTCGCGTTCAACACCGGGGACGCGGTCGTCGACACCAACGTCAAGCGGGTGCTGCACCGCGCCTTCTCCGTCGAAGACGACGACGCGGCGTTCGAGGCCGCAGCGCAGGAACTAATGCCCACGGGGGAGTCCCGCGTGTGGAACAACGCGATCATGGAACTCGGCGGCGTGGCCTGTGGGAAGACGCCACGATGTGACGAGGCGGGCTGTCCGTGGCGGCGGTGGTGTCACGCGTACGAGACGGGCGACTTCACCGCGCCGGACGTGCCGACGCAGCCGAGCTTCGAGGGCTCCCGCAGACAGTTCCGGGGACGGGTCGTCCGCGTCCTCGGCGAGTACGACGAACTGGCGCTATCGGAACTCGGCCCGCGCGTCAGAGTCGACTACGGGCCCGACTCCCGCGAGTGGCTCCGCGAACTCGTCGAGGACCTCGCGGAGGACGGTCTGGTCGAACTCCGCGGCGACGACGACACCGACGCCGTCGGGGGGTCCCCAGGCACCCCCCCAGACGGGGACACGGACGACGCCACCGAGGTTCGTGTCCGACTCCGGCGCTGACCTCCGAGGCAGTTCCGCGACACAGTCGCTCGACCAGCCTGATCCGCTCAGGGCGTCTCGATGGACGCGCAGTCCTCCGACCAGTGTCTGGTCAGCTCTCCGACGCCCGAGGGGACGAGTTCGACGCCGTCGAGGAGGTTCTCGACGTTGGCGAGCGCGTGAGTCCAGTCATGGACGGCCCCGCTGGGGAGGTGGAAGACGGTCCACATACCTGCACGACGCTGGCCCGGGACATCGACACTGCCGGGAACGGGTGGCCGACCGTCTCGAACAGGACCGTGGCACCTTTCTTTCTCTCTCGCGTCGCTCCGGACATGACACACGTACTCGCCATCTGCGGGAGCCGCCGCGCGGAGAGCAAGACCCGCGTCGCGCTGGAGACGGCACTCGACGAGGCGGCGCGAGCGGGCGCGTCGACGGACCTGCTCGACCTCCGGGCGCTCGACCTCCCGCCGCTCGACGCTGACCACGACGCCGAGGACCAGGGCGACGGTGCACGACTGATCGAGGCGGTCGACGTGGCAGACGCCGTGCTCCTCGGCACGCCGGTCTACCACGGATCGTACTCGGGCGTCCTGAAGAACGCGCTCGACTACTGTGGCTTCGACGAGTTCGAGGGGAAGACCGTCGGGCTCCTCGCCGTCGCCGGTGGCTCGTTCCCCGTCACCGCACTGGACCACCTCCGCTCGGTCTGCCGGGCGCTCAACTGCTGGGTGGTCCCTCACCAGGCAGCGGTCCCACGGGCGTACCGACACGTCTCTTACGAGGACGGCGAGGGCGCGATCACCGACGCCGACATCGAAGAGCGGCTCCGGGTGCTCGGGCGGCGCGTCGTCCAGTACGCGAACATCGAACCCGACCCGGAGACGTTCGAGGCGAGCGAGAACGTCGGGGCAGGGGACTGAGCCGTGACGAACGCACAGGTCCTGCTCGCGCTCGTCACCGGTCTCGTCGCCGGCGCGGTGTTCGCCGCCTTCGAGGTCCCCATCCCGGCCCCCCCGAACGTCGCGGGCGTCATGGGCATCGTCGGTATCTACCTCGGCTTCAAGGGCGTCGAGGCGCTCGGCTACAGCGTCGATCTCCTGGCGTTGCTCCGCGGACTGTTCTAACGGCTGTTGTTCCGAAGCCGGCGATCCCTGCACCGGCAGTGCACGACACCAGACACGACATGCCCACCGTCGACGTACGGTCACCGTCATGTCACGCGTCGATCGGCCGTCCAGTCCGCGCGGGTCGTCAGACCGGAACGAGCCGTCCGGGTCGCAGCGCCTCACCAGACGGCGCTTCCTCCACGTCGGTGGCCTCGCGGGCGGTCTCGCGCTCGCCGGCTGTACCGCACGGGAGCAGGGAGTCGACTTCGGCCGGGACCGACCCTGGGACGCGCTGAGCCTCGACGCACAGCTGGCGCGGGTACGGGCCCACACCCGGCAGTACACTGACGTCGGTGCCGCCGAGGCGGCGGGGTTCGCGGAGGTGTGCGCCGCGGCGTTCTACCGTCAGGAGGGGTGGGAACGCGCACGCGCGGTCGACCCCATCCGACCGACAGGCCTCGTGTACGCGGCCGAGGGGCCGTCGCGGCGGCTCGTGGCCGTCGCGTACCTCCTCCCGATCCGAACGCGCGAGCGAGGATCGCCCCCGGACCTGTTCGACGACGAACCCGTGCGTGACGGGCCCCTCGTCGACGGCTACAGCGAGGCGTTCATCTGGGAAGGGATCCCCGACGAGACCGGCGTCCACGACGGCCTGGTGTGGCGACTGCTCGCGTGGGTACACGAGCCGAACCCGATGGGCGTGTTCAACTCGTACAACCCGAACTACCCCCAGTCGCTCGGCGACACCCACTGTGCGGACTGAGCGGCGTCGTGTCGGGGTGTTCGTCGGTACGAAGACGATCACGACCGGCAACGAACGCGCCCGTGGCCACGGACTCGTCGGGCGCTGAGCGGGAGGCGCAACCGTTTTCTCACTCGGTTCGCCCCTGTCGAAGCGTGCACGCCATCACCAACAGTGGGTGGATCGAGGTCGTCACCGGCTCGATGTTCTCCGGGAAGACCGAGGAGCTGCTCCGGCGGCTCCGCCGCGCCGAGATCGCGGGCCAGGAGGTGGCCGTCTTCAGCCCCGCCGTCGACGACCGCTACGGGGAGACCACTATCGGATCACACGACGGACGGACGTGGGAGGCGACGGTCGTCGGTGGGAGCGAGGACGAGCGGGGCCGTGACGACGGCACGGAAGCCGGCGGGGACGACGCCGGCCACGGCGACGCGTGGATGATCTACGACCGCCTGTCGGCCCTCGACCGGCGCGTCGACGTCGTGGCGATCGACGAGGGGAACTTCTTCGGACCGGCGCTCCCGGCGGTCTGCGAGTCGCTGGCGAGCGACGGCTACCGGGTCGTCGTCAGCGGGCTCGACACGACGTTCGCCGGCGAACCGTTCGAGCCGATGCCGCAGCTCATGGCCGTCGCGGAGTACGTCGAGAAACTCCGGGCGATCTGCGCCGTCTGCGGCGAGCCCGCGACGCGGAGCCAGCGTCTCGTCGACGGCGAGCCTGCACACGTCGACGATCCGACCGTCCTCGTCGGCGCAGAGGAGTCGTACGAGGCGCGATGTCGCAACTGTCATACCCTCCGGCGCACCTAGCCTCGAACACAGTGACGACGTGGGTAGACACCCCCGGTGCGGGGCGCGAACGGGGACCGATCGGCCTCGGGCGTGCCTGGGTCGACGTGCTCGTCCACCCCCGGCGGTTCTTCCGGACCGGCGTCGTCCCCGGCGACCAGGCGCCCGGTCTCGTCTTCGCCGTCGTGGTCGCGCTGGTGTACGTCGCCACGCGGTTCCTCCTCGTGCCGGGATCGGTCCCCGCGATCCAGGGCGGGCCCGCCCTCTCGGCGCTCCTGGCGCTCCTCGCCGTGGGACTGCTCGTCGCACCCGCGACGCTCCACCTCACCGCCGCGGTTCAGACGCTCTTGCTGATGGTGCTCGTCCGCGACCGTGCCGGCGTGAGCGAGACCGTCCAGACCATCGCCTACGCCACGGCACCGTGTGCGCTCGCCGGCGTTCCCGTCCCGGAACTCCGTGCCGTCTGTGCGCTGTACGGGACGTTTCTCCTCCTCGTCGGCCTCGCGGAGGTCCACGGGACGACGCTGACCCGGGCCGCCGTCGCGGGCGTCCTCCCGGGTTCGCTGGTGTTCGGCTACGCCTTCGGCGGCTTCGGGGCCATCGTCGCCGTCGCCCGTGCCTGGACGCTGATCTGAGTCTCGTGCCGTGTGCGTCGTGTCGCGCGTCACTCGGCGCGCTCGTGCGGTCCGTCGCCGAGTCGTCTCCCCTGGCCGACACCCTGTCCCAGCCGGTCGCCCGGTGCGTACGCGACGCCCGGCCGCCGTTCGCTTTTCTGGCGTCGTCGCCTCTGACCGACGATGCTCACGCCCGGACCGACGATGGGTCACGGTTCCGTCCGATCCACCCGTGCGTTCGTCTTCTACGGTGCGGTCGTCCTGCTCGCGGTCGTCGTCGTCGGTGGCGCGGGGGCGTCGCTGGTCACCCCGCTCGTCGGGTGGGTCACGATGGACCGGACCGACCCGCGCTTCGTTCACGACCTCGCCGTCTCGACGGTCCTGTTCGTCGCGTTCATCGCGGCGGTCGTGCAGCTAGTCCGGCCCGCCCGGCACGTCGTCGCGGCGCTGTCGCTGGCGACCGTCGTGACCGGCATCGCCGGCGTGGTACTGCTCACGGGTGGGCCGACGAGCATCCTTCTCCTCCCCGCCCTCGCGGCGCTCGTGCTCGCGCTCCACCCTGCCGACTCGGTCGTGCCGCGCGTGGCCGACGGGTCACCGTCGCGCCGGCGGCTCCTGCTCGTCGCGGGCGGCGTCCTCCCGCTGGTCGTCTACGGCGGTGGACAGCTCCGCCGACTGCTCGGGGGAGCCGACGCCGACGCGGCGTTCGGGGCCGGAGGCGGGATGACGGTCGTGGTGTTGACCGCGGCGGTCGTCTCGGTGCTCGCGGTGACCGGGACGCCGGGTCGTCGCTTCGGGACGTGGAGCGCCGGCCTGGTCGTCGGCACCCTCGGACTCGCCTCGCTGCTCTCCGGGGTGGCGTCGGGGGTCGGCCCCGTCTGGGGAACGCTCGCCGTCGCGTGGGCGATGGTGTTCGTCGTCACGGACGCGCTGGAGACGCACGACGTCGCCGTCACGGGAACGCTGGAGACACGCGACACGCACGCCGACGCGCCCCGGCACCCATCACGCCACCGCCGGCGAGACCGCGAGTCGGCCGGCCGAGGTGACTCAGCCGACTCGACCGACCCGCGTCGTTTTGCCCGTTCGCTCCCTCGTGTCGAATCCATGCTCACGCTCGACCTGTCGGACTTCGTGATCGAACTCGACGAGGGAACCGTCAAACACGTCGGCACCAAGACGAAGGGAGCCACGGTGAAACTGTACCACGTCACCGAGAGCGAGGCGCGGGCGTTCGGCGACCGGGTGAAGTTCGTCTTCGACGACGGTGAGGGGAACCACGTCGAGGTCGCGCTCGACCCGGAACAGGTGACCGCGATCCTGTCGGACGTCGACGACCTCCGCGACGACGAGCAGCCCTCCGCGTAGCCACCGGGTCGACGGCGACCGGCTCGTCGACGCCCGTCTCACGGGCCCGTCGCCGTTCCGCTCGCCGGCTCTTCGCCATCTCTCTCAGACTCTTCGCAATCCTTCTCACGACCCGTCGCCATCCCGCTCGCCGGCCCGTCGCCATCCCGCTCGCCGGTTCGCCGACACGGTCTCGACGTCCCCGCACGTCGCAGGCGTATCGACAATCGTTTTAGTCGGCGGCCGTTTCGTTCGTGCAACGGACCTGACTCGCCGGACGACGGCGGGTCTCTCCCACACCCGAGTGACACACCATGGATTGGATTACCCACGAGGAAGACGTCTGGTTCGACTTCAGAGGAGAGCACGCAAACCAGCTCACGCCCGGTCGCTTCTACCGCGGGACGGTCGACGGCTTCGCCGAGTTCGGCGTCTTCGTCGACCTCTCGCCGAGCGTTACCGGTCTCTTGCACCGGAGCGAACTCGACCGCCGACTCGAGAGCCTCGACTGGGACCGCGGGGACACCGTCTTCGTCCAGGTCAAGAACGTCCGCGACAACGGCAACGTCGACCTCGGCTGGTCGATCCGACAGTCCGAGTCCGAGTTCCGCGGCGCGCGCATCGACGACCCCGACGGTGACCCGGCGGGAGAGCCGCTCGACCGCGAGGAGACCGCCGCGAACAAGGCGGTGAAGACGCGCCCGAAGCCGTCGCACGAGCCCACGGTCGACCGCGGGAACGCCAGGGGCACGACGGCGTCAGGATCGGCCGCCAGCAGCGAGGGCGACGCGGAGAACGGACGGTCGTCCGGAGGAGGCGACACCGCCGAGACGGGGGCGAGCGCGCCCGCCGACGAGCCGGTGGCGACCGACGACGAGGCGTTCCCCCGCGTCTCCATCGCCGATCTCGGGGACCGCGTCGGCGACGACGTGAGCGTCGAGGCGATCGTCGCCGACGTCTACCAGACGTCCGGCCCGACAGTGTTCGAGCTCACCGACGAGACCGGCACGGTCGAGTGTGCCGCCTTCGTCGAGGCCGGCGTGCGCGCCTACCCCGAGGTCGAGGTCGACGACGCGGTCCGGCTGGCGGGCGAGGTCGAACGCCGCCACGGCGACCTGCAGATCGAGACCGAGGCGCTCACCGTGCTCGGCGGCGAGGACGCCGACGCCGTCACGGCCCGCCTCGACGACGCGATGACGTCGCGCGCCCGCCCCGAGTCGGTCGAGCCGCTGGCGCCACACGGCGCGGTCGAGACGCTCGCCGACGACCTCGCCGACGCCGCCGAGGCGATCCGTCGCGCCGTCTTCGACGGTCGCCCGATCGTCGTTCGCCACGCGGCGACCGCCGACGGCTACGTCGCCGGGGCGGCCATCGAACGGGCCGTCCTGCCGCTCGTCCGCGAGGAACACGCCGCCTCGGACGCCGAATACCACTACTTCACCCGCCGCCCGCTCGACGATCCGATGTACGGGATGGACGCGGCGACGAACGACGTGACGCGGATGCTACAGGGCCGTGACCGCCACGACGAGAAGCTCCCGCTGGTGCTCCTCGTCGGGACGGGATCGACGGCCGAATCCGCCGACGGTCTCGGGCTCCTCGGCGTCTACGGCGCTCGCCGAGTCGTCCTCGACGCGGCGGTCGCCGACGAGGAGATCGCCGACGTCACCGAGGTGCTGGTCGACGCCGGCGACGTCGACGTCGACGACCTCTCGACTGGCGCGCTCGCCGCGAACGTCGCGGCGGCGGTCAACGCCGAGACGAGAGCCGACCTCGTCCACCTCCCGGCGGTCAGCTACTGGGAAAACACCCCCGAGGCGTACGTCGACGCTGCGGCCGAGGCCGGCTACGACGCCGACCGCGTCCGCGAGATCCGCGAGGCGGTCGCACTCGAGGCGTACTACCAGTCGTACGAGGACAAGCGCGAACTCATCACCGACCTGCTGTTCGACGACGACGGCGGCCTCGCCGGCCACGTCTCCGAACAGTTCCGGGTCAAACTCGAAGACGAGGTCGACACCGCGGAGGCGAATCTGGAGACCCGCGAGGCCGGCGGCGTCCGGTTCGCCGTCCTCGACACCGACTCGTACACCCACCGCTTCGACTTCCCGCCGACGACGCTCCTGCTGGACGAACTCCACCGGCGCAACCGTGCCGACGACGTCCCCTTCGTCACGGTCGGTGTCGGCACCGACGAACTCCACATCCGGAGCACCGTCCCCTTCGAGGTCCGGGACGTCGCGGCGCAGGCGCGAGAGCGCGTTCCCGGCGCCGGCGTGACCGCCTTCGGCGTCCGAGACGGGCGCATCGAGTTCCTCTCCGGGATGCGCGAAGCGGTGCTGAACGCCGTCGTCGCCGCGATCGCCGAACAGGTCTGAACCCCTCGAGTCACCGATTTTTCTGCGCTCGACGGCACCCGCGTCCCGACGGCCGTCGCTGTCGCCGTCGTTCGAGCGTCGCCTCCAGTCGACGCCTCCGACTCAGCCGGCCTCAAGCGGCGTCGAATCCCGCCTGAACGTCTCGTACACCCGTTCGGCCCACGCCCGGGCGAGCGCCGTGTCGGTGTCGACGAACACGCGCATCGTCCCCGTCTCCTCGTCGTAGCCGCCGATGCCGACGCGGTTCCGGTCGTCGCCGTCGAACAGCGCGAGACCGTACGGCAGCGCGTCACGAGTCAGGAGTGTCAGGTGGTCGCCGTCGATCGCGCGCCGGAAGCCTCCCTCGTCGTCGCCCAACGTCTCGACCACGTCCGGCAGGTAGATGAGTTCGGCCTCGCAGTCGGCGAACGGGTCTCCGTCGCCGCCGTAGATGTCGGCCAGCCCCGGTGGGATCATGTGGGTGGTGTTGAAGCCGCGGAACCGATCGCAGTCGCGGAGGAGGGTGAGAAAGCGCGTCACGGGCGCGTACGGGTCCGCGGGCGTCGCCACCGTCACGGTCGCGTCCTCGAACGGCTCGACGACGAAGTCGCGGTGGTCCTCGCAGATGACGTCAAGCAGCGGGGCCAGGCGGTCCGCCGTTCGGATCTTCCGCTCGAACCCCACGACCGCCTCGCCCACGATCTCGCCCTCGCCGGTCAGGTGGTAGACGCCGTCGACGCGCTCGGCGTACCCTTCCGCCTCGAGCCAGCGCGTGAAGCGGTGGCTCGTCGCGCGCGAGACGTCGAGTCGAGCCTCCAGGTCTCGACGGTCGAGCGGGCTCCCGTACAGTGCCTCGAACAGCTCCCGGTGCCGGAGGACGTCGACGAGCGCGTCGGTGTCGAGCCGGTCGTCGGGTCGCTCCTCGCGGAGGCCGAGGTGCTGGATCTCCAGTGCGTTCTGGAGCAGTTCGTCGATGATCGCCGGATCTGCGTCTGTCATGTTCTCTCCCCCGTGTGTGGCAGTTACTGACACACGTTGGTGGCACGAGCGGATAACTGTGTCTCACGCCGTGAGACGCGTCTCGTCGGCCACCTGTCGTCACGCCGCACTGCGTCCGTCTCGTCACGGACACCCGATTTCGATTCGAGAAACGAGTCGCAGAAAGTAACTATACGCTGGCTCTCCCCCTCTGTTCGGACATGGCGACCGAACAGCCCACGATCGATCGGACCGCGGTCGAACAGTTCCAGGACCGCGTCTTCGAGGCCGCCCTCGGGACGTTCACGACGTACGCGATTCACCTCGGGTCACGACTCGGCTACTACGACGCCCTCGCCGCCGAGGGACCGTCGACGCCCGTCGAACTCGCGGCCGCGACGGGCACGAACGAGCGCTACGCGCGCGAGTGGCTCGAACAGGGGACCGTCTCGGGCGTCCTGACGTGCGAGGACCCCGACGTACCCGCACCCGAGCGGCGGTACGCGCTCCCGGAGGCACACGCGGCCGTCCTCACCGACCCCGACAGCCTCGACTACCTCGCGTCGCTCCCGCGGACCGTCGTCGGCGCGGTGTCGATCGTCGACGAGGTGGCCGACGCCTACCGCACCGGCGAGGGCATCGAGTTCCACGCGTTCGGGGCGGACATGCACGAGGGGCAGGCGGCGCTCAACCGCCCGCTGTTCGTCAACCAACTCGGCGAGGAGTGGCTGCCGTCGCTCGACGACGTGGACGCACGACTGAAGGCGGGCGGGGCGGTCGTCGACGTGGGCTGTGGCCACGGCTGGTCGTCGATCGGCATCGCCCGGGCGTACCCGGAGGCGACCGTCCACGGGATCGACGCCGACGCGGTCTCGATCGACCGGGCCCGCGAGAACGCCGCCGCGTCGGACGTGGGCGACCGGCTCACGTTCACCCAGGCCGACGCCGCCGACGTCGACGGGTCGTACGATCTCGTCACGGCGTTCGAGTGCGTCCACGACATGTCCGACCCCGTCGCCGTGCTGTCGACGATGCGGTCGCTGGCCGCTCCCGACGGGACCGTCCTGGTCATGGACGAGCGTACGGCCGACTCGTTCTCCCCCGACGCCGGTCCCGCCGAGGAGTTCTTCTACGGCTGGAGCGTCTTCCACTGCCTCCCCGTGAGCCTGGTCGACGACGGCGTCGGCACCGGGACGGTGATGCGCGAGGCGACCCTGCGCGACTACGTGGCCGGAGCGGGCTTCTCTGGCGTCGAGGTCCTCCCCATCGAGGACGAGTTCTTCCGCTTCTACCGACTCGTGCTCTGAGTGGGGCGCGCACGGGGCGTCCTCGCGAGCCACGCGACCCCTGGTGCGCCGACGGGGTCCCGTCAGTCGGCACGCCGGCCGCGTCAGTCGCGCTGGGCGGCCTCCTCGAACGCCACCGAGAGCGCCCCGGAGACGAGCGCCGCGCCGAGGGCGAGCCACGAGGTCGGTCGAGACCTGTCCCGCCGGGCGAAAAGCGCGACGACGGTGAACGCGCCAGCGAGCGAGCCGCAGAGGTACGCACGGGTCCGGTACGGGTGGAGCGACATCACGTCGAGTCGTCGGGGCGCTCGTACACGACGCTTGTGGCCACGTGGGACCGAGGACTCCTTCCAGACGTGAGGTGGTGCCGACGGTGCCGACACCACCGACACACGGTCGGTGCGACCGTCTCCCCGGCTTCGGACGTCCGTTCGGACCAGTGTTGTCAGTACGTTTCCGTTCACTCGTGGAACCCGAGGAGCTTCGCCTCCACCTTCTGGAGGTGCTCGTGGATCGTCGACGTCGAGACGCCCAGTTCCTCGGCCAGCGCGTCCGCCGAGACGCGTCGAGGGGTCGCGTAGTACCCCTCCCGGCGTGCGAGCCGAAACACCTCGTGTTGGCGTCGGGTCAGTCTGTGGAGCGGGAGCCCGCCCAGCCCCGACCCCCACGTCGCATCCGTGATGCTCAGGACCGTGATCTCCGCCCCCACGGTCGTCCGAATCTCGTCGAGGAGCGTTCGCAGGGTGTCCCGGTCGTGGTTGGTCAGCAACGTCCAGTACTCGCGTCCGTCGTATCCGTCGACGGGTTCGGCGTGAACGAACCCACGGGACAGGAACTCGTCGCTGATCTGTGTCGTGCCGTCGTGGTCGACGAGTAGCCCCTTCGTCGCGTTCCCCGGTGTCGACATCGACTCCCGTCGGTGTGGCTGGTTCACCTCGGAGACCGTGTACACCTGCGGGTGCGCGCGGATCTCCTCGATCGCCGATCGGATCTCCTCGACCGTGTCCGCGTAGAGCGTGTACAGTGTCGTCGTCCGCCCGTCGGCCCTCGTCCGCGTCCCGTAGCCGACGAGCCCGACGTCCAGCCGCTCCGTGAGTTCGATGACCCAGCAGTTCGGATGCCACACGCTCAACGAGACGGAGATCGCGGTGTGGCTATCCGTGGGTGTCGTGTCCGCCGCGGCGTCCGGTCGGGGTGACGACCCGCTTCCGTCCTCACTCATGATGCGTCCGTTCGAGGGCCAGCAGCTTCGTTTTGAGCCCCGGATAGAGATACCCGCGCACCGAGTCCGTGCCGACCACACGGTGGCAGGGCACGACGACGGGGAGCGTGTTCCGGGCACACGCCCCCCCGACGGCGATCGGAGCCGTGTCCAGACGCTCGGCCAGTTGGCTGTAGGTCCGCGTCTCGCCGTACGGGATCGCACGGATCTCCCGATGGACGCGACCGGTGAACCCGTCCAGCTCGTCGAAGGTGAGTTCGAACCGACGGCGCGTGCCTCGCTCGTACTCGGCCAACTGCTCACGAACGACCTGCCGACTCTCGGCGAGTCGGGGAGTCTGGAGTTCGATCTCGTGACCGAGCATCTCGACGTACATCGACCGGAGAGTGACCGCGAAAGGACATAAACCGAGAACCGGCTATAGCCGGTCGACGAGCGGGGCGGGGAGGTCGGCCGACTCCAGGTGGCTCGTCCCTCATCCGATCGCGTGGTTCCGAGGCTCCACGGTCGGGGCTCACTCCGGCCCGAACGCTGCCGCCGACACCGACGGCGGCTCCGGATCGCCGAAGCGTTCGATCTCGAGCAGCCGGTTGTACTTCGCGAGCCGTTCCGAGCGGGCGAGCGAGCCGATCTTGATCTGTCCGGCGCCGAGACCCACGGCGAGGTCCGCGATGGTCGCGTCGCACGTCTCGCCCGACCGCGCGGAGACCACGGGTGCGACGTCCCGGTCGAGCGCACGGTGGACGACGTCGACCGCTCTGGTGACCGTTCCGGCCTGGTTCGGCTTGACCAGCACCGCGTTCGCCGCCCCGGCGTCGACCGCGCGGTCCAGTCGGTCGACGTCGGTGACGAGGAGGTCGTCGCCGAGCACCTGGACGCCGTCGCCGATCCGTCCGCGGAGGCGACGCCAGCCCGTCCAGTCGTCCTCCGCGAGCGGGTCTTCGACGGAGACGAGCGGGAACGCCTCGGTCCAGCGGACGACCAGGTCGCCGAACGCCTCGGGCGTGAACGAGCGACCGAGGCTCTCGATCTCGTACCGTTCCGTGGCGGAGTCATAGAAGTGGGTCGCCGCGACGTCGACCGCGAGCGAGCACTCCTCGCCGGGGACGTGACCCGCCGTCTCGATGGCGTCGACGAGGAGTTCGAACGCCTCGTCGATCCCGTCGAGTGGCGGCGCGAACCCGCCCTCGTCCGCGACGAGGGGCCTGTGTCCCTCGTCCAGCAGCCAGTCGCGGACCGCCTGGCGGACGTCCCACGCCACCTCGAGACAGCCACGAATCGAGTCCCGCCCGTGCGGGATCACGAGGAAGTCCTGGATCTCGATCCCGCCACGCGCGTGGAGCCCGCCGCTGATGACGTTTATCATCGGCACGGGGAGTCGGCCCTCCTCGTCGGTCCCGTCGACGCCGTACTCCGTCGCCAGGTACCGGTAGAGCGGCTGTCCGGCGCAGGCGCTCGCCGTCCTGAGGGCGGCACCGGAGACGCCGAGGACGGCGTTGGCCCCGAGCCGCGAGAGCGACCGCGTCCCGTCGAGTTCCTCGATCGCGGCGTCGAGCCCCCGCTGATCGAACACGTCGCGTCCCTCGACGAGTGGGGCGATCTCGTCGGTGACGGCCGCGACGGCGTCGGTCACTCCCCTCCCGCGGTACCGATCTCCGCCGTCGCGCCGTTCGACCGCCTCGTGTGTGCCCGTGCTCGCACCCGCCGGGACGGTGAAGACGCCGCGTTCGCCGCCGCTCTCGACCGCGACGCGGACGGTGGGGTTCCCGCGGGAGTCGAGCACCTCCCACGCGGTCACGTCGTCGATCCGGCTCACGCCGCTGCCTCCTTGACGAGCGCGACGAATCCCTCGAACGTCTCGACCTCCTCGACGAGCGCTCGCCTCGCCGTCGACCGGAGTCGCTCCTTGGTGTCCGCGCGGGTGACGTACTCGACCGGGGACTTGCCGTCGACCCGCGCGAGCAGCAGGATCGCGAGTTCGCGGACGGTCTCGGCCTCGATCGACCAGTCGACCCGGGCGTCGTACGCCTCCCAGAACCGACGGGCTGCCTCGACGTATCGGGGCTGTTTCGCGGCACGGTAGACGGATTTGATGCACAGGTGGTTGAGCATGAACGCGGCGTCGAAGGCGGGGTCGCCCCAGTGGGCCACCTCGAAGTCGAGGAGCCAGAGGGCCGGTTCGTCGTCCCCGTTTCCGCGGTCGACGAGCACGTTTTTCGGGCTGAAGTCGCCGTGGACGAGTGTCCGGCTGACCCCTCTGATCCGGTCGAGTTCCGCCTCGATCGTCGGCGCGAGATCAGGGTGGCGATCCGCCACGGTCTGGTGGTACGGGTCGAGCCTGAGCTGCTCGAACGGCCGCTCGTGGGTGAACTGGTCGCGCAACTCCCCATCGCCGGCGGCGACGGTGTGGCTCGTGCCGAGGAACTCCCCGAGCCGCCGGGCGATGGAGGGGTCGACGCGCCCGTCGAGGAGGTCGCGCTTCCACATCGTCGACTCGGCCGGCGCACACCCGATGCCGATGACGTGGGCCGTGTGGTCCTCGAACACCACACCCGGCACCCGGACGTTCGCGAGCGAGGCCGTCCGGATGATCTCCTCGTACGCCCTCGCGGCGGCGGCCTCGTTGTGGACGCGCTCGACGTCCGCGGGCCAGTCGTCGTCGACCGCGAGGTTCGCGAGCGGCTGTTTGACGACGAGACAGTCGTCGTCCGTGGTCACGCGGAGGACCGCGTTGGAGACGCCACCGCCGAGCGTTTCGACCGTCGGCGACGCCGTCTCGCTGACGACGCCCCGACGGACGAGATAGGCGGCGACGGTGTCCGGAGCGAGACGGCCGTCACTCATCGACGGCTCCCGTCCGGTGGTCGATCGCTTCCGAGCCCCGGTCGAAGGGGGGCCACTGCCGCTGATGCCGTCCCGCCACCTGCGACCCGTCGTCGGCCGGTCCTGCCCGCCGCGGCGTCGCCGGCACGTGCGCCGCCGCGTCACCACCCCGTGTCTTCGACATGGCTCGACAAGCGCACACGCCCGACATAACGTTTCGCCCGAGGGACACGGTCGAGACGGGACGTTCGACCGATCGCGCGTCTCGGGCCTCGTCGTGCTCCTCGCGTCTCGGGCCTCGTTGCCCCACCTCGGACCTCGATCCCTCGGCGTGTCGGGACCGATACGCCGCTGGAGTCCCCACGAACGACACGCTTATTCGCCTCTGTCCACGACTCTCGGGCGATGACAGGCACCGCGGACGGAGCGGTCGACGGCGACGCCGTCGACGACGCCGCACCCGAGGAGACCGGGGCCTTTCGAGCGACCTGCGAGACGCTGGTCGAGCGGATCCTCGACGGCGAGGTCGACGCCGACTCCCTCGAAGGGGCGAAGCTCCAGGCGTGTTCCGAACACGGCTCGCCGAAGGTGCCGAAGAACACCGACGTCCTCCAGTACGCGCCCGACGAACGCCGCGACGAGGTCAGGGCGGTCGTCCGCCGCAAGCCCGTTCGCACGGCGTCGGGCGTCTCGCCCGTCGCGATCATGACCTCGCCACACATGTGCCCGCACGGGAAGTGTCTGTACTGCCCGGGCGGTCCCGCGTCGGAGTTCTCGTCGTCGCAGTCGTACACGGGCCACGAACCCGCGGCGGCGCGGGGCGAACAGAACGACTACGACCCCTACGGCCAGGTGACGCTCAGGTTAGAGCAGCTCAGACACATCGGCCACCCGGTCGACAAGGCCGAACTCATCCTGATGGGCGGGACGATGACGGCGCGGAGTCACGACTACCAGGAGTGGTTCGTCAAGCGCGCCCTCCAGGCGATGAACGAGTACGACCTCGACTCGCCCCCCGACCCCGCCGAGGGACGGTCGTTCGCCCAGAACCCCGAGGAGTACGAGTTCCGCTACGTCGAGGACGTCATCGCGGAGAACGAGACCGCCGACGTGCGCTGCGTGGGGATGACGTTCGAGACGAAGCCCGACTGGTGCGACCCCGAGCAGATCGACCGGATGCTCCGGCTCGGGGGGACGAAGGTCGAGGTGGGCGTCCAGACCACCTACGAGCGGATCAACCGCGAGATGCACCGTGGGCACGGCACGCAGGCGTCGATCGACGCCAACCGCCGGCTGCGCGACGCCGGGTTCAAGGTGGGCTTTCACATGATGCCCGGTCAGCCCGGGATGACGCGCGACATGTGCGTCGAGGACTTCCGTCAACTGGCCGACAACCCACAGTGGCGGCCCGACTACCTCAAGATCTACCCGACGCTCGTCGTGCGGGGGACGAGAGTGTACGACATGTGGCGGCGCGAGGAGTACGACCCCCTCGGGAACGAGGAGGCGGCCGACCTCGTCGCCGAGGTGATGGGACTCGTCCCCGAGTACACCCGCCTCCAGCGGGTCCAGCGCGACATCCCCGCGGACTTCATCGACGCCGGCGTCTGGAAGTCGAACCTCAGACAGCTCGCCGAAGGGCGCGCCGCGGAGCGGGGGATCGAACTCCGGGACATCCGCGCCCGCGAGGTGGGGATGAACGACGCCGATCCCGACCCCGAGCGCGTCGAACTCTCGGTTACGGAGTACGACGCCGCCGGCGGCCGCGAGCAGTTCCTCGCGTTCGAAGATCCCGACGCCGATCTCCTCGTCGGTTTCTGCCGCCTCCGCTACCCGTCGTGCTCGCCGTACGGCGACCGCCCCGACGCCGACCCCGTGCGCCCCGAACTGGCCGACGCGGCGATCGTCCGCGAACTCCACGTGTACGGGAGCGAGGCCAGCCTCGGGAGGGAGGGAGACTGGCAGCACCGCGGCTACGGACGGCGGCTGATCCGCGAAGCCGAGTCGCGCGCGGCGGACGACGGCTTCTCGAAGCTCGCCGTCATCTCGGGGATCGGCGTCCGGCAGTACTACCGCGAGAAGCTCGGCTACCACCAGGACGGGCCGTACGTGTCGAAGCGGCTGTCGTAGCGGTCGTTCGTCTCCGTCGACCAGCGATCGCACGCCGTGAGACGACGTCAACCGTTTGGCTGGACGTATTCGAGGTCGTGAGCGGTGTCGTCGGAGACGAGTGCTTCGAGGGCGTGGACGTGGGCGTCGATGTCGACGGACGACTCTCCCTCGTCCCGGTCGAACGAGACCACGTATCCGGTCTTCGCGGGTGGGTCGTCCGGCAGGGTGACGATCCAGGCATCGTCGAACACCCGGATGAACGCTCGATACCGCCCCGCGTCGAACAGGTCCTCGGAGTCGGCGAGCGTCAACTGGTTCACGACGATGTCGTTTACGAGGTGGAGCGCGTCCTCGTCGGTGTAACGCTCGCGGACGTCGGCTCGTGTGACCGAGTCGTACTCGAAACCGTCGTAGCGGATCACCGCACGCAGCCGGTCTCCGACCCGGTCCTCGAGGGTCTTCCAGACCGTTCGTGCGTCCGGGCGGTCCATACGTCTATCGCGTGTCCCCGGGATAAGTGTCTTCTGTACTACATATATCATCGGACGCAACTCTCCGTGTGTCGAGAACGACGTCTTCACTGGCCCCGTCCTCAGTCCGACGGCTCGACCGCCACGAGATCGCTCCCCTCGAACCGCGCGCGGCAGATCTCGTCGCCGAGGGGGAACGCGACCGTGGATCGCCACGGGTCGGTCGAGTTCACAGTCGTGAAGTCGCCGGAGAGACACTGTGCGAACTCCCAGTAGTAGCCGTCGTCGAGGTCGATGCCGCGGTCGCGGTGGAACGAACGGACCCGGGGATCGTAGGTGGCCAGCCCGCCGAACGAGGTCCAGACCGCACCCTCGCAGACGCCACAGGTGAAGACGACGACGGCGGGCTTGTCGATCGTCGACGGGACGTTCTCCGTGACCCGTCCAGCGACGGGACCGGAGCAGTCCGGACAGACGCCTTCGCGGGCCTGCGAGACCCGATGGTACGAGAAGCGCGCGAACGCGTCGACGACCTCGGCGGGGGAGCGTTCGCGGACGCCGCTGGAGGGGAAGCCGGCGTTCAGCACCTCCCGGTCGCAGTCCGGGCAGTGAAACCGGAGCCGCTCGTCGCGGTACGACACCCGCAGGGTCGCCCCGCAGCAGTAACAGCGGCTGTCGTGCTCGAACTCCTCGATCCGGGCGTCGGCGGTGAACCGACCGGCAGCGACCGCGCGGACGACCTGCCTGCCCGCGGCGGTGAGCCGGTAGCCGTCCTCGTCCCGTTCGACGAAGTGTGGCCGGAGGCGGGAGAGGTGGTAGTTGAACTGACCGCTGTCGCTCACGTCGACCCGGGTCCGGAGCGCGGAGAACGAACTGGCTCGTCCAGCCGTCGCGTCGAGCGCGCGCAGGATCTCGACCCGTCGCTCGTCCGCGAGCGCGCCGAACGCTTCGGCGGGTGTCAGATCGTCGGCCATCGTCGAAGAACTGTGTCGGGGGCGACAGGAAGAAGCCCCCGGTTCTCCCGCCCGGCAGCGGCGTTGCCCGATCGGTCGCGTCCGCCCGGCGACGAGGTCCCGACGGTCGGGTCGGAGCGCGGTCCGGTGAAAGAATCTTCAGTCGGCTCGGTTACAGAAATGTCCTTCAGGAATCATTTATGCTCGTCGCACACACAGACAGCGATGGGGAGTCCGTCCCCGTCCCATGCAGTACCAGCCACCCACCCACGCCGACATCGCCCCACGCGTCCCTCCCTCCAGTACGGCCTCGCTGACGTTCCCGGTCGCCCTCCTCCTAGCCGTGTTCTGGCTCTCGACGACGACCGTGGCCGTTC
Source organism: Salinigranum salinum (assembly GCF_009176545.1). Classification (GTDB taxonomy): domain Archaea; phylum Halobacteriota; class Halobacteria; order Halobacteriales; family Haloferacaceae; genus Salinigranum; species Salinigranum salinum. Next base: position 1,933,618 of record NZ_VTOJ01000001.1, on the reverse strand, counting down.
CGGTCGCGGTCGCGATCACGGTCACGGTTGCGATCACGATCGCGACGCTCGCCTTGCTGGTCGCGTCCCTCCGCGTCCGATCCACCGGACGTCTGCGCCCCGCTCGCCCCACGAGCTCGACCGACGGCTGACCCCCCTAATAACGCTACCGTCCCCCGGCACCGTCCACACCAGACCGCCGAACGGCTATCGCCCGCTCTCGCGACGTCCGTCGTATGCAGGAGTTCGACGCACTCGTGATCGGCGGGGGCACCGGCAACATCGTCGCCTCGGCGGCCGCCGCGGAGGGGTACGACGTCGCACTGTTCGAGAAGGAACGGATCGGCGGCACGTGTCTCAACCGCGGCTGTACGCCCTCGAAGATGCTGATCCAGCGGGCGAACCTGGCCAACACGGTCCGCGAGGCGGCACGGTTCGGTGTCCACGCCCACATCGACGAGCTGGACGTCGCGGGCTTCGTCGAGGCGGTGAACACGACGAACGCGAACGCCGCGGACGCCATGACGGCGGCGAAACGCGAGCAGGCGAACCTCACGCTCGTCGAACGCGAGGTGTGGTTCGTCGACGACCACACCGTCGAGGACGGCGACGGGGAGCGCTACACCGGCGAGCGGGTCGTCGTCGCCACGGGGTCGCGGCCGTTCGTCCCACCCATCGACGGCCTCGACGACGTCGACTACCTCACCTCGCGCGAAGCCCTCCGCCTCCGGAAGATCCCCGACGAACTGATCGTGCTCGGCGGCGGCTACATCGCCGCCGAACTCGGCTACTACTTCGACGCACTCGGCTCCCGGGTGACGATCGTCGAGATGCTCGACACGCTGCTCCCCCGCGAGGACGAGGACGTCGCACGCGAGTTCACCGAGATCGCCAGCAGTCGACACGAGGTGTACACCGGCTACCGGGCGACGGCGGTGCGGGGACGGAACGGCCGGATCGAGGTCGTCGCCGAGCGCGAGGACGGGGACGTCGTCACCGTCGCCGGCGACGAACTCCTCGTCGCGGTGGGTCGGAAGCCGAACACGGACGCTATCGGCCTGGAGACGACGGGCGTGAGCGTCGACGACGCCGGCTTCGTCGAGACCGACGACTACCTCCGCACCACCGTCGACGGCGTCTGGGCGATGGGCGACGTCGCGGACAACTCGATGTTCAAACACACCGCCGACTACGAGGCCGACCTCGTCGTCGAGAACGTCTTCAGAGGCGGCGACCATCCGGCCGACTTCGACGCCGTCCCACACGCGATCTTCACCGAGCCACAGGTGGGGGGTGTCGGGCGGACGGAGGGAGAGTTGCGCGAGGCGGGCGTCGACTACGTCGTCGGCACCGCACAGTTCTCGGATACCTCGATGGCCCGGGCGCTCAAGCTCGAGGAGGGCTTCGTGAAGGTGCTCGCCGCCCCATCGGGCGAGATTCTCGGCGTCCACGTCCTCGGGCACGAGGCGAGCGTCCTCGTCCACGAGGCCGTCGTGGCGATGAAGCACGGTCTCTCGGTCCACGACGTGGCGGAGACCATCCACGCTCACCCGGCGCTCTCGAAGGTGGTGCGTGAGGGGTTCGCGGACGCCGCTGCGGCGGTCGACGGGCGCGGGTAGTCGACTGCTACGGCGGGTGTGTGAGAGGGGCGCGACCATCGTGTCGCGTGCCGACCGTCGAGCGGCTGTTCGCCGTCCGGGCAACGCGGCCCTGATTCGCCCGGCTCGTGCGACGCCGTCACCGTCCGGCTCGTGCGACGCCGTCACTGTCCGGCCCGTGCGATCACGTCCCCGCTCACCGCTCGTTCAGAGGTCGCGGACCATCTCGACGTGCGGGATGCCCGCCTCCTCGAACTCCTCGCCGACGGTCTCGTAGCCACGCTTCGTGTAAAAGCCCTCGACCGGGGTCTGTGCGTGGAGGACGAGCGTCTCGACCCCCTGCTCGCGCGCCGCGGTTTCGACCGCGTCCATGAGTCGCGCCCCGATCCCCTCGCCGCGACGCTCGGCGAGCACGGCGACGCGTTCGACCTTCGCCCGCGCGGGAGGCTCCCCCTCGTCGACCACGTCGTCACCCTCGCCGTCGCCACCGTGGTAGGGGCGAAGCCGGGCGGCCCCGACCGCCCGACCGTCGTCGGAGGCGACGAGGTGCGTCGCCGCGTCGAGGTCGTCGTACGCGTCGACCTCGAGGTCGGGCGGGACGCCCTGTTCGTCGACGAACACGGTCCGCCGGACCGCGAGCGCGTCCGCCAGCTCGGACTCGGTCCGGACGCGGCGGATCTCGACGTCGGTTGCGGCTGTCACGTCCCCTCGTCGGCTCCGCGGACACAAGAGCCTCGCGACGGCGATTCGGTCCCAGTGAGCGAGACGGTCCCGGGTGGGTGGACTCGAGGCAGACCGGAGGGGACCCCGGGCGCGAGCGTCTCTCACAGCGGTCTCGCATTTCACGGCGGTACTGGTTCACGGCAGTGCTGACACACGTGGCAGTAACCACGGCGTGCCCGAACTCGCTCGCGTCCTCGACCGAAGTCGAGACCGACACCCCTTTTCGGCGGCCCCTGATACGGGGACGGTATGGACCCGAAGCAGGAGCTTTCGAGCGTCGACCTCGCGGCCCTCGTGACCGAACTCACCCGGTACGAGGGCGCGAAGGTCGACAAGGCCTATCTGTACGGCGAGGACCTCCTGCGTCTCCGCATGCGCGACTTCGACCGCGGTCGCGTCGAGCTCATCGTCGAGGTGGGGGAGGTGAAGCGGGCGCACGTCGCCGCCCCCGAACACGTCCCCGACGCCCCCGGCCGTCCGCCGAACTTCGCGATGATGCTCCGGAACCGGATCGCCAACGCGGACTTCGTGGGGGTCGAACAGTTCGAGTTCGACCGCATCCTCGTCTTCGAGTTCGAGCGCGGCGACGAGCGGACGAAGATCGTGGCCGAACTGTTCGGACAGGGTAACATCGCCGTCCTCGACGGGACGGACGAGGTGGTCCGCAGTCTGGAGACCGTCCGCCTGAAGTCGCGCACCGTCGCTCCCGGTGCGCAGTACGAGTTCCCCTCGTCGCGGCTCAACCCCCTCACGGTGGGCTTCGACACCTTCCGCCGGCAGATGGCGGAGTCGGACACCGACGTGGTGCGCACGCTGGCGACGCAGCTGAACCTCGGCGGCCTCTACGCCGAGGAGCTGTGTACCAGGGCCGGCGTCGAGAAGACGCTCGACATCGCCGACGCGGGCGAACGGGAGTACCGCGCGATCCACGACGCCATCGCCGACCTCGCCGCGCAGCTGAAAGCGGGCGACTTCGACCCGCGGCTGTATCTCGACGGCGATCGCGTGGTCGACGCGACGCCGTTCCCCCTCCGCGAACGGGAACGCGCGGAGCTGAACGAGGAGGCGTACGACACGTTCAACGAGGCGCTCGACGAGTACTTCTACCGGCTGGAACTCGACGACGACCCCGTCGAAGAGGGGACGGACCGGCCGGATTTCGAGGCGGAGATCGCCAAACAGCAACGCATCATCGAGCAGCAGGAGGGAGCCATCGAGGGGTTCGAAGAGCAGGCGCAGGCCGAACGCGAGAAGGCCGAACTGCTGTACGCGAACTACGACCTCGTCGACGAGGTCCTGTCGACGGTGAGGAACGCCCGCGAGGAGGCCGTCCCCTGGTCGGAGATCGAGTCGACGCTCGCGGCCGGTGCCGACCGGGGGATCCCCGCCGCGGAGGCGGTCGTCGGCGTCGACTCCTCGGCGGGAACCGTCACGATCGACCTCGACGGCACCCGGGTCGAGGTGGAGGTCGACGACGGCGTCGAGAAGAACGCCGACCGCCTCTACACGGAGGCCAAGCGCATCGAGGAGAAGAAGGAGGGTGCCCTCGCCGCGATCGAGGACACCCGCGAGGAACTGGCCGCGGTCAGAGCCCGAAAGGACGCGTGGGAGGCCGACGACGAAGACGAAGACGACGGGGAGGAGCAACGGGAAGTCGATTGGCTCTCGCGCTCGTCGATCCCGATTCGCCGGCCCGACCACTGGTACGAGCGGTTCCGGTGGTTCGAGACGAGCGACGGCTACCTCGTCGTCGGCGGGCGGAACGCCGATCAGAACGAGGAACTCGTCAAGAAGTACCTCTCGAAACACGACCGGTTCCTCCACGCACAGGCGCACGGCGGACCGGTGACGCTCCTCAAGGCGTCTCGACCCTCGGAGCCGTCGAGCCCGGTCGACTTCCCTGACGCGACGCTCGGGGAGGCCGCCCAGTTCGCGGTCGCGTACTCGTCAGTGTGGAAGGACGGTCGCCACGCGGGCGACGCCTACCTGGTGACGCCGGATCAGGTGTCGAAGACGCCAGAGAGCGGCGAATACCTCGAGAAGGGTGGGTTCGTCATCCGGGGTGACCGCACCTACTTCCGCGACGTCGAGGCCCGCGTCGCGGTCGGTATCCAGTGTGAGGGGGAGACGCGAGTGCTCGGCGGTCCCCCGTCGGCGGTCGATCCGCGGGTCGTGACGTCGATCCACCTCGAACCCGGCAGATACGCCCAGAACGACGCCGCGAAGATGTGTTACCGCGAGTTCAAGACCCGATTCGAAGACCAGTCGTTCCTCCGCAAGGTCGCCAGCCCCGACCGGATCCAAGAGTTCCTCCCGCCCGGCGGGAGCGAACTGCGCGACGTCGATCGGTAAGGGGGGTTTCGGCGGGCGGGGCGGGTGAGGTGAGTGAGGCGGACATCGATCGGTACGAACGGAAGGTCTCGACGGCCGAGGCGGGTGTCGAGCGGTGACGCGACGGACGAACCGCTACACGCGACGGCCGCGCGGCGAAACAGTTCGGCCGAAATAACGGTTCATTTAGCTGATGGAAGGGACGGCATACATAATACCGTAGCTAGCGTCAGGAGTGCAGAGCAACTGCAGGCCACGCCGGGCGCCTCGTGCGCCGTGGCAGCAGGCTCGGTGACATATACCATGATCGAAGATTCAATCAGATACCTGCGTACCAGCGAAGAGTGGGTGAAGACCGTCCTCATCGGCGGAGTACTCACCCTCCTCGGCTTCCTCATCGTCCCGTTGTTCCTCGTGATCGGCTACTACGTCCGCGTCCTGCGCGGCACGATGGCCGACGACGACCAGCCGCCGGTGTTCGACGACTGGGGGACGATGGCCGTGGAGGGGCTGAAGGGCTTCGCCATCTATCTGGTCTACGGGCTCGTTCCCGGCATCATCGGCGCGATCATCGCCTTCCTGGGTGTCGGCGGCGCCGTCGCCGGGAACTCGGGGGCCGCGGGCGTGATCGGCGGACTCCTCGCCCTCGTCGGCTTCCTCGTGGCGTTCGTGCTCGGCCTCCTGGCGGCGTACATCGTCCCTGCGGCGCTCGCGAACTACGTCGAGAAGGACGACGTGATGGCCGGCTTCGCGTTCGGCGAGATCCGCTCGATCGTCACGACCCGCGCGTACGCCACGGGCTGGCTGACGGCGTTCGCGATCCTCTTCGCGGCGGTCATCGTCACGGGCGTCCTGAGCATCGTCCCGTTCATCGGGACCGTCGTCGGCGTGTTCGTGACGTTCTACGCCGCCGTCGCGGCGTTCTACGTGATCGGGCACACCTGGGCCGACGTCCACCCCGTCGACCTCCACGAGGAAGACGAGATGCCCGGCGAACAGCCCGCCGTCTGATCGGGCGTTCCGATTCCACGTCTCGGGCTGATTCTCGTCGTTCCGTCGGCCTCGTCGTTCTGTCGTTCTGTCGTTCTGTCGTTCTCGTCGTTCTCGCGTCTCGCCGTCCGCACCTCGGTCTCGGCGTTCTGCCGTCCCCGTCTCTTCCAGTGCCGCCGCCGGCCACCTCCAGCCAGCCCCTGGTCACGCGGAGGGAGACGGAGACGACCCCTCCGGACCGCGAGGCCGACGCCGCCGGTCACAAGAACTAACTCCGCACCCGGTCATCGCCACGGTGATGCTCTCCGATGCCTTGTCGTTTCCCCGTCGCGGCGACGACTGGCTGTCGACGCTCCTCGTCGGCGGGATCCTGACGCTTCTCGGCCCGTTCGTGCTTCCCGCCATCGTCCTCCAGGGGTATCTCGTCCGCGTCCTCGACTACGCCGCCCGCCGCGAGCGCGAGCCGCCGTCGTTCACCCAGTGGGGGTCGCTGTTCGTCGATGGGCTGAAACTGGTCGTCGTGAACCTCGTCTACGGGCTGATCGGGGCTGTTCCCCTCGTGGTCGTCCTCGGACTGTTCCTGCTCCCGGTGTACACGGAGGCGGTCCCGGTCGAATCCGGGTCAGTACCGGCGACACCAGCAACGGCTCCACCGGTGGGCGGGGGCGAGACGGGAGCGGGATTGGTGATCTTCCTCGTCCTCCTGCTCGTCGCCGTCCTCCTGGCCGTCGTCGTCGCGTACGTCCTCCCCGCGGCGCTCGCGAACTTCGCCATCGAGGACCGACTCGGGGCGGCGTTCGACGTCCGGACGGTGTTCGCCGGCGCGTTCACGCGCGACTACTTCATCGCGTGGGTGGCCGCCGTCGTCGTCGGCGTCGTGGGTGGGCTCGTCGGCTCCGCGCTGACCGCCGTCGTCGTCGGCGTCTTCGTCCTCTTCTACGCTCAGGTCGCCGTCTACTACCTCGTCGGGCGGGGGTTCGCCGCGGGGCTCGCGAAGAAGCGGTGGTCGGAGCCGTAGCCGTCGACGCGCGTCCGTGGGACGGTCGTGCGGCCGGGCGGCCGGGCGGCCGCTCGCGGCTCCCTCCCGACACAGACACCGGAATGACAAGACACGTAACGCCCGCCCGCCGAGGACGAGTATGCGCATCGCAAGCCGGGGTCGCGGCGCGGAGGGGCGCGAGCGGATCACGGTCGTCCCCGAGAACGTCGACGACCTCTGGCACCTCTCGTACGTGCTCGAACCGGGCGACCTCGTCGAGGGCGACACCACCCGGCGGATCCAGCGCAACGAGGAGAACCTCCGCGACACCGGCGGTGAGCGCGAACACCTCCACGTGACGATCGAGGTCGACGACGACGACGTCGAGTTCGCTCGCTTCGCCAACCGGCTCCGCGTCGGCGGCGAGATCGTCGGCTGTTCCCGCGAGGACCAGCTGGGCCACCACCACACGCTGAACGTCGAGGAGCGATCCGAGCTCACGATCGAGAAACGGTGGAAGCCGGATCAGATCCAGCGGCTGGAGGAGGCCGAGGAAGCGACCGAGAACCCCGACGTCGCCATCGTCACCGTCGAGGAGGGGGCGGCGTACGTCCACACCGTCGCCCAGTACGGCACCGAGGAGTACGCCTCGTTCACCAGCCCCACGGGGAAAGGCGAGTACGCCCGTCCCCGCACCGAGCTGTTCGGCGAACTGGGGTCGGCGCTGTCACACCTCGACGTCGACGCGATCGTCCTCGCCGGGCCGGGATTCACGAAGAACGACGCGCGGGACTACATCGCCGAGGAGTACCCCGACGCGGCCGAGAAGATCGTCAAGACGGTCGACACCGCCGGGGTGGGCGACCGCGGCGTCCACGAAGTGCTCAAGCGTGGCGCGATCGACGACGTCCAGGAGGAGACCCGCATCGCCGAGGAGTCGCGGCTCATCGACGAGCTGATGGACGGGATCGCGACGGGCGAGAAGATCGCCTACGGCGTCGAGGCGGTCGACGAGGCCGCGGCGTTCGGCGCGGTCGAACACCTGCTCGTGCTCGACGCCAGACTCAGAGACGAACGGCAGGGCCGCGGCGACTGGGACGTCGACGTGAACGACGTCATCGAGACGGTCGAACAGAAGGGCGGCGAGGTGACGGTCTTCTCGGCGGAGTTCGCCCCCGGCCAGCAGCTGAAGAACCTCGGCGGCATCGCGGCGCTGTTGCGCTACCGGCTCCAGTAACTCGCAACCCGGTCGCCCTCCGACAGGGAGTCACGACGTGGCCACGCGGAGTGCCTCCCGACAGTCGGCGACCGTCCGAGGGACGGCCGCTGCGACGTGGCTGGCGGTCACGTACGTCGCCCAGATGTTGTATCCATCGCGGGTGTCGGGCGTCTCGTCCGCTCCGATCGCTGGCCCGCGGAGTCGATCCGTGACGTCGAGGACCAGCCGCTCTGCCCAGTGGGCGACGGCGACGGCGAGGACGGTCGGGTCGGTCGACCAGGCGCGCGCCAGCGAGTCGAGCGCCTCCCGCCGTGCGGCCTCGATGCCGGTGACGGTCTCCGGGACGCTGACGCGATCGTTCTCGATGTCCGTGACGATGGCCTTGAGTGCCCGCAGCACCGTGAGGTGAACGCCTCTCGCGATCACCTCCGTGGCCGGATCTCCCCGGAGTCGTGCCTCCTCCGCGTCCGTGCGGAAGATATCGAGGCCGTCAGTCGCCCAGAAGTAGAGCCACCTGAGCGGCGTCTCGGCGATGGGCTGGTCGAACGGGAGCTCCTCGACGTCGGCGTCGATGTACCCGTGGAGGTCCTCGCGGTACCGCTCGACGATCCGTCGGAGCCGACTCGCGGCGACGGAGAAGGCGGTTCGATACGGTCGTGGCTCGGAGAGGCTCTCGCGGTATCGCCTCCGGAGCCGTCCGGCGTCACTCAGTGCTGCGTCACCTCGCTCGAGCTGTCGGACCAGTTCGCCGACGCGGAAGGGATCGGTCGTCGGCTCCTCGGGGAACGCCCGGGTCGGGGCGATTCCCGGACGGGCCTCGGTCTGGAGATCCTTCAGCGCTCGATGCACGACGACGGCGGTCGACGGGTCGTCGCCGCGGTACGTCCACGCACGCTCGAAGTCGACGACAGCCGACCGAAGTTGCGTCCGCCGATCGGCGACCGCCTGTTCCGTGACGTCGTCCGTCGCAGCACGGTACGCCGCGTCGACGGCCGCGGCGTCTTCCCGAACGTCCCGAGCGGTGGCGAGCCGTCTCAGCGGCGTGCGGGCGTGCCCGGCCGAGTCGCCGTCGACCGCGTCGAGTCGATCGAGCACCGTCCCGCGGTCCGCTCCGAGCCGCTCGCGGGCGTCCGCGTTCGGGAGATCCGGACGCTCCGGGCCGTGCTCGATCAGTTCCCGGGCTCGGTCGAGGTGCCGCGAGACCATCGCGTCCGGGACGGACACCGGGAACGTGGCAGGCGGCCGCGGGACGTCCTTCCGGGCGAAGGCATCGAGACGGGACCCCTCGTACGTGGGCGTCTCGCGATCGGGATCGAGGCTCGAACACCCCGCGAGTGGAGCCAACCCCGCGCCGCAGGCGAACAGGACCGCTCGGCGTGACCGGTTCATGTCGCGTCGTCTCTAGGTGTGGACTGTCGAGCAAACAAACCAGGGGTTCAGTCAAACGCGTGCTTGAGCCTTTGGAACGCGCTCCGGGAGCGAACACACCAGACCGTGGGGTGTTGCCGGACTCGTGCCGTGCATCCCACACGACGTGTCTGCGGACGACTGAAAGCGACACGACCTGACCGCGCGGCCTCCCTCGCCGGTCGATCCCAGTGTCGATCCTCGCCGCAACGGTTGCCGAGGTACCGCGAAGACGACGCGCCGCTCCCGCGTCGTGGTCGTCGAATCCACCCCACACAGCCCGTGTACGGCGACCTTCGCGCCATCCGGAGTAACCGTTTAGCGTCTCGACACCACAGTACGACTGTGGGTGAGAACTCCGATCGGACGCTGCTCCAGCGGGTCGACCGCTTCCTCGACTACACGTTCTTCGCCGCGATGGAGGTAAACGTGCTGGTGATCCCGGTGCTGTGGCTCCTGCTAGTGGCCGCCAACCCCGCGGAGGTCTCCCTCTCGGCGATGACGACCCTCGCCGTCGCGTCCCTCGCCGTCGGCACGCTCCGGGGGCGGTACGTCGACGTGGGGTGGTGGCCGAAGCCGGGCCACCTCGCCACGCTCCCCGTGCGTGCGGCCTACTACGGCGTCGTCGTCGCCCTGGCGACGTGGATCGGCGTCCAGGTCCAGCTGTTCACGGGGTCTCCCTGGCCCGGTATCGGCGTCCCGGCGGTGATCTCTGTCGCCGTGTTGCTCCCGTTTCCCTGGCTTCTCGTCCGGTTCGAGCGGCTGGCGAAGACCGATCCGGCGTGGGTGTGACCGTCGCGTCCCCCGGCGACCCGGAAACGTTCAAATCCGTCGCCCCCCTCCGACCGATATGGATGGCGACACGTTCCGCGAGACGGTCGAGGAGTCGAACCGGACCGAACTCGACCGACTGGGGTCGAGCAAACTGCTCATCGCGCTGACCGGGGCGCGGATCGAACGCGAGCGCGTCCTCGAGGTTGCCGCGCACTCCGAACACGCCGCCCGCGAGACGTTCCGAACCTGGGCCGCCGACGAGTCGGACGACGCCGCGCGGACGGCGTTCGAGGTGGTCGCCGAACAGGAGGAGACGCACCTCGAACGCGTTCTCGCGGCGCTCGACCGCGAGGTCGACCTCGCCGACGGCGGGCCGATGCACGCGTACCTTCGCGGCCGCGAGGAGACGGTCGAGCGCGTCGCGAGCGGGATGGTCGGCCGGCCGCTCGTCAGCCTCCGCACACACAACCAGCTGATCGGGTTCTTCGTCAACGAGGCCGACGAGTCCGGGGCCGACCTCTTCCGCGATCTCAAGCGGGAGACCGCCGCCGTGATCGACGACGGCTGTGCGCTCCTCGACGACCTGTGCGAGAGCGACGACGACTGGGAGCGCGCGCGGATGGTCGCCGAGTACGTGATCCAGGTGGCGTACGACGACTACGCCGACTCGCTCACCGAGATGGGACTCGGAGTTAAAGACGTCTGCTGACCACCGCAGGCGTCGCGTTCGAATCGTTCTCAGTGTGGAGAATTTGCGTGTGAGAATTAAGTATCGGTCGATCATCCCGGAGACAATGGTCCTGTTCGGTCTCTCCGGGACGTTTCTCGGCTACGTTCTCGCCTACGGTACCGCGACGCTCGTCTGCGTGGCCGCGCTCCTCCGGGCGACGAAGGTCGAAGACGACGACACGCGTCGCGGGCTCGTCGGTCTCCTCGCTGCGAGCGGTGGGTGGGCGGCCTGGGAGCTGGGATTCCTCGTCGCACCCTCGCCGTCGCTGAAGTACGCTAGCTACCTGATCAGCCTGATCGTCGGGCTCACCACGGTCGGTGCCTGGCTCTACTTCTGCTCCGCGTACACCCAGCGGTCGTTCCACACCGACCCGACGTACCGTCGGGCTGCGGCCGTCTTCTACCTCGTGATCGTGGCCGTGAAGGTGACGAACCCGGTCCACGGCCTGTACTTCACGACCGCGTTCGTGACGGAACCGTTCCCCCACCTGACGGTCTCCCACGGGACGTTCCACTGGGTCGTGGCGGGCCTCTCGTACGCGCTCGTCGCGGTCGGCTTCTTCATGCTCTACGAACTGTTCCTCGAGGCCGACTACGACACGCGTCCCCTCGGCGTCGTCGCGGCCGTCACGGGCCTGCCGGTCGTCTTCGACATCGTCGGATTCGCAACCCCGATGCTCCTCGACATCAACTACGAACCGCTCGGCGTGGCCGTCTTCGCCGTCGGCGTGCTCTTCGTCTACGAGGAACGGTTCCTCGCCGTGCAACTCACCGACGGGGTCGACGACGCGGTCGTCTACCTCGACGACGACGACCGGATCCGGCAGTTCAACGAACGGGCGCGGGCGATCTTCCCGTCGCTCTCCGGTGCGGTCGGGACGCCGCTCGCCGCCGCGCTCCCCGACGTCGCGGCCCAGCTCGGGACCGACGAGCCGATCCTCGACCGAACGCAGGGGGACGAGACGCGACACTACCTCGTGAGCGACACGTCGTTCACGCTCGGACAGGCGGACGTCGGACGGATCGTCGTGTTCACCGACGTGACGAGCACCGAGCGCCGGCGACGCGAGCTCGACAGACAGAACGCACAACTCGAGGGGTTCGCCGCCGCGATCAGGCACGAACTGCTCAACACCCTCCAGATCGTCGACGGGCGGGTCACGATCGCCGGCGAGGCACTCGACGACGGCGACGTCGGGACGGCACGCGATTCGCTCCGGACGGCGTCACGGACGGCCGCCCGGATGTCGGACATCGTCGACGACCTGTCACGGCTCGCCCGCCACGGACAGACGCTCGAAACCACGACCCGGGTCGACCCCGCGGCGGTCGTCGAACGCGCGTGGGAGTCGGTCGAGACGGCCGATCTCTGCCTCTCGACGGCGATCGATGGGGAGGTCGAGGCCGACGGGGACCGCCTCGCGGGGCTCTTCGAGAGCGCCTTCGCCTTCGCCGTCCACAACGACGCGTCGGCGGTGGACGTGACGCTCAACGACGACCGGTTCGTCATCTCCGACGACGGCACCCCCGTGAACGGTGCGGACCCCGAGGCGTTCTTCCAGTACGGCGTCTCGGTCCCCGACGCCGAGGCCGGGATGCTCCTGCCGAACCTCCGGACGCTCGCCCGGACGCACGGTTGGGACGCCGCGATCGACCCGACGTACGCCGACGGCGTCCGTGTCGTCGTCTCGGGTGTCGGCGGGCCGTCCGGCGCTGAGACGTCCACGTGAGGACCACTGCCGCTCCCCGATCGCTCGAGCCGACCCGAACCGCTTTGCCCACACGTCGCCTCCACCGGCCATGGGACGGATCGACGCGCTCTTCACCGCACCCGCGGACGGCGAGCCGATGGAGACACACGACGCGGTCGACGCGGTGGAGGGCGGCCTCGCCGGCGACCGCTACCTGCTCGGACGGGGCCACTACTCGCCGTACGACGTCTGTCAGGTGACGTTCGTCGCGGGCGAGGCGCTCGACGAGATCCGTGACCGACACGGGATCGACCTCTTCGACGGACGACACCGGCGGAACGTGGTCACCCGCGACGTCGACCTCCACGCGCTGCTGGAGACGACGTTCACCGTGGGGGAGGCGACGTTCAGAGGGACGCGCCCGCGCCCGCCGTGCGCCCACGTCGAGCGGGTCGCGGACGAGCAAGGGGTCGCCCGTGCTCTGAAAGACGGTCGCGGCGGCATCTGTGCCGACGTCGTCGCCCCCGGGACGATCCACGTGGGCGACGCCATCGACGTCGTCGAGGCGTCCCCGCGCGAGGTCGGACGAACCATCGCCGACCGGCTCCGCGACGACCCTTCGGACCGCTGACGCTGTGGTTGCGACGACGCAATCGCGCTATACGGTTATTCGGGCAGCGACCGAACGGAGGTGTATGTCACCAGTACCCAGCAGACGGACGTTCCTCGCGGCGTCGGGCGTCGGGCTCGCGGGGCTCGCGGGGATGGCCGGCTGCCTCGGTCAGTCCGGCGGCGACTCCGGATCGGGATCGGTCGCGAGCGGAGGTGGCGGGACGGCCACCGTGCCGGACGCGGCCGACAGCGGCTCGACGCAGTCGGCCACCGACACGGCCTCGACCGACACGAGCGTCCTGCCGACGCGGGACTCGCCGCTACCGGTCGAGTGGCCGTACTCGCAGCTCAGAGACCGGACGCTGAGCGGCGGCCCGCCCAAGGACGGCATCCCGTCGGTCGACCAGCCGACGTTCTGGTCGGCCTCGGAGGCCGACGACTTCCTCGAACCCGGCGACGTCGTCTTCGGTGTCGCCGGCGAGGAGGACGTGAAGGCGTACCCCCAGCGCATCCTCGTCTGGCACGAGATCGCCAACGACACGATCGACGGCGAGAACGTCACGGTGTCGTACTGCCCGCTCACCGGGACGGCGCTCGGCTTCTTCCGGGGCGAGACGACCTTCGGCGTCTCGGGACGGCTGGTGAACTCGAACCTCGTGATGTACGACCGCGAGACGGACTCGCGGTGGCCACAGGTGCTGGCGACTGCGATGTCCGGGCCGTTCCAGGGACGGTCGCTCACGGAGTTCCCGATCACGTGGACGACCTGGGGCCGGTGGAAGGAGGCCCACCCCGACACGGTCGTGCTCTCCGAGGACACGGGCCACGTCCGGAACTACAACCGCGACCCCTACGGGCAGTACAACCCCCGGCGCGGCTACTACTCGAACCAGAACACGCTGTTCTCGCCGCTGTCGCGCGACGACACTTACCGGGAGAAGGAGGTCGTCATCGGCACACGCCCAGGGGAGGGCGCGATCGCCTTCCACAAGGAGTCGTTGCGCGAGGCGGGCCTGCTGACCGGCGAGGTCGGCGGCGCGACGTTCCACGCGGTGTACGAGCCCTCGCTGGACACGGCGCACGTCTACCGCGGCGACGGCTCCGACCTCTCCTACGCGGACGGACAGGTGTCGGTCGGCGGCGAGACGGTCGCCCCCGACGCCGTCCCCCTCGACCCTGTCCTCGACATCGACGCGATGTGGTTCGCGTGGGCGGGCTTCTACCCGGGGACCGTGGTGGTCGAGTGATGGGCGGAGTCGTGTCCCGACAGGTCGAACGCGGACGCGACGCCGTCGCGAAGACGCTCGTCGCCGTGCGCGGCACCGTCGTCCGGCGTGACGCCCGTGTGGTCCTCACCGGCGTCACCGTCCTCTATCTCGGTCTGTATCTGTACATCCTCGGCCACCTCCGCTTCACCGGCAGGGGCGGCTTCGACTACGTCGTCGTCTCGGATCCGCTGTCGCGGATGTTCCAGTCCACCGGCACGCTCGCGTTCGAGCCGGTCGCGGGTCTCGTCGTCGGCCCGCTCGAACTCCTCGTCGCGCCGATGAACGTCGCGATCGGCGGCGTGCTCGCGCTCCTCGTCGGTGTGAACCTCGCGGTGTCGTTCCTCGCGTGGCGACAGCCGGCCGCCTGCGGTATCGGGAGCGGCGCGAAGAGTTCCGGTCTCCTGGCCGGTCTCCCGGCGCTCCTCTCGGGGACCGCCTGCTGCGGGCCAGTCGTCCTCGTCGCGGTCGGCATCCAGGCGTCGGGCGTCCTCATCGCCTCGTTCGGCTTCCTCGTCCCGGCCGCGGCGCTGCTCCTCGTCGGGAGCCTGCTCTACGTCGGCCGGAAGGTCGATCCGACGGTCGCCCAGCGGCAGACGGCCTGAACGGTGTGATCCTCCGGGAGGACTGCTCCCGGGCAGGGAGGTAGTCACGGTCCTGGTGGTGGTCACAGTCCTGCTTGGTGCGTCGACGACCCCGCCGATTTCGGGGTGACCGCGTGCGAACGAATCGCGCCGTGGGACCGGGCGAACGTCTGCGTCGAGCGAGCACTCCGCTCCCGTGGTCCGACCCGCGACGTACCGCTCCACTCGATGAGTCGCTAGCATCGTACTCCGTCCCGGAACGGCAAGATTATTAATTTGGGTGTTAGTATTATTAATAACGCATGCGACTCACCAGACGCCGACTCCTGACCGCGACGGCCGGGGCGGCCAGTATCGGCACCGTTGCGGGCTGTACCGGCGCGGCGAGCTCGTCCCAGAGTACGGAACCAGACGCGCCCGTGGCCCGTGCGTCCTTCTTCGTCTTCGGCGACGTCGTCGACGCGGTCGCCGGCGACGTCGCGAGCGCGGAGTTGCTCGTTCCGGTCGGCCAGCACGGCCACGGCTGGGAGCCGGGGCCGAGCGTCCGCGAGGCCATCGACGACGCCGATCTGTTCGTTCACGGGATGGAGGGCTTCCAGCCGTGGGCGGACCGAATACTGTCCGACCTGGCGGCGGACGGGTCGGCCGTCACCACGGTCGACGTGTCTGCGGGTCTCGACCTGCTCGCAGCCGGAGGTGGAGACCACCACGACGGTGCTGAGGAGGACCACCAGGAGGACGCTGACTACCACGACGGTGCCGAGGAGGGCCACCAGGAGGACGCCGACCACCACGACCAGACCGGAGAGGACCACCAGGAGGACGCTGACCACCACGACCAGACCGGAGAGGACCACCAGGAGGACGCCGACCACCACGACGAGGACCACCGCCACGCGGGGAGCACCGATCCGCACTTCTGGATGGATCCGATCCGTGTCGGGGAGGCGGCCGAGAACGTTCGTCGGGGACTCGCCGCCGTCGACCCGGCCAACGCCGACGCGTACGCGACCAACGCCGACGCGTTTCGGCGCGACCTCGACGCCCTCGACGACCGGATTCGATCGGTCGTCGCCGGCGGGTCGACCGACGTCGTCCTCGTCGCTGGGCACGACTCGTTCGGCTACCTCGGCGACCGCTACGGCGTGCAGGTAGTGTCGCTGACGTCCACCTCGCCGGACGACCGCCCGACGCCACGGGACATCGAGCGTGCCCGGGAGATCGTCGTCGAGCACGGACTCCGGTACGTCTGTGCGGACCCGCTCGAATCGCAGCGGGCGGCCGAGCAACTGGTCGCCGAGACGGACGCCGAAGCGGTGTTGCCGCTGACCGCCATGCCCGGCCTGACCGAGGAGTGGGCGTCGAAGGGGTGGGGGTACGTCGACATCGTCGAGAACGTGAACCTCCCGACGCTGGAACGGGTCCTGGACGGATGAGCACCGTCGTCGAGGTCCGTGACGTCACGTTCGGCTACGACGACCGGCCGGTGGTCGAGCGCGTCTCGCTCGACGTCGAGGCGGGCGAGTTCCTCGGGCTCATCGGCCCGAACGGCTCCGGGAAGACGACGCTGCTCGAACTGATGATCGGACAGCGCCGCCCCGACAGCGGGACCGTGACGCTGTTCGGCGAACCCGCACACGCCTTCGACGACGGCGGTCGGATCGGCTACGTCCCGCAGGACGTCGCGACAGCGAACGACCGACTCCCGGTCACGGTCAGGGAGGCCGTCCGCATGGGTCGGTACCCCTCCCGGTGGGTGGGGCGGTTCTCCGACGCGGACCGCCGTGCGATCGCCGCGGCCATGGAGCGCGTCGGCATCACCGACCTCGCCGGTCGACGCGTCGGCCGTCTCTCCGGCGGGCAACGACAGCGCGTCTTCATCGCCCGTGCGCTCGCCGCCGACGCCGACCTCCTCGCGCTCGACGAACCGGCCGTCGGCGTCGACGCCGACTCCCGCGAGGCGTTCTACGACCTCCTCCACGAACTGCACGACGAGGGCCTCACAATCGTCCTCATCGAACACGACATCGGTATCGTGACGACGCACGCGTCCGAAGTAGCCTGTCTCAACCGGACGCTGTTCTTCCACGGCGATCCCGAGGCGTTCGTCGAGACGAACGCGCTGGCCGATGCCTACGGCGCCTCCCAGCACGTCGTCCACCACGACCACTCATGAGCGGGGTGCGCTCTGTCGTGAGCGGTGTCGATGCTGGCGTCGTTCTCGTCGGCGTCGCGGACCGCCTGGTGTCCGTGATTCTCGACGATATCTGGGGTGCCGGGCTGGACCTCCTGGCCGAGACGACCGGCGTCGAGATGCTCGGCTCTCCGTTCATGCAGCGCGCGTACCTCGCGGCGATCTGCATCGCGCTCGTCGGGCCGCTCGTCGGCAGCTTCCTCGTCCACCGCGAGATGGCGATGATCGGCGACACGCTCGCTCACTCGGCGTTCGCGGGCGTCGCTGCCGGTCTGTTCGTCAACGCGGCGTTCTCGGCGACGATCCCGCCGCTCCTCGCGGCGCTCGTCGTCTCGGCGCTCGCCGCGCTCGTCGTCCAGACGCTCGTCGACTACGCCGGCACCTACCGGGACACGTCACTGGCCATCGTGCTGACGGGGTCGTTCGCGGTCGGGAGCGTCCTGATTACCGCGACCGACGGGGGCATCGCCGTCGGCATCAGTGCCTACCTCTTCGGGTCGCTCGCGACGGTGTCGAGGGCGAATGCGGCGACGCTCCTCGCGATGAGCGTCGTCGTCGGTGGCGTCGTCGCCGTCGCGTACCGACCGCTCCTCGCCGTGACGTTCGACGAAGCGGGTGCCCGGGTAGCCGGCCTCGACGTCGCCTGGTACAACCGTCTCCTGGCGGTCCTCACGGCGCTCGTCGTCGTCGGAGCGATGCAGGTGATGGGCGTCATCCTCGTCGCCGCGATGCTCGTCGTCCCCGTGGCCGCGGCGACCGTCGTCGACGGTTTCAAACGGTCGCTCGCGGCGGCCGTCGTCGCCGGGCAGGTCGCGACCGTGACGGGCGTGACCCTCTCGTACCTGTACGACGTCGCCGCTGGAGGGGCGATCGTGCTCGTCGCCATCGCCGTCTACGCGGCCGTCGAAGTCACCACCCGCGCCCACCACAGGTATTCGGTACGGGTCAGAACGCTCGGATCATCGACGCTCGACTTCTCGTCGCCGTCCGAGGGCGACGACCGCGACTGAGGCGTACGAGGGTGAGGGCGAGTGAGAGGGAGATGACTCGGTGCGTCGCTGGCCCGACTTCGATTCGATCAGTCGAACAGCGCAAATCGGAGCGTTCCTGGCTCGACGAGTCGTTTCACTCCTCGTCGAACAACGCAGCACTCCGTGCTGCTGGCTCGATGAAGCTACGCTTCATCGAACAACGTCTCGCCCTCGACCATGTGCGCCTCGACGGCATCCATGTCGAGCGTCAGGCCGAGTCCCGGCTGCTCGGGGATCTCGATGTAGCCGTCCTCGATGACCGTCTCCTCCACGAGATCGTCCCACCAGCCGAGTTCGTACGAGTGGTACTCCACCGCGAGCGAGTTGGGGATCGCCGCGCCGACCTGCGCGGAGGCCATCGTCGCGATCGGCGAGGAGACGTTGTGCATCGCGACGGGGACGTAGTACTGGTTGGCGACGTCGGCGATCTTCCGCGTCTCTCGCATCCCACCGACCTTGGGGAGGTCGGGCGCGATGATGTCGACGGCCTGGCGCTCGATGAGCCGCCGCTCCTCGGTCACTCTGTACCGGTTCTCGCCGACGGTGATCGGCGTCGTCGTCGACTTCGTGACCTCCTCCTGCACGTCGAGGTTCTCCGGCGGGACGGGGTCTTCGAGCCACCAGACGTCGTACTCCTCGACGGCGGCGGCGAGCCGCTTGGCCGACCCGCCCGAGAACGTCCAGTGACAGTCGAAGGCGGCGTCGGCGCGGTCTTTCACGCGCTCCGTGACCTGCTCGACGATCTCCGCCTTGTGTCGGATCTCGCCCGGGCGGAGGTGGCGGTTCGCGCGGTCCTTCTCGTGGCCGGAGGGGACGTCGAGGTCGAACTTCAGCGCGTCGTACCCCAGTTCCTCGACGACGCGTTCGGCCTCGTCGGCACAGGCCTCGGGGTCGGCCTCATCCTCCGTGTGACAGTCGCAGTAGACGCGCATCCGATCGCGGTACTTCCCGCCCAGCAACTGGTACGCCGGGAGCTCGAGGATCTTGCCCGCGAGGTCGTGCAGCGCGATCTCGATCCCCGAGATCGCCGTGACGGTGACGCCCTCGATGGAGCCCTCGCCCGACATCTTCTGGACGAGGTGTTCGTACAGCCGGTCGATGTCGAGGGGGTTCTCGCCGACGACGAACGGCGTCATACGCTCGATGAGTTCCGGCACCCCGGCACCCCAGTACGCCTCGCCCGTGCCGACGATCCCCGCGTCGGTGTACACGCGTACGAGCGTCCACGGGAAGTTCCCGTCGACCATCGTCGTCTGGACGTCCGTGATCTCGACGTCCCGGCCGCCGCCGCGTTTGGCCGTGACGCCCATCGTCTCGCTCGACAGCTCTCGCATCGTGTACTCCGCGTTCGGATCGTGGAGCGAACCGTAGTCGATTCCCATGGTCATGGGTTTCCTCGGTGGTTAGTAACCCTTTGCGATCGCCCGTTCGTGGGACCCCGGTCTGCTGGTCGTGTGCTGCTCGTCGTTCGAGCGCGCGCCGACGGAACGGAGACGGATCGAGCCGTCCGGGACGAGCTCTGTGGCGCTCTCACGAGGCCCCCGTCCTCCCCGCTCGCGTGTCAGGCCGACTGTTTCTCGCCGCCGGGATGGGCGAGCAGTTCGACGAGCTCCGTGCTCGCACCGAGCCGTCGGAGGTGGTCGTCGCGGGAGACCGACGGCACGTCCGGGGTGCAGCGGTGGAGATACGCGATCCGGAGCAGTCGGATCGCACCCGGAACGTCGGCCGCGGACCGGACCCGGTATGTGACGCGGTCGGGACGTCCCCGGACGCCGTCCGCGAGGCCGTCGGTCAGGAGCTGGTCCCGGAGCGCGGGACTCATCGGAACGGTGAGGTGACCGTCCGCGGAGAGGCGGGCGAACTCGCGGCCGTCGACGCGAAACGTCTCCCCTCCGTCGACGGCGACGGTTTCGACGTCGCGCCACTTCGTGACACGATGCGTGATTGGCGTGATCTTCGGGTCCATTGTCGGGCTACACTCCCACTGTCGACCGGGATAGGCGCTGCGTAGACATAACCTTCCCTCCGACAGTTGGTCCGACAGGACGGTACGGGGACGAGGATGTTGCCAGTCGAGGATCTCAGAGTCCAGACAGCAGCTGCATCACGTCGACCGTCCGCAGCATCGAGGACCCGTCACCGGCGCGGATGGCTCCGGTGTGTCACTCGATCGCGTTACGTTCAGGTCGTCCCAAACGCCGTCACTTGAGGTATCGGTTCATGAGTAGCCACCGCCGATCCCAGAGCTGTCTCGCCGTGGAGACGACGAGGAGCGCGAGGAACAGGACGGACCACAGGAGATCAGGCACGGTGACCAACAACGGTGCCCCGAGTTCGCTGGCGACGACGACGAGCATCGACACTGCTGCGATCGACCGGTAGTAGCTCATCCAGGTGATCCCGTACGGCGAGACGAGTTCGAGGTAGAGCGTCGCCGTGCCCGCGTCGTCGCCCAGGATTACGGTCTTCCGGTCCGGGTCGTACTCAACCACCCCCCGTTCGTCGAGCTTCGGGAGGTGCGTCTGGATGAGCGAACTGTAGACGCTCTCGCGGGCTTTGCGTGGTGGTGGCGACTCGTCCGTCTCCTGCGCCGCGATTCGCTCCGACAGACCTCTGACCGTCGCCTGTCCCGCACGCGAACACAGTTCTTCGATCACCCGTCGTCGCCGGTCGTTCCTGAGGAGGTCGAAGATCTCACCCTCGGTCGTGTCCGTTCCGTTCGTCTGCACTCCGATCGTTGTCCCCCAATTCATACACGAAACTATCACATTCACTGACTTAATAATGAACAAAAAGAATGAATTTAGCGTGTTGTTTCGCTTGGGTTCGTTCCGGCTGAGACCTGTTAACCGATGGTTTAGAGATCGGTAATGGCTGTGATAACCCGTCCAACCGGTCGTTATCTCAGGGTTCGTGTAATTACTGAATACCAATACGTCCCAGGGGTCAGATGGCTCATCACGGGCCAGAGCGACGATGGAAGACGACAACTCCGACAGCTTCAAGCTGTCACGACGGAAGGCTCTCGCCGGAATGGGCAGCATCGGACTGGCCGGTGCGCTCGGTATTGGCGGGACTTACGCACAGTTCAGCGACACAGAAGAGAGAGCGATCACCTTCACGGCCGGCGGTATCGACGGTCAACTCGAGTGGAGCGGTTCCTACAACGGCGAACACATCGACTCGGACACGAGTCACGTCACTCTCGAGCCCTCGGATGCGCTTGACACGGGAGACACGAGCGGCATGACTGCCGACACCGGCGGCCTGTACGGTGAGAACTCCATCCCTATAGACGTTCATTTCGATGACGTAAAGCCCGGGGACTACGGCTGCGTCAACTTCACCCTCACGGTCCAGGACAACGAGGCGTGGGTCGCCTCGAAGATGAACGTGCTGGAGAACGTCGACTACAAGAACTACGAGCCGGAGATCGCTGCTGACGGGAACGTCACGCAGACGAACGTCGACAACTCCGGCGCTCTGAACGCATCTGCGCTCGACGCAGATGGTGAGGTCGTTGGGGAAGCGGCTACTCAAGGTGACCTCGCCCAGAACATCTACACGATCCCGTACTACGACAGTGACGATAGCTGTCAGTTCTTCGATGGGAGCGGCTTCGACGCGCAGGGCTACAACGGTGCGACTGCTGGTAGCTTCTGGTCGAACTCACAGGAAGACGGCAGCTCGGGCTTCACTGCTCAGGACGACGTTCCGGAGGACCAGGATGACATCGTTGCTGGTCAGGAGTACTACCTCGCTCCGCGCAGCGTCCTCGACGTGTCCCAGAACGTCAACGCGATCGGGACGGCCTTCTGGAACTCGGACGACTTTACGCTCGGGTACGACACGGCCCCCAACGGCTCCACGATCGCGAAGGGCTCGACGATGCTGGACGGCAGCGTCCCGGCCCGAAGCGACTCGGGGAACAACACTCAGGGCGTGGCTCCACTCCCGCCAGGAACCGAGCTGAACTTCGGCTACGACTTCCACATCCCGTTCGGTACGGGCAACGAAGCGCAGGGTGACCGGTGTTCGATCAGCCTCGAGTTCCTGTTCCTGCAGAGCCGACACACGGACGCGCCGGACTTCACGTCCTACGCGCCCGGTCAGAACACCCAGCAGGACAGCTCGTAAGCCGAGATGATCCGCAGGGCAGTCAAAGCGGTTGCGGCGCTCGCCCTGCTGATAGTGGTAGCTGTACTGCTCGCGAATGCCTTTCCATGGTTCGCCGGCGCGGACTACTCGTACACCGTCCAGTCGGGAAGCATGGAACCAGCGATTCCGACCGGCTCGGTCGTCTTCGTCGAAGATGTCCCTGCTAACGACATCGAGGAGGGTGACGTCATCACCTTCGCCGAATCGGGGAACGGCCCAACGACTACTCACAGGGTGATCGAGAAGTTCGAGACCGATGACACGGTTCGGTTCAGGACGAAAGGCGATGCAAACGAAGACCCGGACCCGGAACCAGTCTATCGGGGCGCCGTCGTTGGTGTAGTTGTGTTCAGTGTGCCCTTTGTCGGGTATCTGTCCGCGTTCGCATCCACGAAACTCGGGTGGATCGTACTGGTCGTTCTCCCGGTCACGCTCTGGATTGGGTCGGAGATGTGGGAGTTGTGGAAAGCCGGTACACGGTCAGCGGAGGAGACAAAATGAGCAACGACAAGAACATCAGCAGGCGGAAAGCCCTCGCCACCATCGCCGGGACCGGTGCCGCAGCAGCAGCCGGCGGCGCGGGGACGTTCGCCTACATCACGGACAGCGGAGAGGCGGACGTGTCTCTCCAAGCGGGGAGTATCGTGCTTCAGGTCTCGCCCGAGACGATCGACTTTACCTCCGAGACCGCTTCGGACGGTGAAGACAACGAACAGGACGACGGCGATGAGATGACGACTACGATCACACTCCAGAACGCAGGCACGCTTCCTGCCAAGGCGCTTCATGTCAGTAGTCTGAGTCTCACCGGTAACGATGACCTGAAGAACAACGCGAAGGTGACGACGCTCAATCTCGTTCAGCCCGGTGGGACATCCATCGACGCGCTGGACAGTGGGAGTTCGCCCTACTACGGCGATGCGGATGACCAGAACGGCAACGGGTTCTTGGACCTTGCTGACCTGAAGGCTCGGATCGATCAGGCTCCGCTTCCGGCGTTCACGTCGGGCCAGCAACTCAAGCCGTTCCAAGAAAACCAGCTCCAGATCGAGCTCGGCGTCACCTACGATTACGAGGGTATCACCTCGAACGGCGGGACGCTCGAAGCGACGTTCGAGTTCACCGCCGCACAGCAGTAAGCACAGTCGGGTAACACGCGCTACCCGTTGTGTGGAGCACTGGCCTCGTGTCCGCGTGTAAACGCGGCGCAGACGGTTCGATTCCGTTTGGCTCCCTTTGGGATGAAGATACCAAGACGACGTGTCCTGGCCGGCATGGGGCTTATAGGGGCTGGTGCAACTGTCGGCGGGGCCGGCACCCGTGCGCTTTTCAGTGACGCGGAGGGGACGCTGACAACGGTCTCTGCTGGCGAACTCGATCTCGGGCTGGACTGGCGGGCAGTACACAACGGAACGCAGGTCGCCTCGATGTCCCGGACGGGAACCGACGGCGGGGTCGCTGCTGCGTTCGAGGACGTCAAACCCGGCGACAGCGGCTGTTTCAGCCTGAGTATCCACAACGACACGAACCCCGCGTGGGTGTGGCTGGCGATAAGCCTCGTCGACGAGGTCGAGGGACAGCCCGACCCGCTTGAGGGAGCCGCCTGCACGATGGTCGGCAAGATAGAAGACTACGACGGCGACGCGTTCGACACCGTCGAGGGGGGGAATCGCGTCGCCCCCGGCGTCTACGAGTTCGACGTCGACGACGAGACCGTCACGATCGAGGTATCGATCACGAACGAGAAAGGGGAGTCGGCAGAGGACGACGAGGCTGTCGGGTTCACCGCCGAGGTGATACAGGGCTCCTACGGGCTGTGTGCCGTAACGGTCAAGTCGAGCACGACCACGGACACTACGACGTTCGACGACTGCACGTTCTCGACCCCCGAGATCAGAACCCCTGCGACGAACCCGCAGGGCGTCGAACAGGGGATCAGCTTCGTCGGGTTCTCCGTGTGCGAGACCGAACAGTCGCCGGGTTCGGACCACGCCGAACTGGCGGACGAACTGCTCGTCGACGTCTTCTGGGACGACGACGAAGACTGTGAACTCGACACCGGAGAAGCGTCCCTCTCGGCGGACGAGACGCTCCGTGACCTGGTGAGTCGAACCGACATGGAGGCCGGGGGACTCCTGCTCGATGGCTTCCGCACCGGGACGC
Source organism: Salinigranum salinum (assembly GCF_009176545.1). Taxonomy (GTDB): domain Archaea; phylum Halobacteriota; class Halobacteria; order Halobacteriales; family Haloferacaceae; genus Salinigranum; species Salinigranum salinum. The sequence continues at coordinate 1,909,191 of NZ_VTOJ01000001.1, read as the reverse complement.
GATCACTCTCCGTCTCGTGGCGGCTGCCGACCGAGGTCGGGAACGAGATCCAGGGCGACGAACTCGAACTCTCTTTCGACGTTTACGCCGAACAGCGCCGTCACAACGACGAGCCGGTGAACCCCTGGACCTAAGATCGAACCGAACCCGTACCATCACTGGCCGGTCAGGACGCACCGGTACGTGTTCCGGTATCCGTCATCCTTCATCGATCCGCCCGTCGATCACGGTGGCTGGACGACTCTGACAGTCCTGACGACGAGCGAACACGGTGGCCCCGGATATGCGGGCGGGACGCTGCCAGGGAAACCCTGATACGGTGTCTCACCATAGGCGACGGCATGGCAGACTGGACAGACCGTATCGTCGGCGACCGGATGACGGTCGACCGCGAGTTCAACGACCGCGTGACCGCCTCCGAGTTTCAGAAGCAGGAGTGGAGCCTCATCATGACCGCCACGGAGTTCGAGATCGAGAACGCGGACGACCCCGACGCCGCACGCATCGTCGCCAACACGGACAAACTCGAGGGGATGATGCCCCACATCGAGGAGGCGGGGAAACGACAGCAGTCGATGGCCGGCGGCGGGTCGGGATCGAGCGGCGGGAGTGGCGGCGGCCTGTTCGACTCGGTCAAGAGCGCACTCGGCCTCGGCAACGGCGAAGAGGGCAACGAGGCGAAGCTCGCCGCCGCCGAACGGCTCGTCCAGGAGTACGCCGACGAACTCCAGTCACACCTCGAGTCGAACGGGAAGTGGGACCAGGTCCGGCGGTCGTACGACGGCTGAGCGTCGCTCGCCGACGGTCACGACTGCGAGAACTGCCGTCGAGAACGACTGGCGACAGAGCGCTCACGACGGGACGCCCCTCGCGAACCGCTAGTACTCGTCGCCGGAGTGGAACAGCGTCATCTCGCTGGCCCGGTAGATGTTGATGAGCTCGCTGACGATCTCGTCGTACTCTTCGTCCTCGACCCGGAGGGCGTCGAGGCGTTCGACCGTCTCGTCGTCGAGGTGGATCTGTGGCATACCTACGACGAAACGCCGGGCGGTCTTAAATCCACCATCGGTTCTCCACGCGGGACACGACACCCCCGATCGGTCGATCCGTCTCGTCGGCCCGGCTCCGCTCGTCGTGTCCGTGGTCGGCGAGTCGATGACCGCGCCGGCGTTACGATCCGTCGTCCACCCCGCCTTCGAGTCGGTCGATCGCCTCGGCTCTGGTGCTGGCCCCGGCGACCGCCGCGGCGAGTTCGCTCGCCGCCGCCGTGTCGACCGCTGCGACGCGCTGTTTCACCGCCGGGACGGTGACCGCACTCATCGACAGTTCGTCGAGGCCGAGTCCCAGGAGGAGCTCCGTCAGGGCGGGATCGCCGGCCATCTCGCCGCACATACCGACCCAGCAGTCTTCCCCCTCGGCGGCGCGCACCGTCTCGCGGACGGCCCGGAGGACGGCCGGCTGACGGAAGTCTCGCAGTTCGGCCACGCGCTCGTTTCCGCGCGCGGCCGCCATCACGTACTGTGCGAGGTCGTTCGTGCCGATGCTGAAGAAGTCGACCTCGCGGGCGAGGTCCGGTCCCACGAAGACGGCGGCGGGCGTCTCGATCATCACGCCGAACTCGGGGTCGGCGTGTGCGACGCCGGCGTCGGCGAGGTCGGCGGCGACCTCGTCCAGACGCGCGCGGGTCGCCCGGACCTCCTCGACGGTCGAGACGAGCGGGAGCATCACGGCGAGGTCGCCCGCGCCGTCGGCGGCCGCGCGCAACAGCGCCCGCAGTTGGGTCTCGAAGAGGTCGGCGTCGACCCCGAGCGACCGCCTGATCCCCCGGTCGCCGAGGAACGGGTTCTCTTCCTCTGGGAGGTCGAGGTACGGGACGGGCTTGTCGCCGCCGACGTCGAGCGTGCGGACGACGACGCGGCCCGACGGGAAGGCGTCGAGCGCCTCGCGGTAGGCGTCGTACTGCTCGTCCTCCGAGGGGGGTGACGCGCGGTCGACGAAGAGGAACTCCGAGCGGTAGAGCCCCACGCCGTCGGCGCCGCGCTCGACCGCGGCGTCGACCTCGACCGGCCGACCGACGTTGGCCGCGACCTCCACGGGCTTGCCGTCGGCAGTCTCGACCGCCTCCGCACGAACGGGCGCGTCGACTCCGCCGCCGACACCGGCTCTCGTCGCCGCGGTCGGGTTCACGACCACCGTGCCCGCGTCGCCGTCGACGACTACCTCCGCACCCTCGTCGACGTCGTACAGGCCGTCGCCGACGCCGACGACGGCCGGCAGCGCGAGCGAGCGGGCGAAGATGGCCGCGTGCGACGTTCGCCCGCCCGTGGCCGTGACGAATCCCGCAACGACGGCAGGGTCGAGCTGTGCGGTGTCCGAGGGGGTGAGCCGCTCGGCGAACACGACGCTCCCCTCGGGGAGCGACCGCAGATCGACCCGTTCGGTCCCGGTCAACAGCCGGAGCAGTCGGTCGCGCACGTCACGGAGATCGTCCGCGCGCTCGGCGGTCCGTCCCTCCATCGACTCGAACTGCTCGATCGGTCCCGCGAACGCCTCCCGAACCGCGTGCGGAGCGGGCAGTCCGTTCCCGATGGCCGCCTCGACGCCCTCCTCGATCTGTGGGTCCGTCAGGAACTGGACGTGCGCGCCGAACACGTCGGCTTCGGCCTCGCCGACCCGCTCGCGCGCCGTCTCCCGTTCGCGCTCGAGCTCCACACGGGCGGTGTCGCGCGCCTCGTGGAACCGTTCGACCTCCGTGTCGTGGTCGATCTCCGCCGGCTCGTCGGGCAGATCGACGGTCGTCTCGGGGCGATACCACACGACACGACCGACGCCCGCGAGCGGCGTCGCCCCCTCGCCGTGCAACCGTCGCTCGGTTTCCGGGTCGCTCATGCGACCCTCACCTCCATCGGCGTCCCTCGGACCGCCGTGGTCGACGTCGCCGTTCGGCTCGACTCCCGCACCCGCTCGTCCACGAGCGCTCGCGAGAGCGCGCTCGGGACCTCGCGGTGATCCACGCCGTCGTCGTTCCCCGCCGGCGACAGGAGTGCGAACGGGAGGTGAGACGGTGGTTCGGCGAGCGTCACCGGTTCGGGCGGTATCAGTCGGTCGATCGTGGTGGAGTCGATCGTCATTGGTGTCGTGGCGAGAGTGTGTGATCGTGGTCGCGACCGCGGGCGACGGATCGTTCGACTCCCCGTACTCCGCGTCCCCACAAAAAGTCGGCTGTCGACGGGAGCCGTCGTTCTCGCCGCCGAACGCCGTCCACGTTCACGGTGACCCGACCGCGACCCCGTCACTCGTCGCCCGATCAGTCGAGCCGCGAGACGATCGCGTCCGTCACCTCGTCGGTCGAGGCGTCGCCGCCGAGGTCGGGCGTCCGCGGCCCGTCCGCGAGGACGGCCTCGACCGCGGCGTGGACCGCCTCGCTCTCGTCCTCGTAGCCGAGCGAGTCGAGGAGCATCGCCGCCGAGAGGACCGTCGCCGAGGGGTTGGCGACGCCCTGGCCCGCGATGTCGGGCGCGCTCCCGTGGACGGGTTCGAAGAGACCGCGCTCCGGCCCGAGGTTCGCGGAGGGGAGCAGTCCCAGCCCGCCGACGAGCCCCGCCGCGAGGTCCGAGAGCATGTCGCCCGCGAGGTTCGGACAGACGACGACGCCGTACTCCTCGGGATGGAGACAGAGATGCATCGCCAGCGCGTCCATCAGCGCGTCGTCGGTCGCGACGCCGCGTTTCTCCGCGACCGACTCGACGGCCGATTTGAACCGGCCGTCGGTCTCGCGCATGACGTTCGCCTTGTGTGCGACCGTGAATCCGTCCCACTCGCCCTCCTCGACGTAGTCGCAGGCGAACCGCGCGAGCCGTCGCGACGCCGAGTTCGTGATGACGCGCGTCAGCGTCGAGAGGTCGTTGGTCAGTCGGTGCTCGTGGCCGCCGTAGACGCCCTCGGTGTTCTCGCGGAGGAACACCAGGTCCGTCTCGGGTCGGAGGGCGTCCACGCCGGGGTAGGCTTTCGCCGGCCGGACGTTGACGAACGAGTCGACCGCCCGGCGGAGCGGGATGACCACGTCGGCGGCGGTCTCGCCCGCGGCACCGAACAGCGTGGCGTCCGCGGAGGCGGCGAGGTCGAACGTCTCTTGCGGGAGCGCCTCGCCCTCGCTTTCGAGCACGTGGTCACCCGCGGGCGCCTCGATGAACTCGAAGTCGCCGACAGCCGCCAGCACCTCGCGGGCGGCGGGGATCACTTCCTGTCCGATACCGTCACCGGGGATCACGACGATCTCGTCGGTCATGGTTACCTGCGTGTGCGGCCCGGTGATGAATGGGTCGGTCCGCGTCCGTCGCACGGTGGACGACCAGGAACGGGGGCGGGCCAGGGTGTGTTCGCGCCACCGACACCCGACACGTCGCGGGACCGTCTGACGGACGGCCGACTGAAGCTTATGAGCGGGGCCGTTCACTGGCCGCGTATGCACTGTCGCTGGCGGAGTGACGAACCGACTCGCTGGCAGCCACGCGTGACGGGTCGGCGGACGGTCGCCATCGGGGGACGACGATGAAAAGCAGTGATGGGACCGAGAACGGGGAGACGGCCCCCGACGGGATCGAGGATGAGGGGACCACCGAAACGGACGGGACGGCGGACGTCGACGAGGTACCCGGTCCCGACGAACGCCCCGTGGCCGACGGTCCCACGCACGGGAGCCGACACGTCTCGATCGAGATCCGCGAACCGCCCGCTCCCGACGAATCGCCACGACTCGACGCGAGGACCCGCGTCGACACGATGGTGAAGGATCGTCTCCTCCCGACGGCCCGCCTCGAAGACGGACGGTACGTCGCGTGGTGGTTCGACACGGACGCACCCGATCCCCACGACGCGGCGACGTCGGAGTGGGTCGTCGCGCCGACCCGGTTCCTCGCGGCCGCCACGTTCAGAGAACTCACCGAGGATCCGGCCCGGTTCGACGAACTCGTCGGGGCGGGCGAGGAGGAGCCGGCGTAACCCGACAGAACCGAGCGGAACTGGACGGAACCGCACGGAACGGGAGCGGAGGCGCCCGTCGCACGCCTCGTCCGACCCCACGTGTCACGTCCTCAGACACCGAGTCGATCGCAGAGCGCGTCGAGCGAGTCGACGGCGAGCGTCGGGGCCGGGCCGAACGACGGCCACGCTGGTGCCCCGTCCCGGCGCAGGTGTACCCCCTGCATCCCGGCGTTCATCGCCCCCTGGACGTCCATCCAGTGGGCGGTGACGTGGGCAACCTGTCTCGGCTCCCGCCCGACCCGCGAGGCGGCGTGTTCGTACAGCTCCCGGGCGGGCTTGAGCGTCCGCACGTCGTGTGCGCTCACGCGCTCCGCGACGATGTCGGCGATCCCCGTCGACGCGACCAGCGAGTCAAGCATCTCGGGGTTGCCGTTCGAACAGATCGACGGCCGGTAGCCGGCCGCGGCGAGCCGCTCGAACCCTCGCGCCACGTCGCCGAACGGCTCGAGATCGTGGTACACGCCGTTGAGGTCACGGAGCCGGTCCTCGGGGAGTTCGACTCCCTCGGCTCCGAGCGCGTCCCGGAGCCCGTCGAGGTGGAGCTCGAAGTACGTGTCGTACTGGTCGAGGTCGTTGGCCACCACGGAGTAAAAGAGGGCGTTCTCGCGCCACGCCGTCGCGACCACGTCCGGGTCGTCCACGATCCCGTCGAGCACCCGTGCGGCCGATCGCGTGTCGACGAGCGTCCCGTAGGAGTCGAACAGGACCGCCTCGACCCGGTCGGCGTCGAACGTCTGGGGCATGTCTCGTCGAACCTGCGAACCGTCGACAGAAATACGCTCGCCCGACGAGCGAGCGGTGTGCGCTACGATTCGAGGTCGACGTACGGCAGCGACTCGGCGAGTTCGCGGGTCGCGTTCCGGTTCGCCCGCATCAGTGCCGTCGTGTCCCACTCGCCGTCGACGAGCGCCTTGCGCTGGGCGTCGTCGACCGTCACGTCGACCGTGGTGTCGCCGTAGGTGACCGTCTCGGCCTCGACGTCGACCGCGATCTCGCCGTCCGGATGCTCGTCGATCCACTCTTGGATCGCCTCCACCGTCTCCGAATCGGCCGTGACGGTCGGAATGCCGAGCGCGAGGCAGTTCCCGGCGAAGATCTCGGCGAACGACTCGCCGACGATGGCGTCGATCCCCCAGCGCATGAGCGCCTGTGGGGCGTGCTCGCGCGAGGAGCCACAGCCGAAGTTGGCGTTGACGACCAGCACCGAGGAGTCCTGGAAGCGCTCCTCGTTGAACGGGTGGTCCTTCGGCGTGTCGTCGTCCTCGTACCGCAGGTCGAAGAAGGCGAACTCGCCGAGCCCGTCGAAGGTGACGACCTTCATGAACCGCGCCGGGATGATCTGGTCGGTGTCGATGTCGTTGCCGCGGATGGGGACGCCGCTCCCGGAGACGTAGTCGACCTCGGGGATCTCGACCTCGCTCATGCCAGTGCGACCTCCTTGAGGTCGCGCACGTCGGTCACTTCCCCCTTGAGGGCCGCGGCGGCGACCATCCGTGGGTTCATGAGGATCGTGCGCCCATCCTTCGACCCCTGTCGGCCGATGAAGTTCCGGTTCGACGAGGACGCGCAGGCCTCGTCGCCCTGCAACTGGTCCTCGTTCATGCCGAGACACATCGAACAGCCGGCGTTGCGCCACTCGAAGCCGGCCTCGGTGAAGATCTCTTTCAACCCTTCTTCCTCGGCGGCGCGCTGGACGCGCTGGCTGCCGGGGACGACCATCGCACGGACGTCGGGGTGGACCTGCCGACCCTTCACGATCGTGGCGGCACGCCGGAGGTCGGCGAGCCGGGAGTTCGTACACGAGCCGAGGAACGCGACGTCGATCTCGTACCCCTCCATCGTGTCACCGGGCGACACGCGCATGTGCTCTTGCGCGCGGCGGGCCGTCTCCTGCTTGGCCTTCGGGAGCTCGTCGGGGTGGGGGATCGGCTCCGAGATGCCGATCCCCTGCCCGGGGGTCGTCCCCCACGTGACGACGGGTTCGAGCTCGTCGCCGTCGACGACGACGACGTCGTCGTACTCGGCGTCTTCATCGGACGAAATGGACTCCCAGTACGGCTTGAGTCGCTCGAACTTCTCGGGGTCCTCTCTGAATTCGTCGGTGTCGCGGAGCCACTCGTACGTCTTCTCGTCGGGGTTGACGTAGCCCGCGCGGGCACCGCCCTCGATGGACATGTTGCAGATGCTCATCCGCCCCTCCATGTCCAGCGACTCGATCGCCTCGCCCGCGTACTCGTAGACGTAGCCGACGCCCCCTTCGGTGCCGAGTCGACGGATGATCTCGAGGATGACGTCTTTCGCCTCGACACCGTCGCCGAGTTCGCCCGTGACCTCGATCTTGCGGACCTGCTGTTTCTCCATGGCGACACAGCCCGTCGCCAGCACGTCGCGGATCTGCGACGTCCCGATCCCGAACGCGAGTGCACCGAACGCGCCGTGCGTCGACGTGTGGCTGTCGCCACAAACGATGGTCTTGCCGGGCTGGGTGATGCCCTGCTCCGGCCCGATGACGTGGACGATGCCCTGGTTCCCGGTCGTCGGGTCGTCGAACTCGATGCCCGCGTCGCGGACGTTCTGTTCGAGTTCGGCCATCATCTCCTCGGCCGCGCTGTCCCCGTAGGGCCGCGACTGGTCCGCGGTGGGGACGATGTGGTCGACCGTGGCGTGGGTCAGTTCGGGGTATGCGACGTCGAGATCGCGCTCGCGGAGCATCCCGAACGCCTGCGGGCTCGTCACCTCGTGGATGAGGTGGAGGCCGACGAACAGCTGCGTCTGTCCGGTCGGTAACTCCGTCACCGTGTGGCGGTCCCACACCTTGTCGTACAGTGTTCCCTCACTCATCTGTGGTTTCCTCTGGATCCGGTACTGTCCCGTCGGCTTTCACCTCGTCGGTCGGTGCCGCCTCGTCGGTCTCGTCGGTCGGCGGCGTCTCGTCGGTCTCCTCGCGGTCTGGGCCGCGTTCCCACACCTCGTTCGCGCCGTCGCCGTCGGGCGCGGTGTGTTCGACGTCTCTCATCTCGTCGCCCTCCGTGCCGCCGTCGGCGGCGGCGGGCCCGCGCGTGAACACGCCCCCGTTCGCGCCGAACGCCTCCCCCGTGTGGGGGTTCGTGTGTTCGATGTCTTTCATCTTGCGTGTCATGTGTCTCTCCTGGTCGTCACTCGTTCAGTGTGATCTTCCCGTCGTCTTCGGTCGCCTCTTCTTCCTCCTCGGCCCACGCGAACAGCCCGCGCAGGCGCGCGCCGACCTCTTCGATCTCGTGGTTCTCCTCCTGCGCGCGGAGCTGCCAGTACTTGGGTCGGTTGGCCTGGTTCTCGGTGATCCACTCCTGGGCGAACTCGCCCGACTGGACCTCCTCGAGGATCGCCTCCATGTTCTCGCGGGCGTGGTCGTCGATGACACGGTCGCCGCGGGTGAGTCCGCCGAACTCGGCGGTATCGGAGACCGAACCCCACATCGCGCCGAGCCCACCCTCGTACATCAGGTCGACGATGAGCTTCATCTCGTTGAGACACTCGAAGTACGCCATCTCCTTCGAGTAGCCCGCGTCGACGAGCGTCTCGTACCCCTGTTTGATGAGCGAGGCGATCCCTCCGCAGAGGACGGCCTGTTCGCCGAAGAGGTCCGTCTCGGTCTCCTCTTTGAACGTGGTCTCGACGACGCCCGCGCGGGTACAGCCGATGGCGTGGGCGTACGCGAGTGCCTCGCCCTTCGCGGAGCCGGTGGCGTCCTGGTACACCGCGAGGAGACCGGGCGTTCCCTCGTCGTTCTCGTAGTTGCGGCGGACGAGGTGGCCCGGCGACTTCGGTGCGATCATCGTCACGTCGACGTCTTCGGGGGGGACGATCTGGTTGTAGTGGATGTTGAAGCCGTGGGCGAACTGGAGCGTGTTGCCGGGTTCGAGTTCGTCACGGATGGCCTCGAACACCGCCGGCTGGACGGTGTCGGGGACCAGCATCGAGACGATGTCGGCCTGGGCGGCCGCCTCGACGGGTGTCGCCACGCGGAGCCCGTCGGATTCGGCTGCCGCGCGCGACGAGGAGCCCTCGCGGAGTCCGACGACCACGTCTACCCCGGAGTCGGCGAGGTTCTGCGCGTGTGCGTGGCCCTGACTCCCGTAGCCGAGGACTGCGACCGTCTTGTCGTCGATCTGCGAGCGATCCGCGTCGTCGTCGTAGTATACGTCGATAGTGAATTCGGCGTCTGACATGGATTGGATAGGTGGAAAGCTGATGTTTTTACGTTTCGGTCCGTCGCCGGCTCAGTCGTCCGGCCACTGCTTCGCCGTCGCGTTCGCGCCCGCCTCCAGCGCCGCCGCGCCGGTCCGAACGATCTCGCGGACGCCGAACCGCTCGAACGTGTCGAGCGCGTTCTCGATGGTCTTCTTCGGGCCCGTCACCTCGACCGTGATCGCCTCCGCGCAGGCGTCGACCACGGTGCCGTCGTACATGTCGGCGACCGCGGCGATCTGGTCGGGGTGCTCGCCGTCGATCTTGATGAGCGCGAGTTCGCGGCGGACGGCGTCGTCGGTGAGTTCCGTCACCGAGATGACCGGCACGAGCTTCTCCAGTTGCTTCTTCGCCTGTTCGATGCCCGGCTCCGGTTCGCGGATGACGAGCGTGATGCGGGAGTACTCCTCGGTCTGCGTCGTGCCGACGGTGAGCGACTCGATGTTGAACTGCCGGCGGGCGAACAGCCCGGACGCGCGAGCGAGCACGCCGGGTTCGTTGACGACGAGCGCGGAGAGCACCGCCTCGCGGGTGTCGGGTTCGGCCTCGACCTCGGGGTCGATCCGGATGCCCTGGCTGTTGCGCCGGCCCTGCGGGTGCGGCCGTTCGTCCGGGCCGGGCCCTTTCAGTCCCGTCCTGTGGGTGTCTTCGGCTCGTGACGACTCCGCTGTGGGGGTTCGGTCCGAACTCATAGCTGGTCCTCCGAGAGCGCGAACTTCCCGTTGGGTGCGCCCGACGCGACCATCGGGTAGACGTTCTCGGCCGGGTCGACGTGGAAGTCGATGACGCTCGGCCCGTCGTACGCCAGCGCCTCCTCGACGGCGTCTGCCACCTGGTCGTAGTCGTCGACGCGCCAGCCGCGGGCACCGAACGCCTCCGCCAGCTTGTCGAACTCCGGACACCAGTTGTACTCGGCGGCCATCCGCCGCCCCTCGTAGAAGGCGTCCTGCCACTGGCGGACCATCCCGATGTACTCGTTGTTGAGGACGGCGACCGTGATGTCCATGTTCTCGCGCACGGCCACGGAGAGCTCCTGCATCGTCATCAGGAAGGAGCCGTCGCCGTCGAAGCAGACCACGGTGCGGTCCTCGTCGCCCATCTGGTCCGCGGCGAGGCGTGCGCCGATCGCCGCCGGGAGACCGTAGCCCATCGTCCCGAGCCCGTGCGATGAGACCCACGTCCGGGGTTCGCGGTAGGTCCAGTACTGCGAGGCCCACATCTGGTGCTGGCCGACGCCCGTGGTGACGATGGTGTCGTCGGGCGTGGCCTCGTCGAACGCCTCGACGACGAACTGCGGCTTGAGGGGTTCGTCGGCGGGTGCCGCGTAGTCCATCGGATACTCCGACTTCCACTGCTGGCACTGGTCGCGCCACTCGCGGGCGTCGGGCGAGTGCGCCATGGTGGAGTCGACCTGGTCGAGCACGCGCCCCGCGTCGCCGACGAGCGGGTAGTCGGCGTGGACGTTCTTACTGATCTCGGCGGGGTCGATGTCGATGTGGACGACCTCCGCCTCCGGGGCGAACGTGTCGATGCCACCGGTGAGTCGGTCGTCGAACCGCGTCCCGACCGCGATCAGCAGGTCGGTGTGGGTGATCGCCATGTTGGCGTAGCCGGTTCCGTGCATGCCGGCCCACGACAGGCAGAGCTCGTGGTCCTCGGGGAAGGAGCCGATACCGGGCATCGTCGTCACCACGGGGATGCCGTGGTCGGTGGCGAACGCACGGGCGGTTTCGGTGGCGTCGCCCTTGATGACGCCGCCGCCGAACAGCAGCAGGGGTTTCTCGGCGTTCTCGATGGCCCTCGCCGCCACCTTGACGTCCTTGGCGTCGGCCTCCATCTGCGGGTTGTACGTCTTCGGCGGCCGAGCCGGGCCGGGGTCGCGACCCGTCTCCGCCTGCGTGATGTCCTTCGGGAGGTCGACCAGGGTAGGACCCGGCCGACCCATGCCGGCAAGCGCGAACGCCTCGCCGACGGTGTCGCCGACCGTGTCCGCGTCGCCCGCGAAGTAGTTGTGCTTCGTGATCGGCGCGGTGACGCCGATGGTGTCGGTCTCCTGGAAGGCGTCGGAACCGACCATGTCGCTCGGCACCTGGCCGGTGAGCGCGAGCACGGCGTCGGAGTCCATGTTCGCGTCCGCCAGTCCCGTGACGAGGTTGGTCGCGCCGGGGCCCGACGTGGCGAGACAGACGCCCGGTTCGTCACGGACGACGCCGTAGGCGTCCGCGGCGTGGGCCGCGCCCTGTTCGTGGGCCATCATCACGTGCCGGATCGACGAGTCGAAGAGGGCGTCGTAGACGGGCATGATGGCACCGCCCTGGACGCCGAACGCCGCCTCGACGCCCGCCCCCTCGAGCGCGCGGATCACCGACGACGCCCCGGTGGTCACCGGCGGTCGTTCGTCCGCTGGTTCGTCTGTTCGTGGCTGTGCTTCCGCGTCGGTCGACCCGCTCTCGGGATCGTCCGCCTCGGGTTTCGGTGTCGCTCGTTCGCTCATGTGTTTGGTTCCTCGGCTTGGGTTCGGTGTTGGTCGCTACACGCCACTGTGTTCGGGTCGGTCCAGTCCGCGCTGAGAAGAGGGAGTGAGGGGCCTAGACAGCCCCTACGATCGACCGGATGGCGGCGGCATCGACCCTGGGAGCGCCCGTGCTCGTCGACCGAGCACCGCTGCCACGGGTGAGATGCCTCATCGTACCCGAAGCGATACGCTCGGATCATAAAACCCTTTCGTGAGCGGCCGCTGCCCTCGCGTCGAGGGATCGGCCGTCGTCGTACCGGACCGTGGTCGTCGCGGACCTGGACCTGCGGCTCGCGGGTGGGAGCGAACGGGAGGCGGGACATCCTACGCCCGGACCTCCTCGTGTTCTTCGTCCTCGTCCTCGCCCTCGAGACGGTCGACGCCGACCTCGTCGGCGAACCGTTCGAGTTCGGTAATCGTGACCCGCTGTTTCTCCGCACCGTAGTCCTTGACGCGCCGGGTGATCTCGCGGACCTGCGCGTCGGTCGGCTCGAAGCCGGCGTCGACGAGCCGCTTGCGGACCGAGTGCGTCCCCGTATGCTTGCCGAGCACGAACTCGCGGGAGGCACCGACCATCTCCGGCGTCATCACGCCAGGCTCGAACGTGCTGGCGTTCTCCAGCACGCCGGCGGCGTGGATCCCGCTCTCGTGGGAGAACGCGTTGCGCCCCACGACGGGCTTGTTCTGCGGCACCGGGATGTCGCTGGCCGCCTCGACGATCCGCGACAGTTCGGTGATGCGCGTCGTGTCGATGCCGGTGTCGATGCCGTAGAGCGACTCGGCGGACATCACGACCTCCTCGTAGGCGGCGTTGCCGGCGCGCTCGCCGATGCCGTTCACGGACACCTGCGCCTGTTCGGCGCCGGCCTCGAAGCCGGCCATCGCGTTCGCGGTGGCGAGCCCGAAGTCGTCGTGGGCGTGGACGTCGATCCGTGCGTCGGTCGCGTCGACGATCTCGCCGATGAGGTTCGCCATCCGCGTCGGCGTACAGACGCCACAGGTGTCGGGAATGTTGATCCAGTCGACCCCCTCTCCCGAGACGGCCTCGATGATCTCCATCAGGAACGCCTTCTCGGTTCGCGTGGCGTCCATGGGCGAGAACATGCACTCCACACCCGCCTCCTTGACGCGGCGGACACTCTTCACCGCGCGCTCGACCGCCTCCGCGCGAGAGGCGTGCATCGAGTCCTGCAACTGGACGTCGCTGGTGGACACGAAGACGTGTACCAGATCGACGCCCGAGTCGAGCGCGGCCTCGACGTCCTTGTCGACGACGCGGGCCAGCCCGCACGTCGTCGCGTCGGACGCCGCGGCGATGTCTCTGACTGCCTCGAACTCGGCGTCGGAGTTCACGGGGAAGCCCGCCTCGATGACGTGCGTCCCCATCGCGTCGAGGAGCGTCGCTATCTCCCGTTTCTCGTCGTACGAGAAGGAAGTGCGTGGCGACTGCTCACCGTCGCGGAGCGTCGTGTCGAAAACCCGTACCGTCTCGATCTCAGAAGTGGTTTCCAGTGTGCCCTGGAAGAACTCGACCCGCCGGGGAACCCGACGAAGTGTCCTCCACGTCCGTGTTATTGGACATTGTACTTCCAAGGAGCCGTCGACAGTATATAAAAGTGTCCTTCGTGTCGCGTGACGGCCCGGGTGAGCGCGCCGTTCGTGCTGGAGCGTGTCGCCATTCGACGGATCCCCGACCGACGAGCGCCACGTCCGTTACCGTTCGAGTCGGACGACTGCACTCCCGTCGGCGCACCGCTCTCCGGCCTGATGCGTCCAGACGTCGAACTCGACCGTCCCGTCGCGCTCGTCGACCGCAGTGACTTCGGCCTCGACGAGGTACGGCTCCTCCGGGACCGCTCGACCGACGATCCGACAGCTCAGTTCGAGGAGCCTGCCGTCGGATCCGACCCAGTCCATCAGCAACTGCTGGATCGCCGCTTCGTGCAGCGGCCCGTGGACGAGGACGTCGGGCTGTCCTTCCTCCTCCGTGGCGTATCTCCGGTCGTAGTGGACCCTGTGTGGGTTCCACCGGACGGCGCTGAACCTGAACAGCTGTGGGCGTGTGAACGTCTTCTCGAGCGTGTCGAGCCGGTCGCCCACCGACGTGTCGGTCGGTCGGGTCATCCCGGATCGTAGTGCAGGTGGACCTGTCTGTTCGTCACGATCGGTTCCTCGCCGACGAAGTACTCCTCGACGACGACTGTGAAGGTCAACGTTCCCGCGTTCGATCCCTCCTTCTGATAGATGTCGTCGAAGGTACTCTCGCGGATTATCGGGTCGCCCGCAGTGGCGTACTGGTGGAACGTGAGCTGTCGTTCTCCCTTCATCGTGCGGACTCCGTCGGGCAGCGGAGGCTCGACACCGAGCGACGGGGGGAGTCCGTCGTCCCGGAGTTCGTCCGTCGGTGCACCGGCGCCCGGCTCCAGGATCGACGGAGGCATGTTGGGAGGGACGACGAGGTCATCGTACCCGTGGTCCGTCGCGTACTCCCGGTCCCAGAACAGCGGGTTGTCGTCCTCGACGGCACGCGCGTACCGTCGGATCTCTCTCCGAGTGATCGGCCCCAGATCGACCGTCTCCGTCTCCCCGAGGTGGTCCCGATACGCTGCCGGGTCGATCAGATCGCTCATACAAGTGTCAGTGTTATTTGGCAATAATCTAAGGTGTTTCGGTCAGACGTCTCCACCGACCACGAGAGACGGAGTCTCGTGGACCGAGATGCGTCCGTCCGGTCCAGTGCCATCCTGAATCCGCGGTCGGCGTGATCTGGTCAGTGTTGGATGGGAGCTGCCGGTCGCCCCACCGTCGGACGGAGAGCCGACAGAACGTTTTTCTCGCGTGACCGCAACCCACTCGACATGAGCGACTTCGACCTCGACCTCCGGAGCGCCGAGGAGTACCTCGACACGGACGACATCGAGGGGAACGTGATACTCGGCGTCCTCGACGGGTCGACGCCGCCGGGGGAGTGGATCGCCGCCGTCGAGAGCGGGAGCGTGCTCTTTCTCGCCATCGAGGGCGACCTCAACCAGCTCGCCGCCGGCTTCGCCCGCGACGTCAAGGACATGGGCGGCGAACTGATGCACTTTCGGAAGTTCCTCGTCGTCGCCCCGCCCGGCGTCCAGATCGACACGGACCGCCTATCCTGACCATAGCTGCTTCTCGTGACCTCTCTCGCCGGCGATCGTCGTTCTCTCCGTTCCCCCACGGCGTCTCCTTCGGCGGCGACCCCATCCTCACGACCGCCCGGCCCGGAGTTTTTGTCCGATCGGGCGGCCACCGGTTCCGTGCACTGAGCACGGTCGGCGGACGGTTCGCGACGCGACGACACCCCGTCCGCCGAGCCGCCCCTGTGTCGTCCGTTCGCCCCTTCTCGAGCGCTCAGCCGCTGTTCCGACCGAAGCGGTCCGTCTCCGCACCACACGCCGTACAGTGCAGGCGCACCGTGTCACCGTCGTTCGCCCGTTCCCCGCGCCGTCCCGTCTGCTCGCCACAGGACGGACACCGCTCCTCGATCACGGCCTCGTCGGTCGCCTTCGGCGCTCCCACCGCGATCAGCCTGACGACCGCCTCGCCCGCGTTGTGCGCGCGGTTCGGATGCTCGGGCGGGACGTGGAGCGCCTCGCCGGCCTCGACGATCACCGGGTCGTCGGGCGTGTCGACGGTCAACACGCCCTCGAGCACGTAGAACAGCTCCTCGTGTCGGGGGTGGTGGTGGTACCCCCACGGGACCCGCTCGCCCGGTTCGACCGTGTAGACGTTGAAGCCGAACGCCTCGACGCCGAGCGCCTCGTCGACTTCCTTCTTCTCCGCAGAGGGTGCCGGTGCGTTCGGGACGTCGTCCACGCGGCGTTTCCGGTAGGGCATACACTCCCTCCACGGGCCAGTGGCTTACGCCTGTGGTCCGGTTCGTCCCTCGACGAACGTCAGGACGTGTCCGTCGGCCTCGCGGACCCGCACACCGCCGTCGATCGACTCGATCCCGGCGTCGGGGGCGACCGTCCGTGCGGCCGCAGTCGGGTCGTCTGCGACGAATCCCAGATCGACGTGGACGCCGCCGCGAGCGTCCGCGATCCCGAGCTGCGGCTCCCAGAGCTCCAGGTCGACGGGACCCCGCAGCCGGACCCGCCGTCGGTCATCACCGCGATCGACGACCTCGAAGCCGAGCGCCCGGTAGCGTTCGACCGCGCTCGTCAGCTCCTCGACCTCGAGGACGACCTCGAAGACGCCGACGAGGTCGTCCCCGGCGTCGGGGTCGGCGACGGTGCCGACCTCGACGCAGTGGTCGTCGGGATCGTCGACGTACAGCGACCGCGACCCGCCGAAGTCGAACGCGGTCGACGGGAGCGCGGAGAGCCGTGCCTCCCACGTCTCGTAGGCGTCCGCGCCGGTCGCGAGGGCGTAGTGGACGTGGAGGCCCCCGCGCGGGACCCCACTCGGCCGCCGGAGAACGACCGCCGTCTCGCCGACCTGGAACGTGACCTCTCGATCGGACACGCGGGCGGGCTCGAGCCCGAAGTGTTCCACGTAGAACGAACGCGCCCGGTCGAGGTACTTCACTTCGAGTGCGAGGTGGGTGAGCGCGGAGAGCATCGGTATCGCTCCCCTTTCGGGAGCCGACCGGATATACGGTTGGGGTGGCTCGAGGTCGGTGTCGTGCACAAGCAGCCTCGCGCGCAGAGTGACCGACCGCGCACGTGCGGGCGCAGTCGGGTTTCTTATCCGCGTCCGACACCTGCAGTGGGACATGCCGATGAAGGGTCGCGGAACGGGTCAGTTGCAGGAGATCGACCGGTGGGACGGCGGCGTCGGATGGATCGCACACCCCGACGAGGGGATGCAGCGCGCGAGCCACGTGCTGGGCGTCGACAGCGTGGAACGAAGCGCCGCGGACAGTGAGACTCAGTCTAGCGACGGGGAGGCGTGGGTGATCGACCCGGTCGACGCGCCCGGCGTCGACGACCTGCTCGCCTCCGTAGGCGAGGTCGCCGGCGTCGTCGTCTGCCTCGACCGACACAAGCGCGACGCGGCCGCGGTCGCCCGCCGACACGACGTGCCGGTGTACGTCCCGGACTGGATGACTGGGGTGGCGTCGAAACTCGACGCGCCCACCGAACGCTTCGGTCGGGAGCTCGCGGACACGGGCTACCGTGCGCTGACGATCGTGAACCGCTCCCTCCCGCCGTGGCAGGAAGTCGGTCTCTACCACGACGAGACGGGGACGCTCGTCGTGCCCGAGGCGCTCGGCACGGCGTCGTACTTCTGCGCGTCCGGCGAACGGCTGGGCGTCCACCCGATGCTCCGTCCCGTCCCGCCGAAGCGAGCCTTCCACGGGCTCGAACCGGAGCGAGTGCTCGTGGGTCACGGAGCGGGCGTGTTCGAGGACGCGACGACCGCCCTCCACGACGCGCTCGACAACGCCCGGTCGCGCCTCCCGTCGGCGTACGCCAGCGCCCTGCGGGAGATGCTGTAGGGAGGGGACACCGACACGTCGGCTGCGACGACCGGGGTCGGGCGTGGACGACTCCGACACGCTTTTTCCGCACCGAGTACGTAACGGGAGCGTGAACGAACCGCGCGACAGATCGGGTCCGGACGCTGGCGATACGAGGACGGAGACGGACTCCGACGACCGTCAGTCGATACACGTCACGAGCGCGCTGCTCGACGTGCTCCTCGACATGAGCGAGGCCGCCGAGCCCGATCCGGTCAGCGTCGTTCTGACGTCGACCCCTGCGGGAGCGTTCGACGCCGACATCGGGCTCGACGGGGACGCCCCCGTGCTGTCACACTTCTACCTCCCCGAAGCCGGACGTTCCGTCACCGCGGTGTTCGGTCTCGATCTGTCGACGCCGGCCGGCCGAGGGCGTGCGCGGTTTCACGCCCATCCGCAGGGCCCGCGGGGACCGACGAAGCGCGACGACTTCGCGGCCGCGGTGCTCGTCGCCGTGCCGCCGTGGGACCGGGCAGCGCTCCGCGCGTACGACCGCTCGGGCAACCAGTTGACGCTCAGGGAGGTCGACGCGGTGCCGCCGGAGGAGACGCTCGAAGACGTCCCCTCCTGACCGTTCGTGGGTGATCCACCGCCCAGGAACTACTCGAGGTAGCCGAGATCGACGAGCTGATCCGTGATCTCCTCGAACTCCGCCTCGGTCAGGCCGTCCGACTGCTCGTACTGGATGACGATACTCCGGAGCAGGAACCGCACGAGGTCGCTCGTCGAGGAGAAGCTCGTCCCCTCGATCGTTTCGTCGACGCGTTCGGCGAGGTCTTTCGGGATCGAGACCGTGGTGTACTCCGCCATGACCGAACGGACGAGACGGTGTGGGTTACCGTTTGCGGACTGTCGCCGCCCGAGCCGTCGAACATCGATCCCGTTCGCTCGAAAGAGCGCTTCGGGGGTTTTTCAATGGGGGACTGCGTAACGGACGATAATGGGCGTCAGGCCACCACAACAGGACGAGTCCGATACGGACCACATCGAGTTCGGTATCGCGGCGCTCGAACCGCACCTCGACGACCGGATCGACTACCCCGCGACCGCCGAGGAGGTAATCAGAGCGGTCGGCGACGTCGAGGTGTCGTACGACGCCTCCGGTGGCACGGTCGCGCTGTCGGAGATCCTCGAGGCCGCACCGGCGACGAGGTTCGAGTCGAAACGCGACCTCCTCGACGAACTCCACCCGGTGTTCGAGGAGTACCGTGCGTCCGCTTCGAACAGCCTCGTCGGTCGACTCCGTGGTCTGCTTCCCTTCTGAACCCCGAACCCGCCGCGCTCTCGCCCGACCCTAACCGTGACTCGACGCCGTCTCACTCCTCTTCGAGTCGTTCGAGCCGCTGCATCTGCTCGCGGTGGAGCGAGAAGATGAGGTCCGAGAGGACGCCGAACATCAGCAACTGCACGCCGAAGAGGATCGCGAACGCCGAGACGACGGCCATCACCTCGTGCGAGATGCTCCGCGTCACCCACTCGACGCCGACCCAGATCCCGATGCCGAGACCGATCGCAGTCGCGACGAACCCGACGCTCCCGAAATAAAAGAGGGGGTTGTTGGTCTTGGCGCGTCGGTACAGTTCGAGCAGGATGATGCTGCCGTCGCGGAGCGGGCTGAGGTTCGTGTTCGACCCCGAGGGCCGGGGGAGGTACGTGATGGACACGACCGTGGTCTTGATCCGGTGTTTGGCACACTCGACGGCCATCTCCGTCTCGATCCCGAACCCCTCCGCCGAGAGCGTCATCTCCTCGAACGACTCCCGGGTGAACGCCCGGTAACCCGAGAGGATGTCGCCGAAGTCGGTGCCGTGGATGAACGCGAACGCCCGGTTGAACAGCCGGTTTCCGACCCGGTTCAGCCGCGACATCGCCCCGTCGCGCATGTCGGCGAAGCGGTCGCCGATGACGTGATCGTAGCCGTCGTCGAGCGGGGCCAGCATCGTCTCGGCGTCCTCCGGCAGGTAGGTGCCGTCGCCGTCGACCATCAGGACGTACGGCGTGTCGACGTGGTCGGTGACCGCCTCGCGGACCGCCTGTCCCTTGCCCGACCCGGACTGGACGACGACGCGGGCGCCTGCCGACTCGGCGGCCTCGCGAGTGCCGTCGGTCGATCCACCGTCGACGATCAGGACGTTCTCGAACCCCTCCTCGTGGTAGCCGACGACGACGCCGGCGATGGTCTCGACCTCATCGAGCGTCGGTACGAGGACGCAGACGTCGTCGGGATGGGGCATCATCGGCGCTAACGCCCATCGTTTAAATAACACTTCCGCTCTTCCACGCGTCGTCCCCTCCCGGTCGGATGATGCGATTTTGCAAACCGGACGAGTAAATAAATTCATTGCACTTCCCAACGGGGAGACGAGTATGCATGCAGTCATCCTTGCGGCGGGAGAGGGGATGCGTCTCAGGCCACTCACTCGAACGAGGCCGAAACCGATGGTGCCTATCGCGAACCGCCCACTCCTCGAGTACGTGGTCGAGGCCGTCGCCGACGCTGGTTTCGACGACATCGTTCTCGTCGTCGGCTACAAGCGCGAGCGGATCCAGAGTCACTTCGGAGACGGCAACGACTGGGGGGTCGACATCACCTACGCGGTACAGGAGAAACAGCTCGGGACCGGTCACGCGGTCGAACAGGCCGAGTCGTACGTCGACGACGATTTCGTCGTCCTGAACGGCGACCGGATCATCGACAGTTCACTCGTCTCGGAGGTCGCCGACGCGTCGACGCCGGCACCGGCGCTCGCCGTCAGCCGTTCCGAGACGCCGAGTTCGTACGGCGTCGTCGAGGTCGAGGGAAACCGGGTGCTCTCGATCGAGGAGAAACCGCCGGAACACACCGCGATGAGCGAGCTGATCAACGCCGGCGTCTACAAGTTCACTACGGGAATCTTCGACGTCATCCGGAACGTCGAGACGGTCGGCGAGGTGCCGATCACCGCGGCGTTCAATCGGCTGGCCGTCGACACCGACGTCTGGGCGGTCCGGTACGACGGGCGGTGGCTCGACGTCTCCGAGCCGTGGGACCTCCTCTCGGTGAACGCAGGGGTTCTCGACACCACCGGCGGTCGGCTCGACGACGCGGCGGTCGTCCACGACGCGGCGACCGTCACGGGACCAGTCGACGTCGCCGACGACGTCCGCGTTCACCCGAACGCGACGGTGTTGGCGGGGACCAGTCTCGGAGACAACGCGGAGATCGGCGCGAACGCCGTGGTCTCGAACTCGGTGGTCCTCCCCGACGCGACGATCAGGGCGGGCACGGTGCTGCGCGACTGCGTCGTGGGCTCGAACTCCGTCGTCGGACCCAACTGTACGGCGGAGGGTGGGCTGGCGACGCTCGCGCTCGCGGGGGAACTGTACGAGTCCGTCCGGCTGGGCGCGGTCGTCGGCGACAACGCCACGCTCGCCGGCGGCGTCACCCTCGCACCGGGGTCGATCGTCGGCAACAACGTCCACGTCTACGAGGGGGCGACGGTCGACGGGCCGCTGGAGGACAACGCGACGGTCAGGAGGGGATGACATGTGTGGAATCATCGGCTACGTTGGTGACGAACCGGCACTGCCGATTCTCCGCACCGGTCTGGAGAATCTCGAATACCGCGGCTACGACTCGGTCGGCGTCTCGCTCCGTGGGGACGAGGGGATCCGCCTGTTCAAGCAGGCTGGTCGGATCAAAGACCTCGTCCTCCCCGACGACGAGACGACCGTCGGTATCGGCCACACCCGCTGGAGCACCCACGGTGAACCGACGGACGCAAACGCCCACCCGCACACTGACTGCGGTGGCGACGTCGCCGTCGTCCACAACGGGATCATCGAGAACTACGACACGCTCCGTGAGGAGCTCGAACGCGACGGGCACACCTTCACGTCCGAAACCGACACCGAGGTCGTGCCACACCTCGTCGAAGAGCGGCTCGCGGCGGGCGACGACCTGCCCACCGCGGTCACCCGCGTGCTCGACCGGCTCGAGGGGACGTTCGCCCTCGGCGTCGTCGCCGTCGACTTCGACGGGATCGTCGCGGCACGACAGGACAGCCCCCTCGTCGTGGGCCACGGCGAGACCGGGAGCTTCATCGCCAGCGACGTCACCGCGTTCCTCGAACACAGCCGTGAAGTGACGTACGTCGAGGACGGCGACGTCGCGGTGCTCACGAGAACGGGGGTCGAGATCACGAACGACGGTGAGGTCGTCGACCGGCCCCGCGACCACGTGGAGTGGGAGGCCGAGGCGGCCGAGAAGAGCGGCTACGAGCACTACATGCTCAAGGAGATCCACGAACAGCCCACGGCGCTCCGGCAGACGCTCTCGGGCCGGATCGACGAACTCGCGGGCAAGGTCGACCTCGACCTCGAACTCCCGAAGGAGTACCTCAACTCGCTCGACGAGGTGACGTTCGTCGCCTGCGGCACATCGTATCACGCCGGCATGTACGCCGCCCGCCTGGTCGAGACGCTGGCCGACGTGCGGGCCTCGGCCGAGATCGCGAGCGAGTACGAGTTCGACGGCGGGCGCGACCCCTGGCGAACCCTCGTGATCCCCGTCACACAGAGCGGGGAGACGGCCGATACGCTCTCGGCGCTCCGCCGCGCGAAACGCGCCGGTGCCCGGAGCCTCGCGGTGACGAACACGCTCGGGAGCACCGTCACTCGCGAGGCCGACGACACCGTCTTCATCAGGGCCGGGCCCGAGATCGGCGTCGCGGCGACCAAGACGTTCGTCTCGCAGGTCGCGACGCTCGCGCTCCTGACCGTCTCTCTCGCCCGCGCACGCGGGGTCATGTCCACGACCAGATCCATCGAGTTCCTCTCGAACGTTCGGAAGCTCCCAGGTGCCGTCCAGCAGGTGCTCGACGCCGAGCAGGCCATCCGCGAGGCTGCCGAGGAACACGCCGACGACGAGGCGTTCTTCTTTATCGGCCGGAAACTGGGCTACCCCGTCGCGCTCGAGGGGGCGCTGAAGCTCAAGGAGATCGCGTACGTCCACGCCGAGGGGTTCGCCGCCGGCGAACTGAAACACGGGCCGCTGGCGCTCGTCACGCCCGAGTCGTCCGTCCTCGCCGTCCTCTCGGAGGGGGCGAACCCGAAGGCGACGCTCAACAACGTCAAGGAGGTCGAGTCACGCGGCGCGCCGGTGCTCGGCTGTACGTCGATCGAGGACGCCGAGAAGTTCCTCGACGTCTCCTTCGAGGTGCCCGAACTCGGCGTGCTCTCGCCGCTGATCGCGAACGTCTGTTTCCAGCTGTTCGCGTACCACGTGGCGAAACGGAAGGGGCGGTCGATCGACAAACCGCGCAACCTCGCCAAGAGTGTCACGGTAGAGTAGTCGGACTCGAACAGTCGTCGTCGGCTCGAACGTGTGAGCGGATTCGGGTTCCAGCGCTCGCGAGCGATGTGCGTTCCGTCGTCTACGACCCGATCACGAGCGGCTCGTACCACTCGCGGTTCTTGCGGTACCAGTCGATGAACTGCGAGACGCCCTCGCGGATAGTCGTCGTCGGCTCGTAGCCGATGAGCCGTTCGGCCTTCGAGACGTCGGCGTGGGTGTGTCTCGCGTCCGCGTCCCTGGCCTCGTCGTAGACGACCTCGACGTCGGCTCCGGTCTCCTCGACGACGTACCGCGCGAGCTCCGTGATCGAGATGTTCCCCGTCGACCCGACGTTCATCGTCTCGCCGTCGGCGGCGTCGGTCTCGAGGAGGTCCAGGTTCGCCTCGACCACGTCGTCGACATACGTGAAGTCGCGCGTCTGCTCGCCGTCGCCGTAGACCACGGGTGGCTCGCCGTTCAGACACCGCGAGACGAAGTTGGTGATCGCCATGTTCGGCCGCATGCGTGGCCCATAGACGGTGAAGTACCGGAGGTTCACGCACGGCAGGTCGAAGAGGTCGGTCCAGACGGTGCAGTAGTGCTCGGCGGCGACCTTCGTCACCCCGTACGGGCTCCGCGGGTTCGTCGGGTGATCCTCGTCGTACGGCAGGTACTCGTCGCGGCCGTACACCGACGACGAGGAGGCGTTGACGAACCGCTCGACGCCGGCGTCGGCGGCCGCTTCGAGGAGATTCAGCAGTCCGGTGGTGTTCACCTCGTGTGACTTCTTGGGGTTCTCGACGCTCGCACGGACGCCCGCCTGTGCGGCCTGGTGGTAGACGAACTCGACGTCGTGTTCGGCGACGGTCGAGCGCACGAGCGCCTCGTCGGTCACGGAGCCCTCGACGAACGTGAACCGGTCCCCGCCGGCGTCGCGACACCGCCCGAGGCTGTGTCGTTTGATGTCGACGTCGTAGTACGGGTCGAGGTTGTCGAGGACGACGACGTCGTGGCCGGCGCGGAGGAGTCCCTCTGTGAGGTGCGAGCCGATGAAGCCGGCGCCGCCGGTTACGAGGATACGCATTGTGTTCGTCTACTCAACTCCGTGGATGGTTTTGTCGATTCCGGTTACAGATATGTATGAGGGATTCGCTGTCCGACGTCGAATCAGTCGACGTATCCGAGCGCTTCGAGTTTCTCGTCCACAGACTCCGGGGTCCGACTCGGCGGCGAACCCCGTTTGAGTTCGACCCAAGGCACCCGGACCAGCGGTGCGACGTGACAGTCGTACGGATGCTCGACCAGCCCGAAGTCACGGATCCGACCAAACGTCTCGCCGTGGTCGGCGGTCACGACGACGGTCAGGTCTCGCTCCAGCCACGCTTCGACGTAGTTCAGAGTCACCTCCCAGGTGCTCTCGACCGACGCGCGGTAGCCCTGGGCTGCGCGACGGAGATCGATGTGGCCCGTCGCCATCGCTGTCTGCTGTGAGATCTTGTCTGCCGGCCGAACAGACGTGTTTCGCTTCCAGATGTTCACATCGGGGTGGATCGGCACCCAGAGCGACCCGAGTCGGGCGACGTAGGGGGCGTGCGGTGGGAGTACGTGTGCGACCACGGGCAGGTCGCCACCGTCGATGTAGTCGGCTGCGACGTCGTAGACGGGCTCCGGTGGGACGAGGCCGAGGCGGCCGTCCCACTCCGTCTCCCAGACCGGGTCGACCGTACGCGCACCGACGTCGTACTTCGCGTACTGTGACTGTCCCGAGACGACGACTACGTCCTCGAAGACACCGGTCTGTTCGGCCGTCTCGAGCCACTGTCCGGTCGTGCTTCCGGGAGATCGACACGCATCGATCGGCCACTCGGTCACCGACTGGAGGACGTCCCACCGACAGGCGTCGAGTACCACGAGCACGTCCCAGTCGGTCGAGTTCATGAGTTCGTGCTGCTCGTACGATCTGCGGTGTCGAGAAACCCGCTGGACCACCCACTTCCAGAGTCGATACGTCAGTGGCTCCGTGGTCATCGGGAGATAGTCGAAATGGTCGTATTTGAATGCGTCGGGAGTGGGACGCTCACAGTCGTTCGCTCACCGCTCGGAGCCCGTTCCGGATGCGATACCGCTCGGTGTGATACTGGCCGTGCGTGACCGGCCGCGAAGTGAGGTCGACGACCTCGCCATCGAGTGTTTCGGGGATCCGATTCCCGGTCAGGTGAATCAGTGTGGGGGCGATATCGTAGAGTTCGACCGCGCCGACAGGCTCCTCCCTGACGACGTCCGGTCCCCTCGCCATGAACACGGCTTCGCGGGCGGACTCGTGTGTCCCGACGTAACTCGACGCGTGCCTCGTGAACCGTTTCCCGACCACGGACGGTCGTACCCGGAGTTCGTCGTGTGCGAGGTAGACGATGTCCGGGACCTGATCTCCGTATCGTCCCCAGTAGATCTCCTCGCCGGGCCAGGCGTCTTTGATCGCCGGCGCTCCGTTCGGGGCCGTCACCTGCGTGATGTACTCGATGATCTCGTCGCGGAGTTCGTCCGGGTCGCCGTCGATGTTCTCCTCGACCAGGTTGATTCCCCATCCCTTCCTAGTCGAGACGTGTGCAACGGTCTCGGACCAGTCGATGCCCGGTATCGTGTTCAACGGCGAAACGACTGTCCGATCCCGACCACTGGACGACTCTGTATCCGTCGGCTCGTCTCGTTTGAACCGGTTGACGAGGTCCAGCGCCCGACGTTTCCAGCGGTCGTCGAGATACAGTTCGGACAGCCGGTAGGAGAGTTTCGTTGCCGCCGCCCGTGCGACGCCTCCCTGTAGCGTCAGGTACCCACCTTCGTGCAGGACGTCGTTGAGGTGGAACCGGTACTTCGTCGCCGGACCGAACCCGTGGTCGCCGACGACGACGACGTTACTCTCGGAGCGGGCGTCGAGAATTCGGCCGAGTCGGTCGTCGAACGCCTCGAAGAACGTGCGGAGACTCTCGGGATCGTCCCAGAAGTAGTGCTGAACGCCGTCGGAGAGTCCGAACCAGAGCAGGGCGAAATCGGGGTCGTACTCGTCGAGCAGCGCCAGGAACACGTCACTCCGCGTGTTGTTCATCTCGATGAACGCGTCGAGCAACGCTGGGGAGGGTCCCTCCTTCTTCGCCGCCTCCAGCAGTTCCCGCTGCTCGTGGAACCGGTCGCCGTACTCACGCGCGGTCTCCGGCGTCACGTAGTCGGGTTCCTCCGCGGTCGAGAGGACGTCGCTGATGAACACGCCGTTGATCCGCGGGGCCGGGTGTGTGGTCCGCATGGCTCCGACGACCATCGAGACGTCACGATCCGACAGGTAGTCCCAGACCGCCGGTTCCGTCACGTCGGTGTAGTCGACGAGCGATCCGTCGGGTTTGACGAAGTCGAAGATACCCAGATTTCCCGGGTTCTTCCCCGTGTAGAGCGTCGGGAGCGCTGGGCAGGTCAAGGAGGGGATCGTCGACGTCGTCGTGCCGTGAACCGACTCGTCGACGAGGCTCGAGAGCACCGGGACGTCGGCGTGGGTCGTCACGTCGTCGATCAACGCCCACGAGACGCCATCGAGGCCGATCAGAGTGACTGCCGTCGACTCGTGATCCGTCATAAGCGTGGACTCCGGGCGACTCGATCGAGCGTCTGCGAGATTCTGACCCGTTCGACCGGCGTGGTCTCCTCGAGTACCGTCTGGAGCCGGTCGTGGTGTCGTGCCGTCTCGTCGGGGTGTTCTCGGGCGACGTTCGCCCGCTCGTTCGGGTCCGCCGCGAGGTCGTAGAGTTCCGTTTCGTCACCGTGACGGACGCCGCAGTACGAACACGGACTATCATCGAGCGCGCGGATGTATCGGTAGTTGGAGGTTCGGATCATCTGTCTCCGTTGTGTCTGTGCCTCCTCCGCGAAGGCGACGTCTCGGAGGGGGAGGCCGGCTTCGAGTCGCTCGCAGAGGTCTATTCCGTCTACGGGTGGGTGGTCGACGCCGACGCGACCGAGGACCGTCGGCATGAGGTCGCACAGTTGCGCGAACCCGCTGGGTGTATCGCCGGACACGTCGGGGCCATCGACGACGAACGGCACGTGCGTGTTGACCTCGTAGAGACCGTGGTGTTCGAAAAAGATGCCGTGCTCGAAGAGACTCTCACCGTGGTCGGCGACGACGAGGACGTACGCGTCGTCGGGGACGTGCTCGAGCAGTCGGGCGAGTTCGGCGTCGACGTACGAGACTGCGCCGTAGTACTGACGGAGTGCCGCGGAGAGGCCGTCTTCGAGGATCTCCTCGACGTATCGTCGTCGGTCGTCGTTCTCGATACGATCGAGGTCCGCCCGGACCTGTGCCTCGTCGACCGACAGTTCCGGGACGAGGGCGTCGCAGGCGAACTCCTGTGGGGTGTCGTACGGGGCGTGGACGTCCCAGTAGTGGACGAAGAGGTATCGGGGACGGTCCATCCGGTCGAGGAGGTCGATGGCTCGGTCGGTCGTGGTCTCGGCGTCTTCGACCGCGTCCTTGTCACCTGGCGAGCCAACGACGCGCCGGTACGACGCCCGAAGGAGCCGGAACAGTGTATCGGGAAGCACGTCCCTGTGGTCGTTAACGGCGTCCGCGACGCGCCCAGCGAGCGACTCGGCGTCCGCCCCGTCGCGGTCGTCGTCGTGAGCACCGTAGTCGTGGATCCCGTCGCGACCGGTGTACGCATCGAACCCGCGCTGGTGCCACCGACCGAGCCAGTCGACCGCAGCGGTGTCGTAGCCCGCGCTACGGAGACACTCGGCGAGGACGGGCACCCCGGAGAGACCCGCCGCCTCTCTCTCGGTCACCTGCTGGCCGTGGTGAACGAGCCCCGTCGTGCGCGGGAACAGCCCTGTCTCCATCGTCGTGAGCGACGGGTCGGTCGTGTTGATACACGAGTACGCGCTCGGAAAGGTGACGCCCGATGCGGCCAGTGCGTCGATCGTCGGCGTCACGCCCGACACGCCGTCGAGGTGGCCGACGCCGTCGGTACGGAGCGCGTCGATCACGACGACGACGACGTCACGATCGGCGTAGTCGTCACCCGTCATGGTCGCGTTTTTCCGCCTTGACGACCCACGTCATTGCCAGCGGACCGGCTCGGTCGCTCTGGGAGAGTCGACGCTCGAAGAACCGGTAGAGCCGCCTGTGGATCGGCGTGTTCGACAGTCCGCTCGAGTAGGTGAGATAGGCGCGGTCGGTGACAGAAAACCCCGCCGCTTCGAGGAGTTCGATCACCATCTCCGGATCGTACGAACGGTACCGATGCGTGAGCGGCTCACCCAGGCCACTCAGGCGTTTGAGCGTGTCGAGGAAGACGTAGTAGTAACCCTGCCGAGCCCGTCGAAACGGAGAAGCCGCGTTCGCGAACGAGAGCACGACCGTTACGTCCGACACGCGATACAGCTCCTCGATGGCCTCGCGCAACTC
This sequence comes from Salinigranum salinum, assembly GCF_009176545.1. Taxonomy (GTDB): domain Archaea; phylum Halobacteriota; class Halobacteria; order Halobacteriales; family Haloferacaceae; genus Salinigranum; species Salinigranum salinum. Next base: position 1,881,149 of record NZ_VTOJ01000001.1, on the reverse strand, counting down.
GGCCGGGTCGAGATAGCCGACGACGCCGAGACAGAGGACAGTGTCGACCGCCCCGTCCCCGAGCGGGATGTCCTGAACGACCCCTTGGACGAACGTGCCATCGGGTCGTCTCCTGCGAGCCTGTTCGATCATCGCACGGGAGAAGTCGAATCCGACGATCCGTTCGTGCAGGGACGGCGGGACGAACTGGGCCAGTTCTCCCCCCCCGACACCGACGTTGAGGACGCGTTCACTGTCGTCGAGTGGGGCGAGAGACAGGGCGACCTGGAGTCGATGGACCTTCTCGTGGTCCATGATGGTCTGTGGGTTCGTGTACGAGTCGGCGTACTCCGAACTCACTTCGGCGAAGTACGCCTCCTGCTCGCTCGCGGAATCCATCTGCGGCAAGGTTACCGAAGGAGGCGTAAGACGTTACCGCTTCGATGGACGTCCGTCGAGACGGCAGTATTAATAGCCGCATGTGGTATCCACGACTATGGCCGAGGATCCGACTGTGACACTGTCGACGGACACGTACGCGACGCTGCTTCGTCGCGTGGACGACAGCGACTTCGACTCCGCGGACGAGTACGTCGAGTTCGTCCTCACGGAACTGTTCGCACAGCTCGAAGGACCTCGGGCGTCGACCGAGAACGACGAGGAAGTGCGGGACCGACTCCGGGAACTAGGTTATCTGGAGTAATATGATGTTAGTCGGCGAACTGCCCCACGGGGTCACGGGACACGGATGAACGTCGCGATCGTCGTCAAGGAGTTCCCGCCGGACGTCATCGGCGGGACCGAGACACAGACGCTCCGGATGGCCCATGAGCTACAGACGCGGACGGACCACGACGTGACCGTCTACACCAAGGCCTACCCCGGTCCGGAGCCACACGATCCGCCGTTCGAACTGGTCCGTGTCCCCAACCTCAGGACGTCGGACGTCGTGAGCACTCTGACGTTCGTCCTCGTCTGTCTCGTCTCCCTCCTCCGAGACAGTCGTCGGATCGACGTCCTCCACTGCATGATGATCTACCCGATCGGCTTCGTCGGCTATCTCGTCTCGACGCTCACGCGCGTCCCCTACTTCGCGTGGATCCGTGGGGGGGACTACTACTTCATGAAGGAGAACCCTGTCAAACGGTGGACGATCGACCGTGTGCTCCGCGATACGGTCGTTCTCGCACAGGCAGACAACGTGCGTTACGACGTCGAACGGGAGTTCGCTCCCCGAGACATCCGCGTCATTGGCAACGGCGTCGACCTCCCCGACGTGGTAGCCGACGGTGACCACCTCGTCTTCGTCGGCCGCCTGAAAGCACAGAAGGGCGTCGAGTATCTACTCCGTGCCGTTGGGAGTGCGGATGTCGATACGCCGGTGCTCGTGGTCGGTGACGGGCCCGAGCGCGACTCCCTCGAGTCGCTCGCCGACGAACTCGGCGTCGACGCGACGTTCGTCGGAGAAGTACCCCCCGAACGAGTAACCGAATACCTCTGTCGGGGCGCGTTCTTCGTACTCCCGTCGGTCCGCGGGGAAGGGCTCCCGAACGCCCTGCTGGAGGCGATGGCGGTCGGCTTACCGGTCGTCGCGACCGACCTCGCCGGCATCGGAGACGTGATCGAACACGGGGAGACCGGGTACGTGGTGGAGCCCGGGAACGTCGAGGAGCTCAGCGAGCGGATCAGTGCACTCTCTCGCGACGAAGCGACCCGGCGTCTGATGGGGGACGCGGCCCGGGAGTACGTGACCGAACGACACTCGTGGGCGGCGATCACCGCAGAGATCGACGCGCTCTACCGGGAGCTCGCCACGGACACGTGAGTACTGGTCGAGGTGAAGAACGCAGATATTTACACTCCCCGGGACTATCACGCCCGATGAGCGGCCCCAACGTCGTCTGGCTGACGCTCGACAGCGTCCGTGCCGATCACACGTCGATGGCCGGCTACCGACGCGATACGACGCCGAACCTCCAGCGCATTGCCACGAACCCGGAGGGAACGAACTTTCCGGACTGTATCGCGTCCAGCAACGGGACGCCGGTATCTTCTGCGTCCATCCTCACCGGAACCCAACCCTCTCGACACCAGGTGAAGATCTCTACCGAGTTCCTCCCGGCCGAACTCGACACCGTCCCGGAACTGTTCGGTGAACGTGGCTATCGGACTGCGTGCCTCTCGCGAAACGCCTACCTTGGCCCGGGTCTCGGACTGGACCGGGGGTTCGACCGCTTCGAGCTCATCGTGAGTTCGAGCCTCTACAGGGCGGTCCCGCCGTCGACGCTCGTCAAGTGGCTGGTAAACATCCGCAAGCACTCCGCGGGGTTCACCACGGACGACTCGAAACACGCAACCCCGTACCTGATGAACGACGTGCTGAAACGATGGATCCGCGAGTTCGAGCGCGACGAGGACCCATTCTTCCTCTACGCCCACTACAACGAACCCCACCGCCCGTTCTATCCGCCGCTCCCCTACCACGACACGTACACCGACGAGATCGAGATGTCGCCACGCGAAGCCGCCGAGACGGCGATGCGGATCCACCGCGAGAACGACGCCATCGTCGCCAACGGCTGTACCCTGTCGGAGGCGGAGTGGGATGCCCTCCATGCCATGTACGACGCCGAGATCAGCTACACCGACGAGATGGTCGGTCGACTCTACGACTTCGTCCAGTCACGCGACCTCGGCGAGACCGTGTTCGTGGTGACCGCCGACCACGGCGAACACTTCGGCGAGCGCGGCGAACTGGCCCACGTTCTCGGCCTCGACGACGCCGTGACGAACGTTCCGCTCGTCGTCGATGGACTTCCGGAGGCGAGTTCGGACGGCGTCGTCCAGCACATCGACGTGATGAAGACGCTCGTCGCGATGGCCGGTGGGCGGACCGAACAGTTCCAAGGCGTCGACCTCCGACACGAGGCGCGCGAGTACGCGATCAGTCAACGCGGCCCGACGGACTTCCAGCGGTTCCTCACGCACAACGAGGAGTTCGACACCTCGCGGTTCCCCGCGTCGTTGACGTCGGCGTTCAGAGACAGGGAGTTCCGCTACCTCACGGCCGACGACCGGGCCGAACTGTATCGCCTCCCCGACGAGGAGACCGACGTCTCCGGGCAGTACCCAGCCGTCGCGGAACGGTTCGAGTCGATCGCGACCGAGTGGCTCGAGACCGAGGGAACGCCGATCGGGAGCGCGGCGGACGATCGGATGACAGAGGAGATGCGCAGACAGCTCAGAGACCTCGGATACGTCGAGTGACCCACCCTCACGCGTGCCCAGCCACCGACTGGAGACGACACCGACAGTGATCCACCGAACGGAACGAACACGGCCGAGAACGGGACGTCGTGACGCGTCGGTGCGGTTCCCACATCGGTCTCGTCGGGAGGGATTCGAACCGAATGCGACTCGGTAGAACCGCGGTCGTCCACTTCGTCTCGCGAGTCGGGGCCTCACTCGCCGGCTTCGTCGCGACGTTCGTCATTGCCCGGGAACTGGGTCCCGAGCCGCTCGGTGTCTACACGATCGGTGTCGGCCTGCTGTACGTGACCAGCATTCCACTGAACGCGGTGACGACTGCGGTCAGCAAACGGATGAGCGAGGGGAGCGAGCAGGGGACGTACCTCTCGGCCGGCGCGCTCATGATCGGCGCGATCACGGTCGTCGTCGCGGCCGTAATCCTCGGACTGCGCGGGGTCGTCGAGTCGTACGTCGGGGCGGACGTCGCACTGCTACTCGCCGCGCTCGTCGCTGGGCAGGCGCTGTACGCGACGGTTCAGGCCGTGCTCACCGGGGAGCGACGCGTCGAGGTCACGGGGGTCTCCGAGGTGGTCGAACGCGTCGTCCGGACCGCCCTCCAGATCGGATTCATCGTCGCGGGGTACAGCGTCGCGGGGCTGTTCCTCGGCTACGTGGGGTCGCTGTTCGTCGCCGCCGCCCTGACCGTGGTGGTCGTCCGAACCCGGCCGCGGCGTCCGACGAGAGCCCAGTTCGCGAGTCTCTGGCGGTTCGCGAAGCACTCGTGGTTCGGGCCGCTCAAAGCGCGGTCGTTCGGCTGGATGGACACGATCGTCCTCGCCCTCTTCGTCGCACCCGGCTTGATCGGGGTGTACGAGGTCGCGTGGACGCTCTCGAACGTCGTCGCGCTCCTCGGTGGGTCGATCAGGCGAGTGCTGTTCCCGGAGATGAGCAACCTCAGCACCGGTGACGACTTCGAGCGCATCCGGCACTTCCTCGACGAGGCGTTCGTCTACACCGGCGTCCTGGCCATCCCCGGCCTCTTCGGCGCGGTCGCCATCGGCGATCGTGTGCTCGCCATCTACCGACCCACGTTCTCGCAGGGCGCGACCGTCCTCGGCCTCCTCATCGTCGCGCAGATCGCCTCGATGTTCGGCGATCAGCTCCTGTCGGCGATCGACGCCGTCGACCGCCCCGACGTGACCTTCCGGATCAACGGGCTCTTCGTCGTCCTCAACCTCGTCCTGAACGTCGTACTCGTGTGGACGATCGGGTGGGTCGGTGCGGCGATCGCGACGGTGCTCTCGACGACGATCGTTCTCATCGCGAGCTTCGTCGCAGTCGACCGGATCGTGGGTCGGCCCCCGATCCCGGTCCGGGAACTGGGCCGTGAGGTCGTCGCCGCCCTCGTGATGGCGGCCGCCGTCGCCGCCATCGAGCCGTCGGTGCCGACGGGTCACTACCTCACCGTCGCTCTCGTCCTGCTCGGTGCCAGCGTATACGGTCTCGTGCTGTTGTCGCTGTCGGCACGGATCAGACAGAAGGTCCGGTACGTGCTGCCGGACACGTGGGCAGCGTGACGGCGGCACGAACGCGTCAGAGGCCATCGTACACCCACGGCCATCTCGACACGGCACGAATCCCAACAGAGATTTGTACGCTCACAGGCGATGAACCAGCATGAACGACGTCCTCTACGTCACTATCGACTCTCTGCGGGCGGACCACGTCGGCTACCACGGCTACGAACGCGACACGACACCGCATCTCGACGACCTCGCCGCCGAGGGGAGCACGTTCTCGAACGCGTTCGCCCACGCCGGCGGGACCAAGATGGCGTTCCCGTCGCTCATGACCTCGGTGACCCCGCTCTCGTACGGCGGCTACCGGGGCGGCCTCTCGGACGAACAGACCACTCTCGCCGAAGTGTTCCAGCGTGGCGGATACCGAACCGCTGGCTTCCACTCGAATCTCTATCTCAGCGAACAGTTCGGCTACGGACGCGGGTTCGACCGGTTCTTCGACTCCCAGACCGACGCGTCGACGGTCAGCAAAGCCCGACAGTACGCCAAGACCCATCTCCAGGGGACCCCCGTCTATCCGCTCCTCGAGAGAGCGTACAACTTCGCGGAGTCCTCCGGCGGCGTCAACGTCGGATCGTACCACGTCCCGGGCGACGAGATCACCGACATGGCGATCGACTACATCGAATCGGCAGACACCGACCACCCACAGTTCCTCTGGGTCCACTACATGGACGTCCACCACCCGTTCCTCCCGCCCGCGGAGTTCCAGCGGCAGTTCCGCGACGACGTCGTGAGCAACCAGGAGTCGATCAGGCTCCGCCGGAAGCTCCTCGAGGAGCCAGAGAACGTCACCGAGGAGGAGCTCCAGCTCCAGCTCGACCTGTACGACGCCGAGATCCGGCACACCGACTACCAGGTCCGACGACTCCTCGACGCCGCCGAGGACCACTGGGGCGGCGTGACGACGTTCCTCACCGCGGACCACGGCGAACACTTCCTCGAACACGGCTACTTCAGCGGGGCACAGCTGTACGACGTGAAGATGCACGTCCCTCTACTCGTCCACGGCTGGGAGTACAGCGGCTCTCACGACGAGACCGTGGGTATCACCGACCTGCCGCCGACGATGGCGGAGTACGCGGGGCTGCCGGTCCCCGAGAGCTATCAGGGTCACAGTCTCCTCTCGCTCGTTCGCGACGGCGTCTGGGACCGCACCTCGATCGTCGGCGGATACGGCAACGGCGTCGACGACGCGAGCTTCGTCTACCGCGACCGGGAGTGGAAGTACATCGAGAACGCCGACGGCACTACGGAGCTATACGACCTCGCCACCGACCCGGGCGAGCAGCGGAACGTCGCGGCGGACCACGAGGATCTCGTGCGCCAGTTCGCCGGGAAGCTGAACGAACACCGCCGTGAGATCGAACGCACGAACGTCGACCTCACCGACGTCGAGATGGAAGAAGAGGTCCGCGAACGGCTCCGGCGGCTCGGCTACGACGAGTAGCGGGAGGATCGAACGAGGCGGTCAGCCCGCAGTGACCGCCGTGAGGATCGAGCGGTAGCGTTCGACGGCGGGCTCGAACGCGTACTCGGCCTCGACGAGTGCCCGGCAGCGGCGGCCGTAGTCGGCCAGGTCGTCCCCGTCGAGCGCGTCGGCGACGTCGGACGCGATCCGGTCGGGGTCGCGCGACCGCATCAGGAAGCCGGTCTCACCCTCGCGAACCACGTCGGGTACCCCCGATACGGGCGTCGCGTACGTCGGCGTCCCGCACGCCATCGCCTCCAAGATCGTCGTCGGCAGCCCCTCCGTCGGCTGCGAGGGCATCACGAGCAACCGGAGGCGGTTCAACTCGGCGGGGACGTCGTCGTGGTCGACCCACCCTGCGAGTTCGACGCGTCCCTCGCGGATCTCGTCGGCCAGTTCGGTCTCGAGCCACTCGTACAGCGCGCCGTCGCCGACGAACCGGAACGTCACGTCGTCGGGTAACCGCGCTGCCACCGCGGCGAGTGTCCGGATCCCCTTCTCCTCGTCGAGCCTGCCGAGGAAGCCGACCACGCGCTCGCGCTCTTCGAACGGCACCGCGACGGAGAACCGCTCCGTGTCGACGTAGCGCGCGCCGTTCGGGTAGACGTCGGGGTCGTCGGGGTCGAGTCCTAGCTGGCGGGCCATGTTCGGCGTGTACGTGACGACGCCGTCGGCGACGGCGAAACAGGCCCGCTCCAGTCCACGGACGCCCCCCGCGAGGACGCGTGCGACGACGGCCGGGACGCGCTCCTCCCAGTGTAGCCGGAGCGTCAGCGGCACGTCGCCGCGGGGTTCGATCAGCACCGTCTTCCCGAGGAGGCGGGCGAAGGCCACGGGCAGGAGGTACGACGTCGCGCCGAAGAAGAGCACGACGCGTTCGTCGCGGTCGGCGAGGACGCGACACATCCGGAGCTGGTTCAGGAGGAACCGGACGGCAGCGACGAGGATGCCTGCCCCCGCGCCCTTCTGGGTCAGTTCCACCACCTCGTGGTCGTCGCGGATAGTCGACCCCGCTGGGAGGTCGGCGGTCACCAGACAGACCGGCGCGATCGCGGCGACGATGTTCAGCAACGTGCGGGTCGCGTTCTCGCCCGCCCCCGCGAGCGGGTGTGTGACGACACAGACGCCGTCGACGGTGTCCGTACCCATGCTGTTGGCTCGTTCACCAGCCCCGGATTTGAGACTGTCCGTTCGGCGGCGGGCTGTTCCGGGGCGTCGGTCTCGCCGTCGCTCCGTCGTTCGACCGGCCCCTCATCGGGAACCACCGTCCAGCGCTCAGCGGAGGCGGTCGAGCGTCGCGTACAGGTAGCCGACACCCACGGTGGCCGTGAGGGCGCCCAGCGTGACGAACTGGAGCGCCTCGGCCCGTCGGGGTCGACGGACGAGTCCCCGCAGTCGTTCGGGACCGAACTCGAACGCGAGTCGCCGCAGGAACGCGCTCTCCTCGTCAACGTCCCCGCCGGGGTCTTCCCCGTCGTCGGGCAGGACGTCGGCCATCACCCGCTTGGAGTAGCCCTGCCAGAACGCCCGCTCGAACAGCCACCGCGGGTCGGTCCGGTAGTCGAACACCTTGTGTTCGACGACGGCGTCGGGGTCGTACCAGACACCCTGGCCGAACTGTCGGCGGACCCGCGCGGCGAACTCCGTCTCCTCACCCTGGAGGTTCTTCTCGCCCGCACGACCCAGGTCGGGCTCGAACACGCCGACCTCTTCGAACACCTCCCGTCGAAAGGAGATGTTCGAGCCGAAGGTGTTCCGCACCTCGCACGCCTCTGTCGGGAAGCCGCGGTGGGTGACGCCGACGAGCCAGTAGAACTCCGCGGGGAGGAAGGCGGGCTCGCCGGCGACCCAGCGAGGGGCCATCCGCCCGCCGGCGGCGACGGCGTCGTGGTCGCGGTAACAGGCGACGAGGCGTTCGACCCAGTCGGGGTGGGCGACGGCGTCGTCGTCCATGAATGCGACGACGTCGCCCGACGCGAGGTCGATCCCGACGTTCCGGCTCGCCGACAGTCCCCGGTTCTCGTCGTTACAGTGGATCCGGACGGCGTCGTGCGTCCCGTACCGCGCTCGCACCCGTTCGGCCAGCGTCTCGTCCCCGTCGACGACGACGACCAGTTCAACGTCGTCGTGCGTCTGTGCCAGGACACTGTTGGCGGCGTCGACGAAGTGGTCGAACGCCTCCGGCGAGTACGTGCAGACGACGACTGAGACCTTCACTGCCTGGAAGATGTCGACGTGGGCGGATATGTCTTCTCGTCACGCCTCGTGCGTCGTCGTCTCGCCCTGCCTCCGATCGCTCCTGGGATCCGATCGCTCTCGCCCGTCGGATCGTACGTGGCGGGGACCGTCCGTGGCCGTCCGTCACGGCGACCGCCGCCACTCGCGGCCCGCGCCGAGGTGCCACGTCCACGGACAGTGTGGTTCGGTAGCGCGCCACAACTCACCTTTTTGCCACCACTGACCGTCGGTAGCAGTATGCGAATAAGCGTCATCGGGAGCGGCTACGTCGGGACGACACTCGCGGCCTGTTTCGCCGATCTGGGACACGAGGTCGTGAACGTCGACATCGACGAGGAGGTCGTGGCGACGATCAACCGTGGAGAGCCGCCGATCCACGAGGAGGGGCTTCCGGAGCGCGTCGCGCGACACGTCACGGAGACGGGCCGACTGCGCGCGACGACCGACTACGACGACGTGCTGGAGACCGAGGCGACGTTCGTCGCGCTACCGACGCCGTCGCGTGACGACGGGAGCATCGACCTCTCGATCATGGAGGCCGGGACCGAACAGCTGGGCGAGACGCTCTCCACGAAGGAGGGATGGCACACGGTCGTCGTCAAGAGCACGGTCGTGCCCGGAACGACACAGGACCTGATCGCGCCCACCGTCGCCGCGGCGAGCGGCAAGGCGCTCGGCGAGGAGATCGGCGTCGGGATGAACCCCGAATTCCTCCGCGAGGGGACCGCAGTCGCGGACTTCCTGGAGCCGGACAAGGTCGTCCTCGGAGCCGACGACGACCGGACGCTCGCGGACCTCCGCACGGTCTACGAGCCGCTCACCGAACGGGTCGACACGGCGGTCGTCGAGACCGGGACGCGGGAAGCGGAGATGATGAAGTACGCGAACAACGCCTTCCTCGCGGCGAAGGTGTCGCTCATCAACGACCTCGGGAACATCTGCAAGGAACTCGGCGTCGACACGTACGAGGTCGCCGACGCGATGGGGCTCGACGATCGCATCACGCGCGCGTTCCTCGACTCGGGGCTGGGGTGGGGCGGGTCGTGCTTCCCGAAGGACGTCGCGGCCATCGTCGCCGCCGCCCGAGACGAGGGGTACGAACCACCCATGCTGAACGCCGCCGTCGAGGTGAACGACCTGATGCCCGCGCGGCTGCTGTCGCTCCTCGACGACCACGTCGACGTCGACGGCAAGCAGGTGGCGCTGCTCGGGCTGGCGTTCAAGCCGGGGACCGACGACGTCCGGAACACGCGGTCGGCCGCGCTCGTCCGCGGTCTCACGGACAGGGGTGCCGACGTGGTCGCCCACGACCCGGCGGCGGTCGAGCGAATGCGCGCCTCGTTCCCGGAGCTCGACTTCGCGGTGGCCGACAGCCCCGCCGAGGCGCTCGACGGTGCCCACGCCTGCATCGTCGCGACCGCCTGGCCCGACTACTCGGCGCTCGACGACGAGTTCGACGCGATGGCTCACCCGCTCGTGCTCGACGGCCGCCACTGTCTCGAACCGCGCGACGGCATCGTCTACGAGGGCCTCACCTGGTGACCGACCGCCTCTCCGGGAGCTCCCCCGGTCCGTCCGTCGACGGACGAGCCCGGTCGACGCGCAGGTGGAGGAGAGCGCCACGCTCCTGCAGAGAGCGCGTCACGGCCCTGTAGGGAGAGCGCCATGCTCCAGACGTCCTCGCTGACACGCGGATGACGGCCACGCGGTGAGCGTGTGAACCCGCGTCAGACACCGTATCGCGCCGCGTTTCACAAGGCTTATGCGCGCCATGGCGGTCCACACGAACAATGAGTCAGCGTAGCGAGCGCGCCGAGGACGACGGACAGTCGGTCCTCGACGTCTTCGAAGACTGGTTCCACGTCCCTGCCCTTCTCCTCGTGATGGCGTTCATGGTGGCGGTCCGCCTCCAGGGGATGGACTCGTTCACGCGCGACGGGACGGTTTACTTCTCCGGGAACGACGCATGGTACCACCTGCGCGAGGTGAACTACACGGTCCGACACTGGCCGGCGACGATGCCGTTCGACCCCTGGACGTACTTCCCGTTCGGCACGGCCGTCGGGCAGTTCGGAACGCTGTACGACCAGCTCGTCGCCACGGCCGCGCTCGTCGTCGGACTGGGTTCGCCGAGCGAGTCGCTCGTCTCGACGACGCTGCTCGTCGCGCCGGTGGCGTTCGGCGCGCTCGCCGTGCTCCCGACGTACTACATCGGGAGTCGACTCGGGGGGCGCGTCGGCGGCCTCTTCGGCGTCGTGATCCTCGCGCTGCTCCCCGGTACGTTCCTGCAGCGGACGCTCGTGGGGTTCGCCGATCACAACAGTGCCGAGCCGTTCTTCCAGGCGCTCGCGGTGCTGGCGATCGTGGTCGCGCTCTCGGTCGCAGAAGAGGAGTTGCCGGTCTGGGAACTCGTCGCGGCCCGGGAGACGGACGCACTGCGGCGGCCGGCGCTGTTCGCCGCGCTCGCCGGCGTGGCGCTGGCCGGCTACATGTGGGTGTGGCCGCCGGGCATCCTCCTCGTCGGCGTCTTCGGCGTCTTCGTGCTGCTCGCCATCTCGGGCGCCGTCGCCCGTGGAGAGACCCCCGAACCGGTCGCCTTCGTCGGTGGCGTCATTGGCGGCGTCACCACGCTCCTCATGCTCGTGCCGCTGCAGACGACGGAACTCTCCCCGACGGAGTTCTCGCCCCTCCAGGTCGTCGCCCCGCTGGGCGTCGGCGTCGCGGGCGTCGCCCTCGCCTGGCTCGCCCGCCAGTGGGAGCGGCGCGACGTCGATCCGTCGCTGTACCCCGCCGCCGTCATCGGCGTCGTCGCCGTCGGTGCCGCCGTCGTCGCCGTCGCCCTCCCGTCGGTGTTCGGCCTGATCGAGACCAACCTCCTCCGCATCGTCGGCTTCGGACAGAGCGCGACTGCCCAGACCATCGGCGAGGCACAGCCGTTCCTCGGACAGAGCACCCTCCAGCAGCAGGGCCTCGACGCGACGGGTCGCATCCTCACCGAGTACGGCTTCACCCTCTTTACGGGCGTGGCGGCCGCGGTCTGGCTCCTCGCGAAACCGCTCGTCGACGAGGGCGAGACACGCCACCTGATGTACCTCGGTGGCTCGCTCCTCGTCGTCACGCTCGTCTTCCTCGTCCCGTCGCTGTTCAGTGCCATCGGTGGCGTCGTCGGCCTCGGCTCGCAGACGACGAGCCTCGTCGTCGTGGCGGCGCTCATCGTCGGCGCGACGGTGCTCGTCAACTACGACTCCGACCGCCTGTTCGTCGTGGTGTGGGCCGCGTTCATCACGGCGGCCGCGTTCACCCAGGTCCGGTTCAACTACTACCTCGCCGTGGTCGTCGCCGTGATGAACGCCTACCTCCTGGGTGAGTTGCTCCGGTATCTCGACCTCCGGAGCCTCCCGGAGGCGCTCGACGACATCCAGGGCTACCAGGTCCTCGTCGTGGCCGCCGTCGTCATGCTCGTGCTCGCGCCGGTCCTCGTCGTCCCCCTGAACGTCAGAAACACGGGCAACCCGAACTTCGACGGTAGCTCCACCGCCTGGGAGCGCGCACAGGGCAACGGTCCCGGGAACGTCCTGCAGTGGGACGACAGCCTCCGGTGGATGGCCAGCGAGACCCCCGCGGAGGGGACGCTCGGCGGCGCGTCGAACGACATGGCCTACTACGGCACGTTCGAGCGGACCGAGGACTTCCAGTACCCCGAAGGGAGTTACGGGGTCCAGTCGTGGTGGGACTACGGCCACTGGATCACCGTCCGGGGCGAGCGAATCCCGAACGCGAACCCGTTCCAGGAAGGGGCGACCGAGGCGGCCAACTACCTGCTGGCGCCCTCCGAGGAGCAGGCGGAGTCGGTGCTGGCCCGGCAGAGCGAGGAAGGCGAACGGACCCGGTTCGTGATGGTCGACTGGCAGATGACCTCCCCGAACTCGAAGTTCGGCGCGCCGGTGGTGTTCTACACCGAGTCGAACGTCTCCAGCGACGACTTCACCGGGCGGGTGTTCACGCAGAACTTCCGGTCGAACGTCGTCGTGCAGGACCAGCGGTACTACGAGAGTCAGATGATCCGACTGTACCACTACCACGGCAGCGCCGTCGACCCCCGGCCGGTCGTGGTCGACTGGGAGAACCGACAGGCACAGACCCAGTCGGGTGAGACCGTCAGCGTGCGGACGTTCCCGAGCAACCAGTCGGACGTGGTCCGGGAGTTCCGGAACATGAGCCAGGCCCGGGCGTTCGTCGAACGGGACGGGAGCGCACAGGTCGGCGGCGTCGGCGCACTCCCCTCCGAACGGGTGTCGGCGCTGGAGCATTACCGCCTCGTGCGCGTGAGCAACCGGTCGGCGTTCAGCGCGGCGAGCTACCAGCGGGAGTTCCTCCGCACACAGCAGCTGACCGGGTTCCCGGCGACGCGGATGTTCGTCACGAACCCCTCGTGGCTGAAGACGTTCGAGCGCGTGCCGGGTGCCCGGCTCGAGGGGAGCGGCGCACCGCCGAACACCGAAGTGACGGCGGAGGTCGAGATGCGCGCGCCGACGGGCAACTTCACGTTCACCTACCGACAGTACGCCCAGACCGACGAGAACGGCGAGTTCAGCATGGTGCTGCCGTATTCGACGACCGGCTACGGTGAGTACGGGCCCGAGAACGGCTACACCAACGTGAGCGTCCGTGCGACCGGGCCGTACACGGTCTCGACACCGGGCGAACTCGTCGAAGTGGACGGCAACGCCTCGGTCGAGCAGTACCGTGCCACCGTCGACGTGAGCGAGGGGCGGGTCAACGGCGACCGCGAAGGTCCGGTCGAGGTGACGCTCGAACGGAACGTGACGGCGCTGACCTTCAGCGACGTCGAGGGCGAGGTCGACCCCGATGCGGCCTCGTCGACCGCGGAGTCGACTGGGACGCCGACCGACGGGAGCGGTGACGACGACGGCACGTCAACCGCCCACCCGTCGGATCCCACGATCGGCCTCGCACCGGCGTCGACGACCGACCCAGTCGTTCACTCACCCGCCCGTGTCCGCTGAACCGACCCGGCGTGAGGCGGCCCTCGGCTGGCTCGTCATCTACGCGAAGGGCGTCTGTATGGGCATCGCCGACGCCGTCCCCGGCGTCTCCGGCGGGACCATCGCCCTCATCACCGGCGTCTACGAGCGACTCATCGGTGCGATCACGGCCGTCTCGCCCGGCCGTCTCCGCGACCTCCTGAGCGCGGTCGTCCCCGGCGAGGACCGCGACACGGCGTGGCGCGCCGTCGCGGAGATGGATCTGGTGTTCCTCGTCGTACTGGGAACGGGCGTCGTGACGGCCGTCGTCACCGTGACGCGTCTCGTCGACACGGCGCTCGAGACGATCCCCGTGCTCACGTTCGGCTTCTTCTTCGGGCTCATCGGCGCCTCGGCCGTGGTGCTGTGGAGCGACGTCCACCTCGACACGCGCGGGCGAATCGCGGCCGCAGTCACGGGGTTCGTCGTCGCGTTCGTCGTCTCGGGCCAGGCCGCCGCGACGTTCGGCCACCGCCCCCTGGTGACGTTCTTCGCCGGGATGATCGCCGTCAGTGCGCTCGTGCTCCCCGGCATCTCGGGGTCGCTCATCCTCATCCTCATCGGCCAGTACGAGTTCATGATCGGGACCCTCCGCGAGGCCGTCGACGGCGTCCTCGCCGCCGCCCTCGGCGGGACCGTCCCGGGGCTCGGTCCCTCGCTCGTGACCGTTGGGACGTTCGTCACCGGGGCGTTCGTCGGGCTGTTCACCACCTCGCACGTCGTCCGGTGGGCGCTCAGCCGCCGCCGCGAGGCGACGCTGGCCTTCCTCGTCAGCCTCATCGTCGGCGCGCTGCGCGCCCCGGTGGCCGACGTCGGCCGTCGCCTCGCCGAGGCGAACCGGAGCTGGACGCCGGAGCTCGCCGGGACGTTCCTCGCCGCCGCGGTCGTCGGCGGTGCGGTCGTGCTCCTCGTCGAGCGGAGCACGTCGCTCGGACTCGACGCCGAGGAGTCCGAGACCACGTGACGATCCGGACGGGACGAACGTGACGGAGCGACGGGGACCCGTCTCTCCGGATGCAGACGAGACCGCGAGAAGACTGACGCGTGCGTCGCGGTCGCCGCGCTACTCGCGGGCGACGGCGATGTTCCGGACGTCGCCGCCGCAGTCGGGGCAGGTCTCCAGTCGGCGCTCGCTCGTCGCGCGCGCCCCACAGGACCGACACTCGTAGTAGTCGCGCGTGCTCCTGTGCGGGTCGATCGAGGCGTTGTGTACTACCATGGTAGCCGATCACCCACGTCCCCGATTAACGGTTTTCCTCTTACGTCATTTAACAATATAATGTGTATAGTCTCGAACCGAAATCGAGTTAAAGAAGACGATCGTTTATTTTTACAGGGTTATCGTGGCCATTTATGTACATTCCCCGTCCAGTTCGGGAGTCGATGGACGAACCGCCAGCTCGGGTCGCCCGGGGGCGTCCACCACGGCGGTACGGATCAGGCGTCGCGGCGGGCGACGGAGACGAACGTCTCGCGGCGGGAGACGGCGTGTGTCGTGGCGAAGCCGGCGTCGGCGAACGCCGAGACGGCGTGGCCGAGGTCGTACCGCTCGTCGGTCGGCGGGCCGTCGACCCCGTCGCCCCGGGCGGACCAGTCGACGGTCACGACGCGCCCGCCGGGCCGGACCACGCGCGCGAGCTCCGCCAGCGACTCGTCCGTGGCGAACTCGTGGTAGGTCATCGTCGAGAACGCGGCGTCGAGCGCGTCGTCGGCGAACGGGAGGTCGGCGACCTCGGCGGTCACGAGGTCGACGTTCGGCGGGAGACCCTTTTCGCGGTAGAGTCCGTGCATCTCGGTCTGGACGTCGACGGCGTACAGCGTCGCCACGTGTGGCGCCACCTCGTCGGTGTAAAATCCCGTCCCGCTCCCGAGGTCGGCGACCACGTCCGTCGGCGCGGGGGAGAGCAGCGAGAGCAGTTCCTCGCGCGAACAGAACCGGTACCGGCTGGGGTCGTCGAGCGCGTCCGCGCGGTCGACGTCGAACGTGTGAAATCCCATGGTCGAGCGAGGAGCAGCGGAACCCTAATACCTGCGGCCCGCGGCGGACCAGGTGTGTTCAGCGTCCGCGACGCGGTCGTCGCCGACGTGCCCGCGATCCGCGCCGTCGCGCGTCCCGCCTGGCACGCCGCGTACGACGACCCGCTCGGCCCCGCGACCGTCGACACTCTCGTCGACGACTGGTACGAACCGACCGCGCTCCGGGACGCGGTGCGCGACCACGAGCCGTTCGTCGTCGCCGAGCGACCGGGCAGCGTCGTCGGGTTCGCACAGGGTGGGCGCGCGTGTGAGGACGAAGAGGCGACGCTCTCGCGACTGTACGTCCACCCCGACGAGTGGGGCGAGGGCGTGGGGACGGCGCTCCTGGGCGCGGTCGCCAGGCGCCTCCCTGTGGCGACGACGCTCCGTGCGGTGGTGCTGGCCGCGAACGGGGTCGGACACGCGTTCTACGACCGCCACGGCTTCGCTCACCGCGGTCGCCGACAGACCACGCTGGACGGCCACGCCTTCGAGGTCGTCGTTCGGGCGGCACCGCTGATCCCGCTCCGCGAGCACGCGCCGGCCGTCGATACGGCCGTCTCCGCCCGAGACGGCGAGCCGTCCACGGCCGACCGTGACCGGACGCCGAACTGAGACAGGGTTAAACCCCTGGCGGGCGCCCGTCGACGTATGACCGAGGGCGAGCTACGACGGCCGACCGACCGCACGTGCGAGCGGTGTGGCCGTCAGGAGAACTGGGACGCGACCGTCGAGAGCTGGCGCATCGTCGTCAACGACGGCGAACGGGTCGCCGGCAACGTCTACTGCGTCCACGAGTGGGACATCAACGGCCAGTTCGCACCGTTCGGGTGACGATGCCGACCGTCTACGTCACCGCGCCACCAGAGGCGGCCGAGGAGGTCGCGCGGACGCTCGTCGCCGAGCGGCTCGCCGCCTGCGTCAACCGCGTCGCCTGTGGGTCGACGTACCGCTGGGAGGGCGAGGTAGTCGAAGACGACGAGGTGATCCTCCTGGCGAAGACGACCGACGACCGGTACGACGACCTCGTCGCCCGCGTCGTCGACCTTCACCCGTACGAGGTTCCCTGCGTCGAGCGGTTCGACGCGACGGACGTGCTCGCGCCGTTCGCGGACTGGATCGACGACGAGACGACGCCGTCCCCCGACTGACCGGCTTCAGTCCCCGAGCGTGGTGAGCGTCTCGAGCGCTGCCAGCGTCCCGTCCATGTAGCTCTCGTCGAGCACGACGGCGGCGGCCTCCCGGGCGACCGCGTCGGCGTTCGCCACTGCGAACGACCGGCCCGCGACCGCGAACGTCGACGCGTCGTTCTCGCTGTCGCCGACGGCGACGAACTGCGTAGGCGAAAGACCGAGTTCGTCGGCGACGAGTTCGAGCCCGTCGCCCTTCTCGACGCCGGGCGTCTTCACGTGGTAGGCGTACCCCGTGTCGACGACCTCCATCTCGAACTCGGCGGCCACCTCCCGGAGGAGGCGCTCGTCGGCGGTGGTCCGGGTGATCAGCTCCGTCTCGCGCCAGCGGTTCGCGAGGTCGGCGGCACCCCATCCGGTGTCACCGCCGCGGGCCTCGAACGCCTCGATCACCCGTTCGGCCCGGCCGCGGTCCCCGGCGAACCGGACGGTGTCGTCGACGCAGACCACGCCGCCGTTCTCGGCGACGACGATCTCGGGGACGCCGAGGAAGTGACAGAGCGCGACCGGGTAGGGGAACGCCTTCCCGGTGGCAAAGACGACGGGGGCGTCCCACGCGGGGAGGACGTCGAAGACGCGCGGATCGACGGCACCGGCGGGCGTCGTGAGCGTCCCGTCGATGTCGAGCGCGAGCGGTGGTACCATGCGCGTCGGTCGACCGTCGGGC
Source organism: Salinigranum salinum (assembly GCF_009176545.1). Lineage (GTDB taxonomy): Archaea > Halobacteriota > Halobacteria > Halobacteriales > Haloferacaceae > Salinigranum > Salinigranum salinum. The sequence goes on along the minus strand of NZ_VTOJ01000001.1, from coordinate 1,863,714 downwards.
GACAAAGAGCCGTCGGTCGTCCGGCGAGACTGGCGTCCTCGACCCGGGGGCGAGCCGGGTTCAGTCTCCGCCGGAGAGGTCGACGAGCCGCCGGAACACGCGGGTCGGGAACTGCGGTTCGAGCCGACTCGGCGGTCGACCGAGTCCGCTGTCGCCTTCCGTCTCGACCCGTTTGACGATGCCCGCCTCCGCGAGTTCGTAGAGGACTCGTTTGACCGTCGTCGCCGAGAGACCGACCCGCGGATCGGCGGTGAGCGCGTCCGTCGCGGCGGTGACCGAGGACACCGCGGCGGCGTCGAGGTCGAGGAGCCGGAGGAGGATTCGCTGTCGGTTCTCCGGCAGCGCGAGCACACGTCCGAGCGACACGGACTGCCAGGGGACGGCCTCCATGCCGGGTTCGAGATCCGCCGTCGTGAGCCGATCCGCACCGCGTTCGAGGGCGTGGTCGGCAGCGCCGAAGACGGCCGCGAGGGCGTCGTGAGCGTCGCCGTCGGCCCACGAGGCCACCTCGCGGATATCCGGATGTGACAGTGCCCCCCGTGCGAGACCGAGCGACGCCCGTTGCGTGAGCAGGTCGACGAGCGCGTGTGGCTCGTACCGGGGGACTTCGACCGTCTCGTCGACGTCGACGGCGATCGTCTCGCCGGGCGAGTCCGACGCCGACGGTGGCGGGTCGCGGCCGATGGCGACGTACGCGACCGACGACATGTCGAGCAACTCCGCGACCTGCGCCGTGGAGAACGTGTCGAACTCGTTGAGGTGGTCGACGGCGACGACCGCCTGTGTCGAGCCGGTGAGTTCGTCGTGCAGTCGATCGCGGAGGTCGGCCGTGCCGATGCCCCCCTCGGGGACCGACTCCTCGACGATGCTGTCGAGGATGTCGTGGTACAGCGCGAACTCGCTGGTGGCGTACCGTGCGTCCACGTAGACGAAGACCGTCGTCGGTGGTGCGACGGCCCGTGTCGTCGTCAGGATCGTCGAACGGCGGCGGCTGTTCTGTTCGGACAGCAGCCCGAACAGTGCGCTGACGACCGCCGACTTCCCGGCACCCTTCGGTCCCCAGACGTACGCGTCGCCCGGGAGCTGGCCGTCGAACGTCGGGTCGAGGACGTCGAGCAGCCGTTCGAGGACGGGCCCTCGCCCGTTGGGCTCGGCCAGGTGCGTGACGGGGCTCAGCACGTCGAAGTCGCGGACGAGTGCGCGTTCGCTCTCGCCGCGGCGACGTCGTTCGATTCGTTCGTCGAGGTCCATGCCGATTCTGGAGCGGGGAGTCACGTGACGGATCTGCTGTGCGTCACTGCGTCGATCGTGCGACGACACGTCTGCGGGAGCGCCACCGAACGGGTGGTCTGATGGTGATACGGGGAGCACCGGGACCGCCCCGGCCGCCGTCTGGACCCGACTACGGGATCGGGACCCAGACGGCCGTGCTGAAGACGCCAACGATGGTGAGCACGGCGATGAAGAACGTGTTCACCACGATGGCCGCAGCGGGCGGGTCGAAGTGCGTGTCGGCGTGCGCGTAGAAGATGCGCTGGACGACTTCGCCCGTGAGCGCACCACTGATGCCGAAGATGCCGGCGGCCACCATCGCGATCCCGGTGACCTCCGGGGTGTTACCCGTGACGGCCAGCGCGGCCGTCGACGCGGGCAGCGTCATGTGGTGGGTGACCGGGATCTTCTCGACGCCGAGGTTGAGGAACGTCAGCGACGCGGCGCTGATACCGAACGCCAGGAACGGGCTCCCGGTCGTCAGTGCCGTGACGCCGCCGATGAGGCCCGCGGTGAGGCCGATCATCGCGACGTTGCCCCACTCGTACTGGTGGGGCAGCCACGGCTCGGTAGCGAGGCGCTGTTTGGCCGTGCCACCGTCCGTGGCCGGTTCGCCGCCGTCGGTCATCGCCGCGGCGTCGCTGGACGCCGGGCGCATCTCTTCGCGCTCGAACGGTCCCATGTCGAAGAGGCCACCGCCGCGGACGTCACCGATCAGGTCGTAGCCGAACACGAGCCGGTGTGCGACCGCCGAGAGGACGACTGCGATCGCGATCGGGTCCCACGGCGCCGCGAGGTTCGCGGAGATCGTCGTCACGATGTAGCCGAAGATCCCGAACAGCCCACCGACGGCGAGGACGTCGGGCTGCGTCCCGAGCGCCGCGGGGATGTTCTTCGCCTCGTGGTAGTCGAAGCCGAAGTCCATGTACCCTTTCTTCGCCGCGTACGCTGCGGCGGCCGCACCGCCGGCGAAGGAGATGTGTGGGCCGAACACCGTACCGAAGGCGATCGAACCGGTGATCGAACCGGAGAGGTCACCGCTGGCGAACGCCGCGGCTTCCCCGGCGATGACCATGAAGCCGGTGAAACAGAACGCTGGCAGCGCGCCGAGCGCCGCACCGAACGCGCCACCTGCAAACGCCGCGAGCAGCAGCCCCGGGCTCGCGATGGCGTCGATGATCGCCGATGCCTGCAGGAGGAAGCTCATCTACTCGTCACCACCGTCGCGGGCCCAGTCTTCGGCGCGGGCGACCGCCTCGTTCCAGCGCTCGTAGTTCGACTCGTAATCCGCGTCGGCGTCGGGTTCGAACTCGCGGTCGACCTGCCAGTTGTCCCGCAGTTCGTCGATCGTGTCCCAGTAGCCGACGGCGAGTCCCGCCGCGTACGCCGATCCCAGCGCGGTCGTCTCGTCGACCACCGGCCGGACGATGTCGGTGTCGATGATGTCCGCCTGCAGCTGGCAGAGGAAGTTGTTCTTCACGGCCCCGCCGTCGACCCGCAGCGCGCCCATGTCGATGCCGGAGTCGGCTTCCATCGCCTCGGCGACGTCGCGCGTCTGGTAGGCGATCGACTCGAGCGTCGCTCGCACCACGTGTTCGCGGCGCGTCCCACGGGTCATCCCGACGATGGTCCCGCGGGCGCGGCCGTCCCAGTGCGGGGCACCGAGCCCGGTGAACGCGGGGACGAGGTAGACGTCGTCGCTGGAGTCGACCGACCGCGCCAGCTCTTCGGTCTCGGCCGCGTTCTCGATGAGCGTCATGTCCTCGAGCCACTCGATCGCCGCCCCCGTGATGAAGATCGCACCCTCGAGGGCGTACTGGACGGGTTCGCCCGAGCGCTGGAAACCGATCGTCGTCAGCAGGCCGTGTTCGGAGGCGACGGCCTCCTCGCCGGTGTTCATCAGCATGAACGACCCCGTGCCGTAGGTGTTCTTCGCGTCGCCCTCGTCGAAACAGGTCTGACCGAACAGTGCGGCCTGCTGGTCGCCGAGTGCGCCCGCGACCGGGATGTCGGCGTCGAGGAACCCGACGTCCGCCGTCGTGCCGTAGAACTCGTCGTCCGACGACGGGCGGACCTCGGGGAGCATCGAGGCGGGGACGTTGAACTCCTCGAGGAGTTCGTGGTCCCACTCGTTGTCGTGGATGTTGTACAGCATCGTCCGCGACGCGTTGGTGACGTCGGTGATGTGGTTGCCCGTGAGCTTGTAGATGAGCCACGAGTCGATGGTCCCCATCATAAGTTCGCCGTCCTCGGCGCGGTCACGGACGTCCTGGGGACGCGACCGCGAGAGCTTGATCGGATCGGCGTTGTCGAGGATCCACTCGACCTTCGTCGCCGAGAAGTACGCGTCACACTCCAGCCCGGTCTTGCCGCGGATCCACTCGACCTTGTCCTCGGCCTGAATCTCTTCGACCCGGTCCGTCGTGCGGCGGTCCTGCCAGACGAGCGCGTTGTGGATCGGCTTACCGGTCTCGGCGTCCCACACCACGGTCGTCTCGCGCTGGTTCGTGATGCCGATGGCCTCGAGCTGCTCGGCGTCGAGGCCTGCCTCGTCGAGCGCCGTATTGATGACGTGCTTCGTGTTCCGCCAGATCTCGGTCGCGTCGTGTTCCACCCAGCCGGGCTCCGGGTAGATCTGTTCGTGCTTCTCGTAGGAGTTCGCGACCACTTCACCCGCGTGGTCGAACACCATGAAGCGCGTTCCTGTCGTTCCCTGGTCGATCGCACCGACGTATGTGTCCTGACTCATTTTTGTAGCACCTTGTGTGCCAGCCCATGCCGGACGTTTTCTTTACCGACGGTCCGGCGGTACCAGTAAACAGTGTGAAAGTGTGTGATAAACTTTGCTAATTCGTCGGCAGGAAAACAGGTCTGGACGAAAACTAGACGATCAATGCACGCGTTCGCGTGCGAGCCTCGAAGACCACTCAAATACGGAATCGAGGGATATCGACGCGCCGCTCGAGGTGGATGCACGGTGGTCGTCTCGCCGTCCGTACTCGGAGATCGTGAGACGTGGTACCGCGGCGTGTACTTGACGAGTCGGCGTGAGAGGTAAAGTAAAGTAGCCCGCGTCCTCAGGGTTACAAAGATTAATGACAGACACACCAGAGATCCTGGTCATCGGCGGGGGATCGACCGGGACGGGAATCGCCCGTGACCTGGCGATGCGTGGGATGGACGTCACGCTCGTCGAACAGGGAAACCTGACACACGGCACGACGGGCCGAATGCACGGGTTGCTGCACAGCGGCGGGAGATATGCGGTGACCGACCAGCCGAGCGCGAAGGAGTGCATCGAGGAGAACCGCGTCCTGCGAGAGATCGCGAGTCACACGGTCGAGATGACCGGCGGGCTGTTCGTCAAACGGCCCGAGGACACGGAGGAGTACTTCGAGAAGAAACTGAAGGGGTGCGAGGAGTGCGGCATCCCGACCGAGGTGCTGTCGAACGGGGAGGCGCGCCAGCTCGAACCGTACCTCGCGAAGGACATCGACAAGGCCATCCGCGTGCCCGACGGGGCGATCGACCCGTTCCGGCTCTGCGTGGCCAACGCCGCCGCCGCCGAGCAACACGGCGCGCGCATCGAGACCCACTCGAAGGTGGTCGACGTACTGGTCGAGGCGGGCGAGGTCGTCGGATGTGAGGTCGAACACGCGTCGGGCGAGGGCAAACGCGTCCACGGCAAAGCGGGCGGTCGCGAGAAGATATACGCCGACTACGTCGTGAACGCGACGGGCGCGTGGGCCGGGCGCGTGGGCGAGATGGCCGGGGTCGACATCGAGGTCCGCCCCTCGAAGGGCGTCATGACGATCATGAACGTCCGGCAGGTCGACACGGTGATCAACCGCTGTCAGCCGAAGGGCAACGCCGACATCATCGTCCCGCACGAGACCACCGCGATTCTGGGCACCACCGACGAGGAGGTCGAAGACCCCGAGGATTACCCCGAGGAACAGTGGGAGGTCGACATGATGATCTCCGAACTCTCCAAACTCGTCCCGATGTTGCAGGAGGCACGGACGATCCGGTCGTTCTGGGGCGTCAGACCCTTGTACGAGCCGCCGGGGACCGGGACGACGGACCCGACCGACATCACGCGCGACTTCTTCCTGCTCGACCACTCCGACCGCGACGACCTGCCGGGGATGACGAGCATCGTCGGCGGGAAGTTCACCACCTTCCGGATGATGGCCGAGAAGATCTCCGACCACGTCTGCGGGAAGTTCGGCGACACGACCGAGTGTCGGACCGCCGACGTCCCCCTGCCGGGGAGCGACGACTTCTCGGTCCTCCGCGACTACATGGACGAGTTCGGCCTGCGGTCGCCCATCGGTCGTCGTTCGGTGCAACGTCTGGGTTCGCGTGCCGACGAGGTCCTGAAGACGAACGAGCCGAACCCGACGGTGTGCGAGTGCGAGGGCGTCACCCGTGCCGAGGTCCGCGACGCCATCGAGCAGGCGGGATCGGATCTCAACGCCGTCCGACTGCGAACCCGGGCGTCGATGGGGAACTGCCAGGGAGCCTTCTGTTGTCACCGGATGGCGAACGAACTCGCGATGGAGTATCCCGAGCCGGTCGCCCGGGAGGCGCTCGACGAGCTGTACCAGGAGCGGTGGAAGGGCGAGAAACACGCGCTCTGGGGGGAACAGCTCTCCCAGGCGATGCTGAAACACCTGCTGCACGCGACGACGATGAACCGCGACGGCGATCCCGTCCGGACGGGTGCCGACGTCGACTTCGGCGCGTTCGACGGCGGCCCCGCGGTCGGCGACGAGTCGGGTGTCGAACGAGCGGCCGCGGACGGAGGACACCGGGATGCCGATTAGCGAGGACGTCGTGGTAGTCGGCGGCGGAGTCGCCGGCTCGATCGCGGCGCTGTCGGCCGCGGAGACGGGCGCGAGCGTTCGGCTCGTCTCGTACAAGAAGAGTACGCTCCGCCACGCGAGCGGTCTCATCGACGTGCTCGGGTTCACCGGCGACGGCGAGGGGCCGCTCGCCGACCCCTTCGCCGGACTCGACTCGCTCGCCGAGCGCCACCCGTACCGGATCGTCGGCGAGGACGCCATCCGCGAGGGACTCGCGCTGTTCGACGAGATCGCCGGCGACGAGTACCGCGGGAGTCACACGGACGCGAACGCGCTGGTCCCGACGCACGGCGGTGCGGTGAAACCCACGGCGCGTTACCCGCGGGCGGCCGCCGCGGGGGTCGCCTCGGACGACCGCGACACCCTGCTGGTCGGGTTCGCGACGATGACCGACTTCGAGGCGTCGCTCGCGGCCGACCACCTCGCCGCGGCGGGCGTCCCGTTCGACGTGTCGGGCGTGACGGTCGAGTTCCCGAAGACGTTCCGCGCCGACGCGAAGATCACCCGCTACGCGAAGGCGCTCGACACCGACGAGGCGGTCGGCGGTCGCGGAACCCGGGAGGCGCTCGCGGCCGCGGTCGAACCGCACCTCGACGGCGCCGAGCGGGTCGGCTTCCCCTCGCTCCTGGGCGACGACCACCGCCACGAGGTGCGAGCCGACCTCGAATCGTACCTCGGCGCGGCGGTGTTCGAGGTGCCGATGGGTCCGCCGTCGCTTCCGGGGCTCCGACTGGAAGACCTGCTGTTCGACGCGCTCGACGAGGCCGGCGTCGGTATCTCGTCGGGGAACAAGGCGGTCGGCTACGAGACCGACGACGGCGACCTGTCGGCGGTCGTCGTCGACCGGAACGGCCGCGAGATCCCCTACCACGCCGACGCGTTCGTCCTCGCCACGGGTGGGCTCGTCGGGAAGGGCATCGACTCGTCGCGCGAGGGCGTCCGCGAACCGATCTTCGACTGCTACGTCCCCCATCCGGACGACCGCTACGACTGGTTCGTCGACGACGCGTTCGGCGACCACCCGTTCGCGACGTTCGGCGTCGTCCCCGACGACCGGCTCCGCCCCACGCGCGCCGACGGACACGCAGAGTACGAGAACCTCTTCGCCGCCGGCGGTGTCGTCGGCGGTGCCGACGTCGCCGCCGAGAAGTCGGCCAGCGGCGTCTCGCTCGCGACTGGCGTGGTCGCGGGTCGCGAGGCAGGTGAAACCGCATGAGTGACGCACAATCCCCCCCAGAGTTCGATTCGGTTCCAGGTAGCGGCGACTTCGAGCCCGTCGACGTGTTCGACGACGGTGTCGACCTCCGCCCCGGCGCGGACAACTGTTACAAGTGCACGGCGTGTGATACGTCGTGTCCGGTCGCCGAGGTCGACGACGAGTTCCCCGGGCCGAAGTTCCAGGGACCGGAGCAGTGGCGGCTCAAACGCAAGGAGGACGTCGAGATCGACGACTCGATCATGTCCTGCTCGAACTGCCTCCGGTGTGACACCGCCTGTCCCTCGGGCGTGCCGCTGAGCCAGATGCACAACAAGGCCCGCGGCGAGTACGTCGAGAACCAGATGGACCACCTCTCGCGGCAGTACCTCAGGAACAGAATCCTCTCGAACTACCGGACGCTCGCCGAGATGGGGAGCAAGGTTCCCCGGCTCACCAACTTCGTGATGGGCAACTCCCTCGTCCAGAAAGTGAACGAGAAGCTGCTGGGGATCACCGCCGAGCGGGAGTTCCCCCCGTTCGCCACCCAGACGTTCCGCGAGTGGTGGCGCGAGCGCGGCGGCGCGCAGGTCCACAGCGAGGAGAAACGGATCGCGTACTTCCACGGCTGTTACTCGAACTACAACACGCCCGAAGTCGGCAAGGCCCTGGTCAGGGTGTTCGAGGAGTTCGGCTACGAGATCGCGGTGCCCCGCCAGCGGTGTTCCGGCACGCCGATGTTCGCCAACGGGATGCTCGACGACGCCGAGCGCGCGGCGAACGTCAACGTCCCCGAGTTCGTGGATCTCATCGACGAGGGGTACGACGTCGTCGCCTCCTGTACCTCCTGTTCGATGTCGCTCAAGCAGGAGTATCCCGAGCTGTTCCAGATCTCCGGCATCGAGGAGGTGTCGAGCCACACGTACGAGGCGCTGGAGTACCTCCGCATCTACGAGGACGTCCAGGGCGCGCTCGAGGGGAAGACCGTCGACTACCCGGACCTGGCGTACCACGCGCCGTGTCACGCCCGTGGCCAGGGACTGGATCGGCAGGCGGTCGAACTCTTCCGCGACGTCGAGGGGTTCGAGATCGAGGACGTCGGCTCCTCCTGTTCGGGCATCTCCGGCACGTACGGCTGGAAGTCCGAGAAGTACGAGAAATCGATGAAGATCGGCGAGGACATGTTCGAACACATGCGCCACGCGAAGGGCAACGTCGGGATGACGGAGTGTCCGACGTGTTCGATGCAGATGGAACACGGGAGCGGCTATGAGATCCGCCACCCGCTCCAGCTGCTCGAAGAGGCGATCGTCTGACCGGCGGCGTCTGGCGACACGCGTTCGACGTTTCTTCCGTGCCGTTCCCGGCCCCGGTCGTTCCGTCGTCTCAGTCGGTCGTCTCCGGCGAGACGGAGGCGTGGCCGTCGGCCTCGACCACCACTTCCATCCCGTCGATGATGCATGTGATCCGGACCTCGTCGGCGCTGTTCGCGAGCAGGTCGTCGAGCGACTCGAGGTCGACGTATTTCACGAGGGGATCGAGGTTCACCGGAGGGACGCCCTTGGCGGCCGCGACCGCGTTCACTACGCTCACGCTCGGCGTCGTGTGTGCCCGATTACTACTCATAATACGGAACGTCGAGCGGACGGGGCCTAAGCCCTGGCACGGACATCTGTGGTACAGTAGTGGTCTACCCACGGACCGCTCCGTCCGAAGAGCCCGCTGTCACCTGCCGTCCTGCTCGCGCCACGGACCGCGTGGATGCCCCCAGTAGCTGCCGGTCGCGTCGGCCGTCTCGGTCGTCAGATGCTCCACGTCGTAGACGGTGTACTCGAGAGATCAGTCCGGTCCGACTGACGGCCGGCCGTGCTCGTCTCAGTCCGTCCCGGCCGGCGAGACGTCGACGACGCCGTCGGTGTCTACCGTCACAACCAGGTCGTCGACGACACACTCGATCCGGATGGGGACGGAGCTGTTCTCGAACAACCGGTCCATCGCCTCGAGGTCGAGTCGGTCCGACAGCGGGTCGAGTTCGACCGTCCGCACTCCTCGGGCGGTGGCGATCGACTCGACGACTCGGATGGCCAGCGACGGTTCGTGTCCCTCGTCACCACTCATCACGCGGTGATTATCACGCGATTTTATAAATCCACCCCAGGCGAGTGGTCGTCGAGCGACGGCGTCGCCGGCGACCGTGGCCTCGGTCAGTCGCCGGCCACCACGTCCTCGGTCAGTCGCCGGCCACCACGTCCTCATCCGTCGGCGACAGGGCCTCGTACGTCGTGACGAACCCGTCGAGTGTTCCGGGGTCGTCCGCGCCCGGCAGCGGTTCGTCGGCGGTCCGACACGGTTCGTCGACGCCCAGTCGGTCGGCGACGAGGTCCGCCGTCTCCTCGGCCATCAGTCGGTAGCTCGTCAGCTTCCCGCCGACGACGCTCGCGAAGTTCTCGACGCCCTCGTCCTCGTGGTCGAGGACGAAGAAACCACGCGAGATCCCGCGGTTCGCCCCCTCGCCGCCGCTTTGGCTCCCGCGGGACGCCTCGTCCGGGGCGTACAGGGGACGAACCCCCCACCACGTCCGGATCGTCTCGCAGTCACGGACGGCCGGGAGCATGTCGCCACACTCCGCGAACATCCGCTCGACCTCTTCGTCTTCGGTGGGGTAGTCGTCGGGATCGTCGACGACGATGCTCGTCGTCCCCAGCACGACCTGATCGTCGTGCGGGATGATGATGTCACCGTCCGCCGGGTTCCGACAGCGGTTGAGCACGGGCCCGAGGTCGGCGTAGTCGACGGCGACCATCACGCCACGGGTGGGTCGCATCTCGACGTCGACCCCGGCCATCTCGCCCACGTGCCCGGCCCACGCTCCGGTGGCGTTCACCACGTACGTCGCGTCGACGTCGGTGTCGGCGTCGCCGCCGAGTCGGACCCCCGTGAGCCGGTCGTCGTCGACCGTCATCGACTCCACGGGGGCGTTTCTCAGGACGGTCCCACCGTGGCGTTCGACGGCGGCGGCGTTGGCCGCGACGAGCCGCGAGGGGTAGACGACGCCGTCGGGGACGACCATCGCCCGTTCGGCGTCGGCGGAGAGGTCCGGCACCCGGTCGCGCGCCTCGTCACCGGTGATCTCCTCGGCGGGAATACCGTACTCGCGGCACGCCGCGAGCTTCCGGTCGAAGTAGTCGGCGTCGTCCTCGGTGAGCTGGACGAACAGCCCGCCGGTGTCGCCGACGCAGTGGCCGGCGATCTCGCGCAGGATACGGTTCTCCGCGATACACTCGCGGGCCCCCACCTCGTCGGCTTCGGCGTACCGCGCGCCGCTGTGTAACAGCCCGTGCGACCGCCCCGTCGTCCCCGAGGAGAGGCCGCCTCTGTCGGCCAGCGTCACGTCGACGCCACGCATGGAGAGGTCTCGGGCGACGCCAGCGCCCGTCGCTCCACCACCGATCACCAGTACGTCCGTTCGGTGTGTCATCACATGTCGTTGGTCCGAGTGGGCTTGACTCTTCGGACCGCCGAGCACGTCGCGGTCGGCTCGCGGACCGGTCCGGTGCGTCTCGGAAGCCCCGCGGGAGGGCGTCGTCGTGTTCGCCGCGGGGTTCAGCCTCGGCCAGCGCACGCTCGGCCGCCGTGAGGACTGGTGACCGCGGCCGTGACCGAAGCGGCTAACAGGCTGCTCACCGCTCGATCGGTATGGAACGACTCGTCACCGTCGTCCCCGAAGCGGGACTGCACGCCCGCCCGGCGTCGAAGTTCGTCGAGACCGCCAACGAGTACGACTGCGACCTCCGGATCGCGCCCGAGGACGGCGATCCGGTGAACGCCCGGAGCATGCTGGGCGTGACGGGTCTCGGCGTGAAGTCCGGCGAGCGGGTTCGACTCGTCGCCGAGGGCGACGACGCCGAGGCGGCCCTCGACGCGCTCGAAGCGGTGCTGTCGACCGAGGAGTTCGAGGAGTAGTTCCACGGGGACCGGCGCGAGCGCGGGAGGAGAGCGACGTCGGTCCGCTCAGTTCAGCTTCCGGTAGTCGCGTGCCTCTTCGGCCGCGGCGAGCACCGAATCGAGCGTCGCCTTCTTGCTGGTGGCCTCCACGGCGGCGTTGACGGCCGCCTCGAGCACCGGCGCGTCGGCGATGCGCACGTCGCTCGCCTCGCTCATCTCCACGGCGAGTTCGGCGTTCATCACCGCGCTCCCGAGGTCGACGAGGACGAGTACGCCGTCGCCGTCGTCGGCGGCCTCGATCGCCGCGGTGATGCGGTCGACCGAGGTGCCGAGCCCCCCGTCTTGCTCGCCGCCGGCCGGTTCGATGCTCGCCGTGGGAGCCATCTGTGCGGCCACCTCGCAGATCCCCTCCGCGGCTTTCGCCGAGTGCGAGACGACGACGAGACCGACCATCTACGCCTCCTCGTCCGCGCCGTCGTCGGGGATCGTCGGCGACGTGGCGTCGTGTGTGTCCGGATCGAGATCGCCGTCGAGGAACTCCCGGGCCGTCTTCAGGAGTTCCTCGAGGATGAACAGCGTCGACGTCGCACCGGGGTCCTGGTGACCGACCGACCGCCACCCCAGATAGGAGGCCCGTCCTTTCGTCGCGCGGAGTGGGACGGTGAAGTTCACGCCGCGCTCGGCGGCGTCGACCGCCTTCGCCAGTGCTTCGAGGGGCGGGAGGTCGTCCTGTTCGATCGACTTCTTGTACGTGTGGACCGCCGGGGTGACGGCGTCGACCATCGTCTTCTGACCGACCTCCGCCCCGCCGCGGTCCTGGAGCTTCTCGAGGTACGTCTCGGCGAACGCCACGGTCGTCTCCGCCGTGATCCCCTCGTCGAGTTCCCCGCTGGCCATCATGATCGACCCGCCGTACAGCGGCCCTGCCGCGCCGCCGACCTCGCTCAAGATCGCCTTGCCGGCCGCCTTGACGATCTCGGAGGGGTCGCCGTCCATCCCCGCCGTCTGCTCAAGGACGGTCTGGAAGCCGCGGTTCATGTTCGCCCCGTGGTCGGCGTCGCCGATGGCCGAGTCGAGGTCCGTCAGATAGGTCTTCTCCTCGGCGAGTCGGTCGGCGACGTTCTCGAGCGCCGCGTGCAGTGCCGCCACCTGGACGTCCGTGTCTGCCATGCGTCGGAATCAGTCGGCAGTGAAATAAGGGTAGGGGCCGCGCCCGCCGGCTCAGTCGCGGACCGTCAGTGCGGGCGTGTCACAGGGGTGTGCGAGCAGTTCCTTGAGCTCGTCGTCGACGGCACACACCGTGACGGAACAGCCCATCATGTCCAGCGAGGTCATGTAGTCGCCGACCCACGCGTCCCACGTCTCCAGGCCGTGGTCGTCGACGATCTCCTGCAGTTTGCGGTTGACGATGAACAGTTCCGAAAGCGGCGTGCCACCCATCCCGTTGACGATGGTGACGACCTCCTGCCCCTCGTCGAGGTCGAGGTCCGCGAGGACGTTCTCCGTGAGGTGTTCCGTGATCTCGTCCGCGCTCATCATGTCGGTGCGCTCCGTGCCGGGTTCGCCGTGGATACCGATGCCGAGTTCGATCTCCTCGTCGCCGAGATCGAACGTCGGTTCGCCCTTCTCCGGCGTGACGCAGGACGTGAGCGCCATCCCCATCGTCCCGACGTTGTCGATGACCTTCTCCGCGACCACCTTCACCTCCTGGAGGTCGCCGCCCTGGTGGGCCTTCGCTCCGGCGACCTTGTGGACCAGGATCGTCCCGCAGACGCCCCGCCGTCCCGAGGTGTACAGCGAGTCCTCGACGGCCACGTCGTCGTTCACCACGACCTGCTCGACGTCGACGCCCTCCATCGCCGCGAGTTCGGCCGCGGTGTCGAAGTTCATCACGTCGCCCTCGTAGTTCTTCACCACGCAGAGCACGCCGGCGCCCCCGTCACACGCCTCGATCATCTCCTGGAGCTGGTCCGCGGTGGGGGAGGTGAACACCTCGCCCGCCGCCGCCCCGTCGAGCATCCCCTCGCCGAGGTAACCCGCGTGTGTCGGCTCGTGACCGGAGCCCCCACCGGAGACGATGCCCACTTTGCCGTCGACCGGCGCGTCGTCCCTCACGAGGATCTCGATCCCGTCCAGGCGGCGTACCCGGTCCGGATACGCCGCGACCATCCCCTCGAGCATCTCGTCCACTACGTCCGCCGGCTCGTTGATGAGTTTCTTCATGTCGCGTAGTACCAGACGGCCAACTGGGTCAAAAATGTTTGTCGTGATTAATGACGCGGCTCTCGGGTCGCGTCCGAGACCCGTGCGTGGCCGAGCCGGGACGTCGGCCATCGGCCGTCGGGATCGACTCCGTAGGTTTCAAACGTGATACGCGGGACACAATCGATTTGACGAACACGGGACAGTGACAACCATGACAACGATCGCCCCGGACGAACCGGCCCGAGCCCCCGGTGTGCAGGCCGCACGACGGACGTTCTCGGATCTCGTCAGATACGTCCCACGTGGCGATTCGATCCCGGCGGACGCCTGGAACGCCCGTCACCGCAACATCGTCCTCCTCCTAGTGGTTCACGCGCCCCTCCTGTTCCTGCTCGGGAGCTACACTGGGACCGAGCCGTACGTCACCGGCGCGACCCTCACCGCCGTCCCCCTCGAACACCTCCTCCTCGGCGTCGGTGCGGTGATCGGACTGGCGCTGCTGGCGTGGTGGCCGCGGCTCTCGCGGCGTGTGCGGACCGCGATCGCCTCGATCGGGCTGATGACGAGTTCGGCGCTCCTGGTCTACTTCTCCGGCGGCTACATCGAGGCACACTTCCACTTCTTCGTCATGGCGGGCGTGATCGCGACCTACGAGGACTGGATCCCGTTCGCCGTCGGCATCGGCTACGTGGCGATCCAGCACAGCCTCTTCGGGATGGCCCACCCGGGGGCGGTGTACAACCACCCCGACGCGATCGCGAACCCGATGGGGTGGGGGCTCGTCCACGCGGTGTTCCTCCTCGGTCTCTCCGCGGCGCTGATGTCGAACTGGCACTCAATCGAACGTTCGCGCGAGGAGACCCGCGAACAGATCCAGAACGTCGAGGACAGCCAGGAGGCGAGAGCCGAGGTCGAGCGGCTGAACGAGCGACTGCTGGTTCGCGCCGACGAACTCGCGTCCGCCATGGAGGCGGTTTCGATGGGCGACTTCACCGTCGCGCCGCCGGCCGAGACCGAGATCGAGGCCATCGGGGAGATCAGCGCCGGCTTCGAGGAGATGACGCGCGAACTGTCCACGACCGTCGTCGACCTCCGGCAGTTCGCGTCGACCGTCGAGCGGACGACCCGGTCGGTCCACGACGACGCCGCGGAGCTCGAGCAGTCACAGGAGCGGCTCGCGGGGGACGTCCGGGAGTTCGCGGCGGACCTCCGCGAACAGGCGGCGGAGCTCGAATCCACCACCGACGAGCTGACCTCCCTGTCGGCGACGATCGAGGAGATCGCCGCCAACGCCGACGAGGTCTCGGGTGAGGCCTCCAGCGCGGCCGAGGCCGTCGAGGCCGGCGCCGGGACCGCGGCGGAGGCGGTCGACGCCATCGAGCGGATCGAAGGGAGCGTCGGGACGCTCGCGGACCTCGTCGAGTCGCTCGACGGTCGGATGGACGACGTCGCGGAGAGCACGGAGCTCATCGAGTCGATCGCCGAACAGACGAACACGCTCGCGCTGAACGCGAACATCGAGGCCGCGCGTGCGGCGAACGGGAGCGAGGGGTTCACCGTCGTGGCCGAGGAGGTCAAGTCGCTGGCGGAGGCGACCAGGGACCACTCGGCGGCGATCGATCGGACGGTCGAGCGGACGGTCGAGGACGTCGACCGCGTCCAGACGGAGATGGAGCGGACCCGGTCGCAACTCCGGACCGGCAAGACCCGAACGACGGACGCCGGTGAGGCCTTCGCCGCCCTGACCGACACCGTCGAGGGCGTCGACCACTCGGTCGACGAGGTCGCCGCCGCGACCGACGACGGCGCACGGACGACCGAAGAGGTCGTCGACGCCATCACGCGGGTGGCTGACCGCTCGCGGGACGTCGCGGAGCGGAGCGACTCGCTCGCGAGCCGTGCGGAGACCAGAGCGACCACGATCTCCGAGATCCGGTCCCGACTCGACGATCTCACCGACCAGACCGGGAGCCTGCAGGAACAGCTCGAGACGTTCGAGTGCGAGCCGACGGCCGACCGAGCCTGACGGCCGACGGCCGACATCACACCGCGGCCGGACCGACCGTGCGGCCCCGGCCCAGCACAGCCCGGCCCGGCGCGATCGCCGATCAGGCCGTCCGCTGCTCCGCTTCGATCCGGTCGATACCGATGGTCACCGAGACGCCCTCGACGTCCCACTCCTCGACGAGGTCCAGCTCCTCGTCCGCCGGACCACCGAGGTCGACGAACGACTCCGTTCGCGTCTCCTCGGCGACGAGGTCGCGGTGGCGGTCGACGAGATCGGCGACCCGCTCGTCGGAGACGGCGATCGCCGTTCGGATCTCCTCGTCGACGGCCAGGTCGAGCCGCTTGCGCATCTCCTGAACCCGGCGGACGACGTCACGGGCGTACCCCTCGGCCTCGATCTCCTCGGTCAACGCCGTGTCGACGTACACCGTGCCCGACTCGAACGCGGCGGCGGAGACGTTTTCGGGAGGTTCGGCACGCCACTCGATCATGTCGGCGGTGAGTTCGTACTCGTCGCCGTCGACCATCACCGACAGCGTCCCGTCGTCGGCGTCACCGTCGAGCGCGTCACGGGTAGCACCCTCGACTGCCCTCATGAGCGTCTGTGCGTCGGCACCGAACGCGGGGCCGATGACGTCCATCCGCGGCTCCGCGTGTTCGACGAGTTCGTCGAACGCCTCGACGACGTCGACCGACCGGGCGTTGACTCGATCGGCGAAGAGGTCGGAGAGCGACTCGATGGCTCCTCGGACGTCCTCGTCGTCGGACTCGACGACGACCCGCGGGACGGGCCACCGGAGCTTTCTCCCCCCTTGCTGCCGGGCATTCGCCGCCGCTTCCTCGACGCGACGGAGGACCGCCATCTCCGCTTCGAGAGCGGGGTGGTGGTGCTCCTCGTCCACCGTCGGGGCCGACAGCGCGTGGACCGTCGTCGCCTCGCCGTCGAGCCGCTGGTACATCCGCTCGGCGAGGTAGGGCGTGAAGGGAGCGACGAGCCTGACGACCTCGTCGAGCACCGTCGCGAGGGTGGCGTACGCGCCGCGCTTCGACGCCGAATCCTCCTCCTCCCACATCCGCTCGCGGATCGCCTTCACGTAGAAGCGCGAGACGTCGCTCGTGACGAAGTCGAGGACGGACGTGAGCGCGTCGTGGACGCGGTAGTCGCCCCAGGCGTCGTCGACCTCGCGTTTCACCGACTGCAGTCGCGAGAGCACCCACTCGTCGACCACGGTCAGGTCGCCGTCGTCCAGCGAGGCGTCGGCGGGGTCGTAGCCGTCGAGTGCCATGTACGACAGCGGGAAGCGGAAGACGTTCCAGAAGATGTTGAGCTTCGACTGGGTCTCGGCGAGCCCGTCCCACTCGAAGGCGAGGTCCTCGCCGTGCTGGTTGTGCGAGAGCAGGTACGCTCGCAAGGGATCACGGCCGAACCGATCGATCGCCTCCTGCGGCGTGACGATGTTCCCAAGCGACTTCGACATCTTCCGCCCGTCGCTGTCGTTGGCGAAGCCGTGCATCAACACCTGCTCGTACGGAACCTCGCCGACTGAAGCCGTGCCCATACCCAGCTGCGACCAGAACCAGCCGCGGGTCTGGTCGTGCGCCTCGATGATGAGGTCGGCGGGCCACGGCTCGTCGTCTCCGGAGGACGGATAGTCGAGCGTCCCCCACGTCGCCACCGAGGAGTCGATCCAGACGTCGAAGACGTCCGGGACGCGCTCGTACGTCGTGCCGTCCTCGGTGATGGTGAGGGGATCGACCGAGGGGCGGTGCAGATCGAGTTCGTCGGGATCGACGTCCTGATCGACTCGCTCCGCCAGTTCCTCGCGCGTGCCGACGACGAGGATGTCCTCTGTGGTGTACTCCTCGCCCCGAGGTACCCAGATCGGGAGCGGGATGCCCCAGTACCGCTGTCGGGAGACGTTCCAGTCGGGTGCGTCCGCGACGAAGTTCCTGAACCGGTTGTCGCGCGCCCACGACGGGAACCACTCGGAGTCGTCGATGTTCGCCAGCAACTCCTCCTTGACGTCGGTGACCGTGATGAACCACTGGTCCGTCGCCAGGAAGACGATGTCCGTGTCGCACCGCCAGCACTGCCCGTAGCGGTGGTGGTGGGTGCCCGAGTGGAGGAGCAGTCCCTTCGCGTCGAGGTCGGCGACGATGTCGTCGTTGGCGTCGCGGACGAACGTGCCCGCGTAGTCGCCTGCCTCCCGGGTAAACGTCCCGTCGCCCCGGACGGGCGAGAAGACGTCGAGGCCGAGTTCCTGCCCGCGCTCGAAGTCTTCTTGCCCGTGGCCGGGCGCGGAGTGTACGAGTCCAGTCCGGTCGGCCTCGACGTACGCCGCCGTGTAGACCTGTCCGGCTCCCTCGAAGGTGGCGTGGTCCGGCACCTCCTCGGCGAGGGGGTGGTCGTACGTCCAGCCGACCATCTCCTCGCCCGTGAGTTCGTCGACCACCTCGTAGTCGGTGTAGCGGCCCTTCTTTAGCACCTCCTCGACGCAGGGCTCGGCGAGGTAGAGCACCTCGCTCTCGCCGTCCTTCTCGGCGCGGACGGCCTGATACGTCATCTCCCCGTCGACAGCCACGAACGTGTTCGCAGGGATCGTCCACGGCGTCGTCGTCCAGACGACGAGCTGTCCCTCTCGCTCTCGGAGGGGGAACTTCACGTAGATCGACGGCGACTCGATCTCGTGGTACTCGACCTCGTTGTCGGCGATGGCCGTCTCACACCGCGGGCACTGGTTGATCGCGCGCTTGCCGCGCTCGACGAGACCGTTGTCGTGGACCTGCGAGAACGCCCACCACGCTGCCTCCATATACTCCGGCGAGATCGTCTTGTACGGGTTCTCCCAGTCCATCCACGCCCCGATCGACTGGAAGTCCTCGTCCATCTTCTCCCGATTGCGCTCGGCGAACTCCTTGCACTCCTCGATGAACGCCTCCATCCCGTACGCCTCGATGTCCTTCTTGGAGTCGAAGCCGAGTTCCTCCTCGACCTTCACCTCGATGGGGAGACCGTGCATGTCGTAGCCCGGGCGATCGGCCACGTCGAACCCTTCCATCCGCTTGCGCCGGATGACGGCGTCTTTCAACGTCTTGTTCCACGCCGTCCCCAGATGCATCTGCCCCGAGGTGTACGGCGGCCCGTCGACGAAGAAGAACGAGGGGTCGTCGGCGTGGGCCGCCTTCGCCGCCTCGTACGCGTCGTGGTCGTCCCAGTACGACTCCACCGTGGACTCGACGTCCGCGGGGCTGTACTGGTCGGAGACCTCGTCCGTGTCCATACTCATACTCGGTTCCTGCCGCCGGACGTATATCAAAACGGTGGTGTCGCGGTCGGTCCGGCCGTGGCGACTGTAACGCGTCGTCCACGTCGGTCGTGGCGACGAACTGGTGCCCGATTCACACGACGGCGTCCGCGACGAAGCTGTTCCACGCTCGTCCCGAGTCGGATTCGACGGTCACGTACGCCGACGCCGGGTCGGCGGGGCACCGACAGGTCATCACGGCCGTCGTCACGGTGGGCGACGACTCCGGTCGCTCGACAGGTCGCCGTCGCAACGGCACCCGGAGCTGGTCCCACCTGTTCCACGTCACCCGCTGGTCGGGACTGGGTTCGAGCTGAGCGGCGGCCTGCGGTGGATTCCGCACCTCCGCGAGGACGACGACGGCGTGTTCGAGCGCGGCGTCGTCGACCGACAGCCCGGCGTCGCGCCCCGCCGCGGTAAACGGCTCTGTCGGCGGGGCGGCTCGGTACAGCGCGAACCGTGCCCACGGGTCGCCGGTGGACACGCCGCCTTCGACGTACGGGACGGCTGCGGGGTGGACGCGCGAGTCGACGCCGACGAGGTCCAGGCCGCCCGAGAGCGTCCGTCGGACCGCGTGACAGCCGGCGAGGCCGGAGAGGCCGACGCAGACGGTCACGAGGAGAGCCCGGCGGTGCACGGCGGCGATGGTCGCGGGACCGACAAAGGCCTTGTCCCCGCTCCATCACTGCGGCAGGGACACCACGGGCTCGTCTCCGAGTGTGGCGACGGAGGGGAGCCGGCCCACCGTCGGGAGCCCGACCGTCAGTCGTCGTCCGGATCGACGAGGTCCCAGTGCTGTCGCGCCCCCGCGGTCGGGACGTACACGGCCCCGTAGCCGTCGCCACTCCGGGCCACCGCATCGGCCTCTTCCAGCACGGAGAGGTGGTGACGGACGGTCTTGTAATCTAGGTCGAGCGCCTCGGCGAGCCGGTTCGCGTTCCGCGGGCGGTCGGCCAGCGCGCGGAGGAGCCGGGTGCGGTTCTCACTGCCGCGCGACCTCACGAGCACCTCCCGGAGCGCCGCCCTGGTCTGGTCCGGCGTCGACCGCACCTGTACCGAGGTCGAACCCGTCCCCATCGTCAGTTGTCCGTGACGACCGCGAGGTCGAATCCGGCGTCGGCCGGTTCGTCGTCCGTCGAGAGGTACCCCTGCGCGAACGCGGTGTACGCCGTCCCGCCCTCGACCGTCACGTCGAACGTCGACACCACGTCGCCGTCGTTCGACTCGGTGTCTCCACGGACCTCCAGGGTGTACGACCCGGCGGGGACCTCGACGGTCGCCGCGTCCCCGAAGGCCGCCCCGTCGACGAGGACGTCACCCGTCGACTGGACCGTGACGTCGACGGCGGGCGCGTCGGGCGAGGCGTGGACGAGCCTGATCCGGGCGGTGTCGTCCGCCGGTGCCGAGGTGTCGTCTGTCAGCAGCTGGACCGCGAAGCCGTTCTCGGCGTCCTCGGCGAGTTCGCCGACCGCCGCGGCGGTGTACGCACCGGGCTGGAGGTCGAGCGACTGGTCGAACACGACCGTCGACGAGTCGCCCGCGGCCTGGATCGTCACCTGGTACGAGCCGGACAACAGCGAGAGGTAGTCGCTGACGGCGCCGAAGGGGACGTCCTCCAGCACCGCGGAGCCGTCGACGAGCACGTCGACGTTCGGGGCGTCAGGCGAGAGGTGCGCCACGCGGAGCGCGACGTCCTCGCTCATCTCGCCCATGCCGCCGTCGCCCATGCCCTGGACGATGCCACCGCCGCCCGCACCGGCGTCGACGGCGGCGATCGGCTGGAACGCGGTTCCCGCCGGTTCGTCGTCCGGCGAGAGGTAGCCCGCGGCGAAGATGGTGTAGACGGTCCCGCCGACCAGTTCGACGTCGAACGCGGCCACGCTGTCGCCGTCGTTCGACGACGTGTCGCCCCGTACGTTCAGGGTGTAGGTGCCCGCGGGCACCTCCGCGTAGCCCGACCCCTGGTAGGAGACGCCGTCGAACAGGGCGTTTCCGCCCGCCGTGACGTCGACGGCGGGGGCGTCGGGCGAGGCGTGGACGACGCGAACCCGGGCCGTGTCGTCCGCGGGGACGGTGTTGTCGTCCGCGAGCACGAGCGGTTCGAACGTGTCCTCGCTCAGTTCGCCGACCGCGGCGACGGTGAACGCGCCCTCCGTGACGTCGAGGTCGCCCTCGAACGCGACCGTCGAGGGGTCGTCGGCGGCCGCGATGGTCACGGTTCGCGTGCCGACTGGCACCTCAAGGTAGTCGCTGACGGCGCCGAACGAGACGCCCTCGAGCACGACCGACCCGTCGACCGAGACGTCGACTGCGGGCGCGTCGGGCGACAGGTGGGCCACCCGGAGCATCGCCGTGGCAGCCATCTCCGTCTCGGTTTCCGTCTCCATCTCCGTCTCCGTCTCGGTCGGTGTCGCCGTGGCCGTCTCCGTCGACTCGCCGCCGGCCGATCCGCCGGAGCCATTCTGATTCGACGAGCAGCCGGCGAGGCCGCCGACCACTGCGACGCCCCCGAGCGTCCGAAGCACGTCTCTGCGTGACTTGTCTATCATGTCCTCAACCGCGACGGAGGACGATGTAAAAAAGAGGCTTTTCCCAAATTCGACCCACCTATCACCGTGATTGCACGAGTCGTGCTACCACTGTCTGCGGTCACGGGCCCGGACAGTCGTCGCGCGGTGGTCCGCTACGGGGGCGACCACGACTCGGCGGTCAGCGTCGCGTTCGCCGCCTCACAGGCGTCCGCTCCTGTCGAGAGGAACGGGACCGTCGCCGCTCGTGGGGCCTCGGGAGCAGTCACGTAGGCGGCCAGCGTCGCGACCACTCCGTCGGCGCCGGCGAGTTCGTCCGTCTCGAGGTTCGCGGGATCGAGTGACAGCGGCACGCGAGCCCGCCGCCAGCCGGTCCACGCCGGGTCACAGATGTACGGGACCGGCCCGAGCCTCCTCGCGTGCTCGCGCCCGGTTCGTACCTGTGCGAGGAGGACGAATCCGGCGTCGTAGTTCTCGTTGTGAACCTCGTTGTCCCACTCCCGCCGTGTCTCCAACCCCAGTGCGTCGGTGAACACGGCGACGTCGGACGACGGAGCACTCGTGAAGAGCCAGGCGGCGTACTGGTCTTCGGTCGGGGAGCCACCGAGGCCGCCACGGACGAACGACTGGCTGGCGTCGTGGATACGACCTCTCGCGTGGTCGAACCGGATCGGACCGGAGAGGCGCTGGCGGACGTCTCCGAGGCAGCCGGCGGTGGCAGCGGTGGTGGTGAACGCGACGGTCGAAAGGAGGGCTCTGCGGCGCATCAGTCCGCCGTTCGAACGACCGGAGGAAAGCTCTGTTCACTCGACGCGACCTGTCGGTTCGGTGCTGGCCGAACTACGACTGGTACGTCTGCTGGAGCGCGGACGTGACGTCCTCGACGAGGTCGTCACCTGACTCGTAGGGGAACGAGAGGTAGTCCCCACAGGCGAGTGCCAGTTCGAGCGCGACCAGTTCGACGCCGCCGACGACGAACACGTCCTGTCCGTTCGCCATGACCGACAGCAGGTCGGCCGGCCCGTGCATCGGAAACGTCGCCGAATCGAGCGTCTCGGTGAACTGGCTTCGAAACGGTTCGGTCGTCCGGTCGGCCGATGCCGAAGTAGCCATCTCGACCGACAGTCTCTTATCCGAGAATATAACGGTGCCGCGTTAAGTATCAGATCTGAGTTCAGAGTCGTCACGAGAAGTCCGGCAGATCGTCGGGTGCCTCGTACTCCGACTCCCAGTCGACGTACTCGTCCTTGAGCACGTCGCAGACGACCTGGCCCAGCTCCGTGAGCCCGGCGTTGATGCCCGACACCTGCCCCCAGGAGGTCAGGTCGGGGTGGATCTCGCGCTCCTTCCAGTCCTCGGGGAGGCCGGGCGCGTGGTAGCCGACTCGGTCGGCGAAGGAGTCCCAGAAGAAGTCGAAGTGCGAGACGAGGTCGAGTTCCTCGACGATGGCCCACTCCTCCGTCGAGAGGTCGCTCGTCTCGGCCCACTCCGCGAAGGCCTCCGCCCACGCGCCGTCGTGGAGGAAGCGTTCGAGGTCGTCGCGGTGGTAGTCGTCGCCGCCGACCTCTGCGTCGTCGTACTCGTTGGGATCGACCTGGTTCAGCGTCGGCGGTTCCGGCGTGGGGACGTCGAGCATAGGTGGAGTCCGGTGGCACGCCAGTAAAGCGTGTTCCTCGTCGAACGGGTCGAGCTCGGTGGCGCGACGGACACCACGACGGCACAGCGCGGTCGGTTCCCGCCCAGACCCGCCCCGTCCGTGGGCACCGGCGTCTCAGCCGTCCATCCGTTCGACGACGGCTTCCAGCTGTGCCTGTCGTTCGGCGATCGCCTCCGCACGGCGGTCGCGTTCGGTGTCGGTCGGACAGGCCAGTCGCGGCACCGCCGTCGGTGTCCCGTCGTCGTCGAGTGCCACGAAGGTGAAGAAGGAGGTGGTCGTCTCCCGCTCGTCGTCCGTCCGGGGGTTCTCCGCCCGGACGTCGACCTTCACGTCGATGCTGGTGCGTCCGACGTTGAAGACGTAGCCCTCGATCACGACGACCTCACCGAGATCGATCGGCGAGATGAAGTCGACGTGGTCCATCGACGCGGTGACCACCTGCCGGTTCGAGAAGCGCATCGCCGCGATCGCACCGCAGATGTCCATCCAGTGGAGCACGGCCCCCCCGAGCGCCCGTCCGAGGTTGTTCGTATCGTTCGGGAGCAGGTACTCGGTCATCTCGGTGTGCGACTCCGCCAGCGTCGCCGTTTCGTCGGCCATGTGCGAGGCGAAGTTCGCCCCGGTCTTGAAACGTGAGCCTCACACGCCTCCACGGGTCGGCTCAGCGAGAGGCCGGTTGTCGGGCGTGGTCGACCTCGCGGTCGTGCCCGTCGACGTGACGCTGGTCGAGTTCGGTGCCACAGGTCGGAAAGAGCGCAGCGCCGACCACGCGTTCAGCGGGCGAAGTCGTCCTCGTCGTCCTCGACGTCGAAGCGCGACGGGGGCTGGCCGGCCAGGTCGAGCACGGCGTCGGAGATGTAGATGGGACAGTCGACGCGGACCGAGAGCGCGACGGCGTCGGAGGGGCGGGCGTCGAAGACGAACTTGCGTGGCTCGCCGTCGTTGTACTGTTCGGCGTCGACCTTCGCGTAGAACGTCCCGTCGGCGAGGTCGTCGATGCGGACGGAGTCGATCGCGCCGCCGAACTCCGTCACCATGTCCACGAGGAGGTCGTGGGTGAGGGGTCGCTCGAACGGTTCGCCCGAGAGTGCGAGCTGGATCGCCTGCGCCTGATCCGTCGTGATGACGATCGGCAGGTACTCCTCGCGCGCGGAGAGGATGACCGCCGGCACGTTCGAGCCGTCGTCGCTCATCCCGACGCCGATCCCCCGCACCTCGGCCTCGTGGTTCATATCGCTTCCTTTGACGTGTAGGTATGAATAGCTACTCCTCGCCGCGACGCGCCCGGACGTACCAGACTGCGAACCCCACGACGAGCACCGCCAGACCCCCGCAGAAGAAGACGAGCCCAGGCGGGAGCCCGGACGCCGCGCTCGTCGCGGTCGCCTCGGCGGTGACGCGGACGGCCTCTGCGCCGTCAGCGCTCGCCGCACCTCCGGCCCCGGTCGAAGCCCCGCCGAAGAGCAACTGGACGAGCACGCTCACCAGCGCGAGCACCCCGACGGCCCCCACGAGGCGGCTCAGCACCGCCCGGAGCCCCTCCGTCTCGGACTCGCGCCCGGCGACGACGACCAGCGGCCGGTCGGTCGGGGCGTACAGCTTCATCTCCCGTCCCTTCTCGGAGTAGACGGTGTCGACGACCTCGACGAGGCCGGCGCCGTCCATCCGACCCAGGTGGTACTGGACGTTCTGCAGCGAGGTGTCGACCCGGTCGGCGACCTCGGACGCCGACGCGGGCTCCTCGTGGAGGGTCGAGAGGATGCGACGCGCGGTCCCCGAGGAGAGCGCCCCGATGAGGTCGTCGGCGTCGTCGGAGTCGAGACCGATCACCCGCGGGGTGGCGTCGTCGGCCGCGGTCGCGTCGGAACGGGAGGGCAACAGCCGAGCCATGCGCCCTGTTCGTCGCGGAGGGGTACAGCCTTGTTGGTCGTCCGGGGGGCCGGAACCGACCGCCCGGTCGACTCCCCCGTCGGGGGTCGCCCCGTCGCTGCGGTGTCGGTCCCCGCGACGTATACTGAGTCGGGATTGCCTCTCGTCGCGGAATATCCGTAGTTACATACCGGTCGAGTCCCTCCCGGTCGACCGGACGCTTCCGATGATACTGCGAGACGACGGTCTGATCTGTCCGTACTGCGGCAGCGTGCGGACCGAGCAGAAGCGCAACCGCGGCCGCGACGCCGTCTACGGCTGTGACGCGTGCGATCGGGCGTTCTCCGCCCCGCGGAAGTGACGGTTCCGTACCGCGGCAATGGCGGCTCCGTCCCCCGACGTCGGGAGCGAACGCTCGCCGCCAGCCACTCAGTTCCCGTCGACCACCAGCACCCGCAGGTCGTTGACGTTCGTCCCGGTCGGCCCCGTCCGGATCAGACAGTCGTGGTCGTCGAGCGCCGGGAGGGCGTCGTTGCGCGCTAGCGCGTCGCGTGCCGCCGCCCGGTCCTCGCGTCTCTCGAGGGTGGTCTCGTCGACGACGGCCCCCGCGGCGTCCGTTCCCCCGTCCTTGCCGTCGGTGTCGACGCTCGCGAGCACGGCGTGGCCCGCCACCCGGTCGAGTTCGAGGGCCGCCGCGAGCGCGTACTCGAGGTTGGGGCCGCCGTCGCCGTCGCCGCGGACGGTGACCGTCGTCTCGCCGCCCGAGAGCACCACCGCCGGTGGGGAGACGGGGTTGCCCGTCGCGAGCGCCTCCTCGCCGACGGCGACGTGACTCTTGGCCGCCTCGCGTGCCTCACCGCGGATTCGCGAGGAGAGCACACACGTCCCGTACCCCCGTTCCTCGGCCACGATCCTGGCCGCGTCCAGCGCGGTGAAGCCGTCGGCGAGCACGTGGTTGTCGACCCGGTCGAAGATCGGGTCGCCGGCTTTCGGCGTCTCGGCGACCTCGCCGGCGTCACCGCGTTCCAGTCGCTCGCGCACCGACTCGGGGACCGTGAGGTCGTACCGGTCGAGCACCGCGAGCGCGTCGGCGTACGTGGTCTCGTCCGGGACTGTCGGACCCGACGCGATGACGCCCAGATCGTTGCCGACGACGTCGGAGAAGACGAGCGAGACGATCGTCGCGGGTGCGGCAGCGCGCGCGAGGCCCCCGCCTTTCAGCGTGGAGAGGTGTTTGCGGACGGCGTTGATCTCGCCGATGTCCGCGCCGCTGTCGAGGAGCGCCTCGGTGGTCTGCTGGAGGTCCGCGAGCGCGATTCCCTCGGCCGGCGCGGGCAACAGCGCGCTCGCCCCGCCGGTGACGACCGCGAGGACGAGCGTCCGGTCGTCGGCTCCCGCGAGGAGGTCGACGACGCGTCGGGTGCTCTCGACGCCCTCCTCGGAGGGGACCGGGTGCGAGCCCGGCAGGTGGTCGATGCGGTCGCCCGTCCCCGGGTCGTAGGTGACGACCGCGCCGGCGTCGATGCGGTCGCCGAGCACGCGTTCGAGCGCTTCGGCGACGCCGGCGGCGGCCTTCCCCCCGCCGACGACGACCACGCGATCGAAGGCGGTCAGGCCGTAGTCGGCGTCGGCGACGCGGAGGCGTTCGCCGCCTGTCCTCTCCCCGCCGCCGGTCCCGCCGCTCCCGCCCGCGTCGACGATCGAGACCGCCGATTCGAGGACGCGCTCGGGGTGGGCGGCCTCGATACCGGCCCGGACGCAGGCGAGGGCTGTCTCGTGTCGCGCGGTCGGCGCGTGTGCGTCGAGATTCATACCGCCGGGGTCGTCCGGGCGCGTTATAGGGGTTGCCGTCCCGGGAGTCTCCGGATGCCAGCAGCCACGTCGACGTCGTTGGCGCGGACGAGGGCGGGATCCCGACCGCTCTCGCCGCCGAGTGCACCCGTGGCACGCGACACGTTCTCACGCGCACCGACAAGCGTATGAGGGGCCACCGGAAAAACCCGGCAATGAGTCAGGACGCGGCCCCGTCGCCGCAGGGACGCGTGCAAGTCGTCGGCACCGCACACGTCTCCGCGGACAGCGTGGCCGAAGTCGAGGAGACCATCCGACGCGAGCGCCCCGACGTCGTGGCCGTCGAACTCGACGAGGGGCGCTACCGTCAGCTGAAAGGCGGCACCCCGGACGACATCGAGCCCGGCGACCTCCTCAAGGGAAACACCGTCTTCCAGTTCATCGCCTACTGGATGCTCTCGTACGTGCAGGCACAGCTGGGCGAGAAGTTCGACATCTCGCCGGGCGCGGACATGCTCGCCGCGGTCGAGACCGCCGAAGAGTCGGAGATCGACGTCGCGCTCGTCGACCGCGACATCCAGACAACCATCCAGCGGTTCTGGGCGCGGATGTCCGTCGTCGAGAAGCTCCGGATGGCCGGCGGACTCGTCTTCGGCGTCTCGGACGCCCGCGCCGTCGGGCTGGTCCTCGGCATCCTCGTCGGCGTCCTCGTCGGCCCCGTCGTCGGGCTGTTCGGGGGGAGCGTCGGCGTCACCCCCTTCGTCCTCGGTCGGGTGACGGGCGGGGTCGTCCTCGCCGTCGCGACCGGCCTCGTGCTCCGGACGCTCGCGGCGGGTTCGCTCGACGGCGACGACGACCTGTATCTCGCGGTCGGCGGCGGCCTCGCGGTCGGCCTCGTCGCCGGCGTCGGCCTCGGTCTCGCCGCCCCGCTGGTCGACCGCATGAGCCCGTTCCTCGTCCGGGCCGTCGGGAGCCTCGCGATCGGGATCGGCCTCGGCGTCACCGTCGGCGGGTTCGGCGGCCTCGTCGCCCATCGACTGGGGTTCGGTACGTACGACGAGGTCGAGGAGTTCGACATCGAGGACCTCACCGACGCCGACGTGGTGAGCGTCATGATGGAGGAGTTCCGCGCCTTCTCGCCGGGGGGCGCGGAGGCGCTCATCGACGAACGCGACGCGTACATCGCCCACCAGCTGGTCGCGCTCCGACAGCAGGGGGCGCACGTCGTCGCCGTCGTCGGGGCCGGCCACCGCGCCGGCATCGAGTCGTACCTCGCGAACCCGGAGACGCTCCCGCCGATGGAGTCGCTCGTCGGCCAGCCCTCCACGCGGGGGATCCCGTGGGGGAAGATCGTCGGCGTGGGGCTCACGGTCGTGTTCGTCGGCTTCTTCGTCCTGCTGGCGATGGCCGGCGTCCGTAACGGCTTCCTGCTGCGGGTGTTCGCCGCGTGGTTCGTCATCAACGGCGTCTTCGCCGCGGCGTTCGCCCGGGCCGCGGGTGCACGGTGGCTCTCGGCGCTCGTCGGCGGGGCGGTCGCGTGGCTCACTTCGGTCAACCCGCTGCTCGCGCCGGGCTGGTTCACCGGCTACATGGAGCTGCGGCACACACCCGTGAACGTGACCGACATCGGCCGACTCAACGACCTCCTCTCGGACGAGGAGAGAGCCATCGGAGCCATCGTCTCCGACATGTTCGACGTCCCCCTGTTCAAACTCATCATGGTCGTCGCGATGACCAACGTCGGAAGCATCGTCGCCAGCCTGCTGTTCGTCGCCTACGTCCTGCCGCTGTTCGCGGCGGATCTCGGCGGCGTCGACGCCGTCACGCGCCTGATGCTCGACGGCGCGTCGAACAGCGCCGACCTGCTCTGGAGGGCCGTCACGTGAGCCTCGCCCGCGAACTCCGCTTCTCGGACCGCGAACTGCGCGACCTCGCGGTCGCGTGGATCGCCCTCGGCGTCGCCTTCGCGGTCTTCTTCGCCGGTGGCGGCCGGGGCCTGCTCGCGCTCCTCTCGGGCGGTGGCTTCACCGCCGCGGTCGTCGTGAGCCTCCTCACCGCCGGCGTCGGCTTCCTGCTCCACGAACTCGCCCACAAGGTCGTCGCCGTCCGCTTCGGACAGATCGCGGAGTTCCGCGCCGACTACGGGATGCTGTTCCTCGCGGTGGTGAGCGCGCTCGCGGGCTTCATCTTCGCCGCTCCGGGGGCGGTCTACCACCGCGGCGTGCTCTCTGACCGCGAACACGGCCTCATCGCGCTCGCGGGCCCCCTCGCGAACATCGGGCTCGCGGTCCTGTTCGTGCCGGTCTTCGCGGTGGGTGTCCTCACCGGGTCGGAGTTCGTCGGCCTCCTCGGCGGCCGCGGGCTCGCGATCAACCTCTTCCTCGCGGCGTTCAACCTGATCCCCTTCGGGGCGCTCGACGGCCGCACGGTGCTCGACTGGAGCACGCCCGTCTTCGTCGCCGCCTTCGTCCCGAGCCTCGTCGTCGCGGTCGTCGTGGTGTTCGTCTTCGGCGTCGGCTTCTGATCCGGGGAGCGACGGGGTGACGGGACGCCGTCGAGCACGCCGGGAGATTCCGTCTACCGACCGGTTGTCGTAGCTGTCTGCCCGAGGCGCGTCGACGCCGATCCGAGACGGTAGTCGCGAACCGGGCGACCGAGCAGTGCACGGGTGCGGTGAACGGGTTCGGTCCTCCCCGGCCGAGTGCTCGCGCACGGAGTGCGAACACTGCACACCGGAGCGACACGGCCGCTCAGAGCCGCTCGTTCGCCCCGCTCACGAAGACGATACCTGCGCGCGCCGCTCAGACGTCTGTTCGTTTCCGCACGCCGGGCGCACGCGACCGCGTTCTTCGTCGCCGTCTCACTCCTGTCGCCGTCGTCTCACTCGCCGCGAAGTCGGTGGGACGGGACCGACGGACGAGAACCCGGAGCCCATGTGGGGCGCGTGTAGAGGGCCGTGCCGTCTGTCAGGTGTCGGGGCCGTGTGGAGGGCCGTGCCGTCTGTCAGGTGGGGGCCGTGTGGAGGGCCGAGCCGTCTGTCAGGTGGGGACGGGGTCAGCGGGCGTAGTCGTGCCCGAGCAGCAGGGCGACGACGTTCGCGGCGAGGAGGGCGACGAAGGGGACCAGTTCGCCGCCGGTGATGCCGCCGGCGAGGAGGGGGAGGTACGCCAGCGGGAGGACGACCGCGAGCCAGAACGCGAGCGTGCGAACTGTCGCGGTCGCGAGGGTGGAGAGCGTTTCGAGGGCGGTCGTGCCGACGCGCCGGAGACGCGGGGACTGGGAGTGTGCACCGGACATGGGCACCTGAACGTATGGACAGTGACCCCCATATAAGGCGCAGAGCGTTGAGTCGTCTTCACTCGAATTGCGGACTGTTCACCGGTCGAGGGCACTGTTTACGCGCCCGGTTCGATATTTTACGAACGTTTCAGCGGCCTCGAAACCGTTTATCGACGTTTCTGAGTCTTTTTCGCCCGATCCGGAGCCGCGCTCGCCGTCGTCCCGCCCGAGCCGGCAACCGGGGGCTTCTTGACCGGTCCGCGGGTGCGTTCGGACATGACTGCCGATCCGACGCGCCGGCCAGACGGCGGCGCGGACGATGTCGACGAGAACGCCGACCGGCGGACGGACGACGTCGACGAGAACGCCGACCGGCGGACGGACGACGTCGACGAGGACGCGGAGGGACTGACGTACGCCGAGACGGGCGTCGACATCGCGGCGAGCGAGGCGGCGACGGCGGCGCTCGTGTCGGCCGCTGGCGACGCGGGTGCCGGCGACTACGCCGGCCTGCTCGACATCGGCGACCGCTACCTCGCGCTCGCGACCGACGGCGTCGGCACGAAGCTCCTCGTCGCCGAGGCGCTCGGCGACTACTCGACCGTGGGGATCGACTGCATCGCGATGAACGTCAACGACATGGTCGCCGCCGGCGTCCGACCGGTGGCGTTCGTCGACTACCTCGCGGTCGACGAGCCGAACGAGACGTTCTCGGCGCAGATCGGCGAGGGGCTCAAGCGCGGAGCCGAGGCGGCCGACGTCGCGCTCGTCGGCGGCGAGACGGCCGTGATGCCCGAGGTCGTTCGGGGTCTCGATCTCGCGGGGACCGCCGCGGGACTCGCGCCGAAGGACGCGCTCTTCCCCGGCGAGGCGCAGGTGGGCGACGCCATCGTCGGCTTCCGTTCGTCGGGGATCCACTCGAACGGGCTCACCCTGGTGCGCGAGGCCGCCACCCGCCGTCACGAGTACACCGACCCCTACCCGTACGCGGGGGAGCGTGCGGACGAGCCCGACTACGACAGCGTCGGCGCGGCGCTGCTCGAACCGACGCAGCTCTACACACACCTCCTGGACCCGATGCGAACCCACGGCGTCCACGCCGCCGCGCACGTCACCGGCGGCGGGTGGACCAACCTGACGCGAATGGGGTCGTTCCGCTACGTCGTCGACGACCCCTTCGAGCCGCACTCCGTGTTCGCGTTCGTTCAGGAGGAAGGGAACGTCTCCGCCGAGGAGATGCACCGCACGTTCAACATGGGGACGGGGTTCGTCTGCGCGCTCCCACCGACGGACGCCGAGGCGCTCGCCGACGCCACCGAGGGCCGGGTGATCGGGCACGTCGAGGCGGTCACCGCCGGCGACGCGAGCGTCTCGGTCCGCGGGCTCGACCTGTAGCTGGCGACACGGGCCGTTCGGTTCCGTCGAATCGTGTGTGTCGCGACCGAGACGCCGACGGAGTCTGACGGTTCGGCGCCCGTCCGAATCGGAGGATCGGA
This sequence comes from Salinigranum salinum, assembly GCF_009176545.1. Taxonomy (GTDB): domain Archaea; phylum Halobacteriota; class Halobacteria; order Halobacteriales; family Haloferacaceae; genus Salinigranum; species Salinigranum salinum. Next base: position 1,832,297 of record NZ_VTOJ01000001.1, on the reverse strand, counting down.
CGCGCGATGGCGAACACCGCCGGGCCGCCGCGGTCGCCACGGACGTCCGGCTACGGGATCTGCGCTGCGATGTCGGCGTCGGTGATGATCCCGACGGTCGAGCCGTCCTTCATCACGAGGACTGCGTCGTGGCGGTCGAGGTAGCTGTCGACCTCCTCGAGCGTGGCGTCGGGTTCTACCGTCGTGAACGACTCGCGCATCACCTCGGCGACCGGCAGATCGGCCACGTTGTCCTCGTGGACGTGCCGGATGTCGCTGTTCGAGATGAACCCCCGTGGGCGGCCGTCACGGATGACGGGCAACTGCGAGAACCCCTCGTCGAGCATCCGATCGCGCGCCTCGCGCACGGAGTCGTCCGGCGAGACCGACACGACGTGCTCGTTCATCACGTCCGCCGCCCGAACCACCTCGCCCTCGGCCTCGTTGAGCGCGTCGACGATGCGCCGGAGCGTCGAGAGTCGGGGGTCGACGTCGTCGCCCTCGATGCGGGCGATCAGCGGCTGGGAGACGTCCGCCATCTCCGCGAGCGTGCTCTGCGTCAGGTCGAGCGACTCCCGCCGGTCTTTCAGTTCCTGCGGTGTCGGGAGTTCCATACACAGTTATAACCAGAAGTAATGACTAAAAGCTTTGGTTGCGCCCGGTCGTCAGTCGCGTTCGTCGTCCCCGTCCCCGGCCTCGGTCTCGACGATGTCGATGACCGACAGCGGAACGTCGCGGAGCGCCCCGCCGACCTCGCTCTTGGCGATCCGGGCGGCGTGCTGTTCGCCGTCGGCGTTGAACACCTCGATCTCGAGCCCGAGGCCCACGAGCGCCGTGTTCGCGGCGATGAACGCCGAGTCGAACCCCTCGCCGCAGAAGGGGCAGCCGGTGACGCCGACGTCCACGTCGACGAACTCCTTGTCCTGTTCGTTCAGCCGCTTACCAGCCTCGCTGACCGCGACGCCGATCGCGTCGTCGACGTCCTCGACGTCGCGCACCAGCCACGCGGCCTCGAGCGCGACGAGATAGTTGCTCATATCCCCGAAGAGGGGAGTCGGGCTTTCGTCTCTTGCGGTTCGCCCGCCGGGTGACAGGCGTTGTCAGCCACGAGCGGTCGACGCGACGGTCGCGGCGTCGATCGGGGGCCGTTTTCACGGCGTGACAGAGGCGCACGTCCTGCCGATTACGCTCATAACTTACGAGTGTATTCGGCGTGGGGCACCGTCCCCCTACGCAACTCATTCATGATAATCAGAACGTCTTGGGGTCGACCCCTGTTCGGGAGAAACCGCAAGACAGCGAGGGGGTGCTCCGGGATTCCGGACCGGAGTATTTATATACTGGAGTCCCTCGGGCCTTGGTACGCAGATGATCGAAACCGCTTACCGTGCTGGCCTGCTGGTCGCGTACCAGTTCGCCGTGTTCGTGGGCATCGCCCTGATGCCCGTCGCGCTGCTCGCTCGTCGGCTGGGCGTGACGCTCCCGTTCGGCCGCCTCGTCCGGACGCTCGACGACGCGTACTCCGAGGTGGCCGCCGAGGTCGACGCACGGTAATCGCCCGAGACGGATCGTTCTCAACGGCAGTCACGGACGACGAGCGCCGCGGCGGTCGAGCACGTCACTCTACCAGCCGAGACTCCGCAGAGGCGACCGCCGTCGTGGTGTTCTCGGCTGCAGGCGGGCGAGGCGGCAACGGCGGGGGGAAGGGCTGCATTTATCAGCGCCGGACTGTTATGACCGTCAATGCGTACGCCTACCCACGACGACTTCTCCGACGGGCACGACTCTCGACTGGGCGGTAACCGGCCGGTGTTCGGGCCGGAACTCGGCGAGTTCCCCAACGCCGACCAGCGCCGTTCGGCGCAGTCGGACGAGACCAACGAGATGAAGACCGGGACGACGACGGTCGGTCTGCAGACCGAAGACGGCGTCGTGCTCGCGACCGACATGCGAGCCAGCGCGGGCTACATGGTCGCCTCGAAGGACGTCCAGAAGGTCGAGGAGATCCACCCGACCGGTGCGCTCACCATCGCCGGCTCCGTGTCGGCGGCACAGTCGCTCATCCGTTCGCTCAAGGCCGAGGTGAGCCTCTACGAATCCCGGCGCGGCGAGGACATGACGATGCAGGCGCTGTCTACCCTGACGGCGAACTTCCTCCGGTCGGGGGCGTTCCTCATCGTCCAGCCCATTCTGGGTGGTGTCGACGACGAGGGCTCACACATCTACAGCATCGACCCCCTCGGTGGGACCACGGAGGAGGAGTACACGGTCACCGGCTCGGGCAGCCAGTACGCGCTCGGCGTGCTCGAACAGGAGTACTCCGGCGAACTCTCGATCGAGGAGGCCAAGACCGTCGCCGCCCGCGCCATCAAGAGCGCCGTCGAGCGCGACCTCGCCTCCGGCAACGGCATCAACGTCGCCGTCGTCACCGACGAGGGTGTCGAGGTCACTCGGCACAAGGACTTCGAAGAGGTCCTGTAGAGCGGCACCACGGGGTCGCCCCCGTCTCGGCCCGTCGCCGAACGGACAGAGGGCGTCGTTCTCGCCGTCCACGACGACCACCCTGCAGCGCGCCGTCCGCGTGCGCTGGACCGGCCTTCCCGTGTCTACTGTCGAACGCTCCGGAGTCAGCGATTTCCTGCCGCTTCCCTGACGCCCGTGAGTTCGTGCACCTTCAGTCGGACGAGCGCGAACACCATCTCCGACGGCGTCTCGAAGACGTGGTAAAACGGGATCTGGAACTCACGATCCGCGTCGCTGACGGACTGACTGGACGTTCGGTGTCGGGCGAGGTCTTCGACGGTGTTCCTGTGTTCGAGTCTACCGCGTGCCACGACGCTCTTCCAGCCGTCGGCCGTCTCGGCGGCGACGACGAACGTCGCCTCGTCGGTCGCCTCGATGTACTCCCGTTTGCGGCTTCCGGGCGCGTAGCCGAGCCGAAAGTAGACGTCGGTCTCCTCCGGTGCGTAGGTGTAGCCGACCGGGATGGCGTACGAGTCGTTCTCCTTGGCGAACGAGAGCGTTCCCGTCGTCTGACTCTCGAGGAACGCGTCGATCTCGGCCTGGTCGAGTGCGGTTGCGGGCGACTTCGGCATACCGATCCTTCGGTCCGAGCTACTGTAAACACACCGAGGGCTGGCGTCGACGTCACGGACCGGTTCACGCCTCCGAGAAGGCTCACACCCTCCAGGACGGTTCACGCCGCCCGGGAAGCGTCACCCCGAGACTGACCCACCACGGTTCAGAGCCAGTCGGTGAAGCAGCCCTCGAGCAGGGTCTCCTTCTGGCGCTCGACGTACGTCCGCTGCATCCCGGTGACGGCCTCGGCGAACGGGTCGCCGTCGTCGAGTCGTCGCCGGACCTCGCTACGCTTCCACGCGGCGGGCGTCGTGGCCGTCTCGACCCGCGCTCGGAGGGGATCGACGTAGTACGCCGCCTCCGTTTCGGTACAGCCCGCGGACTCGAGCCCGTCGGCGGCGTGTGCGAGGACGTCCGCGAACAGATCGCCCGCGTTCGTCGTGGTTTCGCCGGCGTTCGTCACCCACGTGAGGTCGGCGTCGAGCCCCTCGCGTGCGGCGGCGTAGAAGTTCTCCTTCGCCGTCTCCCACGACAGCGACTCGACCGGGTGGGCGCGTCGCGGGAGGCTCTCCATCAGCCCGGCGAAGGCCGCCTGGAACGCGATGGAGTCCCTGACGGTGGGCTGGGCTCCGATGGGGCGGAACTCGATGCGCGCGTTCGCCTCCGATCGCGTGGGACCGTCGAACACCGGGCGGACCCACCGCCAGAACGTCCCGTGTTTCCGACGGAGGGTGGCGAACCGGTCGTCGTAGCGGTCGCCGCGCGTGACGGACATCGGGACGACGCTCGGGTCGCTCGCCACGCGGTCGACCGCCTCCTCGACCGTCTCGACGTCGCGGGGGAACCGGACCTTCTCGGCGTCGTCGGCGTTGAGCACCGACTCGAACACCGCGATGCGGTTCTCGTCGTGGCCGTCGGCGAGGATCTCGTCGGGAGTAGCGTCGGGATCGTAGAGGTCCGGGGGGAAGAACGGCGAGTTGGCTCCGAGCGCGAGCAACGGCCCCGCCACCCGGAGGGCGTACGCGAAGTACTGCGGGAGGTCCCCGGCGTGCGCGACCTGAAAGTGGGGCTGGATCGACGTGATGAGGCTCTCGGGCATCACTGTCGGCGCGTCGAACGAGACGTACGGGGCGTCGACGCCCATCTGGTCGGGCGCGTTCGGGCCGTTCGCCATCGCGTGGTAGCGGACGGCGTCGCTCATGTTCGTCGCGATCTGGATCCCGTCGACCTCGACGGCGTTCGAGAGGTAGCTCCGTGCGGTCTCGCCCGCCGGGGGGATCGTCCAGAGCGCGTCGCTCACGAGACGCATCCCCTCCGCACGGGCGCAGTCGAGCGCGGCGGCGAGGCGTGCTTTGACCTCGGACTCCACCGCTCGCAACCCGTACGCCGAGAACGGCTGGGGCGACGTGGTCATCTCGGCGTTGTGCAGGCCCAGCTCCTTCTCGAAGCCGATGAGTTCGAGGAGCCGACGTGGCACCCGGGTGAGCGTGTACGCCTCGTCGTCCGCACGCCAGCGCCCGTCGGCGACGGCGTAGAACTCGTACTCGAACCCGACGATCGCCTGGTGGTTGTCGAACACTCCCTCGTGGAGTCCCTCCTTGACGACCTCGGCGTCGGCCCTGGCCTGCGCCTCGAACGCCTCGGCGTCCACGTCGAGCACCTCCCTGACGCGCTCGGCGAGGTCGGCAGTCATACCCCAGGGTTCAGACCGGGGCCTCTTGAACGCGCCGCATCCCGGAAGGGTTTATCCGTCGCCCGCCGGAGGGTGGAGCGATGACTCGACGGCAGGAGTCGATGCGGTTCGACGCGTTCTGCGAGCGGCTCGCCGCGATCGAGACGCTGTCGGCCGACACCGAGACCACGGCCGCGGTGGCCGACCTGTTCGCCGACGCGGGTGACGACCTCCCGGCGGTCGCGCGGTTCGTTCAGGGACGCGTCTTCCCCGCCTGGGACGCCACGACGCTCGACGTCGGTCCACGGCTCCTGTACGCGGCGCTCGCCCGCGCGGCGGGACCGAACGTCACCGACGACGACGTCGAGACGCGGGTGGCCGGGACGGGCGACGTCGGTGACGTCGCGGCCGCCCTCGACCTCGGCAGTCAGCGCGGCCTCGGCGCGTTCACGGACGGCGACACGGCGGCGCTCACCGTCGAGGCGGTCGACGAGACGCTCCGCGACCTCGCCGCCGCCTCGGGCCCCGGCAGCGAGTCACGGAAGGACGACCACCTCTTCGGGCTGTTCAACCGGTGTTCCTCGACGGAGGCGCGGTACCTCGCACGGCTCGTCCGTGGCGAGATGCGCGTCGGCGTCGGGGCGGGCACCGTCCGCGACGTGATCACCGCGGCGTTCGACGTCGAGGCGGCGACAGTCGAGCGCGCCCTCCAGGTGTCGAACGACTACGGCGAGGTGGCCCGCGTCGCTCGCGACGAGGCCACGGCGGGACTGGCGGCGATGCGGCTGGCGGTGGGCCGACCGATCCAGCCGATGCTCGCCCAGGCCGGGACGGCGGCGGAGGCGCTCGACGGCTGGGGCACCGTCGGCGTCGAGACGAAGTTCGACGGTGCGCGGGTCCAGCTCCACTACGACGGCGATGAGACGCGGGCGTTCTCGCGGAACATGGCCGACGTCACGGATGCACTGCCCGAACTGACGGAGTTCGCCGACCGGGGCCTCGACTGTCCGGTGATCCTCGACGGCGAGGTCGTCGCGGTCGACGACGAGGGCGCACCGCTCCCCTTCCAGGAAGTCCTCCGCCGGTTCCGCCGGAAACACGACGTCGACCGGGCGCGTGAGGACGTCGTCGTCGAGCTTCGCCTGTTCGACTGCCTCCACGCCGACGGCGACGACCTCCTCGACGCACCGTTCGAGACGCGACACGCCCGGCTGACGAGCGTCGTGGACCGCGACGACGGTGACGCACCCGCCGACGGTGACGTACCCGACGACAGTACACCGGACGACTCGACCCGTGGCACGCCCGACGACGATCCGGTCCGCGGAAGACCCGACGACGACCCGGCCCGTGTCGGTCGGGGTCCCGTCTCGACCCTGACGCTCGCGTCGGACCACGAGACGATCGAACGGCACGAGGCGCGGGCGCTCGCGGCGGGCCACGAGGGGATCGTCCTCAAGAACCCGGAGGCGGCGTACACGCCCGGTCGCCGGGGGAAACAGTGGCTCAAACGCAAGCCCGCCGTCGACACCCTCGACCTCGTCGTGACCAGTGCCGAGTGGGGCGAGGGCCGGCGTGCCTCGTTCCTCGGGACGTTCGAGGTGTCCGTCCGTCTCGACGACGGGACGTTCGCCCCGGTCGGCAAGGTCGCGACCGGCATCACGGACGACACGCTCGCCGAGCTCACCGAGCGACTCGAACCAGCCATCGAATCGACGTCCGGCAAGACGGTTCGAATCGCACCCGGGCTCGTCCTCGAGGTCGGCTACGAGGAGATACAGCGCTCGGAGACGTACGACGTCGGCTACGCCCTCCGCTTCCCCCGGCTGGTCGCGATCCGCGAGAAGCCGCCGGACGAAGCGGACTCGCTGGCCCGAGTTCGTCGGCTAGCGGGCGACGTGGACGCCGTCGACTCGGCCGACGGGACGCAGGGGGGAGACGACATCGACGGGAGCGACGAGGTCCGGGAGGCGACAGGCGAACCCCGGACCGGACGGGACACGGACGGGTGAGGCGACGCGAGGCGCTCGAAGGCGGCTCGCGTCACCGGGAAGGCGTCAGCAGAGTCGGGAGACGTCCCCCCGTCCCGTTCGTCCGCGTCGGCTCCGTGGACGCCGTCGGGGGGCAACGGTTCGGGGCCCGCGGCGGCACGGACGTGTCGCTCGTCGCCCGCTCACCCGACGTACCCTTCGAGCGCCCGCATCGCGCGTTCGGCCGCGTCGTCCGGCGCATCGGGGTACGTGTAGAGCTCCAGGGTCACGAACCCGTCGTACCCGACCTCGGCGAGCGCGTCGAAGACGACCTCGAAGTCGAGGTCGCCCTCGCCCGGGATCAGGTGGTAGTGTTTCCCCCTGATGCCGCCGGCGATGTCCTCGAGGTGGACGCCCGTGATGTGGCCTGCGCTTCGTTCGATCGTCTCGCGCAGGTCCTCGCCGTAGACCGCGGCGTGACCCACGTCGAGATTGATCCCGAGCCCGTCCCGACCGACGTCCTCGAGCAGCGCGAGCACGTCGTCGGTACACTCGACGAGGAGTTCCGGTTCGTACTCGATCCCGACGTCGACACCCCTCGGCTCGGCGTAGTCGAGGATGTCGTGGAGCGAGCCGAGGAGGTAGTCGTACGCCTCGTCGGGCAGGGTACCCGGCAGCGGACGGCCGCTCGCGAGACAGACCGCCGGTGCGTCTACCGCCTCGGCGAGATCGACCGCACGCTTCGTGTAGTCGACCCGCCACTCGCGGAGATCCGGATCCGGGTTGATGACGCTCGGCTCGAAGAACGCCGACGGAGGCGCGTCGGCGTAGTACCCCGTCGCCGTGTTGGCGTTGACGTTCGAGACGGCGATGCCGGTCTCGTCGAGTGCGTCCTGTACCGCTTTCGTGTCCTCGGCGGTGAACGTGGGGAAGTACGCGTGTGGCGTATCGCCGAGCAGTTCGACTCCCTCGTACCCGTGACCGGCGATCCGACGGATCGCCTCGGGGAGCGAGTAGTTCGTGTACGCGTTGGTGGAGAATGCGAGTTTCATTGGTGTTCAGGTGACTTCGAACCGACGAGCGAGACCGACGGCCGGCACGAGGAATGCGATGGCGGCGACGGTCCCGAGCGGTCCGACCGCCGCGGCGACCGCGGCGTCCGCGGCTCCGATGCCGAGCACGGCCGCGCCGACCGCCGGGCCGATCGTCTCGGGTGTCGGGTCGGCGTACGCACCGACGAGGGGGCGACCGACCCAGACGACGAACCCGAGTCCGACGGCCGCGGCGAGCGCCCCTGCGGTGACGCCCGCGAGCGTTCCGACGACGGCCGTGACGACGGCCGCGAGCAGGACCGCCGTCACCGCGGTCACCGCCACGGGCGTCCGGTCGGCGTCGCCCGTCTCGCTCTCGGCCATCCAGGTGAGCGCGGCGACGTAGGTGCCGAGCGCCACCGGGACGGCCACGACGCGAGCATCGAGCGCCAGTCTCCCGGCGGCCGAGAGACCGAGCGCGACGTTCAGCCCCCGCGCCGTCCCCATCGCAAGGGGTCCCGCGGGACCACCCTTCAGGACGAGATCGTAGAGGCCGACGACCGCGGCGAGCACGACGGCGGTCGGGGCGGCTGCGACGCCGCCGGCGACGGCCGCGACGACGATGCCGGCGCCGAGAAACCCTGTCCCGACGGCGGCCGCGGTTCGTCGAGAGACCGCCCCCGAGGGGATCGGCCGCTCGGGACGCTCGCGAGCGTCCTCCGCGACGTCGGCGACGTCGTTCAGGGTGGTCCCCCCTGCGTAGAGCGCCGCCGAGGCGACGCAGAGTCCGGCAACGGAGAGCGGATCGACGGCTCCCCCGACGGCGACCGCGAGTGCGGCGCCCGCGACGACATCGGGCGGGGCGGTGAACAGGTTCGGGAGGCGCACGAGGGCCGCGAGGTCGGCAGCGGTTCGCCGGACACCGACCGCCGGAGTCGACGCCGTGCCGAGGGTCATCGGCGCGTCAGACCCACCCGTGTTCGCGGAGGTACGACAGCGCTCCGCGCGCCGTCTCGGCGGCCGTCTCCTGGTACGGGTACAGTTCCACCGTGACGAACCCGTCGTAGCCCGAGTCCTCGACCGCCTGCAGGAACCCGTCGATATCCATCGCTCCCTCGCCCAGCTGGGTGTGCTCGTGCGTCCGATCCGCGGGGATGTCTTCGAGGTGGTAGTGGGTCGTGTACGGGGCGAGCGTCTCGACCAGCTCCGCAGGCTCCTCGCCCACACAGAAGAAGTGTCCGGCGTCGAAGTTGCAGCCGACCCGGTCGGAGTCGACGCCGTCCATGAGCGCGAGGAACTGCTCGGACGTCTCGATCAGCAGGTCGGGTTCGGGCTCGACCAGCACGTCCACCCCCACGGACTCCGCGTGGGCGGCGACCTCGGTCAGGCTCTCACGGAACGTCTCCATCGCCCACTCGCGGGATTTCCCCTCGGGGATCGGCCCGCCGGGCTCGATCGAGATGTACCCCGCGTCGAGTTCCGCGGCGGCGTCCAATGCCGCCAGCGTGTAGTCGACACGCTTGCGTCGGTAGTCTGGATCTGGCTCGACGAACGATGGGTGGTGGAATCCCTCGATCGCCGTCAGCATGAACGCGTTGCAGTTGCTGATGGAGACGTCGTTGCGACCGAGCGCCGCCCGCACCGCGTCGTACTCCTCGTCGGTCGCGGTGGGGGGGTAGAGGTGGGGTTCGTCGAACAGGAGTTCGACCCCGTCGTACCCCGCGTCGGCGATACTGCCGATGGCGTCGGAGAGCGAGTAGTCCCGGTAGGCGTTGGTCGAGAAGCCGAACCGCATGCTCATGGCTCGTACTCGAAGTTCTCCGCCTGTGAGAAGAACTCGAGCGGGTTCTCGAACACGAGCTTCCGGACGACCTCGCGATCCCATCCGGCGTCGAGCATCGCGTCCCGGGCCTTCGGGACGGCGAGCGGATCCGAGTCGTCCCAGTCGGCAGAGGAGTTCAGGATCATCCGGTCGGTGCCGTGCTCCTCCAGCAGCGGCATCACGTCCTCGATGGAGATCTTGCCGGGATAGAGGGTGAAGCCGAGCCAGCAGTCGGTCGCGGCGGTGTACTCCATCGTGTCGGGCTCGTTGTGGTCGATGATGATCCGCTCCTGGGTGGCACCCTCCTCTTCGAGGATCTCGACGGTGCGTTCGGCGCCGGCCGGCTTGTCCGTGTGCGGGAGGTGAATAATGACCGGGAGCTCGTGCTCCTCCGCGAGACGGAGCTGTTCGCGGAACGCCCACTCCTCGGCGTCCGTCTGGAGGTTGAAGCCGATCTCGCCGACGCCGACGACGCGGTCACGGTCGAGGTACTCGGGGAGCCGATCGATCACGGCCTCGGCCATCTCGCGGTCGTCGGCCTCCTTCGGGTTGATCGCGATGGTGACGTAGTGATCCATCCCGGCGATCCGCTCGGCCCGCTCGGTCTCGAAGTCGATGATGTGCTCGAAGTAGTCGAAGAACGACTCAGGATAGAGTTTGTCGGATCCGGACCAAAACGAGGGTTCGATCACGCATTCGACCCCGCTCCGTCGCGCCTCACGGTAGTCGTCGGTGGTCCGCGACGTCATGTGTGCATGAGGGTCTATGACTCGCATCTCACCTGTCAGTAGGAAATAACCCGGTATAGTGTTGGCGCATCGTCTATCGTTCCGACAATAAAAACAGTCGACAGATATAATATGTGTCGTGCGTCGGACATCCCGCGACGCGGTTCTCACGTCAACGGGTCGACCAGTACTGTTAACAGCGATTAAGACTGTCCGTACGTATGGATCGAATCAGGACAGGCGTCTGGCTCGTCGGTGCCCGGGGCAACGTGGCGACGACCGCAGTGACTGGTGCGCGAGGGATCGCGCACGGGACCGCGGACACGACCGGGATGGTGAGCGCTCGAGACCCCTGTGCACGACTCCCACTGGTCTCCGTCGACAGCCTCGTGTTCGCCGGCCACGACATCGCCGAGCGTCCGATGCCGTCGACCGCTGCCGACCTCACGGAGGCCGGTATCGTCGACCGGGAGACGTTCGAGACGGTCCAGGAGGACCTCGAGACGGTCGACGGGCGCGTCCGCGCGGGGACCACGCGCAACACGGGCAGCGCGGCGTCGCTAGCGGACGGCGATACCCTCGACGACGAGGGCGTCACGGCCAGCGAACTGGTCGAACGGATCAGCACGGACTACACGGCGTTCCTCGACGGGGAGGACCTCGACCGGCTGGTCGTGGTCAACCTCGCCTCGTCGGAGCCGCCGATCGCGGATCCCGAGCGGTACGACACGCTGGACGCGTTCGAACGGGCCGTCGAGGAGGACGACCCCGACCTCCCGGCGAGTTCGCTCTACGCGTACGCCGCCCTCCGCGACGGCCACCCCTACGTCAACTTCACGCCGTCGACCGGGAGCGACCTCGGGGGACTCCGCGAACTCGCGGCGCGGGAGAACGTTCCGCACGCCGGCCGCGACGCCAAGACCGGTGAGACGCTGTTGAAGACGGCGCTCGGCCCGATGTTCGCCGGTCGAAACCTCCGGGTGCTGTCGTGGGACGGCTTCAACATCCTCGGCAACGACGACGGCCTCGTGCTCGACGACGACGCGAACAAGGCCGGGAAGCTCGCGAGCAAGGGTGACGTCCTCTCGACCATCCTCGGCGACGAGATGCACAACCGCGTCCGCATCGACTACACCCCCTCCCTGGGCGACTGGAAGACGGCGTGGGACCACGTCCACTTCGAGGGGTTCCTCGGCACGGAGATGACGCTCCAGTTCACGTGGCAGGGCGCGGACTCGTCGCTCGCCGCCCCGCTCGTTCTCGACCTCGTTCGGCTCGTCGCGTACGCCGACGAGGCCGGCGAGGGCGGCGTCCAGACCCACCTCGCCTCGTTCTTCAAGGAGCCGATGGACGTGGCCGAACACGACCTCTCACGACAGTTCGCCGCCCTCGAATCGTACGTCGAGGCCCACCACGAGGCGTCGGCGGTGACCGACGGCGGGGACGCGAGCGCCGGGGCCGGTGGTAGTGAGAGCGCCGACGTCGGCACTGGCGAGGAGAGCGACCAGTGACCGCGGCACGGTCGGCCGACCGGGTCGTCGTACTGGACGTCGTCGGGCTCCAGCCCGACCATCTCTCTCGGACACCGTCGATCGCCACGTTGCTCGACGACGGGACGACGACGGGGCTCGTCCCGCCGTTCCCGGCCGTGACGGTCCCCTCGCAGACGACGCTCGCGTCGGGCCTGTCGCCCGGCACACACGGCGACGTCGCCAACGGCGTGTACGACCGCGAGACGGACACGGTCGAACTCTGGGGTCGAGACGTCGGCGACCGCCGTCGGGTCTGGGAGACCGGCCGGGAGGCCGGCCTGCGGACCGGCGTGCTGTTCTTCCAGCACCTCTACGGCACCACGGCCGACGTGGCCGTGACACCGAAGCCGATCGAGGACGAGGACAACAACCTCATCGAGATGAACTGCTGGACGAACCCCGACGAGTTCTACGACCTGCTGCGGGAGGAGCACGCGCACTTCCCGTTGCACAACTACTGGGGGCCGGCGGCGAGCGACGCGAGCAGCCGCTGGATCCTCTCGGCCGCACGCGAGAGCATCGAGCGGTACGATCCCGACCTGCTCTGGACGTACGTCCCACACCTCGACTACGCGGGCCAGCGCACCGGTCCGTCGAGCCCCGCGTTCGACGAGGCCCTCACCGAGGTCGACGAACTGATCGACGAGTTCCTCGCGTTCCTCCGGGGAACTGACCGCTGGGCGGAGACGGCGGTCGTCGTCGTCAGCGAGTACGGCTTCCACGAGGTGGACACGCCCGTGTTCCCGAACCGGGCACTGCGGGCGGCCGGGCTGCTGGAGACGGTCGACCACCCCGACGGGGGGACGGTCCCCGACTTCGATTCCTCCGCCGCGTTCGCGCTAGCCGACCACCAGATCGCCCACCTGTACGTCGACGACGACGCCGTCGCCGACGCGAGGGACGCCGTCGCGGGCCTCCCCGGCGTCGACCGCGTGCTCGGCGGCGACGACCTCTCGGCACTGGACACCGACCACCCGAACACGGGAGAACTCGTCCTCGTGGCCGACCCCGACGCGTGGTTCGCCTACTACTGGTGGGAGGCGGACGAAGCGGACGCGCGTCCGCCGTACGCCACGTCGGTCGACATTCACGACAAACCCGGCTACGACCCCTGCGAACTGTTCCTCGGCGACGACGGGATGGTGTCGACGGATCCCACGAAGGTCGGGGGCTCCCACGGCCGCGTCGACCCGGAGACGACCCCGGTGTTCGGCGTGGGCGGACCGGCGGCCCCCGACTGGTCTCTCACCGGTGACGTCGATGCGCGGCAGGTCGCTCCGACCGTTCTGGCTCTCCTCGGGGCGCTCGACGACGTCGACGCTCCCTTCGAGGCGGCCCCGGTCGGTCCCGCGGCGCAAGACAACTCGTAACCTACGGTCGTTCGCCGTCAGCGTGGCTGCGGCGGCCGGCCGTCGGCTCTGGTGGCGGACAACGGGACCTGCGGTTCGACGACTCGTTCCCCACCGTTGAAGACCCACGCGACCGTCCGCTCCAGCTATGACTATCCGTCACGACGGTCTGTCCGTGGAGTGGCTCGGCTACGCGACCGTTCGGATCGAGACGCCCGACGGGTTCGTCGCCTACCTCGATCCCGGACGGTACGGCGTACTCACGGGGGAGTGGACAGCACCGTCACCGGACGCGGAAGCGGCCCATCCGGACCCGGTCGACTACCACGCGCGCGACGCGGACCTCGTCTGTGTCACCCACGCCCACCACTACGACCCCGACGGCGTCGAGCGGGTGGCGAGCGCGGACGCGACGGTCGTCGTTCACGAGGCGGTCGGCGCTGTCGAAGAGCGCGACGCGGTCGCACCCGCGGAACTCCCGTACGAGGTGGTTCGTGTGAGCGACGACGACCACCACGTGATCTCGGCGGACGAGGGGGGGACCGTCGACATCTGGACCGTCGCGGCCTACAACGATCCCGACGGCCCGTACGCGCGTGCCGACGGCTCCGTGATCCACCCGCGTGGTGAGGGGTGTGGGTTCCTCCTCTCGCTCGCCGGCACGACCGTGTTCTGGCCCGGCGACTCCGACGCCCACGACGCCCTCTCCCGGCTATCGGTGTCGCTGTTCCTCGCGAACATCTCGGGGTCGGTCTGTATGGACCGCCACGACGCCGCCGACCTCGCGGCGGCGCTCGATCCGGACCTCGTGCTTCCGGTCCACTACAACACCCTCGACTTCCTCGAGGCCGACTCCGGGGCGTTCGCCCGTGACGTGGCGAAACGCGGGGTCCCGGTGGTGCTCGACGAGCGGTGACACGATGGCCCGCGAGATAACCCACGAGGCGACCGGTCCGCTACGGATCGACGCCGAGAAGATCGAGGAGCGGGGCGGGTCGGTGCTCGTCTGCCGGTGTGGCCTCTCGGCCGCGTACCCCTTCTGCGACGGCTCACACGGAGCGACCGACGACGAGGTCGACGGACGGCTGTACGAGTACGCCGGTGACGACGACGAGGGCGAGCGCCGTGAGATCGTCGAGGTGGTGGAGATCGAACTCTCGGACGGGACAGGCGACCACGAGCGGGCGGGAGAGAGGGACGAAAACGGCGGCGGAGCCGGCGACACCGCCTGACTCAGATGACGCCCATGTCGCCGAGCCGTTCGGGGAGGTAGGTGTCCGTCACGAAGTCCAGCCCGCGGGAGGCGAGCGCCTGCTGTTCGGCCTTCTTGTCGATCTCCAGCTGGAGCTCGATCTGCTCCTCCCAGTAGTCGGTCATGAACCGCGGATCCTCTAGCTCGGACTGGAGCGCGTTGACGTCCGAGTCCGACAGCGGATCCGTCGGGAGGTCGTAGTCGACGATGTCCTGCGGCTGGATGCCGACGAACTCGGCCTCGGGGGTGGCGAGGTACTCCGAGAGGTGGGCCGACTTGATCGAGCCGTAGGCGACGGAGCCGAAGATGCGGTAGCTCCAGGGGTCGCCGTCGGTGAACACCACCACTGGCAGCCCCAGTTCGTCGTGCAGGCGCTTGGTGATTCTCCGGGTGGCACGGGCTGGCTGGCCCTTGAGGTGGACGACGAGCACGTTGTACTGCTCGTCGAAGCCGTTCTCGACGAGGCGGTCGCGCATACCGCCGGTCTCGACGCAGAGGACGAAGTCGATGTCGTGCGCCAGGAACTCGATGGTGTCGGGATTGTTGGGGATCTGGTAGCCGCCCTCCCCGACGTCCTCCTGGCAGTGGATCTCCCGCTCGCCGCGGCGGGTCTGTTCTCTGAGTCGAAGGGGGCCCATCAGC
Organism: Salinigranum salinum; assembly: GCF_009176545.1. Lineage (GTDB taxonomy): Archaea > Halobacteriota > Halobacteria > Halobacteriales > Haloferacaceae > Salinigranum > Salinigranum salinum. Next base: position 1,817,242 of record NZ_VTOJ01000001.1, on the reverse strand, counting down.
GTCGCCCCCGACTCCTCGGGCCGCATGTGGAAGTCCTCGCGGGTCACGTGCGAGACGATCTCGAGGTCCTCGACCAGCTGGTTCGACTCGTCCTGGTCGGAGAAGTGTGCCTCCTCGGAGTCCCACGACTCCGAGAGGTAGTACAGCTCACGCAGCGTCGACGAGCGGCCCTCTTCGAGCTGGCGGGCGAGGAACTCGATGGTGTACGCCGCCTTGAGGAGCTTGCGGGCTCCGCGCACGGAGTTGGCCGAGCGCGTCGAGGTGCGGTCGCCGTACGTCCACACCTTCGTCTCCTCGTCGTACTCGATGTTGCTCTTGGTTCTCGTGGGAAGGGTCATCTCGGGGACTTCACCCGAGGCGAACTGGTCGTAGAACTCCGCTGCGAGGTCGATGAGGCGCTCGCGCGCCAGGTCGTCGTTGAGTTTCGTCTGGGACATGATCTGATCTGGTCTGTAAGGGGTGTACTCTGTGATCTGCGATCGGAACTCAGGCGTTCACCGTGAGCTTCTCGGCCTCGACGCCGTCGACGTCGATGTCGAAGTCGGCGTCTTCGGGGAGCGTGTAGCTGAGTTCGGCCGTCTCGCCCGCCGGAACGGACGGGGACCACTTCACGAACCACTCGCCGTCGAGGTCGACCACCTGGGCGTCACCGTTCACGTCCCCCGGCTCCGCCGAGAGGATGTCGGTGATCTCCGGCGACTCGGTGCGCCCCGAGTAGTTCTCGACGACGACCGTCACCGTCTCGCCCTCCACCACGCGCTCGACGCTGACGTTGTTCATGATCCGGGCGAGTGCGCCGTCGATGTTCGGCCGCTCTCGGCCCGTCACCTCGGAGAGCTTGTCGGCCATCTCCGGGAGGATCTTGCCGAGCACCTCCTGTTTCTGCCGGCGCTTCTGCATCGACCGTCGGCGGTTGAGGTACGACTTCAGTTCGCGGGCGGCCTCCCGGATGGCGAGTTCGACCTCGTCCTCGATGGCGGGGACGTTCGCCACGGCGTCTTTCGACTCGCTGGTGAAGGGGACGTTCGTCGAGGCCACGTGGACGGCGATGACGGCCGGTCCGTTCGGGACGCCGGAGCCGCCGGGCTGGTCGAGCCCGTAGTTGCGCCAGCCGATGGTCTTGACGACGTTCGTGATGGCGCAGGCGCCCTGCTGGTAGACGAGGGGGACGCGGTTAGCGAACCGGAGGAGGTCGGCGCTCCCCTCCGCGGGGAGGTCGCCGCCGTAGGCGATGCCGGCCTCGACGACGAACGGGTCGCCGGCGTGCACCTCGGCGTCGCGGGTGGCGGCGGCGTAGAAGTCCGCGTCGAACACCTCGCGGAGACCGGCCTCGATGAGGCCGGCGGAGATGGGCGACAGGCACGTCGTGGGCGGCGCGAGGATGTCGGTCTCGCGCATCGCCTCGAGGAGCGCCCGCGCACAGTCGCGGTCGTCGACGATCTCCCGAACCTTGGGTGGCTCGTCGGAGACCGTCCGGGCGCGGTCCCAGACCGCCTCGACCACCTTCTCTCGGGCGGTGTCGCCGAACGTGACCTCGTCGTACTCGACGGTGTCGTCGGCGGCCGCGTCGACGAGGGCGACGAGGGCCCGGTGAGTGAGCCGGTGGCGGTCGTCGTCGAGCGCCGCGACCTTCCGGGCGAGCCGCTCTGCGATACCCCGTTTCGTCGTCTCGTCCTTCCGCGTCGACGTCACGTCGTCGACGACGGCGTACATGTTCGCGGTCAGTCGGTTCTCGCCCGCGTCGGCTCCGGCATCGTCACTCCCGCTCTCGCCGGCATCGTCACTCCCGCTCTCGCCGTTTCCAGTGTCCGTGATCGCCGCCCAGACCGCGTCGACGGTGTTCTCGCGCACCGTCGTGCCGAACCGGGTTCCGGTCTCGTTCTCGACCGCCTCTGCACAGCCGTCGACGATCTCGCGCACCTCGTGGTGGGCGACCCGGTCGCGTCCGTCGAGTTCGTCGACGACCCGCCGGGCGAAGTCGGCGGTCGCCGACGCCCCCTTGTTGGCCACGGCGGCCTCGATCACGCCCGCGAGGTCGACCGCGCCGTCGGTGGGGGGCGTCCACGACAGTTCGCGTCCGAAGTGGCGGTCGCGGAAGTTGTCGACCACCTTGTCGGCGGTCTTCTTCCCCACTCTGGTGAACTCCCCCTGCAGGAAGCCCGACACCGAGTACGACTCCGTCGCCGCGAGCATCTTGCGGAGCGTCCCGAGTTCGACCCCGTGCGGGTGGGGACGGATCTCCTCCGTGGGGTCGGGGAGCTGGTCGGTCGCGCGCTCGAACTTCATCGGCTCCTCGAGGCCCGGTTCGCGGAGTTCGATCCGGGCGTGAGGGTTGACGACGGCGGTGTGTCGGATGTAGTCGTGGAGCTGGGTGCGGGCGCGCATGTTCGCCTCCATCTCCAGTTCGATGCGCGTCCCGTGCGAGCGGTCCCACGACGTCTCGCGTGACTCCTTGATCTCGGGTTCGTTGTCGTCGGTGTCGATGATCAGCTCGAAGTACTGGGCCTCGGGTCGCCCCTGCGTCCGGCTCGTGATCTTCGCGGGCTTCCCGGAGGTCAGTTGCGAGTAGAGGACGGCCGCCGAGATGCCGATCCCCTGCTGGCCACGCGACTGCTCCCGTGCGTGAAAGCGCGAGCCGTACAGCAGTTTGCCGAACACCTTGGGGACCTGTTCTTTGGTGATGCCGGGACCGTTGTCCTCGACGACCACCCTGAGGTAGTCGTCGACCTCCCTGATCTCGACGTAGATGTCGGGGAGGATCTCGGCCTCCTCGGTCGCGTCGAGGGCGTTGTCGACCGCCTCCTTGACTGCAGTGACAAGCCCACGAGCACCCGAGTCGAACCCGAGCATGTGTTTGTTCTTCTCGAAGAACTCGGCGATGGAGATCTCGCGCTGGCCCCTGGCCAGCTCCTCAGCGATATCCTCGTCTCCCTCGCCGAGCGTCGACTGAATCGAGGTCATCGTCTGTCACCTCTTTCCGTACCGACGGTTAAGAACTCTCCGTTGGTCCGGTGAAAGTGTAATCGACGGGTTCGTCCGTTCTCGTGGCGGTCTCGGACGTCCGTCGTGCGTGCGTCAGACGGATCCGACGGCGGCAGGTAACCGGCGACAGAAGCAGGTGGCAGTGAGCACGACCGCGAGCGGCAGTCGACATCGACTCGGCCAGGGGATCTCGTCTATCACCAAAGAATCTTCTCCCACTCGGACCGAAGCTTCGAAGATTACGAAGTCTCTTTTCAGGTTGAATCACGCGCGCGTGCGAGGGTTTATGCCGTATCGTGCCCTAGCGAGAGACAGATTCTATGTCAGGAGAAACCGAGTACGGAGCGGACCAGATCCAGGCGCTGGAGGATCTGGAACCGGTCCGGCAGCGACCCGGAATGTTCATCGGTTCTACAGGACCCCGGGGCTTACATCATCTCGTCTACGAGGTCGTCGACAACGCGATCGACGAGGCGCTGGCGGGGTACTGCGACGACATCTCCGTCACGATCCACGACGACGGATCGGTGAGCGTCACGGACAACGGCCGGGGGATCCCGGTCGACACGCACAAGAAGTACGACCGTCCCGCCGTCGAGGTCGTGATGACCGTCCTCCACGCGGGCGGCAAGTTCAACAAGGACTCGTACTCCGTCTCCGGTGGGCTCCACGGCGTGGGGGTCTCCGTCGTGAACGCGCTGTCGAAGTGGCTCGAGGTCGAGGTCAGACGCGACGGCGCCGTCTGGACCCACCGGTTCGACCACGGTGCCCCCGAGGAGGGGGCGTTCCAGCGCGTCCGTGACCTCGAACCCGGCGAGGAGACGGGGACTACCGTCCGGTTCTGGCCCGACGAGGAGATCTTCGAGATCACCGAGTTCGACTACGACACTATCGTCAACCGCCTCCGCGAACTCGCCTTCCTCAACTCCGGCGTCCGAATCGGTATCGAGGACGAACGCACCGGCGACGCCGACGCCTTCGAGTTCGAGGGAGGGATCCGGGCGTTCGTCCGCTACATGAACGAGACGCGGACGACACTCCACGACGACGTCGTCTACTACGAGGACCAGCAGGAGGGGATCCACGTGGAGGTGGCGATTCAGGCCACGGACGAAGTGCAGTCGTCGATCCACGCCTTCGCAAACAACATCAACACGCGCGAGGGCGGAACCCACCTGACAGGGTTCAAGACGGCACTCACGCGCACGGTGAACGACTACGCCGACCGCCACGACCTCCTCTCCGACCTGGACGGGACGCTGAAGGGCGAGGACGTCCGCGAGGGACTGACGGCGGTCCTGTCGGTCAAACACCCCGACCCGCAGTTCGAGGGACAGACGAAGACGAAGCTCGGCAACTCCGAAGTCAGAGGCATCGTCGAGTCGGTCACGAACACCAAACTGGGGACGTACTTCGAGGAACATCCCGACGTCGCCCAGTCGATCGTGCTCAAGGCGGTGGAGGCGGCGAAGGCCCGGATGGCCGCGAAGAAGGCCGAAGAGCTCACTCGCCGCAAGTCGGCGCTCGAGACGACCGCGCTGCCCGGCAAACTCGCCGACTGTCAGACGCGCGACCCCAGCGAATCGGAGCTGTTCGTCGTCGAGGGCGATTCGGCCGGAGGAAGCGCCAAACAGGGTCGGGATCGGTCGTTCCAGGCTATCCTCCCCCTTCGAGGAAAGATCCTCAACGTCGAGAGACACCGGCTCGACCGTATCCTCGAGAACGAGGAGATCCGCTCGCTCATCACCGCGATCGGGGCGGGCGTCGGCGAGGAGTTCGACGTGAGCGACGCCAGATACCACCGGATCATCCTGATGACCGACGCCGACGTCGACGGGGCACACATCCGGACGCTCCTCTTGACGCTGCTGTACCGCTACATGCGCCCGCTCGTCGAGGCCGGCTACGTCTACGCCGCCAAGCCGCCGCTGTACCGCATCAGATACCGCGGGGAGACGTACGACGCGATGACCGAGGTCGAACGCGACCGCATCGTCGAGGAGAAATGTGGCGGGAACCCGACGCAGGTCCAGCGGTTCAAGGGTCTCGGCGAGATGAACCCCGACCAGCTCTGGGAGACGACGATGAACCCCGAGAACAGAGTGTTGAAACAGATCACCGTCGAGGACGCCGCCGCCGCCGACCGCATGTTCAACGTGCTGATGGGCGACGCGGTCGAACCGCGAAAGCAGTTCATCAAGGAGCACGCGACCGACGCCGAGTGGGTGGACATCTGAGATGAGTTCCGAGACAGATCCGGACGGACCACGGAGCAAGATCGCCGCACAGGTCGAGAACGCCCGCATCGAGCAGGAGATGGAGCAGTCGTACATCGACTACGCCATGTCCGTCATCGCGGGGCGGGCGCTACCCGACGTCCGTGACGGGCTCAAACCCGTCCACCGACGCATCCTCTACGCGATGCACGAGGCGGGCGTCTCGTCGGGCTCCTCCCACCGCAAGTCCTCGTCCATCGTCGGCGAGACGATGGGTGACTACCACCCGCACGGCGACTCCGCGATCTACGACACCCTGGCACGGATGGCGCAGGACTTCTCCATGCGGTACCCGCTCGTCGACGGCCAGGGCAACTTCGGATCGGTCGACGGCGACCCACCGGCCGCGATGCGGTACACGGAGGCACGGATGGCGTCGATCGCCGAGGAACTGCTCGACGACATCGAGAAGGACACCGTCGACTTCCAGTCGAACTACGACGACCGAAAGCGAGAACCGACCGTCCTCCCGGCGTCGTTCCCGAACCTCCTCGTCAACGGCTCGTCCGGCATCGCGGTCGGGATGTCCACCAACATCCCCCCGCACAACCTCGGCGAGGTGATCGACGCCACGGTGCAACTCATCGACGAGCCCGACAGCACCGTCGAGGACCTGATCGACACTCGCGACGGCCGGGGCAACGGCTCCGACGGCCCGATCGAAGGACCCGACTTCCCGACGGGCGCGAACATCGTCGGCAAGAACGCCGTCTACCAGGCGTACACTACGGGGCGCGGTCGCGTCCGCGTTCGGGCGAAGTTCGACGTCTCCGACGACCGCATCGTCATCCACGAACTCCCGTACCAGGAGAACAAGGCTCGGCTGATCAAACGCATCGCCGACGACGTCAACGACGGCTCGCTCGAGGGGATCCGCGACATCCGCGACGAGTCAGACCGAGACGGCATCCGGGTCGTCATCGAACTCAAGCGCAACGCCGACCCCCAGCTGGTGAAGAACCATCTCCTGTCGTCGCACCTCGAATCGACGTTCGGCGTCATCAACCTCGCGCTCGTCGACGGCGAGCCACGAATCCTCGACCTGAAAGAGACGCTCGAGGCGTACCTCTCACACCGGAAAGCGGTCGTCCGCCGGCGCTCGGAGTACGACCTCGCCGAGGCCGAAGACCGCGCGCACATCCTCGAGGGGCGGCTGACGGCGCTCGAACACGTCGACGAGGTGGTCGATCTCATCCGCGACGCCGAGGACCGCGACGGTGCGAAGGCGGCGCTCAGAGCCGCGTACGACTTCTCCGAAGCACAGGTCGACCACATCGTCTCGATGCAGCTCGGCTCGCTCACGTCGATGGAGACCGAGGCGATCGAGACGGAGTACGAGGAGGTACAGGCACGGATCTCGAGGCTCGAGGAGATCCTCGCCGACGAGTCGGAACTGCTCGGGGTCATCGAAGAGGAACTCCTCGAGATCAAGGCGGAGTACGCCGACGACCGCCGGACGGGCTTCGTCGAGGACGACGGCGAGGTCACCCGCGAGGACCTCGTCCCCGAGGAGGACGTCGTCGTCGTCGTCACCGAGGACGACTACGTGAAACAGATGCCCCTGTCGTGGTTCCGCGCACAGCGCCGGGGCGGCAAGGGGATCATCGGGAGCGAACTGAAGGAGGGCGACCGGATCGCGAGCGTCTTCGTCGCCAACACCCACGACTACCTGCTCTGTTTCACCGACCACGGCCAGGTGTACAAGCTCAAGACGTACCAGCTCCCGCGGCCCGAGACGCGGTACACGAAGGGGAGCGCCCTCGTCAACTACCTCGACCTCGACCAGGGCGAGGAGATCCAGGCCGTCGTCAACTGCGACGACCTCGAGGGAGAAGACGGCACAGAGGATCGGTTCCTCACGATGGTCACCCGTCACGGCCGCGTCAAGCGCACGAACGTCGACCGGTTCCAGAACATCCTCTCGACGGGGATCCGTGCGATCACCCTGGAGGAGGGTGATGCGCTCGCCGACGTCGAGGTCACGGACGGCCGCCACGACCTCATCGTCGCCTCCGAGAGCGGGATGAGCATCCGCTTCGACGAACAGGAGGTCCGCGCGATGGGGCGGAGCGCGCGCGGCGTCGGCGGGATCGACCTCGAAGCCGGCGACCGCGTCGCCGGCATCGCCGCCGTCGACGAGGAGCGGCACGACTGGACGCTCACCGTGACCGAGAACGGCTACGGCAAGCGGACGAACATCGCCGACTACCGCCGCCAGTCGCGCAACGGGAAAGGGCTCATCGACATCAAGACGGACGATCGAAACGGGAACGTCTGCACCATCGAGACCGTCGGACACGGCGATCACGTCGTCGTCATGACCGAGGGCGGACAGATCATCCGCACCCCCGTCGACGATCTCTCGATCATCGGCCGCAACACCAAGGGCGTCCGGGTCATGAAGATCGACGCCGACGACGCCGTCGGAGCGGTCGCGGTCGTCCCCGCGGCCGTCGCGGAGGCGAACCGACCGGAGGAGGCCGAGTCCGAGACCGAATCCGAGTCCGAGTCCGAGTCCGAAAGCGAGCCAGCCACGGCGGAGTAACCCACCCTGTCCGTGGACGCGTCCGGCGGGACGGACTCACAGGACGCGTTTGCCGAACGCGCTCGCGGCGAGTTCGACCGCGAGCGCCGCCGTCTCGTTGTGTTCGTCGAGCACGGGGTTGACCTCGACGAGTTCCATCGATCGGAGCGACCCGCTACGGGAGACCGCCTCCATCGCGAGGTGGGCCTCGCGGTAGGTGACGCCCCCGCGGACGGGCGTCCCGACCCCCGGCGCGACGGTCGGGTCGAGCCAGTCGAGGTCGAGGGAGACGTGGATGCCGTCGGTTCCGTCGGTCGCGACGGCGAGGGCGTCGTCGACGACACTCGCGATGCCACGCTGGTCGATGTCGGACATCGTGAAGGCCGTCACGTCGCTGTCGCGGAGGGCGTCGCGTTCGTCCTCGTCGAGCGACCGGAGGCCGACGAGCGCGACGTGTTCGGCGGCGAGTCCCGGTGCGTCCGTCCACGCGTACTCGTCGGCCGCGAAGTCGCCGACGCCGAGCGCGGCCGCCAGCGGCATGCCGTGGACGTTGCCACTCGGCGAGGTCGTCGGCGTGTTGAAGTCGCCGTGGGCGTCGAACCAGATCGCGCCGATCGCCGCGTCGCGTGACGAGCCAGCGAGCGAGCCGATGGCGATCGAGTGGTCGCCGCCGAGTGCCAGTGGCGTCGCGCCCTCGTCGATACTGTCGGCCACGTGGTCGGCGAGTACGGTGCAGACGTCCCGGGTCTCGCGGAGAAAGCGCGCGGTGCCTGCGGGCGGTTTCTCGGTGTCGGGATCCCGTTCTTCCATGCGCGGGACGGCCAGATCCCCCACGTCTCGGCAGGTAACGTCGGCCGCCTCGAGGTCGTCGGCGAGCCCGGCGTAGCGGATCGCCGACGGCCCCATGTCGACCCCGCGGCGGTTCGTCCCGTAGTCGGTCGGTGCACCGATGATCCTGACACGTCGGCCCATGGTCGTGACGTGAGCCACCGGCACGAAAGCCGTTGTGGTCGATCGGACCGGGACGAACCGACCGGATAGAACCACCCGTTCGAGGTGTGAAAACTACCCGCAGAGACGCCACCGAAGCGACGTGTTCGTCCGTCCATCCATCGCATTTAAGGAGACCACCGACCAACTATGCCCCATGTCATCAATCGAACTAACGTCGAGTCAGAAGACGATTCTGACCGCACTCATCAACCTCTTCCGCGAATCAGAGAGCGCGGTGAAAGGCGAGGACATCGCCGAGGAGGTGAACCGCAATCCCGGCACCATCCGCAATCAGATGCAGAGCCTGAAGGCGTTGCAGTTGGTCGAGGGGGTACCGGGCCCCAAGGGTGGGTACAAGCCCACGGCAAACGCGTACGAGGCGCTCGACGTCGACCAGATGGACGAGCCGGCGGTCGTCCCGCTGTTCCACAACGACGAACGGGTCGAGAACACCAACGTCGACGGGATCGACCTCTCGAGTGTCCACCACCCCGAGCTCTGCCGGGCGGAGATCCACGTCCAGGGGTCGGTTCGTGACTTCCACGAGGGCGACGACGTCCAGGTCGGTCCGACGCCCCTGTCGAAACTCGTGATCCGCGGAACCGTCGACGGCAAGGACGACACGAACAACATCCTCATCCTCCGGATCGAGGGGATGGAGGCACCCGTCGGCGACGCGGCCCACTGAGTCGGTCGGTCCACCGCTCGAACGTCGTCCAGTCGGGCGAAGACACGTCTCGCGGTCGTCCGTTCTCCTCTCTGTTCTCCCTCGGCGGCTCCCGGAGGGAGCCTCGAGCCCGGTCATCCGAGCCAGTTCCCCGCCGACACACGGCGAGATGGGCTGGCACGGGCCGCTGGCCGTGCGGGATCGATCTCTCGGACGCGACGACCAGAACGAGCATCACGGGACAGGACGCGGACGAGACGGAGAACGGGATCGAACCAGCGGCGCGATCAGTTCACACCAACCCGTTCACATGTCGCCCCACGCGTTGATCGCGCGGGAGAGGCTCGCGACGTCGGCGATCCAGCGAGCCGCGATCGCCTTCTTGAGCAGTCGGGCCGGCGTCCCGCCGAAGACGTTGATCGGGACGCCGTCGACGTCGTGGGCGACGGCGTCCTCGCCGACGGACACGACCGTCCCCTTGTCCTTGTGGGTCCACGTCTTCAGGGGTTGGCCGCGGATCGCACGCGCGATGTTCTCGCCGGCGACGTCGGCAGCCTGCCAGGCCGCCTGTGCCGTCGGTGGGGCGATCGTGTCCGGCCCCTGCTCGACGAGCGCGGAGTCGCCGAGAGCGAAGACGCGGTCGTCGCTCGTCCGGAAGTCCGAGGCGGCGTGGAGCCGGTTCGAGCGCTCGTCCTTCTCGACCTCGCAGTCGGCGACCTCCTCCTGACCGGTGATGCCGCCGGTCCAGACGAAGACGTCGTAGGGGAGCTCCTCCGGCGCTTCGTCCTCGCCGCCGCCGATGGAGATGACGTCCTCGTCGACCTTCGAGACGAACTCCCCGCACTTGATCTCGATCCCCCGGCCTTCGAGCCGGCGACGCAGCGCACCCTGGAGTTCGGGGTCGTTGTTCGGGAACACCTGGTCGAGCCCCTCGACCAGGTAGATGTCGATCGGTGCGTCGTGTTCGTCGCGGTATTCGGCGATCTCGCCGGCGCTCTGGATGCCCGACAGCCCCGCGCCGCCGACGACGACCTGTGCGGGGTCGTCTGCGGTCGCCGCGTCGGCGGCCGCCTTCACCCGGTCGTGGATCTCACGGGCGTCGTCGAGCCCTTTGAGTTCGAGCGAGTGCTCCTCGAGCCCCTCGATCCCGTAGAAGGCGGTCGTGCTCCCGAGCGCCACGAGGAGGTAGTCGTAGTCGACCGATTCGCCGGGCTCGAGTTCGACCGTGCGGTCGTCGACGTCGACGCCGGTGACGCGTGCTTCGACGAACTCGGTCGACGAGGACTTCACCTCGTCGACGGGGATGGCGACCTTCGACTCGACGCTGGGCGTGCTGATACAGCGGTGCACCTCGTGCAGGACGAGGTGGTAGTCGTGTTCGGAGATCCAGGTGAGCTCCGCGTCACCGTCGAGCTCCTTCTCGAGACGTTGGACGGCACCCGTCCCCGCGTAGCCCGAACCGAGGACGACGACCTGCGTACTCATGGATGTCTCGAACTGAGGAGTCATCGGATAAGAGCGTGTTGAAACGTCCGTGGATTCGTCCACGAACGACCGTTTGAGAGCTTATATCGACAGGCCAGCGTGCCACTCGGTGACACCTGCCTCGCGCTTTACCGCGTCCATCTTCGCGAGCAACGCCACCGCGAGGCTCGCCACCTCGGCCGCTCGCGACTCGCCCTCGGTCCGGAACTCGCCGGTGACGCGGTTGGCGAACACCGAACAGACCGCCCCGGCACGGAGGCCGTACACGTTCGCAAGCGTCAGGATGGCCGCGGCTTCCATCTCGATGTTCGCGACGTTCGCCTCCCGCAACTCCTCGATCAGCGTCTCCGACCCCGCGGCCTCGAACCCGCCGAATCCGGCGCGTCCCTGCCCCGCGTAGAAGGCGTCGGCGCTCATCGTGAGGCCGACGTGGTAGTCGTAGTCGAGGCGTTCGGCGGCGGCGACGAGCGCCGAGACGACCTCGTGGGAGGCCACGGCGGGGTAGTCGCCGCGGACGTACTCGTGGCTCGTCCCTTCCTGTCGTACTGCGCCCGAGGTGATCACGAGGTCGCCGACGGCCATCTCCGGCTGGATCGCGCCACAGGAGCCGACGCGGACGAACGTGTCGACGCCGATCCGGGCGAGTTCCTCCACGGCGATCGCCGCCGACGGCGAACCGATGCCCGTCGAGGTGACCGAGATCGGCGTCCCCTCGTGCGTCCCCGTCGCGGTGCGGTACTCACGGTGGTGAGCCCGCTCCTCGAACTCGTCCCACAGGTCGGTGATCACGTCGACGCGTTCGGGGTTCCCGGGGAGGAGCACGGCGTCGGCGACGTCACCGGGGGCGAGTTCGACGTGGTACTGGACCTCGGCGTTCGGGTCTTCGGCGTCACCAGCCATTGTCTCGCGTGCGTCGTGGGTCGGTAAATAGCCACGGTGTGCCGGACGTGAATCGTCACGACGTCGACGCGGGGGACCGACACGACGCCGACCTGGGAGGCGGTCGACGTTGCCGACCACATCGGCTAGCTGTCAAGCGATTCGGAGTACTGATTTATACGCCCGACGGGCGTCCGTCTCGGGATGAGTACGGAACGGTCGCCGATCCTCGAGGCCATGCTGACCGAGACCGCGGACGCGGTCGTCTGCCTCGACGGCGACGGCGTCGTAACCGTGTGGGAGGGTGCCGCCGAACCGCTCTTCGGCTGGGCCGCGGCCGACGCCGTGGGCGAACCGCTTCCGACGGTGCCGGCGGACGAACGGGAGGCGGCACCGGAGCTGACCACCACCGGGGCCGACGAACGGTCGGAGCCGGTCACGGTCACGCGCCTGACGGCCTCGGGGGCGACCGTCCCTGTCGAACTGTCGGTTCGGTCGCTCGCAGCGTGGACGGCCGCCGAGCCGACCGACGTGGGGGAGACACTCTGCGTGTACCGGGACGTCACGGAGCGCGAACGGATCGAGGAGGAGTACCTCACCTACCGACGGCGGCTCGACGGGGCGATGTTCGCCGGTGACCTCGCGTGGTGGGAGCTGGACGTCGAGACGGGCGCGGTGAGCTTCCACAACAACAAGGCGGACATGCTCGGCTACCCACCCGAAGCGTTCGACCACTACGAGGACTTCACGCAGCACGTCCACCCCGACGACCACGACCGGATGATGCAGGCGATGCGAGACCGGCTCGAGGACCGAACCGAGAAGTACGACGTCGAGTATCGGATCCGCAGGGTGGACGGCTCGTACATCTGGTTCCACGACATCGGCGGCATCACACAGCGCACGACGACGGGCGACCCGAAGAAGGTCACCGGCATCGTCATCGACGTCACGAGACGAAAGGAGCAGGAACGACGGCTCCACGAACGAGCCGAACAGCTCGCGGTGTTGAACCGGATCGTCCGACACGACATCAACAACGAGATGAACGTCGTGACGGGGTGGCTCGAACTCCTCCGCGACGACCTCCCGCCCGAGTTACAGAGCCGGATCGACCGGGTCATCGAGACCGGGCAGCACGTGGTCGAACTCACGAACACCGTCAGCGACGTGATGGAGGTCCTCGAGAAGGGCGGCGAGTTCGAACTCGGCGCGGTCTCGCTCCGTACCGTGCTGTCCGCCGAACTCGAGAAGGTCGACTCGACGTACCCGACGGCGGCGATCGACGGCCCGGAGACGATCCCCGACGTCACGATCCGGGCCAACGAGATGCTCTCGTCGGTGTTCCAGAACCTCCTGAACAACGCGATCCAGCACAACGACACGGAGACCCCGACAGTCACGGTCCGAGTCACGACGACCGCGGAGACCGTCACGGTCCGAATCGCCGACAACGGGCCGGGCATCCCACCGGGCCGACGCGAGGCGCTGTTCGGACGGGGCGAGAAGGGGCTCGACAGCGACGGGACCGGCGTCGGGCTCTACCTGGTCGAGCGGCTGGTGAGCGCGTACGGCGGGAACGTGAGCGTCGAGGACAACGAACCCGAGGGTGCCGTCTTCGTCGTCGAACTCGAACGCGTCTGAGCGCGACCCGGTCGCTACTCCGTCGTCCCCTCGGCCGCGTCCAGCGTGTCCAGCGAGATGGTGTTCGGCAGGAGTTCGCCCAGGGTGTACTCGGTCACGGCGTCGCCCTCGTCACAGAGGACGGCGAGGTCGTCGTCGCAGAACTCCGCGAGCGTCTGCCGACACATCCCACAGGGGGTGACGCCGTCGCGGACGCCCGACGAGACGGCGATCCGCTCGAACGCCTCGTGGCCCGCCTTCACCGCCTCGGCGATCGCGACCTCCTCGGCGTGGAGGCTGTTGGAGTAGTTGGCGTTCTCGATGTTACAGCCGGTGTACACCGTCCCGTCGGCGGTGAGCAGCGCCGCGCCCACTCGGTAGTCGGAGTACGGGACGTACGCGCGGTCGAGCACCGCACGGGCGGCGTCGACGAGGTCGGCATCGACGAAGTCGGCGTCGGACATACCCGTGAGTTGGCGCGAAACGGGCAAAGAGTCTGTGGGTGGCAGGTGTGGTCGGGGGCGGAGGAAAAGCGTCTATACCGTCGACTCCCTACCGTCGCCCGTGACAGACGACAGTACCGACGGCCGCCGTATCTTCGTCGTGGTCGGCGTCACCGTCGTGTTCCTCGCGGGGTTGCTCGGGTTCTTCGTGGGCGCGAACGGCGCGGACGTCGCCCCCGCGATCTCCGTTCTCGGCGTGTTCTCGCTCTCCACGACCCCCGTGACGATGACGCTGTACGGGATGGTGCTCGCGGTTGTCGCGCTCGCCGGCCTCTTCGGCCTCGTCACGCTCGCCTCGCGGTTCGACGAGGCCGGCTGACCCGTCCGGCCCGCCACGGCCCGTCCCGGAACGGACCGCTTTTCTCCCTCGCCCCCCGAGTCCGACTATGTCCACCCCCATCGTCGGCGAGACGCGGAAGAACCGCAAGCGCGCGGCCCTGGCCGTCCTGCCCTTCCTCGGCATCGGGCTCGCGGACGTGGTGCTCCTCCTGTTCTGGGGGATCGAACCCCTCTGGGGGCTAGCCATCCTCCCGCCGATCCTCTTCTGTTCGGTGCTGGCGTGGATCGTCTTCAGCACCGACTTCCTCGAGGACCGGACCTGAACCGTCGCGGGCGGCTCGTTCCGTCCGTCGGCTACTCGTCCCGTCCGTCGTCCACGCGTTCCGCTCGCACCGGAGACGCCGACGCTACCGGCCCGTGTCGTACTTGTAGGTCGCGCTCTCGGGGTCGATGCCGAAGTCCTCCGCCCGTTCTTCGGGCTCTCGCTCCTCCGTGTCGACCGGGACGGCCATCTTGAACGCCTCTCGGAGTCGGGCCGGCATCTCGAACGCGTCGACCGCGAGCCGCATGGCGACGATCTCGTCGTCCATCGACTCGCGCTTCGTGGCGAGGCGTCGCCGGAGCAGGTCGGGGAGTTCGGCCGTGGGCACCGGTTCGAAGCCGAACTGGGCGAGGTAGTTCGGTTCGAGCGCGAACGAGTACACCTCCTCGAACCCGGCGTCGCCGGCCTTCTCGATCAGCCGTTCGATCACGTGCGCGCCGACGCCCTGTCCCCGCCACGCCTCGAGGACGCCCATCCCGGTGAGTTCGCAGTACTCCCCCTCGTCGGCCTTGTGGACGCGGATCCGACCGAAGCCGGCCTTCTCGTTCGTCTCCTCGTCGAGCGCGACCACGTAGTCACGGGAGCGGAACGCGGCGTCGTCCAGGCCCATCGCCTCGATGTGGTCGAGCAACCAGACCTCTTCCCTGTTCTTCGCATCCCGGACGTACATACTCGGAAGTTAACCACGGCGCCGTAAAAGGGTTTGTCGCCGTACGCGGGCCGGTATCCACGGCGCACGGCCGGTCGTCGCGACCGTCGGAGTCGATCGGGCAGTTCACGCGCGAGCGTTCGTCAGTACGGAATGACGGTCAGCGCCACCGCCAAGAACGGGATCAAGAGGAGCAGCATCGTCACGGCGTAACCGAACATCTCGCGGGCGCGGATGCCCGTGATCCCGAGCAGGGGAAGCGCCCAGAACGGCTGGAACAGGTTCGTGTGGGCGTCGCCGACGGCGTACGCGACCGTCGCCTGTCCGGCGGGGACCCCGAGTTCGTTCGCCGCCTGGAGGATCGTGGTGCCGATGACCGTCCACTCGCCGCCACCGGAGGGGACGAAGATGTTGACGATACCGGCGGTGACCCACGCGACGACCGGGAACGTCGCGGGAGTCGACAGGGAGACGAGCGCCTCCGCGAGCGTCTCCGACAGCCCCGAGGCGTTCATCATGCCGATGATGCCCGCGTAGAACGGGAACTGCAGGATGATCCCGCTCGTCGCGGGGATCGCGTCGGCGAACGCCTCCTGGTACGCCGCCGGCCGGGTGAACAGGGCCAGACCCAGGAAGAGGAAGAGGAAGTTGACGACGTTGAGGTTGAGCGCGCCGAGTCCCTGCTGGACGAACGTCCAGACCGAGAGGACGACACCGGTCAGCGCGATGATACCGCCGAGCAGTCGGCTGTTGTCGACGCGGTCGCCGATCGTCTCGGGCTCCGCGTCGTCGACGGCGTCGCCGACACCCTCGTCTACTCCCCCGTCGGTGGCCGCCGAACCGAGGTCCCGTGCCGGAACGTACTCCGTGATCGGCTCCGTCGCCTCCTCCGGCGGCGAGAGCAGGTAGAGGACGATCGCGGCGTAGACGATTCCGCTGATCGTAAGCGCCAGCGTGTACGGGTGGAAGATAGTCTGGGAGGTGGAGATGAGGCCGTCGACGATCCCCTGCTGGATGAAGACGTTGTCGGGGGTGTTCATCAGCAGCGGTGCGGACGCGGCCAGCCCCCAGTGCCACGTCAGCCCCATCCCCATGTAGCCGGCGACGCAGAGCAGGGGGTAGTGGACTGACAGGCCGCGCTCGTGCGCCTGTCGGCCCATCTCGCGGGCCATCACCGCCCCGACGATGAGGCCGAGTCCCCAGTGGATCCACGCGACGACCATCGCGATGACTCCCACGAGGACGACGGCCTGCTTGCCGTCGCTCGGGAGGCCGGTGAGCCACGCGATGAACCGCTGGACCCACGGGTGGTACGCCAGCGCGTACCCCGTCACGAGGATCAGCACCATCTGCATCGCGAAGGTGAGGAGCACCCAGAAGCCGTCGCGCCAGTACCCCGCCATCGCGACCGGAGACGCGCCCTCAATCACGACACCCGCGACGAGCACGACGTACGTCAGGATGACCGCGAAGAGGAACGGACTGGGCATCCACCGTTCGACAACGTCCGACACGCGACTCCCGAACCGCTGTATCGCCGTCTCGTTCGTTCCTGTCGACATCGTGTTTCGACGGTCATCAATATCTTTTATAGTTGTGTTGGTCTGAGACGCCCCCCGAAAGGTTAGGTGGGACCACGGGACAGGTGGCAGTATGGAGACCGTACCAGACCCCGACGAGGTCGTCCACGAACCGTCTCGGGAGTTCGTCGAGTCGACCAACGTCTACGAGTTCATGCAGACGTACGGCATCGACGACTACGACGAACTCGTCGAGCGCACCACCTCCGACGTAGAGGGCGTCGACGAGAGCGGCGTCGAGTGGTTCTGGGACACCATGCCGGAGTACCTCGACATCGACTTCTACGAGGCGTACGACCGCGTCAGAGACGACGCCGACGGTCCGCAGTTCTCCGAGTGGTACCCCGGCGGCGAACTCAACCTCGCGCACAACGTCGTCGACCGTCACGCCGCAGTCGACAGCGACACCAGGAACAAAGTCGCGTGTCTCTGGGAGGGCGAACCCGGTGATATCAGAGAGATAACGTACCACGAACTGGCTCGCCAGTCCAACAAGGTCGCCAATTACCTCGAATCGACGGGCGTCGACACCGGTGACACCGTCGGGCTGTACATGCCGATGGTCCCCGAGGTCGTCTCCATTCTGTACGGCTGTTTCAAAGTCGGCGCGATCGCGGTTCCGATCTTCTCGGGGTTCGGTGTCGACGCCACCGCCACCCGCATCGAGGATTCGGAGTGTTCGGTCCTCTTCACGGGCGATGGCTTCTACCGCCGTGGCTCCCCGATCACGCTGAAGGAATCGGCCGACGAGGCCATCGCAGAGGCCGGCCACGTCGAGCACACCGTCGTCTACGACCGCCTCGGCGACGACGCTGACGTCCCCTGGGACGACGACCGCGACGAGTGGTGGGATGACGCGGTCGCACCGCGCTCGGACGACTACGACACCAAATCCCTCCCCTCGAGTCAGGAGTCGATGCTGCTGTACTCGTCGGGCACCACGGGCAAGCCCAAGGGCATCGTCCACACCCACGCCGGAGTTCAGATGCAGTGTGCCAAAGAGATCTACTTCGGCTTCGACCACAAGCCCTCCGACCGGTTCTTCTGGGTGTCGGACATCGGCTGGATGATGGGCCCGTGGACGCTCATCGGCAACCACACGTTCGGCGGGACCGTCTTCATGTACGAGGGCGCGCCCGACTACCCCGAGCCCGATCGGTTCTGGAAGATGATCGACCGCCACTCGCTCTCGACGTTCGGCATCTCGCCCACGGCCATTCGAGCCTTGCGCAAACACGGCGACGAGTGGGTCGACGAGCACGATCTGTCGTCGATTCGCCTGCTGGGATCGACCGGCGAACCGTGGGACCCCGAGTCGTGGCAGTGGTTCTACGAGCACGTCGGCGGGGGCGAGGCCCCGATCATCAACATCTCGGGTGGGACCGAGATCTGCGGCTGTTTCCTCATGCCGATGCCCACCGAACCGCTCAAACCCACCTCGCTCGGCGGGCCGGGGCTGGGCATGGACATCGACATCGTGAACGAGGCGGGTGAGTCGATCGCCGACACCCACGAACGCGGGTTCCTCGTCGCCCGCGACTCGTGTCCCTCGACCACGAAATCGCTGTGGGAGGGCGACGAGCGCTACCTCGACGAGTACTGGTCGACCTGGCCCGATCTGTGGGACCACGGCGACTGGGCGCAGAAGGACGAGGACGGCTTCTGGTTCCTTCACGGGAGAGCCGACGACGCGCTGAACGTCGCCGGGCGGAAGGTCGGGCCGGCGGAGATCGAAGGGGTGCTGACCGAACACGAGGCGGTGAACCAGGCCGCGGCCGTCGGCGTGCCCGACGACACGACGGGGACCGCAGTGGTCGCGTACGTGGTGCTCGAACCCGGTGCCGAGCCCTCGGAGGAGTTGCGCGACGAGCTCTCGGCGGTCATCGGGGAAGAGCACGGCAAGCCGTTCCGGCCGCGGGAGATCCTCTTCGTGTCGGACCTGCCGAAGACGCAGTCGGGGAAGATCATCCGGCGGGCGATCTCCTCACTGTACCAGGGTGAGGAACTGGGAGACATGTCGAGCATCGAGAACCCCGCGGCCCTCGACGAGATCAGGGACGCATCGTAGACCGTTCGAGGCGAACGGGAAGCATGCAGTCGACTCCGGACGTCGTGGTTCGATCACCGTCTCACCGCGGTTCTCGGGCCTCGACACTGTGCCAGGTCGCACGTGGATGACCCGAGATCGTCGGCGGTGCGCTCAGAACACGACGGGCGCGCCGTCAGTTATCCCGAGTGAGACGTGTTCGCCCGTGTCGACGCTCGACTTCCGGCCCTGAACCACGACCTGGAGCTCTTCGATGTCAGCGTCCGGATCGATCACGTAGTTCGTCTGGTCACCTTGGAAGTACCGCTCGGCGACAGTCCCATCGACGACGCCGTCGCCGTTAGTGACGCCGAAGTCCTCGGGCCGTATCGAGACGGTCACGTCTCCGGTCCGACCCGGCGCGGGAACAGTGAACCCGTCCGGCCCACCGATCCGTGCGACGGGTGTACTGCCGCCGTCGACGACCTGACCGTCAAGGAGGTTGGTGTCGCCGATGAAGTCCGCAACGAACGCCGAGGCGGGCTCGCGATAGATCTCTTCGGGCGTGCCGATCTGCTCGATGTGGCCGTCGTTCATCACCGCGATCCGGTCGCTGAGCGTCATGGCGACCTCCTGGTCGTGGGTGACGTAAAAGAACGCCCCCTGGGTCTGTTCGTGGATCCGTCGGAGTTCGACCTGCATCAGCTTCCGGAGCTTCCGGTCGAGACTGGAGAGCGGCTCGTCAAGCAGGAGGACGGATGGCTCGTTGACCAGCGCGCGCGCGAGAGCGACCCGTTGCTGCTGCCCGCCCGAGAGCTCAGCGGGGTCGCGATCTTCGAAGCCGGCGAGGTCGACCAGTCCGAGGTACTCCGACACCCGCTCGGCGCGCTCGTTGGCGCCGACGCCGGCCTTCTTCAGTCCGTAGCCAACGTTCTCGCCGACCGTCATGTGGGGAAAGAGCGAGAGGTGCTGAAACACGAGATTGGTATCGCGGGCCTCCGGCGGCACCGCCGCCATCGGCTGGCCGCCAATGTGCACTTCGCCACGCGTGGGTTGTTCGAACCCACTGATCATCCGGAGAGTGGTCGTCTTGCCGCATCCCGACGGTCCGACGAGCGTGAAGAACTCGCCACGGTGGACAGAGAATTCGACGTTCTTGACGGCGGTCAGGTCACCGAACTCCTTGACCACGCCGTCGAGTTCGACTAACACGTCTCCCTCTGACATGTTACGTCGTCGCTCGCGCGTCGTAATGAATCTGCCGTTCGAACTGAATCGGGTTGTTTTTTGCCTTGACCTTCCGTCGGACCCTGATTATCAACACAAGCAGTGTACTATTCCGGCCAATATGAGTTATATTCACAAAATTAATACATGGGTGTTAGTGATTACCCAACATTCATACTCCTCCGCTGATGTTATGTCGAATATGTCGTCAGACCGTGACGGACTGACGGACGCAACGGGTGAAACAGACGAAAGCTCGCGCGCGATCGGCCGCCGCGCGTACATCGCTGCCGCCGGTGCCACGGGACTGGCCGCCCTGGCCGGCTGCAGCGGAAGCGGCGGGGGAAGCACCGACACCGACACGGGCGACGGCGGAAGCGGTGGCAGCAGCGGCGGCGGTACGACGACCAGTGGCGAGTCCATGGGTGACAGCGGCGGTACGACCACGATCAACATCATCACGTGGGAGGAGTACGCCGAAATGCAGGAGAACATCGAGTCGACGCTCGACGGGGTCGAACTCAACATCACCCCGTCGACGTCGTCGACGGAGATGTTCTCTCAGTGGAACGCGGGGCAGGCGGCGCAGTTCGATATCGCCGTCCCGAACAACAACCTCGTCCCACGGTTCATGGACGCGGGACTCGTCGCGCCGATCAACCGGGACGCCGTGACGAACTTCGACTCGATGTACGACAAGTTCCAGGGGTTCGTCGACCAGCAGTTCACCGCGGACGGCAACGCCTACGGCGTCCCGATCCGGTTCGGCTGGTACGGGTACGCCTACGACACCCGCGAGGTCCCCGAGCACGAACCGAGCTACGACATCATGTTCGAGGAGGACTACGTCGATGTCGACCTCGACGGCGAGATCATCATGTACGACGAGGCGGCGAAGACGATGCCGGCCACGGCACTGTACCTCGGGTTCGAGGAGGCCCTCGCGGGCTCGGAGATGACGTTCACGACCGATCAGATCGACCAGATGACCCAGACGCTGATCGATCAGAAGCCTCGGCTCCAGGGGTACATCGCAGCCGACCCGACGTTCATCCAGGAGTTCCAGCAGGGGAACTTCCTCGTGGGACACAGCGGCCGCAACGAGGTCATCCAGATGCGGACCGAGGGTGCCGACTGGGTGGAGTTCGTCGTCCCGCGCGAGGGCGCGATGGCGTGGTACGAGACCGCGGTCGTCTCGGCGGAGTCGGACAACCAAGAGACCGCCTGGCAGGTCGTCAACGAGTTCATCGCGCCGGAAAACGGGGCTGCGCTGGCACAGGCGGGCTTCTCGCCGAGCACCAACCCTGCCACCGCCGAGAACCTGACCGAAGAGCAGAACGAGCTGTACGGGTCGATCGACCCCGCGCGGCTGGACGGGATGATCCCGTTCAAGGACATCGCCTCGGACGTCGAGAGCGAGTACGTGGCCGCGTGGGAGGAGGTCAAGTCGGCGTAGATGGCAGTCGGTGACCGAGACGAAACGAGCCGTGCGGCGGTCGTCCGGCTGTTGAGTAGCCACTACGGGAAGCTCGGCGTCACTGTCGGCCCGGGCGCGGCGTGGATCGTCGCGCTGCTGCTCGCACCGCTGGCATTCATGGTAGCCGTGAGCTTCTTGGAGGTCAGTCCGATCACTTACAAGATCATCTACGAGCCGACCCTCGCCAACTACCGGTCGCTGTTCGACGGGAGCGGCGCGTTCTGGCAGACGCCGTTCGCCAAGGCGCTGTGGCTCTCGTACGCCATCGCGACGGTGACGACCGTGCTCTGCCTGACGCTCGCGTTCCCCCTCGCGTACCTGCTGGCACGGCGCGGCGGGCGCACGTTCAAAGTCGTCATCTTCCTCGTGCTCCTGCCGTTCTTCACGATGTATCTCGTCAGGGCGTACTCGTGGGTGCTGATGTTCGGGCCTGGCGGCGTCATCAACAGCACGCTGATGAACGTCGGACTGATCGACCAGCCGCTGGGGATCTTCAACTACGGGATCCCCGCGATCGTCGTCGGGCTCACCCACGCGTACTTTCCGTACATGCTCCTGACGCTGTACGCCAGCCTCGACGGTCTCGACTTCTCGCTCGTCGAGGCCGCCCGGGACCTCGGTGCCTCGCGCGCCGAGGTGGTCCGCGACCACGTGATCCCTCTCACGCTCCCGGGGATCATCGGCGGGAGCCTGTTCGTGTTCGTCCCGAGCGTCGGGGCGTTCATCACGCCCCGCTTCCTCGGCCAGGGGAAGGTCCAGATGATCGGGATGCTCATCGAGGGTCGGGTCGCCGGCACGTACTCGATCGGCTACGCGAGCGCCGCGTCGATGTTCGTGCTGGTGTCGATCATCGGCGCGATGATCGTCGCGTTCCGCTACGTGAGTATCGAGGAACTGGGAGGTGCCTGAGATGGCGACGGAGACTGACACGACCGAGACGACCCAAGGGGCGACGCGACGTGGCCGACTACTCGACCACCGACGGATCGACCGACTGCTGCAGGGGTCGCTGTACGGGATCGCCGGCCTGCTGCTGGTGTTCCTCTGGGTCCCACTGGCGATCATGATCTTCCTCTCGTTCGCGGAGAACGCGGTCACGATCTTCCCGTTCGAGGGACTCACGCTCGCCAACTACCAGCTGGCGATCGGGGACGAGACGATGCGCGAGTCGCTCACCGGCAGTCTCACCATCGCCACGGTGTCGGCCAGTATCGCGACAGTACTGGGTCTCCTGGCGAGCTTCGCGATCACCCGTTACCGGTTCCGGCTCCGGGAGGTGTACCGCACGTTCGGAATCATCCCGATGGTGATCCCCGGGATCATCCTCGGGGTCGCGCTGCGGATCTACTTCCAGAGCCTGCTCGACATCCTCCCCGGTTTCACCACCGTGGTGCTCGCACACTCGTTGTACGGGCTCCCGTTCGTCCTTCTCATCGTCTCCGCCCGGCTGTACACGTTCGACGAGTCGCTGGAGGAGGCCGCTCGTGACCTGGGTGCGGACCCGATCACGACGTTCAGAGACGTGACGTTCCCGGTGATCGCGCCTGCCGTCGGTGCCGGATTCCTCTTCGCGTGGATCCGTTCGTTCGAGGACTACATTCGCGCGCTCTTCCTCACTGGGCCCAACACGGACGTACTGACGATCTGGATGTTCAGTCGGATCAGACAGCTCGATGCGCCGGAGCTGAACGCCGTCTCCTCGCTCATCGTCTTCGCCATCGCCATCGCGCTGGCGGTTGCGATGAACTACGGCAACGTCACCGGGTACGTCGCCGGGACCGTCACGGAGGACGAGGACGAGTAGTCCTCGCGGCCTCCCGACGGGGCCGTCCCCTCCTCGCATCCCGCTCGCGGCACGCCGTCAGGGCCCGAGACGCCTCCTGGATCCGGTAGCGAGGACGACCTCCGGAGCCACGGTTCTCCGACAGACGCCGACGCCCGCGCGCTCGTGGTTCGTACCTCGTCATCGGCCCGCTACAGCAGCACGTCGTCCGCTCGGCAGACGCGATTCTCGGGGGCGTTACCCGCGTCGACGACGGCGACGTCGCCCGCTGGCGGCCCGTCCATGGGCGCGACGACGGTTCCACCGGCCAGGATCGGCGCGACGAGCCCGGCGACGACCACGCGCGGGTCAGACAGCGACCCGCGGACGACGACCCGAGTGTCCGCGTCGAGACCGACGCGCTCGACGACCGCACGCGCGGACTCGAGCGCCTCCCCGTGCGTGTACGTCTCTTCACCCGTCGAGAGGAACGGGTCCGCGGAGTCGACGTCCGTAGGGTGGACCGCGGGGTTCTCGCTCCAGAGCTCCTTCTCCCAGTGGAGCGTCGTCGGGCGAGCGGGTGCGCCGCCGTACACCGCGACTTTCGTCGACGGGCCGGGGTCGACCGACTCCTCGTGACTGACCGGAAGGACGACCACCCGGGGCTCGCTCTCGAGCAGGTCCTCGTCGACGGCCGTGTCGCCAGTGAACCACGTCACTGCACCGAGCTGTGCCGCCCCGTAGAACGCCCACAGTGGCTGGGGTCCGATCGGACCGACGACGCCGACAGTCGCTTCCTCTCGAACGCCGAGGTAGCGGAGCACGTTCCCGGCCTTGTACGCCGTCGTACAGAAGTCGCGGTACGAGATCGACCGATCGGTCCCGGCGTCGGTGAAAGCGGGTCGGCCGCTCCGCCGGTCGCGGGCGACGAGGTCCCCGAGGACGTCCATGGGTACCGTACCAGCCTCGGTCCCAAAGGTCGAGTGGTTCCGTCCGACGGCGCTCCCGACGTTCGTCGTACCGACTACTTCTTTTTCACTCGAACGAACCGTCGACAAAAATGTCGGCCAATAGATATAATAATCGTTCGGTCGAATCACGAACGAGGTGTCTGACCAATGTCTATGAGAGCAGTCGTATACAAGGGACCGAAAGAGGTCGCCGTCGAAGAGGTAGAGGAGCCGGAGCTCCAGCATCCGAACGACGTCCTGATCGACATCACGACGTCGTGCATCTGTGGGTCGGACCTCCACATGTACGAGGGCCGAACCGCGGCGGAGGAGGGGATCGTCTTCGGACACGAGAACATGGGTGTCGTCACGGAGGTCGGTGACGGCGTCTCGACACTCGAGGAGGGCGATCGGGTGGTCGCGCCGTTCAACGTGGCGTGTGGCTTCTGTCAGAACTGTGAGAACGGCTACACGGGCTTCTGTACGAACGTCAACCCCGGCTTCGCCGGTGGTGCCTACGGCTACGTCGCCATGGGGCCGTACAAGGGCGGCCAGGCGGAGAAGCTCCGCATCCCGTACGCGGACTTCAACGCGCTCAAACTCCCCGAAGGCGACGAACACGAGGACGCGTTCGCGCTGCTGGCGGACATCTTCCCGACGGGGTGGCACGGCACCGAGCTCGCGAACCTCAGACCGGGCGAGTCCGTCGCCATCTTCGGCGCCGGCCCCGTGGGGCTGATGGCCGCGTACAGCGCGAAGATCAAGGGTGCGTCGGAGATCTACTCGGTCGACCGCGTGCCCAGCCGATTGGAACTCGCCGAGGAACACTGCGACGCCACGGCGATCAACTTCGAGGAGGGCGATCCGGTCGAGCAGATCAAAGACGCCCACGGCGGCGAGGTCGACAAGGGCGTCGACGCCGTCGGCTACCAGGCGATCGACCCGGAGACCGACCCCGGATCCGACGCCTACGACCCGGCACGGGAGAACCCGGCGGTCGTGCTGAACCAGCTGATTCAGGTCGTCCGCCCGACGGGCCAACTCGGCATCCCAGGGCTGTACGTCCCCTCCGACCCCGGTGCCCCGGACGAAATGGCCGCACAGGGCCGACTCGGCATCGACTTCGGCAAGCTGTTCGAGAAGGGCCAGAAGCTCGGTACGGGCCAGTGCAACGTCAAGAGCTACAACCGCGAACTGCGTGACCTCATCATCCAGGGCCGCGCGGACCCGTCGTGGGTCGTCTCCCACCGGGTCAACCTCGACGAGGCCCCCGAGATGTACGAGGCGTTCGACAAGCGCGAAGAGGGCGTCACGAAGGTCCTGCTGGAGCCGTAGCGGAGCCGACCGGTCGCGACGGCGACTCGACCACGAACTTTTTTCGAAGTGTGCCCGACCGTCTCAGTCGCGGAGCCACACCCGCGGGTGTCGCTCGCGGAGGTGGTCCTGGTACCGTTTGACGAGTTCGGAGTACGCCGTCGTGACCGTGGTCCACTCGCAGTGGTCACACTGCCCGGTCAGGAGGTCGTCGCCGCTCGGGGAGCGTTCGAGAGCCACGACCGTCCGTACGCGCGGGAGCCGGGTGTAGCTGTCGCCGTCGCGGCGGTCGTGTGCCACACCGACCCGGTCGGTCCCGTCGACGGCTCAGACGCGGAGCCAGACTCTCGGGTGGTTGGCTCGAATGTGGTCCTGGTAGAACTTCACCATCTGCGAATAGGAGCTCGTGATCGCCGTCCAGTCGCAGTGGTCGCACCGGCCGGTGACCGCGCTTCGCCGCCGTGGGGGTCTGTTACACATACTCACCTGTCTCCCGGTATCACGTATCTATCTACCGGGCCGGATCTCACCGCTGAGAATCTCGGCAACTGGTGCCGGCGGCGACAACGGTCTTGTGGGTGCCGTCCCAATCGGAAGTCATGTGCATGTACTGCACCTTCCGCGAGGACGGCTGGACGGCGCTCCTCGACTACGACGACGTCTATCAGGAGGCGATCGCCGCCCAGCGGGCGCGGGAGACCAACTACGGCTTCTACGAGGAGTGGGACGATCTTCGGGAGCAGGTCACGCCGGGAACGGGTCGCTGACGCGGTCGATCGATTCGTCTTCCCCGACGAGGCAGGCGTCGAGTTCCTCTCTGATGGCCGCCTCGTCCATCTCCGTCCCGATGAACACCAGTCGCGTCCGCCGGTCGTCGTCCTCGTTCCAGGTCCCGAGCGGACCGGCCTGGACCGACGGCCCGGCCTGACTCAACCCCATGACGGTGTCGGGACGGCCGGCGAGTTTGAAGAAGCCCTTCGCGCGGACGACGTCGCCGCGCCAGTCGTCGAGCCACGCGTCGAAGCGCTCGGGGTGGAACGCTCGCTCGGTCTCGTAGGTGAACGTCGACACCGCGTGGGCGGCACCCGCGTGGTACTCGTGGTCGTGCTCGCCCTCGTGGTCGTGGGCGTGGGCGTCTCTGTCTCCATCACCACCCGCCCCCGAGAGGTGACGTTTCCACCCCGCCGCGCGGCGCGCGTCGTCGAAGTCGAACCGACCCGTGCCGAGGACGGCCCCGGGGGCGACGTCGGCGTACTCGGTCCGGTACAGCACGGCACGGGGCTGGAGTTCGCGTACCAGCGCCTCGACCTCGTCGAGAGCGTCGTCGGGAACCGTGTCACACTTGTTCAGCAGGAGGACATCGCAGAACTCGATCTGGTCGACGAACACCTCCGAGAGCGATCGGCCCCCGTCCCTGACCTCGCGGTTCGTCTCGGGGTCGAACTCCTTCCAGAAACCGTAGGCGTCGACGACCGAGACCATCGTGTCGAGACGGAACCGCTCCGTGGGGTCGACGTCCGACTCGTCCGTGCCGAGGGTGAACGCCTGCGCAATGGGAACCGGTTCGGAGACGCCCGACGCCTCCACGACGAGGTAGTCGAACGTCCGTTCGTCGGCGAGACGCGACACTTCGGTCAGGAGATCGTCCTGGAGTCCACAGCAGATACAGCCGTTCGAGAGGTCGACGACGCCCGTCTCCTCGTTCTCCGACTCGATGAGTTCCGCGTCGACGTTCACGTCACCCACGTCGTTGACGACGACGGCAATCGTCCGGTCGCCCGGGTTCGCCAGGAGGCGGTTCACCAGCGTCGTCTTGCCCGCACCGAGTGCGCCACTGAGCACTGTTACGGGGATGCGTCCGTCGGAGCCCACGCTCATGCCTCGACGTAACGGCTGGACGACAATAACGCCACCGCGATGGTGGCTCTGTCTCTCACCCACTCGTCGGAGTGCCCGACGCGCGTTGGGCAGTCCCCGTGCCCGTCAGGGCGCGCCGACGACGACGAACGTACTCGCGCGCGGGCCGTTCTCGATCTGTCGAGTCGCGTCGGGCGAGACACGGACCGCGTCCCCGGCGTCCATCGCCACCTCGTCCCCGTCGACGTGGAGCGTCGCCTCCCCCTCGACGAGGTAGTACACCTCCTCGTGTCTCCGGTCGGCGTGGTCGTGTTCCATCCCGGTCCAGTTCGGCTCGCAGTCGACGACCGTCAGGCCGAGGTTCTCGCAGCCGAGCGGGTCCCGGAGGAAGTACATCGCCTCCGCTTTCGGGTCGACGTCGTGGTAGTTCACTTTGGTGTAGGACATGCGTCCGGGACTAGACACGCCGGCAATAAGTACGTACAGGCCGCCCCGGAATCGGAGGCGAGGACGTCGAGGAACCGACTCCCATGGCCGGTGGGGGCGACGTCGGACGACCCCGGTCAGAACGAGTTCTTGATCCGCTCGAAGAACCCTTCCGTGACGTCGACCTCGTCGCCGCCGGCCTCGGCGAACCGCTCCAGCGCCTTGCGCTGTTCGCGGTTGAGGTCGTCGGGCGTGACGACCTGCACCTGCACGTAGAGGTCGCCGTAGCGCTGCCGCCGCCGGCGTCGTTGTTGGAGTTTCGGCATCCCCTCGTCCTTCAGGCGGAAGGTCTCGCCGCTCTGTGTTCCCGCAGGGACGTCCAGCTCGACGGTGCCGTCCAGCGTGGGTATCTCGACGGTCGTCCCGAACACTGCCTGCGGGAACGAGATCGGGTGCTGGTAGACGAGGTCGTCGCCGTCGCGCTCGAAGTCGTCGTGGGGACGGATCTCGACGTCGATGAGCAGGTCGCCGTTCGGCCCGCCGTTCTCGCCGGGTGCGCCTTCGCCTTCCATGCGGAGCGTCTGTCCCTCGCGGATGCCCGCCGGGATGTCGACGGTGAGCGTCGCCTCGCGGCGGACCTGCCCCTCGCCGCGACACTCCGGACACGTCTCGGAGTACGTCTGTCCCTCGCCACCACAGCGGCGACACGTCTGGGTCTGCTGGACCCTGCCGAAGGGAGTCTGACTCACCTGTGTGGTCTGCCCCTGTCCGTTACACTCCGGACACGTCTCGACGTCCGCGTCGGAGGGATGCCCCGCGCCGTCACACTCCGGACACCGCTCCGGACGACGGATCGTGAACTGTTTGGAGGGCCCCTCGTACGCCTCCTCCAGGTCGAGCGTGATGCTCGTCCGGATGTTGTTCCCCTGGCGGGGACCGTTCTGGCGCTGGGCACCGCCACCACCGAAGAACTGGTTGAAGATGTCCTCGAAGCCGCCCATGCCGCCGGCACCGCCCATGCCACCCATCCCGCCGAACGGGTCACCGCCGCCACGACCGCCACCACCGCCCATGCCGCCCTGTTTCTGGGCCTGCTGGAACCGCTCGTGGCCGAGCTGGTCGTACAGCTGGCGCTTCTCGTCGTCCGTGAGCACCTCCTTCGCCTTCTGGACCTTCTTGAACTTCTCCTCGGCGTCGGGGTCGTCGCTCACGTCCGGGTGGTACTCCGAGGCCTTCTCCCGGTAGGCTCTCTTGATCTCGTCCTCCGAGGCGTCACGCGACACCCCGAGCACGTCGTAGAAGTCCTCACTCATCCGTTACTCACCCGTACTCGACCGAACTACTTGAAAAACGCGCCTTCCGGACGAGGGGTGCGCTCGCGATCTGACGGCCGTCTCAGCCAGTGAGACGGCCGTTCGTCCGCACATCCGCCACTCGGCGTCTCACTCCCGTCTCCATCTGCGCCGTCCCGCCGGGGCGGCACGGTCGAACGAGCCCGACTCAGCCCGGTCCGAACAGGACGACGAGGTGGAGCGCACCTAAAAGCGTCCCGCCGTAGATCCACAGCCCGGAGAACCAGCCCTCGAACGTCAAGAGCGGGTGGTTCCGCAGTCCCAGGTGCAACCCCCCGTGGACGATCAGGAACGCGTCGAGACCGACCTGGACCCCCGCGACGTCTCCGTAGCTCAGGAGTCCCACGAACAAGGGGACGTGGAGGGCGGTGAACGCACGGTAGGCGGTCTCGTCGTCGAGAGACAGACGCGCGACGAAGAACCGCCACTCGTGGTTCCGAACGGCGTCGAGTTCGTGGACGACGAACCAGACGACGGCCAGCGTGAACACGGCGTTCGCAGTCGTGACCATGGCTCCTCCTCCACGACCGGCGATCGTATGTGTTTCTGCCGCCCGAGGACCACGGGTGTCGTCGTTCGGACTCGCCGCATCGCCTCGGATCCCCACTCTCCAGTGGCCGAGACGTGACCCGCACCGACGTCTCGAGTCGGTGAGCGGCTTGCAGAAGAGGCGGTGGAGCGGACGAGACGACTCTTACGACTCGTCATCGTTCTCGTCCACTTCGAGAGTCTCACTCCGCTCGCCTCTCGAACCACCGGAAGACATCGCTACGCTCGTCTTCCGAGCAGACGACGACTCGCTACTGCTCGTCGTCGTCCACGTCCTCGAAGTCGGCGTCGACGTACTCGTCGTCGCCGTCGGCGGCGGCACCGTCCGCGCCGCCAGCACCGCCCATGCCGCCCATGCCGCCAGCGCCGCCCATGCCAGCGCCACCGGCGGCCTGCTGCTGGGCCTGTTGGTCGTACATCTGCTTGCCGATCTCCTGCAGCGCGGTCGCGAGGTCCTCGATCGCCTCCTCGATCTCCTCGGTCGCAGCCTCGATGTCGTCGGCCTCCTCGTTCTCCTCGAGGACGTCACCGAGGTTCTCGATCTCGTCTTCGATCTCCTCGCGGAGGTCGTCGGAGACGCTCTCTTCGTTCTCTTCCAACAGCGTCTCGGCGCGCTGGATCGTGCTCTCGGCCTCGTTGCGGGCCTCGACGAACTCCCGCCGCTTCTCGTCCTCCTCGGCGTGCTTTTCGGCATCGTCCTGCATCTGCTCGATCTGCTCGTCGGAGAGGCCGGCACCGCCCTCGATGGTGATGTCCTCCTTGTTGCCCGAGCCCTTGTCCTCGGCGGAGACGTTGACGATGCCGTTCTCGTCGATGTTGAACGACACCTCGATCTGCGGGGTCCCCGCCGGGGCCGGCGGGATGCCGGACAGCTGGAACTCGCCGAGCAGTTCGTTCTTATCGGCGATCTCGCGTTCACCCTGGAAGACGCGAACCTGGACTCTCGTCTGGGAATCCGCCGCCGTCGTGAAGATCTTCGACTCCTCGGTCGGGATGGTGGTGTTCTTGTCGATGAGCCGCTCGAACAGGCCACCTTTGACCTCGATCCCGAGCGACAGCGGCGTGACGTCGAGCAGGACGATGTCGTCGACGTCTCCGGAAAGAACGCCGCCCTGGATGGCCGCGCCGAGCGCGACCGCCTCGTCGGGGTTGACGCTCTTTTTCGGTTCCACGCCCAGCAGTTCCTCGACCTGGTCTCTCACCTGGGGCATCCGCGTCGATCCGCCGACGAGGATGACCTCGTCGATGTCGCCCTTCTCGTAGCCGGCGTCCTCGAGCGCCTGCTTCGTCGGGCCGACCGTCCGCTCGATGAGGTCGCTCGTGAGCGACTCGAACTTCGCACGGGTGAGCTTCTGTTCGAGGTGGACCGGGCCCGAATCCGTGGCCGTAATGAACGGGAGGTTGATCTTCGTCTCCTTCCGACTACTCAGTTCGATCTTCGCCTCCTCGGCGGCGTCCTTCAGCCGCTGGAGCGCCTGCCGGTCCTCGCGGAGGTCGATGCCGTGGTCGTTCTCGAACTCGGTGGCGAGGTGTTCGATGATCGCGTCGTCCCAGTCGTCACCGCCCAGCGAGTTGTCACCGTTGGTCGCGACGACCTCGTAGACCCCGCCGCCGAGATCGAGGATGGAGACGTCGAACGTGCCGCCCCCGAGGTCGTAGACGAGGACGGTCTGGTCGGAGTCGTCGTCGAGGCCGTATGCCATCGACGCCGCGGTCGGCTCGTTGATGATACGCTCGACCTCGAATCCGGCGATCTCGCCGGCGTCCTTCGTGGCCTGCCGCTGCCGGTCGTTGAAGTACGCCGGCACCGTGATGACAGCCTTCTCGACCTCGTCGCCGAGATACTCCTCGGCGTCGCGCTTGATCTTCTGGAGGATCATCGCCGAGATCTGCTCGGGCGTGTACTCGTCGTCGCCGATCTCGACGGTGTAGCCCTCCTCGCCCATGTGTCGCTTGATCGACCGGATCGTGCGGTCGGGGTTCTGGATGGCCTGGTTCTTCGCCGGTTTGCCGATGAGCCGTTCCCCGTCGTCCGAGAAGGCGACGACCGACGGTGTCGTCCGATCCCCCTCAGCGTTCACGATGATCTCGGGGTCACCACCCTCCATCACCGCGAAGGCGCTGTTGGTGGTACCGAGGTCGATACCGAGAATCTTGTTGCTCGCCATCTTGACCTCATCTACCGGCTTGCGTCGGTTAAAGGTTACTAGACGAGACCGACTTCGGACGGGAACCAGGTCGGCGCAGTCGTGCGGTTTTCGGCTCGGTCGGCGTGGCTCGCCGTCGGGTTTTTATCGACGTGCAACTCGACCCCGTCGGTTCACTCTTCGGCGTCGGCGGCGCTCACCGTCACCTGTGCTGGACGGAGCACCTTGTCGGCCATCTCGTACCCCGGCTGGTAGAGGTCGACGACCGTCCCCTCGGGCTGGTCAGCGTCCACCCGGAGCATCACCTCGTGACGGTGCGGGTCGACCGCCGACCCCGGCTCCGGCTCGATCGGGGTGACGTTCTCCGCTTCGAGCACGCGGTCGAGTTCCGCGAGCGTGGATTCGACTCCCGGCCGGAGATCCGCACCCTCCTCCTGGTCGAGCGCCCGCAGCAGGTTGTCGCGCACCGGGACGAGCCGCTCGACGAGGTCCTCGGTCGCCCGTTCGGCGAGCTGTTCCTGCTTTCGTTTCGTCCGTTTCTTGTAGTTCTGGAAGTCCGCCTGTTTCCGTTTCAGCTTCGACCGGAGGTCGTCGACCTCCGATTCGAGTTCCTCGGTCCGCGTCGCCAGTTCGGCCACCTCCGCGGCGAGGTCTTCGTCCACGGTGGCGACACGAGCAGCGAGGTCCGTCGCCGTCCGGTCGGCGTCGGTCTCGTCCGGCTCCTCGAGATCGCCGTCGACCGCCGCTGCGGCGTCTTCGTCGGGTACGGACTCGACGTTCGCCTCCGCGTCGTCGCTCATGTCCGGGGGGAGACACCGACGAGCCTTAAGGGTGTAGAAACTGTCTCGCTCGCGCCGTAGCCGTCACTGGTACATGCCGAGTGGCCGGGCCTGCGTACTCTCCTCGCCTGCCTCCTGCATCCGCCTGGCGAGTCGTTCCTTCGCCGCCCGGATCTCCTCGGCACGGTCGACGAGGTCGTCGACGTCGACGTCGACGTCGGCGAGCGGTTCGATCCCCTCCTTGATCAGGACGCGCGCCGCCTCGGGGTCGGGAAAGCGCGGGTCGGACTCGACCACGAGGCCGACGGCGGCCCGGTCGCGTTCGACCGCGTCGTTCAACAGCGCGCCGGTCGGCCCCGATACCAGCCCGGTCTCCGACGGGACGCCGATGCCCGCCTCGTCGAGGCGCGATAGCCCCTCGCCGACACCGACGCCGTAGAGCGCGGGCGGCGCGTCGGACTTCTCGCGGGCGATGCCCGAGAGGTAGATCGGGAAGACGTCGTCCTCGCCGAACCAGTCGCCGACGCAGTCGGCGAACTCCTGTGCCGCCTGTGGCGTGATCGGGACGTCGCTCTGGAGGACGAGGAGGTTCCGATCGGCGTCGGCGTACAGTCGAACGGGTGGGTGGAGCGTCGCGTCGCCCTCCTGATACACCGCGACCGCGGGGACGCCCGAACAGTGGACGTTCGCGTGGTGGGTCATCCCGAACTCCTCGACGAGGTGGTCGGCGGCGATCTTCCCCACCAGTCCGACACCCGGCAACCCCTCGACCATCGTCGGCGCGTCCAGTTCGACCGGTTCGCGGACGGAGACGTGTGCCATGTCAGCCCGTAGTCCGCACGATCGTATAACGCTACGGGCGTGAGTGTGGTGGACTCCAGCGACCCCGCCCGTCGACCGGGGATTCCGCTGGAGCATGCGACCGGGCACGGTTGACTGCTGGAGCGTCTGCTTGGACAGGCCGGGTGAGCACGGATGTCGGCGGTCGGGGCGAGGGCGCGGACGGGGCAACCGTCAACGCTTTTCCGTCCGGTCCGAAACTCGGTTCACATGACCGAAACCGACGACGTA
Organism: Salinigranum salinum; assembly: GCF_009176545.1. Taxonomy (GTDB): domain Archaea; phylum Halobacteriota; class Halobacteria; order Halobacteriales; family Haloferacaceae; genus Salinigranum; species Salinigranum salinum. Next base: position 1,783,543 of record NZ_VTOJ01000001.1, on the reverse strand, counting down.
CGGGTGGGCGTTCTCAGCCTCCACAACAGCAAGGAGACGAAGGCGATCCTGAACGCTGTCGAGGACCTGGGACACACCCCGGTGTGGCTCCGCCGGGAGAACGCCGCGATCAACATCGAGGGAAGCGAGGTGACCGTCGAGCCGGCGGTCGACATCATCGCGAACCGCCTGCTGCTGTCGAACACGGAGGAGCCGGCCGAACTGCTCGGGCTGGCGATGACGTTCAACCGCATCCGACCGATGCTGAACGAACCCGACGCGGTGCTCACGGCGATCCACAAGTTCGCCACCGCCGCGACGCTGGCGAACTGGAACATCCAGGTACCCGACGCGCTCCTGGCGCTGTCGAACGAACGACTCAACCAGAGCCGCGAGCGGTTCGGCGCGGTCGGCGTCTACAAGACCGCCATCGGGACGCACGGCGGTGGGACGTGGAAGGTCGACCTCACGGAGCCGGTGAACCCGAAGGTCGGAAACCGACAGGCGTTCCTGCAGGACCTCATCGACCGCGACGAGACGCGCCACCGCGACCTCCGCGTCTACATCGTCGCCGGCGAGGTCGTCGGTGCGATGTACCGCTACGCACCCGACGGCGACTGGCGGACGAACGTCGCCCTCGGCGGTGCGGTCGAGGACGCCACTGACGACATGCCCGCGGAAGCGAGGGAGACGGCGCTGTACGCCGCCGACGTCATGGGACTCGACTACGTCGGTGTCGACCTCGTCGAGGGCGAGGAGGGCTGGTTCGTCCTCGAGGTGAACCCCACCGCGGGGTTCAAGGGACTCCACGAGGCGACGGGGACGAGCGCCGCACCCCACATCGCCAAACTCGCGATCGAAACCGCCGGCGGCGAGGTCGACGACGACCGGGTGCGCGATCTCTCGTCGACGCTCGACGACTCCACCCCGTCGTGCAAGCCGCGGTCGGCCCCGACCGCGCGCGAGGACACGCCGCTCATCGGCTACATCGAGGACGTCGTCGTCTCGGGGACCAGCGGCTCCACCCAGACGCTCGCGAAGTCCGACACGGGCGCGACCCGGACGAGCATCGACACGTCGCTCGCCGCCGAGATCGGTGCGGGTCCGATCAAGAGTATGACCCGGGTGAAGAGCGGGTCGGTCAAGGGCGGCAAAGCCCGCCCAGTCGTCGACCTCGTCATCGGGATCGGTGGCCGCCAGCACACCGTGACGGCAAGCGTCGAGGACCGGTCACACATGGACTACCCCGTGCTCCTCGGACGGGACATCCTCCAGCATTACCGGGTCGACGTGCGGCGACGGTCGGATGCCGACGACCGGAATATCGAGGAGGAAGAAGAAGAGGAGCGACTGGAGTGACGTGACCGACCCGACCGAGCGCCCGAAACGCTGTCCCGAGTGCGGGTCCAGCGACGTCCGGGAGCGTCGCGAGACTGGCGGCGGCTGGCGCAAGGTGTTCCGGTGTGCGGCGTGTGGGAGGCAGGTGGCTCCGGACGACGTCTGACGCGCTATCAGTCGCCGAGAGACGATCTAGCCTCGCCTCGTCGGACGACCCCGACCGGTCGACCCCCACCAAAACGTTAACTCACGCTGTCGCGTTTTCATAATATGGCCGACACGAAGTCGCGGAGCGCCCGGCGGCTCGGAACACGGTTCGGTCTCGGTGTCGTCTCCCTCGCCGTGGCGATCGTCGTGCTCCTCACGGTCGGCGACCAGTACGTCCCGGAGCTGGTCAATCGGGTGACCCCGCTGACGATCGTGATCGTGCTGGTGGTCGTGTATCTGGTGATCCTCCTCACTCGACTGCCGTACATCCTCTGGTGGCCGACCGACGGCGAGGGGTTCGAGTTCGAGCCGATCCCGGAGCTCGAGACGGAACTCGAAGACCTCGTCGACGACCTGCTCGCCGCGCTCGAGTCGCACCGAGAGCAGCTCACGGGTCTCGACGTCGAGGGAGCGGAGGCGGCCGTCTCGAGACTCGAACGGATCGAGCGCGACCTCGAACGCGCCAGGGAGCGGCTCTCGACCCGCCGGTACGTCTCGGCGTACCGGCGATATTACCACGCACAGCGTGAACTCATCGACGTCTTGCCCGTTCTCGTCGTCGCCGACCGGTCGCAGGAGCGGCCGACCAATCGCCTCCGCGAGCAGGCGGACACGCTCCGCACGCAGGCGTCGGTGGTCCGCGACAACGAGGCGACCGAAGAGATCGAGACCCTGCTCGACAGCGTCACGGTGAGCCCGTTGCCCGCGAATCCCCGGGAGTTCGACACCGGCCCGTTGAAGATGGCCGCCCGACGGATCGACGGCTACCGGCTCGCGCGACTGAAATACGTCCTCCGTCTCCGGGGCGTCCTCACGACGTTGAACGGGTTGCTGGGTGCCACTGTCGTGTTGCTATTCCTCCTCCCGGTCCTCCTGACCGTCGGAATCCGGGTGTTGCTTGCCGCGTTCCCCGGTCTCGAGGTGAGTGCCCCACTTCAGGTCTCCGTGCTCTTCTGGCAGTTCCCGCTCGTCCTGTTCTTCGGCTTCCTCGGCGCGGCGGTGAACATCGCCCGCCGGCTCGGTGGCGGTTTCGGCTTCTTCGAGACCGGCGAGACGCTGGAACTCCCAACCGACGTGATCCTGTCGAAGCTCGTGTGGTCACGGCTCCTCTTCGGAAGCCTCGCCGGACTCGTCGTCTACGTGTTCGCGACGAGCAGCACGAACAGCGACGCGGTCACGTTCACCGTCCAGTTCGTCATCATCACCTCGTTCTTCGCGGGGTTCTCCGAACAGTTCTTCGACAGGGCGCTGTCCGAGGCACAGCGGGAGTCCTCCGGAGAGGGCCGGAACAAGCGGGCGGGAACCGAGGTGACCTCCACGTCCGAGAACGGAGACGCCACGCAGGGGACCGAGGGGCGAGGACGTTCGACGACAGCACCCGACGACGCCACCTCGGACCCTCCTGCCGACGACGACGCGACGACCTCGGAGTCGTCCGACCGTCCTTCCACGACGTGACCCCGAAAACGACCCTGGCGACGGCCTCGCCCTCGTCCACCGCCCGCGTCGGGTCACCCGAGTCGGAGCCGACGTGGAATCCACTCGACGACGCCGACTCCCATTTCCCTCCGGAGGTGAGACACCGGTACATCACTGCCGGAGCAGGTCGCCGTCATCGACTCTCGTCTCGGTCCTTCGTGACTTCCGCGACCGACTCGGCGATGTCCTCCTTCACCCGCCAGAGGTAGAGGCTCGCGTAACTCCGATAGGGACGCCACGGCTCGGCCATCTCGACCATCTCCTCCCGGGAGAGGTCGCCGTACAGCGTCCGCATCCCCTTCCGGATGCCGAGGTCGCCGACGGGGAAGACGTCCGGGCGCCCGAGGGAGAACAGCAGTTGCATCTCGGCTGTCCATCGTCCGACACCGGTGATCGAGGTGAGTTCGTCGACGACCGCCTCGTCGTCCATCCCGCGGAAGCTCTCGTGGGCGTATCCGTTCTCGAGGAAGGCCTCGGCGACGTTCTTCACGTAGCGCGTCTTCTGCCGCGAGAGACCCGCGTCCTTGAGGGTCGACTCGTCGGCGGCGAGGACGCCCTCGGGCGTCAGTTCGACGGCCGCGACGAGGCGCTCGCGGGTGGCCGCTGCCGACGCCATCGACACCTGCTGGCGGAGGATCGAGGTGACGAGCCGCGCGAAGAGGTCCTCGGCCGGTTCGATGCCGAGTTCGCCGTGTTCGTCGATGAGGGCCGCGAACACCTCGTCGGCGGCGCGGAGGTGGTCGTACGGGTCGTCGTGAGGTCCGTCCGTCGGTGTCACGTGCCGAACTTCGTCGCCGGCGAAATAGCGGTTTCGGCGGTCGCCGCGGCTGGTGACTGGCAGCCTCCGGGGACGGTCTGTCAGTCCGGATCGCCCCGAAACGTACGCTCAGAAAGACTTTCTCCACCAGGAAACGTTATTATCTTCGACCGTATCACTTCGTGTGTATGTCCGAAGACGACCGGAAACCGTCAAACACGGTCAAGAAAGGGATCGACAAAGTGAAAAACACCATTACGAACGAAGAGTGGGACGAGGAGTCGCAACGATACCGCGACAAGAACTCGAAGAAGTACACCCGCGGCGCGGAGTGAGAACAGCCGGCGTCGGCCGTCTTCTCAGGGTAGGGATCCGACCAGGCCCTCCCCAGAGCAGCTCGACTCCCGTATGAACAGATGTCGAATAGATCCCACCTTCCTCGTGGGGAAAGGTTGAACAGACGGCCATCCGACGACCGCGCATGGACACGGACTCCGGACAGATCGGGATCGACGACGTCTCCGTCATCGCCGTCCTCGGTGCGGGGAACATGGGACACGGTATCGCCGAGGTCGCCGCCCTCGCCGGTTTCGACGTGACGCTGCGCGACATCGAGGAGGAGCTCGTCCAGCAGGGGTACGACGAGATCGAGTGGAGTCTCGGCAAACTCGTCGAGAAGGAGCGCCTCTCTCGAGAGGAGGCGGACGCGGCGCTGGCGCGGATCACGCCGCTGGTCGATCTCGATTCGGCGGTGAGAGACGCCGACGTGGTCGTCGAAGTGGTGCCCGAACGGATGGACGTCAAGAAGGACGTCTACGCCGCGGTCGAGGAGTTCGCCCCGGAGCGAGCGGTGTTCGTGACGAACACCTCGTCGCTCTCGATCACCGAACTCGGGCGCGAGACCGACCGCCCGGAACGGTTCTGTGGGATGCACTTCTTCAACCCCCCCGTCCGGATGCAGCTCGTCGAGGTCATCTCGGGGGCCGACACCGCCGACGCGACGCTGGAGCTGGTGGAGGCGCTCGCCGAGCGGCTGGGGAAGACGCCGGTCCGCGTCCACGAGGACAGCCCCGGCTTCGTCGTCAACCGCGTGCTCGTGCCGCTGCTCAACGAGGCGGCCTGGATCGTCGACTCCGGCGACGCCTCGCTCGCGGCGGTCGACTCGACCAGCAAGTACGGCCTCGGGCTCCCGATGGGCTGTTTCGAGCTCGCGGACCAGGTCGGGATCGACGTCGCCCTCCACGTCCTCGAGTACATGCACGACGAACTCGGTGACGCGTACGAACCCTGTCCGCTCCTCGAATCGAAGGTCGACGCGGGCGACCTCGGGAAGAAGTCCGGCACGGGCTTCTACGACTACGACGACGGCGGTGCGCAGGTCCCGAACGACCAGGTGCGCGACGCGATCCGCGAGCGCCTCCTCGCCGTGATGGCCAACGAGGTCGCCGGGCTCGTCGCGAACGGGGTCGCCGACGCCGAGGCGATCGACCGCGCGATGCAGCTCGGCGCGGGCTTCCCCGAGGGACCGGCGAAGCTGGCCGACGACGCGGGGCTCGATCGCCTGGTCGACCGGCTCGACGCGCTCCACGAGGAGACGGGCGCCGCGCGGTACGCCGCCGTCGACTACCTCCGCGACCTCGCCGACGCCGACGAGGGGTTCCACGCGGGCGACGCCGGTGACGCGGACGACTACGACACCATCAGCGTCGAGCGCCGCGACGGCGTCGGTACGCTCGCCGTCGACCGACCGCACCGGATGAACAGCATCAACGCCGACGTCCTGGCCGAACTCGACGACGCTATCACCCGGCTCGAGGACGACGACGAGACGCGAACGATCCTCCTCACTGGAACCGGCGACCGCGCCTTCTCGGCGGGCGCGGACGTCCAGCGGATGGCCGCCGAACTGGACACGCTCTCGGCGGTGGAGCTCTCCCGTCGGGGACAGGAGACGTTCGGCCGGCTGGAGGCGTCGCCGCTCCCCGTCGTGGCCGCGATCGACGGCTTCTGTCTCGGCGGCGGCATGGAGCTGGCGACCTGCGCCGACCTCCGGATCGCCTCCCGTCGCTCCTCGTTCGGCCAGCCAGAGCACAATCTCGGGCTCGTCCCGGGGTGGGGCGGCACCCAGCGCCTCCGCCACGTCGTCGGCGAGGGCCGCGCGAAGGAGATCATCCTCACGGCCGAGCGGTTCGACGCCGAGACGATGGCCGACTACGGTTTCGTCAACGAGGTGGTGGCGAACGACGCACTCGACGACCGTGCGTTCGAGCTCGCCCGCGACCTCGCCCGCGGCCCGCCCGTCGCGCAGGCGTTCACGAAGCGTGCGATGCGCCGCGGGCGTGACGACACCGAGGCGGGGCTCGAGGTCGAGGCGCAGGCGTTCGGCCACGTCTTCGGCACCGACGACGTGATGGAGGGGATCGCCGCGTTCGACTCCGACCGCGAACCCGAGTTCACCGGCGAGTAGGCCGTGTCGCGACGGCCAACGACCAGAAGACGGAAGCGTTAAATCGGTCCCGTGGTCACAATCGAGTGTCGCTCGGTTGGTGTAGTCCGGCCAATCATCTTGGCCTTTCGAGCCGAGGACAGGGGTTCAAATCCCCTACCGAGCACGTTTCTGAACGAACCACACGAGGACGCGAGCGTGATCCGACCACCCGTCGTGTGACGGCGAACGAGTTAAGTCGACGAGTCGAGAGCCCGTACTCCTCGATGTTTTCAGTGGACGGGATCCGTGACGCCCGGCTCGACGGCCCGATCGAAGTGTCGATCTCCGACGTGTCGGTCCCCAGTAATTCGAAGGTCGACGTCGTGGTGACCGTCGCGGACAGCGACGATGTCTCGGTCGAGCTGGACGTGTGGACGACCCACGAGCTGCGGATCGACTGGACAGTCGGCCGGCGCTACGAGCTCAGAAACGTCCGGGGGAAGGTGTGGCACAGAGACGGCACGCGACACCGCCGACTCAGTAGCACGAGCGACCTCGACGCGACGGATCTGGGACCTCACCACGACGAGCAGTGCCGACTGCTGATCGTCGGTGACACTCACGTCGGCTACCACGCCCGACCGCCGGAGAACCGGGTGTCGGCACACCGTGGCGTCGACTGTCGAGCCAGTTTCGAACGTGTCGTCGAGATCGCGCTCGGAAGCGGTGTCGACGCCGTCGTCCACGCCGGTGACGTCTTCGACGACCAGCCGCTGTCGGCCGACGTGGCGGCCGTCGAAACCGCTCTCGGTCGCTTGCGTGCCGGCGGCATTCCGTTCTACTACATCCTCGGCAACCACGAGTCGACGACCAGTACCCGGCGGCTCGAAGCGGTCGACGGCAGTGTGCACCTCACGACAGTCCCGTCGACCGTCGGGGAGTCGAACGTCGCCCTGTTCGGGATCGACTACCACCGACCGAGCGCGTTCCCGAGCGACGCGTTCGATGCGACCGCCCCTCCAGGCGAGCGCGTGAACGTCCTCGTCGTTCATCAGACGTTCGCACCGTTTCGGTCGAGCGGTATCGATCTGGCCGCGATACTACGTCGCTCCACGGTCGAGTTCGATCTGGTCGTCTCCGGACACCTGCACGTAGCCGAGGAGCGAACGGTCGGCGGCGTTCCCGTCTGCTACACCGGAGCCACGGATCGGATCAGCAGGATCGGCTCGTCGAGCGATCCGTTGGCGCGGATCGTGTCCGTCGCCGGTACGGACGTCGACGTCTCCGGGCAGCCGCTGTAACGTCGGCGCTCTCCCCTGTCCCGTGTAACGCTCCGACAGACAATATCTATTCAGATAACTGGAACCAACCGAGACAGCCTTCAAGCGGTCGAATATCGCAATATTATCACGGATGGTCTCCGTGGGATAGTTGTATATACGTCGGGTGCCTGGATCGAAACGTATCCCCGGAGGACCCCGCTCAGGATGGCCACCCACTCGCAGTTCGTCGACGACGACCCGGAGCCGGACCACCTGTCGCAAGACACCATCTTCTCGGTGTTGAGCAACCAGCGGCGGCGACGGGTTCTCAGCTGTCTCCGCGACGAGCCGGAGGGATCGAACATCCGCGACCTCTCCCGACAGATCGCGGCGTGGGAGAACGACGTGCCCGTCGAGGAGGTCACGTACAAACAGCGAAAACGCGTCTACACCTCCCTGCACCAGACACACCTCCCGAAGCTCTCCGACGCGCGGATCGTCGACTACGACCGCGACCGCGGCACGGTCTCGCTCACCGAACACGCGGCGACGCTCGACGACTTTCTCACCGCCTCGGATACCCCGCCGGTCCCGTGGCCGGGCGTCTACCTCGTGGTCGCCGCCGGCGGCCTGGTCGCGACTCTCCTCGCGGCCGCCGACGTCCTCCCGGATCTCGCCGTCGCCGTCGCCGTCACGTTCGCCGTCGCCGGCGTCGCCGGCGTCCACAGCTACACGGCCGGTCGCGAGGCCGTGCTCCCGGCGCTCGGCGACGGGCTCTGAGTCGGACGCGACCGCGCTCGATCCCGGGCTCCGGCGGAGCCGTGCCTGCGGTCGTTCGGCGACCGTCCCGTCGCCACGGTGCGTGAGCAACGACGCCCGAGACGACGATCGAGTCGGCCGAGACAACAATCAAGTCGGCCGAGACAACAATCAAGTCGGCCGAGACAACAATCAAGTCGGGACGAGTCGAAGCCGCTGGCAGAGATGCGCACTGTCCGGGGGCTCCTCGTGGGTCTCACGTTCGTCGCGGGCGTCGCCACCGCCGGGAGTCTCTACTTCAGCCTCGGGCTCGGGCTGGTCCCCTGTACGCTCTGCTGGTACCAGCGGATCCTGATGTACCCGCTGGTCGTCGTCGGCGCTGTCGCGACCGTGGAGACGCGAGCGGGGGTCTGGCGGACGGTGCTCCCGCTCTCGCTCTGTGGGACCGCCGTCGCGGCGTACCACGTCGCTCTCCAGGTGATGCCGGCCCAGACCGGGTCGTGCGGCATCGGCGAGAGCTGTGCGGCGATCCAGTACCCGATGCTCGGCGGCCTGCTCACCATCCCGCGCCTGTCGCTCGTAGCCTTCCTCGGCGTGTCGGTGGGGGCGCTTCTGCTCGCCGCGGCCGACCGACGGTCGCCCACCGAGACGACGACGCCCTGGGACTGACACGCCGACGGAGGTGGCGGCGTCGACGCCGGCCGAACGCGGGAGCGGCGTCTGTCGGGCCCCTTCACCGGAGTTTCTCGTACGAGCGGTCGAGGTCGACCATCGGCTCGGGGTAGTCGACGCCGAGTTCGACGCCGTACTCGGCTTGCTCTGCCGCGCTCATCGTCCACGGCTCGTGGGCGTACGCCGGCGGAAGCGGCTCCAGTTCGGGCAGCCAGTGTGTCACGTACGCCGCCTCGGAATCGTACTTGCGGGCCTGCTTCACGATGTTGAAGTACCGGTCTCGCGAATCGTTGCCGACGCCCGCGATGTACGCCCAGTTACCGTAGTTCGAGCAAGGGTCGTAGTCCACCAGTTGTGTCTCGAAGTACGCCGCGCCACGCCGCCAGTCGACTCTGAGGTTGTTGGCGAGGAACGAGGCGGCGTTCTGTCTGCCCCGGTTGGACATGTAGCCAGTCGCGTTCAGTTCGCGCATGTTCGCGTCGACGAACGGGATCCCGGTCTCCCCGCGTGCCCAGCGGTCGAACGCGTCGCCGTCCTCGCGCCAGTCGATGTCCCGGCGTTCGCGGATGCCCGCCTTCGCGAAGAACTGTGTGCCGTGTTTCGCCACCTGAAACTGGAAGAAGTCGCGCCAGATGAGCTCGAAGAGCAGCCAGTACGTCGAGTCGTTCTCCACCCGGCGGTCCTCGTACTGCCGGACTTCGCGGTGGACGTACCGCGGCGAGAGACAGCCTTCGTTGAGCCACAGCGAGAGCTTCGAGGAGTAGCCCTCACCGAGGAGTCCGTTGCGCGTCTCCTTGTACTCGCGGAGCCGGTCGTCCTCCCAGACGTACCTGTCGACGCGGTCGAGCGCGGCGGCCTCGCCGCCCGCGAACGGGAGCACGCCACGGGCGTCGGGAGCGGTCGGAGCCTCGTCGGCGGTTTCGGCGTCGCCACCAGTGTCCGAGTCGGCAGCGGCACCCTCGGCGTCGTCGCCCCGTCCCACGAGTTCCGCCGGCGTCGGAGCGCGTCCCGGTTGGACGGTTCCGTCGTCGGCCACGGGTTCGGGCAGCGGCGGGAGCGACGGCGTCGAGAGCGGTGCCCGGACGCTCGCCTCGCGTTCGACGCGCTTCCGGAACGACGTGTAGGTGTCCGGAATCTCGGTGTACGGGGTCGGGAGGTCGTCGAGGTGGTACAGCGTGTGTCCCCAGAACCGCCGCACTTCGACCCCGCGGTCGCGGAGCGCCGCCTTCGCTGCCGCCTCGACACTCGTCTCCTCGGGTGCGGGCCAGGTGTGCATCGAGACGACGTCGGCGTCGACTGCCGCGGCCAGCGTCGGAAGCACCGATTCGGGGCGTCCCTCGCGGACGACGAGGTCCGACCCGCGCTCGCGGAGCGACTCTCGAAGGGCCGAGAGCGTCTCACAGCGGAAGCGTGCCCGGTGGGGGCCGGTCTTCTCGAACCGGAACGAATCGGGACCACCGTACGGTCGGCGACCGTACTCACGGGGATCGACGACGTACACCGGGAGCAGTCGGTCGGCGGCGGCCGCCTCGTGGAGCGCCTCGTTGTCGTGAAGTCGGAGATCCCGCCGGAACCACAGGAGGGCCGTGGTCGTCATGGCCGGGCTAAGGAGAGCGGCGACTTGAATCCTCTCGCCGGTTCGCTCGGCCGCGAGGGTAGAAACGTCGGATACACACCGCCGTCGCGTGACCTCCCGTGCTGGTGCGTTCGGCGTTCGGATCCGTCCGGCGACCGGGTGACTAGTTCCGGAACTGGAGGACGGACGAGCGCTGGTCGACGATGTGGTAGCCGGCCGACAGCGTGAGGACCGAGAACAGGAACACGGCGAGCAGCGGCCCGTCGACGTCGCCGAGGACGGGCACGCCGACGACGTGGCCGACTGCCGCCACGAGTCCGAAGACGCCGAGACCGAAGTAGTACTCGGCCCAGGAGATGGCGTTCTTCGGCACGACCTCCATGTAGACCGCGACGTCGTCGGCGTTCTCGGCGCGGATCACCGCCTTCGCGCTCGCGTCGTACTCGACGATCCCGAGGTCGTCGAGCTTGGGGAGGTGGGTCTGGTGGAGCGAGACGTAGACGCTCTGCCGCACGTTTCGAGGGGGTGGGTCCTCCCCCGACTCGACGCTCGCGATGTACTCCGCGAGGTCGCTGACGGTCTGTCGCTCGTCCCCTTCCGAGAGCCGTTCGAGGACCAGGCGGCGGCGATCGTTTCGGAGGACGTCGTGGATATCGGCCTCCGCCAGCGTCTCCTCGCTGTCCCCCTGCTGGACTCCGGTACTCATCCGACTCCTCGTCGCTCGTCCGGTCGTATGAAACTATCCCGTTAATTCTCGATTGCGATACTATCCCGGGTCACGGCCGGGGAGCGTGAACGACCCCGCACCACCGGCTCCGGAGCACGAGGAGCCGCGTCAGGCCAGCCAGTCGTCGGGCTTGGTGTCGTAGTCCACGTCGGTCGCCTGGATGCGCTCTTCGAGCTCCGAATCGAGCTCGAACGTCTCGAACCGGTCGCCGTCGAACCGGATCCGCTTGCCGATCTCTACCGGCGTCGGCTCGCGGTTGCGCCGGCGGGCGACCTCCACGTCGTGGTCGTCGTACTCCTTGACGATCGTCATCAGGTTCACCGGCCGGCCCCACAGGCCGTAGAGCCGTTCGAGCACCGCCTTCGCCTGCGGCACGTCCAGCATGATGCCGTTGTACTGGTGCCCCAGGAGGAGTTCGCCCCGGTTGTCGAAGTTCCCGTCGTACACCGCGATCGTCGGCTTCCCGAAGTTGGTGAACTGCAGGAGGAGCTTCTTCTTCACGTCCTCGTACTCGGTCGAGGTGACGCGGAAGTCGCCGCTCGTCTGTGTGTACTCGTAGGTGAAGTAGTGGTTGTCCGTGACGAACTCCTGGGTGAGGAACTCGTCGAGGAACGTGACGTCGTTGTGACTCTCGCGCACCTCGCGCATGCGCTCCCAGCCGACGGTGTAGTCGACGTCCGCGAGCGCCTCCTCGACGGTGTCGTACCGCTCGTCGTCGAACATGTACCGCGAGAGCTGTTCGAGTTCCGACCGGCGGACGCGCGAGAGGAACCCCCGGTTCTGCGGTTTGACCAGCGAGAAGTGCCGTTCGGCGAGCCCCTCGTACGTCAACACCTTCCACGGGTACGCGTCGACGTCGATCTCGCCGTCGAGCGCCCGCTGGAGCGCGTCGGCGTCGACGCGCGGGTCGCCCGCCTCGGCCAGTTCCGACAGCGCGTCCAGGCTCGACGACGTGACCACGTCGATCGCCGGGTGGGGCTCGAGAAGGCTCTGGACCTCCGCGAAGTCGACGACGTCGCGGAAGTTCCGCCAGGAGACCCCACGGACCCGCAGGAGTTTGTCCGCCACTTCTCGTCTGTTCGTGGTGTTCTCGACGTACTCCCAGAGCTCCTTGCCGAGCTTGTAGGGGTTCAGCCCGGGTGAGCCCAGGACGCGGGACTGGTGGTCGGCGTAGGTGACGAACTCGTCGGTGCCGGCGAACCGCTCGTCGCCCATCATGAGCGACTCCCAGTAGGCGGCCCACCCCTCGTTCATCACCTTCGTCATCTTCTGGGCGGCGAAGTAGTACGCCTCCGTTCGGAGCATGTCGAGGACGTCCTTCTGCCACGGCTCCATCTCCACCGCGCGCGCTTCGTCCTCGTCGTAGCGCATCCCGTGTTCGCGGAGATACGCCATGACGTCCTTGCGGGGTTCGGTGAGCTTCGCCGCCCGCTCCTCGGCCTCGGCGAGGTCGTCGAGCCACTCGTCGTCGAACACCTGCCGGCGGACCTCCTCGGAGATGTTCATCGAGTCGAGCCGCTTGCGGAGGTCCTCCGGCGGTGTGCGCTGTCGCCCCTCGCCGGCCTCCTCGAACGCGCGGTGCTGGTCGATGGTGTCCTCGAGGGTGAGGACGGCGTCGATGAACTCCTCGACCTCCTCGCGGTCGATCTCGGGGTCGTTCATGTACGTCGCGATGGCGTCGGCGTGTCGTTCGAGCATCGCCGCGGCGTCGGGATCGTCGCCCTCCCCGAGGAAGAGCCCGAACCACTCGTTGTTGGCGAAGAAGTCCGCGTGTGCCTCGACGTGGGTGATGACCGCCTTCTGGTCAGCGAGGGAGTTCGTCAGCTGCAAGAAGGCGTGGGAGGGGTTGTCGTTGTTGACGATCTCGAACGCCTTCCCCATGCCGAACTGCCCCTGTTTGCGCTGGCGGTCGTACGTCATCCCCCACCGCCAGTGGGGGTAGCGCTGCTGGAACCCCCCGTAGGCGATGAGTTCGTTCATCTCGTCGTAGTCGACGATCCAGTAGTTGACGGGGTACGGGTTCAGCCCGAGCTTGCGGGCGAGATTGCCCGCCTCCCGGACCGGTTCTTCGAGCGCCTGGGCCTCTCGCTGCTTGTCGATCCTGTCAGAGTTGCTCATTCTCCGTCCTCCGTGCTGAGGATCTCGTAGATGGCGTCCATCACGTCTGCCGGCGAGGAGACGTACGTGACGACGACGTTGCCGCTGTCGCCGAGCGCGCGATCGACCTCCTCCGCGTGGGTCGCGTTGATCGCCGTCCCGCCCGGCTGGGTCTCGACGTACGCGTGGAGGTTCGCCGGGATCTCCTCCATCAGCGGGACGACGTTCTCGGTCGTGTCGTTCGACGAGTTCTCCGAGTCGCCCGCCGCGAACACGTAGCGGTTCCACTCGCTCCAGGGGTACTCCTCCTCCAAGACCGCCTTGGCGAGTTCGTACGCGCTGGAGATCTTCGTTCCGCCGCCCGATCGGATGCCGAAGAACTCCTCGCGGTCGACCCGCCACGCCTCGGCGTCGTGGGCGATGTAGACGAACTCGGCGTTGTCGTACTTCCCGGTGAGATACCAGTCTAACGGGGTGAACGTCCGCTCGACCAGCTCGCGCTTCTTCTCGCGCATCGACCCCGACACGTCGCGGATGTTCACCACGACCACGTTCTTCTCCTTCTTCTCGATGATCTCGGGGTGGCGGTAGCGTTCGTCCTCGCGACGGAAGGGCACCTCGCGGAGCCCGTCCCGGCGGATGCGCTGGATCGCCGTGGTGCGCTCGACGTTGTCTGCCATCTCCTCGAACGACGACCACGTGCCGCGCTCGTCGTCGGGCACCTCGTCGAACGCCTCCTGCACCCACGGCAGGCTCACGAGGATGTGTTGTTCGCGGCACCAGCGGAAGACGTCGCGGGCGTCTTTTCCACTCACCTTGCACGCCTCTCTGACGAACTCCTCGTCGAAGTCCATCGAGAGCTTCCGCTTCAGCCCCTCCTTGAACAGCTTCTCGAAGTCGAGTGTCGAGTTGGGGCCCGAACGGGTGATGTCGGTGAAGTCGCCCTCGATCTCCTCGATCACCTGTTTGCCCTTCGGTTCGAGGTCGAGCCCGAGCTCCTCGTCGAGCTCCTCGGCGAACTCCTCGGGGTCCATCTCGTAATACTCGTGCTCGCCGCCCTCCTCGCCGGGTTCGCCCTCCTCGTCGCCGTCACCCGGCTGGGGCTGCCCCACCGGCTGGCCGACGTCGGGCGTGCCGCCCTGTCCCTGACCGACACCACCCTTGTCCAGCTGGTCGTACTCGAACGACGGGAGGTCGACGACTTTGATCGGGATCTTGATGCTGTTGGGGCCGCTTCCTCCCAGGTCGCCGTACGTGATGAACTCCTTGAGGTCCTCGCGGCGCTCTTCGCCGACCTCACGGAAGCGGTCGAGGTCGTCTCTCAGTCCCACTGGTAGCTCACCTCGCGCATCACCTCGCGGCTCGCCAGCTCGGCGGAAGCGCGCGTGTAGCCGTTGTCTGTCATGTGTTCGATGGTCCGCTCTTTGATCTCCTCTGTGTCCGTGTTCGCCGGCGGGTCGTCCCACTGGCTGGGGTCCAGGTCGGGGAAGAGCCGCTGGACATCGTCCCAGTCGTGCGTGTCGAGCACGGCGCGGATCACGGGGATGTCGGAGAAGTCCACGTCGGTGATGGAGAAGTCCTCGTCGCGGTTCTCCCACGCGTAGCGGTTGAGCGCGCTGATGATCCGTTCGCGGCGGAACTCGACCACGTCCTCGTTCGGTTCGTTACCGTCGTAGTCGGTCTCGTGGAACCGCCCGAGGTGTTCGGTCTCGAACAGCCGCATCAGGAGTGGGTCGGGGTCGATTGGTCCGTGTTCGCCTTCGATCTGGTCGTCGCTGGCCCACGCGTACACGTGTTCGATGTACTCCTCGACCGTCTCGGCCTCGACCCCCTTCTCGGCGAGCAGCGCGTCGAGGACGTCCGTCTCTTCTCGTTCGTAGATGTAGTCTTTCACCATGGCCAGCCGTGACTCGTACTCCGTCGCCTCGGCGCGCGAGAAGACGGGGGCCTCGGTCAGGTTGCCCGCCATCGCGTCGAGCACGTCCGTCGGCGTGATGACGCGCTCGACCGGGAGCGTCTCGTGACGCCGGCCAGTGTCCGCGTGGAGCAGGTCGGCGATGACGTCGCGGGTGAACGTGACGGGGATGCCGTGGGTGCCGTCACCCTCGCCCTCGAAGTCGAACTCGTCGGACGCGATGCGCTCGTCGCCCTGTCGGAGGTAGCCCTGGTCGTACAGGAGCGCCTTGTCGACCAGATCCAGCCCCGCGGGGAGGTCCTCCGCGTCGAGTCGCGACACCGCCGAGTACATCGCCGCGGCCTCCACCGCGTGTGGCGCGAGTTCACGGTCAGTGAGGTCGCCGGCGCTGTCGCGGACCGCGATGACCAGCCCCTCGCGGATGCGGGCCTCGAGCTCCTCGTAGCTCTCGGCGTCCCAGACGGCCGTCTCGTTCGTGAGCTCGCGCCGGATCAGCTCGGCCTCGAGTGAGTGGTTCGTCAGGTAGCGGAACTCGTGTTTGTTCAGCCGTCGTTTGAGCGCCTTGAGCGGGTCGCGCCCGTTCCGATCAGCGTACTTGTCGAGTTCGGCGTCGAGGTCGGGGTTCGAGATGATCAACAGCTGGGTGTCGATGTCCATCCCGATCCCCTTGTCGAGCTTGACGTGTCCCTCGTCGGGCACGTTGAGCAGTTTCTGGAGCAGGTCGGCGTGCTGGGCGGCGTCCTCGACGATCGTGAGGAGGCCGTTCCCCTGCGAGAGCACGCCGTCGTAGGAGAACGCCTGCGGGTTCTTTCTCCCTCGAGAATCGAGTTCGCGGAGCATCCCCGGCATCCACGACCCCACGAGCCGTTCTTTCGGCGAGCCGTCGTCCTCCGAGTGGAGGATGCCGATCCCCCGCCCGATGTCGACGACGTAGTTCTTCACACGGAGGTGTTTCTCCGCGGTGACCTCGCTGAACAGCCGCTGTTTCCCCTCGCGGCGGTACTGCTCTTCGAGGTGGGTGTACGCCTCCCGGCAGAAGGGGTCGAGCTCCTCGTCGAGCGACAGCGGGATGTGGTCGTCGGCATCGCCGTTGAGCGACGCCACGAGGTCGCGACGGACCTCGGCCGGGAACACCGACAGCGGATGCGACTGGACCGGCGACTCGTACCAGTCGTCCTCGTGTTCGACCTCGTCCCCATAGGAGAGCCCGCGCGTGTCGTTGACGTTCGCGATGTTCCACTCGACGGTGTAGCGTCTGCCCGCGTCGGTCTTCGAGTATTCGCGGAGCCCGTTGACGAGACACCGCTTCAGCTCCGACTTACCGGTCGCCGTCGGCCCGTCGAACCAGATGAGCTTCTCGGCTTTGCCCCGGTCGGCGGCGATGGTCCGCAGGTCGTCGACGAACTCGTTCAGGATGCCCGTGTTGCCGAGGACGGCGTGCTCGCCGTCGTTGGCCGGGTCGTCGAAGAAGCGGTAGCGCTCGCGCTCTTCGCCCTTCTCGACGACCGTACGGTTCCCCATCGACTCGATCGCCTCCAGGAGGTACTTCGAGGCGTGCGAGGCGATCGAGGGCCGCTCGAACGCCCGGTCGACGTACTCTGCCAGCGCCATCGGCTCCTCGTACGTCCCCCGGAGCTCGTCGTCCGCGGCGCGGATGAAGTCGGGTCGGTCGACTGGTGAGTCGTGTCGCATTCTTGTCAGATCACTCCCCCTCCAGCTCGCTCTTGGCCACCTCGGCGCCGGCGAACTCGAGCACTTCCCGGGCGCCCTCGCGCGAGTACCCCTGGTCGACCAGGGCGTCGATCCACGCGTTGCGTTCGTCGTCGTCGAGTTCGTTCGCGCTCACGAGCGCCGAGAAGTTGATGTTGTGCTTCTTGTCCTCCCAGAGCTTGCGCTCGAGCGCGCGGCGGAGCCGGTCGTTGTCCTGGGGGTTGAACGACGTCCCCTCCCGTGCGCGGCGGGAGACCCAGTTCGACACCTCCTGACGGAAGTCGTCCTTGCGGTCTTCGGGGATCGAGAGCTTCTCCTCCACCGAGCGGAGGAACTTCTCGTCGGGCTCCTGTTCCCTCCCCGTGAGTTCGTCCTCGACGGTGGCGTCGTCGATGTACGCCATCACGTGGTCCATGTACTTCTCGCCCTGGCGCTGGATCTCGTCGAGGTCGTACGCGAGCGCGTGGCGGACGTCCTCGATGGCGCGTTCCTTGTACTCCTCGCGCACCATCTCCAGATAGCGGTGGTAGCGCTCGATGTTCTCCTCGAGGATCGAGCCGTGCGACTCGAGGTTGCGCTCGAAGTGGTTGAACACCGTCAGCGGGGAGAGGTAATCCCGACCCCGGTGGGTCGAGTCCATGATGGCCTCGGCGATCTCGTCGCCGATGAACCGGGCACTCACGCCGTCCATCCCTTCGGCGATGTCGGCCTTGGCCTCTCCCTCCTCACGGAGTTTCTTCACGTCGAGGTCGTCGCCGTCGTCGACCTCGCCGTTGTAGGCCTTGGCCTTCTGGACGAGCGTCACGTTGCCGCCGTCGGGTTCGGTGATCCGCGTGAGGACGCCGAACAGCCCCGCCATCTCCATCGCGTGGGGCTCGATGTGCATGTCGGGGACGTCCGCGTTGCGGAGCATCTTGCGGTAGATCTCTGCCTCCTCCTCGTACTCTAACACGTAGGGGAAGTCGATCCGTTTCGTCCGATCGTTGAACGCCTCCATCTTCTCGTCGCCCTTCTTGTCGCGGTACTCGGGCATGTTCGTCCGACCGACGATCACCTGGTCGATGTCGATGCGGGGGTTGTTCTTCGGCTTGATCGTCTGTTCCTGGGAGGCGTGCAGGAAGTCGTAGAGGAACTCGCGCTGGAGTTTGAGGAGCTCCTCGCCCGAGAACAGCCCCCGGTTGGCGTTACAGAACGCACCGGAGTAGTCGAACGCCCGGGGATCGGACTCGCCGTACACCGCGAGCTTCGAGTAGTTGACGTCTCCGGTGAGTTCGGTCTCGTCTTGGTTCTTCTTGTCCTTCGGCTCGAACGTCTCGATGCACTGCCGCTTGTTCTCGCTGGCGACGAGGCGGACGATCTCGATGTGGTTCTCCATCACTGCCTGGAGGTCGTCGTCGTAGTGTGCCAGCAGGCGATCCATGTAGAACTCGCTGGCGGGGTCCAGCGACTGCTCGTTGCGAACCGTGTACGGCGCCTCGAGGTCGGCGTTCAGCCGCTCGAGCACGATGTCGCGCTGTTCCTGTGGGAGGAGCACGATCGGGTCCTGGTTCATCGGCGACTGGACCGTGTCGTCGGCGGGGTCCTGATCGCGGATGACGTCGCCCAGGTGGGTCCAGCGGAACGTGTACATCCGCCCGTCGTCGCGCATCGTGTAGTCCTCGAAGTACCGTCGCACCATCCAGTCGAAGTGCGACTTCCCGGAGCCGACGGGACCCAGGAGGAGTTTGATGCGTTTCTCCGGGCCCAACCCGCGGGCGCCGGATTTCACCTTGTTGACGAACTCGTGGATCGATTCGTGGACCTCTCGCCCGTAGAAGACGTTCTCCCCGTCGTGGAGCGGATCTTCGGAGGCCATGAGGTATTCGACGATGCCGGCGTCATCGTCGTAGGTGGTGCCGTAGTAGTCGAACATATCCGCGACGCGCTGGTGGGCGTTGCGGGTGATCTTCGGATCGTCGTACACCTCTTCGAGGTACCAGCCGAAGCTCTTCGCCTCGCGGAGGTCCGCGGGCACTGAGTCCTGGTAATGCTTGCTCAGGTCTGCTAGAGTTTCGAGTTCACTGCTCATTGTTCAAGATCGGAGTCTCTGGCCCGAGGTGACACCCACGCCGTCGGACGACGACCGGCGTCCTGCGGTGGACACAGCACGACCGACCGTCGTCGGGGGCAGGGGGATGTTCGTGGCATGAGTGGTCATACCACCCGTCTCGTGCGGCGACAGGTATCTTCGGCGGGTCCGTCAGAACGACGTAGTCGGCGAGCGATGCACGGGGGGCGGTAACTCGGCCCGGTATCCGAGACTACTTAATCGGTGAGTGGTCGACATAAATAAGCCTTCCTCCGACATGTGAACACGACGCCATTTTTCGAGCGACGGCAGGGACTCCTGCGTGCCCGACTCGCGCCGGACCGTCGCGCTCTTTGACCCCGGGCCACTCCCTCCGGGTATGAGCACCGCCTACGACGAGCTGCCCGATGGGTGGCAGGTGTGGGCCGACGAGTCCGACGGCCGGAGCGTCCTCACGTACCGCCCGGACGTGTTCAACACCAAGGACTTCCCCGCACCGTGTCTGCCGACGATCTACGTCACGAACGGCTCCCGGAAGCGACGTCCCGGGGCGTCGCAGATCGAGACCGACACGTGGCACGTGTCGCTCTTCCTCGAACCCGAGGTCGAAGGACCGGTCGAGCGATACGACTCACGCTCCGACGCCGTCGCGGGAGCGGTCGGGCTCGCGGCCCGGTTCGTCGCCGGCGACGTCGACTACCGCGGGCTGTATCAGGTCCCGCGCGAGGCGTACCTCGACCGGCTCGACGACCTCGTCGGTGGCGACACTGCCGACGCCGTGGCCGACTCGGTCGGCGCGGCAGACGACTCGGTCGGCGTGAACGACGACTCGATCGAGGGAGACGAGGCGGAGTGAGCCGGAACCGCACCGACGCGGTCGGAGCCGTGTCGGTGCCGACAGAGACGCCGCCGCCTCGGGAGCCGAAGCACCGATCGACGGGCGTTCCACCCGCCGAGAACGGGCGCGGCACTTAACCGACGGCGTAGTCAACGATGTGGTATGTCACAGGTCACGCTCGTCGGTTCTCGCCTCGCAGCCACCGGTCAGGAGTTCGTCTACGAGGGGCGGTCGACCGCGTGCGAGGGCTGTCCGTACCAGCAACAGTGTCTCAACCTCTCCGAGGGCGTCCGCTACCGCGTCACCGACGTCCGCGAGAACGCCCAGACGCTCGACTGTGCCGTCCACGACGTCGGCGTCCGGGCGGTCGAAGTCGAGCGTGCGTCGGTCCCCGCGAACGTCTCCTCGAAGGGCGCGTACGCGGGGAGCAAGGCCACGCTTCCGGGTCCCTGTCCGCACACGGAGTGTCCGAGCCACCAGTACTGCGTCCCCGACGGCGCGGAGTTCGACACGGAGTACCGGATCGAACAGATCCACGGCGACCCGCCGCACGACTTCTGTCTGCTCGACCGCGACCTCACGCTCGTCGAGTTCGCCCCCCCGGAGGAGTGACTCGTATCCACGGGCGACGCCGACGGGCACCGACTGTCCGTCCGACCCGCGACCGCCTCAGGCCAGCGTCCCGACGCGTTCGGCGACGTAGCCGAAGATCTCCTCGTAGCCGTACGCCGACAGCAACACGGGGTAGAAGAGCCGGTCGGCGACGAGCGGATCGCCGTCGGTCGCGGCGAACCGGTCGCCCACCTCGACGGGCTCGAAGTTGTCCGCGAACACCTCGTGATCCCCGTCGGGGCTCTTCGGGATCGGATCGAGGAGCCGGTAGACGGTCACCTCGTCGTCCTCGCTCGTGGTCGCCCGCGTCGCCCCGGGAAGCCGGTCGTCGTCGGCGTCGAGGACGTCCGTCGCGTCGAGGAACGCTCGCACGAGATCGTACGCGTTCTCGGCGGCTTCGTCGGTCCCCTGGAGCCCACACTCGACCTCGACCGTGTGTGGGTGTTCGATGAGTCGTCCGTCGGTGAACCGGTCCGTCTCCACGACGACGCTGACCGGGAGCTGCGGACAGATCGACCGCGTGACCGCGTCGACCCGGTCGACCAGCGCGAACGGTTCGGCGAACGACTGCGTCGAGTGTAACGAGAGCGTCGTACAGCCCCGGAGTTCACGCGAGAGATGGAAGGCGAGCCGTCGTTCGTGGGCGTCGGCGTCCGGGTCGCCCGGGAACGCCCGGTTGAGGTCCTCGTCGACGAACCGCACGCCCGCGTCGAGTGCCTCCTCGTTGGCGACGATCAGCTTCACTGGTCGCCGCACTGCGGGGTCCTCGGCGACGAGCCGCTCGATCGCCACCGCACCACAGGGCTCGTCGCCGTGGATCGAGCCGACGACGGCCACCTCGGGCGTCCCGTCCCCGAGTTCGTAGATTCGCATCGCTCAGATATGAGAGTCACACGGTCAAATCGGTTCGGAATTCTCTCCCGTCTGCGATGGCGGGGGTGACACCGGTCGTTCACGGGACACGGGACCGGAGCAGAGCGACGGGAGTGCCGGGCACGACCGTCGAAGAACTGCGAGAGTGCCGGTGCGATCAGCGAACACTCAGTCCCGCACGAACGGGACGACGGCAGACGCCACCAGGGCGACGGCGCAGGCGACCGCCCAGGTGGACACCGAAAGGAACGCGGGCCCGGGAACGCCGGCGACACCGGCGAGAGCGAGTACGCCGAGTCCGGCGAGCAGGGCTGCCTGCGAGCGGCTTCCCTCGAGCGTCGTATTCTCGGCGTCGGTCGCGTGCTCATCGACGCCGTCCGACTCGGTGCCCGCGTCGGTCGTGCCGCGCTCGGGGGCGTCGAGATACGGATCGAGCTGGGTGGCGAGCGCACACAGTTCGATCGTCCCGCGGTTCTTCTCGAAGTCGACGATGCCCGCGTCGGCCATCTTGGGCAGGTGACACTGGTAGAGACCGATGTACACCCGCTTGCGCTGTTTCGAGTTGATGGCCTCGACCGGCACGTCGTTCTCCTTCGCGGCGATGTGTTCGGCCATGTCCGAGAGCGTCGTCCGGCCGCCGGTCGCCTTGAGGAACGCCAGCGCGTCCCGCCGACGCTGATTCTTCAACAGCTCGAACAGCGTGTCCTTCGTCAACGCCGCGTCGGTGCTCCGGTCGCTGTCGGTCTCGTCGGACTCGATGCCGTTCGAGACGGTCGATGTGGAGGTCCTGACCGTGTCCGACTCGTCCCCGTCGTCCCCTGACAGGAGCCCGGTGATGATCTCTGATGTCATGCTGATTTGCGTTACCCCCCCAACGGGTGCGAGTGTGGACCGCCACGGCGCACTCAGTCACTGGGTACCCAAACCATACACCGCCCCACATATAAGCTTTTGAGAATTATGTACGAGGTGGAGTGTGTGGTATTATATGTAGTCCATCGTTCCTGCGCCGCTGCCGGGTCGACGCGGCGTCGAGCACGACCCTTCAGTGGTCGTGTTCCAGCCGTTCGACGTAGTCGTAGTCGGCTGGATACGCCGCCGGACGCTGGTCGTCGATCGTGATCCGCCACCCCTCGAGCGCCTCCGGATCGTCGAGCGCCGCGTCGAGCGTCGCGCGGACGTCGTCGACGTCGACCCCGTAGAAGTCGCCCGGGACGCCGTGGAGGTACTGCAGGGCCGTACGGAACAGCGATCGCATCCCGCCGTCGTCCTCGAAGTCGACGTGTTTGTACGTGCCGGCGGCGACCTGGACCATCCCGTGGAGGAACGCGCTCTCGACGGTGCCGGCGCCGTAGTTGTACCACTCGTCCTCGAAGCAGTCGTGGGAGGCGTGGTAGTCGCCCGCGTTGAACAGGCGGACGCCGTGCTCGGTCGCGCGCCGGAGCGTCGCGTGCTCCCACTGCCGACGGTCGCTGTGCCACCCGGTCGGGTTCCCGAGGGGGGGCGCAACGCTCGGGTCCCGTGTGTGGTCGTCCATTCGCTCGACAGTACTCTCGAACGGGGCCTGAACCTGTCGGTGGCCACGGCACGACGCGTCGGCACGATCGACAAATCGGAGCTTTAAACCGCCGCGACGGGATAGCTACGTGTCGCGCGAGGGTGGCCGAGTCTGGAAAAGGCGGCGGACTCAAGATCCGCTCTCGAAGGAGTCCGTGGGTTCAAATCCCTCCCCTCGCATCGCTTCTGCGAACGCCAGTGAGCAGAGCGGTCCGTACGGAGGATTTGAATTATGGAACGAGCGAAGCGACGTTCCGGTGGTTCAAATCCCTCCCCTCGCATGAGGTGCCGACGCGACAGCGTCGGCTCCGAATCGACTGAGCGATTTGATCCCTGCCAGTCGCGCGCAGCCAGGGACGAGCGAGCACGTCTGGCTCCGGTTCAAATCCCTCCCCTCGCACCTCCTGGCGACGAGCGACCACGAACAGAGCGACGCCTACGGAAGGATTCGAATCAGGGAGTGGGCGACGCGGATGGACGAACCGACCGCGGTTCGAGTCCCTCCGTTCACACCGTCTGACGACGCGCGACCGCGAGCCCGAGCGAGCGGTCGGATCGGTGTGACCCCTCGGGACGCCACTCCGGTCACGTCGGTGATCCCATCGCGTCGCTCCGGGTCGTGTCGCGGGCCGCGGCGGACGACCTCGCTCGTGTGACCCGAGACGGCGCTCTCGCCGTGGCCGACGCGACCGAGATCAGCGTCCCCGCCGTCGACGACGACTCCCGTTTCCGACCGCGGGTTCCTCGACTGGATCCGTTCGCGCGGTCGTTCCGGAGCCGACGGACGTCTCGCTCACCGACACCGTCCGCATACTGTCGCGATGCACGGCTGGCTCACAGTCGGCTCCAGCCAGTCGTCCACGGCCCCGTCCAGCCGGTCACGGCAAGATGTTTCTCGTACGAAATGTTTATGTGGTTCGGTACCATACCTGTAGGTCCGCGAGAAGCGGCAAGGGCAAACCGGACGACCGGAACCGTCGAACAGACGGATACGGCGTCGGTGCAACCACCGAGCGTCCCGTAACAGGGAATCGAGGTCAACGCGCCGACGGAGAACCGAAGCAGCCCACAACCGTCCCACGAACGGTGCGAAGGCCAAGTAGCGAGGAACGCGAAAGCGGGCCGAGCGAACTCGGCGGCAGCCGAAATGGCCGTAAGGACTGGGGAACCCACAACCGGTCCGAATCCGTTCAGCGAACGGCGGCAAGGCCAAGTAGCGGGTCACGCGAGAGCGGGGCCCGCGAACTCGACGGCAGTCGAACTGGCCGAGAGGATCGGGGAAAACACCAACCGAACCGATCCGGCCCCGTTCCGACAGCGGGACAAGGCCAAGTAGCGGGTCACGCGGGAGCGGGATCCGCGAAGTCGGCGGCAGCCGAAATGGCCGTAAGGAGCGTGGACAACACGCAGACCGAAGCGCTCCGAAACCGCTCACGGAACGGCGAAAGACCAAGTAGCGGCCCACGCGAGAGCGGGGGACGTGAAATCGGCTCTCCGGAGCCGAGAAAGGTCGTGAGGCCCGGGGAAAACACCAACCGAACCGGGCCGAATCCGATCGCAGAACGGTGGAAGACCGAGTACCGGGGTCACGCGAGAGCGGGTCCCGCGAAGTCGACCCTCCGGGGTCGAGAAAGGTCGTGAGGCCCGGGGAAAACACCAACCGAACCGGGCCGACCACGTTCGACCGGGCGGCGCGAAGGCCAACTACCGGACGACGCGAAAGCGGCGTTCGGGAAGTCGACGTACCCGGATATCCGGAATCCGGGGCAAGTCGAACGGGCCGTACGGGCTGGGGAAAACGTCTCCCGACCGGGTCCAAATTGCGGTTTCTCGCTTTCTTACGCTCGAAGACCGACGAGGAGCGGCTGCCGTCTGTGCGCTGTTCCCGGGCGTGTCGTGGCTCCGCCGCCGGACACCACGCTCACGACGACGAGACGAGTCGCTCCATCGCCTCCAGATACTCCGCCGCGACGAGCGGCTCGTCCACGACGAGTCGGTCGACGGCCCGACAGCCGTGGAGCAGCCGGTCACGGAGCGCCTCCTGTGGAATCTTGTTCCGGACGACGGTCCGGACCGTCTCGACGATGGCTTCGACCTCCTCGACATCGCGGGTCCGGGCGGCGGCGGCCGCCTCTGCGAGCAACTGCGTGAGCGTCGCCTCGACGTCGGCCGGGAGGTCGGCGTCGGTACCGATCCGGTCGTCGTTCCCGGCACCGGCTCCAGCACCGGC
Source organism: Salinigranum salinum (assembly GCF_009176545.1). Taxonomy (GTDB): domain Archaea; phylum Halobacteriota; class Halobacteria; order Halobacteriales; family Haloferacaceae; genus Salinigranum; species Salinigranum salinum. The sequence continues at coordinate 1,758,459 of NZ_VTOJ01000001.1, read as the reverse complement.
TCCGGCGCCGGTCTCGTCTCTGGCGTCGCCGTCGGTCTCGTCTCTGGCCTCAGTGTCGTCGCACGCGTCGTCGTCACCGTCTCCGGACACGGCCTCGACCTCTCGTCCGTGGGACAAAAACCCGACGCCTATAGGGGGGTGGCGCGAGGGGACCCGGTATGGACACCAGCTCGGAGTCCGACGCGGTGGCACGTGCACACGTCGCGGAGCAGGCCGCTCGCGTCGGCGCTGCGGTCGCCGCGGGCTCGTTCAGGCGGGGTATCCCCGTCGAGACGAAGGACGAGAAGACCGACGTGGTGACGCAGGCCGACCGGGACGCGCAGGCGCGGGTCATCGACTGTATCCACTCGACGTACGAGGCGAACGCCATCGTCGGCGAGGAGGCGGACGAACTCAAGTCGGTACCCGACGAAGGTCCTGCGTGGGTCATCGACCCGATCGACGGGACGAACAACTTCGTCCGCGGGCTCCAGGTGTGGTGTACCGCCGTCGCCGCCGTCCGCGACGGCGACCCGATCGCCGCCGCCATCGCCGCTCCCGAACTCGGCGACGTCTACGTGGCTGGCGACGACTCCGTCACGAGAAACGGCGACCCCATCTCGGTCAGCGATCGGGGTGACCCCGAGGAGTGCTCCGTCGTGCCGACGATGTGGTGGGGGCGCGACAGACGGGACGAGTACGCCGCCGCTTGCCGGGCGATCGTCGAACGATTCGGCGACCTCCGGCGGCTCGGCAGTGCACAGGCACAGCTGGCGATGCTCGCGGCGGGGACGGTCGACGGCCTGGTCACGAACGTCTACGCGAACCCGTGGGACACGGTCGCCGGCGTCCACCTCGTTCGACTCGCCGGGGGCACGGTCACGGACGTCCACGGCGACCCCTGGCGACACGACTCCGAGGGACTCGTCGCGTCGAACGGCGAGATCCACGACGAACTCCTGGCGACGGCCGCGGAGATCCGCACGGTCGCCGGGGCGTGAGCGGACGATGACCGTCGACCTCGACGACACCGACCGGGCCATCCTCCGCCACCTCCAGGCGGACGCACGAACCCCGTTCAGCGAGATCGCCCGGCAGATCGGGATGTCCTCGGCGACGGTCCACGATCGCGTCACCCGGATGAGAGACGCCGGCGTCATCGAGGGCTACCACGCGAAGGTCGACCCCCGCGCCATCGGACTCGGCACGTCGGCGTTCGTCGGCCTCCGCGTCGAACAGGGAAGCGACGCCGCCGTCGATCGGTTCGTCGAGCACCTCCGCGGGCTCGACGGAGTCCAGGAGGTCCACCTCACGACGGGCGACTGGGACCTCCTGGTGAGAGTGTTCGCCGAGGACACTGACGATCTCCGAGAACTGCTGTTCGAGAACGTCGCCAACGCCGAGGGGTTCGCCCGGTCGTACACGATGGTCGTGCTGGGCACCGAACACGACGATCCCGCGCTCCCTGTCTGAAACCTAGACGCGCGTTTGGGGTTCTCACGCCGCCTCGACCGTCGCCGTCCACGGTCCCCACGAGTGGACGTTGAGATAGCCGACGTCCGTGGTGGGGAAGTACACTGCCGACTGCATGAGCGGGGCGGTCTCGACGCTGTTGAGGAGCCGAGATTCGCTCGCGCCACGGGCGTCGGTCGGAACCACCCGGTAGTTGTATACGATGGGCTCGTCCGTCGGACCGATCTTCGGGGCTGCCGTCTCGACGGTCACGCGGACGGGACCGTCGAACGTGACCGGTCCGATCACGTCGCCGTCGAACCCTTCGACGGTGAGCGGAACCGACTCCCCGCTCGTCGGCACACCCGGCTGTTCGACGACCGCCTCCCACGCCCCGTCACCGTACGGGCCGCCGGCGTGCGTGACGTCGAGGAAGTAGTCACCGGGCTCGAAGTGCGTCACGAACCGGAGGGTGTATCGACCGGGGTCGTCCCGTAATCGGGCCTCCTCGAACACTTCGTTGACGGACAGAACGAGGGGTGACAGCGGCTCGCCGGCGTCGTCGACCGCCTTGACGATGAAGTTCGAGTTCCGCATCCCGGTGTAGTCGAACTGGAGGGAGACCACGACGGGCCCACCCATCGCCGTGAAGCGGTCCGAGAGACCCTTCCCGGTCCCGGACGAGCGGACGGTGTCACCCCGGAGGTCGTCCGTGACGCCCGCGTCGGCGACCTCTCGCGAGGGGGTTCGCGCTGGTGTCGGTGTCGCGGTCGGCGCGGGTGTTGCGGTCGGTGCGGGTGTTGCTGCCTCGACCAGACCGCCACTGTTGTCGCCCTCGCTACTCACACAGCCGGCGAGTACGCCGATGCCGAACGCCGTTGCTCCGAGGAACGCCCTTCTGTGCATGACGCCGAGCATTATGTCATCTACAATATTAAATATACACGATCAATCGGGTTCGGTCAAGTGACAGTTGGCCGTCGCGCCGGTCGGACCGGTGTACTCCGGTCGCACGAGACCACAAGCGTATTGACGACCGAACGCAGGTGTCAGGACATGGCAACGGTCGCAGACCGGGTCGACATCGAACCTGAACGGCTCTGGGGTGCGGTAGTCGCCACGCTGGGGCTCGCACTCGTCGGCGGATCCCTCGCGTTCCCCCGGACCGTCTACGACGGGTTCATCTGGCACTACTTCTGGGGCCCGGTGCAGGCCGACGCGCAGTCGGCGGTCTGTGCGGTGCGCGGCGCGACCGGGACCGAGTACCTCGGGAGCGCGGCCGCCTGCGAGGCGGCGAGCGGCTTCGTCGCGTACCCGGGCTACACGCTGGTCTCCGAGGTCGGCTACATGATCACGTTGCTCATCGCGCTCACGGGCGTCGTCTTCCTCATGCGGCGGCTCGACATCGGCCGTGAACGCCGGTTCTTCTACGCGCTCATCCCGTTCGTCTTCTTCGGCGGCGCCCTCCGCGTCGTCGAGGACGCCAACGACACGCCGGGGGCCACGGACGCGCTGATCTCCTACCCACTGAACACCCTGTTCATCAGCCCGGTGATCTACTTCACCGTCTTCTTCGTGACGCTCGGAGCCGTCGTGATCGCGGTCGCGCTGGAACGGTGGAAGTTCGTCGACGACTACCAGCGACCCCTCTTCGCGCTGGGGTCGGCCGTCCTCGGCGTCACGCTCGGCTACCTCGCGTATCTCGCCGTGACGGGGGGCAACGACGTCACGTTCTATCCACAGGTGATCGTCGTGATGCTCGTCGGTGCGACGCTCACCGCCCTCGTGACGTGGGCACTGGTCGAACGGTTCGCCCCCGGAATCAACGCCGGGACGGGCCAGATCGGGCTGATCGTCATCTGGGGACACGCCGTCGACGGCGTCGCCAACGTCATCGGCCTCGACTGGATGACCGCCCTGGGAGCCGGTCCGAACCTCGTCCCCAAACACCCCGTGAACCAGTTCGTCGTCGATTTTACGGCGTCGACGCTCCCCGCGTCGGTGCTGGCCGTGACGGGCGACGCGTGGCCGTTCCTCCTCGTGAAACTCGTCGCCGCGACGTTCGTCGTCTGGGTGTTCGAGGAGTCGGTGTTCGAGGAGTCACCGCGGTACACGATGCTGTTGCTGGTCGCCGTGCTCGCGGTCGGACTGGGGCCGGGGACACGCGACATGCTCCGGGCGACGCTCGGCGTCTGACGGCGGATCCGCTCAGGGACGCCCGAGCTGTCGGTGTCGTCGCCACAGGTAGAGGGTCGCCACGAGGACGTTCACCAGCGGGACGACGACCAGGTAGTACAGCACCGACGGCGTCCACGCGGTACGTGCGGCGACGTGCCGCCGGTCGTGGTGAACGACGAACGGTGCGAGGAGTGACAGCGCGAAACTCGCGACGACGAGCGCACCTTGCACGTCCACGACGAGGCTGGTCAGCCGGAGGGGCACGTGCGGCGCGATGCCGAGGCCGACGATCGAGAGCGACAGCCAGCAGAGGAACACGAGCGGAATCGCGAGGAGGACGAGCCACCACCGATCGCTACCCGTGTGCGCCCGGCTCGAACGTCCCGACCGGCGGTCCATGCGTGAACGTCACCTCGTGCCGAACAAAGCGTTTCGCCGGGATCGTCCGCCACGCGGCGAGAGTTGATATACGATTCCACGGCCAGACGTTCCGTGCGCTGAGGGTCGCCGGGGAGCGGTCTGCGGTCGTGCGGCACGCCGCTTCCCGTCGGGAGACGTGCCGCCTGTTCGCTGTCCCGACCGTGACGGAGCCGTCGCCGGCTACGGGTACGGATGGTACTCCCGCTCCAGCCGGGGCTCGAACCCGAGTTCCGCCGGGACGGTCTCGGCACGCTCGGCGAAGAACGGTTCGCCGGTGAACAGTGGCTGTGCCTCGGGGAGCAACACACGGACGGCCTCGAAGCCGAGTTCGGCGACGTCGTCGGTGGTCGTCCGTGCGGCGTACGCGTCGAGTCCGGCGTCGGTCACCCGCTCGACCACGGCGTCGAGTGCGGCCTCGCCCTCGGGGAGCGACTCCGGCCCGACCGAACCGGCGTCGACGGTCGCCCCGACGTCGACGAACTGCTGGGCCACCGCCGGGAACGTCGCGTAGTCGCCGATCGCGGCCTTCTCGTCGGCCGCCTGTTCGGGTCCCATGGCGCGCAGCTCCATCCAGTTCTGGAGCGCCTCCGCCAGCGCCGCGTGTGCGGCCGCGGCCGGGTCGAGGTCGGCACCCGATCCCATCGCGAAGCGCGGCCACGCGTCCTCGTCGCGTCGGTCGGCGTCGCGGTGGACCGCGACGGCCACGACGGGGACGTCGACGTCCTGCGTCACGAGGAGCGGCGTCACGTCGAGTTCCTCCGCCCGCGCTCGCTTCACGAGCGTCTCGAAGCGGTCGTCGTCGACGTCGAGTTCCAGTGGGTCGAACGTCGAGTACCACGCGAGCATGGTCGCGTCGCGCTCGATCACCTCGTACAGCCCCGACAGGAGCGCCTCGACGCCGGAGTTCCCCAGCCCCAATCCCGTCGTGATGGTGGGCTTGTGTCGTTCCTGCGGCGGCGGGTAGTGGACGAACTCGGCCGGGAGCGACACCCGATCGCCGGTCGCGAGATGCTCCCCCCGAACCCACGGGATCGGTTCCTCGCGGTCGGCCTGTCGGTAGCTATCGGGTCGTGCGAACCGGGCGGGCGAGACCGGTCGCGCCCGGGTGGTCTCCGGCGCGACGACGAACGCCGACTGCCGGTAGACGCCCGCACAGTAGCGTTCGAGTCCCTCGCCCAGGGCCTTCATGAACGCACGGTCCCAGTCGGCGTCGGCACCGGCGGACAACGCCGCGGCCGCCGCGTCGCTGTAGACCGTCGTCTCGGCAGTGCCCGCGAGGTAGTACGGGATCGGGAACGACTCGCGCTCGCCGACCTGCGTCAGCAGGCCGACGCGGTCGTCGAGCGCTCGCTCGGCCCGTTCGAGTGCCGCGTCCAGGTCGACCGCACGCCACGAGCGGTCGAGCGCCCGGTCGCGTCCTTCGTCGGGCACCGCGAGGAACTCCCGTTCCTGCCCGGGCACCTCGACGACCGTCCCACCGAGTGGTTCCCCGGCAAGCAGGCGTACGGCACGCCGCCCGGCGACGGCACCCGCAAACCGGACCGCACTCCGGTCGCCGGACGGACGGTCGACCGACTCGTCGGTCGTCGACGCGACGCGGAGCCGCAGATCGGAGTACCGGGCCGAGTCGGCCGTGAACACGGAGACGGACGCGTCGAGCGCGCCGACCGCGTGACCGCCGACGCCGCCGATCTCGCACGCGACGAACCGGTCGCAGGCGTCGTCGGCACGGGTGAATGCCTCGGCACCCGCCGGTGCGACGACGATCCCGAGAGCCGCCTCGGCGAGCGATCCGACGCCGGTCCTGACAGCCGTGTCGACGTCTTCGAGCGCAGCCTGGACCGCCGCCGCGGCGGGTCCCGACCCGACGAGTCCGACGTGCATACCGCCACGTCGTCAGAGAGGGGAAAAAAGCGCGGGGGTTTCGAGTTCGAGTTCGTGTTCGCGTTCGCGTTCGGCCCGTCGGCGCGCTCAGGTGAGGAGGCTCTGAGCGACGCCAGCGAGCTGGTCGGCGTCGGCCTGTCGGAGTCGGTCGTCACCGAGCTTCAGGCGGAGCCGCGGCCGTCCCACGTCGATGGGGACCTTCTCGGTGTCGATGAGGCCCATGTCCTCGAGTTTGGTCTTTGTCCGGGAGAACGTCGCTTTCGACGCGATCCCGATGTCCTCGCCCCACTTCGAGATGTCGTACAGCAGGATGTCGTTCTTCGCCGCCACGAGGAGGCTGATGGTGACTTCGTCGAGTCCCTGACCGTCGCCGCGGGCGGTCTGGAGCGACGAGAGGACGGTGTCGAAGTCCGCGCGGATCTCTTCGGAGATGTCGGACGCCAGCGACTCGCGTACGACCGAGATCGAAGGCGTCCGGAGTTTGAACGCCGAGGCGTTCTCCCAGATGGCGGCGTACGTCTCGTACGCGGAGTCGACGAACTCCTCGTCGTCGGTCGCGAGCGCTGCGACGTGTTCGTCGGTCGTCACGAGCGCCAGCACGGAGCTCTCGGTGACGATGAGCGAGTTCTCTTCCCCGTCGATGCCGGTCTTCAGCGACAGCACGCCGGCGTCGACCAGATCGGCGGCGTTACTCGCCACGATGAAGTCGTCGACGACGTCCTTCAGGAGCGACTCGTCGGCCACGACCCGGACCCTCGGCAGGTCGCCGTCGAACGTGGTGGCGATGGAGACGAGCGCCTCGATCGCGTCGGGCGTCGGGTTGATGACGAGCAGTTCGTCGTCGCTCTCCGAGAGGACTGTTGACAGAATATCCTCAAGCCCCTCCGAGAGTAAATTCGAGTGGATAACCATGTGAGTAATATCTCACCCTGGCTATTTAATCTTACCGCACACCGACTATGGCCGTATGGCCGATACAGGGTATATTAATCGGCTTGAGTAGTAAATCGAAGACCTCCATCTCAGAAATCATACCATTATAAATCAAGTTTGTTTATGTACTCAGCCGCCCCTCGAGATCGGACGACCAGTGGATGTCGCCGCCGAAGATGATCGGGAGGTCGACGCTCCGGACGAACCGCTCGGTCTCCGACGGGGTCAGAAGCCGTTCGGACTCGGCCCCGAACAGGCGAGGTGGTTCGTCGAACGGCTCGGGGGGACGAAACACGTCTCCCGTAACTCGTGGCGACGACGCGTCGAACCTGACGCGGTACGCCTCTCCGTCGTCGTCGGGCGTGATCGACACTGCCAGCGGGACCGCCTCCGGCGCGCCACTGAGCTTGTGCGTCCCATCGCCGACGACCGTGTAGTCGGTCCCCATGATGATCCGCCGCCGGGCGAGGTCGAGGGCGCGTTCGATGCTGAAGCCGTTGACCAGCAGACGGACGAACGTGGTCCCGACCCGCGCCGCGTGCCCGTCGAGGACCTTCTCGAACGTGACCGCCCCGGCGACGCTCCCCTTGGTGATCAGATCGACCCCCTCGTAGTACGAGCCACAGGCGTTGAGGAAGAACGTCTCCGCACCGGAGCGGTCGAGGTCGGCGGTCGAGAGCGCCCCGTCGCGACACCGGAGGCCGGCCTCTTCGCAGTGACCGATGTAGTGGACGAAGTCGTGGTCTCCCTCGAACACGGCGGCGAGTTCCTCGCGGTCCAGTCGTTCGCGGACGGAGACCTCGATGTCGAGATCCGCCGTCCCACGGCGATAGATGTCCGCTGCGTCGTCGTGTTCGGACGACATCTCGGCGTCGTTGAGCACCGCGACGACGGACGTCGGCCGGTCCGGGCGACTCCCGCGAGCGCGGTGTTCGTACGCCTCCGGGAGCGACTTGAACACGTCGATGGGGATCCCGTCGGCGAGCCAGCCGTGGACCCGACCGGGGCCGAGCAGCGGCTTGACCGGTTCGACTCTCGGCGACTCCCGATCGGCGTCGCGGTAGAAGTCGTCGAGCGAGCGTGCCAGCCGCTCGTTGCTTCCCAGCGGCTGTGAGTCGGGGAGGAAGACGTTGGGGAGGTTCGAGACGACGTGTGGGAGCGTCCGCACGTGCTCGTAGGTTGGTTCGACGTACATCGACAGGTGCCACTCGGGCAGATCGGGGGAGACGAGGTCGAACGGCGTGTCGAGATACGTCTCGACGCGATCGGCGAGCGGGCTGTCGGCGATCCCCTCCGCATCGATCGGGAGCCGGTCGAGCAGGCGGCTCTCCGCGACCGCCTCGTTCCCGGGCAACGCGCCACGGACGAGACAGTCGAGGAGGAAGACGCGCCGCAACAGCGACGCGGTCTCGTACTGGAAGCCGGGCATCCCCTCGAACCGGTGGACGACGCCGGGCGTCGACAGCATCGGCGTCGTCCCCGCCTCGATGCGGACGTCGGCGCCGAGATAGTGCGCGAGCGACGCCACGGCGAAGAGGTAGTCGAGGTCGGGCGGGAGCGTGAACGTGACCCCGGTGTCGGACCGTCGTCGAACGATCCGATCGGGGATCCGCGTCTCGTCGTCGAACTCGACGAGCGGTGGGTGCCGGCGCATCCGCGAGTGTGAGCGGGCCGCCGTCGTCGTCAGACTGGTCGCCGACAGCACGGACAGCGCCGTCGCGGCACCCGTGACGTCCTGCGAGACGGTGATGGTTCCCGGTGGGTCGTCGCTCGTGTCGGCGAATCCGACCCGCACCGCCGTCGTCGTCGGGAACGACAGCGTCGTCCGTTCGCCGTCGAACACGACCGTCGCCGCCGCCGTGAAGGCGACGCGGACGTCGACCGCCGACGCGACGCCTACCTCGTACGTCCCCGGGGGGAGCGATCGCTCGCCGGTCAGTTCCCACGTCTCGTCGGTGTCGTGGCGCGTGACGCTGGTCGGTCCTGGCGGGAGCCGCATCGCAGTCGCTCGTCCCGTCACGCTGTCGTCGATCCGTCCGTGGATCTCGAGGGGACCCTCGTCCGACCGGTCCGGCGAGTTACCGGTCCGCCAGTCCGTCGCGTCGACGGTGACGGAGGGCCGGGGTCGTCCGACGGCGACGACGCCGTCGGCCGTAGCCTCCGCGCGAAGCATTCCTTGTCAGAGGAGTGGAGCCCTAGCGTATATATCTGTCGTGAAAGCGAGTAATTACAATTTGATTACCGACACCTCCGGCCCGAAGGATACGGTTCAGCCCCGACGCACCCGCCCGTCCGGTCCCTCTCGGTGAGCCGCGGTGTCGCGCGGAGTGAACAGGCTTATACCGATTTCACCCTGCAACGTATATATGAACGACGAGCACGTGCGTGCGGTCGATCCGGCGGTGGCGGAAGCGCTCAGCGGCGAAGTCGATCGGCAGGAAGGGACGCTGGCGATGATCGCGAGCGAGAACCACGCCTCGGAGGCCGTCCTCGAGGCGCAGGGATCCGTGCTGACGAACAAGTACGCCGAGGGCTACCCCGGGTCGCGCTACTACGCGGGCTGTGAGTACGCGGACGAGGTCGAGACGCTGGCCATCGAGCGCGCACGGGATCTGTGGGGTGCCGAGCACGTCAACGTCCAGCCCCACTCGGGGACGCAGGCGAACATGGCGGTCTACCTCGCCATGCTCGAACCGGGCGACAGGATACTCTCGCTCGAATTGAACCACGGCGGGCACCTCTCTCACGGGCACCCGGCGAACTTCGCCGGGCAGCTGTTCGAGGTCGAACAGTACCAGGTCGACGCGGAGACCGGGTACATCGACTACGAGGCGCTCGCGGAGAAGGCGGACGCGTTCGACCCGGACATCGTCGTCTCGGGCTACTCGGCGTACCCGCGGGCGGTCGATTGGGAGCGCATCCAGGCGGTCGCCGACGACGTCGGGGCGTACCACCTCGCCGATATCGCCCACATCACGGGGCTCGTCGCGGCGGGCGTCCACCCCTCTCCCGTGGGGATCGCGGACTTCGTCACCGGGTCGACCCACAAGACGATCCGCGCCGGCCGGGGTGGTATCGTCATGACGAGCGACGAACACGCCAAGGCGATCGACAACGCGGTGTTCCCCGGGGCACAGGGCGGCCCACTCATGCACAACATCGCGGGCAAGGCCGTCGGATTCAAGGAGGCGCTCCAGCCCGAGTTCACCGAGTACGCCGAACAGGTGGTGTCGAACGCGCGAACGCTCGCCGACACGTTCGCCAACCACGGCCTCGACGTCGTCTCCGGCGGAACGGACACCCACCTCGTCCTCGTCGACCTCCGCGAGTCCCACCCGGACCTCTCCGGCGGGACGGCTGAGGAGGCGCTCGAACGGACGGGCATCGTCCTCAACGCCAACACGGTTCCCGGCGAGACCCGGTCGCCGTTCGACCCATCCGGCATCCGCGCCGGGACGGCCGCACTCACCACCCGCGGCTTCGAGAACCCCGAGATCCGCGAAGTCGGCGAACACATCGTCCGCGTCCTCGACAGCCCCGAGGACGAGGGCGTCATCGGTGAGGTCGGTGACCGCGTGACCGAACTCTGCGCGGCCCACCCGCTCTACCGGTAGGCGCCGACGCGCCCGACGTGCACAGCCGCCCGCGGGCTTATTTCGGGCTGGGTGCCTTCCTCGTCGTATGCACACCGCTGCCCTGACGCGCAGACGCCTCCTCCTGAGTACCACGCTCGCCGCCAGTCTGGCCGGCTGTAGCGGGACGTCGGGCGACGACCCGGGCGACTCCGATGAACCGACGGGAACCGACGGCTCCGGTGGCTCCGAGGGCCCCAGCGGCGACGCGAACTCGACCGATGCGACGACCGAGCAGGCCGGCTCCGACGAGGGGAGCGACGACCCGAGCGCGTCGACGGGCACACCCGGCGAGACGACCGACGCCACCGCGACCGACACGCCCGGCCCCGACAGTTCTTCGTCGGGGACCGGAGACACCGACACCGCGTCGACGGACGACGACCTGGACCTCCGCGAGGCGAACGTGGTCGGCGTCTCGCTGTCGCCCTCCGGCGGCTCGTACCGGTTCGACGTGACGCTGTACCACGACGACGACGGCGAGGACGGCTACGCGAACTGGTGGCAGGTCGAGACGCTCGACGGCGAGCAGCTGGGCCGCCGGACGCTGCTCCACGCCCACAGCACGGCCCCGTTCACCCGTTCGGAGACGATCTCGGTCCCCGACGGGACGACACACGTCGTCGTCCGCGGTCACGACCAGACCCACGGCTACGGCGGGCAGGCGATGGTCGTCAACGTCGACACCGGAGAGACACAGGCCGTCCGGCAGGGACCCGAACCACGGGACTTCTCGACCTTCGAGCCGACCGTCTGAGGAGCACCATCACTCTTGACGGACGCGAGCGTAGCGGCGTCCATGGCACCTATCCGCCGACTCGTACTCGACGTGCTCAAGCCCAGTGAGGCACCGACCGTCTCGTTCGCCCGGGAGGTGACCGGGCTCGACGGCGTCGACGCCGCGGCCGCACACCTCGTCGAGACCGACCGCGAGGTGCAGAACATCGTCCTCGTCGTCGAGGGGAGCGAGGTCGACTACGACGGCGTGGTCGAGCGCGTCGAAGACCTCGGCGGCACGCTCCACTCGGTCGACGAGGTCGTCTGCGGCGAACACCTCCCGGAGAGACACGAGGGCGGGCAGTCGGATGCGACGTGGCTTCGCTGATCGGCGTCGGGATCGGCTTCGGTCACGTGGTCGTGTGACCGGGTTCGATCGTCCGCTGGCAGCCGGTCGGGTTCGATCACGTGGCCGCGTTCACGACTCTATCGACGCGACGACGTGGGTGAAAAGCAGGAGTCGCTCGTCGGTGTGGGCGACGCAGAACCCGACCCGACGATCGGGTCGGAACGACTCCGCCGCGTTCGTGGCGTAGAACTCGTCGAAGACCTCCCCGCAGACGGGACAGGCGACGTCGTCGCGGTTCTCGTAGAGGACGGCGGCACCCGTGTCGGAGACGAGCTTCAGCCTGTGCCGGACCGCGTGTTCGTCGAACACGTCAGTGGAGTCGCGCGAGGCGTTCGTTCGCGGTCGCGAGCGCCGTCTCGTCGCCGTTCCGCAGCGCCGTCGAGACGTCGCGCGTCGCCCGCACGAGCGCCTCCGAGTCGTCGAGAGGGACGTCACCGCCGAGCGCGCGCGTCCGTTTCACGAGCTCGGCGACGGTGCCGAGCGTCCGTCGCGCCTCGGGATCGGGGTTGTCGGCGAGCCACGTGAGCACTTCGCGCCGGTAGTCGTCGACCGCCTCGGCGATCGCGAGGCCGCGTGCCGCCCGCATCGACTCGGGGACCGACGCCACGGGCGGTCGCTCGCTCGCGTCGGTTCCGCGGAGCAGGTCGAGCAGGTAGAACTCCTCGTCGTCCGTGATCTCCCCGTCGGCTGCGCGGGCGAGGACGTCGACGGCGTGGAGCAGTTCCGTCGCGGCGAGAAACGTCCCGTCGAACGGGCGGAGCTCGCCCCCGCGGATGAAGCCACGCCTGTTCCGGTAGCTCCGGAGCTCGCGCTTGAGATCGGCGGCGATGGCTTCGATCCCGTCGGCGTCGACGGTGCGCCGATAGGGTGAGAGATCGAGCGAGACGGGCGTGTCCGTGTGACGGGTCCGCTCGTCGACCCCGACGCTCCGGAGGCTCCCACAGGCGGGGCAGTCGACCGAACCGGTCTCGTAGTACGACCAGCGGTGTTCGCAGTCGCGGCACTCGCGTTGGCCCCGGACTTTCATGGGTACGGTACGGGGTCGACGGGAAAAAACACGACGGAGCGATGAAGGGGACGGCGACCGTAGCCGTGGTATGCGCTCCGAAGCGGAGATCAGAGAGCAGTACGACTTTCTCAAAGCAGAGCTCGACTCGCCGGAGATGCGACACGAGGGCGTCCGCGAGATGTTCACCTACTACCGTCGCGCGCTCGGCTGGGTGCTGGAAGAAGAACACATGTGAGCGACGGTTCCCTCCCGTCGAGCGACGTCGGTCACGGTCCGCGCACGCGCCGTGGAGGCCGCCCGCGAGAGAGGGCCACCCACCCGACTCCGTCGTTCCCGTGTGATCGCTCACGGACGCCGCCACCGTGGGGGTCCGGGGGTCCGACGTCGCCCCACATCGACTGGTCACGCGTGACTTCACCCCTCACTCGTTACAGCACAGGTCGGTCTTCGACATCTTTAAGTTAGAGAGCACGTTACGTAGAAGTGACGCTTCGCTTTGGAGGGCCGAAGCGTCAGCGGGGACCAATTCAGGGCGGCAAGCATCACGCGATTTTCGCGTGGCTTGCTTTCCTTTTCCGGACGATCGACCGTCAAGCGACGCGTCGACGCAACCGAGACGAAATCGTCGACAGCGGAGACGCGGCTGCCGGCGTGACCACCCCGTCGACGGATCGAACCGGGAGACCACTGGACCGTTCTCGCCGCCTCGACACGCAACGGACGGGTTTTCGACCGAACGACGGCGGTCCACGTCCGTCACAGTCTCTCGAGAGGTACTGTCTTTTCACTGAGACGTGATCGTGTCGTCGACCGTCGTGGCACCAGTCGTCCGTTCGACAGTTGTAGATCCGCCGAAATTTCACGCCTCGAACCGTCCGGGATTCCCGGACACCACGGGTGAGACCGCATCAACGATCGACAGATATACCAGAATTTCGATACACTTATTCTCCCTGATGGGTAAGTATCACGTTGAGAACACCGATGTACGACCTGACAGGATTCCAGCGTGACCTCCTCTACGTGATCGCGGGACTGGACGAACCCCACGGGCTCGCGATCAAAGAGGAGCTGGAAGAGTACTACGAGAAGGAGATCCATCACGGGCGCCTCTACCCGAACCTCGACACACTCGTGGAGAAAGGTCTCGTCGACAAGGGTCAGCGGGACCGTCGGACCAACTACTACACGTTGACGCGGCGCGGACGCCGTGAGATCCGTGCTCGCAAGGAGTGGGAGGGGCAGTACGTCGACGAAGAGTTCGGCGAGTAACCGCGCGCGACGTGCCCAGCCGCCGAGGAGACGTACCATCCGGTTCGGCCTCTCCGCCTGAGACCTCACTGGCCGCTCGGTTCGCCCTCCCCGCCTGGAGCACCCTGTGTGGATCGCTGTCCCCCCTCGACCGCCCCGGCATCGTCGGACTCCCGCGGCGCTCCACGGTCGCCATCGCCGCCCGGCCCGACCGCACTCCCCTCCACCGACTCCCCCGCCATCTCGTCGGACGGCTCGTGCGTCATGACGCTGGGGTCGATCGCCGTCGGCTGGATCTCGCGCCCCTGGACGAGTTCGGGCAGGACGAGCCGTGCGAAGTGAAAGACCAGTACGAGCAGCATCGGCATGAGGAAGATGCCGTACCAGCCGAACAGCAGTGGGCCGAACGTGTACGCGATCATCACGCTCCCGACGTGGAGGCTCCGACCCGAGACGTAGGGGCGGAGCACGAGGTCGGGGATGGTGTCGACGATGACGAACGACACGAGCGCGAACGCGACGACGAACCACAGCAGTTGCGGGTCGATCAGGAACGTCACGACCGCCATGTAGAGCGCGACCGGCACGTAGACGAGTTTCATCCCCACGACCGGGACGATGCTGGCGACGCCGGCCAGGAGTCCGACGAGTCCGGCCGCGGGGATCCTCGTCTCCGGGACCGGTGCGAAGACGTTGAGCACCGTGTACGCGATGACGCCGATGGTTCCCGTCAGCACCGCGTTGAGGATGTTACCGAAGAAGATCGCCTTGAGGTCGTGGTCGACTGCGGTGCCGTACGCGAGGACGGTCCCCTCGCCGTCGCCGAACGTCGCGAGGGCCCAGTCGCCCAGTTTCCGGTCGTCGCGGAGCAGGTAGAACGCGAGGGCGATCATGACGAACAGGTGAACTGCGCCGACGCCGAGGAACGCGACAGTGTCGACTGCCGAGGTGATCGAGCTCCCGAACTGGCTGATCGTCTCCGCGGTGAGGTACGACGTCGGCTCGAGTTCGAGTAGTCGTTGCGGGTCCGTAACGAGCGAGAGGAGATCCTGGTCGATCGGGTACTGCGACAGGTCGAACACGCCGCTGTTCGTGTACCGGACGGCCTGACGGATGACGATGAGGAGGGCGTACAGCACGAGCAACAGCGCGGGGAGCGCCAGCGCGAACAGCGAGACGGCGGCCGCGAGGCTCGGCGGGCGGATCCGGCGTTTGAGCCGGCGATAGATGGGGCGGGTCGCGTAGTAGAGGAAGAGCCCGAAGACGAACGTGCCGACGAAGGCGTGGAGGACGACGACGAGCGCGCCGGCGAGCAGGAGCCCCAGCAGCCACCACCCGAGTCGGGAGCGCTCGATACCAGCGAGGGACATACGGGGAGATGCTCCCGGCGACGGGAAGAATCTACCTCCCCGATTCGAGGGTACCCGACGTCGTTCGGCAGGGCACCTTTGTCCGCGCGCCGCGAACACGAGGGCGGTGTCCGTGATCTCCCCGATCCAGGTCGACCCCGTGTTCGGACTCCCCCTCTCCCAGCCCGTCGGCCGACTGCTCCTCGCCGCACTCCTCGGGCTGTTCCTCGGGCTCGAGCGCGAGTGGGCGGAGATGGAGGCCGGCATCCGGACGTTCTCACTCACGAGTCTCGCCGGGGCCGTGTTCACCCTCGTCGCCCTGGAGACGGGGTTCGAGAGTCTCCTCCTCGCTGGCGGGCTGCTGGTGGTCGCCCAGTCCGTCCTCCTCGCCGCCCGGGGGTTCTACGCCGACCGCACGCTCAAGCTCACGACGTCGATCTCGCTGCTCGTCGCGTACGGGGTCGGCGCGCTCGTCGCGAGCGGGTCCATCTTCGCGGGGGTCGCGGTCGCGGTCGTCTCCTCGCTCCTCCTCGTGTTGAAGCGCGAGCTCCACGACTTCGCGGGGGCGCTGACGCGCGAGGAACTCCGGTCGGTCACCGAGTTCGCCATCCTCGCGTTCGTCGTCTTCCCGCTGTTGCCGGCGGGCCGCGTCGTCGTCCGGGGCGTCGTCGTCGAGCCTCGCGTGGCGTGGCTGATGGTCGTCACGGTCGCTGGGATCGGCATCGCCAACTACGTCGTCCTCAGGATCTACGGCGGCGTCGGTGTCGTCGTCACGGGATTCGTCGGCGGCCTCGCCTCCTCGACCGCCGTCGTCGGGAGCATGCTCGGCCACGTCCGTCGCCGGGACGAACTCGAGTCGTACGCCGTCGCGGCAGTGCTCCTCGCGGAGGCGGCGATGGCCGTCCGGAACCTGGCGATCGCGCTGGTGTTCTCGTTTCCGGCCGTGCTCGTCGACGCGGTCGTCCCGCTGGGCGTGTTCGTCGTGGGAGCGGTCGTCGTCGCGCTCCGCGGCACCGACTGGGACGCGGCGGCCGACGTCGACCTCGCCCTCGACAGCCCGTTCTCGCTCCGGAACGCGCTCGCGTTCGGGGCCGTCTTCCTGCTCGTGCTCGCCGTGGGCACCGTGGCCCAGTCACAGTTCGGCACCACGGGCCTGTACGCGAGTTCGTTCGTCTCGGGGCTCGTCTCCTCGGCCGGAGCGACGACCACGGCGGTGCTCCTCTACCGGAGCGAGACGATCCCGGCGTCGACCGCGACCGTGGCCGTCTTCCTCGCCACCGGCGCGAGCGTCGTCGTCAAATCGGTCCTCGCCCTCGCTGGCTCCCAGTCGTTCGGTTCCCGGATCGCCCGCTGGTCGGCGTTCCTCCTCGCCGTCACCACCGTGGTGACGGTGCTCGTGACGACGGTCTGAATCGACGCGACACGCCGGTCGCGGGCGGTACGGTCGGTGACTCCGGCGGTTCGCCCCGAACACCTTTTGAACAGCCCCTCCGTATCCGACCCATGAACCGAGAGACGGCGGAGCCACAGGTCGACGGCTTCCCCGGAGAACACGCCCGTCGGTGGGTCGCGTACCACCAGTCGACCGCCGCACCCAGCACCTACGTCTACGACTTCGTCTGGGACCGGACCGCTCCCGCGGAGGGACCCTTCTGCACCGATCTCGACGGCAACGTGCTCATGGACTTCACCAGCCACGTCGCCGCGGCCCCGCTCGGGTACAACAACCCGAAGATCATGGACCGCCTCCGCGAGTTCGATCTCGTCGACCCGCTGAAGATCGCCGGCCAGGACTTCTACGCCGCCGGCGGTCCCGCCGTCGACGAGCAGGACGTTCCCGGCCCCGCCGGGCTGATGGACCGGCTCACCCGCCTGACGGCGGCGTACGACATGGATCTCGTCTTCCTCTCGAACTCCGGTGCCGAGGCGGTCGAGAACGCGATCAAGGTCGCCTACGACTACTCCGGCGGGGCGAAACACGGCGTCACGTTCGAGGGCGCCTTCCACGGGCGGACCCTCGGCGCGCTCTCGTTGAACCGCTCGAAGCAGAAGTACCGCCAGCAGTTCCCCGAAGTGTCCGGGATCGTCGACGTCCCCTACTGCGACGACCGCTCGTGTACGCCCGCGACGTGCTCCTGTGGCTTCTTCGCCGGCTCCGGGGAGGAGACCGTGTCGCGGCTCCGTCGGAAACTCGACCCCGACCGCGGACACGTCCCCGCCGAGGACGTCGCCTACGTGATCCTCGAACCCGTCCAGGGCGAGGGCGGCTACCGGTTCCCGAGCGAGGCGTTCACCGACGAGATCGCCGCCCTGGCAGAGGAACACGACCTCACGGTCATCGCCGACGAGATCCAGACAGGGATGGGACGGACGGGCGAGTGGTGGGGCGTGGATCACTCGGCGCTCGAACCGGACCTCATCTGCACGGCGAAGGCGCTGCGGGTCGGAGCGACGGTCGGCCGGAGCGACCTGTTCCCCGACGAGGAGGGTCGCATCTCCTCGACGTGGGGCGCGGGCGACCTCGTCGCTGCCGCACAGGGCGCGCTCACGATCGACGCCATCGAGGAGCACGACCTGCTGGCGAACGCGACGGCCCGGGGGCGACAGTTCCGCGAGACGCTCGTCGACGCCGACGCGTCCGTCGTCGACGACGTCCGCGGACTGGGGCTGTTGCTCGCCGTCGAGTTCGACACGAAGGAACGCCGCGACGCGGTACAAGAGGCGACGTTCGCGCGCGGCCTGCTCACGCTCGGCTGTGGCTACAAGACGCTCCGGGTGTTGCCGCCGCTAGACGTCACCGAACGCGAGATCGACCTCGGTGCCGACCTCATCCTGCAGGCGATCGACGACGTCTCCTGATCGACGACCCCTCCCGATCGACGACGTCTCCCGTGCTGCGCGACTGCGCCATGTCTCGTCGTTCTCGCGGGGCGAGAACGGCCCGAACGGATTTACTCGCCCCGGTCGAACGCTGACCCGTCATGTACGAGACGATCCTCGTTCCCACCGACGGCAGCGCGGGCTCCGAACTCGCCGTGGACCACGCGCTCGACCTCGCCCGGCGGTACGACGCGACGCTCCACCTCGTCTACGTGGTCGACACCGACGTGGTCAACCACTACGCCGGCATCGACGCCATCGAAGGCGTCGAGGGCGCGCTCGAAGCGCAGGGAGCCGAGGCGCTCGACGCGGCCGCCGAACGTGCCGAAGACGGCGGGATCGTCGCCGAGCGGCACGTCGTCGAGGGGAGTCCCCACGAGGCCATCATCGACGCCGTCGCGATGGTCGGCGCGGACCTCGTGGTGATGGGGACCGAGCGTAAGAGCGGGGAGTACCGACGGCTCCTCGGGAGCGTCACGGAGCGCGTGGTGCGGATGGTGGACGTCCCCGTCCACGTCGTCAAGGCGAAGGCCGAGGAGTGACCCCCGGACGAGATCTCGGCTGTCCCGGTCCGTCGAACGGGCGACCTGTCCGATCCGCGAGGGTCGTCGCTCGGTGCTCCTCGAAGCCGACGACGGTTCGGTCTCTCGACTGGGTTTCGCGCGGTGGCTCCGTCGGAAGGCCGGTGCGACGTCCTCGACGGCTGTGGAAAAAACCGACCGTTCCGCGTGGTCTTTCGTGATCAGAACGTCTTCGGCCACGGCCGGGGGAACTCCTCCGAGCCCTTCGTGTGTCCCGGCGCGTCCGCCGTCTCCTCCGGGACGACGGGGCAGTGGACCACGACGCCCGGCCTGTCGACGGTGACCAGGCCGGCGTCGGCTGCGGCCCGGATGTCCGCGACGTCGTCGAAGAGGGCCTCGGGGTAGTGTCCCGACACGTAGTCCGAGGCGACGATGTCGGCGACCGTGACTTCGTCCGCCGTGTGGACGACGTTGACGTTCCAGTGAGGTGAGTAGCCGGGCTCGCCGGGGACGAACTCGACCACCTGTGCCTGCCACACCCGATCGCCTCCGATGAGGTAGATGTCGTTCTCCCCACGCTCCGTCACCCCCTCCTCAATGCCGTTCGCGATGTAGTAGATCTCCTCCTCCTCGTACCAGCCGTTCACGACCGTCTTGCCGGCTGCTGCGGTGCCGGTCGCGACGATTCCGAGCGTGAGCGCTCCGGCGACTCCTCCCGTCGTTTGCAGGAACCGGCGGCTCGGGTCGTTTCGTTGCGTCTGTTGCGTCATTGTGGCTCTCCGAACCGACGAGTCGGACGGGACCTCCCCGCCCCTCGTCGGTCGGAGTGAGAGGCGGTCGAGCGACGAAATAACAGTTTTCCAACATTACACCGAACTCTGTGTAGAGTCGGAGGAGAATCGGGGGAGAGTCGATTCAGACTCTCCCCCGGATGTCCCTCGGACGCATCCGATCGGAGCCGGCTGGCGACTGGACGCGCGCCCGCTCTCCGGGACGTGCGCTGCGGGTCACGCGGACCCGGTCGGTGATGTGTCGGCCCGCCGCGGTGGTCCCGAGGGGCGGTCGGTGGCCCACGACGTCAGTAGGAGATTCGTGAGGCCCGGTGGCGCTCGTCGTACGCGTCGACGCCGTCGCCGAACACCCCCCGGAGGTGGTAGGTGTCGTACATCGTCGAGTGGCTGTAGTCGAGGAAGGTCATCGGGATCCGGAGGGAGCCGTTCTCGCGGACGACGCTCGCGAGGCCGGTAAACGCGTGGTTGTGCCGACGGTCGGAGACGTACGCACCGAAGACGGGAGTCACCTGTTGGTGTGGGGCGACCGCGTGAAACGCCTCGATCGATCGGAGCGTGTACTCGTAGCAGTACAGGCCCGTAGAGCCCTCGACGATCCCCTCGAACTCCGTGCCCCCTCGAACGTGCTGCCTGAGCGACACGGCGTCGCCGAGGAGGTGGTCCTGAACGTTGCCAGCGACGTATCGGGGGGTGTCGAAGTGCGTCCGCCGCCTGAACCCCTCTGCGAGTCCCGCCACGAGCGCAGCGGGATCGCGGGGAGCGACGCCGGCGAACCGTCGAACCGTCTCCCGTGACGGCCGACGGAACCGATCGCTCCGGAGGGCTGCGACGGTGACGGGGCGGGTTTGGGCGTCCCGAAGGCGGTCGAAGAACACGTCGTTCGTGGTGAACTCGAAGGTGTACCGCCCCGCCTCGATCGCGCCGAGGTCCGTCGCCAGTCGTCCGAGCCTCGCTTCGGGGTCGGTCGGAGCGCCGACGCTCGCCGTGGCCTCCCGTGTGGTGTCGGGGACCGGACGGCCCGCGATACGGTCGCCGGTCCCGGTTTCGACTCCGACAGACGTCCCGTCGAACACCAGACGACGGTCCGAGAACGTGAGAGCGAACGGGGACGGTTCGAGGTGGCGTCGCGCGATCGGGCCGAGCTCCTGTTCGGTGAGGTTGGTCCCGGTGACGGTGCCGAACCCGAGCAGTTCGTACACGACTCTGGCCGCGCCAGCGCCGAACACGCTCCCTCCGATCAGCCCGAGGACTCGTCGTCGGCTCCACCCGTGGGTCGTTCCGGGCGAACCTCCCGACTCGTCGTCGTCCGATCGAGCCATCGCCAGGGAGTGATACCACGATCGGACAAGGGTTTTCGGGAGGACGTCGACGAGCGTCGACGAGCGTCGAGGGACCGTGATCCGTCGGTTCGGAGTCCCGAGCGGGACTCAGGTCCACCGGTCGAGACCGGTCTGCACCACAGACTGCTCGATTCGGGAGAAGCCCGTCTCGACCTCGCCCGCGTCGACCTCCCACTCCTCGACGACGAAGCGCCGCGCGGCGTCGAGGTCGGGCTCGATCTCGGTGTCGAACGAGTAGTCGTCCGTCACGGGCGGGTCGAGGAAGAGGTCGCGGATGCGGTCGGCGTTCGGGACGTGTTCCCCCCGCGCCTCCAGCACGCCCCAGAGGTCGCCGTATTCTTTGACTCCCTTCACCGCGGTCTTCGGCCCGACGCCCGAGATGCCCTCGTTGAAGTCGGTCCCACAGAGGATGGCGACGTCGACCAGCTGTTCCCACGTGAGGTCGTTCTTCTCGAGCGTCGCCTCGAAGCTCATCAGTTCGGGCGTCCCCTTGCTCGTCAGCCCGCGGAGGGTGTACGGCGCGCCGAACAGGAGCGTGTCGTAGTCCTCGCTGCCGACGTAGTCGACATCCCCACGCCTGTTCATGTACGACGCCTGTGCCTCGCCCTCGGCGGGTGCCTCGAGGTAGGGCACGTCCAGCAGCGAGAGGAGTTCACGGGTCGTCTCCTGGATCGTGGCCGTGAGCCGCTGCGTGCGGGCCTCGAGACGGGCGGCTTCGACGGTGTCGCCCCGTTCGCGCGCCGCCTCCATCCGTTCTTTCGCCTGTTGTTTCGCCTGCCGGCGTTTCTCCACCTCGTCGTCTTTCAGCTCCGTGACGCCGCCGTCGAAGACGAAGACGGGGACGAGGTCGTGCTCGAAGAACTTCGGGAGTCCCTGGACCACGCCGACGAGGTTCGCCACCTCCTCGCCAGCACTCGTGGTGTACACCTCGTCGCGCGTCCACTTGACGGTCGTCGTGAGGTAGCGGTAGAGCCAGTTGTGGGCGTCGACGGCGATCACGCTCCCGGCGACGTCGTCCCACGCGACGTCGGAGAGGTGGGCCAGACTGCGGAGGTCTGCGTTTCCCATTGACGGCTTGTCGGGGCGAAGCGTCTTAACGACACGGCGTCGCGGACTGGGAGGCAGCCGCCATCGTGTTCAGGCCGCGGTCGGTTCGTCTCGCTGCCAGACGTAGACCGCGGCGGCGAGGAAGCCACCGAAGAACGTCAGGTAGCCGAGCGCGCCGACGGCGAGCGCCGGGAACGCCGCGTTGTCGTCGCCGCGACCTTCGGCGTCGGTGTACACCCAGTACGCCAGACCGAACGGGATCACGAGGAGGACCAGGCCGAGGAGCAAGAGCTCCGGACCACTGGGGAGACCGAACTGGAGGAGTTGGAGGGGAACCATGTGTTCGGTTCGGTCGGCGGTGAGACAAAAAAAGCCCGGGTCGGACCCACAGAACGGATCTGGACGGCTCCTGGGTCCGGTCCCCGCTCGTGTCGCTCCGCTCGTCTCTCGTGGGAGACCCGGCTGCCGTCGAGCCCGTCACGCCACGGTCTGCCGTGCGGTCGTCTCACTCCTCTGGCGAGTCGACCACGGCTGGCGGTCCCGCCGCCTCTCGGTCGTCCAGAAACGCCCGTTCCCCGGCCGAGAGGTCGCGCTCCCGGAAGACGTCGAGCCCTCGCCGGTAGGTGTCGGGATCGACGCTGGGGTCGACACCGAGGTCGCGCTCCAGCACCACCTCGGCCAGCCCCGTCTCCCGTCCGGTGTACGAGAACCCCGCCTTCGCGAGCGCCTCGTACGAGAAGACGTTGTTGACGGCGATCCGACACAGTTCGTAGCCACGTTCGCGTGCGCGCTCGCAGACGAACGCCACGAGTCGGGGGCCGATCCCCTCTCCACGGCGGTCCGCACGGACGGTGACGTACCGGAGCCAGAGCGCGTCGGCGTCGGTACGGTCCTCGTTGAACGCGACGGCGGCGACCACCGTCGGGTCGCTGATCCGTGACGGCTCGTCGTCGGCTTCCCGAACGGTGTCGTCGAGGGCCCACGGGTCGGTCCCGTCGCGAACGACTGCCGTCCCTGTCGACGACATCACGAACTTGCCGGCGTAGGCGAACGCGCGGTAGTCGAGCCGGAGCCGGGGCCCCCCGTCGGGGTCGTCGTGCCACCCCCGGATCGCGTACTCCATACTACAGACAGCAGTCGGAGCGGGGAACGCCTTTCGGCGTGGTCTGTCGTCGTGTGTGCCGTAGGGTACGGTCGTGTGTGCCGCCGACACCGGCGTCTCGGGCGAACGAGCGAGCTCAGTCCACGTCGACGACGTAGTACGTCTCGTCCCGTTTCTCGACGAGCCCTCTCTCGCGAAGCGAGCCGAGGATGCTGTACAGCGCGAGACGCTTCATGTCGAGCGTCTCCCGCAGCTCCGCGAGCGTCGCTCCGTTCGCCTCGTCGAGACAGAGATAGACGAGCTTCGAGCTCGAGGCGTCGATTCCCTCCGGAACCACGGCGTCGTCGTCCCCGGCTCTGTCTCCCGCGCGGCCTGGTCTGGTCATGTATGGATGCTGACGACAGTGGGAGAAAAACGTTGCCGTCGGGCAGGCGAGACGCACCTCGCACGGCGAGCGAGGCCAACCTTCTCGACGCTCGCCCACGAGGGACGGGTATGCTCGACCACGGTCCCGGTGACGTGCGCTTTTTCGACCGCGTCGCCCCGCTGTACGACCGGCTGATGCCGGCCGCCCGCGTCGAACCCCTGTCGAACGCGTTCTCGCTGTCGCACCGCCCGGTGCGGACCGTCCTCGACGTCGCCGGAGGCACCGGACGGGCGGCCCGGGCGCTGTCGGGGCTCGTCGCCGATGGACCCGGGGACGCCGACGATACCCCGAACGACACCGTCGACCCGGGAGACGTGGGGCACGGCGTCGTCGTCGTCGACCGCTCCCGCGAGATGCTCCGCGTCGCCCACGGCCGGGGGCACGTGTGTGTCACCGCGGATGCGACACACCTCCCGGTCCCGGACGACGCCGTCGACGCGGTGACGGTGGTCGACGCGCTCCACCACGTCCGCGACCAGCGGGCACTCGTTCGCGAGGCTCGGCGCGTCGTCGCCCCCGGCGGGGTCGTCGTCGTGGCGGATTTCGATCCGACGACGATCAGGGGACGGGCACTCGTCACCCTCGAGGACGTCGTCGGCTTCGACTCCGTCTTCTCGACACCCAACGATCTGGCTCGCTTTCTCGACCGCGAGGGACTCGTGGGACGCGTCGTCGAACCGGGGTTCGGTTACGTCGTCGCCGGACGCGTCCCGAGGTGACCGTCTCCGGACGGACGAACCGAGGAAGCCAAGAGGCGTGCCACGGAAGGGCCGGTATGGCAACCTCGACAGGTTCGTTCCTGGACGGGCGCATCGACGCGGCCGCGCTCCCGCTCGCGCTGGGCGACGTGCTGGTGCTCGTCATCCTGTTGTCGCTCGGCACCGCGCGGCACAACGGCTTCGCGTATCTGACCGAGAACCCGGTCGGCCTCGCACTGACGCTCCTCCCGTTTCTGATCGGGTGGCTCGTCGCCGCACCACTGATCGGGGCGTACTCGGCGGGCGCAGCAGAGTCGGCGAAGGCCGCGATCCCACTCGCGATCCGTTCGTGGATAGTCGCCGACGTCATCGGGGTCGCCCTCAGAGTCGCCCTGCCGTTCGACTCGAACGGGCCGCTCGCGGGACGACTGCTCCCGCTCGCGATCTTCTTCGGCGTCACGCTCGTCGTGGGCGTCGTCGGTCTGGGCGTCTGGCGCTGGCTCTACTTCAAACTGCGCTGATCGGGCGGGTTCGCCCCGCCCGGCTCCCGGTCTCCCGTGCTACGTCTCCTCGACCACCGTGATCTCCAGCGTGTTCGACGTCACCGGGCCGAGTTCCCAGCGGATCACGTGCCGGCCCGGCTCGGCGAACCGGTACGTCGTGACTTCGTAGTTGTAGTCCACCGCCGGACTCGCGATCACGGCCCCGTCGTACTGCTGTGGTACCCAGGGCTCGTCGCCGTCCGGCGGCGGGGTCGTCGCGAGCGTGCCGTCGATGTGTTCGCCGTACACCGGTTTCGGACCCATCACGTACACGTCCACGCCCGGTTCCGGTGCCTCGAACGCGTGGATCACTCGGACCTCCTCACCCACCTCGTACGTGTCCCGCGCGGTCATGACCGTGAGCCGTTTGCCGTCGACGACCGGTCCCTTGTCCGGCCAGTGTGGGTAGTCGTCGGCCACCGCCTGATCGGCCGCTGGTGCCTCTTCGACGGTCCCGTCCGCCCGGTGTACGAACAGGTTGGGTGATCGCTGGAGGTGGTCCGGTATCTCGTCGTCCTCGTCTCGGTCGGACATCGTCACGGCACCGTCTGTACCTCTCTCGCACTGCCCGACCCCGCCGACGAAGAGTACCCGTTGGCCGTGGTGGCCGCTCCCGACTTCGAGGTCAAGAAGACGACCGTACTGGTCAGCGGTATTGCCGTCGCAATCCGCCGTATCCGGAACCCGGAGTTCGTCATCGGGACGTCCGTGACGCTCGTCCGATCGTCCTTGAAGATGAACGTCTGCTCGGCCGTGATCGCTCCATCCCCGGTTATCCGGCTCACGGGGGCGCCGTGCGTGTCGGTGTACCCGGTGCCGTTCGCCGGCAGGTAGCCGGAGTTCGCGCCCGTGATTCCCGCGAACACGCCGCTCCCGCTCCCGTACTGCACCTGTTCGGAGAACTCCGCCCTGTCCAGGTCGGCCACGGTGCCGGAGTCCGACTCCAGGCTCGTGTTGACGACCATCCCGCGTCTGGTGGCCGTGTTGATCGCACTCCGGTGGCTGATCGTGACGTTCCGTGGGATCGCCGCGACGGAGAACCCGGCGCTTCTGGCGAGTTCCGTCCCGCCCTGCGTGGCGACCAGAGTGAGGTTCCCGGCGTTCCCGGGTGCGGTCTGCGTGGCTCCACGCAGCTTCACCGTGGCGCTGGCGGTCAGCGAGGCCGTGGCGACGCCGTTGACGGTGACCGAGCCGTTCCCCCCGCCGGCACCGTCGATGGAGAGCGTGACGGGAGCCATCGGGATCGACCATCCGCTGATCGATACGGGGACGTCGGTGTCCGCGCGCGGCGGGATCCGGTCCGCAGCCATCGTCGCCGGCGTCGACGGTGCCCGGATATTGGTCGGCACCCCCGCGCTCACACCCGTCGGAGCCGACGGCGCCGGTGTCGGCCCGAGACCCGACGGCCCGGGCACCGGTGACGGGGCGACGGGGCCAGCGCCGGAACCGTCGCCGGCCTGATCGACACCGCGAGCGCGTCGGTCGGGGCCGTCGGCCTGGGTGGCGTCGATCCCCCGAGTCGTCGGTTTCCCGCTCACCCGGCGGTGCGTCTCGATCGCGTGCTGCACGGCTCTGTTACCGTGGCTCCGCTGGAGTCGTTGCAGGGGACGATCGCGACCACGTCTCCCCGCTCGCCGGTCTGCTGGCGTCGACGCGGACCGCGTCGGCGTCGTCTTCGGCCGTCTCTCCCTCCTCTGTTCTCGGGTCGTGGTCGTCATTACTGTGGGGTCGGACGCTCGCCCTCGGGGACCTCCGGCCGCGTCGCGCGGGACGACCGGTCCGGAGCTGCGCGTGTCACGTGCAACTACGTGACATATTCGACGAGAGGCTATTAACTGTTGTTCGAGCGAACCGGAGAGTGTCTCGATCGACGGCGAATCCGGGCTCGGGGCGGCGTAGTCACCCGGCTCGTACTCGCTCGTCCGTGTTCCGGACCAGATACAGTCCCAGTCCCGATGCGGTGATCCCGATGCCGGCGAGGACGAGGAACAGCTCGGCGGGTGCCGCGTACGTCAGGACGACGCCCGCGATCGCACCACCGAGCGCCCCGATGCCGAACACGCCCAGATACGTGTAGCCGTACGAGAGTCCGCGAGCGCCCGCCGGGGTGTACTCGGCGACGGCCGTCTGGTAGAACGGCTGGACGAAGAAGAGGAAAAAGCCGACGAGCGCTCCGAGGACCGCCAGTGGGCCGACCCCGACGCCCGCGACGGGGATGAACGCGACGGCGAGGAGCGCGAGCATCCCGAAGCCGACGACGATCCCCTTCTCGACGCGGATCCGGTCCGAGAGCTTCCCGCCGGCGTACTGGCCGAAGACGCCGACGACGAGCAGGCTCGCGTAGAAGTACCGCTCGGGCCGGATCAGCTGCGATCCCCCACCGATCGCCCGGGCGACGTCGGCCGGGAGGATCGCGGAGAGCGGGAACGGCTCGAAGCCGGGTATCGACTCCAGCACGCCCGGCAAGAACGTGAGGAACCCGCGGTAGTAGAGCCCCGAACAGAGCGCGACGACGAAGACGAGGACGAAGCCGCCGGCGAACAGCCGCGTCGACTCGGCCCGGAACTCGGCGAACGAGTCGACGCCAGAGGAGGCCTTCGACCCACTGTCGGACGTCGTCTCCGACGAGGATCGCGATCCATCCAAGCGCTCACCGCCGTCGGACTCCACCTCCGACGAGGATCGCGCTCCATCCGAGCGCTCACCGCCGTCGGACTCCACCTCCGACGAGGATCGCGCTCCATCCGAGCGCTCACCGCCGTCGGACTCCACCTCCGACGAGGATCGCGCTCCATCCGAGCGCTCACCGCCGTCCGTACTCGTCACGGTGTCGACCGCGGCGGTCTCGTCGAACTCCGCCCGCGAGGCGTAGACGCCGGCGACGAGCGCGGGCACCGCGAGCAACGCGGCGACGAGCGACCAGTCGAAAAAGAGGAGCAGTAGCGTCGTCACGAGCGGGCCACCACCTTGCCCGACGTTCCCGGCGATCCCGTGGTAGGCGAAGCCCGTCCCGCGCTCCTCGACTCCCTTCGAGAGGAGTGCGAGCCCCGCGGGGTGGTAGACGGAGGCCGCAGCCCCCCAGACGAGGAGTGCGAGCGTGACCGCGACCAGCCCCGGCGCGACCGCGAGCAGGAGGAACGAGGCCCCCATCCCGAACAGACACGCGCGGATGAGCCGCCGCGAGCCGACTCGGTCGACGAGCACCCCGCTCGGGAGCGAACCGGCACCGAACAGTCCGTAACCCGCGGTCACGATCACGCCCAGCGTCGCTGCGGTCACCCCGACCTGGGTGAAGCCGAGATCGACCGCCGAGAACTCGACGAGCCAGATCGAGACGAAGATGGGGATCGAGAGCTCGTACGTGTGCACCATCCCGTGCGCGAGGCTCACGAGCGCGACGATCGAGCGATCGTTCCGGTTCACACCTCCACTCACACCGTGGACCGTTTTTACCGCTTCGGGTCGCCGGAACAGTATCAGCGTCCCGAGTCGTCAGTCGGTTGTTACGCTCTCAGTGTATTGATTTCGAGCGTCTGAACCGATGCACCGCCATATATCTCTATAAGTTATGAGTGGCTTTTACAAATAACACACCAGTGGTACCGATTGGCCACGGGAAAGAATTATATACCCCGTACCCATAGTATGTCTTGTATTATGGTTGGATATTACGACTACGTGCTCGGTCTCATTCCGCTAACCCTCCTCGGTCTCACGGGACTGCTGGTGCTCACGGGCATCGGGCTGACGACCGCCGTTCCGCTCGGTGCCGGCGTCTCCGGACTCGTCGTCGGCCACGCGCTGTTCGTCAACGGCCCCGTCGCCCCGACGGACATCGTCGACAGCGCACCTGTCGTCGAGGCCACCGACCCCGCCGACGCCGCCCCGCAGTTCGCCGACTAACCGTCGTTCTCGACGCTCACTGTCTTCGTTCTCCCCGTTCTCCCCGTTCTCGATCAGCTGCCCTCTGCTCGTGTGCTCCCGACACGGCGCCGACACCGGAGCCGTCCGCTCCGTCGATTCGAACGATCCACGTCCCACACCAGTGGCTTTGGACCGTCGTGTCGGGTGAGAAGGCAGGGCAGCAGGGTCACGACCACTCGTGCGATCGTGCAGTCGTCGGCCGCCCACGTCCCGCACGGTTTTGACGCTCGGTCCCGTCTCCGTAGACATGACCGAGACGCTGTTCCTCTCGAGTGACGAAGTCGCAGGACTGGCGACCCCGCGGGAGTACGTCGAGGCGGTCCGTGCCGGCTACCGACAGCGCGGCGAGGGTGCACCGGCCGAGCCACGGACGAAGCTCCTCCCGGACGATCCGCCCGGCATGCTCACGACGTACGGCGCGGTGCTCCCCGACACCGGCGCGATGGGTGGATACATGTATAGCGCGGGGTTCGGCGCACGAGACGCCTGGTTCGTCACGCCGCTGTTCGACGCCGAGTCGGGCGAACTGCTGGCCGTAGTCGACGGCGCGCACATGAACCCGTACAAGACCGGTGCCGTCGGCGCCGTCGGCGTCGACGCCCTCGCGCGCGAGGACGCCACCTCGCTGGCGATCATCGGGAGCGGGTCGCAGGCCCGCGGCCAGTTGCGCGCGGTCGACACGGTTCGTGACCTCGACACGGTCTGGGTGTACTCCCCCACGAAGGAGAACCGCGAGGCGTTCGCCGGCGAGATGGACCGCGAACTCGACGGGAGCGTCGCCGCGGTCGCCTCCGCGGCGGCGGCCGTCGAGGACGCCGACATCGTTATCACGGCGACCACGGCCACGGAGCCGGTGTTCGACGGCGACCTGCTCGATCCGGGGACGCACATCACGGCGATGGGGCAGTACCACGCCGAGAAGCGCGAACTCGACGCGACGACGATCGAACGCGCGACGTACGTCCCCGACCTGCGAAAGCGAGCGACGACGGACGCGGGGTCGTTCCTCCTCGCGATGGAAGAGGGCGTCGTCGACGAGAGCCACGTCCACGCCGAACTGGGCGAGATCGTCGCCGGCGTCGTCGAGGGGCGGACCACCGAGGAGGAGATCACCGTCTTCGACTCCGGCGGCACCGGGATCGAGACAGTCGCCGCCGCCTTCATGCTGTACGAGCGGGCACGCGAACGGGGACTCGGGACGACCGTCGACTTCTCCCCCGCGAGCGAGGCGTTCTGAGTCAGCGTCCCGTCGCCGCGGTTCGACCTCGACCCACCCGGTCGCCCCGTCCCCCCCCTCGTTCGATCGCCCGTCCGCTTTTGCCCGCCGCACGCGTACCGCTTCGTATGAGTGAGTATCCACAGGCGTCGGGCGACGTCGACAGCGTCGACCCCGAGGAGCTGGCCGCGCGGCTCCGAGACGGGGAGCCGGTGTCCGTGCTCGACGTCCGAAACCGGACCGACTCCGAAGAGTGGCCGCTGTCGGGCGACTCGATCACCACGCACCACGTCCCGTACTACCGCTTCGTCGAAGCGAACGTCAACGACGCGGTCGACGACCTCGCGAGCGAGGTGCGCGAGGCGCTCGCCGAACCGATCCTCGTCGTCTGTGGGCGCGGCGAGGCCAGCGCGTACGTCGCCGAACTCCTCGCCGAGGAAGGAGTCGACGCCGCGAACCTCGCCGAAGGGATGCGCGGGTGGGCCCGCGTCTACCACGCCGTCGAACTCGATGCCGACGATGCCACCGTGATCCAGTACCAGCGCCCCTCCTCGGGCTGTCTCGCCTACCTCGTGGTCTCCGGTGACGAGGCCCTCGTCGTCGACCCCCTCCGGGCGTTCACCGAGCGGTACGTCGACGACGCACGCGATCACGGGGCTGAACTGGTCGCGGCGGTCGACACGCACGTCCACGCCGACCACGTCAGCGGCGTCCGCGAACTCGCCGCGGCGGCGGACGCCGACGTCGTCTTGCCCGCCGGCGCGCGCGAGCGCGGCCTCGCCTTCGACGCCCGACTCGTCGAGGCCGGCGACACCCTGCAGGTGGGCGACGCGCGGCTGGCGGCTGTCGCCCTCCCGGGCCACACGACCGAGATGCTCGGCTACCGGCTCGGGGACCTGCTGTTCGCCGGCGACACCGTCTTCCTCGAGAGCGTCGCCCGGCCCGACCTCGAAGCGGGCGACGAGGGTGCACCCGACGCCGCCAGGCGATTGCACGCGACGCTCACGGGGCTCGACAGCGAGGTCACGGTCGCGCCGGGACACTTCTCGGACGCGGCGCGGCCGGACGAGACGGGCGCGTACCTCGCGCGGATGGGCGACCTGCGCGAGCGACTGCACGCGCTGTCGCTCTCTCCCGACGAGTTCGTCGACCACGTCCTCGCGGCGATGCCTCCACGCCCGGCGAACTACGAGGAGATCATCGAGGTGAACCTCGGTCGCGAGCGTGTCGACGACGAGGCGTCGTTCGAGCTCGAACTCGGCCCGAACAACTGCGCGGCGACGCGGACGGCGGACGTGGACTAGTCGCGACCGGGTGACTGTCCAGTCGAGCCCCGCGAGGAACCCGTGGCGGTGGTCGAACAGCGACAGCGTCGCGAACAGCGCCCCGAGCGTGGCCGTCGCCGTGACGAGCTCCGGGGGTACGTCCACCGGTCCGCCCGGGGCCGCGTCGGGACCCAGCGACCGGTGAGGGTCGCCCGGCCGAACGAATTTATAAACTGAGACGATCACCGTCCCCGCCAGGGCGCCCCAGACGGTGCCGAGGGGCGTGACCAGTCGTCCGAAGTCGCAGACTGCCGTGCGCATCCCGACCGACGTGTTCTCTCGCTGAGCGGATCGCGGTTACGTCGCTCGGACGGACTCACATCGGTGACCCGTCCCGTGTCGTCGTCCGGTCAGCGTACGTCCCGACGGCTCGCTCGTACGCCTCGTCGACGAGTGGCCACAGCGTCGACAGGGTCTCCGCCGACGGCGAGAGCACACAGACCCACCCGGCCCACGCGTAGACCGGATGGGGCAGGAGCTCGTCGGTCGCCGCGAAGTCGTGGCCGGTGTCGACGACACCACCCTTCGGTGGGCGTGCCGGCGGGTCGTCGAACCGTTCACGGTAGCTCTCCTTCGACAGACCGAAGTTCACCCGGTAGACGCCGGGCCGGCCGAGGTTCGAGGCGCGGTCGTTGTCGCCATCGCGTTCTTTCACCGTCAGGAAGTACGCGCCGCGCGGGAGGTTCCCGCCCGGGTTGTAGAACAGTCCGCGTTCGCCCCACACGTCGTGTGCGACGAGGCCGTCGTACCGGGCCCGAACCCGGTCGAGGAGCGTGTCGGCGTCGAGCGTGTCGTCGTCCATCGTCTCACACAGGCGTCCGGCGGAGATGACGGTGCCGACGACGGAGGCGAGGGAGGCGACGTCGGTGACGACCGTCGAAGCCGGGTCTGCGGGTGGATCGAGTTCAGTCGTCGTCGGCCGTTGTCGAGTCGACCGTCGGACCGTCGGTGGCGGCGTCAGTCTCGATGCTCGGCGGGTACGAGCCGCGGTCGAGTTTCAGGTCCGACTGGGGGCGAGCCATGCACGTGAGCGCGTACGACTCCCGCTCCTCGTCGGTGAGGGCGTGGGCCGCGGGCTGGGTCACCTCGCCCTCGAGCACCTCCGCCGAACAGGCGAGACACATCCCGACACGACAGGAGTACTCCTGAGCGATGCCGGCGTCGAGACACGCACGGAGGATGGTCTGTTTGTCCGAGACGGTGATGGTCTCGTCCGTGTTGACGAACTCGACCGTGTACTGTGTCATACCGCGGCGTTCGGTGGAGCGACGCAAAACTCTTTACCTCCAGGCCCGCCGCCGTCGGAGGACCGGAGCGTCTCGGCCCTGGCCTCATTCGCCGATCGGTTCTGCTCGGCTCCAGTTTCGTCCACCGTCGCTCACTCGTCGTCGGCCTCCTCGCCTTCGTCGGCCCCGTCGTCGGCCGCGGCCTCGCCTTCGACGTCGCGCTCGTCGTCCGCACGGACCGTCAGCACCGGCACCTCCGACGTCCGGACGGTTCGTTCGGTCACGCTCCCGAGGAGGAACCGTTCGACGCCCTGGCGACCGTGGGTCCCCATCACGACGAGGTCGATGTCGTGGTCGGCCACGTACTTCTGGATGGCCCGGTGGACCGTACCGACGAGCACCGTCGTCTCCACCTCGATGCCGGCGGCCGCACACCGCGATTCGATCTCCGCGACGGCCCCCTCACCCTCGCGTTCCAGCGCCTCGATCACGGCGTCGACGCCGGCCTCCAGCGACGAGTACAGCGCCACGTCGACGACGTACAGCGCGTGGATCGTCGCGTCGAACGTCTCGGCGAAGGTGACGGCGTGGTCGATCGCGCGCTCCGCGGCGGGGCTGCCGTCGGTCGGAACGAGGATAGCGTCGTACATGTGCGTGAAGTCGCCGCCGCGGGGCTTAGGTGTTGGTGCGCTTCTCACGAGTCGGGAGAGCGAGTCGGTCGCCATCAGTCGATCCGCCGGCGGCGTCCGTGCCGAATCGAAACGTTTCTGCCGCCCGCGTCGGCACGACGAGCCATGTCCCGCGCCGACCGCGTCGACACCGCCCGTGCCGTCGTCGTCGCCGTCGCGGTCGTCGCCCTCCTCGCCCTCCTCGCCCGCCTCGTCGGTCTCGGAGACCGGCCGTTCCACTGGGATGAAGCACGCGTCGGCGTCTGGGCGCTCCGGTTCGCCCGGACGGGAGCATTCGAATACCGCCCGGTCGCCGGCGGACCGCTCCCGTACCACCTCGCCCGCGCGTCGTTCGCGCTGTTCGGCGCGACCGACGCCGCCGCTCGGCTCCCCGTCGCGCTCGTCGGCGGCCTGCTCCCCCTGTCGGCGCTCGGTCTACGGGGGCGGCTCCGCGACACCGAGACCGTCCTGCTCGCGGCCGTCCTCGCCGTCTCGCCGCCGCTCCTCTACTACTCCCGCGTCCTCCGTGGCGACCTCCTCCTGGCCGCGGCGGCGTTTTCGGCCTGCGTCCTGGTCGTCAGTGCAGTCGACACGGGCCGTCGCGGGTTCGCGTACGCCGCGGTCGTCGCTGTCGCCGCCGCTGTCGCCGCCTCGGGGTTCGTCGTCGCGACGGTCGCCTGTGTGTCTGGTGCCGCCGTCGTCGTGTACGGTCCTCACCGGGTGTCGGTCGGGTCGGTCGCCGGGCTCGTCGACCGACTCCGCGACCGGTCGACGCTCCTCGCGCGTCTCTTCGTGCTCTTCGTCGTCGCCGTCGTCGTCCTGTTCGCCCCGCGCGGTGGCGGCGTGAGCCTCTGGAACCCAGCGTCGTTGCCGGGAGTCCTGCAGTTCGTCTTCGACGAGGCGCCCACACGCTTCTTCTCCGTCCGCCTCGCCACCCGGTACGACGACGGCGCGACGCACCCGCTGTTGCCGTTCGTCGTCTCGCTCGGCCGGACGCTCCTCGTGGCGGCACTCCCGTCCGTGGTCCTGGGCATCGGTGGCTCCCTCCACGAGCGGTACGCGGGCGACGATCGGGGCGTCGTCGTCTTCTTCGCCGTGTGGGCCGCGCTCGCGGCGCTCGTCTTCCCGGCGGTCGCCGAGGTCGACGCGCCCTGGACGGCCGTCCACGTCGTCGTCCCGCTCGCGGTGCCGACGGCAGTCGGTGCCGGGCGCGGCTACAGCTACGCCCGGAGGGTCGTCACACGCGCCGACGCCCCGGCGGTCGCCGCAGTGCTCCTGGTGGTCGTCGCGGGCGTCGCACAGGTCGGCGGCGTCCTCGCCGACGACGTCTACGGGGAGTCGACGCCCGACGACGCGCTCGCGCAGTACGCACAGCCGGCCGACGACCTGGAGCCGTTCGCCGCGAACGTCTCGGCGACCGACGGGGATCCGACAGTGCTGTACTACGGGGACCGGTTCCACACCGCCCGGTGGAGCGAAGCCGACGGGCCACCCGTCCCGCCGGGGTGGGGCGCGCGGCTCCCGCTCCCGTGGTACGTCGCCCGCGAAGGCGGGACGGCGACGAGCCTCCCGTCCGACGCGGCGGTCCCCGAGGCCCCGCCGCCGGTCGTCGTCACGGAACCCACGCTGGCCGACTCCGTGGGGGCACGGCTCTCGGGCTACGAGCGCAGTCGCTACCGGCTGGGACTGTGGAACCGCGAGGTCGTCGTGTTCGTCCGGTCGTCGTCGGTGGAGTCAGAGCTGCCGCCGCGTTCGCGTCCGAACTCGCGTCAGCGGAAGCCCATCGCTTCGATCTGTTCCTGGTAGCGATTACGAATCGTGACTTCCGTGACCTGGGCGACATCGGCGACCTCGCGCTGGGTCTTCTTCTCGTTGCAGAGCAGGGAGGCGGCGTAGATGGCGGCGGCGGCGAACCCCGTCGGCGACTTCCCCGACAGTAGCCCCTGTTCGGCGGAGACGTCGATGATCTCCGTGGCCTTCGCCTGGACCTCCTCGGAGAGGTTCAGGGCGCTCGCGAAGCGCGGGACGAACTGCTTGGGATCGACGGGTTTGAGTTCGAGACCGAGTTCCTGCGAGATGTATCGGTAGGTCCGACCGATCTCTTTCTGTGGGACTCGGGAGACCTCGGCGACCTCGTCGAGCGACCGGGGGATCCCCTCCTGTCGGCAGGCGGCGTACAGGGCGCTCGTGGCGACGCCCTCGATCGAGCGGCCGCGAATGAGGTCCTCGTTGAGCGCACGTCGGTAGATCACGGAGGCGACCTCGCGGACCGACCGTGGTACCCCCAGCGCGCTCGCCATCCGGTCGATCTCCGAGAGCGCGAACTGGAGGTTGCGCTCGCCCGCGTCCTTGGTTCGAATGCGCTCCTGCCACTTGCGCAGGCGGTGCATCTGCGAGCGCTTCTCCGAGGAGAGCGACCGCCCGTACGCGTCCTTGTCCTTCCAGTCGATCGTCGTCGTGAGTCCCCGGTCGTGCATCGTCTCCGTGATCGGCGCGCCGACGCGGGACTTCGACTGGCGTTCGGAGTGGTTGAACGCTCGCCACTCCGGTCCCCGGTCAATCTGCCGTTCGTCCAGGACAAGCCCGCAGTCGTCACACACCAACTCACCCTGATCGGCGTCGGTGACGATGTTCTCCGAGTCACACTCAGGACAGACGACCTCTTCGCCCGACTCCTGTTCCGATGCCTGCTCGCGCTGACGCTGCCGACTCGGACGTTCCATTATAAGGTTTGTGGTGAGGGGTAAATTTAAACCTTTGTAACAGAATTATGATGATTGTCTCGGTCGAGTGCGATCGAACGCCGTCTCGGACCCCCGCCGTTCACCGATTCGAGCGTGTCGGCCGTCCGCGAGAGTCGTGTCGGAACACAGCCGACGGATTCGCCGGAGCGAGCAGGGGTGGGGACACGAGGGACGGGACCAGGAGCGTGTGTCCCCACGTCTGCGTGGGCGGTCGAACCGTATCAGTGTGTGTCGGTTCGGTGGGCGGCGAGCACGGCCGCGCCCGAGAGATTACTCGTACACATGCGGGAGGTTTTTACGATAACTCGTGATAGTCCCCCTCATGAGGCGGTCAGCGCACGTGACGCCCGGAGTCGGCCGACGCGGGCAGCTCTCCCCCCGCTCCGAGCCGTCGACCACGACGACGGGAGGTGTGTAGCCGTGGCGACGAAGGCCGCACTGGAGACGCAGCTCGCGGTCGTCGCCGGCTTCGAGGACCCGCGGGTCTCGCTCGAACAGTATCCGACGCCGCCCGGACTCGCCGCCCACGTGATCCACGTCGCCGACCTCAACGGTGACGTCGAGGGGCGCACCGTCGTCGATCTCGGCACCGGCACCGGGATGCTCGCACTCGGGGCGGCCCTGCGCGGCCCGGCGCGGGTGGTCGGCGTCGACGTCGACCGCGAGGCGCTGTCGACCGCCCGCGCCAACCGGATCCGCGTGGGGACGACGACGCCGATCCACTGGGTACAGGCCGACGCGACGCGGTGTCCGCTCCGGACGACCGAACGGACGACCGTCGTAATGAACCCACCGTTCGGCGCCCAGCGCGGTCACGAACACACCGACCGCGCGTTCCTGGCGACGGCCGCCGACGTCGCCGACGTCTCCTACTCCATCCACAACGCGGGGAGTCGGGAGTTCGTCGAGGCGTTCGCCGCCGACAACGGCGGGGAAGTGACGCACGCGTTCGAGGCGACGTTCGACCTCGACCGGCAGTTCGAGTTCCACGAGGAGGAGCG
This sequence comes from Salinigranum salinum, assembly GCF_009176545.1. Classification (GTDB taxonomy): domain Archaea; phylum Halobacteriota; class Halobacteria; order Halobacteriales; family Haloferacaceae; genus Salinigranum; species Salinigranum salinum. Next base: position 1,721,794 of record NZ_VTOJ01000001.1, on the reverse strand, counting down.
CAGGGAACTCCGTACCGAAGTGTACCGGATCGTCTGGGACGGCACGGCGAACCGGGACGGGACCGTCGCCGACGATGGGAACCGGAGCCCCGGTGTCGGCGACGAGGACGGTGCAGGCGACGAGGACGGTGCAGGCGACGAGGACGGTGCAGGCGACGAGGACGGCGGCCGGTAGCGTCGCGGGACGGGACGAGGACGACGGCTTGGACGCCAACGACGAGACGGTCGACACGGACGAGGACGTCACCGACGAGACGACGACACGGAACTCCGGCGAAACCGACTCGCGCCGGTGACGGCTACTCCCGCTGGCCGCGATACGTCTCGGGCTTGGCCATCTGTACTCTGGTCTCCTCGAACACCGCGACGAGTCCCTTCTCCGTCCGTCGGAGTTCGACGCCGTCGAGCGTCACGGATTCGTTCACCGCCGGCATGGGCGCGCGGACCGTCTCGTTGTTCCTCGACACCTCGACGACGAACGTCGTCGGTTCGGCGACGACAGAGACGTTCCGACCGCCGACGATCGGCGAGGCCTGCGCCGGGGGAGACAGGTAGATGGTCCGCGTCTCGCCGTCGTGCGTCGCGTTGATCCGGTAGGCGACGCCGCCGCCCGTGACCGTCCACCCGGTCCGCTCGACGACGACCGTCTCGCGCCAGCCGACACCACCGACGCGGACGGCGGTCCGCCCGGCGAACGCCAACCGTCCCTCGGTGACGGCGGTCGTCCAGATGCCGCGCTCGCGACTCCGGACGATCACCCCCGAGGTGTTGACGGCGGTGGTCTCGCCGAAGGCGCTGACGTTCACGGCCGCCACCATCCCGTCGGTGACGTCCTCCGCGTATGTCACCTCGTAGTCACGCACCTGGATCGGGTCGCCAGGCAGCGGGTCGTCGGAGGCGGTGAAGAGGTTCACCGGGACCGCGGGGCCGGCGAGCGCCGACGCCGAGACGACCATGAGCACCACACCCCACTGCCAGCGGGGGAGCGCGAGGAGGCCGGTTTCGCCCCCGTCGCTGACGGCGCGCTCGAACAGCGGACGATCAGAGGCCGTCACGGTGAGGGCGACGAGCGTCGCGAGCGCGAAGACGAGCACGACCCCCAGCGCGCGGAAGAGGACGAAGGTGTCGCCTCCGCGGAACCAGTAGACGGCCCAGAGCGACTGCGAGACGGCGAACAGCAGGACGCCGGCCCACGTCCGGGCAACGGGCGGGCGGGTGTCGCCCCGCCGACGGAGCAGCCAGACGCCGAGGAGCACGCCGACGAACAGCCCGAAGGCGTGGCCCTGGATGGCGATCTCGGCCCACCACGGCGTCGAGAACGTGGGCTGGGCTTTCGCCTCGAGCGTCGGGGTCTGCAACGCGGCTCTGAGCAGGCCGACCACGCGTCCGGCGACGAGCGCCACCACGGTGGCGACCGGGTAGCGGACGAGCGCGAAGCCGGCGAAGGCGAACACGACACCGGAGAAGCCGACGACGGGCCCGATGGCGAAGACGGACGTGAGGACGGTGACGAGGAGGACCGCGGCGGGGAACAGCACGAACGCCCGGACGTACGGGTTCGTCCGCCACGACGAGAACGACGAGGAGCCGCGTCGCCTGGGGAAGTGGCCCCACGCGTACTCGGCGAGAGGAGCGAAGACGAGCGTGCCGACGAGGTTGCCGAGGAGGTGGTTCGGGCCCGCGTGTGCGAGCCCCGAGGCGAGGAGACCGAGCGGGTAGAAGTACGACCACGCCCGGAAGGGGATGACGACGGGCGAGAACCAGTAGTCGAGGCCGCCCTGGACGAACAGGTAGAAGCCGAGGACGACGGCGACGACGACGAGCGTCCCCCACGGGACACCCGCGAGGAGCCGGCGCCGGAGCCGGCGGCCCCACTGGCCACCGGGCCGCTCGACGTACCAGACGGCGACGAGAGACCCGACGACCGCCACCAGGACGGCGAGCTGTTGCAGTGGGAGCCAGGGGGGGACTGACGGTGGGGTGAGCTGCAGGGCTATCGGCATCGACTGGATACGGACGCCGGGCGTCTCAGAGCTTCGACTCGGCGTCCTCGGCGAGCTCTTCCATGCGCTTGCCGACCCGGCCGGCGCTGGAGAACTCGTCGTCGCTCATGGCGGAGGCGAGCGCGCTGCCGAGCACGAAGACGGCGTGTTTGTGCTCGCTCTTCGACTTGTGGACGTGTGAGGGATCGACGCTGAGACCCTCGTACTCGTCGAACAGGCCCTCGGGGACCTCCTCGCGCCGCTTGAAGTGGTCCTTGATGACCACGAGCTGCTCGTGCAGCTCCAGCAGTTCGTCTTTGTGCATACCGGAGATACGAGCGAGTCCCGTTTAAGAGTTGTTGGGAGGTGACTGACACGGGGACGCGGGCTCTCAGTCGTTCGCCGCCCCTCGCGGTCTCGCGGGACTGCTGAACGGGATGGCCCGGAGAGTCGTCAGAACACGTACTCGTCTTCGTGACCCATCATCCCGTCGTCCTGGAACTCCTGGTCGTCGTCGAGGGGGCCGCTGGTCTTGAACGCCCGCAGCCCCGTCGAGAGGAGCTCTTCGATGGCCTCCTCGCGGTTGACAAACTCCCCCTGTTCGACCATCTGTGCGATCTGCATCTCCAGGTGTTCGGGGACAGTTATCTCTACTTTGGGCATCTGACTGTCCGGGGGTTTGAAGGGGCCCTATTTAATTCTGGCGGGGGTTGTCCGTCCACCGTGACGGCTCGAAACCCGCCGTTCGGTACCTGTTCGTGCCCGTTCGTCGCTCCCTCGGGAACACGTCGTCGCCCTCGAGCCGTCTGGAACACGACGAAGACCGGAGAAGACGGAGACCGGACACGGCGTGGATCGGACACGAGGGGCGTCGCAGGCTCGAGTCGATCCCAGGATCGACACGGCACCGTCCACACCGAGTCGGTACGAATAGGTGTGTCCCGTCCCACTCGCCGGTATGAAAGACGTCACCGACCTCTACCGGACGTACGGCGACGAACGCCTCCCGCCGGGTCAGCGCGAAACGAGTCGGTTCCCCGTCCTCTCAAAGTCCGGAACACCGGGGTGGGACAGCGACGAGTGGCAGTTCGAGGTGTGGGGTGCCGTCGACGACCCGCTCTCGCTCTCGTGGGAGGCGTTCCAGGAACTCCCGTGCGAGACCCAGCGGCAGGACTTCCACTGCGTCACCGGCTGGAGCAAGTTCGACTGCGAGTTCACGGGCGTCACCTTTCCCGCGGTCGCCGAGGCCGCCGGTGTCACCGACGACGCCGTCCACGTCATGTTCCACGCGATGGACGACTACACGACGAACCTCCCGCTCACCGACTGCATGCGCGAGGAGGTGCTGTTCGTCTCCGAGTACGACGGTGAGCCACTCCCCCCGGAACACGGTGGTCCGCTCCGCGTCGTCACGCCACACAAGTACGCGTACAAGGGCGCGAAGTGGGTTTCGGGTGTCGAGTTCCTGACCGAACCCGAACGGGGATACTGGGAGAAGCGTGGCTACTCGAACACGGCGAACCCCTGGGCCGAAGAGCGCTACGCCTGAGTCCGGCGGCCGGTCCGCCACCGTTTCGTCCCACTCCCGACAGGGGTCGTCCCGTCTCGTGAGCTGACGTGTTCCGTCCCTCGGGGCTGCCGTGACGCGCTCGACGACGAACCGCTGCGAACCGACACGGTGGGGAACGCCACGCGAGACGGTGTGTCGGGGACGGAATCGACCGATAGTCAGGTACAAGAGTACGTGGTCCCGAGGAGCGAACGATGGAGTCGCTACAGACTGGCGAGGTCGAGGGTCTCGTCAGTCGGACGGTGCGGATTCGGGAGCCACCGTTCCGGGCCGTCCTCGAGACGGCGACACGACCGCGGACGGTCTGGAGCGCACCGAACGAGGCCACCGTGGTCGGGAGCGGCGCCGCGGCCACCGTCACGGCCGAGGGACCCAACAGGTTCACCCGCATCCGCGAGGCGGCCGAGGCGCTGTTCGAGACCGGCGACGTCCACGCCGGGACCGAGGCGGCCCGCCCCCGTCTGTTCGGCGGGTTCGCGTTCCACGACGAGGGTGCCGAACGCGACCCCTGGCGTGCGTTTCCCGACGCCCGCTTCGTCTTCCCCCGCGTCCAGGTGACGTACGCCGACAACGGCACGTGGCTCACGGTCAACGCCGTGGGACCCGACGCCACCGTCGAGGCCGTCGAATCGCGACTCGACACCGAACGCGACCGACTCACCGCGCTGACCGACGCGCCGATGCGCCCGCGGCCGGGGATCCGCTCGCGGACCCGGACGACCGCGCTCGACGACTGGCGCGAGGGGGTTGAGGCGGCCGTCTCCCGGATCCGGGCCGGCGACCTCCGCAAGGTGGTGCTCGCGCAGGCGCTCGAGGTCGGTCTCGCCTCGTCGCTGTCGCTGTCGGACACGCTCGTGCGACTCGGCGAGAAGTACCCCGACTGCCACCGTTTCCTCGTCGAACCCGCCACGGGAGAGACGAGCTTCTTCGGGGCGACGCCCGAACGACTCGTCTCCGTGCGCGGGCGGACCGTCGAGACGGGCGCGCTCGCCGGGACGACCGGTCGGGGCGAGACCCCCGCCGAAGACGAGTGGCTCGCCCGCGAGCTGATGGCCTCCGAGAAGAACGTCCACGAACACGACCTCGTCGCCGAGACGATCCGCGAGCAGCTCGCTCCGTTCGCGGCGTCGGTCGCGACGGGCGAGCGTCAGGTCCGCCGGCTGGCGACCGTCCAGCACCTCTGGACGCCGATCACCGCCGAACTCGGGCGGAACTACCACGTCCTCGATCTGGTCGAGGCGCTCCACCCGACGCCCGCCGTCGGCGGGCTCCCGCCCGAGGAGGCGCTGGCGACGATCCGCGAGACGGAGCCGTTCGACCGGGGGTGGTACGCCGCCCCCGTCGGCTGGATCGACGCCGCCGGCTACGGCTCGTTCGCCGTGGCGCTCCGGTCGGCCGTGGCCACTCCCGAGACGGTGACGCTGTTCGCGGGCGTGGGCATCGTCGCCGACTCCGACCCCGACCGCGAGTGGGACGAGGTCCAGCTCAAATACCGACCCATCCTCGACGAACTCGAAGCCGACGGGTGAGGCCGGGGGACGGGTCCTCCGACGGTGAAACCGGGCGACAGTGTAATCCCCGTCGCCGACCGTGAGACAGTGAATGTGGCCACAGCTCCGATCGTCGTGCTTCGGTTCGTCACCCTGACCGTCGTCTCGTACTACGCGGTCTGGGCAGTCGTCCACCTGCTGGCGTCCGTCGCCGGGGTCCGAGAGCGACAGCGGTCGCTGAACGCGCAGCCAGCGACGACGGACCTGCCGGTCACCGTCGCCGTTTCGGCGTACAACGAGGTCGAGACGGTCGAACGGACGGTGACGTCCCTCCTGTCGGGGTCACACCCGGTGTCGGTGGTCGTGGTCGACGACGGCTCCACCGACGGGACGTTCGAGGCCGTCGCGGAACGGTTCGGCCTGGTTCCGACCGGCCCGGACGCAGACGGACAGTGGTTCGAGGCCCCCGACCAGCCGCTCACGGTCCGCAGACAGGACAATTGCGGGAAGCCCGCCGCGCTGAACGCGGCACTCGACCGCTGTGAGACGCCGCTGTTCGGCGTCGTCGACGGTGACACGGTCGTCGAACCAGGGTACCTGTCGGCACTAGCGGCCCCGTTCGCGGACGATGCGGTCGTCGCGGCGGGTGGGTTCCTGAAGGTGACCGACGCCGCGACGATCCGCGACGACTCCGCGGAGTGGCGGCTACCGCGGTCGTGGTTTCAGCGGTTTCAGGCGCTGGAGGTGCTCCAGGCGTCGTGTCGGCAGCTCGGTCGGGCCAGCGCGGGCTGCATGGTCGTTCCACCCGGTGCGTCCTCGCTGTACCGGACCGAACTCCTGCGTGCCGTGGGTGGGTTCGCGGACGTCGGGACGGAGGACTTCGAGATGGCGCTCCAGTTGCGACGCTACTGTGGCGACGTCGGTCGCGACGCACGGGTCGTCCAGGTCCCCACGGCCGTCGCGTGGACGACCGTCCCCACCACGGTGGCGGAGCTCACGAGCCAGCGGCGCCGGTGGGCTGGCGGCGCCGCGGAGACGCTGTCACGCAACCGGGATCTCGTCGGGCGGCGGGTTGACGGACGCGCGGGTACCGTCGGCCTGCCGTACGTCCTGTTCGGCGAGATCCTCTGGCCCCTCGTCGAGGGGGTCGCGTACGTCCTCGTCCCGTTCGCGTGGATCGTCGGTGCCGTGTCGGCGACGACGCTCTGGGTGTTCGTGATCGGCGTGATCGTCGCCGGCCCGCTCGGTGCCGCCGTCGCCGTCTTCGGGACGCGAACGGGAGTCGGCGCGTACGACGCCGCCGACCGACGGGCGCTCCTCGTGACGGCGGCCGTCGAACGACTCGTCTGGCGTCCCGCGCAGGTGCTCCGCTGGGCCCGTGGGGTGTTGTCGTCCGTCCGGTAGCTGGCGACGGCCGCGACATACACTAGAGAGCCGACCGACCACGCCCGTTCGTGACGACACCGGGCCGTGCAGTCGAGGACCGTCCCCGACCGAAGCCGGAGCCGTCCCTGTCCACCCGTCGTATCGCCGTTCCGTGCGGGAGCGTCCTCACCCCGCGGGGGCGTCTCACGTCTCGTCCATCTCGTACGCGTCGAGGTAGTCGCCGATGGTCCACGTCCGCTCGCCGTCGCGGCAGGGGAAGACGCCGACGAGGTCGTCGGCTCCGTTCCCGGCGGCGTCCGTGTTCTCCGCGCCGGTCTCGCCGTCGACCCGGACGGCCAGACACATCATCGGGAGCGTCAACAGCTCGCGCTCCCGACCGACGAGCGGTGACACCGTCCGCACGTCGAAACCGGGCCTGACGCTCAGCCCACGGTCGGCGGCCCACGCCTCGAACCGTTCGAACGTCTCGACGACCGGGTCCGACCCCGTCTTCGCGGAGAGTTCGATCTCGTTGGGCCACGTCCTGACCTCGAACGCCTCGATAGCGCCGGTCGCCCGGAGGCGTCCGAGACGGTTGATGACACTCGTCGGCGACCCGCACACGGGCGTCCGCGTCCAGAGGGTCATCGTCACCCCCGCCGACGTCGATGTCGACGGTTCGCTGGTGACGTCCCCGACTTCTCCACCCGCCCTCGCCTCGTTCTCGATCTTCCCGGTCATAGACGATTATCCATTACTAATCTCGCCGATCAGTGTGAAAAGTGTTGGCTAGAATGGACCTAAATTCGTAATATGTATTGTATATTCGCCTACCGCCGTCGTTCTGTCCGGAAAGAGTGTTCGGGGTCGACTGGGTGAGAGGATCGATGCTCGGATCGAGTCCACGAGGGGATCGAACCTACGGAAGAGACGACGCCGGGGTCGAACCCACAGGTGTATTGGCGTCGTCGGCCCAAGAGGTGGCAATGACCGCGCCGAACCGGAACACGCTCTGGGCCGAGGCGTTCGTCGACGAGCTGGCGAGAGGCGGCGTCTCCGCCGTCTGCATCACGCCGGGCAGTCGGTCGACGCCGCTCACCCTCGCGTTCGACCGCCACGACGACGTCCACGTCTTCTCGCACCTCGACGAGCGCTCGTCGGCCTTTTTCGCCCTCGGCCGCGCCCGCCGCACGGGCGAGGTGACGCCGCTCGTCTGCACGTCGGGCACCGCGGCCGCCAACTTCCACCCTGCGGTGATCGAGGCGTCACAGGCGCGGGTCCCGCTCCTGCTCCTGACGGCCGACCGACCGCCCGAACTCCGTGACTCCGGGGCGAACCAGACGATCGATCAGGCGAAGCTGTTCGGCTCCGCGACCCGGTGGTACCGCGACGTCGCCGAGCCCGAAGGCGAGGAACGCAAACTCCGCTCGCTCCGCACCACCGCTGCCAGGGCGCTGGCGAAGGCGACAACCGCCCCCGCTGGCCCCGTTCACCTCAACGTCCCGTTCCGCAAGCCGCTCGAACCGACAGCCGTCGACGGCGACGTCCCGGCCGACCTCCCCGACCGCGCCACGCGGGGCCGCCCGGACGACGCGCCGTACGTGCGGACCACCGCTGGCGTCGCCGAACTCGGCGACGGGGAACTCCGGAAGCTGGCCGGCGAACTCGACGTCGAACGAGGACTGGTCGTCGCCGGGCCCGCCGACGCGGCGGGGATCGACGGCGAGTCGGTCGCGGCGCTCGCCCACGCGACGGGGTTCCCGGTGCTCGCCGACCCGCTCTCGGGCCTGCGGTTCGGCGGTCACGTCCGGACCACGCCCGTCGTCGGCGGCTACGACGGCTTCCTCGACGCACGACTGACGGACGCGTGGCCCGACCCCGACGTGGTCCTTCGACTCGGCGCGTCGCCTACCTCCAAGCCCCTGCGGAAGTACCTCGCCCGGACCGACGCGCGGCAGTTCGTCGTCGACCCCGCTGCCGGCTGGCGCGAGGCCGAGTTCGCCGCGACAGACCTCGTCGTCGCCGACCCCGCCCGACTGGCGTGGCGAGTCGCGCAGACCCTCGGCCGGGGGTCGGGGAGCGACGCGTGGCGCGAGCGGTGGCTCGCCGCCGACGCGGCCCACTTCGAGGCGTTCGCGGACGCCTCCTCGTTCTGCGAGGGCCGGCTGCTCGCCGCGGTGGTCGAGGAGACGCCCGATCCGTCGACGGTGTTCGTCTCGAACTCGATGCCCGTCCGCGACCTCGACCGGTTCGGCGCGCCGTCGACGACGTCGCTCACCGTCCTCGGCAACCGTGGCGCGTCGGGCATCGACGGCATCGTCTCCACCGCCCTCGGTGCCGCCAGCGCGACGACGGATCCGCTGACGCTCGTCACGGGCGACCTCGCGTACTACCACGACATGAACGGCCTGCTCGCGCTGGGCCGGTGTGACGTGGACGCCACCGTCGTGGTCGTGAACAACGACGGCGGCGGCATCTTCCACATGCTCCCCATCTCGGAGTTCGAGCCACCGTTCACCGAGCAGTTCGTCACCCCACACGGGCTGGACTTCGCCGCGACCGAAGCGCTGTACGATCTGTCGTTCACGCGGGTCGCCCCCGAAGCGTTCCGCGACGCCTACGCCGCCTCGGTCGCGTCGGCGGGGACACAGGTCATCGAGGTCGAGACGGACGCCGAGGCGAGCCACCGGGTGCGCGAGCGGCTGAAAGCGCGCGTGATCGACCGCCTCCGGTAGATCGACCGACCGCCAGCGACGGCGGCGAGCGACACGACGACACCACGACACCACGGAGGAGGCGTCTGCGCGTGATGAACGAGTGAGGGACTATCGTCATCGCCCAACAGACTCGGTCGCCACGGCCAAGTACTTCTTGGGGATGGATCCGATCCGGGTCAACACCGTTATCGGCGTGGCTCCCCTGCCTCCGCGCATGGCCTCGCGCGGAACCGATCCCGAAACGGAAGAACGTCGGCTCCGCCTCCGCGAGGGGAACGACGCCATCGGCACCTGGCTCGAACGGCTGTTCGACGCCACCGCGGAGCTCGTCGTCTTCGGAATCCCGGTGCTGATCTCGGTCGTACTGTTCAACAGCGCGACGCTCAGCGCCCGCACCATCGCCACCGCGACGGGCTTCATCGTCGTGGCCGCGGCGGTCATGCGGGGCAGCCTGCCCGTCGGGAGCGGGTGGCCCGGGTCGAGCACGCGTCTCAGCGTCGCCCGGGTCGTCTACTTCGGCACGGTCCTCGTCGCCGGCATCGCCGTTCCCGGTGTCGTGCTTGGCGTCGCCGGCGCGCCGCTGTCGGCGCTCGCACTCGCGCTCTGTGTCGGCGCGATCGGTGCGGCGGCGTTCGCCCCCCTCGTCGGCCTCGTGGGTCGGTAGAGTCGTGTGTAGTTAGCACTCTCCGGCCAGCAGGGGACTCCGTTTACGAGGAATCCGCCGCTGTCTGTTGAAGCCGAATCGTCATGGAGAATGACGAACCTGACAAGAATTCGTCATGCACTACGACGATCCTGAATTAATCCCTCGCTGTCCGGCGATTAGCAATCGAAGATGAGGGTCGCTGGCTGACTCCGGTTTGCACCGACACAGAGCCATGGCACCCGAACCACTCGACCCAGACACAGCCGTCGAACTGTATCTCGAAGATCGCAAAAGCGAGTTAGCGAAAGCGACCCAGTATGCGCACTCCTCACGACTCGGCCACTTCATTCGCTGGTGTGGCGAACAGGATATAGACAACCTGAACGAGCTGACCGGACGGAAACTGCACCGCTACCGACTGTGGCGCCGGGCAGATGGCGGCCTCGCGCCGCCCTCAGAGAAATCACAGATGGATACGCTTCGCGTGTTCATCCGCTGGTGTGGAACCATCGATGCGGTTCCGACTGATCTCTGGTCCAAAGTCGTCTCACCGAGTCTGTCTGACGGTGAGAACTCTCGAGACGTGATGTTGGACTCGGAGGTCGCTGACGGTATTCTTGAGTATCTCTCTACCTACGAGTATGCTTCCGAACGTCACGTCTGCTTTCTCCTCATATGGCACGCACTCCTCAGAAGGGGAGCTATCCACGCGCTTGATATAGACGACTACGATTCGCAGGAGATGGCACTGGACGTGCGACACCGTCCGGAGATGGGGACACCGATTAAGAACAAATTCAACGGGGAGCGATTCATCGCGCTCTCAGCAGAGACGTGTTCTGTATTGGACGCATGGGTAGCTGACCGACGACCAGATTCAGTCGATGAGTACGGTCGTGACCCACTCGTTTCAACTGCAAAAGGTCGAGCACATCTCACCACGATTCAGAGCTACGTGTACTCGGTGACACGACCGTGTGAGTCCACTGGCGAATGTCCACACGAACGTGGCCTCTCCGCGTGTGAAGCAGCGGTTGATCGCAGTCAGTCGTTCGCCTGCCCGTCGTCAGTGTCACCGCACGCCGTTCGTCGAGGTGCAATCACACACTGGTTGAATTCGGACGTACCCGAACCAGTAGTGAGTGCGAGAGCAAACGTCTCCACGGCGGTCTTAGACGAACACTACGATCGCCGGACGGAACGTGAGAAGATGGAACAGCGACGGAGGTATCTCGATCAAATCTAACGTCTACTGAAGAGTCGTGTCTTGGCTACAGCGCTGCGAGCAGAACAACCATTGGACTGTTAGACATCCCGTTATAATCCGAACTCCGCATTAATCGGTGCGTGATCACTACAGCTGAATCCCTTCTGATCGTAATAACAACCGACTGGATTCAGTTCGTCCGATGCGATAATGTGATCGAACCGCTTTCCTTGGACTTGCTCTGGGGGGACTGCTAACGGGTCGTCCGTCTGTGTGGCGTGACTCACGTCCAGCACCTCCAAGTCGCCGTATCCGTGACAATGCCGAAAGACGTCGATCATACCTTTCTCTTCTAACCCACGGAGAATGTTGAGTTCAGCTTCAACCCACCGTTTGGCGACGTCCCCTTCCTTGTTGTGACGCCAGGGGATGGTGGTACCATCCGTTAACTCCCGATTTGGTGAGTTGAAGTCACCAGTCAGAATACACGGAGTCTGACTTCCCTTCATGATTCTGCTGAACGTGTTCTCCAGAATCTTCACTTTCTCTTCCCCATGCATGCTCCCTGGAACCGCACGGATGTTCCAGAGTTCAAGTGTCTGGTCATCCAGCTCCATTTTTGCGTGGAGAATTTTCTCTGGTAGATTCGTGTCCCAGTCTTTCAAATCCGCACCGTCCCACGGTCCATATCGGATACTCGGCTGCAACCGGGTGAGGTTACGTACGGCTGCATCTTCGTGAATTGCAGTCAGATTCCCGTTAACATGGTTGTAGTCCTGATGTGGAGGGATATCCGATTCGCCTAACTCTTCTGCCCAATCGAGCGTGTGGACAATCTGGTCTTATCCGATATTGACCAGCTCATCCCTCCACACATCACGTCTGTGTCTGCTGACCTCGTCTAACGCGATGATATCGGGGCACTCAGCTGTCTCTCGAAATATGTTGGACTTGGCTTTCGATTCGGTCGATGGGTGTGTAGGGAGGGAACGCCCCTTGAACGTTCCAAGAAAGTAGCTTCATTTCTTATCGGGATTCTCACTCACCCTGATTATCTGTTCCGGCGACAATCGCACAAATCTATGGCAAGTGCCTGTCACCTCGAATTCATCTATGTCTTTACTATTGGTCATGGTGAGTGTATAGGTACCCGTGAGAATACTGTCATGGAACGTCGCTGGGGCCTTACCGAACGGTTGGCCTGCCCGGGCACGACAGCAGATTGAGTTCCTGAAACGCTACGATCCGCAACCGGATATCATCATGCTCCAGGAGGTAAACGCGCATCAGCGTGAACTCTGGCGGGAGCTTGTCCGAACCGAACTGGGGTATGAGGGTATCGCCGATACACTTGAGTGGGCGCATGAACTCGGGGAGAGTTCCGTACAACCGCACCAAGATATCAGCCACACCAACGGTAATCTCACGGCAGTCCAGGATGCCGATGCGATTCAGCGAAAACCACTCGAACTGCTGGAAGGTGCCTACGAGGACGTCGACGTGAAGCATCTCTCCACACACTACCCGGAGAAGATTCTCGTGACTGAATGCTCAATCGGTGGCCGCGAGATTGAGGTTTGGAACGTCCGGGCGGTACCGGGAAGCATGAAAGGTGAAGAGAAAATCAAGATTCTCGAGACTGTGTTCGACCGTATTATGGCCGCCGAGTCACGACCACGTGTTCTTGCCGGGGATTTCAACTCGCCGGATGAAGAACTACCGGACGGTCAAGCAATCATCCACGCCGATAAGCATCCGGAGATCCAGAAACGCTGGCTAAACGCCGAGCTGAACATCCTGAAGGGACTGGGCCATGCCGGGTTGGTCGATACCTTCCGATACGTGCATGGGTACACTGACCTTGAGGTGGAGCAGACGAGTTTCAAGAACAGCAGATTTGATCACATCTTCGCGTCTCAAGAATTCACCCCCGAAGTAAGTCGCTATGATCACGACGCGTTCGGAACCTTCGACGACAAGAACGCCTACAGCGACCACGCCCCTATTCTGACGACGTTTGGAGACACGTAAGACAGGGTGCTCGGGATATGATTACGTGGAGATCTCATCAGAGAATCGGCAGCTAGTCTCGAAAACTATGCTGATTAGACCCTTTCTATTCAGCATGCGACTTCTGACAGCCTCTATGGGATGATTCAGTGGTCGTGCTGAATACAGAGCGCGAGTCGGTTACTCAACATTCGCGCTGGGTACTCGGATCGGAATTTGAGACTACCACAAACGAAATTCGTCTTTTATATCCCACCAAATAGAGGGTGGGATTCCTTCTGGACGTTCTGCCGGTAAATCGTCTGATGAATACGTACTACATTCATCACTGCAGAGATGAGATATAACTGCAGATGATGAATGAATTATATCCGTATCGCAGAACGGGCAGCTGAATGTTTCCAGTTTGTTTGTGGACGTATTGTTTTCTCCCTGCTCCTTGCCATTCTTTTTGACATCGTTTTTGTTTCTATCTTCTATTCCAAACTCACGCTTCACGTCATCGCAAATACTTGACGGTATTCCATTTGGACGCCTCGGCTGGATTTTATCAGTATCCTGAACACGACAATTCCCGTCTGACATATGATTGATGTAGCTAGCTGAAGAACGTTCTACTCTCTCCCCACAAAATGGACACAGCAACGTCTTCTTCGTATTTTGATACTCCTCTTGGTATGAGTCCCCAACCCTCTGTTCAGCTATCATACCCTGTTCAGCGAACATCTCACAAAGGGTTGTTCCCTCTATTAATTTCACATTCAAGTCATTAGCCACGCTTTTTGCCTGCTTCGTGAATGAAGAGGTAGTAACGATTATGACTTTATCAGTTCCGTCCACTTGGCTTCGAAGACTATTATATTGCTGAACGTCTGGACTCCCAATTTTATTGTCTAAGGCATATTTTTTTGCTTGAATCACCATTTTCTCAATAAATGGGTCAGTCCTCTCCGCTATAATGTCGATACCACGATCTTGTGATTTGTTAGTGACAGTCGTTTCCCAGCCACGTTGCTCAAATAAATCAGCGACCGCCTTCTCAAATTCGTATCCGTTCATACCGAGGAGCCGATGATGTATTTCGTCTTTATTTGATCTCATTTTCTATTGGAATTGGTCCTACTTCGAAGCGGTATGATAAGAGCTTGAGTAACGAATGATTTGATATTCATATGACAGTTAAGCTTCTAAACTTGAGAGGTTCGAATATATGATGATTGGATGGAATTTTGATGCTGAACCTACCTCTATATCGGTCACGCCGTTACTGACAGAGACTGAGTAGTAGTCGGAGACACTGGTTTCTAGAGGGCGCGGCTCGGTCAGGACAAGGTACTCGCACCCGAGGTCATCACATCGAGACTCACAGCAAGGCAACTTAATCGAGAGACTGAAGACTACGGGTCGAACGATGCTCCGACTCCGTCAGCGATCGCTTGGAGTTCGGCCTTCCGGAACGTGGAGTCGTCTGCCGTCTCCAGCGATTCCGCGATGCCGACCTGCACTCGAATTTGTCGGCGCATCCGCGTCGTTGACGGACGCCCTGCCTCGTCGACGGTGATCTTGAGTACCTCACAGATTGCCTGCAATTCCTCCTTCGTGAACGATGCCTCGAACTCCCGTTCAAAGCGGCCCGTCGCCGCTCGAATCGAGTTTCGAATCTCGTGGACGGTAGGACTCATGATTTTCTACTCTTCTGTACCCTCCGTCAAAGTTCCTACTTGGGGAGACTGAGGCGTTTCAGCGGATGGAGGGTGGATGCGAACTCTCACGACTGCCGGACTTCTTCTCGACGTTCAGCACACTGTTCCTGAGCACGTTGTGAACGCGAGAAAATGGAACAGCGACAAAAGTACGTTGACGACTTCTAACCAGTCGTCGTCTCTCTTGGCTTCATCCTGATCGACTGACGCTCATATAAATGAGCTAACGTTAAATATATTGATTAGCATCTCGTGTTACTGTGTATGAACGCCTCCGACGACGAACGTGGTCCGCCCTCCTCGGACTTCTCGAAAGACCTCGTTGAGCGACTCGACAACGCTCCAGCGGACGAACGAGTGTACCGGACTGCACTCGAACTCTACACGCCGACCCGTGTCGTGGAGGTTGCGGAGCGAGCAGACTGTTCGAAGAACTCGGCCCGGCGGCACCTGCGACGACTCGCAGACATCGGCGTGTTGACGCGGATGACGGAAAATCCGGAGACGTTCGAGCGAAACGAGTCGTACTTCGAGTGGCGGCGACTCAATAGACTCTCCGAACTGGACGACGACGAGTACAGAGACCGACTCGGTGAACTGCTCTCCGAAGACGAAGCGTATCGGGAGACGTACGGCGTCGAGACTCCCGACGAGATCGACCCGCTTGAGTACGGAGGGTATGGCGACGCCGAGAACGTCTGGCTGGACCTGAACAACTGGGCCGCGATCCGCAGAGAGATTCGTGATCTCAGACGCTCCCGAGAGGACACCTCTGTCGACGAAGGAGTCGCCTGACGGTGAACGGACAGCACGACCGGACACCGAACCGGGCGCTCCTTCGGGAGCTCGCGTCGTTGCTGGCGTCCGAGTCGTGGGTCGAGAACACGACGGTGTTTCCGGCGAACCGACCCGAATCGGTTGTCATCTCTCTTGAACGGCAGTACTACCCTCGGAAGTACGTCTCCGAAGCGTACATCGAAGTGCAGTCGTACACGAACGGCGACTTCCACATCTCGTACGTCGAAGACCATCACGGTGAGAAGTGGTTGTGTCGATGGGATAGGCACGACAGTGAGGACTACACACGGGACCACTTTCACGCCCCGTCAAAAGCCCGACACGAAGACGGTGAGAATCGGGAGTATCCGACTTCGTTGTGGACGATGATTTCACGGGTGGTTGCACCGTGGGTGTACGAACGAATGGGGGCGGTCTGGGACGAGTTCGACTCCTGAACGAATCAGCAGTCCCGTGAATTGCGTTTGTGAGATATTCTCCGAACTGCGTGCAGGAAGGGTACCGTGACGAACACAGAGTGAATTCGTCATTCGCGGGGTTCATCTCTGTATTAGAGGCAAATTGAACCGGATTTACGCCCCTCAGCCAGAGAGTTCGTCATGCAGCATGACGAATCCGAATTAAAATTTCGAGCCTATCCCACCGCCTTCCTGCGATTCGAAGTCTACGGACCCGACGGGATTTGAACCCGCGACATCTTGGTCCGGAACCAAGCACTCTGTCCACTGAGCTACGGGCCCTCACGCAGTCGTAGCCAACACCGACGTATAACGATTGTCATCCGACAGGCCCGCCGTCACCGGTCACGACCGAGCGACGCGGACCGCGCGACCCGATCGACAGGTCCGCCGTCGGTCGCGGGGTCTGCACGCACACGGACGCGTCGAACGACGAAACAACTGCTGTGGGCTCGGACCCGTGTCAGGGTGCCTTGCCGGTCTCGATGGAGAACGCTGCCCGCGGGTAGGCCACGCAGGTGAGCGTGTAGCCGTCGTCGAGTTCGCCGTCGTCGAGCATCTGCTGGTTGTCGTGGACGACGTACTCCTCGCTCGGCCCGTCCTGGATCTGTCCGGCACAGGAGACACACGACCCCTGCCGACACGCGTACGGCAGGTCCCAGCCGTGGTCCTCGCCGGACTCGAGGATCGTCTTGTTGTTGGCGAGCTCGATCGTCTCGCCTTCCTTGACGAACTCGACCTCGAAGTACTCGACCTCGTCCTCGGGGATGTCGGCGGGGCCGCTCTCTTCGACTGTCTCCTCGCCACCCTCTTCGAGCTCGGCACCGTCGGCAGTGCCCCCCGCAGCGACGGCCGCGGCGGCGGCACCCCCGCCGATCGATCGGTTCATCGGTTCGGGGAAGTCCGTCTCCGGCACCGTCTCCGCGCGGCGGTCGAGGACCTCCTGAGAGATGTCCTGGGTCGACTGCCACCCCGTTCCCTTGGAGTAGTGCAGCGCGACGGCGATGAGCGTCAGCAGGACGCCCATACTGAGTCCCACGACGTTGATCTCGGCCATGCGCGGCGCTACGGATGCGGGGGTTAAGGGGATTGTGATTGCTCAATCCCTCTGGTACGAGACGGCGACCGCCGAGGGTCGGTTCGCGGTCGACGCCGAGAGTCGGTCCACAGTCGACTGCGCTCAGTCAGTCCACTGCGGGCCGCTCCCGTCGGTCACGGCGCGGCCGCCGCCAGCACCGTCCACGCTCCCCTCGTGGTCGACGTCCCTCGCCGGGGCCGCTCCACCGAGTTCGAAAGCGTCGAGGAGCGTCGAGAGGTCGGCAGCGCGGTCGGCCAGCGAGTCGGCGCTGTCGGAGACCTCCGCGAGCGAGGCCGTCTGTTCTTCGGCGGCGGCGGAGACCGACTGCGCCTCCGCGGCGGTCTGCTGGCCGACCGACATCACCTCGTCGACGACCCCGACCACCTGCTCGGACGTGGCCGCCTGCTCGTCGGTGGCGTCGCTGATCGACTGGACGCCGGCGTTGACCGACGTGACGTCGTCACCGATCGTCTCGAGCACGCCGAGCGCCTCTTCGATCGTTTCGGCCCCGTTCGCGACGCGGTCGCGCATCTCGTCCATGTCGTCGACCGCGTCCGCGGTCGAAGCCTGGACGTCGTCGACGAGTTCGGAGATCTCCGACGTCGAGGTGGCCACCTCCTCGGCGAGCGACTTGATCTCGCTGGCCACCACGGCGAACCCCTCGCCGGCGTCGCCCGCGCTGGCCGCCTCGATCGAGGCGTTCAGCGCGAGCAGGTTCGTCTGCTCGGCGACTCCCTCGATGAGCGAGACGACCTCGCCGATCCGATCCATCTCCGAGTCGAGCGAGGCCACCTCCGTGGCGGAGCGCTCGCTCTGGCGTTCGATCCGTTCCATCTCCGTCATCGCCTCGGACGCGTACTCGGTCCCGGTCGTCGCCTGCTCGGCCGTCCGGTCGGCGGTCGAGGCGACCTCGGCCGACGACGAGGCGATCTCCTCGATCGTCGCCGACAGATCCGTCATCTCGTTCGAGACCTCCTGTAACCCCTCCTCCTGTTCGACCGCGCCGTCGGAGATCTCCTGGACCGAGACGGCCACCTCGTCGCTCGCGTGACTCACCTCGTCGGCGCTGGCGGTCACCTCCTGACTCGCGGCGGCGACGTCGTCGGCGAACGATCGGACCTCCCGCAGGGTGGACTCGACGGACGAGACCATCTCGTTGAACCCCTCGCCGACCTTCCGCATCGCGTCGTTCTCGCTCGTGGGGTCGACTCGAACGGTCAGATCACCGTCGGCCGCCCGTTCGAGCGCCCGGTCGTACTCGGCGGCCTTCTGGTCCAGATGGGCCGTCAACTCGTTCGCCTCCGCGAGTTGCGCGCGGATCGAGTCGCGCATCGAGCCGAACGCCTGGTAGAGGCGGCCGATCTCGTCCCGCCGGTCGGTCTCCACCGAGACGTCGAGGTTCCCGTTTTCGAGTTCGCGGGCTCTCTCCTGGAGGTCGTCGAGCGCCCTGACGGTCCCCCGCCCGATGGTGAGGCCGACGGCGACGAACCCAGCCGCGAACAGCCCGATGAGGAGTAACAGGTCCCGCTGGACCTCGTTGACGAGCGCGTAGGCGCTCGCTTTCGGGGCATGGGTCAGCACGACCCAGTCGGTCCCCTCGACAGGTGCGTATCCGACTACGAGGTCACCCTGCTCGAGGACACCCGTCTCGCCGGCGATGCCGGCCCGGAGCGCCTCGCTGTCGGTCCCGCCCTCGTACTCGGCGAGGACCGCCTCGTCGTCCTGGGCGAACTCGACGACGCCGTGACTGTCGACGACCTGTGTGAAGCCACCCTCGATGGGGTCGCGGAAGTGTGCCGCGCGTTCGGTGGCGTCGACCGTCATCACGACCGCTCTCGAGTCGGAGACGGGGCTGGCGAAGGCGACGAGCTCGATTCCGTCGTGCTTGAACCCCTGTGAGACGAGTGCGGCGGTCTGGCCAGCGTCGCCGAGCGAGCCGTCGGTCCAGGTGACGCCCATCCCGTCGAGCGTCGCTCCCGTGGCACCATCGCCGGTGCTGCCGACGACCGTTCCGGAGTTACGGTCGACGAGATGGAGCGCCTGGATCGTCCCGGGCAGGCTCTCTTGCTTCTCGGCCAGACGATCGACCGCCACCGCGTCGGACTCCTCGAGCCCCTCTACCTCGGAGAGGATGATGACGGTCCGTTCGTTCTCCTCGACCCACTGGGCGAAGACGTCGGCCTCGAGTTCGGCGATCGTCTGCATCTCGACCTGTGTGTCGTGTTTGAGCTCCGCACCGACCATATCCTGGATGAACAGTCCGACCCCGGCGACGACGAGCAGGATCACGAGGACGACCGCGGCGAACTGTCGCAGGTAGCTCCGCCCCAGCCACGAGGGGAGTTTCGACTGTACGTTCATGAGCACATATCACGAACTGAACACCTCCGTCTGTCGCCTGAGTTCTCAGGGCGTGTCTCTCAGACGTGATACCCTGTTACACGCCGACATCAGTCGAACAGCTCGGTCAACACGGTTTCCAGCGCGATCCGGAGGTGCTGGTGGAACGTCGACGCCGAGATGCCCATCGTCTCGGCGACATCCTCGGCGGTCTGTCTGCGCGGCCGCTCGAAGTACCCCCCGTGATACGCCGCCTGGAGCGCCGCGAGCTGGCGTTCTGTGAGCCGGGACTCGACCGTCTCCGCGACGGCTCGCGTCCGTTTCACCG
Source organism: Salinigranum salinum (assembly GCF_009176545.1). Classification (GTDB taxonomy): domain Archaea; phylum Halobacteriota; class Halobacteria; order Halobacteriales; family Haloferacaceae; genus Salinigranum; species Salinigranum salinum. The sequence goes on along the minus strand of NZ_VTOJ01000001.1, from coordinate 1,702,102 downwards.
GCCGGGCCACCTGCCGCTTCGACACCAGGTGGGTCTCGGGGAATGACGCCACCACGTCGTCGACGAGTCGCCCCACGTCGGCGGCCGGCGAGACGTCGACGACCACCCGGAGCGTGCCGTCGGCCGACTCGACCGTGTGGACCTTCGTGCCCGCCGCCGCGAGGTGGGTGACGAGCGACTCCGTCACTGTCACCGCGACGACACCCCCGTCGCCGTCGTCGTCCGCGTGGACGACGGTCGTATCCGAGACGGTCGGGTTCGACGACACCGCTTCCACCGCCGCCGTCGGCGACACACCGTCGAGCGTCGTGTACACCAGATACTCCCCCTCGTCGATGGGGAGCAGCCGGTCGAGCTGCACGGTGCCGCCGTCGTCGACGAGATCGACCAGCGGCTCGCCGCCGTCGCTCGTCTCGAACACCAGCTCGACCACCCCGTCCGCCTGCAGGAGTCGCTCGGTCTCCACTGCGTGGATGCCGTAGCCCGCCGCCGCACCGATGTCCTCCAGTGCGCTCCGCTCGCCGTCCGTCAGGTAGCTCGCGGAGGTCGAACAGAGCGCGACGAGCCCGTAGACCGTGTCACGGTACGTCAGGGGGACGAACACCACGGAGTGGATCGCCTCGACGAGTTCGTGCTCGAGGTCGATCGCCTCGCGGTCGAGATGCTGGACCTCGACGGCGCCCGTTTCGACCGCCCGCGTGACGGCAGTCCGCGTCGTGAGGTGGTCGAACACGTACCGCGCGGCGTCGGTGTCGACGCCGCTCGCGAGTCTGACGTCGAAGTGACCCACCTCGTCGTAGTCGCCGCTGGCGGCGAAGAGGTACGGGCCGTCGGTGGTGAGGCGCTCGCAGACGTCGCGTTCGATGTCCTCTCGCGAGGAGTCGTGGACCATGCGCCGGAGGACGTCGCGGAGGATCGCGTTCATCCGGTTCGCGGCTGCGAGCGACTCGCGCTGGGCCTCCAGTTCGTTCTCGCGTGCGCGCCGCTCGGTCATGTCGCGCGTCACCTTCGCGAACCCCTGGTGGGTGCCGTCGTCGTCGTACACGGGGGTGACGACGACGTGTGCCCAGAACCGTTGCCCGTCGCGCCGGACGCGCCACCCCTCGTCTACGGCGCTCCCGTCGGCGAGCGCCTGCTCGAACAGTTCCGCGGGGACACCCGCCTCGGCGTCGTCGGGGGTGTAGAACGCCGAGATGTGTTCCCCGACGATCTCCGCCTCCGGGTAGCCGGTGATCTCCTCGGCACCCTCGTTCCACGTCACTACCCGTCCCTCCGTGTCGAGCATGAACACGGCGTACTCGGTGACGGCGTTGACGAGCGACTCGAACCGTTTCGCCTCCAAGAGCTCCAGCCGCCGGCGCTCGTCGTCGGTGATGTCCTGGGCGACGGAGATCAGCTCCCCCTCCTCGGTGTACGACAGCGAGTGGTTCGTCAGCACCAGATCGCCGTCCTTTCGCCTGTAGACGGTCTGGCCGGTCCACCCGCCGTTTGCGGCCGCCGGCAGCTGTTCGTCGTAGACGCGTTCGACGTCCTCCTCGCGGTAGAGCAGCTCCCAGTGCTGGCCGAGCAACTCGTCGTGATCGTAGCCGACGAGCGTCGCGAACGCCTGGTTGGCGTAGACGAACCGACCCTCCTCGTCGAGGATGCTGATCCCCTCGCGGGCCCGTTCGATCGCCTCGTAGCCGCGCAGACGTTCCTCCTCGGCACGTCGCTTCTCGACGTAGTTCCTGAGACGGTTCCCGAGGAGCGCGTACTGCTCGGGTCCGCGCTTCTGGAGGTAATCCGTCACGCCCGCGGAGATCGCCTCGGCGGCGACGCCCTCGGACCCTCGCCCCGTGAAGAAGACGATGGGGAGATCCGGATCGATCTGCCGTGCCTCGCGGAGGAACTCCAGCCCGCTCATCTGCGGCATCTCGTAGTCCGAAACGACACAGTCGAACGTCTCCGTGCGGAGCCGCGTGAGCGCCCGCGCCGCGTCGGGTTCGCTCTCGACCTCGAACCCCTCGTGTTCCTCCTCGAGGTACGCTGCTGTCAACGAGGCGAACTCTCGGTCGTCGTCGACGTGCAGGACCCGAACGGAGGCGTTCATCGGATAATGTAGGCCACGGTAGCTGATATATCATGCTGTCCGATTGCCAACCGTTCACACCCCCTCAGTCGACGCGCGGCGACCGGTCGGTGCTCCGAAGACCGGCTACTCGCGCGCGACCTCGTGCCGGCCGAAGCCGTAGCGCAGCCGGTTCGCCAGTCGCCGGGCGAACCGGTCCTCGCGGCTCCCGAACCGCTCGGCGAGCGCCTGATAGATGAGGGGGACCGGCACCTCCTGTTCGAGCGCTTCCTGCACCGTCCACGTGCCCGTCGAGCCGCCCGAGACGTAGTCGGCGACGTCGCCGAGGTCGCTCCCCTCTTCACCGAAGGCCTCCTCGCAGAGCTCCAGCAGCCACGACCGGATCACGGCGCCGTTGTTCCACGTCCGCGCGACCGACTCCAGATCGAGGTCGTACCGACCGCGAAAGAGGAGCTCGAACCCCTCGCCGTACGCCTGCATCAGCGCGTACTCGACGCCGTTGTGAACCATCTTCACGTAGTGGCCCGCGCCCGACGGCCCCATCCGTTCGTGGCCGTCGGGTCCGGTGGCGACCGCGTCGAACACCGGCGTCATCGCCTCGTACGCCCACGCCGGCCCGCCGATCATGAGCGAGAACCCCAGTTCCGCCCCCGCAGGGCCACCGCTGGTTCCACAGTCGAGGTACGCCGCCTCGACCCGCTTCGCCCGCCGAAGCGAGGCCTCGAAGTGGGAGTTCCCGCCGTCGACGACGACGTCGTCGGATGAGAGGTGGGGTGCCAGTTCGTCGAGCGTCGCGTCGACGGCCTCGCCCGCCGGAACCATCAGCCAGACGCGGCGTTCCGCCCCGAGGCGATCAAGCAGGTCGACGGGATCGTCAGCGGGCTCCGCTCCCGTCTCTGCCGCCGTCGCGACCGCCTCAAGGTCGAGGTCGAACGCGACCACGTCGTGGCCCGCCGCGACGACTCGCTCGACGACGATCTGTCCCATCCGCCCGAGTCCGATGACGCCCAGTTGCATACCCGTCCCTGCGACAGGGGAGGTGGTAGGGGTTGTGATTCCTCGCCTGCGATCCACCGCTCGCCACGCACGCTGCCCCCGCTACGCTGCCGCCCACTGGCTCGACCGACGTCACGCTTACGCCCTCGCAGTCCCTTCTCCGGATATGCTCACCGACATCGTCCGGACCGACGACCTGACGGCCGCCCCCGACACGACGGTCGGCGAGGCCGTGACCGCCATGCGGACGCGCGACCGGACGCTCGTCGTCGTCCTCGACGAACAGCATCCGCTCGGCGTCCTCTCGGCGGCCGACGTCGGCCTCGCCGTGGGGACGGACGACGCGCTCGCGTCGCGGCCGGTCGTCGACCTGGCGGCCGACCCGGTGACGATCCGCCAACGCGCCTCCCGCGACGGGCTGCTCTCGCGCTTCCACGAGACCGGCGCGGAGCGGCTCGTCGTCGTCGACGACGGCGAGGAGTTCGTCGGATGCGTCTCCCGTCGCGACCTGCTCTCGACGTACGCCGACGAGGTAGGCGCGCTCTTCGAGCTGTTCTGACCCTGCGCGGGCCGTGGCTCCGGATGGGCTCCGACGCCCACGACTGCGACATGGACCCCGACGACCCCCACGCCCACGGCTACGACTGCGACCCCCACTGACCGCTGTCGTTTTGTCCGCCGGTCTGCACCTCGTCTCATGGACGAACGCATCACCGAGCACGCGCGGACGCTCGTCGACTGGAGCGCGCGGGTCGAACCCGGCGACGACGTCGTCGTGAGCGTCGGCGCGGGCGCACACGACCTCGCCGTCGCCGTCTGTGCCGAACTCGGCTCCCGGGGCGCGAACGTCGTCACGACGTACTCGTCGGGCGAACTCGACCGCGCGTACCTGCTGGCGCACGACGGCGACTTCACGGGATCGGACGCCGAACTCGCGCTGTACGAGGCCGCCGACGTCGTGCTCCGCCTGGGCGGCCCGCTGAACACGACCGCGATGGCCGACGTGCCGGGAGAGACGCAGGCGGCGCACGCCCGCGCCCACGAGGCCGCACGCGAGGCCCGGCTCGACAGCCGCTGGGTCTCGACCGTCCACCCGACGCGCGCGCTGGCCCAGCAGGCCGGGATGGCGTTCGAGGAGTACCGCGACTTCGCCTACGAGGCCATCCTCCGCGACTGGGAGTCCCTCGCCGAGGAGATGGCCCGGCTCAAAGACGTCCTCGACGCCGGCAGCGAGGTCCGCCTCGTGACCGAGCGCGACGCGGCCCCGAACACCGACCTCACCATGTCGATCGACGGCCGGATCGCCGTCAACAGCGCCGCGTCGGTCGCGTACGACTCGCACAACCTCCCGTCGGGCGAGGTGTTCACCGCGCCGTCCGACACGGCGGGGGAGGTGTTCTTCGACGTCCCGATGACCCTCCAGGGCCGTCGCGTCCGGGACGTCTGGCTCTCGTTCGAGGGCGGCGCGGTCGTCGACTTCTCCGCCGGCGCCAACGAGGGCGTGCTCGAAGACGTGCTCGACACCGACCCGGGTGCGCGCCGACTCGGCGAACTCGGCATCGGCATGAACCGCGGCATCGACCGCTTCACGGACAACGTCCTCTTCGACGAGAAGATGGGCGACACGGTCCACCTCGCCGTCGGCCGGGCGTACCGTTCGAACTTCCCGCCCGGCCACGAGGACGAGGCGAACGACTCCGCCGTCCACGTCGACATGATCACGGACGTCTCCGAACGCTCGCGGATCGAGGTCGACGGCGAGGTCGTGCAACGGAACGGGCGGTTCCGGTGGGAGGAAGGGTTCGAGGCCGCGTGAGCTGGTCGTCTCCCGTGGACCCCCTCAGTCGATCGGGACGCCCTCGACTGCGCCGTCCTCGATCGACTCGACCGACTCGACGCCACCGTAGGTGACGGCCGAAAACGACGCCTCGATCGTCTCGCCCGGCCCGAGGATGTCGATCGTTCCGTTCTCGCGCGGAGCGTCGGGGACGGGCGCGCTCGGATAGGCGGTGGTCGGTTCGAGCCCGACGTTGTAGTTGCGGCCGAAGTACGGATACCGCTCGTCGCCGCCGAGCGGCTGCCAGTACCAGACGCACTCGAAGGGGTCGACCGGGAACTCGAAGCCGAAGCCGAGGTCCAGATCCGGGTTCGTGAGCGCGTACCAGCCCTCGGTGAGATCGGTCGCGTACGCGACGTCGTGGATCCGGCTCTCGCGACCGGGGATCTGTCGCAGGTCGACCGTCTCCCCCGTCGATCCGGGTGCGTCGGGCCAGTCGAACGTGGCACCGGAGGCGAGTCGCGCGTTGGCGTGGTCCTCGCCGTACGCCTCGACGACGCCCGATTCGGCGGGGACGTCGAGCCTGGCCGCCGGATCCAGCAGGGGCGAACCGAGCGTGAGGTGTTGCTGCCAGATGTACTCGAGTTCGACCTCGCCGCGGTTCGTGACGGACTCGTCGATCCGGAGGCGCGACTCCCCCGCCGCGAGCGTCAGTTCGCGCTCGACCGCGAACGGGTAGCGCACGAGTTCCGTCCACAGGACGAGCGAGACCCGGTCGTCGTCCCGCCGAACGCGGTACTCCCAGGGGAGCAGCGCGCTCTCGCCGTGGATGCCGTACGGGACGCCCCCGAAGTCGTCGGTGAACCCGGCGAGCGGGAGGTTGAGCTGCCACCCGCCCGGGTAGTGGTCCATCCACGCCGTCGGGTCAGCCGAGGGGACGTACCGCGACTCCGGCGGCTGCCAGTTGTGGTGGGTCTCCCAGAGGACGTCGACGTCCGTCCGCTTGTCACGGAACTCCAGGATGTCACCCCCCTTGCCGGGGAGCACCATGACGCGGAGGGAGTCGTTCTCGAGGAACACGGCGTCGATCCCCCGGTACGTGAACTCGTCGGACGCACGCGGGGAGCGGTTGGATCGTGGTGTCATACGTGCACTGACATGACCAGTCGGTATAGTCGTTCACTTCCCACACGGGTCTCCGGAGACCGTGTGCGCTCGCCGATCGCGACCGCCGACCTACCCTCGTGCTCCGAGGGATCGCGGTCGCGGCTGCTCGGTGGGAGGTTTCGACCGCCGCACGAACCTCCCCACAGGGAAACACTCATCATGTAGTCAGGCTAACCCGTCTCTGCGCCAGTCACTGGCTGGCAAGGTGTGACAATACATGGCACAATACACGGTCGCTGGGATCAACTTCGCCCACTTCCACATGGGCGACATTCTGGGCATCGTCGCGGACAACCCCGACACGGAACTCGTCGCGATCTGTGACGAGGACCAGGAGTCGTCGACGCTCGGGCTGCAGGACACGGCCGACGAGTTCGGACTCGACGACGACCGGGTGTACACGGACCACGTGGCCTGTCTCGAGGAGCGCGAACCGGACATCGTCGTGCTCTGTCCGTCGCCGGCCGACCACGTCGAGTGGGTCGAAAAAGTCGCCCCGTACGGCGTACACGTCGTCCTCGAGAAGGGAACCGCGCTCACGCCCGGCGGCTACGACCGGATGATCGAGGCGATGGAGGCCGGTGGCGGGACGTTCCTCACGAACTGGCCGCTGGCGTGGTATCGCTCTCACCGGACGGCGAAGCGACTCATCGACGAGGGGACGGTCGGCGAGGTGGTCGAGGTCCACTACTACGACGGCAACAAGGGGAGCGGACGGTTCGAGAAGGTCGAGTTCACGGACGCGGGCGAGATGCACTTCGCGGGTGGCGACCAGAAGGACGTCGCCGCCGCGGCCGAGACGTGGTGGCACCAGGCCGAGAAGGGTGGCGGGTCGCTCGTCGACTACCTGGGGTACGGTGCGAACCTCGCGACCTGGTTCCGCGACGGCGAACTCCCCGTCGAGGTGACGACCCGGACCGAGGTCCCCGAGTGGTCGGAGGTGGACACCCAGAGCGTCACCGTGGCGCGATACGAGGGGAAGGGCCTCTCGAAGTTCGAGACACGGTGGGGGACGTTCACCGATCCGTGGGTCCACCAGCCACAGCCGAAGTGTGGCTTCGTCGTCACGGGGACCGAGGGAACCATCAGCAGCTACGACTACGAGGAGACGGTGCGGGTACAGACCGCGGAGCAGCCCGAGGGGTACGAGGTCGAGGTCGACGAACTCGAAGCGCCGATCAGAGACCAGGTGGAGTATCTCGTCCACTGTCTCGACCACGACGTCGACGTCGAGTTCGAGCCGCTCTCACCGTACCACTGCCGCGAGTCGAACCGGATCGTCGTGGCCGCCCGGGAGAGCGTCGAGCGCGACGGTCCCGTCTCGGTGGAGTGAGGAGGCGAACCGATGACGGACCGAGCCACCGACGGCGGCAGTGACGGCGACGAGGAGTACGGACTCGCGGAGATCGTCGACCTCGAGGAGACGACGGCTCCCGATCTCCCGTACCGACCGAGCGACCCCGACAGCTACGATCCGAACATCGCCCTCGTCGGGACCGGCGGGATCAGCGACCAGCACCTGACGGCGTACACCGACGCCGGCTACTCCGTGGTCGCGCTCTGCAACCGCACCCGGAAGAAGGCCGAGGAGAAGAACGACGAGTTCGAGCTCGACGCCGACGTCTACACCGACTACCGGGACGTACTGGCCCGGGACGACGTCGAGGTGGTCGACCTGCTCCCCCACCCGAAACAGCGCGAGCCCATGATCGAGGACGCCCTCCGGGCGGGGAAACACGTCCTGAGCCAGAAGCCGTTCACGGTCGACGTCGACTTCGGCGAACGCATGGTCGACCTCGCCGACGATAAGGGAGTCACACTCGCCGTCAATCAGAACGGGCGGTGGGCCCCCCACTGGAGCTACATCAGACACGCCATCGACGAGGGGCTGATCGGCGACCCGCACGGCGTCCACTTCAACGTCGACTGGGATCACAACTGGATCGTGGACACGGAGATCGACGAGGTCCGACACGCGATCCTCTACGACTTCGCGATCCACTGGTTCGACATCCTCCGGTGTTTCGTGGGCGACGCCGAGCCGACGCGCGTCTTCGCCTCGTTCGAGCCTTCGCCGAGCCAGCGCGCCACGCCCCCGATGCTCGGCCAGGCGCTCGTCGAGTTCGACGGCGCACAGGCGACGCTCTCGTTCGACGCCGACACCAAACTCGGTCCGGAGGACCGGACGTACGTCGCGGGGACCGAGGGGACGATCAAGAGCGAGGGACCGGACCTCGAAGAGCAGACGGTGACGATCTACACCGCCGACGGCTACGCGTCGCCCGAACTCGTGGGGACGTGGTTCCCCGACGGCTTCCACGGGGCGATGGCCGAACTGCTCTCGGCGATCGAAGCAGGGCGCGAGCCGTACAACAGCGCACGTGACAACCTCCGGTCGCTGGAGCTGTGCTTCGCCGCCGTGGCGAGCGCGGAGGACCACGAGCCGAAGACTCCCGGTGACGTCCGCACCATGCGCGGGTTCGACCCCGCAGAGTAGGCCGTCGGTGCCGAGCCGTGACCCCGTCACGGAGTCGCCGTGTGACTGCGGACCACGGCCTCCCGCCGTTTCGACGCGCTTTTTATCGGCCGTGGGCTTCTCCCACGCATGGCAGACTTCCAGGTGGTCGTCGCGGACCCCGACTCCGGCGCGACCTACCAGACAGAGGTATCGGGACAGGACGCGAACCGCTTCCTCGGACGCGATCTCGGCGACGAAGTCGACGGGAGCGCCGTCGGCCTCGACGGCTTCACGCTCGAACTCACCGGCGGCTCCGACGCGGCCGGCCGACCCATGCGCGCGGACGTCTCCGGCCCCAACCTGAAGGAGATCCTCTCGACGGGCGGCGTCGGCTACAAACCCACGCGCGACGGCGAGCGCAAGCGCATCACCGTCCGTGGCCGACAGATCTCCGACGAGACCGTCCAGATCAACGCGAAGGTCGTCGCCGGCTCCGGCGACGTCGCCGCCGCCTTCGGCGAGGCCGACGACGACGAGTAAGCGGACGTGCCCGAACGCGTCCCCAGCGACCACCCCTCCGTCGCGACCTACCGAACGAGCCTCGAGCGTAGCGGCGGCACGCGCCGACCGTGTCTGCGGCTCCCCGCCGCCGCCGCGGTCGACGAGGGGATCGTCCGACTCGTCCTCGACGGCGACGCCTTCTATGCCCCCGTCACGCGCGACACGACGGGCCTAGTCGTCCGTGGTGCCTACGACAACCGCCGCATGGCCCGCGAACGCGAGGGGACGAACCGGCTCGTCGAGTGGGCCGACTCGGTCGGCAGGGACCCCGGCGACGCAGTCGAATTCGACGAGGTCGACCCCGGTGCCCTGTACGGGCTCCGCGTGCCGGGAGCCCGTGCGGTCTACACGGCGATCGAGACACCGCGCGACTCGCTGAGCGCGATCGCCGAACGGCTGGAACGCGACGACGAGTGACGCGGTTGGACGGGCTTTTCACCCCGGACCGCGCACCGCCCGTATGAGCAAACTCGACGAGTTCCTCGCGGGCGAGCGGCTCGACGACGTCGCGCTGTTTCTCACCCACGCGTTCCTCGACGACGAGGGGAAGATCGCGAACTACGGCGAGGACGTCGACGAGGGCGTCGTCCTCGTCGTCGACGGCGAGAAAGGTCGGCGTCTGTTCGCCGCGGGCACCGGAATGGACGCGATGCAGTTCGCCAGGGAGGCGATGGACACCGAGGGACGGATCGACCGTGATCTCTCGGGCGGCGACTCACCCGACGGTGGCGACGTCCAGTTCGTCTTCGCGTTCGCCGAGGCACAGAACGAGGAGGTCGGTGGGCTGTACGCCGAGGGCGACGTCATCCACGCGTACGCCTACTCCTCGGAAGGGACCGCCTTCTCCGATCGGTGGGTCGTCGACGCGGAGTGAGCGGTGACGGGCCGGGTGAGTCTTCGACGCGGAGTGAGCGCCGACGAACGGGATCGGGGTGGGGTGGTTCCCGCCCGTCGTCCGCCGTTCGAACGCCGTCCGTCGGACGCCGACACAAAGCTCATTACACACCCCACGCGAGCAGCCGATGCCTTCGGGGTCTTCGGTCGTCACACGCCCCGTGGTTCGTGGGTCGTCTCCCCCAACGACCCTTTCTCCCCCGGTTTCGCTCCCGTCGAGCGTCGCGACGCCGAGCCGTTCGACAGCCCCGCGTCTCTCCGGGACGCCGGATGGCTCTCGACGGGGAGGCGATGCCAGCGTCGTCCGTCGGCGCGGGTGTCAGCCGAGTGGAGCTACCGGTCCGTCTCGAGCCCTTCGTCGTCCGCGTCGTCCCCCGCACTCCCGTCGGCTGCCGTCTCCGCGACCCGCTCGAACGCCGCGAGGATGACGCGTTTCGTCGTCGCGCCCTCCGTGGTCCAGTGGTGGGCGTAGTCGAGCATGTCGTCGTAGATGTCGGGCTTGCAGCCCGCGGCCTTCGGGTGGCCACCGCCGTTGACCAGCGCGGCCACCTCGTGGCACCGCTCGAACGTCTCCGACCCCCTGAGCGAGGCGCTCCCGGCTGGCTTGACGACGACTGCGGCGTCGGCTCCCTGCTCGCGGAGCGATTCGGCGACCTCGTTCTGTGAGCACCGGCCGTAGGTCACGCCGACGAGCCACTCGCCGACCCGCTCGAACTCCGCGCGGTCGATCGCCAGGTCGATCAACTCCTCTTTCTCCACCCGCCGGTAGGCGATGTACTCCGTCACGGCGTCGGGGAGGTCCGCGCCGTACGTCCCCACGACGGTCACGTACTCCTCCGGCGAGGTCCAGTACGCGTAGTCGGCGAGGTCCGCACTCCGGGGGTCCTCGTTCAGCCAGAGGTCGTGGTCGCGCGTCACCCGGGCCAGGTCGGTGAAGCGGTCGGGGAAGTCGTGGTCGAGCGAGCGGAGCGCCACGTCGGTCGAACACTCCTCGTCGGAGTCGCCGACGACGAGGTCGACGCCCGCCGCGCGAACCCCCTCGGCGACGTCGTCGTCCCACTGGTGGTGGTCGAACCACCGGATCGCGTCGGCACGCTCTGCGAGCGCCGAGAGCGCCGGTCCGACCGTGTCGAGGTCGTCGGGACAGAGGTCACAGACGTAGACGGTCGCCCCGGAGTCGAGGTGCTCCGCGACCCGGCGGAGTGCCTCACCGAGCGAGTGCGGCCCCGTCGCGACCAGCGCGACCGGCGAGTCGGCGTCGTCCTCTCCGGATTCGGCCGTCGCTGCCACTTCGTCCGCGTCCTCGTCACTGTCGGCGGTGTCGACGGTCGTCGCGTCGACGGCACCGTCGGATGCGGTGTCCGCTCCCGGTCCATCCCTGACTCGTGCAGCGAGCTCCGTCTCGAACGGGGCGACGTCGAGCGCGGCGTCGTGCAGCTCCCGGACGAGCGCGGCACACCCCAAACCGTCGGCGTCGCCGTCGGCGACGACGACCGCCTCGCTCCCCTCGACCGCCTCGCGGGTTCGCTCGTCGGCGTACTCCTCGTCCAGCGAGTCTGGATAGAAGAATCCCGTCCCCGGGAGCCGCGACTTCCGTGACAGCGAGAGACCGTTCGCGTCGATGAGGCTGTCGTCCATACCGCTCTCTCGGGTCGACTCCGGAAAAGGGTGGCCTTCCGTGCCGCGCAGTCGTGCGCTTATAGGGTCTCGTCTTCGGCCAGCTGTCTGACCGTCAGCACCGGCATGGGACACGTCCGGACGACCCGCTCCGCGACGCTCCCGAGGAGGAACCGGTTCTCGCCGTGCCTGCCTCGCGTGCCCATCGCGACGAGGTCGGCGTCGTGGGCTTCGGCGTACTCGCGGATCTCCGTCGCTGGACGCCCCACGCGGACCGACGTCGTCACGTCGAGGTCCGTCGACGCCCGCACGTCCGCCAGCGCCTCCTCGGCTCCCTCCTTCAGCGCCGTCTCCATCTCCTCGTGGAGGCGATCGGGCGACGAGTCGACCTCGTCCGTGTCGACGATCGAGATGGCGTGTACCTCCGCGTCGAACCGCCGGGCGAGGTCGAGCGCCACGTCGACGGCCCGCTGGACGCTCTCGGAGCCGTCGGTCGCGACGACGATGGTCTCGAACATGTCCCGGGGTTCCGACGGGGACGACATAAATCCCGCGTGGCACCGCCGTCGTCGGTGGCGGTCTTCCCGACACCTTCCGGGACGGTCGGACACCGCGTTCTCGGCCCACGACACGCCGCGTCCACACCCGCGGAGGCGACGGGTTTTTGCCATCGGCCGCCACACCCCCACGCATGGAACACGCGCAGTCGGGCCCGCTCGACGTCGAGCTCGTGCTCGTCCCCGTCGACGGGAGCGAGGAGTCGGCGCTCGCCGTCGAGTACGCCGTCTCCATCGCCGCCGAGTACGACGCCTCGGTCCACGCCGTCTACCTCCTCGGCGAGGAGGTCGTCCGCGCGATCGAGGACGGGACGATCGACGAGGACAGCGTCGCCGGCGAACACGAGGCGTTCATGGACCGCGTCGCCGACTACGCCACCGGGAAGGGAATCCACATCTCGCACTCGACCGCGTTCGGCTTCTCGACGCGCGTGAAGACCCGCCACCCCGGGAGCGCGATCCTCGACACCGCCGAGGAACTCGACGCGGACTTCCTCGTCGTCCCCCGCCAACCCGTCTCCGGCGACCCCGGGGAGGTCCTGGAGAAGGCCGCCGAGTACGTCCTCCTGTACGCCTCCCAGCCAGTGCTCTCGGTCTGAGAACGCGGACGGAGACGACGTTCTGCCGCGCCCCGTCTCAGTCGTCACCGCCACCGATGCGACGGTCGTCGCTCCCCGCGAGCCGTGCCGACACCTCGTGCAGGAGTCCTTCGAGCCGCGACCGCTCGACCTCCCACCACGTCGGGCTGTGGTGGTAGCTCGCGAGCACGTCCTGGACCGCCTGGAGTTCAGCGTGCGTAAACTCGCACCCCCCGGCGTCGAGCTCCGCGAACGCCCGCTCGATCTCGCTCGTGGCCGCGGAGCCGTGGTCGCTCGTGGCCGCCGTCTCGCGGCCGAGCCAGTCGAGCAGGACGTGGTGGAGCGTCCACCGCTGCTCGCGGGAGAGCACCAGCGACTCCACGGGGGCAGGGGGGTGTCTCTCGACCATGGCTTCGGCTCTCCGGTTCGGACCGGTCGCTACTAAATCCATGGTACCGGCTGTCACACGGGGCCGACCGCGATCCGGTGGTCGTCAGTCGGCGACCCTCAGTTCGCGGACGCGAGCTTGCACTCGTTGATGTAGTCCTGCGCGTAGGGGTGACCGGGGTACAGCGCCTGGACGTCTTCGAGCAGCGTCGTCGCCCGGTCGCAGTCGCCCCGCCAGTAGGCGGCGAGCGCCTCCTCGTACTTCTGGTCCATCTCGCCCGAAGTGTTCTCGACGTTGAGTTCGCGGAGGAACTCGACCGCGAGGTTGACGGGGAGCGCGAACTTGATCGCCTCGATCCCCCGTTCGGGGCCGGCTCCGAACGTCGCGATGCCGATCACCTCGCCGTCCATGTTGTAGACGGGACCGCCACTGTTGCCGGAGTTGATCGCGGCGTCCGTCTGGATGGCTTCGATACCGGTCCCCAGCGTGCGGCGCGCACTCACGACTCCCCGAGTGACGGTCGGTTCGAGCGTCTCGTCCGGGTTGAAGAACTGCTCCAGCACGAACGCGGGGTAGCCGATGATGAACACTTCCTGTCCGACCTCGACCGTGTCGGAGTCGCCCACCGTGACCGACGAGAGGTTGTCCCGTTCGACCTTGATGATGGCGATGTCGCGTCCCCACGTCGGCTGCCCGCCGATGTCCTGCATCACCGTTCCCTCCCGCCGGATGTCGGCCGGCCACGCGCGGACCTGGAGGTTATCGCCCGGTGCCCCGACGCCGTTCAGCACGAACACGTCGCGTTTGGCTCCCCTGATCTGTCCCTCCTGCAGGAAGTAGTTCAACACCTTGCTGAAGAGGATCTCGACGATCTGGTCGCGTTGCCCCTCGGGGATCCGGTAGTACGCCGACGCGTCCTGCAGCAGTTCCTGACGGAACTCGCCGGCGAGCCGCTGGAGCAACATCTGCTGGAAGTCCTGGCCGGTGAGGACGACGTGGGCGTTCGTCACGATGTACCCGTCCGGGGAGACGATGAACCCGGTTCCGCTCCCCCCGGTCCGCACCTCGCGCTGTTCGAGTCGGCCGGTCTGACTGGTGTCTTTCACCACCTGGAGGTTCGCGATCTGCGAGACGATGTCGCCGTCGGTCGCGCTGCTGGCGCCCGCGGTCTGTCCGCCGACCCGCTGGTACCCGTACGTGATTCCGTCCGCGCCGGTGATCTGGAGCCCGTCGCCCGAGACCGCGTACTGGACCTGCGACGTCGTGACGACCGGCGCCTGGTACTGGAGGAGGAGTACGGACCCCTGGACGCTGTACAGCCCGCTGAACGCGCCGACTTGCGCGTTCGTCCCGCTGAACTGACCGTCCGGGGTGAACGTCACCGTCTCACCGGCGGTCTGCCAGGTTCCGACGACGGTCCCGCTGTTGGCCGCGGCCGCCGCCGCTGCCGCGTCGACGAGCGTGTACGACGGCCACACGGCGGTCCCGCTCACCAGCGCCTGGATGTGGACGATCGCCGCCCGGTCCAGCTGTGACACGCGGGTGATCGTCCCCGGCTGATCGGCCGCGGACCCGCCCGACCCGCCACCGTTCCCCGACCCGGTGCAGCCGGCGAGTCCGACGGCGACCGCGGCGGGGATGGTTCTGAGCACGTCTCGTCGCGTAACCGCCAATCCCTCACTCATGAGAGATGTACGACACGTCAAATCTTAACCCTTGTTACACTGTCTTTGTAGTTTGAAAATCAGAAAAAGTGGATATATGTGGCGTGAGCCCGTCACCGAGTCGGTCCCGCCGTCACCCCTGCAGGTCGTCCTCGTCGGGGTCGCTCCACGGATCGTCGGCCGACACCGGCGACAGCGCGCGGTCGAGTTCCTCGTCCGAGTAGTCGACGTCGGAGAGTACCATCGCCAGCCGCTGCCACCGGCGACTCTCCGCGCCGTCCGCCTCGGGACCCACGCGGGCCCCGTGCGTCTTGAAGAAGCGTGTCCCCCTCCCCCGACGCGCGCCCTCGCCCGTGTGCTGATCGAAGATCACGTCGAACCGGCCGCCGGGTTCGAGATCGCCGACGGGGAAGTCGACCGACGGCTCCTCGTTCGCCTCGGCCGCCTCGGCTCGCACGTCGGCGATCCGCCGGAAACACTCGTCCGCGTTGGCGGCCTCGCGTGACGAGCGGGCACGGGCACACGCGAGCGCGCCGTGGATCGCACAGAGTCGCCCCTCCCACGAGTCGGGGTCCCACCGATCGGTGGCGAGGTGTTCGTAGCGTTCGACGAGGAGCGCGACGTCCTGCCCGGCGCGGAGGTCCTCGACCACGTACAGGTTCAGCCGGTCCCAGAGGTGCCACGCGTAGCCCGACCGGGCGAGCTCCCACGCCGCCCACGCCGCCACCCGCTCGTCGGATCGGCGGACGGCCTTCTGGAGGAGGCTCGAGACGTCGTAGCGGTTGTAGCCGCCGTTCGTCTCGTGTTCGTCCTTCTGCTCGCCCCTGTCGGTTGTTCCCTCGCGTGCCTCCGGCGGCGTCTCCGTGTCGAGACTCCCGTCGGCTCCGAACGTCGCCTGTCGCTCGTCGGTCATGCGTGGACGGAGAACGACCAGCGGTACGGTTGTTGCGGTCGCGGTCCGGTCGGTCGACGGTGTCCGCAGGGACTCCGGCTCAGCGCAGTCGGATCGTCATCTCGAGCTCGAAGCTCTCGGCGTTGCTCGTCTCGAACCCCGTCTGCTGGTAGAGGTTCACCGCGGGGTGGTTCCACCGCTCGACCGTGAGCCACACCTTCTCGACGCCCTCTGCACGGCCGTAGCCGAGCAGCGCGTGCATGAGCCGCGTGCCGATCCCCGACCGCTGGTACGCCTGGAGGACGAAGATGGCGAGTTCGTACGCGTCGTCGTCCGGAACGAGCGTCGCGTGGCCGGCAGCGGTCTCGCCGTCCCACGCGATCACGTTCAGACAGTCCTCCGTGAGGATGTTCGAAAGCCACGCACGGATGCGTTCTTCCTTCCCGGGCGGGATCCCCTGGGCGCGATCGGCCGGGTCGAACGCCTCGTACATCTCGACGAGTGCCTCCTCCTCCGCGTCGCTCCCGTCGTACGGCCGGATCTCGATCTCGCGCTCCTCGTAGTCCTCGAACGTGAGCGGGGGTGCCTCGAACGACTCCGCCGGGTCGTCGGGGTAGGTCCGGTCGCTCATCGTCGCACCAGCGACACCGTCACGTGGGAGTTCAGGAGGACGAACTCGGCAATGGAGCCGATCTTGATTTTCCCCATCGGGCTCGTCTCGCCGCCGCCGAGCACGATCTTGTCGAACTCCTCCGCCTCGCTGAGGTGGACGAGCTCGCTCCCGGGGTCGCCCTCGAGGTGGCGGATCTCGGCGTCCAGTCCGGCCTCGTCGAGCACCTCGCGAACACGCGCTTCGACCGCCTCCCGCGAGAGCTCCGCGGCGGGGTTGTCGACGATTCCGACGGTGAGGTCGTCGCCGGCGTCGACCGCCCGGGCGACGGTCTGCTCCAGTGCCGCCATCGAGTGATCCGTTCCGCCGACTCCCAAGAGCACCTTCATACGCGGGGAGTCGGCGGGCCGGGAGAAAAACCCGCGGGCTTCGTCGTGTGTGTCACGCGCACTCAGAGCCCGAGTGCGACCTGTGCCAGTCCGAGGAAGACGAGGAAGCCGAGCACGTCGGTCGCGGTGGTGATGAAGATGGTCGCCGACGTCGCGGGGTCCTTGCCGACCCGGCTCAGCACCAGCGGGATGAGGGTCCCGAAGAAGCCGGCGATGACGAGGTTCAGCACCATCGACACGCCGAGTACCGCGCCCAGCAGGGGGCTCTGGTTGAACACCGTGGCGATGACCGCGACGAGGACGCCGGTGATCGCGCCGTTGGCCGCGCCCGCGACGACCTCGTTGAAGACGGCGCGCCCGCCCGTCGGCAGCGACACCTGACCGAGCGCGATACCCCGGACCGTGACGGCCATCGACTGGGTGCCGGCGTTGCCACCCATCCCGGCGACGACCGGCATGTACACCGCGAGGAGGGTGAACGCCGCGATGGTGTCCTCGAACAGGCCGACGACGGCCGCCGCGAGGAAGGCCGTCCCGAGGTTGATGATGAGCCACTTGTATCGACTCCGGATCTTCACGAGTGGACCGTCGAGGACGCTCTCCTCCTCCTGAACGCCCGTGAACTCGTAGAGGGTCTCCCCCGCCACCTCCTCGATGACGCCGAGGAGGTCGCCGGCGTAGATCACACCGAGGATGGTCCCGTCGTCATCCAGCACCGCGACCGACCGCTCGGGGTTCGACCGGAACACGTCGACGACGTCGGTGTCCGGGCTGTCGTATCTCACGGTCGGCGTCTCGATGACGTGGTCGCGGAGGTCGACGTCGTCCCGGTCGGTCATCGCCAGGGTCCCGCCGGGTAGCTGTCCGAGCAGCGTCTCCCCGTCGGTCACGAAGATCGTCGGAAACCGGTCGGTTCGATCCTCGTAGCGACGGACCCGCTGGGCGATCTCGGCCAGCGTCCGCTCGATCCCGACGGTCACGTAGTCGATATTCATGTGTCCGGCGGCGGTCTCGGGACTGAACTCCAGGAGGAACTCGATCTTCTCGCGGCGATCCTCGTCGAGTCGACGCAGGACGGTTGCTCGTGTCTCCTCGTCGGCGAAGCCGAGCACGTCGGTCGCCTCGTCGGGGTCGAGTCGCCGGACGAACTGCTTCAGCTGGGTCGGGCTCATGTCCACGACGAGCGTCTCCTGAACCGACTCCGGGAGCCGGAAGAACAACTCCCGCTGGTGTGCCCGCGAGAGGTGCCGGAACTCCTTGGAGGGGGTCTGGGAGGTGGCAATCGCCCGTCCGGCGTCCTGCAGCGCCTCCGACGTGATCGACATGGTTCGCCTCCGAGAGGTGCGACTGTCGACTAAACGTTTGGGGAACGCGTGAGGCACTCGGGCGGGACACGCTCGGCCGTGTACGTGTCGACGCCGCGTTTTCGAACGTCGAACCCGGCAGCCGTCAGCTCACGGACGTCGACGGCGAGCACGACCGGGTCCCCGTCTGCGTGGCGCTGTCCGACCGTTCTGGCGGTCTCTCGGCCGCCCGAGAGGTGGACCGTCTGCCGTCCCATCGGTTTCAGCCCCTCGTCGAGGATCGCGTCGAGATTTCGGGGTGCGGTGCCGTGGTAGAGCGTCTCGGGGAGGTCGTCCTGCGTCTCGGTCTCACGGTCGCCGGATACGTCGTCTCTCCGTCCGGCGTCGAGATCGACCGCGATCGAGTGGCCGTACGCCGCCCGGATCTCGACCCGGTCGCCGCGCTCGCGGCGCTCGAACCGTCCCTTCGGGTCCGTCGCGACGACCGCTCCGACCGCGCGGTCGTCGGCCCAGCCGTACTGTCGCTCGGCGCACGCGACGAGTTCCGTCAGGGCGGTCCACCCGCCCGCGTCGAGCGTCAGGCCGGCGTCGTCGGGGAAGTGCCGGAGCGCGCCCGAGCAGAACGTGGAGAGCCGCCTTCGGCGGTGGCCGTCGAGGATTCGGTCACCGTCGCCGTCACACGCGGGACAGGCGGGCGGGTCCCGGTCGTCGGCCGCGCGTGCGTAGTAGCCGTGCGTGGCGCACTCGAACACCGGTTCGGTCATCACCCGTGGTTCGGCGGTCGACGCAGGTGTACGTTTCCCTCCCGTGAGACGGCGAGGGCGACCCGGCGGGCGCGGTCGGATCCCTGTGCCTCTCTATCCGGATGGAGCCTCTCTCCGGTCGGCTCGCCGGCAACTCGTCGACGAACCGGGTCGTGGCCACCTCGACGCCCGAGGGGTCACCGGGCGATGCCCGAGGATTCACTGGACGACGCGCTCTGGTGGTCGTCGAGCGACCGACCTCACCGCTGCCGCAGGGACAGCCTTACGACGACCGCCCCCTTCCCCCCGTCCATGAGTTCGGTTCCCGAACGGTCGGAGATCGCAGCCGAGTACAAGTGGGACCTCGACTCGGTCTACGCGTCGGACGAGGACTGGGAGGCGGCGTTCGCCGACGTCAAGCAACGGATCCCCGAACTGCGGGAGTTCGAGGGACAGGTCACCGAGGACGGCGAGACGCTCCTGGCGGTGCTCGAACTGGAGGAGGAGGTGATGCGGGAGCTCTCGAAGGTGGTCTCGTACGCCAACCTCCGCTCGGCCGAGGACACCCGGAACCAGGAGTTCCAGGCGCTCTCCGCGCGGGCGCAGTCGCTCTCGGCCGAGGCGCAGAGCGCCGTCTCGTACGTCGAACCCGAGCTCCAGGCGCTCTCTCGCGAGGAGGTGCGAGAGCTCGTCGACGACGAACCCGGCCTGGAGGCGTACGACCACTACCTCGACGACGTGCTCCGGATGAAGCCGCACACCCGCTCGACGGAGGTCGAGGAGCTCCTCGCGGACCTCTCGGAGATCACGGGCGCGGCGAGCGACGTCTACTCGATGCTCACGAACGCCGACATGGAGTTTCCCACCGTGGAGAACCCCGAGGGTGAGGCGGTCGAGATCACGCAGTCGAACTTCACGAAGCTCCAGAAACACCCCGACCGCTACTTCCGACGGCAGGTCCACGAGGAGTTCTACGACCGGTGGGAGGAGGTCCGCAACACGGTCGGGGCGGCGCTCAAGAACAGCGTCACGAAGGACGTCAAGATGGCGCAGGTACGCGACTACGACACGGCCCGCGAGGCCGCACTCGACGGGCCCAACGTCCCGGTCGCGGTGTACGACACCCTGCTCGACACGGTCCACAGCCACCTCCACCACCTCCACCACCACGCCGAACTGAAGCGCGACGCCCACGACCTCGACGAGCTGCGGACGTGGGACCTGTACGTCTCGCTCACGGGTGAGGAGTCGCCCACCGTCGAGTACGAGCAAGCGGCCGAGTACATCACCGGGGCCGTCGCTCCGCTGGGAAGCGAGTACGCCGAGCGGATGGCGGAGGGGCTCGACTCGCGGTGGGTCGACGTGTACGAGAACCGCGGCAAACGGTCGGGCGCGTTCTCCGCGGGGACGTACGACACCCAGCCGTTCATCATGATGAACTACCAGGACGACGTCGAGTCGATGTTCACACTCGCCCACGAGCTGGGCCACTCGATGCACTCCGAACTCGCCAACGAGAGCCAGCCGTGGCAGTACGCGAGCTACGACATCTTCACCGCCGAGGTCGCGTCGACGGTCAACGAGACACTGTTGACGCACCACCTGCTCGAGACGGTCGACGACCCCGAGTTCAGGATGCACGTCCTCGACCAGTACCTCGAGCGGTTCCGGTCGACGCTCTACCGCCAGACGATGTTCGCCGACTTCGAACTCCGCATCCACGAGGTGATCGAAGACGACGGCGCGCTCACCCCCGACCGGCTCGACTCGATCTACGGCCAACTGAAAGAGGAGTTCTACGAACCCGCCGTGATCGACGAGCGGATCGAGCGCGAGTGGATGCGCATCCCTCACTTCTACTACAATTTCTACGTCTACCAGTACGCGACCGGGATCTCCGCGGCGGTCGCCATCGTCGAACGCATCCTCGACGAGGGCGAAC
This sequence comes from Salinigranum salinum, assembly GCF_009176545.1. Classification (GTDB taxonomy): domain Archaea; phylum Halobacteriota; class Halobacteria; order Halobacteriales; family Haloferacaceae; genus Salinigranum; species Salinigranum salinum. The sequence goes on along the minus strand of NZ_VTOJ01000001.1, from coordinate 1,681,497 downwards.
CCGCGGCGACGGCGTACCGCGATGCCCTCCGTCTGGGTGGGCGGGAGTACCCCCTCGAGGTTCTCCGGACGGCGGGCGTCGATCTGACCGAACCGGCTCCCATCGAGAGCGCGCTGGCCGTCTACGGCGACTACCTCGACGAGGCGGCCTCGCTGCTCTGAGTCGTCCGGGCCACGCCATTCGTCGACAAAAACATATCGGTTCAGGAACGTTCCCCGCGACCCAAAGGCACATTTATGCCGGGTTCATAGGAGAGCCAACTGATGTCACGGAGTCCGTCGTTACCCGAGCGTCCGCGCCTCGATCTGGACCCGGAGATGTCCGACGGGGAGCGGCTCTCGGCGATCAAACAGCACTACGAGCGGATGCGCGCCGTCAACGAGGAACTCGACGAGCGCCTCGCCGAAGCCGACGAGAAGACCGAGGCGCTGAAGGCGGAGGTCGACACGCTCAAGCGGCGCAACGAGACGCTCAAGTCCTCGTCACTGTACATCGCCACGGTCGAAGAGTGGACCGACGACGGCGTCATCATCAAGCAACACGGCAACAACCAGGAGGTCCTGACCGGCGTGTCGCCACGGCTCGAAGACGAGGTCGCGGCCGGCGACCGCGTGGCGATCAACGACTCGTTCGCCATCCAGACGCTCCTCTCCGACGAGACCGACTCCCGCGCACAGGCGATGGAGATCGACGCCTCGCCGGAGGTCACCTACGACGACATCGGCGGCATCGACGAGCAGGTCCGCGAGGTCCGCGAGGCCGTCGAGGATCCCCTCGAACGCCCCGAAATGTTCAGAGAGGTGGGCATCGACCCGCCGTCGGGCGTCCTCCTGCACGGCCCCCCGGGTACGGGAAAGACGATGCTCGCGAAGGCCGTCGCGAACCACACCGACGCCACGTTCATCAAGATGGCCGGCTCCGAGCTCGTCCGGAAGTTCATCGGCGAGGGCTCCCGGCTCGTTCGCGACCTCTTCGAGCTCGCCCAGGAGCGCGAGCCCGCCGTGATCTTCATCGACGAGATCGACGCCGTCGCCTCGAAGCGCACGGACTCGAAGACGTCGGGTGACGCCGAGGTCCAGCGGACGATGATGCAGCTGTTGAACGAGATGGACGGCTTCGACGAGCGCGGCGAGATCCGCATCATCGCCGCGACCAACCGCTTCGACATGCTGGACGAGGCGATCCTCCGCCCGGGCCGGTTCGACCGCCTCATCGAGGTTCCCAACCCCGACCCGGAGGGGCGGGCGAAGATCCTCGAGATCCACACCCGCGAGATGAGCCTCGCCGGTGACGTCGATACGGCCGCCATCGCGGAAGACCTCGACGACTACAGTGGCGCGGACATCGCCGCGCTCGCGACCGAGGCCGGCATGTTCGCTATCCGCGACGGACGAACCGAGGTGGCGCACGCCGACTTCGTCGACGCGAAACAGAAGCTCGCCGAGGACGACAACGTCGAGATTCCGGGGCTCGACTACCAGTACTGACCCGTCACCGTCCGGCACTGCCCGCTCGTTCGATCGGGTCGATCCTCTCGACGATCGGCCGACGTGACGCGTTCTCCGTGACCGTTCGACCCCGTCCGAGACCGTAGTCGACGGTTCGTCGGCGTTGTGTTCGGACGGTCCATCCCGCGTAACACAGACGAATATAAGGCGCCTAGTACACTATCTCCAATATTATAAGAACGCTCTTGTAGTGGAACCACCTCGATTTCTTCCGATGAAAACCGACCAGTACGACGCGACGGCGGGATATCACTGCCCCAGATGCGAGAGTGACGTCGTGTTCGCCCACGGCTCGTGGGGCTGTCTCAACTGCACGTACGTCCCGACGCACAGTGCCGACTGAGGTGTGACTCCGCGTCCGACCGCGCACGAGCGATCCGGGACACGGACCGTCGGCGACCCTGCCCTCACGACCGCGTGTTCCCCCGTTTCGAGACATGCTCACGGCCCCACCGTGGAACGCTACGAGGGCCCTCACTGGCCTCCTCTGTTCGGCCCACTCAGTGACGACGGTTCGTGATGGTACGGTGGCACGCGGTTGTCCGACACACTCTCGTATCGTAACCCATTATTCCCCGCGCCACCCTTCTCCGACAGATGAGCACCATCTACGTCGTCCGTGGCGTCGCCAACGCCGGGACGGCGATGGCCTCGTACGACGCCGCCCTCGCCGAGGCGAACGTCCACAACTACAACCTCGTCGCGGTCTCGTCGGTCATCCCGGCGGATGCGACCGTCGAGCAGGTCGACACCGCGCCCGACCTCGGCCCCGCGGGAAACCGGCTGACGGTCGTCGAATCGCGCGCGACGGTCACGGCCGGGACTGCCGATCGGGTCTGTGCGGGCGTCGGCTGGACCGTCGGCCCCGGCCCCGGGCTCTTCTACGAGGCGACGGCCGCGGATCCCGAGACGGTCCGCGAGACGATCGCCCACGGACTCGCCGAGGGGCGACAGCTGCGCGACTGGACGTTCGAAGCCGAGGACGTCGCGGTCGCCACGGCCGACGTGCCCGACGAGAGGGCCGACGAAGGTGACCGTTACACGACGGCCGTCACTCTCGCCGTCTACGGCGAGAGCGAGCCGATCCTGTGAGACGAGACTGTTCTGATCCCGCGGGTATCTCCGTCTCCGACGGCTTTTTGCGGGCGCTTCCCGTACTGGGCGTGTCTGATGAACGGAAACAACCCCTACGCGGGTGCTCCTGGCGTGGTCGGCGCGGGACAACCCTCGTCCGACGTCGACGACCTCTCGACTGCGGAGGTACAGCGGCTCCGGAAGGCCGTCGCCGGCATCGTCGCGGAGACGCGGACCTACCTGCCCGACAGCTACGCCATCGGGTCGGAGTTGTCGAACGGCTCCGGCGGTCCGCGCGCGACCGTCGCCGTCCATCCGCCGGTCGGCCACCCGGTCAGTGCCGGGCTCACGCCCGACGCCGAGGACCTGGAGTCGGGCCTCTCCGCAGAGGACTGTACGGAAGTCGCCCGCGGTCTCGCGGCGTCGGCCGCCTTCCAGGTGATGTCGACCGTCGGTGACGATCTGACCCCGACCGCGCGGTAACCGTTCTCCTCACTCGCGGGTTCTCGGGACACGAACAGCGACTGCGATCGAACGGTCAGCCGTGGCGTGAAATCGAGTCGGCAGTCAGCCGTCGTCACCGGGCGTCGAGGGCCCGTCGACGAACAGGCCGTAGGCGAGCAGGACCGCCGAGGGGAGGGAGCCGAGTCCGGCACCAGTCGACAGCGGCACCGACGTCAGGGTCCCCCCGACCAGCCCGAACAGGAGCGGCACCGGGAGGAGAGCGAGGAACAGGTCGTACCGTGAGGGACGGCGGCTGTCGTCGAGACGGGTTCCGTGGGCGGTTCGCGTGCTCATACGATCTCACCTCGTTCCTTCCTACGGAGTATCCCGACTAAAAATTTGTGAGGAGGTTCGTTCAAAGTCTGCTCGTGAATCTCCACTAATTCGGTCGAATTGCCCGAATGAATCCTCATAAGTTATCGGTGACGTACTATCCACGGCGCCGGTCCGGGAGGTGACGTGGAGGCTCGAGAGGCGCTACGAATCACAGCCGAGACACGTACCGAGTGGCTCGCTCGATACGCGAGAGCGACTCCGGGTCGTCGAGAGACCACACGGTCCATCGACGCTCGCCGCGAGCCGGAGCCGGAGCCGGTCGGATCGGTGTGACGGGGGTCGTCGTTCACTTCCCCCAGAAGGGGTCGCGTCGGCGGTGTTTGTCGAGGTACGACTGCAGCGCCTCGAGTTCGTCCGCCGGAATTTCCGAGGAAAGTTCCTGTTCGAGGATCTTGGCGTGTTTCTCGGGCAGGTCGATCCAGAGTTCGTCGCCCTCGTCGATCTGTCTCCCCACCGTCGGGCCGTCGATGGCGACGCTCACCCGCTTGCCGGCGCGGGCCTCGCTCACGTCCTCGCCCTGTTCCTGGATGCCGTTGAGCTGGCCGACACGAGTCGTCTCGGTGCCGTTCCACTTGACGACGTACTGGTTGTTCTTGAGGGTTCCCGACATGATCTCGACGCCGACCACGGCCGGGTTGGACTGGCGGAAGACGTGGTCTTCGAGCACTCTGAACCGACAGGGCCGGATGATCTTGTCGAGGATGGTCTCCTGCTGGGCGCGCTGCATCTCGTCGACGTACGCCTCGTACTCCTCGACGAGCTGGTAGATGACGTCGTCGTCGAACAGCCGAACGTCGGCGTGGTCGAGCTCTTCTCGGGCGTTCTTGAGCACGTCGACGTTGAACGCGAGGATGACCCTGTGTTTCGGCTCGTTCGCCGTGGAGGCGACGGCGACGTCCCGTGGTGCGACGTCGCCGACCTCCGCGCGGAGGATCGGCACCTCGGCCTCGTCGAGCGCGTTCGCCATCGCCTCGAGGCTCCCCAGCGTGTCCGCCTTCACCACGACGCCCTCCTCGGCCGTCTCGACCTCGATCTCGGCGAGTTCGCGCTCGACCTCGGCGACGACCTCGTCGATGGAGCGGTCGCGGACGACGCGCACGGGTGCGCCGGCCATCGCGTCTTCGAGGTCGGGCGCGGCGATCTTCACCCCCGAGGCGGCGGTGACCTCGTCGACGCGCTCGAACCGTTTCTCCGTCCGGATCTCGGCGTTCGGCCGGGGCCGGAGGAGCGCGCGCACCTCCGTGACGATCGGCTCGTTCTTCCCGCCGACGACGATCGTCTCGCCCTCGCGGACGGTGCCGTCGTAGAGCACGACGTCGAGGGTGGTGCCGAAGCCACGCTCCTCTTTGACCTCGAGCACCGTCCCGGCGCCGGGGCCACCGACGTCGATCTGCATCTCCTCTTTCATGTACCGCTGCGACAGCCCCATCAACACCGCGAGGAGGTCGGGGATGCCCTCGCCGGTCATCGCCGACGAGGGGACGACGCCGACGTTCTTCTGGAAGTTCTGGACCCGCCAGTACAGGTCGGCGGAGAAGCCGTTGTCGGAGAGGTCGCCGATGATCTCGTAGAGGTTCTCGTCGAGCATCGACCGGGCGCGCGAGGACTGGGCCTCGTAGGTCTGCTGGATCGGCGCACCCTCCTGCGGGTTCCACCCCGGCGTCGTGTCGATCTTGTTCGCGGCGACGACGAACGGCGTCCCCGTCCGTTTGAGGATGTCGATCGCCTCCACGGTCTGGGGCTGGAAGCCGTCGTTGACGTCGACGACGACGATGGCGATGTCGGCCAGCGCCCCGCCTCGCGAGCGGAGCGTGCTGAACGAGTGGTGGCCGGGCGTGTCGATGAACAGGAGACCGGGCAGGTCGAAGTCCGTGGGGTCGACGAGGCTCCCGGCCATCTTCGAGACCGTCTCGAGCGGGACCGCCGTCGCGCCGATGTGCTGCGTGATCGCGCCCGCCTCGCCCTCGGAGACGGCCGACCCGCGGATGGTGTCGAGGAGACTCGTCTTGCCGTGGTCGACGTGGCCCAGCACGGCGACGATGGGGGTACGGAGTGTGTCTGTGGGTTTTGTATCGGATTCGGACATGAGAGTCACTCCGGGAGAAGTTCCTTGTCAGGCAGGAGCGGGGGGGGAGAGTTAAGTCCATCGTCACGCAGAACGCCCTTCGTCACCGGATGCGGTGAGTGCCGGCCACTGGTCGCTCCACCCGTCGTCTCGGCGTCTGACGCCCGTCAGCCGCCCCCGTGGTGTTTATGCTACCGGGGGACAGTAGCGGGACTATGGTACTCGCGGAGAACCTCTCGGGCAAGGCGGTCATGGGTTCGGACGGCACCGAACTCGGGACGCTGTACAACATCACGATGGACCTCAAGACGGGCGAGCTGGACGACCTCCTGGTCGACCCGAACTTCGAGGTGTCGAGCGACTACGAGCTGGACGACGAGAGCCTGCTGCACGTGCCGGTGGGGAACGTCCAGGCCGTCAAAGATTACATCGTCATCGATCAGTAAGCGCGATGCGGATCCTGGACTCGTCGGCGTTCATCAACGATTACCACACGGACGACCGGACGGCGTCGATCCCGGCCGTCCGTGAGGAACTCGAAGCCGAGTCGTCCATGCGGTTCGAGGCGATGGAGGGAGCGGGGATGCACATCCACATCCCGACGGAGGCGACGGTGGAGAAGGTCCGCCGCGCCGCACGGGAGACGGGCGACGCCGGCGTTCTCTCCGACACCGACACGCGGCTGTTGGCTGCCGCGTTCGAGCTCGACGCGACGCTCGTCACCGACGACTACGCGATGCAGAACGTCGCCGACCGACTCGGCGTCTCGTGCGAGGTGATCTCGCAGGACGGCATCACCGAACAGCGCCAGTGGCGGTTCCAGTGTCAGGGCTGCGGTCGGGAGTTCGACGAACACCACGACCGCTGTCCCGTGTGCGGGATGGAGCTCACACGCAAGAACCCGTCGTAGCTCTTCTCTCCCGCCGGCCTCGTCGAGATCGCCGACGAGTGAGACGTTTCGGTGGTCGTGCGGGATACAGAGCGTGAACGCCGCAGTACCCGTACCGTTACAAGGAGCGGTCACACAGCACGCATCGTGCCCTCCAGACGTGCCCTGATTGCGGGTGTCGCTGGTATCGTGAGTGTGACCGCTGGCTGTACTGACACCGAGGAACTCCTCGCTCGGTGTGCCAGTCGCGGAGTGGGCAGCGAGTCACCACACCTCCGCAGGATTGCGCCGATACGGGGTGAGGAACGAGTGGCTTTCGGGATACTGGTTTCTGATCAAGCCGTGACCGAGGAGATGTATCACGCAGTCCGGATACGAAACGGTGCTGACGACCTCATCGCCTCGGTTCCGCTCATGGACAACCGGGAGATGAGCGGTCTCGATCCCGAGGACTACCCCGTGTTCGGCTCCGACAGCGGCGAACTCTACGCGGTCACACTGGGTCCACCACCGGTTCACGGTGAGTACACGGTGAGTTTGATCAGTTCGGATGGTGAGCGAATCGCAACCGCACGTGCCCGATTCAACTGCTACGCCGAGGACGGAACGCTCCCCTAACGGACCCGTCTCGTGTTCGAACGCGCTCCCTGCTCAGGTGCGCTCTCGCCGATAGTTCTTCACCGCGAAGAACCCACCAAACGGAGCGATGATCAGGCCGACAGCCACAAGCAGGAGCTGCCTGCCGGACGTTCGGTTCTCGAGAAACGCGGTTTCCGGACTGTCGGGGTCGACGTACGCAGTCGTCGTCGCCCCCGGTTCGTACTCGGCTACCGCGTTCCGAGCAGCGGATTCGGTCTCGTATCTCGGCGGGACCGACCCGGGGAACAAATCGTCTCCGGTGTACTTCTCGCCTTCGTACGTGTAGGTGAATCTCACGACCGGTTCGTACTCGATGTTGCTACCAGTGCCAGCTGTGGACGACTCGGTCTCGACGCCGACCTCGGTGATCGTCGCTTCGGTCTCCACCGAGTCTCTGACCGCGTTCGTCGACTGGACGTAATCGACCGCTCCATAGCCGACCAGTCCGATTGCAACGAGGAGCAACAGGAGGGACTGTCCAACGGTCTTCGGCCCGTCTATCGAAAGACCATCATCGGACATCGGATCCGATTGCTATCTCGAACGCAACAAGGCTGTTGCTTCTGGAAGAGCGAGTTCGACTGAACTCTCGCTTCGAGACGGGATGTTCAGGGTGCCTACCGGATTGTCCGCGCTGCTGTTGTACGCCCACCGAGAAGCCGTCACCTGTCGAGCTGCCATCGTCCCTCCACGGAGAAGTCGTCAGTCAGTCGACGAGCACACGTTCACGACCGTCGACTCCCCCGCCGAGACCGTCGATCGACGGCTCTGCTCGCGCCCCGCCGTCGCTCGCGCTCCGCTATCGCTCACACCGCGCCGGTCGCGCCGGCGTACTGGATCGCGAACAGCACGGAGTTGTAGACGCCGTGGGCGAGCCCCGGCGCGACGATGGTCTCGGTCCGCTCGTACAGTACCCCGAGGACGATCCCGAGCGCCGCGGCGATGGCGACGTACGCGAACTTCTCGGCCGGTCCGCCCGACACCGCGACCCAGTGGACGAGCCCGAACAGCGCGCTGGCGACGACGATGCCCGCCCGGACGCCGAACGACCGTCGGAGGACGCCCTGGACGACGCCCCGGAAGAGGAGTTCCTCGATGGGACCGACGAGCAAGAGCGACACGGGGATCATGTAGAGGAAGTACACCGGAGCCTCTCGCCCCCGGGTGATGACCTGATTCTCGCCGAACGAGACGCCGAGTGCCTGCAGGAGGAACCCCGCACCGAACTGGGCGACGAGGAGGGCGACGACGGCCCCGCCGGCGAGCACGAGCGTTCGGCCCGTGACTCGGCGAGTGTGGAGGAGGTGCCACGTGTCCGTGATCGCGAGGAAGCCGAGGATGGCGACGACGAAGCCGACGAACTGGAGCACCGTCCGGACGACGTCGAGCGCGAGACTCCCCTGTGCGAGTACGCCGCTTCCGACGAGCCACGCCGACACCGGTGGGACCACCGCGCTCGCGACGAGGAACGCCGCGAACACCGCGAGGACGGCCTGACCGAGGCTGGCGAGCCGGTCCACGGCCCCGCGTCGTCCACCCTCTGTGATGGACTCCATCGATCCCGGATTCGTCTTCCTCGCGGTTCAAGCCTCCGGTTCCGGTCGTGGGCGGTACACGACTCGATGGGGGTCCGACGCCGCGCTCAGTCGATCTCGAGCCGCGTCTTGTCCGCGACGGCGTCGGCCTCCTCGAAGTCGCCACCACCGAGGAGACCGCGAGCGGCGCGCTTGCCCCACTCGACGGCGGGCTGCGTGAACGTCGACACCGCGGCGAGCTCCCCGTAGAGCACGCAGGCGGCTTCCATCGCGTACAGCAACTCCCCCAGCGCGTACTCGTCGACGTGGTCGATCTCGATCCGGACGTTCGGGACCTGGGCTGCGGCGAGCGACGCCTCCGTCGCCTCGAACTCGGCGTCGAGCAGCTCCCCAAGTGAGGCCCCGCCCAGGTACGCGAGCCCCTCAAGGTCGGTGTCGGGGATCCCCAGATCCTCGTACTCGCGGGGACGAACCAGCGTGACCATCTTGTCGTGTGGACCGGCCCGGTACAGCTGCAACTGCGAGTGCTGGTCCGTCACGCCGAGCGCGCGGGCGGGCGTCTGACCGAGGCCGTCCTTCCCCAGGGATTCGGCCCACAGCTGGGCGAACCACTCGGCGAAGTACTCCAGCGACTCCGCGTACGGCATCATCGCGTTGGTGAGCGCGCCGCGTTCGGCGAGCGCGTACGAGACGGCGCCGTAGGCGTACGCGGGCGAGTCGAACAGCGACCCAGAGAGCGACTCGGCGGCGTCCGCACCACCCTTCAGCAGGGCTTCGAGGTCGTGGCCCTGGGCGGCGGCAGCGGCCAGGCCGACGGTCGACAGGACCGAGAACCGACCGGGGACGCCGTCGGGAACCGGGAGCGAGGGGAGGTCGTGTGTCTCGGCGAGACGGCGAAGGTTGCCCTCCTCGCCCGTCGTGACGAGCGTTCGCTCGGTCCAGTCGACTCCCGCCGACTCCATGGCCTCGCGGACGACGAGGAACGTCGAGAGCGTCTCGGCGGTGGTGCCCGAGCGCGAGACGACGTTCATCACGGTCCGGTCGAGTGGAAGCAAGTCCAGGAGGGCGCGGGTGTGCACCGGGTCGACGTTGTCGAGGTAGTACGCCTCGACGTCGGAGTCGAGCGCCGCCGAGAGGGTCGCCGCACCGAGGGCGCTCCCACCGATGCCGACGTTGAGGAACACCTCGCACGCCTCGAACCGGTCGACGGCGCGGTGGATAGCGTTCGTATCCGTCGTTTCGGGGAGGTTCAGCGCCGCGTACCCGTGTTCGGCGTTCGCACGCCCTTCCTCGATGCGGTCGTGTGCCGTCGCCACGTGGTCGTCGAGCCGTTCGAGCGAGTCGCGCGAGACGCCGGGCGTCGTCTCCAGCGTATTCCCGATGTCGACGTACATACGTCCCCATCCCCGAAAGGCAGTGACAAGTACGTGCCGGTCACCCCAAGCCACGAGACCGGACACGCCGCGGTCTCACTAGCCCCTCGTCTCCGTGTCGTCGCTTCTCTGGTCACTCCGAGAACGGTCTCGTCAGTCGCCTGCACCCCCCACGAGTTCAAGTACGAGGCCGCGGCCACAGGTCGCGTGCGCCGCTGACGACGATCCCGGCACGTCTCGCGGGTGCGCGGCACACCGTGTCGGGACCGTCTCTCCGTGCTGCCTGTTCGCCCCCGTCTCTCGGGACCGCGCCGGTTAAGCGGCACCGCTCCTAAACGCCGATATGGCTGACGGGTACCGCGGGGTGTTCGGCGCGTTCCCCTACGCGTTCCGACAGAGCGACTCGCTCGTCTTCCGGAGCTACGTCCTCGTCGGTGCGCTCGCGGCGCTAGCCGTGACGGTGCTGTTCGGCGCGGGACTGATCGTCCTCGTCGCACAGACCGCCGCCGTCGAGGGCGGCTCACTCACCCTCTCGCGGGCGTTCTACATCGTCGTGGGCCTGTTCGTCGTCGCACCACTCGTCGCGCCCGTCCTGCTCGTCGCGCGTCGCCATCGCCGGTCGGAGGGCCGCGACGCCCGCTACGACTTCGCCCTCTCGCTCGCGGGCTACCTGTTCGTCGGCTCGCTGTACGTCGGACTGCTCATCACCGTCCCGGCCGATCAGCAGACCGCGCCGTCGGGACCCATCGCGCCGGTCGTCGCGACGCTGTACGCGCTCCCACAGCTCGCGGGCGTGGTCCCCCCGCTCGTCGCCTCGGCGGTCATCGTCGTCGCCCACCGTATCCTCCGCTGAGTCGCCGGGCGCGGTCGTGCGTGGCGTCCGTGGTCTCCTGGCCGTCGCGTGACCTCCGTGGCCTCGTAACCGTCACGATCGTCGCGTCTCTCACGGTCGTGACCCCGTCGTCGGTCGTTCAGGCCTTCGACGGCAGCGCCGCGACGAGACGTTCCCTGAACACGTACACCGCGACGACGACGACGACGGCGACGACGAGAATCCCGGCGACGAGCCGGTACTGTGCGGCCGCGAGGCCGTCGCCGACGAGAGTGGCGAGCACGAACGTCGGCGTCCGTGCGACGACCAGCACGACCAGCACCGTCCGTAGCCTGATGGCGGTGAGTCCGGCGAGCGCACAGATCGCGTCGTCCGGAAACGTCGGGAGCGAGAACACCACGACGAGCCCGAGGAGGCCGTAGTCGTCGACGAACGTGTCGAACCGGTCGACGACTGCGTCGGCCACGACGCGTTCGACGAACGGTCGGCCGTACCGACGCGAGAGGACGAGGACGACGGCGCTTCCGATGGCGACGCCGACGATGCTGTAGACGGCGCCGATCGGGCCGAAGAGGAAGCCGCCGACAACGGCGAGCGTCTGTCCGGGGATGGGCGCGAGGACGACCTGCGTCGCCTGCAGGACGACGAAGGCGACCGGGGCGTACGGTCCCGCCCGGTCGACGGTCGCGCGGGCCCACTCCGGGTCGGTGACGAAGGGAGCGTATCGCGTCACTGCCAGGCCACCCCCGACCACCACGACGGCCAAAACGCCGAGTCTGAGGAGCGTCTGCCGACGGGCCTCGGGAGATTCGAAGACCTGCATCTCAGAGGACCGACTCCATCCGGATCGTGGCGTTCAGCGCGTACTTGCGGACGTACTGTCGCGCCGACGTCCGGCGGCCGACGGCTCGCGTCCGACCGGTCCGGATCGCGTCGAGGACGCCGTCGGCCGTCGGTTCACGGACACGGAGCTCGGTGTACGCCCGGCCGACGAGGGGGGCGAAGTGCGCGTCACTGCCACCGACGCCGGGCAGGCCGTGCTCCCGGGCGAACGACCGCGTCTGCGTGTTGCGGAGGCCGGTGATCGTGTGGGCGTTGTACACCTCCAGAGCGTCGGGATCGGTCTCGACGATGGCGTCGCGCCGTGCGCCGTGTCGCGACCGCTGGAACGGGTGGGGAACGACGGCGACACCGCCGCAGTCGTGGACATGCTCGACGGTCTCTCCGAGGGGCTCGTCCCGTGGCGGGCAGTCGTCGACGCCGAGGGCGAGCAGGTGTCCATCGGCGGTCGACACCTCGACCCCGACGACACCGATCAGCCCGTAGTCGGCGGCGATGGCGGCCGCTCGACGCGACTCGCGGATGGCGTCGTGGTCGGTGACGACGACGCCGTCGAGCCCCACCGCCGCCGCCCTGTCGAGCAGCCGCTCTGCGGGCTCGTCCGCGTCGTACGAGTCCTCCGTGTGGACGTAGGGATCGACCCGGAGCCGTCTCATACGACGCCGAACTCGAGTGCGAGCACCAGCGCGATAGCCACCACACCGCCGACACCGACGAGCCAGTGTCCGAGGACCGTCTTGTACGCCCTGTACCGGGAGGTCATGAGCGGACAGGCGGCGACGATGACGACGGCCGCGAGCCAGCCGTTCCACAGCCCGACGAACGCGTCGAGGAGGTAGCTCGCGAGGACGACGACGTTCGTGTGGACGACCGTCGTTCCCACGTAGTACGAGGTGCCCCCCTCGTCGCCGAACCCCTCGGCGTTGTGGCGGACGAGCCGAAGCCCCCCGAACAGGAGGATTACGAAGCCGACGGCGGCCCCAACCAGGGCGTTCGGCGCGAGCACCGTGTGGTACAGCAACGCGGCGGTCACGAGGTAGACGAAGACGTCGATGAACGAGTCGATGGCGCGGCCGAAGTCGGAGTCGATCCCCCGTCGACGGGCCCAGTAGCCGTCGGCCTTGTCGAAGACGAAGCCCGCGAACATCGCCAGGATTCCCCAGTTCGGCTCCCCACCGACCACGAGGAGCGCGGCGATCCACGCCCAGAACAGCGCCGTCAGACTGAGCCAGTCCGCCCCGTTCAGCCGGGAGATCATGTTCTCTTCCGTGGTCGAGCGCACGACCCGCTCGGCCCGGGAGTCGAATCCATCGACCGGTTCGAGCACGGACCTGTTCTCGTCGGACATGTCCTCACAGGCCCGTTCGTCGACCTGTGTATAAAATCTCCCGATGAATTATATAGTATATTCGCAAATATATAGTTGCGATGGCGTACGGAGCGGTATTGTCCCGTTCGTAACCGACTCAGGCGGGGGTGACGTCGCGACGGCGGTAGCCGAACAGCCGCAGGTAGCCGTGCACCCGGCGGCGCTCGAACCCGTTGGCCTCGAACACCCACTGCGACGGGCGGTTGTCGAGGGCAACGAGTGCGTGGACCGTCTCCATCCGCCACTCCGTCGCCAGCTCCAGGGCGCGGGCGACGAGTGCGGTCGCGACGCCCCGGTTGCGCGCGTGAGGATGAACGAACACCCGCCGGATGTAGGCCCCGTCGAACGACAGGTCGCTCTCGAGTGGGTGGACGTGAACGGTCGGCGTGGGACTGACGAACAGGTAGCCGAGCACCTCTTCCCCACTACCGTCGTCCGCGCTCGCCACCAGGATTGTCTCGTCGTCGCGGCGTTCCGGGAGCGCCGGACACGCTTCGGCCCGGAGCGAATCTGGTGGTCGGGGGGCGACGACGACGCCCGCTGGCGGCTCACGACCCGCCTTGACGGTGTCGAGCGGTGCGACGTACTCGTACATCCGCGTCGCAGTGATCCCGGCACGTTTCAGCGCGTCGTACAGCCGCCGCGCGTGGTCGTTCCGGGTCAGCCGCCAGAGGTCGAACATCGGTCTCGTCCGGTCGTCCACGGCCGACGGTAATAACCAGTCGTGATCTCCGGTCGGCGGGAGTCTCACCCGCTCCATCCACCAACCGGGCGTGCCGAGGACGAAAGCGTGAACAGGCGGCGTCGCCTTCGTTCAGCCGATGACCGACGACGGACCGACGGCGAAGACCAGCACGTTCCTCGTCACCGCCGCGGACGAAGAGTCGGCCGTATTAAAGGACGTGACGGACGGCCAGGTCCACACCCTCTCCTCGAACCCTGGCGTGGCGGTCGACGACGCCGTCGAGGGGACGGTCGTCCCCGACCCGCCGCTGAACGTCTCGTGGCGACTGGCCGAGATCGACCGCCAGTGGAGCCTCGCGCTCGACGTCTCCGACGAGAGGCCGACGGCCTGGGCGCGCGAGACCGCTGCCGCACAGCCCGTGGGAGAACTCGCCCGGAAGGAGCGGGCCGGCACGGGCGAACTCCACGTCATGACCGTTCCCGAGGAGACGACCGAACAGGCCGTCTCCGACGTGGTCGACGACCGGGAGGCGACGCTCGTCCGCGCCGCTCGCATGGGCGTCGCGCGCGTCGAGATCCGGTCGGAACCGGGCGTCGTCGTCGTGCGGTACATGCCCTGACTGGCGACGCCCCCCGGCTCTGCTCCGTCTCGTCCGTTCACACAGCCGGCTCAGTCCCGCGTCACCACCTGTCGGTCCCGCGTCACCACCTGTCGGTCCCGCGTCACCACCTGTCGGTCCCGCGTCACCACCTGTCGGTCCCGCGTCACCACCTGTCGGTCCCGCGTCACCACCTGTCGGTCCCGCGTCACCACCTGGTCGGTCCCGCGTCACCACCTGTCGGTCCCGCGTCACCACCTGTCGGTCCCGCGTCACCACCTGTCGGTCCCGCGTCACCACCTGTCGGTCCCGCGTCACCACCTGTCGGTCCCGCGTCACCACCTGTCGGTCCCGCGTCACCACCTGCCGGTCCCGCGTCACCACCGATCAGTCTCGTGTCGGAAGCTCTCCCGCGGGCACGATCGTACACCCGGGGAGGTCGGCGAGGACGTCCTCCGGCCCGGGCGGAGCGTACACCGCGAGGAGCCGGAGCGTCTCCCAGCCGGTGTTCACGGTGCCGTGTTCGACGCCAGCGGGGATGTACACCATCTCGTCCGGCCCGACCTCCCGCGTGTCGCCGGCGACGGTCTGTTCGCCCGTCCCGCTGACGAAGTAGAGGATCTCGTCGCTGTCGGGGTGGGTGTGGAGCTCGTGGCCCTTCCCGGGTTCGAGCTGGACGACGCCCGCGCTGAACCGCTCGGAGCCGTTCACGTCGGGGGTGGCCATCCACTTGAGCGTCCCCCAGTCGAACTGCTGGGTGTCGACGTCGTCGGGTTCGACGTAGTACGTTGACATACAGCACACACCTCAAGTGACGGTGGGTTAACTGTTTCGCGCGGGTTCCGTCCGGACAGGCGGTTCGCAGGCCCGCAATGTGGTCGATGGTCACGAGTCCGGAGTGTGCTGTGCCCGACCGTTCCGCGAATGTCGTCGCCGTAACACTAATGCGCGCCGTCCGAATTGGTGTCAGTGGTCATGCCAATGAAGTACACACGCGAGGAGTCGCTGGACCGCCTAGACGAGACGGTCGCGGCGGGCGATCCGGTCATCGGCGCGGGCGCGGGGACGGGCATCTCCGCGAAGTTCGCCGAACGTGGAGGAGTGGACCTGCTCATCATCTACAACTCCGGGCGCTACCGGATGAACGGGCGCGGGTCGCTCGCGGGACTGTTGCCGTACGGCGACGCGAACGAGATCGTCGTCGAGATGGGCCACGAGGTCCTCCCGGTCGTCGAGGACACGCCCGTCCTCGCCGGCGTCAACGGCACCGACCCGTTCCGCGACATGGACGTCTTCGTCGACGACCTCCAGCGCCGCGGCTTCTCCGGCGTCCAGAACTTCCCGACCGTGGGACTGATCGACGAGGACAGCGGCTTCCGGCAGAACCTCGAGGAGACCGGGATGGGATACGATAAGGAGGTCGAGATGATCCGAACCGCGTCGGAGAAGGGGATGCTCACCTGTCCGTACGTCTTCTCCGAAGAGCAGGCCCGCGAGATGACCGAGGCCGGCGCGGACGTCGTCGTCTCGCACATGGGGCTCACGACCTCGGGTGACATCGGCGCCGAGACGGCGCTCGACCTCGACGCCGCGGCCGAGCGGGTACAGGCCCACCACGACGCCGCCAAATCCGTGAACGACGACGTCATGGTCATCTGTCACGGCGGGCCGATCGCCTGGCCCGACGACGCCCGGTACGTCCTGCACAACACGGAGGGTGTCGTCGGCTTCTTCGGCGCGTCGAGCATCGAGCGTCTCCCCACGGAGGAAGCGATCGAGAACCAGGCCCGAGAGTTCAAGGAGATCGATCTCTGATGGCGGTCGTCATCGTCGGGACGCTCGACACCAAGGCCGAAGAGATCGGCTTCGCCCGCGACGTGATCGAGGCGCAGGGGATCGACGTCCACGTCGTCGACACCGGCGTCGTCGGCGAACCGGGCTTCGAACCGGAGACGCCGGCGAGCGAGGTCGCCGCCGCGGGCGGGAGTTCCCTCGACGCGCTGCGCGAGGCGGGCGACCGCGGCGAAGCGATGGAGGTCATGGGCGACGGGGCGGCGGCGGTCTGTCAGGACCTCCACGACGAGGGCGTCCTCGACGGCATTCTCGGTCTGGGCGGGTCGGGCAACACCTCGATCGCGACGACGGCGATGCGCGCGCTCCCGTACGGCGTCCCCAAACTCATGGTGTCGACGATGGCCTCCGGCGACGTCCGCCCGTACGTCGAGGCGCGCGACGTGATGATGCTGTACTCGGTCGCCGACATCGAGGGGCTGAACCAGCTCTCCAGAACCGTGATCTCGAACGCGGCGCTGGCCATGGTCGGGATGGTGGCGAACGAGCCCGACGTCTCGGTCGACGACCGCCCCACCGTCGGCATCACGATGTTCGGCGTCACGACGCCGTGTGTCAAGACAGCCCGCGCGTGGCTCGAAGACCGCGGCTACGAGACCATCGTCTTCCACGCGACGGGCACGGGCGGGACGGCGATGGAGACCCTCGTGCGAGAGGGCGTCATCGACGGCGTCCTCGACGTCACGACGACCGAGTGGGCGGACGAACTCGTCGGTGGCGTGCTCTCAGCGGGTCCCACGCGACTGGACGCGGCCGCGGAGACGGGCACCCCACAGGTCGTCTCGACCGGCGCGCTCGACATGGTGAACTTCGGCCCGCGCGAGGAGGTTCCCGACGAGTTCGAATCACGGACGCTCCACGTCCACAACCCGCAGGTGACGCTGATGCGGACCACGCCCGAGGAGTGTGCCGAACTCGGCCGGATCCTCGGTGAAAAGCTCAACGCCGCCACCGGCCCGACCGCACTCGCGCTCCCCCTGCGGGGCGTCTCGATGCTCGCCGTCGAGGGCGAGGACTTCTACGACCCCGAGGCCGACGCGGCGCTGTTCGACGCGCTCCGCGAGACGATCGACGACGACGTCGAACTCCTCGAGTTCGACACCGACGTCAACGACGAGGCGTTCGCCGAGGCCGTCGCCGAGAAACTCCACGCGTACATGCGCGAAACCGGCCGCGCTCCCGAGTAGCTCACGAAGCGACGCCTGTCACCTCCAGTCGAAAACGTGGCCTTTCCGCTCCTGTCGTCTCTTTGTGATATGGACGTCTCGGTCGCACTCCCGAGACTCCGTCGCCCGTCCGTCGACGACCGCCAGCGCGCGAGTGACACCACACCCGCTCACCGTCGTTTCGGTCACCTCCAGTCGAAGCGGTGGCCTTTGGGCTGTAGAGCCGTACTGTGAGACGTAGTCGCACACGACGTCGGCGCTGTCGGTCGATCGTCCCGTCACCGACGCCATCGTGATGCGATCGGACGTGGGGCCGTGGGCACGCCCACCCGTCACCTCCAGCGGAAACGGTGACCCTTCGGCTCTATCGGGGTACAGGCGGTTCTCGAGAATATATATCCACGCGACCGATCGCCGTGCTCGCACCTCCAGTCGAAACCGCACCCGTTCCGTTCCGCATCGCCCGGTGTGTCAACGTTTGGCTGGGTACCGGGCGCCGCGGCTCAGATACCCTGCCCGCTCTCTGCGTTCGGGCCGGCGGCGCTCTGGACGCGCCACCCACCCTCGTGGTCGGCGTCACGGGTCGTGAACTCGATCTCGGTCTCGGGACCCATCTCGTCGCCGCCCTCGACGCGTTCGATGCGAAAGCGGATGTCGAGCGAGTCGCCGCAACAGCCGACGTCGGCGAACTCCTCGAACTCCCGACCCACGGTGAGGTCATCGACGACCTTGCGGAGGTAGCCTCTGTACCGGTCGGTCTCGACCTGGTCACGACCCCACTGGGAGAGCGCCCTAGGGTACGAGAGGACGACGCGGGTGGCCGGGCGTTCGGTCATATCCAAGACTGTGGCGCCGGAGTCTGAAGAGTGTAGTGGCGCGTGGCACACGCACACACGAGCGGTCCGGGTGCGACGCGAGGACCGACCACGCGGACCAGTAGGAAAACCAGAACATTGTTGCGCTCTGACCGAGAAGTGGTACGTAGTAGTCCCTCCGCCGGCGTCCGACGCCCGATCGGACGCGGCCGTCTCCGCCAATGAACCCCGAACAATCGACCGTAGCCCGATGCATCGAAATCTCTCACGAGTACGACCGACGTCGAACGTCGTCGATGCGTCGGCTCCTCGGCCGACGCCGGGGCGGGTCGGCTGTGACCGCGCTGCGCGACGTCTCGCTCCGTCTCAACCCCGGCGAGTTCGTCGGACTCGCCGGGCCCTCGGGGTCGGGGAAGTCGACCCTCCTCCACCTCCTGTCTGGGCTCGATGTCCCCACCGACGGCCGCGTCGAACTCCTCGGGACTGACACGCGGACGCTCTCGCCGGCCGGCCGGGCGGCGCTCCGGCTGCGACATGTCGGGATCGTGTTCCAGCGCTTCTACCTCCTGCCAACGCTCTCGGCGCGGGCGAACGTGGCGCTGCCGCTCGTCGAGCGCGGCGTCTCGCGGTCAACGCGACGCGACCGGGCCACCTCGGCGCTGGAGGCCGTCGGGCTTGACGACCGGCTCTCGCACCGGCCGGGGGAGCTGAGCGGCGGCGAGCAACAGCGCGTGGCGATCGCCCGGGCGCTCGTGACCGACCCCGACCTGCTCGTCGCCGACGAGCCCACCGGCGAACTCGACTCCGCCACCGGGGAGCGGATCATCGACCTCCTCGCCGACGTGGCGACCGACCGCAGTGTCGTCGTCGCGTCCCACGACGACGCCGTACTCGAGCGGACCGACCGGACGGTCCGGCTCCACGACGGGCGGGTGGCACATGCGTAGGATTCGACGGGTCGTGGGGCTGGTGCGGCTCGGTGCCCACCGCACGGCCGCCCTGGCGGTCGACTCCCGCCAGGTGGCGCTGGCGGTGCTGGGGGTCGCGCTCACCGTCATGCTGGTCACCACGGTCGGGGGGATCGCGCTGGGGCTCGCCTCGCAGGGCACCGTCACGGGCGACGACGTCGACTACCGGATCGTCCCCGCGGCGAGTTCGGCGGAGTCGGTCGCCGTCGCGGTTGACGGGCCGAAGCTCGGTGACGTCCACCGCGTCACGGACCGGCTCTCCGCCGACGAGCGCATCGAGTACGCGACCCCAGTCGAACTCCAGGTCGTGCAACTGACCGCCGCCTCCGGACCAGAGGAGTACGTGCTGGTCGTCGGCGTGGTCCCGGCGGTGGGACAGTCCATCGCGGGGCTCCCGGTGTCGGCGCTGACAGCTGGCGACCCCTACTACGCGAACGGGTCGTACGACGGGGCGTGGACAGGCGAGATGGTCGTCTCGGAGGCCGCCGGACGGCTGCTCGACGCCGACGTCGGCACGACGCTCCGGCCGGCGAGCGCCTCCGACCGGTCGTTCACCGTCGTCGCCCGCCACGAGGCGGAGTCGTCGTCGGGTCCTGCGTCCGTCCCGGTCGCGGTGGTCCACCTCGCCGAACTCCAGTCAATCGCCGGAAGTGCCGACGCCGATCACGCGGACCAAGTGCTCGTCCGGACTGACGACCCGTCCGTTCGGGCCGACCTCGCGGGCGTCTACCCCGAGACGGAGGTCGTGGCGGGTGGCGGCCTCTCGACGCGACGGTTCGCCGCCTCGAACCTCCCGCTGGCCGTCGCGATCACGACCGTCCTGACCGCGGTCGTCGTCGGCGTCCTCCTCGTCGCTACCACGATGGGCCTCGCCGTCACCGACGACCGCCAGTTCCTCGCGACCCTCGCCGCCCTGGGTTTCTCGGCGCCCTCGCGGCTGCTACTCGTTCTGGTGGAGGTCGTCGTGGTCGCCGTCCTCGGCGGCGTCGTGGGGATGGGGCTCGGCGTCGTCGGGATCGCCGCGACCAACCTCGCCACGCGGGAACTGTTCGGCGTCAGTGTCGCGGTGCTCGACGGTCGGATCCTCGTGGCGGATCTGGTCGTCTCGGTCCTCATCGGCGTCCTCGCCGCCGCCTACCCGCTCTGGCTCGGTCGCCGGACCAGCGTCGTGGAGGTGCTCGACGCGTGAGCCGGGCTGCGGGCGTGGTCAGCGTCGCCGTGACACAGCTCCGTCGCGACCGGACGCGGACCGTACTCGTCGTCGCTGGGATCGCCCTGGCCGTCCTCGCGTCGACGGTTCTCGCGAGCGTCGGGATCGGCGTGTTCGAGACCGGGCAGTCGAAGTTCGAACAGTCGGGCCGTGACCTCTGGATCACGGGCGGTCCACTCCGGCTGGCACCGGGATCCGTCGGCGGCGTCGGGACCCGGCTGACGGACGCACACGTGCTCCAGGAGCGGATCGCCGCCCGGGACGACGTCAGGACTGCCACCGCACTCTCCTTCCAGACGGTGTACGTCTCCACCGATGGGGAGGAGTTCGAGACGGTGATCGGGGTGGGCGCCCCGGCAGTCGACGAGGCGGTCCAGATCACCGACGGCCGGGGGTTCACCGGCGGCGATCCGCACTACGCCGGCGGGAGCTACGACGGTCCGATGACCCACGAGATCGTGGTCGACCCCCGGACCGCATCCCTGTTCGGGGTCGGGATCAACGACACGCTGTACGTCGGGGGCACGGTCAGTTCGGCCCGCGCGAACGAGTTCCGCGTCGTCGGGATCTCGCCGACGCTCTCGAACTTCCTCGGCAGTCCGACCGTCGTGTTGCACCTGAGTGAACTGCAGGAGATCACCGGGACGACCGGGGCCGACCGGGCGACGATCCTCACGGTCGACCTCGAACCCAGTGCCGACGTCGACCGGGCCGAACGGGAACTCCAAGCGCAGTACCCACAGTACGACGTCCGGACGAACCGCGAACAGCTGCGAGCGGTCCTCGAACGACAGGCGGTCGTCCTCGCGAGCGGCGCCGCAATCGCGGTGTTCGCGTCGCTCGCCGGCGTCGCGCTCACGGTGAACCTGTTGCTGTCGTACGTCTCCCAGCGCCGGCGGGAGCTGGCGGCGCTGGCGGCGATCGGGCTGTCGACGCGGACGCTCGTCGCGCTCGTGACGACGCAGGCGCTGCTTCTGGGCGTCCTCGGGGGACTGGTCGGCGCCGGGTTGACGGTGCTCTCGATTCCGGCCCTGAACGCCGTCTCGGCCGCGCTCGTGGGCTTCGACTCCGTCGTCTCGCTCCGGCCGGACGTCCTCCTCGGCGGAGTCGTCCTCGCCGTCGCGATGTGCGTCGTCGCGGGCGCCGCTGCGAGCCTCCGGGTCGCTCTGCTCGACCCGCTCCAGGAACTCGCCTGACCGCCGGAGCGCGCTCTCGGACCTCGCGACTTACAGTCGTCGGTGCAGGACGGCTCCACCGACCGCGAACACGACCGCGAACAGCGCGAGGAGCATGTTGACCGAGAACGGCTGTCCGCCCTCGGTCGACTCGGACGTCGACGACGTCGGGTTAGGCGTGATGACGCCCGTCGAGTCGGCCGTCGACCGCTCGCCGTCTCCCGACGGCGTTGCGGACGCGTCACCCGGACTCGCCGTCACACGCTCTGTGGGATCGAGCGATAGTTCATTCGCGCCCGTCTCTTCGGCCGGCTCGACGGCTGTTTCGGTGATCGACAGCGGGGTGGGATCGGAGAAGCCGAGGAGCACCCGCTGACCCTGGACGGTTCGCTGTCCCCGGACCCAGACGTGGACGGTGTACTCGCCCGGGTCGTCGATCCGGATCTCGGACGTGTACCCCGAGGCAGCCTCAGACATCGTCGCCGTCACGACCGTCTCGTCAGTGGTGGCGTTCGCGACGAGGAGCTGGACGGCGGTCGGCGACGGGGGCTCCGACTCCGGCGTCAGCCTCGCTCTGATGGTCACGGGCGCGCTAGTTGTCGACGAGGCCGGCGCGTCGACGGACACCGCGTACCCCTTCACGATCAGCGGGAGCACGGCCCTGACCTCCGCGTCGTCGTAGATCGCGACGGCGTACGATCCGGGCGGAAGCGCCTTCGTCTCGAACGTGACGGTCGCGTCCCCGCGCAACAGCGAGTCGGACGTCACGACGACGTGTCTGTCTTCGTCGTAGACGTAAACCTGGTAAGTCGCCTCCGACGGTACCGACGCCTCGACCACCAGGTCGTCGCCGCGTGACACCCGTGCCATCTCGCTGACCGGGAACGCTTCGCCGGCGAGCCGTACCGTTCGGTCCGGGACGTCGACCGCGTGTGGCGACGCAATGTCGTACGCGGGTGCGGGTGCGGCGAAACCGACGGTCGCACTACCCAGGAGGACCAGGCCGACGACCGCAACGGATACGCGGGTCATCATGCAAGCGACAATAAGGAATTAACGAATATAGTTATTTCCTGAATATAATATAAAGGTACCTCTCAGTGGGGCTCTCCCGGCCGACGCCCCGGAACCGATATCGGGCGGAACGGCGCGTCCGCGGTCTCCGACACGGCGCGCACATAAGAAGGCTTATTCGGCGCGCAGAAACACCGGGGAACATGGTCCAGTTCGACGTACCGGAAGTCGATTACACCCGGTACACGAATCGTCAGCTCGCGGCGGTCCCGCTCGCGGTGCTCGCCGTCGCCCTCCTCGTCATCGCGGGGTGGACCGTCGTGACTGGCTCACCGGTGAACCAGGGGGTCGACTTCACTGGTGGCACGGAGCTCCGTATCGCCCTCGACGCCCCCGACGGACAGGCCGAACAGGAGATCCGAGCGGCGTTCTCGGCGGAGCCCGAGGCGATCCGCTCGGTCCCCTCCGACGGGACGTACATCGTCACCTTCCAGTCGGGGGCCGCGACCACCTCGGAGATCGAACAGCAGGCCGAGACGGCGGGCTTTCAGATCCGCTCGATCGACGCCGTCTCGGCCGCGTTCGGCTCCGAGACACAGCAGCAGGCGCTTATCGGCGTCGCCATCGCGTTCCTGGGGATGAGCGTCCTCGTCTTCTTGATGTTCCGGACGTTCGTCCCCTCGATCGCGGTCGTCATCTCCGCCTTCTCGGACATCGTCATCCCCGTCGCGCTGATGAACCTCCTCGGCATCGAGCTCTCTCTGGGGACCGTGGCCGCGCTGCTGATGATCATCGGCTACTCGGTCGACTCCGACATCCTCCTGAACAACCACATCCTCCGGCGCTCGGGTGACTTCTACGAGTCGACGTACCGGGCGATGCGGACCGGCGTGACGATGACGCTGACGTCGATCGCCGCGATGATCGTGATGACCGTCGTCGCCACCCTGTTCGGCATCTCCCTGCTCGCGGCCATCGGCATCGTGCTCGTCTTCGGCCTCACCGCCGACCTGATGAACACGTACCTGCTGAACCTCTCGCTGTTGCGGTGGTACAAGTTCGAGGGGGTGGCGCGATAATGGCGAGTCTGCGCGACAACTGGCGCATCCTGTTGCTCGTCGTCGTCCTCCTCGCGTCGACGTTCGCACTCTTCTCTCCGTCCGTGGGAGCGGACGGCGGGAACGACGTGGCCTCCGAGGGACCGACGAACCTCCAGTACGGGCTCGAACTTTCCGGCGGGACGCGCATCCGTGCGCCGCTGATCGGCGTGACGGCCGAGGAGGTCGAGATCGGCGACGCCGACACCCGCCAGGTCGCTCGCGACGTCGCCGGAGAGATTCCGGCTGCCGACCCGAGCGACGTCATCGTCCGTCGGACCGCCCAGACGACCGCGACGGTCGAGGTCACCGCGGAGGGCGTCACGACACAGCGGCTGGGAGCGGCGCTCGACTCGCTGGGGCTGTCGTTCGGGACCGTCCGCGACGGCGTCACCGACCCCACCCGCGCGGAGGTCGTCCGCGTTCTCCAGAACAAGATCAACGAAGCCGGTCTCTCCGGCGGGACGGTGCGGCAGGTCACCACCGCGACCGGCGCACACTTCATCCTCGTCGAGGTGCCCAACGAGGACCGCTCCGAGGTGGTCGACCTCGTCGAATCCCGCGGGTCGGTCCGCATCGACATCTACTACCGACAGAACGGCACGCCCACCACCCGCGAGGGGATCCTGACCGGGGACGACTTCCAGAACATCGGCACCGCCCAGGAGTCCGAGCGCGGGCCGTTCGTCCCCGTCACGGTCCGTGACGAGGCTGCGGACGACTTCCAGGCGGCGGTCGTCGAGACGGGCGTCGCTCAGCGCGGCGGGACGACGTGTACGTACGAACAGAACCCCAACGCCACCCAGCCGTGTCTGCTCGTCGTCGTCGACGACCGCGTGGTCAACTCCTTCGGCATGTCCCCGGGGCTCGCACAGAGCATGCAGGCCGGCGAGTGGGCCGACGATCCGGCGTTCCAGCTCACGACGCAGAACTTCTCGGAGGCTCAGCGCGTCTCGATCAACCTCCGCGCCGGCGAACTTCCGGCGGCGCTCGACCTCGAGGGCGAGGACGGCGGCACCTCGTCGTTCATCTCGCCCAGCCAGGGTGAGAACTTCAAGGTGAACTCGATCATCACCGGCATCGTCGCCGTGCTCGCCGTCGCCGCGGTCGTCTTCGTCCGCTACGGCGAGGCGAAGGTCGCGCTGCCGATGATCGTGACCGCCTTCTCCGAGGTGCTCATCCTCCTCGGCTTCGCCGCCGGTATCGGCTACGCGCTCAACCTCCCCGCCATCGCCGGCTTCATCGCCGTCATCGGCACCGGGGTCGACGACCTCATCATCATCGCCGACGAGGTGATGGCAGAGGGCGACGTCTCCTCGCGCCGCATCTTCCAGTCACGGTTCAGGAAGGCGTTCTGGGTCATCGGCGCCGCCGCCGCCACCACCGTGATCGCCATGTCGCCGCTGGCGGTGCTCTCGCTCGGCGACCTCCAGGGGTTCGCCATCTTCACCATCCTCGGCGTGATCGTGGGCGTCCTCCTGACCCGGCCGGCGTACGGTGACATCCTCCGTGCGCTCCTCACCGAGGACCGCTGACGCGGGCACTCTCGCAGCCGGCGACGCGTGGGGACAGCCCCCTCCGACGCCGTCGCCGGTGCGGGCGAACCGTGCCTTTCTTGTTTTAGGCTTGCCTAAATAGCGTGATGTCGGATTCGGACACGCCACCGGAGTCGGAGACCGAACGGACGATCATCAGACAGGGCCGCGACTTCGAGCAGGAGTACCGCCTCGACGCGAGCGAGGCGGGCGAGTTCCTCATCAGGCTGGGCGAACAGCTCCGCGACGGCGACGAGTTGACCATCGTCACCGACGAGTGGGAACTCCCCTTCGCGTTCGGCGAGCCGGTCGAACTCGAGATCGACTTCGAGGGGGTCGGCGAGCCGGAACTGGAGATCGAGCTGGAACTGCCCGGTCGGACCGACGAGACGGCACCGGACGTCCGGTAGCTCGGTTCGCCCGGACCGACGCGCCGGATCACGCACCCGACCGACGCGCCTATCCTCGCGTCCGCCGTTCGCGCGATTCCCGACTCAGAACTCGTCCAGCGCCGACTGCGTGGCCGCGGCGAGCACGTCGTCGCAGGTCTTCCACGACGTCCGTGCACACGCGGGAAGCTCGCCGTGGTCGCGGACGTAGTCGCGGAGGAACGTTCGCGTGGTGGGGTCGCTCGGGTAGCCGCTGCCGACCTCGCCGTACTCGGCGCGCAGATCGTCGACGTGGCGGTCGCGTTCGACCTTGGCGACGATGCTCGCGGCGGCCACGACGGGGTAGGTCGCGTCGGCTCCGTGTTCGGCGGTGACCGTGACCGCGACGCCCCGCTCGTCGACCCCTGCAGCGACCCGCCGGGCGAAGCGCGACTCGGAGACGTCGCCCGCGTCGGTGTACACCGCGTCGCCCGCTGCGACGATGCCCGCGAGCGCCTCGGCGTGGGCCTCGACGGTCAGCGTGTTCATATCCGTCGCCGGGTCGTCGATCCGCTCCGGCGGGATGACGGCGACCCCGACCCCCTCTGCGACCTCGCGGATCACCCCCGCGAGTTCCTCGCGGCGCGCCGGCGTGAGCCGTTTCGAGTCGTCGACCGCGGGATCGAGGGCGTCGGGGTCGACCCGGACCGCGGCGGCGACCATCGGCCCCAGCACGGGCCCCTTTCCGGCCTCGTCGCTGCCGACGTGGACAGACATGGTTGTGGCCTTCTCTCACTCGGGCTGAAAAACCGTTTTCGGTGCGATCGAAACCACTCGGGTGTGACGCGAGCGATCGACTGCCCAGCGTTCCCGCACGGCGCGACGGATCACTCCTCCGCGTCGGCCTCGTGGGCGACGTCGACATCGTCCGTGTCCGCGTCGGTCCGCGGTGCGTCCTGGAAGTACGCCTCGTCTTCGAACGCCTCCGATTCGCCGGAGACACCCACGACGTCGAGCGCGGTCACCTCGGCTTCCACACCGAGCAGTCCCGCGAGACTCGGCTCCGTCCGTCCCTCGTCGCCGGAGACGAGTTCCTTGATGTAGAGCCCGCCCGCTCCGTGGATCTCGACGGTCGCGTGCCGGGCGTCCTCCCGCTCGCCCGTGGCCTCGTACACCTCCCGCGTCCGCGTGAGGTTCGCCCGCCGGTGGTCGACGCGCTGGGGCGTGTACTGTTCGACCGTCGCCCCGTCGAGTTCCGACAGCGCCTCCGCGAGCGCGTCGTCGGAGACGTCGGCATCGAACTCGACCTCGGCGCGGTACCGCTTCGAGGCGTCGAGTTCCTTAACCCGTTCGACCATCTCGTACGTCGCCAGCCGGAGGCCTTCGACCTCCACCCGTCCCTCCGCGTGCTCGTTCACCAGCCGTTCGAGGGGCGCGACGTTCACCGTCCTTCGACGGGGCTCGCGCACCTCGACCACGAACGGCCGGCCGGTGCCGAGCATGCGCGCGTCGACGTCCTCGCGGCCGGCGCCGTGGAACGTCGCCTCGGTGCCCTCCATCGCGTCGCGGATCGGCGGAGCGACGAGTCCCTCGACGCTCGCTTGGTAGAGGTAGCCCGTGCCGTCGCACTGGGGGCACTCGCGATCCTCGCCGAGCACGCCACGCCCGTCGCAGCGGCCACAGGGCCACTCCGTCTGTGGGATGTCTCGCTCCAGTTTCCGGTAGCGACCGTAGACGAACGCGGAGTTGATCGTCGCCTCGACGGTGTCGGCCTCGACGTCGACGAGGAACTGGACGTCCGGACGACCGAAATCGACTTCAGTGTCGGTGAGTTGGCCGACGCGTTTGCCCACCTCGCGGTTGAACTCGGATTTGAACCGCTCGCCAGCGTCGGGCTCGAACCCCGCGTCCTCCCTGAACAGCACCTCGTTCTCCTCGATCAGCGGCGGCGTCCGCGTCCCGACCTGGTAGGTGTCGAAGTCGACGTCCGCGACGGCTTCCGCGGCTCGTTCGGCCCACACGTCGAACCGGGCGCACTCGCCCTCACAGACCCAGCACTCCTCGGTCTCCGTGGGTTCGAACGGCTCGTCGGCGTCGAGTGCCGCGGCGACGCGGAGCGAGCGCCCACGCTCGGCGTTCGTCAGCCCGAAGCTCCGGTCGGCGAACACGCGACCGAGGCAGGCGTCGCAGACCGGCCCCGCCCCGTCGAGCGTCCGGGCGTCGTCGAGAATGCTCATACCCGTGGGTGCGCCGGAGGGAGTAACTGTCTTGCGTTGCCGGCTCGTCGCCTTCGACCCCGAAGGGCCGATCGTCGCGGGGAGGGACGGCCGTGGAACCGGCCGATCGTCGCGGAGAGGGACGGCCGTGGAACCGGCCGACTGTCGCCCAATCGGAGTGCCCCCCAGGCCGGTGCCGTCCTCAGACGATGCCGCCAGCCCCCAGGAGCCACCACGCCGCGAGCACGGCACCGACCCCCACGAGAACGAGCAGGAGAGTCACCACGACGGTGACGACCAGCACGTACCGACGGTCGGTCGTCGCCTCCTCGGGTGTGTCGAGCCGCGCCTCCAGCAGCCGGACGTTCCGTGCGTTGGCCTTCCAGACGGCGTCGAAGGCGTCGCCCACGAGCGGGAGCGAGCCGACCACCGCGTCGACGAGGAGCACGACGAGCATTCTGGCCAGTGTCGCCCGCGGGACGCCGAGGACGACGGCCTGGGCGACGATGTACGCCGACGCCGTGCTGGTCGCGACGTCGCCGACGCCCGGCACGAGGCCCAGCAGTGGGTCGAGTCCGACTCTGTACCCGGTCCCGGGGACGACGAACAGGTCGTCGAGGTAGTAGCTCAGCCGTCTGAGCGCGACCAGCGTCTCGGCCTCGTCGGTCCGGACGTCCGCCGGTGCTGTCGATCCGGCGGTGACGTCCTCACGGTCCCGGTCCGGGCCCCGGCCTCCGTCCGGGCTATCGAGCGCGTCCGGGGGGGTGCCCGAGCGATCCACGCGAGTCACGGCCCGGCCTCGTGGTCGACGACCTCGACGGTCTCGACCCCGGTCGCCTCCGACAGCGCGTCTGCCGTGTCGCGATCCGACGTCGCCGCGTCGTCACAGGCGAGCGTCGTCGTCGCGTCGACCCGGAGGTCGTTGAGGCCCGGGCGGACACCCGTCAGATCGACGTCGTCGACGCGTTCGACGACCGCCGCACGGCCCAGTCGCTCGACGACCGCGGCGGCGAGTTCCTGCCGACCGTCTCGGGGAATCCGGAGCGTCAGCCGGGCTTCGACCTGTCGAGACATCGCTCTGTCACCTCGGCACGTCAGCCACGGATAAAAAGACTCGCCGCCCGCGTCGCGGTCGGAGTCAGTGACGGTCCTCTCCCACGACGGGGCGGCCGACTCCGACGGGGGGGTCGACCGGCACTGTTTACGTCTTCGGTGTCCCACGTCGACCGTGACCGCCGACACACGGATCGTCGTTCGCAACCCCCGGAGCGGGGACGGCAAGAAGACCGAGCGGGCGCGCCGGATCGCAGTCGAACGCGGGTACGAGGTCCTCGACAGTGACGGGAGCGACCACACGGTCGAACTCGCCAGGGAGGCGGCGACCCGGGCGGCCGTCGTGGTCGCCTGCGGCGGCGACGGCACGCTGAACAAGACCGTCAGAGGGGTGCGCGAGGCCGGTGCGCTCGACGAGGTCGCAGTCGGCGTCGTCCCCGCGGGGACGGGAAACGACTTCGCGGACAACGTCGGCATCCGGGGGATCGCCCACGCGTTCGACGTGATCGACACGGGCGACCCTCGCCGGCTCGACCTGGGGCTGGCGAACGGCGCGCCGTTTCTCAACTCCTGCGTCGGTGGACTCACTGCCGATGCGAGCGCGCGCACCTCGCGGACCGCGAAACGGCGACTCGGAACGCTCGCGTACGTCCTCACGACGCTCGCAGTCGCCCGCAACTTCGAGTCGCTTCGACTCGCAGTCAGCGCTGGCCCCGAGCGGCGGCCGGTGTGGACGGGCGAGGCACTGATGCTCCTCGTCGGCAACGGCAGACGGTTCCCAGGCGAGCGCATGCGCCAGGCGAACATCGAAGACGGGCTGCTGAACGTCGTCGTGATCAAGCGTGCGCCCACGCTGGACTACCTCTCGCGTGGTGCGGCCGACCAGCTCCTCCGTCGGGACGCCCGTCACCTCGTCCGGCTGAAGGTTTCTCACCTCCACGTCACTCACGGGGGCGACCCCGTCCAGTTCAGTCTCGACGGTGAGGCGATCGAGACGGCCGAACTCGTCGCCGACATCGATCCGGGCGCGATCGGCTTCTACGTCGGTCCGTCGTACGACCCCGCACCCGAGGAGTGGAGGCGGACGTCTCCGGACTGATCGGGAGCGAAGCCTTCCTCCGCGATCGACCGACGGACAGCGCCGGCCAGAGCGGTAAGCGTTACTGCCACCCCGACGTCCGGTGAGACGATGTCCGACGACGCCCCCGATCAGCCCCGGTCGTTCCGGTACGACGGCGAGGTCCGTCCCGGCGAGAAGCGACAGTTCCGCTACGAGGTGAGCGAGACGTATCTGGGTGACCCGGTCGAGATACCGGTGACGGTTATCAACGGCACCGATCCCGGCCCCCGGGTGTGTATGACGGCCGCGATCCACGGCGACGAACTCAACGGCGTCAAAGTACTCCAAGAGGTCGCCGACCGCTACACTCCCGGCGAGCTCAGCGGGACGCTCGTGTTGCTCCACGTCGTGAACGTCCCCGCGTATCAGGCGCAACAGCGGTACATCCCCATCTACGACCAGGACCTCAACCGCTCGTTCCCCGGCAAGGAGCGGTCGAACACCGCCGAACGGATCGCGCACCAAGTGTACCAGCGGTTCGTAAGCCAGTGCGACCTCGGTCTCGACTTCCACACCTCGACGCGCAACCGGACGACGATGTACCACGTCCGCGCCGACGTCGACGATCCCGAGGTGCTCCGACTCGCCGAGGCGTTCGGCGCGAACGTCATCCTCTCCGGCGAGGGCGAGGCGAGTTCGCTCCGCGCCACGGCGTCGCGAAACGGCATCCCGACGCTCACGGTCGAGATGGGGAAAGCCCACCGCTTCCAGCCCGCGCTGATCGAGAAGGCGCTCGCCGGCGTCGAGAGCGTCCTCACGGCGTACGGCGTCTACGACGGGATCGAGACGGAGCCGTCGTGGCGGAAGGTGATGGGACCGGACGAGGAGAAGCGCTGGATCCGCGCGGAGACGGGTGGGCTGGTGGAGATGAAGTGGGGGCCGAACCCGCTCGTCCACGAGGGCGAGGCCATCTGTACGATCACGGACCACTTCAAACGGGACGAACACGTCGTCGCCGCGCCGTTCACCGGGCTCATCGTCGGGGTTCTGGAGAACCCCGTCGCGCTCCCCGGTCACCCCATCTGTCATCTCGCCCGCATCAGTGCCGAGACGCGTGCGGAGATCGAGGCCGAGATCGAACGCGGGGAGTTCGACGGCTACCGCTCGTACGGCCAGCGGTGGATGGCGGACGCCGAGGAGGCCGAGTAGCCGACCGACGAGCGACACTCGACCCGCGACCCACCACGACACGGCCTCCGGTCGGCGGTCCGGCTGGATCCGTTCGTCAGTCGTGGCGCATCTCGGGGACCTCGTCGGTCGAGACCGCCGGCACGCCGAGACCGTCGGCCGTCGCCACGACCGGGTCCGTGGGTGGCTGTGCGGCTCGTTCCCCGCCGGAGAGCGTCCGCAGGCTGAACACCAGGACGCCCCCCACGATGACGAGGCCGCCGGCGACCCCGAAGGCGACCAGGTAGCCGAAGGTGGCAGCCCACCCGCCGAGGATGCCGCCGACGCCCCCCGCGACCGCACTGAGCGCGGTGTGGACGCCGAGCACCTCCCCCCGGACGCCCGGCGGAGCGAGGCGCGTGACGATTGCGGTGCCGACGACGGCGATGAACGCCCACGTCAGCCCGATCGCCGCGAGGCCCACGCCCGCGGCGACGAGTCCCACGGCGAGGGCACCGAGGCCGGTGACGATCCCCACCACGGGGAACAGCAGCCCCCGGACGGCGAGCGCACCGGACTGGAGCAGGCGGACGTCGTACTTCGACGCGATCCGGCCCGCCCCCTCGTAGAGGACCGCCGCCCCGAGGCTCGACGCCAGATAGAGGGCGAACACCTGTCCCGACACGAAGCCGACGTCGGTGAAGAAGAGCGGGAGCGGGGCCCAGAACGCCGCGAACCCCGTGAAGAACAGCGCCGCGGCAATCAAATACGTCGCCAGAGCGGGGTTGACTCTGCCCACGAGGCGGCGTGGGTGGATGCCCTGGGTCGTCCAGTACAGCCGGTTCGGGGAGAACGCGAACGTGGCCCCCTTGACCCCGCGTCGGGAGCTCGACAGCAGGCGTGCGACGCGTCGGATCCGGCGCTCGCTCGTGACGTGGTCCTCGGGGGCCGGGTTCGGGAGCGACCGGATCGTCCCGAGCGTGCTCGCACCGGCACAGAGGGCCAGCACCCAGAACAGCGCCCGCGTGACCGACGCCCCGCCGACGAGTGGGGTCGCGACGAGGGGCCAGACCGCCCCGAGCACGAGTCCGCCAGCCCACCCGTACCCCTGGTACTTGTTCAAAAGACCGATGCGTTCGCTCCACGCCGACTCCGGGGCTTCGTCGACGACGAGCATCGTCAGCACCGGCCCCACAGACGCGACGACCAGCCAGAGCACCGCGTTGGCGAGGATGATCGTCGTGATGTTCGGGAGGAGCGGGATCACCGCGAGGGAGACCGACACTCCCGCCAGGGTGAGCACCACCAGCATCCGTCGGTGCTCGACCCGGTTGGCGAGGCGGCCGAACAGGATCGCCCCCGGCGCGCCGATGATCGCCGCCGTCGCGGCCAGAATGC
Organism: Salinigranum salinum; assembly: GCF_009176545.1. GTDB lineage: Archaea > Halobacteriota > Halobacteria > Halobacteriales > Haloferacaceae > Salinigranum > Salinigranum salinum. The sequence goes on along the minus strand of NZ_VTOJ01000001.1, from coordinate 1,649,157 downwards.
CCAGCTGGACCGGCGTCGCCCCGAGTTCGACGATGTAGAGCGGAACGAGCAGGGAGGCCCCACCGAAGGCGACCGAGCCGAGCCCCCACGCGTAGAGCCAGCGGTCTCTCATACGTCGGCTGTCGTGAACGTCGGACTAAGAGCTACCGATGCTACTCCCCTCGCCGCTCCGGCCCTCACACCTATGTCTCTCCTCCCCGTGGCTCGGTTATGGAGGTCGCACTCGTGACCGTCGGCGACGAACTCCTCGCGGGCGACACCGAGAACACGAACGCGACGTGGCTCTGCCGCCGGCTCACGGAGCGGGGCGTCACCGTCACCCGCGTCCTCACCGTCCCCGACGACAGAGGTGTCATCGCCGACGCGGTCCGCTCGTTCTCCGAGGCGTTCGACGCGGTCGTCGTCACGGGCGGTCTCGGCGGGACGCCCGACGACGTGACGAAGGCGGCGGTCGCCGACGCGCTCGACCGCGACCTGGTGGTCGACGGGGACGTGCGGGAGGGGATCGTCGCCAAGGCCGAGGCGTACGCCGACCAGTACCCCGACCTCGCCGACGCGTACGACCTCGACGTCGACTTCGACGCGCAGGCGTCGATCCCCGCCGAGGCGGAGCCGCTCGTCACCGCCGAGAGCTTCGGCCCGGGGTTCGTCGCCGGCAACGTCTACGCCTTCCCCGGCATCCCCGACGAACTGTACGTCATGTTCGACCTCGTCGCCGACGACTTCGACGGTGACGTCGTCTCCGAGTCGCTCTACACGCCCGCCCCGGAGGGCGCGCTGAACGACCGGCTCACCGGCGTCCGCGAGCGGTTCGACGTCGGCGTCGGGAGCTACCCCGGCAAGGGACGGATCCCGACGCGCATCAAACTCACCGGCGAGTCCGAGGCGGTCTCGACGGCGATGGCGTGGCTCCGCGACCGGATCGACGTGACGGAGCCCCCGACAACCGAGTGAGCGGCGGTCACGTCCAACGCCGGGTGGGGAGGAGTGGCGTCTCAGTCGTGCCCGGTCGCGTCCGTCTCGTCGTCCGCCGACTGGAACTCGACGCCACGGATCTCGAAGCGGGCCCCGCCCGACTCGCTGTCGGTGATGGCGAGCTCCCACCCGTGTGCCAGCGCGATCTGCTGGACGCTCACCGCCCCGAAGCCGGTCCCGCTGGTCTTCGTCGAGTAGCCGGGCTCGAACACGCGGTCGCGTTCGTCCGCGGGGATGCCGGGCCCGTCGTCAGCGACGTAGAAGCCCGTCCCGTCGTCGAGCAGTCCGAGCGTGACGGTGACGGTGGACCCACCGTGTTCCGCGCTGTCGTCGGCCCCCGGCCGACTGCCCGTGGAGCTGTGCTCCACGCTGTCCTCGCGAGCCTCCGAGTGAGGGCTCGTGGAGCCGTGCTCCACGCTGTTGCGGAAGAGGTTCTGGAACAGCCGCGTCAGCGCTCCCTCGTCGGCGAAGACCGACGCCGTCGCCCGGACGTCGAGCGTCGCGTCGGCGGTGTCGATCGACGTCCAGAGCCCCCGGGCGACCGTCTCGAGGTCGACCGGGCGCACGTCGCTGACGACGCTCCCCTCCCGCATGACGGTCGCGAGGTCGTCGACGAGCGCCTCGATCCGCTCGAGCGACTCCTCGGCCGCGTCGAAGTGTGTCTCGTCGCCGGTCTCGCGGGCCAGTTCCAGTCGCCCTTCGAGCGTCGAAAGCGGCGTCCGCAGGTCGTGTGAGAGCACGTCGCCGAACGTCTGGAACTGCTTCGCCCGCTGTTCGAGCCGCCGCTCGTTCGCCTTCCGTTCGCTGACGTCGCGGAAGTACACCGACAGCCCCGTCTCCGAGGGGTACGCCCGCACCTCGAACCACGCGGCGAGCGGCGGGTAGTACTCCTCGAACGCGACCGTCTCCTGGCTCTCCATCGCCTGCCGGTACTGTGTCTCGAAGACGGTGTCGACCGCCTCGGGGAACTCCTCCCACAGCGATCGCCCGACGAGGGACTCGGCAGGACGGTCGAGAAGGCGTTCGGCCTGTTCGTTCAGGTAGGTGAATCGCCACTGCCGGTCGAGCGCGAAGAAGGCGTCCGACACTCGATCGAATACCGCCGCCTGTTCCCGCCGGGCCTCGACGCGCTCGGTGACGTCCTCCTGGAAGCCGACGAAGTTCGTAACGTCGCCGTCGCCGTCGCGGATGGGCGAGATCCAGACGCGGTTCCAGAACGGGCTCCCGTCCTTGCGGTAGTTGCGGAGTTCGACCGTCACCGCCTCCTCGTTCGCGATGGCCTCGCGCATCTCGGCGACGGATTCAGGATCGGTGTCCTCGCCCTGGAGGAATCGGCAGTTTCGCTCGAGAGTCTCCTCCTCGGCGTAGCCGGTCAGCCGCTCGAACTCCTCGTTCGCGTAGACGATCCCGTTGTCCTCGAGCGAGGGGTCGGTGAGGATGATGCCGATCGGGGCGGCGTCCATCGCCCGGTTCTTCACGAACAGTTCGTGCTCCTGTCGCTCCTCGGCGGTGATGTCCCGCACGGTACAGACGAGTTCCTCCCCAGTCGTCCGCGAGACGGCGATGTCTGCGAGCAGTTCCGCTCCGTCGTGGCGGCGCATCAACGCCTCGCCGGACCACTCGCCATCGGACCCGACCGCCGGTCGGATCGTCGTCTCGAAGGTGTCGTCGACGAACAGCTCCCCGAGGGAAACCCCGTCGAGTTCCCCCTCGTCGTAGCCGAACGTCCCGGTGTACGCCGCGTTGGCGTACGTGAACGCGCCCTGCCCGTCGAGGAGACCGATCCCCTCCCGGGCGGTCTCGATGGCGTCGATCCGCTGGCGCAGGTCGCGCTCGTTCCGATACCCCGCCACGAGGTTCTCCACGCGGTTGGCGAGCACGACGTACTGCTCGGTCCCGCTCTCCTTCTGGAGGTAGTCGCTCACGCCCGCGGAGATCGCCTCGCCGGCGATCTCCTCGCTCCCCCGGCCGGTGAAGAGCACGAACGGGAGGTCCGGATACGACTCGCGGACCGCCCGCAGGAGGTCGAGTCCCGTCTCGTCGGGCATCTCGTAGTCGCTGACGACGCAGTCGAACGGCGTCGAACGCAGCCGGTCGAGCGCCGTCGCGACGTCGTGGACGGTCTCGATCTCGAACGAGTCGCGCTCTCGCTGCAAGAAGAGAGAGACCATCTCCGCGAACTCCGGGTCGTCGTCCACGTGGAGGAGACGCACGGGGTGACCGTTCATATCTGCCGGAATCAGGCCCGTCTGACATATCTGTTATGGCATCACGAAGCGCGTATCCACGCGCCACCGTTCTCCGTCAGTACTCGTCGCGCAGCTCCATCTCGGCGACGGTGTCGAAGGGATCGAGCCCGTTGCGGATGCAGTCCAGGAGGAAGAAGGCGTCTTCGGGCGCGAGGAAGTGCCGGCAGACGGCCTTCCCGAGAGGCGTGGCCGCGAAGCCGTCGATGAACTCCCACTCGAGCAGTCGTCCCACGGAACGCGTGGTGTCGATCTCGCCGAGCATCCGGTCGTTCAGCCGCTTGGCGTGTTTGCCCGCGACGATGACGTTGGCGAGCGTCTCCTCGGCGGCGGCGGCCTCGTCGTACCGGGTCGTGACGTCCTCCATCTCGCCTTTCAGGAGTTTGAACGCGACCTCGTCCTCGGTCATCTCCATCGACCCGTGGTAGACGCCGTCGGGTTCGACGAGGAGGTACACCCTCCCTCTGTCGTGGTAGTCCGGGCGGCCGGCGCGCCCGAGCATCTGCTCGAACTCCTGGACCGAGAGCCACTCGATCCCCATCGCCAGCGAGTCGAAGAGCACCTGCGAGGCGGGGAAGTCGACGCCCGCGGCCAGGGCGGCCGTGGTGACGACGGCCGCGAGGTCCTGGTTGCCGAACATGCGCTCGACGCGCTTGCGGCGGCCGTAGTCGAGCCCCGCGTGGTACGGTGCGGCGTCGTAGCCGATCTTCCGCGCGAGTTCGTGACACCGCCGCCGTGAGTTGGTGAAGACGATGGTCTGTCCCCGGTACCCTTTCGACGACTTCGAGTCGAACTCCCGCCTGACGAGTTTGTCGACGATCCGCTCTTTCTCCTGGCTGTCAGCGAACGTCACGTGGCGTTCGATGGGGACCGGCCGCTCTTCGAACTCGATGAGCGTCGCCCCGAGTTCACGACCGAGCCACTCGGGGTTGCCGACCGTGGCGGAGAGGTAGATCCACTGCGCGCCGTCGTACCCCTCCGTCGCCCGCTGTCGGCGTTCACAGTAGTATTTGAGCCGCGAGATCATCCCGTCGAGACGGTGGCCGCGCTCTTGCTCCTTGAGCGTGTGGACCTCGTCGATGACGACCGTCCCGATATCGCCGAGGTCTTTCCCCGTCCGGAGGGCGTGGTCGATCCCCTCGTAGGTGCCGACGACGACGTCCGCCGAGGGGTCGAACGAGGCGTTCGAGTCGGAGATGCGCGACGCGCCCACGCGGATGGTCACGTCGACGACGTCGCCGTACCGTTCCTCGAAGTCCTCGTGTTTCTGGTTGGCCAGCGCCACGAGCGGGACGAGAAAGAGGAGTTTCCCGTTCCCCTTCAGCACGCGGTCGATCCCCGCGAGTTCGCCGACGAGCGTCTTGCCCGTGGCGGTGGCGCTCACGACGAGCTGGTCGCGGGGCTCGAACAGGCCGTTCTCGACCGAGAGCGACTGCACCGGCAGGAGGGTGTCGAAGCGATCTTCGACGCGGGACTGCAGCGTCGGGTGGAGGTCCAGCGACGACGTGGGGACGGGGTCGACGTCGTCGACCGTCGCGGAGACCTCGTCGAACTTCGTGAGGTCGGGGTTGAGCCCGCCCTGCAGGAGGTTCGTCACCTTGTCGAGGTCACCCGTCTCGAGCAGCAGTTCCTCGAGCCGTTCCTTCGCCGCACCGGTGATCGACCCCGAGTACGACAGCTCCCGCTGGAGTTCGCGGCGGGCGCAGTCGGGACAGATGTAGTCGCGGTCGGCCTTGATCGCCGTGTCGTCGGTGATCGGCGAGTAGCGACCGTCGGAGGCGCAGTAGCGACACGTTCGCACCGTCAGGCCCTCGAGCTGGTAGCCGTCGAGCATCTCTTTCAGCTTGGTGCGGGCGCGTTTCGAGGTCTGCTGGGAGATCCGAATGCGGGCGGCGCGCCGGGCGAGTTCGACGAACTGCCCCGGGTCGCGCGGCTCCTCGGACGAGCCGCGTTTCACCCGGAACTTCGCCGGACGAGGTCCCGCGGAGGTCTCCTTCAGTTCGAGGACCGCGTGGAACACCCGCTTGCCGTCCCGCCGCACCTCGACGAGGAAGTCGTCGCCCGCCTCGTGGAGGAACAGCGTGTCGACCTGCCCGACCTGCTGTGACACGAGTACGAATATGGGAACGGGGTATTTCAGCGGTTCGTCTCGCCGTCGGCCGCGTGCGGAGCCGGTTCGTGGCGAGCAGACTCCTGCCACCCGGCCAGCGACCACGACGGGGACGGGTCACGCCTCCCCGGAGTCGCCAGCCGCGCACGCCAGTGGGTGGGCGGTGTCGAAGAGAGGAGACTGTCGTTGAGCGCGGTACACGAACCATCTCCTCCGGAACGGAGCGGCGGGTGGCGCGCGGCCTCGCGGCGCTCGTGCCGCGAGGTCGTCGCGCGAGGGATGAGCGAGCGAGAGAGCGAATCGGCTGGGGAGGCGGTGGCTTCTCGCCGCGCACCGGACACCGTGTCCCGAGGTCCGTTGCGGCGGACGATCCGCGATCGACGTTGTGCCCGATCCGCGATCGACGTTGTGCCCGATCCGCGATCGACGTTGTGCCTGAGCCGGGACCGACTCCGAGCCCCTCCTCGATTCGACCGCGTCTCCGACCGACCGCGTCACCACTCCGGCGCTCAGTCGTCGCTCCCGTCGACCAGTTCGATCGCGTCGTCCCCGTTGGGGACCGCACAGAGGAACGCCCCCTCCTCGTCGCTCTCGTTGCGGTACCAGTGGACCGTCCCCGCCGGGATCAACAGCGCGTCGCCCGCCGCGACCGTGACCTCCTCGTCGCCCAGGCCGACGACGTACTCGCCGGCGAGGACGTACTGCTCGTGCTCGACCTCGTTCGTGTGTCTGGGCACTTCGGCGCCGGGCGCGAGCGTGAACCGCCGGATGGCGAAGTGCGGCGCGCCGTCGGCGTCGGAGACGAGCACGCCCTTTCTGAGCCCCTCGGCGGCACTCACCTCTTCGTACTCAACCTCCTCCGCCCGGCGGACGAGCGAGGAGGGTCTGTGGTCGGCGTCATCGGTGTCCGTGTCCATCTCCGTGTCGGCGTCGGCCATGCTCGGATCCACGGCACCACCGAAGTAAGAGCTGTCGCCGACTCTCTCACTCGGGTTCGATCTGTCCCGTCTCGCTCACGCCGTCGCGCCGGCGCTGGACGACGAGGCTCAGCGCGCCGACGCGGTCGGTCCGTGCCCGGCCGTACACCCAGTACCACGCGACGCCGCCGACGATGATACCGACGGCGCCCAGGATGGGGAAAGTGCCCATCTGCGTGAGGAGCGCCAGTCCGCCGAAGATGCCGACCACCTGCACGTACGGGTAGCCCGGTGCGGTGAACGTCGGCTGGTACATCTCCGCGTCGCTCATTCGGAACGCGATGAGTGCGACGTTCACGATGGCGAATACGAGGATCTGGAACGCGCTCGCCAGCTTCGCTAGCTCCACGACCGGGACGAACGCGATGAGGCCGAGCAGGAGCGTGCCGGTGAGCGTGATGGCTGCCCGTGGCGTCTTGAACCGGGGGTCGATCCGGGTGAAGCGCTTCGGGAGCAGCGAGTCGCGGCTCATCGCGAGCGGGAACCGCGACGAGGCCAACACGCCGGCGTTCGCCATGCTGGTGAGCGCGAGCACGGCGACGACGGAGATCCCGACGACCCCGACGCTGCCCAACACCACGCCGGCCCCGTCGGCCATCGGCGTCAGCGAGACGCCCCCGCCCGGGCCGCTCTTCGTGAGCACCTCCGGCGCGTTCAGCCCGACCACGACGGCGACGACGGCCGCGTAGAGGACCATCATGATACCCATCGAGCCGAGTATCCCGAGGGGGATGTTCCGCCCGGGGTCTTCGACCTCTTCGGCGACGCTGGCGATCTTCGTCACGCCGGCGTAGGAGACGAAGACGAACGCGGCCGCCGTGACGATCCCGGCCGACCCCTGCGTAGTGAAGGGCTGGAACCGCGCCGGCTCCAGATTGACCCCCCCGCCTACGACGTACACCGCGAGCGCGGCGACGACGACCGTGACGATGATCGCCTGGAGCTTGCCGCTCTGTTCGGTGCCGACGATGTTGAGGACGACGATGAGCGCTGCGAGCCCCAGCGCGACGAGCTTGACCGCGCCGGCCGGGAGGCTCACGAACAAGAGGAGGTACGCGCCCAGGCCGACCAGCGCGAACGAACTCTTGAACACGAGCGAGAACCACGCGCCGATGCCCGCGACGGTCCCGGCCAGTGGCCCCATCGCGCGGTCGATGTACAGGTACGTCCCGCCCGACTCGGGCATCGCGGTCGCCATCTCAGCCTTCGAGAGCGCCGCCGGCAACACCACCACCCCCGCGAGGACGTACGCGACGATTACGGCGGGACCGGCCTTCTTGAACCCGAGTGCGGGGAGGACGAAGATGCCGCTCCCGATCATCGCGCCCATACTGATCGCCACGACCGAGTACAGCCCCAGGTCTCGCTCGAGATCGTCGCTCATCGGATGCTATTAATATGGTATATAGTGACAGCGTATTATGTCTTCGTACGTCTCGAAGGCGACGCGAAGAGGTCTCGATCGACCGGTGTGACTCGGTCGTCGAGCGGCTGCGCGGTCGAATCCGTCGGTGGCGTGGTCGACGGAGCCACCGCCCGCCACGGGTCGGGAGCGTGCTCCCGCGACCGGGAGTCGGCCTCACGGCCGAGGCATCGGACCTCGGGTGCGGTCGAGGGGTGAACACGGGCGGATGCTAGCGCAGAGACCGGTTGTCGATCTCGCGTCGGCCACCCGGCCCACTGCCAAACAATTAACACTCGATTTGACAAATCCGCACGTATGCCGGATCGACCGTCAGTCACGCCGTTCGAACGAGCCCTGGTACCGATCGCCTCGGAGGAGGACGTGAGGCGGGCACGGGAGACGATCCTCCCGTATCTGGACGACGCCGGTGGCGTCGCGATCCTGGTCCACGTGATCAAAGTCACGGAGGGAGGGATCGATCCGTCACCGGCCGACCTCCAGGCGGAGGAGGCCGAACGGCTCTTCGAGACCGTCAGCGAGAACTACGAGGACGTCGTCGTCGAGACGCGGAAGGCGTACGGCTCCGACGTCGTCACGTCGATCGTGGAGACGGCGACGGAGACCGACGCCACGGCCATCGTCTTCTCGCCACAGGAGAAGGGGCTCCTCCTTCGGCTCCTGACCGGCGACACCGCACGGTCGCTGATGACGCGGGCGACGGTCCCGGTCGTCTCGATCCCACACGGGACGGCGTGATCCACTCCCGTGGCCCGCAGCGAGTGACGCCCAGTCCGGTTGCGGACCGCGCCTCCGTCGGTCCCGACGTCCGTCCCGTTCGGTGGCGATCGGGAGACGACGCTCACCCTCGGCCTCAGATGTTCCGCCGGACGACGATCACCGGGTCGCCCGTCCGGTTGCGGATCCGGTCCGGCAGCGTGCCGAAGATGCGTTCCGGGACGTCCGGGTCCGTCTCGTCCATCACCACCGCGTCGTAGTCGTCGGCGGCTTGGAGGATCGCCTCCTTGTGATCGTTCGACTCGACGACCGAGGTGTGGATCGACTCGGGCTCCAACCCCTGCAGCGTCGGATCGGGGTCGAACCCCCGCTGGATCAGCCCGCTGCGCGCTCTCTCCAGCATCGACTCCGCCTCGGCCACGTCCTCGTCCTCCCCGACGACGTGGAAGAGCGTGATCTCCGTCGTCTCGTCGTCGACGAGCGCGGTGACGAAGTCCGTGAGCCGATCGAGGTTCCCCGCGTCCACCAGTGGCACGAGTATCCGGTCGATCTCGTCGGCCGGGGCGGGATCGAGTTCCGCGTCGCAGTTCTCCTCGACCGCGACGCGGTCGATCGTCTTCGACCGGTCCTTGCCGAAGACGACCCGGGTCGTGACGGTCGCCCCAGCCTCCCGGAGGTTCGCCGTGAGTTCGTCGAGTTCGCGCCGGGCGTCGTCGAGGAACTGCTCGCGGGCGGCGTCGGGCGGCGTCTGTTCGGGAAGGCCGTAGTGCCCGAGCGCGACGATCTCGATCGACGCCAGATCCCGAACCAGCACCGGCGAGAGCGGCTCAGCGCCGGGGATCTCGAACGGGACGAGGATCTTGTGTGGCATTCTCTACTCTACCCCACGGCACCCAACTCGGACCGGACTCTTTACTCTTGTCGAGCGCGGCGACCGTCGAATCCACCGACCGTCAGGGGCTGCGTTTCGGGCCGTCGTCTCCGTCCCCCCACCGCGGCTCACCAACCAGCTGCCGGACACCCGAGACACGTCCGTTTAAGAACTCTCCCCGACTACCTCCACCCATGCGAGGAATTCGTATCGGGAGCGCGTTCGGCATCCCCATCCGCCTCGACATCACTTTCCTCCTGGTGCTCCCGCTGTTCGCCTGGCTCATCGGCTCCGACGTCTCGAACCTCACGGGCGTCATCAACGGCCTGTTCGGGACCGCCATCGCCCCCGACCCGCTCACGCAGGGGTCGATGCGGTGGATCCTGGGGAGCGCGGCCGCGCTCGGCCTCTTCCTCGGTGTGTTGCTCCACGAGTTCGGTCACTCGCTCGTCGCCATGCGCTACGGCTACGAGATCGAGTCGATCACCCTCTGGCTCTTCGGCGGCGTCGCCCGCTTCACCGAGATCCCCGAGGACTGGAAGCAGGAGTTCACCATCGCCATCGCCGGCCCGATCGTGAGCGTCCTCATCGGCGTCGTCTCCTACGCCGGCTTCGTCGCGCTCCCGCTCGGCGACCCCGCGCTGTTCGTCCTGGGCTACCTCGCGCTGACGAACGTCGCGCTCGCGGTGTTCAACATGCTCCCCGGCTTCCCGATGGACGGGGGACGCGTCCTCCGGGCGCTCCTCGCCCGCAATCGCCCGCACGCCCGCGCGACGCAGATCGCCGCCGAGGTCGGCAAACTGTTCGCGTTCCTGCTGGGGATCTTCGGCCTCTTCGCCAACCTCTTCCTCGTCGCGCTGGCCTTCTTCATCTACATGGGCGCCTCCAGCGAAGCCCAGCAGACGGTGATGAAAGCCGCCTTCCAGGACGTCACCGTCCGCGACATCATGACCCCGCGCGAGGACCTCCACGTCGTCGACGAGCACACCTCGGTCGCCGACCTGATGGAGCGGATGTTCCGCGAGCGCCACACCGGCTACCCGGTGATGCGCGGCGGCACGCTGGTGGGGATGGTCACGCTCGACGACGCCCGTGGGGTCCGCGACGTCGAACGCGACGCCTACCGCGTCGACGACGTGATGTCCGACGATCTCGCGACCATCTCTCCCGACGCCGACGCCATGGAGGCGATCTCGACGATGCAACAGCGCGGTGTCGGTCGTCTCCCGGTCGTCGACGAGACCGGCGAGTTCGTCGGCCTCGTCTCCCGCTCCGATCTCGTCACCGCGTTCAACATCATCCAGTCGCGCGGCTCGGTCGAGTCGTTCGCCCGGGAACCGACGCTCGACGTGCGGTCCTGAACCCGTCCGGCTGGTTCTTCCGGAGGGATCGTTCTCGACGCACCCTCCCTACCGGTGCCGGAGGCAGTGTGGGCCCGAGGTCGCGGCTTCAGTTCGCCCCGTCCAGGGTCGGCACCGCGAGTGTCGCGATAGCTTCGGAGACAACTCCCTCGACGCCGCCGGTGGCGACCCTAGCGGCCGGCAGTCGTGGCCCCGGACTGTCGCATCCCACGGTCGGTGACGTCGACTCACCCTGTCGGTGGCCGGTGTCCCGCCGCTAGCGTCCGTGTCGACGGTGGCGACCGATCCGCCGGCGCGTGTCTGGACACAACTTATTTCTCACGATGAACGTCAGAATGTACATATAGAAACAGCCAAATTTGCGTGTCGCCCGTACGAACTCTTTTGAGTCGATATCCTAACCAGACGGTGATGTCGTCCGACACGACCCTGGCACGCGACGTCGTCCACGACTACTGGCTCGACCCAAGTGACCCGTGGGAGCAGCCGAGCAATTACGTCGGTTCGTTCCCCCGAAGCGAGGTACTCCTCGAACTCCTCGAGCCACGCACGACACCCTCCGACCAGGTCCTCGAGGTGGGGTGCGGTGCGGGTGCGAACCTGGCACACCTCCACGACCGCGGCTACCGGGACCTCGCGGCGATCGAACTCAACCCCGAGATGCTCGCGCTGTTCGAGACCACGTACGAACCGACGTTCCGTGCCACCGACGTCCGACGGGGGTCACTGGAACACGAGATCTGGGAGTTCCCGTCCGACGGCGTCGATGCGACGGCCGCCGTCACGGTGTTGGCACACCTCCACCCCACCAGCGAGTTCGTCTTCGACGAACTCGTCCGCGTCACCGCCGACTGGCTGGTCACGGTCGAGAACGAGACGACGGACGACCGCGTCTTCTTCCCGCGGAACTACCGCGACGTGTTCGAGTCCCGTGGCTGCCGGCAGGTCGACGTCGTCGACAGCGAGACGCTCCACGAGCGGACAGAGCTGAGCGACAACTGCGTCGCCCGCGTCTTCGCGGTCGGCACCTGAGACGTCCCGGTGTAACTGTCTACCGTACTCCGCCGACCGTTCCGGCGACGTCCGGCAGTGACTCACGACAGACCGGACGAGACGGATCCCGACACCCGTCGTCGACAGCCACCGACGACCTCGGGTCGAACAGCCTCGGATCGGTCACTGCGTTCGACTCTCCCACTCGTGTCGGTCGGGTTCGTATCCACCTCGAACGCACTCGGGCGATCCGTTCGCCGTGTCCGACGCCGTTCGCGCGTGCGGGTTCCGTGTCGTCGGCGCGTCAGACCCCCAAACGTTTGTACCCGTCACACGCGTATCCCTGGGGATGAGCGTCCCCTCCCGGGCGGCGTTCGCCCGTCGGTTCCGAGACCAGCCACCGGCGACGCAGGCGGCGTTCGTCGCCGCGCTCTTCGCCGCCGGCGGGTGGGAGACGTCCCGTGAGGGTCGCGTGATCCGTGTCGAGAAGGGAGGTACGACCCGCCTGATGTCCGTCGCCGTCGCCGGGACGCCGTCGGATCCCGTCGACGATCTCGTCGTTCCGTTCGACACGCCGGCGGTCCGGGAGAGGGCACGGGAAGTGAACGCGCGCGTGGTCGGGCCCGACGACCTCCGGAACCGACTCCTCTACGGTCTCGACCGCGAGACGGCGAACGCCGTGTACCGCGACCAGTTCGGTCTCGATCTCACCGAGGAGGAACCGGGGCGGCCGCCCGGTACTCGGACCGACACGGGCGACGCCGGCGGTGGCGACCCCGAGGGGACCGACAGCGCCAGTCGTTCCGCCGCCGCCACTGCCGACGGCGACGATGGACGCGGCGACGCACGCGACGACAGCAGTGAGGACGAGAGCGGTGCGAGTGACGACCCCGACGAGGACGGGAATGGGAGCGACGACCGCGAAGACGCACGGAGTGCGGACGGCGACGAACGGAGTGCGGATGGTGACGAACGGAGTGCGAGCGGCGACGAACGGAGCGCGAGCGGCGACGAACGAAGCGCCGAGGATCGCCGGAGCCTGGCGGGGTGGTGGGACGGGGCTGTTCTCGGTCTAGTCCAGCGCCCCCGGACCGAACGCGTCCGTCCCGGGCTCGTCGCGGCCAGCGTCGGCGTCGCCGTCCTCGGGCTCGGCGTCGTGGTCGTGCTCGGCGGTCTCGCCGGGTCGGCGCCGATCGACGAGGGAGCCGACCCGGTCGTCGACGCGTCCACGATCGAGTCGGCCGGGCTGAAGCCCGGCTCGTGGGCGGCACTCGCCGAATCGGACGCCCGACTGGTCGACCCCCCGCCGGGACTCTCCGAGGACGCCGTGACCGACGTCGACGCGCTCGTCGACGCGCACGTCGCAGCCGCCGGGCGCGGCCCGTCGTCGACGGTCGTCACCGTGTCGGGTCCGCGCCGCCGGACGAGTCTCGTCGCACGTCAGGCCGCCCTCGGCGACGACGACGAGAGCCGCGTCGAGCTCCACGTGGACGCCCGGGGGAACTACCGGTACCGCGTCGATCGGACGACCGCCGCGGAGTCCGGGAACGGGACGACGACGTACCGCCTCGACGCGTACGGCGACGCCGGCGGAGAGTACCGGCGAACGACCGTCGATGGCGTGACGACGTACCGTCACGTGCTCGCGTCCGACCGCCAGTCCGGGTCGGACAGACTGGCGGCGCTCTCGCGCGCCGTGATCGGCACCTCGTTGAACACCCCCGACAGCCGGGTCGAGCGCGTGACGCTCGACGGGACCGTCCGCTACCGGGTGACGGCGACCGGCCAGCCCGCCGAGTTCGCGGGGGAGACGAACGACTACCGGGCGACCACCACCGTCACCCCCGAGGGGCTCGTCACCGATCTCAGTGCCCGGTACCAGCATCCGTCGACCGGTTCGACCGTCCGGATCGACGTCACACATCGTCCGACCGAGGACGAGCCACTCACTCCACCAGCCTGGGTCGCCGAGGCCCAGAACGAGACGGCCCGGCGTGTCGGCGCGGAACCGGTTCGGGCCGCGTGACCGGGCGTTGAGACTCGAGACTCGAGACGCGTCGACGCCGGCTCCCGTCGTGACGAGGGGGCTGTCGTCGACGGTCTCCCGACCAGCAATCGTTAACACGCCGACGTGCGATCCGGTACGTGTAACCGATGTCCCTGGATATCACGAAGGCCCTCTCCGACGGTTTGAGTCGGACCCTCGAACGGAACGGACTGGTCCTCATGCTCGTCTTCCTCGTGTTCGGTCTGATCGACTCGGTCGCCGGACAGACGCTCTCGGCCGCCGCGACTCGCGTGCTGCAGCGACAGCTCGACCAGCTCCCCCCCGACGCGGTGGCCGGTCCCACGGCGCTTCCCGGTGCCGAACAGACCCCGCTCGCGCTCCCGGTGCCGCTGTCCGTCGCGTTCGTGCTGGTGGTCGTGCTCGCGTTCGTCGCCGAGGCGATCCGGATCGTCGCCGTCCGCACCCTCGTCAGCGACGAGACGGCGTCGATCCCGCGGGAGTTCGTCAGCCGGAACATCGTCGTGGCCACGCTCAACGGCTTCGTCGGTGGCGTCGTCGTCCTGATCCTGGTCGGCGTCGGTCTCCTCTTTTTGATCGTCCCCGGGATCTTCCTCGCGATCTCGTTCCTCTTCGTCCGTCAGGAGATCGCCGTCGAAGACGAGAACTTCCTCGACGCCCTCGCCGCGAGCTGGGAGCTCACCTCGGGTCACCGGCTCGAACTGTTCACGCTCGCGCTGGTGGTGTTCGTCGTCGGGGTCTTCGTCGCGGCGATCGGCGGGCTCGTCGGACTCGCCGGCCCCCCGATCCTCGCGACGCTCGTCGGCCTCGTGCTCGGCGTGGTGACGACCGTTTTCGGCGTCGCCGTCGTCTCCCGCGCGTACGTCCAGCTCACGACCGAGGACGACGACCTCGACCTCGACGACGACTCCGAGTGGTACTCCGATCCGGTCTGAGACCGCGGCTGTGCCGTCCGGCTACCACTCCCTCCGGGTTTTATCCTGCTGGAGGACGGCCACTCGCATATGACGGACGTACTCGTCGTCGGCGGCGGCCCCGCCGGCCTCAGCGCCGCACTGTTCACCGCGAAGAACGGACTCGACACCGCCGTCTTCGACACCGACGGGACGTGGATGCACAAGGCCCACCTGTTCAACTACCCCGGCATCGGCTCCATCGACGGCTCGAACTACCTCGCGGTCCTTCGCGAACAGGTCGACGACTTCGGCGTCGACCGACACCAGGACGCCGAAGTGACGGCGATCGACGCGACCGACGACGGGTTCACCGTCACCGCGGAGGGCGACGAACACACCGCCGACTACGTCGTGCTCGCGACGGGGGCGAACCGTGACCTCGCCGAAGACCTCGGCTGTGCGTTCACCGACGACGACGTCGTCGACGTCGACGTCACGATGGAGACCTCCGTCGAGAACGCCTACGCCACCGGCGCGATGGTCCGCGCCGAGGAGTGGCAGGCGGTGATCTCCGCCGGCGACGGTGCCGCGGCCGCCCTCAACGTCCTCACGAAGGAGAAGGGCGAACACTTCCACGACTTCGACACGCCCGCGACTGCCGAAGCGGTCATGGGATCGCTCGTCGACGACTGATCGAGGGACGCTCTCGTCCACGGCCCAGGTCGCGCTCGCGCTCGACGCCCGCGCCGTCGATTCATCTCGTCCCTGTCGAGTCTTCGCCCTCGCTGCTGCCGTCGTCGAACGACCCCGTGCTCTCGCCGTCGCGTTCACCCGCGTCGGTCGGATGTGAGAGACGCCCCCACGTCAGGACGCTCGCGGGCTCTATCCGGAGGAGCGGCCGTTCCTCGAGCGCGTGGTCCGCGTACTGGTCGTACTTGGCCCGGAGCGCGGTCACCCCTCTGGGGTGGAACGAGTCGTCGGGATCGACCCGGACGGCCGTCCCACGCACCAGGAGCCAGCCGAGCCGGGACCAGTCGTCGGCGTAGTGGTCGACCACCAGCGCCACCCGTGGGTTCTCGGCGACGTCCCTGAGCCGCCGCAGGTCGTCGACGGCGGTGGCCTTCGGTTTCTCGTCGATCGGCGTGACGAGGTCGTCCCCGACGAGCGCGAAACAGACAGGGACGACGTGGGGACGGGCCGCGACGTCGGCCGTCGCCAGCCGACCGAGCGGCGCGGCGGCGAGATACTGGCGCGCACGTGCATCGAACATACTCCACCAACGGCGGGGAGGACGAAACCACTCCCGCCGACGGTCGCCACCGGAGGCATACGCTTATACGACCTGTAGACGTTCTAACTCGTTGGAGATGCCAGACGACACCGGTCCACCGGCGGAGCGCGGGGAGTGGGAGCCCGTCGAACACCGATTCGAACACCTCCCGATCCACATCGCCCTGTTACACACCGGGAAGGTGCTCGCCTTCGGCGGCTCGGGCAACGACGAGTACCACCTCCACGACCCACACCCCGCGGAGCTGTTCGACCCACAGAGCGGCACCGTCGAGGTCGTCGAGCAGGAGCTGGGCGGCGACCTCTTCTGCGTCGGCCACACGTTCCTCGCCGACGGTCGACTCCTCGCCGCGGGCGGCACGTACCGCTACGACGGCGGCATCCCCCTGCCCGACCTGTCAGCCATCCCGGGGCTGCCCGAGGAGCCCGCCTTCCCGCCGTTCAGCGGCCTCGATCAGGCGTACGTCTTCGACCCCGACGACGAGCGGTGGACGCGGGTACAGGACCTCCACGCCGGTCGGTGGTATCCGACGCTGGTGACGCTCGGCGACGGGAGCGTGTTGACCGCGGCCGGGTTCAGCAAGTATCCACCGTGGGTCGTCCTCCGCAAACTCGAGCGGTACACGCCGGGCGAGGGGTGGCAGGTCGTTCGCGGTGCCGGCCGGTGGCTCCCGCTGTACCCGCGACTACACCTCCTCCCCGACGGCACCGTCTTCTACGCGGGATCGTACAACACCCACTACACGTTCCCGTTCTCGCTGGGTGCGTTCCCGACGGCGGTCCTCGACCTGGAGACGTGCGAGTGGACTGACTACGGTCTCCCCAACGAACAGGAGCGCGAGGAGGGCGCGTCCGTCCTCCTCCCCCTGCGACCGGAGGACGACTACCGCCCACGCGTGCTCCTCGCGGGCGGAGGGACGCCGACGGGGGACGAGGCGGTCGCCAACACCGAGCTCATCGACCTCGGCGCACCGACGCCCCGGTGGCGGTCCGTCGAGCCGATGGCTCACGCCCGGTACTACGCGTACGCCGTCCTGCTCCCCGACGGCTCCGTGTTCGTGATGGGCGGTCGGACTGGCAAGAAGGGCCACGTCCACGACGCTGGTTACGACCCCGAGACGGGTGAGGTCGCGCCGGCACCGAACGCCGTCCACGAGGCCGAACTGTTCGACCCCGAGACCGAGACGTGGACGCGGCTCGCCGAGATGGCCGTCGACCGACTCTACCACTCGAACGCGCTGTTGCTCCCCGACGGGCGGGTCCTCACGGCAGGGAGCAATCCGGCGCGCCGGGTCGACGAACTCCGGATCGAGACGTACCGGCCGCCGTACCTGTTCAGGGGGCCGCGACCGACCGTCGACACCGCCCCCGACCACGTCGACTACGGGCAACCCTTCGAGGTCGAGACGCCGGACGCGGCCGACGTGGACGAGGTCGTCGTGATCCGGCAGTCGTCGACGACGCACTGTCTCAACACCGACCAGCGCCTCGTCGAACTCCCGATCGACGACCGACGCGACGGTGTCCTCGCGCTGTCTGTCCCCGACGAGCCGAACCTCCTGCCGCCCGGCTACTACCTGCTGTTCGTCCTCCGCGACGGCGTTCCATCCGAGGCACCGTTCGTCCGGATCGGCCCGACGACGGACGCGTGAGGCGGCCGGTCGGTTCGGGCGTCGACGATCCGTCCGGACCAGACGTTCGGTCCCGATTCGACGTTCGATCCCGATTCGACGTTCGATCCGGACTCGACGTTCCCTCCAGCCCCGACAGTCGGTGCCGCTGTCACCTCCGATCATGTATATGCGTCTAGGTGTTCTCTGTCCGGACGGAGACCGGATCCGTGTCCACAGACACCGAGAGACGAGCGCGCTGGCTGACCGTCGCCAGTCGACTCGTCGTCCTCGTCCTGTGCTGTAGCGTGCTCTGGGGGGTGGCCGACGCACAGCAACAGCGCGCCAACGTCGTGTGTTCGTCCCAGGGATCGGACCCGACCGACCACGAACTCGAGCTCGGGAGCTTCCTCGTGATCGCGCCGACGGACCCGGTCCGCGCGGGCGACGAACTTCGAGTGACGTTCTCGCTGCGGAACGTCGACAGCGACCCGTTCAACTTCACCGACGAAGGCGTCTTCGTGAGCACCGAAAGTCCGGAGGGAGACGGGGCGTACGGACGGACAGCCGGCGGGAGTTCGCTCGAGGAAGGCGAGATCGTCTCCGTCGACACCGAGATCACCGTCTCCGGGGGTACCTGGGTCCTGTGGCCCGCGTACCGGGGCGAAGACGACCAGAACTCACCCGACCTGTGGCACGCCTGTTCCGTCGCGGTCGAACCGTTAACGCCGACGCCGACTGCCACGCCGACGCCGACTGCCACACCGACCGCGACGGCCACACCGACCGCGACGGCTACGCCGACCGAGACACCGACGGCCACACCGACCGCCACTACCACGCCGACACCGACCGCCACGCCAACGCCGACACCGACCGAGACGCCAACGCCGACACCGACCGAGACGCCGACGGCCACCCCCACGCCGACACCGACCGAGACGCCATCGCCGGACGTCTCCGTCTCGTTCACGCCCGAGCGGCCGACGGTCGGTGACTCCGTCACGTTCGAGGCGTCGGCCACGAATCTCCCCCGAGACCGCCCCATCACGTACGAGTGGGACTTCGACGGCGACGGGGAGACCGACCGGACGGGGCCGACAGTCACCTACACGTTCGACGCCGCCGGTCCCGCGTCGGTGACGCTCACGGTCGGCACCGACACCGGCGTGGTGGGATCGGACGAGGCGCTCGTCCCGGTCCGTGGACCGATCACCCCGTTCACCCGACTCGTGGTCGCGACCGTCGGCGTGCTGATCCTCGTGCTGACCGTCCAGGTCGCGATCGAGGACCCCGGCATCGAGACCGACTGGGACGACACCGACCGCGACGACGACTCCCGCTCCGACGACCTCCTGATCGACCGGATCACCGTCCTCCCCTCCGGGGTGCGCGATCTCGGTCGAGAGACCGTCGTGTTCGAGAACCCCGGCGAGAGACAGTTCGACCTCTCCGGGGTCACGGTTCGGAGCGACCGCGGTCACGAGTACACCTTCGACTGGGGCGTCGGGATCGCCCCGGGCGCGTCGCTCACGCTCGTCACGGGAGACGTCCCCGAACGGCCCGGCGTGGTGTCCTGGGGCGCGACGG
The DNA here is from genome assembly GCF_009176545.1 of Salinigranum salinum. Lineage (GTDB taxonomy): Archaea > Halobacteriota > Halobacteria > Halobacteriales > Haloferacaceae > Salinigranum > Salinigranum salinum. Next base: position 1,630,072 of record NZ_VTOJ01000001.1, on the reverse strand, counting down.
AGCCGATCTGGTCCGGCGAGAGCGAGCGGATCGTCGTCACCGACGTCGACGGCGTCACGCTCGTCGACGCCGCGGTGTCCGAGCTGGCCGAGGACACGGACGGAACGACGGACAGCGGAGCGAACGAGGGCGGCGGGCCGGTCGACTCCGACTAAAGCGTTCGGATCGGTCGTCGGGGCCGGGTCTGGCTCCGCCGTCATCACCCGCCGCTCGCGTGTACGAACCGAGACGCGTCCCGCTTTACCTGCCAGCGAATCCGTCTCAGGTCCCCGGACGCTCCCTGAACAGCTCTTTCGGCTCGCCGGGATACATCCGCATCGAGATCGTCGAGAGCCCCTTCAGGGCGTGCTTGACGAACAGCCCGACCAGGAACGCCAGGCCCGCCTTCTCGGCCGGCGTCCCCGGAACAAGTTCGAGCATCGACCCGAGGAGGTAGACGCCGGTCACGAGCAACAGCGCGGCGGGTACGCGGAGGCCGATGCGGGCGATCGTCTTCGTATCGGCGTCGACGTTGACGAGGAGCGTCGTGAACACGTACGCCATCGCCCCCATGAACGCGTAGACGTAGATGTACGGCGGGATCGCGATCGGGTTCTCCTGGTAGTACGAGCTCTCCTCGACGAGGACCGGATCGGTGTACCCCATGGCGATCAGCCCCGCGAACGCCGTCAACACGGCGTAGAACCCGATGATCACGATGCCCCGACGACGCGTGTACCACGGCTCGTGTGTGGTCTCGCTCTCTGACTGCCCCGTCGTGACGCCCGGTCTCTCTGTCTCTGTCATCGATATCCCCCTCCGGTCACACGTATCGTGTTAACAGTGTACACGAAACGACATAACCCTACCGCAGGGCCGCGGGACGGGGGGCGTGCTCGGTCCATCGAGCGGGGGGGGGAACTGGAACACGCCACGTCGTCGCTCTCGGCCGCCGACAGCCGTGCGTGTCCCGTTTCGGCTACGCGTCGGCGTCTTCGTCGGCGTCTCCGCTCGGCCGCACCAGGTTCGCGAGCGTCACCAGCAGTCCGAGCGTCCAGCCGATCGGGACGGCGATCCCGCTCCACATCCCCACGTAGGCGAAGCCGACGAGTTCGAACCGGGCTCTGAGCAGCGCGTTGAGGTTTCCGACCACGAGCACGCTGTCGAGCAGCCAGATGGCGAGCGAGTCGCTCTCGGGGAAGACGACGCCCGCGAGCGTCGGGGAGTACAGCGCGGCGACGACCGGCGGGAGGAAGACGGCGACGACGGCGAGCGGATACGCGAACACGACCGTCGTCAGTCGCCCGCCCAGCCGGGCGAACCCGAGCGCGAGGACCGTCGCGACGACGGCCACCGACCCCGCGGCGGCGACGGCCAGGAACCCCTCCGGGGAGAACCGAAGGCGCGCGACCGCGGTCAGTGCACCCCAGACGAGCACCGCCAGGATCACGGTGCCGACGACACCGAGTCGCGTCGTGGTCCGGTCGAGACGGCGGACGTAAAACCGGATCGCGAACCCGAGCACCGTCAACGGATAGCCGATCAGGAGTCCGATCCCGCCGAGCACGGCCCACCCCCGGTAGGCCGCCTCCTGGGCAGTCGTCTCGGGTCGCCACCGGCCCATCACGGGATGTGACTCCCGGAGCTGCGGGAAGGCCAGCGCCATCCAGAGACCGTGGAGCGTTCGGAGGTCGTACCTGATCCCGGCGACGACGCTCGACAGCAGTGTCGCTCCCATGCTGTCGCCGGTTCGTGTGGTGGGGCTGTTAAGCGTTCGGCACGGGCCCGCACCGGAACCGTACCGACTCACCCGTCGGGACGTGCAAGCTGAAGCGCTTATACCACGGAACGACACGGTTACTCCATGACTGAAAGAGAAACAGAACCGCTCGGGACGCGACCCGCTCCGGACGAGGTGCACTCGTGAGCAACGACCCGCGGACGTCGTCCACGCCGGTCGAGGCGAGCAAAGGTGTCTACCAGACGGCGCTCGAAGTGCTGCTGACCGGCTTTACCATCCTCGTTCCGGTCGTGATCACGATCTACCTGATCGACATGACGGTCGATCTCCTCACGGACGCCCTCAGCCCCGTCATCGCCCTCCTGCAGTGGCTCGACGTCATCGGCTGGTTCGCGCGCTCGGAGTTCGGCGTGCTCCTGGTCGAACTGGGGCTGTACTCGAACGTGGTCGACTTCTTCACCGAACTCGTCACGGTCATCGTCCTCCTGAGCGTGGTCGTGCTCGTCGGCACCGTCGGCCACAACCGGTACGGCGAGATGGTCATCGACTACGTCGACCTCGCCATCACCTCCATCCCGGGCGTGGGCACGGTGTACGGGAGCTTCCGGCGGATGAGCGACGCGATGCTCGACAACGACGCCGACGACTTCAAGGAGGTCAAACTGGTCCAGTGTCTCGGCGACGACCTCTACGTGATCGGCTTCGAGACGGGGCCGTCGCCGACGTCGGTCGAGACGGCGACCGGGGGTGAGGAGATGGTCACGATGTTCCTCCCGATGGCACCCAACCCCGTCACCGGGGGGTTCCTCACGCACGTCCCTCGCTCCCGGATCTACGACGTCGACATGAGCGTCGAGGAGGGGATCAGGAGCATCCTGACGAGCGGTGTCGCGGCCGGCGAGGACGTCGACGGAGCGGATCGCCCCTCCGTGGACGACCTGGGGGCGGTCGCCGACATCGACACGATCCGATCCGCAGTGACCCCCGAGGAGACTCGGACGGACGAGCCGGACCGGAGACAGACGTGACGCAGCCATCGATCGTCTCCGGTCGGCGAACCGGGCAGCACGGGGTTCCGGTCGTCGATCCGGCCGAGCGCCTCCGACCTTGCACGTGCTGGCAGCAGTGACACCTCCGAGGAACGTCTCGACGCTCGTGTGAACGATTCGACCGACGACCGGATCGGCGGTATCGATCTCCGTGGCCTCGGCGACGACCTCGAACGGCTCGACTACCCCGTCACGGAGGACGAACTCCTGGCCACGTACGGTGACCGGACGCTGGATCTCGAAGGCGGACGGACGACCCTCCGTACCGTGCTCGCCCCGCGAGAGTCGACGACGTTCGAGTCGAGCGAGGCGGTCGTCGACGCCGTCTACGCGCTCGTCGGTTCGGAGGCCGTCGGCCGCGAGGAGTACACGGACCGTGGGACCGGGACGACCGCGACGGCCGACGACTCGTTCTGATCACGGGACGCCGGGAGACGTCCGCCGCCTGCGAGTGCAGGCATCGTCGCTTGGACACCGGACGCCCACACGTTCGAACGTGACCGATCCGAAACCCGGTTCGCGAGCGGTACTGATCGACGACGCCACCATCAGGACGTGGGCCGAGACGCATGGGGCGATCCCCATCCGCTCACGGGCGGAGTCGGGCGTACCGGTCGGCTTCAGTTTCGCGGACGACCCCGACGACCGCATCGAGTGGACGAGGTTCTTCACCGCGTTCGAGAACGGTCGTCTCGCCCTCTTGGTCGACGGCGCTGACTTCGCGTTCGTCGACCGCGACCGTGTGGCCGAGACCGACGAGGAGCCTGACCTGGCCGACGAGCGACGAACGGAACGACGGCGCGCCTCCGAACGCCACTACGACGAGGTCGTGGACCCGCAGGCGAACCACCGCGCGGACGAGGCGGCCGAGCAGGAGAACGTCGACAACCACCGCGACGACGAACCGTTCCAGAGCTGACGGCGGCGCGGCGCGACAGAGGAACCGACCCGGTCGAACGCCTGCACGCCTGCGTTCGGCCCGTCACGGTGGCGTCAGGTCGCGTGGGCGACGACCGCGTAGAACGGGTCGGCCCCCGGCCGCTCGCGGAGCACGGTCCGGCGGTCGAAGCCGCCAGCGGCGTCGAGATAGCGGTGGAGCAGGTCGACGCGTCCGTCCATCGAGGCGGCGCGCCACGCCCGGACGGCCTTCCTCGGAAACAGCCGGTTCGAGAAGCTCACGACGAGAACCCCGTCGGCCGCGAGCACGCGGCGGAACTCGGCGAAGACGCGGGCGGGGAACTGGAGGTACTGGACGGAGAGCGCACAGAGCACGGCGTCGAACGCGGCGTCGGGTCGTGGGAGCGCCGGATCGGCGTTCAGGTCCTGGACGAACCACTCGTCGAGACGGGCGTTCGCCGCGAGTTCGTCGGCGTTGAGTCCGTGGCCGACCACGTGGTACGACTCCTCGGGGAGGTGCGACACCCAGCTGCCCATCGCGTCGAACACGCGGTCACCGGGGGCGAGTACCTCGTCGTAGAGGTCGGTCAGCCGGTCGAGGAACGCGTCGTCGGCGTGCGTGACGAACCGCGGCTGGTCGTAGAACGTCCGATCGGGCCGGTCGTCGAGCCGACTCCGTTCGTCCTCGGAGAGCACGGGCCGCATGGCTCCGGGTAGGGCCGTCCGGCACATGAGTCCACCGCGGCGGGGACGCGCGTCCACGTCGAACGGTCGGCCGGGCCGTCAGAACGAGTAGTCGTCGCCCGTGTCGGTCGCGGCGGGGTCTTGCTGATCCTCGACGGCCTGTGAGAAGAGGTTCTGTTCGGGCTCTTGGGTGTCCGTCGTGGTGTTGTACGCGGACATCCCCATCGAGAGCAGCTCCTCGACGGCCTGGTCCTGGTTGACGAACTCGCCCTGGTCGACGAGCCGGCGGATCTCGCTGTCGATGCGGTCCGGCAACGAGACTTCGACTTTGGACATGCACGCTAGTCAGAGATGCACGGGTGATAAATGTGCGCTCTCACCGACCACTGGTGCGATCCATGTCGACCGTCCGAGCCCCCGACCGGCAGTGATCGACACGCACGCGCCGGCTGGCGGCTACCGACCCGCGTCGACTCGCGACTCGCACGCGCGGCCCGCACGTTTATGCGTCGGCCGGCCGTCCTGCGTGTACGTTTCGACGACTGACGCGTCCGGGCGCTACTCACCCGCGCGAGACGCCCGGTGGCTCCCGCGAGGGGGCTCGCCGGCGTCGGTCGAACACGCGACACGAACCACGGAGTTCTCACCCAACCCATGAAGATATACACCCGCCGCGGCGACGAGGGAGAGACCGATCTCCGGGACCTCTCCCGGGTCTCGAAAGCACACCCACGTATCGAGGCCTACGGCAACGTAGACGAGGTGAACTGCCTGATCGGACGCGTCCGCCCGACCGGCTACGACGACGTCGACGGATGGCTCACGACGGTCCAGAACCACCTGCACATCGTCCAGGCGGATCTGGCCAACCCCGACCCCGACGACGACGACCCCGTCGTCCGCGACACACACGTCGAGGCCGTCGAAGAGTGGATCGACACGGCCGACGAAGAACTCGACCCGCTCACGTCGTTCGTCCTGCCCGGCGGTGGCGACGCCGGTGCGCGGCTCCACCACGCACGCGCCGTCTGTCGTCGGGCCGAACGACGGGCCGTCTACCTCGCCAACGAGGAAGAGATAAACGGCGAGGCCATCACGTACCTGAATCGGCTGTCCGACCTCCTGTTCGTGCTGGCCCGGCTCGTGAACGCGCGCGACGGCGTGCCGGAGGAGAACCCCACCTACTGACGGCCGCCTGCGCGAGTCTCCCCGTCGAGCCCGGTTCGATCGCCGGGAGAGCCCAGTAACGGGCGGCCCCGTGGTGGACCGCTACGCCGTGTCGAACGCCTCGACCGCGGCCGACGCGACCGTCACGTCCTCCTCGACGCTCCCGCCGGAGACGCCGACCCCGCCGACCACCGTCCCGTCGGCTTCCAGGGGGATTCCGCCGCCGAAGGTGACGATCCGGCCGTCGTTCGTCTCGCCGATCCCGTACAACGACTCTCCGGGCTGAGCGGCCTCCCACACCGCCTCGGTGTCCATCTTCAGCGTCACCGCCGTGTACGCCTTGTTCCGTGCGATGTCGACGCTGGCGAGGAGCGCGTCGTCCATCCGGTGGAAGGCGACGAGGTTCGCCCCGTCGTCGAGCACCGCGATACACATCGGTACGTCGATCTCGTCGGCCTTCTCCTCCGCGGCTGCGACGAGCTGTTTCGCCACGTCGAGTGTCACGTCTGTCATCTCGGATCCGGGTGTTCGGTCGTCTCCCACCGGGTTAACTGTTGGTGCTCTTCTGACATTATGTGGTCGACGATCGGTCCCCGGTGACGCGGATTCGACCGTGAGGTCCACCCGAGGCCAAACACTGAAGTGACGAGACGGTGTCGTTCCCGCCACTGCAGCGTGGTGTTCCGACGCGGCCAGGCGTCGCGCACCGACTTGGGCGGGCGGTGTCGAACGGAGAGCTCCCATGTCGACCCCAGACGACCCACCCCACGGCGAAGAACGCGAATCGATCCACGAGGAGTACGTCCTCGGCGTCCGTGTCGTCGAGGTCTCCTCGCCGGAGGCGGACGGCCCACGATACCGGTTCGAGGCGCCGGACCACCAGGGACGGGAGTTCGCGGATCCCGAACTGGCGACGCTGTACGCCGACGTCTACTTCTGCACGAACGGATTCGTCGAGGAGGGGACGGGCGAACGCGGGATTCCACCCGAAGTCATCGGTGCCGGCCGAGCGGTGCTGGCGGCGTACTTTCTCACCCTGCCGGGGACGGACCGCGACTGGGTTGCGTCGTTCTTCGGAAAGAAACCGCATCGCGTCCGCAAGTACGTCGAGTGGGTCCAGGGGCAGGCAGACGAGGTCCGGGCGGGCGTGAGAGAGCAGGACGTGGCGTGAGTGATCCCCCGACCACGAGGGGGTGCTTGGCGGAGCGTTCGCCGAGTTATAGATAGATATATAATTCGATTCTACAATAACATTTCGAATTCGTTATATGAACTCGGTGTCGAACCCACGGCGTTCGGTGGCGTCCCGCAGCACCGGCCCTCGACGCAATACACGGGCCCCGTTCTCCCCGAAAGTCCGGAAATCACTCGTTTCAATCCATCTACTGGCTCGTTCCGCGTTCGTCGGTTCGTTCTGTCCTCCACCGATCGACGCCTCCTCTGACCGGGGACATAATCCAACCGGCTACTTTTGGCACATATTATAAAAAGACTGATACGATTGCTTATCCATTAACGATCATGGTAGATCTCAGCCGACGAAAGCTGATGGCCACCTCGACGGCAGCCGCGCTCGGCGCCAGCGTGGTCGGGAGCGAGGAGGCGAGGGCGAGCGAAACCGAGGTCGAGGAGTCGAACACACCCCGCGCGCCCAGCGTGCTGGGCGAGTTGAAACGGTTCTCGAACACCGCGTTCGGCGCGGAGGTCACCGGCCCGTTCGTCTTCGACGACGGATCGCTCCTGTACAGCCTCCAGCATCCGAACACGGAGGAGAACGAGGAGCCGTACGACCGGGCCGGCGTCGGGTACTTCCGGGGCTTCCAGTTCGACTTGGACGGCGACAACGACGACTTCGACGAGCTGTCGATTCCGAACACGAGGGCGCAACAGCGGACGGTCCGGAGCAGCGAGGGCGAGTACGTGATGCTCGGCCAGGCCCGCGAGGACATCAACGACGAAGCGGAGCGCCTCGGCGTGACGCAGACGCCCGACGGCACCGACATCACGATGGACAACTTCGCGGGCACCCAGTATGGGGCTGCCGCCACCAACCCCGACTGTAACCAGTTCGTCGAGGCGCCGGACGAGGCAGAGCCCGACGGATACCTGTTCACGAACTGGGAGAACAGCCCCGGCAACGTCTCGCGCATCCCGCTCACTCGGACCTGGGACGGCGAGTGGGAGTCCGACCTAGAGAACGCGATCAACCTCGCCAACACGGACGAATTCCGCGAACTCGGCGGGACGCGAATCAACTGCTACGGCGACAAGACGCCGTGGAACACGATGGTCTCCTCCGAGGAGAACTACGCCCACCCGCGCGTCTCCCTGACCAACACCGTTGGCGACATCGTCGAGGCGGGCTCCGGCGAGGGACTCGTCGGTGCCGCACAGTTCTGGAACCGTCCGAACCCCGCGTCGATTCCGGGGGTCATCGGCGACTACGCCGAGAACGGTGCCCTCGAGAGCAGCTGGTACCCGCAGGGTGCCTTCGCACTGGCCGGTGTCGAGTTCCTCGCGTACTACCTCGGTGCGGACCCAGTCACCGACGAGAATACGCTGGAACCGATCGGGGACGTCTACCCGAACCCGTACGACTACGGCTACCACGTCGACTTCCGCGACCCCGCCGGCGACCCGCCACAGCCGGTCACGTACTACGTGATGGGTCGCGCCTCCTGGGAGGCACCCGACTTCCAGAACGATCTCAAGACGGTGTACGGCTGTTCGGACGGCGACTCGAAGGGCATCTACAAGTTCGTCGCCGACGAGGAGATTCCGAGTTACGAGGATCCGATGGAGATCGAGGGGACGCTGTACGCCCCCAAGATCACCAACACGGAGGAGACGACGAGCCAGACACCGCGTGCGTCCCCCTGGGACGTCACGCTCGAAGTCGAGTGGATCGAACTGGGTCACGCCTCGAACGCGGAGTGTGCGGAGTGGATCGCCGCGTACGACGACGTCACCCAGATGGACTACCTCACGGCGCACACCGACTACGATGCCTCCCAGATCGGCACCGACGTGAGCGTCGACGACGCGCTCGAGGAGGCCGACCTCGAAGTCATCGCGAACGGCAACCAGAACTACGTCACCGATCAGGAGATCGTCGAGTGGGCCAGCCAGTACGAGGAGAACGGCCCCGACGGGGTCGACGAGGAGCTCCGTAAAGTGCCGTTCCTCGAGACCCGCGCCGCGGCGAAAGAGATCGGTGCCTCGATCGAGTTCAACAAGGCCGAGGGCGTCGACAGCGTCTCCGACGCCGGTCCCGGCGACTACGTCTACTTCGGCATCTCCGAGTTCAACGACGCGCTCGCCGACGAGACGGGCGACGTCCAGATGGACCGCGTCGACGGCGGCGTCGTCTACCGCGGCGAGCTCGACACGAACTACGACGTCTCGACGCTCGAACCCGTCATCGTCGGCCCGGACTTCACGGACAACCACCAGGTCGCCAACGACGCGCTCCGCAACGTCGACAACGTCTACGTGATGGACGACGGGCGCGTCCTCTGCTGCGAGGACGGCTTCAACGAGTCCCAGCGCTCGTACCCGAACGACTGTCTCTACGTCTACGAACCCGAAGAGAGCCCCGCCCGTGGCGGAGGGAAGGGAGTCGGCACCGGTCGGGGCACCGGTTCGGGGAGAGGGAACTGATACCGAGTACTGCGCGAGTCGCTCCGCGCAGCCCCTTCCGGATCGGTCCCCGCTGCCAGCCGGGGGTCGCCGGGCAGGACGCGCCGTCACCCCCGGTCGATCGTCGTCGATCGACTCCCGCGGCGACGAGTCAATAGCGATCGACCCCCCCGCAGACCCCTCCACACCGGTATATAGCCGAATTATAAACGTACTACCCAGCGCCCCCGCCAGTCCCCGACGTGATCGTGGTCGTGTTCGCCGAGCCGGCGGCGCGACGACGACCGGCGCAACCCATGTCGAAGACAGACCACCAGCCCACCGACGCGGCGCACGAATCGGTCCACGAGCAGTACATCCTCGACGTCCGGATCGTGACGGTCGAGTCGTCGGCCGACGACGACCCGCGCTACCGATTCGAGGCACCTCAGCATCAGGGAGTGGAGTTCACGGACCCCGAGATGGCGGAGCTGTACGCCGACGTCTACTTCTGCGTGAACGGGTTCGCGGAGGAGGGAACCGGCGAGCGCGGCGTCCCGCCAGTCATCATCGGAGCCGGGCGGGCCGTGCTGGCCTCGTACATGCTCACCCAGCCGCACACCGACTTCGAGTGGGTCGCCTCGTTCTTCGGGATGAAACCCCACAGGGTCAAGCAGTACGTCTCGAACGTGCAGGACCGCGCCGACGAGATCCGCGACGGTGCCGCGGAACAGGGTGTGCAGTGAGCGCCCGACGCGCCGTCGGGCCCGGCTCGGTACGTGGCCGATCATATATATCATGGTTTTTTATGACTTCGCAGAAATATAATTTTTCATAGTAATTCGGAGACGAGCCAATCGGGACCGTGGAATCGGTGGCTCCCCGGCCCGATTAACTGTCGGTACCTGCCAGTCTTCGTTCTGATAGCGCATCCGTTTTCTTCGCTCTCTCGGTCGAAATCGACCGACAGACGGACTGAAGGCCGGTCGTACGCCGACCGTAGTTTATGTCAGGTGATAATATTTACACGTACAGAGTACACACATCACTGCATATCACTTCGCAGTACCCTGTCGGCGTAACGTCCCGTACTTGTAATCTAGAGTTATATTATAAAACGCTTTTAACGAACGGTTATGCTCTCCACTCGCATGGTCGATTTCAGTCGACGTAATCTGATGGCGTCATCGGTGGCCGCCGCGCTCGGCGTGAGCGTCGCCAGCGGTGTCGCGAGTGCGAGCAACAGCGAGATCGAGGAGTCGGACACACCGGGTGCACCGAGCGTGAAGGGGAGTCTCAAGCGGTTCTCGAACACCGCGTTCGGCGCCGAGGTGACGGGCCCGTACGTCTTCGAGGACGGATCGCTCCTCTACAGCAACCAGCACCCGAGCGAGGAGAACTCGGGGCCGTTCTCCGCGCCGGGTGTGGGCTACTTCAGCGGCTTCCAGTTCGAGCTGAACGGCAGCAACGACGACTTCCCGGAGCTGTCGATCCCGGAGACCGAGGACCAGCGGCGACGGATCCGCTCCAGCGTGGGCGAGTACACCTACCTCGGGAAGTCGATGGACTCGATCAACGGCGGGACGGAACGCCTCGGCGTGACGCAGACGCCCGACGGTACCGACATCACGACGGACAACTTCGCGGGCACGCAGTACGGCGCGGCCGCGACCAACCCCGACTGCAACCAGTTCGTCGCCACGAACGAGGAGGGCACCGAGGGGTACCTCTTCACGAACTGGGAGAACAGCCCCGGCAACATCAGCCGCATCCCGATCAGCCAGACCGAAGACGGCGAGTGGGAGTCCGACCTAGAGAACGCGATCAACCTCGCCAACACGGACGAATTCCGCGAACTCGGCGGGACCCGAATCAACTGCTACGGCAACAAGACGCCGTGGGACACGATGGTCTCCTCCGAGGAGAACTACGGACATCCGCGCGTCTCGCTGACCAACACGGTGGGCGACATCGTCGAGGCGGGCTCCGGTGAAGGCCTCATCGGCGGCTGTCAGTTCTGGAACCGACCGAACCCCTCGGCGATCCAGGGTGCGGTCAACGACTACGCCGACAACGGCGACCTCGGGAGCAGCTGGTCCATCCAGGGCTACTGGGCGCTGACCGGCGTCGAGTTCCTCGCGTACTACCTCGGCGCGGAGCAGGTCGACCAGTCCGGCGACTCGAACACCGTCACCCCGATCGGCGACGTCTACCCGAACCCGTACGACTACGGCTACCACGTCGACTTCCGCGACCCCGCCGGCGACCCGCCGCAGCCGGTCAAATACTACGTGATGGGCCGCGCCTCCTGGGAGGCGCCGGACTTCGAGAACGACCTCAAGACGGTGTACGGCTGCTCGGACGGCGACTCGAAGGGCATCTACAAGTTCGTCGCCGACGAGGAGATCCCGAGTTACGAGGATCCGATGGAGATCGAGGGGACGCTGTACGCCCCCAAGATCACCAACGATTCGGCGAACGTCGCCGAGTCCGGCACCCGTGCCTCGCCGGCCGAGATCAACCTCGAGATCGAGTGGATCGAACTGGGTCACGCCTCGAACGCGGAGTGTGCGGAGTGGATCGCCGCGTACGACGACGTCACCCAGATGGACTACCTCACGGCGCACACCGACTACGATGCCTCCCAGATCGGCACCGACGTGAGCGTCGGCGACGCACTCGAGGAGGCCGACCTGGAAGTCATCGCGAACGGCAACCAGAACTACATCACCAACGAGGAGATCGTCGAGTGGGCCAGCCAGTACGAGCAGAACGGCCCCGACGGCGTCGACGAGGAGCTCCGTAAAGTGCCGTTCCTCGAAACCCGCGCCGCGGCGAAAGAGATCGGCGCGTCGATCGAGTTCAACAAGGCCGAGGGCGTCGACAGCCGCGACGACGCTGGCCCCGGTGACTACGTCTACTTCGGCATCTCCGAGTTCAACGACGACCTCGCCGACGAGACCGGCGACATCCGGATGGATCGCGTCGACGGCGGCGTGATCTACCGCGGCGAGCTCGACGCCCACTACGACGTCTCGACGCTCGAGCCCGTCATCGTCGGTCCCGACTTCACCGACGGCCCCGAGGACGCCAACGACTCGGTCCGGAACATCGACAACGTCTACGTGATGGACGACGGGCGCGTCCTCTGCTGCGAGGACGGCTTCAACGAGTCGAAGCGCTCGTACCCCAACGACTGCCTGTACGTCTACCAGCCCAACGTCCAGATCTACGTCGGCTCCGCCGCCGTCGGCCAGGGCGACGCGGTCGAGGTGGACGTCGTGGCCAAGCACGTCCCCGCCGGCATCGCTGGCGGCGAGATCACCGTGAGCGTCGCCGACACGAGCGTCGTCGGGATCGCGGGCGCGAGCTACGCCGACGCGGTCGGCCTCACCGAGGACCCGACCGTCTCCGAGGATGGCTCGTCGGTGACAATGCGGTTCGCCGACACGAACGCGGCGATGCAGGCCGAGGGCACCGAGTTCACGATCGGGTCGGTCACGCTCACCGGGATGGGCGCCGGGGCGACCGACGTCGACACCAGCGCGTCGCTCGACGACGACGCGGGGAACTCGATCGAGGTCGAGCCCCGCTCCGGCGTGGCCATGGTCGGCCCGTCCAGCATCGGCAGCAGCGCGGCGTCGCCGACGGATCCGGACGGCGACGGTCTCTACGAGGACATCAACGGCAACGGCCGCGTCGACTACGACGACGTGGCGCTGCTGTTCAACAACCTCGAGAGCCAGAGCGTGACGTCGAACGCGCGGGCGTTCGACTTCAACGAGAACGACAAGCTCGACTACGACGACATCGTCTCGCTGTACGAGGAAGTACAGTAGCGACCCGGCAACGGACGAGCGCGCATCACGCTCCCGTCACTGCCCCCACCTCTCCGTTCTTTCGATACCCACGACCCACGACCCACCACCGAACCCGAAACCCATGCCACGATCCACCACGAACCCCATCCGAACCGCCGTCGTCGCCGCGATCGTCGTCGCCCTCGCCGCGGGGGCGCTGACCGGCGCGGTGACCGCACAGACCGACCAGCCGACCATCACCGTCTCCGACGTGACCGTCGAGCCGGGCGACAGCGCCACCGTCGACGTCGTCCTCACGTCGGCACCCGACGGGCTGGCCGGCTACGCCCTGGAGCTGACCGTCGAGGGCGACGGTGCAGCCGTCGAGGGGGCGAGCTACCCCGACGTGTTCGGCCTGACCTCGCAGCCGGAGATCGCCGACGATGGCACGAGCGTCACGCTCGAAGCCGCGGATCTCGGCGAGAACGTTCAGCCCGGTGCCGCCGGGGTCGTGCTCGCGACGGTCGAACTGAACGGCGAGGCGGCCGGCGAGGCCGGACTGTCGGTCGAGCCGCTCCAGTTCGACACCGACGGCGGCGGCACGATGAACCCGGCGACCGAGGCCGGCACGGTCACTGTCGGCGGAGACGCCGACGCGGAGACCGAGGCGAGCGACGCGTCCGGGTCGGCGGCGAGTTCCGGCGACGGCGAGGACGACGCGACCGACGACACCGACGCCGCGGCGTCGAGCGCCGGCGACGCTGGCGGCGACGAGACGACCTCGACGGCCTTCGCGCTCCCGGCCGGCGGGCTCGTGCTGACCGCGCTCGCTCTGGCGTTCGTCGTCGCGTTCGTGGCCCGCCGACGGCGGTAAGGCCGGATCCCTCGCCCCGGTCACCTCGCCGTCCTGCGGGTCGTCCGACGCCCCCCGCTCTCGCAGGGGGTAGTCGGATCGCTCCGATGTACCGCGCGCTGGCCCTCCTTCCCATCTCTCCTCTGCGCTCCTCGTCGTCGACGCTTCGACCCGTCTCTCTCGTCACCGTTGCTGGTGCCGTTCTCCACGCCGTTGCCAGCACCGCCCTCGGAGGCGGGGGTTCGAAGTCGAGAGGCGAAACGGTTTCCCCGCCGGCCGCCGACGCTCACAGTCGCATGCAGGCGTTCCCGCCCTGTCCGTCCGTCGCCGACGCCCCGCCGGCCCTGTTCGAGCGGGGACACCTGTGGCTCCACGAACTGGTCGACAGTGCACCGATCCGTTTCCGCCTGGCCGAAGACGGTCGGCTCCGCTTCGCCGACGACCACCGCACGTTCGGCGACGACGTCCCGCCGGCGTACGGACACGTCGTCCGCCACGTGCGCGAGCGGTTCGACCGCGGGGCGCTCCGCGACGCGGTCGACGACGTGACGTCGGTGGTGTTCTTCGGTCGCGCGATGCACAGACGCGGCGTCGACTACGACTGGGCGCGCACGCCGTCGTTCCTCGGGAGCGACGTCTGGTCCGCCGACGCCGACCGCTACCTCCTCCCCGACCGCGTCGAGAAGATCTACCGCCGACTCGGTCTCGATCCCCTCGAGACGGTCCAGGCAGAACTCCGTGCCGCCGACTTCGACCCCGACGCGTACGCCTTTCCCTCCTCGACGTGGTACGACGGGCCGGTCGCGGGCGTTCTCGTCCGTAACAAGACCGGGCTCCGCGCCGCGCTGTCGAACCCCGCGGTCGGCGGGGGGTCGGACACGCGTCGACACGACGCGGCCGACGCCCGGCGAGGCGACGAGCCCGACGCGCCGGAGTCGGATACCGAAACTGCCGCGCGGTCGCTCGCTCGCCGTCACGCGACGCCGGCGCGGTTCGACGCCGTGGCCGCCCGTCTCCGAGAGGAGAACCGCCCGCTCACGTTCGACGCGCTGTTCGAGCGGACCGTTGAGATCGTCGTCAGGGCACACCACGACCGCCTCTTCACCGGTCGGGACGATGTCGACCTCCGGGCGTTCCGGTCGGCGGTCGCCGAGCGCACGCGGGCGTATCTCGACGACCGCGGTCTCGACGAGCGCGACCGATCGTGATCGTGATCGTGCCTCCGTGGTCGGGACTGCCGTCACTCGGTGACGCGCGCGTCGCCGAGCGTGATGTACCCTTGCTCGAGTGCGGCGAGCAGCCGTTCGTCGAGCGGCCGGTCGTCCCAGTCGTCGGGGCGGTCGTCTTCCGGGACGGCGTCGAGGAGCGACACCAGCGACTCGTGGACGTGTCGACTGTGTCGACCACACGCCTCGCAGGTCACCACAATGTACCGCACCCCGTACGACCGGTCCGTGGTCCCACGGCAGTCCGAACAGACGTACGTGTCGGGCACGTCCGCTCTCGGGGACGGAGCTATTCAACGGTTGTGTCGCTCGACGCGCGGATGATCGTCGCGAGTCGCGGGTCGAGAGCCGACCGGCGGTGGCCGATCAGCCGAGCAGCTTCCGGATCGCGACCGCGGTCTCCTCGAACTCGTCGACGTCCATGCTGTCCGTCGTCGCGAGCACCCCTCGATCCCCGTCGAGCACGCGCAGCACGTAGCCGTCGTCGTGGACCCGGACGGTGAAGCCGTACCGACCGATGTCCGAACGGTCGTCACCACGGTCCGCCCGACGAACTGAGGCCTCCGCGAACCCGACGATCTCGGGATCGACGAGCGTCGACTTGGCCCGGTCGAGCGCCTCCGCGGAGGTGTACAGATCCTTGCGGACGTAGAGCACGTCGAACTTCGAGGGCGTGAAGTAGACGACGCTCCGGAGCGAGTCCCCGAGGCCGGTTCGTGCGGCGCTCACGAGCTGATCTGCGACTGCCTCTGCGACACCGGTGTGGTACTCCGTCATGTCCGTCGATACTGACACGGGGTGCCATAATCCCGTTGACACCGGAGCGGGCCATCCTCGGGAGATCGTGCCGTCGACAGCCCCGCGAGGACGCCTCGTCGACACCCGCGGCGAGTATCCGTTCGCCTCGTCCGACGATGCGGGCGATTTATACCTGTATGTGTGACACGTCGAGGCATGAGAAGCTACACTATCACAGACGTGTGGGACATCCCGATCCGGATCAACACTTCGCTCCTGGTGTTCCTCCCGATCCTCGCGTGGTTGATCGGGAGTGGCGGACAGATCGAAGTGTACGCCGGATTCATCGAGGGACTCACCGGCGTCGGGTTCGACCTCGTCGGCCTCCGTGCGGGCGCGACGCCGTGGGTCATCGGAGTCACGGCCGCGGTGGGTCTGTTCGTGAGCGTGACGCTCCACGAACTCGGTCACTCGTGGGTCGCGCTCCGCTACGGGATCGAGATCGACTCGATCACGCTGTGGATCCTCGGCGGGATCGCCTCGCTCAAGAGCCTCCCCAAGGAGTGGAACCGCGAGTTCTGGATCGCCATCGCGGGGCCGATCACGAGCCTCCTCGTCGCCGCGGTCTGCTACGTGGGCGTCCTCGTCGTCCCGGGGTCGCTCGCCGTCCCGCGGTTCGTCGTCGGCTGGCTCGCGATCACGAACGTGGTGCTGGCCGTGTTCAACCTCCTTCCCGCGTTTCCCATGGACG
Organism: Salinigranum salinum; assembly: GCF_009176545.1. Taxonomy (GTDB): domain Archaea; phylum Halobacteriota; class Halobacteria; order Halobacteriales; family Haloferacaceae; genus Salinigranum; species Salinigranum salinum. Next base: position 1,613,569 of record NZ_VTOJ01000001.1, on the reverse strand, counting down.
GCGGGCGTATCCTCCGCGCGCTACTCGCCCGCTCGCGCCCGTACGGGACGGCGACGCGCATCGCCGGCCGGATCGGTGTCGTCTTCGCGTTCCTGTTCGCCGTCGTCGGCGTGCTCACGTTCCAGCTGCTGATGATCCTGCTCGCGCTGTTCGTCTACGGGGCCGCGACGACCGAATCACGCACGGTCCTCCTCGACGAACTCCTCGACGGCCTCACGGTCGGCGACGTGATGGCTCAGGGCGTCCACACGGTCGCCGCCGACACCACCGTCGACGACCTCGGGACGCGGATGCTGCGCGACCGGCAGACGAGCTACGCGGTCACCGACGGAGCCGGGGAGATCGTCGGGATCGTCACGCTGGACGATCTGCGCGGCTCGCGGCGGGGCGACCGCACGACGACGGTCGTCGAGAGCGTCATGCGCGAGGTGCCACGCGTCGAGGCGACCGCCGACGCGTTCGACGTGCTCGCCCAGCTGAGCCAGGCTCGCGCCGACGCCGCGCTCGTCCTGCGGGAGGGGAACGTCGTGGGCCTGCTCTCGCAGGCGGACTACGCGCACGCCATGACGATCCAGCGTGGCTTCCGGAGCGGTCTCGGCGGATAGCACGTTCGCGTCCTCGGCCCGCCGCGGGACCGACCCCGGCCCCCTCCCGTCGGCCCGCCGACGCCGAGACTGAGGTGTCTTTATGCGGACTCGTGGCCATCACCCGGACGAGATGGTACCACAACACGTAGCCTGGAATCGACACAGCAGCGAAGACACGGACGGGGACCGCCGATGACCGACTGCCCCGAGTGTGGCGCGGCGGTGACGCTCCCCGGGAGCGTCGAGGTCGGCGAGATCGTCGACTGCGACGGCTGTGGGAGCGAACTGGAGGTGGTCGACGACGATCCCGTGACGCTGGAGGCGGCGCCCGAGCTCGAAGAGGACTGGGGGGAGTGACGTGCACTGCGGGCTCCTCTACACGCGCATCAGGGAGGACGAGAAACTCCTCCTCGGTGCACTCCGCGACCGCGGCCACGACGTGACGAAGATCGACGTCCGGGAGCTGTGCTTCCACCTGGACGACGCGCCCGCGGTGTTCGACGATCTCGACCTCGCGGTCAACCGCTGTCTGGAGTCATCGCGGAGTCGGTACGTGACGCGGCTGCTCGACGCGTACGGCGTCGACGTGGTGAACGACCCGACGACGGCGGCGGTCTGCGCCGACAAGGTGTGGGGCAGTCTCGCCCTGCTCTCCGCCGGCGTGCCGACCCCGCGGACCACCGTCGCGTTCACCCCGGAGTCGGCGCTCGCGGCCATCGAGGCGTTCGGCTACCCGTGCGTACTGAAGCCGATCACCGGCTCGTGGGGGCGGCTTATTTCACGGATCGACACGCGGACCGCCGCCGAAACGGTGCTCGAACACAAGGACGTCCTCGGCGGCTACGAGCACAAGGTGTTCTACGTCCAGGAGTACGTCGACAAACCCGGTCGCGACATCCGGGTGTTGACCTGCGACGCCGAGCCGGTCGCCGCGATGACGCGCGCTTCCGACCACTGGCTGACGAACGCCGCCCGCGGGGCCACGACCGAGCCGTTCGCCCTCGACGACGAGGCGGCCGACGTGGCCCGACGGGCCAGCGAGGCGGTCGGCGGCGGCCTCCTCGGCGTCGACCTGATGGAGACGGGCTCCGGATACGTCTGCCACGAGGTCAACAGCCAGGTCGAGTTCAAGTCGCTGAACGCCGCGAACCCCGACGTCGACGTCCCCGAACGCATCGTCGGGTGGCTCGAACGACGGGTCGACGGGCGAGCGGCATGAGACTCGCGAGTCCACTTGTGCGGGTCGATGCCGCCGATGCCGACGTCGCCGCCGTTGTCGACGCCGCGGACGCCGTTGGTGTTGCCGGCATCGCCGCCGTTGTCGACGCCGCGGACGCCGTTGGTGTTGCCGGCGTCGCTGCCGTCGCCAGTGCCGCCGAGACCGTCGGAGGACGCACCTGATGCCCGGCTTCGTCTTCTCGGAGAAGCCGATCCGGCTCGTCCGTGGCGACGGCCCATATCTGTACGACGACGCCGAGAACGAGTACGTGGACGCTGGTGCCTCCTACGCCTGCGTCCCGCTGGGCCACCGCCACCCGGGCGTCCGGGCGGCGATCGACGACCAGCTCGACCGGTTGACCTACGTCCAAGGGTCGTACCCGGTCGCCGCTCGAACCGCACTGTACGACCTTCTCGCGGACGTCGCACCCGGTGACCTCGACTACGTCTGGCTCTGCAACTCCGGCACCGAAGCGAACGAGGCGGCGATCAAGTTCGCCCGTCACGCCACCGGTCGGAGCGAGGTCGTCGCCGCCATCCGAGGGTTCCACGGGCGCACGATGGGCGCGCTCGCGGCGACGTGGAGCCAGGAGTACAAACAGGGGTTCGAGCCGCTCGTCGGCGGCGTCTCGTTCGTCCCCTACGACGACACGGCGGCGCTGACCGACGCCGTCACCGACGAGACCGCCGCAGTGATCCTCGAACCGATCCAGGGAGAGGGTGGCGTCAACCCCGCGTCTCCCGAGTACCTCCAGGCCGCCCGCGACCTCGCGACCGACGTCGGTGCGGCACTGATCCTCGACGAGGTGCAGTGTGGCCTCGGTCGCACGGGACGGATGTGGGCCTGCGAGGAGAGCGGCGTCGTCCCCGACGTGCTCACCTCGGCGAAGGGGCTCGCGAACGGCCTCCCGATCGGGGCGACCGTCGTCCGGGAGTGGATCGCCGAGAACCCCGGATCACACGGCGGGACCTTCAGCGGCGGGCCGGTGGTGTGTGCGGCCGCCGCCGAGACCCTCCGGACGATCCGCGACGAGGAGCTCCCTGCCCACGCCGCGTCGGTCGGTCAGCACCTCCGCGACCGCCTGGAGACGGATCTGGGCGACGTGATACGCGAGGTTCGCGGACGGGGACTGCTGGTCGGCGTCGAGGTGAAGACGGGGGCGACGGCGGCGGCACGTGACCTCGCGCTCGACCAGCGCGTGCTCGTCATTCCCACCGGTCGTACCGTCCTCCGGTACCTCCCGCCGCTGATACTCTCGACGGACGACGCCGACCGACTCGCGGACGCCACCGTCGCCGTGGCCGACCGACTCACGCTATGACCGGCGATCCCACGACCACGACCGCGATCAGGACGCCCCGAGCGCTGCTGGAGGCACTCGTCGCCACACCCTCGGTCTCCGGCGAGGAAGACGCCGCCGCGGCGCTGCTCGTCGACTACTTCGCTGCCCACGACCGCGAGGCGTTCGTCGACGAGGTCGGCAACGTCCACGCCCCCGGTGACGACGCGGTGCTCCTGACCTCACACGTCGACACCGTCCCCGGCGACGTGCCGGTCCGCGTCGAGGACGGCGTGTTGTGGGGCCGCGGGGCCGTCGACGCGAAGGGACCGCTCTGTGCGATGGCCGTCGCGGCCGTCCGGACGGGCGTCTCGTTCGTCGGCGTCGTCGGCGAGGAGTACGACTCCCGTGGCGCGCGACACCTGCTCGAGACGCGCACCCAGCCGCGGGCGCTGATCAACGGCGAGCCGAGCGGGTGGGACGCCGTGACACTCGGCTACCGGGGGCTGCTCGCCGGGACGTACGTCGGCACGTCCCCGTCGGGCCACGCCTCGCGACCGGAGCCGAACGCTATCGAGGAGGCGATCGACTGGTGGGGCCGGATCGAGGTGGCGTTCTCGACCGACCGATGGGCGACCGTCACGGAGCGCGTCACGGCCAAGCCGCTCCGGTTCTCGGGCGGGCTCACCGACGACGGCATCGCCGTCGAAGCCACCGTCGACGTGCAGTTCCGCGTCCCGCTCGACGCCGACGCCGGGGCGGTCCGCGACACGGTCGAGTCACAGCTCGGCGACGGTGGAGCCGGCGAGGCGAGCATCACGTGGAAGGACGCGGTCCCGCCCGTGCTCGTCGACCGGCGGGGGCCGCTCCCGGCGGCGTTCCGACGGCACATCAGGGCGCAGGGTGGCGATCCGCGCCTCCTCGTCAAGACCGGGACGAGCGACATGAACCTCTACGCCGACGCGTGGGACTGCCCGATGGTCACGTACGGGCCCGGGAACTCGGATCTCGACCACACGCCCGACGAGCGGATCGCCCTCGCGGAGTACGATCGGAGCATCGCGATCCTCGAAGCCGTCTGCGAGACGCTCGTCGTGTAAAGCGTCGAGGCCGACCCTCCGTCCCCCTGTGTCCGCTCGACCGCCCAGTGCCGTTCGGCGACGTCTCTCGCCGCCCCTTCCTCTCCCCTCTCCCCCGGCCCCCATTCCCCGTCGACGCTTCTCGACGCTCCTCCCACGGCTCTCGTTCCTCCCTCGTCTCCCCTTCCTCCGATGACGTCCCCTCCTCGACTGTCCGGCCGCCGTTCACCCGTCCTCGGTGTCGGTGCCCGCACCAGCGCCGGCCGCCTCGCCGATCACGAGCGAGGTCACCGCCGAGGCGTACAGCTTCATCTCCCGACCCTTCTCGGAGTACCGCGTCCCGACGACGGTCACCAGCTCGGCGTCTTCGAGCCGCGAGAGGTGGTAGCTGACGTTCTGGATCGACGTGCCGGTCCGCTCGGCGATCTCCGTCGGGGTCGCCGGTTCGCTCCCCAGTTCGACCACGATCGACTGTGCCGTCTCCGACGAGAGCGACTCCAACACCGTCCCGGCCTCCTCGAGTGAGAGATACCTGTGATCGCGTTCCGGTTCGGCGTACTGGCCCGGGCTCAAACGCTCGATCGTCGCCATCGACCGTTAGTACTGTCGTAGATAATAATAGTCTCATGCCGCAATCGTTCGGTACGTCAGGAGTCGGCCGCCGACAGCTCGTCGAACACGGTCGCGAGGAGCTTCCGGTGGGCCGCCTGGAGGTGCTGGTGGAGCGTCGACGGGGCGATGTCGAGCGACGCAGCGAGTTCCCGGCCGGTCGTCCGCCGGGGGGTGTCGAAGTAGCCGGCGAGGTACGCCGCTCGCAGCGCCCGGGCTTGCTTGTCGGTCCACCGTTCCGTGAGCCGCTGGCGGAGCGTCGTTCCCGACCGATCGGAGACGTCCACGACCCGCTTCGCGATCAGTTCTGCCGACGGGAACGCCTCGGTGACGACGGACAGGGCCTCGCGCGGTGACGTGGTCGCCGGGAACCGTGCCGTGACCCGTCCGACTCCCCCACTCGCCCGCGCCGTCCGAACGGTGGCACCGTACGCGGCGATCGTCCGCAGGCCCGCCCCGTCCGCGTCGAGCGTACACTCGAGGAACCACTGGTCGCCCTCGGTGGCGAGCACGCGCACGTCCGCGACGGCCCGTGTCGCGGCGAGAGTCGACGGGACGTCACCCGAGACCCCGTCGACGCGCACGTACTGGATCCCCGCGTCGCCGTCCGCCTGGACCAGTCCCTCGACGGTGACGGTGCCGCCGAGCCGGTCGGCGACCGACGTGAACCACGCGTCCGTCCCCCCGAGGGCGACCTCCAGCTCGACCGCCGTGTTCCCCAGGAGCAACTGGCGGTTGTTCGTCGCGTTGATGACGAAGCCCACCACCCGTCCGAGCGTCTCGAAGGCGGTCTGTTCGCGGTCGCTGAAGCCGTCGGGATCCGGTGCGTGCACGACGAGCGCGCCGAAGACGGTCTCCGCGTACGCCAGCGGCACCACCAGGCAGGCCCGTGCACCGCGTGAGCGGGCGGCGCTCCGGAGTCGCTCCGGCACCCGCTCGTCACCGTCGATTCGGGGGATCACCTGCAGGGTCCCCTCTTCGAGCGTGGTCAGCGCGGGACTCGGTCCCGGAATCGTCGTTCCGGACGTGGGGAAGGCGTCGTCAGTCTCGCCGGGCGCCCTGGTCCGCAACACGACCTGCTCGGGGTGTGGGCCGCGCTCGACGATCCACGCGTCGACGTAGAACGCGGAGTCGGCCAGCCGCTCACAGACGGTGTCCTCGATCTCCGCCCGCGTCGCCGCACCGACGAGCGCTCCGATGGTCTCCTCGACGAGCGTGTTGAGCTGGTTCAGCGTCTCCAGCTCGTCGCGCCGGCGTTCGAGTTCCTGGCGACGCTCGCGGCGCTCTTCGAGCCGGTCAGCCCGTTCCAGCGCGGTCTCGACGGTCGCCGCGAGGATGCGTCCCAGCGAGACGTCGACCGCGTCGAACGCGCCGACCTCGGGCGACGTCGCGTTCAACACGCCGTGCGTACCCAGCGGCAGGACGAGTTCGCTCCGGACGCGCGTCTCGGGGTCGTACAGTTCCTCTTCGGCGGTGACGTCGTCGTACACGCGGTAACTCCCCTCGCGGAACGTCCGCCCGACGAGGCTCTCCTCGACGGGGAACGCCGGCGGCTCACCGTACTCCTCGACGCCGTGTTTGGTCCACGCGACCGGCTCGAGCGTCTCGCTACCCGGCTCGTACACCCAGAGCCCACACAGCGACAGTCCGAGGATCCGTCGGGCCGTCTCGACGGCGACGTCGCAGACGGCCTCGTGCCGCTCGGCCCGCATGAGTCGACGGCTGGCGTCGTGCAGCTCGCGGAGGGCTCGTTCGTGGTCCGCTCTCCCGGTCTGTTCCTCGCTTTGGCCGCTCCGTCCGTCCCTCCCGTCGGTAGTGGACGCCGTCGCTCCCCGTCGAGTGGTCCGCCACCAGACCCGCCCGCGAGCGCCGACTTTCTTCGTGGACAGGTCGCCCCGCTCCGACAGCCGCGTGAGCTTCTTGTGAGCGGTCCGCCGCGCGCAGCCGAGGCGGTCGGCGACTTCGGGGGCGGTGAGCGGCGTCCCGAGCCGCTCCTGCCGCTCGAACACGGCCAGTACGTCCGTAAGGTCGATCGGAGACGTCTCGGTTCCCATCGCTCGGCCGAGTCCTCGGTCGGCCGGCAGATAAATCATGCCGTCAACGGTATGCCCGCGACACGGTGGCCGGACCGGAGTCGCCGTCCGAGGGAGTGACCGCAGCCGCAGCGACTCACGCCGTTCGCTCCGGGTCCGCCTCCCCACTGCCGGTTCGTTCGTCCCACTCGTGTTCGAGCAGGCCGAAGTAGTGTGTGTCGTGGTACTCGCCGTCGAAGAAGGCGTCCTCGCGTCCGACGCCCTCCTGGACGAACCCGACGGCTTCGAGCATCTTCCGCGACGGGGTGTTGGTGGCGTAGGCGTTCGCCGTCACCTTGTGGACCCGAAGCTCCGAGAAGGCGTAGTCGATCATCAGCTCGATCGCCTCGCGGGCGTACCCACCACCGTGTCGGTCGGGGTGGATCCAGATGCCGAGGTCGGCGACGCCCGCCTCGCGGTCGATCGGATCGAGTTCGACGACGCCCGCCCGGTCGCCGTCGGCCGTGACGAGCAACTGGACCGCGTCGGTTCGCTCGTTCAGCTCCGAGAGGTACCGGCGCTCGCGCGCGAGCGACGTCGGGAACGACTGCCCGACGGGTGTGCGCACCTGTGGGTGGTTGACTCCCTCTGTGACGAACGCGAGGTCGTCCTCCTCGAGGGGGTGCAGTGAGACGCGCTCCCCCTCGACGAACGTCACGTGTGGCATGCCACCGTAGACGGCCGGGAGCCGCTTCAAGACACCGGCGGAGTGGTGAGCACACGGTCACGGACCGACCGTGACCACACAGCCGACACTGCCGGGGCGTTCGTCGCCTCCGCTCGGAGGACGGGGTTCGGACCGCCGAACCGAGTGAACGCACGGACGAGACCCCGTGACGACTCCCGCCACTCGGCCGTGGTAGTCGGTCGGGTCGCTCTCGGCCCTGCGGCTTTCCTGCCGTTCTCGATACTACTCGGCTCGAGACGCGCCTCGTCCCGTTCCGGGAGTACGTGGCCGCGTCTGCACTACTGGTGCTGCGGTCTCCCTTCGGCCATCGGACGGCGAACGACCACGACCGCTCCTCGCCAGCGAAGTGCCGGACGACAACACTGTTCGAAGGAGAGACAGAAGTGTTAACACGATGTACGCTGTTGCACCGAACGGTCGTCTTTCCTCCGGCTTCGAGGGCAACGTTTAAAACCTCTAAAGACAAGTTAACAAATGCCATGATAGATCGACTCGAGAAGGAAGTGGATATGTTGGAGCGACATCTTCAGGTGCTGAAGATGGTCATCGACAACGAACCGATCGGCATCGTCAAGATGTCCAACGAGACCGGCTATCCACACCACAAGGTCCGCTACTCCCTCCGCGTCCTCGAGGAGGAGAACCTCATCGAGCCGTCCAGCCAGGGTGCGATCACGACAGAACGCACCGAGGAGTTCGTCGACGAACTCGACGAGAAACTCAACGACATCGTCCAGAAGCTCCAGTCGATGAAGATCGAGGACGCGGCCGAAATCGAATCCTGAGCTCGCCTCACACTCGCATCGATCTCCGGGTCGTCCAGCCCCAGCCCTCCGCGCGTACCGACAGGATCGGCGTTCCGTCGAGCGTGTCGCCGTTTTCGTCGCCGTGACGGTCGGACCGACTCACCGGCAGTAGTGCGTCCTCGGCATCGACGGCCGACACTGTCGACTACAGTTCCGGAACCGTCAGGTGGAACTCCCCGTCCCGGGCCTCGACCAGACAGAGGTGGTACCCCTGCTTCCGCGAGAGCTTCACGAAGCTCGTCTTCGAGCTCCGACTGAGGAGGCCGCCGCTCGTCGCCTCCCCGACGGCATCGAGCGCCCCCGGCTCGAAGTACGACGTCGTGACGAAGAACGCCCCTCCGAGGGTCTCTTTCGACGCCCCGACCGCCCGGGCCCCCTCGATGAACGAGTCGACCATCCCCTCGGTGGTCGCCATCCGGCCGGCGTCGAGGTTCACGACGAACAGCGGGTCACCCATCGAGTCCCAGAACACCAGATCGAACGTCCGGCTCTCGTGGCTCGTCCCCGTCTCGTCCTCGATCGTGACCGGCACCTCGCCGTTGAACTGCACGCGATCGATCTCGGGGATCCGATCGAACAGCGCCGCCATGTCACCGCGGTGTCCCGAGCGGCCGATCTCGTACAGCAGTTCCTCGACGACCCAGGTCACGAACTGCCACTCGGTGGTCGCGTGGAGGAACGCCTCGTACGGCTCACCGTCGACCGTCGCCGTCTCGTCGTCGAAGGCCGTCAGGTACTCGACACGGAGGTTGTCGACGACGTCGTCCTGTGCGGCCTCGCCCTCGCGCGCGTCCTCGAGGGTCGGCTTCCCCTTGCTCCGGTACCGGACGAACAGGTTCGTCCCGTCGCGGGCGGCCGTGGGAGAGAGGCTGTCCCCGCTGCCGCCACCACCCGCATCGGTCCGATCGATCGACTCACGGAGCTGCTCGACCTCCGATTCGAGTTGCGCCACCCGCTGGCGGTGTTCGTCGCGTTCACGGCTGACGGTCTCGAGGCGTGCCTCGAGCTCTTCGACTCTCGCGGCGAGTTCGTCCCGTTCGGTCTCGGTCGCCGCGAGCGCCTCCTCGACGCGCCGGAGTTCTTCCTCGATCGCGTCGGCCGTCGCCTCGGTGTCGGCGTCGGCGCTCGATTCGGCCGGTGCCGGGCCGGCGTCCGGCTCGCTCGCGGTTCCCTCGACGTTTCGTCCCGCCGGTCCTTCGACGCCGTCCGTGGATCTCTCGTCGTGTGCGACCGGATCCGGTCCCGCCGGCCCGGTCTCATCCTCGGTCCCGACGGCTCCGTCGGCCGAGTCCATCGAGTCTTCCGGATCGAGCGCGGGGATTCGTCGCGTCTGTTGCCACTGTCGCTCCGCGGAGAACTGGTTCTCCCCGTCCGCCGCCGTCGTGCTGGTGTCCTCGGTGCTGGCGTCGTCGCCCACCGCTCCGGCACCGACGCCGTCTCGGACCCCGTCGGCTCCAGCCCGACGACCCGCGCCGTTTCTGGTCTCCGTTCCGATCCCCCCGGTATCGTCGCCCTCGGTGCCACCGACCGCACCGTGTTCGTCGCCGGCACCGACACCGTGTCCGCTCACACCGTCCCCGTCTGCCCTGTCGTCGGCGTCGTCGATCTCGCCGGCCTCGTCTGCCTCGTCTGCCTCGTCTGCCTCGTCGATCTCGCCGGCCTCGTCTGCCTCGTCGATCTCGCCGGCCTCGTCGATCTCGTCTGCCTCGTGGTCCAACGGGCCCGCGTCGTCGTCGGTTTCACCGTCGAAACCGATCTCCGTGGACGGTTCGGGCTCCGGTGACGACCCGTCGTCGACGTCCCGGCGTTCCGTTCGGCCGGCCGACTCGTCGGCGTCCGCCGTGGTCGCGTCCGTCCCGACTGCACTGCTGCGGTCCTCGAACGTCACGCCGGCCAGGCCGGTCGTGCTCTCCGAGGACGCGTCGTCGGTGTCGTCGGTGTCGTTGACACCGCTCGCGTCATCCGTCGTCCCCTCCCCTCGCCAGCCGGCGCCGTCTTCCTTTTTCTCCGACTGGTCGGCCCCGCTGTCGTCGGTCGTCTCGCCCGTCGACGGGCCACCGGGAATGTCGACGACGCTGATGTCGACCGCGTTGACGTCGTAGATGCCGACCTCGTCGGCGGCGAGATCGAACGCCTCGTCGTCGGTCACGAGCCGTCCGCTCGCCCCGACGAAGGCGACGCTCATCGACTCGCCGGCGTGGTAGACGACGTAGTAGTCGCCCGAGAGGACGTTCTCGGAGAGTTCGACGTAGCCGGTGAACCCCCCGGACGACAGCGTGCTGTCGACCTCCGTGAGCGGCGTCTTCTCCGTGTAGTACTGCCCGCGCGTCTCGCCGCCGGTTTCGCGCATGGCGAACAGGAGCGCGAGCGCTGGATCGGGCGCCCGATACGCCGTGAGATCCGCGTCGGAGAAGTCCTCGAGTTCGCCGTCGAAGACGCCGACGACTCGCCCGTTGAGGAAGAAGGCCCAGGCGAGGCCCGCCGTCACCGCACCGGAGAACTCGTCGTCGGCCAGCGACCGGAGGCCGGTGTACCCCGACCCTGCGACGACAGACTCCCACCCTGTCACCGTGTCGGTGATCTCTGGGTCCATTTGCCAGTGTATCGGCGCAAACGGCTGAAATACTTTCCCCCGACGTATCTGCCGTGATAACCACGCGGGTGCCGACTTTCCGCATATCGTGCGCGTTCGACGACCCGTGGTGTCGACGTGATGTGTGCGGGATGCACGCCCCCGCGCCGCTTATGCGGCGACAGCCGGTAGGACCGGACATGAGTGACGCCCAGCACCCTGTCGAGGCGTCGGCCACGCTCCTCCGAGCGGTCCGCACGGGAGAGACCGACACCGCGGCGGCCATCTGGCAGGAGTTCGCCGACTACAGCTCGACCGATCTCGCGACGGCGCTGGCCGACGACGACGCACGGACGGCGTTCTGGCTCAACGTCTACAACGCCGCCGTGCAGGACGAACTCCGCGACGACCCCTCGCGATACGACGCTCGCGTCCGCTTTTTTGTCGCCGATCGGGTCACCGTCGCCGGTCACGATCTGAGCCTCAACGACATCGAACACGGCATCCTCCGCCGGTCGAAGACGGTGTTCGGGCTCGGCTACCTCCCGAGAGTGCTCCAGTCGCGGTTCGAGCGGACCCACCGCGTCGCGGAACTCGACGAACGGATCCACTTCGCGCTCAACTGCGGTGCGACGAGCTGCCCCCCCATCGCCGCCTACTCGCGGGAGGGGCTCGACGAGGAGCTCACCCTCGCCAGCCAGTCATACCTCGGAACTGAAGTCGACTACGACCTCGACGCCGGCATCGTCCGCGTCCCACAGCTCCTCCTCTGGTACCACGGAGATTTCGGCGGGCGGGCGGGCGTCCTCGAACTCCTCCGGCGCGACGGCCGACTCCCGGCGGACGCGTCACCGAAGATCCGCTACCGGTCGTACGACTGGTCGCTCGAACTGGAGAACTTCCTCGACCGGGAGGCGGTCGACGACGGGGGCACGGTCGAGACCGGTGCGGCGGTCGGGACCGTCGAGGAAGTCGACGACGCCGGAGCCGTCACCGAACCGCGGGACGAACCGGACGAACGATCGGCCCCGACCGGCGACTGACGGCCGGGTCGCATCCACCCGGTGCTCGCCGTCACCGATTCACTCCGCGTCGTGCCGGTCGTCTGCGCCGTCGCCTTGGTCGTCTGTGCCGTCTCTATCGTCCCCGTAGACGAATTCGACCACGTGGCGCTCACCGTCGACGTACTTGTACTGGACACCGGCGACCTCACCTTCGGTCCGACGGTGTGAGCCGTCGCAGAACGGCTGCTCGTCGCTGAGGCCACACAGACAGACGGCCACGTCGCCGTACTCCTCGTCGACGTCGTCGACCGTGATCTCGAACGGCTCGTCGGCGACGTGTGTGACGTTCCGTCCCATACGGTGTCGACGGGGCCACACCGCGTTAATCGTTTTCGGTTCCAGTGCGGTGGCGACGCCAGGCCACGCTCACCACGAGGAGCACGAGGTACGTACAGAGCCCCCCGACGAGCACGGTCAGGACCCACGGGCCGGAGAGGACCGTGAGACCGAGGCCGCCGCCGACGGCGACGACGACCGACAGTATCTGGACACGCCGGTCGGCCCAGACGGCTCGCACGCGCTCCGCACGGAGCCACAGTAGGAGCTCCAGCACGACGGCTCCCCCACCCCCCAGGGCGAACGTGGTCGGGGTGCGCGGTGCGTCGAGGACGACCGCGGCGAGCGTCACCGGCGCGAGCACGACGAGCGTCGCAGCGGCGTCCCGGCGTGCGGTTCCGTCGGCGTCCACGCTCGCCAATCGGACGGTGTGTTTTTATGTTGCGGGGGTCGAAGCCGGGGTATGTCGCAGGCCGTCGCCGACGGTGCCCTCACCGAGGCTCGTCGGCGTGTGCTCCTCTATCTCGCCCTCGCTGCCGTCGTGATGCTCGCCTACGCGGCCGTCTACCAGTGGTCGATGGCTGCCTTCGAGGGGACACGGGTCGGCTACATCGAGTCCCTCCACGTCGTCGTCGAGACGTTCACCACGACTGGCTACGGAGAGGACGCCAACCGCTGGTCGACGAACGGGATGTGGCTCCTGATGATGGTCATGCAGTTCACCGGCTTGGCGCTGTTCTTCCTCACGCTCCCGCTGTTTCTGGTGCCGCTCGTCGAGGAGTCGCTCCGGACGGCACCGCCGACGTCGACGTCGCTCACGGACCACGTCGTCATCTGCGAGTTCACGCCGCGCGGTGACACGCTCGTCGGGGAACTGGAGTCGATGGACATGCAGTACGTCATCGTCGAATCAGACCGCGAACGCGCCAGAGAACTCGACGTCGACGGTTACTCCGTGATGCACGGCAACCCCGAATCCGTCGAAGACCTCAAGGACGCCAACACGGATGAGGCGGTCGCGCTCGTGGCCGACGCCGACGACGAGACCAACGCGAGCATCATCCTCTCGGCGAAGCAGGTCGCCGACGTCCGGGTCATCAGCCTGATCGAGGACGCCGATCTCGCCGACTACCACCGCTACGCCGGCGCCGACAGCGTCGTCTCCCCGCGACGGATCCTCGGCGAGAGCCTCGCCGGCAAGGCCGCGACGTCCACCGCCACCGACCTCGGTGACGCCGTCGAGATCGCCGAGGACTTCGAGGTCGTCGAACTCCTCGTCCAGCGAGGTGCCGCAGTCGAGGGGAAGACGATCGCCGACTCGGGGATCGGCGAGGACGCGGGCGTCAACATCATCGGTGCGTGGTTCCGCGGCGAGTTCGTCTCACCACCACCGCCGGACGAGCTCATCGACGAACACACGATCCTCCTCGTCACTGGCCGAGAACAGCAGGTCGAACGGCTGAAAGAGCTCACGCTGTCGGAGGCCCGCCGCTACCGACGCGGGACCGTCGTCGTCGTCGGTAACGGCGAGGTCGGCTCGACCGCGGCGGACGAGTTGATCGCTGCGGAGGTGCCCACGGTCGTCGTCGACCGCGAGGACAAACCTGGGGTCGACGTCGTCGGTGACATCACCGACCGACAGACGATCGAGGAGGCCGGCGTCGCCGACGCACGGAGCGTCATCCTCGCCGTGGACAACGACACCACGGCCGTGTTCGCGACGCTCGTCATCAACCGCGTCGCACCCGAGATCGAGATCATCGCCCGCGCCAACGAGGCCGAGAGTATCCCGAAGCTCTACCGTGCCGGTGCCGAGTACGTCCTGGCGCTCGCGACCGTCTCCGGGCGGATGCTCGCCTCGAACCTTCTCGACGAGGAAGTCATCGCTCCGGAGGCACAGCTGGAGATCGTCAGGACGCACGCCCCCGCCCTGGTCGGGACGAGCCTCGCCGAGGCGGACGTCCGCGCGCGGACCAACTGTACCGTCATCGCGGCCGAGCGAAACGGGGAACTCATCACCGACGTCGGGCCGGATTTCGTCGTCCAGACCGACGACACGCTGGTCGTCGCCGGTCCCGACCACGACGTCAACCGGTTCAACGAACTCGTCGGGTGACGGTCACACCGGACGCGGAGGGGGGCTTGCTGACGACACCTGGCCCGGTCCACGACGCGCCGTGCCGTACTCCCGCGAAACGCGCCGGGCTCCGTGTCAGCGCACGAGTCCGGTGGCCGCGCTATCGGATATGAACGTTCGGTGGTCCCGCCCCACGCGTCGCGCGAGTCGGTTAGCCGCGACACGACAGCGTCGGCACTCCGCGGTCGGAGCCGTCGATTTCCGAAGAAACGGGCCGCTATTGGTCTACCCGCCGATCTCCGCGCCGGCGTAGAGGACGACGACGAGGAACACCCAGACGACGTCGACGAAGTGCCAGTACATCGACGCGGTCGAGACCGAGACGTGTCGCTCGGCGGAGTACTGCCCGAACAGGGCGCGGACGAAGACGATACCGAGGATGACTGCACCGAGCGTGACGTGCAGCCCGTGAAGGCCCGTCAGCCCGAAGAACGCAGATGAGTAGATGCCCGAAGTCAGGGTGAAACCCTCCCCGACGATGAACTCGTAGTATTCGAGCACCTGCCCGCCGATGAAGACGATCCCCAGGAGGAGCGTCACCGCGAGGCCGAGGATGAAGTTCCGGCGGTTCTCGTTGCGGATGGCGACGTGCGCCCAGTGGAGGGTGAACGACGAGGCCACCAGGAGGGCGGTGTTCGCGATGACGAGCGAACTGGTCAGCGGCGGGAGTTCCTGCGGGGGCCAGGTGCCCGCACGGATGAAGAAGTAGTAGGTGAACACCGCGCCGAACGTCGCGAGTTCGGAGCCCAGGAAGGCGATCATCCCCCACCGGAGTTTGGTCTCCGAGTGGTGACTCACACCACGGTCCCAGAAGTGGACGACGAACGCGTGGTAGAGCCAGCCGTAGATGCCGACGAGGAACAGGCCGATGGAGCCGACGAAGACGCCCGGGCCGAGCATCGGGCCGACGATCGGTTCCGATCCCTGTCCCATGATGTACAGTGCCGCACCGACGTAGATCCCCGCGCCGCCGAGCGCGGTGACGAAGGGCCACCAGCTGGCCTCGCCGAAGCCCCGTGGCCAGTCTTCCACCGCCGGGAGGTGGTGGCCGTGGTCCTCGTGAGATTCTTCGGTACTCATAGACGGGGGTTACGATTCGACCGATAAAAATCCACTCAAACGGCCGTCGTCCCGTCGGCGATCCGGACGTGCGCCTGCGCCACCGGCTCCGCGACCCGGCGAGTCGCAACCTACTCGTTCGTCGGATTCCAAGCGCGGACATGGACCACCCGCGCTCGCTCGTGGTCGTCGCTTCCGCCCTCCGCCGTCGCCGGCTCATCTCTCGCCGGCTCCATCCCCGCCGTCTCCTCGTCGTCTCGGCGGTCGTCGCGCTGTCGCTGTTCGCGCTCGGTGCGATGGCGGGGCTCGCGGCCGCCCACGGCGGCGCGGTTCGCGGGGCCGCCCGGGGGTCGGTCTCCGTCCCGACGTGGCTGTTCCTCCTCACGGGTGGCGGCGTCGTCGGCGCCTCCTTCCTCCTGGCGAGTTTCGTCACGGACCGGGCGTTCGTCGCCGCGGTCCACGCCTGGCACCGCGTGTTCTCGGCGCCGGCGGCCACGCTCCGTCGACTCGTCCAAGTGGTCGGCGTCGTCGTGCTCCTGGCGGTGGTCGTCGTCGGGTTCGTCGGCCCGGACACCCCGACCCGCAACCTCGCGATCCTCGTCGTCTGGGTCGGGTGGTGGGGCGGCTACGTCGCGTCGGCGTACCTCGTCGGGAACACGTGGTTGACCGTCAACCCCTTCCGGACGGTGGCCTCGCTTCTCCCCTCGCTGGATCGGCCGTACCCCGAACGACTGGGAGCGTGGCCGAGCGTCGCCGGTCTCCTCGCGCTCGTCTGGCTGGAGATCACGTCCCCGCTCGCCGAGGACCCACCCCTCCTCGCCACGGTCGTCGTCGCGTACACGGTCGTCACCGTCGCCGGGGCGGTCGTCTTCGGCACCGACCGGTGGTTCTCCACGGTCGACCCGGTCTCGCGTGCGCTCCGCTACTACGGTCGCGTCGCTCCCCTTGAACGGACGGACGCCGGGATACGGTTCCGGCTCCCCGGCGCGGCGCTGTCGGAGACCCGACTGGTCACCGGCCGCGACGAGGTCGCGTTCGTCGTCGCCGTCCTCTTCGTGACGACGTACGACGGGCTCGTGGCTACCGCTCCCTGGGCGACGTTCGCGCGAGCCGTCGTCGGCGTTGGCGTGCCACCGCTCGCCGTCTACCTCGGTGCGTATCTGGGCGGGTTCGGACTCTTCTACCTCGCCTTCCGTGCGGCGACGACCGCCGCCCGCCGCTTCGGTGACACCTACCTCTCCCCGCTGGAGTTGGCCCGGCGCTTCGCGCCGTCGCTCCTGGCCATCGCCGCCGGCTACCACCTCGCGCACAACCTCGGGACGATCCTCACGCTCGCCCCGGCCTTCCTGGCCGCGCTCGCCGCACCGCTGTCACCGCCCGCGAACCCGACGGTGCTCGTGCTGCCACCCTGGTTCGGCGGCCTCGACCTCGCGTTCGTCCTCCTCGGCCACCTGGTCGCGGTCTGGGTCGCTCACGCGACCGCGTACGACCTCTTCCCCAGTCGGTTACAGGCCGTCCGCAGTCAGTACGGCGTCACGCTCGCCATGATCGCCTACACGATGGTCAGCCTCTGGGTCGTCGCCGAACCGTTCGTCACGCCACCGTTCCTCTCCACATGACCACGAACACGACACCCGCCGAGGACGACGCGAGCCACGACCGCACCGTCCCGACCACGGACGGCGACCGCGACGGCGACCCGCACACGAATCCCGTCGCGAGCGACGCACGGACCGCCGTCGAGACGGACGTCCCGTCCGGCGCGTCGGTCCACCGCTGTGCGTACTGCGACCGACCGTTCGCCGAGGAGTCGTACCTGATCCTGCACCGCGGCCTCGCGCACGCGGACGTCCTCTCCGAGACCGAGCGCGAGGCGTTCGCCGACGCGTACGCGGAGGAAGAAGCCGACCTCGGGCGGTTCCGCATCGTCGCGCTCGGCCTCTTGGTGCTGCTGTACTTCGGCTTCCTCTTCACGTTCGCCGTCGTGACGTGACGGCGGCGGAGCCGGTTCGACTCCTACGACTCCCGCAGCGTCTCGTCGAGGAATCGGAGCGTCTTCGCCCACGCGTCCATCGTCGCCTCGGGCTGGAAACTCTCGCCGCTCGGGTTGGCGAACGCGTGGCCCGCGCCCTCGTAGACGTACACCTCGTGTTCGACCCCGAGTTCGTCGAGCGTCTCGTTGAACGCGCGGACGTCCTCGACGGGGACCACTCTGTCCTCGGAGCCGAACACGCCGAGCACGGGCGCGTCGATCCGCTGGAGCGTCTCCTCGTCCGTCGCGAGCGTCCCGTAGTAGATCACGGTCGCGTTCAGATCGGCCTCGCTCAGGCTCAGCTGGAGACTCTGTCCGCCGCCGAAACACCACCCGAGGCTGGCGACCTGGTTCGTCGTGTCCGACCTGTCGCGCAGGCCCGCGACGGCGCGGCTCATCTTCGCGACCGCTTCGTCGGGGTTGTTTCGCACCTCTCCGGAGAGTTCGGCGGCCTGCGAGGAGTTCGTCGCCACCTGTCCGTCGTAGAGATCGACCGCGAAGACGACGTAGCCGTGGCCGGCGAGGATGTCGGCCATGTGCTCGATGTTCTCGTTGAGCCCCCACCACTCGTGGATCATGATCACGGCGGGGTAGGTGCCGTCGTCGGCCGGCCGCGCGAGGTAGCCCGGCGTGCCGTCGATGGTCGTCCGCTCGGCCGTGATGGCCGAGAGGTTCTCGGCACTGAAGATCGCGGCGTTCTGTCCGGAGACGGCCACCTCACAGGTGCCGTCCTTCTCGATCGCGCCCGGTTGACAGCCCATGTGCGGAGTCTGCGTGTACGACGCCTCCGCCGTCTCCGTCGGCGTTGGCTCTGCGGTCGAGGTCTCCATCTCGGTCGGTGCCTCCGTATCCGTTCCGGCCGGTGCAGCCGTCGTGTCCCCGCCCTGGATGCCGGAGCAGCCGGCCAGGATGACCACTGCGGCGACGATCACTGGTGTCAACCGTCTAAGATTCATGCCGTGTCGGAGGGGGCGGCGTATAAAACGATTTCGTAACCCCCGCACGCAATCCGATAGGTCAGATGCGAGCGACGGGCGTGTCGGAGCGCTCGAGACCCTGGGTCGGGAAACGTCGGGACCCGACGAGGAAGACGTGGTGATCGCACACGAGACGAACGCGCTCGCCGGTGCCGCCGGATCGGCTCAGTCGGCGCTCGTCCGCGCCAGGTGGTACGGCTGGCGGTAGATCAGTTCCTTCAGCTCCGCCAGGGAGTCGCGGCCCGCGCTACCCGTCATCGCACCGACGACGGCGAACACCTCCTGGCGGGAGATCTTCACGCCGTGGCTCGAGACGGCGTCTTCGGGACGCGCGAGCAGTTCTCGGAGGGTCCCGACGGCGAGGAGGAAGGGGATCGCCCAGGCGGCCAGCGTGTTGCCGTCTTTGAGCGGGACTGTCTCGAGGTAGAGCTGTGCGTCGTCGAGGAAGCCCGTCGCGTGGTCGGCGGTGCGTTCGACGACCGCGGCGGTCCCGGGGGCGTTCTCGGGGTCGAGCACCTCTTCCTGGGAGACGCCCTCCTCGGCGAGCCACTCGGCGGGGAGGTAGACGTTGTTCTCCTCCTCGTAGTCGTCGCGGACGTCCTTCGCGATGTTGACGAGCTGGAGGAGGAGGCCGAACTCCTCGGCGGTCTCGTACAGCCGCGCCCGTCGCTCGGAGGCGACGTCGCCGCGGGTGACGAGGTTGGTGATGAGGTTGCCGACCGTCCCGGCGGCGTAGTAGCAGTACTCCTCGAGCTCCTCCCGGGACTGGATGCGGAGCCCGCCCTTCTCGGCGTAGCGCTCGACGAACATCGCCATCCCCTGGACGAGTTCGCGCGCCGGCGGCGTGACGGCCTCGCGGACGTCGTGCGGGAGGCCCTCGAACGTCCGGACCACACGAGGCGCGTTGGCGACGACGCTCCAGTCCTCGGAGCGTTCGTCTTCGGGGGGGAGGTACGGCTCGACGCTCTCGACGAACGCGTCGATGGTGGTCTCGTCGTCGGGATCGAGCGCCGCGTCGTAGAGCCGGAGGATCCGCGCCTGCGCCTCCGGCGGGATCTCGTCGGCGTCCTCGACGGTGTCGGCGATACGGCAGACGAGATAGCCGACACAGATGTACGAGGCCATCGGCTCCTCTAGCACGTCGACGGTCAGGGCGAAGGTTCGCGAGACGCCCTGTACCGCGTCGTGACACCACTCCAGGTCGGCGTCGACCTCCGGCGGACGGTCTACGTGTCTAGACATTCGAGATAGCGGGATGTAGGTAGGAGGGAATAAAAAGGTCGTGGGACTCGGCCTCCCTTGCGACGGCGTCGGCCCGGTCGGCGTGTGGTGTCCGGACGGTCGGTCCACTCGCGGACGGAGCCGTCAGCGCCGAACGGCGATGCACCGCCGTTCTCCGGATGTGAACCGCCAGGTGTCGGAACCCGGCCCGAACCGCGACGGGTCGACACGCGCCGCGCCGCGTCGTGGTCGCGAACCCAGACCCCGGTCCACGTCGATACGCGACGCTCCGACCCGCGCCAACATTCAAGCCACGACCGGTCGAAGCGCGGGTATGGACTTCGCCCTCTCACAGGAGCAGAAACAGATCCGCGACATGGTCGCGGAGTTCGTCGACGAGGAGATCGTGCCTCGCGCGGCGGAGATCGACGAGACCGACGAGTTCCCGTGGGACCTCGTCACCCAGATGGCCGAGCTCGGTCTGATGGGGATGCCCTTCCCCGAGGAGTACGGCGGTGCGGGGCTCGACTACCACTCGTACGCCATCGGCCTCGAGGAGATCTCGCGGGGGAGCGGCGGTCTCGGCACGATCGTCGCCGCTCACACCTCGCTCGCGGGGAACATGCTCTACGAGTTCGGGAGCGAACGGCAGAAGGAGGAGTATCTCGAACCGCTCAACCTCGGCGACGATATCGGTGCGTTCGCGCTGTCGGAGGCCGGTGCCGGCTCCGACGTCCCCGCGATGGAGACCGTGGCACGGAAAGAGGGCGACGAGTACGTCGTCGACGGTTCGAAGCTCTGGATCTCGAACGGGTCCGTGGCGGACACGGTGACGGTGTTCGCCAAGACCGACGAAGACGCCGGCAACCAGGGGATCTCGTCGTTCGTCGTCCGCCCGAAGGAGGACACGGGCTTTCACGTCGAGGGAACGGAGCACAAACTCGGCGACAAGGGCTGTCCCACCGCCGAACTGCGGTTCGACGAGATGCGCCTGCCCGCCGAGCGCCGCATCGGCGAGGAGGGCCGTGGCTTCGTGCAGGCGCTGAAGACGCTCAACGGCGGCCGCATCACCATCGCGGCTCGCGGCGTCGGCATCGCACGCGCGGCGCTCGACGAGGCGAGACAGTACGCGAACGACCGCGAACAGTTCGGCCAGCCGATCGGCGAGTTCCAGTCGATCAAACACAAACTCGCCGACATGGACACCAAGATCCAGGCGGCGAAGCTGTTGATGCACCGGGCCGCCGACCGCAAGATCAGCGGCGAGTCGTACATCAAGGATGCCGCGCAGGCGAAGCTCTACGCCTCGGAGATCTCCCGCGAGGTCGCGAACGAGGCCATCCAGATCCACGGCGGCTACGGCTACACGAAGGACTTCCCGGTCGAGCGGTTCTACCGCGACGCGAAGCTCAACGAGATCTACGAGGGCACCTCAGAGATCCTCCGCAACACCATCGGCGATCAGGTGCTCGACGCCTGACCGCGGGGCGAAGCCTGCCGGGTGCCGGGTGTCGATTCACGTCCCGCGACGGCGACGCGCCTACTCGCAGGCGTAGGGGTTCTCGCGCGTCCCCGGCGGGTGCTGGACGCGGAGGAACGGCGGCTCCTCGACGTACTCCACGAGCGAGGTCGAGCCGACGAACCCACAGGGGGACTTCCGGAGCGTCACGTACTGCAGGCCGTCGTCTTCGAGCCAGATGTCGAGCACCTGATCGGCGGCGGACCGGTAGAACGCACCGATCTGGTCGTCGATGGTGTCGGGGTTCGACACGTGGAGCAGGGTGTCGTTCTCCTCGATCAGCTGCGCCTCCTCGAAGTAGCGGACCTGCCGGGCCTCGTCGTCCCCGAACGCGTGGGCGATGGCGTCGGCGTTGACGACGTGGAAGCGGTCGAGATCGGTCCGATTGTCCAGATCCGAGAGGAGTTCCGTCAGCGCAGTCTCGCTCTCGCGTGGAGCGTAGACGTTCGGTGCGGACCGGTCCCACGCGCCGATGAGATCGACGACGAAGAGCCGATCCTCGGCGAGCAGTTCGTCGAGTGCGAGGTCGTGACCGGCGAGCAGCGACTCGACGCGCGACTGCCGAAGCCCGATAGTCGGGACGAGTGTGACCGTGTGGTCCGTCTCGAACGCGTGCGACAGCAGCGTCGAGAACAGCGCCGCGAGGTTCGCCCGTCCGTCGTGCTGGAGGAGGACGCCCGCCCCGCGGACGAGCCCGCCGCCACAGAGCGCGTCGAGTCCCGGAAGCCCGATGGGCCGGTGCGTGTGGCCCTTCAGCGCAGGTGGCTGTGACCGGCGGAGCGGTCCGACGCGGACCCCGTCGGTGGTGATCTCTAGCTCCATCCGGCGACGGTCGTGGTCGACGCCGCGCATCTTCGTGATCTCGAGGAACCGATGCGTGTCCGCCCGCACCGGGTGTCGCGAGAGTTCGACGACGCCGTGCGTGGTGAACCGCAACAAGTCGCTGCCGGTGAGCCCGCCGTTCCCGTAGGACTCCGCCGTGAACAGCGTGGTCGCATCGGCCTCGTCGGTGAAAAAGCGGATCAGGTCGAGCACGGTCCGTCGGTAGCGTTCCTCGTCGTCCGACACCACGGAGAGACCCGAGGCGCTGTCGAAGACGACGCGGTCGCAGGGGACGTGCCGTTCGAGATACTGGCGGATGTACTTCCCGGTGAACGGAGCCTCGAATCCGGGGCCCAGCACCTCGTCGTCGTCGAGCGACTGGAGGGTGAGTTCCTCGTCACCCTCGACCGTCTGTCCGAGGGTGGCGTGGATGGAGACGAACGTCAGGTGTTCGTGGTCGACGTCGAACGAGAACGACGAGAACGAGTCGCGGAGTTCGTCGATCGTCTGTTCGGTGCTGACGTACAGGCAGTCCTCGCCGGCGGCGAGTCCGGTCTGGAGGAACTGCATCGCGAGCGTGCTCTTGCCGGTCCCCGGTCCGCCGGTCACGAGGACCGCCCGATTCGACGGGACTCCACCGCCGAGCATCTCGTCGAGCACGGGATCACCGATCGCGAGACGGGCCTCGCTGTCTGTCATGCCCGATTCCACTCCCGGAAGCCTGATATACGTATCTCCTCGACCGACGGCACCGTCGCGACGTCCTCCGAAAACCGACAGCTTTCACTGTCTGTGGTCCCTGCCTTCGGACATGAGTGAGGCCCGTGCGGACGACGTCGGTGTGACCGCGCGTTACTACGAGACCGACACCGAGCGCGTCCTCGAGTTCGACCGCGACGGTCGGACGGCCGCGATCGCGCAGAACCGCGAGGGGTACGCAATGCTGAAGGTGCGACCGACCGCCGACGGCGACGAACTCGAACGGTACTACGGCTTCGACATGGCGCTGGACCACGCCGGCGAGCTGCTCGGCGTCGCCCCGCACGACCTCCCGGTCCCCGACGACGCCGCCGACATGGGGATGTGACGGGATCAGAAGAGTGCCCCGTCGGCGCGAACACTCGCTGACGCCCGGTGCGACTGCTGTCGCTGACGTCGCCACCGCGGTCGCTGTCGCCGGCGTCGACCGGTCACAGCCCCTCGCGCCAGTAGAACGCGGGGCCGAGCACCAGATAGCCCAGCGCGAGGAACAGGAGCGCGTACGCGAACCCCCGGCCGTACCACCCGCGGGAGACGATCGCCGCGAACTGGACGACGCCCATCACGAGCGCGTCCTGCGCGTGGAGGTCGGGGTACGTGATCGTGGTCACCATCAGGACGGCCAGCACGAGCGTGAGCGGCACGAGCACGAGCGCGTCGCCGAACCCCGCGAGGACCGTCGCCGCGAGGACCGTCGCCGCGAGCGTCGTCTGGACCCCCTGTGTCTCGTCCACCTCGGTGTCGTACGCCGTGTAGAGCCCGAGTCGGATCACGGCCATCACGACGAACAGCGCCGGGAAGCCGACCGAAGCGACGAGCGCCGGCACCGCTGTCGGATCGGTGAGCGACCACTGGGCTTTGGCGACGCAGGCGACGAGCAGCGCCGGGGCCACTCCGAACGACGCGACGTCGGCCAGCGAGTCGAGGTAGGTGCCCGCGGGCGTCGAACCGACCTTGCGGGCGACGACGCCGTCGAGCGCGTCGGCGATCGCTGCGAGGAGGATGACCCTGGCGGCCAGGTTCGCGTCGACCGTCGCGGCGACCGCAGCGAGGAAGCCCAGTCCCGCGTTCCCGACGGTCACGGCGTCCGCGAGGCCGAGCCGGCCGACGAACCGGGGCTTCATACGTCCCGCGTGAACGAGGGTGGCTTTACGTCTTTACATCCGCTCCCGGCGGTCGCATCGTCGCCGGATCCCGGCGCTCGCGGGCGGTCGCCGACTGTCGGAAACCGCGTGTCCGATCGGAACCACGCGACATTTACGCGCCCGGTCCTCTACGTGCTCGTATGAGCCGCCTCACCGACACCACGTCACGACGGCGGATCCTGGCCGCAGTCGGAACCGCGAGCGTCGCCTCCCTCGCCGGCTGTACGGCGCTCGTGACCGGCGGCGGCGACGACTTCGACGTCGGCATGACCGCGAACGCGTTCACCCCGCCCGAGATCACGGTCTCGGTCGGTGACGAGGTCGTCTGGCACAACACCAGCTCGCGCGGCCACACGGTGACGGCGTACGAGAACGCCATCCCCGACGAGGCCGACTACTTCGCCAGCGGCGGGTTCGCGGGAGAGGCGGAGGCGCGGCAGGCCTGGCGGGACGGCCTCGGCGGGCGGATCGACTCCGGCGAGTCGTTCAGCCACACGTTCGAGGTCGCCGGCAGATACGACTACGTCTGTATCCCGCACGAGCAAGGGGGCATGGTCGGCGCCGTCATCGTCGAAGAGTAGTCCCGTCACCGTCGCGGAGTTCTGCCATCGTCTGAGAAAATCCCGTCGTCGAGGAGTCGTCGAACCGCTCTCGCACGGACACACGGCTCGACTCGCGGCCGCTCGCGCTCGTCACGCTCCCGCCCGCCCTGACGTCTCTCGTCAGTCGACTCACTCTCCGCGAGCCGCCGTCGCATCTGTTCCCTTCGCGTTCGGCGGCTTCTCACACGTCGCGAACGCCACCCGCTCGAACGGCGTCGCTCCACGTCGCTTCTCGCCGTCTCCTCCTTCCGAAAAGAGCGTCGCGTTCGATCGAAGCCGGCTCAGTCCTCGCTGACCGCCACGTCGTCGGCGTCGACGTCGACAGCCGCCTCCTCCTCGGCCTCGACCTCTTCGGGTCGGGCCTCGAGGGTGAGCTTCTGGACCTCGACTCTCCTGAGCGGGTAGATGACCTTGGCCTCGCCGTAGATCGCCGACGAGAGCCGTCCCTCGACGACGCTGTCGACGAGCTGTTCGTACGTTCGTTCGGCGGCGGCCTCTCTGACGATATCGATCATCACCCGACGGATGGCCTGCTCCTGGCTGCGGTCGGCCTTCTTCGTGGTGAAGGCCGCGGGCTGGAGCTGGACGCGGTAGTCGTCCGTCGTCAACACGGTGATGTTGGCGTCGACCTTCGACGCGCCGCGGCGCACGAGGCTCCGCAGGTAGTCCCGCGTGAGCTCGTGCTTGATGAACTCGGTGTACGCCGTGTCCGACGCCACCTCCGTGATCTTGAACGTGAGCTTGGTGTTGTTCGAGCCGGCGTCGCCGGTGAGCTCGCCGAGCGTCACGTCGATGGTTCGACCCTCTACTTTCTCCGGTTCGTCGGCGAAGGTGGTGCCGAGTTCCTCTCGGTCGAACTGTTCGGGGGCGAGGATGGTGTACCATCGCTTGCCACGCTTCTGTCTGGATACTGATCGTTCACTCATGATTGTCGTGTGTAGTGTCTGTCTGGTCGGTTTCGTCTGTCGATTCGTCGGCGTCGTCCACGTCGACTGCGTCGTCCGGATCGTCGACGTCCGAGTCGTCCACGTCGGCCCTGCCGTCTGGATCGTCCACATCGGGTCTGCCGGTTCTGCCGTCGGCGTCGTCCGCACCCGCGAGGCGGTCGGCGACCACGAGGTTCACGACGTAGTCGTCGACCGACGAGTGGAGTCCACCCGTCCGTCCGCGCTCGATCGTCGTGAGGACCTCGTCGCCGTCGACGCGCGTCGTCATCGAGTCGGTGTTGTCCGGCGCCAGGGCGGCCGCGACGACCGTCGCCGCCTCGGGCGTGGCGTGCGTCGTGCGGACGCGGGCTCGTCTCACGACAGCGCCTCCCGTGCCGTCCGCTCGAACGACTCGGCGTCGACGTCGAACCGGGCGTCGGCCTCGCGGGCCGTGCCGTCGGCGGTGGTCGTCTCGGCGCTCGCCGCGAGCGCCCCGGCCGCGTCGACCGCGTCGTCGTGAGT
Organism: Salinigranum salinum; assembly: GCF_009176545.1. Classification (GTDB taxonomy): domain Archaea; phylum Halobacteriota; class Halobacteria; order Halobacteriales; family Haloferacaceae; genus Salinigranum; species Salinigranum salinum. The sequence continues at coordinate 1,587,597 of NZ_VTOJ01000001.1, read as the reverse complement.
CGCCACTGCGGCCACCTCGTCGGAGACGACGAGCGCCGTGGGTTCGGGCGAGCGGAAGTCCCGCACGAGTCGGGCGACGGTCCGCAGTCGTCCGGCCGCCCGTCGGCAGTCGGGATCGTCCTCGTCGGCGTCCACCGGCCGGGGCGTTCGCACGACGAAGACGCCGCCGTGCCGGGCCGTCTCGGCCCCGCGCACCGCCTCGTGCGCGTGCGTGGCGTGTCGTCGCCACGCCGCGAGCGCCGGCGTCCGCGCGTCGTGTCCGAGCGCGAGGGCGACGCCCGTTCCCGGCTCCTCCCGCGCGACCGCACAGAGCACGTCGGCATACCCCTCGACGGTCGCGAAGGGCGTACCGTCGCCGAGGTGGAGCGGGTTGAGCGCACGCGACACCGTCTCGGCCGCACGCGGTGTCGCGCCCGGACCCGTCGCCGTATCGACCGCCACACGGGAGGCGATCCGTCGCCGGGCACCGTCGTCGAGGTCGGCGGACAACGCCAGCTCCGCGAGAACCGCTCCCGCGGCGTCCGGCCCCTTCGAGAACGGCGCGTGCAGGAGCGTCGAGTGCCCCAGCCCGTCGGCGAGGTCGGCCACGGGGACGCCGACACCCGGCGCACGCTCGAGGCCCGCCGCATCGGCGAGCGTCGACGCGGCGGGGTCGGCCTCGCTCGCGGCGACGCCGGCGAGCGCGAGGAGCGGATCGGCGTCCGTCCCCAGTTCGCGGGCGATCTCGAACGCCACCGTCGGTGCCGTCTCGGGATCCGAGAGCGTCAGGTCCGCCGGACGGCCGGGACCCACGCGGACGGTGAGCGCGTCGTCGGCCACCGCGTAGGCGGAGTCGCGACGGACGCGGATCTGGAACGGGATCTCCCGCTCGCGGAGTGCCCGGGCGACGACGCCGCTGGTCGCGAGCGAGGCACCGTCCGGCGCGGCGACGACCCGGACGAACCGAGCGTCGGCGAGCGCGGCGGCGGCCTCCTCGGGCGTCGGCGTCGCGGTGGCGGATGGCGATTCCATGACGGCGGTGGTGGACATCTACTCGAGCAGTTCGACGGCCGCGTCGTAGCTGTACTTGAACCCCTCGTCGAGTTGGTCGCCGCGGTAGTACTTCACCAGGCGGCGGATCTTCGACTCGGTGTTCTGCAGCGCGCGCTTGTTCTGGGCGTCCTGCGGGTTCTCCTCCATGTGTTCGCGCAGGCGGATCGCCCGCTCCATCAGGTTCCGGAGGTCCTCGGGCAGGTCCGACCCAGCGTCGTGCTCGTCGAGGATCGCCGTGACCTTCTTGCCCGTCGCGAGTTTGACGTTCGGGACTGGCGTCCCCTTCACGCCCTCGTCGCGGAGTTTCATCCCGATCTGGGAGGGGTCGTACCCCTGGTCGGCGAGTTCGACGATGCGTGCTTCGACGTCGTCGGCGTCGACGTCGCTCCATTCGGGGGGTTCGTCTGCCACCGGCTTGTCCGAACTGGACGAGCCTCGGCGGCGGGTGTGCATTCGTGCCATGTGTTCGAATTGGAACCCACAGACCGCAGGAGAGCGCCGTTTCTGTCGATAGCGACGCACTTCCGCAATCCCGAGTCCGGACGTCGAGTGCTAGGTCAACCCCGGACGAGTCAGATTTGCGGCCGTGCTGGTTCCCTACCTCACACCGGACGCCGTGCGGACTAAACCGTTACGACATCCGACCGTGGGCGCGTGGCACGAACGCGCGTCGACACCGGGGGCGCATGTGTGGCCCTCGCCGACGTCCCCAGCGACGGCCCAGTCCCGGTCGCTCATCCTCAAACTATATGTGTGACCGCGTCGACACGTTCCGTATGGCCAAGCTACGTGACGACCTCACGGCCGCCCGCGACGACCTCGCGAACGCCCTCGACAGTGCCGGTGACGAGCTGAAATCCGGCGTCCAGCGCGCCTCCTCGCAGCTATCGGACCTCGTCGACGATCTGGAGGCCGACGCCGACGACGCCGAGGCGCAGGCGCGCGCGAAACTCGACGACCTGCTGGCCGACGTCGAGGAGCTGATCGACCGTGCCGACGAGGAGACGACCGAGTATCTGGAGTCGGTTCGAGATCGATTGCGCGACGCGAAGGAGTGAGCGGGTGGCGGTGTTGCGCCCGCCGTCCCCGTGAGAGGCCCTGTCGCGCTCCTCACGAGTCGAAGCCCTTAATATCGTTACCCGGATACGCTTGGGTGCGACTGCGGGCTCGTAGATCAGGGGTAGATCACTCCCTTGGCATGGGAGAGGCCCCGGGTTCAAATCCCGGCGAGTCCACTACTGTTCCTCGGTCATACTCGGGGTTCACGACCTGAGGGTGGGTGCTCGCCACGCACACCTCACGTTTCGGTATACCCGAGGTCGGCCAGTTGAACTTTGATAGCGTCACTGATGTTCGAGCGAGTACCGGTGTGTATCTCGTCGCCATACTGGTCGAACCACGACTCATAAAACGATCTGAACGCTGCGGCGTCAGAGAGGTGGTCAGAGAGCACGTCCGTCTCCTCGTCTGAGACGTGAAAGAGGGATTCGACTCCAGGGCCTCGTTTGTACAGGAACTCCCGGTTGCGAAGCGCCGTAACTTCGCCTTCGTTGAAGTCCGAGCCGTCGAATTCGGGGTTGTATTTGCTGAACACCTCGAAACTGTCTGCGGACCTCGGACTCGCCCCCTTTTGAGTGACCGCGTACGGTCTCGTCTGGGATGCTATATTGTACCCCTGGAACGACTCCGTCTTTGCACCCGCCCGGTCCACCAGATACTCCATCACATCCATGTGCTGCACGATTGCGTCCTCGTCGAAGTCGTCTTCAGCTCCACCGATCACCAGTGGCACGTGCGAGACAGGGTCGTTCACCACCAACTTGTGTGCAACCGCCCCGTTTTCACCGAACAGTTCACCGTGGTCTGCGGTGATTACGAGGACGGTATTTTCGAGCGGGGTCAGGACGCCGATGATATCATCAAGTACCGAATCGATCTGTTTCACCTCACCATCGTACAAACTAATCAAGCAGCCCCACTCGTCTGCAGTCAGGTCACAGCCGTTCGCGACGAGTTCTCGATGGCCCTCGATATGTCCGAACCGTTCGCGCGAGAGTCGTAGCCCGGCCGACGTGCTCAGTTTCGACTCGTCATAGAACTCCTCCTGAAACGGATACGGGGGGAAGTTCGGGTTGTGTGGCCCGTTGATATGCACGTACAGGAAGTACGGAGAGGCCCGGTCTCTCAACTGTCTGATCCATCTCGACGCGATGTCTCTCGTTATCAACGGCATCATGCCGTCTTTGAGCCTCTCGATACCGAGTTCGAGGTATTCGCCGATGTTTTTGACGTTCGGGAGCGTGTGATGGAACAGATGTTGGTAGCTCGCCCTCGGATTACGGAGAACGTAGTACAGGTTGGAGCCTTCAACGTACGGCGGCTGGTACCAGTCGAACCCCCTGTCTAATCCCGTTGCAGGCCCGACGTTGCCCATCTCAGAGATACAGGCGGTGTGATATCCTGCTTCAGCTAACAGCTCCGGTACCGTTGGTATCGATTCGGGAACGACCTCGTTCCTCTCTCGCAATCCGAGTCCGTGATACGACGGGTACGTTCCCGTGAGCATCGACCCGACCGACGGACGGGTCCAGATACCGTGCGAGTACGCCCGCGAAAACGACTGAAACAGGCCTTCTTCTGTTCGATGTTTTAGATTCGGGGTCGTGTCTCGGAAATACCCGGCTAACGTAGTGTGGTCGTACCGTAGACTGTCGACTGTAATCCAGACGATATTCGGACGCCCACGAATCATATCCCTGTTATCCAGCTATCCCAAATATAAATAGCTTAACTGCAGGTTCTCAGACCTGAGACGTGTTTCGACGTCCGCTCTCCCTCACGGTCCCAACAGAGAGGAGACGTACTCTCGGGAGGTCGCTCAGCAGGGTAGTTCAACTACTGCGTTCGCGGGGTTCGTCGGTGTCGTATCGGGTTCTGTGGGTAGAGACCGCCAGTGTGAGCCCCCCAGTGAGGGTGAAGCGAGCGACCGCAGACGTGGGAGAGGCCCCGGGTTCGAATTCCGGTGAGTCCACTTCCTTTCGCTCACTTCGTTCGCTCCAGTCAGTGGACTCGCCGTAGTCCCCCTCGCTCGCTGCGCTCGCTCGCGAGACTCCCGGCGAGTCCTGTGTCGTATATTTCCATCCTCTTCCTCTCGGCGGCCGACTCGACCGTGACGGCGTGTATCGCCTCTTCCTCTATCTCGATCAACGTTCAATGCGGAGAACGATCGTCAAGAGGCCCAGAAAATCCTCTGTGGCGGTCGCCACCTCTGGGAACGAACGAAGCGGAATCCAGCCGTGTTCCCGAGCGGGAGATTCGAATATCGCATCGAGAAGCCGGAGCACGACCTGCGCTCAGTTGAGGCTAAGATGGTTACCAGAGTGCGTGGAGGTTGCATCTGGGAGCAACTCCGATAGCGGCGGTCCCGTGAGTGGTAACACTCTTCGACTCGTACTTTATCGGAGTATTTTGCTGGTTATTAGCGACTGACCGACATTCGAGATCGCGTCCTCCGGACGTAGCCAAAGGCCACTTCGTCGAAGAGGGAATCCGACCGCAACCGTCGGATTCCCTCTTAGAGGTGTGCCTAAGGGCACAGAATTAAAATACACCGCTAGAATTCGTTACCTCTTGCCCTGTTTGTACTCGGAGACATACGTCCGAATGGTACCTTCTTTTACGCCCATTTTCTCCGCAACTTCTTCTCGGGTCAATTGGCCAACTACACCGAGATATACTGCAATAGCTGCCTTCCCTTGCATCGCAACATCGAGTGGAATTTCTTCCCATCCTGGCGTAACTTCAAAGCCACCAGTTTGACGCCATAATCGCATGAATGCAGGGACTTCTGACCTATGACGAAGATGCTTGTTCTTGATTTCAAACCGAGACCCATCCGGCAACTCTCCCCATATCTCCGACTTCGGTAGAGTTTTTCCCTCGACCCATTTCCGTCCCTTTTTAAACACTATCTTGTCCTCCTCACCCGCAATCACCCACACCTCATCGTATTCTGATACTTTGTACATGTTTTGTAACGAAATACTAAGAAACCAAGCCCCATCAATATTGGAGTGTAGTCCGGTGCGCTGAACAAGTCGGTTGAAGGGGAGTTCGCTAATCAAAGGAGCCACAGCACCGATCCAGAGTGGCAAGGCTGTAGATCGGTGCCGCGACCCACACACATGAGTAAACCACGACACGAGAAAAATTGGACGGACATTCGACAAGCAGTTTTCACTCGAGATCAGCACAGATGCGGTAACTGCCTTGGGCACATCAAAGAGGGTTTTACTCTTGACCCAGACCACATTGTTCCGCGAGGGGCAGGTGGATCAGATAGACTTAGCAATATCAATACTCTGTGTCGAAAATGCCACAAAGCAAAACATGGAGAAGGAATCGCACCTTCGATTCATCTAGTGAGTAGTGGCGAGATGACGGGCTTGGAATTTATGTGGTTTAGAAAGCTGCTCCGTGAGATGATTCCCGCAATGGCAAGAGCATTCGATGTGAGACTTGAGCCCAAATTCGGGCTTGACGATCAAGACAGGTGGTACCTGCCGGTCGGCGATTTGCGTAGGCTAGATCGTCAGCTTTTGGAGGCTGATGAGGATGACCAGTACAGTTCTTTCCGTCCTGAGCAATATATGTAGTCTTTCGACCTATCCATTGTTAACAAACCAGTTAATTTCATATTCAACTCTGAGTTCAGGACAATCAATTATCGATGCTATCTGTTCGCCAGTGACCGAACCTTCTGACTCTGCAGTAGCAAGGAGCTCCTGAACCGCGCCAACAGGATAAGCACCTGTATTCCCGCGCATCCGGAGGTAATATCCAACGGCTTTGTCTATCGCTTTTGACTTGGTCGCCTCGCCGGTAGCCTCACAGAGGGACTCGTACCGTCGCTTTCGGGACTCGGTCATCCTGATTCTCATCGTATTATTGTACACGTTATCCGGATTCCTAGCTTTGTCGCCCTACTGGAGTCTGATTAGTATATAATGAGGTTGGTGTTCTGAGCTGAACGAGTTCACCAAGGCTGTAAAACTAAGGACCAACTCATCGATCTGCACACGGAGAGACGTGCAGTTGTGTGCAATTTTCGGAGTCTGTATTTTTTACGCCCAGCCCCTGTGAGACACTCCTCCTCGCCGAAGATCCGTTCGTCCCCGAACGAAACCGACTCCCGACCGGGACAACACTGGTGTGTACACGAACCCATACGCAAAACACGAATGGCCTCGAAGAACAGCGGGATCAGGGAGGACGTCTACGAGCGGCTCAAGGCGCACAAACGCGGTGACGAGAGCTTCAGCGAGACGCTCGACCGCATCCTCCACGAACTCGACGCCGACTGGCGGACGAACGCGGGCTTTCTCACCGACGAGACGGCCGCCGACCTCGAAGCGGAAGTCGCTCGCGGCCTCGATGACGTCGACGACGCGTTCGGCGACCTCGGCGACGACGTCGACGAGCGACTCGCGGAGGGTTCGTGAAACTCGTCGACTCCTCGTTCCTCGTGGGCCCCACTACCCACCTCACCACCGGACCGAAAGAGACACAACCACCAGCCGACATCCACCACTCGATGAACACCTCGCTCGTCGAACTGCTCCCGGAAGCGCTCGAACTCCTGGTATTCGGTCTCGGAACCGTCGCGCTGTCAGTCGTCGGCGCGTTCCTCGAACGGTTCGCGTTCGAGACCGTCGCGGGTGGACAGCTCGCTCTCGGTGCCTGGGAAGCGCTGATGGGCGTGATGGCGATCTACTTCGCCTACTTGCTCCTCACCGACAAGTGCTGGCCGGCGTTCACGGCCGTCAGCGGCAAACTCCGCGACGCCTGAAGACGCTCCTCCCTCTCCGTCCCCCTTCACTCGGTAGCGATCGGCTCGCCCACGGGGCGGTCGCGTTCCGGTTCGGAAACAGCCGCCACGGGAGCCGTTCGACCGCGACGAGCGCGGGCGGCTCGGCTCAGTCCCACATCGGAACCGTCGTCGACGCCCCCGTGTGGCTCTCGGCGGCCTGTTCGGCGAACGCGTCCTCGCCGGTCCCGGAACTGTTCTCGCGCGCCATCTCGTCGAACCAGCCGACGAAGTGGAAGACGCTGCCGAACGCGGCGAGGTTGAGACTGTGGCCCGCCTCGTGGTCCATGTGCCACGCGGGAGCGCCGGTGGCGTCGAACGACTGGCTGTCGACGTAGACGAAGTTACCCAGGTTGAACGCGGTGTCCCAGGCGTTGGCGTCCGAGATGAACCCGCCCCGGGTGGCGATGGTCCCGGTCGACCAGTCGACGCGCATCCCCTCGATGCGGAAGCGGTCGATCCCGCCACCCCACAGGCTGGGAATACTCCAGAACAGCAGGTGGCCGAGGCCGTTCAGTAGCCAGAAGGTGAGACCGATCCCCACGACGAACCACGACATCGGCATGAGCCAGTTCGACCAGCCCAGGATCCCCTGGTAGACGTCGTTGCCGGCGATCGAGTCGAACGCCGCCAGGAAGTTGATCACGCCCACGGCGACCCCGAGCGGTCCCAGCCCCATCGCCGAGAGGATCGTGTAGTTCAGCCCGGCGTTGAGCCCGATCATGAACCCACGCATGAACTCGCTGAATCCGCTGCCCGGGTTCGCGCTCGCGGCCAGGTAGCTCACGGTGACGAGACCGATCACCCCCGCGATCGCCAGCAGACCGAGGGCGGCTCCGGCGGCGAACGCGGCGACGACGAGCGCGCCCACTGCGATGCCGACGACGACGCCGACGATCGCGCCCACGACGCTCCAGAACGACAGCCCCGTCGGGTCGACCCGGTCGAGCGGGTCGTTCCCGACGTAGGTGTACAGGTGGAGCGGCCGCGGGTCCCCGTCCGCCTTCTCCGGACGGTGGAGGTACAGCGGATCGGGTGTCAGGAACCGGCCGATCTCCGGGGCGTACCACCGCCGTCCCATGCAGTAGAGGCCAGCGTGGCGGTCGAACTCGTGCAGGACGTACGTTCGAACCGTCGACCCGTCGCCGTCGTCCCCGCCACGCCGGGTCCCGAACGGGTAGTACGAGATGGGAGTCGCCCGGTGGCCGGTGGCGTTGGTGACGAAGCGGACGGTCCCCTGCGGGTCGTTGTGGAACACGGTCAGGTCGCCGCCACGCAACTGCGCGAGCCGCACCCCGCCGAGGGTGACGTAGGCGGTGACGCCGGTGTCGGTCACGTCGGCCAGTCGACCGAGCGAGCGCGTCTCTCTCGCGTCGTCGCCCGACTCGATCCGCTTGCTGATCCGCTGCCCGCGGTGGTCGTAGCCGTAGCTGACGACGACGTCCCCGCGTTCGACCCGGACGAGCTGGCTCTTGTGATCGTACGTCAGCGAGCGGTCGGCCAGCGCGGTGACGTTCCCGTTGTCGCTGTAGGGGACGTCCGTGACGCTCCCGTCCGCGTGTTCGATGCCGCTGACGCGGGTCGGGTGGACGGCGTCGTCGAAGCGGAGGCCGAACGCGGACTCGCCGGAGGCGGTCAGCGCGTACCCGTCGTAGTCGTAGGTGACGTCGTACGCCCCCTCGCTGTCGGTGCCCTGCGCCCGCGTGAGCTGGTACAGCGGGTCGAGTTCGTACGTCGCGTCGACGCCGCTGTCGGGGGCGGTGTCGGTCGTCCCGACGAGGTGTTTCGTCGGGTCGTACTCGTAGGCGACGTCCTCGTACGACCGACCGCGCGGATCGGTCGTGGTCTGCCGGGTGACGCGTCCGACGCCGACACCGTACTCGGTCTCGGTCGTGACGCCGTTGGCGTAGTCGATCCGCGTCACGAAGTTGCGCGCGTCGTAGGTGAACTCGTCGACGACGCCGTCGATCCGTCGCACCATCCCGTTGCGGTAGTACTCGCGGGCTACGGTGGTCCCGTCTGGGTACGTGACCGCGGTCTGCCGGCCGGCGTCGTCGTGTTCGAAGCCGAGCACGAGTGGCTCCGCCCGATCCTCGAAACGGTACTCGTGTCGACTCCGGTGGCCGCGCTCGTCGTAGTCGAACCGCTGGCTCCCGCCGGGGTACTGCACCTCGGCCAGTCGACCGCCGGCACCCGGCGTGTCGTCGTCGTACGTGTACCGTTCGACCACGGCATCGCCGTGGCTCACCGTGTGGAGCCGTCCCTCGGCATCGTACGTCGCCGTCAGATCGTTCCCGTCGGCGTCGACCGACCGCACGACGTTGCCGGCGGCGTCGTGCCACAGCCGCCGACTGCCGGCGTCGCGGTGATCGATCCGGATGCGCTTGCCACGCCGGTCGTACGCGTACGTGGCGACCGTCCCCGCGTCGTCGGCGTGCGCCAGGAGTTCGCCGAACAGCCCAACGTCGTACCGCGTCGTCACCGGCTCACCGTCGCCGCCGACCTCGACGACGGCGGTCCGGTGGTTCCAGACGTCGACTCGCTCGCGTCGTGGCGTGTCGGCGTGCGGCGACGCTCCGTCGGTGTCGTTTGCGTCCCAGGTGACGACCTCGAACGGCAGGTACTCGGCGCGCGAGACGCCGCCGTCGTAGTCGACGGTGTGGACGGGCCGCCCGAACGCGTCGTAGCCCACGTGACGAGCCGGTCGGTCGGCCGTCTCGGGCACGCCGAACGCGAGCGTCGACTCGACCGTGGGCTCGTACTCGGTCTTCACCCCGCCGAGCGGGTTCGTCTCGGACCAGCCGCTCACGACGACCTCGTCGGTCGTCCGCTCGGCGCGCTTCTGTAGCTCCGCGTTCGTGCCGTCGTAGTACGTGGCGATCTCGGCCCGCTCGGTCGTCGAGAGCCGGACGCTCTGGTGGACCGCGTTCGGGACCGACTGGTCGTCGTAGCGGTACTCGCGGGTCGGCGCGTCCTCCGTGTCGTCCGCGAGCAACACCGTCGTCAGCCGCGCGAGCGGGTCGTACCCCAGCCGGACCGCCTCGCCGCTGTTGGCGGTGATCCGAGTCGGCTTGCCCGTTGCGGGATCGCGCTCGAACTCGCTCCGCCTGCCGTCGACCGTCTGGGCGATCACGTGGAGACCGTCGGTGTCGTACTCGTAGGTGGTCGTGGTTCCGAGGCCGTCGGTCTCGGTCACGACAGTTCCCCGTGCGGTGTACGTGCGACGCTGGCCGACCGCGAAGACAGCGGGCGAGCCGTCGGCGTCGCTCCCAGCCACGAAGCCGTGTGCGTCGAGGTCCACGTCGCCGTAGTGGTCGTCGAACGCCGCCCGCGAGAGCACGAGCTGCTCCCCGCGCGTGAGGAGGCCCCGGTCGACCTCACCCAGTGGCAGGCTCTCCCCGTCGTCGCCGTCGTAGTACCGGCGCTCCTCCGCGACGACCGCGCCGTCGACGTCGCGCTTGACCACGTGGGCGACCACTCCCGAGAGCCCGCGAGCGGGGTTGGCCGCGTACGCGACCTCGGTGACGATCTCCTTCTCGGGCACGCGGTCGCCGCCGACCGTCCCGTGACCGCGCGAGGTCTCCCGGACGACGTTGCCGGCGTCGTCGTACTCGTAGCGCACCTCCTCGATCCGTTCGTCGTCCGTCCGCTCGAGGTGGCGCTTTCGCGTCGTCGCGACGCCGACGAACACCCGCGGCGTCCCGTCCGGCAGCGTCTCGAGGACGTCGACGGCGTACTCGGTCTCCTCGATCCGGTACGGACGCCCCTCGTCAGCCGACCCGTCGAGACCGTACGTCTCGACCTGCGCGAGCAGGCGGTCGAGGTGGGCGTGTTCCGGACCGTGACCCAGCTCGTCCGCCTGGTTCATCAAGAACGTGTGGAGCGTCCGGACGTCGGGGGCGCTCTCGTCGCCGCGCTCGATCCGTTCGACGCGGCGGAACCCCTGGAACCGCCGCGAGCGTGCGTCGAACTGGCCCTCGTGGTAGCGGTAGTCGACTGCGGTCTCGCGGCCGCGGGTCGTGTCCCGCTCGACGGTGCGCGAGACCACCCACAGCGGGAACGGCATGAACGTCGTCCACGGCTCGCCGGCGTGGCGGTCGCGGAGCGCCTCCCCGACCATCGGCGCGTAGTCGATCGTCGACCGGAGACCCATGCCGTTGTCGACCTCCGAGAGCAGGTACGGTGGCGACGCGGACCCCCAGTCGAGGACGACGTAGCCCGTCCGCCCACCACGGCTGCTGTTCCAGACGAGGCCCGCACGGCCACGCCCGCCCATGTCGACGGGTCGGACCGTGCCCGCGACCGGCGTCGGGACCGTCGGATGCACCGCGACGTCGGCGAACTCGTCGCCCGATCGGTTCAGCGCGATCTCCACCCCCGCGGCCGACACGCGCACGAGGTCGGTCCGTCCGTCGCCGTCGACGTCGGTCAGCACCAGCTGGTCGGGGTGGCGACTGATCCCCGAGAGGCGCGGACTGTTCGCCATGACGACGCGCTCGCCGAAGCGTCCGTGACCCAGGTTGAGCCAGTACTCGACCCGCCCCGAACGGACCTGGACCAGGTCTGGCAGCCCGTCGCCCGTCATGTCCGCGAGGAAGACGAACGGGCTGGCGAAGTCGACGTCCAGCCGGTCGTCACCGACGGGTGCGACCGTCGGTTCGGCCCACCCCTCGCGGGTCCGGTTGCGGAACGTGACGGGGCCGCGGCGGCCGCCGTACAGGGCGTCGACCGCGCCGTCGCCGTCGAGGTCGCCGACCGCCACGCGGCCGCTCGCCCACGGTGGGCCCGACCGCGCGTGCCGCGGGTAAAGGACGAACCCACCCCACCCTGCCTCTCCACGGTTCTCGTAGTAGCCGTGGAGGGGGCTGTCCCCCACGCCGACCACCATGTCGGCGGTGCCAGAGGCGTCGACGTCGAGGAACTGGACGCCCTCGTCGGCGAAGCTCGCCACGGCGGGGGTACGCCCGAACGGGCGGGGTGTCTCCCAGCCGTCGCTCCCCCCGTTCGGCCAGTAGTACTGCCGGCCGTTGCGGACCGAGAGCACGCCCGGAAGCGGCAGGTCGGCCATCGCCACCAGCGCCGTGTCCGGATCGGTCAGCGGCGGCGGGTGTGGGGCTCCCACCGCGGACGCCATCCAGCGCACGTCGACGGTCGTGGGGTCGAAGGCGGTGTAGTCGAACGTGGTCGGCGGTCGCGACGTCGTCGCGCCGTCCGCGCCGTGCCCGGTCAACCGGACTGACCGTAGGAGCGACTCGCCGGTGTGGGCGGTCTCGTCGTAGCGGAGCCGCCAGCGCCGGATCACCCTGCTGGAGCCGGCGAGCCCGAGCGTGATCGCCTGGCAGCGCCGGGTGACCTGCCTCACGAAGCCCGCGCGTCCGTTACGCGGTCGGTCGGGGCGGTCCTCGTACCCGAACCGGATCACGTACGTCGCGTACCGGACCCCGCGCAGATACGGGACGCCCGCGACGACGTCGTAGTCGTACTCGATCGCGTTGCCGTGGACGTCCTCCTGTCGCTCGAGGAGCCACGACACGACCCGGTCGGGGTGGTCCGGATCGACGACGCGTCCCTCCGCCGTCGTCCCGAGGAGGGAGCGCGTTCCATCGCGCTCCGTGATCACCCAGCCGTCACCCTCGCGGGTGTACCGGGCGAACGTGGTCTCGCGGACCGGTCGGTAGTCACCGTCGGCCCCCCGCCGGAGTTCGACGTTGGCGTCGAGGAACACCTCCGTCACGCCGGTGGCTCCGTCGACGTCGTCGTCACCGTCGACGGCCGCCGCGTCCGGCTCCGGCACCCCGAAGTCGAGCCGCCGATCGATCCGCCGGAGCGGGACGTCCCACCCCCGGCCGAACGCCGTTCCGGTGCGGGCGTGGACGTACTCCAGCTTGATCGCGGGCTTCAGCCCCGCGATCCCGTCGGGCAGTTCGATCGGAACCGTGTACGTCGACTGGCCGCTGTTCAGGTCGAGCGAGAACGCCTCCCCCATGCCGGCGACGAACCCCGTGCCGGCCGGTGGGGCGACGCCGCTCGACGTCGCCGCCTTACCCATCTCGTCCCTCCGTCGATCGTCGCGCCCGTGTCGTCGATCGCCGACCGAGCGCCGGCTGCCGCGGCCACGTCGGAGTCCGGGTCGACCGCGCCGGTCGCGTCGTGAGTGTGTCGCTCATCGGCTCACTCCGGGTACGCGAAGTCGTACTCGACGAACACCGAGAGGTCCGCCACCCCCGACAGGTCGAGCTCGCCGTCGGTGACGAGGTCGGGGTTGTCCTCGGGAGCCACCGTGACGGTCCACGTGTCGAGCAGGTCCTGTCCGACGAACGGACCGAACGCGCTCGCGTCGGCCCTCCCGTCGGCGTCGAGCGTGACCGCAACCGTCTCGTCGAGCGCGGCGGAGTGGACCGAGAGCGTCAGCCCGCCGACCGTCCCGGGGTCGCCCGTCGCCCGCATCGTCAGGTCGGTACGGACCCGATCGGTCTGGTTGGCCGGGAACATGCCCTCCTCGAACGGGATCTCGGCGGTTCCCTGGCTCCGCAGGTAGTACAGCTCGTCCGGCACGTACAGGCCGAGCGAGATCCCCCGCGAGGCGCTGCCGGTCGCCGGCAGCGACTCCCTGATCTCGGTCTCCAGCGCCGCGCTGAAGAACGCGTCGTACGAGACGACGAGGTGGATGTCGAGAACCGACGACGGGTCGAACGTGTTGCTCGCTCTGGGGAGGTCGAGCTGCCACATCGTGGCGACGCCGCTGTTCTCGAACAGCCGAAGCTCCGACGAGTCGAGCTGGAAGACGATGGCGTCACGGCGCACGTCGTACTCCGAGAGCGGCATCACGTCTGCGGGGTAGACCATGTTCTCGATCCGGCCGTCCTCGTGGCGGAACTGCGAGACGCCGATGTTGCGGAGCGTCCCGTGGACGCCCTCCGGCCCCGTGAGCCCGACGAATACCACTTCGACGTTCTTGATCTTCTGGAGGTAGAGGCCGGGGTACGCCCGGTCGAAGTCCTCGAGTCGCGTCTCGAAGAACGCACGGCCCGTCTCCTGCAGCCGCGAGAACGCCATCGGGAACCGATCCGCGAGCGAGAACGTCTGCTTCAGCTGTGCCTTCTTCGCCTTCGTGCGGACGTGGTCGAGGCTGAACTGGTCGATGTCCGCGAGGAGCGCCTCGGCACCGAGCAGGCCGTTCAGCTCTTCGCGCCCGTAGTCGAACTTGATGAGCCGGAGGTCACGGCCGGTCTCGGCCTCGTACGCCTTCTCCATGAGCGTGGCGACCTCGATCGCCGCGTCGAGCGAGCGGCGCGACAGTCGACGCGCCTCGCGCGAGAGGTCGTACCACATCCGGGAACTGAACTCGCGGCCGTCGAGGAAGTCGCGGTTCTCCTCGGCGTAGCGCTGCTGCAGTTCGGCGACCGCGACGCGCTGCTCGGCGACACGCTGGCGCGCTTCTGCCTGCTCGACCTGCTGGCGCGCCACGTCACGGTAGGCGTCCGCCGACTCGACCTCGCGCTGGAGCCGGCTCGCCTCCATGTCGTGGGTGATCCGCGACCGCTGGTACGCGAGCTCCTTCAGGACCACGTTCCGGCGCTTCCTGCTCGAACTGTAGTGGTGGCCGCTCCAACTCAGGCGCACCTGGTCGTCGCGGTCCACCGCCGACGCCGACGCCCACGCCTGCGCCTGCTCCAGTTCGAGCAGCTCCCACCGCACGTCGGCGAACTCCGTCCTCGCCTCGCGGGCGTTGTTCCGCTGGACGGTCGCGTAGTCGAACGTCTCTTCGGCGACGTCGACGCCCTCGCGCGCCTCGTCGAGGCCGCGCTCCTCGAGTTCGACCGACGCGCGGGCGATCTCCGCCTGCTGTGCCAGCTGCGACTCGCGGAACTCCTCGTCCTCGGCGCGGCTCTTGAACTGGATGTACGATCCCTCCACCCGCGAGGCGTGCTGGGCGAAGTACCGCGCGAGGTTCTGCAGGTGCTCGAAGCTGAAGGGCGGGAAGTGGACGCCGTAGCCGAGGAAGTTGAGTCCGGCGTCGATCTGCGTCAGCCGCTGCCGGGCGCGCAGGAACGCGATGAGGAGCCGCGGGTTCTCCTCGATGGAGACGGGGTCGGCGTCGTCGTCGAAGAGCGTCGGCAGGACCGCCTCGGTCCGTGCACGGACGTCCGACAGCACCACGTGGTCGTACAGCGGCGACTCGGGGTCGATGGTACCGTCGAGGCGCACCACTCGCTCGTACAGTTCGCGGGCCCGGTCGTACCGCGAGACGTCGTTGCGGGCGCGCCGGTAGCGACTGTCGCCCCACTCGACGTACAGTTCCGCCAGGCGCGTCCACAGCGTGACCGACTCGACGACCTTGTTCAGGTACTCGTACTCGCGGGTGCGGAGGTACTCCCGCTCCGCCGTCCCGTACGACCCGAGCGCGGCGTGGCAGTCGCCCATCGCCATTGGGATCACCCACGAGTAGATGTGGGTCAGGTAGGCGACCGTGTGAGTGTGGCCGCGGAGGTAGCCGGTGAGGAGTTCGACGTCGGCAGTCTCCGAGAGCGTCCGGTAGAACGTCGCGAGGTTCTCCCCGGCGTTCTCGTCGAGGTCGATCCGATGCGCCTCCAGCTGGCCGTCGAGGACGCTGAAGCTCCGTGACGGCTGTCGTTCGACGACCAGGGTCGGCGCGAGCAGCGTCAGGGGCTGGTCCTCGACCGCGGGCTGTGTCACCGTCGTCGCGCCCTGTCCGTCGTCGCCGACGACCGGCTCGTCGTCGCGCGAGATCCCCGGACGTGGTCGGACGCGGCCCGGTAGCGTCGTTCCGCCGACGCCGAACCGACGGCCACCTCCGACCCCGAGTACGCCTCCCGGGCGCTCCGGGAGAGTGACACCGCCCTCGCCGAACACGGGCTCCAGCCGCGTCGTCAGCCGTGACGACGCGGCCAGCACGGCCGGCGAGAGGTTGTGCTGCTCGTCGACCCGTCCGACACGTTCGATGGTCGCTTCGGCCGCGTCGGGGTCGCCCCCACGGGCCTGCATCCCCGCCAGGCTCACGAGCGCACGCGCCTGCTCCTCGAAGCGCTCCTCGCGCTCGAACAGCTCGGCCGACCGCATGGCGGTTCGGATCGCCCCCTCGCGGTTGTCCGACTTCTCCTCGGTCACCGCGATGTCGTGCAGGATCGCGGCCTTGAGCGCGTCGTCGTCGGTGCTGTCGTGCGCCCGCTCGAACCGTTCGCGCGCCTCGGCCCACTTCCCCCGGCTCGCGAGGTCGTTCGCGGTCCTGACGAGCGCGCCGGCCCGGGTGTTCGACGCGCCGTCACGACCCTGCAGGCCGTCGTCGTCGAGCGTCGCGAGCGTCGCCTCCGCCGCCGTCGACAGCTCGATCTCGGCTGACCGGAAGGTCTCCGGGACCGCGCTCTCGGTCACTGGGGTGTGCCGCAACATGTGCGCCGACAGCTCGAGCAGCGGCGTGTCGATCTGTGGCGGGTCGAGTCGCGCCCAGGCGGTCGTGCCGAGCGTGCCGATCCCGCCGGTGGGGGAGGGTCTGAGCGTCTCGAGGATCCGTCCCCGGAGCGACTCGTACTGTCGGAGCGCCCGCAGGTGCTTCCCCTCGGTGAGCGCCTGGTTGGCCTCGGCGAGGTCGCGCTGGATCGATCGCTCGAACGCCGTCTCGGGTGTGTCGATCTCGTACGTCACCGCCCGCAGGAACGGCCGGGGGTCGGCGACGAACGAGTACCGGTTCTCGACGAAGTAGTTCGGTTCCATCTTGTGTTTCCTCTCTCGTGAACTGCCGCGCTGTCGTCCGTCGAGTCCCGAGTACGGTCACCGAGACGTGACTCCGGGACGACTCGGACGTGGCGGCGCTCACGGTCGTGGGACGTCCGGTCCGGACAGCCGCCCGATCGCACTGCTCGGGAGGCCGTCGCTCCGGGTCCCCGACAGTGGTCGGTCCGCTGTCGGCCGTGAGTCACGGAACACCACGTTCGATAGTTACATAATCTTATCGATAATATAAGATATTTTACGTTATTTCGGACTGTTCGGTAATGCGGTGATGTATCGACGTGCCGCGGGAGACGGCTGGCGTTGTCGGCAGACCGACGACCGAGTCGGTGACTCTCTCCGACTCCTCAGCTCCTACCCGGTCGTCGCCTCGCACTGTCCGAACCGGCGTTCGGCCTGCTCACGCCGGCGTTCGGCCGCGTCCGGGTCGCCGTTCATCTGTTCGCGACACGCCGCGCGGTACTCGACGCAGGCGAGTCTGGCGGCCCTGGTCTCGCACAGGTACCGGTCGAGATGCGGACCGAGCGGGCCCGCCACCCCCTGTTCGTCGGCCTCCTCGAAGTCGTCGAGCGCGTCGGTGAACCTGGCGAGCGCGCTCCCGAACGTGTCCTGTCCGTCCCGATACGAGCCGTTCTCGTACTGTGTCACCCCCTGCTCGTACGACTCGCGCGCCCGGATCGCCGCGTCGAGTCCCTGTCCCAGCGGTGTGAGCGCCCCGACCGTGTCGCTGACGCGGAAGATCTCCGTCTCGAACCGCTCGTAGCTGACGTCCAGCGCCGGGTCGAACGCGTCGACCGAGTCGTACCGCGACACGGCGGTCCCGCTGGAGTTCCCCGCTTCGGTCGCGAGCCTCCCGAACTCGGCCGACAGCGACCCGGTCTCCCCGGTGTGCTCGCGCGCCCGATACGCCGCGAGCAGCTGCGTGTGGATCCCGTACGCCTCGCGGAGCCTGACGAACGTCCTGACGAGGCGGTCGAAGATCCACCGCGTGTCCGACAGCGACCGGACGCGCGCTTCCTCGGCCGCGTCGGTCGGCGTCACGCCCGCGAGCGCCACCTCCGCGTCTCCGAGGCGGCGCGCCAGCAGGCCGTAGTCAAGCCCGGATACCTCGACCGACTCGAGCGCGGGTCGCATCGCCGCGTAGACGTCGTTCAGCGCGAGCACTGCCGCGGCGACGCCCCCGGCGGTCGGCGTCGCGGTCGTGGTGGTGGTCGTGGTCGGCGACGTGGTCGGTGTCGCCTCCGCGGTCGCAGTCGGCTCCCCCGCCGTCGTCGGTGGAGGCGTCGACGTCGCTGTCGGGTCCGGAGCCTGCTCGGAGCAGCCGGCGACGACTCCAACGAGGAGTGTCAGTACGTGTCGTCTGTGCATACGTCGACGTATCGGGTAGACCGAATAACTGTTCGGGGACGCTGGAGGGTGGGTCACGGTCGGGCAACCAACAACCATTTCGGTCGGCACACTGAATCGGGGGGTATGGCAGAGGACGACGCCACCGACGAGAGCGAGGACGCACGAGAGTCGACCGACGCCCCCACGCCGAACGAGGCCCGGGAGACCGAGGCCGAGGCCGACGCCGACGTGGGCGACGAGGACGCCGACAGCGACGAAAGCGGCGAGGAGAAGTCGTTCCGCGAGCGCGTCGAGGAGATCCGCGAACGCCGCGAACAGGAACGCGAGGAGGGTGAACGGCCCGGCCCCGGAGGGATGGGCCCCGAGGGGATGGGCGGCGAGGGCGGTCCCGGTATGGGCGGCGGCAACCCCTTCGCGCAGATGATGTCCGGCATGATGGGCGGTGGCGGCCCAGGCGGTATGGGCGGCGGTCCGCCTGGGATGGGTGGCCCCGATCGCGGCGGCGAAAGCGAGGTCGGCAACGAGGAACTCGTCCGCGAGGTCCGCCAGCTCCGCGACGAGGTCCGCGACATCACCCGCCAGCTCCAGCGGATCGGCGACGCGCTCGAAGACGACTGACTGCGGGTCGTTCTTCGTTCGGACTCCGAGACCGACGGCTCAGCGACGGGCCACGGGTGTCCGCCGAACCCGGTCGTAGACGGTCGCGAGGTCGTCGACGGCCCGTTCGACGCTGATCGGTTCGCGCCGTGCCAGACAGTTCTCCCGGAGTCGCTCGCGCTCGGCGAGCGCACGCTTGATCCCGGCACGGAAGCCGTCGATGTCCCCCGGATCGTAGTGGTAGCCGGTGACGCCGTCGTCGATGGTGTCGCGCAGTGCGCCCTCGCGGACGCCGACGACGGGCGTCCCACAGGCGATCGCCTCCAGCGCGACCAGCCCCTGCGTCTCAACCGGGCTCGGGAACGCGAACACGTCGAGCGCGCTGTAGAAGGCCGGGAGTTCCTCGCGGGGTAGGAAGCCGAAGAAGCGGGCGTCGACGTCGCGCTCGCTGGCCAGCCGCTCCAGCGACTCGCGGGCGGGGCCGTCGCCGCCGAAGACGAGCGTCACGTCGCCGTCCATCCCGTCGACGGCCCGGACGACGTCGGGGAGCCGTTTCTCGAAGCCGTGCCGTCCGGTGTAGCCGACGAGCGTCCCCGAGAGGTCGTGGCGGTCGCGGAACGCGGTCGCGTCGACGGGAGTGAACCGGTCGACGTCGACGCCGTTCTGGACGACTCTGACGTCGCTCTCGACGCCGATCTCGGCGAGGCGATCGCGGGTCTCGTCGCTCGGAACGATCACGGCGTCGGCGTGCGAGAGGAACCACCGCTCGTACCGGGTACTGAGTCGTTCGATCCCCGCCTCGACTCGCGCGTTGGAGGTCAGGTAGTCGGCGTACTCGGCGGTGGGCGTGTGGTACGACGCGACGAAGGGGCGGTCGCGTCGCGAGGCGAGCCGGAGCGCCGAAAGACCGAGGCCGAACGGCGTGTGGGTGTGGACCACGTCGAAGTCGGTGCGGCGGACCGCGCCCGGGACGCGCGGGACGCTGACGCGGAAGCCGTCGTAGAAGGGAAAGGGGACGGAGCGGACCGGATGCTCGCCCGTGTTGGGCTCGTGACCCGCCGCGTCGGGGTAGACGACGTCCATCCGCCCACCGCGGCGCTCCCACCGCTCGCGCCACGTCTCGATGGTGTAGGTGACACCGTTGACCGTCGGCAGGTAGGTGTCGGTGAACGCGACGACCGACGCTCCGTCCATGTCGATGCGTGTTCACCACACGGGGGTTAATCGCTTCCGACTCCGCGACGAGTGTCGGAGACTGACGGTACGGGCGTGGAGACGGGCGGACGACTGACTTGCGGACGGGCACCCACGACTCACGGACGGGCGGCCGGGCAGATTGGATCGGGCAGTCGGGAGCGCCCCGAGCCGGGTCAGTCGGAAGTGCGACCGTCGCGGACGTCCTCGTACGCCTCGACGAGTCGCGCTCCCACGCGATCGAGCGAGTGTTCCTCGGCCGTCTCCCGGGCGTTCTCGCCAAGCCGCTCCCGGAGGTCGGCGTCGTCGTCCAGCCGCCCGAGTGCCGTGCGGAACTCCTCGTAGGTGTCGCACTTGAGACAGTCGTGGCCGTCGGTGTAGAACTCCTCGAACACGGGGATGTCCCTCAAGACGCAGGCTTTCCCGCAGGCCATTGCCTCCAGGACGGCGATGCCCTGGTTCTCGTTCTTCGTCGGGAAGAGGTAGACGTCGCCGGCGGCGAACGCGCCGCGCTTGTCGTCGACCCACCCGGTGAACGTGACGTTCTCCGGGGGGTTCCCGACCCAGTATCTCACGGTAGACGAGGCGTGCGGCCCCGTGTCGTACGGGCCGAACCACGCGAAGTCGTAGCCGGTCTCCTGGGCGAGTTCACAGAACGTCGACAGCCCCTTGCGCTCGAAGACGTTGCCGACGGCGAAGACGACCATTCCCTCGAGATCGAACCGCTCGCGGTAGTCGTCTCTGAGGGACTCGAACCCCACGAGCGAGTCGAGGTCGACGCCGTTCGTCATCGGGCGGATGGGCGCGTCGATCGGGTACGACTCGAGCACTCGCTTCGTGTACTCGCTCGGACAGAGCACGAGGTCGGCCTGCGAGTAGAACCAGCGGAGATACCACCCCAGGGGGCGGGCGACGTGCGTCGATCCGCGAAAGGACTCGGCGAAGTCCTCGCGGGTGACGTGCGCGTGGAGGACCAGTGGCGTCCCCGTTCGCCGGGCATGGCGGGCCACCGCGAGCGTCCCCGGGCCGATGAGGTTGCAGTGCGCGACGTCGTACTCCCGGAAGCCACCTCGGCCACGGAGCGCGTACTCGGCGGCGGCGACGGGAGAGTCACCCTTCCACGGACACGTGAGAACCTCGACGTCCGTGGTTCGGAGAGCCGCCCGTTGCTGGTCGGCCGCGGTCCCGATCCCGCTGCGGTCGAGCCGGGACGCGAGTTCGAGGTAGTTGAGTACCCGCACGATGGACCGCTCCAGACCGAGCGATTTCACGCTGTCGCTTCCGACCGGGGAGGGCTGCGGTCGATCGGACCGAGCGACGACGCCGATCCGCCCTCCCACGATCGAACCGAGAGACACGAGAACCACCGGTTCGGAACGTCTTTTTGTACCCGTGCGCCATCGAACGCATGGGCATCCCCGAGGAGCGGATCGAACGGCTGGAGGCCCTCGCCAGCGACGCGACTCGTGCGGGCGACGACGAGCGAGCCCGGGAGTACGTACGTCTCGCCCGGCGGATCGCGGAGCGCCACCGTCTCAGACTCCCCCGGCACTTTCGGCGGTTCACCTGCGACCGATGCGACGCCTACCTCCGACCGGGAGTCAACGCGCGGGTCCGTCTCCAGTCGGGGAAGGTCGTCGTCGCGTGCGAGTGCGGGGAACTCGCACGATACCCCTACGAGTGAGACCCTCTCGACGGCCCGACGGGGGCGATTCACTGTGCCTGAATACTCCAGGTACTTACGCTATCATTAAAAGTAAGATACAAAAGAGGGCCGTCCGAATGCGAGACAACATGTGTGCGCAGGAGCTGCGAAAGCGAGCTCACGACCTCGACGTCACTGTCTGGGTCGGCAAGAGCGGTATCGAAGCGGTGGTCGACGAACTCGACGACCAACTGAGCGACCGTGACCTGGTGAAGGTGAAGTTCCTCCGGTCGGCGCGGGGAGCGGCGACGACCGAGGAACTCGCGGACGATCTCGCCAGGCGGACGGATGCCGAGGTCTTCGAGACCCGTGGCCACACGGCGGTGATGCACCGATGAGCACGGGACTCCTGCTCCAGGCCGGGTCCGGAGGGTTCATCGGCCGCTTCCTCGCGCAGAACGGCGTGCCGTACGCCGCTTCGATCGGCGGCGTCATCTCGTTCATCGTGGCGTTCGTCGTCGTCTACCTCGTCGGCCGAGCGATCCTCTTCCCGATCCTCGACCGCGTCTTCGAGGCGCGTGGGCTCGAGCCGCACGCGGTTCGGCCGCTGAAGAAGATCGCAGGGGTGTTCGTCGTCTTCGTCGCGATCGCCGTGGCGTTCGGCTTCGCGGGCTACGGCAACTTCCTCACATCGCTGGCGACCATCGCCGCGGCGGCGACGCTCGCCATCGGCTTCGCGATGCAGGACGTGATCAAGAACTTCGTCGCAGGCGTGTTCATCTTCACCGACAAGCCGTTCAAGATCGGTGACTGGATCGAGTGGGACGGGAACTCGGGCATCGTCGAGGACATCTCCTTCCGCGTCTCCAGGGTCAGAACGTTCGACAACGAACTGTTGACGGTGCCGAACTCCCAGCTCACGGACGGGGTCGTGAAGAACCCCGTCGCGAAGGACAAGCTCCGGCTGCAGGTGCCGTTCGGCATCGGCTACGACGACGACATCCCGAAGGCGACGGAGATCATCATGGAGGAGGCCGAGGCCCACGAGGGTATCATGGACGATCCCGCGCCGACGGTGCGGCTGACCGAACTCGGCGACTCCTCGGTCGTGCTCAAGTCGCGCGTCTGGATCGACAACCCGAGCCGCGCCGACTTCGTGAAGACCCGCGGAGAGTACGTGACGAACGTCAAGGACCGGTTCGACGCCGAGGACATCAACATCCCGTACCCGAACCGGACGCTCCACGGTGCGCTCCAGGTCGAAGGGGTGCAGGCGATGACGACGTCGGCCGACGACTGAGCGACGAGGCGGCGACAGCTCGGGTCGTTGCCGCCCGACGAGGCGGCTACAGCTCGATCCGCTCGACCAGCTGTGAGTCGTCGGACTTGGTGTTGATGGCGACGATGCGGATCTCCTCTTCGAGCATCGACTCCTTCAGTTTCGCCTTCAGGAGGTTGTCGACCTGGTAGACACCGGCGGCGTTGACCATCTCGATCTCCACCTGGACGGGGACGCCGTCGCCTTCTCGGAGGATGACGTCCGTGATGGCCTGCGACGAGAGCGTGTTGATGCCGCGACCGCCCTTCTCGTAGGGGATGCGCGACCGGCCGCGTTCCATGTCGAGCGCGTCGGCGACGCGGATGACGCCCGCCTCCTTCGTCAGGGGCGTCTCCTCGGTGTGGTGACAGAGGATCGCGTGGAGCGTCTCGGCTTTCACGCGGACCGCGTTCGGGGTGTCGTAAAACTGGGGCAGGAGTCGGTCGAGGATGTCGGACGCCAGCGGGATGGAGTAGTACGCGTGTTCGTCACGGTGGACGATGTGACCGATGTCGTGCAAGGTCGCGGCGAGCACGATGATGACCGGTTCGTCGGCCTCGTCGAGCCCCTGCTCGTCGGCCCCGTTGAACTCACAGCCACCGCGTTTCAGCAGTTCGTACAGCCTGAGTGCGCGGTTGCGGACGATGGAGATGTGTTTCGGCCCGTGATCGTTGTACCCCTTGCGCGTGACGGCGTTGACGTTCTGTGCCTCGAGCAGCGTCGTCACCTCGGGGTCGGTGAGGAGCTGGGGGAGGATCTCGTTGAGTCGCTCGTCCGGGAAGGCGTGATCGTCGTCGGGGTCGTACTCTCGGCCGCCGTTGAGGTCACTCATCGTCCACGAGACGACGGCGACGGAAAAAAGTTCGACGGATGCGTGTGTGAGGCGCGCGACGGAGTACGGTGTGTGACCCGCGATCGGTCGATCGTTCGTCGGCGTGCGTTGGCGTTCGTCGACGGCTCCTCGACGCCTCAGTCCGCGGCCGCCGCGGCGGCCTCCTCGACGGCCTCGTAGTCGGGTTCGACCCCGGGGTCGTCGGACGCCCACGTGTAGGTGACCGTCCCGTCGCCGTCGATCACGAACACCGAGCGCTTCGCGATGTCGTAGACCCCGTACGTCTCGAAATCCATCGAGACGTCGTACAGGTCGATGAGCTTCCGGTTAGTGTCGCTGATGAGTGGGAACTCGATGCCGTTCTGTTCGCGGAACTCGTTGAGCGTGAACGGCGAGTCGATGCTGACGCCGTAGATATTCGCGCCGGTGGCCTGGAAGTCGGCCAGCCGATCCTGGAACGTCGACATCTCCGTCGTACACGTCCCGGTGAAGGCCGCGGGGAAGAACGCGAGGACGATCGGTGCCTCGTCGAGGTGCTCGGAGAGGGTGAACGACTCGATCTCGCCGGTCGCCATCGGTGCCGTGAAGTCGGGAGCAGTGTCGCCTACGTCGACCATAGATCACAGAGGGTGTGGCAGCCGTTTGGGGTTTGCGCTCGCGGCAGACGCGACGTCGTCGCCGACGCGCCTGCTCCGAACGGTTCGTCGTGGTCGCCTCCTCGCCCTCGTAATCGTCATCCACCGTGTCACCCTCCAGCTGCCGTGAGTTCACCGTCGAGTCGTGGATCGGTCGGGTCACGGTCGCCGGTCGTGTCGTCGTGACTCCCGCGTGTCGTTTTCGACCCTCCAGGGTGTGTGCGCGACGGCTTCGCCCGCATCGACCCGCGGTTCTGTCACCCCGTGCAGTCCAAAAAGCCTATAATCGCGACTTGGTTAAGCTCAGACAGCGATGTCCGATGTCATACTGTTCCCGGGGCTGCCGGGCGGGCCGGAGCTGCTCATCGTGCTGTTCGTGCTCGTCCTGCTGTTCGGGGCCAACAAGATCCCCAAACTCGCGCGCTCGACCGGCCAGGCGATGGGCGAGTTCCAGCGCGGCCGCCAGGAGATCGAGGAAGAACTGAAAGAGATGGAGATGAAGCCGGACGAGGACGAAGAGGAGTTCGAGGCGCGCAAGCGCGAGAAGGAGCGCGAACTCGAGGAACAAGAGGCCGACACCGACTCGACGTCGAGCAGCTGAACGGCGCACTTCTCCTCAGCTCCGGTTCTGTCCGACGGGCGGCTTTTAGTCGATCGCTTCGGTACTCCCGCGCGGGGCGTGTGGCCTAGCGGACAGGGCGAGAGGTTCCTAACCTCTCGATCGCGGGTTCGAATCCCGCCACGCCCGTTGCTCCATTAACCGCTTAGCATTGGCAGTACAGTGGCCGATCCTTTATAATCGGACTTCGGACCACCGCTATGATTCGAACACGCAGCGTGGCGCGCCTCTGTCCCGTCCGTGCTTCCACATGATCCGACGAAACCTTCAGGTATAGTTCCTCGGGCTGTGTTTGAAACACGGCATCAAAAGATTCATCGAACAAAATAAACAGAGGACGCGTCTTCATCGCTATTCGGATAGTCAACGAGATCAACGGCCCGAACAGCACCCATCCGAAGCCCCGTCCGCCAGAGCAGCAGGAGCAACGTGTGCGTGAACGAAGCGTACTGAAAGCGGTTCAGGTACGTCAGTAATTCCTCCGCAGATCCCGATTCGAGTATTACATCTCGCTGATTCTCCCCGTTATCGAGCGTCGGTGAGATAACCGCCTCACTCAGGTTCTGCGACACACCGTCGATTCGCTCACAGAACCTGATGAACACCCGAAGCGTGTCCATCTGCGTTTTCACCGTGACGTTGTTCAGGTCGCCGTCATCCCGTCACCAGAGGCGATACTGGTGCAGGAGACGGCCGGTAAGCTCGTTCAGGTTGTCGATGTCCTGTTCGTCGCACCAGCGGATGAAATGCCTCAGCCGGTAGTTGTGTGCCTGAATGCTGGCGTCTGATAGCTCTGTACGTCGTTCTTGGAGGTACATCTCGACCGCAGTCTTCGGGTCGAGTGGTTCCAGTTCGTCTGCCATGGTTTGTCCATGGAAGCACTGAGATAGGCTTAGAGACGCTATACGCGCCTACCAAGTTGTTGCGGGTTCAAATCCTGCAGCGCCCATCTGCCGTCTTGCGGTTTTCCGGGCCCCTAGACGAAGAGGATCAACCATGTTCAGGGCTACCCGGATTCGACTAATCTGGTCATCGTATCGCGGTAACGCGATTCCAGGGAGGTGCTGGGCTTCTTATGAGTGACCCACCCACCGACGATCTCTTGGTCGTCCCCAAACCCACGGGAGCACGACTCGCCGAAAGACAGCCCGCGACTACTCTCCCTCTCGAATCCGGACGGTCGCGGTGCCGTCGACGCTCAGGTTCGTCAATTCACCGGTGAACGTGTACGTGTCCGACCCGTCGACGACCGTCCCCGACGCCCTTGACCCCGAGAACGAATCGGCGGGGTTGAGTCCCGACCCGCCGGTGACTTCGCCAGACACCTCGAACTCGTACTCGGTGTACTCGCCGCTCCCAACGATCTCGATCGTGTGCTCGGTGGTCGTGCCGCTCTCTTCGACGATGAGACGATCGACGTTGAGCGGTGGCCCGGTCCACTCGATCCGGATGGTGTGTTCGCCACCTTCGTCGATGGTAAACTCCCCCGCGGTCGTCTCGACGAAGTTGTACCAGCCGCCGGTGTTCCGCTCGACCGTCCCGATCTCCCGACCATTGACCGTGGCTACCAGTTCACCGTCTTGATCGCTCGCGACAGCCAGGGAGAGCCGATAGGTTCCGGGCTCGGCGTCGATGGTGTACTCGAGCCACTCGCCCTCCTCGACGTACCCGATCGACCCGTCGCCGGTTCCGCCCAGCGACGGCGACTCGATATCGACGCTCGTCTCCGGTCGGAAGCCGCTGTCGTCGCGGCGTTCGAGAGTTGTGTCACGGTACGCGACTCCCTCCCCGCCCGTGTCGAAGTGGGAGGCGTCTATCTCACCCGGTACAACAACAGGCGTTCCGCCGTAGGGTTGCTGGGCGGGCGGAGTCGAGGCGTTCTCGACGACGAGGGTGTCGAAGTTGAGCGACGGTCCGGTGGACTCGATCCGGATGGTGTGCTCGCCACCTTCGTCGATGGTGAACTCACCGGCCTCGGTTTCGGCGAAGTTGTACCACCCGCCCGTGTGCTGTGCGATCGTTCCGATCTTGCGGCCGTCGACCGACGCGGTCAGTTCTCCGGGACTGTCCCGATCGCTCGCGACAGCCAGGGAGAGCCGATAGGTTCCGGGCTCGGCGTCGATGGTGTACTCGAGCCACTCGCCCTCCTCGACGTACCCGATCGACCCGTCGCCGGTTCCGCCCAGCGACGGCGACTCGATATCGACGCTCGTCTCCGGTCGGAAGCCGCTGTCGTCGCGGCGTTCGGGAGTCGTGTCACGGTACGCGACTCCCTCCCCGCCCGTGTCGAAGTGGGAAGCGTCTATCTCGCCTGGCACGGTCGCGGGGATCCCGCCGTAGGGGCGCTGGGTGTCGGTCGCGTCACCGAGCGGGGCGACGATCCCGAAGTTCTCTCCACTGACGTTGGCGCTCACCTGGTTGTCAGTGGTGTCGAGGCGCTCGTCCTCGCCGATCGGCTCCCAACTGCCATCGGCGTACCGCCACAGTCGCAGGCTCCCCTCGTCAACGTCTGCGGCGTCCGCGTCGGTGTACTGGACGGTGAGATCGACCCACGCGTCGGCTTCGGTGTCGTTCACGACGATGAACGCGCCGATCCCGGCTTTCCCCTCGGGTGGTTGCGGTGGGTCGGTCGCCTGTTTCATCGCGACGTCGCGGCTGTCGAAGGAGACGGTGGGACCGACGGTGAGGTCGGTGATGGGGTTGTCGGTCGAGCCGTCGGTCGCGAAGTAGTCCCACTGGCCGCTGTCGACGACGGTGTTGTTTACGAATGGGTTGCCGGTCGCACTCTCGAGGACGATCCCGCGGGCGACCTGGGCGACCGTGTTGTTTTCGACGATCGTTCGGCTGGCGCCGTCGATCTCGATGCCCACCGGGTGGTTGGAGGCGTTGTTGTCGACGACGACGTTGTCGTAGGAGGTCTCACCGGCGATACGGACGGCAGCGTCGTTGTCACGAATCGTGTTGTTCCGGGAGTCGTCGATGACCTGAATCAGGTCGGCGGTGTTGCCCGCGACCGTGTTGTTGTCGCTGAACAGCCTGTTGCCTGTTGGAGAACTGAGGGTGACCTCTTCGGCGCTGGTGTTCCGAATCGTGTTGTTCGGTGACGACCGCAGAGAGATCGTCTCGGTCGTGGTGTTGCGGACGACGTTGTTCGACGACGTCTCGAGAACGGTCGTATCCGCCCGGTGGTAATCTGAACTCGCGTCCACCGTGATATCGGAGATGACGGAGCCATTGGAGCTCGAGACGTAGACACTGCCTGCAGTCAGGTTTCGGAAGGTGATTCCATCGGATTCGATGATCGATACGGATCTCGTGAACGCTCGGTTCTCGAACGTGAGGTTCTCGGCCTGGTCGATACGCAACGACGCTCGGATCGTATTTCGCACGAGGGACAGGTTCTCCGTCCCTTGCATCCTACTGACAGTGAGCGACGCGGCGTCGTTCTCGACGACCGAGACGCGTTGACCGGACACGGACAGAGACTTAGCCCGTGAGTCGGTTACTGTAACATTCACTCCCCTAACGTGTGCAGTTTCATTCGCCGTGGCGTCTCTGAGGACGCTATTCGCCCCGATCACCGAGATCGATCCTGTGGAAAACCCCTCATAGCCACCTACATTAGTTTTTGCTGAAATGTCTTCCACGGTATTATTTTCACCTTCGATACTTAGACTACTAACGGTCATATTGACCACGGTGTAATTTGATCCAGATGAAAGTATCCTCGACTGAGGCCAGTAATTGTTCACAATAGTGTGATTATTCCCCTTCAGTTCAGAACCAACTGCATACAGTATATTATTTTCGACTATCGTATGGCCGTTCCCGTCGATACGGAACCCGGCACCTTCCGCAGATGGGTTGGGATTCGATCTCGTTGCCCGGTCCCCGAATAGGACGTTGTCTTGAACCCGATGTTCGCTCCCGTTGAGATAGAGACCGTAATGTATTGGAGAGTCGCGCTGTTCGGCGAGATCGATCGAGTTGTTGGCGACGACCGCCTCGTCGCCGATAATTCGTATTCCGTCGCGGATGGCATCACCTGACTCACCATCCATATCGATGTCGTTTCTGCGGGCGACGACGTCGTCTGCCTCTAGATCAGTCCCCGTCGAATCGAGGACACTGTCCTCAAGGACGAGATCATCTGAATCGACCGCATGGGGTGCCGCGTGGTCGTACGCCGACACCTGTATCAACCCGTCAGTGATGTTCCGATAGCTGACTCCGTACCGCCAAGACCGGACCGTGACGTTCCTAACCGTCACGTTCGTCACGTCAGTTGCCTGAATCGCCGTGCCACCGAAGACCTTCGTATAGCCGAGTTCGATCCGTCCCTCAATCACGTAGCCGTTCCCGTCAAAAACAACGTCGTCGGCGGTGATTTCGATGCACGTTCCCTGCTCGTCATAAGGGGCATCGTTCGTGATGTTCGACGTAAGCGTGTAACGACCGGATTCGCTGATCTCGGTACAGGAGTCGAGTCCCGTGCCGGCGATGTCCGCCGGAGCCGGTGACGTCTGACTCACCCCCGTCGTCGGATCGATCGCGGCCGGCGTCTCACCCGCGACCGGCGAACCCCCCGCGAGCGCGCCGCCGGCGAACGCGCCGACGACGACTATCGAGACGACGAAGAGGTTCAGAAAGAGACGACATGCTTCGATCGACGTGCGAAGCCCGTGTCTGCTCACCGTTCAGACACCCCCGCAACAAACCCATCCGAGGGTCGTCGGGGAGCCACATCCGGTGATGCCGCGCCTCGAAGGCGATCGTACCCGAAATGAGACCCTCCCCTGTCGAGGCATCCGACGGAACGATTCTGACCTTGTCCGTCTCGGACTGACGAGCCGATGCTGACGACGAGTCAGTTGTACCTCCGAATCATGTTGATTGATTGTTATCATGACCAGACATCATCTCGTGCGCAGGATAATATATGTTATCCTCCTGTAGAGGTTCGTCGAGACAAGGCTCCTCGGTAAAGTCAGAACAAGACGACTGTCCGGACTTTCACCGATCGGATACCGTTCCAGGAACTGTACACGGGATCGTAAAAATAATACGACATCAAACATGCGCCACACGAGAACAGAATCTGGCCCGGTCACCGGACGTATTTCGCGATAGACAGTTGAACGAGGGTTGGAAGCGTCTCTGCTGAGATTCTACCATCGATCAGACGTTACTCAGGTATCCTCGCCGCTGTTCGACTTTCACCTCCTCACTCCGTTCGTCGTAGTGTTTCTCAAGCACGTCCGTCGAGACATTCATCCGGTCGCTGACGACCTTCTCGGGGACGTCCTTGGTGAGGAAGTGCGTGATACTGCCTCGTCGGATGGCATGGGGGTTGAGACTTGACGGACAAGCGCTCGCACTCTTTTTGTGGTCGTTCTGCGCCTCACACGTCTCGATGTCTCGACCGTGCGGACACTCGCCCGTGTACTCGCAAGGACGGGTGACGCGGTACACAGCGTCTCTGACAGTCGACTTGTGCGGACGACCGTACTCGGTGGCGAGTAGGGGGCTTCGACCGTACTCGTCAGTCACTTCTGGCCGGTGATGATCCAGCCAGTCGTCCACGATTTCACAAACGTGATCTGAGAGTGCGACAAGTCGTTCCCCTTCGCTCTGATTCTTGAGAGGAGTCTCGGACTCTGGTCGATGCCGCAGTTTGAGCCGAGCTTTCCGGGGTTGATAGTCGGTTACATCGAGGCCGTAGACTCCGCCAGTCCTGAGACCTGTATGCCAGAGAAGCGTCAGGAGCGTATGCTCGAACGATGCGTAATGGAACTTCGTCAAGTAGTCGAGTAGTTTTGCCGCTTCGTCCCGACTCAGTTTCTCTGTTCTGCGCTTCTCGGACGGACTCAGAGATGTCGATAGCACCTTGTCGTGTAGGTTTGGTCGAACAGCGTCGATACTCTCGCAGAATCGGATGAACACCCGGAGCGTGTCCATCTGACCTTTGAACGAGGCAGGAGAGAGATCTCCGTCCTCCTTTCGCCACATCCCGTAGGTATGCAGCTGTCGACCAGTGAGCGTGTTCATGTTCTCGATCGCCTCAGACTCACACCACCGGATGAAGTGATTGAGACGGTACTCGTGGGATTGGAGGCTCGATGCCGCCAACTCGCTTTCACGGGATGTGAGGTACATCTGTACGGCTTTGCTGGGTTCGATTGGTTCCAGAGGTGCGTTCATTGCTTTGCTCTGGAAGCACGACCGGGAGCGAACAGGGGGCGCGTCTCGGGCTGGAGCATCAACCTCTCGATCGCGGGTTCGAATCCCGCCACGCCCGTTTTCCGGCGAGCGACAGCGAGCCGTGAAAGCGGCTCCGGAGATTCGAATCAGGGAGGTCGCGCACAGCGAGCGAAGCGAGCGAGGAAGCGTCCGATCGTGGTTCGAGCCGCCCACACACCGTCGCGAACGACCACAGCCGAGCAACCGCGACAGACACCGAGTGCCACGCCGACGTGGCGCTCGCCGCGGGCCGGAAGCGGGGTGCGAGCCAGGAGCGTCTGGGACGGCCGTCCACGTTTCCCAGTCCTCCCCGCGCGCTGCAGGTAGCGAGCGGTCGGTAGATAAACCCAACTTGAAGAGAGCATATACCGTATCACCACCTTCTGAATACAGAAGTTGATAATTGTGGCAGACGCGTTTCGATCGACATCATACCAGAAAACGTATCTTTTGTCGGTAAACATCTACTATGTACCCCTATTTTTTGATTACAGATATCTTACTGTTCGTCACTTCCTCCGCAGAAGCCTTTTTGATGGAGAGAATCATGTCCTGGTACAATGGCTATCGACGACGCTGACCCTGCCGGAAAGACTCGGTCGAAGTCAGCGCCGTCGCGATCGGCGGGAGCGACAGTCGGTGAGTACACCTGGAAGGAGTATCTCGCCGAGTACGGTGAGCCGGACGACGCCGAACTCGCTGCCGAGGCGCGACACGAAGACGACGGGATCGAGTGGGACGCAGTCCAGGGCGAGGAGACTGCGACAGAGGACCTCGGATTCCATCCGACAGAGACCGACGGGCAGGTGACGAGCGCGGCGGCGCACGCCACGCTCCTGCACGACCGGGTCGGTCCGTACCTCGACACGGAGAACCCACCGGTCGCGAAGGACTGGTACACCGACGAGGAGTTCGCCGACGACCACCCCGGAACGGAGCTGAGCGACGCGCTCGGGTTCGACCCAGCGACGATCGAGGACGTCGTCGGGCACGCGGGTGCCCGTGGCTCCGATCTCTCCGACGTGGTCGACGACCGAACCGTCTCGGTCCAGGACGACTTCGACGAGGACGCGTTCTTCCGCACCGAGGAGGGACACTCGACGGTCGTGACGCGGTACGACCTCGAGAAGGCGGTGCCGCTCTCGAAGAAGTCACACTTCCGTGAGGAGGAGCGGTACTGGGTCAACAAACCCTACTCGTTCGTGATCATCTTCCACTCGGACAAGGAGAACGAGAAGAAGTACTACGTGATCCAGCCGCACAAGAACCGGATCGAGGACGACCTCATCGACTTCCTCACCGGCAAGCTTCGGACCGCGATCAAATACTCGGACGACGAGGTCATCACCGCCGGAACCGAGGACCGCAAGCGGGTGATCGAGAACGAGGCGCTCAACCTCCTCGATCGGTACGGTCTCTTCTCGGCGCCGACGCTGAACGACGGCGAGGAAGGCTTCCTCCAGAGCGGCCCGCTGGCACCGCTCGCCGACCTGCTCGGGCTGGGCGACGACGACGAGCCGGAGTCGACGTCGACGGCGCTCGGGATCGGTGCGCTCGACGGCATCGAGGCACGCCCCGAGCCGGCGGTGCTCG
Source organism: Salinigranum salinum (assembly GCF_009176545.1). Taxonomy (GTDB): domain Archaea; phylum Halobacteriota; class Halobacteria; order Halobacteriales; family Haloferacaceae; genus Salinigranum; species Salinigranum salinum. The sequence continues at coordinate 1,554,926 of NZ_VTOJ01000001.1, read as the reverse complement.
CGGCGGACGCGAAGACGCTCAACGAGTACCAGGTCGAGAAGCTGCTCTACTACCTTCGACGGGACTTCACGGGGTACGAGCGCATCGACGGGATCAAACACGACATTAACGTGGAGGACATCTCCTGCGACGGCTACAACTCGCCCGTCTTCGTCTACCACTCCGACTACGAGCAGATCATCTCGAACATCTACCACGGCCGCGAGGAGCTGGACGACTTCGTGGTGAAACTCGCCCAGCGGTCGGGCAAAGGCATCTCGAAACGGAGTCCGCAGGTCGACGCGACGCTCCCCGACGGCTCGCGTGCGCAGCTCACGCTCGGCAAGGAGGTGTCGGATCACGGGACGAACTACACCATCCGGCAGTTCAAGGACGTCCCGTTCACGCCGATCGACCTCATCTGCTGGAACACGTTCTCGCTCGACGAGATGGCGTTCCTCTGGCTCTGTATCGAGAACCACAAGTCGCTCATCTTCGCCGGCGGGACGGCGTCGGGGAAGACGACCTCGCTGAACGCGGTGTCGCTGTTCATCCCCTCGAACTCGAAGATCGTCTCCATCGAGGACACCCGCGAGGTCGAACTGCCCCAGCGCAACTGGATCGCCTCTGTTACCAGGCCCTCGTTCGCCGAGGACGACGGCGGCGACGTCGACGAGTTCGCCCTCCTCGAGGCTGCGCTCCGACAGCGGCCCGACTACATCGTGATGGGCGAGATCCGTGGCGAGGAGGGGCGAACCCTCTTCCAGGTCATGTCGACGGGGCACACCACCTACACGACGTTCCACGCCGACTCCGTCGGTGAGGTGCTCAAGCGGTTCACGACCGAGCCGATCAACGTCTCGAAGACGATGTTCACGGCGCTGGACCTCGTGTCGATCCAGACGTCGACCCGTGTCGAGGGGAGCAAGGTCCGACGGAACAAGTCGTTGACCGAGATCAACCACTACGACGCGGAGAACGACGAGATCAACGTCCAAGACGTCTACCAGTGGCAGGCGGAGACGGACGAGTTCCTCAAGATGGGGAACTCGAACACGCTCGAGGAGATCATGTTCGACCGCGGGTGGAGCGCCGAGAAGCTCGACCGGGAGCTGTTCAAGCGACAGGTCGTCCTCGCGTACCTCATCGACCGCGGGCTCAACTCGTACGCACAGGTCGCCGCGACGTTCCAGGCCTTCATCAACGATCAGGAGACCATCCTCTCGCTCGTCGCCGACGACGGGCTGGAACAGTCGCTCGAAGACCTCCGGGAGATGGAGTCCGTCCAGATCAACATCGAGCCGGAGAAGGAGGCGATGGTCCCCCGACCCGCTCCCGACGAGGAGACCGGGTCGCTCGCCGGACGACTGCTCGAGCGCGCCGAGGAGTCGCTCCTGCCCGAGTTCCGCGGGAGTGCGGACGCGGACGTCGCGGACGCGCTCGAAGACATCGGACCGGTCGCCGACGTGGCCGTCGACGCGGCCGACGAGACCGACGCGCCCGCCGGGATCGACGACACTCCGATCGACGAGACCATCGGCACGAACCTCTCCGACGAGTCGGGGGCGGCCGACGTGTTCGAACGGGCGCTGACGGGTGGCGACGACTCGGACGATCCGGACGAGGCGGACGAGACGAACGAGACGGACGGGACGGACGCGGACGACGACACTGGCGGCTTCGGCTTCGGCTTCGAAAGTCCCGGGGAGGAGTGAACGAATGAGTCTCGAATCCAGCAGCGGTCTGGACGGGAGCACCGACGCGCTGGGAGACGCGTTCTATCCGCTGTTCAGGTTCCTGTTCGACGAGAACAGCGACTTCGTGAGCGACGTCGAAGAACGGCTCGAACAGGCACGGATGGGCGAGAACGTCGAACTGTACATCTCACGGGCACTCGCGATCGGCGTCATCTGCGGTCTCGGCCTGTGGGCCGCCGGGACGCTCGTCGGCTTCGGGCTGGTCCAGTTCGGCGTCCTGACCGAGGAGACGATCAGTCTCGGCATCCCGGTCGGTGACGAGTCGACGGCGGCGATGCTCGAGGCGATCGCCGTCCCTGCGGCCATCGGCATCATGGGCGTTGTCTTCGGGACCATCGGCTTCGGCATGGGGTTCGGCACGCTCATGGCCATGCCGTACTCGCGGGCGTCCGCACGCAAGCGACAGATCAACATGCTCCTCGCGGATTCGGTGTCGTTCATGTACGCGCTCTCCGTCGGGGGGCTGAACCAGCTCGAGATCCTGGAGGCGATGGCCAGGGCCGAGGACACGTACGGCGAGGTGGCCAAGGAGTTCCAGAGTATCGTCCAGGAGACCGAGTACTTCGGGACCGACTACCGGAACGCCATCCGCCAGCAGGCGCTCATCACGCCCAGCGACGACCTCTCGCAGTTCCTCACGGACATGCTCTCGATCGTCAACTCCGGCGGCGACATGCAGCAGTTCCTCTCGGACAAGAAGGAGAAACACCTCCGGACGGCGAAACAGGAACAGGAGATGACGCTCGAGACGCTGGAGCTGTTCGGCGAGATGTACATGACGCTCTCGCTGTTCCCGCTCTTGCTCATCATCATTCTGGTGATCATGTCGATGCTGGGCGAGGCGCAGGACGTGCTCCTCTACGGCACCGTCTACATCCTCACGCCGATGATCGGCGTGGGATTTCTCGTGCTCGTCTCGACGGTCAAACAGGACGAGACCGGCGACGGCTACCTGCTCCCCGCCGACGGGGGCGACCGTCTCGACACCGGACAGAAAGAGGGGCTGTTCCACCTCGGGCTCGTCGAGAACTTCGTCGGGGAGTTCGCCCTCTTCTCGCGGATCAAGAACCGCGAGGGGACACACAAGACGATGACGATCGCCACCGCGCCGCACGTCTTCCTCCGCGACAACCCGATGTACACCCTGGCGCTCACCGTCCCGACCGCGCTCGTGCTGGTCGCCGTCGCCGCGGTGATGGGCGTCGCACCCACCAGCTGGGACGGGATGGTCGCCCGCCCCGTCTGGGGGACGTTCATCTGGCTGTACCTCCCGATGTACGTCGTCGCGGTCCCGCTCACGGTGTTCTACGAGTGGAACATCCGCCGACGGGCGTCCGTCACGGGGAAGCTCTCCGACAACCTCCGGAAGCTCTCCTCGGCGAACGACACGGGACAGACCCTGCTCGAGTCGATCCGGACGGTCGCCCAGACCTCCTCCGGTCAGCTGGCCGACGAGTTCGACGTGATGTACGCGAAGGTCAACTACGGGATGAGTCTCCGTGACGCCCTGATCGAGTTCAACAACAAGTACCACATCCCCCGGCTGGCACGCACGGTCAAACTCATCTCGAAGGCGCAGGAGGCCTCCTCACAGATCACCGAGGTGCTCACCACGGCCGCACAGGCGTCGGAGAACCAGGACGACATCGACCGAGAGCGCAAATCCAGGACCAGAATGCAGGTCGCCATCATCCTGATGACGTACTTCACGCTCCTCGCCGTGATGGCTATTCTGAAGACGCAGTTCCTCGACGTGATGGCCGGCCTCACCCAGCAGGCTGGCAGCGGCGGTGGGTCGTTCAGCGGCGGGGTCGACCCGCAACAGCTGTCGCTGTTGTTCTTCCACGGCGTCACGATCCAGGCGATGCTCTCGGGGTTCATCAGCGGCTACATCCGGACCGCCGACCTCCGGTCGGGCGTCAAGTTCGTCGTCGTCCTGATGACGGTCGCGCTCGCGACGTGGGCGGTGGTCGGCTGATGCGGGCACGGCGACCCCCGCGATCGACGGCCGAACGGCGGTCGTCCGGGCGAGCGGAGAGAGGGCAGACGACCATCGACTTCGCCGTCGGTGCGACGCTGTTCCTCCTCACGATGGCGTTCGTCTTCACGTTCGTCCCGGTGATGTTCCAGCCGTTCGCGACCAGCCAGTCCGATCCGCTGGTCGCAGACCGCGTCGCCAACCGGCTGGCGACCGACGTCCTCGGCGACCCCGCCGAGCCGTACGTGCTCGACGAGACGTGTACGACGGCGTTCTTCGCCTCGAACCCCGCGCCGAGCGGCTGTTCGTACCTGTACAGCGCCTCCAGCCACCCGTACGTCGCCCTCGGCGTCGAGGACGACACCCGGATCAACGTGACGCTCGTCGACACGGACGGTGCGGTCGTGGAGAAGATCGGCGACTCCCGCGAGAACGCACGGGACGTGATCACCGCGCAGCGGCGCGTCCTCTACGGGGGCGAGTCACACGAACTGTACGTCAGGGTGTGGTGAGCAGATGGACGACGACGCACGCGGGACGGGGGACGCCGGACGCGGGCAGGCGCACACGCTGGAGGCGTTCGCCGCCGCGACGATCCTGTTGGCGAGCATCGTCTTCGCCCTGCAGGTGACGGCCGTCACGCCACTCACCGCGTCGACGTCGAGCCAGCACATCGAGAACCAGCAGGAGGCGGTCGCGACGGGCGTGCTCGCCGCAGCCGCGGAGAACGGGACGCTCGAACCGACGCTTCTCGCCGTGAACAACTCGACGGGACGGTTCCACGGGAACACGTTCGAGGGGACGTTCGTCGCCGGCGGCCCACCGACGGCACTCGGCGAGACGCTCAACGAGACGTTCCTCGATCGCGGGATCGCGTTCAACCTCTACGTCCACCACACGACGAGCGAGCGGACGGTCCGACGACAGACGATCGTCCGCATGGGCGGGCCGAGCGACAACGCCATCTCCGCCCGGTGGCTCGTCACGCTGTACGACGACGACGTCCTCTACGCGGCAGACGGGACGGAGACGACGCACACGCTGGAGAACTCGACGACGTTCTACGCCGCCGACCGACATCCCGGCCCGCTGTACAACGTCCTCGAGGTGGAGGTGGTCGTATGGCGGATGTGAGGCGACCGCCGACGCGACCGCGCCACGGTCGAAACCAGGGGAGCCGGGCCAGCGACAACGACCGCGGCCAGCTATTCCTCGTGGCCGCGCTGTCGCTCGCGGTGCTGTTCGTCGGCTTCGCGCTCCTGTTGAACACCGCCATCTTCACCGAGAACCTGGCGACGCGGAACACCGACCCGGGGACCGATCCGTCGATCAGCTACCGGGCCGCCGCCACGGACGCGGCCCGCGACCTCCTGATCGAAGAGAGCGCGAACAACACCGACGACAAGAACTGGGACGATCCGACCGGCGATCCGCAGGGCGTCAAGCAACTGTACGAACGCAGCGTCGCGAACTGGAGCGACACGACCGGCATCCACGCGGCCCGCCGTGCCCGGGTCGCGAGCGTCTCCGTCGACACCGCGGAACACGGGACGCGGATCGCACAGACGAACGCCTCACGGAACTTCACGAACCGATCGTACACGCCCACGTACGAGGTCGCCGACGACGTCGCGGTCCGTGACGTCCAGTTCACCGTCGATCAGGACTCGATCGTTGGATCGAGGGTGACCACGCTGGCCAACTTCCCGTTCCGCGTCGACTTCGAGAACGGGGCCGATACGTGGAGCGTCTACGTCTACGACGACCTCGACACTGGCGGCGACGACGTGACCGTGGCCGTAGTAAACGACACCAACTACGCCGACCAGTGTACCCACCCCGGCAGCTCGCCGGCTCACATCGACGTCACGAACGCGAGTGTCAACGGCACGGCCTGTCCGGCGCTGGAGCTGCTCGACATGCCGGACGCCGACCTGGAGAACGAGAACGTCGAGGTCAGCTTCGCCAACGCGGACAACGTCGCCGGGACGTACGGACTCACCGTCAGTTCCGGTCTGTCGTACGGACCGGGAGAGAACTTCTACGACAACGACGAGGGGCCGGGTCCCGAAGAAGGCTCGCCGTTCATCACTGCCGTGGTCTACGAGGCGACGATCACGGTCACGTACGAGAGTACCGACGTCTACTACCGGACGACGATCGACATAGAACCACCGGAGGAGATCCGATGATCCGGCCTCGCGACGCTCGGTCCGGTGTCCGTGACTGCCCCCCTGCTCGTCGTCGGGGGCGGTGCCGACGGCCCTCCGACGACGACGACCGCACGCCCGCGCCCGTCGGGTCGACACTCCGCGACGACGACCGCGCACCCACGTCGGTCGGTTTGACGCTTCGCGACGACGAACGTGGGGTTTCGACGGCGCTCGGCTACGTGCTCTCGCTCGCCATCGCCAGCATCCTCATCTCGGGGCTGATGATCGCCGCCGGGGGGTTCGTCGAGAGCGAGCGCGAGCAGGTGATCCGATCCGAACTGGAGGTGGTGGGACAGACGCTCATCGCGGACGTCGAGGGCGCCGACCGGCTCGCCTCGGCGATCGACGGCGACGTCACGGTCCGCTCGAACCACCCCCGTCGCGTGGGGAGTTCGGCGTACACAATCGAGATCGATCCCACGCCGAACGTGCGGATCTACGAGGTGACGCTCACGGCCGCGTCGGTCGACGTCTTGGTGAAGTTCCGGCTGGTGACGAAACAGTCCCTGGCGACCGGCAGCGTCGTCGGCGGCGACCTCGTCGTCGAGTACGACGCCGGGGCCGGCGAACTGGTGGTGAGAGAGCGATGATCGGGGGGACCGACCGGGGCGTCAGCGACACGCTCGGCTTCGTGTTCATCTTCGCGCTGATCCTGTCGACGGTCGGGCTCACGTTCGCCCTGGGCTTCGGTGGTCTGCAGGACACCCGCGACTTCGAGCGGCTCAACAACGCCGAGCGGGCGTTCGACGTGATGGGGGACAACTTCGACGACATGGTTCGGCGCGGGGCGCCGAGCCGCGCGACGGAGGTGAAGGTCGCCGACGCCCAGCTGCGTCTCGCCGACGCCACCACGTTCAACGTCTCCGTCGACAACGGCACCACCACGGAGAGCGTCGAGTTCGACGCCCAGCCGATCGTCTACGACACCGGTGACGGCCGGATCGTCTACGTCAACGGCGCCATCTTCCGCGAGGACGCCAGTGGGTCGGTGATCGTGCGTCACTCCGAGTTCATCCTGAGCCAGGAGCGCGTGCTCCTTCCGATCGTCGCGACGCGGAGTGCCGGGGACACGAACACCGTCGGCGGAACCACGACCGTCCTCGTCCGTGCGCAGACGCCGGAGGGACAGCGGGGGAGCTTCGGGCTCACGGTGGCGGAGACCACCGAGACGGTCGACGTGACGGTGAACGTCACCTCGCAGCGACCGGACGCCTGGAAGCGCGAACTGGGACGACACACCGACGTCTCGTGCGATCCGATCGTCGGCAACAGCGTCTCCTGTTCCGTCACCGGCACCCAGCGGACGTACGTCCAGCAGACGCTCGTCGGCATCACGTTCGAGTGACCACCACGCACGACACCACCGACTAACCACCATGCACGACACCAACGACACGGACACCGACAACGACCGCCACGATCGAGACGTCGACGACCGACAGCATCCGGTCCGGCGTGCCGACCGACCACGCCGACGGCACCGGCGGCGGAGGGGTGGTCGCGGGCGGACGCCGACTGCCGGTGCCCGGGGGCCTCGACGACCGCCCTGGCTCTACCGGCTGGTCCGCGACCGTAGTGGCCAGTCGACGACGGTCGGCGTCGCGCTGCTGCTTGCGATCGCCGCCATCGGCGTGACGGCGGTGGTCGCCCTCGGCGGGTCCGCGCTGTCGGACACGCAAGACGCCGCGGACATCCAGCGGACGGAACACGCGATGACGCTCCTCGACTCCCGGGGCGCGATGGCGGCACTCGGCGAGGCCGAGAGCCAGCGGGTGACGCTGAGCGGGAACGCCGACGGGAGCTACGAGGTCGACTCCGACAGTGGGTGGATCCGCGTCGTCCACCACAACTTCACCGGGACGCAGAACGAGCGCATCCTCAACCGTTCGCTCGGATCGGTCCGGTACACGACCGGCGACACCGTCGTCGCCTACGAGGGTGGCGGCGTCTGGCGCACCCAGGACGACGGCACGGTGATGGTCTCGCCGCCCGAGTTCCACTACCGCGACCAGACGTTGACCATGCCGCTCGTCCGCGTCACCGGCTCCGGTGGTGCCGCCGGGCGCGTCAGCGCGGAGGTCTCGCCCGTCTCGTCGTCGAAGAAGGTGGTGCGGGTGTTCCCGAACGAGACCGCCAACACGGTCGACGGGACGGGTGCACCCTACGACGACGCCGACGACAGCAGCTACGACAACCCGGTCGAGAACGGGACGGTCGTCGTTACCGTCCACAGCGACCACTACCGCGGGTGGGCGACGTACTTCACGGAGCGAACGGAGGGGAACCTCACGGTGGACCACGCGAACGAGACCGCGTCGATCGAGCTCGTGACGCTCAAGGGCGCGCCGGGGCCCTTCGACATGCCGCTGGTCGGTGACGCGGTCGAAGCGCCCAGCGTCGCCCAGCAGCACAACGTCTCGGACTTCACGCTCTCCCTCGAACCGGACACCTCGAACTCCAACGCGTTCAACCAGCTCCACTGGTCGATGTACCACCAGGGGCCGAACGGCCAGCAGTTCGAACTCCACTTCGCGGGCCAGGGACGCTGCGACTCCGCCACCGCGGACGGGTTCACCAAGGGCAGCACGGAGCTCAGCGTCTCGGTGTACTACCGCCACAACAGCTCCGCGCCGAGCGAGGAGTGGGAGCGGACGCTCTCGGACCCGCACCTCCAGAGCCGGCCCATCCACGTCGACTGCAGTAGCGGGGCCCCGCGACTGGACGCGGATCTCACGTCGTCGTTCGCGATGGAGTACGGCGACATCGACATCCAGGGCAGCGACAACAAGTGGCACTTCGGCAACGCCATAAAGGATCAGGAGGCACCCGGCTCGATCGTCTTCGACCAGCACGACGAGGATCCCGGAACCGTCACCGACGGGAACAGCGAGACGATCGACTTCGTCATCAACCACTACTTCTCGCGGATGGGGCCCGACTTCGAGCTCACCGTCGACGCGGGACCCGGCGGGAGCCAGAACCGGGTTAGTGAGGAGCTGTCGTCGGGCGTCCTGATCTACGATACGGTCGACGGGGCGGAGTTCATCCAGTTCCTCCACGTCACAGAGAACGAGGTCCGGGTCGAACTGTCGGGCTGACCGGCGCGATCACGTCACGGTCGGTCGCACGATCCTGGCCTCCCCTCGACGCACGCCGGCGAGAACCAGCCGCTCTCGGCTGTACGCGCCGAACCGACGCCGTCCGCGAGAACGGGGACCGATCGACTACTCGTCGGTCTCGTCCGCGTCACGCATCTCGCCGAGCCGACTCACGAGGTCGTCCGTCGAGACGTCCGATTCGACGCTGACCTCCCCGTCGTGGTCGTGTTCGTGGACGTTGACGCCGTCGTCGTCATCGTCGCCGTCGGTGTCCTGTTGCTGCCGTTCCTGCTCGGACTCGTCGTAGCTCCCGAAGCCCATGTGTTTCACTCGTCCGTACGGTCGTAAAAAACACCACGTCTCGACGGCGGCGTGACAGACAGTGTCTTCCGGTCGTCGGCCGCCTCGCCCAGTTCTGCGTCCCCGTCCGATCAGCCGAACGCCCCCAGGCTCGACTGAAGATTTCGTTCGGTCCCGCCCTCGACGAGTTCGTAGCCGACGAGGTCCCGGAGGTCGACCGCGTAGCTGCTCCGGGCGTGGTCGAGCACCAGGAGCCGACCCTTCGTGCCTCTGACCGTGCCGGTGGCGATCGTCTCCGCGACGGGCCGTTCCGTCAGGCCGAGCCCGTAGTCGAACTCGTACCGGTCGCGAACCTCGAACCCGTCGAGCAGCCTCGCCCAGGCCTCGTCGTCGACGCGCGTGCCGAGTCCCGCCCGCTTGGTGTCGACGCGGACGAAGTCCGAGAGTCCCGACTCGGGGTCGGCCGCGATCTCGGCCTCGAGTTCGCGGGCGATCCGTCCGTTGGAGACCGTGTAGAGGTGTGCGCCCCGGTCGGCACCCTGTTCGCGGAGGCGGGTCTCGAGTCGCCACAGTTTCGTCACGCCCACCTTGAACGCGTCGGGGGCGAACGCCGCGAGGTAGACCGCGTGGTCGTCGTAACAGTCCATCTCGTCCTTGAGACAGGTGCCGGTACAGCGTGCACAGACCCACGTCGAGGTGTGTTCGGGACAGTGCGGCGCTCCGGACGCGTCGCAGGCGAGGTGTTCGGGACCTTCGGAGCCGTCCCACCTGGTGAGCGTCCCGGCGCAGTGGCGGTCGCCGAGCGTCCACGCGAGTTCGGTTCCCGGTTCGAGCGCGACCGACTCGACCGTTCCCGCCGTGTGAGCGGGATCGCTGTCGTCACGGTCGTGGTCGTGGTCGTCGGAGCCGCGGCTCAGGAGGAGCGTCGCCGAGGCGGTGTCGTAGCCGACGACCTGCACGGGGGGACGGAGGGCTCGCGCGGTGAAAGGTGTCTCGCTCTCTCCCCTCGCGCTACTCGCCGTGTTCGGCGCGGAGTTCGTCGTACAGCTGTTCGGCTGCCTGCCTGACCGCCTCATCGGACGCCGTCGACGGCTCCCAGCCGAGCGCCGAGAGCTTCTCGATCGACAGGCGCATCCGCGGGACGTCGCCGGTCCAGCCACGGTCGCCGCCCGTGTACTCGTACGTCGGGTCGATCCCCATCACGTCGGCGACGATGTCGGCGATCCGCGTGACCGACGTGGTCGTCCGAGTCCCGAGGTTGTACGTGTTGACGGGCTTGGAGGTGTTCTCGACGACGTGGCGGATCGCGTCGACGCAGTCGTCGACGTGGAGATACGACTTCTCCTGGCGGCCGTCGCCGAGGATCTCCAGGCTGTCGGGATCCGAGAGGAGTTTCTCGATGAAGTCGGGGACGACGTTCCCCCGCTGTCGTGGGCCGACGATGTTGGCGAAACGGAAGACGTAGGCTGTCATCCCGTACGAGTGGCCGTAGGTCGAGACGAGCCCCTCGTCGGCGAGCTTCGAGGCACCGTAGACGGAGATGGGTTCGAGGGGCGCGTAATCCTCGGGCGTCGGCATCGGCGCCTCGCCGTACACCGTCGACGACGACGTGAAGGCGACGTGGTCGACGCCGACCTCGTCCATCCGTTCGAGGACGTTGTACGTCATCTCGGTGTTCTCCTCGAACAGCCGTCTGGGATCGGCGTAGTTCGTGTCGGTGTACGCGGCGAAGTGGAAGACGATGTCGACGTCGGCCGTGATCGCGGCGGCGACGTCGGTCGGGTCGGTCATGTCGGCCCGGACGAACTCGACGCCCTCGGGGACGCGTTCGCGCGTCCCCTTCGAGAGGTCGTCGGCGACGACCACCTCGTTGTCGGGAGCGAGCATCGCCGCCAGGTGCGAGCCGACGAGCCCGGCTCCACCAGTGACGACGACACGGCTGTCGGAGAGATTCATCTGTCGTGGGTCTTCTGAACGTATATATAAGTGCGTTTCTGATCGCGACACTGTTGTCACCGGCGGAGCGGCCCAGCGGGCAGGGGCGGAACTGTAATAGGTGTGACTTTCATGGGGTACTGTGTGACCGAGGAGTCGACCCCGCAGACGTTCGCCGAACTCGTCGCCGGCGTCGAAAAGCGGCGGCGCACGGTCACGATCTACGCACCGGCGCTCCCCGACGCGCTCGCCGAGATCTTCGAGAGCAGACACGTGGAACTCGAACACCAGTTCCTCCCCGAAGGCGCGAGCGAACCGTTCCTCACCGTGACCGAGGACGACCGCTACCTGGGGAGCGTCGACCTCCCCGCAGTCTACGACTTCGGTCATCCGAAGATCCACGAGATCGGCTCACCCGACCTGGTGGAGGCGGCCTACCGGAAGCTCACGTCGATGCTGCCGGACACGGTCTTCTCGTCGCTGGACCGGCGGCAGTTGCTCGCGACCTCGCGCGAGATCGAAGACCGCGCCTGGCGGGTCGGCACCGGTCGGATCGACGTCGGGTTCCAGGCGCTGTCGAAGCTCGAGGCGCAGACGGACGTCTACGAGGCGCTCGCCGAGCGGGGACTCGACGTCCACCTCTACGGGCTGGCGGACTGGCGGCCACCGCTCCTCGACCGCGTGACGGTCCACACCGACGGCGGCGAACTCGGCGAGGTGTGGTTCATGGCGTTCGACGGCGGGAAGACGCCGGGACAGGCGTGTGGGCTCGTCGCGCTCGAACACGCGGCGGGGTTCGAGGGGTTCTGGACGTACGACCCGTCGGTCGTCGCGCGCGTGTTCAGTTCGGCCTCGCGCTTCCCCGCGAACCACGAAAGCGAACTCCCATAACCCCGGCCGGCCGACTCGGCGTATGCACGACACAGCCGCGGTCGTGGTCCTCCGCCTGGGCCACCGTCCCGGCCGCGACGACCGGATGACCACCCACGTCGCGCTCACGGCGCGTGCGCTCGGTGCCGACCGGGCGCTGCTGGTCGGCGACGCGTCGGGGTCGAAAGCGACCGTCGAGGAGGTCACGGCCCGGTTCGGCGGCCCGTTCGACGTCGAGGTGATCGACGAGTGGCGACCCCGCCTCCGGGAGTGGGACGGGCGCGTGGTCCACCTCACGATGTACGGCGAGCGCGTCCAGGACGTCGAGGGGTCGATCCGCGACGCCCACGCCGACGCCGGCGACCCCCTCCTCGTCGTCGTCGGCTCGCAGAAGGTCCCGTTCGAGGTGTACGAGGCCGCCGACTGGAACGTCGCCGTGACGAACCAGCCCCACTCGGAAGTGGCGGGACTGGCCGTCTTCCTCGACCGGCTGTTCGAGGGCCGCGAACTCGACCGAGAGTGGGACGGGGCCGACAGACGGGTGGTACCGACGGCGACGGGAAAGACGGTCGTCGAGGCGGCCGACGCGGACGACGAGTGAACCGTGCCACGGGGTACCGCCCGCGCGTCGCGGACGGCCCACCACGGTCTCTCGAATCACGATCCACAGCTGCGCGGGCCACGGTTCGAAGCCGCCCGGACCACAGTTATTTGAGAAATACTGAACATCTCTTCTGTATGCCCGCAACGACCGGCGGTTCACACGCGCTCGCGGCGTTCGCCACCCTCATCGTCGGCACGATGCTCTCGAAGTATCTCTGGTCGTACGCGCCTCCGCTCGGAGAGGCGTCGGTCGCCGTGATCCGGTTACTACGCCGGCTCACGGGTGCCGGCATCCCGCTCGACGAGCAGTTCGCTGGCACGGTCGTCGTCATGGTTTCACTGTCGTTCCTGTGGGGCGTCCTCTACCACGTCGGCCGACACGGATAACGTCGTCTCGATCCGTGGGGCGGCCGAGCGTGACCGACGACGCTCTGTCGGCGGCTGCTGCTGACCCGTCGGCTGCCACACCGTTCTGCGGTGTCGATGCGGGGCTCTGGGCAACCACGCGGCGACGGCGTGGAGAGACACCCTGGCCCGACGGCGGCTCGGGTGATCGCCACCGTCCGATCGCCCCGGGGGGTCCGAGTGTCAGCGTGCCGCCGCCAGCAGTGTTTTGTTCGCGTCGTCCCTACCGCGGGCATGTCCGAGTACGACGCCGTCCTCGTCTACGACGGCGAGTGTCCGTACTGTTCGATCGCCGCGGTCGCGCTCCGCCGACTCCGCTCCATCGGAGCCGTCTCGTGGTACGACGACGTCGCCCAGTCGTTCCTCGAGGCACAGTTCGACGAGCGGCCGTTCGCGATGTTCCTCGTCGACCGCCGGCGCGAACGGGTGTACGCCGGACGGTCCGCGGCCGAGGAGCTGGCCGACCGTGCGGGGACGCCGGGGATCGTCGGCTCGCTCGTCCGCGAGCGGTACGACGACATCGCACGCGCCGTCGGCCTCGCCAGCGGCCGCGGTCGCGACCCCGACGACTACCACGACGTCTACACCCTCGTCGACGACGCGGCTGCGCTGTTCGACGGGCTCGTCGCCCGCGCGAGCGACGAGACGGCGACGGTGGCGTGACCGGGACACGAGACGGGGCGGACCGCGTCGTCCGCGTCGATCCCGACGACGCCCTCGACGCGGTCGTCGACGATCCGGCTGCCGGGGGGACGTACGTCCTCCTCTTCGAACTCTCGTCTGTGGCGTCGGTCGAGGTCGGTGCGCTCGGCCGATTCGACCTCCCTGCCGGGAGCTACGCCTACGTCGGCAGCGCGTTCGGCCCGGGCGGGTTCGCCCGGGCCGAACGCCACCGTCGTCATCTCGCGGGCGACGATCGAACCGTGCACTGGCACGTCGATTCGCTCACCACCCGACGCGAGGCGTCGTTCGTCGCCGCGCTCTTGCTCCCGGCCGTCGACGTCGAGTGTGCGGTCGCACGCCGGCTACCTCCCGGTCCGATCGACGGCTTCGGCTCGTCGGACTGTGCGTGTCGGTCCCACCTCTCGGTGGCGTCCGTCGCCGTCGCCGAGCAGTGTGTGACGGCGGTGCTCGATGCCGACCGCTCGGTGTGATTCGCTGATACACCGAAGAAGACCCCCCAAAGGATCGTCCCCCCTCGAACGCGACGCCGCGGGCATCGACGTCGCGTTCGGGGTTGCCGACTGTCGGACGCGGCGGCCCGTACCGGAAGCCGGGTCGTTCCGGTGAGTCGACTCGTCAGAGGCACCCCGGCACCCACAGTTCCTCACGAGACGACTTTACCTCATCTGCTGTGTTCCGAAGCAGTCTCTGACTAATACTATATAAATATACGTTTTATTTATATAATCTCGTCGTATGCTGTTCGGCACGAGGGAACAGTCGCCTTAGAAACACGAACCGGGTGACGCCGACGGTCGGGGGCGTCGACCCGATCGGTCCGGCTCAGGTGCCGAGGTAGAGTTCGGCCACCTCGTCGGACTCCAGCAGTTCCGCTCCAGTGCCCTCCATCTTGGACTCGCCCATGTCGAGGACGATGCCACGATCGGACTCCTCGAGCGCCCGGCGGGCGTTCTGCTCGACCATCAGCACGGAGGTGCCCGCCTCGTTGATCTCGGAGATCTTCTCGAACATGTCGTCGACGAGATCGGGTGCGAGCCCCGCAGAGGGTTCGTCGAGGATCAGCAGGTCGGGGTCGAGCATGAGTCCGGCCCCCATGGCGACCATCTGCTGCTGGCCGCCCGAGAGGTTGCCCGCGAGGGCATTGGGGCGGTCCTCGAGCTCGGGGAACCGCTCGTACACCTCCTGGACTCGGTCGTCGAAGCGGTCGTCGTCGTCGAGCGACCAGCCGCCCATCTTGAGGTTCTCCCTGACGGAGAGGTTGCCGAACACGTTGTCGGTCTGCGGAACGAAACAGATGCCGTGTTCGATGGCCTCCTCGGCCGAGAGGTCCGTGATGTCCTCGCCCTGGAAGGCGACGCGCCCCTCGCGGACGCGGAGGAGCCCGACGATGGTCTTCAGGAACGTCGATTTGCCCGCGCCGTTCGGGCCGATGATCGTCACCATCTCCTCCCGTTCCATCTCGAGGCTGGCACCGTCGACGATGATCGCGTCGCCGTAGCCGCTCACGACGTCGCTGGCCTCGAGGAACATCACACCTCACCCCCGAGGTACGCCTCAAGCAGCTCCTCGTCGTTCTGTACCGCCTCGGGAGGTCCGCTGGTCAGCACCTGCCCCTGGTGCATCCCGATCACCTTGTCGCTGATGTCCATGATCATGTCGATGTCGTGCTCGACGATGAGGACGGTGAGCCCCTGTGCTTTGAGCTCGTGGATCATCTCGATGATCTCGTCGGAGAGGCTCGGGTTGACGCCGGCCATCGGCTCGTCGAGGAGGAGCACGTCCGGATCCGTCATCAACGCGCGCCCGAGTTCGAGGAGCTTGCGCTGGCCCCCCGAGAGGTTGCCGGCGTACTCGTCGCGCAGTTCCCAGAGTTCCAGGCTCCGGAGGATCTCCTCGGCACGCTCGGCGACCTCGCGTTCGCGGTCGGCCGCCGTTCCGGCCAGCGCGTGGAGCACCTTCTCGCCGTCGTGGTTCTGCCCGCCGAGATGCATGTTCTGTCTGACCTTCATCCCGGTGAGCTCGCGGGCGATCTGGAACGTCCGGACCATGCCCCGCTTCGAGCGCTCCTCGGGCGAGAGATCGACGACGTTCTCGCCACGCAGGTAGACGTCGCCGTCGTCGGCCTCGTAGAAGCCGGTGACGAGGTTGAACGTCGTCGACTTCCCCGCGCCGTTCGGTCCGATGAGGCCGACGATGGTCCCCTTCTCGACGGTGAACGACGCGCCGTCGACCGCGACCAGCCCGCCGAACGTCTTCTTCAGCCCCTCGACGCGGAGGACCGGCTCGCTGGCGTCTCTCCGGCTCATCGTGTCGCCTCCCCGAACAGTCCGTCCGGACGGGTCAGCAGCCCGACCACCAGCAGGGCGAGGCCGACCAGCGGCTTGTACTCCGCGGGGATGACGACCACGCTCATCTCCTGGAGCAGCCCGATCGCGTACCCCCCGACGACCGCCCCGACGGGGTCGCCGATCCCGCCGAGGATGACGGCCGCGAAGATGGGGATCAGGGTGAGAAAGCCCATCGTCGGTCGTAGTTGCGAGTCGAGGCCGAGCATCACGCCGGCGATGGCGGCGATGAAGCCCCCGACGAGCCAGACGTACAGCACCAGCCGTTCCGTGTCGACGCCGCGGATGCGTGCGAGGTCGGTGTCGTCGGAGGCGGCGCGCATGGCGACCCCGATGTCGGTCTTGCGCAGGAGGCCGAACGTCAGCCCCAGGACGAGCAGACTCAGCACGACGATCGCCACCTGGTCCGCGAGGATCTGGATCCCGAAGTACGTCGGTGCCTCCTCGATCGGGACGTCGAACCGCTTCGAGCCGCTCCCCCAGACGACCCGGATGACGTTCCGAAGGACGAACGAGACCCCGATGGAGACGACGAGGAGGACGATCGCCGACCGATTCCGGAAGTGCTGGAACACCGCCTTGTCGAGGGCGATGGCGATCGGACCCATGGCCACGACGGCGATGGCGCCCGAGACGACGACCGGGAGGCCGACCTCCGTGTTCAGCCCGAACGCGATGAACGCGCCCAGCGCCATGTACTCGCCGTAGGCGATGTTGATGAAGTCGAGGATCCCGAAGATGAGCGTCAGTCCCAGCGCCCCGAGAGCGATGAGACTCCCCGTAACGAGCCCGAACCAGACGAACTGCGGATCGAACCCCACCATCTACTCGCCCTCCATCGACTGGCCGGCCACGAGTCGCTCCCGATCGCCGAACAGCCCCTCCGGGCGGTAGTAGAGGACGACGATGAGCGCGATGCCGATGACGATGAGCCGGATGAACGGCAGGTCCCCACCGAGGGGAACGTCGCTCGGGAT
Source organism: Salinigranum salinum (assembly GCF_009176545.1). GTDB lineage: Archaea > Halobacteriota > Halobacteria > Halobacteriales > Haloferacaceae > Salinigranum > Salinigranum salinum. The sequence goes on along the minus strand of NZ_VTOJ01000001.1, from coordinate 1,537,782 downwards.
GAACCGCGTCACCTGCCGGATCCCGACGATGAACACCGTGCCGGCGATCGCGCCGACGTAGCTCCCCGCGCCGCCGATGATGACCGCCGCCCAGACGCTGAACGTCAGCGACGGGAGGAACTGTGTCGGCGTGATGGCGAAGAAGAAGTGCGCCCACAGCCCGCCGGCGAGTCCGGCGATTGCGGCACCGAGCCCGAACGACTTGAGCTTGAACAGCGACGTTCGCTTGCCGAGCGCACGGGGGACGTCCTCGTCCTCCCGGATGGCGTGCAGGACACGTCCGAACGGGCTGGTCGACAGCTGTCTGAAGACAGCGAAACAGCCCCCCAGGAGCGCCAGCACCACCAGGAGGTAGAACAGGTCGTAGCCGACGACGAAGCCGCCCAGATCGAGCGGGAACGCGCCGGACGCGGGCCGAGGGATCTCGTTGATCCCCTGGGCACCGGCGGTGAGCCACGACTCGTTCGTGATGACGAGGCGGATGAACTCCGCCGAACTCAGCGTCACCATCGCGAGGTAGTCCCCCTCGAGACGAACGCTCGTGAGTGCGATGAGCACACCCACGACCCCCGCGAGCACCGTCGCGGCGACTAGTCCCACGACGACCGGTAGTTCGAAGCCGACGACCCGTTCGGCGAGCAGGCCCGAGCCCCCGGGTGTCGTCAGGATCGCCGACGTGTACGCACCGACGGCGAAGAAGCCCGCGTGGGCGAAGTTGAGCAGGCCCGTGTCGCCCCAGTGCATGTTCATCCCGATGGCGAGCATCGAGTAGATCGCGACGATGATGCCGACCGTCACGAGCAGCGTCTCGTATGCCATCCTTGGTGTCTCCCGTCGTTCGGAGTCGGTTGCCGTTCGGTACGTCGGTTCCAATCGTCAGTGTCGGACATATCTGGGATCAATGTAGGTTCACGACAGGGCGTCGACCGCGGGACCGAGTCACCGCCCGGGCTCGGACGGGCTCCGGTCCCACCACTCGTCGATGCGGAACGACCGAACGCTCGTCACTCGGCCAGCTCCTCGGCCGAGTACGTGATGACCTCGCTCCACTCGCCGTCCGTGGCCTGCAGCGCCGAGAACGGGCCGAGCGGGTCGCCCGTCTCGTTGAAGTTCTGGGGGTTCGAGGCGCCCTGGTAGTCGATCTCCCCGCCGTTCTCCAGGACCTCCTTGCCCGCCGCGAAGGTGCTGACCTGCTCGCCCGGCGGATTGCCGAGGTCGTAGAGGTGGTTCGGCACCGCCTGCCGGTTGGCCTCCCCCTCCTTGACGAACGCGAGCGCGATGAGGTTCATCGCGTCGTACGCCGCGGCGGCGAACGCGCCCGGCTCCTTGTCGTGGAGACTCTGGTGCTGTTCGGCGAACTGGTCGTACGCCGGCCCCGGGGCGGGCGCCTGGCCGACCGCGCCCTCGATGACGTCCGGCCCGACCTCCTCGATGAAGTCCGGCGTCAGCACGTCGTTGCCCAGGAGCAGCTGGAAGTCCTCTTTGGCACCGGCCTCGACGTAGTTCTTGAAGAACAGCGCCGAAACCTCCGTGCCCGCGGTCATCGAGACGACCTCGGCTCCCGAGTCCTGGAGCTTCTGGACCTCGCTCCGGTAGCTGCTCGCCGCCGGGTCCAGCGCCACCTCGGTCAGGACCTCGCCGCCGAGGTTCTTGAAGTACTCCCCGGACGCCTTCGAGAAGCTCTGCGACCCCTTGTCGTTCTTGTACGCCAGCGCCATCTGACGGTGACCCTCCTCCTGGTAGGCGTACTGGGCCTGACAGCGCGCGCCGATGCTGTCGGAGGGGACCGTCCGCCAGACGTACTCGCCGCCGAGCCCGTCGAGCTGGATCGTCCCCGTCATCGGCGAGACGAACGCGAGCTGTGAGCTCTGCGCCGGCTCGACGAGGCTCGGCGTCACCGTGCTCGACGGGCCGACCATCGCGGGCACGCCCTGACTGTCGAGCGTCTTGAAGCCGCTGATGGCGGGCTGTGGTTTGGTCTCCGTGTCCTGTTCGGTGATCTCGATCGTGCTTCCCAGTATCCCGGCCTGGTTCACGCCGCCCTCGCCCTCGAGTGCGGTGTTCACCCCGCGCCGGGAGTTCGGACCGATCCACCCGAGCCCGCCGCTGAACGGCGAGAGGTTCCCCACCGTAATGGTGTTGGATCCGCTATCGCCGTCACTACTTCCGGATCCGCCCGAGTCACCCGAACCGCCGGAGTCGGAGTCGCTCGACCCACCGGATCCGCCAGAGTCGGATCCACCGGAGTCACCGGACTCCGTGGACTCGCCCGAGCCCCCGCCGCTGCCTGCGCAGCCCGCGAGCCCGGTGGCACCGGTCGCGCCGACCAGTGCGAGGTACGTTCGTCGATCCATCCCAGCCAAGTTCCTGCCATCTCCTGGCATGGATCATGTGGTATGAATTGTGGCATAAATAGGTAACGATATGCAACGACCGTGATGAATTCGTATCGGAAGTAAAGACGTTATTAACGGACGACTCGAGGTCGATTCTCTCGTGTGTACTGGATAATATCGCTCTTAGAGCGCCTCGAAACAGCCTTCCTGTGTGTCGATCTCATGCGTGCGTCGGACTGATCCCTCGGTTCGGACGGACGACCTACCGGTTCACGCGAGTGAAGTGTCGGGTATACACGTGTATATTGGCCTATTCGTTCGTAGTGTCTGGCTGATGCACACCAGTGAATAGGTTTATACGGGTCGATCGCTCACACACGCGCATGTCCGACGCCGGCGACCGTGACCGAAACGAGCACGGTCAGTTCGCCGACCGGATCCCGCCCGAGGAGGCGCTGGCGGTGTTCGAGTCGCGCGACGACCGTGCCCGACCGCTGACGGCCGGCGACATCGCCGACGCGCTCGACTGTTCGCGGCGGACGGCGCACAACAAGCTGGGCGAACTCACGGAGCGGGGGCTCTTGCGGACGCGGAAGGTCGGCGCGCGCAGCCGTGTCTGGTGGACGCCCCTCGAGGAATCCGGCTCGGTCGACGACACCACCCGGCGACCGGCTGCCACCGACGCGGCGTACGACGTCGACCTCCCGGGTACCGGTAAACGGCTCGAGCGCCGTCGCGAGGCGCTCCTGGCGGCGTACGACTACCTGAGCGACCACCCCGAGGCGAAGAAGGCGGACTTCCTCCGCGACGTCTACCCCGACTACCGCGCGGAGTTCGAGTCCGCCGAGGGCTGGTGGAACGCGATCCAGCCCGCGCTCCGCGAGATGCCGGGCGTCGACCCGCCGAAAGAGCGCGGCCACATCTGGCACTACCTCGGCGGCGACTGACGAGACACCCACGGAGACGTACAGGTTTATCACCGCGGGGATTCCCGTGACACACGTTGGCGGCTGACCGAGAGAACGCTGGAATGCACCCTGACCACGACCCATCCGACGGCACGGACGACGAGTTCGACGTGTACGCCTCCGAGGTCGAGGGGAGGCAGTACCGGGGAACCTCCTACCTGCCGATGCCGTCCGACGACCTGGAGGACGCTCCCGACGCCCCCGACTATCCGGACCGGGGGAACGGCGGTCGGTTCTCGCTCCTCGACCTCCCGCGGGTCCCGAAGGTCAGCCACGTCGTCGGCCCCTCGGCGATCATGCTCGGCGCGAGCGTCGGCAGCGGCGAGACGCTCTTCTGGCCGGTCCTCGTCGCCCAGGGCGGCTGGTCGCTGTACTGGGCGTTCTGGATCGGCGTCCTGACACAGTTCTTCGTCAACACCGAACTCCAGCGGTGGACCATCGCGACCGGCGAGAGCATCTTCCGCGCGTTCGGACGCGTCCACCGGCTGTGGCCGATCTTCTTCCTCCTCGCCGGCTTCGTCAGTCTCGGGTGGCCAGGGTGGGCCGCGGGCGCCGCACAGGTCGGCTCGTGGGCGTTCGGCTTCGCCGACTGGAAGCCGCTCGGGATCGGACTCATGCTGCTCATCTTCGTCTCCTACCAGCTCTCACCGGTGATGTACAACGTCGTCGAGGGGGCACAGTTCGTCCTCGTAATCGTCTCCATCCTCGGCGCGGTCGCGCTCGCGCTCGTCACCGGCTCGGTCGACCAGCTCGCGAACCTCCCCGCGGGCGCGGTCGCCGTCGGCACGCTCCCGCCGGGAACCGACCTCGCGGTGTTCCTCGGTGGGCTCGCGTTCGCGGGCGCGGGCGGCTACCTCAACCTCTCGCAGTCGCTGTGGGTCCGCGAGAAGGGGTACGGGATGGGGAACTACCAGGGGCGGCTGAAGAACCCGCTCATCGGCGAGGAGCCCGAACCGATCGAACGTGACGGCTTCGCCTTCCGTCCCACACCCGAGAACCTGCGGCGCTGGCGTGGCTGGTGGCGGGTCGTCCAGCTCGAACACTTCCTCACGTTCGTCGTCGGCCTGCTCGTCGTCGCGACCGTGCTGATGACGGTCGCCGCGAAGTTCGCCGCGGGGACCGAGACGACGGGCATCGACATGTGGCTGACCGTCGTCGTCCCGCAGCTCTCCGGGACGGGCGCCGTCCTGGTTCCGTTCGTCCTGTTCGTCGCGCTGTTCACCACCGAGTACGCCATCGTCGAGTCGTTCGTCCGCAACAGCGCCGACATCATCTACGAGGCGCACGGCCGCCAGGCCGGCTGGAGCCTCCCGACCATCTTCCTCGTCACGCTCACCGCGTTCACGCTCTGGGGGATCGTCATCATCCTCCTCCCCTTCGAACAGCCCTTCTTCCTGCTCGTCGTCGGTGCCGCCATGTCGGGCGTGATGATGTGGCCGTACATCGCACTCACGCTCGTCATCAACACCACCCGCCTGCCCCGCCACCTCCAGCCCGGCTGGGGGCGGATCGTCGCCATGTGGTGGGCGACGGGCTTCTTCGGCTACTTCAGTACGCTGCTCGTCGGACGGACGCTCGCGCGCGACTTCGGCGTGACCCTCCTCTGGACGGAGCCAGTTCTCCTCGGGAGCGCCCCCGGCGGGTACGTCCTCTGGGCGGCGTTCCTCGCCGTCCAGGCGTACACGGTCGTCCGGACCGTCCAGGCGAAGACGCGCGACACCGACGTCGACGACACCGAGCGCGACGCCGCACGCGGGTGGTTGTCGTGACCCCACCGCCGTCCGCTGAGCCGCCGGGCTCCCCGACCACGTCCGGCCGCCGCTGTCGAACCGAAACCGGCGTCCCGTTCGGCGAGCGTCGGTCTCGACAGTCGATCGTCTTCGAGACGGGAGCGAACGCCCGGAACAGATGACCGACCGGGCCGACAGCACCGTCCGCCGAACGCTCGCCACGCTTCGAAGCCGGCGGTACGCCGTCTACGTCGGCGGGCTGGTCGTCGTCGGTCTCGCCGTGACTGTCGGCCCCTCGTGGACGCGGACCCCGGCAGTCGTCGCCGCCCTGACTGTGATGTGCACCACGTATCTCGCGGAGCTCGCGGGACACGCGCGGACAGTGCGCGCCGAGACAGCCGTCACCGCGGTCGCTGTCGCGGGCATCGCCGTCGGGGCGTACGTGCTCGTGGAGGTGAGCCGCGTCGGGGGTGCGCTGTTCGTCCTCGGCGGCGTCCTCTTCTTCCGCGCGGCGATCACGACCGGGGGTGACAAGGGTGAGTGACGCGGAGCCGGGGGCCGACCACGTCCGCGTCCACTACGGGATGTGTGGGTCTGTCCCGCTCCAGCTGTTCGAGTTCGTCTTCGAGCCGGCTGGCTGTTACGTGCTCGACTGCGGCGCGTTCACGCCGCTGTTCGGGCTGGCCGCGGGCAAACACACCCGGCGCGCCCGGGCGCTCGACAGGGTGTACGACGACCACGGGCTCGATGGGTTGCTCGCGGCCGCCGACACGGTCACCTGGCTCTCGGGAGACGCCATCGAACGAGTCGCCGTCTCAGACGGCGGTCGGTTCACCCGCCCGAAACTGACGATCGAGACGCGCGGTGACGCGCCGTCTTACAGCGCCCGCCTCCACGACGTCGACGCCTCGGCGCTCCACGGCGCACTCGCCGACCTCGACGGTGACGCTCGCGTCGACGACACGACGCGGACGGGCCTGCCGTGAGCCGGCCCGTCGGTCCGGTCGACCAGCGGTGACCGGGCCTGCCGACTCACCGGCGCGGATGTCGCACCTGAATCCACGCGACCGTCTCCTTCGGGTAGCGCACCGTCGCGTCGCTCGGGAACGACTGGTCGGGGCCGACGACGAAGGCGTCGGGGTCGTACCGGACGACCGCCTCGTCGTGGTGGACAACCTCGCCGTCGACCGTCCGGAGGTCGACGCTCCCGCGCCGGACGGGTCGGCCCACACTGTCTCCACCTCTCTCGGTGCCACCCTCGTGACCGTCGTTGTCGTCGTCGGACGCCGAGGGGCTGGTCCCCGTCTCGTCGGCCGGCGGGGCGGAACCGTCTCGGCCCACCGCTCAGCCGATCACCGCGGCCAGTTTCTCGACCGGGTGGGGCGGCTCCTCTCCCTCGTGGTCACCGAGCTGTGACCGACAGGAGGCACCGGGGGCGACGACCGTCTCGCCCGGACTCGCGTCGATCTGGTCGTAGAGGATCGACGCGATCGCCTTCGACATCGCGTAATGTTCGGCCTCGTAGCCGAACGAGCCCGCCATCCCACAGCACGTCGAGTCGAGCGGGTCGACCTCGTAGCCCGCCCTCCGGAGGACGCCGACGGCGTGGTGGTCCTTGTTGGTCGACTTCTGGTGGCAGTGGCCGTGGTACGTCAGCGACTCCCCCGCCTCGACGGTCGCCACGCCGTCGAGCAGCCCGAACGTGTCGACGTACTCCATCACGCCGTAGCTGTTCGCGGCGAACCGCTCCACGTCGGAGCCCGAGAGCAGATCCAGGTAGTCCGACTGGAACATCACGGCGTCGGAGGGTTCGACGACCACCACATCCCAGCCGTCGGCGACGAGCGGGGCGAGCGCCTCGACGTTCTGTTCGGCCTCGCTCCGGGCCTTGTCGAGGAACCCCTTCGAGTGTGGGGGCCGCCCGCTCCCGGCGACGTCGTCCGGGACGCGGACGTGGACGCCCGCGGCTTCGAGCACTCGTACCGCCGCCCGCCCTGCCGCGGGGTGGTTGTAGTTGGTGTACGTGTCGGGGAACAGGAGCGCCCGACGGACCGCGTTCTCCTCGTCGACCGTGCTCCCGCCGCGCTTTGCGAACCACGCCTGGAACGACTCAGCCGCGTACGTCGGGAGCGAGCGCTCGGCGGCGATACCGAGCGTCTTCTCCGCGATCCACCCCGAGCCGGGGAGCTTCGCCGCCAGGTTCGAGACGGGGGCGAGGGCGCTACCCAGTCGCGAGACCGGCTCCGCGTTGGCGAACACGCGGTCGCGGAGGCTCGACCCGTTGCGCTGGTGGTACTCGTGGGTCACCTCGGCTTTCAGCTTCGCCATGTCGACCTCCGAGGGGCAGTCCTTCGAACAGCCCTTGCAGCCGATGCAGAGGTCGAACACCTCGTGGACGAACTCGTCGGAGAACAGCTCCGCCTCGTCGAACGCGCCCGACATCGCCCCCCGGAGCATGTTCGCTCGTCCGCGGGTGGACTGGATCTCCTCCTCGGCGGCCCGGAACGTGGGACACATCACGCCGCCCGTGGTCTCCTGCGGTCCGCGACAGCCCGCACAGCCGTGACAGAGTTCGGCCATCCCCTGGAAGCCGTTGTCGTTCTCCCAGTTCAGCGCCGGCTCGAACGACTGATCGAAGTCGTAGTCGGGCGAGAACCGGAGGTTCTCCGTCAGGTCGTGGTCGCCGCAGACGTTGCCCGGGTTGAGGAGCCAGTCGGGGTCGAACGCCGTCTTGAGGTCTCTGAAGACGCCCCACAGGCGGTCGCCGTACAGCTTCCGGTTCCACTGGGTCCGGGCGCGACCGTCGCCGTGTTCGCCCGACACGCTCCCGCCGTACTTCACCACGAGGTCGGTCACGGCGTCGGCGATGGACTCGAACGTCTCGACGCCCTCGGCCGTCTTGGTGTTGATGAGCGGGCGGATGTGTAACACGCCCGGCCCCGCGTGCGCGTAGTAGCTCGCGAATGTGTCGTGGTCGGCGAGGATCTCCTGGAACTCCGCGACGTACGCCGGGAGGTTCTCGGCGGGGATGGCCGTATCCTCGATGTACGCGATGTGTTTCTCGTCGGTCGTCCGCGAGAGGAGGATCGGGAGGCCGGACTTGCGCATCTTCCAGAACTTCGCGCGCGTCTCGGCGTCGTGGGCCTCCATCGCCGTGACGGCCGTCTTCGCCTCCGCCGTGATCGCGGTGGCACCCTCGCTCGGCGTCGCCTCCGCCTCCACTCCCACGCGGTCGGCGAGCAGGTCGGCGACCTGCTGTCGCCCGTCGGCGTCGTCCTCGGCGTAGAACTCCACGAGAAGCACCGAGTTCGTCCCCTCGGGCAACAGTCCGACGACATCGGCGAACTCCGCCGTGTCGCGGGCCAGATCCAACAGGACGTCGTCCATCACCTCGACCGCGGCGGGGTCGTGTTCGAGGATCGGTGCGACGTCCTCCATCGCGTCGAGCACGCTGTCGTAGGTGAGCAGCGCGACCGAGGCCGTGTTCGGGATCGGTTCGAGCGAGACGGTCGCCTCGGTGACGAGCGCGAGCGTCCCCTCGCTGCCGGCCAGAAGGCGGGCGAGGTTCACCGTTCCAGCCTCCGAGTCGGGGTCGATCCCCTCGTTGTCGGGGGTCCGCCGCTGGCCCCGTGCCTCGTCGACGAGCATGTCGAGGTTGTACCCCGAGACGTTCCGCTTGAGGTCGGGGTACCGCGCCTCCACCTCGTCGGCCTCCTCGTCGAGGATGCGGACCACCTGGGCGTACACCCGGGGGAGGATCTCGTCGGCGTCGGGGTCGGCCCGTGCCCGGAGTTCCTCGACGTCCATCTCGCCGAACCGCTCGACCGTCCCGTCCGCGAGGACCGCCTCGCACTCCTCGAGGTAGTAGTCGGTCTTGCCGTACTTCAGCGAGTGTGCGCCGGTGGAGTTGTTGCCGATCGCCCCCCCGAGCGCGCTCTTGTCGCCCCAGGCCGGATCGGGGGCGAACTTCAGCCCGTGTGGTTCGAGTTCCCGGTTGAGGTCGCCGAGGTAGGTGCCCGCCTGTGCCCGTGCGGTCGCCGCGTCGGGGTCGGCCTCGACGACGGCGTCCATGTACCGCGTGAGGTCGAGGACGACCGCCTCGTTCACCGTCTGTCCCGCCAGGGAGGTCCCGCCGCCCCGGGGCAGCACGGGGATCTCGCGGCGGGCGCAGTAGCGCATCACGGCGGCGACGTCGTCGGTCGATCGCGGCAGCACCACGCCGATCGGCGTGCGTTCGTACGCCGACGCGTCGGTCGCGTACAGCTGCCGCGTGTAGGTGTCGAAGCGGACGTCGCCGTCGACCAGTCCCTCGAGGTCGTCGACCAGCGCCGGTCGCGCGACGTCGTCGGAGACGTAGTCGAAGTTCGCCTCCTCGAGCGGGTCGACCGTTCGCGACCCTGATTCGTCCGTGTTACTTGCCATCGATGGTCAGTCCTTTGAGTCGTTCGTAATAAAAGCCGGAGGTCACGCCGTCCGGCGGCGCGTTCGTGGGGCGATGCGTGCGGTCGGGGTCGACGTCGACATCGGCGTCGACGTCGAGACCGGAACCGGGCCCGGGGTCAGAAGACGCCCGGGAAGAGGACGTAGCTGAACAGCAGCGTCAGCAGTCCCGTCGCCGTGCCGTAGTAGACCAGCGGGATGAGTTCCAGCCGGATGACCCGACCCTCTTCGCCGACGAGGCCGACGACGGCCAGCGCCGCGACGACGTTGTGGATGGCGATGAGGTTGCCGATGGCGCCACCGACGGCCTGCGCGCCGAGCATCAGCGTCCGCGGCGTGCCGATCTGGTCGGCGACGCCGTACTGGAACGTGCCGAAGAGGATGTCGGAGACGGTGTTCGAGCCGGCGAGGAACGCCCCGAACGCCCCCACGTAGGCGGCGAAGAACGGGTAGACGCCGCCCGCGACGGAGGCCATCCCGTCCGAGAGGACGATCAGCATGCTGTCGGTGCCGGTCGCCTGCCCCGACTGGAGCATGACCTGGACGGTCGCCACCGCGAACAGCAGCGCGACGACGGCCGGCATGACCTTCTCGATCGTCTCTGCCCACGCCGCGGTAATCTCGTCTCGTCGCATGTCGTGCAGCGGGATCGTGAGCAGGTGGACCGCGACGAACACTGCCCCCGGCAGGTAGAGGACCGCGAAGGAGTCCGAGAGGCCGGTCCCGAGGATCGTCTCGCCCGTCAACGGGAGATCGGCCCACGTGATCGTGAAGACGTCCATCGTGACGAACGCGTTCACCGGGTCGACGACCCTGGTGACGACGAGCAGCACCGCGACGAGCGCGTACGGCGTCCACGCCTTCCACAGCGGCATCTGGACGTGGCCACCGTCTGCCGTGACCGCCCCGTCACGGGAGGTGCCGGCCGAGACGCCGCCCTCGCCGGGTTCGATCTCCCCGATCCAGTGATCGGGCCAGTTCTCCTGCGGGCCGAAGTCCCACTCGTCGTCGGGGTGGAAGAAGCCGGCCTTCAGCACGCCGACGGTCACGAACAGGCCGACCATCGCGCCGATCAGCCCGGGGAACTCCGGACCGAGGAAGTACGCGGTGAGCCAGTACGGAACCGCGAACGAGGCCCACGCGAACAGCGTCAGCGGCAGGACCTCGAGCGCGGGCTTGATCGAGCGCTCCTCGCCGAAGAAACGGGTCATCATCGCGACGCCGATGAAGGGAAGGACGATCCCCACGACGACGTGGTACGTCGCCGCCCACACTGCGATCTCGGCGACCCACGCCTCGATGCTCGGGAACGGACCGTTCGTGACGACGGCGGTCTGGATGCTCTCGACGGAGCCGAAGACGTCGATCATCCCGATGATCAACGGCGTCCCGACCGCGCCGAACGTGATCGCCATCAGGTTGCCCGTGAGCGCGACGACCACCGCGGCGAGCGGCGGGAAGCCCAGCCCCACGAGCAGGGGGCCGACGATGGCCGCCGGCGTCCCGAAACCGGCCGCGGCCTCGATGAACGAGCCCATCAGGAACACCAGCAGGACCACCTGCACCCGGCGATCCTCGCTCACGGAGGCGAACCCCTGATTGATGGCGTCGAACGCGCCCGTGCGCTTCAGCGTGTACAGCAGGAGGATCGCCCCGAAGACGATGTAGAGGATGTTCGCGGCGGTGATGAAGCCGACGATCGAGGAGGCGGCGATCCAGCGAGCGGACATTCCCCAGCCGAGGACGCCCGCGCCGACGGCGACCAGCCACGCGACCGGCATCGCCCGCGTCGCGGGCCAGTACCGCCCGACCATCAGGAACGCGATCGTCGCGAGCGGGAGCAACGCGACGAGCGCGTCGACCGCGCTAGCCATGCCACACCCCCCGTCCAGTGTGTCTCGAACCCATGCCAGTCCGTCTCGTGACAGCCTCGTACTCGATGCCTGGTGGCATGGTCGAACGACCCCGATCCATCCGTAAAATAGCTGCCGGTCCTTCCACGTCGTCGGGAATCGATCACGGCTCGGACAGCGTCGACGGCAGCCCAATGTACTCGTGGGAACTGGCTCGTCCGAACGTCTGACGCCCTCAGTTGCGTTATTATCTCACGAGTAAACGTCTCCAGCGTCCGGCCGTCGGTCACACCAACGCCGGATTCACTCGCAGGGGATAACCAGTTTCCAAGAGTGTAGAGGCCAGTTTACACGTGGATACAGTACCTCGTACCGTGCCAGGTGCGGTGAAACAATCGCTCACAGGCCCGGAACGGTACCAAAACGTGTGTTCACGATGTGTCCTGCGAGCCGAGGCGGAGATCGATCCGGTCCGGTCGCGCGCGCTCGTCACGACGCCGGCGCGGCCGTCGACCGGGTCGCGTGCGAGCCAAAGGAATCTTGAGAGGCGTATCGTAAGTGGGCGTATGGCAACTGGCACGGTGACGACGTTCGAGGCGTCGCTCGACCGTCTCGAGGTCGGCTGGACGCACGCGACGACGGAACGGCTGGGCGACGTGCTCGACGACATCGCCACGGAACCGGCAGTGGGCGCGCCGCTGCCGTTCGACGTCTCGCTCCCCGACTGGGTGAACACGACGCCGGCCCCGGCCGATCTCGACGCGGCGACGACGGGTGTCACGGCGGCGAGACTGGGGATCGCCGACTACGGGAGCGTCTTCCTCCCCTCGACGCCCGACGGAGTCGAGCCCGTGTCGCTGTTTCCCGACCTCCACGTCGCCATCCTCCGGTCGAACGATGTCGTTCCCGGGATGGCCGAGGCGTTCGACTGCTTCGGTCGGGAGTTTAGAGACGGAGACCACTCCTCGGGGATCGTCGCGACGGGACCGAGCGCAACCGCCGACATGGGCGACCTCGTGACGGGTGCTCACGGGCCGAAGGACGTCCACGTGGTGATGCTCGATGAGTAAGGGCGCGGGCGAACGGCGGTCGCGCGACGAGAAGGCGGCACGGATCCGTCACCTTCTCGAGACGGAGGGCGAGGCGGTCAAGGCGAACACGCACGGGTTCAACCAGGGCCGGTACGACTCCGTCTCTCGACTCGAGGCGTACGAGGAGCTGAAAGACCGGGCGAGAGCGATCAAGGAGGACGCCATCGACCGGCTGCCCGACCTGATCGACGAACTCGAAGCGGCGGTGGAGGCGAACGGCGGCACCCTGTATCTGGCCGACGACGCCGCCGACGCTAACCGCTACGTCCGGGAGGTCTGCCGCGCGAACGACGCCGAGACGGTCGTGAAGTCGAAGTCGATGACCTCCGAGGAGATCGAGGTCAACGAGTTCCTCGAGGCCGACGGAACGGACGTCGTCGAGACCGACCTCGGCGAGTGGGTGTTGCAGGTGGCGGACGAGGCCCCATCGCACATCGTCGCACCCGCCATCCACAAGTCACGCGAAGGGATCGCGCGGCTGTTCAACTCCCACTTCGACCTCGACGACGAACTCGAGACCGCCGAAGAGCTGACCATGTTCGCCCGCGAGCGACTCCTCGAGGAGATCAAGCGGGCCGACGTCGGCGTGACCGGGGCGAACTTCGTCACGGCCGACACGGGAACGATGGCACTCGTCACGAGCGAGGGGAACGCCCGGAAGACGGCCGTCGTCCCCGACACCCACGTCGCGGTCGCCGGCGTCGAGAAGGTAATCCCCACGGTCGAGGACCTCCAGCCGTTCGTCGAACTCATCGGGCGCTCCGGGACGGGCCAGGACATCACCTCGTACGTCTCGCTTCTGACCCCGCCGGTCGACTCGCCCACGGTCGACTTCGACGACCCCGACGCGCCGATCTGGAGCGGTGACGGGGGGGAGACGAACCGAGACGGCGCGACCGGGACGGCGAGCGAGGGCGGAACCGGAACCGGGGCCGACGAGCGCGACTTCCACCTCGTGCTCATCGACAACGGGCGGATGGCGATGCGCGAGGACGAGGAGTTGCGAGAGACGCTCTACTGCATCCGGTGTTCGGCCTGTTCGAACGTCTGTGCGAACTTCCAGTCCGTCGGCGGCCACGCCTTCGGCGGCGAGACCTACTCGGGCGGGATCGCCACCGGCTGGGAGGCCGGCGTCGAGGGGCTCGACACGGCCGCGGAGTTCAACGACCTCTGTACCGGCTGTAGCCGCTGCGTCGACGCCTGCCCCGTGAAGATCGACATCCCGTGGATCAACACCGTGGTCCGCGACCGTATCAACCGCGGTACGGATCACGAGTTCGACTGGCTCGTCGACGGGCTCACGCCCGACGCCGAGAGCGAGGGCGTCGACCGTCAGAAACGCTTCTTCGGCAACTTCGCGGCCGTCGCCGAGGTCGGGAGCGCGCTCGCGCCGCTGTCGAACTGGGTCGCCGCCTCGACCCCGGCCCGCCGACTGATGGAGTCGTTCCTGGGCGTCGACGCCCGCCGCGACCTGCCGACGTTCGAGCGCGAGACCCTCGTCGACTGGTTCGACGCGCGAACGCCGCGGGTCGCCGCGGCCGACGCCGACCGCGAGGCCGTGCTCTATCCGGACGTGTACACGAACTACGTCCAGGTCGACCGCGGGAAAGCGGCGGTCCGGGCGCTCGAATCCCTCGGCGTCCACGTCCGCGTGCCCGACGTGCCGTCGTCGGGCCGCGCCCCCCTCTCGCAGGGGATGATCGCCACGGCCGAGGAGAAGGCTCACGCCGTCTACGGCGCGCTCGCCGAACACGTCGACGCCGGCCGCGACGTGGTCGTGATCGAACCCTCGGATCTGGCGATGTTCGACCGGGAGTACGAGAAGTTCCTCGCGCCCCGCTCGCACGAACGGCTCTCGGAGGCGAGCTACGAGGTGATGGAGTACCTGTACGGTCTCCTCGAGAACGGTGCCGACGCCGACGTGCTCCGCGCCCCCGCGAGCAACGACCCCGGCGTCGCCTACCACTCGCACTGCCAGCAGCGGACGCTCGGCCTCGAGGGATACACCGAGGCCGTCCTCGACGACCTCGGCTACGACGTGGTCACCTCCGACGCCGAGTGCTGCGGGATGGCCGGCTCGTTCGGCTACAAGTCCGAGTATTACGAACTGAGCATGGACGTCGGGAGCGACCTCGAGGCGCAGTTCTCGACCCCGGAGACGCGCGACCGGACCGTCGTCGCGTCGGGGACGTCGTGTCTCGAACAGCTCGACTCGCTCCTTGCCCGGCCGTCGCGCCACCCCGTCCAGCTGGTCGCGCCCGAACGCTACTGACCCCGCTCTCGCCCTCGTTCCGTCCACCGTCCGGTTCCCCGTTCTCCGTCCGGTCTGACGGTCGTCAGACAGCCGTCTGATACGTAATTAAGAGGGGCGAAACCGTCGCAGGGCGTATGGATGGGACGCCCCAGGAGATCACGAACTTGGTCGGTCGCGAGGTCTACTCGAACAACGGCGTGTTCGTCGGCGAAGTCCGCGACGTCCACCTCGACTTCGAGCGACAGACCGTCACCGAACTCGCGCTGCGCGACCTCAACACGGAACTGTTCCACGGCCGCATCGACCCCGGCAAAGGCGTGATGATACCCTACCGCTGGGTCCGCGCGGTCGGCGACGTCATCCTCATCAACGACGTCGTCGAGCGGTACAAGGACGAAGAGGAAGAGCCGGCGCTCGCCTGAGCGTCACCGACTCGTTCCCCGACTCCCGCCGACGCGCAGCTGACGCGCCGTCGAACCGTCGGCTCGTACGACGCGATCGCGCCGCGCGGCGGGGTGTCGGCTCGTACGACGGGAGACGACGACTCACCTCCCGACTGTCGGCGAGCACCACACCGCGGCCCCGCCAGTCGTCACGTCCCGTTACTGCTCTCGGACGAGGAGTCGACGCCCATCGCCTGGAACAGTTTGCGCCGGACCGCCTCCTCGGTCAACTGGAGGAGCGTGTCGCGGTTGCCCTCGCCGCTGTCGATGCCAGTGAAGATGCCGAGCGGGATCTCGACGCTCCCCTGCGTGGAGTGTCCGGCCGCCTCGCCGATGCCGGTGAAGGCGTCCTGGAGGACGTTGCCGATGTTGATGCGGATGTCCTTCGAGCGGGCGGCGAGGTAGATCGTGTCGTCGGCGATGCCGAACACCGCCGTCGTGGTGATCCCCTCGAGGTTGAGGAGGTGCTGGGCGGCCTGTGCGAGCGCCTCGCGGTCGCGGATGAACCCCGCGTTCGAGACGAGGTGACTCCCCTGCACTTCGCGGTTCTGGATCGCCTCCGCCAGGACGTCGAGCGTCTCCGGCGACATCGACGGCGACTCGACCTGTTCGAGCGTGTCGTGGTTCGCGAAGGGGTACAGGTAGGCCGCCGCGGTCAGGTCGGCGGGAGTGGTCTCGCGCTTGAAGTCCATCGTCTCCGCGCGGATCCCGTAGAGGAGCGCCGTCGCGACCGCCTCCGACGGGGAGAGGTCGAACTCCTGGATGTACTTCGTGAGGATGGTCGACGTGGAGGAGACGTTCGGTCGGACGTCGGTGAAGTCGGCGTCGATCCCCTCCTCGGGCTCGAAGTGGTCGATGAAGACGTCGACGTCGACGTCGGCGTCGAGTTCGCCCGACTTCATGTGGTCGACGAGCGCGACGGCGCTGTACGCCGACAGCGGTTTCTCGTCGCGGGGAATGAGCTCGATCCCGAGGAGGTTGACGAACGCGCGGTTCTCCTGGTGGCCGATGTCGCCGTCGTAGACGATGTCGGCGTCGACGCCGTACTCCTGTGCGATCGCCTGGAGCGCGACCGCGCTCGCGATCGAGTCGGGATCGGGGCTGTCGTGGGTGAGGATCGCGAGTTTCCCGTCGATCCCCTGCAGGAGGTCGGCGAGCTGGCGCGCCTTGTACTCGAGTTCGCCCGTCTCCAGCGCCCGGAGCGCGGAGTCGGCGATCACCTCCGAGGGGTTGATGACGACGTCGGCACCGAGGTCGAGGAGTTCGTCCTTCGAGACGGGGTCCGACGCGCGGACGACGATGAACTGGTCGCCACCCGCCTCGCGGATGGCCGACACGGCGGCCTTGTTCGCCTCGACGTCCGACGCGAGGATCAGGATGACGTCGCGGTCCTCGACGACCTCGCTCACCGACGCGTCCATGATGTCGGTCTGCTGTGCGTTGAGATCCTGGTCACGCAGCGCCTCGACGCGGTCTTCGTCCTTGTCGAGGATGAGGACGTGTTTCCCCTCCTCGGCGAGTTCCTCCGCCACCGCGTGGCCCACGCTCCCACAGCCGAGGATGGCGTAGGTCGACATCGACGAGACGGTGACCCCAGTGCTCATTCGTACGTGGTGTTACTCGCTGGGCCACACTTAACACCCTCCCTTTGACGCAACCGACCCCCCGCGGCACACTTCGATCCAACCGATCCCCGGCGGCACGGGCGCTGTCACGGCCGAGCTGACGGCCACCGGTGGGAACGCCGGGCCCGACGCTCAGGTGGCCGCCGGCCGCTCGTCGGTCGCGGCGCCGAGCACCTCCACGAGCGCCGTGGTCGACGGTGCGTCGCTGACCGTGAGCGGGTCGGCCGCCAGTCCCAAGCCGGACGGCGTGGGCACCGACGGCGGGACGGGAGCAGCCGCCTCGTCGGGAACGTACTCGTAGCGCTCGACGCGTCGGGCGCCGTAGACGCCGACGACGAGGATGCCCACGAGCGGGACCGCAGCCCCCGCGACGAAGAGCCACCGGACGATCCCACGCGGTGCGTGGAGCCCACGGCTGTCAAGATACAGCAACGTCGGCGTCGTCGCCCAGAGGACGACGGCGAACCAGAGCGCGAGCACCGGAACGGCGACGCCGGCGACGACCGCGCACAGGACGGCCAGCCGTCCCACGGTGGCCGCCCCGAGACAGACCGTCCGGAGCGTGAGCGGCCGCTGGGGAACGGCGCGCGTCCGCCCCTGCACCCACTCGTCGAGGTCGTCGGCCCCCACCTCTCGGAGCACGTCGGCCAGCGTCGCGAGCGAGAGGCGAGCCCGGGCGGGCGACCGCGGCGTCTCGGGGAGTTCGGTCGTGGCGACCACGACGAGGTCCGGTTCGATCGGTCCGGCCGGTGTGCCAGACGCGACGTTCGTCGGGCCGTCGGCGTGTCGGCGGGGACGACCACTGGAGGCGAGTCCGTCTCTGGACCGTTCCGCCGGCGAGTCCGACAGGTCTCTCCCGGTTCCAGTGTGGGTAGAGGGGTCGGCGTCCCGTTCGACGACGACGGTCGTGGCCTCTCCCTCGATCCACTCGCACGCCAGGACCGTCTCACGATCGTCGAAAGCGACGGGCCGGATGCGTTCGGCGCCGAGCCGTGTACACAGTTCCACGAGGAGACGCACGAGGTCGCGGTGACGAAGGCCCAGGAGCTGTGCGGCTGTCACGGCTTCGCCCTCGGAGTCGGCCGACCCGTCGTCCAGAGGGTCACCTCCGGACCCGCTCGTGCCGCCGTCCGTGGACCACGACGTGTGGGACCACAGCATCGAACCGTGTACGGACGCTGGGGAGATGACCGTTCCGGCCCGTCACCCGCCGGTCACGCGGAACGCGTCGAAGAGGACGACCGCGGCCAGGACCGCACCGCCGAGGACGGCGAGTCGACCGAGGCCGACGAGCCACCCGACCGCCACGAGGAGACCGACCACCTCGACGACGAGGCCGCACGCGAGCAGGGCGATTGCCGCCGCGGCGGATCGATCGCTGGCGAGCCGCGAGCGGCCCACCGCTGGCGGGTAGAACTGGAAGGAGACGCCGACGATCGCGAGCCCGAGGAGACCGACGAGGTTGAGACGGCGGTGGACGACTGCCAGCGTCGGGTCGAGGCTGAGCAGGGCGAACGACAGACCCACCAGCACCCCGGCCACGCCGGAGACGACGCCAAGGGTGACGCCAGCGAACGCGACGCGCCGCCGGTCGGCGCGGTGGAGCGTGACGAGGACGGCCACGGCGAAGCCGCCCACTCCCACGGCTTCGAGGACGGCTCCGGCGACGAACCGCGGTCCGGCGCCGAGCGACGACGCGATCAGGCCCGGCCCGAGGGCGGCCGCGGGGAGCATCACGTACACGACGGCCGACGGCGGTGACGCGACGAGAAACCGGGGGAGCAGTCGGACGCCGACGGCGAGGAGCGCGAGGACGGCACTGCCGGCCGCCAGCAGGTGGGCGACCCCCGCGAGGCGCGACGCGATCAGGGTGTCGAACCCACCGACGACGCCGACGAGGTCGACGGATCCGACCAGCAGGTAGCCGACCGCGACGAGGACGAACGGGTTCGCGTAGCGGTCGACAGCCCGCCGATGGGCGTTGTGGTCGCCCGTCCCCGTCTCGGCTCCGGTAGGGTTGTCACGGACGGTCCACGCGAGCGCGCCCGCGAACACGCACACACCGGTGAGCCACGAGACCGCCCCGACGAGGCCGACGGCATGTGGAAGGCCGAGCCCCCGCCAGCCCGCGAGGAGGGCAGTGCCGCCGGCGGTCAGCGGGAGCCCGACCATCGGTGCCCGGGCGGGCGTCAACGACCGCGCGAAGTACGGTGGGACGAGCGCGTACCCCTTCCCGAGGAGGACGTGGAGGACGAACCCGAAGACGGCGACCAGGAGCGCCGCGTCCGTCGGGCCATCGAGGAAGACCAGCGCCTGCCACGCGACGAGGGCAACGATCCCGGTGGCGACGGTGGCGCGCGTCCACCGCGACTTCGTGGCCGCAGCTGTCGACATCGTGGCTCACCCCGGTCTGCCGCTGGTGTCGGCCGTGGTCGCGGTTCGTCGGCGTCGGTCGTCCATCGGTCGTCCGTTCCGCGGTCGCGAGGATAAATCCGGGGCCGAACGGGTGCGGCGTGTTTGATCGATGGACGTGTACCAGACTGAGTAATTCGGCGAGTCGATCAGCGGTTCGCGAGACGGCGTTTCGACAGCGACTGGTGGCAATCCGGGCTCGTCTCTGGTTCGTTGGATACCAGTGGAATCTGACTCACTCCATCGGCCGGGAGCGGCTACGATTTCGTCTCAGATCCGGGAGGCGACAGAGGCGTCGCCACGGGGTGGGGGATGGAGAAATCGACGGGGCTGCCAGGGAGGCACTCGGGGACAACGAGACCCGCAGAGAGTGGTGACGAGAGACATGGGTGATGACGAGAGAGACACGACCCACGTGCGACCGTCCCCGCGCCATTTAATTGCTCGATCCCCGAGGGGTGGGTATGCTCACTTTCGTCGGGCTCGGCCTCTACGACGAACGCTCGATCACCGTCGAGGGCCAGGACGCTCTCGGGGAGGCCGACCGCGCGTTCGCGGAGTTCTACACGAGTCGCCTCGTCGGCACCACGGTCGAGGAGCTCGAAGCGTACCACGGCGTCGAGATCGAGGTGAGAGATCGCGCGGGCGTCGAACAGCATCCCGACGAGATCCTCGACGCCGCCGCCACCGACGACGTCGTCTTCCTCACCGCGGGCGACACGATGATCTCGACGACGCACGTCGACCTGCGGATGCGTGCCCACGAGCGAGGAATCGACACCCGCGTGATCCACGGCGTGACCGCACAGTCGGCCGCCGCCGGCCTGACCGGGTTGCAGAACTACCGCTTCGGCAAAGCCGTCACGCTCCCGTTTCCCTACGCCCACGGCGGGGACGGGGTGCCGCCGTCGGTCGTCGAGTCGATCGAGGCGAACCGGGAACGGGGGCTGCACACGCTCGTCTACCTGGACATCAAGGTCGGTGACGTGCCCGGGAAACCCTCCGACTCGGACGAGTTCATGACCGGCGACGTCGCCGCCTCGTTACTGACGGAGTGGCGGGACGTCCTCGGCGTCGTCGTCGCGCGTGCGGGCAGTCCCGACCCGGTCGTCGCCGCGGACCGGCTCTCCGAGCTCTCCGAACGGGAGTTCGGTGGTCCCCTGCACATGCTCGTGCTCCCGGGGACGCTCCACCACCTCGAGGCCGACGCGCTGTGCGACCTCTGCGGTGCCCCGCGGAATCTGGTCGAGCAGTCGCTGGCGTAAGCGGCGTCTCCCGCTGCCGTGGTCGTCGCCCCCGAGACTCGTCTCTCGCGGCATCGACAGCCGGACTCCCTCTCCCCGGTCGAGACGGACGCTCCCGATGTCCGAGCGTTAAGACGGACGCTCGAGAACACCTCGTTCGATGAGGGTGCGTCTCTGGAGCGAACACGAGCGGATCAGCGAGGCGACCGTCGGTCGCACCGCGAGACAGATCGACGACGGACGAGGGGGTGTGCTGGCGTGAACCCGGCAGTCCTGTTCGGGCTCGGGACGATGATCACGTGGGGGTTCTGGATCGTCTTCGGCGACGTGGCGTCGAGCAGCATCGACCCGGGGACCGCCGCGGCGATCTCGTACGTCGCCGTGGCCGTCGTCACCGTCGCCTACGCGCTCGTGTCGGACGCGTCACTCGCGGCGACGGGCCGGGGACTGGCCTTCTCACTCGTCGCAGGCGTGGCCGCCGCCATCGGCGTCCTCGTCCTCGGCGAACCGATCTCGCTCACGAAGGTCGCCGGTATCGGGCTGGCCGTCGTCGCGATCGTCCTGATAAACAGATAGGCCGCCGAGGGCGGGACGGCCCGGCGAGCCGGGACGAGCGCGCCACGAGCGGCCAGTCGTTCGTGGCCGTTACTCGATCTCCTCGCCGCCGTCCGGCATCCGCGGGAGGTCGAGCTGCCGGGCGAGGTCGTACTCGTCGCCCGTCACCATGAAGAGGACGTCCTCAATGACGGTGAGGAGTTCGGGGAGTTCGCGCACGACGAGGTAGATGATCCCGACGAGCGCGACCACGGCGGCGACCTGCGAGATGACGCGGTCAGAGAGGAAAAACGAGACGCGGTAGGGGTCGGTCGCGCCGAAGAGGAACAGCACTTCGTCGACGAACCACTGCATGTACTGGTTGCCGAAGACGATGCCGATGAACGTGACGCGGACGACGTTGAGCGCGTAGATGAGCGGGATCGAGACGGCGAACGCGCGGAGCTTCCGGTCGAGGGGCGCCCGGACGGCGGCGATGAGGCCCGCGAAGATCGCCATGCTCCCCAGTCCGGTGCAGGCGAGGACGACCGTGTACTCCAGTCGGTGGCCGTTCGGCTCGACGTACCGATACGTGTTCGTGTAGCCCTGTGGTCCCTCGATCAGGGTCGGAGAGTAGCCCAGCACGTTCGTGAGGAAGCCGGTCTGTGCGGCGACGGTCTCGATGAGCACCTGTTCAGGCGCGGGCAGCGACAGCCCGAACGCGGTGATCGCTGGGATCGTCTCGAACGGGAGGTAGACGAGCCCCATCGCGGCGACGGCCCGCGAGAGCACGAACAGCGTGTCGCGGCCCGAGTAGACGAGATACCCCGCGTAGAGGCAGGCGGGGACGGCGGCGAGCGAGAGGAAGCCCTCGACGTAGCTCTTGTGACTGAAGGCGAACCAGGGGACCAACTGGGCCCAGAAGACCGCGAAGCCGCCCCAGGCGGCGGTCGTCACGAGGCGCGCGTGGTCGCGGTCGCGGTCGGTCAAGAGCGCGCCCGAGGTGAACAGGAGGATGACGACCCACCCGAGCACGTCAGAGAGCAGTCCCGGCATACACCCCGAGAATGCGCGCGTCGGACTAAAGTCCTTGTCGTTAGTGACGCTCGCCTTGCACAACTGACGCAGTGATGACACGGACCGTGAGTCGTGTTCACCCGGCACGTAGCCCACATCACTGGCTTCGCGTGAAGGAACTACCAGAAATTGGAGACGATAGATCGGGACCGAGCCGGCTCAGAAGGGGAACAGCGAGTCGGCGTCGGGGTCACGCTCGAGGAGTTCGATCTCGTGGCCGTCCTGGTCCTTCGTGAAGGCGTACAGGTCGTCACAGGAGGCGGGGTCGCGGTAGTCCGGTGCCTCGCGCTCCATCAGCTGGTCCCAGTCGTCGTGGAGGTCGTCGATGCGGACGCAGAGGTGGCCCCACGCGTCGCCCATCGTGTACGAACGCCCGTCGTAGTTGTAGGTGAGTTCGACCGCCATCGCGTGCTCCGAGGCTCCCTCGGGCTTCACGAAGTAGTTGGCGAACGTGTCGGACTCCCACCGGCCCGTGTGTTCGTACTCGAACTTGCGGACCCAGTAGCCGAGCGCGTCGTCGGCGTCCTCGACGCGGATCATCGTGTGGTCGAGGCTCCACTTCGCGCCGTAGTCGCGCTTGACGATCTCGACCTCGTGACCGTCGGGGTCCTTCACGAACGCGTAGCGGCCCCCACACGATTCGGGGTCGCGGTAGTCCTCGACGCCCTCGTCCATCAGCTGCTGGTACGACGATTCGAGTTCGTTCTCGGGGACGCGGACGGCGATGTGGCCCCACGCGTCACCCATCTCGTACGAGCGGCCGTCGTGGTTGTAGGTGAGTTCGAGCATCGCCCCCTCCTCGTGCATCTCCTCGGGGCCGAGGTAGACGATGGTGACGTCGTCGCCCTCGTAGCGGTCCTTCTCCTCGTAGTCGAGGTGTGTCTGGTACCACTCCAGCGAGGCGTCGAGGTCCTCGACGCGGATCATGACGTGATCGAGTACTCCGGACATAATCGTTCGAGACACAGGTTCGCGGGCGCGAAAAAGGGTGTGGTATCGGTCGGATCCTCGGCGTTCGCGCAGGCGCGTCAACGGTGACCGTGCAGTGTCGTGCCGACCTCGACTTGCAGTGTCGTGCCGACCTCGACTTGCAGTGTCGTGCCGACCTCGACTTGCAGTGTCGTGCCGACCTCGACTGTGCGGTGGCGCGTGACGTCGCGCGGTCCGGCCGCGCGACTCGCGCGCGAGGGATGAGTGAGCGACCCGAGCATAGCGAAGACGCGAACGAATCGGCTGGGGAGGGTGTGGTCTCGCTGCGCACCGGGTGTCGCGCGCCGGTCGCTCGTCCGACCACTCGCAATCGGTCGAGTTCAACCACTCGCAATCGATCGTTGATACCCCGGGCGCTCACGACCACACGGCGCGGAACCGCTCCCGCGCGGCGGGCCAGTAGAGCCACCACGCGACGACGACGAACGCGAGGGTCCCGAGGGGCCACGCCGTCCGGTACGGCTGGACCGAGAACCCCCGCGCCAGCGACAGCTGGGCGACGCCCGCGACGACCAGCAACCCACCCGTGACGCGGGGGTCCTCGCGGCCGAAGACCAGTCCGACGAAGCCGCTCGCGAGCGCGAGGACGTAGCAGACGACGCTGATCGGCCAGGCGTAGATGTAGTCGGGGAGCCCCTGGGTGTACAGGAAGAAGAAGTCCCAGACGAACGTCGCGTTCGGCGGTGCGGTGTTGAACAGCCCCCACGCGAAGACGAACGTCGTGCCGCCACCTCGCGAGAAGGTCTGGACCGACCACGGCACCGCGAGGAGCACGAGGAGCACGACGAACGAGGCGCGGTCGGTCCGGTCGGGCATGAGGGAGCGTTGGTGTGGTCGAACAAAAACGCTCTGAGGCGAGTGCGTCGGCGGAAGCGCCCGACTCGACCGAGGTGATCGACGTGACTGAGGTGATCGACGCGACCGAGGTGATCGACGCGACTGGCAGGACCGAGGTAGTCGGAGCGACTTACTTCCGCGCGACGATTCGCATCACGTCCTCGTCTTCGAGTTCGTGGCCTCGGCCGACCTGCTGCTCGTCGTGCTTGGCGCTCGGGCCGGTGACGCGGGCGAACCGGAACCGTTCGTCGAAGTTCCCGCCGAGTTTGTGGAGGGCGTCCTCGACCGTATTCTCACCCTCGCGGAGGACGAGCGGCTCCTCGTAGTCGACGCCGCGGCCGGGTTTGTCCATGTACACCCGGACCAGCCCCAGCGACTTCCACATCGTCGCCTTCAGCGCGTCGAGCCCCTTCTCCTCCGCGGCGCTGATGAACACCGCGTCGTCGGGGTCGATGCCGACCTCGCGGAGGTTCTCCTCCACGGTCGGCAGGTAGTCGCGGTCGATGAGGTCGGCCTTGTTCACCGTCACCATCGACGGGAGGTAGACGCGGTTGTCCATGATGCCGTCGATGAGTTCGTCGATGTCGCAGTCCCCGCGAACGGTGACGTCGGCGTTGACGAAGCCGTGTTCGCGGAGGACGCCCTTGATCGTGTCCTCGTCGAGCGCGACCGCGTCGCTCTTCGTGACGCGGATGCCGCCCTTCGCGGTCTTCGAGATCGAGAGGCTCGGCGGGGAGGTGTCGAGGCGGACCTTGTTGTTGTACAGCTCCTCGCGCAGGCGGTCGTACTTCTCGATCTCGAACACCGAGAGCATGAAGACGACCAGGTCGGCGGTCCGAACGACCGACAGGACCTCCTTCCCGCCACCCCGACCGCCCGCCGCACCCTCGATCAGCCCCGGCACGTCGAGGATCTGGATGTTCGCGCCGTTGTACTTCAGCATCCCCGGGTTGACGTTGAGGGTGGTGAACTCGTACTCGCCGACCTCGCTGTCGGCGTTGGTGAGCGCGTTGATCAGCGTCGACTTGCCCACGGAGGGAAAGCCCACGAGCGCCACCGTCGCGTCGCCGGTCTTCTCGACCGCGTAGCCGTGGCCACCACCGGCAGAGGACTGGTTCTCGAGTTTCTCCTTCTTCTCGGCGAGTTTCGCCTTCAGCCGACCGATGTGCTGCTCGGTCGACTTGTTGTAGGGCGTGCTGGAGATCTCCTCTTCGATCTCGTCGATCTCCTCTTCCAGTCCCATTACGCCAGCGTGGGTCATCGCCGTCGAAAAACCTGTTCATTAGCGACGTGGCGTGAGAGAGGACGACGCGGTGGCGGACAGCGTCCCAGCGGTGACGGGTCCGTCGTCCGAGGTACGGACCCCGTGTACGGAGTCATCGGCAGGGGTGACAATCCGACCAGGTAGTCGTTCGACCGGGGAAACCGCGGGAGACCGCGCGGCACCCGGTGCACGAGGAGAGGCCTCGCCCTCCCCAGCCAGTACGGCCGGCACGGAGCCCGGCCGCGGCCCTCGCGCGCCGTTCACTCGCTTCGCTCGTTCACTTCCGCGCGCCGACCGGCCTGCGGTGGCGCGGCCGGGGCGACTCCGTGTCGCCGCGCCGCGCGAGGGATGAGCGAGCGAACGGGGTGAGTGAGCGAATCGGCTGGGGAGGTCTGTGGCTTCACCGCCCTGGCGATTGTTCGGGTTTCGTTCTGTCCAGTCCGTAACTGCGTCTCCGAGTAGTAGTTAACTGTGGACGAGAACTGAACGCGGCCTGGTGTATCCGATCGTGGCTATCTCGGAGCCGGCACACGAAGGGGAGAGAGACACCCGAGAGAGTCCATATCCACCAATAGTCGAGTATGTACCGCAGGTGGTGAGCGTGCGATCGCTGAGCAACGAGATGGACTCTTTCCTTCGCTCCACAACGAGATGGACTCGTTCCTTCGCTCCAGTTCGTCGCTCTTGCGCGACCGGCTATCGCCACCTATCTTCAGGTACTCGTTTCAACCTACCAGACGGAACAGAACATCGAACTCGACGGGCGTGTTCCGAGAGCCGTCGATTCGAGCGGAACGAGGGTTCCTGAACACGACCCAGACGTAATAGAAGCTCTCCCAGCACTCGTGATAGAAGCACACGCTCGAGTTGATTCTCTGTTACTCACCAGTCTCGCATTGTTCCTCCGTGCCGCGCTTGCTCTTGCGATCCGAGTACTGATGGTGTGGGACGTGTTGATGCTTGTTGGGACCTCTCCCGCCGTCATCGCAACCGTTCCGTTCGCAGATCGATTCCTGCGACAAGATGGAATTCAACACGGCTCATTTCGCGCTCCAGAGAGGACGCGTTCTCTCTCACGGACCGGTCCTTTCACGGTGAGAACGTATCGTTCCCATGGCCAGCATCTCTCGTAGCTCACGGAGAGACTCCACCAGTGCACCAGATAACCACTGCCGAGGACCGAAGCCCTTCTTACCGTTCACTCCTCAGGTGAGGTATGGACGAGCAACCGGGGCTCTCGGAGCAGTACCGGATGGCCAGCCCGTGGCCGATCTTCATCGCGCTTGGTATCCCGATCGCCGAACTCGGCATCCTCTTCGATCTGTTCCCCCTCGCCGTCGGAGGACTCATCCTCTTCAGCGGGAGCGTCTCCGGCATGCTACAGGAGACCGGCTACGTCGAGTCGCCGTGGCGCGCCGTCGGCGTGCTGGCGGTCGTACTCGTCGTCGTTGGTGTCGGCTTCGTCGTGACCGACCTGCGGCTCGTCACCCGCGGCTACGCCATCGTCGTCGCGGGCGCGCTCCTCCTGCTCGGAGCGGTCGCGGGCGAGCTGTTCGTCCACGACGACGCGCCCGCGGTCTGAGCGTCACGGGCCGAGTCGAGACGACCGAGCGCACGGGCCGGACGTCGCGGTCTGCGGGACGTCCGCACGGCCCGACCGAACCGACAACCTATTTGATCGGGGGTTCTCACCGGCAACCATGGCGAACGAGACCGAGACCGAGATATTCGATCGGGAGACGCTCCTCGACCTGGTGGTGAACATCATCCCCCTGTTCATCATCTTCTTCTTCATCGTCGCGTTCTTGCTGTTCAACCCGTTCGGGGTCGAACCCCTCGCGTCCGGGATCCAGTTCGGCCTGCTCGTCGCACCGTTCGTCCTCCTGGCGATCCTGACGTACATCTCGGGCAAGGCCATCGCCGGATCGGAGAAGAATTTCACCGTCTACCTCCCCGGACAGGCGACCGTCACCGGCGCGAAACCGCTCCACGACGAGGAGGACGTGGGTTCGGGGGAGCAGCACCCCGAACTCGAGGAGACGGGATCCGAAACTGGGGACGACGAGACCGACGGATAACCCGGGTCGACTCTCTCGACCCTCCCCGGAGTCGGTCGGGACGTTTCGTCCGTCCACGAGCGCCGGTCGACGGCGTGTAGTCCGGCGTTTTTTTCTCTTCGCGTGACCGGTCGAGGCGCACATCCCGAACCTTTCATTACCCTCGAATCCTCAGCCACATCCATGGAACTACACGGACAGCTGACTGCGGTTCCCCTCCAGTCGTCGTCCGGCGGTTCGGGGATGAACGGACAGCTGGCACTGACGGTTCTCATGGGGGTGTTCCTCGTCGCTGTCGCCGTCTGGCTCGCGCGCGTCGAGAACTGGCGGTCGTACACGCCGCTCGCCGGAGGCGGCGCGTACGGTGGCGAGGGCGGTTACGTGTCGAGCGAGAAACCCGCGGGGCTCATCCGCTGGCTCACGACCGTCGACCACAAGGACATCGGGATGCTGTACG
Source organism: Salinigranum salinum (assembly GCF_009176545.1). Classification (GTDB taxonomy): domain Archaea; phylum Halobacteriota; class Halobacteria; order Halobacteriales; family Haloferacaceae; genus Salinigranum; species Salinigranum salinum. The sequence goes on along the minus strand of NZ_VTOJ01000001.1, from coordinate 1,510,170 downwards.
GCGCGTACGCCGTCGTGGCGTTCGTCGTCGGCGGGCTGATGGTCACGCTGATGCGGATCGAACTCGCCGACCCCGGCATGACCCTCATCTCCAACACCTACTACAACTCGCTGTTGACGAGCCACGGCATCACGATGCTGTTCCTGTTCGGGACGCCCATCATCGCGGCGTTCGCGAACTACCTCGTCCCGCTCATCATCGGCGCGGACGACATGGCGTTCCCGCGAATCAACGCCATCGCGTTCTGGCTCCTCCCGCCCGGTGCGATCCTGATCTGGGCCGGCTTCTTCCCCATCCCGGACCTCATCCCCGCCCAGACCGCCTGGACCATGTACACGCCCCTGTCAGCGGGCGTCGGGAGCGGTAACCAGGCGAACGCGGGCGTCGATCTCATGTTGCTGGGCCTGCACCTCACCGGCGTGTCGGCGACGATGGGGGCGATCAACTTCATCGCGACCATCTTCACCGAACGCGACGAGAAGGTCACCTGGGCCAACCTCGACATCTTCTCGTGGACGATCCTCACCCAGTCCGGCCTGATCCTCTTCGCGTTCCCCCTCCTCGGCAGCGCCATCATCATGCTGCTCATGGATCGCAACCTCGGCACGACGTTCTTCTCGGTCGACGGTGGCTACATCCTCTGGCAGCACCTCTTCTGGTTCTTCGGCCACCCCGAGGTGTACATCCTCGTGCTCCCGCCGATGGGCATCGTCTCGTACGTCCTGCCCAGGTTCGCCGGCCGGCGGCTGTTCGGATTCAAATTCGTCGTCTACTCCACCCTCGCGATCGGCGTGCTCTCGTTCGGCGTCTGGGCACACCACATGTTCGCCACCGGCATCGACCCCCGGCTCCGCGCGTCGTTCATGGCCGTCTCGCTCGCCATCGCCATCCCCTCCGCCGTCAAGACGTTCAACTGGATCACGACGATGTGGAACGGGAAGATCCGGCTGACGACGCCGATGCTCTTCTGCATCGGCTTCGTCTCGAACTTCATCATCGGCGGCGTCACGGGCGTCTTCCTCGCGTCTATTCCGGTGAATCTCGTGCTCCACGACACGTACTACGTGGTCGGGCACTTCCACTACATCGTCATGGGCGCCATCGCGTTCGCCGGCTTCGCGGGGCTGTACTACTGGTTCCCGCTGTACACCGGCCGGATGTACCAGAAGACGCTGGGCAAGGCGCACTTCTGGCTCTCGATGATCGGGACGAACGTCACGTTCCTCGCGATGATCCTGCTCGGCTACGGCGGCATGCCGCGCCGGTACGCCACGTACCTGCCCGAGTTCGCCACGCTCCACCAGGTGGCGACCGTCGGCGCGCTGCTCATCTTCGTCGGCCAGCTCATCTGGCTGTGGAACTTCGTCGACTCGTGGCTCGAGGGCCCGAAGGTCGAGGACGGCGACCCGTGGAACCTCGACGACTACGGCCTCAAGACCGCGGAGTGGCAGTGGTTCGAGCGCAAGCGTGAGACGTCGCTCGCGCTCGCCGACGGCGGCGACGAGGAGGAACTCGCCGCGGACGGCGGGCAGGTCGCCGACGAGGAGTCTGCGGACGCCGCCGTCGACGCCGACGCCGGTACCGACGAACGGACCGCGGACACCGACGCGTAACCCCGTCCGGCTCGACGCCGACTTTTCATCGTTCGATCGTTCCGACGCGCTGGAGCCGTACCGATGGCGTCGTCACACCCTCTGACGACCCTGCTGCGCTCAGTTCGTGCGAGAAGGCAGTAGTGGTCGACAGCGGTTCGTGCTCGCCGCAGTGAACGTGCGAAGAGAGTTATGTGTTCGGGCGCTACTTGGTACGTATGCCCGAAGAGATACTGTTCGAGTCGGAGAGCGTCCAGACCAGAGAAGCAGTCGCGCAGTACCTCCGGCGGGTCGCCGACAACCTCGACGCGGGTGGGGAGATCACCTTCAGCGCCGGAGACCAGTCGGTCACGATGGATCCGCCGGCCAGCGTCGAGTTCGAGGTCAAGGTCGAGAGGGAGGGACCGGCGGGTGCGGCCGGCGAGCTGAGCATCGAACTCGAACTGGAGTGGGACGAGAACGGAGGCGAGGGCGGCGACGGCCCGCTCGAGATCGAGTAGCGACCGCGACGGGCGGACGACCTGTCACGGAGGATCGGAGTGCGGCCGACGCCGGAGTCGCTCGTCGGCGCGCTCGAGTCCTCGCTGACGCGGGAGCACCCGGTCTCTCACTGGGAGAGAACCGGCTCGTGGCTACTTCTCGTCCGCCGACGTCTCTCAGTCCGGTGAGAGACCGTGTTCGCGACCATCTCGGACCGACTGATCCGCGGGAAGCCGACTGACGACGCAGTCGAGGAAGGGGACGCCAGTAGAGCGAGCGCTCGAGCACTGCGTCTCGACCACCAGCTCCCCGACTACCACGCCGTCGTCCGACGGCACCGCGTCGTCGACGCTCCCGTCGAGGAGACGTACGACGCCATGCTGTCGGTCGACCTCACCGACCTCGGTCCCCTCGTCGGAGCACTCGGCGCGCTGCGAGCGGTCCCGATCCGCGTCGGCGCGTGGTTCCGCGGTACCGCGGAGCCGGAGCCCGAGTCGATCAGCTTCGGCGACCTCCCGTCCCGCGGGGCGTGGGTTCGTCTCGACGCGGTCGACGGCGAGGAGTTCGTCTTCGGGGCCGTCGGCACGGTGTGGCGGCCGGACATCGAGTGGGTCGACCTCGACGCCGACGACTTCCGGGCGTTCGACCGGCCGGGGTACGCCAAGATCGCCGCCGGGTTCTCGTTCCGTCCGTACGGGCGCGGCCGGACGCTCGTCACGTACGAGGCACGGACGGCAGGGACCGACGCGACCGCCGAACGACGGTTCGGCCGGTACTGGCGGCTCGTCTGCCCGTTCGTCGGCTACATCCTCGGGCGGGTGCTGACGGCAATCGCGGTCGAGGCGGAACGGAACAGTCGCTCCGAGGCGGAACGGAACAGTCGCTCCGTGGCGTGAACGGAACGATCGATACGGTGCCGCGAGGGATCAGACCGCCAGGATGATTCCGGTCGCGAACATGAGCAGCGCGACGCCGCCGAGGACGATCGCGAGGAGGTCCTTGTCGGACATACCTGTTCGTTGGGAGGGCGGGAGTAAAGGTGGCTCGGTCCCCTCGCCAGCGTCGAGCCGACCGTGGCCCCTGCGCGGTCTCGATCATCCCGGCGCGTCGCCGTCGTCCCGACGGAGACAAAACCCAGACCGTTGATAATCCAGACCGTTGATGTGTCGGGAGGCCGTCGTCGTCGGTATGGTCCCTCTCTCCAGACGACAGCTCCTCCGGGCGGTCACGACGGCGGGCGCCGTGACGGTCGCCGGATGTAACGGGCGGGGCGGGAGGCAGTCGCCGACGCCGAGCCCGGAACCCGACGGCCGACCGACCGCCGACTACGACGCGCTGTCCGTGCGGAACCCCACGGGCGAGTCGTTCGTCAGGTACGGCGACTCCGGAGCGGAACGGCCGACCGACGACGAGCCACGGTCGAATGACCCCCCCAGTGAACCCTCGTACGTGGGCGAACTGCTCGCGACGGCCGCCGACGCCGAACGGATCGCGTTCACGGCGGACGTCGACGGCGTCGACGACGCACGGCGGTTCCTCGACGAGACCGACTTCGAGCGCGACGTCGTCTACGTTCACGAACGCCCGGTGTCCGAGTGTCGTGCGCTGGCGGTGAGCTACGTGACCACCGACGCCGACTCGTTCGACCTGGAGTTCTGTTCACCGCTTCGGCCCGCCGACGTCGCCTGCGAGGTCGACCGCCGGGACGTGGTCGTCGCGCTGGTGCGCTTCCCGCTGGCGACCGACGGGATCTCCAGCCACTCCATCGGCGGAGGCGGCGGCTGCGAACGACCGCCGCGAGAACGACGGGAGGGGCCGTCGTGACCGACGCCGACCCGACGCGCCGGGCGTTCCTGTTCGCCGCCGGGCTCGGTGTCGGTCTCCTCGGGATGGCGGGGCTCCGAGGGAGTGACTCCGGGGCTCCCGACGTCTCGTACGACGCCGACGCGCTCCAGCGGATCGTCGCGCTGGGGAGCCCGAGGACGCCACGGACGCTCCCTGTCGAGATCACGACCGCTCACCTCGAACGCCACCGCGACCGCGCCCGGTCGCTGCTGTCGTCGGCACCCGAGGATCCCGACATCCCGAACGAGGCCGTCGCGCGGGAGTACGCCGACCGCTACGAGCGCGCGGCCGACGCGCTCGCCCGGGCCGAGACGGCGCGGACGCCGTACGAGCGGATGGGCGACCTCCGCTCGGCGCGGTGGTTCGCGGCCGACGTCAGCGCCGTCTTCGCCGCCTACCGGGACGACCTGACGCGCGAGGCGGTGCTCGCCCGTCGGGAGCCGATCCGCGAGGAGCTAGCGGCGTTCCGCGACCGGTGGCGCTACGTCGGCGACGACCCCGTGGTCGCGGTTGTCGTCCACCGAGAGATCGAGTCGGAGGTCGGCTACGCCGAGAGCATGCTCGAACAGGCGGCCGAACGCCGCGGGGACGAGGGGAGCCGCGTCCTCCGTGTCGGCTCCGCGGCTGGCACCATCGAACTCGCCCGGACGGCAGTGGCGGACGCGACGTACCTGTACGACCGATTCGTCGGTGGAATAGACGACGCGGACGGCCGCGCACTGGGTGGCGCGTTCGACCGGACCGCCCGCGTGCTCCGGGCGAACGTCACCGAGCGGTGTCCCACGGTGGATGCCAGCGGACGCGAGGCGGGGTTCGACGCGACGTCCGTCGCCCGCCCACTGCTCGACGACGCGTTCTCCGCAGTCCAGTGGCGCTGTCGAAACCGTCTCGACGAGGTCCGCGAGCGGGAGGGCGTCGCCAGCGCGGTCCTCGCAGCCGGCGAGGCCGACCGCGACCTCCGGGCGCTCGACCGGGCACGGGAGGCCGTCGAGCGCGGGGCGTACGACGGGACGCCGTCGGTCGAGGTGGTCCGCCGCGAGAAACTCGCCGCGCTCGAGACGGTCGAGACGGCACGAAACGCGACGCCGTCGACGCTGGCGTCCCGGTTCGCGGCGGCGGCTGCACGGGAGGTCCGGTGGGGCGACGACGAACTCGGCCGGGTGGTCGACAGAGGGGCCGTCGACGCGTCCGACGTCGCGCGAACGGTCGCCAGCTACGCGTGGGGGCGGGTCCGGGCGGACGCGACGCCGGCGTCACTGTCCCGGGTGACAGGTGCGCTCGAGGCGGCCACGACCGTCGACGAACCGTGATCGGCATCGAGGGGCGGTCGACGTGAACAACCCTTAATCGGCGTCCCCCCCTACGACTACACATGGTACCGCCCCTCCCGCTCCAGCTCGAGTTTCTCGGTCCCGAGACGCTCCCTCTGCTGCTCGTCCTTGCGGGGCTCGGACTCTCCGTCGCGGAGGCGTTGGCCCCCGGTGCGCACTTCGTCGTACTCGGCGTCGCCCTCCTGCTCGCGGGCGTCGTCGGGCTGCTCATCGGCCCGCTCGCGTCGCCGCTCGTGCTGGGCGTGCTCGTGTTGCTCTTCGGCGCGCTCTCGCTGTACGGCTACCGCGAGTTCGACCTCTACGGCGGCAAGGGAACGGCACGAACGAGCGATTCGGACGCCCTCACGGGGACGTTCGGTCGCGTCACCGAACGCGTCACGCCGACCGACGGCGAGATCAAGCTCGACGGCGGCGGCTTCAACCCCTACTACTCCGCCCGGTCGATGGACGGCGAGATCGAGGCCGGGACCGAGGTGATGGTGATCGATCCCGGTGGCGGCAACGTCGTCACGGTCGCGCCCGTCGCCGAGTACGAGGACGAGATCGACCGCGAGCTTGCCCGAGGGCGGCGAGAAGCGGCGGCCGAAGCGATCGAGGCTCGCGACGAAGACGACGTGGACGCCACGGACGCCGCGGTCGACGCATCCGATCACGATCACGACCGCCACCGTGACCGCGAAACCGAGACGGAGTGAGCGGGGACGTGCGGTGGGCCGTGAGCGAGGACGGAGACTCCGCGCGGCGACAGTCCACCGACGGCCGAGGCGAACGACGGACTACGACGAGTCGGGGGCGTACTCGTCGTGGATACGGTCCATCCGCGCGGCCATCACGAAGTCCGTCTTGTGGAGGCCGTCGATCTTGTGGGTCCACATTTCGACGCGAACCTCGCCCCACGCGAGGTGGATGTCCGGGTGGTGCCACTCCTCCTCGGCGAGTTCGCCGATCTCGTACGTGAACTCCAAGGCGTCGCGGAAGTCGTCGAACGCGTAGGTGCCCTCGAGGTGGTGCTCCTCGACGACCGCCCAGACGGCGTCGTCGAGTTCGGCGAAGTATTCGCCGTACTCCGCCGCGGTCAGCGGTTCGTCCTCCGAGGTGCACGCTTCACAGGGTTCGTCGGCGAGCTGTGTCGACATAGGTCCGAGTACGTGTGCCTCGCTTGTAATGTCGCCGGTTGCGACGCGTGCGGAACGACGGGGAGAGACGCCGGGGCCGGCTACCTGATCTCGACGACCTCGACGTCGAAGAGGAGCGTCTTGCCCGCGAACTCGTGGTTGAAGTCGATCTCGACGCCGTCGTCGGTGATCGCGGTGACGTCGCCGTGCAGGCCGTTCTCGGCGTGGACGTGCAGACCGATCTCGGGTGGCTGGCCGACCATCGCCTCGAACGACTCCGGATCGTACTCCCGCACCCGGTCGGGATCGAACGGGCCGTACCCCTTCTCCGGTGGGACCTCGATCGTCGCCTCCGCGCCGACGGCCAGCCCGACGACCCCCTCGTCGAGCCCCTCGATGACCTGCTCCGCACCGACCGTGAACGTCAGCGGGCCGTAGTCGCTCGGCTCGCGTCCCTGTGCCTCCGCGAGTCCCTCGGTTTCGGCGACCTCGTAGCGCGACGTGTCGAAGACGCCGCCGCTCTCGAAACGGCCGACGTAGTCGACGACGACGGTGTCACCCGGTTCGGCGGTGTCGGTCATGGGCCGACGTGCGGAGACGAGCGGGATAAATCACGTCATCCACGTTCGCTGGGGGGTTGGAACGCCGAGGCGTCGCGGTGACCGTCGCAGGGGTATCCCGGTGGTCGGCGCGTCTCTCGGGCAGCTCCGGGTCGTCTCCGGGCCAAACGGGGTCGGATCCGGGCGAACCCTTTTGCCCGGACCGCCCCAAGCACGGGTATGGCCCTCGAAACACTCACACTGGTCCCCCTCCAGGCCGGTCTCGGGCTGGGAGCCGCCGCCATCGGTATCCTCGTCCTCGTGCTGGCGATCGTCACCGTGTGGTCGATGGTCGAGATCGTCGACGCCTACGAGAAGAAGGCGCTCACGGTGTTCGGCGAGTACCGAAAGCTGCTCGAACCGGGCATCAACTTCATCCCGCCGTTCGTCTCGCGGACGTACGCGTTCGACATGCGGACGCAGACGCTCGACGTCCCGCGGCAGGAAGCCATCACGCGCGACAACTCGCCCGTGACGGCGGACGCCGTCGTCTACATCAAGGTGATGGACGCCAAGAAGGCCTTCCTGGAAGTCGACGACTACAAGAAGGCCGTCTCGAACCTCGCCCAGACCACGCTCAGGGCGGTGCTGGGCGACATGGAACTCGACGACACGCTGAACAAGCGCCAGGAGATCAACGCGAGAATCCGAAAAGAGCTCGACGAACCCACCGACGAGTGGGGTGTGCGGGTCGAGTCGGTCGAGGTTCGGGAAGTGAACCCGAGCCCCGACGTCCAGCAGGCGATGGAGCAGCAGACCTCCGCCGAGCGTCGTCGCCGTGCCATGATCCTCGAGGCGCAGGGTGAACGTCGCTCCGCCGTCGAGACCGCCGAGGGTGAGAAGCAGTCGAACATCATCCGCGCACAGGGGAAGAAGCAGTCGCAGATCCTCGAAGCGCAAGGTGACGCCATCTCGACGGTCCTGCGAGCGAAGTCCGCGGAGTCGATGGGCGAGCGCGCCATCATCGACAAGGGGATGGAGACGCTGGAGCGGATCGGCGAGGGCGAGTCGACGACGTTCGTCCTCCCGCAGGAGCTCTCCTCGTTGCTGGGGCGGTACGGCAAACAGCTGACGGGCAGCGACGTGCAGGAACAGGCCGGCCTCGACAGCCTCGACTTCGACGAGGAGACCAGAGCGATGCTCGGCCTCGACGACATCGACGAGATCCTCGGACAGATCGACGAGGCCGCCGAGATGGACGTCGAGCAGATGGAGAAGGAGGCCGAGGCGATCAAGGCCGGCAACGTCGACGCCGACATCAAGAGCGCCGACGAGGTCGTCGCCGAGGCCGACTCGGCGATGGAAGAGGAAGAGGAGGTCGTCACGGAGGTCGACACCGACGGTGGCGCGCCGTCGGACGCCGTCGACGACGACGCGGACGACGAGGAGATGGAGTTCGACACGAACCTCGAGTCCTGATCCGACGCGAAGCGACCGGGCTCGAACCTGACGGCAGAATCTCACGGTTGAGACCCGAGCCCGAAGGCTTTTCACTGGATAATCGCCTACCTACAGCCGAATAATGGCCGATCAGCCGGACGTCGACGAGGAGAAGCGGGCGACGCTCCGTCGGTTCGCTACCCTCGGCGCGGCGACGCCACTCGTCGGTCTCGGCGGTCGGAAAGCGGAGTCTACCGACGACACGAGCGAGGTACGGACGGCTATCCGTGGCTACCTCGCGACGACGCCCGGGGCACACTTCTCGAAGGTTCGCGACGACCTCAAGCTCGGAACGGGCGAGACGCAGCACCACCTCGGGCGGCTGCTCGACGCCGGTGCCGTTGAGACGCGGAAAGACGGCGACTACCGCCGCTACTTCGCGGCGGGACAGTTCTCCGACTTCGAGCAGGTCGCGCTCGGCTACCTCCGCCGTGAGACCGCCCGCGGCCTCCTCATCGCGCTCCTCGCCGAGCCCGACGCGACGGGGAGCGAGATCGCCAGGTCGCTCGACGTCTCGCGGGCCACGGTCAGCACCACCGCCAAGGAGCTCGACGCGGCGGGACTCCTCTCGCGCGCCGACGGCTACGAGGTCCGCAACCCGGAGACGGTGCTGACGCTGCTGGTCCGGTTCGCCGACTCGTTCGGCTCCGACGCCGTCGCGTTCGCGGCCGACGCCGCCGACCTCATCCGGTTCGATCCCCGACAGTGAACGCCCGGAAAGAGTGACGAACGGCGACGGTCGCCGGAGAGCCGTTCGTGACGCGCCCGGACCGCGAGGTGTGGATGGCATCCGTTCGGCCCGCACGAGGACGGGAGGTCCCGGAGCCGGGTCGGGCGTGGCTGGACGAGAACGAGCCGAGCGGTGCAGAACACGACCGGACGGCACGGAACCGACCGGATCGAACTGACAGCGATACCACGAACGGACGGCAGAGGAGAGAGACGGAGCTCGCAGGCCGTCCAGCAGTGTACGGTGACGCACGACGCGCTCCCCCGTGTGGGTGGACCGAGCACGCAGCGGGGGCCTCGGGGACCGGGACCGTGGTCGACGTTCCGCGGGCAGACGATCCTATCGGGTGACTTTCCAGGTCGTCCCGGAGGAGTAGCCCCACTTCTCGACCGTGACGTCGAAGTCGCCGTCGAGGATCGCCCGCATGTTCGCACCGACCTCCTTCGCCGAGAGCCCGAGGTCCTGGGCGATGAGTCGCGACTTGAAGTAGGTCCGCTCGCTCGCCTCGGTCCGGAGGTACTGGAGGATGCGCCGCTGTTTCGCCGAGAGGTCGGTCGTGGTCTGGGTCGTCGTGCTCATACATACGTCGAAGGGGGCGTCCGTCATAGTGGATTTGGTACACGTGCTTAACACGTCGCAGTCGGGCGATTCTGTACGTAGAACGGCGGCTCGGTCGGCGATCTCGAAGCTGCGTGGGTACGGTGGGCTAACTCACCGTCGTCGCCGAGAGTTCAGGAGGGTGACCGGTCCAGCCGGCGGGTCGACGAATCGACGACTGGGGAGAGCGTCGGTTCGCCGGGGCGTTCGAGGGTATCCGAGTCAGAAAGTTCTTAGCCGCGGGGCGGCGACTGAGGACGAATGGGACGCGCCGCGTCGATAGAGGTGAGCGTCGTCCTCCCGGCGTACAACGAGGAGGACACCATCGGGCAGACGGTCGAGGCGACGCTCGACGCCCTCGACGGCTTCCTCGACGGCGGATACGAGGTCCTCGTCGCCGAGGACGGCTGCGACGACCGGACGCCGGAGATCGCCGCCCGACTCGCCGCGACCGACCCCCGGGTTCGTCACGTCCACAGCGACCGCCGTCTCGGTCGGGGTGGGGCGCTCGAACACGCCTTTCGGGTCGCCGACGGCGACGTTCTCGTCTACTTCGACACCGACCTGGCGACGGATCTGAAACACCTCGAAGAGCTGGTCGAGCGGGTCCGCTCCGGCGAGTACGACGTCGCCACGGGGTCGCGGTGGCTCCCCGGACAGGTCGCCGACCGACCGGCGAGGCGGGAGATCCCCTCCTGGGGGTACAACGAACTCGTCCGGCTCGTCCTGCGGTCGGAGCTGCGCGACCACCAGTGTGGCTTCAAGGCGTTCAGTCGGGAGGCGTTCGAACACCTCTCCGGAACGGTCGAGGACGACCACTGGTTCTGGGACACGGAGATGCTCGTCCGCGCCCAGCGCGAGGGCTTTCGCGTCGCGGAGTTCCCCGTCGAGTGGACACCGAAGGGGGACACGAAGGTCGATCTCGTCCGCGACGTGTTCGGGATGGGGTCGCAGATCCTCCGGACGTGGTGGCAGCTCTCGGTGCGACCGCGTGTCACCCGCCGGGTGACGCTCACCGCTGGCGGTCTCCTGACCGTGCTGGCGCTCGCCCTGATGACACAGTACATCGACTTCGGTGCCGTCGTCGACGAGATGCGACAGGCCGATCCAGTGCTCGTCCTCGTCGCGACTCTCGTCTACGTGCTCTCGTGGCCGCTCCGGGGCGCGCGCTACCGCGACATCCTCGCCGAACAGGGGTACGAGACGGACGTCGGCTTCCTCACGGGAGCGATCTTCATCTCGCAGACGGGGAACCTCGTCTTCCCCGCCCGCGCCGGCGACGCCGTGCGGGCGTACGTCGTCAAGATGCGCCGGGGGATCCCCTACCCGTCGGGGTTCGCCTCGCTGGCCGTCGAACGGGTGTTCGATCTGCTGACGATCACCGCCCTCGCGGGCGTCGTCCTCATCGGCTACACGGTAACGGGACAGACCGCGGAGCTCGCACGGACGGTGACGGGGGCGGAGGGTGCCGGACGCGTGGCGGTCTCCGTGGCCTCGTTCGTCGGGGTAGCGGCCATCGTCGCCGTCGTGGCCATCGTCGCCTCGGCCCGTGCGGGGACGAACTTCGTCCGCCGGGCGGTCCACCGCGTCTCGACCGACTCGTACGCCGACTACGTCGCCGACGTCATCGAGCGGTTCGTCGGCGACGTCCAGCGGGTCGCCGGGACGCGCGCGGGCTTCGGTCGCGTCGGGCTCTCGAGCGTGCTCATCTGGACGCTCGACGTCGTCACGGCCGTGCTGGTCCTGCAGGCGTTCGGCCCCGGCCTCGACCTCGTGACGCTCGTCTCGGTCGGCTTCTTCGCCGTCAGCGTCGGCAACCTCGCGAAAGTCCTCCCGCTCTCGCCGGGCGGCGTCGGCCTCTACGAGGGGGCGTTCACCCTCCTCGCCGTCGGGTTGACGGGGATCTCGTTCCCGCTCGCGCTCGGCGCGGCCGTCCTCGATCACGCCGTCAAGAACCTCGTCACCGTCGCCGGTGGTGTCGCGTCGATGCTCGCGCTGAACGTCTCGCTGACGACCGCCGTGGACGAGGGACCGGGTGGCAGCGACGTCGAGGCCGACGTGCTGCAGGACGACGACTGAGTCGGCGTCGCGACCGAACGAACGGTCAGGACGACAGCACCCGCCTCGGAGCCCGCAGCTTGGTCGGTCGACCGGTGGACGAACCCACGGACTCGACTAGTAGTGATCGCTCAGGAACGGCCCGGCGGCGGCCGCCACCGCCGCTTCGAGCGCGTCGGTTCGGGTGAGGCGGCCGGCGGTGAACGCGCCGGCCGCACCCTGTTTCTTCGCGACGTTGTCCGTGCCGAGCACGTCGTCCATCACGGGGCCGAGTTCCTCCCCGGCACGGATGCGAGTCGCGATCGAGTCGGGGAGCGGGAGCGTGGGGCCGCCGCCGTGCGACAGCTGGTCGCCGTCGGTGACGGCCGCCCACATCACGAGCGCGCGGTCCGCCCCGACGACCCGTTCGGGTCGCGGACTGTCGTCTCCTCTCGACGGGGCCGCGACCGCCGGCATCCCCGCGACGCCACCCTCGATTCCCACGGCCAGGTCGGCGTCCGACCGCGCGTGCGCACGCCGCGCCCGATTCGTCGCCCCGCGGAGCGTCTCCGCGAGGCCCGTGGGCTGTTCGCTCACGCCCGACCCGACCGGGAGCGACTCGACCGTCGCGTCGGGGAAGACCCGTGCGGTGGCGGCGCGTTTCACGGGGTTGCCACTGCCGACAGCGAGCTGCATGACGGCAGGCTCGACTCGCCCGCTGAAGACCGTTTCCCTCTCGCGTCGGTCGGACGCGATCCTCGCGTCACCGGACAGTACATAAGTGTATGGTAACACGTGTCGTGAACGGCTGAATGGAGCCGAGTGACGGCTTATTTCGAGCATTCATCGAAATGTTTATATAATACCGCTCCATCGGATAGACAACAGACTGCTCCGGCCTTTTCGCAGCCGTCACAGTTGCCGGGAGCACCTGCGGTCGTATCCATCATCATGAGCGAGAACGCGTACACACGAGCACGATCGAAGCGAACACCGCGCGAGAAGCGAGACGAACGGACGGACGAGAGCGAGACGACCGGCGACGCGCTCACGTGCCCCGAGTGCGCGGGCAACGTCGTCACGGACGACGAACACGGCGAGACCGTCTGCGAGGAGTGTGGACTGGTCATCACCGCCGACTCCGTGGATCGGGGGCCGGAGTGGCGAGCATTCGACTCCCGTGAGAAGGATCAGAAGTCCCGCGTCGGCGCACCCACGACGAACACGATGCACGACAAGGGGCTGTCGACGAACATCGACTGGCGCGACAAGGACGCCTACGGCAACTCGCTGGGGACGCGCCAGCGCCAGAAGATGCAGCGGCTGCGCAAGTGGAACGAGCGCTTCCGGACCAGGGACTCGAAAGAGCGCAACCTCAAGCAGGCACTCGGCGAGATCGACCGCATGGCGTCGGCGCTGGGCCTCCCGGACAACGTCCGTGAGACCGCTTCAGTCATCTACCGCCGCGCGCTGAGCGAGGACCTGCTGCCCGGGCGCTCGATCGAGGGTGTCTCGACGGCGTGTACGTACGCCGCCGCCCGGATGGCCGGCGTCCCCCGGTCGCTCGACGAAATCAGCGAGGTCTCCCGCGTCGAGAAGAGCGAGGTCGCCCGCACCTACCGCTACGTCTCCCGGGAGCTCTCCCTCGAAGTGAAGCCCGCCGACCCCGAACAGTACGTCCCGCGTTTCGCTTCCGAACTCGAACTCTCCGACGAGTCGAAGATGCGCGCCCGCCAGCTGCTCCAGAACGCCAAGGAGCAGGGCGTCCACTCGGGCAAGTCCCCGGTCGGCCTCGCCGCCGCCGCGGTGTACGCCGCCTCCCTGCTCACGAACGAGAAGACGACCCAGGCCGCCGTGAGCGAGGTCGCGGACATCTCCGAAGTGACGATCCGCAACCGCTACCACGAACTGCTCGAGGCCGAAGAACAGCTGCTCGTCTGACCGCGGGGCGAGGCAGCGGCTCCCCTCGCCGTCGACGGTGTCGCCGCCGAGCGGCTCAGCCCCGGGCGCACGCGGGTGAGACGACGGCTCCCTGATCCCGGGCTGTCCTCGTCGGACCCAAACGCATACTAGTGGGGCCGTCGACTCTCGACCGATGCGAACCGCGCACGACCTCCGGGTCGGAGACAGCACGACGTCGACGGTCGACGAGCGCGTCGATCTGGTCGTCACCTCCCCGCCGTACCCGATGATCGAGATGTGGGACGCGCAGTTCGCGTCCCAGTCGCCCGCGGTGGCGACGGCGCTCGAGGAGGGACGCGGCGACGACGCGTTCGCGGCGATGCACGCGCTCCTCGACGAGGTGTGGGACGAGGTGGTGCGACTCCTCCGCCCGGGCGGGATCGCCTGCGTGAACGTCGGCGACGCCACCCGCTCGATCGGCGGGGAGTTCCAGTGTTTCCCCAACCACGCACGCGTGACGAGCGCGCTCACCGAGCGCGGGCTGACGCCGCTGCCGAACGTGCTCTGGCGGAAGCCGACGAACCGGCTGACCAAGTTCATGGGGTCGGGGACGCTCCCGACGAACGCCTACGTCACGCTCGAACACGAGTACGTCCTCGTCTTCCGGAAGGGGCCCCCCCGGGAGTTCCCACCGGGCGACGAGACGCGGTACGAGAGCGCCTTCTTCTGGGAGGAACGGAACCGGTGGTTCTCGGACCTCTGGGAACTCCCCGGAACGGGACAGGCCCGGACGGGCGACGGGCGCGAGCGCGCCGGTGCGTATCCGGTCGAGCTGCCGCTCCGGTTGATCCGGATGTACTCGACGTACGGTGACCGCGTCTACGACCCGTTCCTCGGTACGGGGACGACGACGCTCGCGGCGATGCTCGCCGGCCGTCACTCGATCGGACGGGAGCTCGATCCACCCCTCCTCGCGGGGTTCGAAGACCGGATCGCGGAGCTGCCGGCACGCTCGCGCGAGCGGGTCGACGACCGTCTCGACCGTCACCGGGCGTTCGTCCACGAGCGCGACGAGCCGCCGGCGTACGACGCGGTCCACTACGACGTGCCCGTCGTGACGAGACAGGAGCGACAGATCCGGCTCTACGTCGTCACGGGCGTCGAGCGCGTGGAGGACGAGCGGCGGTACGTCGTCTCGTACGACCCGCGGTAGCCACGCGAGGACGACCAGGGAGACTTTTGACGCCCGGTGTGGTAGAACCAGTATGCTCGACTTCGACAGCTTCGTGCTCTGTGCGGCCACCGGGTCGCTCGCGGACGCGACGACGGACGCCGCGCGGGCGCACGCCGACGCCGTCGAGTTCCGGATGGACCTCGCCGACGACCCGCTCGGCGCGCTGGAGGAGTACGCGCACGAGAGCGGCGACGACCCCCCGCTCCCCGTGGTCGCGACGTACCGACCGACGTGGGAGGGTGGGTCGTTCGCGGGCGACGAATCCGACCGCCTCGATGCGCTGGTGGCGGCGGCCGACCACGACGCCGTCGGCGCGGTCGACGTCGAACTCGAGACGCTCCGGACCGAACGGGGGCGGAACGTGGCGAGCGATGTCAGGGACCGAGACGCAGCAGTAGTCGCCTCGAGCCACGACTTCGAGGGGACGCCTGCCGCCTCCGAACTCCGCCGGCTGCTCCACGAGGCGGCGACGGCGGGCGACGTGGGAAAGCTGGCCGTCACCGCCGACTCGCGGGCCGACGCGCTCCGCCTGCTGGAGGCTACCCACGCCGCCACGACGTGGGGAGCGCGGGTGGCGACGATGGCGATGGGCGAGGCGGGGAGCCACACCCGCGCAGTGGCACCGGTGTACGGCTCGTGCGTCGGCTACGCCCCCGTCGACCCGGCCGAGGCGACCGCTCCGGGACAGTACGACCTCGCGACGCTCGCGACGCTGATCGACGAACTGACAAGGGAGCGATAACTGGCTGACGGGGGGATGACGCGGTATCCGGACACTTAAGCGGCAGGAGCGACCTTGTGGGGGCAGAGAGCAATGTCGGACACACGTCGTCGTGCGCTCGTCGCGGCACTCGTCGGCGTGCTCGGCGCGACCGTCGGCATCGCCGGCGCCGGGCACGCCTACCTCCGGGAGTGGCGGCGAGCGGTCGCGTGGTTCGCGTTCGTCCTCGGCACGGGACTCGTCTTGCTGTCCGTGTTCTCCGACCCCGCGGTGGCCACGGAGTCACCGTCGACGCTGCCGATGACCGTCACCGGCCCCGTGCTCGTGTTGCTCGTGTTGAGCACGCTCGACGCCTACCGCCTCGCGCTGACCGCCGGCGACACCACCGAGGAGGGCGGCCCGGCGTGTCCGTACTGCGGTCACGAGATCGACCCGGAACTCGACTTCTGTCCGTGGTGTACCGAACGGTTCGAGGACGCGCCTGCAGGGACCGACCGGACGGAACCGCGGCCACGAGGTCACGACTAGGGGGACGGCCGGGCCGCTCGGTGGCGGTGGAGTCGTGCCGGCGGGGGCGGCTCACTTCTCGATGATCGACTCCTCGACGGCCTCGCCGAAGTGTCTGGCCGTGTCCTCGTAGTACACCAGCACCTCGTCGCCGGCTTCGAGGTCGGTCACGGCCCTGCGGCCCTCACGGGTGTGGACCTTGATCGTCTCGGCGTTCTGCAGGAGCGTCTCGATACGATCCTCACCGTCGGGGGTCTCGATCCGAGCCTGCACCCGGAACATGGGTCGCTTCTCGATCTTCGAGCGGCCGACGATGGCCTCGCGGGTGTTGCCGTCGACGTCGACGATCTGGACGTCGTCGCCGCTCTGGAGCTCCGCGAGGTACCGTGTCCCACCGTCGGGGGCACGAACGTACGCGTGGACGGCGCCGGCGTTGACGCGGAAGGGTCTGGAGGCGACGTACGGCGACTCGGCGGTCTCGGCGTGGACGAAGAACAGTCCCCGAGACATGGAGCCGACGAGCATCCCCTCGTCGTGGTCCATGAGCGAGCCCGTGTCGACGCAGACCCGGTCGGCCATCCCGGTGCGTTCGATCGCGGTGATCTCCGCCCACTGGAGGTCGAGATGTTCGCGCTCGGCGGCGTCGCGGACCTCGCAGGTCTCGCGGATCTGGTCGGGGTCGTCGCTGTCGAGGAGCACGCCGTCGGCGCCCTGCTCGAGCGTCTCGAACGCCGTCCGTGCCTCCTCCGCCGTCGTGACGCCCGCGACGAGGTGGGTCTCGTCGCCGATGCGGGCGATGAGGTTCTCCAGCGGGATAATCGTCCAGTCCTCGCCGACGACGATGGTGAAATCGGCCTCGTGGGCGGCCTCCTCGGCGAACGCCTCGTACCCCTGTGTGAAGATGCGGACGTACGCCCCGTCCGCGCGGCCGTCCGTCCGGCGGAGCGTCGTCAGATCGGCCGACCCCGAGAAGTCGCCGGGGAGGTCGACCGTCCCGTCGCCCTCGGAGGCTTTGCCCACGAAGTACGCGTCGGCCTCGGCCTCGGATCCCTCGCCCTCGGCGTCCATCACGTGGACGTCGACGTCGGTCCGGAACGCGGCCACGTTCACGTCGCCGAGGTCGCGGACGCGCCCGACGTCCCCCTCGTCGACGAGCACCCAGTCGACGCCCGCCTCGAGGCCGGCCGTGATGCGTCGCTTCCGCGCCTCCCAGTCGCCGACGCTGTCGTCGGCCTTGAGCCAGACAGTCCGTGTCATGCCCGGACCCACTCGATGAGCGGGCTTGAACGTGGCGAATCCGACATCCTGCGTGGCGGTGGGGGCGTGGGGAACGCCCGCGGCTACGGCGACGGCGACCGTGACGTCGCCCCGGCGAGACGCTCGACCAGCGGCCGGGTCGCTCGCCGCACCCGGTACCGGCGCTCGCCGTTCTCGTACGTCGACGGCGGTGGGGCGCGGTCTCGATACCGATAGATCTCCGTCCGCAGGTGGTCGTCCTCGTACATCGTGGTCGTCCCGGGGAGGAAGTCGACGACGTCGACGACGGCGTACTCGTCCCAGTCGGTGTCGACCACGGCGTCGGGGAGCGGTGTCGAGAGGGAAACCAGCATCAGAACACCTGCAGACCGCCGTCGACCCAGAGCGTCTCGCCGGTGACGTAGCCTGCGTCGTCGCTGGCGAGGAAGAGGTACGCACCGGCGACGTCGTCGGGGGTCGCCGCGCGGCCGAGCGGGACGTGTTTGATGACCTCGCCGGCGCGGACTTCTCGGGGTGCGCCCTCGGACCAGCCTTCGCTGATCTCCGTGGCGACGTGGCCGGGAGCGACCGCGTTCACGCGGATGCCGTGGTCCGCGAGTTCGAGCGCGGCCCCGCGGGTGATCATCTTCACCGCCCCCTTCGTGGCGTCGTACTGTACGTGGTCGAACTGAGCGAGGTCGGCGCTGATGGAGGCAGTGTTGAGGATGCAGCCCTCGACGCCACGGTCGAGCATGTCGAGCGCGGCGGCCTGCGTCCCGTAGAAGACCCCGCGTGCGTTGACCGCGTAGAGGCGGTCGAAGTCGGCGGGATCGAGGTCGAGGAGGTTCCCCTCCACGAACACCGCCGCGTTGTTCACCATGACGTCGACGCCGCCGAACTCGCGGGCGGCCTCGACGACCGTCTCGATCTCCGAGACCTCGGCGACGTCGGTCTCGACGTACTGCCCCGTGCCACCGAGGTCGTCGACGAGCTCGTCGGTCGGGCGCTCCTGATCCGGATCCTTCGGAGCACGCCGGACGTCCGCGTTGACGACCGTGGCGCCGGCCGCGCCGAAGCGCCGGGCGATCGCCCGCCCGATGCCGCTGGAGCCGCCAGTGACGATCACGGTGGTGTCGGCGTAGTCGTACGAGGGCTGAGACATGTGTCGTCTCCGAGGTACGGCGGCACGTGAGAAAAGCACCTGCCTCGAGACGTCGGGAGCCGCGGTCGCGGCTCGGTCGCCTCAGACACTGTGTGGCCAGCCGACACACGGAGTCCGCATCCGAGGGGACACGCGACGGCCGTGCGACCGGGGCGAGGGTCTGCCGGCTACTGCCCGGTCGGCTCGTTCGAGTTCCAGATGTCGTGGTGGATCCGCCACTCGTCGTCCTCCCGTTTCCAGACCTCGATGAACTTGACGCGGTCCAGCGTCTCGCCGTCGGCGTCGGCGAGGGTGGCTACTCCGACCCGGACGGCCCAGCTCCCGTGGCCTTCGACCTCGACGGTCTCGATGTCGATCGTCTCTACCCCCGACTCGACTACGCCGTACCAGAAGTCGACGACCGCCTCCCGACCCCTGACGAAGTCGCTCCCGGGCGGCATGAGTTGCCCGTCCCGGGTGTAGAGGTCCCCCGTCCGTTCGGCGTCTTGGCTGGTAAGTACGTCCCCGACCTGGTCGAGTCGTCGCTGTAACGCAGTGTCTATCGTTGTCATGAGTTCTCTCTCGTGGTGCCCGTCCCGACGCGTCTCGTCACCGACCGGACTCGGCGCGGGCCCGAAGGATGTGTACGCGTGGCGACGTATTGAATGTTGACTGGTTGATATACTACGAGAGCGACCACTCACCTCAGCTGAGAGGCGGACCACTCACTCCAGAGTCAGGGGGTGTCTCGGTCGTCGGGTCCCGCTCGGCTCGTCGGTCGCCTCGGTGGAGAGATCGACCGACACGCCCGTGCCGTCCCCCGGGAACCGCCACGTCGTGCGGGCCATCGCCCTCTCGTCGGGAGTCGCGGCCGTGACCGGCATCACACGCTGTACAAAGAGTCGCGTCTCGACGGCGACGGAGAGCGTCTCAGTGGTGTCGTCGGGGAGCACCGACAGAGGCGTCTCCGGACCTACGGACGACGACAGAGGAGGACGTTGTCGGCCGACCCTCGAGGGACGTCCGCTCAGTCCGCCCACCGGGCGATAGTCGCAGTCCTGCCGGAGTCCGGACTCGCCCAGACCACGCGTACCGTCTTGTCGACGAATGTCTCACTCGTGAGCACGTAGACGGTGGTTCCGGCGTCGATGGTGTCTCCGGAGGTGAACGCACCGGTCTCGACGAGGCCCGCACTGGTGGGATCGGCGTCGTCGAGGACGCCGACGCCGTTCGGATCCCCGTACCCGTTCCCGTCGCTCGAGATGCCGATCGAGACGGAGCTAGAGACGTTCAGCGTATCCGCCTCGATCGCGTCCCCACCCTCGTGGGTGACGTTCAGCGCCGTCGAGCCGTTGAACTCGAACGTGAACTGCGCCTGTGGTGCCGATCCGGATGCTCGGTCCCCCAGGCCGAGGACGAACGTCCCGATGACGGCCGCGAGGATGACCGTGATCGCCACCATCAGGATGACGCCGATGACCGGCGAGACCGCACGTCCGTCCGTGAAGAGCCGTGTGAGGTTCATGGATACGCCCTCGAATTCACCGAAGCGGACACTCGTGCCGACCAGTGTCGCGCGCACCGACGAATGCGATGACGGCCGGTGAGCGGTCGAGCCAAATAAAACACGCCCCCACGAAGATCAGTTCTGATACTCGAAGGTCGTCCACGCTGTCACAGGGTCGTCCAGACCGCGCCCCGAACGGTCGTGTGTAGTCGTGTGGACGGGCTGGCGGGTTACGCCTCCGCGCCGGCCTCCTCGGAGAGCCCCGCGACGTCGAGGGCTTCGGCAGCGGAGGCGTCGTCGTGGATGATGGCCGAGACAGCGCGCGTGATCGCCTCGGGGTCGTCGTGCTGGAAGATCGAGCGACCCATCGAGACGCCGGCCGCGCCGGCGTCCATCGCGCCGCGGACGTTCTCGACGGTCCGTCGATCGGTTCCCTTCGCCCCGCCGGCGATGACCACCGGGAGCCGCGTGGATTCGACGACGTGTGCGAAGGAGTCCGCGTCGCCGCTGTAGGCGGTCTTGATCACGTCCGCACCGAGCTCCTCACCCAGACGGACGGCGTGGCCGAGATACTCCGCGTCGTGTTCGGGGTCGTCGCCGATGAGGTTCTCGCCGCGGGCGTAGGTCATGGCGAGGACCGGGACCCCGAACTCGCTCGCGGTTTCGGTCACGCGCGCGAGTTCGGAGATCTGATCCGGCTCGTGGTTCGAGCCGACGTTGATGTGGTACGAGACGGCGTCCGCGCCCGCCCGAATGGCCTCTTTCACCGTTCCCGTGTGTCGTTTGTCGTTCGAGTCCGGGCCGATCGATGTCGAGGCGTTGAGGTGGACGATGTAGCCCGCGCCGTTCTTGTGCGGGTGGACGCGTGGGGCGATCCCCTTCTGCGTCAGGACGGCGTCCGCGCCGCCACGTGTGATCCCCTCGATGGTCGATTCGATGTCTTTCAGTCCCTTGATGGCCCCGAGCGTGATGCCGTGGTCCATCGGGACGACGAGGTAGTTCCCTCCTGTCGAGATGCGGTCGAGTCGTGCTGTGATGCCGGCGTCCATGATCGTAGTGTGTGAGTCTGTGTCAACCGGGGGTTATGTGCGTTCCGTTTGCGGTGTCGATTGCGCCCCCGCCCCGCGGAGCGCACCCTGTTTCAGTTCGCGCGCTTTCGCCTCGAGGCGCGCGGCCGTCTCCGCGACCGGTTCGTCGGCGTCGTGGCCCTCGGCGACGATGTCGACGAGCGCCGACCCGACGATCACGCCGTCCGCGCCGGCCGCGACGATGCGTTCGGCGTGGTCGCCCGTCTTGATACCGAAGCCCACCGCCTTCGGGACGTCCCACTCGGCGAGCCGGGCGAGCGACTCGTCGGTCTGCGTGGAGACGTCGTCCCGGGCGCCCGTCACGCCGAGTCGTGCCTGGACGTAGACGTATCCCGAGACCTGCTCCATGATGCGCCGGAGGCGGTCGCCCCGCGTGGTGGGCGCGACGATGAAGATGAGATCCAGCCCGTACGCGTCACAGGCGTCGCGGAGATCGTCGGCTTCCTCCGCGGGGAGGTCGGGGACGACGAAGCCGTCGATGCCCACGTCGGCCGCCCGGGCGACGAACGCCTCGGGTCCGGGGGTGCCCGTCTCGCTCGCGGCTTCACCGCTCGCCGTTTCCGAGGCGCGTCGCGCCTCGCTCCGCCCGAACTGGTAGATGAGGTTGTAGTAGGTCATGCAGACGAGCGGCACGTCGACGTCGAGCTCCTCGACGAACTCGAAGAACCGCTCGGGCGTCATGCCCGACTCGAGCGAGCGCACGATGGCCTGCTGGATCGTCGGTCCCTCTGCGATCGGTTCCGAGAAGGGCAAGCCCAGTTCGATGACGTCGGCCCCGCCGCGGGCGAGCGCCTCGACGTACGCCAGCGAGGCGTCGTAGTCGGGATCGCCCGCGGCGAGGTAGGGGACGAAAGCGGGGCCGTCGGCGAACGCCGCTGCGATCGCGCTCTCGTGTGTGTCGCCCATCAGAACCCCCCGCGGAAGGTGTCCATGTCGGGTGCGTTCGGGATGTCGCGCTGTGCGGTCTCCTCGATCACCGTCTCGAGGTCCTTGTCACCACGTCCAGAAACGTTGACGAGGATCGTGTCGCCGAGCGCCCCGGCCTCCTCGCTCTCGGGGACGGCGTCGGGACCCAGGTAGTTCTCCAGATAGCCCACGACGTGCGCCGATTCGAGCGCCGGGATGATCCCTTCCAGCTGCGAGAGGCGGTGAAAGCCCTCGAGTGCGTCGTCGTCGTCGACGTTGACGGGCGTGACGCGGCCTTCGTCGACGAGGTGGGCGAGTTCCGGGCCGACTCCCGAGTAGTCGAGGCCGGAGGAGACGGAGTGCGACTCCATGATCTGGCCGTCGGAGTCCTGGAGGAGCTTCGTCCGGGCACCGTGGAGCACGCCCTCGGTCCCCGTCGAGAGCGAGGCGGAGTTGGGAGCGACGCCCGCCTCGTCGTCGACCTGCAGCGAAGAGCCACCGGCTTCGACGGCGATCAGGCGGACGTCCGCGTCGTCGACGAAGTTCGCGAACAGGCCCATCGTGTTGGAGCCACCACCGGCACACGTCGCCACGGAGTCCGGGAGCGTGCCGGTGCGGTCGAGCAGCTGCCGGCGCGCCTCCTCGCTGATGACGGCCTGGAAGTCTCGCACCATCGACGGGAACGGGTGCGGGCCGACGACGGAGCCGATGACGTAGTGGGTCGTCTCGACCGTCGTCGCCCAGTCGCGCATCGTCTCGGAGATGGCCTCCTTCAGCGTGCCCCGCCCCACAGTGACGGGGTTGACCTCGGAGCCGTTGATGCGCATCCGGAAGACGTTGGGGCGCTGACGGTTGATGTCGCGCGTGCCCATGTAGATCTCACACGGCATGTCGAGGTGTGCGGCGGCCATCGCCGTCGCGGTACCGTGCTGGCCCGCGCCGGTCTCGGCGATGATCCGCTCTTTACCCATGTACTTCGCGAGGAGCACCTGTCCGAGCGCGTTGTTGAGCTTGTGAGCCCCCCCGTGGAGGAGGTCTTCGCGCTTGAGGTACACCTCTCTGTCGTAGCGTTCGGAGAGGCGGTCCGCACGCTGGATCGGCGTCGGTCTGCCGCCGAAGTCCCGGAGTCGGGACCGGAACTCGTCCATGAAGCCGTCCTCGTTGTCGAGGACGTACCGTTCGTAGGCGTCGGTGAGCTCTTCGATCGCCGGCATCAACGCCTCCGGGACGTACTGTCCGCCGTAGTCGCCGAACTTTCCGCTGGTGTCCGTACTCATTGTGTGTCTGGTGTCTCGGATGTCTCGGTCGTGTCAGTCGTGTCGACTGTCTCGCGTGTGTCGGGTGCGACGGTGTCGTCCGCATCCACGTCCGCGGACGCACGGACGAACCGCTCCGTGTTCGTCCGCACGTCGCCGTCCATGATGGCACTGCCGATGAGGAGCGCGTCCGCACCCGCGCGTCGCATCCGCCGGGCGTCGTCGGCCGTGGTGACCCCACTCTCGGCGAGCAGCGTCACGTCGTCGGGTGCGGACGGAGCGACCCGCTCGAACGTCCGCAGGTCGACGTCGAGCCGAGCGAGATCGCGGTTGTTCACGCCGACGATCGAGGCACCGGCGTCGACTGCGTGGCGCAGTTCCGCTCGGGAGTGGACCTCGACGAGCGGCTGGAACCCCCGCGCCTCGGCGGTCTCGATCATCGCCGGGAGATCCTCTCCCAGGAAGCGGGCGATGAGCAACACGAGGTCCGCCTCGACGACGTCCAGCTGGTCCTCGGAGAGGATGAAATCCTTGCGCAACACGGGGACGTCGACGGCGTTCCGAACGCGGCGGAGCGCGTCGGGCGAACCGCCGAAGTGCTCCGGCTCCGTCAGGACCGACAGCGCCGTCGCGCCGCCGGCGACCATCTCGCGGGCGAGATCGACGGGATCTCCGTCCACGAGTCCGTCGGTCGTCGGGCTCGTGGGTTTCACCTCGGCGACCACCGGAACCCGGCCCGCGCGCTCGGCGGTCGCGACCGCGTCGGGAAACGACCGCGCGTCGACGGAGAGGCGGGTGTCGCCCCCCGACCGCTCCCGCGCCGCCGCGAGGATGGCGCGGACCGCCGGAGCCATCTCCTCGTCAGTAGCGTTCATCAGTGTACACTAATGGACGTATCTGTTCATAAGACTTGCGGGATGCGCGAACGCGGGTCGGGCGAGAGCGGGGTTGAAGTCGCTCCAGCGGCGAGTGCTCGGTATGAGTCTCGGTTCAGCCACGGACGCGGGGGTCTTCGCCCGCGCGTTCGACGACTTCGTGGTCGAACTCGGCGTCGCGAGCGGTCGCGTCGTCGGCGTCTCCTTCCCCGACGCCGTGCCGGACGACGCCGCGACCGACCACCCGCTGCTCGACCGTATCGAGGCGTACCTCGGGGGTGAGGAGGATCGCTTCGACGACGTCCAAGTGGCGCTCACGGTGCCGACGGACCAGCGAGCGGTGCTCGAAGCGGTCCGGAACGTACCCTACGGCGAGACGGTGTCGGTGGCCCGCATCGCCCGCCTGGCTGGACTCGACGCCGAGGACGAGGAGGATCTCGCGACGGTCGAACGGGCGATCAGCGAGAACCCCGTCCCGCTGTTCGTCCCGGATCACCGGGTCGAGGGACCCGGAGCGACTCCTCCGGACGTCGTCCGCCGACTCCGCGCGGTCGAGTCGGTGTAGCCGCTCGAACGGACGCCGGCTCTGACTCGCCCACAGAGCACTCGTCGACCCGCCGCGAGCCGACACACGAGCGAGGGTTCAAATCGGATGCCGCGGCCACCCCCTCGCGTGCGGTGACTCCCATCTCGGGGCGGGACGCGGCGTGACGGCACACCGTCTCGGGACTGTCCGTGCCGTCAGTCAGCCAGACCGTCCGACGCGGGGGTGGCCGCTGCGTCCCCGTCGGTCCACCGCTCGGCGAACGCGACGAAGTTCGCCAGGAGTGCGAGACCGGTCTCTCCGGACTTCTCCGGGTGAAACTGCGTGCCGACGACGTTGCCACGCTCGTTGGCGGCGATGGCGGCGAACCGGCGGCCGTGGTCGGACGCGGCGACGGTGTGGTCGCTCACTCGCGTGGCGTACGAGTGGACGAAGTAGGCGTAGTCGCCGTCGGCGAGGCCGTCGACGATCGGGTGCGGTCGTTCGACGTCGAGCGTGTTCCACCCCATGTGGGGGACCGTGACGTCCTCCGACGGGAGTCGTTCGACGCGTCCAGGGATCAGGTCCAGCCCGGCGACCGTCTCGCCCGGCGGTGCGCCCTCCGTGCTCTCCGTGAACAGGAGCTGGAGCCCGACGCAGATGCCGAGGATCGGGGTGTCGGTCGCGGCGTCCACGAGGACGTCGTGGAAGGGCCGGGAGTTCCGCATACACTCCTCGAACGCCCCGACACCGGGGAGGACGAGCGCCTCCGCGTCGGCGATGCCCTCGGGGTCGGAGCGCTCCTCGACGGTCGCCCCGGCCCGTTCGAGCCCGCGACGGAGGCTCCGGAGATTCCCGACGCCGTAGTCGATGACAGTGACCTTCACGGCGAGAGGAGGTCGACGTTCGACAAGAACGTACTGCTCGGTGCAACGCGTGCCGTGGCCGTCACCCGTCGAACCGGGAGACGGGTCAGGCCCACCCGGTGTCCGGTGCCTCGTGGACGACGAACTCGAGCGCGTTCACGAGGTAGTGGGCGACGATCACGACGAGGAGGCTGCCCGTGAGGACGAACGCGGCAGCGAGCACGAAGCCCAGAATGCCCGTGACGGCGACACCGGCGGGACCCTGCGCGCCGTGACCGAGTGCGAACGCCACCGACGAGAGGCCGGCGAGCAGCCACGGAGAGACGCCGAATCCTGCCGAAAAAACGCCGACGAGCACCCCTCGAAAGAGCAGTTCCTCGAAGGCGGCGATGGTGGGGAGGACGACGACGAGGAGCACCACCCAGCCGCCGACCGAAGCCGGTGCCAGCGCCTCGCGGAGGCTCTCGTCCGCACCCACGCCGAGCCGCTCACCGACGGTCGAGCCCACCTCGTTAGCCAGGTACAGCGCCAGGCCCAGAGCGACGCCGACGCCGAGCGTCGTCACCGAGGGGAGCGAGGGCGGGACGCCGAACGCCGAGAGCGGGATCTCGGTGAACCAGGCGCCGGCGACGAGCAGGAACCCGAACGCACCCTGCGAGACGGCGACGTTCGCGAGGAGCGCCATCGTCGACAGCTGTGGCCCCGTCGCGTGCGCCCGGTCGGTCCAGTGATCGGATGCGTCGACGGGGGTGAGGTGGGAGTCGAGATCGGTGCTGTCGGTCGGACCCGAGTCGACGATGCGGTTCGTGTGGGGAGCGTCGGCGACGGACGGATCGACGGAGCCGGGAGCGTGTTGCTCGCCGGGTGTGGGTGCGGATGCAGGGGTCGCGGCATCGCCGCTCACGACCGACTTCGACGCGTGTGCGAGAAGGAGAAGCAAGACGAGGACGACGCCCGCGAATCCGGCGAACGTCGCCCAGTCGGGCATCTACTGCGGGCTGGGGCTGGAGGGGCCGCGGACGCCCTGTTTCGGGAGTGCGGACCCGGTGATCGTCTTCAGCCGGTCGACGAGCGAGTCCTTCTCCGGCTCGCCCTCGAGGGCGACGTCGAGGACTTCGCTGATGTGCGAGACGGGGATGATCTCGACCATCTCCTTGTACTCGTCTTCGATCATCACGTCCTGCTCGTTCGCGGCAGGGATGATGACCCGCTTGCAGCCAGCCTTCGCGGCGGCCTCGATCTTGTGCGTGACGCCACCGACGGGGAGGACGTCACCGCGCACGGAGAGCGAGCCAGTCATCGCGAGCGCCTGATCGACCGGGATGTCCTCGAGCGCCGAGATGACCGCCGTCGCGACGGTGATCGAGGCGGAGTCGCCGTCGACGCCCTGCTGTCCGGTCTGGACGAACTGGACGTGGACGTCCATCTCCGAGAGGTCCTGGTCGGAGAACTTCTTGATGATGGCCGAGACGTTCTGGACGCTCTCCTCGGCCATCTCCTTCAGCTGGCCCGTGGCGATGACCTGGCCAGCACCCTGCGAGGGAGTGACCTCGGCCATGACGGGGAGCATGATGCCGGAGTCCTGTCCCATGACCGCGAGGCCGTTGACGCGGCCCGTGACGAACCCATCGTTGACGGAGAGCTCGTAATCCTTGCGGCGCTGGATGTACTCGTCGGCGATCTGCTGCTCGATGGAGCGGGCGCGACCCTTCGCCTGGAGGACGTGGTCGCGCGTCGTGAACTCGGCGTCCATCGAGCGGGCGATGTCGCCCGCCACCCGAACGAGGCCACCGAGGTTCCGGAACTCGAGCGTGAGGTGGCCCTTGCGCCCCGCGCGACGCCGTGCCTCGAGGATGACCTCCTCGACGGCGTCGTTGGTGAAGTGCGGCAGGCGACCGTCCTTCGAGATCTCCTGGGCGACGAAGCGCGCGTACTTGCGCCGCATCTCCGGGGAGTCCTCGATGGTGTCGTCCATGTACACCTCGTAGCCGTACCCCTTGATACGGCTGCGAAGGGCGGGGTGCATGTTCTCCATCGCGTCGAGGTTCCCGGCGGCGACCATGACGAAGTCGGTCGGGACGGGCTCGGTCTGCACCATCGCACCCGAGGAGCGCTCGGACTGGCCGGTGATACCGAACTCTCCCTCCTGGATCGCCGTCATCAGGTGCTGCTGGGAGCGGATGTCGAGCGTGTTGATCTCGTCGATGAACAGCACACCCTTGTTCGCCTTGTGGATCGCGCCGGGTTCGACCCGGTCGTGACTCGGCGTCTCCATCCCACCGGACTGGAACGGGTCGTGCCGAACGTCGCCGAGCAGCGCGCCGGCGTGGGCACCCGTCGAGTCCTCGAACGGGGCCGTCGTCTGGTCGGCGTTGTTGACGATGAGGTTCGGGATCATCGCGTCCCCACTGCGGGAACCGTAGCGGAACGCGAGGTAGATGATACCCGCCGCGAGGATCCCGAGGAGGATCTGCCCGGCGATGATGAGCGAGTAGCCGAGCACGATCGCGATGATGATCCACATGAGGAACGAGCGCATCTGGTTGCGCTTGCGTGCCTCCTCCTTGTGGGCCTCGACGATCTGTTCACCCTTGCCCGAGGGGACGGTCCTGACCTTGGGCTTGTTGCCGTCGTCGGGGTTGTGGTAGACGAGGACGTCCTGGAGTTCCTCTTTCGGGAGGAGTTCGGACATCGCCTTGGCCAGCATCGACTTGCCGGTCCCTGGCGACCCGATCATCATCACGTGCCGGCGCTGCTTCGCCGCCTTCAGGATGACGTCACGGGCGTGTTCCTGTCCGATGACCTGGTCGACGAGGCGATCCGGAACCTCGATCTCTTCGGTCGAGTCGATCCGGAGTCCGCCGAGGAGGTCGTCCTCCGAAGGGTTCTCTTCGATCGTGGCCTCACCGTCCACCTCGACGTCGACGGCGCTGCCGAGGTCGTCGAGGTCGTCGACCGTCTGTTTTTCGCTTTCGTCAGTCCCGTCCCTCCGCTCGCGCTGGGGTTCGCGCTCGGGAGACTCCGGTGGAGTCTCCTCGACGGGGGGCGAGTCCGAGTGGTCTTCACCCCCCCGGTCCGGGGGAGTATCGTCGGTTTCCATGTCGTTGCTCATAGAAGCGTCGCTACTTCCAACCAGGGTCGCTCGACTGATATACTTTCTCCCCCTCGGCGGTCGGCGTACACCACACCCAAACGGTGCGCACGAGGCCTGTGCCACCTCATTGCGGCGTCTCGGTCGACTCGTCGCCTTTATAAAAGACGACCGAGAACCGTACGGTCATGCGGGGGTTCTACATCGGGCGGTTCCAGCCGTACCACAACGGCCACCACAGGATGATCGAGGAGATCGCGGGGGAGGTCGACGAGCTCGTCCTCGGGATCGGCTCCGCCGGCGACTCCCACTCGCCGCGGAACCCGTTCACGGCCGGTGAGCGCATCATGATGGTCACCAAATCGGTCGCCGACTTCGACGTCGTCACCTACGCCGTCCCCATCGAGGACCTCGACCGCAACTCCGTGTGGGTGAGCCACGTCCAGTCGATGTCGCCCACGTTCGACGTCGCCTACTCGAACAACCCGCTCGTCATCCAGCTCTTTCGTGAGGCGGGCGTCGAGGTTCGACAGTCGCCGATGTTCAACCGCGACGTCCTCGAGGGGACCGAACTCCGCGAGCGGATGCTCTCGGGCGCGGACTGGCGGTCGCTCGTCCCGGACCCCGTGGTAGGGGTGATCGACGAGATCGGCGGGATCGAGCGCATCCAGCGCGTCTCGGACACCGACACCAACGGTGGGGCGGGGAGCGACGCGACGAGCGATCCCGAGTAGGGAGAACGGAACGATGATCACGCTGAGCTCCGACTTCGGTTCGCCGTATCCGGCCGCGATGCGCGGCGTCGTCCTCTCCCAGGACCCCGAGACACGGCTGGTCGACGTCGCCCACGACCTCCCCCGACAGGACGTCCGCGCCGCCGCCTTCTGGACCCGGTTCGTCCTCCCCGAGTTCCCGCCCGCCGTCCACCTGATCGTCGTCGACCCCGGCGTCGGGACGGATCGCGCCGCGCTCGTCGTCCGCGCCGGCGACCACGCACTCGTCGCCCCGGACAACGGCGTCGTGCTCCCTCCGGCGCGGGCGCTGGCCGACGCGTCCGGCGGCGGCGGTCGCGACGGAGGAGCCGACGAAGACGAGGTCGAGGTGTTCGAGTACGACTACGACGACCCCGCCTCGAACACCTTCCACGGCCGCGACGTCTTCGCGCCCGCGGCCGCGGCCGTCCACGACGTCGGCGTCTCGGAGATAGGGGCGCTCGACCGGATCTCACCCGCCGACGAGTACGTCGACCTGACGCTTCCCGAGGCCGAGGTCGCGGGCGACGTCGCCCGCGGCGAGGTGCTCGCCGTCGACGACTTCGGCAACACCGTCACGAGTGTCGACGGGACGTTCCTCGATGGGGCCTCTCGCGTGCGGGTGAACGGCGAGGAGACGCCCGTGGGGTCGTCGTTCGCGTCGGTCCCGGTGGGCGGCCGACTGGTCACCGTCGGCAGCCACGGCTACGTCGAGTGCGATGTCAATCGGGGGAGAGGCGACGAGGTGTTCGGGCTCTCGGTGGGTGACGAAGTCGAAATAACGCGGGTCGAGTGAGAGCGTCGGCCCACGAGGTCGACACCGACAGTACACCGACGTCGCGACCGGTGACGCGGACGTGAGGAGACACCACGCGGCGGCCGTGGCTGCGACCGGGCTCGTGCTGTCGGTGTTCGCCCTCGACGGGGCCGAGTTCACTGGCGTGCTGGGATCGTTCCCCGGCGACGGCCTGCTCGCGTGCGTCGTGCGCTATCTCGCGGTTGGCTCTGTGTTTGACGGCTGTCCGGGGTGACCGGTCCGTCCCACGGACGTTCGACGTCGAGTCGGCGGACAGCGTCGCTCCGGACGGGGAGACGTCGAAAAAGTCGAAGACGGTCGCCGGGTTACTCGGCGGCGATGACGTCGTCGATGCGGAGGATCATCGTCGCGGCCTCGGTCGCCGACTCGACGGCCTCGCGCTTCACGGCGGCGGGGTCGAGGACACCGTGCTCGACGGGGTCGCCGATCTCGCCGAAGCGACCGGTGGCGATGACGCCCGCGCGGCCCTCGGCCTCGAACCTCGAGCGGAGGTCGACGAGCGCGTCGATGGGGTCCATCCCCACGTTCTCGGCCAGGGTGCGCGGGAGCGCCTCGACCGCGTCGGCGAACGCCTCGACCGCGAGCTGTTTCCGGCCCTCGATGCCCGCGGCTTCGGAGCGGAGGTGGTCGGCGATGGCGACCTCGGTGCAGCCCGCGCCGGGGACGACGCCGCCCTTGTCGATCGCCGCGACGGTGACGTCGATGGCGTCGTTGATCGCGCGTTCGAGTTCGTCGACGACGTGCTCGGTGCCGCCGCGGAGGAGCAGCGTCACCGACTTCGAGGCCGCGCCACCCTCGACGAAGGTGAGTTCGTCGTCACCGAACTTCTCGGTGGAGACCGACTCGGCGTGGCCGAAGTCGCCGGTGTCGATGTCGGTGAGCGAGCCGAGCCGCTTCGCCCCCGTGGCGTGGGCGATGCGGCGCGCATCGCTCTTCTTGACGCTCTTGAACGCGAGGATGCCCTCCTTGGCGAGGTAGCTCGCGACGCGGTCCGAGATGGACTTCGTGCAGAACACGACGTCGACGCCGGCCTCCTTGAGCGAGGTGGCGTACGACCGCAGCTCCGACTCCTCGGCGTCGAGCGCCGCGGTGAGCTGGTCGACGCTCGTGATGTTGTACTCGGTGTCGGCCTCGGCCTTGCGGACGTCGAGTTTGACGTCGGCGATGGCCACGGTCGCGTCCTCGACGGAGCGCGGCATCTCGTCGCTGACGGGCTCCTTGTCGATGATGACGCCCTCGACGAGTTCCGTCGCCGAGGAGGACGCACCCGTCCGGGTGTGGACGTTGATGTCGTCGCGGTCGAACCGCTCGTCCTCGTCGTGGACCATCCGGACCGCGTCGACGACGTGGTGCGCCAGGACGTCGGCGGTGACATCGCCGGTCCCCTTGCCGGTCATCGACGTCTCGGCGACCTTGACGAGGAGGTCGTCGTCGAGGTCGACGTCGAGTACCTGCGCGTCGATGGCCTCCTGGGCGAGGCGGGCGGCCTCGGTGTACCCCTCGACGATGACCGTCGGGTGGAGGTCGTCGTCGAGGAGGTTCTCCGCCTTCGCGAGGAGCTCTCCTGTGAGAACCGCAGCGGTAGTGGTGCCGTCACCGACCTCGTCCTCCTGGGTCTCGGCGACCTCGACGATCATCTGGGCGGCGGGGTGTTCGATGTCCATCTCGTTGAGGATGGTCGCCCCGTCGTTGGTGATGACGACCTCGCCCGAGGAGTCGACGAGCATCTTGTCCATGCCCCGGGGACCGAGCGTGGTTCGGACGGCGCTCGCGACGGCACGGCCGGCGCGGATGTTCGAGTCCTGGGCGCTCTGGCCGCGGGTTCGCTGGCTGCCTTCTGCGAGGATGAACAACGGCTGACCCTGCTGCATGCGGGATGACATAGTAATCAGGAGAAGTAATGTTGCGGTTCTATAAATAGTTTTCTCCGATATGCGACCCGAAACCGCACGACAGCGTGGCATACGACTCATGTAAACAGTTGTCGCACTATCGGGGACGAGACCGAACCCGTCCCGGTCGAGCCCGTCTCTCGCTCGCCGGACTGACCGCGACCACGAACCACGACCACAGTCGACCACGGCTGGGCATATCCTGTTATCCTGTCGCGCGGGAGCTACTGGCACGGTCCGACCGGTCCGTGGTGGCGACAGACGACGCCGCCGTCTCGAGCGCGATCCACGTCGGACGACGGTACGTCGGAAGCGGAGTGGAGTGGGACGACAGGGGGGGAGGCGACCGACAGTATATTACTCGCCCCCACGACAGCCCGGGTAAGAGGATGCTGGAACTGGAACACGGCTTTCGCGTGGTCGACGTCCACGCACGACTCGATCCCGACGGGGCCGAGAGCGCGCGGTTCGGGCGCGACGTCGGCCCCGAGCGGCTCGAACGGGAGTTCCACCAGGCCGGCGTCGTCGCGGCGGTCCTCGCGCCGGGACCGCGACCGGAGGGAGAGGGATACCTGCGAGCGAACAACGCCGTGGCGCGGCTGAGCGTCGACCGCCCGTTCCTCCCGCTCGCGCGTCTCGGCGGCCCGCGCGACCCCAGCGATCGCCCCGCCGCGCGTCTCAGAAACCTCACCGCAACCCGCAGGGACCACCACGCCGGACCGGGCGACGTCGAACAGTACGGCTACGGCGACCGCTTCCACGGCTTCGCGCTCGATCCTGCCCGCGACGGACTCCCCGACGAGGAGACGCTTGACCGGCTCGACGACGTCGGTCTGCCCGTGCTGGTCCGCGCCGGCGACGGCTTCACGCCGGCGGCCGTCGAAGAGACGCTGCTCCGTCGGTCGTTTCCGGTGGTGCTCGAGAGCTTCGGCGGGTTCCCGCTCGACCGCGACCTGATGGGCGCGGCGATCGAACTCCTCGACCGATACGACCGGCTCTACCTCGAGACGAGCTTCGTCCGCTACCGGGGCGTCCTCGAACAGGGGTTGCTCGAACACCCCGACCGCGTCCTCTTCGGGAGCGGCGCACCGGCGACGCATCCGAACGTCGGCGTGATGGAGTTGCTCACGCTGGACGTACCCGAAGATCTCATGCGGCGGGCGTTCTCGAAGAACGCGGTTCGGGTGTTCCCCGCGCTGGCCCCGGGGGAGTGACGCGGTCGCAGCCCCGGCGGTACGCCGCCGGGAGTGACGGCGCGACCGCACGGTCGGCTACGTGGAAGAGGATCGGGAGTCGTACTGCGCGACCGCACGGTCGGTCCGCGTCGAGACCCCGCGCGGGTTCCGTCGCGGGCTCCGGTCGCGAGCGCGTGCGACGAGACCGTCCCGCGCGCCGGTCGTCATCCCGACGACCACCGCGCGACTCGTGCCGAACCACGAGGTAGGGACCGACCGACCGGCCACGACGTCCTTGGCGGTCGTGTACGCGTCGGAGCCGGCGTGCCGGAGCGTCCGGCGGGCGACCTCGGGTCTGAGACCGTAGTTCTTCACCAGCCGGTAGGCGAGCGCGCGGTACTTCCACTCCCAGTCGCGTGACTCGACGCCGCCGTCGGTCTCGTGTTCGAGCGAGACCTGCATCGTCGGCTCCCAGACGACGTCGTAGCCGAGCCCCGCGAGCCGGTGAGCGGCGTCGCGTGCGCCGCCCGTCTCGAGGTACTCGTCGAAGCCGTCGAGCGCGTCGAGGGCCGGCGCGCGGAAGGCGACGTTTCCGCCGTCGAAGTACGAGACGTCGCGCTTGCAGATCCGCCTGTGTTCGAGTTCGTCGGCGGTCTGTCCGCCGTAGACGCGGCGACGGGTCGGGCCGGTGACGACCGGTTTATCCGCCAGGCGGTCGCGGATCGCGTCGGCCCAGTCCGGTTCGACCGCGAAGTCGTGGCCGAGGAACGCGACGACGTCGCCGCTGGCGGCCTGGATCCCCGCGTTCCGGGCGACGTTCAGCGTCCGTGCGGAGAGTTCGACCAGCACGTCGACGTCGTCGCGGTCGCGTACCATCCCGGTCGTCCCGTCCGCGGAGGGGCCGTTGACGACCACGACCTCCACGTCGGGGGCGTGTGCGGCCAGCGAGTCGAGGCTGGTCGCCAGCCGATCCCGCCCGTTGAGGGTGGGGACGACTACGGAGAGATCCATAGCTGTCGGTCGGCGAGCAGACACTTAAATCCGGCCGCTCGCGACGCTCACTCGGCCTCGCTCGCGCGTTCGGCCGCGGTCACGGGGTCGCTCTCCTCGGGAACCCGGGCGTTCCAATAGGAGACCGAGGACAGCCGTTCGCCGACGACGGTGTCGCCGACGGCGGTGTCGACGGAGCGGATGTCCGCCGCGAGAGTCCCTGGAATCTTCCGGTAGAGGCCGTAGGGGACGACGAAGTCGTGCGACTCCGTCGCGAGCGAGAGGCCGGCGTCGGCGACGAGCCGTTCGACGTCCTCGCGGGAGTACAGATGCGATCCCATGGGTAAGAGCCAGTTGTAGACGACCCGGGTCGAGAAGTCGTTGAACGTGTCGAAGAAGACCTGTCCCCTCGAGACGCGGGCCATCTCCGTGAGGAACTTTGCGGGGGTGTCCGCGAGGTGGAAGAAGCGCATCGCGAAGACGGCGTCGAAGTGATCGTCGGGGAACGGGAGGCGGGCGGCGTCGCCGAGGAGAAAGGAGATGTGATCGTCGACACCGGCGTCACGGGCTTTCTCGCGTCCCTGTGCGAGCATCGCGCGCGAGATGTCCAGTCCGGCGACGTCCGCACCACGTTCGGCGAGCATGACCGTGAACCGCCCGGTGCCACAGGCGATCTCCAAGACGCGCTTCCCCTCGACCGGCGAGAGCGCGCCGAGAACTGCCTCTTTCTCCCGACGGTCGATGAGTCGGCCACCACGCGAGAAACGCTTCGAGTCGTACTCTTCGGCGACGTCGTCCGCCTTGTACCACTCCTTTCCTTTCACTGGTACCGGTTCTGTGCGCGCCGACATTATGAACGTACTGGAACGCGGACACGCTGGAAC
This sequence comes from Salinigranum salinum, assembly GCF_009176545.1. Lineage (GTDB taxonomy): Archaea > Halobacteriota > Halobacteria > Halobacteriales > Haloferacaceae > Salinigranum > Salinigranum salinum. The sequence goes on along the minus strand of NZ_VTOJ01000001.1, from coordinate 1,475,041 downwards.
GCAGACACGCCGGAACCTGGACACGCCGTGGACTGTGGGGACCGGGACATCACGGTCGCGGATCGACCGGCGTCTCGCGCCGACAACGACCGCCGGATGGCGGCTGTCTCGGCGTGGCGGCTCCCTCGGAGTGACCGTTATGCCGCTGGCCGTCGTGTCCCCGGTATGCCACAGTGCCGTGCCTGCGACGCGACCGTGACGGCGGCCCGGCTCGTCCGACACGACTACCCGCGCGTCACCGTCGTCCACTGCCCGGAGTGCACAGCGATCGTCGGACGGTACCGGCGCCACGGCGATGCGCCGGAGACCGACACCCTTCGCCGGTAGTCCCGAGCGGCCGACGTCGGGCGAGAGACCGCCACCGATCCCGGGGGAGCCACCGGTTCCGTGTCGAACAGTCGCCGACACACAGCCGACGGCCGACTGCACGACAGCGGACGAGTGTGCGACAGCGAACGAGCACACCGCGTCGGACGATATTAGGTATATAAGGTGTCTGAATTGTATTGTCACACTTGTAGCTAACCTTTACCACGAACCGAACATCCAGAAGGTGTATGAGCACCAGTACCGCAGAGACCGAGACGGACGATCTGTTGTCGGAGACCGAGTTCCGCGAACGGCTCCGCGAACTGCCACCGAGCGCGAAGCTCGTCGCGAAGGTACTCGAGACGGACGCGCCGCTCTCACAGGGACAGCTCGCAGAAGAGTCGCTCCTGCCCGACCGCACGGTCCGCTACGCACTCAACCGCCTCGAGGAGTCCGGACTCGTCTCCTCTCGCTACAGTTTCAAGGACGCTCGCAAGCAGGTGTACTACCTCAACACCTGACCGTCACCACCGTCACGAACGACACCAGCGACGCCCGAACGACCGCCACCTCGTACCACGGTCGGAGAGCCACGAACCCGTGGTTACGAGCGGTTTATCCGTCTCCCTCCCTCACTCGTGCTCGTGCACCGCGTCGCCGTCCCCGTCACGCACACCGTGCCGACGGGGACGACCAACGCCTACCTGCTCGGCACACGTCGTGCCCTCCTCGTCGATCCACCGGCCCGGGACGACGAACTCGACGCGGTCGTCGCCGAACACGACGTCGCCCACCTCGCGGTGACGCACGTCCACCCGGACCACGTCGGCGGCGTCGCGGACTACGCCGCCGAGACGGGCGCGACCGTCTGGGCGCGTCGCGGCCACACGGCCGCGTTCGAGGCCGCGACCGGAGTCACCCCGGACCGGACGCTCGCCGAGGGGTGCGTCATCGACACCGACGCCGGCCCCATCACGGTCGTCGAGACGCCCGGACACGCGCGGGAGCACGTCGCGTTCGAGCTTCGTGTCGACGGCCACGAGGTCGTGCTCTGCGGTGATCTCGCCGTCGCCGAGGGGAGTGTCGTTGTCGGGGCACCCGACGGCGACATGCGGTCGTATCTGACCAGCCTCCGCCGGCTCCGGGCGCGCGATCCGGACCGTCTCTGTCCAGGCCACGGTCCCCCGATCGACGAGCCACGGCCGACGATCGACCGTCTCCTCGACCACCGCCTCGAACGCGAACGGCGCGTCCGGCACGCGGTCGAATCAGGGGCCCGGACGCTGGAGGAGGTCGTCGACGCGGCCTACGACAAGGACCTCTCGGGAGTAGTCGACCTCGCCACCGCGACCGTGCGCGCACACCTCGAGAAGCTCGCCGTCGAGGGCGACGTCGTCTGGACCCCCACGACGGGCCGCGTGCGTCCCCAGCGTGACGGGCGTGGCGGGGTGGGCACGGGCGGATAGCTGGGTGCGCGGGCGCGAGCAGGGCGGACGCACGGGACCGTGGACGTCGTTGGGGGCGACGGCGTTTAGTCGACGCCGCCACGAGTGAAACCGTGACCGGACCGTCGCTGGAGACCGAACTCGCCCGCGCCCACGAGCTCGACGTCGGGGAACTCGCCGACGCGATCGAGTCCATCGGCTTCGACTGTACCCGCTGTGGCGCCTGCTGCAAGGGGTACGAGACGTGTGGGGACGACATCGAGGACGACGAGTGTGAGACGGACGCCTCTGACGGCGACCGTGTCGAGGGCGACACGGGCCGTGAACCCCACACGGCGACGGTGTTCCCCGACGAGGTCCGCCGGCTACTCGACGCGACGAACGACGCGACGCACGCGACGAACGACGACCGGGATGGGTCCGACGACCGGAGCGTCGAGGAGTCGGTCGACGAGGATCGCCGCGAACCGTACGACTGGCGCGACATTGCCCGACCGATGCCCTACGGCCTGACCGACGGGCCCGACGGCCCGACGGGCGAGACGTTCGAGTGGGCGTTGCAGACCACCGCGTGCGGAGACTGTACGTTCTACCGCGAGACCGACGGCCAGGGAAACTGTACGGTCCACGAGTCGCGACCACTCGTCTGTCAGACGTACCCGTTCAGCGTCGCACTCGGCGGGACGAGCCAGCCGATGGGCGAACCGGTCGGAAGGGAGGGTATCGTCCGGGCCCACGAGTGCGAGGGGCTCGGACGCGACATCTCCCGGGAAGACGCCGAAGCGCTGGCGGCCGCACTGAAACGACGAGCGGTCCGCGAACTGGAGGAGGCGATCGGCGTCCGGAACAACTACCGACCGACGGATGTCGACGGCGTCGTCGTCCACGACTCCGAAGGGCAGAAACGACCAGACGGGACGACACTCGACGGGTGAAGACGGACGACACTCGACGGACTCGAACGTGAGCGTCGGCGTCGCGCCACGCGACACGGTTCACACGTCGGAGACACGCAGAGGGGCGGGTTGGCAGAGCCACAGGACCGTCGGAATCGCGCCGCGGCCGATCTGGCGGTCGGGATCGAAACTCACCGCACGCCGGCGGGCGACCGATCGGGCCGGCGGGGGAACGCCCGGGCCGCGACGAACAGCGGGCCGCCGAGGAACGCCGCGCCGACGAACCGAACGACGAGCCCACCGAAATCCGCGAGCGTGGACGGCGGTGCGACCGCCGACGCGACGGCGAAGGCGACGAGGAACGTCGTTCCCACCGCGACCCTGGCTCGGTCAGTCCGGGCGAGCCCCAGCGGAAACGCGAGCACTGCTGGGATCACCCACTGCCCGACGAGTCGGGTCGCCTCCGGGACGGCCCCCGAGAGCGTCTCGGGTGCGAGTGCGGCGACGCCGGTCGTCGGGACCGCCGCCATCGCCACGAGCGAGACGGCGGTCGGGAGGGTGAGCAGTGTCGCCGCGACGGCGACGACGAAGCCGTCGACGACGTCGAGCGAGCGTTCGTGGTACGTCAGGAGCGACACGGCGACGCCGAGCGTCGTGATCGACGCGGCGAGGACGACGGCGAGGGTGGTGAACGTCCCCGCAGTCCGGAGGGGCAGGAGCAACAGCAGGACGAGCGACGCGGCGAGGAGACCGAGAACTTCACCCGTCGTGAGCGGCCGGCGGACGCGCATGCTCGCCCTCCCACGCGCGAGTTCATAAGTGGAGTACCCGAGTTATCCGGTCGTTCGTCCGACACGTGGCTGACGGTGGCGCGTCGTTGGGTGGTTCCGTGACCCGACGTCGAGGCGTGGGAGCGGGAACCGACGAGGGAGAGCGACGGATGACAGCCGAACGGGCCGGAGTTACCGAACGTGACGAAACCGGCGGCAGAACGGTCGATTCGTGCGGTAGCTCTTTGGTGCCTGCGAACATGGGGCTGGATGGAGGTCTCACTGTGGAAATCTCAGATAAGCTCATGTGTCTGTTCAATGCCGACGTCCGGTCGGAGGACGACCGATACGTCGTCGAGGTGCCTCGCCGAGAGATCGAGACGGGAAGCGTCGAACCCGGCGAGATCTACCGCGTCGCACTGATCTCTCGGCAGGAGGAGGAGTCGTCCGAACCGTCGTCGAAGCGGAGTCACACGTCGGAGCCGCAGCCACCAGTCGAAGTGGGCGAGCTCCGCTACGTGGAGATCGAGGACATCGGCAAGCAGGGCGACGGCATCGCCCGCGTCGAGCGGGGCTACGTCATCATCGTCCCCGGCGCCGAGGTCGGCGAGCGTGTGAAGGTCGAGGTGACGGAAGTGAAGTCGAACTTCGCCGTCGGCGAGATCATCGAAGAGGACTTCTGAACCGGCCGTTTTCGGGGAACGTTCGCAGTGACGGAGTGGTTCTATGGGCCGTCCGCTCGCGCCAGTGAGCACCGTCCAGCGTGCGCGTCGGGGAGCGGCGATTCAGTCGGCCGATCCGGACGGTCGAACCGTGGCGAACCGTGCGAGATCGACCTCGGCGGTGTCGGGGAGCTCCTCGGTCGAGGCGTACGGTCGACCGACCACGATGTCTCCCGCGGTCCGCCTGCCGATGCCCGGGATGGCGGTGAGCTCGTCGAGCGACGCCGCGTTCAGGTCGAGCGGGTAGGGAACACCCGTGACGGAGCGGTAGCCGTAGTCGACGACCGCGACGTCCATCGTCTCACCGAGCGGTCGCTCGCCCGGCACCGCCACGAGCAGCGAGTAGGTGCCCAGCTGCCGACCGAACGTCTTCCCGTCCTGGTGGTACTCCGAGTGGACGCCCTCGAGCACCGTTCCCGGTGGCAGGACTCGCCTGAGCATCGGGCGGTCGATCTCCTCGCGGATCTCGCGTTTGTACGGCTTGAACTGCTGTTTGTGCTCCCGTGCGATGTCCGCGCCGGTCTCTGCCATCTCCGTCCCCGCGAACGCCATCACCTGCCGGATGTTGATCCGCCGGAGCATCAGCCCCTCGTCGTACACTCGCTGGAGAAAGCGCTTGTTGTGCTCGTACGTCTCGGGGCGCTCGCCCAGCAGCCCGTGGACGAGGTTGATGCCCGGGAGCAGTTTGGGGAGGCGGTCACCCTCTAACGTCGGGCCCTGCTTCTCCGTGTCGCCGGGTCGCCAGCCCCCCTCCTCGTTGACGACGCGAACCGCCTCGAGACACTCCTCCGCGGAGACCAGGAGGTTGTTCTCCTCCTGCACGACCGGATCGGCGGATTCGAGACCGAACGCCGCCGTGTCGCCGGGCGTGTTGTGCTCGGCGATGATCCGGATCGCCTCTCTCGACCGTTCGGGGTAGTCGACGATCGTCACCGGATTCATGTTGTCGAGGTGGAGCGTGCCGAGGTCGGGCACGACCTCGCGGATCCCCTCGTACAGCGTGCGGAGCGCGTCCGGGTTCGGTGCCTCGCCGTCTCCGCCGAACGCGAGGATGTCGGCCTGACGACCGATGCGGAAGTGCTTGACGCCGGCGTCGGAGAGCCGAGCGACCTCCCGAACGACCGAGTCGGGCGTCCGGAAGTTCGGGTCGCCGTAGAGGGGTTCGGTACAGAACGAACAGCGGTAGGCACAGCCGCGCGAGGTCTCCAGTTCGGCGATGAGGTAGTCCGGGTGGTTCGGGTGCTGTTCGACGACGAACGCTCCTTTCGAAGCCCACCGCTCCACCTCGTCGTAGCCACGCATACGGTCGCCGAACCCCTCCAGCCCCGAGACGACGAGGTCGTACGCCGCGGCCTCGACGTCGCCCTTCGCGACGAAGTCGTAGTCGAGGTCCTTGCGTTCGGTCTCCGACGCCCCCTCGTTCTGCTCGCCGACGCCGAACTTCACGGGCCCACCCATGAGCGTGGTCCCGTCGGCGGCCCACGCCAGTTCGCGCACCTCGTCGGGTTCGGCGGGCGTCCCGCCGACGTACTTGCCGGGGACGGTCATCCCGCCGACGTAGATCATGAGGTCCGCGTCGGCGACATCGCGCCACTTCGAGCGGTCATCCCGCAGCTCGTCGATCGTGTGGTACCGTATCTGTCGAGCCGGGACGCCAGCGTCGACGAGCGCACCCGCCGTGTATCGTGGATACGTCGAGACGTACGGCGGGACGCCGAAGTGGGCCGGTTCGTCGACGTAGCCGTCGACGACGACGACGTCCAGCGACGCCGGGTCGCGGACGTCGCCGGACGGGTTCGGTGCCGGTGCCTCGGTCATAGCGAGAGGTTCGTCCTCACCGTGGGTAAACCGTGCGGTCCGCACGGCTGCCGGGTACTCCGCCGGAGGCCCGGGTACGACGGATGTCCGTCGGGTGATCGACGCCGGCTCACGACCGACGACGGCGTTCAGACGAAGACCTGTCCCTCGACGAGCCGCTGTGAGTCGGAGACGGTCAGCGCCGCCGCCGAACGGCTGTTGCGGTAGACGGCGTACGCGGCCACGACGCTCTCGAGGCACGCCGGGTCGGCCAGGGCGGCCTCCCGGACCTCGTCGGTCACCTCGACCCCGTCGGTCGCCGCGACGAGCCCGTCGACGATCTCCGCACGGAGCGTGCGCCCCTCGTCGTCGATCTCGTAGCCGGCGGCGAACAGGTCGAGGTCGACGAGCGTCCCCGTGGGGTACACCTCGATGACGAGCGGACGATCGGGGTGCGGTGTCGTCATCGGGGGAACCCGGACGACGTCACTCAGGACGAGCGGTCGGAGGACGTCGCGGAGTCCGTAGAACGTCGAGGCGGCGATGGGTTCGTCGAACGGCGACATCGCACTCAGGGGGGTGTCCGTCGCGCGGAGCCGGGTGTCCGCCGACCCGTCCACCAGCCGGAGTCGGCGCTCACACCGCCGGCGCAGGTCCGTCGGGCTGTCACACCACGAGGGAAGCTGCTGGAGGAACGTCACCCATTCGTCCTCCGCGACGACGCCCTCGGGGAGCCCGAACGGGAAGTCGAGACCGGCGGCGGCGGTCGCGGGGAGGTCCGCGAGGAACGTGGTGAGCGTCGGTGTCGCCGCCGGCGTCCCCGACTCCTCGAACCACTCTCCGACCGGCGCACAGCGGTCGATCGACAGCGAACCGTCGGTGACGACCCCGCGTGCCACCCACGTTCGTGCGTTCGCCCCGTCACCACCGTAGACCACGCCGTAGACGACGGACGGTGGTGTGAAATCCCCACACATTAATATCGGTTGATACGTCACAGTGTCTTAACCGTACTGGCTCCGGGAGAGAGCGTGCTAGCACCGGACGACGGAGCGAGCTCGGAGACGAGTACGACGACCGGGCGACGAAGCGAGCACCGGTTCGACGGCCGGGGCCGATCGACGGGAGTCGACGGCTCCGAAAAGCGTATCCGCCTCTCTCCGCAATCGAGGGGTATGCCGAAAACAGAGGAGATCAAGTGTCTCAACCCGGACTGCGAACTCGACATGTTCGAGAACCACTACACGTACGACGTCCCCGACGACCTCTCGATCGACGACCTCCTGTGTCCGTACTGCGGCGAGACCGACTACCTGGAACTCATCGAACTCTGACTGGCCTCGCTCGTCGCCCGTCCATCGAACAACGCTTTTCTCCCGGCGGCCACTACCCTCGCACACGAACGATGACAGGAATTCGTGAGATCGGAGAGTCGGTCGCCAACACGGTGCTCGAACGGGTCGGGCGCGGGATGAGTCGGGTTCAGGAACGAAAGCCGCTCCCGTACGACCTCCTCGAGAGCGACGACGCCTACCTGGTCGTCTTCGACGCGCCGGGCGTCCAGCGCTCGGACGTCCAGGTCCGCTTCCTCGACGGCGAAGTGCAGGTCCGTATCGACCGATTCCGGGACTTCTTCGAGGACTTCGAGATGCGGTTCCCCGGACGTGGCCTCTCGCTGGACGGCCACGTCCGACTCCCCGAGGACGCCGCGGTCAACGCCGGCGGCGCGTCGGCGACGCTCGCAGACAACGGGACGCTCCGTATCGAGATCCCCAAGGACGGTCACGCGACCGACGTCGAGGTCCGCGACGAGGACGACGAGGACGAGCACACGGTCGACGCCTCGTAACCGAGTCGGTCCGCGTATCGAACGGCTTCTCTCGGCGGACGGGTGACGGATCCGCAGGACGTTCTCGCCGGGGCTGCAGGGGAGTGACACGGGAGACGCCGCGGATCACGGACGCCGAGAGCGACGGAAACGCGGCGCTGTCGGCGACCATGTGGACGCGCGAGGACGGCCCAGAGTGCCGGTTCACCCGCAGAACTCGTCGACGCCGCGTGCGGGGTAGCCGACGACCGTGTCGACGCCGGCCTCCTTCAGCTCACGCACCCGCCGGCGTACCGCGTCCGGCCCGCCGACGAGCGCGTAGTCGGAGACGGCGGCCGCGAGCACGTCGCGAGCGCGCCCCGTGGCCGTGGCGTCGGTCGGTGCGTCGTCGGGCAGGGCGCTGGCGACCGGGCGACGGCGGGCGGCGTACGCGCCGACCGCGTCGAGCGCCTCGTCTTCGTCGTCGGTGAGGACCGTCGGCGCGTAGAGGGCGACCTCGCCGTCGAAGCCGGCGGCGCGAAGCGCGCGGACGTCGCGGATCGTCGACCGCGAGAGCAGTTCGTACTGCGTGCCGCCGGCAGCCAGCGCGATGCGTTCGATCCCCTCGGTACCGACCCACGCGTCGGGCACGCGCTGTCGCGCCGTGTGCAGTCGCGGGGCGACCGCCCGCTCCGCCTCCTCGTCGGTGAGGTACGCGCTGTGGCCCGCGACGAGCACCCGGCGGACCGCGGACGGCACCGTAGCCCACAGGGAGTCGTCGCCGAGCGGGTCGAATCCGTCGGCGCGGACCGGCGTGGTGAGACGGACCTCTTTCTCCGTGGCGAGTGCCGCGAGGACGTCGGGGTCGGGCAGGTGTTCGCGACCCTCGTAGTCGATGGCGACGGTCGGGAGCGGGACGTCGAGCGCCCGGCGGACGTCACACTCTTTCGGCTTGAGCGCGACGGCGTCCAGGCCCGACACCGAGACGGCACGCTCATCGGTTAGCACGTCGAGTCACCTCCATCGAGGGAGAAATCACTGTCGTCGCGGAACGCGATCCATCGTCTGTGCGACCATGTGAGGTGTGATATCGTCGTTCGGCACAAAACGCTGTCGTTCTTCGACAGGCGGCGGGTCGGTCGCGACGGCGACCCGTCGTGTACGAGGACGGGTCGAGGGCGGGAGCCGGACGAACGGTACCGTGCTCGCCCCCTCGAGGCGTAGATCTGCGTCGCCCGTTCCCAGCCATGAGTCTGCCACCCGAACTAGTGTGGGTGTCAGCTAATGACGTTTCGGACGCGTTTTCGAACTGGTCGAGCACGAGTGGACGAACACGAAACGGACACGCGACTGTCGGAGAACGATCGGACGTGGCAGACGACCCTGAGACGCGCCCTGCGGACGACGTGGTGGCTCGGACTCGGAGCCGTCGCCGTCGGATACGTGCTGCTCGTGCCCCTCGCCACGATCCTCCTCGGTGTCAGTGTGCTCAGTCGTGCGACGGTGAGCGAGAGCCTCCTCGTCGTCGGTGGTCTCCTCGTCGCCGCGGTCGCCTACTGGAGTCTCGTCTGGTGGGTCGAGGCGAACGGGATCGCCCGCTGGAAGACGGACGACGCGGACGGGGTCGACGTCCGGAGACCATCCGTCGCCGGGTGGGAAGACTGAGGCGGCGGGCCACGAGAGACGCCGGACCGCGTCGGGGAGGGGTCCTCGTCGCGCGACACTCTCGATGAACGTCAGCTCGGGACCGACTCCGCCGTAGTCCCGAACGCCCACCCGCGATCCTCCAGACGACCTTTTCTCAGCCGGTGAGAGCCAGAGTCGGTATATACGCGGCTACCCGGCGAACGAGCAGGTGGAGAACGATCATGACTACTAGCAGAGTCAACTGGTTCGGCAAAACCACCGAGTTCGCGTACGCGGAATCGCTTACCGGATACGTGACGGTCCTGGTGCGGCTCGTCACCGGCTACTGGTTCCTCAACGCCGGGGTGGGCAAGTTCAGCTTCGTCTCGGGTGAGGCGTTCAACGCGGCCGGCTGGCTCGCGAACGGCACGGCCGGGAGCCCCATCCACGGCTTCTTGCTCTTCGCTGCGGAGACCCCGTGGCTGCTCGGCTTCACGAATTTCGCCATCCCCATCGGTCAGACGCTCATCGGCCTCGCGCTCATCCTGGGCGCGTTCACCCGGTTCGCTGCCTTCTGGGGCGCGTTCCTGATGGTGTTCTTCTACCTCGGGAACGCCGACTGGGCGCACGGCTACGTCAACGGGGACCTGTTCGGGTTCCTGATGTTCGTGCTCGTCGGCACGCTCGCCGCGGGCCGCATCATGGGGCTCGACGCGATGATCGAGCGGCTGGCGTTCGTCCGCCAGCACCCCGCGCTGAAGTACCTGCTCGGGTGACGACATCCGGGCAGCCTCGACAGCGCTCGCACCTGTTATCCACGTTACTGCCACCACTGTCCGATGACGTGCTCCGTCTCCGGACGTACCGGCATCGAGACGAGTGCGCCTTCAGGTCACGGTGACGACCGTCTCTTCGTTCTGTGTGATCGTTCGGGCGGCGACGCCGGGTGCCACAGCGACGACAGGAGCCGGGGATCAGACCGGCAGGTCCGCGTCGGGGCCGACCACGCGGTCGACCTCGGGTGGCATGCGCCAGTCGGTCGTGAGTTCCAGCAGCTGGACGAGCATCCGGCCCGTCGCGCCCCAGACGGTGTAGCCGTCGACGTGGAAGAAGTGGATGCGGATCTCGCCGTAGTAGGGGTGGTCGCGCTGTTCGGACTCGTAGTTCGTGCGGTCGGTGAGCGCGTCGACCGAGAGCACGGCGATCTCGGCCACCTCGCGTTCGTCGGGGACGTACTCGCGGTCGGGGATGCGCCCGACGAACGGGCGGACCGAGTAGTCGGTGACGGTCTCGATGTCGTCGAGCCGGCCGAACAGTTCGACCTCGTCGGGGAACAGACCGATCTCCTCGCGTGCCTCGCGGAGCGCCGTCGCCTCGAGCGAGTCGTCGCTCGGCTCGCGACCCCCACCAGGGAAGCTCATCTGGCCGGCGTGTTCGCCGAGGTGGTCCGCCCGTTTCGTGAACAGCAGGTGATCCTCGCCGTCGCGGTCGACGACGGGGGCGACGACCGCCGCCTGCCGCGTCGCTCCCTCGAACGACGACGGCGTGTGGCGACCGATCCCCGAGAGGTCCATACGAACTACAACGGGTCGAAGGTCTTAATCCTGTATGGACGGGGCAACGGCACACGACGGTTCGTGTCGAGCGTGGCCGGGCGCGTCCGGACCGGCGTCTCACTCCGAGCCGGCGTCCGCGTCCCCGTCGGCTCCCGACTCCGAATCCGCCCCCGACTCCGAATCCGCCCCCGACTCCGAATCCGCCCCCGACTCCGAATCCGCCCCCGACTCCGAATCCAGCGCCGCGAGGACGTCGTCGAGCCGCTCGCGGACGTCAGCCACGTCGACCGGTGCCCACGCCTCGAGGTCGTACGTCACGTCGAACAGGTGGCGGACCCGGTCGTCGTCCGCGGCGGCGACCGCCCGGGCGGTGTCGCCACGGAGTCGCGTCTCGACCGACCGCGCGAGCGACGCCCGGGAGACCGAGCGCGTCGGGTAGTCGAGGATGTGTGGCAGGTCCTCTGCCTCCGCCGGCAACGCCGGGAACGCGACGGGGCCGACGGTCAACAGCGGCTCTCCGTCCGTGGCGTCGTCGCCGTCGGTCGCCTCGTCGGGAGCGTACTCGACCAGATAGTAGCGTTCGACGGCCCACGCGACGGCCGGTTCGGCGGCGGTCGCCACCGCCGACTCGTCGACATCGCCGCGCTGCCGGTAGGCGAGTTCGACGAGTGCCCGGAGCAGTTCCTCGCGGCCGAGCGCGCCGAACAGGTCGACGACGCCCGCGAGTTCGTCGGGGTCGTCGACCGGGAGCGGGGCCGCTTCGAACGGGTCCGGCGACGGCTCCGGTGCCGTCGGGTCCGTCACTCGCGGACCTCCCGGAGGTCGGCGACTGCCCGGTCCCGGACGCCCGCGGGCTCGATCGGCGCGTCGGCCCACGCCGGGAGGCGGGCGTCTCCGACGGGCCGGACGATCGCCTCGGCGTACTGGTCGACCTGCGAGCGTTCCTCGTCGACCGGGTAGTCGAGTCCGTTGAACGCCGCGTCCGTCCCGTAGGCACGGACGTACTGTCGCGCCGTCTCGCGATACCGTTCGGGGAGCGTCTCGTAGTCGGGGGCGACACCGTGTTCTTCGATCACGGTGAAGAGCGCCGCACCGACCTGTCGGGACATGTCCGACAGGCCCGTCGGGCCCGAGACGGCCCGGTGGTCGTGTTCGTACGCGCCGAGGTCGACCTGCGCGCTCCCCTCGAAACCGGCGTTCGCGAACGCGTCGCCGAGCGTGCCGACCTCGAGCCCCCACGACCGCTGCATCCTGAGGTGAAGAGCGAGGTCGCGCGTGACGGCGAACTCGCCGGCGAGGGCGTAGCGGAACGCGGCGAGGTAGTCGAGGACGCGCTCGTCGTGGTCGTCGGCGAGCGCCCGGACGAGCGGGGCGAAGAAGAGGCGGAACAGCCGCCCGTACAGCCGGCGGTTCTCCACGCGTGCGTAGTAGCCCTTCGAGAACGCGTGTCCACGGGCGAGCGGGAACAGCAGCCTGGGGACGTAGCTCCGATCGTACGTCTTCGTGTCGGCGTCGTGGAAGACGACGTACTCCTCGTCGCCGGCGAGCGCGACACCGAGTGCGAGCCACACGTCGCGGCCCTTCCCACGTCCGCCGTCGAGTCCCGCGTCGGAGAGGAGTCGCTCGACCCGCGGCCCGTCACACCAGACGACCGTGAGTGGGAGGTCGTACCCGTCGAGCCAGTCGGCGAACGTCGCGACCCGCTCGTCCGACGCGCGGAGCGGGACGACGACGTGGGCCGGATCGACCCGCTCGAGCGACGAGAGGACGCGTTCGGCAGCGAGACTACCGTACTCGCGTTCGGTCATCGGCACGACCACCGCGGCGCGGTCGACCGGGGCCGCCGGCTGTGGGCCGCCGAGGTCGTGGAGCGTCGTGACACGCTCTTGGACGTACTCCATCGTCCGTGTCAGGGGATCGAACGGCAAAAGTCCCGCGAACGACGGCGAGCGGTGGTTGTCGACGTCGGCACGGACGGCGGCACCGGTCGGCACGGTCGAACGGGCAGCAGCCGACGTTCCGATCTCGACTCCGATCGGGTCGGGTTACGGTCGGTTCCGGTCTCCAGGGGTGCCGCCAGTCTCGAGGTGCGCGTCGTCGTCCGCAGGCCCCGGAACCTGTGGCGCGGACGCGCCGCGGGCAGTCCCGGGGAGTCGACCGGCGAGCCGGAGCCCACCGAGGACGACGACGAGCACGCAGAGCCCGACGGCGAACGCCGCGAACACGTCGCCGTACGCGACGCCGCGCTCGACGAGCACCCCGACGGCGGTGGAGCCGCCGGCCTGCACGAGCATCATCACCCCGGAGTAGGCAGCGTAGGCGCTCCCGCGCGTCTCGTCGGGGAGCGTGTCGAGCAGGAACGTGTCCATGGCGGGGAAGAGGCTGTGGATCACGTAGCCGACGAGGGCTGTGACGGCGAGCACCGGTACGAGGCCAGTAGTAGTCGTGAGGAGCAGGACGCTCGCGGCGAAGGCGGCGACGATGCCGAGGACGTACGGCACGTGGGGGAGCCGGTGGGCGAGCCAGCCCGAGAACAGGAAGGCGGGGACGCCGGCGAGGAAGACGACGGTGAGGCTGTTCTTCGCCATCGACGGCGACAGCCCCTTCGTCCGCATGTACAGTTCGTAGAAGTTGAACAGCCCCTGCCAGACGAACCCGGTGAGTCCGAGGATCACGACGCCCACGGCGATGAGCCGCCACTCGCGCCGGATGCCGTCGCGGAGGTTCCGCTCGCCGACGCCGACCGTCGGGACATCGGCGTGACGGGTCGTCGCGACGAGCGCGAGCGTGACGAGGAACGCGGCGACGCCGATCCCGACGAAGGCGACGCGCCACGAGACGAAGAGCGCGAGCGTCACGACCGGCGCGGCGACGACGGCGGCGACCTGTGAGGCCGTCCCGTGGATACCCACCGCGCGCCCGACCCGGCCGGGGTACAGTTCGCTCACGAGCGGGCTGGCGGCGACGAAGTACACCCCCGACGACAGCCCCATCAGCAGAGCACCCGCGGCGACGGTGACGACCGAGTCGGCCGCGGCCGTGAACGCCGAGGCGACGGTGAGGGCGACCCCCGTCCCGAGGACGACCCGGTGGCGGGGGACGCGGGTGAGGAGCCACCCGGCCGGCAGGCGTGGGAGCGCGCTGCCGAGCCACACGAGCGTCGCGATGCTCCCGGCCGTGGCCTCGCCGACGTCGAAGACGACGACGAACTGGCCGACGAGCGGCGCGAAGACGACGCGTGCGAGGTTCACGACGAACACCATCGCACAGAGGGAGCCGAAGAGGTGGCGGCGGGACACGGTGGGAGTTCCGGACGTCGGCGCACAAACGTTCCGACTCCCACGTCCCGGTGTCCCGTGGTGGCAGTCGACAGCCCGCGTCCCGACACCGAAGACCGCAGGGAGCGTGGGGAGCGGACGTCGCGGACGCCCGCCATCCCCGCCCACCCGATCGTCACGATCGACGGACGGTCAGGAAAGACCGGAGAGGGACAGCGTGTCGGCTCCGTGTCAGACGCCGTGTGGGGTCTTTTTGCCCGGGCGTCTCCAACGGCCGCACATGAAATCGACGCGGAAAGGGCTTCGTGACGGTGAGTTGTACAAGGACAACTACGAGCGACTCAACTGCACCGACTGTGAGATGACGCTGAAGAAGGTGAACGACCCGGACGAGGTGTTCTCCGTCCGGACCTGTCCCGAGTGCGGTCGGCAGTGGAAGGAGCTGCGGTAGTCGGCGACGTTCACTCGAACACGGCGTCGAACGCCCGCGCCCCGAGCGGATCGAACGTGCCCGCGGCGACGTTCTCGGCGACGTGCGACGCACGCGACGCACCGACGAGTGCAGCCGTCACCCCGGGAGCCGACCGCGCGAAGTTGAGCGCGCGCTGGGCCGGCGTGTCCCCCGCGAGTTCGGCGTCGACCGCCGCCGGAACCGCGCGGGCGAGGTCGCCCTGGGCGATGCTGGCCGAGGTGAACACGTGGAGTCCACGTTCGTGGGCGTACCGGAGCGCGCTCAGTCGCCCGCGGCCGTCGTCGTCACCCGCGCGACCGTCGCCGTCACCCCCGCGGCCATCGGCGTCATCGTCGTCGCCGTGTGCCGCGACGGTGAACGCGTCGGCCATCGTCACGTTGAACGGGAGCTGGATCGCGGCCAGTCCCGGCTCGGCGGCACCGACGGCGTCGGCCGCCGCCTCGGCGCGGGCGACGACCTCCGCGAGCGAGAGGTACTGGTCGTGCTCCGGCAGGACCCGGAAGGCGCTCCACGTCGCGACGCCGTACGTGCCGACGTCGCCGGCCGCTCGCCGTTCCTCCAGCCGCGTGAACGCGCGTTCGAGGCGATCGTACACCGCCTCGCGCGAGCGGGCCGACAGCTGCGTCTCGGGGTTGTGGACGTAGTAGAGGTCGATCCGGTCGACCGCGAGGTTCGACAGCGAACGGTCGAGCATGGCGTCGAGGAAGTCGGGAGCGAGACAGTGGCTCCCGCGGGCGAGGTCGTCGGGCGAGACGAGGCCGGTGTCGAGGAACTCCCGGCGGACGTACGCCGACGGGTCCGCGGGGCGGGAGCCGTCGAAGGGGACGAACCCACCCTTGGTGGCGACGACCACCTCGTCGCGGTCGACGTCGGCGTCGGCCAGTGCCCGTCCGACGACCCGCTCGGAGCGCTGACAGCGGTAGTTGACCGCCGTGTCGACGAGGTTGATCCCGTGCTCGAACGCCGTGACGAGCGCCTCGCGGTATCGATCGTCGACGGCGTCCGTCGGCTCGCCGAGGTACGTGCCGACGCCCAGCGAGGAGACGACACCGGGACCGAACCGACGGAAGTAGGTGCGACCGAAGCTGTCGCCGAAGCGGTTGCGGTAGCGCCAGGTTCCCTCACGGGTGGCCATGTCGGAGGGGAGGTGGCGAGTAGGGTTAGGCGTTGGCGTCTCGCAGTCGGTCGAAACGGTCGAGCGAGAGGGATCGACGCGAGTGCTCGCCCGGGTCACCGTGACAGCTCACACGTGCGTCGAGATCAGCGTGTGAGAGGGAGCGGACGTGGTCGGCAAGAGGGTGTGACCGGCACGCGTGTTACACTTCGTTCTCTCGTTCAACCGGGGGCCGACGGCGAGCGGGCCGGAACGGACGGGGTCACGCAGCGGGGTCGCCGTGTGACTCCCGGAGTTCGAACTTGCGGATCTTCCCCGTGGACGTCTCGGGGAGGCCGTCGACGAACTCGACGACGGTCGGGCACTTGAAGTGCGCGAGGTTGTCGCGGGCGAACGCGATGACTCCCTCCTCGGTGAGGTCGGCACCGTCGACGGGCACGACGATCGCTTTTGGCGTCTCGCCCCACTTCTCGTGGGGGACGCCGATCACGGCGACGCGCTCGATGTCGGGGTGTTCGTAGAGCGCGTCCTCGACCTCGACGCTGGAGATGTTCTCGCCGCCGCTGATGATGACGTCCTTCTTGCGGCCCTTGATCGAGATCATCTCGCGTTCGTCGACAGTGGCGATGTCGCCGGTGTGGAACCACCCGTCGACCCGGTCGCTGAAGGCCTCGCGGGTCCGCTCGGGTTTGTTCCAGTAGCGATCCATGACCTGATTGCCGCGGACGACGATCTCGCCCATCGTCTCGTCGTCGCGAGGGACGTCCTCGCCGTCCTCGTCGACGACGCGCACTTCGGTCCCGAGCATGGCGTGGCCCTGGCGGGTCTTGACCGTGAGGCGACCCTCGCTCTCGATCCGGCGCGGCGAGTTGCTCGTTGTGATCAGCGGCCCGGTCTCGGTCAGTCCGTAGACGTGCAGGATGTTCCAGCCGAGTTCGTCCTCGACGGTCCGGATGGTCGACTTGGGCGGCGGGCTGGCCGCCGTGGCGATCCTGACCGGCTTGTCGCCGGTCGCCGCGATGTCGTGGTTCTCGTAGTGGTCGATCAGCGATTCGAGGACCGTGGGTGCGCCACAGAGGTAGGTCACGTCGTGGGCGTGGATTCGCTCGAAGGCGTCCTCGGCGTCGAAGTGGCGCTGGCAGACGTGCGTCCCGCCGACGCCGGTGATCATGTAGGGATAGCCCCACCCGTTGACGTGGAACATCGGGAGCGTCCAGAGGTAGGCGTCGTCGTCCGTGATCTCGGTGTGGTGGGTAGCGACCAGCGCGTGCCAGTGTTCGGTGCGGTGGGTTCTGACGACACCCTTCGGGTCGCCGGTCGTCCCGCTCGTGTAGTTGATCGTCGCGGGGTCGTCCTCGGAGATGTCGGGCCGCTCGACGTCGTCGGGGTCTGCCTCTTCCAGGAGAGTCTCGTAATCGCGCCAGTCGCCGTCGACGCGGTCGGCCGGGTTGGCGACGAAGGTCGTGGCGGGGACCTGGTCGCGGATCGCTTCGATCTTGTCGGCGAAAGCGTGGTCGGCGACGACCACCCGGGCCCCACAGTCGTCGAGGATGTACTCGTAGTCCCCGGCGATGAGCCGGTAGTTGAGCGGGACCGAGATGGCACCGAGGACGTTGGTCGCGAACAGCGTCTCCAGAAACCAGTGTGTGTTCGGCGAGAGCAGCGCCACGCGGTCGCCTTCCTCGATGCCGAGACCCGAGAGCACCGCCGCGGCGCGGTCGACCCGCTCGCCGAACTCGGTGTAGGTGTACTCGGTACCGTCGTCGGCGATCACACCGACGGCGTCGCCATAGACGTCGACCCCTCTGTCGAGGAAATCGAGCGTCGTCATCGGTCGGTTCATGCTATGTCAAGACGTAACGGTGAGACGTAAAGTTCTTTCTCGATGGTGGATTCGACCACGAGGAAACCGAGGGAGACACCGTGAGGCAGTACGTGACGACGTGGAGACCCCACGAGTGATCGCTCCGCGGTATCGACCCGACGGTACGGAAGCCTCCGTCGCGAGACTGGCACCGCTCCTGGGGCGCGTGAGTGTGGAACTGTCGACCGACCCCGAAGAGGAGGTTCCGGGGAGACACTCCCGACCGGGACCCGCGCTCTATTCGGCGCGACAACTGAAACCGACTCGAACACGATCAGAAGCCGGGTGCCGAGTGGAGAGGGTGGAGACAGCAGACCGGCGCTATCGGACGTAGTGGACGGGAGAGTCACGACCGGTCGAGAGGACCTGGTTCGTCTCCCGGGGGACGGCCTGTTCACCCTTTTGTTTCCAGAGGTCCTACACGATTGCTAGTGATACATAATGGCGGCGAAGCATACCTACCGGTTTACCGTCGGGACGTTCGACTGCTCCATCGTGCGAGACGGGACGTTCGCGTACCCCCACCCCGCACAGATGTTCTTCGCCAATGCGCCCGAGTCAGACCGGGCACAGGCGCTACGCGATCACGACATCGATCCGGATCACTGGGAAGAGTACGTCAGTCCCTACCCGGGCCTATTGATCGAGACGGGTGACCACACTGTGTTGGTTGACACCGGTGCCGGCGACCTGGCGCCAACGACTGGGAACTTACGTGCGAACCTCTCCGAGGGGGGTGTCGAGCCCGAGGATATCGATACGGTGCTGCTCACCCACGGTCATCCGGACCACGTTGGAGGCTGCGTGGACGACGAGGGGGAACCAGCGTTCCGGGACGCGCGATATATCATGCCGGACACGGAGTGGGAGTTCTGGACCTCGGAGCCCGATCTGTCCGGTCTTGCCGTGGGCGACGACATCAGATCCGTACTCCGTGACGTGCCCCGGAAGGTACTCCCACCAATCAGGGAGCAACTCGAACTCGTCGACAGCGACACCGAAACGGAGGTCGTTCCGGGCGTTCGTGTTCTTCCGGCACCAGGACACACTCCCGGCCACGTGGCCGTTTCGGTCGCTTCCGAGGACGACCACCTGTTGCATCTCGTCGACACGGTGCTTCACCCGATCCATCTCGCACACCCGACGTGGTATGGCGTCACCGATCACGATCCAGATCAGGTTGTCACAACCAGAGAACGGCTTTTGGAGGACGCTGCAGCCGAACACGTGTCAGTGCTCGCCTATCACTTCCCCGAACCGGGGTTGGGACAGATCACGCAGGCGGGCGAGGCATGGGAATGGCGGCCGATCGAGGGCTAACGCGACCATCCTCGTCGACCGGAATACTCCTTGCGAGACGTGAGAGACGTTGGCGGCAGATCGGGACGTGTCGTTTGCTCCCTCGACCGGATCGACGGGACAGAGACCGCACGGGCACCAGAGAAGCGAGACCGCAGACCACCTCGTCCGACTCCTTCGCTCCCTCCGTCGGGTCACCCGCTCGGTCGTCCCTCGGGTGAGTGAGGTGCGGTCTCCGTGGCTGCGCCGGCACGCGCCACCGCAGCGCACTGCGGCACTCGCGGCTGGCGCGCGGCGGCGAACGGACCGGAGCGACTCGCGCGAGAGGCGAGCGAGTGACGCGAGTGACACGAACGAGTCGAGAGGGGAGGCCACACCGACCGGGCGACTGCACGGTCACGGGTGTACGTGTGCGCTCCATGTCGTCGACGTCGGAGCGCCTCACTCCAGTCGGTTCGGACTACCGCTTCGGGATCGTCGAACCGAACACCTGTCCGGCCCGTTCGTCACGCCCGGATTCACGGCTACGTCTCGCCGGACATCGAGTCGAACAGCCGTTCGACGAGCGCCTCGCGTTCGACGCGCAGGCCGCCGTCGGTGTCGACGACACCGTCGTTTCCCATGATCTGCGCGCCACCCATCCGGGCGTGGCCGCCGGCGGAGGAGCCGGGGATGTCGGTCAGTGCCGCCTCCAGGGTACGGCCCATGTGGACGCGATCGTCGCGCGACCGGCCTGAGAGGTAGATGTTCCCGCTCTTCTCGCCGACGACGACGGTCGCCGTCACGCCCTCCATCTTGATGAGTTCGTCCGCGGCCTGCGGGATCGCGTCCAGGTTCGAGAGCGCGCCGATGTCGCTGACGAGGAACGGGCCGCGCACCTGCTTGCCGGCGATCGCGCGCGCCTTCGCCTCCAGCACCTCCTTCGACACCTCCGGATTGGCGATCCGGTTGAGGAGGTCCTCGTCGATCCCCGGATAGAGGTAGCCCGCCGCGGAGAAGTCCGGGGCCGAACAGCCGGCGATGAGCCGGTCCGTGTCGGTGAGGATGCCGTAGAGGAGGCCCGTCGAGATCGTCGACGGGAGCGTGTACTCGGCGGGGATCTCCGAGGCGTGCATGTCCGGGGGGACCGGCGTCGCACCCACGTCGCGGAAGTATTCGGCCACGATGCTCGAACAGGCGCCGTAGTCGGTCCGGACGTCGGTGAACGCCTCACCGGTTCCGTCGCCGGGGTGGTGATCGACGACCGCGAAGGGGAGGACGCCCTCGGCACCCGCGAACCCCCGCGGTTCGTTGTGGTCGACGAGGACGACGGCTTCGGCGGCGAGTTCGGAGACGTGCTCGATGGGGGTCATGTCGAGGTTGAGGACGGTCCGGAACGCGCGGTTCTCCTGGTGACGGATCTCACCCGTGTACTGGAGGGTCGCCTCCGTGTCGACCTGACGCGCGAGACAGGCGACACCAATGGCTGCGGCCATCGCGTCGGGATCGGGGTTCGGATGCATCAGCACCGCGACCTCGTCGCGACTCGCCAGCGCCTCGAGGAACCGCGTCCCCGTCGGTCGCTTGAACCGCAGGATGGCGTACGCACCGCCGACGAGCGTGACCGCCGCGAGGAAGACCGCGACGACGAGTTCGGGGTACGCGCGCACGAGCGACCCGACCGCGTCGATGACCGACCCGCCGTCGGGGACGACGGCGGCCGCGTCCGTTCGTGGCGGCATACCCGCCCTGTCTATGTCGAAGTTCATGAAGATTCCCACGTCCTGTCGCTTCGCGAGGGACGAAATCCCTCAGGGTGTCTCGCGGTAGGCGTCGACGGCAGCCTGGTAGCCCTCGCGGAACGTCGGATACTCGAACGTGTATCCGAGTTCGCGGAGCCGGTCGTTCGAACAGCGTTTGCTCGTCAGGATCCGACGACGGGCCGCCTCCGAGAGGTCGCCCGCGGCGAGTCGCTCCGCCTTGGTCCGCTTCGGCGGCCGTTCGGCGCCGCAGGCGTCCGCGAGCCAGTCGGCGAACGTCCACTTCGAGACGGGTTCGTCGTCGACGACCAGGAGCACGCCGTCGACATCGCGGTCCCGTTCGGGGGCGTCACCGTGTTCGAGGACGAACCGGACCGCGCCGGCGGCGTCGTCGCGGTGGACCATGTTGAGGTAGCCGTCGGTCACGGGGCCCTTGAGGTAGCGTTCGAGGCGGTACCGCGACGGGCCGTAGAGCCCGGCGAACCGCGTCACGGTCGCGGGCACCGGGGCCGACAGCGCCACGTCCTCCGCCTCGGCGAGCACGCGCGTCTTCTCGGTCGTCGGCTCCAGGGGTGTCTCCTCGTCGACCCAGTCGCCGTCGTGGTCGCCGTAGACGCCGGTCGACGACGTGTACACCAGTCGCGTCGGTGGCAACTCGCGCGCCGAGAACTCCTCAACGGCGTTCTCCAGCCCGTCGACGAACACCCGCCGGGCAGCGTCGGCGCCGCGGCCGCCGGAGCTCGCCGCGAAGACGAGCCAGTCGGTGTCGGGGAGGTCGGCGAGCGACCCGGGGTCGGTGACGTCCGCACGCACGGGGTCGAGTCCCGCCTCGGCGACCGCATCGAGACCTTCGTCCGATCGCCGGACGCCGACGACGTCGTGGCCACGGTCGCGGAGCTGACGGCCGAGTTCGAGTCCGACGTAGCCACAGCCGAGGACGACGATGTGCACGAGTGCACCCCCGGTTACTGGTTCCGGGTCGCGATGACGCGGTGGATCGCCGCGAGTTCGTCGAGCGTCGTCTGTCGACGCCCCTCGAGCGACTGCTGGACCTCCTGGCCCGAGATGTCGAGACCCGTCTCGGCGGCGAGCGTGTCGACGTCGAGGACGCCGGTCGTCATCCCCATCAGGAGCCGGTCCCGGAGTTCGAGCGCCATGGTCTCGGCGTCGCGGTCGGCGTCGACGGCGAGCACGGCCATCGCCTCCTCGACGGTCAGATCGAGGTCGTCGCCCGCGGCGAGCGCGCGGAGCCGGTCCTCGTCGACGTCGGCGTCGGCCGCGACGGCCGCGACGCCGTGGGTGTCGACCACGTCGGCGAGCGCCCGTTCGTACGCGGCACGGAGTTCGGACGCCGTCCGCGACGCTGGGTCGTCGACCACGTCGTAGAGCATGCCCGTCTGTCGATGCGGCGGGGTCAAAACCGTTGTCACTCCGGATCCCCTCCCGTCGATCCCCACCCCGGCGACGTCTCGACGGCCTGTCCGTCGGTGTCGCCGACACCGAGTTTGCCCGGTGGGACGGCGACGACCACGACGGTCCGAACCGAGACGTCGACGCGTTCGGCCGTGCCGAGTGCCTCCGTCCCGCCGTCCCCGTCGAGGTCGAGCGCCGCGACGCCACCGTCGCGGACGTACGTGACGGTCTCACCGGGAGCGCCCCGGCGGCTCCGGACCGCGAACCGCGGATACTCGCCCCGGACGCTGACCGTCCAGACGTTCACCGTGGCGTACCAGTTCGCGGGCGTCGGGAGCAACGGGAGTCCCGCCGGGAGGACGACTGCCGTCCCCTTCGTCCGGGCGGCGAGCCGCTCGGTGCCGTTCGCGACGGCGGTTCCGAGCGCCTCGGTGGCGACGGTCGTCGACACCCGCCGGACGGTGCTCGCCGTGCTGTTGACGGGCCGGTGGTCGACGCGCGTCTCCGGGGAGTCGCGCAGGTCGGCGACGGCGACGCGGAGGTGGACGCGGAGTCGGTCGGCGGCGCGGCCCTCGACACCGGCCTCGTCGACGACCGCCGGGACGAACGAGCCGTTCGTGACCGCGAGCGCCCTGGCCGAGGGGCGATCCCATCGGGCGAACGCGTCGTCGACGGCGCGGCGGCGCTCGTGCGGGCCGAGCGACGTCTCCCGAAACAGCACGTCGTCCACCCGCTGGTCGACTGCCACGAGCGAGTCGTTGATCTCCCCGCGCAGGAGGGCCCGCCTGGTTCGGAGGTCGGCGTTCGCGTCGGCAGCGGCGACGTTCTCGGCGGCCCGGAGCGTCAGGGCGGCCGTGTGCAGCCGGACGGTCTTCGCTCCGGCGACGGAGCCGACGACGGCGTCCGCGGCGTCACCGTACGGGACGGTGAAGACGTTGACGTTGCGCGTCGCCAGCGGGTAGTCCGTCCCGGTCCGTTCGGTCCAGGCGGCGTCGCTCTCGTCGATCCCTCGTACGTCGAGGTACGCGGGACCGCCCTGCGGGACGAACACGTCTTCGCCGCCGAGCGGACCCGCGACGGGGGGCGAGTCGCGGGGGATCGCCGTCCGGTTCGTCAACACGTCGGTCGTCCGACCGGGCAGGTCGACGTCGCGCGTCCGGAGGTATTCGACGAGCCGGGCGTTCGCGTCCGTCGTGGCCGTCGTCCGGCCGTCCAGACGCGCGATGACCCGATCGAGATACGCCGCACGGGCGGCGACGCGTGCCCGGTCGGCGACGCCGTCGTATCGAGCGGGAGCGGCGACGAGGGCTGAGCGGCGCTCGCGGAGGCGGTCGGCGAGTCGAGCCGAAGGGTTCGCCGATCCCGTCGCCGCACGCGAGGCAGGGACGGCCACGGAGACGTTCCTGACCTCGCGCCGGAGCGACGCGAGGTCGTCGTACACCCACCCGTCGAGGTCGGCGGGACGGTCGCCGGTGACTGTCCCGTTGGGCTCGTGCGAACCGGCGAGCGCGCGCCGGGCTGCGATGCTCTCGACACCGCCGTGAGCGCCCACGAACCGCGTCGATCGGTCGGGGGCGTCCGCGAGGTTGGGACCGTCCAGCGCGCCGCCGCGCTCGAACAGCGGGTCGATCGGGCGCTCCGGAACACTCTCGAGTCGCATCGGGCGTGCGTCGACGGCGACGCCGACCGCGTACCGTTCGGTCACTGTCGCCGTCCGGGTGACAGTCTCGTTGCCTCGCGCCCAGGTCCACTCGATGCGGTGGGTGACGGTCACCTCGCGAGTCGCGTTCCGGAACCGGGTCCAGCCGCCGACGGTCGGCGGGAGCGGTCCGTCGCCGGGGGCCACCGTCGCGTCGCGCTGGACTGTCTCGTCTTCGAGGGTCGCGCCGGGCGACGGCGCTCGTGGCCGGGGCCACGACTCCGTCTCCAGCAACGTGGCCGTCGTCCGCGCCCGGAGTTCCGCGCTGTACGCTCGCGCGAGCGTGTCGTCGAACCCGGGACCGCCGCTCCCGACGAGGAACGCGACGAACGCACGGTCGGCGGTCTCGTTCACCCCCACCGTCATCTCGTCGTCGGGACCGGGTGCGTCCGAAACCGCGAGGCGCGGGACGCGTTCGGGAACGTCGTTCGGATCGAGGGTTCCCGCGGAGTCCGTGAGGCTCGCCGCGACGCTCGTCGCGGGTGAGCTCACGCCCTGACGGGCGTCCGCTACGCCGAGTCTGACCAGCGCTCGCGTGTACCCCACCCGCCCCGTCGGGTCCGACCGACCGTACGCCTCGCGCTGGAGTTCGAGTACGGCCCCGTTGGTCGCCACACCCACGTGCCGCGTGGACAGGACGTTGCTGATCGGGAGACCGCTCCACTGGGCGTAGCCGCGGGCCCAGGCCAGCGGGTACAGTCGAGCGGTGAGCCTGCGGCCGAGCCCACGGCCCTCGAGTGGGCCGCGTTCGAGCGAGCGCTCGAACCGGACGGTGCGGTCGTGCATGGCCAGCACCGGCGTCGCGACGGTGACGGTGCGGTTCCGGGTCTCGCGGGCGACGACCTGTCCGTCCTGCCGGGCGACCACCGAGACGTTTCGGACCGTGACGCGCAGGGCGGTGCCGTTCTCGACGCCGACGACGGTGATCCGGTCGAGTTCGGCGTCGAGCGCCGCTGGCGTCGGCGTCGGCGGGAGAGACGCCGCCGCCGTGACGTCGCCGTGCGTGTACGCCGCCCGATCGAAGCCCTCGCGGGCGGCAGCGTAGATCCGAACGCGGAAGCTGTCCCGGAACGGGCGGGAGTCGTTCAACACGTCGCCCCAGGAGTTGCTCGCCGGCGCGACCACGGGCGTCCGCGCAGCGTCGCGGGCGGCGCGCGAAACGGCGGTCCGGAGCGCCGTCTCCGATGCCGCCGTCGCCCGGTCCATCGCCACCTCGACGTCGCGGTCGACCCGGACGCCGTCGGTCGCGAGCGTGGTCGCGTACGTCGTGCTGCCGAGGAGGAGCAACACGCCGACGAGCGCGAACGGGATCCGGCCTCGGGTGTCGTCTGCCAGCCGCATCAGGACCACGTCCTGACGACGATCGTGACGCGACCGGTCCGAACCGACTCGGCCGCCGTCCGCGGCGTCTCGAACCGCTGACGGAGCGTCGTCTCCGATCGGTTCGCGACCGCCGCCGAGAGGTCGGCGGTCGCCGGCACGACGCCGGTCTCGAGCGCGGCGTCCGAACCGTACGCCGACGCGGTCCGCTCGAACCGGGTGCGAGTGACAGTGGCGTCGACGGTGTCGCCGTCGCCGGTGTCGTCGTCGCCAGTTCCCCCGTCGAGCGCAACCCGAGTCCGCCGCACCGGAAACAGCCCGCGAACGGTGTGCCGAGCGACGGCGTCGGCGACGCCGCCGTGGCCCGCGTCCGTCGCGGCGAGCGCAGCCTCGCGGGCCGGTGGGAGGCCGCTGTCGACCGAGAGCGTCGCGGCGTGGATCGCCGCGCCGGGTGGCGGCGAGGGACCGACGACGACCCGCCCCCGGAGGTTCGATCCGGGGAACGGCGTCCACGTCGCCACCACCTGCGTCCGGCCGTCGAGCGTCGGGCGGACGGCCTCGCTGACACCGACGACGAACCCCTCGGCGAACGGGGAGAGACGGCGGTCGTCGACCGCGATCGTGGCCACGGCGGCCTCCGCCAGGAGTCCGGCCAGACTCCCGTGCCGGACGCGCGTCACCGTCGCGTTCGTCCGGCGGTCGACTCCGAGGTCGTACCGGACGGTCGCAGTCGACGTCGCGAGCGTCTCCACGGTGGCCTCGTCGCGGTCGGTGAGCGCCGGGTCGCCCGCACCGTCGTCGCCGGAGCCGCCGATCCCGTCGGCACTCGCGGTCGCGACGCCGAGAACGGCCGCGCTGACGAGCAGGAGGAACAGCGCCGTGTCGACGACCGTGCTGACGCCACGACGATCCGAAATCATCGCCACACCACCACGCGGAGGTGGCCGACACGGACGCGTCCGGGGCCGAGTCGCACGCTCACGCGGCGGGAGGATCGGTCACCGACCACGGTCGGAGACGGACCGACCGTCCACCGCGCGTCGTCGGTCGCGACGGTGACGTTGAGTCGCCAACCCGACGGTCCGCTGGCGAGCGCCCGGTCGAGACGCTGCGGGTGGACGACCCCGCCGACCGAGACCGCGTCGTCGACGGCCGCGAGCGTCGGCTCCGCCAGATCGCGTTCCGTCGGGTGGCCCGCGTCGGCGAGGACGACCGCGTACACGGAGAGGCCGACACAGACGGCGAAGAGCGCCGCGAGCGCCGCGAGCGGCTCGACCTGTCCACGGCGGCCGGTGACGTCACCGGTTCGTGCGCGGCGACCCGCGGCACCGCTGGGCCGCGTCGGACGGCAGGTCGAACCGGTCGCGTGACGGCTGCTCGCAGTCACGCGCGTTCACCTCGCGCCTGCGACCGTACCGCCGCATCGACGGCGGGCAGTTCACCGTCCGAAACGGTGCCGACGAGCGTCACGTCGACGCCGGCCCAGGTGAGACGACGGACGACGACCGCCTCGCCGGCAGGTCGCCACTGTGGGGGTCGTTCCCGGGCGGTTTCGGCCGCCCGTGCGAACGCCTGCGGCGACTCGAAGGTCGCCGAAGGGGCGGCCCCACGAAGGACGCGGGCGAGCGGCGTCCCACCCACGACGGGGACGACGGGGTAGGCGAGTGTCGCGTGTGTCGTCCCGGCGTCGTTTCGGAGGCCGACGCGTCGGGGACCGAGCCGTACCGTGCGAGCGGTGATCGGGTGGCGAGCAGTGGTGTCGTAGTCGCTCGTCGCCACCTGGTCGATCGTCTCCGCGAGACCGGCCGCGTCCGGCGCTGGAGTCGCCGGGAACGCGGTCACCACGCCGAACACGACGAGCGTCGCCACCGAGAGACCGAGCCAGGCGTACCACGCGTCGATCGGGGTGTCGAACATGGGCCGTCTGGCCGCCCGTTCGTATAAAAACCCTCACGCGCCGACGGCTCACACCAGCAGGCCGGCGGCGACGAAACCGACGAGGAACGTCACGGCCGCGAGGACGAGCGCGACGCCGACGCGGTAGCCGAGACGCGTCGGATCGAGCCCCGACTCGAGCCCGGTCGCCAGCGCGGTCAGTGTCGCCGCCATGACGAGGACGTACCCCCCGATGACGGTTCCCAGCCCGGGGACGGAGAAGGCGTCGCCGACGGTCGGTCCGGCCTCGACGCGTGCCATCCGCGCGGCGAGCGCGACCGTCGCCCCTCCGACGAGCGGCCCGAACGCGGCGGCTGTGTTGGCGAGCGTCCCGCTCACGGCCGCGAGTTCGCGCCGTCCGGCCTGTTCAGCGCGTTCGAGCGAACGGAGCTGATCGGCCATCGCGACGACGGTGTCGCCGGCCGGTCGGCCCTCGACGGCCGCGACCGACAACAGCGCCGCGGCCGCTCGAGTCCGCGGGCTCGGCAGGGTCGAGAGGGCACCGAACTCGCCGAAGAACGCCTCCCGGAGCGTGACGCCGAGGCGTCGCTGGATCCCCGACGCCGTGGCGAACAGTTCGGCCGCCTCGCCGGAGAGTTCCGCACCGGTCGCCGCGACGGCGGCCTCGACCGACGTCCCGTCGCGAACCCGGCGGCCGACGACCGCGAGCGCGTCGGGGAGACCGTCCTCGATCGCTCGGGCGTGGGCGCGGACGCCGACGGCGGGGTGGAACCGAACGACGAGTGCCGCACCGATCCCCGACCCGACCCCCGTCACGGGGGCGGCCCACGCACCGACGAGGGCGGTCGCGACGAGCCAGCACAGGCCCGCCGTCGCGACGCCCGCGATCACGGGACGCCACCACGGTACTCGTGCGTCGGGGTGGTCCCGGGGGACCGACGGCGTCGCGAACGTCACGGGACGGCGCACGAGCAGCCACGCCGACGCCGCGAGCAGGGCGGTGGGGAGCAGGAGGTCGTACACGACGGCGAGCGTGGTCAGCGAGACGCCGGTCCCGGCGACGCGGGCGGCGGGGAGGACGCCGACGAGCGCCAGGGGGAGCAGGACGCCGAACGCGTAGACGGCGGTGGCTGGTCCTCGCACGTCGGCGGCGAACGACGCCATACGCTCGTGCGTGGCGTCGACCACGGTTTCGAGCGCCGCGTCGAACAGCGCCGGGCGCTCCCCGGACGGGGCGTCGACGGCCGTCGTGACGAGTTCGACGGCCCGGTCGAGTGCGGGGAACCAGGGCCGCCACGCGGCCGCGAACGTTTCCAGCCCGCTCCCCGGGACGCCCGCGGCACGGCGGACGTGGTCGTCGAGACTCCGGGCGAGCGGACCCTCACCCGTTCTGGCGGCGAAGACGGCCGCCGGCTCCACGGCACCGGTGATCCGCGCGTGGAGCACCACGCGCCCGACGAGGTCGCTCGTCGCACAGAGCGCCCGGGTCCGTTCGACGGCGGCGAGCGCGGCGGGCGTCCGGTGGACGCCGTGGACGACCGCGAGCCCGACGGTCGCGGCGACGACGACGGCGAGGTGGGTGACGACGCCGCCCGCGACGGCCACGGTCCCGACGAGGAGCGCGACGACAGCACCGCCGGCGTAGCCGGCGCGGAGCACGTCGGCCGCAGAGAGCGGCACGCCGAGGAACGAGAGCTGCCGTTCGAGCGCCGGATCGGGGTCGGTCACGTCCGCGGGCCAGAGCCGGGCGAGCGCACGGGTCGTCCGGACCAGCGTCGCCGACATCTCAGTACCCCCCGTCGTCCGGGTCCGTGAGTCCGGCGTCCGCGAGACGTTCGATGGCCGCGACGCGACGGTCGAGATGCCCGCGGACGTCCGCGTACGACTCGTCGGGCGCGGCGAGGTCTGCGACGAGCGCGCTCTCGCCGCGGTCGACGACGCCCGTCGCCCGGAGCAGGTGGTCCGCACTGTCGCCGTCGCCGTCGACCCCGTCCGTCTCGAACAGCGGGACGAAGTGAACGCCGTCGGCCGTCGGCCGCACCTCTTCGACGAGCGTCACGCGCCGCCCCGCGCGGGCCGTGAGCGTCACGACGAGGTCGGTCGCGCCGAAGGCGCGTTCGGAGACGCCCAGGTCGGTGACCATTCGGTCGCGAACGGCGTCGCCGCCGACGCCGTGGATCGTGCCGAGCACCGCCCCGTCGGCCGCGCCGACGCGCATCGCCTCGTACAGCGTGGCCGCCTCCTCGCCGCGCACCTCGCCGACGACGAGCGCACCGTCACCGAGACGGAGTGCTGCACGGAGCGCCTCCGTGGGCGAGAGCACCGCCCCGTCGTCGAGGGCGGTCCGGATCGACTGGACGTCTCGACCGGCCGCCTGCAGCGCCGAGACGGGGAGCTCCGGCGTGTCCTCGACGGCGACGACCCGCGTCGACGCCGGGAGCTCCCAGAGGAGCGCCCCGAGGGCCGTCGTCTTGCCCGCACCGCGCGGTCCCGCGACGAGCGCCGCCGCGCCGCGCTCGACGGCGACGGAGAGCAGTCCCGCCGCGGCTGCCGGGAGCGTCCCGCACGCGACGAGCCGTGCGAGCGTCCAGGCCGTCTCGTCGTGCGTCCGGAAGGCGAAGCCGAGTCCCTCGCTCGCGGGGGGCGCCACCCCGGCGACCCTGACCCGGTGGCCGTTCGACGTCTCGACCGTCGCGTCGAGCGTCGGTGTCGCCCGCGAGAACGCCCGTCCCGAGGCCCGACGGAACCGCGAGGCGAGCGCCGCCGCACCGTCCGGCGAGAGGTTGACGTTCGTCGGCAGCCGCTCGCCGTCGACGACCACGCGGACGGGGTTGTCGGCCACCGGGTCGGTGACGGAGACGTCCGTGACGCGCGTGTCGGCGAACAGGTCGTCGAGTACCCCGTGGCCGCGCGTGTGTTTCGCGAGGAGTGCCGCGAGACGGTCGACGGGATCGTCGTCGGCGGCGACGCGTCTGACCGCCCGGCCCGGCGCACGCTGGCCCCCCTCGACGCCACCAGTGGCGAGCAGTCGACGGGCAGCAGCGAGCGTCGCCAGTGCGTCCTCGTCGAGTCGCGTCCACGCGGGGACGAGGTGGTAGCGTCGGCCACCGTCGACGTCAGCAGACCGCGTCTGATCGCCCGCCGAGCGTCGCTCGGGGACGTCGTACAACCGGACGGCCGCACCGGAGTCGAGTTCCCACCCCTCGACCAGCGTCGCCCCGGCGGGCGGCTCGACGGCGACGTCACAGCGGGCGACCGTCGGCGCGATGAACGCCCGGAGCACCGATTCGTAGCCGTCCTCGTCCGGGGCCCGCTGAGCACCGAGTGCCAGCCCCGTCTCGGCCGCGATGCGTGCGACCGGCCCCGCCCGGCCGGTCGCCTCGTGGGCGGCCCCCAGCGGATCGCGCGTCGCCCGCGCGGCGAGCCCCGCGTCGTGGTGTTCCACCTGCTCGACGAAGCGACCCGCGGCGACGAGAAACGCGGTGGCAGCGGCGGGGTACGTTCGCTCGACGCCACCGGCCCGGGTGCGGACGACGTCGACGTCCCGCTCGGTCAGCGCGTCGACGGCCGTCGCCCGACAGTCGGGTGACGTGGCGAGAGCACCGCCGCCGGGACAGTCCGACGCGTCGACGTGGAGCTCCGTGCCGCGGTCGCCAGTCGTTCCGGCCGGGTCGTGAAACGACGGGTCACAGCGGCACGCGGCGTCGTCCGTGTCGAGCGTGGCGACTCCGAGCGTCGTCGAGAGCGTCGCGAGGGGCGAGTGGATCATGGACCGCGCTGGCCGCGTGTTCCTACTTGAACGTTCGGCTCGTGCGTCCGCGCCGGCCGACCGGTTTCGGTCGTATCCGTCGGGGTCGCCGTCGACACGTTCGTCCGCGTCGCAGGTGCCGA
Organism: Salinigranum salinum; assembly: GCF_009176545.1. Lineage (GTDB taxonomy): Archaea > Halobacteriota > Halobacteria > Halobacteriales > Haloferacaceae > Salinigranum > Salinigranum salinum. Next base: position 1,444,128 of record NZ_VTOJ01000001.1, on the reverse strand, counting down.
CCGCCCCGACTCGCGGAACGCCGGCTGGACGCGCACGCCGACCCCCGACGGGGTCCGGACGAGCGTCAGCCGGAGACGGTGGCGACCGGGCGGGAGGACGAGCGGCTCCGGGCCGGTGACGAACGCCACGCCAGCGTCGACCCGTCGTGGTGGCTGCCCGGCGACCCGGTAGCCGATCGTCGCGGGGGCTGTCACGCCGGGGAGGCCGCCGACGGAGAGATAGTCGGCACGGGCGGCGGCGAACCCGGCGCGAGGGATCGTGACGACGACCGTTCTGGCCGCCCCTCGTTCACCGGGAGGGACGGGATCGTCGGTGGCGACGAGCGTGGCGGCCGCGTCCGACAGCTGGGTGGCCGTCGCGTCGAGCCGCATCGCCGTCCGCTGCTCGCGTGCGTCGTCGACGGCGGGGAGCGAGGCACCGACGAGCGCCGCCGCGACGAGGACGGTGAGGAGCGTCCTGACGGCGGTCACAGGACGTCCCGGAGGCGGTCCACCGGCGAACGGGCCGTCTCGCTGTCGATCGGTCCCGATCCGCCGGCGCTGTCGGTCGGTTCCCGTGACCCGGTCGGGTCGGTCGACGAGTCCTCGTCGTCGTCGGTGTCGATAGCCGGCCTCTGCCTGCCGGCGTCGAGCCGTTCGACGGCGAGCCCGTCGTCGTCGTCGAAGACGGCCGCCTCGATCGCCTCGGCCTTCGCCAGTGCGAGGTCGGCACGGCGTTCGACGTCCTCCGTGACGCCGTCGACGCCGCCGAGGTAGCCGCGGAGCGCCTGCGTCGTCGCGTCGAGGTCGTCGAGTCGCGTCTCGACGTCGTCGAGCCGTCGCTCGACCGCGGCGAGCCGGTCGGCGACCGCGGCGTCGTCGGCGACACCCGCGAGGTCTGTGTGGCCGTCGGTCACCGCCCGTTCGACCGCTTCCAGCCGGCGTGTCAGGTCGTCGGTCATGCGACCGGGTGGCCGCGTTCTCCCACATAAACGCTCGGGAAGAACCGGTCGAATCTGACGGATCGAAAGGATGAAGCACTGATAGTTACACGCTCGAAGCATGAGATCCGTCCTGATCGGGGTCGGTCAGGCGGGCGGAAAGCTCGTCAGTGCCCTCCACGCGTTCGATGCCGCCGGAGGACACGGTGCCGTCCGTGGCGCGTACGCGGTCAACACCGCCACAGCCGACCTCCAGTCCCTCCCACGAGCCGTCCAGTCACTCCTCGTCGGACAGTCCCGTGTCTCCGGCCACGGCGTCGGGGGCGACAACGAACTCGGCGCACAGGTGATGCGCGAGGACGCGAACGAGGTGCTCGACGCCGTCACCGTCAGGTCCGAGGTGGACGCCATCTTCCTCGTGGCGGGGCTCGGTGGGGGCACCGGCTCGGGAGGTGCGCCGGTGCTCGCACAGGAGCTGAAACGGGTGTACGACCGCCCCGTCTACGCGATCGGCGTCCTCCCGGGGCGCGACGAGGGGGCGCTCTACCAGGCGAACGCGGGCCGGTCGCTGAAGACGCTCGCCCGGGAGGCCGACGCGGTGCTTCTCGTCGACAACGACGCCTTCCGACAGGGCGGTGAGAGCCTCGGTGACGGCTACGACCGCATCAACGAGGCCATCGCACGCCGGCTCGGGCTCCTGCTCGCCGCCGGCGAAGTCGATACCGGACAGGAGGTCGCGGAGTCGGTCGTCGACGCCTCGGAGATCGTCAACACGCTGCGCAACGGCCAGCTCGCGGCGGTCGGCTACGCGGACGCGACCGCCGCGCCCGACGCCGGCGAGAACGTCTCGGTCGTCACCAGTACCGCCCGGCGGGCGCTCCTGACGGGGACGAGCGTCCCCGACGCGACGACGGCGGACGCGGCGCTCGTCGTCGTGGCCGGCCGGTCGGAGGCGATCCCCCGGAAAGGCGTCGAACGGGCGCGACGCTGGGTCGAAGACGAGACGGGGAGCATGCAGGTCCGCGGCGGCGACTTCCCGCTCGCCACCGGGAAGATCGCGTCGCTCGTCCTCCTGAGTGGGGTCGAGCGGACCCCGCGGGTCGAGCGCTTCTTCGAGCGTGCACGCGAGGCACAGGCCGACCCCACGGCCGTGGCGGAGACCGCGAACTCGGAGGGCGCGTCGGGGTGGGCCGTCGACGAACTCGACGACCTCACCTGATCAGCTCACTGCTGGACGAGGCTGCCGCCGTCGAACGCGGAGCGGGAGAAGTCGAGCTCCATCAGGTCGAGGATCGTCGGCGCGATGTCGAACAGGTCGGCGTCCTCGACCGTGACGCCGGGATCGTCGACGAGGAGCGTCGCGTTGTCGAACGAGTGCATCCCGTTGCGCGGTCCCTGCGAGAACACCGACTCCTTTTCTTTGAATCCGGACTTGAGGTCGAAGCCGTGGTTCGGGACGATCACGAGATCGGGGGCGATCTCGTCGTGGTCGCCGCGGAAGGCTTCCTCCTTCTCGACGACCCGATCGGCGACCTTCCGGCCGTCGGGCGACTCCCACGCCTCTAGCTCCGATTTGAGTTCGTCGCGGACCGCCTCGTACTCCTCCTGTGGCACCGAGCCGCGGGGTTCGCGCCCCTCGAGGTTGACGTAGAACCGGCCGGGGATGAGCGAGTACGCCCGCGCGTCGTCGGCGATGTCGCCGAGCTCCTCGTGGTCGTCGTCGTCGTACGAGAGCCAGCCGTTCTCCTGGAGCCACGCGTTGCAGTTGACCTCGTAGTCGAGCGAGGTGAAGCCGTGGTCGGAGGCGACGACGAGCGTCACGTCGTCGGGGAGCATCGCTCGGATCTCCCCGAGATACTCGTCGACCTGCCGGTAGAAGTCGAGGAACAGCTCGCGGTTCTCCTCTTTCAGCCCCTCGGTGTCGCCGGTCGCACCGGGCTTCAGACGCTCGTAATCCTTGAACAGGAAGTGGTTGACCCGATCCGTGGTCATGAAGACGCCGAAGAAGAGGTCCCAGTCGTCCTGGGAGAGGTAGTGGCTGAACGCCTCGAACCGCGCGTCGAGGGTGCGGTGGGCGTCCTCCATGAACTCGGTCTTGTCCTCCTTGTGGCCGAGTTTGGCGTTGACGTCGATGGCGTAGTCGATCGACTGGAGGTAGTCGCGGAGTTCGTCGGGGTACGCGCCCTTCTCGACCGAGGGTGAGAGGAAGCCCGACACCATGCGCTGGACGTTCCGCTGTGGGGGGAAGGTGACGGGGACGTTGAGCACGGTGGCGTCGCGACCGTCCTGGCTGACGCGGTCCCAGAGCCGGGTCGCCTGCACGTCGCGGCCCATCGGGACGTACGTGTCGTACGAGCCGATCTCGCGGTCCTGAAAGCCGTAGACGCCCGTCTCACCGGGGTTGACGCCGGTCGTGAGCGCGGGCCAGCAGGCGCTGGATTCGGGGGGAACGATGCTGTCGATCGGGCCGGCGCTCCCCTCGTCGATGAGCGCCGCGACGTTCGGGAACTCGTCGGGGTGCTCCGAGAGGAGCGTGAACGGAACCCCGTCGATTCCGATGAAGGCGACGCGCGGGTGGTCGGTCCCGCGCAATCGGTCGAACAATCCCATACCGACCCATTCCGAGGAGGGACACAAGAAGGTTCTTTTCTGTCAGCGGCCCGGAGACGTCGCGGCTCTCGGAGAGAGACGGGAGGTCGGTGCCTGGAGTCGCGACCGGGTAGGTCGTCTCCCGAGCGCCTCCGGGCGCGAGTCACGGCACGTTTTCGTCCGGGCGTTTCGTGAGGAGCGGTGCGCTCGCTCTGCTCGCGCACCCGAGGCGATCAGATCGGGTGTTCACACCCGCATCGACGAACAGCCGAGAGGTGACTGGGCGTCGTGAGCAGCGTTCGAAGACGGTGACGCGGCCAGTGACCGGCTCTCAGCCGCCGCCACCGGCGACACCGCTTCCGATGGCGGCGCCACAGTCGCTACACGCGACGACGTAGAACCGTTTGGAGGATCTGAAGAGTCCGGCCATCTTCGAGTCGAGGTCGACGAACTCGACGTCCGATTCGTCGGCGATTTCGCCGTCACACTCGGGGCAGTGTACCATACCGTCCGATCGAACACCGGCTCGAGGTAAGTGTCTTCTCCAGCGTCAAACGCGGACAGAATGCGCCCGCTACACGTCCCGGCTCTTCAAGCAGTCCACACCGGTCCGCGCTTCGACCGGAACGCGTCCCGTGCCCTGTACGGTGGAGACGACACCGCCGGCTGTTGCCAGACCCGATGTGCGATCGACAGCGAATCCCGTCGGCACGGCAGTCACGATTCGCCACACCGAGACGTGCCCGAGATACCGCATCCGGTGGAGTCGTCGCGACGGCGGGTTCGGACGGAACGCGCTGGAGACGGCGGCCGTCTCACCTCGGAGACGCCGGACGTTTCCCCGCTGGTCGGCCGTGCCGGAGGAGCAACACCAAAGTCCGCCGCCCGACAACGACGACTGTGAAAGAGTACCAGCAGAAACAGCTGTTGGAGCGCGTCAACCGGGAGGGCGCGACCGTCGGCGCGGACATCCCCGACCGGATCACGGTCCAGGGAGAGGAGGTGAACCTCCGGGAGTTCGTCTTCGAGATCAAACGACGGGACACCATTCCGCCCGGCGAGCACGATCGGGTCGAGCGTGCGAAGAAGAACCTCCGCCGCGAGCGACTGCAACGCCTCCAGCGGATCGAGCGAAACGAGGTCACCTACGAGGAGGGCGAGACGCTCGTCGAGAGCATCGTCGGTATCGACCGGGCACTGAACGCCCTCGAACAGCTCCGCCCGACGGACCTCGAACGCGAGGCCAAGGCCCAGCAGGCCGCCGACCAGAAGCGGTGGATGAAGTTCCTCCGGCAGGCGCTGGGGAGAGAGGACGCGAACAAACCGAACCGACGATGAGCCGGAACGACGAGATCGCGGGGCTGTTCGAGGAGTTTGCCGACCTGCTGGAGGCGCAGGACGTCTCGTACAAACCGAACTCCTACCGGCGAGCCGCCGAGAACATCCGCGAGTACCCCCGACCGATCGAGGACGTCGCGACGGAGGGCGAGGCGGCGCTGGCGGAGATCGACGGCGTCGGCGACGCCATCTCATCGAAGGTGATAGAGTACTTCGAGACCGGCGAGATCGAGGAGCTGGAGGACGCCCGCGCGGCCCTCCCGGTCGACATGGCCGGCCTGACACGCGTCGAGGGCGTCGGTCCGAAGACCGTCGGCCGCCTCTACGAGGCGCTGGGTATCGAGACGCTCGACGACCTCGAAGCCGCCGCTCGCAACGAAGAGATCCGCGAGGTGAAGGGGTTCGGCGAGAAGACCGAGGAGAACATCCTCGAGAACATCCCATTCGCCCGGCAGTCGCGCGAGCGATCGCTCCTGGGCGAGGCACGCCCGGTCGCGGACGACGTGCTCGCACACCTCGACGGGCACGACGCCGTTGGCGACGTCGCGGTCGCCGGCTCCATCCGCCGGTGGCGCGAGACCATCGGCGACGTGGACGTGCTGGTCGCCTCGGCGGCGGCCGAGCGCGTCGTCGCGGCGTTCACCGACTGGGAGGACGCGACGAGCGTCATCGAGAGCGGGACGAGCAAGGCGTCGGTGCGGGCCGACGGGACCCGGGTCGACCTCCGCGTCGTCGTCCCCGACGAGTTCGGGGCGGCGCTGCAGTACTTCACCGGGAGCAAGGAACACAACGTCTCGCTCCGCAACCGCGCCATCGCGCGCGACCTGAAGATGAACGAGTACGGCGTCTTCGACGTCTCGGGCGTCGACGACCCCGACGCCGGTCAGCGTGTCGGCGAGCGGGTCGCAGGCACAACCGAGGAGGAGATGTACGCGGCGCTGGACCTCGCGTGGATCCCACCCGAGCTCAGAGAGGACACCGGTGAGATCGCCGCGGCGGCGGCGGACGACCTCCCGGCGCTCGTGACGACCGATCAGATTCGTGGCGACCTCCACACCCACACAGAGTGGTCGGACGGACGCGCCACCATCGCAGAGATGCTCGCCGGAGCCGAAGAGCGGGGGTACGACTACCACGCGGTGACCGACCACGCCACCGGTCCGGGGATGGTCGGCGGCGTCGGTCTCTCGGACGCGGAACTCGAGGAGCAGGCCGACGCGGTCGAAGAGGCGGCCGACACGGTCGAGATCGAGGTGTTCCACGGCGTGGAGGCGAACGTCGACGCCGAGGGCGGGCTCTCGGTCGGCGAGTCGCTGCTCGAGCGGCTGGACGTCGTGGTCGCCTCACCCCACTCGGCGCTCGACCAGGGGCGCGAGGCGGCGACCGAGCGGCTCGTGCGCGCGGTCGAACACCCCGAGGTGGACGTGCTCGGCCACCCGAGCGGCCGGCTGTTGAATCGCCGACCGGGGCTGGAACTCGACTACGAGCGCATCGCGGAAGCCGCGGCCGAGGCGGGGACGGCGCTGGAAGTGAACGCGAACCCACATCGGCTCGACCTCCCGGGCCCGGGCGTCCGCGCCGCCGTCGAGGCGGGGGCACGCGTCGTCGTCAACACCGACGCGCACGCGCCCGCCGAACTCGACTACGCCCGCTACGGCGTCCACACGGCGCGCCGGGGGTGGGCCGAGGCCGCGGACGTGCTCAACACCGCGAGCGTGGGCGACCTCCGTGGGTTCCTCGACCTGGACTGACGCCGATGGCCGACCCGTCCGACCGACTCCTCCTCGACGCCATGCTGGGCAAGCTCGCCAGATACCTCCGCATGTGCGGCTACGACGCGGCGTACGCGCTCGACCGCGGGATCGAGGCCGACGACGACCTCCGCGCCGTGGCCGAATCCGAGGGGAGAGCGCTCCTCACGCGGGACCGGCAGCTGGCCGCGCGGGTCCCCGGCAGCGTCCGCATCGACGCGCGCGAGATCGACGACCAGCTCCGCGAACTCCGATCAGCGGGGTTCGAGCTGTCGCTCGCGGGGACGCCCGCGCGGTGCGGTCGGTGCAACGGTCCGGTCGACGCGATCGACGAACACGGGGACGTCCCCGACTACGCGCCCGACCCCGGTGACACGGCGTGTTACCGCTGTCGTGACTGCGGCCAGGTGTTCTGGAAGGGGAGCCACTGGGACGACGTGCGGGAGCGGATCGCGGGGCTGTGAGGGTTCACCGCTTCAGTGTGAGCCCGGTGCCACCGTCGGTGCGTCGGGCGAGCCAGAGTCACTCGGCGTCCGACGTCTCTGTCGAGGGACACGTCGTCACAGGAACAGCGTTCGACGCGGACACGGTTCGTGACAGAAACGTGTGAAAAGCGGGTCGGAAACGGACCTGACGCGCCTCCGTCTTCAGCGCCGCGTCCACTCCTCGCAGGCGTCCATGTCGTCCATCAGTTCGTCGTGGAGACCGCAGTACGGCTGGATGCCCGCGTCGGTGCGGACGTAGTCGAAGTGCTGGCAGTTGCCGCAGTAGGTGTCGCCGACCTGTCGTGGTCGGGGTTCGTCGCCCGGGTTGGACAGGAACTCCGTGCCGTCGTCGCCACTCCCGTCCAGTGGGGAGCGGATGTCAGAGGAGGACGCACCGCCGTCGGAGGCGGTCGTCGAGGCGGCCTGTGCCCGGCGGGGGGTCGACGACGAAGACGACGAAGACGAGTGCGACGACGTGGCGGTTCCCGCCGACGAGGACGAGGGCGACGGCGAGGACGACGACGTCGGTGAGAACATCGCGGAACTCCACGAGGCACCGTCGCCGGTCCCCTCGGTGCCGGTCTGCGTCTCGACGCCGCCGTCGGGCTGTGAGCCGAAGAGGCCGACGCTGCCGGCACCGGGTTTCGGTATCTCGACGACCTTCGTCTCTCCCTGTCGGGTGACCTCCATCCGGACCGTGCCGCCCGGAGCGTTGCGGGTCTTGAAGTTGGCGATGCCGACGAAGAGCCACCAGAACGTCGTGATGAGCCCGAAGAAGTAGACGCCCACGGTGGGGAGAGTGAGATCCATCAACCCCGCGCCGCAGTTCGACCCGGACCACTGACACGGGTAGGCGTGCCAGAACATGCCGACGCCGAGGACGGCGATGCTGGCCCCGACGACGGCGGCCGCGCGCGTCCGTGTTTTCGAGGGGAGGATCGTCAGGACGCCGAGGAAGACGGCCGGGACGCCGATCCCGCCGAGGACGCCGCCGACGTGACGGCCGTTCGTGATCCCCTGAGCCGTCGCAGTCGTGTACAGGACGTCGGTCGCCGCGACGAGGATGCCGCTCAGGACGAGCAGTGCGCCGGCCAGGAAGAGGCCCACACCCGCGTACAGCCGCCGGAGGTCCGGGCGGTGTTCGCCCGACCGTCCCTCCCCGGTGTACACCTCCGAGAGACTGGTCATACGCCCGTGATACACTGCCCGTACACAAAACGCTACGTCAGACGGTCGCATGACACCGACGCCGTCGGCTGTTCGGCCGAGCGGGGTGGGGACGGATCGACAGCCACGGGCGAGACGGATCGACGGGAACGGACGGGACGATAGTCGACAGGCACGGACGGGAAGGGAAGGGATTAATGTCGGCGATTGCCAAGCGACTCGCATGGCAGACGACGAAGACGAAGCGGAGGAGGGACCTGTCGTCGAACTCGGCGAGCGCGAGGCCGTCGAGGGACAGCCGCTCGCCCGGATCGCCTCGCGATTGACCTGGCCCCACGAGAAGAGCCGCGTGGTCGAGAAGGAAGGCGAGAGCGTCGTCCGCACCCCCGGCGGCCCGCAGACGCTGGCCGACGTGCTCGAGTCGGTCGACGTGACCTACTTCGACGGGCGACAGTCGTTCGTGTCGGCCGTCGAGGACGCCGTCGGGAACGGGCCCGTCCAGACCGAGTGAGGGCGTGACGCGACTCGAACGGTTCTCGCTCGGGCGGCTCGAACACCTCTCGTGGGTACAGCGGACGCTGCTCGCCGGGATCTTCCTCTCGGTGCTCTGGAGCGCGTGGAACGTCCCGCGAGGGGACCTCACGATGCGCGTCCTCCGCGATGCGGTCGTGTTCATCGCACTCCCGGCCGCCCTCGCGGTCACGCACGGCCGACACCTCGGCTGGCGGATCGACCGTCGCGCCGTCCGCAACGCCGTGCTCGTCGCGCTGTTCGTCCTCCCCTTCTATCTCGTCGGCTCCTCGCTCCCCACGATCCGGGCGTACTACCCGATGTGGGAGACGTCGACGGCGCTCGGCGCGTTCGTCCCGCACGCGCTCCAGCAGCTGGTCGTCGTGATCGCCGCCGAGACGTACTACCGCGGCCTCCTCTGCGTGGGGGTCCGCGAGGAGATCGGCTTCAAGAGCGTCTTCATCTCTCCCGTGGTGTACGCCCTCCACCACGTCGGCAAGCCACCGATCGAACTCCTGCTGTCGGGCCCCACGGACGTCCTCTTCGGGGCCGTCGACTACGACGCCAACTCCATCTTCCCCTCGATCGTCGCCCACGGGCTGGGGCTCGCGCTCCTCGACTGGCTCGTCCTCCACCCACCGCTCATTCCGCCCGAGCGGGTCCTCGAGTGGCTGTCGTTCCTCCCCATCCCACTCTGAGGACGCGGCACGACCGCGGGACGGTCACCACCAGCCCGCTCCCGCGAGGGTCTTGTTCTGTCGCCACACTACCATACCTTTTCGTCGCTCGCAGACGAACCGACGTTGGATGACACTTCCGATCGATCCGGCCGTCCTCACGGGAGACGACATCGGCGAACACCGCGCGACCCTCCACATGGAACACGAGGAGGCGATCGACCACGTCCGCGACGCGTTCAAGCGGGCGGGGTTCGGCACCGCGGTAGAGTTCTCGCTCTCCGACCTGCTGAACGAGAAGATCGGTGCCGACCGCGACCCCTACTACGTCCTCGGCGCGTGCAACCCCGAGGTCGCCGACCGCGCGCTCGACGCGACCGGCAACAAACTGGGTGGACTCGTCCCCTGCAACGTGGTCGTCTGGCAGACCGAACCCGGCGTGCAGGAGGTGTACCACGTCAGCATCATGCGCATCGCCCGACTCGTCGGGATGGCACCCGACGACGAGGAGATGGCCGACATCGTCGCCACGACGGGCGAACTGGTCGAGGAGGCGTGGGCAAACCTCGACACGGCCGCCGAGGCCGCGGCCGACGACTGATCCCCGGCACCCGCGATTCGCCTGCTCACTCCTGCGATCCGTCAGTTCGCTCCCGCGACTCGTCGTCGTCCGCCTCGTCGAGTTCCGATTCGAGGTCGCGCACTCGGGCTTCCAGCGCTTCGATCTGGTCGTCGTCGCCGGCGAGGTACTGCCAGCCGAGGACGGCGATCACGATCGGTACGCCGAAGAGCGCGACCAGCAGGAGGAGTATCACGAGGAGTTCCGGACCGCCGGGGACGCCGGGAAACAGCGGGACCATGCGCGACGGTCCGGCACCCGCGACTATATGCCTTGTTCCCCTCCCGTCCGTGACGCCGTGACGCCGGTCGGCAAGGGACCGAGACGAGTGCCGATCGATGCACTGCGTCTCGTCCCGGTCGACGGGACTGTCGCGAGCCCGCACCAGCGTTCGCCGGGTCGGTGCGACGACTCGCCGCGAGTCGGTCGCACCGACCTGCTCAGTCGTCCGCGAGGGCGGGTTTCGTCGGCGATTCCGGCGTCGCTGCCACCGGTTCGTCGCTCGGTGCCCAGTCGAGCTCACCGTCGTAGTGGAACGCCCGGTGATCCCGTTGCGGATCGACGACCGTCAGCGAGAGCCAGCCGTTGTCGAGGAGTCCGCGCATCGCCTCGTGGTCGGCCAGAACGTCGGTGACGCGCTCGACCGGAGCGTGGATGACCGTCGAGAGACGGAGCGGCTGGTGGTAGAGTTCGTCGTCCGCACTCAGCAGCGACTGCGACGGAAGGCCGGTCATCAGGTCACCGCCGTTGCCCTGGAAGACGCCCACGTTCCCGACCGGATTCTGTGTCACCTTCGACCCGCTCCCGTACACCCCGTTGTCGACCGTCGCGAAGTAGTACTGCGTGTTGATCCACTGCGTGACGACCATCGGCCCGGTCATGATCACCTCGAGGGCGTCGCCGTCCGGGTCGGTCGTCCAGTCGTACGAGTGGAGGAACGACCGGCCGTCCAGATCGAGGCCCGCGGTGAGCGCCCGGGGGCCGACGACGAACCCCGCGTTGCCGGCCAACCCCCACTCGGGGCGGGTCTCCGCCCAGTCGGCGGCACGCCGCTCCGTCTCACGAACTCCCGACTCGGCGTCGGCACCCATGTCACCGGCGCGCTCGGCCGCGGCCCCGATGCGTGCGGTCGCGAGGTCGGCGCGGAGCCGTTCGAGGTCGTCCGCGTGCGTGTCGGGCACGTTGCTGGCGTACAGCTCCACCTCGTCGGTGGTCGTGTTGTGCTCGCCGGCGACGAAGACGGTGTCGTCGGGGACGTCGATCCCGCGCGCTCCGAGGGCCGCTCTGACCGCGTCGTCGTTGCAGATCGCCGCGAGGACGCGAGCGTTCGGGCCACCGGGGTTGCCGGCGCAGGCACCACAGTCGAGACTCGACTCGTACGGGTTGTTCGTCGTCTCGCTGGCGTGGCCACAGAAGACGACCACGCGGGCGAACTCCTCGATCCCCATGAGTTCGAAGGCCGCCGCCGCGTACTCGACCTTCTCGTCGAGCGTGAGGCCGGCCCGAAGCGTCGAGACGGGGTCGGGCGTGTAATCGATCCGCGGCTCACAGAACTCGTGGGCGTCGGGGACGTGGCCGTCGACAGTGTCGAACAGGTCGTGGACGCGTGCCGGGAGGAGCGTCCGGGCGGCCAGGGCGGCCCCGTAACCCACGCCAGCGCTCTCGACGAAGCTGAACGCCGTCGCGGCGTTGGATTTGAGACGCTCGATCGCGTGCGTCGCGGACCCGACCACCCCGTGCCAGCGGTCGTACCCGGTTCTGTCGCTGCTCGTCGTCCTCGTGGGACGGTCCAGGATGTAGTGCTGTGCGTCGAGGATCGGCGGACAGGCGTCGACCGTCACGTCGGAGTCGTAGCCGGCGTACCGCATCGGGATGCCGAAGAACCCGGCGTAGCCGTGCGTCTCGTAGTTCCCGGCGGCCTCGACGTGCCGGCGGACGATCTCCGAACGCGTGTCGATGCAGAAGACGAGCTGGGCGTCCGGCCGGTCCCCATCCGGCGTGTCGGCGAGCGATTCACTCGCCTCGGTGAGGGCATCGACCAGTTCGGCGCGGTAGGTCGCCTCCCACGCGGTCAGCCAGAGTTCCGGGAGGGGGACGTCACCGCCGTCCTCGTTTGTGTCCGTGTCCAGCTCTCCCGGGGTGTGGCTGGCGTCGCCGTCGGGTGCCTCGGCGGGAGCGAGCGGCGCGTCGAACAGGTCGACGAGCGTCAGCCGCACTGCCAGATACTCCGAGAGCGTGATCGGATACGTCGACTGCCACGCATCGAGGTCGTCGACACGCTGCTTGACCAACCCCGTCCAGCCCGGGAGCGCGGCCAGCTGGAATTCGAAGACGTCGCGCCACTCGCCGACGGGATAGTCGGCGAGCCGGTCACGGATCGCGTCGACCGGCCGGTCGGGGAGGTCGACGAGCGCGTCCGCGTCGGGGATGTCGCCGTCGTACCGAGCCACGGTGCGGAACGCCGCGTAGAAGCCCTGCTCGCGGTTCGGCATGGGCCACTCGGCCTGTCCCTGGTCGAGGAACGCCGCCAGCCACTTCGTCAGCACCGCGTCGACCCGATCCGTGGCCGTCGTCGACGTGCCGAGCGTGTCCTTCGACGCGGCGGCCATGCGGTCGAGCGACGCGTCGAGGTCGTCGTCGTAGCCGTGAGCGGCCAGTTCGGCCCGCACCACCGCTGGGTCGATCTCCCCGGACTCGAGCGCGCGACGGAACACGTCTGCGCTCGGGTAGCCGTCGCCGCCGAACAGCCGTTCGGCGTGCGCGACGGCCTCGTGGAACGGCTCGTCCTCGAAGCCAGCCAGCGGGTTGGCCGTCACGAACGAGTGGAGCGGCCAGACGGGGCCGACCACGTCGGCCGCCGCTTCGATGCTCTCCTCGATGGCGTGTTCAGTACTCATGGTAGTCCTCCCTCGAGAGCAGCAGGGAGTCCGACGCGGGTCTGGTCGCGTTCATCAGTGCCGCGTACAGGCGGTGGCTGCGCCGGTAGACGCCGCTCTCGACGGCGACGTACGCCACGACGAACGCCGCGGCGACGAGCCCGTGGACCGCCGTCAGTTCAGCCGGCTGTCCGACTGCGGGGAGTCCGGCCAGGAGGCCCTCGATCAGCCGATAGACCACCGCGTAGACGGCGATCGCCGGCAGCGCGATCAGCGGGACGGCGCCGTACCGGATCGTGGCCGGTATCGAGGTCCGCACGACGACCTCGCGGGCAGCGTGCAGGACCGTCAGGACGACGAGGAGTGTGAGCAGGAGTCCGCTGTCCAGCGCGGTCCCCTTGCCGGTGAGTCCGGCGAACAGGGCGCCGCCTGCGAGGCCAGTGCCGACGATCACGGCGACGCCGACGAGACCCGACGAGCCCGAAGCCGTCGTCCTCGTCGGACTCACGTGTTCGACTCGGCTGCCGGAGCCGAGGAACTGGTACGCCTTGTACAACCCGTGCAGGACGAGGTGGGTGATGGCGGCCCCGAAGAAGCCCAGCCCGGCTTGCATGATCATGAACCCCATCTGTCCGACCGTCGAGCAGCCGAGCTGGCCCTTGACGTCCGTCTGGACGGTCTTCAGGAGTTTGCCCAGCAGCGCGCTCGCCGCGCCGACGAGGACGATCGCGAGCATGAAGCTGGCGTCGACGGTGACGACCGGCGCGAAGCGTACCAGGAGGATCCCCCCGGCGTTGACGAATCCGGCGTGCATCAGCGCCGAAGCCGGCGTGGGAGCCGTCATCGACGAGAGCAGCCACGTGTGGAACGGAACGAGCGCCGACTGGACCATCGCGGCGGCCAGGAGCGCACCGGCGGCGAGCAGCACGAGCGACGACGAGGTGGTCCCGACGGTCGACGCGGTCCCGGAGACCGTCGTCGTCCCGGTGAGCCACCACAGCGCCACGAGTCCCACGGCGAGAGACGCACTACTCGCGAGGAAGTACCGACGCGCGAGCGAGGCTGCGGCCCGTGCCTGTGACCACCCCTCGACGTGGCCGATCAGCTCGGCCATCACGAGCCCCATCACGAGCCACGCCGCCCCGAACAGGACGAAACTGTCCGCCGCGACCAACACCATCACGGTCAGCGTGAACGCGAACACGCGTCCGAAGAACCGGTCCATCGTCCGACTCCCGGCCATGTAGCGCCGCGAGTAGCTGTGGACGATGCCGCTGAAGAACGTCACCGCCGTCCACATCACGACCGTCAGTCCGTCGACGACCACGACTCCGGCCAGCTCCCACGTCTCGCCGCTCCAGAAGTGGACTGCGAGCACCCCGAGGCTCGCGATCCACAGGAACCACACGAGTCGCGTCAGCGTCGTCGGCACGCGTGATCCCCTGCTCGTTGGAGTCGGAAGCTGTCCCACAGTCGGTGTCCGGTCTTGCCCTGTCATCGGTTGGTCCATCGACGACCCCACCACCGCGACGACGGGTCGTCGCCCCACCCCGAGCGCGGTCTGCGGTCGCCTCTACGCAGTAGAGGAACAGATTAGCTATTAAATCTAACTATATTCCCAAACTGTTCTTCAGATGCCGAATTATAGAACATTATGGTCTGAGCACGAGAAGTCTGAGCACGAGAACACTCTCTACGTGGGGAGCGCACGCGAACCGGGTCGTGGTCGTCTGTTCACCGGAAACGTCGAGTAGGCACCCGCGACGGAAGTGAGGGCGGATCCGGTGGCGTGAGGATCAGCGCCCGTCCTCCGGGGGTCCCTCGATGGTTCGGACCCGATAGAGCCACCTGTCGGTCCCTGAGAGGGAGACGTGACTGCACTGTCGACCGACCGGCACCGTCGCCCGTGACCGTGTCAGTCCCTTCGGCGTCCTGGACCGAGACGCCCCGCCGGATTCGGTCGTTCCCGATCGTTCTTAGCGACCGGCGGGCCCATGCACCCGGAGAGATCAGGATCGGTCCGACGACCGTTTCTCGGGATCGAACCCGCCGAAAGGGGTCGTCTCGTGGCTCCGCACGAGCACCTCGTCGGCGACCGTGAGCCCCATCTCGAGGAGTTCCTGGGCGATGGGCGTGACGTCGTTGTCCGACTCGCCGACCGCGGTCACGAGCAGGTTCTGTTCGCCCGTGACCAGCTCCTGCACCGAGACGACGCCGTCGATGTCCAGAATCTTCGGAACGAGGCTGCCCCGTTCGGGGATCGAGGCCGTGCAGAACAACAACATTCGAAGCGGGTAGCCCGTCTTCGGATAATCTATCTCGGCACTGTACCCTTTGATGAGTCCGTCCGACTCGAGGCGCTGGATACGCTTGCGGACGGTACTGCCGGAGGTACCCGCACGCTCTGCGATGTCACCCGAAGACATGTTGCGGGCGTCTTCCTGTAACGCGTACAGAATGGCCCTGTCCACGTCGTCGATGGCCTCGTCACTCATGCTCGTAGCTCCGCGGTAGAGCTACTTTACCGTTGTACCCCGGTCGGACACGTCGCTGGCCTGCGCTGTCGAACCGCGTCGTCCGGATGCGTGGATGCGTGGTCGTCACCTCGAGGGAGGCAAACCCGACACGGAGAGGGAATCACACGTCGGCTCCGAAGTCGGTCAGCGTCGCCTGCAGTCCCGACACCATCGTCGACTTCCGTCGGAGCCGCCCGAGCGACACCGGGAGGTACTCCGAGACGGAGCGGACCGCCTCGCCGAGCGTCTCCGCGCGGCCTCCCTCCTCGTCGAACGCGTCGCGGACGCTCTCGCGGACCTGCCACACACCACAGGGACCCCAGTAGTCGTCGGAGACGTGTCTGAGCACGAGCGCCTTCGCCTGTCGCCCCCGCGACTCGAGGTGTTCGAGCACGCCCAGCCGCGAGGCGTGGTACGCACCTGCGGTCTCCTCGACGTAGCCCGTCCGACCCTCCCGACCCTCGCGGTCGGCAGCGAGCCACACGCCCGCCTCGGGGTCGGGGTTCCAGACGCTCCCCGGGGCCTTCATCTCGACGAGTTCGAACTCCCACTGGCCGGGGGCGAGCACGACCCAGAAGGCGTTGCCGAGGAACTCGTTGCGGTAGACCTCGACGCCGTCCACCGAGGGCGCGTCGCGGATTCTGCCACGGAGGTACTCCCCAAGTGTGTCGTCAACAGCAGTAATGGACCACCGCGTCGGGACCAGCTTTCGGTTCTCTCCTCGACCGAGCGCCCCCGCGGAGAGGATCGTGTTGATGTCGTACACGTCGAAGCCACGTCGGTACAGGTAGGTCATCGCCCCCTGGGCGTTCCAGTCGTCGTCCTCGAGCGTCTTCTCGACGGGCCGGGGGACGTGGGGGTTCTCCCCGAGTTCGGCGGAGCGAGCGCGGGCCCGCGGCCCCGTCGGAGTGGCGATGTCGTCGCGGCCGGGGTCGAGGTCGAGGTCGGGCCGACCGTCGAGGCCGATCTCGACGGTGACGGGACGGTCGGCGATCGCCACCTCGCGCTGGACGCCGAGGAAACCGTCCCACGCGTCGTGGACGCGCTCGACCTCGGTAGACTGGTTCGAGTTCAGAAGCGACGTCCGCCGCCGGAAGACGTCGGAGATGGAGACGCCCTCGTCGTACCACGCGGCGCTCGTCTCGAACGTCGCCGCGTCCGCGTCGTCGCCCACGCCCACGGGCGAGAGGATCCCCGTCGACACCCGCGGATAGTTCGCCCGGCCGACGAAGATTGACGGGGAGACGCCCCCGTAGATCGAGTCGCCCTGGACCACCTCGTCGAACCGTTCCTGGAAGGTCTGGAGGTGGTCGAGGATGGCGTAGGACTTCTGTTCGGCGAGGCGGCGGCGCTCGGCGCGCTCGTTCGCCTCGATGTCGAGATAGTCGTCGAGGCGCATCCAGTCCGAATTGGGTTCGTTCGGCTATAAGGGTTGTCGGCTGCGGGCCACGCCCGGGGAGCCGGCCAGCGGCGACCACGCGGTCCGTCACCCCCGTGCCCGCTCCAGGATCGCGTCCCGGGCCCGTTTCGCACAGTCCCGGCCGCCGCCACCGAAGTGGAGCGTCCGCTCGTTGACCGGGGACGAGAAGAGCCCACCGGCGTCGAGGGCGACGCCGACCAGTTCGAGCTGGATGTAGCCGATAGCGATCCCCCCGGCGTAGTCGACGCCGCTGATCTCCTCGAACGGAACCGTCGTGTCGTCGAACTTCGAACGTCGGGCCCGTTCGATGACTACCCGGTCCTCGTAGACGACGAGGGTGCCGTCCTGACACCGGCAGACGACGAGCGCCTCGTCGTGGGCGTCCGCCGTGGCGTCGTTCGTGGGGACGCCGTCGACGTCGTTGGCGGGGTCGCCCTCCGCGTCGTCGTTACGCCAGGGGAGGTCGATCATCGCCCTCCCGTACCGCGTGCCGCCACAAGAAGGGTCGGGCCCACTCCGACCATGTCACGTCGGTTGCGACCGACCGGTTCCCGTCGGCTCAGGCGTGGATGTCCATCGCTTCGATCTGTTCCTGGTAGCGATTGCGGATAGTTACTTCCGTGACCTGGGCGACGTCGGCGACCTCGCGCTGGGTCTTCTTCTCGTTGCAGAGGAGGGAGGCGGCGTAGATGGCGGCGGCGGCGAACCCCGTCGGCGACTTCCCCGACAGCAGGCCCTCTTCGGCCGTCGTGTCGATGATCTCCGCGGCCTTCGACTGGACCTCCTTCGAGAGCCCGAGTTCGGAGCAGAAGCGCGGGACGTACTTCGTCGGATCGACCGGTCTCATCTCCAGCCCGAGTTCCTGCGAGATGTATCGATAGGTCCGACCGATCTCCTTCCGCTCGACGCGGGAGACTTCCGCGATCTCCTCGAGCGACCGGGGGATCCCCTCCTTGCGGCAGGCGGCGTACAGGGCGCTCGTGGCGACGCCCTCGATCGAGCGGCCGCGAATGAGGTCCTCGTTGAGCGCACGCCGGTAGATCACGGAGGCGACCTCGCGGACCGACCGCGGCACCCCCAGCGCGCTCGCCATTCGGTCGATCTCCGAGAGCGCGAACTGCAGGTTGCGCTCGCCCGCGTCTTTGGTTCGAATGCGTTCTTGCCACTTGCGCAGGCGGTGCATCTGCGAGCGCTTCTCCGAGGAGAGTGACCGCCCGTACGCGTCCTTGTCCTTCCAGTCGATCGTCGTCGTGAGCCCCTTGTCGTGCATCGTCTTCGTCGTCGGCGCGCCGACGCGGGACTTCGACTGGCGTTCGGAGTGGTTGAACGCCCGCCACTCCGGGCCCCGGTCGATCTGCTGTTCGTCCTCGATGACGATACCCGTCGGCTCGTGGATGAGTTCGCCGTCCGCCGTCCGGACGACCTCGTCGGAGTCGACGTCGTCGAGGTCGACATCGTCGACGTCGTCTGTGGTCTCCGCCGCGTCGTCACCCTGCCATCGTCGATCCGTGTCGCGCTCCCGCTGACGGGTGGGCCGTGTCATTACATTTTTGTGTTCCATTTGCGCTGACACTTAAGCCTACGGGCGAGACGCCCACCGGGTCGGGGGGAAGTCGAGAGCGAACGGTCTTAACGCCCGGCGTCCGAAGCCCGGACGATGCCGAGTGTCGAGTGTGACCCGGACGAGGCGCGACGGCGGCTCGAGGCCGCGGGCGTCGACGTCGAAGCCGGGAACACCGAGTACGAACGGTGGCGAGCGGCGCGTGACGGCGCGGTCGCCGTCGCCTACGACGACAAGGTGGTCGTGCAGGGAGCGACGCCGGTCGACCTCCTCGCACTGCTACGAGAGAGTGGTGGACGAGCACACGTCTACTTCGACGGGGCCAGCCGGGGGAACCCGGGGCCGGCGGCGATCGGGTACGCCCTCGTCACGAGCGACGGGATCGTCGCCGAGGGGGGCGAACGGATCGACGAGACGACCAACAACCGCGCGGAGTACGAGGCGCTGATCCGCGCGCTGGAGGTCGCCCGCGACCACGGCTTCGACGAGGTGGACGTCCGGGGGGACTCCGAACTCGTGGTCAAGCAGGTACGGGGGGAGTGGAACGTCAACGACCCCGGCCTGCGCGAACGGCGCGTCACCGCGCTGGAACTCCTCTCGGGGTTCGACCGGTGGTCGCTCGAGCACGTCCCGCGGGAAATAAACGATCGCGCCGACACGCTCGCGAACGAGGCGTTCGACGATGGCTGACGGACCTCCCGACCAACTGATCGACGAGGCCGAGCGACTGACGCGACTCGCCCGCGACGTCCCCGACCAGGGCGAGGCGGCAGCACACAGACGGCGGCGCGACGAACTCCTGTCGGAGCACGGCTACATCGCCCGCTACCGCGAGGCCGACGACACCCTGGTGTTGAATCCGGCGGAGTGGTTCGAGGACGGTGTCGCCCGGACAGAGCGGATGGACGACCTCTCCCGCGCCGTCGAACTCCCGCTCTCGGACGCGGGCGCGGACGACGAGTGGCGGGACGTCGAGTCACACAACGCCGACGTAGTCGAGCGCGTCGACGCGCACCATGGCCCGGTCCACGCGGCGAACGTCCGAGCGTTCGCGGACTTCATGGGGAACCACTACACGCGGCGGGTCGAGACGGCGTCGAGGCGCGAACTCCGGGAGTTCCTCGACGAGTACTACCCCAGGAACGCCTGGCCGACTGACGCGCAGAAAACGGTGGTCGAGGAGTCGCTGCGACTCCTGTTCGAGACGGTCGACGCCGAGTTGCCCGACTACAGGTGACCGTCGATCAGTTCGCGGATCTCGTCCGCGCGTTCGTCGCCCGTGACGAACTTCGAGAGCATCCAGTTGAAGCGGTCCAGAACCGTCTGGTGGCCCTTCTCCGTCAGCTCGTACTGGTTCGTGCGCTTGTCGAGCTCGCTCTTGTCGACGAGCCCCATCTCGACGAGGTCGTCGAGGTTGGGGTACAGGCGCCCGTGGTTGACTTCGGTGCCGTAGTAATCCTCGAGGTGGCGCTTGATGGCCAGCCCGTACATGGGCTCCTCCGCGAGGATGACGAGGATATTCTGTTGGAACGCGGTCAGATCGCGCGCCATGCCAGATTCGGTGCCTAAGGATTGTGCCTCTGACATAGCTCCAGAAATGTCACCGGGGTATTTAACACTTCGCATACCATTATTTCTTTCAATAAGCTCAGACATAATATATGGTTCAGAGAATCACGCAATAGTGTCGAGACCGGTCGTACGGCTCGAATTCAACGAATAGTGATCATCTACATCACGTGTGACGGACTCCGACAGTCATCCGCTACTGCTCAGACAGGACTCTCCGGCGATGTACTCGAGAGTAACCGACGAATATTCCGTGATCATCGGATCGACCTATGTGCTGACACCTACCGGGTCGGGTGAGACCGACGGATTTTTGCGCCGGTCAACGGACGGGCACGTATGGTCAACCTCTGGGAGGAGATGGAAACCGGTCCGGACGCACCGGACGTCGTCTACGCCGTCGTCGAGTGTCTGAAAGGCGAACGGAACAAGTACGAGTACGACAAGGACGTCCCCGGCGTCGTCCTCGACCGGGTACTCCACTCGAACGTCCACTACCCCTCGGACTACGGCTTCATGCCGCGGACGTACTACGACGACGGCGATCCGTTCGACGTGCTCGTCCTCGTCGAGGATCAGACCTTCCCGGGCTGTATCATCGAGGCCCGCCCCGTCGCGTTGATGGGGATGGACGACGACGGCGAACAGGACGACAAGGTCATCGCGGTTCCCACCGAGGACCCCCGCTACGATCACGTCCAGGACGTCGACGACCTCACCGCGCAGACGAAAGCCGAGATCAGCGAGTTCTTCGAGACGTACAAGAACCTCGAGGAGGGCAAAGAGGTCGAGACGCTCGGGTGGGACGACGCCGCCACCGCGAAGGAGGCCATCGAACACGCGATGGATCTCTACGAGGAGAACTTCGCGTAACGCGACCGCCGGTCTCACGCTGTCGAGTCGCGAGTCACGGGCTTTTTCTCGCCGTCGGGAGAACCGACGTGTGTGCCCTCCCTCCGGACACCTCTCACCCGTCATCTCGGCCTCGACGTTCCGATCGTACAGGCTCCGATCGGGAGCGCGACCTCCCCCGAACTCGCCGCGGCCGTCTCCGAAGCGGGCGGGCTGGGAACGCTCGCCGTGACCTGGCGAGACCCCGACGCCGTCCCGGAGACGGTCGCCGCGACTCGCGAGCGGACCGATGGACCGGTGGGCACGAACGTCGTCGTCGATCCCGACGCCACGGCGACTCCCGCCGTCGAGCTCGTCGACGCGTGTCTCGCCGCCGACGTCGACGTGCTCTCGCTCTCGTTCGGGGACGCCTCGCCGCACGTCGACCGGGCTCACGACGCCGGCGTCGACGTGTGGCAGACCGTCGGGAGCGCGGCCGAGGCTCGAGAGGCCGCAGCCGCGGGTGTCGACGCCGTCGTCGCACAGGGTGCCGAGGCGGGTGGACACCTGCAGAGCGACGTCTCGACCATGGTGCTGGTCCCCCGCGTCGTCGACACCGTCGACGTGCCGGTGGTCGCCGCCGGAGGGATCGGTGACGGACGTGGGGTCGCCGCCGTCCTCGCGCTCGGTGCCGACGCCGCGTGGCTCGGGACGCGCTTCGTCGCCACCCGCGAGGCGAACGTCCACGAACGGTACCGCCGCCGCGTCGTCGACGCGGACGAGACGGACACCGTCTCCGGGGCGCCGTTCGATCGCGGGTGGTCCGGCGTCCCGCATCGCGTCCTCCAGAACGCCACGACAGACGCCTGGGAGGACGCGGGCCGACCACCGCGCGGGGACCGCCCGGGCGAGGACGATCTGATCGGCCGGGTCGGGAGGGCACCGGTCCGTCGCTACGAGGACTCGCTCGCGACGCCCGACGCGACCGGCGACGTGGCTGAGTTCCCGCTGTACGCAGGGCAGAGCAGCGGACTCGTCCGAACGGTGGAGCCAGCAGCATCGGTCGTCGACCGGCTCGCCACGGAGGCACGCGCAGCTCTCCGCACTGGCGCTCGGTGATCGAGAGCCGTCCGCCATACCCCACGGTTATCGAACGCGTCGCACCGCATGAATTATGCGCATGGGTAATTTTTTCTCGGTCGATCCCGAACGGTCGAGTGAGATGGCAGCCGAACGACCTCGTCTCGGCATGGATCACCCGACGGTCGTCCCGACGCCCGCACCGGAGCCGACCGACGAGGACGAATCGCACGAGCGAGACGTCTGAGCAGCCGTGTGCGGCCGAACTGCGCAGGAGGGCAATCCCTTTTACTGCCACGCCGTTATGCGCACGTAATGGCGAAGTGTGACGCGTGCGGCAGAGACGAGAACTTGCCGTACCAGTGTCGGCGCTGCGGAGAGACGTTCTGCGGCGAACACCGCCTGCCCGAGAACCACGGCTGCCCCGGGCTGAACGAGTGGAACGACCCCGCGGGCGTCTTCGAGAGCGACTTCGACGCCTCGGTAAACACGAAGGGCGGGCGGTCGAAGGGAGTGCTCGATCGCCTCACGTCGACTGGCGGCCCCCTCGGCTACTTCCGTGGGAACGTGAGCTACCTCGTCCTCGGGTTGATGTGGATCACGTTCGGGCTGCAGGTGTTCGTCTTCCCGTTCGTCCTCGGCTTCGGCCCCCGCACCGAGGTCTGGCAGGCGGTGTTCGTGCTCCGGCCAAACCACATCGAGTACGTCTGGACCTGGTTCACATCGATGTTCGCCCACGGCGGCTTCACGCACATCGCGTTCAACAGCATCGCGCTGTACTTCTTCGGCCCCGTCGTGGAGCGGTACCTCGACACGAAGCGCTTCACGGCGCTGTTCCTCGTGGCGGGCATCCTCGCCGGCCTCGCACAGGTCGGGACGACCCTCGTGACGACCGGCCCGTTCGGACCCGGCGTGGTGGGCGCGTCCGGCGCGATCATGGGCGTCCTCGGCGTGCTCACGGTCCTGAACCCGAACCTGAAGGTGTACCTCTACTTCATCATCCCCATGCCGCTGTGGGTGCTCACCTTCGGCTTCGCGGCGTTCAGCATCGTCGCCGGCTTCGGCGCTGCGAACGGCGTCGGTGCCCTGGGCGGGAACGTCGCCCACTTCGCCCACCTCGTTGGGCTCCTGGTGGGACTGGCGTACGGCGGCCGGGTGAAGGGGAAAGTGGGCGTCCCACAGTCGCTCCAGTTCGGTGGCGGTGGCGGCGGAGCAGGCCCCGGTCGCGGTCGCTTCTGACACCCGATGGAGCCGCGTTTTCCCCAGTACCTGCCCGACGCGACCGCCTCGCGAGCCGAGATGGAGGCGCTACAGCGGCGTGTCGCCGAGGCGGCGTCGTTCGTCGACGAGTTCACGTTCGACCCCGCTCGCGTCCGCATCTCGGGCGCGAACGCGGGTGAGGGCCAGACTGCACTCGACGGGACGTGGCGCTCGGAGCCTCCCGTCGTCGCCGGGGTCGACCAGGCGTTCCTCGACGACCGGGCGGTCAGCGCCGTCGTCTGCCTCCGTGACGGCGAGGTGATCGAGCGCGCCCACGCCGTCTCGGAGCTCTCGATCCCGTACATCCCCGGACTGCTGTCGTTCCGCGAGGGCGGTCCCATCGTCGACGCCCTCGCCGAGCTCGAGACGGATCCGGACCTCCTCGTCTTCGACGGGAGCGGCCGAATCCACTTCCGACAGGCCGGGCTGGCGACCCACATGGGCGTCGTCTTCGACCGGCCGAGCGTCGGGGTCGCCAAGTCGCTCCTGTGTGGGCGGTCCCGCGAGTCGGTCGACGGCAGACCCGAGGGGTGGCGCACGCCGATCCTCGCGGACGCAGACGTGGACGCCCCGGACGGGCGCGTCATCGGCTACGCGTTCCAGTCGCGCCAGTACGAGACGAGTCGGAAGATCAACCCGCTGTACGTCAGCCCCGGCCACCGCGTGTCGGCCGAGACCGCCGTCGACCTCGTCTCTCGCTGTTGTGCCGGCTACAAGCTCCCCGAACCGACCCGCCTCGCGGACGCGTACGCGGACGAAGTAAAAACGGAGTACGCCTGAGCCGAGACGGCGTACACCTGAGCCGAGACGGCGTACAGCCGAGCCAGCCGGATGCGACGGCGTACAGCCGACACGAGAGACCGGAGCGTCCTCCCGGAGAGAGGCGAAGACGAGGGCATCCGAGAGCCGTAGATGCGGATGCGGCGGACACGCCCGACTCACCGCAATCGGTGGCACTTAACTGTCCGCGTTCCGACGTACCGCCGTGCATCCGAAGACGGTTCTCATCACCGGTTGCTCGTCGGGGATCGGTCGTGCCACCGCCCGCGCCTTCCTCGACGAGGAGTGGGAGGTGTACGCCACTGCCCGCAACCCCGCGGACATCGAGACGCTGGGTGAGCGCGGCTGCGACATCTCCACGCTCGACGTGACGGACGACGACGACGTCGAGCGGGTCGTCTCGCGCATCGTCGACGAACACGGCCGCATCGATTGCCTGGTCAACAACGCCGGCTACGCGCAGTTCGGCCCCGTCGAGGACGTCCCCACCGAGAAGGTCCACCGGCAGTTCGACGTCAACGTCTACGGTCCCCACCGGCTGACGCGAGCGGTCCTCCCGCATATGCGCGAGCAGGAGGAGGGGACGATCGTCAACGTCTCCAGCGCCGCCGGGCGTCTCTCGTTCCCCGGCGGCGGCGTCTACTGCGGCTCGAAGTTCGCCCTCGAGGCGATGAGCGAC
This sequence comes from Salinigranum salinum, assembly GCF_009176545.1. Classification (GTDB taxonomy): domain Archaea; phylum Halobacteriota; class Halobacteria; order Halobacteriales; family Haloferacaceae; genus Salinigranum; species Salinigranum salinum. The sequence continues at coordinate 1,419,500 of NZ_VTOJ01000001.1, read as the reverse complement.
GCGCTCCGTGTCGAGGTCGACGACCTGGGCATCGACGTCGTCCTCGTCGAGCCCGGGCCGGTCGACACGTCGTTCCAGGACCGTGCCGCCGAGGAGGTCGACAACGGCCTCGACCGGTCGGAGGCGTACGCGTCGTTCTACAAGGCGTTCGACGACGCCGACGCGGTCAGCGGCGGCGGCTTCTGGGAGGAGTCGCCCGAGCGGGTCGCCGAGGACATCGTCAACGCGGCCTCGGCGACCAAGCCCGCCGCGCGCTACCCCGTCGGGACCGTCGCCCGGATCGCCGTGCTCGGTCGGTTCGTCCCCGACGCCCTCCGCGACAAGGCGTTCGGTCTCGTCCGAAAGCTCTCCTGAGCGTCCGCGACGCGGCCGGCCGCAGGAGTGTCACGCCGCACTCCCGGTGGACGCCGCTGGCGGCGACGTGCGTCGAGACGGGGGATCGAACACGAGGGGACGAGGCGCGACGACAGAGCGTCCCGGCGTACCGGGTGGGAATCGCAACCGGGACGCTGCCGCGTGTCGTTTTAGTGCGACGGGCTGTTAGCTTGCGCTATGGATCTCAGTCGGAACATGTCCACGGCCGACCGAGTGGTTCGCGGCGTCGGGGGGATCTGGTTGCTCGCGATGGCTGTCGGCGCGCTCCTCGACCGAAGGGACGTCGTGGCCGCGGTGACGGGGATCGCGGGACTGGGCCTCCTGTCGAACTCGCTGACCGGTCACTGTGGGGGGAACGCGCTGCTCGGGATCGACACCTCGTCCAGTGAGGAGTGATCGCGGCTCCGAAAGCGTCGCTGTGGGCGCCAACGCGACGAGTCGCTCGCCGGGAGGGTCGAACGCCTGCCGCTCGAGAGTCAGAACACGTCGTCCGTGTGGTTCACCTGTCCTGCCGCCGTCACCGCAGACAGGCCGCGACAACCCGCAGCGCGGCCTCGCCCTGCACCTCGTCAGCGAGGAGCGGAACGCGCTTGACGTCGTGTCCACGAAAGAGGTCCATCGCCTCCGAGAGCGCCGCCTGCTGGACCTTCCAGCGACGCTGACAGAACTCGCAGTGGTCGAGGTCGGGCGAGACGACCCAGGAGGGGTCGACGTCGGTAGCGACCTCCGCCAGATCCTCCATCACCTGGTTGACGACGACCGTCTGGACCGGGATGCCGAACTCGTCCAGCCGTCGGATCAGGCGCTCCGACTCGAGAACGCTCATCTTCTCGGGCACCAGCACGACGCGGAAGTCCGTCTTCGCGGGATCGCGGAGCACCGCTCGCAACCGTTCGATCCGGTCGGCCAGCTCTTCCAGGTCGGCCATCGGGCGGTCGCTGTCGACCGACCCACCGAACATGCCTTTGATGCCGTCCATCAGCCCGGAGAACTGTTCGCGCATTCGGAGGAGCCGGCCCGCCATCGAGTCCATCACCTCGGGGAGTTCCAGGAGTCGAAGGGTGTGCCCCGTCGGGGCCGTGTCGACGACGACGCGGTCGAAGCGTGGGTCGTCGAGATATTCGAGCAGCTGCTGCATCGCCGCGGCCTCGTCCGCGCCGGGCATCGGCCCGCTCAGCGGCGAGTCCCCCCCGAAGAGGTCGCCGAGACCGCCCATCGCCCCACCCATCGGACCACCCTCGCCAGCGCCGCCCGTGAACGGGTTGCCGCCCGCGTCGGAATCGGGGCCAGTGAAGGGGTTCTCGTCGCTCCCGGCGACACCTCCCGGTCCAGCCGTCGCCCCCGTCGGTTCGTCGTCACCCCCGTCGCCCGTGCCGAAGCCCGGATCGAACTCGCCGCCGGCAAACGGCCCCTGTGCGACGCTATCGGGATCGATCTCGGCGGCGTACAGCGGCATATCGTCGCGGATCTGCGTCGGATGCGGCGGGATGTCGACCTCCAGCGTATCCGACAGCGAGTGAGCCGGGTCGGTCGAGACGACGAGCGTCGGCGTCCCCGCGGCCGCCGACGACAGCCCCGTCGCCGCCGCCATCGTCGTCTTGCCGACGCCGCCCTTCCCCCCGTAGAGGACGTACTCCGGGGCGTCGACGCCGACCGGGAGGTCGGCCTCCGAATCCTCGATCGTGCCCGTCTCGACCTCGATCGCGTCGCCCTCGCCGTGGACGTGTGTCTCCTCGGCGTCCTCGTCGTCGACGGAGTCGACCGGTTCGACGTCGATGTTCGTCATACGCGTTCTCGTCAGTGGAGCCTTGTGTACTCGTCGGTCTCGGGGTCGTTCTGTGGCGAGAGGAGACAGAGCTATATCGAGAGATGACATGTGTCCACGAGTGTCGGCTCTATGTCAACTGCATCGGGGGGAGATGGCGGATCGCTCCGGGTCGGGCTCGACGACAGAGCGTCGTCGGCCGATTCGTTGAATTTTGCTCCGTACGTCACGGCCCTCCGTCAGTTCCTTCTCCACGCGAGTCCGCCCCTGACCGTCTCGATCGAGGGGGAGTGGGGAGCTGGGAAGTCCTCGTTCATGTGTCAGCTCAGAGAGCGGCTCGAGGCGGACGGACACGTCACGGTCGAGTTCAACCCGTGGCGTCACCAGTCGGAAGAGGCACTCTGGGCGGCGTTCATGCTCACGTTTATCACCCAGGTGTCGGGGAGGCTCACCGTACGGGATCGGTTTCTCGCCAGGCTAACCCTCCTCTGGGTTCGGTCACGGACGCAGTGGAAGCGGGTGCTACTCCGGGTGAGCGTGACGCTCTTGATCTACGCCCTGGCTGTCTCGGCCGTCGGCGTGCTCGGTTCGATCGTTGGGGCGAGTCGAATACAGACGTTCCTCGGTACGATCGGAGTGACGGCCGTCTCCGGGGCCGCGTTTCTCGTCTGGATCAATCGGAACGTCGTCGGGAGGACGGAAGCGGAGATTCGGTCACAACTCTCGACAGAACCATACGAGGACCGTGTCTCGTTCGTCGAACGGTTCCACGACGACTTCGAGCAGCTGTTAGACGCGTACGTTGGGACGGACGACCGAGGGCGAGATCGGCGGGTGTTCGTCTTCGTCGACGACCTCGATCGGTGTGAACTGTCGAAGATCCCGGATCTCATGGAAGCGGTTCATCTCATGCTCTCTGACGACTCGCGACTCGTGTTCCTCATCGGGATGGACAGGCAGAAAGTGGCCGCTGCGATCGCGGCAAAACACAGGGAAGTGCTGTCGTCCCTCGACGCGGACGGGGACGATGGCTTCGACATCGACTACGGAAACCGGTATCTCGAGAAGTTCATTCAGATCCCCTTCGACGTCCCGAAGACCACCGAGGCGGATATCGACGAGTTCGTCCGGACGGTCGCCGTCACCCACCCCACCGCGGACGGTCAGGCTGGCTCCGGGCACCAGTCGTGGATCGCCGGCGCCCTGGGGGAGTTCTGCCGGACACCGACCGAAACCGCCGCCCCGGTCTCGCTGGCCGTGTCGGGCTGTTCGCCCGATCGACTCGTGGCAGTGACGGAACTCGTTGCACGAAGCCTCGATCACAACCCCCGACAGCTCAAACGGTTCCTGAACCTGTACACCCTCAGTGCGATCCTCGAGGAACGAATGAACGCGTCCAGGGATCGATCGACGGTCCAGTCGGACGAGCGCGTGGTCCCGCCCGACTCGTCACCGGAACACGGCGAGACGGATCCGTCCGATCCCACACCGGAGCAGATCGGGAAGTTCGCGGTCATTCCGCTCCGCTGGCCCCGACTTCACGCCGAGATACAGCGGAATCCGGGACTGCTCCCCGCGCTGACGCTCGTTGCATACCAGCGAGAGTTCTGGAAGGCGTACCACGAGGCGTGCAAGGGCGACGACACCGATCGGTCCGGAGACAGGCCGAACGGCGAGACCGATTCGGGTGGCCGCGCCGCCGTCTATCGGAAGATCACCGATCGTGTCGCCCGACAGACTGCGGCGGTTCCCGCGGACGATGTACGGACCCTGCTCGATCTCCTCGTCGCGGGAGTGTACGAGGACGAAGGCTCGAGCGCCTCCCTGGAGACTCGGGTCGAGCGGTTCGAGACGCTCGTCGAGGAGTATCACGACGACGCGGACCGGGGAATCGAAGAGTTCTTTACGAACGTCGGGCCGGTACAGATCGAACGAGCGATCGGAGGGAACTCGGACTACAGCCTGGCGAACGTGAAGACCGTCAGGTCGTTGCTGGGCACCTCACCCCGGACCGCGGCGGTGAGCGAAGAGCAGTACGAACAGCTCCGTAGATACGAGGAGGAGATCGACGAGAACCCAAACGCGGCGTGGATCCGGATCGACTACGCGAACCTGCTGTCCGAGCTCGGGAAGGTGGTCGAGGCCGAAGCGCAGTACGTCGAAGCACTCGGCATCCCCGACAGCTCACAGCGCGCCCGAAAGAACTACATTGCGTTCCTCGTCGACCGGGGCAAACACGACGAGGCGGACGAGCAGTACCGGAACGCTCTCGACCGGAACCCCGACGATCTCTGGCTCCGTGTCAAGTACATCGAGTTCCTCCTCGACCGAGATCGTCACAGCGAGGCGGACGAACAGTATCGGAGGGCTCTCGACCGAAGCCCCGACGATCCCTGGCTCCGTTCCAAATATATCGAGTTCCTCGTCGATCGGAGCCGACACGACGAGGCGGACGAGCAGTACCGCGAGGCTCTCGACAGCGATCCCGAGCGCTTCCGATCCGAGTACATCGAGTTCCTCGTCGACTTGGGTCGGCTCGACGACGCCGAAACGCAACACGAGATCGCCTGCGAGCAGAATCCGGACGATCCGTGGTGTCGGAGGTCTTACGCGAGGTTCCTCGCTGACCAGGGACGCACCGACGAGGCCGACAGGGAGTATCGGACCGCGCTGGAACTCGCTCCCGACGATTCGGATGCACGCGCCACCTACGCGGAGTTCCTTCACAGCTGTGAGCGGTACGACCAGGTCGAAACACAGTACCAGGCCGCACTGGAGCTCGCTCCAGATGCCGTACAGATCCGACGACGCTACGCGGCGTACCTCTACGAACGGGAACGGTACGACCAGGCCGAAACACAGTACCAGGCCGCACTGGAGCTCGATCCGGCCAATCGGGTTCTCGTCGCAAGCTACGCGGGACTCCTCTTAGAGCGGGGAAACCACGGCGAGGCCGACGAACTGTATCAGACGGCCCTCGACCACGATCCGGACAATCAGTTCCTCTGGATCGACCGCGCGGACTCCCTCGTCGAGCAGGGCCGCTACGACGACGCCGACGAGGTGTACCGGACTGCCATCGACCGTCATCCGGACTCGCTACGGATTCACAGGAGCTACGCGGAGTTCCTGGCAGACCGAGAGCGCGGCGACGAGGCCGAAGACCAGTACCGAATCGCCGCCGAACTCGGGCCCGACGAACCGTGGCTCCGAGTCAGCTACGCCGAGTTTCTCGTCGGACAGGATCGACCCGACGATGCCGACGAACAGTACCGGGCCGCTCTCGAACATCACCCCGAGAATCCGTTTCTCCGGACCGGGTACGCGGTGTTCCTGATGGAGCAGAACAGGCTGGACGACGCCGAGATCCAGCTCAAGAAGGCGATAGCGCTCCGGCCAGAAGAGGCGAGCACACTCGACGCGTACGCGACGCTCCTGCACCGACGGGGCGACGTCGAGGGAGCCGAAGAACAGTATCAGAGAGCGCTCGATCTCGGTCCGGTGCCGGAGATCGTACGGAGCTACGCCGAGTTCCTCGTGGAACGGGGCCGCGACGAAGCGGCAGCGGAACTCCACGAGAAGGCCCGCGAACTCGAATCGGCCTGAGCTCCCGGCTCACGCGAAGAACGCCGCCAGCCGCTCGGCGGCCTCCTCGGCCCGTGGGGTACACAGCGCAAAGCGGATCCACTCGTCGCGGGCGCTCCCGAAGGCCTCGCCGGGCATCCCCGCGACGCCCCCTTCGTCGATGAGTTGTTTCACGTTCTCCATCGTGCCGGGGAAGCCGTCGAAGCGGGCGAGCACGTAGAAGGCACCCTCGGGACGGGAGTAGTCCGCACCCGCGGCGTCGAGTGCGTCGCAGAAGGCGTCGATCCGGGGTCGAAGCGTGTCACGAACCGCCTCGTAGTGTTCGGGTCCCGTCTCCTGGAGCGCGCGGAGGACCGCCGCCTGCGACGGTCGGGCCCCGGTGACGTTGACGAGCATGTGGCGCGTCTTCGCCTTCTCGATCAGCGACTCGGGGAACACCGCGTACCCCACCCGGAAGCCGGTGATGCTCATCGTCTTCGAGTACGACGAGGTGACCACGCGGTGCGCGGAGTCGATGGTGAGCGCCGACTCGAACGCGCCCGAGAAGTCGAAGTGGTCGTACACTTCGTCCGACAGAAGGAGAGCGTCGTGCGCCTCGGCGAGTTCGACGAGTGCCTCGACGTTCTCGCGGCGGTACACCGCCCCCGTGGGGTTGTTCGGGGTGTTGACGACGATGCACGCGGTCGCGTCCGAGACGGCGTCGCGCATCGCGTCCACGTCGAGGTGACCGTCCTCGTGGACGGGGACCATCCGGACGCTGCCGCCGAGCATCTGCGCCTTCCCGGGGTAGTACGGGTAGACGGGGTCGGTGAGGACGAACTCGTCGCCGGCGTCTCGTTCCATCGCCCGGGCCATCGCGAGGTAGTTCGCCTCCCCGCCGCCGTGGGTGACGATCACCTGCCCGGGATCGACGTCGCGGCGGGCGGCGATCTCCTCGCGAAGCTCGCGGAGGCCGTCGCTCGGCGGGTACTGGAACGCCGCGGTGGGCGCGTCGGCGTACTCGTGGAGTCCCTCGCGAAGCGCCGCCGGCGGGTCCCAGTCGGGGTTGCCGCTCACCATGTCCACGACGTCCCGGTCGGCGTGGTGGGCGTACTGGATGACGTGGAAGAACAGCGGCTCGTCGTAGTCCATACGAGGGGATGGAAAGCGAGGGTGTTGTCGTTTTCGTCCCGCTGGCGGGAGCACGCCACGGCGTGCCGGGACCAGGGAGATGGTGTGCGACGGGATCTGTGAAACCGAGTACGACGGGATCGGGAGGCCGAGTGCGACGGGGCCAGTGATGTCGAGTACGACGGGGTCGGGAGGCCGAGCGCGGGAACCGGCCGATCAGTCCGCGGCCGCTGGTGCCGACACTCGATCCGTCACCGTCCGGAGCGCCCGTTCCGTGTACTCCGCCAGCAAGGTGAGCCGGAACTGACCGGACGCCTGAATGTCGTCCATCAGCATCGTCGTGTCCACGTCGTCGGGCGCGCGTCCCGCCGCGACTTCGATCGTGGCGTCGTCGAGGCGTTCGCCGAGCAGGGCCTCCTCGACGGCCTCGAGGCGTACACCGTGATCCACGACCCCGTTGGCGCCGACGCGGGCCGACGTTACGGTGTCGCCGTCGAGCTCCAGAAGGGCCGCGACGCCGACCATCGCGTATCCCGACGACGGACTCGGCTTCTTGACGTACGCGCCGACTGCGTCGGCCGCCGACGGAACCTCGACCCGCGTCAGGATCTCGCTCGGCCCGACGTCGGTCGCGTACATCCCGAAGAAGAACTCCTCGGCGGGGACCGTCCGCTCCCCGTCGGGGCCCTGGACGACGAGCGTCGCCTCGGAAACCAGCGCGGCCGCGGGCAGGTCCGACGCCGGGTCCGCGTGCGCGAGATTGCCGCCGACTGTCCCGCGGTTGCGGACCTGCCGGTCGCCGACTCGTTCGGTCGCCGCGGTCAGCGCCGGGGCGTGTTCGTGGGCCGCGTCGACGGCCAGGAGGTCGCTGTAGCTCGTCGCCGCCCCGATCGCGAGCGTGTCGTCCTCGACGGCGACACCGTGGAGGTCGTCGATGCTCCCGATGTCGATCAGCACGTCCGGACTGGACAGCCCGGTCTTCATCGCCGGGAGCAGGCTGTGACCGCCTGCCAGGAGTTCGGTCTCCGCCGTCGCGTTCGCCTCGAGCAACTCGATCGCCTCCGCCACCGTCGTCGCCTCGTGGTAGTCGAACTCGTCGGGGAACATCAGCTGTCACCCCCCTCGTCGCGGGCGGGGTCGTCGTCCGACCCGCCGTCGACGGTGGCCCGGTCGGCGGCGGTCCAGACTCGCTCGGCCGTCAGCGGCATGTCGACGTGCGTGACCCCTCTGGGCGAGAGCGCGTCCACGACGGCGTTCACGGCGGCCGGTGGCGCGGCGATGGTGCCGGCCTCGCCGACACCCTTCACCCCGAGGGGGTTGTGTGGGCACGGCGTCACCGTGCTCTCGGTCTCCATCTCGGGGAGGTGCATCGCCTTCGGGACGGCGTAGTCCTGGAGGCTGCCGGTCACCAGAGTCCCGTTGGCGTCGTACTGAGCGCCCTCGTAGAGCGCCTGGCCGAGTCCCTGGGCGATCCCGCCGTGGATCTGTCCCTCGACGAGCTTCGGGTTGATCTGGGTGCCGACGTCGTCGACCGCGACGTATCGCTCGAACTCGATCTCGCCCGACGCGGGATCGACCTCCACGACGGCGACGTGCGTGCCGAAGGGGAAGACGAAGTTCGGCGGGTCGTACGAGGTGTGCGCCCGCAGTCCCGGCTCCACGTCGTCGGGCAACTCGTCCGGATCGTCCGCGATGTCGGCGACCTCGCGGATGGTGATCGACCGCTCGGGCGCGCCCGCGACGTGGAACGCGCCGGCCTCGAACTCGAGGTCCGCGGGCGCGACCTCCAGCTGGTGGGCCGCGATCGTCCGGGCTTTCTCGCGGACCTCCTCGGCGCTGTTGAACACCGCGCTGCCGCCGACCGGCGCAGAGCGCGAACCGTACGTCCCCCGGCCCTCCTCGACGACGTCTGTGTCGCCCTCGACGACCTCGATGTCGTCGTAGGGAACCCCCAGTCGGTCGGCCACGATCTGCGCGAAACTCGTCTCGTGGCCCTGCCCGTGTGAGTGGGTCCCCACCTTGACGACGACCTCGTCGGGGCTCTCGAACTCGACGGTGCTCGCCTCGAACAGGCCGGGGCCGACGCCGCAGGCCTCGATGTAACACGAGAAGCCGATGCCGAGGTAGCGGCCCTCCTCGCGCGCGGCCGCCTGGCGCTCGCGGAACGCCTCGTAGTCGGCGCGGTCGAGCGCGAGGTCGAGGGTTTTCTCGTAGTCGCCGCTGTCGTACTCGCGGCCGGCAGCCGCCTGGTAGGGGAACTGGTCCGGCCCGACGAAGTTCCGCCGGCGCAACTCGACCGGGTCGACGTCGAGCTGTCCCGCGGCGCGGTCCATCAGCCGCTCGATCAGATAGGTCGCCTCCGGCCGGCCGGCACCCCGGTAGGCGTCGACGGGCACCGTGTTGGTGAACGAGCCGGTGACGTGGGCGTAGAACGCCGGGACGTCGTACTGCCCGCAGAGCAACTCCGCGTAGTCGGGGGCGGCGACGCTCGCCTGCGCGGACGAGATGTACCCGCCGACGCCCACGTGCGTCTCCGTGCGAAGCCCGGTGATGTGGCCCTCGTCGTCGAAGGCGATCTCGGCGTGGGCCCGATGGTCGCGGCCGTGGGAGGTCGAGCTGAACCCCTCCGTGCGGGTCGCCTGCCACTTGATCGGTCGGTCGAGCTCCATCGCCGCGAAAGAGACGAGCGCCTCCTCGGGGTAGTGGTGGATCTTCGAGCCGAACCCGCCGCCGACGGCGGGCGCGCGGACCCGGATGTCGTCCTCGTCGAGCCCGAGCGTCTCGGCCAGCCACTCCTTGTGGAGGTGTGGGTTCTGCGAGGTCATCTCGACGGTCAGTCGGCCGTCGTCCGCGTCGTACCGGGCGACCGCCGCCCGCGTCTCCATGGCCGTCGGGATGAGCCGGTTGTTCTCGAGATCGAGTTCGACCACGTCGGCGGCGTCGGCGAACGCCGCGTCGACCGCCTCCTCGTCCCCGTGCTCCCACTCGAGTGCGACGTTGTCCGGCGCGTCGTCGTGGATGGGCGTCGCCTCATCCCCGACGGCCTCGACCGGATCGGTCACCGCGTCGAGCCGGTCGTACGAGACCTCGACGAGGGCGGCCGCGTCCGCCGCGGCGTACCGCGACTCCGCGACGACGACGGCGATGGGTTCACCCTGGAACCGGGTCCGTCCGTCGGCGAGGATCGGCCGGTCGGGGATGTGGGCGTAGTCCTCCTGCACCCAGACGGCGAGCGTACCCGGCACGTCGCTCGCGGCGACGTCGTCGTGGGTGTAGACGGCGAGGACGTCGTCGCGCTCCTCCGCGGCGCTCGTGTCGACGCCCTCGATCCGCGCGTGGCCGTACTGGCTCCGGGCGACGGCCATGAACGCCGTCCCCGGGTGGTGGATGTCGTCGACGTACTCGGCGTCGCCGGTGATCAGGGCCGGATCCTCCCGCCGTTCGAGGGGGGAGCCGAAGATCTCCGACGGGTCGATCTCGTCGATCGTCCGGGTGTGGACGGTCATTCGCGACCACCTGCCCCAGCGTCGTCGGCGTCAGTACCGGCAGCCGAACCGCCGTCGTCATCATCGCCATCGCCATCGCCGTCGCCGTCGTCTGTCGGCCAGCGGACCGCGCCGCCGTCCGCGACCGCCCCGCTCGACATCGCGGCTGCGGCGTTCTCGACGGCGTTGACGATGTTCTGGTAGCCCGTACACCGGCAGAGGTTCCCCTCGAGCCCCTCGCGGATCTCCTCGCGAGTGGGGTTCGGGTTCTCCTCGAGCAGTTCCGTCGCCGTCATGATCATCCCCGGAGTGCAGTAGCCGCACTGCAGACCGTGTTCCTCCTGGAACCCCCGCTGGACGGGGTGGAGCTCGCCGTCCGCGGCGGCGAGCCCCTCGATCGTCTCGATCTCCGCACCGTCGGCCTGGACCGCCAGCGCCGTGCAGGACTTCACCGCCTCGCCGTCGACGTGGACGGTGCAGGCGCCGCACAGGCTGGTCTCGCAGCCGACGTTCGCCCCCGTGTAGCCGAGTTCGTCGCGGAGCGCGTGGATCAAAAGCGTGCGCGCCTCGACCGTGAGTTCGTGTGCTGTGCCGTTGACCGTGAGTGTGATGTCGTGCTCTGTCATGGACGTGTCGTTAGCGATCTACGAGCGATCTGCGTCACCCTTCGAGCGACCGAGGACCCGGTCGACGAGACTTCCTCCGTCCGTGTCGTCTGCGGCGTCCGCGTCGTCGTTCGCGGCCGGTGCGTCGACGTCCGCGAGGGTCCGCTCGTGGAGCCGGTCCTGAACCGACGAGAAGAAGCGCTTGACGACCCGGTTGGCGACCGGGTTGACGACGCGCTGGCCCATCTGCGCGACGCGGCCGAACACGTCCGCCTCCGTCCCCCACTCGACGGCGACGCCGTCGTCGATCGCCGAGAGGGTCATCCACGAGTTCATCTCGAAGGAGCTGTCGCCGGAGCTGCCCGTGCCGGAGGCGGACATCTCCGGATACTCGCGACGGTCGATCGTCACCACCGTCTCGAAGGTCGGGTTGACGGGACCGACGCTGACCTGCATCAGTGCCGCGTAGTGGCCACCCTCCTCGAACGCCCGGTCCTCGACGACTGCCGGGTCGCTCGTCAGTTCCACGTCCCGGTCGGCCAGTTCCTCGCGCAACGCGTCGAAGTCGACGTCGGTGTCGTCGACCGCGACGAGGAACTGACACCCCGGCAACGATCGCTCGATCAACACCGGATCGGAGAGCGCGAGCCACACCTCGTCGACGGTCGTGTCCTCGAGTTCGAACGTCCCACTGAATTCCATAGTGTTACCTGCTGGCGTGTGCCAGTCACTCCGGTCGGATGATGTATTCCATACAACATAACGTTAATTGATTATGGAGTCTGCCAGCGCATCCAGCAGTCGCTCCCGGCGGTGGGTACGTTCGAGTGGGGCGTATGCGACCGGGAGTGGACCGACCCACGGCCGGAGACGCGACCGCGAGAACTCTGGCGAAACGCTTGAGTATCACGCGGGGGCAGGAGAGTCGTGAACAAGAAGGGCCACGTCCTGAACGCGGTGTTGCTCGGCGTCGGGCTGGGTGTGATCCTCACGGTGACCCCAACGACGCAGCCGACGACCGACGTCGTCGTCGAGAGCCTCGCTCGCGTGATCGAACTCTCCGTGCCCGTGACCCTCGGGGCGCTGTTCCCCGACGTCGACACGGCGTTCGGCAAACACCGCAAGACGCTCCACAACCTCCCCGTGCTCGGGGTGTTCGTCGGGTTCCCCCTGCTGTTCGGCAACCTCCAGTTCGTCTGGATCGGGGTCGCCACCCACTACCTCCTCGACGTGGTGGGGAGCCGCCGCGGGATCGCGCTGTTCTACCCGCTGTCGAAGACGGAGTACGGCTTCCCCTCCGGCGTGACGACGAGTTCGAGACACGCCGACGCCGTCACGGTCGTCATCACGGCGGTGGAACTCGGCGTGCTGGCCGCCGTCCACTACCTCGCGTACCCGCTCGACTCGGGCGTCGCGGGGCTGCAGGAGGTCACGACGGCTGCGCTCGCGGCGCTGTCTGCGCTGCTCTGAGTGTTCGGCTCGGTCCCGCTGCCCGACTCAGTACACCGCGACGTCGTCGAACCGGCCGCGATAGGCGATGTGGTCGGGGTGGGTCGGCTCCATCCCAGACAGCAGCAGTCGGTCGACCTTCCCCCAGGTGTTCTCGTACGCGAGGTGGGCGAACTCGACGGCACCACGGACGCGGTGGCCGGCACCCGATCGACGAATCACGCGCCGCGGGACACCCTCTCGGAGGGCACGAACGAGGTCCGTCTCGTCGTCGAGCGGACGCTCGAACGCCGTCCACGCCTCGCCGACCGTGGCGTGGAGGTGGGCGTACGACGACCCGAAAGCCGGAAGGCCCGTCTCGCGGACGACGGCTCCCATCGCCCGGTTCTGCCACGGGAGACACTTCGCGTTGTAGCGCTCGACGGCGTCGATCCGTTCGCGGTGGCGTCGAACGTCGGCGGCGTCGAGGCTCACGGTCAGGAGATCCGGGTGGGGGACGAGGACGGCCGCGCGCTGCCGTTCGCACTCGCGGATCGCCCCTTCCAGGGTGACGAAGTCGGGAACCGGCTCGGTGAGCCCGACGGCGAGGAGGTGCTTGCGGTCGCGCCACGAGCCGGTGAACAGCTCGCGGGCGGGGACGACGAGGAGGTCCTCGTCGGTGAACTCCCGGGCGCGAGCGCGGATGTCGGGGAGGCGGGTGAAGTGGGGCGCGTAGACGAGCACGTCGATACCGCGCGCCTTCGCCCGTTGGACCACGCGGTCGTCGAGGAGCTTCACGTGCATGTCGACTCGCGTCTCGGTCCCGCTCGCGTACGCCTCGCGCCTCACACGCGATCCGTGGAGTAGCCGCCAGTTAGTGGTTGCTATTCGGCGCGAATCGGGCGACGGAAGCCGGGCTCGCGAGTGGGCCGGGACCGAGAACGCGCCCCGTGTCGACCCACGAAACGGTTTTGCTCCCGGGCGGTGAGGAGTCGCACATGTCCCCTTGGCAGTGCGCGATCGCCGGGTGCGGTGCGAGCTTCGACGACGCCGAGGCCACGATCGTCCACCAGGCGACGGCACACGACCACCACACGTGCAAGATCTGCGACGCGGCCGTGCCCGAAGGCTACTTCGCGATTCGCCACGCGCTCGACGAGCACGGGCGTGCGGAGTACGTCCGCGCGTACGACGCCAGCGCCGACGACATCCGCGAACGCGAGTCGGTGAAGGCGGAGATCGAAGCGACGGTCGACGTCGACCGCGTGGTCGAGCGGGTCGAAGAGGAAGGCGGGTTCTAGGGGCCACGGCGCGTGGCAGGTGGACCGGGATGGGCGCAGCGACGACCGGAGTGACGGGGACACTCCGCGGGTCGGACGGGTTCGTTACGATCGAGTCATCAGAGACGAACCGTCCCTCCACCCCGACCCAGGAGAGACGTCGCCGTCACAACGGATAGCGGACGCCCGCTTCGGTCACGCGAGAGCGAAACGAGGGGGCGTCGAAGGACATCGACGTGTTCGTCAGTGGCGCGCGGCCTCCGGCCGCTCGCCCGTCGAGGAACGGTCCGAGGAGCTACCGCTCCTCGCTATCGAGCACGCGGATCTGGTCGCCGCGAACCGTCACGGGGATCGGAACCGTGGCCTCGTACAGTTCGACGGTGACCTGGTCTTTGCCCTCGTCGATGCGCTGGACGCGGGCCTTCTCGCCCTTGAACGGGCCGGCGACGAGTTCGACGATGTCGCCCTCGGCGATCCCCTCGACGTCGGGGGTCGGCGAGAGGAAGTGCTCGACCTCGGCCATCGACGACTGACCGACGGCGCCGCCCGAACTGACCAGTCCACGGGCGTGGGGGATCTCCTCCAGCACGCGCTCGATGACCGCGTTGTTGTCGGCCTCGACCATCACGTACGAGGTCAGCGAGTCGGGCGCGAGCACGGCGTGGATCTCCCGTTCCTCACGGTTGGCGATCATGTCCGCGACCGTCCGCTCCTGGCTCGCGGTCGTCTTGACGGCGAAGATCGGCACGGCTACACGCCTCCCGGGAGGAAGCTCATGATCGCGAAGATGACGAAGCCGAGAAAGCCCACGAGGAAGATGCCGGCCCCGGCGATCTTCGAGATCTGGGAGAACTCGTCCCAGGAGGGCGTCGACGCGAGCTTCAACACCCGAACGTAGCTGTTGAGATCGTACTTGACGTCCATGGTTGGTTGTGGGCGCTAGGGTGGCGGGCTTTTTCTATCTATTGATGACAGCGCAGGCCCGGACGACGACGGGACGAGGAGGGAACCGACCGAGGCCGTCGCTGTCGACTGTCGAAAACGGGGACGATCGAGAGCCGACGCCGCGACGCCGCGGACTACTCGACGAAGTCGATGTCGGCGGTGTCGGCCTCTGGCTGAACGTCGCTCCGGCCGTAGATCTGTGGCGACTCGACGCCCGTGACGACGATCATCGTCCGCATCGAGCCGTCGAGCTCCTCGTCGACGGAGGTGCCCCAGATGATGCGGGCTTCGGGGTCGATGCGCTCGTAGATCTCCTCGACGACGCCTTCGGCCTCCTCGATGCTCATGTCCGACCCGCCGGAGACGTTGACCAGCGCCGAGTTCGCCCCGGAGATGTCCACGTCCAGGAGGGGGGAGCGGAGCGCGCTCTTGACCGAGTCCTGTGCCTTCTGTTCGGAGTCCGACTCGCCGAGACCGATCATGGCGACGCCGCCGCGCTCCATCACCGTCTTGACGTCGGCGAAGTCGAGGTTGACCAGTCCCTGCTGCGTGATGAGCTCCGTGATGCCCTTCACCGAGCGCATCAGCACCTCGTCGCTCACCTTGAACGCCTGCTTCACGGGGAGTTTCCCCACGGCGTCGAGGAGCCGGTCGTTCGGGACGACGATGACCGTGTCGGCCACGTCGCGGAGCCGTTCCAACCCCGCCTCGGCGTTCGTCCGGCGGACCTCGCCCTCGGCGGTGAAGGGGGTGGTGACGATGGCGATGGTGAGTGCGCCGGCCTCGCGTGCGGCCTTCGCGACCACGGGTGCCGACCCGGTTCCCGTGCCACCACCGAGTCCGGCGGTGACGAACACCATGTCCGACCCCTGGATGGAGTCGTGGATGTCCTCTTGGGACTCGAGGGCGGCCTCTTCGCCGACCTGTGGCAGGGAGCCGGCACCGCGTCCCTGGGTCTTCTGCTCGCCGATCAGGATCTTGGTGTCGGCCTCGACGCTCACCAGGTGCTGGACGTCGGTGTTGGCGGCGACGAGCTTCGCACCCTTGATTCCCTCCTCGGCCATCCGGTGGACGGTGTTTCCGCCGGCACCGCCGCAGCCCACGACCGTGATGTTCGTCTGGAGGTCACGGAGGACGTCCTTCAGCTGGTCGTCCGTCATCGTGCCCGACTGTTCTGCCGAATGCGAGGGTTCGTCGACACCGTTTGTCGTCCCATCCTCCATCCGTTCGGCCTCATCGATTGCGTTGTCGACGATGGAGTCCATACGTTATGCCCCCCTGTTCCGGGGGGACCCACATTATCTTTCCCCTGATGTCATACGCCTGTCTGACGCTCTGTCGGGCGATTACGCGCACTTTATACCTGAAATCTGACAATCCTATCGCGGTGGACGTCGGCGGGATCGACCCAGCGGCCGTCGACCTCGACCGCGTCCCCGCTTGCGAGGCGGCCGAACGCCGGTCCGGGTTCGACACCGAGGTCGGCCGCGGCGTCGGGGTCGAACGCCGACTCGCGGGCGACGACGACGTCCCCCTCGCGGGACACCTCGCTGTACCGCTCGCGGAGGACCGCACAGAGCCCCGCGACGAGGCGGTCGTAGGCGGCGACGACGTCGGAGTCGCCACTGGCGTCGGAAGTGGCCACCGCGTCGGCATCTGGGCCGGTGTCGTGCGTGCCCGTACCGGCGTCCGAGGCGGAGTCCGTGTCGGTGTCGAGTGCATCCGTCTCGCCGTCGGCCACGTCGTCACGGACCGGGAGCGCCGCCCGCTCGGTCGGTCGCTGACCGGATTCCGCGGTCCGGTAGCCGACGGAGTGGTCGGCGACAGCGTCGCGCACCGCCGCGGCGTCGATCCCCAGCGCCGCGTCGAGGAGGTCGTCGGGGAGGTCGACCACGGCGAAGTCGGGGGCACGCTCGGCGTCTGGTGTGTCGTCGCCTCCGGCGAGGCCGACCCGCGCGTGCGTCCCGAAGCGGAGACCATCGTCGACCGAGCCGAGCGCGCCCTCGACGCGCGAGACGAGCGAGCGCGGGACCGCGGCCGTCGTCCGGAGGAAGGTCTCGCTCACGACGCGGAACCCCGCCTCCGCGACGACCGAGACGAGGGCAGGGCGGTCGCCGTCGACGACCGCGAGGTCGGCGGCACTCGCCTCGAACGCCGCCCGGATCACGTCGCGGCGGGTCTCGGGGTGGCCCATCGCCTCCAGCGGCCAGTCGGCGCCGATGTGACCGACCGCCCAGTCGGTCTCGCGGACGATCCGCTCGAACCGGGGCGCGTAGTGGCCGCCGCCGAAGCCGACGACGTGCCGCGTCCGGTCGCCGTCGTGCCGGTCGGGGACGACGTCGGCGAGGGCCAGAACGGCCCTCGCGACCGCGCGAGCGCCGTCGGGGTCGTCCCACTCATCCGGACCCGACCCGAGTTCGACGAACATCGACGGACAGCCCACGCGGGAGGGGCCGTGGTGAGTGCACTCGATGCCGACGTCGTAGCCGTCGGGAGCGTGGTCGGCGAGGGCGGCGACGACCGCCTTCTGCGCCTCGGGGCAGGCCCGCGCGAGGTCGCCGTCCGCGCCGCCGTACTCCGCGGGGCCGAAGTTGCCAGTGAAGTGCGCCGAGAGCAGGGGGCCGGTCTCGCCGGAGTGCCGGGAGAGAAAGAGGAGCAGCGACGGATCGTCGAACGCCTCGGCCGCGTCGCTGAGGTGGAGGTGGAGATCGTCGAACGTCCGGAGTTCGAAGCCCAGGCGGCGGTGGTACGTCCCGCCGCCCGCGCCTTCGGGGCGGTTCTCGTCGACGCGCTCGGTCCAGTCCGCGAGCGCGAGCACCTGTTCGCCGATGTGTTCGGAGGCGCGGTCGGCACGGCTGACGACGAGCGCGATCACGGTGTTGTGTTCGTCTCCGTGCGGTAAAACGGGGTCGGTTCGGATCTCGAGTAATACGGGGTCGGTTCGGGACGGTCCAGCGTGTCGGTTCCCGACCTCAATCGGCGTGGTCCACCCCGGTATCGGAGCGACCCATGGCCTCCCGTGCGGTAGCTTTCGTCCGTCCGAACAGCCAGCGGAGTTCGTCGCGTCGGGTCGCGAACAACGCGATCCCCAGGAGCAGGTAGACCGCCGTGTAGGCGTACAGGATGTAGAGGCTGTAGGTGGAGGCGAGCGGTTCGGCGACGGTCCTGATGACGACGAACTCCGCGAGGACCTGCGTGATGAACAGGCCGAAGAGGCCGACGGCCTCCCGGAGCGAGATCTCGAAGTTCGTCAGGATGGCGATGGCGAAGAAGCTCTGCGCGGCGGTGATCCAGATCTCGGCCACCTGTTTCCCGTCGAACGGGAGCGCGGCCACCTGGCCGGCGGCGATGGAGTAGACGACCGCGAGCGTCCCGATGAGGAGCGTCCACTGGTTCAGCTTCGACGAGATGAGGGCGTTGAATCCCGCCGTCGACCGGGCCTTGTTGACCAGATAGGCGACGACGATGAGTTCAGGGCTCTCCGAGGCGAGCGGTGCGACCCACTGGATCATGAAAAAGGGCGGGATGCCCGCCTGCTTGCCGAGATCCTCGAGTCCGTGGGCGAACGGTTCGACCGCGGTCAGGATGAGGAGCCCCGAGAAGGCGAAGAGGAACAGCACCGTGGCGATCCGGCGCGGTTTCCTGTAGGCCTGGAAGTACGCCGGGACGCCGACCTGTTCCTCGTGGGTGTCGACGTCGCCGCGGATGATGATCGCGATGTAGAGCGCGTAGAGACCGACCAGGATGACCGTGTCGAGGATGCCGATACCACCCATCGTGCTGGTTCCGTCGAACGTCGCGGCGCTGAGTGGGACCAAGAACGCGTACGCCGTCGCGGCGAACAGGAACGCGATCTCGGTGGAGATGTCGCGGTCGAGGTGGACCACGTCGCCGAGGAAGCCCGAGCGGTGTTCGACGGCCGGGTCGTCCGTCGCGCGAGCCTTGTAGACGGTGAACACCGCGATGGCGGACCAGCCGAGACCGATGAGGATGCGGTTCGCACCGGTCATGTTCGCGACGGCGAGGTTCGCCGCCTCGGTCCCGCGTGGCGTACCGACGTTCGCTCCGGCGGTCCACGCGTACAGCGCGTCGACGGCGTACTCCGGCGCGACGGCGAGCACGGCGAGCACGGCGAGCGCGAACGCACGGGGGACGTCCTTCTCGGCGGTTTCAGCACCCCAGGCGAGGAGGAACGACGCGCCGAGGACGGCGACCCCGCTCACGGCCACCGTCGTGAGCGTCTCGAACGAGGCGTGCGCACCGGTGGCCCAGGAGAGAAACCAGGGGAGCGTGAGCGTCACCGCGACCACGACCGCGACGAGCGGGTGACGCACTCGAGAACTCATATCTGGCACGAACGAACCGAGACAGATATTCATTCCCCTTTCTGTCAGTCCGGCCAGCCGTCGGCGTGGCGGTCCCCGGGTCGTGCCGTCGTCCGGCGACGAACGGGAGCCGATTCGTGGGCGTCCTCCCGCGTCGTCAGTGACACCGCCGAGGACACGACCGGTACCGGAGGGCACGAGCGACGCCAGAGGCGACTCAGATGAGCAGGACGACTCAGACGAGCAGGACGACGAACGAGGCGTAGCCGCCGAGGAGGAGCGCGCCGTCGAGTCGCGAGACGTCGCGGTCGTGGATCATGAGCGCGACGCCGCCGAGGGTGAAGGCGACGAGCACGGGGAGGTCGACCGTGACGACCGAGCGGGGGACGTTGACCGGGACGAACAGCGCGAGGACGCCGAGCACGGCGAGCACGTTGTAGATGTTCGAGCCGACGACGTTCGCGACGCTGACGGTCCCCTCGTCGCGTCGGGCGCTCACCACGGAGGTCGCGAGTTCCGGGAGAGAGGTCCCGAGCGCGAGGACGGTGAGGCCGACCACGCGCGTCGGGACGCCGAAGCCGGCGAGCAGTCCCGTACCGCCGTCGATGAGGGCGCGTGCGCCGACGAGAAGCGCCAGGAGACCGGCACCGACCAGGAGCAGGTCCCGTGGAGCCGCCGACCGGACGGAGCCGCGGCCACCGCTCGACCGGAGGAGGAGGGTCGCGGTGAACGCCGCGAGCGCCAGGAGGAGGACGCCCCCGTCGACGGCGGAGATGCGGCCGTCGACCGCGAGGACCACCAGGAGAGCGGTCGCGCCGAGCATGAACGGGACGTGTCGCCGGAGCACCTCGCCGTCGACGTCGAACGGTCGGACCAGGGCGGCGGTGCCCAGCACGAGGCCGACGTTGGCGATGTTCGACCCGACGACCGCACCGAGCCCGAGCGCGGTGGAGTAGCCCGCACCCGCGAGCACCGCGACGAACAGTTCGGGCGTGGTGGTGGCGAAGGCGACGACGGTGACGCCGACGACCGCCGCGCGGATGCCGAGCCCGAGCGCGAGGCTGGCAGCGCCGCGGACGAGCGCTTCCGCGCCGAGATAGAGGGCGAGAACGCCGACGCCGACGAACGCGGCGTCGACCCACACGGGGGAGAGCATACCCCACGTACTCGGCCGGGAGACAAAACGTCGCCGTGAGAGTGAAAGACACACGCGACGAGCGGGCCGCCGGGCACCGGCGAACGAGCCGCGGAGCACGTGCGAGGAGCGGACCACTTTTGTACCCCGACGGACACCGCCGAGCATGGCCATGCAGGTGTTCGGACTCGTCGGCAACCCCGTCGGGCACTCGCTGTCGCCGCCGATGCACGAGGCCGCCTACGAGGCGCTCGGGATCGACGCACGCTACGTCACGTTCGAGCCCGCGGTCGACGAGATCGACCGGGCGGTCGAGGGGGCGGCCGCGCTCGGGATCGCGGGATTGAACGTCACGATCCCGTTCAAGCGGGACGTGCTCGACCTCGTCGACCCGGACCCGCTGGCGGCACGGATCGGTGCCGTGAACACGGTCGACTTCTCGACCACGCCACCCAGCGGCCACAACACCGACGCGGCGGGCGTGACGCGGTCGTTCACCCACCACGGCGTCGACCTCGACGGTCGCGACGCCGTCGTCGTCGGGGCCGGGGGAGCGGGGCGGGCGGTCGCGTTCGCGCTCGCCGACGCCGGCTGTGCCGTCCACGTCGCCAACCGCACGGTCGAGACGGCCGAGGAACTCGCCGCCTCCGTGGGAGGGGCCACCGCGGGGGGACTCGACACGCTCGAGCGGATCGCCGGGGCGGACGTGCTCGTCAACGCGACGAGCGTCGGGATGGACGAGGACGCCTCGCCCGTCCCAGCCGAGCACCTCCACGGCGACCTCGCCGTGCTCGACGCGGTGTACAGTCCGATCGAGACCCGACTCCTGCGCGAGGCGCGTGCGGCGGGCGCGACGACGATCGACGGCGCGTGGATGCTCCTCTTCCAGGGCGTCGACGCGTTCGAGCGGTGGACCGGCCACGACGCGCCGGTCGACGCGATGAACGACGCGTTGCGGGCGCGCCTCTGAAACCCAGACCGAGCGACAGAGCCCGCCTGCCGACGAAGGGTTTTAAATACGAGCGGGCGTAGGGCGAGGCATGACACGGACCTGTGAGGAACGCGCAGTGGAGACCGTCACGGGAGCTGGTGTGTGATGGGGCTCCTCGACACCATCAAGACGCTACTCGGGCTGGGCGGCGACGACGGTCGACGCCGCGACGACGACGTCGGCGTCACGGTCGAACGAGACACGCGCGAGGCACGGACGGAGAGCGAGTCGGCGGTGAAGGCGCCCGCGGACGAGGCACCCGGTGGAGAGACGGCGGACGGCGACGACGCCGAGCCGGTGGCGGCCGAGACGGACGCGGCGGCCTCGACTGCGTCGATGGTCGACGAACCCGAGAGCACCGAGGAGGCCGCGGAACCCGCCGAGGCCGTCGGCGGGGACGACGAGGACGACACCGAGGTCGACACCGAACCTCCGGAGACGGCGGAGGCAGCCGCGACGGGGACGGAGGCGGCCGCGTCGACCGGGTCGATGGTCGACGAGAACGTCGAAGACGAGGCGGCCGAACCGGCAGAGGCCGTCGAAACGCCGACGACCGACGCCGACAAGTCGGAGACGGCGAGTGCGGCAGTCGACGAGAACGACGAGGAAGCGGTGGAGACCGACGCCGGCGTGGGGGGAGACGAGGAGGAAGCGGAAGTCGACACCGACGAGGAGGAGGAGACGGAAGCCGACACCGGGGAAGAGACGGAGGCCGACGACGACGAAGGGGAGACGGAGTCCGGCACCGACGCGGCGGGGAGCACGTCGCCCGACGAGATCAAGGGGATCGGCCCGGCGTACTCGAGCCGGCTCGCGGACGAGGGGATCACGACCGTCGCGGAACTGGCCGCCGCGGACGCCGGCGAGGTGGCCGACGCCATCGACGTCTCGGAGAAGCTCGTCTCGCAGTGGATCGAACGTGCGAAGGAGTACTGAGCGCGCCGCTTCCACGCGTGCTCGGGTCGATCGAGGAGACGGTGTCCGCGACGAGGCGCACCGACAACACCGATCCGAGACGAGCGTGACGAACGGGACGAGTGACGACTCCGTGCACACGAGCCGCGTCGCGAGGCCACGCCACGAGCCCACGGACGCACCGGAGCCGGAAGGCCGATGATCCCGGCGAACGTCGATCCGTCCCGATGACACGGGGCGACGCGACCGACGCGGGAGAGGGCGGAGACGGCCAGGCGCCGACGGACGAGTTCGTCTACCACGTCGACGGGGAGCTCCATCCCGCGAGCGAGGCGACCGTGTCAGTCCGTGACAGAGGGTTCATGTACGGCGACGCGGCGTTCGAGACGCTACGGGCGTACGGCGGCGAGGTGTTCGAGTGGGAGGCACACGCCGAGCGCCTCGCCGGGACCTGTGAGGCCCTCCAGCTCGACCACGGCCTCTCCGACGAGACCCTCCACGAGCGCGTCCGGGAGACGCTCGCCGCCAACGAGCTCACCGAGGCGTACGTCCGTCTCTCCGTCACACGGGGTGTCCAGCCCGGCAAACTCACGCCCGCGCCCGAGGTGGATCCGACGGTCGTCGTCCTGGTCAAAGAGCTCCCGCGCGGGGGCCGCGGGAGCGACCCGGTCTGGAACGGTCCGGCGACGGTCCAGACGGTGAAGACCCGCCGCGTGCCCGACCGCGCGATCCCGGCACGGGCGAAGACGCACAACTACCTCAACGGGATCCTGGCTCGGCTCGAACTCCGGGTGACGGGGACCGACGAGGCGCTGATGCTCGATTCGGAGGGGAACGTCGCCGAGGGAGCGACGAGCAACGTCTTCTTCGTCTCCGACGAGGCGCTCTGTACGCCGTCGCTCGACGGACCGGTGCTCCCCGGCGTCACCCGCGACGTCGTCATCGAACTCGCCCGCGCCGAGGGAATCCCCGTGCGCGAGGGGCAGTTCACCCCCGACGACGTCCGTGGTGCCGCCGAGGTGTTCCTGACGAACACGACGTGGGAGCTGCGACCCGTCGCGACCGTCGACGGGATCGACTGCGGTGGCGGGCCGGTCACGACCCTCCTGTCGCGGCTGTTCGACGAGCGGGTCGAACAGGGGCACTACCGGTCGAAAACGGACGGTGTCGACGCGGACGACGCCGACGGAGAGACGGCCGGTGGCGTCGACAGCCCGTGGGACGTCAGCGACAGCAGGTGAGGCCGGACCGGATCTCCGGAGGCCGTCCATCACACCGAAGAGGCCCGACACAGGGCGCGATCCGCGTTCGGCTCGCGCGGGAGGTGGGCATCCGGGAAGTGAGGACACGTGAGCCGAACGACCGGTGGACACGAGCGTCGGCGAACGGCCAGTATTTTGACGTTCGTCGGGCGACCACTCGGTCCTACCATCGATGAAACTCGCGCTCGACTGGACACCGAACACGAACCACACGGGGATCTACGTCGCCCGGGCGAAAGGGTACTACGACGACGTCGACGTGGACCTCTCGATCCACTCGCCGGCCGAAGACGACTACGAGACGACGCCGGCCAAGCGCGTCGCCACCGGGGAGGCGACGGTCGCCATCGCCCCGTCGGAGAGCGCGATCAGCTACCACACCCACCCCGACTACCCGTCGCTGACCGCGATCGCCGCGGTCTGCCAGTGCGACACCAGCGCGATCGTCACGCTCGCGTCGAGCGGGATCGACCGACCGAAAAAATTGGACACGAAGACGTACGCATCGTACGGCGCACGGTTCGAGGATCACATCGTTCGGCAGCTCGTCCGCAACGACGGCGGGGAAGGCGACGTCGAGATCGTCACCCCGCCGAAGCTCGGAATCCCGAACACGCTGCTCGACGGCACGGCGGACGCGACGTGGGTGTTCGTGCCGTGGGAGGGCGTCCAGGCTGAACGAGATGGGATCGATCTGAACGCGTTCTCCCTCGACGAGTACGGCGTTCCCTACGGCTACACTCCGGTGCTGCTCGCCCACCCGACGACGATCGACGACGAACCCGAGTTGCTGGCGCGGTTTCTCGACGCGACGCGGCGTGGCTACGAGTTCGCCGCCGCCGACCCGGAGGAGGCCGCACGACTGCTCGCGGAGACCGCCGACGGCCCGGGGCTCGACGACGAGTCGTTCCTCGTGGAGAGCCAGCGGCGGATCGCACCGGCGTATCTCTCGGGAGGTGAGTGGGGCAGGATGCGTCACGAGCGGTGGGCGGAGTTCGTCGCGTGGCTCGCGGACGAGGAGATCTTACAGACGATCGACGGCGACTACATGTCGGCCGGCGAGATCGATGTCGGGGCGCTGTACACGAACACGCTACTCGGCGGAACGGATCGTAACGGTTGATTACGCGCCGTCCCAACCGGAGGTATGGACGACGACCGGCACGTCGCGTCGCTCGACGAAGTGCCGTCCGACGGGACGCTCCTGTTCACCGTGCGTGACGGCGACGGCCTCGCGGAGGTCATCCTCGTCCGGTTCGACGACGGGGTGAGTGCGTACAAAAACTACTGTCAACACTGGACTGACGTTCGGCTCGACAAGGGGTCCGGTGCACTGGTACGAAACGACGAGATCGTCTGTCAGAAACACGCTGCCACGTTCGAGTGCGACTCGGGCTACTGCAACTTCGGCCCCTGCGAGGGCTCGTATCTCGATACGGTCGAGATCACGGTGAGGGACGGAGAGGTGTTCCTGACCGACGACGAGTACACCTTCGAACGGCTCGGTCCCTCCGGAGAGACGGCACAGTCGTCGGGCAGTCGCATCGACTTCACGGGGACCTGATCGAGGACGGGTCGCCCGGGCGGTTCGATGGCCGAAGGCCCGGTGACGGACGCGGGCGGTCGACCATGGGATCGTATTCCGATATAATTAGTTGTATTCTATCTCCGTCTATCCCCGGCGTGTCTCGCGCGTCGTTCGTCGTCCCACCGGGGAGGAACCACCCCGTCCGTCCGGTGGTCTCCCGGTTCAGTGAGCAGGGGGTGAGAGCAGAGATCCCTCGTCGTCGAATCGCCGGCGCCTGCCTGAAGGGACGAGACTCGATCCGTGCGACGGGGACGCGAGCTCCGACCCGATCGCACACCACGCCGTCGAGCGGAGCAGCAGCGCCGCCGGAGCGCCGAAGGAGCGAAAATACGCAACCAAATTGTCCAATTAAATAGATCTCTCATTGTGCGAGGGGAAACGACTAATACGCACTGGCGTCCATCTCGGGACGTCTTCAGTGCGGTCTGAAGACGACGAGTGTCGGGCGAAGGCGCTGTCGATCCGCAGGGGTAGCCAGACTGCCCACTCGTCCGCCGACGCCCGCGGTGTACTGACCGTGTCCCCCGTGCCACCACGACGCGCCCACACCGCGGCCGTCAGTCCGACACGTTCTTCACTCCGACCACGGCACCGTGCCGGTTCGCCGACGGCGGCGTGCGTGGTCGTGGGAGATCACTCGCCGTCGACGCCGACGACGGCGACGGAGACCGGCGAGTCGAGGACTACCGACTGCGTGACGCTCCCGAACATCGCCTTTCCGACGGGGCTCCGTCGGCGCCCACCGATCACGACGAGGTCCGCGTCGACGTCCGCCGCGAGGTCGACGATCCCCTCGGCGACGGGGAGGTACGTCTCCCGGGTCTCGACAGCGATCCCCGCCTCCGCCAGACGTGACCGGGCGACCTGAACGGACTCGCTCTCCTCCGGCGGGAGCGACCGTCCTCGCGAGTCGCGACGATCGGTGTCGTCGTAGGCGTGTGTCACCGTGACCTCGATATCCGACCCGCCGGGCATCGAGGTGACGAACTCGGCCTGGTCGGCTGCCTGTTCGACATCGTCACTGACCGCGAGGAGTACTCGGTACACGTGGAGACCTTCGATGAGAGAGTAGATAAATCATCGGACCACGACCCGGCGGGCCGTGCCTGGATCGGGCCGAGGCGGGATCCGGACGGACCCTGCGATCCCGTGCCGGGAAGTGACCGTTACCGGCGTAGTTTTATCGCGCTCGAGCGGGCAGTGGGTGTATGTCCGGTGCCGAAGACTCACTGCGCGAATCGCTGTTCGGACACACGCCCGTCGTCGCCGACTCGGCGTTCGTCTCGCGGATGGCGTACCTCGTCGGCGACGTCACCGTCGGCGAGCGGGCGAGCCTCTGGCCCTTCACGTGCCTTCGGGGGGACGGCGACACCGTGACGGTCGGCGACGAGACCAACGTGCAGGAGTTCTCGATGCTCCACGGGGCCGACCTCGGCGACCGCGTGACCGTCGGCCACGGCGTCGTCGTCGACTACGCCACCGTCGAGGACTTCTCGCTGGTCGGCATGAACAGCTGTGTGCTCCGCGACGCGACGGTCGAGTCCGGGAGCATCGTCGCCGCCGGTGCGGTCGTCCTCCAGGAGCAGACGGTCCCGGAGGGACACCTCGCGTACGGTGCACCGGCACAGACGAAACCGCTCACCGACGGCCAGCGCGACGAGATCGCGCGCGTCCACGAACACTACGTCGACCTCTCCCGCGAGTACAAGGAGACGGGCCGGTTCGAGTGATCGCGACGGGGCCTTTCGGTATCTCTTAGTGAGTGGCGCGTCATCTCGCCGCACGCCCATGTCGAGTCAGCCACAGCAAGAGCGGATCGTCCACGAACCGACCCGGGAGTTCGTCGAGTCGACCAACGTCTACGAGTTCATGCAGACGTACGGCATCGACGACTACGACGAACTCGTCGAACGCACCACGACAGATCTCGCGGGTGTCGACGAGAGCGGCGTCGAGTGGTTCTGGGACACCATGCCCGACTACCTGGGCATCGACTTCTACGAGGCGTACGACCGCGTCAGAGACGACGCCGACGGTCCGCAGTTCTCCGAGTGGTACCCCGGCGGCGAACTCAACCTCGCGCACAACGTCGTCGACCGTCACGCCGCAGTCGACAGCGACACCAGGAACAAAGTCGCGTGTCTCTGGGAGGGCGAACCCGGTGATATCAGAGAGATAACGTACCACGAACTGGCTCGCCAGTCCAACAAGGTCGCCAACTACCTCGAATCGACGGGCGTCGACACCGGTGACACCGTCGGGCTGTACATGCCGATGGTCCCCGAGGTCGTCTCCATTCTGTACGGCTGTTTCAAAGTCGGCGCGATTGCGGTTCCGATCTTCTCGGGATTCGGCGTCGACGCCACCGCGACGCGAATCGAGGATTCGGAGTGTTCGGTCCTCTTCACGGGTGATGGCTTCTACCGCCGTGGCTCCCCGATCACGCTGAAGGAATCGGCCGACGAGGCCATCGAGGAGGCGGGCCACGTCGAACACACGGTCGTCTACGACCGTCTCGGCGACGAGGCGGACATCCCCTGGGACGACGACCGTGACGAGTGGTGGACCGACGCCGTCGAAACCCAGAACGACGACTACGACACCAAATCGCTTCCCTCGGATCAGGAGTCGATGCTGCTGTACTCGTCGGGCACGACGGGCAAACCCAAGGGCATCGTCCACACCCACGCCGGAGTTCAGATGCAGTGTGCCAAAGAGATCTACTTCGGCTTCGATCACAACCCCTCCGACCGGTTCTTCTGGGTGTCGGACATCGGCTGGATGATGGGCCCGTGGACGTTGATTGGAAATCACACCTTCGGCGGCACCGTCTTCATGTACGAGGGCGCGCCCGACCACCCCGAGCCCGACCGGTTCTGGGAGATGATCGACCGCCACTCGCTCTCGACGTTCGGTATCTCTCCCACGGCGATCAGAGCGCTCAGGAAACACGGCGACGAGTGGGTCGACGAGCACGATCTGTCGTCGATTCGCCTGCTGGGATCGACCGGCGAACCGTGGGACCCCGAGTCGTGGCAGTGGTTCTACGAGCACGTTGGCGGGGGCGAGGCCCCGATCATCAACATCTCCGGGGGGACCGAGATCTGCGGCTGTTTCCTCATGCCGATGCCCACCGAACCGCTCAAACCCACCTCGCTCGGCGGGCCGGGGCTGGGCATGGATATCGACATCGTGAACGAGGCGGGTGAGTCGATCGCCGACACCCACGAACGCGGGTTCCTCGTCGCCCGCGACTCGTGTCCCTCGACCACGAAATCGCTGTGGGAGGGCGACGAGCGCTACCTCGACGAGTACTGGTCGACCTGGCCCGATCTGTGGGACCACGGCGACTGGGCGCAGAAGGACGAGGACGGCTTCTGGTTCCTTCACGGGAGAGCCGACGACGCGCTGAACGTCGCCGGGCGGAAGGTCGGGCCGGCGGAGATCGAAGGAGTGCTGACCGAACACGACGCGGTGAACCAGGCCGCCGCGGTCGGCGTGCCCGACGACACGACGGGGACCGCAGTGGTCGCGTACGTGGTGCTCGAAGACGGCGACGAGGGAAGCGACGAGTTGCGAGCCGAACTGTCGGCGCTGGTGGGCGAGGAACACGGCAAGCCGTTCCGCCCGCGTGAGATCCTCTTCGTCTCGGAGTTCCCCAAGACGCAGTCGGGGAAGGTCATCCGGCGGGCCATCTCGTCGATCTACCAGGGCGACGAACTGGGAGACATGAGCAGTATCGAGAACCCCGCCGCGCTCGACGAACTCCGAGACGCATCCTGACGGGCCCTCTCGGACACCTCCGGGCGATCGAAGTCGACCGTCTTCACTCGTCGCGAGGCGACGGCGGTGGTGCCGAAGAACGGGAGGGCGGCAGTTCCGTGGTGTGGCGTCCAGCAGTCAGTCCGAGCGCTCCGCGTAGGGTGTGATACCCGCAGCCTCCATCCGCTCGTGGAAGCGCTTGCGGCGGGCCTTGCGCTCCGCCGCAGACATCCGGTCGTTCGTCCAGATCTTCCCGCTCGTGTCCTGGTGGACCTCGCAGCTGTCGATCTCCTCCAGGGATTCGACGCGTTCGCGGATCTCGTCGTTGATGTCGAGGAAGTACGTACAGCGCTGTGAGGTCAGGAGGAGCGTGATCTCGACGTCACGCCCATCGACACCGATGGACTCCACGAGCCCGAGGTCGACGATGTCGATCGGGTGCTCGCTCATACAGCTACAGGGGTCGAGCACCTCGCTCAACTGCGCTTTGATCTTCGTCTTGCGCTCGTCGTCGAACTCCGTCTCCGGCGTGACGTGCGTGGCCGGTTCCGTTCGCGCGTACGGGTCTGTGTGTGCGGACATGGGTGATCAGTCGTCTGAAGCCAGCGCCGACTCGGCCTCGTACGTCGACCACGGCGCGGCCGGGTAGTCACCGCTTTCCTCGCGCTCTCTCTTCAGCTGGTCCCACTTGTCGCCCTCGATGTCCTTCTTGATCTGTTCGGGGTCCTTGTCGAGGAGGCGAAGCGCGTTCTTGCCGAGGATCTTCTCTTTCATCTCCTGGGTGACTTCGGGGTAGTCGTACTCCTCGATGAGGTCTTCGGGCATCTCGAAGTTCCAGATGCCCTCGATGGGTGGCTGGGGGTGCAGCGCCGTCGCCCCACCGGCGTAGACGATGCGGTCGGGGCCAGCCCAGTAGAGCATTTCACCCAGTGCCTTCGCGAACTTCCGCGGGCGGGTGTTGACCATACACGCAGTGTTCTCGAGGTTGGCGTAGACGTTCTTGTGGCTCGCCATCGCGAACACCGTCTCCTCGACGAACGAGAAGCCGGCGTGGATGATCTCGAAGTTGATGTCGGGGAAGGAGTTGGCCGCGTCCTCGACGTCGCCCGGCTGGAAGTACCGGACGGGGGCCGTCGCGAACGGGATGAACTTGTGGATCGCCAGCGTGTCGACCTCGGAGTCGGCGACGCGCTCGAGGAGTGGCCAGACGGCGTCTTCGGTCAACTGGAGCGAGAGGTCGTTCCCGTTCTGGTAGCGCGCCGGGTAGAACTTGATCCCCTCGACACCGTCTTTCGCCGCGAACTCCTCGATCTGGTCGCCGGCGTCGTCCTCCAGCGGGTTGACGTCGACGTACATCGACACCCTGTTCGAGTTTTGCTCCATGAACTCGAACCCCTTCTCGCGGGAGACGTAGCCGTCGTGGAAGTAGTCGTCGAGCGGGAGCGAGTGGTACACCGAGTAGTCGATCTGGCTCTCGAGGAAGAGCAGCCGAGCGAGCTCTTCGGGCTGGTGGTCGCGGTAGAACACCTCCTCGCTCGGGATGTAGCCGTCGGGGAGGAGCTTCGCCCCGAGTTCGTACGTCTCGTCGTCCCAGACCTGCGCGTGTGGGTGCTTGTGGTTCTCTGGCGTGTGGTTGAAGCAGTGTGACACGGAGTCCACTACGAGTGAGCCACTGTCTAACATCTCGTTGTGTACGTCCAGTGAACCATTATTAAACATTTGGATTGCTCGGTGAGGAAGTCGGGAGAGGGGGAGCAGAGCCTGCATGAGTACTCCGGGATGTCGGTGTGCAGCCGCCACACGGACGCACCTAGATAGACGGGACGCGCCGACAGCGAGAAACACTTAATTGGCACCGAGTAGCACGGTAGACTGTCATGTCCGAGCGACTGCAGGGGAAGGCAGCACTGGTCACGGGTGGGTCGTCCGGCAACGGTCGGGCCATCGCGCGGCGATTCGCCGAGGAAGGCGCGAGCGTCACCGTCGCGGACGTCCGGGAGGACCCACGGATGGGCGGGGAGCCGACACACGAACTCATCGAGCACGATGGCGGCACCGCGCAGTTCGTCCACTGCGACGTGAGTTCGGTCGACGACCTCCGCGCGGCGGTCGAGGCCACCGTCGACGCGTTCGGCTCGCTGGACGTGATGGTCAACAACGCCGGTGTCGAACGCCAGAAACCTCTGGGAGACGTCACCGAGGAGGATTACGAGTGGCTGATGGACATCAACCTCAAGGGCGTGTTCTTCGGCAGTCAGGCAGCCATCGACGTGATGCGCGACCAGGTGGACGGAGGGAGTATCATCAACATGTCCTCCATCGGTGGTATCCGCGGGCTGGAGAACTCCTCGCTGTACTGCACCTCGAAGGGAGGGGTGACGAACCTCACCCGGGAGCTGGCAGTCGAACACGGCGAGCACGGTATCCGCGTCAACGCCCTGAATCCGGGGTTCATCGAGACGGCGATGACGATGGAGGACGGCGACACTGCGGGCGGTATCCTCGAGCAGACGCCCCTGGGAAGAGCCGGCCAGCCCGACGAGGTCGCGGACGCGGCGCTGTTCCTCGCGAGCGAGGAGTCGTCGTTCGTCACCGGCCACAACCTCGTTATGGACGGCGGCTTCACCGCCTGAGACGACGCGTCCAAACGGTGGTGAGCAACGCTTATGATTTCGTGCTCGTGAGGTGTGAGTGTATGCTCCACGCAGAGGGACCCCTCTTGACCGTCGACGTCGGCAGTCGAACCACGGAGACGACCGAGATCGACGACGTGCACGAGTCGTATATCGGCGGCCGCGGCGTCGCGACGAAACTCGCCCACGGCCGCATCCCGTTCGACGCCGAGCCGCTGGGCGAGAGAAACTGCCTGTACTTCACCACGGGGCCGATGCAGGCCTCGAACATGTCGTTCACGGGCCGGATGAACTGTACGGCCGTCTCCCCATTGACTGGGGGGTTGCTCTCGTCGAACGCGGGCGGGTTCATGTCGCGTAACTTCGCCGCGACCGGCTACGGCGCCGTCGAACTCGTGGGCGCGAGCGACGAACTCGTTGTCGTCCACGTCACGGACGAGGGGGTAGACTTCGAGGCCGTCCCCGACCTCGCGGGGGCGACGGTGCCGGAGACGACCGCGTACATCGAGGACGAACACGGGCTGGAGCACGACCACGTCGCCTGCATCGGGCCGGGTGGCGAGAACGAGGTGCGCTTCGCCTCGATCATGACCTCCGAGTCGAGGGCGTTCGGGCGTGGTGGTCTCGGTGCCGTCCTGGGGGCCAAAGGCGTCAAAGCGGTCACGTTCGACGGCGACTCGAGCCCGGAGATCGAGATTCCCGCCATCCAGATGGACGTCCACCGCGACGCGGCCACCGCCGACCACATCATGAAGCGGCAGGGCACGACGTCGGTGACGGACCTCGCCAACGAGGTCTCCGCGCTCCCCACCAGATACTTCTCCGAACTCCAGTTCGAGGGAAGCGAGGGCATCAACGGGGATCGGGTAGAAGAGAAGAAGTTCGAGAAGGCGACCTGTTCGGCGTGTGCGTTCGCCTGCAAACTCCCGACGAAGGACGAGGAGCGGGGCGTCGAGACCGAGGGGCCGGAGTTCGAGACGGTGATGTCGTTCGGGTCGAACGCCGGCGTCGACGACATCGTCGACGTGATGCAGTCGAACGAGCTGTGTGATCGATACGGGCTGGACACGATCTCCTGTGGCAACGTCGTCTCGGCGTACCTCGCCAGCGAGGACGAGTTCGGGAACACGGAGTTGATCTTCGAGACAGTCGAAAAGATCGCCCACCGCGAGGGCATCGGCGACCTCCTCGCAGAGGGAATCGACGACTTCCACGAGGAGTTGGGAGTCGAGAACTGGACGGTCAAGGGTCTGGACTTCGCCGCACACGACGGCCGTACGCTCAACGGTCAGGGGCTGTCGTACGCGACGGCCACGCGGGGTGCGGACCACATGTTCACCACGATGTACGCCTGGGAGTACCCGCTCGTCGACAAGGACGAGGCGTACGATCCCACGGGACTGGAGGGCAAGCCGGAGATGGTCATCGAGCAGGAGAACGCCCGCGCGCTGGAAGACTGCGGCATCGTCTGTCGCTTCTCGCGGAGCTTCATGACGCCCGAACGGTTCGAGGGGCTCTTTTCAGAGGACTACGACGACCTCCTCGCCGTCGGTTCGAGGGTCGTCGACCTCGAGCGGCACTTCAACAACCAGCGCGGCGTCGACCGCGCGGACGACACGCTCCCGTACTCGCTGCCGGACTTCGAGGCGGCGCTCGACGAGTACTACGACCGTCGCGGCTGGACCGAGGAGGGGACCGTGCCGAGCAGTCGACTCGACGCCGCCGCGAGCGCCGACTGACCGATACTGCTCGCCGCCGTATCGCGGTCAGTGTACCACCGTCGTCGGGCACTCCGAACGACGAACGACCTGCTCGGCCACGCTCCCGAGGAGGACGCGCGCGACGCCTGTCCGACCGTGGCTCCCCATCACGATCTGATCGACGTCGTGTTCCTCGGCGGAGTCGAGAATCTCCTCCGCGGGTTTCCCGTCTCTGACGACGGTCGTCACCGAGACACCCTGTTCGTCCAGACGCGATTTCGCCTCGGCGAACAGCTCCTCGGCGTCCTCAGTCGCCTTCTGGTACCACCCTTCTAGCCGCCCGCGACCGCCGCGGCCGGGGTCGGTGATGGACTCGCTGTAGTCGATGACGTGGACGAGGACGAACTCGTCGTCGTCGTGGACCGATAGAGCGTACTCAAGCGCGTTCTGTGCCTGGGGCGAATCGTCTAGCGCGACCAGTGTGCGTCCCATGTCGAGCGGTACGCTAGCAGGGGTCATGAAGATGAGGGGTCCGACAGCGGACGGAGAACGGGAGATACGAAGGGGGGAAGCCGGAGCGCGGAGGAGAGCCGCGCTACTTCACCACGTCGATCTTCGCGCGGTCGATCGACAGCGCCACCGCCGCGACGACCACGAGCCCCAGGATGATCTCCTGGACGAACGAGTCGGTGCCGAGCAGGTTCATGCCGTTGTTCAGGACCGCGATGACGAGCACGCCCAGAATGGTCCGGTGAGGCCCGCCGACGCCGCCGGTCAGCGCCGTCCCGCCCATGACGATAGCGGCGATGCTCGGTAAGAGAAGCCCGCTCCCGATGTTCGGCGAGGCCGACGAGATGCGCAGCGTCAGCAGGACGCCGGCGATGCCACAGAGCAGCCCCGACAGCACGAAGGGATAGATCTTGTAGCGGTCGACTTTTGCCCCCGCGAGTTCGACGACGCGCTCGTTCTCACCCAGCGCAAAGCAGTACCGGCCGAACTTCGTCCGGAAGGCCAGGACGATGGTGCCCACGTAGATGAGCAGCCCCCAGAGCACGAGGTTGGGGATGCCGAGGACGTCCCCGTTCGAGATGGTGCGGATGGCGGGGTTCCGGAAGGTGATGGTCGAACCACCGGTGATGATCTTCCCGACCCCGGCCATCACCGAGAGCGTCCCGAGCGTGACCAGGAACGAGGGCACCTTGAGCTTCGTGAAGACGAGGCCGTTGAACAGGCCGGCGAGCATCCCGACGCCGATGGCGAGCGGGATGGCCAAGAGGCCCAGGCCGAACTGCGAGATCAGGACGACGGTCACGACGCCCGTCAACAGGACGACCGACTCGACCGAGAGGTCGATGCTCTGCTGAAGGATGGGGAAGGTCCCCGCCAGTGCCACCAGCAGGAGCGTGACGGCGTTCTTCGCGACGTTGTCGAGCAGGTTGCCCTCGGTGAAGAAGCGCTCGGTCGTGAACGTGAAGAAGAGTATCAGCCCGAACAGCATGACGAACGGGCCCAGATCCTGTATCCAGTCGTGGAGGGTGCGCTGTTCTCGTTGGCTCGTGATCCACTCGCTGACACTACTTGTACTCATTCTCAGATCATCTCCTGTATTAGATCCTCTTCAGTTGGTTTGTTGCCCGGCGAGGCGTCGAACGTCTCGCCGACGAACTCGCCTTTCGCCATCACGGCGATGCGGTTGGACATGCCGATGACCTCGGGCAGTTCGTCGCCGATGAAGACGATCGAGACGCCCTTGTCGGTCAGTTCACGGCAGAGACGGTACACTTCCTCCTTTGCGCCGACGTCGATACCCCGGGTCACGTTGTCCATCACGAGCACTGGGGTCTCCTGTGCCAGCCAGCGGGCGATGACGACCTTCTGCTGATTCCCGCCGCTCAGGCCGTGCACCAAGGCGTTGGGGCCCGGCGTCTTGATAGCCAGCTCTTCGATCGCGTCGAGGGTCGCCTCCTCCTCGGCGTCCAGGTCGAGCAGCGGCATGTTGCCGTGCATGTCCCGGACCATCGCCAGGGAGGTGTTGACCAGCACCGACTGGTAGAGCAGCAGGCCCTCGGACTTCCGGTCCTTCGGGATGTAGCCGACACCCGCGTCGACCATATCTGAGACCGACGGGTTCTGCATGGTGGTCCCGCCGACGGAGATCGAGCCCTCAGAGACGTCGAGGTCACCCGCGAGCAAGCGTCCGAACCGCTGCTTGCCCGATCCCTCGACGCCGACGATGCCGAAGATCTCGCCCTCACGGACGGAGAAGGAGATCGGGCCGACCTTGTCTTGGTGAGTCACCCCGTCGACGGACATCGCCGTCTCGCCGAGGTCGGACTCGCGCTGCTGGTCGGGGACGCGGTAGTACTCGTCGGCGGTCTCCCGGCCGACCATCGCCTGCTGCAGCGAGTCCGTGGTTGCTTCGGCCGCGGTCGTGGAGTCGACGCGCTCCCCGTCTTTGAGGACGTAGATCCGATCGGATATCTGCAGCACTTCGTCGAGTTCGTGGGAGACGAAGACGAACGTCGCCCGCTCGCGCAGGTCGTTCACGAGGTCGAAGAGGATCTCACGGCCGCTCTCTTCGAGGCCGGCCGTCGGCTCGTCGAGCAGGATAACCGGGTTCTCGGACTTCTGGGAGACGTGGAACGCCTTCGCGATCTCGAGCATCTGGCGCTCGTTGAACGAGTAGCTGCGCACGCGCTCGTCCACGTCGATGTTGATGCCCAGGTCGTCGACGAACGCCTGGGCCTCCTTGCGCATCTGTTCCTTCTCGAGCACTCCGAATCGTTCCATCTCCCGCCCGAGATAGAGGTTCTCGTACCCCCGCATGGTCGTGATAACGTCCTGCTCCTGGTGAACGAGCGAGACGCCGTAGTCCGCCGCTTCACGCGGATTGGTGAACGTGACCGCTTCGCCATCGACGTACAGCTGGCCCTCGTCGGCCTGCAACACGCCGGTCAGGATGTTCAACAGCGTGCTCTTGCCCGCGCCGTTCTCCCCGACGAGGCCGATGACCTCACCGTGGTCGACTGCCAGCGACACGTCTTTGAGTGCCTGCACGTGGCGAAACGACTTCGAGATGCCCTCGACGCGGAAGCTGTGGTCCTCACTCCCGGGACTGGCCCCGTCCACGTCCATCGCCTTGGTGTGTGTCTCTGATGCCATGGGGGTGTGTACTGAGCGTTATTGAAGCGGGTTGTTCTGGAACTGATCCACGTAGAGCTGGGTCGTTTCCTCCTGTGCGGCGTCGTCGGTGTAGACGCCAGGCAGGCTGTAGCCACTCGGTTTGTCCGCGTCCTTCCAGTCGAGCACCTGCTTCATGTCCGCGAGGTTCATGGGCTGCATGTCGATCTGGGGGTCCCACGCGTCCTCGCCAGCCTCGACGACGGACATCGCCGTCCAGTCGTAGGGCGTCTCGCCCGAGAAGATGGCGTCGTTGTAGTCGGCGGCGTCCACAACTGGAAGCCGGTCGATAACGTCGGTCCACTCGCTGGGGTTCTTCACACAGACCGGCGCGTTGAACGACATCATCTTCTCTGCGGGGCTGAGCGTGTGCCCGTTGATGTAGTCGTGGCACTTCGCGACCGACCAGCCGGCCTGCCACGGGCCCATTCCAGACACAGTACCGGTCATCCGGTCCTCGGCGATGGCCGCGAGTCCGGGTTCGCTGGCGTCGATACCGACGACGGGCACGTCGATGTCGTTCTCCTCGAGGATGGTGAGTCCACCCAGCGCGACGGCGTCGTTCTGGCCGAAGAAGCCGTCGATGTCGTCACCGAACTGCGAGACCTTGTCGTTCATGACGCTGCGGGCGTCCGAGCGAATAAAGTTGCCCGGCTGGCGTGGCCCCGCCATCTCGATGTCGGGGTACTCCTCCAGTGCCAGGTCGACACCCTTGTTCCGGCCGATGTTGGGGGCCGTACCGCGGTTGCCCTCGATGTGGACGAACGTCCCGCTGCCACCCATCGCCTCGAACAGCATCTTCGCGCCCGTGTAGGCGTGGTTGACGAAGTGGGGCGTGAAGAACGTCACGTACTCCTCGCCGGCGTCCTGCGGGACGAACCAGTCGGCGATGGTGACCGCGAGGACACCCGGGATTTCGCCCTCGACCAGCGTCTCTGCCAGCGTGATTGCGGCGGCGTTAGTGTAGGTCTGACCGGCGATGAAGTCCGCGTTGTTCGACACCGCCGTGTCGAACTGCTGTTGCTGTGTCTGGACCTCACCGTTGTTCGTCTGAACGTTCGGTTCGTAGCCGAAGGCCTCGCACGCCTCGAGGTAGCCCTTCTCCCAGCTGAGCCAGTAGGAGTTCTGCCGGTTGGCGATGGAGCCCATCGACGTCTTCGAGCCACTGCCGCCAGAGCCCGAGGAACCGGAAGACTCGCCGTCGCTCGACCCTCCCGAACTCGATCCCGAGCCACTCGAAGTGCCCGAGCCGCCCGACGAGCCGCCGCTACCGGTGCATCCCGCGAGGCCGCCCAGTGTGACCGCCGATCCACCGATGGCGGTCTTCTTCAGAAAGCGACGCCTGGACTGGTTGCTGCTATCTCGTGCCATGTTTGCGACACCATGATGTGGTGAACACCATGATTTATAGTTTGTGATTGGAATCGTAGCAGGTTCGACGGTCCATCGAATCACCAGGACGGCGTCCGACTCTCAGAGAGGCGTTCAGTACATCACCTTGCCCGCAGAGACGTTGAGGTCCTGCCCGGTGATCCGGTCCGCGTCCGGCGAACAGAGGAACGCGACCGAGTTGGCGATATCCTCCCGGGTGACGAGTTCCCGCCGGGGGCTCTCGTTCTCTGCGTCCGCCCGGACCGCTTCGTACGTCCGTCCGGTGGCCTCGGCCTTCTGCTCGAAGACGCGGCGGATGCGCGGCCCGTCGACCGACCCGGGGCAGACGGCGTTGACGTTGATGTCGTACTCGCCGACTTCGGCGGCGAGCGTCCGGGTGAAGCCGATGAGCCCCATCTTGGCCGTCGCGTACGGCGTCCGCTGTGTCAGTGGCCGTTTGCCGGTGACCGAGGCGATGTTGACGATGCGGCCGTATCCCTGGTCTTTCATCGTGGGGAGGAGCGTCCGGCAGGTGTAAAACGGCCCGCGGAGGTTCACCGCGAGCGTCTCGTCCCACTCCTCCGGGGCGACGTCTTCACAGGCGGCGGTCGGACCGGCGATGCCAGCGTTGTTGACGAGATGCTCGACCGAACCGAACGTCGAGAGCGCCCGGTCGACGGTCGTCTCGACGCTCTCGTGGTGTTTCAGGTCGGTCGGGAGGGCGAGCGCCTCCTGTCCCTCCTCCTCGACGAGCGCTACGGTCGTCGCCATCTCCTCCTCGTCGAGGTCGGCGATGGCGATGTCGTGTCCCCGCGCCGCCAGTTCGACACAGATCGCCTGGCCGATGCCGCGACCACCACCAGTAACCAGGGCTGTGCTCTCACGTTCCATGTATCCACAACTCGGACTCTCATACATAAATGTGGAGGATGGCTGGATCGTCGGCCGCGAGCGACGACCGTCGCCCGAAATAATGAAGACCCGACGCCGAGTCGGTTGAGTCATGCCGTATCAGGGCTACACCGACTACTTCGAGAAGAAACTCGTCATCACTGTCGCGACGACCGGCGGCCTCCACGGGAAGGAGGCGAACCCGAACCTGCCGACACAGCCCGACGAGGTTGCACGGGACCTCGCGGAGTGCGAGGAGGCCGGTGCGTCGATGGTCCACCTCCACGCCCGCGACGAGAACCACGAGGACACGAAAGACGTCGAACGGTTCCAGCTACTGAGAGACGCCATCGACGACCACTGCGACGACATCATCGTCAACTTCACCACGGGCGGTGGCGGCATCTACTCCCGCGAAACGCGCCTCGCACCCATCCTCGAGACGGAACCACGACCCGAGGTCGCCACCGTCGACCTCGGCCCGATCAACTTCGGCCAGACGCGAACGGCCGAGAACACGCGCGAGCAGAACGAGGAGTACGCCGAACGGATGCGCGACGCCGGGGTCAAGCCCGAGCTCGAACTGTTCAATCCCGGGCACATCCCCGAAGCCGAACACCTCATCGAGGAGGGACTGCTGGATGAGCCGTACTGGGCGACGGTCATCTTCGGGATGCAGAACGGCATGCCCCCCGGCCCCCGGAACCTGGTGAACTTCGTCGACAACCTCCCAGACCCGGTGGAGTGGCAGTGTCTCGCCGTGGGAAAACACCAGTTGCCGATGACCACCGCGGCGATCACGATGGGTGGGCACGTGAGAGTGGGCATGGAAGACAACGTCTACTACCGCCGGGGCGAACTCGCCGAGAGCAACGCACAGCTCGTCCGACGCACGGCCCGGATCGCGGACGAACTCGAGCGCGAGATCGCCTCGCCGAGCGAGGCGCGCGAGCTACTCGGGCTCTGAATCGCCACGGCGTCTCCCGTAGACCGTTCTTTGCGACGGGTTCGGTCGGACGTCCCGCACGGGATCTCTGGACGTCTGATAACATTCACCAGAGGCGAATCAGACGTGGGCTCTCGACGACACGAAGCGAGGTACGTGGGCAGGCCCTGCGGTTTTCAGGTCGATCACCCGTGAGAGGGATTTGCACGTCGCGAATTTTAAATAGTGAGGGTCACCACTATGCGCTATGAGCGCGCAAGACGGCGGCCGGACGCTGCAGACGACCGCGACCTCCCTCGAGGTCGTCGAGACGCTACGGGAGATGGACGGTGCACGGGTGACGGAGCTGGCGGCGGAGATGGGACTGGCACCGAGTACCATCCACGCCCATCTGACGACACTCGTCGACGCCGAATACGTGGTGAAGAGCGGGGACGTCTACCACCTGAGTCTCAAGTTCCTGGGGCTCGGAGACTACGTTCGCAACAGGCGAAACGCGTACCGGATCGCCGAGTCGTACACCGAACAGCTGGCGGCCGAAACCGAGTGCCGTGCCGTGTTCGTCGTCGAGGAGAACGGGCGTGGCGTCTACATGTACACCTTCTCGGGGGAGCACGCGGTCTGGACGTACTCGACCGTCGGAAAGCGGCTCTACCTCCACCAGACGTCGGCCGGGAAGGCGATCCTCTCGCGGCTGCCCGAGAAACGAGTCGAGGCGATCGTCGACGAGTGGGGCCTCCCGGCCGCGACGGAGAACACGATCACCGACGCCGACGTCCTGGTCGAGGAGCTGTCGACGGTCCGTGAGCGAGGGGTCGCGTTCAACCACCAGGAACAGCTCGACGGCGTCAAAGCCGTCGGCGTCCCGGTCGACGGCTCGGACGGGCAGGTCGTCGGCGCGTTCAGCGTCGCGAGCCCCGCGAACCGACTGACCGACGACCGGTTCGAGACGGAGCTCCCGGAGGTCCTGCTCGGCGTCGCCAACGAGTTCGAGCTCGAGAACTCGCTCACCTGACGCCCGCCGGGATCGACCACATCCCGTTACATCTGTAGGACTGTAATTCCTTTCGTGGTGAACGTTCGTGATCGATTCGCGTCTCGCGAAGCAGCGGACGCGGCGAAGGGGGTCGAACGGCGACGGGCCGGAGCGTGTGACCGTGTCGCGACGAGCCCGAACTGAGGGGATCAGACGAGGAACGATGTACGGGAAGGGACGGGGGGACAGCTCAGTACTCGCGATCGCCCGGGTTCTCGTACACGTCGACGGTCGGTTCGTCCCTTCCAACAGCAGCGATGTGTTCGCGCAGGCGCGGACGGAGGTCGACCCCTCACGTCGTGGTAGTCCGCCCGGCCGACGAGGTTCGCGGACTCCGTCGGGTCCGACTGGAGGTCGTAGAGGGAGCGTTCGACGTATGTGTCGCTCCGCGGGTCGCCCGTTCCACCACGCCAGCCGTTCATCGCGGGCGCGGAGACGGCGTACTTCCACCGTTCTGTTCGGGGGGACTCGATCAGCCAGTACCATTCGTCCGTGACGGCGCCGAAAATGACAGCAGTACGGATGTAACGGGTTCCGACGACCGAAGCGTCGCGATGAAGACGTTGGCGGTGCTGAGAACGTCCTCAGTCGGTCGACGGTCGCACGTCACCTGGCCGGGATCGAGACGCCGACGATCGCGGTGATCCGGTCCTCCGTGTCGACGACGGACGAGGCGGGACACTGCCAGTTGGAGGATCCGTTCCCCGTGATCGCACGTTATCCGCATCTCCCGAAGCGTCTGGATCCCGCCCTCGAACCGCTCGACACCGCCGTCGATCACCAGAGCAGCGTACTGCCAAGGGCTGGCGGAGGTGTGCGACGCCGCCGACTCCGTGTGACTCCCGGGACCCTCGGACCCGGCCGGTCGACTGGCCATCGCTCCGCGCACCGCGGAACAGGAGTTCGAGCCGACGTCTCGAAGCCTCGGCGGGCGACGGACGATGGCCGAGGATCGACGTGCTAGTATACAATTACTTTCATCGAATTCGGGTTGGATCGCCGCGTCGCGACGCTCGCCACAGTCGGGGTGACGGACACGCTACCACGTAACCCCCGTGTCAGCGAAGTGTTATGCTCGCCCTCGGCACAGTCACCACATGGACACGACCCAATCACCTGACGGCCCGCACCAGGGGCTCACACCGAGGTACGCGGGCGCACCACTCCGCGTCGCCGACACCGCCGTCGTCGCCCTC
The DNA here is from genome assembly GCF_009176545.1 of Salinigranum salinum. Classification (GTDB taxonomy): domain Archaea; phylum Halobacteriota; class Halobacteria; order Halobacteriales; family Haloferacaceae; genus Salinigranum; species Salinigranum salinum. Next base: position 1,377,991 of record NZ_VTOJ01000001.1, on the reverse strand, counting down.
CACGGACGGGGAGCGACCGCCGAGAGCGTCCTCCGGCTGGCCGACGAGTTCCACCGTCACGGGGTCGCGTCCGTCGCGCCGCAGGCACACCGGAACCGGTGGTACCCCCGGTCGTTCCTCGCACCGATCGACGCGAACGAGCCGGATCTGTCGTCTGCGATCGCCGCGGTCGACGCCACGGTCGACGACGTGATCGACGCTGGTGTCCCCCCGGAGCGTGTGGTCGTCGTCGGGTTCTCCCAGGGCGGCTGTCTGGCCGCCGAGTACGTCGCGCGACACCCACGGCGATACGGCGGGCTGGTGGTCCTGAGCGGCGGGCTGATCGGTCCCGAGGGCACGACGTTCGAGCACACGGGCGACCTCGCCGGGACGCCCGTCTTCCTCGGGTGTAGCGACGTCGACCCACACGTCCCCGTCGAGCGCGTCCACGAGTCCCGTGACGTCTTTGAGCGGCTCGGCGGCGACGTCACGGAGCGCATCTATCCGGGCATGGCACACACCGTGAACGACGACGAGATCGCGTTCGTCCGCACCCTCATCGAGGGTCCGGTGACGCTCTCCCGCGGCGAACGGCACGGAGACGACGCGACGACCGACGACAGGCCCCAGGACGGCGTGGCGACGGGAGTCGACGAGTGAGCCTGCCACCACGGACACCGGGGCTCCACCACGTCTCCGTGATCACGGGATCGTCGGCCGCGACACTCCGATTTTATACAGAAATATTTGGACTCAAGCTCGTCAAACTGACGGTGAACTACGACGATCCGTTCATGTACCACCTCTACTTCGGCGACGAGCGAGGGACCCCCGGCACGCTCCTGACCTGTTTCCCGGCCGAGCGCGGACAGGAGGGGCGCGTCGGCCGGCCGCAGCCGACCGCGACCGCTCTCTCGGTTCCGCGCGGGAGCCTCGACTACTGGGCCGACCGACTCGCGCGCGAGGGTGTCGACGTCACACGCGGCGAGCGGTTCGGCGAGTCGCTCCTCGCGTTCGACGACGGCGAGGGCCAGCCGCTCGAACTCGTCGGAATCGAGACGTCGGAACGTGGGTGGGGTAATGAGAACGTCCCGCGAGAACACGCGATTCGAGGGCTCTACGGCGTGACACTCGCCTCCGCGAGTCCGTTTCAGACCGCGAGCGTCCTCGACGCGCTGGGGTTCGACCTCGTCGGCCAGGAGGGCGTCCGTGTCCGGTATCGGGTGCCAGGAACGCATGGTGCGGTCGTCGACGTCCTCGACACCGAACTCCCGTTCGGCCGCGAGGGAATCGGCACGGTGCACCACGTCGCGTTCCGACTGCCCGACGAGGAGGCGCTGGAGGCGTGGCGCGTGCTCCTCGTCGAGGACGGCCTGGAGCCGACCTACGTCAAAGACCGGACGTACTTTCGATCGGTGTACGTCCGCGAACCAGGGGGGGTTCTCGTCGAACTGGCGACCGATGGGCCGGGGTTCGCCATCGACGAACCAGTCGGGTCGCTGGGCGAAACGCTCCAGCTGCCAGGGTGGCTCGAGGCCGACCGTGAGATGATCGGGGAACAGCTCCCTCCGCTGGAGCGAGCCGACGAGCACGCCGACGAAGGGTAGCCGACCCGTCGAGTGGTGGACGCTCGTCGCGCTCGGCGGCGCAGCGCGATGAAACGCGCCACTTGGAAGGTGAGTCCGAGAGAAGTAGCGGGAGGGAGATTTGAACAACGCGGACTCCGCTACGCTTCGTCCTCTCGTTCAAATCTACTGCTCGCTTCGTCAGTCGTTCACGAGAGGCGCGGAGACGGAGCTCCGCGCAGTTGTTCACTCCAGAAGTAGCGGGAGGTAGATTTGAACTACCGATCTCCGGGTTATGAGCCCGGCGGAATCTCCTGGCTATCCCATCCCGCTACACGATACGAGTCGACCGCCCCGGTTAAGGATTGTGATTCGGACGCCGTATGCTACTTTCGCCCGTGCGAGTCAGCCACGCCCGACGCGCCACGTGACGAGGCTCTCGGCGACGTAGTTGACGATCATTCCCGTCCCGATGCCGGCGATCTTCGAGAGGACGAACCAGCCGTCGACGCCGGCCACCTCCAGTTCGAGCGCGACGACGCGGAAGAGGAAGCGGAACGTCGCCAGCTGGACGACGATGCCACCGGCGCGGACGAGGTTCGAGCGCAGGAGGCGGCGGAGCGTCGCGCCGATCCCGGCGGCACCCTGTTCGGCGAACGTCCAGTTGTCGTTGAGCAGGAACATGACGACGATCGCCACCTCGATGCCGACGAAGACGGCGAGTTCGGGGTAGACGCCGAGCTCGCGGAGGAGCGTGGCCGTGGTCACGTCGAAGACGGCACCGACGGCACCGACGGAGGCGAACTTGCCGAAGCGGGTCCCCGACAGCAGGGAGTCGATGACGGACATGTGATCACTCGTCGACCACGTCGACGGTGAGGCGTTCGACGAGCGAAGGCTCGGCGTCGTGTAGCCGGCCGAGGAACGTGTGCAGACGGTCGTCGCGGAGCGACCGGGCACGGTGTCGCGAGCGGACGAGCGCCCGAGCGAGTCGGAGCGTGGTGTCGACGGTCGAGACGGTCGACTGAGGGTGGTCCTCCCAGGCGACCGGCACCTCGACCACCCGGCAGTCGATCGCGCCAGCGACCGCGACGAGCTCGACGTCCCACGCGAAGCCGGGTTCGTAGAGGTGTTCGCGAACCGCCGCCCACACGTCGGTCGAGAGCGCCTTCGCACCGCACTGGTAGTCGGACAGCGAGACGTCGAGGAACCGACGGGCGAGCCAGGCGAAGCCGTCGCCGAGCCGTCGGCGCGCGAACGTCTGGTGGGAGACGATGGTCGACTCGGGGTGACGGCGGGAACCGACGGCGAGCCCCGCCCGCCCCGCCACGACGGGCCGGACGACGTCGGCGAGCGAGTCGGCGGGCGTCGAGCCGTCGGCGTCGGCGAACGCGAGGACGTCGACGCGAGGAGCGAGCGACTCGAAGCCCGCGGTGATGGCAGCACCTTTCCCCCGGCGCGCGTCGACCGCGTTGACCTCCAGAGGGAACGGGAGATCGTGGAGGGCGTCGACCGTCCCCGGACGCGGATCGTCGAGTTCGACGCGGACGACGGCCGGTGACAGCACGTCGTCGATCGCCGAGAGATACGCCGTGAGCAGATCCATCTCGGGGTGGTAAGCGGGCAGGACGACACCGACAGTGCTCATTGAGAGAGCGTTACAGAGGGTGGATAAAAAACCGACCGAATAGCTACGACCGTCCGGGCTGACGACCCGGGCTCACTCGCTGACGACAGCTCTCACTCGGGGACCACCGTCGAGACGAGGAGGACGAAGCCGACGACGCCGACGACGCCGAACGCGGGGAGCGCCACGAGCACCCACTCGCCGGGGACGCCCAGCGCGTCGACTGCCGCCCGGACGGCAGTGAAACCGACGACGGCGACCACGAGTGCGACGCCACCGAGGATCGCCCGTCGCTGGTCGACGCCGTCGGTCGCCGTTCCCTCGCCGGAGTCACCCCCATCGGTCAGTCTCGGTGGTCGGTCCGTCATCCGTTCGTCCTCACCGTCTGAACACGGGGAGGCTTCCCTCTTGGTGTTTACCCCTCCGACGTGGTCCGACGTCACCGCGGTCGCCGACGGAGTGCGATCGGGGTCGGACCGGCGGGGTCCATCGACGAGGGATCAGTACTGCGAACCGAGGCAGAAAACGTATAGGCTGCGGCGCGAGTCGTTCGGACAGATGGAGTACGCCCTCGTCGTTCGCTGGCTCCTCCTGTTCGCGGCCGTGACCGCGGCCGGCGTACCGATCGCCGCGCGCCTCTTCCGCGTCCCCGGTCGGGGCGCGGGGTTCGCTCTCCCGGTGGCGCTCGTCGTCCTCACGCTGCCGGCGTACTGGGTCGGTCACCTCTCGCTCACCGCCGGACTGGTCGTCGGCGTCGTCGTCCTCGTCGTCGCGGGCGTCGTCGCGGGCGCGGACCTGTCGGCACTCCGAGCGGGAACGCTCCGACTCGCGCCCGACCTCGAACTCGACCGCCGGGCGCTCGCGGAGGCGGCCGTCGTCTTCACCGCCGCGTTCGGCCTGCTCGTCGCCGTCCGGGCGGTCGACCCGGCGGTCCACGCGCTCGGCGGGGAGAAGTTCCTCGACTTCGGGCTGTTGAAGTCGCTCGCACGCAGCGAGACGCTCCCCCCGGAGGACATGTGGTTCGCGGGCGAGCCCGTCCGCTACTACTACGGCGGACACCTGATCACGTCGCTCCTCTCGCGGCTGTCGCTGACACCGCCGCGTTTCGCGTACAACCTCGCGCTGGCGGGCTTCTACGCGATGCTCGTCGCCGCGGCGTACGACCTCGCGGCGACGATCGCGGCGGCCCGACGCGCTCGGGGCACACGAGACGACGCCGACCCCACCCCTCCGCGCGACGGGTCGGCCCGACTGGCCGGCCTCCTGGGCGCGTTCTTCGTGGGGTTCGCCGCCAACCTCCACACCGCGTCGGACGTCGCGCTGGGGCTCCTCCCGGCGGGGAGCAGAACCGCGCTCGCGACGTGGATCGCGGACGGAACCGGCGGCGATCCCGTCGAGATCCTCGACAGCGCGTCGGGGTTCTTTTACTTCGACGCCTCGCGGATCATCCCGGGGACGATCAACGAGTTCCCGCTGTTCGCGTGGCTCAACGGCGACCTCCACGCGCACATGATGGGTCTGCCGTTCGTCCTCCTCGCCGCCGGTCTCGCGTTCGCGTACTACGAGACGCCCGCGTCCGCGATCGGACGGCGACGGCTGCTCGTCTTCGGTGCCGTCCCGGTCGTCGCGGGACTGCAGTCCGTCGTCGACACCTGGAGCTTCCCCACGCTGTTCGGCCTGCTCTTCCTCGGCGTCGCGTTCGCCCCGGCCCACCCGCTCACGCTCCTCCCCCGTGGATCGGCGCTGCTCGACCGCGTCGGTGAGGCCGACGGGAACGGCGCTGCGGGTTCACGGCTCGTCGGCGAACTCGGTCGACTGGGTGCAGCGCTCGGCGTCGCCGTGGTCGCCGGCGTCGTCGGCGTCGTGCTCTCGGCCCCGTTCGTCGCGCTCGCGATGGGTGGCGGGAGTAGCCGGTCGCTCGAGGTCCTCGCCGCGGCCGAGCGCAGTTCCCTTCAAGGACTGCTCCTCGTCCACGGCGGCTTCGTCGCCGCGTTCGGCGCGTACCTCCTGGCGCGGATCGGTCGGGTGACGCCCGTGCTGGTCGGCGTCACGGTCGTCGCGCTCGTCGCGAGTGCGGTCGATCTGCCCGTCCTCCTCCTGACGGCACCCCTCCTGGTGGTGGGGTTCGTCGCGCTTCGGTTCGACCGCCCGGTCGGCTTCGAGACCGTGCTCGTCGTCGGCGGGGCCGGACTGGTGACGATGGTCGAACTGGTCTATCTCACGGAGCAGGCCGGCCCGCTCCGGATGAACACCGTGTTCAAGTTCTACATCCAGACGTGGGTGCTCTGGGGAGTCGCCGCCGGTGCCGCGCTCGCCGGCCTCGTCCGCGGGAGCCCGACCGAGACAGCGGCGACGACACCGACACGCGGGGCAGTCGCTGCCGACGGCGGCGGAGACGGCGAGCGCGGCCGGGACACCGCCGGCAGCGGCAGTGACGGAGCCGACAGGGATGCCAACGGTGAGAAGGGTAGACGGCTCGGTGTCGGTCTCCCGATCCGGCGCGTCCTCGCCGTCTGCCTCGTGGTGCTGCTCGTGGTCTCGACGAGCACCTACGGCGTCTTCGCGCTGGGGAACCACTTCGAGAACACGGCCGAGCCGACGCTAGACGCGACTACGTTCGTCGATCGCCAGCACCCCGACGAGGCACCCGCGATCCGGTGGCTCGACGAGCGCGAGGGGCAGCCGACGCTGCTGTCGGCCCCCGGGACGACGTGGCACTCGCGCGGCGGGACGGACGAGCGCGAACGCGGGATGTACGCGTGGACCTCGAACCCGGCGGCGAGTCTCACCGGGATCCCCACCGTCGCGGGGTGGCAACACGAGGTCGGCTACCGCGGTCCCGACGCGTACTACTCGCGCGTGCGCGAGGTCGACACGATGTTCCTCGGCACCCCCGAGGAGCAGGCGCGACTCCTGCGACAGTACGACGTCGAGTACATCTGGATCGGGCCGTCCGAACGGCTCCGGTACGACGACGTGACCGTGACCGACCTGGCGGGCGTCGAACCCGTCTACGAGCGCGGATCGGTGACGGTGTACCGGGTCGACGCCGACGAACTCCCCGCGGGCTGAGTACCCGAGTATTGGCGGACCGGGCGAGGACGCGAGCCACGGCGGTGCCACGGACCGCCGGCCCGGAGTGGACCGTCTCTGTGCCGTTTAGTCTCGGCTCCAGTGCGTCCCACTCGCCGTTGTGTGGGGTTGACCGCGACGGGGTCGCTGCCCGAAGGGACGGACGCGGCACCACCCGCGACCACGGCAGCGCCGAGGTAGGTCGGTCGGGGATCGGACAGACCTCCCGCTCGAGCGGGACGGAGACGTCGATCGAGTGGGCGAAGACGAACCGAGTCGTGGGTAGCCGGGTCGTAACCCGTTCGTGGAGCGTGTGGATCGGAGTGCAACACGAACGAAAGGACGGACGAAAGAGGACCGCTGAGCGGACGAAAGAAGGGTGAAGGAACGGCGGTCCGGCGGGAGCGCGCTCAGATGCCGCGTTTCTGGATCACCGTGAGCGCCTCGGCGTCGACGGAGTCCACGTCGAGGAAGTGAGGGACGTACTCGCGCTTGTCGAACGTCTCGCGCTCGTCCTCGGTGCCGATGGTGCACCACAGCTGAACCTCGTCCGGTCCGTGGTAGTCCCCCTGCCGGTCGATGGCGAAGCAGATCTGCTCCTCGCCGTCCCACTCGATGACGGCGTCGCGCCGAATCCCGGGATCACCGCGGACGATGAGCTTCTTCATACCTCCGGGTTCCGGCGACGCGGGCTTAATCTCTTCGGGATTCCGCGAACGGTGTCGGTTCCGGTCGCCACCGCACACGCCGGCCCCGGTCGATCCCGTCGGGACGCTGCCGCGGGAGCGAGGTGTCCCCGCGTCAGAGTGAAGTCGGATGACAACGAAACAGCACGTATGGCCAGTCAGACGGAGTTCACGGACGCGATCGAGGGGGGCAGGGACGAACTGATCCGGACGCTGGCGAAACACCGGATCCTCCCGACGGTCGTCGAAGGGTCGGGAGGCTCGGGTCTCGGGGGACTGTCTCGGAGTCCGACGTTCAGACTCGACGCGGCCGACGGCTCGTCAGGGGTCGCGGACCGACAGACGACGACCCGCATCGTCGATGCGCTCGGCGTCGCGTCGGAGTCCGACTGCGAGACGGTTCGCAAGGAGATCCGGGCGCATCCGGCCTGGGGTGGGGCGTAGGTCGTTCGAAGCGGAGCGTGGAGGGGCCGACAGCGGCGGACGACGAGGGAGACGGGAACGACGAGGCGGGGACGGACGACGGCGAGCAACAGTCCAGGTGCTCCTGTCCCGACCGCGAGCAGTGTGACCGTCCCGCACCGTCACGACGGCGGCGACGGGAACCAAACGGGTTTTAACTCACGGCGTCAAAATCCCGGCAAGGTAGATATCATGCAGATGCCTCGCCGGTTCAATACGTACTGTCCGCACTGCAACGCCCACCACGAACACGAGGTGGAGAAAGTCCGAAAGGGCCGCCCCACGGGGATGAAGTGGGACGCCCGCCGCACCCGTGCTGGTCGCTCCACCATCGGGAACGCCGGCAAGTTCTCGAAGGTGCCCGGTGGCGACAAGCCCACGAAGAAGGTCCACCTGAAGTACCGCTGTTCCGACTGCGGCAAGGCCCACATGCGCGAGGGATGGCGCGCCGGACGACTGGAGTTCCAGGAGTAGTCATGGCAGGTTCGTACTACCGTATCAAGTGCACCGACTGCGAGAACGAGCAGATCGTCTTCGGCAAGGCCTCGTCGACGGTGAACTGCGCCGTCTGCGGGACGACGCTGGCGACGCCCACGGGTGGGAAGGCACAGATCGACCACGAGATCGTCGAGACCGTCGAGGCGCGCTGAGGGATCGAAGATGAAGTACAGTGGATGGCCCGACAAGGGCGAACTCGTCGTGGGAAAAGTCGACGACATCGCCGACTTCGGCGTCTTCGTCGACCTCGAGGAGTACGAGGACAAGCGCGGCCTGGCCCACATCTCCGAGGTCGCCTCGGGCTGGATCAAGAACGTCCGCGACCACGTCCGCGAGGGACAGACCGTCGTCGCGAAGGTGCTCGACGTCAACGAGTCCTCACAGCAGATCGACCTCTCGATCAAGGACGTCAACGAGCACCAGCGCAAGGAGAAGATCCAGGAGTGGAAGAACGAACAGAAGGCCGATAAGTGGATGACGCTCGCCTTCGGCGAGGAGGTGTCCGACGAGCAGTACGGCGCCGTCGCCAACGCCATCCTCGCCGAGTTCGACAGCCTCTACGACGGCTTCGAGGCCGCGGCCATCCACGGCGCGGCGGCGCTCGAAGACGTCGACCTCTCCGACGACGAGGTCGAGGCCGTCGTCGACGTCGCCCGCGAGAACGTCTCGGTGCCGTACGTGAACGTGACGGGCTACGTCGACCTGCGCTGTCCGACCGGCGACGGGGTCGACGACATCAGAGAGGCGCTGCAGGCCGCCGGGGGGAACGGCGACGTCCCCGAGGGGATCGAACTCGAGGTCACGTACGTCGGCTCGCCGGAGTACCGCATCAAGGTCCGCGCGCCCGACTACAAGACCGCCGAGTCGGAGCTGGAGACCGCCGTCGGGCGCGCACGCGAGGCCATCGAAGCGCACGGCGGGACCGCTCACTACCACCGCGAGCGTCACGAAGACGACGAGTAACGGGGGAGAGCCGTGAAATCGGACATTCGCGTCTGTGCCGCCTGGCGTGAGGAACACGACCGTCCCGTCTACACGCTCGCGTCGACCTGTCCCCGCTGCGGTGCCGACGCAGAGAACAGCGCTCCCGCCCCGTTCGACCCGGACGACCCCTACGGCGAGTACCGTCGTCGGCTGAAGCGGCGGCGCCGGGACGATTCGGCGTGAGCCTCATCCGGTGAGGCGGTCGAGCGAGACCGTGATCGTGTTGCCCCGACCCGCGTCGGTGGCCGTCTCGAACGCGAGTTCCCCGTCGGAGCGATCGACGGCCCAGTAGACGAGCCATAGCCCCAGTCCGCTACCGTGGTAGACGGAGCGGACGTCCCGCTCGCCCCGGAGCACACGGATCTCCTGGACGGGGATGGGTGGACAGTCGTCGGCGACCACGAGATCGACCCGGTCGTCGTCGACCCGGACGGTGAGTTCGACCCGCGGTGCGTCGCTGTCGGCGTGTTCGATGGCGTTCACGAGGAGTTCGTAGACGGCGAGCGACAGCTTCGGCACCGCACGAACCGTCGCGGCCGCCGGGAGCGTCGCCTCGACGGTCGCCCGGGGATGGGCCTCGCGGACGCGGGCACAGATGTCCTCGACCATCGAGACCAGATCGACCGCACCCGGTTCCTCGGCGTCCGTCAGCAGGGCGACGATGTCGCGCTCCTTGTCGACCGTCCGCAGCAGGTGCTCGCCCGTCTGGACGATCCGGTCGACGTCGGACGCCACCGCCTCGCCACCGCGGTCGCGCGCCTGTTCGGCGTGGCCGAGGATGAGGTTCATCTCGTTGCGGAGGTTGTGTCGGAGGAGTCGGTCCATCACCAGCAGTTGACGCTCGCGCTCGCGGCGTTCGGTCACGTCGCGGGCGAAGCCGACGACTCTGGTCACCGTCCCGTCCTCGACGATGGGGTGACCCTGTACCCAGACCCACGTTCCGAAGCCGGTGGCCGCGTTCACCCGATACGTGGTGCCGATCGACTCGCCGCTCGAGATGCACGCCATCGCCTGCTGCACGGCGTCGCGGTCGGCCGGATGGACACCCTCGAGGAAGTCGGTCGCGTCGGCCTCGAGCGCCTCGATCGATCGGCCCCAGAGCTCCTCGTACGCCGAGTTGATGAACAGCAGTTCCTCCCAGTCGGCCGAGAACATCCAGAGCACGTCGTTCGTGTGTTCGGCGATGTGGAGGAGCCGCTCGTGGGTCCGACGGTGCTCGCGCTCGGCCCGCCGCTGGGCGTCGATATCCCGGCAGCTGACGACGTAGCCGCCGGAGCGGCTCGACGGCTCGCTCGACATCCGAGCGGCGAGCCAGACCCACTCCCCGTCCGCCCCGCGGTAGCGGAACTCCGACCAGTCCGCTGCGGGCTGGTCGGCGTCCGGCTCCCAGTCGACGAGATGCCGGAAGACGCCGACGACCTCCGACCGGTCGTCGGGGTGGATCAGGTCGAGCGCGTTCCGTCCGATCAGCTCCTCGGGGTCGTACCCCAGGACGCGCCGGACGGCCGCGTTCGCGTACTGAAACTCGCCGGTCTCGTCGAGCACCACGATGATGTCGATCGTGTGGTCGAGAAGCGTCTCCTCGAACGCCGTCCTGTCCATTGCGCGGTGTCGACGACGCGGCAACCAATAGCTACCGGGCCGAGTATCGCGGCTGATACTTATCGGTCGACGACGGTGCTCACGGTGGGCGGCGACCGACGACTCGCAGACGAGCCGGGACGTCGAGCCGACGAGTCACGCGTCCGGGGTCGAGTCGGTCTCAGGTTCCGTCGCAGGCGACCAACGTGCTCTTAAGACGTGCCACGCGACTATGCGGCATGGACGACATCGAGATCGAGACGCTGGCGGATCCGGAGCTGTCCGATCCGGTCCTCATCGAAGGGTTACCCGGCGTGGGTCACGTCGGAAAGCTGGCCGTCGAGCACCTCCTCGAGGAGTTCGACAGCGAGGTCGTACGGCGCGTGTTCGCGACCGAGTTCCCCCCACAGGTGACGATCGAGGATGGGGTCGCGGAGCTCGCGTCGGCGGAGATTCACGCCGTCGACATCCCGGCCGCGGACGACGAAACGGACGACGCAGACGACGGCGACGTCGACCTCCTCGTGCTGACGGGCGACCACCAGGCACAGACGAACGCGGGGCACTACCGGCTCACGGAGGCGTTCCTCGACGTGGCGGCGGGGTTCGACGTCGAACGGGTGTTCGCGCTCGGGGGCGTCCCGACCGGCGAACTCGTCGAGGAACCGAGCGTCCTCGGGGCCGTCTCCCACGCGGAGGCGATCGAACCGCTGGAGGCCGCCGGCGTCGAGTTCCGCGAGGACGAACCCGCCGGCGGGGTAGTCGGTGTCTCGGGACTCCTGCTCGGCCTCGGCGGCCGTCGGGGTCTCGACGTCGGCTGTCTGATGGGAGAGACGAGCGGCTACCTCGTCGACCCCAAGAGCGCACAGGCCGTCCTCGTCGCGCTGGAGGAGATCATCGGCTTCGAGGTGGGCTTCGAGTCGCTCGAAGAGCGCGCCGAGGAGATGGAGGAGGTCGTCGGCAAGATCCAGGAGATGCAGAACCAGCAGGGGTCGATGCCGACCGACGACGATCTGCGATACATCGGCTGAGCCACCTGGAACGGCTGAGCCACCTGGAACGGCCGAACCACCGGGAACGGCCGAACCACCCTGAGCACACGTCTCCGCGGCGCATCAAGGAGGTGGACGGCGTCGGCGTGGCGACGTCGAGGGCGGACAGAACCGGGTCGACCGCACGTCGCTCGCTCAGGCGTCGACGCGGACCTCGAACCGTGCGCCACCGGCGTCGCTCTCCGTGGCCCGGACCGTCCACCCGTGCGCCTCGGCGACGTGCCGGACGATGGCGAGACCGAAGCCGGTTCCGTCGCGGTCGGTGGAGAAGCCCCGTTCGAAGACGTGGTCGCGGTCGGCGGGGGGGATACCCGGTCCGTCGTCCTCGACTGCGAAGCCGGCGGCGTCGTCCAGCCCGGCGAGCCGGACGGTGACGGGGCTGCCGTCGTGTTCCGCGCTGTCGTCGGCGTCCAGCCGACTGCTCGTGGAGCTGCGCTCCACGCTGTCCCCGCGAGCCTCCGGACGGGGGCCCGCCGAGCCGTGCTCGACGGCGTTCCGAAACAGGTTCTCGAAGAGCTGCTGGAGCCGGCTCGGGTCGGCGGCGACGGCCGTCTCGTCGTCGAGGACGACGGCGAGCGACGCGTCGGCCGTCTCGACTGTGTTCCACGCCCGGGTGGCGACCGCCGCCACCGGCGTCGGCTCCAGGTCCGAGACGGACTTGCCCTGACGCGCCAGGGTGAGGAGGTCGTCGATGAGCGTCGACATCCGGTCGAGCGACGCCTCGATCTCGTCGAGGTGGTCGGGGTCGTCCGTGTTGTCGTACAGCTGGAGTCGGCCCCGCGCCACCTCCAGCGGGCTCCGGAGGTCGTGCGAGACCATGCTCGCGAACTCCTCGAGCCGGTCGCGCTGCCGTTTCAGCTGGGTGGCCTGCTCGGTCCGGGTCGTCGTGTCGGCGCCGACGGCCATCAGCGAGACCACCTCGTCTCCCGTGGCGTCTTCGCTCTCGTGCTCCTCGGGGTCGACGTCGTAGACCGGGTAGAGCGTGGCGGCGACGGTCCCCGTTCCGTCGCGGTGGAAGTAGTCGCACTCGAACCGGGCGAGTTGGCCACCGGCGGCCGTCTCGACCGCCGCCTCGACCGCCGCGACCGAGTCGTCGCTGGGCGTCCACCAGGGGGTCTCCCAGAAGGGCCGACCGACGAGGTCGGTACCGTCGGAGAGCGTCACCAGCGCGGTGTCGTTCACCTCGCGGAGCGTCCCGTCGGGGTCGAGGACGGCGGCGAACGTCATCGGGTTGTCGAACAGCGAGCGGAACCGGCGGTCGGCGATCCGGAGTTCGCGCTCCTGTTTGCGTCGTTCGAGCTCGTAGCTCACCCACCGCGTGAGGAGTTCGACGAACGTCGCCTGCGACTCCGTGAACGGCTCCGACCGAGGCTCGACGTCGGCGAAACAGAGCGTCCCGTACAGTTCGCCGTCGACGGTGACCTTCCCGCCGAGGTAACACTCCAGCTCGAACCGCTCGTAGCCGAGGTCGTCGGTCCACTCCTCGTCTGACGCGGCGTGGACGACGGCGAGTAACCCGTCGGTGTCGAGCGTTCGTCGGCAGTACGACTCCGAGAGGGGACACGCCGCGCCGGCCTGGAGTTCGGGGTGATCGCCGACCGCGTGGACGACGGTCTGGGTGTCGTCGGTGATCCGCGTCAGGAACCCCAGATCGACGCCGAGGCGCTGGCAGCCGACGGCGAGCGTCCGCTCGACCCGCTCCTCGAAGGAGATCGACCGGTCAGTCGTCACCGCGTACAGCTCCCGCAACGAACGACGTGCGGCCCCGAGTTCGATCTGTGCTCGCTTGCGCTCGGTGACGTCGCGCTGGAAGCCGAAGAAGTGTGTCACCTCGTCGTCGTCGTCGCGGACCGGCGTGATCTCCACCTCGTTCCAGAACACGGTCCCGTCCTTCCGGTAGTTCCGGAGGACGACCGAGGTCTCGCGCTCCTCCGCGATCCCCTTCCGCATCGACGCGACCGGGCGCTCGTCCGTCTCCTCACCCTGCAGGAACCGACAGTTGGAGCCGATCACCTCGTCGGGGTCGTACCCCGTCATCCGGGTGAACCCCTCGTTGACGTAGACGATCGGCGTGTCCTCGGTCGCTTCGGAGATGACGACGCCCGCGTCGACCGCGTCGAGCGCACGCCGCTCGAGTTCGTCGAGCGGGACGTCGGTCGGCTCGTTGTCGGGGCGGGTCGGCTCGTTGTCGGGGCGGGTCGGCTCGTTGTCCGGGCCGGCCACACCCGGAGTATTCCGGCCATTCATGTGCGACGTCGGGCTCACGAGTACTTGATACGCTCGCCGCTAATATCAGGTCTGAAACCTCTGATCGCGTCGACACGCGAGACGTCTCAGGCGACGACGATGTCGTCGTCCCGCGGATCGGGGACGGTGAGCGTGCCGTCGAGCGCGACGGTCGCCGTCCCTCCGACGGCGATAGTATCATCTGTGAGTTTCGCACGGACGATACCGGGACGGTCGACGAAGTGACCCTGCTCGAACCGGAGGTCGTCGTACGCCGTGGGGTCGTCGAAGGCTCCGACGTCGCGGAGGTACGCGGCGCAGGCTCCCGCGGCCGTCCCGGTGACGGGGTCCTCCGAAACGCCGATGCCCGGGGCGAACGCCCGGGCGTGGAGCGTCGACTCGGCCGCGAGCGTGTCGAAGGTGAACGCGTAGACGCCCGCAGCGTCGTGCGCGTCGGCGAGGGCGACGACGCGGTCGTCGTCGGGGTCGGCCCCGCCGAGGTGTTCGAGGAAGTTCACCGGCAGACAGAGCCACGGCAGCCCCGTCGAGGCGACGGCGGGTGCGAGGTCCGCGCCGACGTCCTCGAGCGCGGCGGGGTCGATACCCAGCGCGTCGCCGACGGCCCCGTAGTCCAGATCGACGAACTCGACGGTCGGCTCTCTCCCGGTGAGCCAGACGGTGGTGTCGTCGAGTGCGTCGCGACCGGCGTCCACGCTCCCGTCGGCTGCCTCGCGCTCGTCGTCCGCCGCGGGCTCGATCTCGACCGCGACCGTCCCGACGTTGGTCGCCACCTCGTGGCTCCCGGGGGCGACGCGTCCCTCGCGTGCGAGCAGCGAGAACGCCGCGACCGTGGCGTGGCCGCAGAGGTCGACCTCCTGGCTCGCGGTGAAGTACCGGACGCGGTGGAGGGCGTCGTCGGAGGGACGGACGAACGCCGTCTCGCTCGCGCCGAGCTCGCGGGCGATCGCCTGCATCTGTGTCTCCGTGAGGTCGCCCGCGTCGGGCACCACGCCCGCGGGATTCCCCGAGAGCGGTTCGTCCGTGAAGGCGTCGACGAGCAGCGTGCGACACGCGGTGGGCATGGCCGCGAGACGCCCGCGCGACTCAAGAACCCACCGTCTCCGGCGCGTTCGTGGGACCGTGTCACCGTCGTCGGCGAGCGGACAGTCGCGCCCTCCCGTGGTCGGCGAACGGAGAGCCACGTCGCTGGGCACACGACCACACCGACGTCAGTCGCCGACCGTACCGACCCACGACGCGACGTCGTCGACGACCTGGGTCGCGACTGTGTCAGGGAAGAAGTACGCCTCGGGCAGCGAGTCGTCGAAGACGCGCATGAACAGGTGGTCGAGAGCCGGGTAGACGTGGATCGCGTCGCGTGGCACAACCTCGTCCCAGCGCTGGAGGTCCTCGTGGGTCGTGACGAAGCTCCGACCGGCGTGGAGCGCCAGCACCGGCACCGGCCGATCGCGGACGGCCGCGACGACGTCGTGGGCGCGCAGGTCGCGCCAGAACGCCGTGGACGTCCCGAGGACGTAGTAGTCGTCGTCGGGACCGAGATCGGCCGTCCCGTTCAGCTTCTCGGCGAAGAAGTCGAGCCGCTGGCGTTCCACGACCGTGATCCGACCGTCGGCGGCGGCCTTCCGTCGTTCGGTCCCGAGGAAGACCTCGGAGAGCGGGCGCGCGGGCGTCGCCGCCAGCACGAGTCCCGCCACGTCGGCGTCGCGGGCGACGAGCGGCGCAGCCACGCCGCCCATCCCGTGCCCGAAGACGACGACGTCGGAGACGCGTTCGACCGCAGCGAGTCGCGCCGCCGCCGTCACCGCGTCGGCGACGACGACGTTCCGCAGCGTCTGTTCGTCCCGCGCGAGGTCACAGACGAGCGACCGCTTGTCGTACTGGATGGCGGCGACACCGCGGGCGGCCAACCCCGCTGCCAGGTCGCGGTAGGGACGGTTGGGGCCGACGGTACCGTCGCGGTCGAGCGGTCCCGAGCGATGGACGATCACGACGCCGGGGACGGGGTCGTCGCCCTGAGGGAGGGTGACGGTCGCACCCAGCGGGCAGTCGTCGGCGTCGTCGCGCTGGAGCGTGACGTCGAACGACCGGTGCTCGGCGACGGACGGTAGGCGGGTGTCACGCGTCGGGAAGTCGATGCCGACGATGCGTGCGTACGGACTGAAGACGAGCGAGAGCCGCTGGCTATCGGTCGCGAACTTGAGGGAGACGGCCCGGAGCGACCGATCACCCTGGACCGCCCGGCCGGTGATCTCGTGGCGTTCGTAGGGGCCGTGCTGGATCGTGAGGCCGCGCCAGGTCGACGCCAGCCGACCGGCACCGACACCGCCGAGCACGCCACCGAACATCCCCACCGCCCACTCGAACTCGCCGTCGACGAGTCGACGGACGAACCGGTGCGTCCGGTCGTCGACGACTGCGGGGTCGGCCGGCGTGTCGTCCATCGGTTCCCGGTCCGTCGACGCGGCCGTCTCGCGCCCGTCGTCGGTCGACGAGGCGGGACGCCGCGCCTCCGGATCGGGAGACCGTGCGTCGTCGTCTGCCGGCCCGGTGGCGGCACACCCGGCGAGGAGGCCGAGACTCACACCTGCCGCGAGCAGGAACCGTCGTCTGGAGTGGTGGCGCACGACGTCGGGTAGGGGCGAGGGCGGCCTGTCAGTTGCCCGGTCGGGAGCGAGAACTGCACGTCCGGCGACGGGACGAGTGGGGAACGACCGGGGCAGCGGGGAACGACGAGACGGACGACGGTGTCAGAACGGACGACGACCGCTCGTCCACCGTCTCCCGACCGGACTGAAGTCACGTCACGGGATCGGTGGATCCCCTTCGGACGTCCGCGCTCCGAACCCCTGCATGAGTTCGCGCATGTTCGCACAGTGTGGGCAGCCGAAGACGCGGTCGTCCTCCGTGCCGAAGACACGGACGAAGTCGGGCGTGACGAACGAGTTACAGTTGGCGCAGGTGTGCATGGTGAGTCACCGTGGTACGCTGTAACATGGATTCGAGACATGATAAAGGTACTACACGACCGGGGACGGAAGCCGGATATCTTAACATCCCCGCAGACCCGTGTGGCTAACGGTGAGCGAGAGACATGGGTGATCTCCCCGAGGAGTTCAGGTGTACCATCACGAACTGGGACTACATCTACGGTCTCTGTCGGGACGTCGCCGACGACGTGAAGGCGTCCGACTTCGAGCCGGACGTCGTCGTCGCGCTCGCACGCGGCGGCTGGTTCGCCGGGCGGTGTCTCTGTGACTTCCTCGGGCTCGACGACCTGACGAGCCTGAAGATGGAACACTACGTCGGGACGGCCCAGAAGTCGGGCGAGCCGGAGGTGCGGTATCCGATGCCCGAGGGGAGCGTCGCCGGCAAGGACGTCCTCATCATCGACGACATCGCCGACACGGGTGGGTCCATCCGTCGTGCCCACGAGTACGTCCACGAGCGCGACCCCGACGACGTCCGGACGGCCACGCTCCAACTCCTGGGGACGAGCGAGTTCGAGCCCGACTACGTCGGCGAGCGGCTCGACGAGTGGGCGTGGGTGGTCTACCCCTGGAACTTCATCGAGGACATGATCGACCTGATCGCGGGCGTGATGGAGAAGGCCGACGAGGAGACGTTCGAGGCCGAAGACGTCCGCCACTACCTCTCGACGTACCACGAGGTCGACCGGATCGGGATGGAGATCGCCCAGCCGGGGCGGCTCCCCGAGGTGATGACGGAGATGGAACGCCGGGGCGTCGTCGAGTCGACGGACGAGACGGCGTGGCGACTCGTCGCGGAGTGACGAACGGCGTCGTCCCCGCCGGTCGAGCCGATGGGTAGGCACCGGCGGCGGCCGACCGTGGCACGACGCTCTCGTGTGCGCCAGCGAGACGACTCTCTTCGGCCGGCTGTGAGACGAACCACCGCGATTGGCCCGGGGTCGGCGAGAGGGTGTCTCCCGCCACGGTCTCGCGATCGACCGACGACCGACGGTATACTCAAGAGCCAGTGCACACGTGTTCGGCCATGCCCACCGACCTCGAACCCCTGGACGACCAGTTGACCGAACGACTCGGCCGCCTGTCGGCCGCCGCCATCGCCGACGCGGGCCACGAGGAGGCGACGGTCCTGTCGGCCGCGATCGCGCCGCTCCACGCCGACTGCGCGTTCGTCGGCACCGCGCGGACGAGCCGGCTCGACCCCGACGGGCTCTGGGTACCCCTCGAAACGCTGATGCACGCGCGGGCGGGCGAGATCGTCGTCGTCGACGCGGCCGACGAGGTGTCGGAGGCGGTCTGGGGCGAACTCCTGTCGCGGTACGCCGAGCGGGAGGGCGTGGTCGGGCTGGTGACGAACGGAGCCGTCCGGGACGTCTCCGAGATCCGTACACTGTCGTACCCGGTGTTCGCCCGGGGACGCACGCCGCGCGGCCCGTCCGGATCCGCGGAAGAGGCCGTCGACGTCCCCGTGACCGTCGGTGGGGCGGCGATCGAACCGGGGGACGTTCTCGTCGGAGACGAGACCGGCGTCGTCGCGATCCGTCGCGACGCGGTCGCGGCAGTGACCGACGCGGCCGAGCGGGTCGAGGCGACCGAACGCGAGGTGCGGCGGCGGATCGACGAGGGAGAGCCCCTCGACCGGATCCTCGAGGACGTCGGGATGAGCTGAGGCGCGGGTCCCGAGCGACGTTCTGGCCGACCCGATGGTACCGGAGCGGTGAGAGGACCTGACAGCACCGCGACAGCGACGGGACGAACCGACGGACTTGTAACACCCGCGTAAATCTCACTCACGCATGTCGCTCGTCTCCATCTTCGCGACGGCGATTCTCCCGATCGCCGCCATCTCCGTGGTCGGCTTCGTGCTCGGGCGTTTCCGAGAGATCGATCCGGGACCGCTGAACACGGTGACCGTCTACGTCCTCGCGCCGGCGCTCGTCTTCCACAGTCTCGCGACGACGACGCTCGCCGTGGGGACGCTCGTCGAGGTAGCGGTCGGCGTCGTCGCCTACATCGCCGTGATGATCGTTCTCGCCGAGGGTGTCGGGCGTCTGGTCGGCGGCACCACGACCGGCGTGAGCGCGATCGTCCTCGTGAGTGCGTTCCCGAACTCGGGGAACTTCGGGATCCCCGTGTCGGAGTTCGCCTTCGGCGAGACGGGCCGGGCGACCGCGGTGTTGTTCCTGGCGGTGCAGGCAGTGCTCATGTACACGGTCGGCGTCTACATCGCCGCCCGGGGGAACAGCGAGGGGGCGCTGGCCGGCGTCCGGCGGGTGTTCACCGTGCCGCTCGTCTACGCCGTCCTCGCGGCGCTCGGCATGCGGGCGCTCGAGGTCGTCCCGCCGACGGGAACGACGGCGATGACGACGCTCAAACTCGTCGGCGACTCGGCGATTCCCGTGATGCTGCTCATCCTCGGGCTCCAGCTCGCCGAGACCGACTACGGGGCGGCCCTCCGACAGGTCGGTCTCGCCACCGTGTTGAAGATCGGCGTCGCGCCGATCGTTGCCGCCGGCATCGCGCTCGTCATCGGGTTCACCGATCCGACCGTCGGGCGGGTGTTCGTCCTCGAGAGCGCCATGCCCGCCGCGGTTACCCCGCTCATCCTGCTCGTCGAGTTCGGCGAGGGCGACGTGGGAGGGGTCCCCGTCGAGTCGTTCGTCTCGACGGTCGTCCTCGTGACGACGCTCGTCTCGCTTCCGGTGCTCACGGGGATCATCGCCCTGTTGAACGCCGGAGTGCTGTTCTGAGCCGAACCGCCCGATCGATCCAGGGACGCGGTTCGGACGACCCCTACGGTTTTGTACGCACTGGCCGCAGTCGAGGTATGCTCGGATTCATCGGCGGGAGCGGGATCTACGAGGCACTTCCCCTGACGAACACCCGCGAGGAGGACGTGACGACCCCGTTCGGCGATCCGTCGGCACCGCTCACGGTCGGCGAGTTCGGCGACACCGGCCGCGAGGTGGCGTTCGTCCCCCGGCACGGCAGTCACCACCAGTACTCCCCGACGACGCTCCCCTACCGGGCGAACGTCTTCGCGCTGAAGACGCTCGGCGTGACGCACGTCGTCGCGTCGAACGCGGTCGGGAGCCTCCGCGAGGACCTCCCACCCCGGACGCTCGTCGTCCCGGATCAGGTGTACGACCGGACGAAACATCGCCCGTTGACCTTCTTCGACGAGGGGCTCGTCGTCCACCAGCCCTTCGCCGACCCGTACTGTCCCGAACTGTCGGCACACCTCGTCGAGTCGGCCCGCGCGGTCGACGAGAGCGTCGTCGACGGCGGGACGTACGTCTGCATCGAAGGACCCCAGTTCTCGGCCGTCGCCGAGAGCGAGTTCTACCGCGCGCAGGGGTGGGACGTCGTCGGGATGACGACCATCCCGGAGGCGAAGCTCGCCCGCGAGGCGGAGATGGCGTACGCGACGGTCACCGGGATCACGGACTACGACGTCTGGAAGGACGAATCACAGGTGACGCTCGGGGAAGTGCTGGAGAACGCCCGAGCGAACGAGGACGCGATCAAGCGAACCGTCGAACGGGCCATCGAGACGCTCCCGGCGGACCACACCTGCGACTGCCACACCGCTCTCGATGGGACGATCAATACCCCGGCGGACGTCGTGCCGGCCGACGTGACGGAGCGACTCGCCCCGCTCGTCGGCGACTACCTCTGATATTGTGCACGATTGCGCACAATTTTCAACCGACAAGTATTTTTGTGGGAGGCGTAATTGTGCCACAGCGGCACATCGAAACGACGAAGAGACGACGATGTCTGATCTCGACACCTATCTCCGACTGCTCGCCGCCGAACGGAACCGACAGCTCCTCCGGTCGTTGCTGGACGCCGACGGGAGCCCCGTGTCGGTCGAATCCGACGACGCGAACGAACGTGCCCGTCTCCACCACGTCAACCTCCCGAAACTGTCCGACGCCGGGTTGATCGACTGGGATCCACGGGACGACCTCATCGTGCGCGGCCCCGCGTTCGACGACGTGATCCCGCTGCTCGAGACGATCGACGACCTCGAAGGCGGAGGAGACTGAGAAGACCGAGTCGGGTCGGGGGTCAGTCGGCGACGGCCTCGTCGCCGACGGCGACCGCCGCGGGGTTCTGCACCCAGAGGTCGCCGAACAGTTCGTCCTGCTGGAGGCGGACGACGCCGCGGTGAGCGAGGAACAACAGCGCGAGGAACGTCTGGACCGGTCGACCACCCGTCCGCCTGATCTCCGCGAACAGTACTTCCTCGCGGCCCTGGTCGTACTGGCTCCTGAGCGCGGTCTCGACGTCGGCGATGGTCGCCTCAATGTCCTCCGTGTGTGCCGTCCCCGTGACGTCCGCCTCGCCGGGTTCGCCCTCGTCGCGGAAGTCGTCCGCCGCCCGGTAGTCGAGCGTCTGCGTCCCCCGGTTGTAGCCGTGTGGGGAGCCGCTCGTGTCGTACGTCCGTCCCTCCTTCCACCACGAGCCGTGTTCGGCCTCGCGGAGTTCGCGGACCAGTTCGTCGAGCGTCTCGGGCGACCCACGGGCGTGTTTGCGGTCGAGCCGACGGTCGATCTCCGACTCGAGCGCGTCGATCGGATCGTGCGTGAACTCGCCGCCGTGCATCTCGGCCTCCCACGGCTCCGGCTCGTCGGGTTCGTCGGGTGCCAGGATCTCGTCGCTCTTCATGCGGAGGAGCACGCTCGCGTAGAAGAGCGCCCGGCCCGACGTCCGGAGGTCGCTCTCGTCCAGCCGTTCGAGGAACGCGTCGGTGACGGCGACGATGTCGATGTCCCACGGCTCGATCTCGCCCTCCTCGGCGAGTTGGACCAGGAGTTCGACGGGCTCGACCTCGTCGTCGTCGGTGTCGCCCGCGACGTCGGCCGCGTCGGTGAGCAGTTCGGACTCGCCGTTCGTCCTCGCGGACTCGTTCGGTGATGCAGACTCGTCTGTCGCCGTACCGTTCGTCGATGCGGACCCGTTCGTCGATGCGGACCCGTTCGTCGATGCACCGTCCGTCAGCGCCGCCTCGTCGGTCGGGCCGTCGGCCCCCTCACGGGGACTGGTCAGGTCGAGCGTAAAGTCGGCGACGTCGTCGGCGGTTCCGTCGGCGTAGAACGAGTCGGCTGCGTCGTGGTCGTCGGCGGAGTCGGTGTCTCGCCCGTTACGCGACGCAGCGTCGTCGCGCCCAGCGGGTGGGTCGGCGTCGTCGGTCGGCTCCGATCGGTCAGTCATCGGCGGCCACCTCCTCGGCGTCGGTGTCGTCGCCGAGCCTGATTCCCGTGACAGCAGAGACGTTGTTACCCTGCATCGTGACGCCGATGGCCCGCTCGGACCGTTCGAGCAGAGCCGACCGGTGGGAGACGACGACGAACTGTGCGCGTCCCGCGAGGTCGTCGACCATCTCGCCGACGCGCTCGGCGTTGGCGGCGTCGAGGAACGCGTCGATCTCGTCGAGCGCGTAGAAGGGCGCGGGGTTGTACCGCTGGATGGCGAAGACGAACGCGAGGGCGGTGAGCGACTTCTCGCCGCCAGACATCGCGTCCAGCCGCTGGATGGGTTTGTCGCCCGGCTGGGCCTTCATCGTCAGCCCGGCCTCGAACGGGTCGTCGGGGTTCTCGAGGCCGAGTTCGCCCGTCCCGTCGGAGAGCCGCTCGAAGATGTCGGTGAACTGCTCGTTGATGGCGTCGAACGCCTCCATGAACGTCTCTTTCTTCTGCGACTCGTAGCGCTCGATCCGTTCGCGAATCCCTTCGCGCTCCTCGACGAGCACGTCGCGTTTCTCCTGCATCTCCGCGAGGTCGTCGGCGACGCGGTCGTACTCGTCGATGGCGAGCATGTTCACCGGTTCGAGCGCCGCCATCTCCTCCTCGAGTCGGGCGATCTCCGACTCGACGGTGTCGTGGTCGGGCACCTCGTCGGGGTCGTAGTCGCCCACTTCCGCGGAGAGTTCGTCGATCTCCCATACCAGACGTTCTCGGTCGGACTCGAGCGACTCGAGTCTCGACTCGACCGTGTTCACCCGTTCGCGCTGCGCGTCGCGGGCGGCGCGGGCCTCCTGCAGCTCCGACTGGAGCTCCCGGCGTTCGTCTTTCAGCTCCGCGAGCTCCTCCTCGAGGTCGGCGACGGCCTCGCGTTTCTCCTCGAGCTTCGCCTCCTGGGCCTCGATCTCGTCTTCCTTCGCCGCGATCGTCTCGACCGCGTCGGCCTTGCGGTTCTGGGCGTCCTCGATGGTCTCCTCGAGGTCGTCGATGGCTTCCTCGGCGTACTCCCGTTCGAGCGAGAGCTCGTTCAGCTGCGCGTCGAGGTCGTCCATCCGGTCCTCGTGCTCGTCGATCTCGGCGCGGAGGTCGTCGGCCTTCGCGGAGAGTTCGGGGACGCGCGAGTCGGCGAGTTCGGCCTCCAGTTCCTCGATGGCGGCCTCGACCGCGTCGATCTCGGCGTCCGTCTCGTCGATGTCGGCGTCGAGCGTCTCCATCTCCGCGGAGACCGACTCGCGTTCGGCCTCGAGTTCGTCGATGCGTGCCTCGAGCGTCTCGACGCGCTCTTCGGCCTCCTCCAACTCGCCCTCGGCGCGTTCGATGTCGCTCTCCACCGCGCGGACCTTGTCGCGGGCGTCCGACGCACGCCCGCGGGCGTCGTCCAGCCGGCTCTCGACGTCGTCGAGTTCCTCGGCGAACGAGCGGCGGGTCTCCTCGAGATCGGAGATCTCCTCCGCCAGGCGTTCCAGCTTCCCCTTGCCCGACTTCGAGAACGAGTACCGGGTGCCGGAGCCGGAGCCGCCGGTCATCGCGCCCGACTTCTCGACGAGGTCGCCGTCGAGGGTGACCATCCGGTAGTCGCCCATCAGGTCGCGCGCGGCCGCCATGTCCTCGACGACGAGCGTCGATCCGAGGACGTAGGAGAACACGGGGTCGTATCGGGACTCGAAGTCGACGAGGTTCCGCGCGAAGTCGATCACCCCCGGATGCGAGGGTTCCCGGGGCAGGCCGCGGTCGTCCATCTTCGAGATGGGGAGGAACGTGGCGCGCCCCGCGTTGCGCGACTTGAGGTAGTCGATGCACGACGAGCCGACGCCGTCGTCGTCGACGACGACGTGGGCGAGGCGACCCCCGGCGGCGGTCTCGCAGGCGGTGGCATACTCGCCGGAGACGGCCCCGAGCTGGCCGACCGTGCCGTGGACGCCCGAGATCCCCGCGTTGAGGATCGTCGTCACGGCCCGGGGGTACGAGTCGTCGCCGTCGCGACCGGCGCGTGCCTCGAGTTCGGCGTACTCGTTCTGTTTCCCGCGGAGGTCGTCCTCGACCTCGGACAGCTGGTCTTTCAGCTCCTGCTTCTTGGCGCGGAGGTCGTCGATGACGCCGTCGATCTTCGCCCTGTTCTTCTCGGCCTTGTCCAACTCGGAGTGGAGTTCCGAGAGGCGCTGTTTCTTCTCCGGGATCGCTTCCCGTGCCTCGGCGAGGTCGTCGCGCGCCTCCGACAGCTCGTTCGACCGCCGACGGGCGTCGTCGAGCAGGCGGTCCTTCTCGCGCTGGCGGTCGTTCTTCTCCGATTTGAGCGACTCCAGCTCCGCTTTCTTCTCCTGGAGGTCGGACTTGAGCTCGTCGAACGCCGTGTCGACGCTGTCGATCTCGGCTTCGACCTCGGCGAGCTCCGCCTCCGTCGACTGGATCTCGGACTTGATCGAGGCCTTCTCGACTTTCGTCTCCCTGATCTCGGCGTCGAGTTCGTCGATGCGCTCGTTCTTGCGGTCGAGGTCGACGAACGCCTTGCGCCGCTCGGCCTCCGCCGCGTCCTCGCGCTCCTCGGCCGCGGCGATGTCGTTCTCCAGCGAGCGGATCTCGCCCTTGATCTCCTCCATCTCGGCCTTGATCGCCAGCTGTTCGTCCTCGCCCTTCCGCTCGATCTCCCGGGTGAGTTCGTCGAGTTCGGATTCGAGCCGGCTGACCTTCCCCTGCCGCTCGTCGAGCACGCCCTGGACGTCGTCGAGCTCCTGTTCCGCCGCTTCGACCTTCTTCTCGGTCGCCGCGAGCGTCGACCGCTTCTCCTCCAGCTCGGCGGCCTTGAGGTAGCCCTCGTACTCGCCTTTCTCCTCGCGGAGCGTCTGGTACTGGAGGGCGGTCTCGCGCTCGTCCTCCAGCTGCTCCAGTCGCGCGTCCTTCTCCTCGATGCGGAGGTCGACCTCCTCGACCCGTTCTTTCACGGCTTCGAGCTCCTCGAAGGCGTCCTCCTTCTTGGCGTCGAACTCCGCGACGCCGGCGATCTCGTCGACGATCTCTCGCCGGCGGTAGGGCGTGGTGTTGATGATCTCCGTGACGTCGCCCTGCATGACGACGTTGTACCCCTCGGGGGTGATACCCGCCTGTGCGAGCAGGTCTCGGATGTCCGAGAGGTTCACCGAGCGTCCGTTGAGGTAGTAGTACGAGTAGTAGTTCTCCTCGGTGCGCTTGACGCGGCGCTTGACGGTGATCTCGTCGACGTCGCCGACGTCCTCGGTCCCCGCGGCGGAGACGACCTGCGATCGCGAGAGCGTCCCGTCCGCGTTGTCGAGGACGACCTCGACGGACGCCTCGTTCGGGCCACTCACCTCGGCGTCGTCGTCGTGGCCGGGGTTGTAGATGAGGTCGGTGAGCTTCTCGGCGCGGATGCCGCGGGTGCGGGCCAGTCCCAGGGCGAAGAGGACGCCGTCGATGATGTTCGACTTCCCCGAGCCGTTCGGGCCCGTCACGACGGTGAAGTCCTCGTAGAACGGGATCCGTGTCTTTCGGCCGAAGCTCTTGAAGTCGTCCAGTACGAGCTCTTTGATGTGCATGGGGTGCTCGCGGATGGAGTCGCGAGCTTACGCGACGATGATGTCGCTACTCTCCTGCTCGGACTCCTTCTCGTCTTCCTTCTCCTCCGTGGACTTAGCCTCTTCGTCGGTCTCCGTCTCGGCCTGGATCTCCTGTTCGTGCTCCTCGGCGTCGACGAACCGCTGTTCCGGCTCCGCGTCTGTCTCGTCGGCGGGTTCGGCTTCGGTCGAGGCGTCGGCGTCGTCCGTCGCCGACTCGGTCTCCGTCTCTGCCGTCCGTTCTCTGGGCTGTTTCGCCCGGGAGAGTGGATCGTCGACGTCGACGGCGTTCTCGAGCTGGCGGACCCGTTCTTTCGTCTCGACCAGCTCCTCCGTGAGACCGTTGACCGCCGCCTGGAGTTCCGACACTTTCGTTTCGAGGTCGTCCACCCGATTACTCATGCTCTCTAGCCCTCGTGGCGTTTTGATAAAGATGCGTCAGACGAGCGGATGACAACGGGAGGTTCGGAGGGGGTCGTTCTCACCGGTGAGTCTCGGGCGTGAGCCGAGATCCGGGAGAGGAACGTTCATAGTGTCATACAATCAATAATATTCGACGCACGGACTCGGGCGGGCGACCGTCACCCCCCGGTCGCGTTGCGCGGAGAGCTGACCATGTCCGCAGACACGACAACCGCGACGCGAACCGACGAACAGACCACACGAGGGGCTACGCTCGTCACCGGCGCCTCGAGCGGTATCGGCTACGAACTGGCGAAGCAGTTCGCCGCCGGGGGCGACGACCTCGTGCTCGTCGCCCGGCGCGAGGAGCGACTCGAAGCCCTCGCGAGCGACCTCCGTGGAACACACGGCGTCGACGCGACGGTGGTCCCGATGGACCTCACGGGGGCGACCGCCGTCGACGACCTCCTCGCACGCGTCGACGAAGCGGGGATCCACGTCGACACGCTCGTCAACAACGCCGGGTTCAGTGTCTACGGGTTCTACGGCGAGACCGATCCAGGGACGGAACGGTCGATGCTCGACCTGAACGTGGTCGCACTCACGGAACTCACCAAGCGCGTCGTTCCCAGGATGGTCGAACGCGGCGCCGGTCGGATCCTCAACGTCTCCTCGACCATCGCGGTGTACCCCTCGCCGGGTGGAGCCGTCTACGGCGCGACGAAGGCGTACGTGCTCTCGTACTCCCTCGCGCTCGCCGAGGAGCTGCGCCCCCACGGGATCACCGTCACGGCGCTCTGCCCCAGCGTCACCGACACCGAGATCTTCGAACACGGGGGGATGGGCGAGTCCGGCCTGACCTCGCAGCCGATGGCGACGGCCGAAGCGGTCGCCCGGGCCGGCTACGAGGCGCTCCGTGCCGGCGACGCCATCGAGGTGCCGACGCCGAGGGCGAAGCTGCTGTGGCATCTCACTCGGCTGCTCCCGAAGTCACGGGCTGCGAAGCTGTCCGCCGACTTCTGGGAGGGCTGATCCGCCGGCTGCCGCCTCGACCGGTGGAACGTTACCGGACCGCGCCGTACCGCCACTGTGGTGGACCCGACGGCGACCACGCTCGAGTTCGTCCGCCTGTACGGCCCGGTGGCGCTGTGCGTCTTCACGTTCCTCGAGACGTCGATGCTGTTCCCGTTCGCCCCGAGCGAGGTGGTCGTGCCGGCGGCCGCCGCGGTGCTCGTCACCGACCCCGCGTCGTTCGTCGTGTTCGTGACGGCGGCCGGCGTCGGGGGCGTCGCCGGCGCGTTCGTTCCCTACTCCGTGTGTTACGGCACCCGACTCAGCGAGGCCGAGTGGCTCGGGAGCCGGATCAGGGTCTCCGGTGAACGGATCGACCGTGGAGGGGCGTGGTTTCGGCGGTGGGGCGAGTCGTCGGTGCTCTGGGGGCGGTTCCTCCCGGTGCTCCGGTCGGTGATCTCGGTGCCGGCCGGCGTCGCCCGGATGGACCCGTATCGGTTCGGGCTCTTCACGGGGCTCGGAACCGCCGGGTTCTACGCGGCCACCGGGGCCCTCGTCTACTACGGCCGCCAGCGGTCGCTCTTCGCCGCGGTCGTCGCCGTCGCGGTCGACAGACCGATCCTGACGGGGGTCGCGCTCCTCGCGGTGCTCGGCGGAGGACTCCTCGTCTGGTCCCGGTTCGGCCACCGGTACCGTCGCTGACCGTCCCGTTAGCCTTTAGCCGGCTCACGTCGAACCGCGTGCAATGACTGCTCAGGCGCTCGAAGGGCGCGGACTCGCGTGCGTCATCGGGCTCGAGGTCCACGTCCAGCTCGAGACCGACACGAAGATCTTCTGCGGCTGTTCGACCGCTTCGACCGAGAACGAGGAGCCGAACACGCGAACGTGCCCGGTCTGTCTCGGCCTCCCGGGCGCGCTCCCCGTACTGAACGAGGCGGCCGTCGAGGCCGCCGTCAAGGTGGGCAAGGCGCTCTCGGCGGACGTGGTCAGAGAGACCACGTTCCACCGGAAGAACTACTACTACCCCGACCTCCCGAAGAACTTCCAGATCACGCAGTACGACGCGCCGATCTGCGCCGACGGCCACCTCGAGGTGACGGTCGAGGGCGACACGCGCGAGATCGGCATCGAGCGTGCCCACCTCGAGGAGGACCCCGGCAGCCTCCGGCACGTACGGGAGGGGACCCGGCCCGTCGAGACCCGGACGGTGAGCGTCGACCGCGCGGACTACACGCTCGTCGACTACAACCGCGCGGGGACGCCGCTGATGGAGATCGTCACTCGGCCGGACTTCCGCTCGCCCCGGGAGACGCGAGCCTTCCTGGCGAAACTCGAGGAGGTGCTGGAGTACCTTGGCGTGTTCGACGCGGGGCGCGACGGCTCCTTGCGAGTCGACGCCAACATCTCGATGGTGCCCGCCGAGGCGGTCGACGACGACGGCTCGATCTCGACGGAGACGCTCGAAGCGGCCAACCGGACGGAGGTGAAAAACATCTCCTCACACAAGGGGGCCGAGAAGGCGCTGGCGTACGAGGTGACCCGACAGCGCAACGCCATCGAGCGCGGCCGGAGCGTCGAGCAGGAGACGCGCCACTGGGACGAGTCGCGGGGGATCACGGTGTCGATGCGCTCGAAGGAGGAGGAGAAGGATTACCGCTACTTCCGCGAGGCCGACCTGCCCGCCCTGCGGGTGGCGAGCTGGCGCGACGAACTCGACATCCCCGAGTTGCCCGACGCCCGCCGCGACCGCTTCGAGACCGAGTACGGCCTCGACGCCGAATCCGCCGCCAAACTCACCTCCACGAAGGAGGTCGCCGACTTCTACGAGCATCTCACGGAGACGTTCGATCCCGATCTGGCGGCGACCTGGGTCGCCGACACCCTCCTGGGCGAACTGAACTACCGCGACATGCGGATCACGGACGTCTCGCACAGGCTGGACGAGATCGAGCGCCTCGTCGAACTCGTCGCCACCGAAGAGATCACGACGAAGAACGCCCGTGAAACCGTCCTGCGGACGATGCTCGACGAGGGGAAGACGCCCGACGAGGTGGTCGCGGCGGAGGGACTCGGCAAGACCGACGACGACACGGTCGCGGCGTTCGTCACGGAGGCCGTCGAGGAGAACCCCTCGGCCGTGGAAGATTACGAGAACGGCGAGGACGGGGCGCTCAACTTCCTCGTCGGCCAAGTCATGCAGAAGTCGAAGGGGAGCGCCGATCCGGCCACGGTGAACCAGCTGCTGCGCGAGGAGCTCGAAGGGTAGGCTACCACACCACGACGGCGCGTGGGCGGCGCTGGAGACCCGCGTCGTCGGTGCGGACGGCTCCGTGGTCCGGTTCGAGGCCGTCTCGCTCGAGCTATCGACGTTCGCCGTCGGGACGCAGGCGTCGCTCGACGGGAAGGACGACGACGCGCCGACAGCGCGTCGCGCCGCGGGCTGCGTCCGAGAGCCGGCCTCGGTCTTTTCGCTACTCCGACTCCGCGACCGCCCGGTGGACGTATCCTTCGGCCTCGACGAAGTCGGGGTTCCCACAGACGTGGCAGTCGTCGGGCGGCGAGAAGTGGTGCGTGCCGTCCGCCTTGGTCACCGACCCCGCGTACGTCACCTGGCAGTTCATGCAGACGTACTGCTCGAGCCGTTCGGGTGCGTGCGCCATACCGGAGGAACTGTCATATCTTTACAAATATCTTGGGGCGTCGGATCGGTGAGCGGTCCGCGAGTAGGTCGATCCGCCGTCAGAACGGCAGATCTTCCTCGACTTCGAGGTGGAGGACGTCGAGGTACGCCGAACCGTGCGTGGAGTCCTCACGGAAGTCCGCGCGGGGGACAGCGTTGATGACTCCAGTATCGCCCTCACCGAGCGAGAGGCCCTTCCACCGACGACCGCCCAGGATGGCGGTGAGTCGGTCGAACCCGTCGCCGCTCACCTGGACGCGCTGGATCTCGGCGAAGAGGCTCTCGCGTTCCTCGAGGTAGACGGGGTCGCCGCACTCGGGACAGTGTCCGATGTCGCGTCGACGGCGGCCCGGCTGGTGGATGCGCGTGACGTGGCCCGTGGTGCAGACGAACGCCGCTTCCATCAGGTCCGAGATCCGTTCGGGGGCCCCGTGGATCGTCACTTCGAGCTGGACGAGTTCGTTCAGGTGCCCCATGAGGTTCGAGTCGAACGGTTTGAACCCGCCGGGGAGATCGTCGACGTGGAGGATCATCACGTCGAACGACCGGTCCCACACGTCGTCGAGGTCGAGGTCGCGGACGAACGACTCGAATGTCTCGACCCCCATCCCCAGCGTCCGGTCGGGGCGTGTCCGTAGCTCCCGCTCGCTCATCCCCGCGTCGAGCAAGTCCGGATACGACACCACGATGCCGCGTTTCACCGGGTAGTCGGTCGCGACTGCCCGCAGCCGACGGGCCCGCCGGTCGTCCGCGTAGTGAGCGTCCCAGTACTCCTCCCAGACCGCGCGCAGGTCGGCTTCGGACTGCATGGGGAAAGTACGCTACGTGTTATCAAAGAACATATGCACGGTTCGGCAGACTGTCGTCGCGACGGGACGGAGGCGGTGCGGGGACCGCTCTCGGGAGCACGCGACAGGCGAAGCGGACCATCCGTCTTCGGTCCACGGTGGACACTAGATCGAGTCTCTGGTGAGTACCGAGACCCTGTCTGTGGCGAGTGGCAGGCACAGTCCACGGTGGTCACGCGTTCCCGCCAGTGGACGACACGCGCACCTCGTCCCCGTGCAGTCTTGCGATTCGATGCCACGAAACCTTTACCCGGCCGCTGCGCATACCGGCAGCCAATGAGCAGCGGCCCGGAACTGATCATCACCGAGAAGGACAACGCCGCCCGCCGTATCGCGGACATTCTCAGCGACGGCACCGCCGAGACCGAGCGGATGAACGGCGTCAACGTCTACACCTGGGGTGGCACCCGCGTCGTCGGACTCTCCGGACACGTCGTCGGCGTCGACTTCCCGCCGGAGTACGAGGACTGGCGGGACGTCGAGCCCGTCGAGCTGATCGACGCGAGCGTCGAGAAACGGCCCACGCAGGAGAACATCGTCCGCGCGCTTCGGCGGCTATCGCGCCGGGCCGGACGGGTCGTCATCGCGACCGACTACGACCGCGAGGGCGAACTCATCGGGAAGGAGGCGTACGAACTGGTCCGAGAGGTGAACGACGAGGTGCCGGTCGACCGGGTGCGCTTCTCCTCGATCACCGACCGGGAGGTGACGGAGGCGTTCGCCGAGCCCGACGAACTCGACTTCGACCTCGCGGCGGCGGGCGAGGCCCGGCAGATCGTCGACCTCGTGTGGGGGGCGGCGCTGACGCGCTTTCTCTCCCTGTCGGCGCGACAGCTGGGCGAGGACTTCATCTCCGTCGGTCGGGTGCAGGGCCCCACGCTGAAGCTGATCGTCGACCGCGAGCGCGAGATCGACGCCTTCGTTCCCGAGGACTACTGGGAGATCTACGCCGACCTGACGACCACGGCGTCGGACGAGGGAACCGACGAGAGCGAGACGTTCGAGGCGCAGTACTTCTACATCGACGACGACGGCACCGAGGCCGAACGCGTCTGGGACCAGACCGCGGCGGAGACGGCACACATGGCGCTCGCCGCAGCGCAGGAAGCCGTCGTCGAGGACGTCCAGCGGCGCACGCGGACCGACACGCCGCCGGCGCCGTTCAACACCACGCAGTTCATCCGCGCGGCGGGGAGCATCGGCTACTCGGCCCAGCGAGCGATGAGCATCGCCGAGGACCTCTACACGGCCGGCTACGTGACGTATCCCCGGACGGACAACACGGTTTATCCCGAGGATCTGGACCCGCGCGAACTCCTCGAGGCCTTCTCGAACTCGACGTTCGCCGACGACGCCGACTTCCTCCTCGACCAGGAGGAGATCGACCCGACTGCCGGCGACGAGGAGACGACCGACCACCCGCCGATTCACCCTACGGGAGAGCTCCCGGCCGCGAGCGACCTCTCCGACGACGAGTGGGAGGTGTACGAACTCGTGGTGCGGCGTTTCTTCGCGACCGTCGCACCGCCCGCGACGTGGGAACACCTGCGCGTCGTCGTCGAGGCCGGCGGGGAGTCGCTGAAAGCCAACGGCAAGCGGCTGGTCGACCCGGGCTACCACGCCGTCTACCCGTACTACAACTCCTCGGAGAACATCGTCCCCGACGTCGAGGTGGGCCAGGAACTCGCGGTCTCGGAACTGGAGCTGGCGGCGAAACAGACCCAGCCCCCCCGACGGTACGGCCAGTCGCGGCTCATCGAGACGATGGAGTCGATGGGCATCGGGACCAAAGCCACCAGACACGACGTCATCCAGAAGCTGTACGACCGCGGCTACATCGAGGGCGACCCGCCCCGCCCGACTCGGCTGGCGCGGGCGGTCGTCGAGGCGTCGGAGGAGTTCGCTGACCTCATCGTGAGCGAGGAGATGACCGCCCAACTCGAGCAGGACATGGCTGCCATCGCCGAAGGGGAGGCGACGCTCGACGACGTCACCGCCGAATCCCGCGAGTATCTCAGACACGTGTTCGAGGGGCTGATGGAGAACCGCGAGGCGCTGGGAAACCACCTCCAGAAGTCGATGAAGGCCGACAAGACGCTCGGCCCCTGTCCGGAGTGCGGCGACGACCTCCTGATCCGCAAGTCCCGGCACGGATCGTACTTCGTCGGCTGCAACGGCTACCCCGACTGCACGCACACGCTCCCGCTCCCCTCGACGGGACGACCGCTCATCCTCGAGGCGGAGTGTGAGGAACACGGCCTCCACGAGGTGAAGATGCTCGCGGGGCGGAAGACGTTCGTCCACGGCTGCCCGCAGTGCAAGGCCGACGAGGCCGACGCGGAGGACGACCTCGTCATCGGGACGTGTCCCGACTGCGGTGAGGAATACGGGGGAGAACTCGCGATCAAACGCCTCCGCTCGGGATCGCGGCTCGTAGGCTGTACGCGCTATCCCGACTGCGAGTACTCGCTTCCCCTGCCCCGTCGGGGCGACATCGAGGTGACCGACGACCACTGCGAGGAACACGGCCTGCCCGAACTCACGGTCGTCTACCCCGACAGCGACCGCGAGCCGTGGGAACTCGGCTGTCCCATCTGCAACTACCGCGAGTACCAGGCGCGACAGAACGGCTCCGAACTGGAGACCATCGACGGCATCGGCGAGAAGACGGCCGAGAAGCTCAAGATGGCGGAGATCACCGACGTGGAGTCGCTGAAGAACGCCGACCCCGACGAGGTCGCCGCGCGGGTCGACGGCGTCGGCGCCGACCGGGTGCGCGACTGGCAGGCGAAAGCGGACTGAGTTTCACGAGGCCTCACGGTCCACGAGGCCTCACGCTTCTTCGAGCGCGTACGCCATCGACCGTTCGTCCCTACCGCCGCCCTCGGTGAGGGCGAACACGGCACCGTCGGCGACCACGAGCCCCTGCTCGGGGCTTCCTTCGACGGGGTGAGACCACCGCCGGGCGTCGAGTCTGAGAGGGCCGACGCCGACGCCACCTCGAACCGCATACCCTGCGACGTGACTCTCGGAGGCCGCGTAGACAGTGTCACCGGCAGCCGCTGGGCCGCACTGCGTCGTCTCGCCGCCGGTCCACCGTCGGTCGCCACCGCGGACGTCGAGGTCGACGAGGCGGTGGCCCGCAGCGAAGAGGTTCCGGCCGGCGACGACGAACGAGTCGTCGCTCCAGACGTCGGCCGACCACACCGGTTCGCCACCGCGACCGCCGTCGAGTTCCACCGTCGGGCCGCCGAACGTGCTGACGAACGCGCCGCGGCCGTTGGCGGTGGCGAGCGCGGTGACCGAACCGGCGACGCCGTGTCGCCAGAGTCCACGCCCGTCGCCCGGGTACAGGCCGTAGACGTCGCCCGACTCCGTGCCGACGACGAGGTCGGGAATGCTCTGGACGAGTGCCGAGACGGTGCCGAAGACGCGTCGCTGCCACCGAACGTCGCCGGTCGCGGGGTCGAGCGCGTACACCGTCCCCTCGCTGTCGCCGGTAAACAGCGTCGGTCGCTTCGGATCGACGAGGAGCGGTCGGAGGCCGTACTCGGGTGTCGAGAACGCCCACTGCCGGTCACCGGTCGCGGGGTCGAGCGCGAGCAACGCGGGGTCGCCGACCTGCGTCACGTAGACGGTCTCGTCGTGGACGACGACCGACCGCGGCCACATCGGCGCGTCGCCGCCGTTCTCGCGCCACAGTTCCTCGCCCGTCGCGGCGTCCACGGCGAGGAGCGCCTCGGCCGTCGGCAAGAACGCGCGGTCGTCGACGACGACGGGCCGTGCCGACGGTCCCGGGATCTCTCTCGCCCAGCGTTCGGTGACGCCGTCCCGAGGACCGACCGGACGGGGGTTGTAACACGAGCCGATGCGGTCGAACGTCGGCTGGGGCCACCACACGGTGTCGGGTTCCGACTCGCCGTCGTAGTACGGTTCGAAGCCGCCGGACTGGCTGGCTGCGACGCCGAGACCGAGCGCGCCGAGACCGGCACCGGCGAGAAGCTGTCGTCTGGAGGGCATACGTGAGGATCCGTCCTCGGCAGTAAACCGCTGTCGTTCGACGTGGGGGACGGCGAACGGATCGCCCGACCCGGTGAATCCACGCGCTTTTTAGTCGTGCCCCGTCGATGGTCGAGCAATGACCGGCCCGTGGGAAGCGTGGGACCACGTCCTGAAGGTGGACCCCGACAAGGAACTCGTCGGCGACGAGACGTTCGCCGACGTCTGCGAGACGGGGACCGACGCGATCGAGATCGGCGGAACGACGGGGATGACGAAGAACAACATGAGCGCGGTGATCGACGCCTGTGCCGAGTACGGCGTCCCCCTCTACCAGGAGCCGTCGAACCCGGGGGTCGTCATCGACTCCGCCGCGCTCGACGGCTACCTCATCCCGACGGTGTTCAACGCCGGCGACGTCTTCTGGGTGACGGGCGCACACAAAGAGTGGGTCCGGATCGCCGACAGCCTCGACTGGGAACGGACCCACACCGAGGCGTACATCGTCCTCAACCCCGACTCCGCCGTCGCCGAGTACACCGACGCCGACTGCGACCAGTCCGCCGAGGACGTCGCCTCGTACGCCAGAGTCGCCGAGCGGATGTTCGGCCAGGAGATCGTCTACATCGAGTACTCCGGGACGTTCGGCGACACCGAGAAGGTCGCCGCTGCACGGGACGCGCTCGACGACGCGACCCTCTTCTACGGGGGCGGCATCCACGACTACGACTCCGCGCACGAGATGGGGAAGAACGCCGACACGATCGTCGTCGGCGACCTGCTCCACGACGAGGGGTGTGACGCCGTCCGCGAGACGGTCGAGGGTGTGAAAGACGCCCACGCCGCGGAGACCAATTGAATACCGATTCGCCAAAATATATCCCCGAATGGGAACGTATTAGGATAATTGAGGCAATATTTATCACGTCTCGTTGCCTGAGGACGGGTATGAGCCACTACGCCGACGCTCCGCCGGACGCCGCCGAACGGTCCCTCCACGGGGTGACGGAGTCGAACCGCACGCGACGCGAACTGGTCGACGAACTGGTTCGGCTCTGCCGGACGACCGTCGGCGACTCGCTCCGGAGCGTGATCCACTTCACGCGTGACGACTCGGAACTGCTGTACCTCCGCTCTGACCTCTACGGCAACGATCGCCGGCGGGCGCTGGAGGTGAAGGCGTCGCTGATCGAGAGCGAGCGGGTCGGTTTTACTCCCTACGAGCGCTACGAACCGCACTCGGCCGGTGCGGGGAGCGATCCGGTCCGCGGCGACTACGAGTTCACGATCCGCGTGTTCACGGACGGGTTCGTCTGCCGGATCATCGTGGCCGACGACGGCCTCCTCCTCACCGCCGAAGAGCTCGACGTCGACCGGGTCGAGGAAGTCGCGATCGCCCTCCGGGGGTTGCTGGCGGCGGCGTACGAGTGAACGGTCAGTCGCACGCCAGACGAGTCGACCGTCGGATGTGAGTCGACCGTCGGGCCTCGAACCTCACGCGTCCGACGCGCGGGCTGCTCCGTGCTCGCCAGCACGTGAAGGGACCCGCTCTTGCTCCACGACCGGCACGTCGTAGCCGTCGGCGACGACGCGGAGCGCGCCGACCAGGGCGAACAGTTCGACGAACGCGGCGGCGAACGGACCGACCACGGGGACGAGCGTCACGAGCCAGGCGGCGCCGGAGCCGACGAAGCAGAGCACGACAGCGAGGAGGTACCCCCGGCGGAAGCGCGACGATCGGGCGCCTGCGAGGAGCGTGTCGGGGTCGAACGCCGGGGCGAGTCGGTCCGTGGCCGCGAACGTGACGAGTGCGACCGTCCCCACGTAACTCGCGAGGACGGCGACGACCGCCGTGAGGACGAGCCCTCCGGCGACGAGGGAGCCGCTCCCGGAGGAGAGCACGGTGAGGTTCGCGAACGCCAGTGGGTCGGTGAGCACGAGTCCGAGAACGTCGCCGGAGACCCGACCACGGTCGACGACGAGCCAGCACACGAAGACGAGACCGAGACAGCACAGCGCCGGGAGCTGAAACACGGCGAGCGGGAGAGCGGCACGGAGCCCGGTCGCGCCGAGACCGCGGACGTCGTCGAGCGACGGCAGGTCGTCGTCACCGGCGAGTTCCGCGCGGATGACGCGCACGCTGTAGCCGAGGAGGAACACCGCGGCCGGAAGCCAGGTGGCCACGCCGAGCAGGAGTGCCGCCGGGAACGCGGCGTCGAGGAGGTCACCGTTCGGTTCGTCGTCTGCGCGTGGATCGAGCGTCGTCATGATGCTGGACCACGACAGGGTGGTTCCGTTCTCGGATATAAACCCGTGGGTGATCGGAGGCTGCGTCGACACGCCGTGGGAACGGTTGCAGGGCCCTCGGCGGCGGGACCGGATCCGGACGGAATGGCCGCGTTTAAGACGAGGCCACCGATAGGAACCACCATGCAGGATCGAACCTACACGGCCGACGCCGACCCCGGCGACACGGTCACGGTCGCCGGCTGGGTCCACGAGATCAGGGACCTCGGCGGAATCGCCTTCCTCATCCTCCGGGACAAGACCGGCAAGATCCAGGTCAAGTTCGAGAAGGACGAGATGGACGACGCGCTCGTCGAGACGGGGCTGGGCGTCCACCGCGAGAGCGTCATCGTCGTCACCGGTGCCGTCGAAGAGGAGCCGCGCGCGCCGACGGGGGTCGAGATCACGCCCACCTCCGTCGAGGTGCTCGCCGAAGCCGACCCACAGCTCCCGCTCGATCCCTCCGGGAAGGTCGACGCCGAGCTCTCCACTCGACTGGACAACCGGACGCTCGACCTCCGCAAGGAGGGGGTGAAGGCGATCTTCGAGATCCGCGCCGAGATCCTCCGCTCGGTCCGCGACGCCTTCCGTTCGCTGGGCTGTACCGAGATCAACACGCCGAAGATCGTCGCCACCGGAACCGAGGGCGGTACTGAACTCTTTCCCATCACGTACTTCGGCCGCGAAGCGTTCATGAACCAGTCGCCACAGCTGTTCAAACAGCTGATGGTCGGCTCCGGGCTCGAACGGGTGTTCGAGATCGGCCCGATCTTCCGCGCGGAGGAACACAACACGCCGCGCCACCTCAACGAGGCGACGTCGATCGACTTCGAGTCGGCGTTCATCGACGACGCCGAGGCGATGGACGCCTGCGAGACCGTCGTCCGGGCCGCCTACGAGGGCGTCGCCGAGAACTGTCAGCGCCAGCTAGAGGCGCTCGACCTCGCCGACGACTTCTCGGTTCCCGACGACGAGTTCCCCCGACTCACCTACGAGGAGGCCATCCAGCGCATCAACGCGACGGGCGAACTCGACGAACAGCTCGTGTGGGGCGACGACCTCCCCACCGAGGGCGAGAAAGCCCTCGGAGAGGACGTCGGCACGCACTACTTCATCACCGACTGGCCCTCCGAGATCAAGCCGTTCTACATCAAGGACCACGACGACGATTCGGAGCTGTCGACGGGGTTCGACATGATGCACCCACGGATGGAGATCGTCTCGGGCGGCCAGCGCGAACACCGCTACGATCACCTCGTCGCGGGCTTCGAACAGCAGGGGCTCGACCCCGAGGCGTTCGAGTACTACACCAAGATGTTCAAGTACGGCATGCCTCCGCACGCCGGCTGGGGACTCGGCGGTGAGCGACTCGTGATGACGATGCTCGGTCTGCCGAACATCCGCGAGGGTGTGTTGTTCCCACGGGACCGTCAACGGCTGAGTCCCTGACGAAGCCGTCAGAACGTGGGTGCTCGTCACGAGCGAAGCGAAGTGACGCTGTTCCCGCGAGACAGGCAGCGTCCGAGCCCGCAACGGTGAGGACCTCTCGAACCAGCGAGACGAGCGCAGCGAGTCTCGTCAGACCGGCAGCGACTGTCGCCCGAGTGGACGCAGGTACCACTCACCGGTCGGACGTCGGGAAAACGCGGGTAGGGGTGTAATGGTTGATTCCGCGCGGTCGTCCCATCCTCGTGGATCGACGACGTCCGGTGAGAGACGACGGGAGTACCTCAAGTTATCGCCCCGAGCATCAACGCTGAGAGCCGGCCCGACCGAACGGGACGGCGGGCGGACGATCCCGCACGATCGACGAACCGTTCGGACGACGAAATCTGAAGCGTTAAACAGTGCTCGGGGGGAAAGAGAGAGTAGATGAGCGATCAGTCGACGGCGACCGCGTTCGTTCCCGGCCACGTCACCGGATTCTTCAGCGCCCACCGCACGGACGACCCGGCGACGACCGGATCGCGGGGTGGGGGACTGACGCTCTCGGACGGGGTCCGCGTGACGGTCACGCCCGCGGAGACGACGCGTGTCGACCTCGACGGACGACGGACCGAGATGCCGCCGGTCGAGCGCGTCGTCGACACGTTCGGGACTACCGCGACCGTCGTCGTCGACAGCGACCTCCCGGTCGGCTCCGGCTTCGGCGTCTCCGGGGCGGCCGCGCTCGGGACGGCGCTGGCGAGCAACACGGTGTTCGACGGCGATCGGTCCGAGAACGATCTGGTCGAACTGGCGCACGTGGCCGAGGTCGAGTCGGGGACGGGCCTCGGGGACGTCGTCTCGCAGGCACGCGGCGGGATTCCCATTCGAGTCGAACCGGGGGCTCCCGGTCACGGCGTGCTCGACGGCGTGCCGACGAGTGCGCGCGTGGAGTATCTGACGTTCGGCGAGCTGTCGACCGCGGAGGTGATCGAGGGCGACACCACCCGACTGTCGCGGGCGGGCGAGCGTGCGCTGTCGGAGTTGCGCGAGCGCCCGACGTTGCCCCACCTCGTCCGCCTGTCCCGACGGTTCGCACGCGAGGCGGGACTGCTCGTTCCCGAGGTCGAGACGGCGATCGAAGCCGTCTCCGACGCGGGTGGGGAGGCCGCGATGGCGATGCTCGGTCGCTCCGTGTTCGCCCTCGGGACGGGGCTCTCGGACGCGGGCTACGACCCGCAGGTCTGCGAGACGTACCCCTCGGGTGCGCATCTCTGTCACCCCTGAGTACGAGACGGCCGATTTTTATCCACTGGGCGACCATCGGGGTGTATGAGCGACGTGGAGGTGCCGGAGTCGCACCCCCGGCAGGAGTCGTTGCGAACCCGACACCGGATCGAGGCCGGCGTCGAGAAGGGGATCACCTCGAAGCAAGGGCTCATCGCCGAAGGACGCGGCGAAGCGTTCGACTACCTGCTCGGCGAACGCACCATCGAATCGGCCGACGACGCCGAACGAGCGGCGGCTGCACACCTCCTCCTGGCACGGCATCCCGTCGTCTCCGTCAACGGAAACGTCGCCGCGCTCGTGCCCGAGGCGGTCGTCGAACTCGCACGCGTCGTCGACGGCGACGTCGAAGTCAACATCTTCAACCGCACGGACGAGCGGATGCGAGCGATCGCCGACCACCTGCGCGACCACGGCGCGACCGAGGTGAAGGGACTCGACGGCGACGCCCGGATCCCCGGCCTCGATCACGGGCGCGCGGCGGTCGACGCCGACGGCATCGCCGACGCCGACGTCGTCCTCGTCCCGCTCGAGGACGGCGACCGCGCGGAGGCGCTCTCGAACGCCGGCAAGACGGAGATCGTCGTCGACCTCAACCCCCTGTCACGGTCGGCGACGACGGCCGCGGTGCCGGTCGTCGACAACATCGTCCGCGCCGTGCCGAACATCGCGTCTCACGCCCGCGACCTCGCGGACGCCCCCAGAGCGGAACTCGAAGCGATCGTCGAACGGTTCGACCGCGAGGCGGCGCTACGAGCGGCCGAGGCGACGATCCGCGGCGGCAGCCTCGACACACGGGCGAGGACGGACGGCCAGTACACCGACGACTGACCGCCAGTCGCGAGCGAGCGATCCGGACGAGCGGAGTCATCCCTACTCGAAGCCACTGATCAGCGTCGCGAGGTACTGTGAGACGTCGCGCCGCCGCCGAACTTCGATTCTCGTGACCCACTTGACCCACTGGAAGCCCCGCCTGTCGGGTGCCACGAGCCGAGCCGGGAAGCCGTGGCCGTGCGTCAGTCGATCGCCGCCGACGTGCGTGGCGAGGAGCAAGCCGCGGGCCTCCTCGATCGGGAAGCTCCAGCGGTAGCCCGTCACCGAGTGGACGGTCACCCAGCGAGCCGCAGCGTCGACATCGGTCCGGTCGAGGAGCGCGCCGAGCCGGACACCGCGCCAGTCCTGCGTCGTGTACCAGCCGCTGGTGCAGTCGAGGAGCGCGCGCAGATCGTCGTCCGACTCGAGGTCGTCGTATTCGACTTCGAACGTCGAAGCAAGCAGGCCGTCGACCCGGAGCCGCCAGTCGCCAGTGTCGACCGGGTCGGGGTCGTCTGCCACCCACGAGGTGACGGGGAAGCCGTCGCCGTCGACCGGTTTCGAGCCGGTGAAACGGCGCGTCACTCCCGGCGATCCCGTGAGGTCGTTCGCCGCCTCCTGGAGGCGGACGACGACGGCCCCGCCGACGAGGAGCGCGCCGTACTGAAGGGCAGTCCGTCTCCCCTCGAAGTCCGCGCGGCGGACGGGACGAAACCGGGCTCGGAGGTGGACGAGGACGAGCGGCACGAGGAGGAGGCCGAGCCCGATGTGGAGGTTGAGCAGCGTCCAGAAGCCGAGGTCGACGTCGACGCCGAGCAGCCACGCGCCCCCAGTCGCGAGCGCGGCGAGCGCGACGACGGCGGCGAGGACGGACACGGGCGTCGTGCGGTCCCAGTTCCGTCTTCGGAGTCTCGGCTTCACTCTTCGAAGCTTGAAGAAGAGGAGGACGACGAGCACGGGACCGACGACGCGGTGGACCCAGAAGAGCGGCCACTGGTCTGCAGCACCGGCACCGAGGGAGACGACCCCCGTCAGGGTCTCGAGGAGGACACAGGCGAGGATGGACCAGTCGACCAGACGGGGGTGGGGTTCGAGGGCGTCCAGTGGCGACCCGGCCATAGTGGAAGATAGGGCGGCACGGAGAAGAGCGCGTCGGCGTCGTCCGGAGAAACGCGCGGGGAGGAGAGTCGTCAGTCGTCCGCGGGGGAACGCGCGGAGAGGGCGGTCGTCAGTCGTCCGCGGGTGCCGCCGTGTCGACGAGGTCCGCCGGTGGGCCGCCGGGGAGCCGGTCGCGGTCGTGGGGTTCTGTGAAGTCGATGTCGGGGCCGGTGGGAACCAGCCGGGACGGATTGATCGAGCCGTGGCTCCCGTAGTAGTGGTCGACGATGTGCTGCACGTTCACCGTCTCCTCGACCCCGGGAAGCTGGTAGAGCTCCTTCGTGTAGTTCCAGAGGTTCGGGTACTCGTGGATCGCCCGTCTGTTGCACTTGAAGTGGGTGTGGTAGACGTGATCGAACCGGACGAGTGTCACGAACATGGCGACGTCCGCCTCGGTGAGGACGTCGCCGGCGAGGTAGCGCTGGTCTCCCAGCAGCTCCTCGTAGTGGTCCAGCGCGTCGAACAGTTCCCCGACGGCACGGTCGTACGCCGCCTGCGAGCCGGCGAAGCCCGCGCGGTAGACGCCGTTGTTGATCGGCTCGTAGACGTCGTCGAGCAGTTGCTCGACCGCGTCCCTGCGGCCCTCGGGCCAGAGGTCGACGTCCCTGGTGGCGACGTCGTCGAACGCGACGTTCAGCATCCGCATGATCTCCCGCGACTCGTTGTTGACGATCGTCTCGCGCTCGCGGTCCCACAGCACGGGCACCGTCACGCGCCCCGTGAACTCGGGGTCGGCCCGCGTGTAGACGTCGCGGAGGTAGGGTTCGTCGTAGAGCGGATCGGGGTACTCCTCGGAGAACTCCCAGCCGTCGTCGATGCGGACGGGTTCGACCAGCGAGAGCGAGATCGCGTCCTCGAGCCCTTTGACTGCCCGGGTCATCGCCACGCGGTGCGCCCACGGACACGCCCGGCAGATGTAGACGTGGTACCGGCCGGCCTCAACGGGGAACTCGGCGTCGGGGTCGGGGGCCGCGCCGTCGCGGACGCCCTCGCCGCCGACCCACTCGCGGAAGGAGGTCTCCTGCCGGTCGAACTCGCCGTCGTCGTCCGTCGACTCGTACGCGTCAACGCGCCACTCGCCGTCGACGAGCATGTTCATCGTCTCACCGCAGCGGTCAGCTGCATACGAGGGGGAAGGGCGCGACGACCGAAAAGGGTTGCTCGGTCGTGTGGAACGAGGGCGTCGTGTCGGCGCGACGCGGGTCGGCCGCGGTCGACGCGGCGAGCGGGAGCGACCCCGTCACTCCCGGGACTCGGCGACGGTGCCGACGCTCAGCCGCGCGTAGCCGAGGGCAGCCGTCTCGTGTTCGACGTCGTCGCAGCACTCGAGGAGGGCGCGGTGGGCGGCGACGACGCGCCGGTCGAGTCGCGCCGCCGGAGAGTCGTCGAGGCGCGAGCGCGTGCCCGGCGGCGACGTAGCACGGACGACGAGTCGGAAGACGTCGTTGAGCGGGCGGCCCACGGGACGGGTGCTCCGGGCGAGGTCGAGCAGACCGAGGCGACCGCCGGGTCCGACGATCTCGGCCCACGTCCGCACCGCGGCAGCCGGGTCCGCGAGCATCCCCGAGACGAACGACGCGAACACGGCGTCGGCCTCGTCGACGGGCGGACGGGTGGCGTCGCCACGGACCACGCTCACGGCCGGAACGTCGCGGAGGCGGTCGTGAGCGACGGCGAGCACGCCGGGCGTGAAGTCGACGCCGAGGACTCTCCCCTCGGGCGCGACCCGTTCGCGAAAGTACGGCAGGTTCGCGCCGGTCCCACAGCCCATGTCTACCACGACGTCGCCTCGCGCCGGCGCGAGACGCTCCGCCGCCCGTTCGCGGAGGCCACCGATCCCGGGCGTTCGCCGCGCGATGGCGTCGTACAGCCGCGCCCACCGCGTGTAGAACGCCTGCGTGGTGGCGACGCCGCCGTCGGTGAGGAGAGAGTCGCGGGGCTCGCGGGTGGCGGTTCGATCGCGGGCGTCGTCTCCGAGTGGTGGGTCGGTATCCATCGTCGGCTCAGAGCAACGACCGGACCGTCGTGGCCACCGTCGGTGCGTCCGGTCCGAGGACGTAGGTGATCGGTTCGATGCCGTACCCGCCCGTCTGGTAGAGGACGAAAACCCCGGCGAGGTCGGCGTCGAGGTCGTCGAGCGCCGCGTGGACGCCACCCACCTCGTCGCCGTCGTCGGGGACGAACTCGATGCAGGGGTGGCCGGCGTCGCGCAGGCGGTCCACGAGTTCGGGGTCGTACCGGACGTTCGCCGCGGCGCGTGCGGACGATCGGTCGCGGACCGCGAGGAGGACCGACGCGACGTACTCGCTCACGCCGAACTCGGGGTCGCCGGGGACGGTCGCGCGTCCTTTCACGTCGAAGATGCGGCCGGGGACGGCACAGACGTCGTCGATGGTCGTCGCCTCGGGGAGGCACTCGACGAGGTTCGCGCCGACGTTGGGGATCAGCGTCGAGAAGCCCGACGCGTTGGTGAGCGTGCGGAGTCCCCGTCGCACCGACGCACGGACCCGCTCTGTCGTGCGGACGGCGCTGTCGGGGTCGTGGATGTGTGCGTGGTCGACCGCCGCGAGTTCGGGCATCGCCTCCTCGTGGAGGTCCGCGAGGAGGTCGCCCGCCTCCAGCCTGCGGACGAGCACCTCGCTTTCGACGAGCGCCTGGACGCGGGTCATGTCGCCGCTCGCCAGCCCCGCGCCGACGCGTTCGACCAGGTCGCGGACGCGGTCGTCGGCGACGATCCGCTCGTTGCGCGATACGTCGCCGTGGGCGTACTTCGAGACGGCGCTCTGACTGATCCCGAGCGCCGCGGCGACCTCGTTCTGCGTCAGCCCCCGCTCCCGGAGCTCCTCGGCGAGCATCGAGCGGAACGTCGGGAGGAACTCCTCGACGACGATCTCCTCGATGAACTTCATCGGTCGTCCGCTCCCGGGCTGTCGCCCGCGGAGCGCCGCGTGCGGAACTCGTCGTCGCCGCCGATCCGCGACGCCTGTGGCCCGGCCTGGTCCTGGTACTTCGACCCGCGCTCGGTGCCGTACGGTCTGGTCGACGGGCTCTTCAGCTCGGTGAACACCAGCTGCGAGATGCGCATCCCCGGCGTGAGCGCCACGGGTGCCGTGCCGAGGTTGGAGAGTTCGAGCGTGATCTTCCCCCGGAATCCGGGATCGATGAAGCCCGCTGTTGCGTGAACCACCACGGCCAGCCGACCGAGCGACGACCGCCCCTCGACCTGTGCGACGAGGTCCGGGGGCACCTCGACGCGTTCTCTGGTCGTGCCGAGCACGAAGTCGCCGGGGTGGAGGATGAACTCGTTCCCGTCGTCGACGACCGTCTCGGAGACGTACTCGTCGACCTCGGCCTCGCTGTTGGGGTGGATACAGGGGATGTTCGCGCGCTGGAACTCCAAGAACTCGCGGCCGAGTCGGACGTCGATACTCGCGGGCTGGACCTGCAGATCGACGTCGTCGAGCGGCTCGACGACGAGGTCGCCGTCCCGCAGCCG
The DNA here is from genome assembly GCF_009176545.1 of Salinigranum salinum. Lineage (GTDB taxonomy): Archaea > Halobacteriota > Halobacteria > Halobacteriales > Haloferacaceae > Salinigranum > Salinigranum salinum. The sequence continues at coordinate 1,333,031 of NZ_VTOJ01000001.1, read as the reverse complement.
AGTGAGGAGGTCCGTGTCCGACAGAATCATACAGGGAGGCGGCGCGCGCACGGCTTTAGTCTTTAGTGTCCAATCGGGATCGAGGTGTCCCGCAGTCGCGTGGAATCGCGGTGTCCCGTGTCCGGTCGGGATGGTCTCCCCTGTCGGTCCGTGGAAACGTCTCCTTCGTCCGTCGACAGGTCGCGTGACCGGACCGTAATCGGTTTGACCGACGGGGTGAAAGCCGCGTGCATGACCGTCACGATTGTCGGCTCTCAGCTGGGCGACGAGGGCAAAGGCGCGCTCGTCGACCTGTGGGGTGGCGCGGCCGACGTCGTCGCCCGGTATCAGGGCGGCGACAACGCCGGCCACACCGTCGTCGAGGGCGGCGACGAGTACAAGCTCTCGCTCGTCCCGTCGGGTGCCGTCCGCGGCAAGGTCGGTGTCCTCGGTAACGGGTGCGTCGTCAACCCGCGGACGCTGTTCGAGGAGATCGACACGCTGCGCGACCGCGGCCTCGACCCCGATGTCCGGGTCGCCGAGCGCGCACACGTCATCATGCCGTACCACCGCCGACTCGACGGGATCGAAGAGGAGGCCAAATCCGACTCGGGTGTCGAGGTCGGCACGACCGGCCGGGGAATCGGCCCGACATACGAGGACAAAGCCGGTCGCCGCGGCGTTCGGGTCGGCGACCTCCTCGACACCAACGTCCTCCGCGACCGACTCGAGTACGTGGTCCCGCAGAAACGGGCGCTCATCGAGGAGGTGTACGGGCTGGCGGCCGGCGACGAGTGCGACGTCGAGTCGCTCGTCGAGGAGTACGCCGCGTTCGGCCGCCGTCTCCGCGAGGAGGGGATGACAGTGAACTGTTCGGACTTCCTCTACGAACGTCGACAGGCCGGCGACGCCGTCATGTTCGAGGGGGCGCAGGGCACTCTCATCGACATCGATCACGGGAGCTACCCGTACGTTACCTCGTCGAACCCCACTGCGGGGGGTGCCGCGACCGGGACGGGCGTCGGGCCGACCGTCACCGGGCGCGGCGAGGTCGTCGGCATCGTGAAGGCGTACCTCTCGCGGGTCGGCGAGGGACCGATGCCGACCGAACTCGACGGCGACGAGCGCGAGGAGCGGCTCGCCGACCGCATTCGAGAGAAGGGCGGCGAGTTCGGAACCGTGACCGGACGCCCTCGTCGCATCGGCTGGCTCGACGTCCCGATGCTCCGACACGCCGCCCGCGTGAGCGGCTTCACCGGGATCGCGGTCAACCACGTCGACGTCCTCGCCGACCTCGACACGGTCAAACTCGCCGCCGCCTACGAACTCGACGGCGACGTGATCGAGACGATCCCCGCGACGACCGAGCAGTGGGCGCGGTGCGACCCCGTCTTGAAGGAGTTCGAGCCGTGGCCCGCGGTCGACTGGACCACGGTCGCCGAGGAGGGGTACGACGCGATGCCGACGAACGCACGCGAGTACCTCGACTACGTTTCGGGAGAGGTCGGCGCACCCGTGTACGCCGTCGGCGTCGGTCCCGACCGTGCGGAGACGATCGAACTCGTCGACCCCTTCGAACAGTAGCCGGAGACGGAGAGCGGACGCACTGCTCCGTTCGGCCCCGTCGCCGCGATCGACTGCATCGCGCGGAACGCGGCGACGCGGTCGGTCGCGCTCACGTCGTGACCCGCGGGTACGCGTCGGGGGGTCCCCGGACGCGACAGGCGGTCGCGGGGACGACAGGTGTCCGTCGAGGCGGACCCCGACCGGGCGACGAAGCCGCACGCTTTTTGTCGGCACCCGCCAAGGTGGAGGCGATGAAAGAGTCACTCGTAGACATCCTCTGCGACCCGCTCGACAAGAGCGAACTCGAACTCCACGTCACGAAGCGGGAGGGCGACGAGATCATCGAGGGGAAGTTCGTGGGAACGGTCACGGGCGAGGAGTACCCGATCGAGGACGGCATCCCGGACCTCCGGCCGCCGGACATGCGGGACGAGTGAGCCGCTGACTCCCCGATCGACCGTCGTCCGAGGGCCGAGCCCGAGCCGGATCAGCCACCGAATCGTCAATCCTGCACCTTTTTCCTCCCCCGAACAGAGTCGTAGGTGTGCCAGCGACGCTACCCGTCGAGCTGAACCGTGAACGCCTGCACGCCATCGAGGCACCGCCCGAGTTCACCACCGACGGGTCGTTCCACGTCGACCTCTCGAACCACGGCGAGGGCGTCCACGTCCACGTCCACCTCGACGACGACCTCTCTGCAGTCGCTCACATCGACGACGCCAACGTCTTCGTCGCCGGCGACACCACCACGACGGTCGACGTCGTCGTCGACGGGACCCCCTCGACGTCCCACACCGGCCGGCTGAAGGTGTCGACCGGCTACGGCGCGGAGACGACGTACGTCGACGTGACGGTCGAACCCGTCGAGGAGGAGACCCGACACGTCGCCGTCGACGAGTCGCTCTCGAAACCGAAGCCCCAGCAGCCACAGCAGTCGGCGCTCGCCAGGGTGCTCGGCGGACTCCCCGGCCCCGACGCGCTTCCGTTCGTCCTCTTCGTCCTCCTGGCGGTCGCCGTCGCCATCGGGGCCGTGGTCTTCGTCGGTGCCAACAGTCCCGCGGTGCTCGTCGGCGTCGGCGTGGTCCTCGGGGGGGCGATCGCGGCGCTCATCTTCATCGCGAAGTGACCGCGCGACTCGGCCGGCCCTACCGGTCGTCCCGTCTCGTCAGGGATCGATCCACCTCCCTGCACGTCGTCCCGAGAGAGAGTGAAACCGACAGTCAGTCGTCATCTCGAGAGAGTGACCCCGACGATCAGTCGTCGTCCGCCTCGACCTCGGTCTCGTCGTCGTCCGCACCTCCGGCGTCTTCCTCCGACGTGTCGTCGTGATCGGCGTCGTCGTGGTCGGCGTCGTCACCGGTGTCACCGTGCTCGTCCGGGTCGGTCGGCACCCCGGCCAGGTTCCCCTCGTCGTCGAACAGTTTCGCGCGGAGGAAGCGCGTCCGGTAGCGGTTCGCACCCTCGTAGACGTCGGCCTCTCTGATGTCGTCGATCCGGCCGTCCGCGACCGCGTCGATTACCGCCTCGAGCTGTTCTTTCTCCGACGGTGTGAGCTCGAACTCGTACGTCCGCGGCTCCTCGGCCTCGAGCTTCGTCCAGGTGCGCGCCGCAGCGATCACGACCGAGCAGGGCTCCCGACAGGGGAAGACACCGTCGCCGCCGTCGACATCGAGGTCCGTGGTCGAGTCGTACTGCCACTCGCGGCGTTTGAGGCACTGCGAGTCGTCACAGCACGCCTCGGCGACCCAGTTGACGTGCTCGTACCCCTCGCCGCGATCCCAGGTCTCGACGACGCCGTACATCCCGGTCTGTCGCTCCATCGTCTCCCGCCAGTGGTTCACGTCGAGGTCGCCCGCGCGCTCGCGGTGCCAGTTGGCGATCGTCGCCGGGTAGAACGCCTCGACCGCCTCGACGAGGGCGGCCGGGTCCAGATCTGCGAGCCGCCACCCCGTCCGGAGCGAGGGCGCGGTCTTCAGGGGGCGGTACCGGCCGCGTTCGTCCCGTTTCGCCAGGTCTCGGGCGGCGAGCGGGTCGTCGTGGTTCGCGAGCGCCGCCGCCTCCACGTCCACGTCGTCGACGTGCCGGAGGTAGTACCGGCGGCGGCCAGTCTCGCCGAGCGTCGCGGTGACGAGCAATTGACCCCACTCGGTCGTCACACCGTCGGCGAGCGACTCGTACCGCTCGGTGACGTCGCTCGCGGCCTCGTCACCGCCATCGGCCCCCTCGAGCCACCGGAGGAACGCCCACCGGTCGGTCTTCTGCGGGGCGACCGCGTGCCAGAAGTACCAGTTCGTCGCGTACGCCGAGTCGGCGGCGACGTCACGGAGGCCGGTCTCGTCGAGTCCGGTGTGCTCCTCGACCGGCGTCTCGAACGTGTAGCCGTCGGCCTCCGACGAGACGCGGAGGCCGTCGAAGTCGATGCCGTCGGCGGCGGCCCTCGCCAGCGCGTCGGCGTGCGCGACGTGTTCGGTAGTCATATCCGGAGCCAAGGGGTGGAACGGAAAAAGTCGGCCGGTTCACCCGTTCCGCGCCACGCGTGGCACGACTCCACGACGACGAGAGTCGCTCGTGGTGGCCCGTTTTCTGAGTCGGAAACTCGGTTACTGGTTATATACTCTGTCCGGCCGACGACCGAGACGCAGCGAATCAGTCCCCGCTGACGCTGCAGCCCCCGGCCCTCCTCGTTCGTCACGTTCGCCGAGCATGTCTGGCCTAGACTGTCACCACGCAGCGATCCACCCGGTGTCGGCGTCGACCGGCGGTACCGACGGGTACGTGCGCCGAACTTATCCGTGTCGCCGTCACATCCGGACGCATCGGGTCGGTCGCCGCCCACCCCGATCCGACGAGATGCACCCATGACCCGGTCGAGTCCTCTCACGCACCGAGCCGTCGCCGTCAGCTTCGTCCTCCTCCTCGTCGTCCCGCTGTCCGGTTGCGCGGGACTGACCAGCCTCGCCGAGCCACAGCCGGCGCTTCCGGCCCCCGACGAGGCCGAGGAACGCGCGGCGTCGCTCGAGACGCTCGACGCGACGGTGCGGACGGTCCAACACACGGCAGGAGGGACGACCGTCACCGTCAGCGCGGTGAAACAGCGACTCGAACCGCTGGGGTACCGGAGTCGCACCCGGTCGGTGGAGTCGAACGTCACCGACCGGGTGTACGCCACAGAGGGGCACCTGACGGTCACGAACGAGACGATGACAGTGCTGTACCGTCCCGAGGAGCAGACCGTCTCGTACCTCGTGAGCCCCGACCGAAGCCGGGAGCCTCGGTATCTCGACCTGCTCGCTGCGGCCCGCGAGAACGAGACGATCCCCCGGCCGACGCCGGGCGTCTCCGCGCTCCCGCAGGTGCCACGCGACGACGACACGGAGGGCGCCGCGAACGGGTCGACGTCCTACCGCGACCACCTGGTCAGGGTCCGGTACAACGGCACCGAGCCGGTCGACGAACGGCAGACCTACCGCCTCGAAGTCGACCCGGTGTCGCCGAACGCCTCGCTCAAGGACCAGACGATGTGGCTCGACACCGAGTACCTCTACCCACTCAAACACCGGGTCGAGTTCGTCGCGCACGGCGACCGGTACGAGTATCTGACAACCTACCGGAACGTCACGTTCAACCCAGATATCCCGCCGGAAACCTTCCGGTTCGACCGCGAGCGTCTCCCGGCAGACGTCGAGAAGACGTGGATCCGGTCGTACCTCACGCGCGACGCCCTGGCCACGAACGTCTCGATGCCGGTGCCCGACCCGGACGTGCCCGAGGGGTACGAACTCCGCCGTGCGAGCCACCGGTCGGACGACCCTACCGTGGTCACGCTGGAGTACGAGCGCCGGGGTGACGAACCGCCGGTCCGGATCGCGGTCAACAACGACGACCGGTTCGTCTCCTCGACCGGGACCGCCGTCGACGTCGGGGCCCACACGGCGCGACTGAACCGTCACGGGGAGATCAACGTGATCGGCTGGACGGCCGACGGCTACGCCTACTCCGTCCAGGGCCCCGTCGACAACGGGACGCTCGTGCGGATCGCCCGGTCGGTCGACGCGACGACCTGATCAGGGAGTCGGACGCGGGAACGACCATCCGACCCGGGAACGGCCATCCGACTCGGGGACGCTGGCTTCTGGGCGGGAAACTCGGAGACGCCCTTTATTGTCGTCCCGCCCGGCGACGAATCCGTGAGTGAAGACCCGGCGCTGGGCGACCTGCTGGAGTTGCTCAGCGACGAGTACGCCCGGGAGATCCTCGCGGCAACGAGCGTGAAACCCATGTCCGCAAACCAGATCGCCGACCGGTGCGGGATGTCCCTGCCCACGGTCTACCGGCGGGTCGGCCGGCTGAAGGAGTTCGACCTGATCGAAGAACAGACCCGCGTCGAGCCGGGTGGCAACGACTACAGCGAATTCACCGCGACGCTCTCGGAAGTGTCCGTCTCACTCGACGAGGGGACGTTCGAGGCGGTCGTCGAGCGGGCGTCGACGGAGGCGTTTCCGGGGGCGACCGAGGAGGACACGGCCGACCGCTTCGTGAAGATGTGGGAGGGCCTCTGAGATGGTCGCCGTCGACCTCGTCGTGGAGTGGCTCATCCTCGTGCTGGCGTTCGGGTCGACCGTCGTCGGCAGCTACGTCGGCTACCAGGCGTACCGCGGCTACCGCCGCCACGACAGCCGGACGATGCGGGCGCTCTCGCTCGGGCTGTTCTGTCTCACCGCCGTCGCCTTCCTCGTCGCGTTCGTGGGCTCCGTCCTGCTCCGGCAGGGGGTGTTGCCGCTCACGTTCCAGCAGCCGCTCACACTCGTCACTCGCGGCTTCCAGTTCCTCGGCGTCGTGCTCATCGCGTACTCGCTACACGTCCGGAAGTAGGCGGCAGAACACGGGACACGGCGTCGACGAACCGCCGATTCTACCCAGTCAGTCGCCCGCCGCGGCGTCGGTCTGCCGCGTCTCCTCCCGAATCTGATCGATGGCCCGTCCGACGTCGGCCCCCGCGTCGGCGGCCCGTTCGAGCACCACGTCGGCCATCAGCGGCTCGGTACCGACCGCGCCAGCGTACCAGATGCGGCGGCCGTCGACGGTCGCGGGAGTGTCCCACCCGGTCCGGTAGTCGTCGGTCAGTCCCATGTCCTCGGGGATGTCCTCCTGGGTGTGGAAGCCGTCGGCGATGAACAGCGGGACGACGACGACGTCGTCCGTCTCGAAGTAGTCGGTCACGTCGTCGATCTCGGGGTCCTCGTCCATGAACAGCGCCCGGACCTCGTCGAACCGATCCATCGCCTCGACCCGGCGGGCGTGGTACTCGATCGCCTTCGCGGAGTTCTCGTTGCGCTTCGTGCCGTGGCCGACGACGCAGAGGCCGAACCCCGCGCCGACGTCGGAGTCGCCCGTGACCGACTCGGCCCGGCGGACGATCACGTCGGTCATCGAGTCGTGCGTGCCCACGGGGCCGCAGTAGTGGACCGTCTGCCCCGTGTCCTCCGCGGTGAGGGTCACGTGGGTCGCGCTGGTACCGTCGGAGTCCCACGCCTCGGGGTCCCACCCCGCAAGCCGGAGTTCGCGCGGGATCACCTGCTCCGTGAAGTAGCCCTCGCTGACGAACAGCGGAACGGCGTACACCTCGTCCGAGTCGACGGTCCGGAGCACCTCGCGGAACGACGGCTCTTCCTTCCAGAATCCCGTGCGAACCTCGTCGAACGCCTCCACGGCGCGGATCGTGTCGGCGTGGTCGTGGGTGGGCGTCGAGGAGTCGGGGTTCAGGTGCGACCCGTGGGCGACGATGACGAGCGCGCTCATACTCGAGAGAGAGGCTGGCGCGTCCTTATGGACTTCGGCTCCGACCGCCCGGGACGCATCCGCGACTGGGGGACGACGGTGTGAGTGAGCGGCGATGCCGAGGGAGTGAGTGGGAGACGACGCCGACGGCGGTTTTTTGCGCTCCGACGGCGAGAGGTGGCACATGTCACTCGCAGCCGAGGCCCGCGAGGCCGTCCGGTCCGAGCCGTTCCTCCACCGCGCGCTCGCGGCCGGCGTCGTCAACTACCGCGCCGCCGCGGACTACCTCGCACTCGACGGCGACGCCGACGCGGTGGCGACCGCCCTCCGGCGCTACGCCGAGGAGCTCGACCCGCCGTCCACCCACAACTGCGGCGCGCCCGTCCGGATGCAGAGCGGCGTCGGACTCGCCGACCCGGTCGACGACGTGGGTGACGGCGACTCGACGGAGCCGTTCGCCGTCGAGGAGACGGCCGATCTCGTCGTCGCGGTCGGTGACCGGTGGATCGTCCGCGGTGGAGAGATGACGGCTGTTCGCGCACGGGGTGACGTGGACGCGCGGGCCCTCGGGTCCGTGCTCTCTCGGCTCGACGCGGCGTCGGTGGTGGTCGACGCGGCCGGCGTCGTCGGCGGCGAACTGGTCGTCGTCGTCCCCCGGCGACAGGGCGGAACGGCGCTCCAGGTGGTCGAGGCGGCGCTCGAGTCGGTTCCCGAGTGACGGACGGGCCGTCGCCGGGAGAGCGGACCGTCGTGACGGCACACGGGGGCGCGAGCGGTAGCCTCACGGCCGTCGAGTGCCGGTGAGGTCCCCGTCGAATGGGATCTCTCTCGTGAGTAATAACTGAGGACGTAGCGTTATCGTCCCACCGTGGTCCGTTGTCGTACGGAATCGATCGCACCCGGCGACTCCGTCGGAACGGGCGTCTCGGCCGAGCAGCTGGCCGAGCAGATCGGCCAGGACCGAGACGAGATCGAGACGGCGATCAGCCTCGACGACGTCGACGACCACATCCGACGGGGGATCGACGAGGTCGAGGAGTCGATGACGCGCCTCGAACGCATCCGCGACGCCGTCGGAGAGGCGTCCTCGGGCATCGAGGAGGTGGCGCGAGCGACCGACGACCAGGCCGCGACGAGCGCCGAACTCGCCCGACAGGTCGACGAGACCGCCGACCGGGCCGACGAGGTGTCGGCCGAACTCGAGGGGCTGCTCGAGAGCGTCCGGTCGCAGTCCGACACCGCGACCGAGATCGACGAGGCGCTCGACGGACTCCGCTCGGTCGAAGCCGCCGCGGAGGGCAGCGACCAGTCGCGGACGCAGGCGACGACGGACGGCGGCACCCGGGCGGCTGGCGAATCACGGATAGAGTCGGTCTACGACACCACCGACGGCCTCCCGCCGGAGATGCCCGACTTCGTGAAGGAGACGCTCGACGAGGGGACGAAGGCGGCGATCAGACGCGGCGAACGCGGCCGGCCCGAGTAGCCCGGCGGGTCGGGCCGGAGAGGTTCGGTGTGCGGGTCGTTCCGACGAGTTGAAAAAGCCGCGCGTCGACCCTCGGACCATGACGGGACTGTCCGTGACCAACACCCTCTCGGGCGAACAGGAACCGTTCGAACCAGTCGGCGACGAGGTCCTCCTGTACGTCTGTGGGCTGACGGTCTCGGACGACGCCCACCTCGGCCACGCGCGGGTGTGGACCCACGCCGACGTGATCCACCGCTGGCTCGAACACGAGGGCTACTCGACCAGGCACGTCGAGAACTTCACCGACGTGAACGAGAAGATCGTCGCCCGCGTCGGCGAGGACGACCTCGGCGACTCCGAGCGCGAGGTCGCCCGGCGGTTCACCGCGAGCGTCATCGAGGACATGCGGGGTCTCAACCTCCTGCGCGCGGCGGTGTACCCCCGGGTCTCAGAACACGTCCCCGAGATCGTCGACCTGATCGAGACGCTCGTCGAGAAGGGGTACGCCTACGAGACCGACGGCTCCGTCTACTTCGACGTCGCGACGTTCGAGGCGTACGGCAAGCTGTCGAACCAGCGCGTGGAAGAGCTAGAGGCACAGGGGCCGGACGACGAGCTGTCGGAGAAGCGTCACCCAGCCGACTTCGCGCTCTGGAAGGCTGGCGGCGTCACCCCCGACGACGTCGCCGAACACCGCGACCCCGACCTCCCCCCCCTGGAGGGCGAGGCGGGCGAGACGTGGGACTCCCCGTGGAGCGAGGGGCGACCGGGGTGGCACATCGAGTGCTCCGCGATGTCGACGACGCACCTCGACGCGACTATCGACGTCCACATCGGGGGGCACGACCTGGTGTTCCCGCACCACGAGAACGAGATCGCCCAGTCCGAGGCGGCGACGGGCCAGCAGTTCGCGAAGTACTGGCTCCACACCGGTCTGCTCGAGACGGCGGGCGAGAAGATGTCCTCGTCGCTCGGCAACTACTTCTACGTCGCCGACGCCCTGGAGCGCTGGGGCGTGAACGTCCTCCGGACGTTCTACCTCGGGACGCAGTACGGCACGAAACAGACGTTCTCGGAGGCGGCCATGCGCGAGGCTCAAGAGCGCTTCGAACGCCTGGAACGCACCTACGAGGACGCGGTCGCCGCCTGCGACAGCGTCGACGCGCGAACGAAGGTCGAAGACGAGTCGCTCCGGACGGCGGTCGAGACGACGCGAGAGGCGTTCCGCGAGGCGATGAACGACGACTTCAACGTCCGGGAGGCGATGGCGGCGCTCCTCGAACTCACGCGTGCGGTGAACTCCCACCTCGCGAACGAGGCGTACGACTACCGCGGGCTCAAGGCGGTCATCGAGACGTTCGACGACCTCGCTGGCGACGTGTTCGGCCTCCAGTTCGGGTCGACGGATCAGGGGGACGCCGGGCTCGCCGGCGATCTCGTGGAACTCGTCCTCTCGGTACGCGAGGAGGAGCGCGAAGCGGGTAACTACGACCGTGCCGACGCCCTCCGCGACGAACTGGAGGCGCTCGGTGTTGAGGTCGGCGACAGTGCGGACGGCCCGACGTACCGGTTGCCGTGAGGACGCGACCGTCCGTTCGGCCGTGGCTCCGTCGGCGACGTCCACCACTGACCGGAACTCGTCTGCCAGCGACCGACCAAACGGCGTCAAACAGGATCAGCCCCACCTGCCATACCCACCCGCGCACTCGGGACCCCGACGACCTCCGAGCGCCGGCTGTGAGACGTCGGTCAGCGCGCACGGATCGCGTCGCGTCGGGTCCGCACCGGCCAGCTCCGACGGCACGCGTACGCGGTGTTGGGCCGGGTGAAGAACGTAACGTCGTTCAACGGGAGTGGAGTTCGTCGAGTGAGAGGGTGAAGCTCGTCGAGTGAGAGTTTCGTCCCGCCCGCGGACACGTCGAAGGGCGAGAGATCCGTTCGTGGATGCGCCGGGGTCGTCGGTGGTCGTCTCAGTCCATCGTGATCCACACGAGGAAGCCGATGCCGACGGTCTCGAGCACGTGCAGCGACATCATCCCGCGCCAGGCGATCGCGGGGACGGCCGAGGAGAACCAGACCGAGAGCGTCGGGTCAAGGAGGTAGATGTAGAGCGCGACGGCGTTCTCGAGGAGGAGGAGGAGCGCAAACACCATGAGTCCCAGGGCGTGCTTCGAGCGGAGGTCGAGGTAGTTTCGCCCCCAGACGGACAACAAGACGGCGAGAAGCAGGATGTTCAGGGCTGCTGTCGCCCGCGCTACGTCGAACCAGATACTCATCTACCTCTCCCTAGCGGTCGAGACCTGAAATACACTTTCCCAAATTCGTCCATAGTCGGCGTTCGCGTCCGTCCGCTCGTGCTCGTGTTCGGGTTCACTCTACCTGCTCCATGATGGTCTCGATCGTCTCCCAGTGGTGACGGGCCCGGTCGGAAGGGAGGTACACCGCTCCGTAGCCGTCGCCGCTCTTCTGTACGACGTCGTTCTCGCCGAGAACGTCGAGGTGGTGGCGGATCGTCTTGTAGTCCAGGTCGAGGTCCTCGGCGAGCTGGTTCGCGTTTCGCGGTCGCTCGTCGAGCGCTTTGAGGATACGGAGGCGGTTCGTTCCGCCTCGCGTCCCGGTGAACACGTACCAGAGGACCGCCTCCATCACCCCACCCGACACACCCCCGATACGTAAGGTCATCGACAGAGGATAGTCGTGGGGGAGAGGCGGGAGACGGACGAAGTTCATCACATGGTGAACAGGTGTGAGTCGGTCGGCACGTCGAACAGCCCCATCCGGACACCGGCGTCGAGCCACCCGTAGCCGTACGAGAACGACGCCAGCGCGTTCACGGGATCGTCCTCGTCCCGGAAGTGGCGACCGTCGTCGAGGTACGAGCGGGCCATCTCCTCGCACTCGACTGCGGCGTCGCCGAGCGGCGTCCCGGGCGGGACGGTGACGGTCGCCGCGGCGAGCGCGTCCGCCAGCATCCCCTCGTATCGCTCCGTCTTCTCGTGTAGATCGGCCATGCCTGAGCCACCCACTCACGGCCAAAGAGCGCTTCGGCGGCCCGCCGGAGTCGGCGACCCTGCCGGCGGCGTGGAGTGTGTAGCTCCGTCGTCCTGCAGTGACCGTGCGACACGCCAGCGTCCGGCGAGTGGGCGTCGCTCGTTGCACGACAGCACAAGCGTAATAGCCCGTCGCGGGCAATCATGGTCCAATGACAGGAACGTCTCAGGACGCCGACGACGTCGAACACCGTCGGCTCGTCATCGCGGGGTCCGGCATCGCGGGGCTCACGGCCGCCATCTACGCGGCGCGCTCGAACAACGAACCGCTCGTGTTCGAGGGCGACGAGCCCGGGGGACAGCTCACCCTCACGACCGAAGTCGACAACTACCCCGGCTTCCCCGAGGGCATCTCGGGGCCCGAACTGGTGACGAACATGAAGGAGCAGGCCAAGCGCTTCGGTGCCGAGGTGAAACACGGCATCGTCGTCGACGTCGACGATTCGTCACGGCCCTTCCGGCTCGAACTGAAGAACGGCGACGTCTACACCGCCGACGCCGTCATCGCCGCGTCGGGTGCCTCCGCCCGTACGCTGGGGGTTCCCGGGGAGGACGAGCTCATGGGCTACGGACTCTCGACGTGTGCGACCTGTGACGGCGCGTTCTTCCGCGACGAGAAGATCATGGTCGTCGGCGGGGGCGACGCCGCGATGGAGGAGGCGAACTTCCTCACCAAGTTCGCCTCGACGGTGTATCTGGTCCACCGCCGCGAGGAGTTCCGCGCCGAGGACTACTGGATCGACCGCACCATGGAGAAGGTCGACGCGGGGGAGATCGAGATCATGCGCAACACCGAGTTGACCGAGATCCACGGCAGTCCGGAGGACGGTGTCGACCACGTCATCCTCGTCCGTCACCCCGAGGGGCACCCGAAAGAGAAGCTCGACTCCGACCGGGCCGACGAGGTCGAGGAGTTCGACTTCGACGTCGGTGCGGTGTTCTACGCCATCGGCCACACGCCGAACACCGCCTACCTTGAGGGGACGGGCGTCCGGATGGACGACGAAGGCTACCTCAAGACCGCGGGCGGCTTCGACGGCGGCCAGACCGCCACGGACGTCGACGGGATCTTCGGGGCCGGCGACGTCGTCGACTACCACTACCAGCAAGCGATCACGGCGGGGTCGATGGGCTGTAAGGCCGCCATCGACGCCGACGGCTACCTCGAGGACCTCGAACGTGCGGGCGTCGAGACGGGCGAACCCGCCGCGGCCGAGTCCGACGACTGACCGACCTCCGGGCGTTCGCTCCGGCGCTCACTCGTCTCGTCGCTCGTCTCGCCGCACACAGCCGTGCGCCGTCACGGTCCGAATACCACAGACCCATTAGTGGTGACCTCCCAGGGAGGATATGGTCGAAACAGAGACGTACACCATCGAAGGACCCGACGGCGACGTCGAAGAGATCGAACTCCCGGCAGGGCTCGTCGACGTCTTCGCCGAACAGGGCGAGGAGCCGACCGACGTCGTCGGCGACATCGTCGTCCAGTCGTTCGCACAGCAGGCACACGTCGTCGTCCACCACGCCGAAGGGGGCACTCCGGAGGACCTCCAGGCGCTCAACGAGAAGATGGAAGAGCTGTTCGAGGCACGCTTCGGCGTCTCGCTCGCCGACGCGATGGGCCACTCGCACTAAACGGATCAAACGGTTCGTACCCGTTGAACACACGAGAGCGAGGTGAGAGATCCACACGCGAACCGTCCGCTTCCGGGGACGATCCGTGGAAACGTACGTAAAAAATATCACATAGAATAATGTATAAATATTTCTGAGTCGATACGTTCTCGTGAACAGAGAGAGCCTGGTCCGTCCGAGAGCCAGGAGGAGGACGCCGATCGGGAAGTTGCTGACCGCCGTCCTCGTAGCGCTGGTACTCACGTTGATTCTCACGGCGGTTTTGCGGATCGGTGCGTTGACCATAGAATCTGCGAGCATCGCCACGCTTCTCGCGCTCGTTGGCTTGCTGTACCAGTTCCTCAAGGATCACGACGGGACGGACGCGACTGACGGAGGAGACGAGTTGGCGGTGGCGATAAGCCGAAGAGGAGACGTGTTCTTCGGTCGGGAAGCGGTCGGTTGGGGTGCCAGGACCATTTCGAAGGGTCTGAGAAGGGGTTCGACGAGGACGATCCCGGCAGACGGGTCGAACGTGTCCATCGAAGAGTACCCGATACGCGATGGGCCCGACGAGGAAGCACGTACCGGCACGAGCGACGGCCCCGCTGTTTCAGACAGTTCCGACCCGACCGACGTCTCCTCCATCTTCGATCGGTCGAAGTCGGCCGTTCGGAAGGCGAGCCGTGTGGTCGGGAACAAAACCAGGGCGGGTGTCGAAGTGGGCAGCCGAATTGGGGCGCGAGCCAACGAAAGCGTGTATGACGAGATCTTGTCGCACCTCCCGGAGGGCGTACACGAGGTGGAGCTCGAAGGTGAACGCCTGGGCCGGACCAGAGTCTTCGCTAGAGACGAGATCAATCGTGAGCTGGAATCGCTGGAGCGTTCGCAACGGCAGAGAGTCATGAACGCGATCGAGAGCGTGCGGGACGACCCGAGTCCGAGTGGGAACGAGGACGGATACTACAAGATCTCCGAACGGGAGGGAATCGAGACGCTGGTGTACGTGGAGTCCGGGGTCGCGATAACCTACCTCGTGAGTGAGTTTGGACCGCTCCACGCGGTAGCGTTGGTCCAGATCGACGTGGACGTCTCCGACGAGACGAAAGAGTGGCTCGAAGGCGCGTCCGAGAGGGGAATCGCTGGCTTCACCGATCGAGAGGGAAAACCGATGGACGGTGGCTCCTGACAGACCGGGCGACACTACCCGGCGTCACGGAACGCGACGATTGAAAAGAAGCGGTTGTGGTCACTGGGGAGGGACCGTGGTCCTAAAGCGGACCACGGCTGAACGCCACCCTGTGATCCGATTACTCCTCGTCGCCGCCGTCGGTCAGCAGGTCGACGTCCTCGGCGGACTCTTCGACGAGGAACGCCGGCGTCTCGGGCTCCTCGGACTCGTCCGGCTCCTCGTCGAACTCGTCGGCTGTTCGGACGTCCCATCGGTAGGAATCGACGTGGTGACACATGGTACGTTGTACCATGAGGACTCGACACACGACAAAGTTTCGCCCGAGACGGGACTGGGTACCGACCCGTCAGATCGTTCGGTCGCGGGCGTCGCTCCCGACGAGCGGGAAGCACGAGGGGGACGGTCCGAGAGTAATCCGAACGGAGAGCGGTCACAGGAACGCCAGCGGCACCATCACCGCGAAGCCGACGAGGAGGCCGGTGACGAGTTCGCTCCGCCCGCCGCCGGGGAGTCCCTGCCCGAGTTCGAGTGCCTCGGGGATGAACTCCGTGAGCACCAGGTAGATCATCGCGCCGGCGGCGAAGCCGAAACCGAAGGGGAGGAACTCGCGGGCGAGACGCACGAAGTAGAAGGCGATGACCGCACCCACGGGCTGTGGCAGCGACGAGAAGACGGCCCACCAGACCATCCGCCACTCCGAGACACCCATCGCCCGCAGCGGGATGGAGATCGCGAGCCCCTCGGGGACGTTGTGGATCGAGATGGCGAGAGTCATGAAGATCCCCAGGACGGGAACGACGAAGCCGAAGACCGTCGGGCCCGAGAAGCCGAGGTCGGCGAAGGCGACGCCGACGGCGACCCCCTCGGGGAAGGAGTGGACCGTGAGGATGCCGAGGATCAACAGGAGCTTCTTGAAGTCCGCCTGTTCGTATCGTTTGGGAGACACTTCGTAGTCGTCGATGATCCGGTGGGCGACCACGACGAGGACGACGCCCGTCAACAGGCCGAGAGCCAGCAACCCGACGAGCCTGTTCGGGACGACACCGACCCGGAGGCCGTCGAACGAGAGCGTCACGTACGATCCGAACGCTTCGAGGACGAGCCCGAAGACCGACGCGGAGACCATGATGCCGGAGGCGATCCCCCACAGCGCGACGTTCCAGCGGTCGCCGACGTCCTCGACGAAGAAGAACGGGACCGCCCCGATGCCCGTGGCGAGCGCCGTGACGAACCCGGCCACGAAGACGAACGTGAGGTTCGCGAGTTCGACCATCGGGCGACGCTACCATCGGTGTGCCGATAAATATTATCATCTACTCGATAGGTTTCGGGAGACCTAAACTCACGTCGGCGACGCTCACGGAGCGGTGGGGCCAGGACTGGGAGTCGCGTGGAGCCGAAAGCGGGCGGTAGCGGACCGCCCGGGACACATGGTAACAGTGGGGCGCGCATCGACGTCGGTCGCCACGGGGCTGTGGTGCAGTGGGTGGGTGCGCAGTCGATCTCCCCTCTCCCCCGATCGACCGACCGCCGTCGACTGTGCGCGTTCCGGTGTTCGCGAGCGTGTACATAAATCCAGTCACGCAAGTATCAGGAGAGATACCGACAGGTCACCGCGACGGCGCGGAGGGATCGCCCCGGAGTTTTTGTCGCCCGACGGTCTCGCTCCGGTATGCATCCACGAGCGGCCGAGTTCGCCGACCGGGCACGGGACCATCACGGCGTCAACGTCGACGTCCGGGAGTTCACGGGTGGAACGAAGACCGCGGCGGACGCGGCGGCGGCCATCGGCTGCGAGGTCGCGCAGATCGCCAGTAGCCTGGTGTTCGTCGTCGACGGGGACCTCGTGATCGTCGTGACGAGCGGTGCCAACCGGGTGAGCGAGACGCGGCTCGCCGACCACTACGAAGTCGACGAGTCGGCGGTCGGAATGGCCGACCCCGACCGGATCGCCGACGTCGTCGGCTGGTCGATCGGCGGCGTCCCACCCTTCTGTCACGACGCGACGTTGCCCGTCGTCCTCGACGAGACGCTCCTCGCGCACGAGACGGTGTGGGCCGCGGCCGGCACGCCCGAGGCGGTGTTCCCGATCGCTCCCGCCGACCTCCGCCGCCTCGCCAACGCGGACGTGGTGGCCGTCGCCGAGTAGCGCCCGCCCCGATCGGTCAGGGGACCGGACGGCGAACGTGTTCGCGTCGACGACACGTCGCCGGACGACCGAGGTGGGGGTGGTTCTCACTCGGCGGCAATCGCGGTCGGACTTTTGCCGCTCGACCGCCGACGGTGCGTATGACCTCCGACTCAGGGACGGTCGTCGGATCGAGCGAGGAGACGCGCGTCTGGCTCGTCGAGCGGACCTACTCCGACGACGAACAGAACATCATCATCCTCGTCTACGCCACCCCCGACGGGAGCCGCTACTACCGCAAGGAGCGGGCGCTGGTGAGCTTCTCCGATCGACGCGACACGACGGCAGCCGTGGACGTGGCCGCCGACTCGCTGGGGGCCGTCGACGACGCGGAGACGCGCGAGCGCTACGCCGCCGAAGCCGAGCGGGTGCGTGCACGGTACGACCCGGACGACGTCGTCTGAGCACCGAGGGCGTCGACTGCCGCCGGATCCCCGTCGTCGTCCCGTGTCGGAGTCCCGGGTGGGCGTGACAGCGCTCGCCGGGCGAGAGGAGACGGTTTTAATTCCGTCCCGAGTGAACCCGAGAGCGATGGGAGAGTTAGCTGCACTGTTTGCCCCCGAACGCGTCGCCGTCGTCGGCGCCACGGACCGCGAGGGGTCGGTCGGCCGCGCCATCATGGAGAACCTCCTCGCCGACTACGAAGGGGAGGTGGTCCCCGTGAACCCCAAGCGCGACGAGGTGCTCGGTCGGCCCTGCGTCGGGTCGGTCGGTGAGGCCGACGCCGACCTCGCCGTGGTCGTCGTCCCGCCGTCGGTCGCCGTCGACGTCGTCCGAGAGGCGGGCGAGAGCGGCGTCTCGAACGTGGTCGTCATCACCGCCGGCTTCGGCGAGACCGGCAGCGAGGGAGCCGCGCGCGAGGACGAACTGACCGCGGTCGCCGAGGAGTACGGCATGAACCTCGTCGGCCCCAACTCGCTCGGCGTCCTGTCGACCCGGCGCGGGCTGAACGCGACGTTCGGCCCGGACAACGCGCTGCCCGGCGGACTGTCGTTCATGTCGCAGTCGGGGGCGTTCATCACGGCGGTGCTCGACTGGGCCAACGACCAGGGTATCGGCTTCAAAGACGTCGTCTCGCTGGGGAACAAGGCGGTCCTCGACGAGGCGGACTTCGTGAGCGAGTGGGGTGACGATCCCGAGACGGACGTCATCATCGGCTACCTCGAGGGGATCGAAGAAGGGAGAGCGTTCATCGACACCGCGCGCGAGGTGACCCAGGAGACGCCGGTCGTCCTCGTCAAGTCCGGCCGGACCGAGGCGGGCGCACAGGCCGCGTCGTCACACACCGGGACGCTCGCGGGGTCCGAGCAGGCGTACGAGACCGGCCTCGACCAGGCGGGCGTCATCCGGGCCGACTCGGTCCAGGAACTGTTCGACGCCGCGCGCGTCCTCGAGTCACAGCCGATGCCGGAGAACGACCAGGTGGCCGTGATCACGAACGCCGGCGGCCCCGGCGTCATGTCCACGGACGCCGTCGGCGACTCCCGGCTGGGGATGGCCTCGTTCACCGACGAGACGCTCGACGCGTTCTCCGAGACGCTCCCCGAGGAGGGCAACATCTACAACCCCGTCGACATCGTCGGCGACGCCGACAACGCCCGCTTCCGGGAGGCGCTCGACGTCGCCCTCGGCGACGAGAACGTCGGCTGTGCGCTCGTGCTCTCGTGTCCGACCGCGGTGCTCGACTACGAAGGACTCGCCCGCGACACGGTCGAACTCCAGCGGAAACACGGTAAGCCGGTCACCGCGTGCTTCATGGGCGGGAGCCGCGTCGAGGCGGCCGCCGACGTCCTCGACGACGCGGGCATCCCGAACTACTTCGACCCCGCCCGCGCGGTCGAGGGCCTCGACGCGCTGGTCCGGTTCAGGGAGATCTCGACGCGCGAGTACGACTCCCCGACCGAGTTCGACGTCGACCGCGAGGCGGCGCGCGACGTGCTCGCGCGGGCGGTCGACCGCGACGAACCACGCCTGGGTGTCGAGGCGATGGACCTCCTCGACGCGTACGGCATCCCAACCCCTCAGGGCGGGATCGCGGCCGACCCGTCCGACGCGCTGGAGCTCGCGGAGGCGATCGACGGTGACGTCGTCATGAAGATCGTCTCACCCGACATCCTCCACAAGTCGGACATCGGCGGCGTGAAGGTCGGCGTGCCGAACGAGGAGGTGTACGACGCGTACGAGGACCTCGTCACCCGCGCCCACAACTACCAGCCCGACGCCGAGATCCTCGGCGTCCAGGTCCAGGAGATCGTCGACCTCGACGCGGGTGTGGAGACCATCGTCGGCACGAACCGCGATCCACAGTTCGGGCCGCTGGTGCTGTTCGGCCTCGGCGGTATCTTCGTCGAGGTGCTCGAGGACACCACGTTCCGCGTCGCACCCGTCTCCGGCACGGAGGCGCGGGAGATGACCGGCGAGATCAACGCCGCGCCGCTCCTGCGGGGCGCACGCGGGCGCGACCCCGTCGACGTCGAGACCGTCGCGGAGACGATCCAGCGGCTCTCACAGCTGGTGACGGACTTCCCGGCGATCCTCGAACTCGACATCAACCCGCTGGTGGCGACGCCCGAGGGCGCGCAGGCGATCGACGTCCGGCTGACGGTCGACCTCGACGAACTCGCCGTCGACGCGGGCGACGCCGACGCCACAGACGAACCGAACGAGCAGACGCTCGTCGACACGGAGCCCGACCAATGACCCAGACCAAGACACTACTCGTTACCTCGACCGGAGAGAGCACAGGCAAGACGGCGATCACCCTCGCGCTGGGCCTCCTCGCCAAGGAGCGCGGCCTCGACGTCGGCTACATGAAACCGAAGGGGACGCGCCTGCAGTCGAACGTCGGGAAGACGCTCGATCGCGACCCGATGCTCGCGCGCGACCTCCTCGACCTCGACTCGGAGATGCACCAGATGGAGCCCATCGTCTACTCGCCGACGTTCGTCCAGGGCGCCATCAGGGGCCAGGAGGACCCCGACGAACTCGCCGCGGTCGTCCGCGAACAGTACGACTCCCTCGCGGAGGGGCGCGACCTCGTGCTCGTCGAGGGCGGCGGCAGTCACACCACGGGCGGGATCGTCGACCTCACCGACCCACAGATCGCCGACCTCCTCGGCGCCGAGGTACTCCTCGTGACGGAGTACACCGGTCCGCGGGACCTCGACGACGTGCTCGCGGCGGTCGCCGACATCGGTGACGACCTCGCCGGCGTCCTGTTCAACCGCGTCGCCGACTCGCTGTACGACGAACTCGAAGAGGACGTCGTCCCGTTCCTCGAGGGGCGCGGCGTGCCCGTCGTGGGCATCGTCCCGCGCGTCCAGGAACTCGCCGGCGTCACCGTCGCCGACCTCGCGACCGAACTCGGTGCCGAGGTCGTCAACGACGCGCCGACCGACGTCTTCGTCGAACGGTTCCTGGTGGGTGCCATGGGCGGCGACGAGGCGTTGCGGTACTTCCGCCGGACGAAGAACGCCGCCGTCATCACCGGCGGCGACCGCGCCGAGATCCACACCGCCGCGCTCGAGGCACCGGGCGTGAAGTGTCTCCTGCTCACGGGCGCACACCGCCCGCCAGGAGCCGTCGTCGGCAAGGCCGAACAGCGGGGCGTCCCCGTCCTCCTGGTCAGCGGTGACACCCTCTCGATCGTCGAGCGCTGCGAGGACGTCGTCCACAGTGGGCGGACCCGCGACGAGAAGACTGTCGATCTGATGCACGACCTGCTGTTCGAACACGCCGACGTCGACGCGCTCGTCGGTGCCGGAGACGGCGACGAGGCGTAGCCCGCGCCCACGGACGACGACCCACGACCCGGTCGAGGCAGCGTTATCACGGCCGACGACCTACCGCTCGCGTGACGTTCGACACCGACCGTACCGGGAGTCCCGACGCGTGAGCACGAACACCCGCGAACGGTCGGACCGGCTGGTCGTCTTCGTGCTCTGGCTCCTGGTGTTCGCCACCGGGACGCAGGCGCTCGTTGTCGCGCCGATCCTCCCGCGGATCGCCGAACAACTCGGCACCGAGGAGGCCTTACTCGGCGTGCTCATCACGGCGTACTCGGTGAGCGTGGGCGTCTTCGCGCTCGTCGTCGGCCCCGTCTCCGACCACGTCGGCCGCCACCGCGTCCTCCTCGTCGGCTCCGCGTTCATGGCCGTCGCGCTGGGGTTACACTGGACCGCGAACGGGTTCGCGTCGCTCGTCGCGGTCCGGGCGTTCGCGGGCGTCGCGGGCGGCGTCCTCAATGGCGCGGCGGTCGCGTACGTCGGCGACTACTTCGCCCCGACCCGCAGAGGCTGGGCGAACGGCTGGGTGTTCAGCGGCTTCGCCGCGGGCCAGATCGCCGGCATCCCGCTGGGGTCGCTGCTCGCCGCGTGGTTCGGTTTCCGCGCGCCGTTCGTCGCCTTCGCGGTCCTCCTCGCGGTCGAGACGGTGCTGGTCTGGTGGCTGTTACCCGTTCCGAGCGTGGCCCTGGCGACCGGCCGGCTCTCGATCCGGAGCGCCCTCGCGGGGTACGGGTCGCTCCTCCGGCGGCCCGAGATCGCCGCCGCCACCGTCGTCTTCGTCGTGATGTTCGGCGGGAACGCCCTCTACACCACCTACCTGCCGACGTGGCTCGAGTCCTCGGTCGGGATGACCGCCGGCGCCGTCGGCGGGATGTTCCTCGTCGGCGGCGTCGCCAACGTGATCGCGGGGCCGCGGGCGGGCGTGCTCTCCGACCGGGTGGGGCGGAAACGGGTGATCGTCGCCGCCAGCGTGGGCGTGGCCGTCGTGATGGCCGCCACCCCGTTCGTCGTCGGTGGCACGGTCGCCGCCTACGCCGTCTTCTTCCTCGCGATGGGACTGTTCGCCTCGCGTGCGACGCCGTTCCAGACGCTCCTCACGGAACTCGTCTCGGGCGACAGACGCGGATCGCTCATGAGTCTCACCGTCGGCGTCGGGCAGGTCGGCTCCGGGCTGGGCGGGGCCGTCGCGGGCGTCGCGTTCGCCTCCGTCGGCTACGGCGGGAGCGCCGTCGCGGCGGCCGGAGCCATGCTCCTCATCGGGGCGCTTATCTGGGTGTACCTGCCCGAGACGAGCGAGACGGAGGCGACCGAGGCCGGAGCCGGGGCGACGACTGCACCCACAGAGTCGGCAGTTGTGCAAGCCCGGCGGACGATCGGGCCCGGCGAGAGCATCTGCGGGCCGACGGCCGAGTGCGGCTACTGCGACGACGACTGAGTGCGAGCGGCGGCGACCGAGTGCGAGTGACCGCGAGGGAACGACCACCACCGCCGGCCTCGACCACTCACGCGGCGTCGACACGCCACTCACGCGGCGAATCGTTGAGCCGCTCGCAGCCGTCGTCGGTGACGACCACGAGGTCCTCGATCCGGACCCCGAACGCCCCGTCGAGATAGACGCCGGGCTCGACGCTGAACACCATGCCCGGTTCGAGCACCGTCTCCGAGTCGGTAGCAATGTATGGTTCCTCGTGGATCTCGAGGCCGACGCCGTGGCCGGTGCGGTGGACGAACGCGTCGCCGTAGCCCGCCTCTTCGACCACTTCGCGGACCGCCCGGTCGACGGCGCGTGCCTCGACGCCGGGCTCGACCGCGTCGACCCCCGCGGCCTGTGCCGCCGCGACCACGGCGTGGACCCGCTCGAACTCCTCCGAGGGATCGCCTGCGAAGACGATCGTCCGGGTGGTGTCGCTCGCGTAGCCGTCGACCCACGTCCCGAAGTCGACGACGACGGGGTCGCCCGGTTCGATCGTCCGCTCGCCGTGTCCGTGGTGCGGCTTCGCGCCGTTTGGCCCCGCGGCGACGATCGGCTCGAAGGAGACGCCGTCGCCGCCGGCCGCCGCGAGTCGGTGTTCGATCTCGCGGGCGAGCGATGCCTCCGACCGCCCCACGAGGTCCGCGGCGTCGCGTCGGAGGCTCAGCGCGACCTCGTCCGCGATCTCCCCGGCCCGGCGTAACGCAACGAGTTCCGCGTCGTCCTTCCGGGCACGGAGCGGCCCGAGCACCTCGCTCGCCAGACCGAACGGTCGCTGTCGACCCCGTTCGCCACCGAAGGCTCGCTGGACGTCGAGGCAGAACCGTGCGGGCATCGTGTCGTCGAGGAACACCCGGCCCGAGCCGAGGCCGCAGTCGGCGACAGTCTCGCGAAGCGCGGCCGTGGGGTCGTCGTCGTCGGCCCACGTCCGGACGTGGGCGACCCAAGTCTGTTCGCGGACCTGCGTGCCGGAGAGTTCGGGGACGAGGAACACCGGCCCCCCCTCGCGGGGGACGACGCAGAGGAAGTGCCGTTCGCTCGGGGACTCCGCGATCCCGGTCAGATACTGCAGGTTCGCGCCCGGTGAGAGCACGACGGCCGCGGCGTCGCCGTCGCGGAGGCGTTCCTGACAGGCACGGGTGCGGCGTTCGTGTGGCGTCTCGGTCATGCGCAGTAGTTGTGGACGGGTGGGCAATACAGTACCGCGTGGGCGTCGTCGGTCCAGGGAGCGAACGCGACGGTACTGGAGCAGTCACATGCCCGGGACGGCTCCACGCGATTTTTGTACGACGCGGGCGTCGGGCTCTACGAGACGATGTCGTGGGACGCCGTCGAGTCGCTTGACGACGCACGGGCCGCGACGCAGTCGCTCCTCGTGCCCGTCTCCTGGCGTGCGTGGCTCCGTCTCGCCGTCGTGACGTTCTTCGTCGGCGGCGTCGGCGGGGCCGGTGGAGCGGGACAGGCCGCACAGGGCGCGGTGTCGTCACCACGGCCGCCGGGAGCCACCGTCGCCGACGTCGACCTCCCATCGCTCCCGACGGTTTCCCCGGAGAGTGTCGGCGCGGCGATCCTCGGCGCGGCCGCCGTCCTCGTCGCGCTCGTCGTCGTCCACGCGATCGTCGGTGCGGTCATGGAGTTCGTCCTCGTGGCGTGCCTCCGCGTCCGGCGGGTCGAGCTCCGTCGACCGTTCCGACAGTTTCTCACCCCCGGACTCCGGCTGTTCGTCTTCCGGATGGCGGTCGTGGCGGTGCTCGTCTTCCTCGGTGCCCTGCCGGTCCTCGTCGCCGTCGGTGTGGTCTCGGTCGACGTCGCGGGAACCCTGTTCGTCCCCCTGCTCGTCGTCGGCGTCGGCGTCGCGTGGATCGTCGGACTGCTCGTCCTCCGACTGACGACCGACCTGGTCGTGCCGACGATGATCGCCGAGGGCCGCACCGTGCTCTCGGCGTGGCGCCGCCTCCTGCCGCTGATCCGCTCGGAGTGGCGAGAAGTCGCCCTCTTCGTCCTGATCCGGTTCGGCCTCGGCGTCGCGGCGAGTTTCGTCGTCGGCCTCGTCGTCGGTCTCGCGGCGCTGGTCGTCGCCATCCCGTTCGTGCTCGCCGGTGGGGCGGTCGCGTTCACTGTCGGTCTCCGGGGGGCCGGACTGGCCGTCGCCGCCGGCCTCGCCGTCGGCTTCGTCGCCGCGGTCGTCGCCGTGAGCGTCCTGGTCCAGGTCCCCGTCGTCACGTACTTCCGGTACTACGGGCTCTTCGTGCTGGGCGATCTCGACGACCGTCTCGACCTCGTGGGGGAGCCGCCGACTCGACGGGCGTGACACCGCGACGAACGCGGGATAAATCCCTCGTTAATCGCCTGCATGGAGCTCATAACTACGTTCTTGAAATTCTTCGTATCCTGTATGTCATTCGAGTGGGTGTCGGTGTACGACTGTGCACACTGCGGCGCGAGCGACTGTACGACGAACGTCGAGTACAACCGGTTCGGCTACCCGGTGTGTCGTCGCTGCGGGACGGCGAGGCGCAACTAGCGGACGTAAGCTACAGGCCGGTCGGCGACGACCGACGTCTATGGGCTGGACGGAGCGACGGCGTGGAGCGGACGGGTCGCTGGTCGAGTGGGAGCGCGCCGACGGCTGGGCGACCCTGCGGCGGCGTCGACGCGCCGACGGGACGTGGGTGGTCAGGCTCGACCGGCTGACGCAGGCACCCGAGGGGTCGCTCTACCGTGAAGAACGGACCGAGACGCGGGCGGACGCGGACCGGATCGTCACCGCGTGGCAGTCGACGTACGACATCGCCGGCGAGCCCGGGAGCGACGACGGGGGCGAGACAGCGACCGAGAGTGAAAGTGCGAGTGAGAGCGAACCCGGGTAACGTCCCGGCCGCACCGGTCACTGGAGGCGACGGGTCGTCTCGACCAGCGGGTGGCGCGCGTAGTCGACGATCTCGATGTCGCCGATCGATCGGAGCCCCTCCTTCTCGGCGGTTCGCTCCATCCCCAGTTCGACGGGGTCGTCGACCACGATGACGTACGCGTCCATCTCCTCGATCCCCAGCCGATCGGCAGCCATCACGCGGTGGTGTCCGTCGGCGAGCAGGAGTGTCCCCGCGTTGTCGATGACGACGAGCGGTTCGGCGAGACCGTTCTCGAGCTCGTACTGCCGTCCCTCGAGTTCGTCGGCGTACACCCGCGCTTGCGTGGGGATGAGGTCGTCCAGAGCGATCGCGTCGCGCTCCTCGTGGACAGTGATGCCGTGGATCTGTTCGAGCGTGCGCATCAGTTTGCCCACCTTCTCGGGCGTGGCGCGTTCGATCTGCGAGCGGATGACGTCCGTGTTGGAGATGATGCCGACGAGGTTGCCGGCGTCGTCGACGACCGGAAGCTTCCGGATCCCCGACCGGAGGATGACCCGTGCGGCGTCGTTGACGTCCATGTCCGGGTGGGCGACGATGAGGTCCTCGGTCATGACGGTGAAGATGAGCGCGTCATCGTCGGCGAGGAGGAGGTCGCTCGCGGTGACGAACCCCTCGACCTTGCGCGTCTCGCAGACGGGAAAGCCGTTGTGTCCGTCGCTCTCGACGATGCGTCGAGCGACCTCCCCGACCGTGTCGGTTGGGGACGCCGTCGCGACGTCCCTGGTCATGTACTCCTTGACGGTCGCCGTCCCGGTCATGGGAGAGCCTACGGCGACGGAGGGCAAAACCCTACGCACTCGACTCGCGCGGTCACGAGATCGCACGACCTCGCCCGATCACTCGAACGGGTACTCGAGGGCGATCTCGCCGTCGTCGTACGGCGACGTCGACGGAGCGGTCTCGAGCGTCTCGTAGAACCGGCCGCTGACCGCCTCGGTGACCTGCGACGCGAGCGCCGCCGCGCTCTCGACGTTCTCGTCGCTCAGGATGCCCATCTGGATCTGCGCGCCGGCCATGTCGGCGTGGCCCCCCGCGCTCCCGATCGTGCCGAACGCCTCGCGGAGCGTCTCCCCGAGGTCGACGTCGGTCCCACGAGCACGCCCGGAGACGTAGATCGTCTCGTTCATGTAGCCGTAGACGAGCGAGACGGTGACCCCCTCCATGCCGAGGAGGTGGTCGGCCGCCTGCGCCAGCGCGTCGCGGTCGCGGATCGATCCGACGTTCGTGGCCAGCGCGTCGCCGCGCACCTCGCGGTTACGGATGGCACGCGCGAGCGTGTCGAGCACCTCGGGACCCATGCTCGGGCTCTCGACCCGATCGAGGAGCGAGTGGTCGGCGTGTTCACAGAGGAACGCCGCCGCCTCGAAGTCCGCCTCGGACACCTCTCGGGAGAAGTCCTTGGTGTCGATCCGGATGCCGAACAGCAGCGCAGTGGCGAGTCGCGTGTCCGGTTCGATCTGGAGCCGCCTGAGGTAGTGCGTCAGGAGCGTGCTGGTCGCTCCCACGCCGCTGCGGAGGTCGAGACACCGCGCCTCGACCGGCGCACGTGGCGGGTGGTGGTCGATGGCGATGTCGATGCGGGTGTCCGGCGACAGACCGTCGTTGACGCCGGGCCGCGAGTGGTCGACGAGCGCGATCCCGGCGTAGTCGGACATGTCGGTCCCGGGGGAGAGGACGGTGAGCTCCAGATCGAGGAGGTTGACCATGGCCTGGTTCTCCTGGTGGGAGATCTCGCCGAAGTAACACGGCGTCGCATCGACGTCCACCTGGTCGGCGATGCGGGCGAGCGCGAGCGCCGACGCGATGGCATCCGGGTCGGGGTTGTCGTGCATCACGACCGCCAGCGGCCCGTCGACGTTCCGGAGGACGCGCAGGAGGCGGGCGACGCGAGTGGCGTCCGTCCCGCGCAGGAGGTCGACGACCGCGGTCGCGAGCGCCCCGTGGGGGTCGATCACGCGGTCGGCGACCGTGTGGAGCTGTTCGATCACGTCGGGAGCGGGGTCGGAACCGGCGTAGGCGACGAGGAGCGCCGCGGGGAACCGATCACGGGCGGCGCGAGCGGCAGCCAGGTTCGTCTCCGGGTCGGGCCCCGCGACGACGACCTCCGTCGCCCACTCCGGGTACGTCTCGGAGTCCGTCGGATCGTCGTGTGTCGCGTCGACGCCGCTCTCGCGGAGCGACTCGACGCGGCTGCGCGCCTCGGAGACGACGTGGAGGCTCCCCGGACGGCTCTTGACCGCGTCGACGACGGTCCGGGCGACGGGACTGCACCCCAGAACGAGGCGACTAGGCCGCGACATAGTACGTAGATGCCAGTGAGGGCAAAAAACCCTGCCGGCACTCGTGCGGCGCGGATCCCCCACGACGTGTGTGACTACGACGACCGCCGCCAGCGTCGCCACAGGAGGATGGCGGCGACCGCGACGCCGACGAGGAGGCCGCTGATGCCGTTCGTCGTCGCGGTACTCGTCTCACCGTCGCTCCCAGACCGGTCCGCGCCCGCGTTCGCGGGTGGCTGGTCGTCCCCGCCGAGCGAGTTCGTCGCGTCCGTGGTCACTCGAGCGGCTCCGACCGAGTCGCTCGAAGCGAGCGTCGGCGACTCGGTCGTCTCCGGGTGGTCGCTACCGGTGGGGAGAGCCGAACCGGGGACGGACGCCGTGCTCGCGAGCACGAGCAGACAGAGACCGAACAGGAGTCGGGCGGGGCCGTGTGGCATCGGTGCCGCGGCGACGACCCGCCGACGCATAACAGTCGCGCTGTCGTGCGTGAGCCGGGACGGGTCGTCCGACCGGGGCGTCGACGACCCGCACGAGACGAGACGAGGCCGCCGTTCGGGCGAGGACTGGGGAATCGAAGAACCGGTGAGCGGGTGGACCGAGAGACCGGGCGCGGCGGTCAGAACAGCGCCGCGGCCGACGCCTGCGCCGTCTCGACGACCGGACCGAACGCGGGCAGGAGGAGGAGCGTGCCGAGCGCGGCGGCCATCACGGCGACGTACAGCCCCATGGGACGCGAGCCGAGTTCGAGATCCGCGACGGGGTCTTCGATCCACATCGCCTTCACGACGCGCGAGTAGTAGAACAGCGACAGCGCGCTGTTCACCGCCCCCACGGCCGCGAGCCACCAGAAGCCACCCTCGATGGCCGAGTAGAAGAGGGCGTACTTCGAGAGGAAGCCGCCGAACGGCGGCAGCCCCGCCAGGGAGAACATGAAGACGGTCATCGCGACGCAGGCCATCGGCGCCTGCGTCGAGAGGCCGTTGAGGTCCTCGAACGTCCGCCCGAGGTCCCAGTGTTCGACCATGGCGATGAAGATGAACGCGCCGGTGTTCATGAAGCCGTACACCAGCAAGTGGGCCATCGACGCGCCGACGACATCGCCGTTCGGCCCGCCACCGGAGAGGGCGGCGAGCCCGATGAGCGCGTAGCCGGCGTGACCGATCGAGGAGTACGCCAGCATCCGCTTGACGTTCTCCTGTGTCGCCGCCGCGAAGTTGCCGAGCGTCATCGTGACGACGGCCAGCACCGCGAAGGCGAGCGGCCAGTCGATCCCCATCGGCACGAGTTCGCTCACGGGGAACGCGACGGTGAACACGCGGAACGCCACCGCGAAGCCGGCCGCCTTCGACGCCGACGAGAGGAAGCCCGAGATGGGCGTGGGCGCGCCCTCGTACGCTTCGGGTGCCCAGAAGTGGAACGGAACGGAGGCGGTCTTGAACGCGAAGCCGCCGAGGATCATGAACACGCCGATCCCGGCGACGCCGACCATGCCGGTCGCCTCGGCGAGCCCCGCGGCGACGTCACCGAGGACGAGCGTCCCGGTGGTGGCGTACACCAGCGAGATACCGAACGCGAAGACGGCCGAGGAGACCGCGCCGATGAGGAAGTATTTGAGACTCGCTTCGACGCTCCCCCGGTTGCGCTTGAGGAACGCGACGAGCGCGTACGAGGGCAGCGAGGCGAGTTCGAGCGAGACGAACGCCGTCGCCAGGGAGTTCGAGGCCGCCATCAGCGCCATCCCCGTCGCGGCGAACAGCACGAGCGAGTAGAACTCGCCCTGGTACTCCTCGCCCTCGAGGTAGTCGAACGACGCGACGACGACCAGCGCTGTCACGGAGGCGAAGATGAGCTGGAAGAACAGCGCCATCCCGTCGACGACGATCGACGCGCCGTACAGTTCGATGGCACCGCCAGTGGCGGGCTGACCGGTGCCGGCGACGAGGAACCAGCCGGCGAAGCCGAACGACACCAGCGCGCCGACCGTCGCGACGCCCGCCAGCAGCGTGTTGTTCGACGTGTCGGGGTCGATCGTGTCGATCAACAGCAGGACGAGTGCCGTCGCGGCGAGCGCGATGACCGGTGCCATGGCGGCCCAGTCGGGGAGCGTCGCGCCGGACGACTGCAGGGCGAACGTGGACGTTGATGCGGGCGTGAGCGTGAGGTCGAACATCTACGAGACACCTCCCAGGATGGGGTTGACGGCGTCCTGGATCATCCCGAAGAACAGGTCCGGCGCAACTCCCAGGACGATGATGAGCGCGAGCAACACCGCGAGGGGAGCCACGTCGTGGACGGGCGCTTCGGAGATCGTGTAGTCGCCGTCGAAGCGGAACGGGCCGAACAGCGTCCGCTGCATCGCGAAGAGCAGGTACCCCGCGACGATGACGATGCCGAACATCGCCGCCGCGGTGAACAGCGGCATCCCCGCGAACGTCGTCGACTCGAACGCGCCCTTGAAGATGAAGAACTCGCCCGCGAAGCCGGCCATCAGCGGCAGCCCCATGTAGGCGAACGCGCCGGCGACGAAGATGCCCGCGGTGACGGGCATTCTATCGGCGATACCCGACATGTCGCCGACCATCCGGGTGTGGGTCGTGTTGTAGACCACGCCGACAGTCATGAACATCAGCCCCGAGATGAGGCCGTGAGCGACCATCTGGAACGTCGCGCCACCGACGCCGTACGTGGTGTACGCGACGAGCCCGAGGATGACGTACCCCATCGACGACACCGACGAGTAGGCGACGATGCGCTTGAGGTCCTCCTGGGCGAGCGCGAGCATCGCGCCGTAGATCACCGAGATCACGGCCAGGAGGGCGATCGGTACCGCCAGCTGGACGGCGACGTCGGGGAGCATCGTGAAGTTGAACCGCAACAGCGCGTACGTCCCCATCTTCAGGAGGACGCCCGCCAGCATCACCGACACGGGCGTGGGGGCCTCGACGTGGGCGTCGGGCAGCCACGTGTGCAGGGGGGCGACGGGCACCTTCACCGCGAAGCCGAAGAACATCGCGACGAATGCCGCGGTGGCGAGCGTCCCGGCTCCGATCCCGAACAGCGAGCCGAGTTCCCCGCCACGGAGCGCCATCGCGATCTCCGGCAGGCGGGTCGAGCCGACCGAGTCACCCAGCCCGAACACCAGCGCGATGAAGCCGATGAACATCACCAGCGAGGCGACGTTCGTGTAGACGAAGAACTTGATCGCGGCGTACTTTCTCCGGGGACCGCCCCAGACGCCGACGAGGAAGTACATCGGGACGAGGACGGCCTCCCAGAAGACGAACCAGACGAAGAAGTCCAGCGCCGTGAACACGCCCAACAGATTGGCCTCCATGAACAGCATCAGCCCGTAGAACTGGCTCTGCC
The DNA here is from genome assembly GCF_009176545.1 of Salinigranum salinum. GTDB lineage: Archaea > Halobacteriota > Halobacteria > Halobacteriales > Haloferacaceae > Salinigranum > Salinigranum salinum. The sequence continues at coordinate 1,302,383 of NZ_VTOJ01000001.1, read as the reverse complement.
GTTCGTCGATCGGCGTCCACGCCGAGACGATCGACAGCGTCGTCAGGATCGTCGTCAGCACCACCAGCGGCAGCGAGATGCCGTCGACGCCGACGAACCAGTGGAGGTCGAATCCACCCAACGTGAACCACACGACGTCCGTCTCGAACGCGATGGTCCCGTCCATCAGGGCGTTCCCGCTCGCGTCGAACTGTAGCCACATCCAGAGCGCGCCCACTACGGGCACCAGACTGAGCACGGCCGCCAGCCGGCCCGCGTACTCGTCGGGGGCGACGAGCACGGCGAGCGCGGCGACGAACGTGACGGCGATGAGTGCTTCGATGATCATGCGAACCAGCCTCCCATCAGACCGAACACTACCAAGAGCGCCGTCAGCCCCAGTGTGAGCAGGACGGCGTAGTTAGAGACGACGCCGGTCTGGACGCGTCGCATCCGCGACCCCGTGAAGAGGCTCACCGACGAGATCCCGTTGACGACGCCGTCGACGACGCCCTGGTCGAACTTGTCGGCGATGCGGGCGATCGGCCGGACGACCTCCTCCGCGAGCCAGACCTGGTACTCGTCTTGGTAGTAGTTGTTGTACAGCAGCGTCTTGATGCCGCCGAGTCGGTCGGTGTGTTCGACCGGCTCGGGGACGTCGTACAGCGACCTGGCGAGCAGGGCACCGCCGATAGCGAGCCCCAGCGAGACGGCGGCCCCGATGGCCACGGTCGCGGCCTCGCCACCGATGTACGACGAGCTGTACGGGAGGACGTCGCCGTAGTGGTGAGCGGTGAGCGACTCGAAGCCGCCGTCGAGCCACTGGTGGAGGAAGTCGATCCCGCCGATGCCCAGCAGTTTCTCGATGGGCACCATGTTGACGACGCCCGCGACGACGGCGAGCGTCCCCAGGACCACGAGCGGGGCCTTCACGTTCCAGCGGACGCCGTGGGGATCCTCTGCAGTAGCGGTCCGCGGCTCGCCGTGGAAGGTGAGGAACACCATCCGGAAGGTGTAGAAGCCGGTGAAGAACACCGCGACGAGTCCCATCGCGTAGGCGGCGAGGAGGATCGGCGAGCTACCCAGGCCGTGGATGAGCGTCTCGTACAGCACCTCGTCCTTCGACCAGAACCCCGAGAACGGGAAGATCCCCGCGAGCGCGAGCGATCCAGCGAGGAACGTGTAGTACGTGACGGGCATCTTCTCCTTCAGCCCGCCCATGTCCCACATGTCCTCGTTGTGGTGCATGGCGATGATGACCGACCCCGCACCCAGGAACAGCAGCGCCTTGAAGAACGCGTGGGTCATCAGGTGGAAGGTCGCCGCGACGTAGCCGCCCGCCCCGAGTCCGAGCATGATGTAGCCGTACTGTGAGATGGTCGAGTACGCGAGCACCTGCTTGATCTCGCGCTTGACGACGCCCATCGTCGCCGCCGCCAGGGCGGTGAAGCCGCCGACGAAGGCGATGATCGCGAGCGCCGTCGGCGAGACGGCGTAGAAGCCGTACATCCGGGCGACGAGGTAGACGCCGGCGGCGACCATCGTCGCGGCGTGGATCAGGGCCGAAACGGGCGTCGGGCCCTCCATCGCGTCGGGCAGCCACGTGTGCAGCGGGAACTGCGCGGATTTGCCGATGACGCCCCCGAGCACGAGGAGGCCGACGATGGTGAACCACGTCTGTGGGGCGAAGCCGAACGTGTTGACGCTCGCCTCGCCGGCGAGAGCCTCCTCGGCGAGCACGGGGAACGCCTCGCTCCCCGCGAACGCCGCGGTGCCGAACGTGGCGAAGACGGCGACGACGCCGACGAGGAAGAAGTAGTCGCCGAATCTGGTGACGAGGAACGCCTTCTTCGCCGCCGACGGCGGACCGGCCTCGCGGAACCAGAAGCCGATGAGCAGGTACGAACACAGCCCGACGAGCTCGAAGAACATGAACGCCATCAGCAGGTTGTCGCTGACGACGAAGCCGAGCATCGACGCGCTGAACAGGCCGAGCGCGGCGTAGTACCGCGGCAGGCCGGTCTCGCCCTCGTCGTTCATGTAGCCGAGCGAGAAGACGTGGACGAGGAACGCGACGAGCGAGACGATGACGAGCATCATCGCGCTCAGCGGGTCGAGAAGCAGGCCGAACGTCAGGTCGACGGCCTCCAGCCCCTCGGCCCACGTGTAGATCGTCTGGTTGTACGTTCCGCCACCGGCGACCTGCAACACGACGCCGATAGAGAGGAGGAGCGATCCGCCGGTCGCTGCGATCCCCGCCAGCGCCCCGCCCTTCGGCATGTACCGTCCGGCGAAGAGGGCGATCACGAACGAGAAGAACGGGAACAGGACGATGGCCGGCGCGAAGTCGAATATCCCCGCCATCTTACCACCTCATCGTGTTCGGGACGGTGACGTCGATGTCGTTGAAGTTGCGGTACAGGACGAGGATGATGCCGATTCCCACGGCGACCTCGGCAGCGGCGAGCGCCATCGTAAATAACCCAAAGGTCTGTCCCGTCACGTTCCCCCAGAACTGCGAGAAGGCGACGAGGTTGATGTTCGCGGCGTTCAGCATGAGCTCGACCGACATCAGGAACAACAGCGCGTTGCGCTTGGTCAGGATGCCGAACAGCCCGATGCAGAACACCGCGCCGGCGAGGAGCAGATACCACTGTGGCGGGACCATCAGCGGTCACCCCCCACGTCGGTTTCGCCGTCGGCCGCGTCGTCGGCGTCCGTCGCGCCGAGAACGGCACGCTTCAGCTCCGTCCCGCCGTCGGCGAGCAGCGACACCGTCTCGCCGTCCTGCTCCCGGCGTGCGAGGATGATCGCCCCGTCGAGCGCGGCGTCGAGGGCGATCGCGATGACGAGGAACGCGACGAGGAACGACTCCGACGGCACCGAGCCGAAGTCGAGGTTGAACATCGCGTAGCCGATGCTCGCGGTGATGTTCGCGTCGGCGGGGAACCCCTGCGGGTCGGGGAACTGCGCCGTGATGAACGCGCCGGCCATCACGACGAACAGCGCGAACGCCGCGAGCCCCGGTGCGAGGTGCGATCCGAGGTCGAGTTCGGGTCTGGTCGTCGGTTTCATGTGCGGCTCACCTCCGTCTGTGACTCTGCGTCCGGTTCTGGATCCGTCCGCGTCAGCATCACGGCGAACGTGATGAGGATGAGCACCCCGCCCACGTAGACGAGGATCTGCATGGCGGCGAGGAACTCCGCCTGCAACATCACGTAGTGCACCGCGACGCTCAGGAGCGCCGCCCCGAGGAAGAGCGCGGAGTGCCAGACGTCACGCACGAGGACGACGCCGAGGCTGCTCCCCACGGTCACCAGGGCGAACAGCAGGAACGCGGCCAGTTCATACACGGTAGCCATTGTAAGGCCCTTCTGGGGGATTCGGTTTGAAGCTTACCGTTTACACCGCGCAGTCGGGCGCGTCACGCGCGGGAGCGCGCAGGACGCTGGCCCGGTCGAGCGGAGGCTCGACACCTGAATCCGAACCGGAAGGATCGCAGACACCCCGGTTCGACCGGAGAACCCGGTCCGGAAGGTCGAACGCGGAGGGCGTCGAGATGAGTCGCGGGAATCGATCAGCTGGTGGTCGCCGCCTCGGTCGTCGTTTCGTCCCCTACAGGGGCGGCGTTGTACACCACGCGGACCCTCGTCACCACGGTTACGGGACCCGATTCGAGGTCGGTACTGGCCTCGGCGGTCGGGGTCGCCGTCGCCATCGCGGCGGTGTCGCCGACCGGTCGTGGCGAGTCGCTCCCGCCGGTCCGGATGACCTTCACGCCCGTGACGGTGAGGTCGGCGTCCGCGGCCAGCGACTGCGCCTTCTGCCGCGCGTCGGCCATCGCCGCGCTCCGCGCGTCGGCCTCGAGTTCGCGGCGCCGCTCGGTCGAGAGCGTGAACTCGATGCGGTTGATCTCGGTCGCGCCGTTCCGGACGGCGGTGTCGATGACCGTCCCGACGCGGTCGGTCTCGGTGACGGTGATCTCGAAGGCGTGCCACGCGCGGTACTGGATCTCGCGCTCGCCACCCTCCTCGTCGGGGCGGGGACGACGGCGGTCACGGTCGATATCGTAATGTCTGGTCGTGATCTGGGTCTCGTCGACGCCGATCTCGACGAGCGCCTGGCGCATCCGCGAGACGTTCGCGGCGAGGCGCTGGCGAGCGGTCGCCGCGTCGTCGGCGGTGGCGACGACGGCGACGCCGACCTTCGCCTGGTTCGGACGGGCCTCGGCGCTCCCGGAGCCGGCGACGTGGATCGTCCGGTCGGCGGCGGTGGTCGACTGCTGTGCGTTCGACCCTGCGTCGGTCGATCCCGACAGCGGCGCGCCGGCACAGCCGGCGGTCGCCAGGAGGACTGCCAGGACGACGGCGAGCAGTGTCCGTCTGTGGAGGGGCATACGGTGTCGGCGTTGTGTGGCGGACGGTATGTGCTTTCAGAAGAGTCAAATCGCCGTTTTCGCCTCCCGTGGTCGTCGTCGGTCCGGACGGGCCGGTCGATCGGCCCGTCCGTCGAAGCCCGTAGATCTAGGAGGTGACGCCGTCGGTTCGTCTCGCGCTGTCGGCCCGCCTCGACACGCGGAGAATCAGTGATGCCGTCGAAGTCACCCGGCGGGCCGAGCCGTCCGGTCCCTGCGGGTTACTGGTAGTCGATCTCGCCGTCGGCCTCCCCGACCCACGCGGTGCGGTCGGGGTTGCGCTCGTTGAGCGGGTCCATCCCCTTGTACCAGGGGACGTTCTTCAGCTGTTCTTTGTTGTAGACGAAGTCGTTCTTGGTGTCCGCAGTGAACTCGAAGTTCTGCGTGAGCAAGATGGCGTCGACGGGGCAGACCTCCTCGCACAGCCGACAGTAGATGCACTGCCCGATGTGGAGGTTGTACTGCTCGCCGTTGCGCTTGTCGTCCGTGACGATCTGGATGGTGTCGTTCGGACAGACGTTCTCGCACTGGCGGCACCAGATGCACCGCTCCTGTGAGAACTTGTGGACCCCCCGGAAGCGGGGGCTGACCTCGGGCGCGACGTCCGGATACTCGACCGTGAACGTCTGCCCGTCCAGTGCGTGTTTCATCGTCGTCGCCATGCCCTTGAGTATTCCAATCATTTATGCGATCACTCCCACGATGATGGCCGTGAGCACCAGGTTCGCGAACGAGAGCACGAGCATGCCCTTCCAGCCGATCTCGATGAGCTGGTCGATACGCACGCGGGGCACCGCCGAGCGGCACCACTGCGTGAACAGGAAGAAGGCCCACATCTTGATGATCATCCAGACGAAGCCCGGGAGGACCGGGCCGGCCGGGCCGCCGAGGAAGAGCACGGCGGCGAGCGCGCCGCCGAGGAAGATGTGGATGAACTCGCCGAGGTAGAACAGCACGAAGTACACCGAAGAGTACTCCGTCTGGTAGCCCGCGACGATCTCGGTCGGCGCCTCCGGGATGTCGAACGGGTTGCGGCCGATCTCGGCCATGTTCGCCGCCATGAACAGCACGAACGCGAACGGGTTGACGAACGCGAACCAGCTCGGGATCGACACGCCTCCAACCGTGAGGAGCGGCTCCGTCTGCGCGGCGACGATGCCGCTCATCTGGAGCGTACCGGTGAAGACCACGACCGACGCCGCGGTGATCACGAGCGGGATCTCGTACGCGAGGTTCTGCGCGATCGAGCGCAGCCCCCCGAGGAGCGAGTACTTGTTGTTCGACGCGTAGCCGGCCATCACCAGGCCGAGCGAGGCGATCGATGCCGCGGCGAAGGCGAACGCCAGCCCCGTCTCGGGGTCGGCCAGCTGAATGCCGCTACCGAACGGGATGACGGCGAAGCCCAGCAGCGCCGAGAACGGGAGGACGATCGGAGCGAGGTCCCAGGCCGGCCGGTCCACACCCTCGGGAACGATCAGTTCCTTCGACAGCAGCCGGACCGCGTCGGCGACGATGATGAGCAGGCCGAACGGGCCGATCCGGTTGACCGCGATGCGGTCGGTGAAGGCGGCCGTGATCTTCCGTTTGGCCCACGGGCCCGCGACGGCGGTCATCGTGAGCATCAGGTTCGCGATGATGAACGCACCGATGAGACCGCCGACGACCGCACCGGCGACGCCGTCGAGGCCGAGGAGCCGGGCGATGGCGTCGGGAAGCGGCGCGCTCGACTGCTGCAGCAGTACGGGCGCGGACGCGGCCATCAGCGATCCACCTCGCCGAGCACGATGTCGAGGCTTCCCAGGGAGGCGATCATGTCGGGGATGAACTCACCCTCGGACATCTCGGGGAGCGTCTGGAGGTTCGAGAAGCACGGCGAGCGGATCTTGAACCGCGCCGGCTTGTCAGTGCCGTCGGCGCGCATGTAGATGCCGAGCTCGCCCTTCGCGCCCTCCACGGCCCGGTAGATCTCCGTGTCGTCTTTTGGCCGAAGGGTCCGGGGGACGTTCGCCTGGATCGTCCGTTCGTCCTCGGGCCAGTCCTCGAGCAGGTCGACACACTGTTCGATGATCTTCGCCGACTCCTCGACCTCGCGGAGCCGAACGAGCAGGCGCGAGTAGTTGTCGCAGCCGTCCTCGGTGACGACGTCCCAGTCGAGTTCGTCGTAGTAGCCGTAGGGGTCGTCGCGGCGGAGGTCGTAGTCGATGCCGGAGCCACGGGCGACCGGACCGGTCGCGCCGTACGACTTCGCGACCTCCGGCGGGAGGACGCCGGTGTTGACCGTCCGCACCTGGAGGATCTCGTTCGCCGAGATGAGGTCGTGGTACTCCTCCAGCGCCTCGGGGAGTTCGTCGAGGAACGTCCGGATCTTGTCGAAGAACTCCTCACGGGGCTCGGGCAGGTCCCAGACCACGCCACCGAGCCGGAAGTAGTTGAACATCAGCCGCTGTCCCGTCAGGTCCTCGAGGATGTTCTGGACCTTCTCGCGGTCGCGCACCGCGTACATGAAGATCGCGGTGAAGTCGCCGTAGACGTCCAGCGCGAACGTCCCCACGGCGAGCATGTGCGAGGCGATGCGACACAGCTCCGCCCCGAGCGTCCGGATGACCTGCGCGTACTCGGGCACGTCGATGTCCGCCATGTCCTCGGCGGCTCTCGCGTAGGCCCACTCGTTCAACAACCCGGCCGAGATGTAGTCCCAGCGGTCGGGGTAGGGCATGATCTGGTAGCGGTAGGTGCCCTGCTGGCAGATCTGCTCCTCGCACCGGTGGAGGTAGCCGATGTCCGACTCGAGGTCGGCGATCTGCTCGCCGTCGAGCGTCGTCTTGACGTGGAGCACGCCGTGGGTCGCGGGGTGGTGCGGGCCGATGTTGACGAACATCGTGTTGCCCTCGCCCGCGTGGTCGTCCTCCAGCGGGTTGGCGTGCTCTTTGAGCGTGACGATCTGGGGGCGGTCCTGGTCGTAGTCGAGCGAGAGGGGGTGGCCCTGCCACGTCTCGGGAAGGAGGATACGCCGCAGGTCGGGGTGGCCCTCGTACTCGATGCCCACCAGGTCGTAGGCCTCGCGTTCGTGCCAGTCGGCGGTTCTGAAGACGGGTTCGGCCGACTGACTCTTCGGCGCGTCTTTGGCGGTGGGGACGACGACGCTCACCTCGCGCGTGCGATCGTCGTACGACGTCAGATGGTAGATCGACTCGTAGCGGTTCTCGTACTCCTGGGCCGTGACACACGAAAGGTGGTCGAAGCCGGCCTCGTCGCGGAGCGTGAAGAGCACGTCCTGTACCGCGTCGGGGCGGATCTCGAAGCCGGGGGCGTTGAGGTGGTCGTCGCGGGCGAGCACGTGGTCGCCCAGCAGCGCCTCGAGATCGTCGCCCGTCGTGGGCAGCTCCTCGTCGACGACCTCGGGCTGGGTCGGGTCCGGTTCTTCGAGGCTCATTACGGCGAGTCACCCCAGTTGTACCGCATGACGAGGTCGTCCTCGTCGATCTGTTCGGCGAGCTGGTCGACGATCTCGTCCCGCTCGAGGTCGCCGAACTGCTCGAGTTCGTACGGCTTCACCGTCACGGGCGAAGACTCGCCGTTGGCGATGCGTTCTTGGAGTTTGGCGACGCCGTAGATCAGCGCCTCCGGTCGCGGGGGACAGCCGGGGACGTGGATGTCGACGGGGATGACCTCCTCGGCACCCTTGATGACGTTGTACCCCTCCTGGAACGGGCCGCCGGAGATCGTACACGAGCCCATGCCGACGACGAACTTCGGCTCGGGCATCTGGTCGTAGACGCGCTTCATGCGCGGGGCGAACTTCGAGACGATGGTCCCGGGGACGATGATGACGTCGGCCTGTCGTGGGGACGCGCGCGGGACGCCCGCGCCGAAGCGGTCGAGGTCGTGCTTGACCGCGTAGGTGTGCATCATCTCGATGCTGCAGCAGGCGATGCCGAACTGCAGCATGAACATCGACGACCCGCGGACCCAGTTCATGAACTGGTCGAACTTGGTGAGGATGAACGGCGAAGAGCCGAACGCCTCCCGGAGCATCGAGTTGAAGCGGTTGTCCGCGCCGCTCATCCGGGCGTCGCGGGTCTCTGTCTGTACGTGCGTGTCGTCGGTTACGAACGGTTTGTTGTCGCTACTCATGTCATGCTTCCCTCTCTGTCTTCTGACGGCTGGCACGCGGGCTCTTGACCCACTCGACGGCCCCGTTGCGCCACGCCCACACGAGCGCGACGACGAGCACGCCGATGAAGAGGAGCATCGGCAGCAACACCGCCGTGAGGCTCGCGCCCTGCTCGAGCGCGGACCGGTAGATGACGGTCCACGGGAGGATGAGAACGGTCTCGATGTCGAACACGACGAACAGCAGCGCGACCATGTAGTACTGAATGTTGAACTGGACGCGCGCCGTCCCCGTGGGGACCTCACCGCTCTCGTAGGTGGCGCTTTTTCCTTGTTCGGGTACCGTCGGGCGCAGTACCGCCGACGCGGCCATCATTCCCAGCGGGATGCCGACGCCGACGAGACCCAACGCGCCGATCGCTATCCAATCGTTCATACGGGATTCTCCTATCGTCCGTCGGTTAGAACACCACCACTATAAGCGTTGATTTGTGTTCCGGCGGAGCGGAAAATCCGAACTGCTCACAGAGGGATCTCGAGCGTCCGGTTCGCGGGAGGTCGTGACGGCGGTCGGCAGACGAGCGCGGTCTTACGGCCCGCTCGCGCGCCCTCAGCCGTTCGCGTCGCTGTCGCCGTCGGCGTGGCGTTCCCGGAAGCCGTCGATCCCCAGATCGTGGAGGTCGCGCGAGACGTCGGCGACACCCGCCTTCTGCCCCTCGTGGAAGTCGACGAGGCGGTCGCGCACCACGTCGTGCTCGCGCGCGAGGGTCTGCGCCGCCGACAGCGCCGCGTTGAACGACTTGCCCGCGTCGACGGCGGTGATCGGCGCGCCCGTCGGCATCCCGATCACGGAGTCGACCGACTTCTCCTGGACCGGAACCCCGACGACGGGCACGGGGAAGGCGATGGAGGCGGTCATGTTCGGCAGATCGGCACTCTTGCCGCCCGCGCCCGCGACGATCACGTCGAGTCCCCGCGCCTCGGCAGTGTCGGCGTACGCGTACATCAGATCGGGGGTACGGTGCGCGGAGACGACGTAGCTCTCGAAGGTGAACCGTTCCGCGGGTGGCGATTCGAAGTCGGTCTGTTCGGCGAAGCCGAGTTCGAAGAGCGCCTCGTACGCCCCTGCCATCACGGGGAGGTCCGAATCCGAGCCCATGATTATCCCGACGTCGGGCGTCTCCTCGGCGGGGCGGTCCTGTGCGGCCTCGTCGTGCAGTCGATCGATGAGTTCGCGTTCGTCGGTCATGGTCGTCGTGATCGTGGGTCGTAGTCGTCGGTCGTGATCGTCGTGATCAGTGGAAGTCGAGACGGTCGCGGACGTCGCGCGCGCGGCGCAACAGGCTGTCGATGTCCTCCTCCTCGTTCTGTCCGTCGCCGTCGCCCGGCGTGGCGTCGCCAACCACGGTCACGTGCCCCATCTTCCGCAGGGGGCGGACCTCGTGTTTCCCGTACCAGTGCAGCGCCGCGCCGGGCGCGGAGAGGACGGCGTCGACGTTCACCAGACGGGCGTCGCGGGGCGAGTCGACCGTCCCGAGGACGTTCGCCGAGACCGTGTTCGAGCGCCGCCGCGTCGACCCCAGCGGCCACCCCAGCACGGCGCGGACGTGCTGTTCGAACTGCGAGGTGCTCGCCCCCTCGATCGTCCAGTGCCCGGAGTTGTGCGGGCGCGGGGCGACCTCGTTCACGAGGATCTCGCCGTCGACCTCGAACAGTTCGATGCCGTACACGCCACGACCGTCGAGGAGGTCGAGCACGTCGTGGGCCACCGCCTCGGCACGGTCGGCAACCGCGGGTGCCGTCCGCGCCGGGACGACCGTCTCGCGGAGGATCTCCTCCTCGTGGACGTTCTCGCCCACGGGGAACGTCCGGACCTCGTCGCTGCCGACGACGCCGATCACGGAGAGTTCGCGGTCGAAGTCGACGAACGCCTCGGCCATCGCCGCCCCGCCGATCGAGTCGAGCGCGTCGGTCGCGTCGTCGACGTCGGGGACGGGGACGTTGCCCCGGCCGTCGTAGCCGCCGCGGCGGGCCTTCAGCATGACGCCGTCGAACGCCTCGACCGCGGCTTCGAGGTCGGCGACGGTGTCGACCCGGCGGAGTTCGGGGACGGGGACGCCCGCCTCCGCGAAGGTGCGCTTCTGGTCGAGTTTGTCCTCGATGACACGCAGCGTGTCGGGCGAGGGATGGACCGGCACGTCTTCCCGTTCGGAGACCGTGTCGAGGAGGTCGGGGTCGGCGAGTTCGATCTCGTACGTCAACACGTCACAGCGCGCCGCGAGTTCGGCGACCCCGTCGGGATCGTCGAACGCCCCGAGGATCTGGTCGGCGGCGACCGACGCGGGACAGTCGGGCGTCGGATCGAGGACGACGACGTCCACGCCGAGCGGGGCCGCCGCCTCGGCCAGCATTCGGCCGAGCTGTCCGCCGCCGACGACGCCGAGCGTCGGGCCGGGTACCGTTGGCGAGTCGGAATCGGGCGTCACGCGCGAGCATCGTCCACGTCGGAAATTAAACGTTGTCACATCCGCTGGAACGGGGAGATGTAGCCCGGTGTCGGTCGCACAAAAAACATATGCCGGTCGGTCGGAACTCCCCCGCACGTGCTCGCCACACGTCGGACGCGACGGCTCGGCGTCGCCGTGGGCAGTGTCTCTGTCGCCGTCGGTGTCGCTCTCGGCGGCCTCTTCCTGGGGCTTGTCGCCGAGGGGCCGCTCGGGTCGCTGCGGCCGTTCACCGCACTGACGACGCACCGCGTCTCACCGGCCACGGCGATGACGTGGACGTATCTCGATGCGATGTGGGTCCATCCGACCGTCACCTGGGACAACGTCACCGTCGTTCGGAGCGTGCTCGACGTGCTCGACGGGGACACCGACCGGTTCGTCGTGCTGCGCCTCGTTCCGCCGACGCTGCTCGTGGCTGCCGGCGCGCTCACCGCGTGGCTCGCCGGTCGTCGCGCCGGTCCCCGGTCGGTGACACCACTCGTCGGTGCGACGATTGCGCTCGGCTACACGCCGCTGGTGGTCGCAGTCGCTTGGCTGACGAGGGTGCCGGTCGCGCCGGCCGCGTCCGGACGGGTCGTCGTCGGCAACACCATCACGACGGCGGCCGACGTCGCCGGTGTCGCTGCGGGCCCACCACTGTTTCCGACGGTCGTCGTGGCGCTGGTCTATCCGGTCGTCTTCGGACTGCTCGGCGGGGTGCTATCCCAGCAACTCGTGGCCCTTGCCGACTGGCTCCGACGTGCCTATCCGCCTGGCTGATGACCCTTACGCTCGAACGTCCGGGTCGTCCTGCGCCGCCCGCAGCGCCTCCTCGTCGACGAACACCACGATATGTTCGCCCCAGAGCTTGAACGCGTGCTCGCGGGCCGTGTACCCCTCCAGGTAGGGTTCGAGCTTCTGGCGGTCCCAGTCGTGGGCGACGACGACCGGCGGCGGGTTCGCGAGCGCCTCCTCCACCGGGGTCTCGGGGTCGGTCGAGGTCACCTCCGCGTCGTACAGTTCGAGATACCAGGGGAGCGGCAGGCGGGAGTGCCAGGCCGGACCACCGGGCGGCGGCGTGTCCGCCGAGGATTCGTCGGAGACGTACAGTTCGACCGAGTCGCCGCCCGGCGTCGTCGTGCCGTAGAAGAGGACGTCGGTTCCGTCGTTGGCGGCCGAGACGGTTCTGACGTCGGCGAGCGACTCCCTGAGGTCGTTGCCGGGCTGTGCCCACTGGAGCACCTCCTTGTCGGCCTCCTCGGTCGAGTTCCAGTACGCGACGTTGGCCCCGACCGCGCCGCCGACGGCCGCGAGCACCAGAAGCGCCGCGAGGCCGGTCGAGACGAGGTCGTCCTGGGTGAACGCGTCGTGACCCGTGCGGACGACGAAGACGACGCCGACCGCGGCGGGGACGGCGAAGGGGACGACCGCGTGGACGGCGGCCCACGGTGCCTGGATGTCGGTCGCCAGCGGGTAGCCGACGACGCTGGCGAGTCCCCAGTAGGTCGCGAAGGCGACCAGCGGCCGGAACCCCGGGTTCGCGGCCGAGTACCGGTCGACGACGGCACCGAGGGCACCGAACGCGACCACGACCGGCGCGCCGTAGGCGAGCGTCTCGAGGTAGTCGTAGAGGTACGGGAGGTAGTCGTGATCCTGGTGGGCGCCGTCGACCCAGGTGCCGTAGAACTGCTCGGCGGGATCGACGGTGCCCGCCTCGACGACGCCGGGGAGCGCCGCCGGGTTCGAGAGCGCCGACCAGAGATCGGGGCGCGGTGCGTAGAAGAACACCACGACGAGGAAGAACAGGGCGACGGAGCCGACGAGGTAGCCGCCCGTCCGGGCGAGGGCGCGCTCGCGGGTCGGTCCCTGACTCGTGATCCACCGGGCGACGCCCTTGGGCCACCGCTCGACGAGGACGTCGCCGAGGCGCGTCCCCTCGCGGGTCTCGCGGACGAGCCGGTGGTCGAGCACGAGGACGCCGGCGCCGAGGAAACAGAGCACGTAGAGGAGGGCGTTCCCCTTCGTGGTGAACGCGAGGCCGAACATCGCCCCGGCGCCGAGGAGGTACGCGAGCCGGCGAGTCACGAGCAGGCGGAGGAGGAAGCCGAGCGCGACGAGCGAGAAGGCGGCGACGAGGACGTCGTTGCGCATGAACCGCGAGTAGTAGACCAGGAGTGGGTTCAGCGCGAGCAGCGCCGCGAACGCGACGACCTCGTCGTCGTCGAGGAAGTCGCGGAAGAGCCACGCCGCCAGCGGGAGGAAGCCGCCGACGAGTGCCACGGGGAGCCGGGCGGCGAAGTCCGAGGCAGGCAGGAGGACGAACAGGTAGTCGTTGACGATGGGGAGGAACGGACCGTGGACGATCGGTCGGTACGAGTGGACGCCCGTCTCGTGGTAGCGGAGGATCCAGTAGCCGACACGACCCTCGTCCCAGTGCATCACGCGGCCGCCGAGCGAGACGACGCGGACGAGGAGTGAGAGGAGGACGAATCCGAGGACGGCGAGGAACGTCCGGGACGCAAAGGGCCCCTCGTCGGTACGCATGAGTGGTAGTCGGGACCCCGTCGATTACAACTCTTGTGTTACGTGTCTGTGGGGTAATCAGTCCGCCCGACCGGTGTCAGTCGAGGACCCGTTCACCTTGGACGACAGCAGTCTTCGTCCACCGGGGGACGAACCACACCGTGAGGGCGGCGCCGGCGCCCGCTCCGGGCCGGACGGACGACACCTCTTTTACGAGCGGCCCGGACCCACGGGTATGATCCAACTGGGACTGGTCGTCGCGCAGTTCAACGAGTCGGTGACGGGACCGATGGAGGAGCGCGCACGGGAAGCGGCCACAGAACACGACGCCGAGGTCGTCGAGACGATCCACGTGCCGGGGAGCTACGACACCCCGCTCGCCGCGGACCGGCTCGCCCGCCGGAAGGACGTCGCCGCCGTCGTCGTGCTGGGGGCGGTCGTCACCGGCGACACCGATCACGACCGCGTCATCGCCGACGCGGCCGCACAGGGGCTGACGCAGGTGAGCCTCGACCGGGACAAGCCGGTGACGTTCGGCGTCTCGGGGCCCGGGATGAGCGGGGCCGAGGCGCGCGAGCGGATCGACAAAGGAGCGGAAGCGGTATACGCCGCCGTCGAAATGGTAGATGCACTAGCATGACCGGACACGAATTCGACTTCGCGGCGCGCGTCGGCCGGGTGGAGCCGAGCGCGACGCTCGCCATCTCGAACCTCGCCTCGGAACTCGAAGCACAGGGCAAGGACGTCGTCGACCTCTCCGTGGGCGAACCCGACTTCCCCACCCCCGACAACGTCGTCCAGGCGGGGAAAGACGCGATGGACGCGGGCCACACGGGCTACACACCTTCGTCGGGAATCCCCGAACTCCGCGCGGCCATCGCCGACAAACTCCAGAGCAACGGCGTCCCCTGTGCGTCCGAGAACGTCGTCGTCACGCCCGGCGGCAAGCAGGGGCTCTTCGAGGTGATCCAGACGGTCGTCGACGACGGGGACGAGGTCGTCCTCCTCGACCCCGCGTGGGTCTCCTACGAGGCGATGGTGAAACTCGCCGGTGGCTCCCTCTCACGCGTCGACCTCTCGCCGTACGGCTTCCAGCTGGAGCCCGCTCTCGACGACCTCTCCCGAGCCGTGAGCGACGACACCGAACTCCTGATCGTGAACTCCCCGTCGAACCCCACCGGCGCGGTCTTCTCCGACGCGGCGCTCGAGGGGGTGCGAGACCTCGCAGTCGACCACGATTTCGCCGTCATCTCCGACGAGATCTACGAGCGCATCGCCTACGACGTCGAGCCCACCTCTCTCGGTTCCCTGGACGGGATGGGAGACCGAACCATCACGCTCAACGGCTTCTCGAAGGCGTTCTCCATGACGGGGTGGCGACTCGGCTACTACGCCGCACCGGAGGAGCTCGTCTCGCAGGCGGGGAAGGTCCACTCGCACTCGGTGTCGTGCGCCGTGAACTTCGTCCAGCACGCGGGCGTCGAGGCGCTCTCCGAACGGACGGACGAGACGGTCGTCGAGATGCGCGAGGCGTTCCGCGAGCGCCGTGACATGCTCCTGGGCCTCTTCGAGGATCACGACGTCGAGGTCCCGTACCCCGACGGCGCGTTCTACATGATGCCGAAGTTCGCCGACGACGGCGACGACCAGGCGTGGTGCGAGGCCGCCCTCGAAGAGGCACAGGTCGCCACGGTCCCCGGCAGCGCGTTCGGTGCTCCCGGCTACGCTCGAATCTCGTACGCCGCGAGCGAGACGCGACTGCGCGAGGCGGTCGAGCGTCTGGCCGACGCCGACCTCGTCTGAGGATCGGCCGACGTTCGACCGACCACGCCGGGCGTCTCCGAGCTCCGACCGTTCTTCTCACGTTCGCTCACGCCACCCAGACCCTGAGCGCGCCCGCTCGACCGGCCGCGACGACGACCCCGTCCGAGTCGGGGACGACACAGAGGTTCGAGGTCAACCGGCCGCCGAGCGACAGGCGCCACATCTCGTCGACGCCGCCCTCGACGCGTCGCAGGCCGGCCAGTTCGCGGTGGGGGTCGTCGGGCACCAGGAGTTCGACCCGGCCGTCCCCGTCGAGGTCGCCCGCGACCGCGTTGTCGAGGTTGCGAGAACCGATCGAGTGCGTCGAGTAGCCGTCGCGAGCGGCGACGAGGTCGAGTTCGCCCCCGATCGCCCGATAGAACTCCGCCGTCCCGCCGATGTGGGGGGTCTTCACCACCGCCAGTTCGGTCTCGCCGTCGGGACCGAACGGTGCCACCGCTAACTGGTGTCGCCACCGGAACCTCGTCCCGACGGCGGGGCCCTCCAGCGACGGACCCGACTCGGAGAGCGCGACCAGTCGTGCGCCGCGATCGGCATCGCTCGCGGTCACGACGACCTCGCGCCGACCGTCGCCGTCGACGTCGGCGACGATGGGTGCGATTCCCTCGATCACGCCCGACGGCGGGGCGAGTTCGGCTTCGACGCCGCCGGTCGGGTCGAGCACGGCGACCGATCCGGCCTCGACGTCGTCACCGAGGACGCCGTGGCCGTAGTCGCGGGTCCGGGCGGCGAGGACGTAGAGGCGGCCGGCCGCGCTCACGATCCGGGCGTCGGGGATGGCGTCGATAGCGGCGTTCTCGCCGCCGGGGAGACGAATCACTCCCTCCGACGTCACCGAGGCCCACCCGCCGATCGTCGGAACGGGGTGGGTCGTCACCGAGCCGAGCGCGGGGGCGAACGCGGGCTCCGACCCCCCGACGAGGAGCGGCGGTCCCGGTGGCGCATCGAGTGCGAGGTCGACGACCGTAGCCGTGCCGTCCGTGACCGTGATCGCCTGCGCGCCCGCGGCGGTGACGACTCCGAGCAGCACCCCGTCGTCGTGGGGGACGCCCACGACCCACTCGGGCGTCGCGTCGAGGGCGAGGTCGACGGAGTCGGTGTCCGGAAGCGAGCCGGTGCCGTCGACGACTCGGTTCCCGTCCGGGCGGACGTGGGTGTAGCCGAGCGGGGCGTCGGCCGGCGGTGGGGGAAACGGCGAGTCGGCGTCGCGGGTCGTCGTCGACGGCGACTCGGGCCCGCCGTCGGGGGCGAGGCGTGTGGCACAGCCGGCGAGGGAACTGGCGAACCCGAGCGAGAGACCGGCACCGAGGAACGTCCGTCGGTTCACGCCGGGGTGTCGGGGGGAGCGGGCGTAAAGTCACCGCGGCGTGGGGCGGGCGGTGTCCACGCGTAACCGGTACGGAACACTGACGAGACGGACACCAGGGCGATCCGCACTCGGGTTCCGGCGTAGAGACTTTTATACGAGGACGGCACCAGGGACGAACGAATGCGCGTCCGCGACCTGCCGCTCCCCGACGAGGTCGTCGCCCACTACGAGGCCAGCGACATCACGGAGCTGTACCCGCCGCAGGAGGCGGCCGTCGACGCCGGTGTCACGCGGGGTGAGAACGCCGTCGTGGCGATCCCCACCGCGAGCGGCAAGACGTTCATCGCCGAACTGGCGATGCTCACCGCCGGCGGCCCCGCCCTGTACATCGTCCCGCTCCGCGCGCTCGCACGCGAGAAGTACGAGACGTTCTCCGAACTGCCGGGCGTCTCGGTGGGGATCTCGACGGGCGACCTCGACTCGACCGAGGAACTGGGGGCGTACGACGTCGTCGTCGCCACCTCCGAGAAGGTCGACTCGGCCATCCGCAACGGGGCGTCGTGGGTCGACGACCTCGCCTGCGTCGTCGTCGACGAGGTCCACCTGCTCGGCTCGAAGGGGCGCGGACCGACCCTAGAGGTGACGATGGCGACCCTCGGACGACGGGCACCCGACGTGCAGATCGTGGCGCTGTCGGCGACGGTCGCGAACCCCGACGAGATCGCAGACTGGCTCGACGCCACGCTCGTACAGAGCCGGTGGCGACCGATCGACCTCCGGACGGGGGTGTACGCCGACGGGAGCGTCGCGTTCGACGACGGCTCGACGCTCGCCGTCCCCGTCGACGCCAGCGAGGGCGAGAACGGCGCGACGGCGGCGACGGTCGAACTCGTTCGCGGGGCGGTCGACGACGGCGGGCAGTGTCTCGCGTTCGTCCGCTCGCGACGGGAGGCGGAGGCGCTGGCCGACCGGCTCGCCGACGAGGCGATCGGTGAGGCCGCGACCATCGCGGCCGATGTCCGGTCGGCGGGCGGGACGGACACGGGGCGGCGGCTCGCCGACTGCGTCGAGGCGAGCGTCGCGTTCCACCACGCGGGGCTCCGATCCGAACACCGTGCGATCGTCGAGAACGCGTTCCGTGCGCGGGAGTTGAAATGTATCTGTGCGACCCCGACGCTCGCGGCGGGCGTGAACGTCCCCGCCCGCCGGGTCGTCGTCCGCGACCAGCAACGGTACACGGGCTCGGGGATGGAGTGGCTCCCCGTCCTCGAGGTCCACCAGATGTGCGGCCGGGCCGGCCGACCACACCTCGACCCCTACGGCGAGGCGGTGCTCGTCACGGGCGACGACGCCGGCCGCGCGGAGCTCCAGTCGCGGTACGTCGGTGCGGCACCAGAGGCCGTCGAGTCACAGCTCGCCGAGCGGGAGGCGCTGCGGACGCACGTCCTCGCCGTCGTCGCCTCGGGCTTCGCGGAGAGCCGCGAGGGGGTGCTCGACGTGCTCGACGCCACGTTCTACGCGCACGGGACCGACGAGAGCCTCGCGGGGCTCGTCGACGACGTGGTCGCCGACCTGGTCGACTGGGAGATGCTCACCGCGGAGACGGGCCTCTCGGCGACCGACCTCGGGGGGGTCGTCTCCCGGCAGTACGTCGCGCCGCGGACGGGCGCGCGTATCGTCGAGGGACTGCGGACGATGGCGACGATGGAGCCCGACGACGTGACGGGACTGACCGCGCTCGAGGTGGTCTGCGACACGCCCGACATGCACGGGACGTACCTCGGCAACCGCGAGCGGGCGGCGATGTACCAGTACGCCCGGACCCACGCAGACGAACTCACGACCGCCATGGGTGAGACGGAGACGTTCGAGCGCTGGCTCGAATCGGTGAAGACCGCACGCATCCTCCTCGAGTGGGCCGACGGCGACTCCACCGAAGAGCTCGTCGAGCGGTACCGCATCGGACCGGGCGACCTCGAATCGCGGATCGAACGCGCGGAGTGGCTCCTCGGCGCAGCCGACACCGTCGCCGACGTGCTCGGCGCGGACGGGTCGGCGTTCCGCGCGGTGCGCGAGCGTCTCTGAATCGACTTCGGCGGAGCGTCGGGGTGCGGTCGTCCGCCACTGTCTGCGCTCGTCTCGGCTGGGACGCGAACGTGTGCGACACCGGTGCGCGGGCGGTCAGATCATACGGATAATACTTTACCCGGTGACGGTCGTCTCGGCGTACGATGCTCGTCGAGGTGACCCTGTTCCTCGCTGGTCTCGTGGCGCTCGTCGTCGGGTCGGACCGCGCCGTCACGGCCGCCGCGGAGGTCGCCCGCTTCTACGGCGTCTCCCCGTTCTTCGTCGGCGTCACGCTCATCTCGGTCGGGACGTCGGTTCCCGAGATGGTGACGTCGGTGTACGGGGCGTGGTACGGCGCGGGCGACATCGTCGTCGGCAACATCGTCGGCTCCGAGACCTCGCAGATCACGCTCGCCATCGGGATCGTCGCCCTGATCGCCCCCATCGTCGCCGAACGCCGGAACGTGATGATCTACGGCGGGGCGATGACGCTCGCGATGATCGTCATGCTGCTCACGCTCGACGACGGCGTCGTCCAGCGCTCCGA
Source organism: Salinigranum salinum (assembly GCF_009176545.1). Taxonomy (GTDB): domain Archaea; phylum Halobacteriota; class Halobacteria; order Halobacteriales; family Haloferacaceae; genus Salinigranum; species Salinigranum salinum. The sequence continues at coordinate 1,283,121 of NZ_VTOJ01000001.1, read as the reverse complement.
GGGCGTCCTGATGATGCTCGCGTACGTGAACTTCGTCTACACGCTGTACACCACGGAAGGCGGGAGCGAGGTCGCTCAGGAAGTGGTCGAGGAGGCCGAGCCGCCGGAGCGCGCGCTGCCGTGGATCGTCGGCGGGCTCGCGCTCGTGGTGGTCGGGGGGCAGTTGCTGGTGACCAACGGGGTCGCACTCGCGCGGATCGCCGGCATCTCGGAGTACCTCATCGGGATCCTCACGGGGCTGGGGACGACCGCCCCCGAGATCTTCGTCGCGGGGCTCGCCGCACACAGAGGGGCGTCCGGCATCTCGGTGGGCTCCATCCTCGGGAGCAACATCACGGATCCGGTCTTCTCGCTCGGCGTGGGGGCGCTCGTCGCCGACGTCGTCGTCACCGACCTCGGAGCCGTCCAGCAGTCGGCGGCGTACATGCTGGTCGTGTCGCTCGTCGTGCTGGGACTGTTCTACTGGCGACGGGGGATCGACCGGCGGGCCGCGGTGGTCTGTCTGGTGCTGTACCTGCCGACGTTCCTGTTCGTCTGACGCTGGCGGAGCCGCGGTCAGCCGGCGTACTGGTCGACGAGCGACGCGAGCGTCCCCTGGTCGCGGACACCGACGACGCGCTCGACGAGGTCACCATCCGAGAACAGGAGGAGCGTCGGCACGCCCTGGACCTGGTACTGTGAGGCGAGTCCCTGGTGGTGGTCGATGTCGACCTTCGCGACCGTCGCCGGGGAGTCGCGGGCGAGCGCTTCGACCGTCGGTTCGAGCATCTTGCACGGCCCACACCAGTCGGCGTAGAAGTCGACGAGGACGACGTCGTGGGAGGCGACGAGCTCCGAGAACTCCGCCTCGCTCTCGACGTGGACCGGGCTGGACGGGGATCCCGGGTCGTCGGTACGATCCGTCGAGTCCTCACCCTCCCGGAGGCGGCGTTCGAGTCGTTCGCGCTTCCGCTGGCGGATCGCTTCGAGTTCGTCGGCGTCGGACATGAGAGCATCTATCGGGTCGGGCCGCTTAATGGTTTTGTGATCATCTAACAACACTGTCGGCAGTCCAGATCGCTCGTGTGAGCGGTGGAACGGGCGAAACGGCGTCCGCTCAGTCGGAGTACAGCGAGTAGGTGATGACGGCGAAGCCGAGGAGGGTGAGCACTGCGTCGATGAGGACGCCGACCGCGAGTGAGACGTCGAGCACGGTGTCGAGGATGCCCGCGAGCAGCGCACCGAACGTGATGACGCCGAAGCCGACCGCGAGCGCGCGGAGCGACCTCTCGCCTGTGTTGCGGTACGCCTTGTAGCTGAAGTAGGTGATGAGCCCACCGAGCACGAGGATGCCCGTCTTCACGGCGACGATGAGCGACACGATCGTCCCCGAGGCCGTCGTGTGGACCATTACGTCTCCCTCCGGACTTTCGACCAGATGTCCGCCAGCCGTTCGTCGGGCGCCTGCGCGCCGCCTTCGATCTCGACCTCGAAGTCGCGGTCGTCGGTGAGGAGGACGCGCACGGCCTCGAAGGCGACGTCGTAGGTGGTCGCGTGGTGGCCGTCCGCGCGGATGGCGGTCCCCTCGGTGAGGAGCGACGCCTCGGTCAGCAGGTCGAGTTTTCGGTACGTCGTCGACAGCGGGATGTCACATGCGTCGGATATTTCGCTCGCGGTCATTGGTTCTTCCAGCCCCCGGATGATGGTCCTCGCGTCCGCGTCGTCGAGCGCGTCGAGGACGGACTGCAACTCGTCTGGTTCCTCGCCGGAGCGGTCGCGAGCCATTAGGAAGCCGTCGGAGTCGGCCGCTTATAACCTTCGGGGGTTCCGGTTCGTGACGGGGCGGGCGATTCCGCGGACGGTCAGTCGCCTTCCGGGGAGTCCGGTCGGGGTGGAGCGCTGTCCGGACGTTCGTACGCGCCGTCGCGCCGCAACCGCCCGGCAGCCGCGAGCACTGCGGGCGTGCGACAGACGCCGCCGGCACCCGTGACCTGCGGGACGGTGCAGTTGTTACAGCTCGCACAGACGACGCTCGTCTCCGGCCCCGAATCGAGGAGCCGCGCGGGGAGTCGCGGCTCCGCGTAGAAGGGCCGGCCCATCCCCACCATGTCGCACGACTCGCCCAGGAGTCGGTCGATCTCGCCCCGGGTTCGGATGCCGCCCTCGGCGAGGACGGGGATGTCGACGCTCCGCCGGACCGCGCGGCAGAGCCCCGCGTTCCAGGCGGGCTCGAGGTCGTAGACGAGCGACTGGAGCCAGTTACCGAGCGCGACGAGTCCCGCCCGGATGCGGCCGCCGAAGGCGTCGACGTAGCCGTCGCGGAACCGGTCGTCTCGCCACGCGTCGTCCGGAAACGACCCGCGGACGATGCTGGCGTCCCAGAACACGGAGCCCGAGACGGGAACGAGCGCGTCGTAGCCGTAGTCGGCGAGCCGACGGCAGACGTGGACGGCCTCCCTCTCGGAGAGGTGCGGGAGTCCGGGCGGTGCCTCGGTCTCCGCGGGTACCTTCGTCAGCAGTGGCACGTCGCCCGCGTGGTCGCGGATCTCGTCGTGGACCGCCTCCAGAAAGCGGACGCCGTCGGCGAACTCGTCGTCGCGTCGGTTGTAGAACGGCGAGAGGAACTGGTGGACGATGCCCATGTTCGCACCGGCAATGTGGACCGCGTCGTAGCCGGCGTCGACCGCGTAGCCGGCCGCACGACCGAAGTCGGCGGCGAGATCGTACACGTCCTCGGTCGACATGACGACGGGGTCGTACGAGAGGAACCCCACACGGTCGAGGAGGCGGAGCAGTCGCGGAGGCTTCGAGACCGCGAGCTGCTGGAGATCCGGATGCGCTCGCCGGTAGCCGGCGTGCCACGTCTCCATCGAGCGAAGACCGCCGTGTTCGAGCTGGATGGCGATCGTCGAGCCATGGTCGTGGATGACGTCGGTGAGCCGCGAGAGCCGGGTGACGAAGTCCGGATCGTCGACGTACGTCATGTTCGGAGCGGCACACCCCCCGGGACGGCGGACGATGGTCGCCCCCTGACAGACGAGTCCCGCGCCCGCCGCCGCGGCGGGTTCGAGATGCGCGACGAGCGCGTCGACCGCCCCGTCGCCGTTGCCCGCACACTCGAGTAGCGGCGCACGATAGAGGCGGTTCGGGACGGTGAGCCCGCCGATGTCGATCGGGTCCTCGAGTCGGACCATGGTCGAGTAAGGAACCCGAACGGCAAAACGTCGGGGGCGTCGGTGCCGGCGGACGGGGCCGCTTTTGTCGGTCGACACCAACCACCGGACGATGACACAGACACCCGAGGCGCGCGCCGGCGTGGCGGGAGCCGACCTCTCCGGGACGACGGCACTGGTGACCGGTTCGACGAGCGGCATCGGCCGCGCGGCCGCGCGCTCGCTCGGACGGCTCGGCGCGGAGGTTTTCGTCCACGGCCGGGACGCCACGGCGGGCGAGGCGGTCGTCGACGAGGTCGCGGCGGACGGCGCGGACGCGGCGTTCGTCCAGGCCGACTTCGCCGACGTCGACGCGGTCCGCGGGCTAGCCGCGGACGTCCGCGCCGAGACCGGCCGGGTCGACCTGCTAGTGAACAACGCCGGGGGACTCTTTCGGGAGGGACGGCTGACGGAGATCGGCGTCGAGTACACGTTTCACGTCAACCACCTCGCACCGTACCTCCTCACCACGGAGCTCGTCGACCATCTTGCACCCGACGCACGGGTCGTGACGACGGCGTCCGAGGCCCACCGCGGAGTCGACCTCGACCTCGAGACGGTCACCTCGGTCGACTCGTACTCGGGGTGGCGTGCGTACCAGCGCTCGAAGCTCGCGAACGTCCAGTTCGCGCGCGAACTCGCCCGCCGGCTGGCGGCGACCGACAGGGACGTCACCTCGAACGCCCTCCACCCCGGCGCGATCCCCGGCTCGGGGTTCACTCGGTTCCTCCCGACGCCGTTGTCGGCGGGGGCGCGGCTACTGAACGCCGTTCCGGGCGTGACCTCTGTCAGGGACGGCGCCGCGGCACTGGTGTATCTCGCCGTCTCGGACCGGCTCGACGGCGTCTCGGGCCGATACTTCTCGAGACAGCGAGAGGCGACGCCCTCGCAGGCGGCCCGCGACGAGGAGACCGGGCGACAGCTCTGGGAGCAGAGCGCGGCGCTACTGGGGATCGAGGAACCGCTCATCCACGGCGACTGAGTCGGCGGACGGCCCGGGTGGTCACGGCGACGGAACCACGGGGAGATAGATGGCCCGACTGCATCGCCCGTGGGACGACTGAGCGAACGGACGGCACGACCGGTCTCACGGGACGGCGTGCCGTCACCTCGCGGCCCGCCCCGTGGTCGCTGTCAGCTCACGACGCGAGGTGGCCGCCTCCTCCGATAAGAGGGATCGGGTCGGCACCGGCGAGGGCTCACCGCGAGACCGGATCTCGACCCGCGACATCGGTGACGGCGTCGCCGGTTCCCTCGTCGCCGTCGACCTGTGCGTGGGTGTGGTGGTAGAAGCGGACGTGGGCGACCCCGTCGAGCGAGACGGGCTCGAAACAGACCCGGCGGTAGCGCCGGTTGTCGAGGAGGTTGACCATGAGGCCAGCGTCGTGCCGCGACACGGAGTCGTACGAGGTCTCACAGACCGGGCAGACGTCGGGCGCGTCGGCGGGGACGTCCATCGGCGATCCCTGAGGACCGGTCGGTCAAAAGGCTGACTCCTGGCTCGACGCCGACAGCCGTCCGCCGCGACGAACTCACCCGTTCTCTCGAACCGCCTCGGCGACCCGTGCGACCGTCTCGTACTCGTCGTCGCTGTAGGCGATGAACCGGACGTCCTCGAGCGAGGCGGGCTCGTACGCGCGGATGGTCTCACAGATGATCCGGGCACCCGTCTCGAGATCGAACCCCGCGACGCCACAGCCGAGCGCGGGGAGGACGAGCGACGAGTAGCCGCGCTCGTCGGCGGCGACGAGGGCGTTGCGGGTGGCGTCGCGGATGCTCTCCTCGGTCGCGAGTCCGTCGCCGTCGTGGGGCATCGCGGCGGCGTGGATCACGGCGTCGGCGTCGAGATCGTACGCGTCGGTCACCGCGACCGCCCCGAGGTCGACCGGTCCCTTCGAGACGGCTTCCTCGTCGAGTGCGGGCCCGGCAGCGCGGCGGAGGGCACCGGCGACGCCCGAACCCATGCGGAGGCTCGTCCCTGCGGCGTTCACGAGGGCGTCGGCGGACTGTGCGGCGATGTCGCCCTGAACGACGGTGAACTCCATGGTCGTCTCCTCGCCGGGCGTCGTCAAAAGTCCCGGGACGGAAGGCGACGGGAGTGTCGAGAGTGCGTGGCCGGGAGGTGGCCGGAGTGCGTGGCCGGGAAGCGACAGGAGTCCAGGAACGGCAGGTGTTCGAGACGTGATTGGTGTCCTGAGTGGCAACCGATCGCGCCGCTCTCCGTCGCAGTCACCGTCGAGAGAAGGGGACGGCGAACCGTGCAAGGGTGGGTATGGCGTGCACGGGATCGGCACGAAGCCGCGTCGTCCCCGCTGTGCTGTCGTCACAAGTCCGTTAAATTTCTTCTGTTCTCCACCCCCCAGAAGCCGGAAGTGGGTCCCGTCCCTGGCTCGGGTATGCACGTCCTCTCGATGACCTGGCGCGACGGGGTGTTCGCCCACTGGCCCACCGATCCGGCGGTCGTCGACGCCCACCTCCCCGACGAACTCTCCGTGGCGACCCACGACGGGGAGGCGTGGCTCGGCGTCGTCGCGTTCGTCATGGAGGAGATCAGGCCCCGGGGCGCGCCAATCGGGCGCACCTTCCCCGAGGTGAACCTCCGGACCTACGTCCGACACGGCGACGACTCGGGCGTCTACTTCTTCAGCCTCGACGCCGACGATCGACTCTCGGTCGCGGCTGCACGGTCGCTGTACGCCCTCCCGTACTTCTCCGCGCGGGCGACCGTCGACCGCGACGGCGACCTGATCAGGCTCACGAGCGAGCGCGACCACCCCGGCGAACCGCGAGCGCGGCTCGACGTCTCGTACCGACGCGGCACTGACGAGTCGTTCGTCCCCGAACCGGGATCGCTCCCGGCGTTCCTCACGGAGAACTACCGCTTCTTCACGAAGGGCCGACGCCTCTACCGCGGCGAGATCGACCACGAACCGTGGCGGCTCGCACCCGGCGAGGCGACGGTCGACGCCGAGACGCTGTTCCGGGCGGCGGGGTTCGCGGCTCCCGACGACGACCCACTCGTCCACGTCGCCGAGCCGCTGGCCGTGACTGCCGACCGGCTCGTACCGGTCGACGGATGAGCCGCCCTCGTCGCGAGCGGAGTCGGTCGAGCAACGACCGAGACGCGGGCGTGGTTCGACCGAGACGAGTACGTTCAAGACGGGGCCGTCCGTCGCTCGCCGCATGGCTCTCGTCGACACCGTGCTCGCAACGATACACCTGCTGATCGGCGCGCTGTGGGTCGGAAGCGTGGTCTTCTTCGCCGGCGTCGTCCTGCCGACCGCGCGCGCCGGCGGGATGGACGCCGCGCCGCTCGAATCGATGGTGGCCTCGCTGACGCGGTGGTCGCGGGCCGCGGCGCTGGTGATGCTGGTGACGGGCGGTCACCTCGCCGCGACGGGCTACACGGTCGGAACGCTCGCGTCGACGACCAGCGGCAACCTCGTCGTCGCCATGGTCGTGCTCTGGCTCGCGCTCACCGGACTCGTCGAGGTCGGGGGGAGTCGGCTCCGCGACGGCGTCGAACGCAAGAAGGTCCGCGAACCGGCCGCGACCGCGCTCGGCTTCTACCGGGCCGGAGCCGTGGTCGGGCTCCTCCTCTTCGTCACCGCCGGCGCGATCGTGACCTGAGGGGGCGGCGAGCCCGCCGACCGGCTGCATACGTCTCGATAGAGATACCGACAGAATAGATAGAACCGGACGACAATATATAATATGTCCGATACGTTTAACCGGTGGACCGCCACCAGTTTCGGACGATGACGGGCGACCACGAGCGACGGAACCCCGCACTCCGCATCGAACTCTGCAGCGAGACGGGACGGATCCGGCTCCACCGGGAGACGCCACTCGGGACGGTCACGACGACGGTGGATCGATGAGGACGGCCGCCGAGGGCGACGTCGGCCCCGTCCTCGCCCGGCTCTCCGACCCACATCCCGAGACGCCGACACGGCTGTTCGTCGCGGCCGACGCACACCTGTCGCCGACGGGGTCGGGGACGTGGAAGGTGTTCCACCGGACGGAACGTCGCCTGCGCACGGCAGTCAGCATCGCCGACGACCTCACGGTCGACGCGTTCGTGCTCCTCGGCGACCTGACGCGGGACGGCCGGGAGTCCGAGTACGCGGTCGCGGACGAGGTGCTCTCGGGGCTCTCGGTGCCGCTCGTCGCCGTGCCGGGCAACCACGACGTCCCCAAGAAGTGGGACGACTACGTCGCTCCCGCCGCCGCCGAGTTCGGGAGCCGCTACGGGATTGGTCCGTACCCGTTCCACGTGAGGGTCGGCGGGGTCGACCTCCTCTGTGTCGACACCGCGAGCGCCGACGGACGACTCACGCACACCCACGAGGGCGAACTGAGCGCGGCGACGCTCGACTGGCTCCGCCGGACCGTCGAGCGCGTCGACACCCCGGTCGTGGTGGCCCACCACACGCTCTTTCACCCGCGCGACCACGTCGGCCCGTTCCCGGACGGCGACTTCTACCAGCTCCGCAACGCCGGGGCGCTCCGCGAGATCCTCGCCGCCCATGGCGGGGTGCTCGCCCTCTCGGGGCATCTCCACCTCCCGACGACGACGGCGCGTGACGGGGTCCGGGAGGTCGTCGCACCGTCGACCTGCTCGTTCCCGCCAGCCGGCCTCCTCGTCGACTGCGGACCCGACGGAACGACGATCAGACTCGTCCCGCTGACCGGTGCACGCGGGATGGCCGAAGCGTACGTCCGCGCCGACGCCGGGAACGCCCACGGACAGGGGGTCGCGGCGTACGCCGACCAGGGACTGCTGTCGGATCTCCCGCAGGTCGACGAGCGCGTCGACGCCGTGGGTGCCGACGTCCCGGGGGGCTTACGGTGGCGGTGACGCTACGGGCGGCGCGGCGAGCCGTCGACCGGGAACGACGCGAGTGCGTCGCCGAGCGCGAGGCGTTCCGGTCGTTCCGGCGAGCCGTCGCCCGACTCGACGAGTCGGCCGCCGTCGCGACCGAGAGTCCGGCCTCCCTCGGTGCGGACGTCGGGAGCCGGCTCACGCCCACCGGTCGGCTGGGTGGGTCGGGCGGGCCGACGAGCCGTCGACCGGTCGCCGACGCGTACCGCCGATCGGTGCTGGCCGTCGACCACGTCGACGCCGACTCCGTGATGGAGCACATGGCGGCGGAACTCGGTCCGGATCTCGCACGGCTCGCCGTCGACGGACCCGTGGCCCCGGACGAACGGGGTGCGCTGCTCGACCGGATCGACATCGCTCTCGAAGCTCGCCAGTCGTTCGTCGCGATGCTCGACCGCGAGACCGACTCCATCGAGGCGGTCGACGCGGCGTGTAGCCGGCTCCAGTCCAGGATCGATCGGGTGCGGGCGTGGGAGTCGACACCGGCAGGCGGCGTCGCACTGGAGGCGGCGTTCGAGGCCTGGGCCGAACTGGACCGGATCGCGACCGGACTCGACGAGGCCGCGACCGACCGCCAGGCGACGCTCGCCCGACACCGTCGCTCGTTCGCGGCGGGCGACGCCGAGGTCACGGAGTACCTGTACGGCGGTCGACCCGGACTCGCCGCGGTCGCGTCGGTCGGTCGGGACGTCGCCGCCGGCCGCGAGGCGGTCGTCGACGCGGTGGGACGACCCCGATAACCACGGCGTCGGCGATCGGCTCGCCCCGAGACCGCACCTTCTTACCGCACGGTCTCGGATGGGTGGGTATGAGACCGGCTCCGCCCCGAACGTCCGCGACTGTTCCCCACAGATGACCCGCCTGCACCCGCGCGTCCGCCTCGTCTGGGCCGCCCGGTCGGTCGTCAGCGCCGCCATCCTCGGCGGCGTGCTCGCGATCGGTGCCCGGTTCGTCCCGTTCGTCCCCCCGTGGGGTCCCCCGGTGCTCGCGGGGGTCGTCCTCCTCGTCGGCGTCGTCCACGCCGTGCTGCGGTACCGGTTCTGGCGGTACGAGGTGCGCGACGACGCCATCTACCTCGAACGGGGAGTGCTCACGCGGGTGCGCACGGTCGTCCCGTTCGTCCGCATCCAGCACGTCGACTCCTCGCGTGGCCCGGTCGAACGGGCCGTCGGCCTCGGTCGCGTCGTCGTCTACACGGCGGGGTCGCGCGGTGCGGACGTGACGGTCCCCGGACTCACGCCGTCGAGCGCGGACGACCTGCGCGAGCGGCTGAAACGACTCGCCATCCGTGCGGAAGGCGACGACGCGGTGTAGCGACCGATGAAGCTCTCCCCACTGTCGGTCCCGTACCGCGTGCTCGAACGGGGTGGGAGCCTGCTCGTCGCCGCGGCGTTCGTCGTCTTCTCGGGGAGCGGCATGCTCGAGGGGATCGCTGGACCGCTGACCGTCGTCGCGCTCTTGGGCGTGGGCGTGCTGGCGCTCGTGGGCTACCAGATTGCGTACTACCAGCGGTACGAGTACGAACTCACCACCGACACGTTCGACATCCACTCGGGCGTCTTCGCCCGTCGCGAGCGCGAGATCCCGCTCCGACGGATCCAGAACGTCGACATCTCGCGCAACGTGGTCCAGCGCGTGCTCGGGATCGCCGTCGTCCAGCTCGAAACCGCCGGTGGGAGCGAGACGGAAGCCGCTCTCCGGTTCGTCTCGTTCGAGGAGGCGAAACGACTCCAGCGGGAGGTCCCGCGGATGAAACGCGGCGTCACCCCCGACGCCGAGGCGGAGTCCGAGCCGACCACGGAGCTGTTCGCGCTCTCCGATCGAGAGCTCGCGCTCGTCGGCCTGCTGTCGTTCGACTTCCGCGTTCCCGGTGTGCTCGCCCTCCTGTTCTCGGGGTCGGTGCCGGTGCTGTCGTCGTTCCTCCCCCGCGGCGGCGCCGTCGTGCTCGGCGGCTTCCTCGTCCTCGTGGTCGTCGGCGTGGTGCTCTTCTCGTGGGTCGCGGGCGCGGCGGCCGCCATCGTCAACTACTACGACTTCCACCTCGTACGCGCTGGCGACGAACTCCAGTACGAGCGCGGCCTGCTCCAGCGGTACGACGGGTCGATCCCCTTCGACAAGCTCCAGACGCTCACCGTCGAGGATACGCCGCTGAAACGCTACTTCGGCTACGCGACCCTGCTCATCGAGACGGCCGGCTACGCGCCCGGCCAGTCGTCCGGCGGCGGCCGTGGCTCCGAGGCGGCGGTCCCGCTGGCCGAACGCGACCGCGTCTTCGCGCTCGCCAACGCCATCGACGCCTTCGGCGACCCGGACCTCCAGCGACCGCCGAAACGCGTGCGTCGGCGGTACGCCGTCAGATACCTCCTCGTCGTCGGCCTCCTCGCCGGCGTCCTGTTCGCGGCCGACGCGCTCCTCGGGGGGGTCGGTGCCGGACCGCTGCCGTTCCCGTGGTACGTCCCGCTCGTGATCGTGCCCGTCGTCCCGTTCGCGGCGCACCTCAAGTGGGTGCACAGGGGGTACTGGCTCGGCGACCACCACGTCGTCACGCGGAACGGCGTGTTGAAGCGGCAGACGAAGGTCGTGCCGTACGACCGGATCCAGACGGTGATCGACACGCGGACGATATTCCAGCGCCGGTGGCGGCTCGCGACGGTGACGATCGACACCGCGGGGTCGCTCTCGATCACGGGCGGCGACGCCGCGGCCGTCGACGTCGACGAGGCGGTCGCCGACGACCTCCGGGCCGAACTCGATGAACGCCTCCGGATCGAACTCGCCGAGCGGCGGGCACGACGAACGCGTGGTGCCCGTTCGATGGCGACCGTCAACGCCGACACGGGCTCGACGCTCCCCGACGACACCGGTGTCGACGGCGAGGACACGACCACGACCGACGCGGGGACGGACCGCACCGACGACGGGGGCCCGACGGGAGGTGACGCGACCGCGCGGGGCGAGGACGGAGCCGTGGGGCCGCGAAGACGGGGTGACGTCGACGGGCACACCGACGACGACGGGTTCGTCTGGGGAGAGGCGCTCGACGGCGAGCACGACGCACCGTCGGACGGCGAACCGCGCGAGACGAGCCACGGGGACGCGGACGGCGCAGGTGACGACACGGACGCGGACGACCCCGACGACCGGAGCGGGTGAAGGCGGACGGGGGAATCGGGAGCAGAGCTAAACGGTCTCCACGCGACTGACGCCCGTGCGCGTCTACGAGACGACGACCGTGGACTGGGATGCGCTCGACGCGGAGACGAGGGCGTCGCTCGCGTGGACCGGCACGCCTGCGTTCGCCGTCCTCGACGGCGTCTCGCCCGAGGAGATCGACCCGATCCGCGCGTACGCCCCGCACGAGGTCGACGTCGACCGCGGCGGCGACCAGGAGCTCGTGCTCGTCTACAGCGACCGTCGACCGTCGTCGTTCCCGCACGCGTCGGGCGTGACGGTCGCCGACCTCGACGCCGTGGTCGCGGACGCCCTGCGCGACGACGAGGCGCTCGTGCTCAGGCGACTGCGCGACGACCCCTCGTTTCGGGAGCTGTTGCGACGACACCTCTCGGCTGGGAAACGGGTGTCGCTGGTCGAGGAGTACGGCGATAATCCCGACGCGGCGGGGTACGTGCAGGAGCTTCTGGACCGGGCCTGAGAACGGAGGAGTCGTCAGCCGCGGTTGAGTCGGAACGGCATGATAACCGCGAAGAGGGCGAAACACATCCCGCTGACGAGCATCACTACGCCGAAGACGGACAGATAGAGCTCCCACAGCGGCGAGTACGGGCGATCTCCGTAGACGACGGGGATGGCCGCGAGAGCGAACGTGACGACCGCCGCGGCACCGCTCCGCTTGAGTCCGGTCTTGAGCCGTTTCTTGTCCGGGAGCGAGCGGTCACCGAGGAACACCGGCGGTCCGATCCAGAACGCGAGCGACAGTACCGTAAGCATACTCAGTGCCAACACGTCGTCACTGAACGACGCTTCGACGGCACCCGTCGTGAAGAACGGCAAGAAGGAACACAGCAGGAACACCGTGGTCGAGAGGGCCGCGACAGCCTGGTCGTCGATGACCCGCTCGAAAGAGGGGACGCGTCGCGGGCGGGCGGTCGCGATGACGGCGACCATCGTACCCGCGGCGGCCAGCGCCCAGAGGCCGGGGGAGAACGCGAGCGTCGAAACCGAGTCCGGGCCCGACGCCGGGTTGACCAGCACAGCCATCACAACGAACGCGCCAGCACCGGCCGGGAGGAGAAACAGCGGCATCCGGGGCCGCTCGTCGTCGCCGGTCATGCGGGCCCGCACGCGCTCGCTCAGCCGGAACGAGTGGAACGTGACGTAGCCGCCGACGGTCGTCACGAGCACTAACACGCCGATGAGGTCGAGCGGTGCTGTCCGAACCAGCGCCGGGAGGTCGGCAGCCGTGATGGTCGCCACCGCGATATACCAGACCCACAACAGCGGAGCGAGGATGTAGACGAGGTGGGAGATGTCTTCGATCTCCTGCCAGATGACGAGCACGGCGCCGGTCATTCCCTCAACGAAATCCTGTCTCGCGGCTACGTAGAACTCGCCGGCCGAAACCAGCATTCCGAGGCCGTAGACCACGTCACCGAGTTGGAGGCCGACGAGCAGCAGTTCCGGGAGCGGGAAGAGCACCGACATCACCGAGAGGACCAGCCCGAGCGTCAGCACGAGAAACACGTAGCGGTCGGCGGTGATCGAGCCTTCAGTCGGTCGGTTCGGAACCGGCAGGCGTGTCGCGGCAAACACGCTCGGTCGCGTATCGACGACGATGAAGTAGCCGACGAGAATCGCGACGAGGAGTCCGGCCGCGTAGAGCGGTGAGATGTAGACGACTCCAGTGACGATGCCATCGGCGAGACTGACCTGGCTTTCCCAGGCCGCAATCCAGCCCTCTAAGGTCAGTCCGACGCCGAGTGCACCAGTCGCGACCACGAGTCGGTTCGGGATACCGACGACCCACTCGCCAGTCGGTCGGTCCGGTCCCGGAAAGAACACCGGTGCGTACAGGAAGAGCACGAGCCAGAGCAAGAGCCAGCCGAGTGCCGCGCCGAGTGTACTCAACCCGAACGAGAGTCGCCCGGCGAGGACGACCGGGACGGCGAGGCCGACGGTCGTTCCGAACCCGAGAAGTTCACCGGCGATCCGCGCGGCGAGGTCGAGTCCTGCGACCCCGAACAAGACGGCTCCACTTCTGTCCATCACGACGCCAGTCTTCGGGAGTAATACAAAACAAATACATCACTAGCGCAATATTTGTGCAGTGAAAACCAACACGATTGAATCAGTGGGCACAAATACGGTTGTCGAAGGGAGCTGCCGAAGCGGAGCCGACGAAACCGCTCGCCGTCGCTCTCCAGTCGAGAAGCCGGTATGAATAGCGGACGACGGGATTGCCCGGCGTTCCGACAGGGGTAGTCCCGGTTGCCTCCTCCACCCCGCAACCCGTCGAGCGGCGCACGTCCGGTGGTGGGCTGCTCACTTCCGTGCCTGACCCGATGTCACCGACGAACCACGGTCGACCACCCCTGCGGGTGGGGATCGTGGGCCGCTGCCCCCGACGGACGAGGCTTCGCAGTCGGCTCCCGGGGCCCGTGTCGGTCTGACCGGACGCCCCCGGGTTCGGTCCCCGCTGAAGACCTATTTCACGGGTGACGAGCAGGGCCTAACTGCCCGACCTAGTCCACTCCCTTCTATCCCGGTGCTACATAAGGGCCTTTCGGCTTCGGCGTCTGTCGGGCCGAGAAAATCAGAGCACGGCGCGGGCGTAGACGCCCGCGCTGGCCGGAACGACCGCCGCGACGCCGAGGACGACCCAGCGGTGGTATCCCATCCACGCGACGGGGAAACTGTAGACGAGTTCGACGTCGACGGCCAGCGCCCAGGAGGCGGCGAGTCCGACCATCCCGAGCCCGAGGACGAGCGTGAGTCCGGCGGCGGTCACGGGGTCCGTCCGGCCGCGTCGCCCGGCGAGGAAGACGACCACGGCGAGGGGGGCGAGAAAGCCCGGTCCGGCCCCGCCGAACGGCCCGAACGCGTAGTACAGCCCCAGTTCGGTGCCCGGGTCGGGGACGAGGACGAACGGTGCCACGAGCGCGGCGACGACGGCGACGCTGGCGACGCTCCCGACGAGCGGCGCGACGTCTTCGACCTCCATGGTCGAGTCGGGGGTCGCGGTGGCCTTAACTGGTCTGAAACACGGTGGCGCGGTCGCGAGCACACCGACGGGGGGAGACGCAGCGCGTCGCACCGGGAGTGGAAAAAGGTAAGCGGGTTGGTACGCGTCGTCCGGTATGGAACGCGTTGCAATCATCGGCGCATCGATGACCCAGTTCGGGCAACGGGACGCCTGGCTCCAGGAGCTCCTCGCGGAGGCGGGGCAGGCGTGTCTCGACGACGCGGGCGTCTCGTCGGACGAGATCGACCACCTCTACACCGCGAACATGGCGAGCGGCGAGTTCGAGGGACAGACGGGGGCGATGAACTACGTCGCGCACGACCTGGCGGCGATGCCGTCGTACACCCAGCGGATCGATCAGACCTCCTCCTCGGGTGGGGCGGGCGTCTACGCCGCCTACCAGTCGGTCGCCTCGGGCGCCAGCGACATGACGCTCCTCGTCGGCGGCGAGAAGATGACCCACTGCTCCACGGCCGAGGCGACCGACATCATCGCCTCGATCACCCACCCGGTCGAGTACAAACACGGCCTCACCCTGCCGTCGTTCGCGGGACTCACCGCGCGGCTGTACCTCGACACGTACGACGCGCCCCGGGAGTCGCTGGCGAAGGTCGCCGTGAAGAACCACAAGAACGGCGTGCACAACCCCCACGCGCAGTTCCAGAAGGAAGTGTCGCTGGAGAAGGTGCTGGAATCGCCGATCATCGCCGACCCGCTCAGGCTCTACGACTTCTGTCCCATCACGGACGGATCAGCGGCGCTACTGTTCTGTCCCGAGTCGGTCGCGGAGGAGTACACCGACGACTACGCGGTCGTCGCGGGCGTCGGCGGTGCGACCGACACCCACGTCGTCCACGAGCGCGCGGACCCGACGACGATGCGCGGCGTCGTCGAATCCTCCGAGATCGCCTACGAGATGGCCGACATGGGGCCCGACGACGTCGACGTCGCGGAGCTCCACGACATGTTCACCATCCTCGAGTTCCTCCAGTCGGAGGGCGTGGGCTTCTTCGACCAGGGCGAGGGGTGGAAGGCCATCGAGGACGGCACGACCGAGATCGACGGCGAGATCCCCATCAACCCCTCGGGGGGCCTGAAGTCGAAGGGCCACCCGCTCGGCGCGTCGGGGGTCGCACAGGTGTACGAGATCTACAAGCAGGTGATCGGCGACGCCGACACCCAGCAGGTCGACGCGGACGTCGGCCTCGCGTGCAACGTCGGCGGCTTCGGCAACTGCGTCATCACCACCATCCTGGAGGGACAGTAGAATGTCCGAACACGACGGCGAACACGAGAACGCGAACGGGAACGAGATGGAGGCGTACCGCTACTCCGACGGAAGCATCACCTACCCCGGCCACCCCGTGGGGCCGGACGGCTCCGAACCCGAGGGGACGGTCGACCTGAGCGAGTACACGGCGACGGTCGTCACGTGGACGACGTCGACCGCGACCCCACCGGGCGTTCGCCAGCCGAACACCATCGCAGTCGTCGAGTTCGACGTCGACGGCGAACCCGTGAGAGCGATCGGACAGGTGGTCGAGGACGCCGAGGTCGACATCGGCGACGAGGTCCGGGCGGTGTACGTTGGGCAACTCCGAGAGCCGGGAGCCGGGATCCGACACCCCGACAGCCAGGAGTGGGACGGGTTCCGCTTCCAGCCGATCGAGTGAGGCGTCTCGTCGCCGACCGACTCGGCAGGGAGTGGAGCTTCCAGCCGATCGAGTGAGGCGTCGGCCCTGCACGAGGCCCGTCCCCGGCTCGGAAGCCGGCCGAGGAGTATCGGCGATCGGAGAGCGTCCGGCG
Source organism: Salinigranum salinum (assembly GCF_009176545.1). Lineage (GTDB taxonomy): Archaea > Halobacteriota > Halobacteria > Halobacteriales > Haloferacaceae > Salinigranum > Salinigranum salinum. The sequence goes on along the minus strand of NZ_VTOJ01000001.1, from coordinate 1,267,040 downwards.
GGCGAGACTGTCGACGATCGTCGAACGTCGGTGTACGCGGACAGATCGGGCCGGGATTGACGGACGAAACCGCACGACTGCACGGGAGAAGCACGGATCGGGCGCAGTGAATCGGCGCGAACCGACGTGAGCCGGACGAAGAGAAGACGAGACGCGAAGACCGGACGGGCGGAGCGACGAAGCGGGTCGTTCAGTCCTCGGCGGCGACCGTGACGGGGCGGGCGGGCGCGTCGAGCGTCTCGAGCGCGTCGAGGCAGTCCCGGACGGTGGTCGTCTCGTCGTCGTGGCTGTTCGGGGCGACGGCCTCGAGGCCGTCGTCGCCGCGAATCGCGAGGCACATCACGGGCAGGATGAGCTCGCGAGCGGTGCCGTCGACGAACGAGTCGCGCTCGCGGACCGTGAAGAACGGGTCGATGTCGACGTCCTCGGTCTCGGCCCACGACGCGAACTCCCGGTACTGCTCGACGGTGTGGTGGGTCTCGTCGTCGCCCAACTGGACCCGACTGTTCCAGACGCGGACCTCGTACTCTTCGATCCGGTTTTCGGCCTCGAGTTCCCGGAGTCTGTCGACGACGGTGTTCTGCTGATCGTTCGCGCCGAACATGTCGCCCCGGACGTAGAACGTGACACGGGGTGTGTCGGCACTGGTGACGGTGGCGGTCATTCTGGCATCCCCCTCGCTCTCACAGATTCGACCAAGGTATGAAAAGGTTGTCCTGATTCCGTACTGATGCGAGTTATGTGTATAATGATAATTAAGGTGGGGGTGATCCGCGGGGAGACGCCCGCTCAGGGAGGCAGGAATCGCGGGGGGTGACGACACGGTGTGGCGGGCGGAAGCGTGCGACGGAGCCGTGAAAAACCGACCGACTCCGTCGCGTCGGACGGTTACGACTCCGGGGAAGGGTCGATGAGGACGACGGCCTCGCCGTCGACGACGGTCGTCCCATCGCCGGTCTCGACGACCGTGTCGAGCCGGTAGCGGTCGTCGCCGAGGTCCTCGACGATCTCGACGATTGCCGTGAGTTCGGAGCCGATGTCGACCGGCTTCAGGAACCGGAGGTCCTGTGAGAGGTACACCGTCATGCCGGGGAGCCGGGCGAGCGCGGAGCTGATGAGCCCGGAGACGAGCGTCCCGTGGACGATCCGGCGACCGAATCGGGTGTCGGCGGCGAACTCGTCGTCGAGGTGGAGCCGGTTGGTGTCGCCGCTGATGGTCGCGAAGGTGAGCACTTCTTCCTCGGTGATCCGCTTCGAGAAGCGGACCACGTCGCCGACGCCGAGGTCCTCCTCGCCGTCGGTCGACCGTTCCATGGACCACGACTCCTGCGAGTACGCGACCGAGTCGACCTCCGGTTCGCGGAGCTCCGAGTCGCCGTTTCGTTGTGTCATCATCGCACGGTTGGCCTCGGCCACGCTCGAGTACATGTGGACGAGGCTCTTCGAGAAGTGCTTCGACGACCGGAGCCACGCGGAGGTCATCCCGCGGACGGGAGCCGTCATATCCATCGAACCATGTTCCATGCTGCGTGCGAACGTCTGGAACATTCATAACAGTTGTGAAAGTCGGTAGCGATTCGTAGTCGAATCCGCCCCGCCGTACCATTCGATGGCATAGAATGGTGTTGGATGGCAAGAGTAGTAAAGTTTATCCACTCACGGGGCCTACTCGAAGACGAGATGACAGACGACCCGGACGATGGGACACCCATGTGGTCGCCCGCCGCGTTCGCGAAACAGATGCAGGAGGCGTCCCAACAGGCCACCCAGAGCCAGCAGGAGCTGTTCAAGCAGTTCATGAAGGCCTCGTCGGGTGGCATGGACGGCTTCTCGCAGCTGAACGCGATGAGTATGGGTAGCGCGATGTTCAAGACGCGCGTCCAGAGCGGCGGCCGCATCTCCATCCCCGACGCCGAGCGCGAGGCGCTCGACATCGAGGAAGGGGACATCGTCCAGGCCATCGTCATCCCCGTCAAACGGAACCGGTGATTCATCATGTCCGCAAACCCCTTCAGCACCATGTTCGAGATGCAGCGCACGTACATCGAAGCCAGCCACTCCGCGTTCGAGAGCTCCCTGAAGCTCCAGAAGGCCGCCTCCGACGCCTTCCTCGGGAGCTTCGAGTCGACGAAGTCGCTCCAGAAGCGCGGCGTCGACCTGACGAAGCGCGCGGCTCACGCCAACCTCGAAGCCGTCGAGGAGGCGCTACCCGCCGACGTCGTCGCCGACCTGCGCGCGGCCGTCGACGAGCAGTACGAGGCGCTCGACGAGGTCCACGACGACGCGTGGGAGTCGTTCGAGCGCTCCGCCGAGGACGCCGTCGACTCGTACGACGAACTCACCGAGGCACAGGCCGAGATGGTCGACGAGCTGTACGAGACGCTCCTGCAGGTCAACGCCGACGCCGCCGAGGTCGCCGACGAGGCCGCCGAGGTCGTCGAGCAGTAAGCCGACCGTCGTTCCCACCGCTCTTATCTCTCGAGACCATGACCAACGACACGATCAACATGACAGACATGACCGACGCGGACGCGATGGAGTCGTTCTTCGAACAGATGTCCGAGACGTACACGGACGCGCTCAAGCGCAACGTCGACGCACAGGCCGCCTTCGCCGACCAGTGGATGGCGTCGATGGAGGAGGCCATGTCCGAGGAACGACTCGACGACGCCTCCGAGGGCGCAGTCCGCGCCTACGAGGCGTGGATGGACGCGGCCGAGTCGTCGTACGAACGCGTGGGCGACGCGCTCGAGGGCGAGGACGTCGACCCCGAGGAGTTCCGCGACATCTGGTTCAATGCGGCGAACAAGGCGTTCAAGGAGTCGATGTCGACCACCGCGTTCGCCGCCGCGACGGGCCAGAACGTCGAGGACGTGCTCGACCTCCAGCAGCAGCTGGACGAGGCCGCCGAGCAGACCCTCCACGGGATGGGCTTTGCGACTACCGGCGACGTCCGCGAGGTGGGTGAGCGTCTCGTCGAGATCGAGCGACGCCAGCACGCGATCGAGGAGAAACTCGACCAGCTCCTGGAGCGAGAATGAACCCCTTCACCGCACCGTTCGAGGCCCAGCGGAAGATGCTCGAATCGTGGACCGAGGCCGTCGAGACGGCGGACGCCACGCCCGAGAGCCTCGAGACGATGGCCTCGGTCGAGGTGGGTCAGACGCCGAGCGAGGTCGTCTACGAGGAGAACAAGCTCAAACTCCTCCGCTACGACGCCGAGGCCGCGGGCGTCGAGCCCGAGGAGACCCACGACGTTCCCATCCTCATCGTCTACGCGCTGATCAACCGGCCGTACATCCTCGATCTCCAGCCCGACCGCTCCGTCGTCCGGCGGCTCCTCGAAGCCGGGTTCGACGTCTACCTCATCGACTGGGGCGAGCCCTCGATGCTCGACGAGTCGCTGACGCTCGACGACTACGTGAACCGGTACATCGACAACTGCGTCGACGAGGTCGCCGCCCGCGCGGGCGTGGACGCGATCAACGTCCTCGGCTACTGCATGGGCGGGACGATGAGCGTCATGTACGCGGCGCTGCACCCCGACAAGGTCCGCAACCTCGGACTGATGGCCGCCGGCCTCTGCTTCGCCGGCACCGGCGGCATCTTAGAGGAGTGGGGCGACGAGGAGTACTACTCCCCGCGCGACGTCACCGACGCGTTCGGCAACGTCCCCGCGGAGTTCCTCGACGTCGGCTTCGCGCTCATGGATCCCGTCAACAACTACGTCACCAAGTATACGACGCTGTACGACAACCTCGACAACGAGGATTTCGTCGAGAACTTCGCCCGGATGGAGCGGTGGCTCTCCGACGGGATCGATCTCGCGGGATCGACGTACGTCCAGTTCCTCGAGGACGTCTACCAGCGGAACGATCTGTACGAGAACGAGCTCGAGCTCGACGGGAAACACGTCGACCTCGACGAGATCACGATGCCCGTCCTCCAGGTGATCGGCGAGTACGATCACCTCATCCCGCCGGAGGCCTCCCGCCCGTTCAACGACGCGATCCCGAGCGACGACGCGACGATCATGGAGGCGTCGACGGGCCACATCGGCCTCTCGGTGTCGAGCAAGTCCCACGCGAACCTCTGGCCGGACGTGGCCGCGTGGTTCGCCGAGCGGTCGGTCCTCGACGGAAATGACAGCACCGGCGCGGTCGAGATCGAGATCGACGACTCCGATCTCGACTCCGACGTTGACGAGGCGGTCGACGCCGAGAACGGGACCGCCGACGCGCCCGGGGCGAGCGACGACACCGACGAGGCGGCGTTCGACGACACGGATCTCGACCAGGTCCGGGGTATCGGCCCCGCCTACGCCGAGCGGCTGCGCGAGGCCGGCGTCGGGACGGTCTCCGAACTCGCCGCGGCCGACGCCGCGGAACTCGGCGAGCGGGTCGACGTGTCGCCGTCGCGCGTCGCCGACTGGATCGGCCACGCGACCGAACTCACGTCCTGAGACGTCTCGGCGGCCCGGACTGACCAGCACCCACACCCACGACCCGTCGCCCGGCGTCACGTCGTCGACGACCGATGACCCGCACTATTATACTTCGGTTCCGAGAGTCACAACCTGTGAGCGACTGTTGCGGTGGCTCCGGCCGTCGGTCGGGACCGTGGCGCTCACGTCGACCATGAAACTCGAAGACAGAACCTGTGTCATCACGGGCGCATCGAGGGGGATCGGCCGCGGGATCGCCGAAGAGATGGCGGGCGAGGGGGCGAACGTCGTCATCAACTACCGCTCCTCGGAGGAAGAGGCACGGGAGACCGTCGAGACCATCCACGACGCCGGCGGGGACGCGATCATGGGACAGGCAGACGTCACGAACTACGAGGCCGTCGGCGAGATGCGCGAGGAGGTACTCGACGCGTTCGGGCCCGCGGACATCCTCATCAACAACGCCGGCATCACCAAGGACACCACGTTCTCGCGGATGAGCCCCGACGAGTGGAAGACCGTCATCGACGTCAACCTCAACGGGACGTTCAACGCGACGAAGGTGTTCTTCGACGACATCAAGTCGTCCGATCAGGGACGGCTCATCAACATCTCCTCGATCGTCGGCAAACAGGGCAACTTCGGGCAGGCGAACTACGCCACGGCCAAGTCGGGGATCTTCGGCTTCACGCGCACGCTCGCGCTCGAACTCGCCCCGTCGGGATCGACGGCGAACTCCGTCGCCCCCGGCTTCACGCGGACGGACATGCTCGCGGAGGTCCGCGACGACATCCAGGAGCGGATCCTCGCGGAGATCCCGATGGGGCGGTTCGCCGAGGTCGAGGACGTCTCGCACGTTGTCAAGTTCCTCGCCAGCGAGGAGGCCTCCTACATCACCGGCGAGGTCATCGACGTCAACGGCGCGATGGACCTCTGACGCCGGTCGCCCGTACGACCGTGTGGCGGGTGACCAAGACATATTGACACATATTACCAATAGATACAGTATATGTTCATGTGCAAGGTAAGCTTAAGTGCAATCAGGTCAACCCGTTGAATAGACATGAGTCAGAAACTCCTCACCCGCAGCGCGGACACGAAACAGATCGCCCTGCCGAACGAACTCGACTCGGCCTCGTCGAAACTGGTCTACCTCTACCTCCGGACGGCCGGCGAGTGCACCGTCGACGACCTCCAGTCGTCGCTCGACATGAAGAAGATCTCGCTGTACCCGCTGCTGAAGACCCTCTCGAAGCAGGGCCTCGTCGACCGCGAGGGCGAGACGTACTTCCTGGCCTGAGTCGGAGCCGCCGACTCACTCCCGATCCTCGTCCTCGTCGCCCTCATCCTCGCCGCCCTCGTCCTCGCCGAGTGCTCCCCGGCCCGTGCCGTCTTCGTGTTCGTCGTCGTCCGACCGGCCACGCTCACTGTCGATCTCGTGCGTCGCGTCCGACTCCGCACGGACGTCGGCCCGGATCGACTCCAGTTCGGCGTCGACGTCGATCCTGACGCCCGATTCCGTCTCCGGGTCGGTCGCGTCGTCGGCTGTCCGGTCGTCGTCCGTGTTCCGGTCCGCGTCCCCGTCACCGCCGTCGTCGACCGGAATGACCACCCCGCGGCTGTCGCTCCGTCGGTCGTCGGCGTCCCGTCGTCGGCCGCTCGATCGCGACGCCTCCGACCGCTCGCGCGCCTCCGCGAGCAGCGACTCGATCTCGGTAGTGAGCGCCCGGGCGTCGCCGAGGACGTCGCGGGCGGCCGGATCGGCCGGCTCCTCGGTTCCCGTCAGCACCCGACGGAGCTCGTCGAGCGCCCGCTCGGTTCCCTCGACGACGCGCCGATCGATGTCGTCGTCGAGCCGACGGCCGTCGCCCCGACCGGCGGGGGGCCGACGGTCGGGGTCCGTCAGCCGGAGCACGCCTTGGAGGAGTTCGAGCGACCGGATCGTCGTCTCGAGGATCGAGATGACGGTCGGGATGGTGTACTCGTCGGTGAACCGGATCACGTCACTCGCACGCGGTGGTGCCGGCCGACGGGTTCGCTCCCGGTCGGCACCGGCGTCGGCGTCGAGCGCCCGTTCGAGGTCGTCGAGCGTCGCACGGAGGTCGTCGAGCGTCGCACGGAGGTCGTCGTCGGCAGGGTCGCGGCTCATACGGTCGATTGGGGTGCAGAGGTGAAAAACCTCGACGCTCGCGGTCGGCCGCCCCGCAAACCGTCGAGACGAGCGTCACGGGCCCGCACGACGGTGCCGTGGCGGCCAGTCCGCTCGTCTCCGAGGCCACGCGCGCGGGACCCGGCCTCCGGTCCCGTCGCTGGGAGCTGCTGGTCGGGGGCGATCCCACCGACGACGACGGCGGTTTAGGCCAGCCAAAAGTTTATGTGTGACAGACGCTCAAGCGCCGGTGTGAACGAATCTGACGGATTCCGACCCGTGGTGTCGGCGCTCCGCTCGTCGCCCGATCGCGTCGTCCTCACCGAAGACGGGAACAGAGACGGGTGGATCGCGAGCGACGCCGTCGTGTCGCTCGACAGGACGCGGTGAACCGGTCGGATCCGACTAGTGCGTCGATTCCTCGAGGACGAGCGTGTCGTCTTCGAGGTAATGTTCGATGTGGTGGGCCGCGTCTTCGACCTCGATCAGATTCTCGCGCAGGAGGTGCGCGGTGGCGTGGTCGCCGAGGTTCTCGGCGAGTTCGACGTGGTCGCGGAGCGTCTCGATGATGTCGCCGTACATCTCCATGTCGTTCTCGAGCGAGGTCCGGATGTCGTACGCGTCCTCGTCTTCGGGTTCGACGGGTGCACGCTCCTCGAACGTCGAGCCGCGCGAGAGCGGGACGCCGCCGAGCGCCTGCGCCCGTTCGGCGAGTTCGTCCGCAAACTCCTCGGCCTCCGCTGCGGCCTCGCCCAGGAAGAGGTGAAGGTCGCGGAACTCCGCGCCCTCGACGATCCAGTGGTGCTTCTTCAGCTGGTGGTAGAGGACGTACGTCGCGGCGAGGTCGGTGTTGAGCGCGTCGACGATCTGTTCGGCACGATCGGCGTCGATGCGCAGTGCCTCGCTTCCTTCGACGGTGTCGGCCTGCTGTCGGGCGGATTTCTGGGTACTCATTACAGCTCCTACTTCGGGCAGAACGCACTTTATTCTTTGCTTTTGGAAAAATTACTTTCCGTTCTAGAAAGACATGGCGGTCCGAGGCCGAAGCGTTCGACGGTGGCGTCCGGGTGGTCGACGCCACGGCGGAGACAGAGAGATATGTCCAGAGCACGTATCGAGAGTGCTGGTCCCGCAGGGCCAGCGCGGCGACCGCGATCCACGCGGGTCTCGTCATGGTTGCCCGCAGGGTAGGGATGCGGTCGCCATCTTCAGTGGTCGAGTCACACGTCCGACACCCGTCGGCGTCGACGGCGGGGTCGGGACGGCCGTGCTGTGGTCCACGAGACCGTGGCGAGGGGACGAGAAGAACCGTCGAACACCGACGTGTCCCCGGGTCACGATCCGATCAGGTACCGCGTTCGTCGTGCCGAGTGAACGCCGCCACGTCGAAACCGATATGGAAACGCTCTTTTCACCGACGGTCGCAGATTCGACGTATGAGTAACGGAGACGACGAGGGCGAGGCTGACGACGAGGTCGAAGCTGACGTCGAGGCCGAGGCTGAAGCCGACTCCGACGTCGACGCGAACGGCGAGAGCGAGGGCGACGCGGACGTCGACACCGGGGACGAAGGCGACGCCGACACCGGGGACGAAGGCGACGCCGACACCGGGGACGAAGGCGACGCCGACAACGAGGAGGACACGGAGGCAGAGGAGCCGAAAGCCGACGACGCCGAGGAGGAAACGGGAGACGAGAACGCGGAGGCAGACACAGAGGTCGAGGGCGACACAACGGAAGACGCCGAGACCGAAGAGGACGCCGAGACAGAAGAGGACGCCGTCGTCGAGGAGATCACGGTCGAGAGCCTCGAAGAGTCCCTCGACGCCGCCGCGGAGGAACTGGAGGCCGCCGAGACCGAGTCGGACCTCGACGCGGTCGAGGAGACGCTCGACGGGATCGCGGCCGACCTCGAGGCCGCGGATCTCCCGGAACCGGACGAGGACGACGAGGACGCGGAGGACCCCCGTGCCGACCTCGAATCCCGGCTAGAGGAACTCCGTTCGACGCTCGAGGAGCAGCGTGGCCCCTACGGTGAGGACGTCGTCGCGGCGATCGACGAGGCGAAGTCGACCATCGAGGACACCCGGTGGACCGAACAGGGCGAGAGCGAGGTCGCCGACGCGGTGGAGGCGTTCGCCGAGCAGGTGGCGGAGACGCTCGACGGCGACTTCGCACCCGACGGTGACGACCAGGAGTCGCTCCTCGCGGCACTCGACTCGGTCGCCGATGCCGTCACCGACGCGGCGTTCGACGCCGACGACGACGCCGAGGAGATCGCCGCGTTGCTGGAGGCGACCGACGCGCTCGCCACGGGGCTGGAGGAGGCCCAGGAGTGGGACGACCTCATGGTCCACGAACAGCTCCACGCGCAGGGGTTCTACGACCCGCTCGGCCACTACAAGGACTTCCCGCCGGAGTGGTCCGCGCTCAAGGAGTGGGAGAAGCGCGGCAACGTCGAGATGATCCTCCTGGCGCTGGAGACGTTCGACTCCGGCTTCATGGAGGAACACTGCATGGAGGCGCTGACCCGGATGGGCGACCCGGCGGCGTTCGACGAGATGCACGGCCGGGCACAGAAGCGCGGCAAGCCGGCGATCAAGGCGCTCGGGAAGATGGGTTCGGACGCCGAGGGAGCGGTCGAGAGCCTCGTCGAGTACGTCGACGCCGACTCCGACCCACAGCTCCAGAAGGTGACGTTCAAGGCGCTCGGCGAGATCGGCTCCGAGGAGGCGACCCAGCCCCTCGCCGACAAACTCGTCATGGAGAACGACAACGTCCGGCCGTACGCCGCCCGGGCGCTCGGCCTCATCGGCGACACCCGCGCGGTGAAACCGCTGACCGAGACGCTCGACGACGACGAGAGCGACGACGTCCGCGCCGCCGCGGCGTGGGCGCTCCGCCAGATCGGCACCGAATCGGCGCTCGAAGCCGCGGCCGAACACACCGACGACCGGGCGTTCATCGTCCAGAACGAGGCCGACCTCGCCGCGGCGGCGCTCGACGCGTCGGACGCCGACCCGGACCCCGAAGCGACGACCGCCTGACCACGATCGGACGCCTCGTCCCCGTCGTCTTCGACTCCGTTCTGTTCCGTCCGCCGTCTCCGAATCCGTCGATCTCCTCCGAGCCCGTCCGCCGTCTCCGAATCGGTTCACCGGCTCCGAAGCCCTCCACCGTCTTCGAGCCAGTTCTCGTCGCATCGACACTTCCCCCGGTAGTGTGCTCGCCCCCGTAGCCGCGTCGCGATGCTCCGCGACGTCTCCAGTGACCCGAGGGTTCATACCGGGGAACGCGGCCAACCCGCGGCGTGCCAACCACCCATCGCGCGGTCGTCGGTCGTATCGTCGGTCGCGTCGCCGTCGTCACCCTGGTTCTCCTCGTCGTGCTCGCCGCGACGCCGACGGTGACGGCGACGGTGACGACCACACCGGCGACGACAGAGCGGCCACGGCTCGCCGTCGTCTACCCGAACCCGCTCGCCGACGGCGACGCCGGGGAGTTCGTCGTCGTCACCGCGTCGCACGCGACGAACGTCACGCTCACCGACGGCGAGTCGACGGTCGACGTGCGCGTACCGGCGGGGCGCACCGCGCTGTCGGCCGACCCGCTCGCCACCCGTGCGCTCACCGAACACGCCGTCGTCGCCGCCCCGGAACTGGGTCTCGCCAACGGGGGCGAGCGACTGATCCTCCGGGCTGATGGACGCAGGGTCGATACGCTCGTCTACGACCGCGCGCCCGAGGGGGAGCGCCTCGTCCGCGACGACGGCGGCAGGCGGTGGCTCCCGCTCGGATACGAACCTCGCCCGGTGGTCGAACGCGGTCCCGCTCAGGTGACGACGTTCGTCCTCCCCGACGCGCCCGGGGTCGCGTTCGAGACGCTCCGGGCGGCCGACGACCGGATCCTCCTCGCGGGGTACACGTTCACCTCCCAGCGCGTGGCGCGGGCGCTGATTGCGGCGGAGAGACGGGGCGTCCGGGTCCGCGTCCTCGTCGACGACGCACCCGTCGGTGGGCTCACGAAGAGGGAGGCTCGGACGCTCGACCGACTGGCGCGAGCGGGCGTCGAAGTGCGCGTGATCGGCGGCGAGGGGGCGCGCTTCTCGTTCCACCACCCGAAGTACGCCGTCGTCGATCACTCGGCGCTCGTCCTGACCGAAAACTGGAAGCCGTCGGGCGTGGGTGGCAGGTCGAGTCGCGGATGGGGCGTCAGGGTCGACTCGCCCGAAGTCGCCGACGATCTCGCGGACCTGTTCGCGGGCGACATCGCGGGGAGAGACGTCACCTCGTGGACGCGCTTTCGACGGGGACGAGGGTTCACGGAGAGCGACCCGCTTCCCGAGGGCGAGTATCCGGCTCGGCACGGGTCCGAGCGCGTACGGACCAAATCCGTTCGGCTCCTGACCGCGCCGGGGAACGCCGAGCCGGCCGTGGTGGGTGTGATCGATCGCTCTCGGGAACGGGTCGACGTCGTGCAGGTGTCGATCGAGCGGGATCACCCGTTCACGACCGCGCTGTTCGACGCCGCCCGGCGCGGGGTCGACGTGAGAGTCCTGCTCTCTGGGGCGTGGTACGTCCGCGAAGAGAACGAGGCCACAGTCGAATGGCTGAACCGGCGGGCCGAGCGCGAGGAGCTGCCACTGGAGGCGCGCATTGCCGAGCCCGGCGACCGGTTCGAGAAGGTTCACGCCAAGGGCGTGGTCGCCGACGACACCGTGCTCGTCGGCAGTCTCAACTGGAACCGGCACTCGAGCCGGGAGAACCGGGAAGTCGTGGTCGCGCTCGAAGGTGACGACGTCTCGGCGTACTACCGCGAGGTGTTCGCGGCCGACTGGCGGGGTGGCCGTGCCTGGGGATCGGGAGTGGGTGGGCTCGCAGGAGTCGCGGTCGTCGCCGCGGTCGCGGGCGGGATCCTCGCGTGGCGACGGGTGCGGTTCGAGCGGGGTGCGTGAGTGGTCGCGGTCGACCGGGCGGTCGCGCACTCGGAGGCCGACTCGTGGCGTCGCGGACGCGACGCGAGTCGGGGATACGCATATAAGTCATCGGAGCAGATAGTCACGAATGAATGATTGTAAATTCTGTCAGACAATCGAGGGTGAGAGGCCGGTGCACGTCCTCTGTGAGAACGAGTCGGCCGTCGCGTTCCTGGACAGGAACCCGGCCGCCCGGGGTCACACACTCGTCGTGCCGAGAGCACACCACGAGTGTCTGTTCACGGGTGACGAACCGACTGTGGGGGCGGTGTTCCAGACGGTGCAGCAGGTCGTCAGGGGGATGAACCGGACGCTGGACCCCGACGGGGTCAGTCTCTTCTACACGTCCGGGGAGATCGTCGGCAGGGTAACACACGCTCACGTGCACCTGTTGCCCCGGTACGCGGACGACCGGGTCCACGTCGCGCTGGAGCGGGGTCGACTCGACGACGACGCCGAGCGTCTCGCCGCACGCCTCCGCAGCGAGTGCACGGTGCCGGCCGGCGAGTGAGACGACGAACACCTTGTCACGACGCGACGGGACGCCTCACACATCCCCAACCCGTGTCTCCGCGAGGGGACCGAGCGGACGGCTCGACGGAGCTTCCGTCGGTGGGTCGCGGACGGAGCCGCTCGCAGCACCCTCGCACGCAGCGGGTCGCGGCCCGGAAGGCGCGACAGCGCGCGCCGGAGAGAACCGACGGTACGAACGCGAATCACGAGGGGGCCGAAAGACCGCTCGCGCGCGGCCGAGGATCAGTCGTCGATGCTCGCGGTCGACGAGAGGTCGTCGTCGATCGCGGCGTCGGCCATCTTCTCGACGAGGGAGTCGATGACCTCCTCGCGCATCCCCTTGACGAACTTGATGGAGCCGACGACGAGGTGCCCGCCGCCGGAGACGCCGCCGCCCACGACCTCCTCGTTGAGTTCGGCGACCATCTGCGGGATGTCCAGTCGGACGCCGTCAGAGCGGAGCACGGCGAAGTCGGGGCCGTAGCCGATGGTGATGACGGAGTCACCGGTCTCCTGCACCTTCCGGTCGTGGAGCTGTCCGGTCGTCTTGCCCGGCGCGGGGTAGGTGAAGCGGTGGGCGAACCGGTCGAGGTCGATGCGGTAGAGGTGGGCGTCGTTGGCGAGTCGCTCGTGTTCGACGTGCGGTTCGACGGCGTCGAGCTGGCGGTCGACGTCGCGTTCGGCCCGTTCGGAGAGGAACGCGACCAGTTCCTCGTGGCGCGCGGGGTCGTCACAGTCGACGTCGAGGACGTCGTTGACGAGCGACTGGCCGTCGGAGTAGCGGAGCCAGTGGGCGGCGTAGTCCAGCGCCTCGCCGATCGCGCCGAGGTCTGCGCGCGAGTACCCCTCCCGTTCGGCGAGCGCGACGAACTCGTCCATCACCTCGGCCTTCGAGCGGTCAGAGAGCCCCGCGACGGCGGGGACGTGTCTGAGCTCCTCCGTGACCGAGGGGTCGATCATCCGCGCGAGTTCGACGCACATCATCCCGGTGGTGATGCGGTAGTCCTCGCCGTGGAGGTAGGGGTTGACGTGCGCGTCGAGCAGCGGGTCGACCGCCTCGGGGTCGGGGTGGTGGTGGTCGACGACGGCGATGGGGACGTCGTAGTGGGCGAGGTTCCGGTAGGCGGGGACGTCCTCCTCGGTGGAGCCGTTGTCGAGCATCAGCAGCAAGGGAAGCTTCTGTCCGTGGCGCGAGCGCCCCTCGAGCGCGAAGTTGAGGTCGCGGGTGACGTCTTCCATCTCGTAGAACGGGGCCTTCGACGGCAGCCGCTTGAACAGGTGTCGGGAGGCGCCGTCGTCGCCGTGGGTCCGCTCGATGAACCGTTCGAGTGCGAGCTGTACCGGCAGTGCCGCACACATCCCGTCACCGTCGGCGTGGTGTCTGACGCGGATGGGTCGCCCCTCGAGGACGGTCCGCCGGAGCAGGCGGGCGACCTCCTCGAGCTCTTCGTGGATCGGTTCGAAGGCGGGCCACTCGACGAACGGGTCGACCGCGTGCGGGGCGGCGCGTTCGGTCAGCGCGGTGTCGATCCGCTCGCGGGCCTCGGCTTCGGCGTCACCCGAGAGCCGGTCGACGCCGTCGACCTCGATCTGTGCGGCGTCGTCGTGCTCCTCGACGGTGCCGGTCACGCGCACCACGTCGTCGAGGGCGACCTCGGGGTACGCCCGGACGCCGGCGTCCTCGAACGCGGCGCAGGCGACGATCCCCGACTGGTCGACGATCCGGAAGACGGTCGGCCCGCCGGTCTGCTTGATCTGTGCTACCTCGCCCTCGATGGTGACGCTCTCGCCGGTTTCGAGGTCCGTGATGGCCGTGATCGTCGGCTCGTGGTCGACGGTCTCCGTCCGGTACGACTCGATGTCGGCGACCGAGAAGGAGACGTCACCGTTGTCGCGAATCTCGTCGAGACGCACGACGAGACGGTCGCCAACGTCGTACGAACGGTCGAGGTTCGACTCGTGGACGAGGCCGGAGACGACGTCGGAGATGTCGACGAAGACGCCGTAGTCGACGACGCCGTTGACGACGGCGTGGTAGTCGTTGCCCTCGGCCACCTCGTCGAGCGTGCAGTTCGGAGCGAGATCGTAGACGATCGGCCGCGAGTCCGAACTCGAACTCGCGTCCGCGCCGGAATCCCCGGCGTTCTCGACAGTCATACGTTCAGGTGGCGGCCGCCCGGTGATAAGCGTTTCATGATGCGTTCGTCGCGGTCGCGATGTGCGCGCCACGGGATCGGGCGAGTCGGCCCTGAACGCGTCCGGTCGCCGGGTCGCGTCCGGGCTACCGGAACGCTTAGAAGGAGACGCACCCGAGGGTGGCGTATGCGCCTGTTTCGGTCGAGCGAGGTGCTCGGCATCGCTGCCGACACGCTCCGATTCGCGCTCGAAGCCTCCCGCGAGACCCACCCCAACGAGTACATGGGATTCCTCCGCGGCGAGGACGCGCGCACCCTCGGCCTCGACCGCGACGGGACCGTCATCACCGACGTCCTCATCATCCCGGGCACCGAGTCGAACCCGGTGAGTGCGACGGTCCAGACGAACATGGTGCCGAACGACTTCTCCGCCGTGGGGTCGGTTCACTCGCACCCGAACGGTGTCCTCCGCCCGAGCGATGCCGACCTCGCGACGTTCACTCGCGGCGACGTCCACATCATCATCGGCGCGCCCTACCAGCCCGACGACTGGCGAGCGTTCGACAGCGACGGCCAGCCGACGCAGCTGTCCGTTCTCGACGTCGACCTGCCCGACCCGGGCGACTTCTTCGACTTCACCGAGGAGGACCTCCTGTGACGACGAGCCACAGACGAGTGGTCGCACAGGGGACGTTCGACATCCTCCACCCCGGCCACCTCCACTACCTTCGGGAGGCACGGTCGATGGGGGACGAACTCCACGTCATCGTCGCCCGCCGGGAGAACGTCACGCACAAGGCGCCACCAGTGCTGGCGGGGCGACAGCGCCGCGACATGGTCGCCGCGCTGGACGTCGTCGACGTCGCTCGCCTCGGCCACCCCGAGGACATCTTCGTTCCCATCCGCGAGATCGACCCCGACGTGATCGTGCTCGGGCACGACCAGCACCACGACGAGGATGCGATCCGCGACGCGCTCGACGCGCGCGGGATCGACTGTGAGGTCGCCCGTGCCTCCGCGCGGGCGTCCGAATACGAGGGAGAACTCCTCTCGACGGGCGACATCGTCGACCGTGTCCTCGAACGACGTGGCAACGGGGACTGAACGAAGTGCTGCAGTGTCGTACTGGCGGGTGGGACAGGCTGGACGGCGGGTGACGGCGACCACCAGGACGTGACAGCGAGCGAAGTGGCAGCGAAGGATATCGACCTTAGAGAGCCGACGAACGTCGACGAAAAACGGGAGTCCGCGAGGCGAGTGACGTCTTCCGGATCAGGCGACGCCGCCCGCGGTCGCCCGGAACTCGCCATCGACCTCGACGTCACCCGACGAACTCGACTGCTGCTCGTCGAGGAACTGCTGGTACTCTTCCTGGGAGACGACCTTCACGGTGAAGTACATCTGCGAGTGAGCGACCCCACAGTACTCCGTACAGTAGCCCTGGTAGGTGCCTTCCTCGTAGGCGACGGTCTTGATCGTGTTCTCGGAACCGGGCATGGCGTCCTGTTTCAGCCCGAGTTCGGGGACGGCGAACCCGTGTATCACGTCGGTCGAGGTGATCCGGAAGTAGACGTCGGTGTCTTTCGGAATGACGATCTGCGGACTTCCGTCGACGGTGGGTGCCGTAGCGTTCCCCTCCTCGGGGTAGCCCATGTTCCAGCCCCACTGGAACGCCTCGGCCTCGACGACGACGTCGCCCTCGCCGGGGCCGTCGTCCATCTGGGGCGTGTAGGTGATGTTCGGGTTCGCCAGCACGCCGTAGGAGGCGACGCCGACGAACAGGAGCACTGCGGCAGTCGCGACCGTCCAAGTGATCTCCAGCCGGCGGTTCTCCTTCGTGGCCTGTGGTTCGTCGCTGTTCCGGAACCGGATCACCGTGTAGATCAGGATGGCTTCCGTGATGATGGTGATCGGGATGGCGACGTAGAGCAGCTTCCCGTTGAGTTCGTTGATGAGTCCCGCGCTCGCCGACGCCTGGGCGGCGACGGGGTCGGCGGCCAGGGCGAGGGCGAGCGTGGAGAGGAGTGCAACGAGCCCGAGGCGCGTCCGTCTCATGCTAAGCGGGGGTTAGAAACTAGTACGTAAATACCTGCTGACTCGGGGTGCGTGGAGGCCGAGTCTGGCGGTTTTCTCCACCGGCGAAGCCGGACAACGAAGCGGGGCGTCTAAGTAGACGGGCTTCCAAGCCAGCCACAACATGTCGCGCGACGCACGCGAGTCACGAGACCGGGAGGGTGCGTATCCGGGCCTCCTCGCGGCTGCGGCCATGGCAGTCTACCTGCTGTTGCTCGTCGGCTCGACGACCGCCCTGACCGACGCGGCATCGGCCTGTGCGGCCTGGCCCGCCTGCGGTGACGGCCTCGCGCTCCCGTCGACCGACGCGGGCTACGTCGCGCTCGGTCACAGGGTCGCCGCGGTGCTCGTGGGACTGCTCGTCGTCGCGACGCTCGTCGCCGCCTGGCGCGAGCCGGAGTCGCGTCGCGTCCGCGCGGCCACGACTGTCTCGGCCGTCCTCTATCCGCTTCAGGCGGGGCTGGGGGCGCTCGTCGCGACCACCGAGGGTGGTGCCCTCCGCGGTGCCCACCTCGTCGTCGGCATGGCCATCTTCGGTGGGCTCGTGGCCGCGCTGGCGTGGACGCTCGAGTCGCGGACCGGCACGGACGACGACCAGTCGACTGACCGCCCGACCCCGCCCGCAGTCGCGGCCGCGGACGCGGAGTCGACCGACCCCGCCGACCGACCGGCGCTCCCGTCGCACCCGCTCGCACGAGCGAAGGTCGTCGCATACGCCTACTTCCGGCTGACGAAGCCGCGGCTGATGTGGCTGCTCTGTCTCGTCGCCTCCGCGGCGATGGCGCTCGCCGGGTCGGTCCACCCTGGCCTCACGCCACAGGTGATGCTGGCGACGCTCGGCGGGGGAGTGCTCGCGATCGGTTCTGCGGGGACGCTGAACCACGTGTTCGAGCGGGACATCGACCGGAAGATGCAACGGACCTCCGATAGGCCGCTGGCGACCGACGTCGTCTCGGTCCCGAACGCGCTCGCGTTCGCCGCCCTCCTCGGGATTTCGTCGGTCGCGCTGTTCGCCTCGGTCAACCTCCTCGCCGCGGTGCTCGGCCTCGGCGCGATCGCCTTCTACGCCGTCGTCTACACGCTCTTGCTGAAGCCGAACACCGTCCAGAACACCGTCATCGGTGGGGCGGCTGGCGCACTGCCGGCGCTCATCGGCTGGGTCGCCGTCACCGGCTCTGTAGGGTGGGGCGGTATCGCACTGGCGACGGTCATCTTCCTGTGGACCCCCGCGCACTTCTACAACCTCGCGCTCGCGTACAAGGAGGACTACGAGCGCGGTGGCTTCCCGATGATGCCCGTAGTCCGGGGTGAGACCGTGACGAGAAAACACATCCTCTGGTATCTCGGGGCGACGCTCGTCGCCGCCGGTGCGCTGGCGGCGATGAGCGCACTCGGCCCCGTCTACGTGCTCACGAGCGTCCTGTTCGGGGGCGTCTTCCTCTGGGCCGTCGTCCGCCTCCACTACGAACGGAGCGAGAAAGCGGCGTTCCGCGCGTTCCACGCCTCGAACGCCTACCTCGGCGCACTCCTGCTCGCCGTCGTCGTCGACACGCTCGTCGTCTGACCGCGACCGCATCGCGACCTCGACCGAACCAGACCGAAACCGATGTCCACCGTCACCCGAACCGACTGGCTCCCCGACCGGCGCGACCTGCTGCTCGGCGCGCTCGTCCTCAACGCCGAACTGCTCCTCGTCCTCGTCTACCTCGCGGTCGAACCCGTGGTGATCGAGTCGTGGCGGTTCATCGTCTACGGCTTCCTGTGGATCAACGCGGGGCTGTACGCCGTCGCGAAGACGACGCCGGCCCCGGCGAGCACGCGGACGAAGCGGCTCGCGCTCCTCGTCGCCGGCGGCTACTTCCTCGTGCTCGCGGTCGCGGGCGGGATCATCGGGCCGAGCCACACCAGTCCGATCGCGTCGCTCCTGACCGACGGACATCTCCACAGCCACGGCACGACCGCCGCAGGGAGCTTCGACGTCAGACTCCTGCCGCCGGGGTGGGGGCCGGCGCTCGTCTACCAGGGATCGTGGGTGCTCGTCATCCTGATGCCGTACAAACTCGTCGGCTACCTCGCGCTCGCGTACCTCGTCTACGCGACCGTCCTCGACGCCGCCGGCACCGTCGTCTCGGGATCACTCGGTCTCCTCTCCTGCGTCTCGTGCACGTGGCCCGTCGTCGGCTCGCTCGTCACGAGCCTCTTCGGGTCGGGATCTGCGGTCGTCGTCGCCGCGACGACGTGGCCGTACGACATCTCCACGGCGGCGTTTCTGGCGACGGTGGCGCTGTTGACGTGGCGACCGCTGGCCCGGTGAACCGGTTGACGGTCCCCGGGAGCGAACAGTCTGCCGCCGTCGGAAGTGCAGCGCCGACACAGCACCGGGGTAGACTTATCTCTCAATCAGGAGACATCGGTACCGATGAGTTCTGTAACCGCGGTAGAGACGACCGAATCGGTACCGAACGAGTGGTTGAGTGCCGGAATTGCGGGGATAGCGGGGACGATCGTGTTCGGTGCCGTACAGATGGTGATGGGAGCGGTCGGCGTCATCGCGGTCGCGATCCCGGCGCTGTACGGTGTGTCCGGTCCGAACCTCGTCGCGGGATGGGCGATCCACCTCGTTCACGGCGCGCTGCTGGGGCTCGGGTTCGCCGTCCTCGCCACGCGGCCATCGGTGAGATCGTACGCGACGCGCGTCGGTCCGGGGGCGGCTCTCGGCCTCGCGTACGGGCTGGTTCTCACGATCCCGACCGCGGGAATCGCGATGCCGCTGTGGCTCTCGGCCGTCGGCTTCCCGAACGCCCCGCCACTCCCCAACCTCACGGTGATGGGGTTCGTCGGCCACGGCGTCTACGGCCTGGTACTCGGCGCGACGTATCCGGTGATCCGCCAGCTCCTGTAACCGCGTGCGCGTGGTCGACGACCATCGTCTTCGTTCCGTCCCGCCGTCCCTTCGCCGTACACTGAGTGCCACGTGCCGAGGAGCCGACGCTCGTTTCGAGGGGTGACGATCTCAGACGACGCTCCCGTCAGCGGCCGAAACGCTGGATCGACGTCAGTCCGGATCCGAACCACCCGGCCCGACGACCGGCGGGTGAAGCCTCTCAGTCACACGGTCGCCCCGAACGGGATCGATGCGAACGCGTCCAAACACTCATCCGGGTCGGGGACGTCGGGGACGACGGACAATGACCACGATCGAGATCGAGTACTGCGTCCCCTGTGGCTTCCTCGACCGTGCCGAGTCGATCCAGCACCACCTCCTCCAGCAGTTCGGCCAGCGGGTAGAGTCGGTCGCGCTCGTCACCGGCGACCACGGCGTCCTCCAGGTCCGGGTCGATGGCGACGTGGCGTGGGACAAGGCCGACGACGAGTACGACCTCGACGAGATCGTCAGACGCGTCCGTGAGCACGTCTGAGCCGCGATGAGGTCGTCATGAAGTCGGCCGAACACGCGGCAATCGGTGCCGTCGTCGGCGCGGTCGCGATCGCCGCCGTGTTCCCGGCAGCACCGCTCGCGACGAAGGCCGTGCTCTGGGCGGGCGGCGTGTGTCTCTCCGTCTTCGTCGACCTCGACCACTTCCTCATCGCTCGCGGGATGCGGGGCGACTGGTCGAACCTCCGGCGGGCAGTGTCCGACCCGCGGGTGGGACTGATCGATCAAGAAGAGGTGTTCGTCGGCGTCGAGGAGCCGGCGCTCCGACAGTACCGACTCCTGTCACACCACCTGATCGGCGGCGTCCTCGTCGCGGGGTGCTCGCTGGTCGACACCCGGCTGGCCGTGCTCGTGGCCGTCCTCCTCTACGCCCACGTCGTCGCCGACCTGCTCCGCGACGCGGAACTGGCGTGAGCGTCGTCTCTCGTCGAACGCTGTTGCACCGACCCCGAACGCTGTCGTGTCGACTTCGAGTGCTGACAGTCGATACGGTTCCCGTGTGCGACGTCGTATCGAGCAACCGCTGTCCGTCGCACGGTTGGCGGTCAGGTCACGACGCGACGTGGCCCCGTCATCGGACAAGAACCCTCGGGAGGCCGGACGACGCTTGTGTCGTCAGTGACCCCAGCGACGCTTCCGGTCTGGGTCGGCGTACCGGGCGTTCTCGATGCGCTCGAACTGGTCGTCGGAGAGCGAGACGTCGCACGCGCCGACGTTCTCTTCCAGCTGTTCGGGGGTTCGAGCGCCGACGATCGGGATGCACGTGAACGCGTCCTGTTCCATGACCCAGCGGAGCGCCACCTGCGCGGGCGTCGCGTCGAGCTCGTCGGCGACGCCCCTGATGGCGTCGAGGACGTGCCAGCCGCGTTCGGAGAGATAGAAGTCGGAGAAGGAGTCGTAGATGCTCGCTCGCGACCCGTCCGGCGCTTCGACCTTCGTCGGATCGTCGGGGTCGGCGCGTTCGTACTTGCCCGTGAGGAAGCCACCGGCGAGCGGCGAGTACGGACAGACGGCGAGGTCCTGATCGGCGCAGACGTCGAGGTAGTCGGCGACGTCGTCGCGGTAGGCGGCGTGGAAGAGCGGCTGGGTCACCTCGAACCGCTCCCACCCGTTTGCCTCGCTCTTCCCGAGCGCCTTCATAAGCTTCCAGCTCGCCATCGTGGACGCGCCGAGGTAGTTGACCTTCCCCTCGTCGACCAGTCGCGTCAGCGTCGACAGCGTCTCCTCGATGGGCGTCTCGTCGTCCCAGCGGTGGATGTAGTAGACGTCGAGATACTCCGTCCCGAGGCGGTCGAGCGTCCCCTCGATCTGTCGGCGGATGTGGGTGCGCGAGAGCCCCGAGCCGTTCGGGTTCGACTCGTCGAAGCCGAAGTACACCTTCGACGCGAGGACGTACTGCTCGCGGTCGCGCTCTGCGAGCCAGTCGCCGATCCAGTCCTCGCTCTTCCCGTTCGGGGTGCCGTAGACGTTCGCCGTGTCGATGAACGTCCCGCCGTGCTCGGCGAACGTGTCGAGCAGGTCGTGCGCCTCGCTCTTTGTCGTCTCGACCACGCCACCCGTCTCGCGCCCGAACCGCCAGGTACCGAAGCAGAGTTCCGACACGCGTGTCCCCGTCGAACCGAGCCGTCGATAGTCCATGCTCATCGTCGGTCGATGGTTGGGACAGGTGCCAGTAAACCGTCCGGGTCGCGGCCAGCGTGGCCGACAGCGTCGGTAACTGATCGAGTTCGAAGTCGAACATCATCGCTCGTGAGACCGGACGACGCCGTGGTGGGACGAACGTGACCGGCTGTCCCGACCCACGGACTTATCGGGCCGCCGGACCCCCTCACGGTATGCACAACGCCGCCTGCATCGGGCTCGGCGACCTCGGTCGCCTCGAGGCCTCGGTGCTGGACTCGCTCGACGGGGTCCGGCTCGTCGGCGGTGCCGACCCCGCCCCTGCCGCACGGAACCAGTTCGAGGCAGAACTCGGCTGTCCCGCCTACGAGACCGTCGACGACCTGCTCGGGAACGAGACCGTCGACCTCGTCACCATCGTCACGCCGCACACGCTCCACTACGAACAGGCGCGCGAGTGTCTCTCCCGCGACGTCCACGTCCACCTCGAGAAGCCGATGGTGACCGACCTGGCCCACGCCGACGACCTCGTCGAGCGGGCGAACGCACACGACTGCGTGCTCGCCGTGGGATACCAGCGGCATTTCGACCCGCGCTTCCGCGAGATCAGACGGCTGGTCGGCGCGGGCCGCATCGGCACCCCGCACATGGCAGTCGCCCACCTCGAACAGGAGTGGATCCGCTGGACGCAACACCAGTGGCGCTCGAACCCCGAGCTCTCCGGCGGCGGCCAACTGTACGACTCCGGCTCGCACCTCCTCGACGTCCTGCTCTGGACGCTCCGTGCCGACCCCGTCTCGGTCACCGCCACTGTCGACCGGCGGGGCCACGGCGTCGACGTCAACAGCGCGCTCACGGTGACGCTCGAACCGCGCGAGGGTGCGGAGAGCGGGAGAGAGGGATCGGCGTCCGCCGGCACGATCACGGCGAGCGTCGGCGTCTCCGGCGCGGGAACGTCGATCCCCGACCCGGGCGAGTCGTTCCAGATCTGGGGAACCGACGGAACCGTCGCCTTCGACGGCGAGACGATCACCGTGCGTGAGGCGGGGATGACGTACGAATCGACGCCCACACCGCTCGACTTCGAGGAGCTCACCCGCCGCAAACTGGGTAACGTCGTCGAGGCTATCGACGACGAGGCGGAACTGGTGATCCCCGCTTCGGACGGCCGACGGGTCGTCGCGCTGACCGAGGCGGCGTACGAGGCCGCGGAGCGTGGCGAGCGGGTCGCGGTCGAGTCGAGGGGCGACTGAGAGAATCGAAACCGAACCCTTACCTCGGAACCGGCGTCAGCGTACGGTATGGACGAGGTGCTCGTCGCCGACGCGGTCGAGAAGTCGTACGGCGACGTCCGGGCGCTCCGTGGCGTCTCACTGGCCGTCGGACGGGGGGAGGTGTTCGGCCTCATCGGCCCGAACGGGGCGGGCAAGACGACGCTCGTGCGCGGGCTCACCGGGACCACCGCGGTCGGCGGGCGCGTGCGCGTCCTCGGAACGGAGCCACGCAGTGTCGACGCCAACCGCCTGGGACTACTTCCGCAGTCGTTCTCGCCGGCCGCCCGGCTCACGCCGCGGGAACTGCTCTCGTACTACGCGGGCCTCTACGACGACGCGAGGGATCCCGAGACCGTCCTGGGTGAGGTCGGTCTCGACGAGGCCGCGGACACGTGGTACGAGAAGCTCTCTGGCGGACAGAAGCGGCGGACCTGCGTCGGCGTCGCGCTCGTCAACGACCCGGACGTGCTGTTCCTGGACGAACCGACGACGGGGATCGACCCTGCGGGCCGGCGCGCTGTGTGGCGGCTCGTCGAGTCGCTCGCCGACGGCGGTACGACGGTGTTCCTCACGAGCCACTCGATGGGCGAGGTCGCCCGCCTCGCCGACCGCGTCGGACTCCTGCGTAGCGGGGAACTCGTCGCGACCGGCTCGCCCGCCGAACTCGTGGCCGACCACGGCGGGGACGCGACGCTGGTCGTCGAGACGGACGAGATCCGGGACGCGAAGTCGGCGCTCGACGGGCGGTACGACGTCGCCGCCACGCCCGATGGGATCGTCGTCAGGGGCGTCACGCCGCGCGAGATCGGTGCGGTCGCGTCGGCGCTCGACGACGCGTCCGTCGCCTTCGGCTCGCTCGCGTGGTCGGAGCCGTCGCTCGAAGACGTCTATCTGTCGCTGACTGGCGAGACGTTCGAGGGCCGCGGGAGGATCGAGCCGACGGTCGAAGCCGCAGGCGAGGAGAACGCCCGTGACGACCGGCGGGGCGGAGCGGTGACCGCCGACGCGGGGGGTGAGCGATGAGCCGGAACGGTCGCGTCGCCGCCGAGTTCGGCGCTGCGTGGGACTCGTTTCTCCGTCGTCGGACAGCGGTGTTCTTCACCTTTTTCTTCCCCGTCATCATCGTCCTCATCTTCGGCGTACTGGTACAGACCCAGCCGACTGGCGGCGGACTGTTCGCCGAGCCGCCGGGCTACTACGTCCCCGGTTACCTCGCCGTCGTCGTGCTGTTCACGCCGCTTTCGCGCGTCGGATCGACGGTCGCCCGCCACCGCGAGGGGAACCGGTTCCAGAAGCTCGCGACGACGCCGCTGTCGCCCGCCGAGTGGCTGCTCGCGCACACGCTCGTCAACGTCGTCGTCATCGGCCTCGCGGCGCTGTTGTTGCTGGTGCTCGTCGTCGTCGTGACGGGCGCCAGCGTGCCGCTCGTGCCCGCGACGCTGGCACTCGTTCCGTTCGTCGCGCTCGGCGTGGCGCTCTTCTGTGGGCTGGGGGCGCTCATCGGTCGCCTCGCCGGCTCGCAAGACGGCGTCATCGCCGCGAGCAACGCCGTCGCGCTCCCGTTGTTGTTCCTCTCGGAGACGTTCGTCGCCCCCGCGCTGCTGCCCGCGTGGTTCCAGCCGGTGACCGCGCTCTCGCCGCTGACGTACTTCGCCCGTGGCGTCCGCGCGCTCACCTTCTCGGGCGGCGACTGGACGGTCCCGCTCGCGGTGCTCGCGGTGCTGGCGGCCGTCGTGTTCGGTGCCGGGGCGGTCGCCGTCCCGTGGACCGAGTGAACGATGTGGTGTGGACGGAGCGGACGAAGAGTGGTTCGACGGAGCGAACGTCAGACGGCGCGAGCGGGGTCGTCGGGCGGCGCGAGCAACGGTGTTACCCGTCCGCGGTCTCGGTCGTCTCCTCGGAGACTTCCATGCCCAGCCACGACTGCTTGAGCGGCGTGGGCCACTGGTCCTCCGCCCGACGCTCGCGGTGCGGTGTCGGCGAGACGCTCGCCGCGAGGAGGAACTCGCCCACCTGGTAGAGGTTCCCGTAGAGGTTCGGTCCGTCGTAGTCGTAGAACACCTTCGTCCACTCGCGACCGGCCAGCGAGGTCGTCCCGTCCTCGCTGAGCGTGGTCTCGAGGAGCGTGTTCATCGCGGCTGCCGCACCCGACTCGTCCTCGAACCGCTGGACGAAGATCGGTCTCCCCGCGAACTGCGCCTCGCTCGTCCGGTCCGTCACGAGCGTGTTCGCCATGACGTACGCGTAGTCGACGCGTCCGTCGCGGACGGCGACGCCGTCGAAGACGTCGGTGTACTTCGGCTGGTAGTCGGCGAGTCGCTCGCGCCACGCCTTCGTGTCCTTCAGGATGTCGACCGACCCTTGCGAGAACGTGTACGCCAGCCCGTCGGGTCGTTCGTTCGCGTGATCGAAGATATCGTGGCCGGCATCGTACTCGTGGGCGTGGTCGTAGACGGTCTGTCCGGTCGGGAACGTGTGGGAGTGGGGGCGGACCTCGTCGGGGCCGCGACCGCTGTACTCGTCGGAGAACGTCTGTGTCGTGAAGTTGTCCCCCGGCGGGTAGCTCACGCCGAAGATCGTCTGACCCTCGCCGCCGGCGCTCAGCATGCCGTGGAGCGGTTCTTCGATCGGATGTGCCGAGAGGTTGTGCTCGATGTACGACTCGCTCGTGACCCGTTCGTAGAAGACGGCGAGCCGCCCGAGGGCGTCCTGGCTGGCCTGCGAGTCGTCCTGTTCGACGGCGGCCGCGAAGTTCCTGACGAGGCCGTTCTCCCCGTTGCGCAGGCGACCGTCGAGCTCGAAGTGCGGTGCCAGTTCCTCGCTGACGAACGTCGCCAGCGCCGTCGTCTTTTCACGGAGTTCGACGACGTCGCCCTCTGCGAGCGTGTTTCGCTCGCGCAGCGACTCGATCGTCTCCCGGACGGGCTTGACCCTGAGCACGAAGTTCCGCTTCGCCCGGGGATACTCGGTGCCGAACCACCTGATCTCGTCCATCACCTGCCGCGTCCGCAGGAGGAACTCGTCCGGCGGTTCCGGCGTCGCAGTCGCCGTCTCGGTCGGGGTCTCGGTCGTCGTCTCTGTCTGTTCGTTCGAGTCGCCGTCGCCACCACCGCCGCCACTGTCATCGCCACCGTCGCTCGAGCCGTCGTCGTTCGATCCGCCGCCGACGAGGCCGGTACACCCCGCGAGTAGCGGGAACGCGAGCGACGACGTCACCGCGAGTAGTCGTCGTCGAGAGGAGTCCATAGAGGAGGCGGGTGGTCCGGCTCCTTGAGCGTTCGTGCCAGAATATCAGTACTGATTTTCAATGAGAAGCAGACCAACGGGTGTCGGGACTCACAGGAATTCGCGCAAGTCCTCACACGTCCCCATCGTAACAGATTTCGCAGGTATTAGAGTCAGCGTGCGAGATACAGAGGATACGTTCAACAAGCGGGTATCGTTCGTTCCACGGCTCGAGCGGTGAAACAGCCGGTAGGTAGCTGTACGAACTTCTCTTCCCCCCGACGGGGTACAACCGAGCAGACGGTCGTCTCGACATGTTCTGGTGGAGCCCTCGCCGTCTCCCACGCCGCGTTCGGTAGTCTCGACTCGTCTGCGGGTTGGCCAGTCAACCGATCGTAACCACGGCCGTCCCGCGCTTGTGCCCAGTGTCGACGTAGCGGTGCGCCTCAACGATCTCAGCTACCGGGTACCGCCGCCCGATCACCGAGCGGATCACTCCGTCATCGAGGAGTTCTCGTAGCTCCCCGAGGTACTGTTTCCGCACACTCGCTGGCTTCATCCCCGTGGCCGCAAAGACGGCCCGCCTGTCGCCGACCAGCCTCGTCCGGGCCATGTCGAGGAAGATTCCTACCGAAGGGACGGTCGTCATATACAGCCCGCCCGGGTTCAGTGCGTCCTCGAACCCCGCGAACGACCCCCTGCCCACGGCGTCGAAGATCACGTCGTACGTCTCGCCGATCTCGGCGACGTCGGTGGTCGTGTAGTCGACGACCGCGTGGGCGCCGAGCGATCGCACGAGGTCGACGTTCCTGGTACTGCAGACACCGGTGACCTCGGCGCCGACGTGGGTGGCGAGCTGGACGGCGAACGTCCCGATGCCGCCCGAGGCGCCGTTGACGAGGACGGACTGGCCGGGCTGGAGGTCGGCCACGTCATGGAGGAACAGTATCGCCGTGAGGCCGTTGTCGGCGACGGCGGCGGCCTCGGCGTCGCTCACGTCCGCGGGCGTCAGTTCGAGCGTGCCGTCCTCGGGGACGCAGACGTACTCGGCGTGCGCGCCCGAGTCGGGCGCGGTCGTCCCGAACACCCGATCGCCGACGGCGAAGCGCGTGACCTCCCTGCCGCTGGCCGCGATTTCCCCGGCGAAAGCGTCGCCTGGGATGGACGTGGGTCGTCGGATGCCGCTGAAGAAGCGGACGGGGAACGGTCGTCCCTCACGCATGGCCGAGTTGGCCGGGCCGACGGTGGATGCGCGGACGCGGACCAGGACCTCGTCGGGCTTCGGGGTGGGTTTCGGCGTCGCGTAGAGCCCGAGGACCTCGGGGCCGCCGTACTCTGTGGCCGCGACGGCTTTCATTCTCGTGTCGGTCGTAGGCGTTCGTTCGGCGGCAGTCGTTGGCATTCGAAGGAGAAGTATGTCGGCAAACGTCGTAAGCTGAGTGCTCGGTAGGAAATCTGTCCCGAGCACTTCGGTTCCGTTACGATGCGTGCAGAGTCGATGACCGACTCGCGCTGTGTGTCTTGCACAGCCGTTCTAACAGTTACCGGAGAGTATGTGCCAGAACGTGTGGCTTCTTCCGCGAATTCCGCTCAGTTCACGGGGATGCGACCGTCGGGGTCGGGTCGTTCGTCGAGGACGACCGAGAGGGTCCGGGGGGTGCCGTCGCGGACGACCTCGACGTCGACGGGTTCGCGCGGACGCGTCTCGGTGATGAGATACCGCATGAGTTCCTCGTGCGAGCGGAGCTCCTGGCCGTTGATGCCGACGATGACGTCGCCGCCCGTCGGGACGCGCTGGCCGCGGACCGTCCGCGTCCCGGTCGACCGACGGAGCCGGTCGCCAGCCGCGGGCCCCGCCGCGACGTCGACGACGAGGACGCCGCGCGGTTCGTCGAGGCCGTTCGCCTCCGCGATGGTGGGTGTGACGTCGAGCGTCCGGGTGCGGAGGTACGAGTGACGGTACCGACCCTCCTCGACGAGCGAGGGGACGACCCGCGAGACGATCGTCGGCGAGATGGCGAAGCCGATGTTGTCGCCCTGACGGGCCCGGTTGACACCGACCACCTCGTACGAGGCGTCGGCGTCGTCCGCGGCCGGCGCGAGCGCGACGAGCGGCCCGCCGGAGTTGCCCGGGTTGATCGGCGCGTCCGTCTGGACGACGTCGGGGATGGCGAAGCCGCTCGACGTTGGCATCGACCGCGAGGCTCCGCTCACGATGCCCGCGGTGATCGAGCCGTCGAGGCCCAGCGGGTTCCCCAGCGCCGCCACGGGTCGGCCCGGCGTCGGGTTCTCCGTGGCGACGGGGAGGGGCCGCACGTCGTCGGGGAGCGTCGAGACGGCCACGACGGCGAGGTCGGTGTAGCCGTCGCGACCGACGACCCGTCCCGTCCGCCACTGCCCGTCGGAGAAGCGCATCTCGACGTCCGTCACGTCCGTGACGACGTGGTCGTTCGTCACGACGTACCCCTCCGCGCCCTCGTGAGCGTCTTCGTCGACGTCCGCGCCCGTGATCGCGTCGGTGGCGGTCACGTCGTAGACGAACCCCGAGCCCGCCCCCATCGCGGGCCCGCGGCGTCCGACGTAGATGGACACCACGGAGGGGATGGCGTCGCGGTACAACCGTTCGTAGTCGATGTCGGCGTGCATGTGGGAGAAGCGTCCGGTGTCGCCGACCGGCGGCCGAACCTCGGCTCGCCGACCGGCGGTGACGCTCACCTCAGGTAAGCGTCGGTCATATATACCGCTGTCGTACGGTACCACGTCACTCGACACCACCGCGGATCGACGCGATCCGGCCCCGCCGGGGTTTAATATCGTGTCGGGCGCAGCCCCGCGTATGAGCCTCCCAAAACACGACACGATGCAGCGACTCATAGAGAGCGGGACGGTCGCGGTGATGCGCGGGGCCGACGCCGACGCGCTAGTGAAGACCGTCGAGGCGCTCCGCGAGGGCGGCGTCACGGCGATCGAGATCACGGCCGACAACCCCGACGCGACGGCGATGATCGAGGCGGTCGCCGGGAGCTTCGACGACGAGGTCGTCGTCGGTGCGGGGACGGTCCTCGACGAGGCGACCGCACTGGACACGATCCGTGCGGGCGCGGAGTTCGTCGTCGGCCCCACCGTCGAGCCGAGCGTCGTCGACGCCTGCAACCGCTACGGGGTGCTGGTAGCACCGGGGGCGTTCACGCCCACAGAGGCGCTGTCGGCGTACGAGGCGGGTGCGGACTTCGTGAAGATATTCCCGGCTTCGTCCGGCGGCCCCAGCCACCTCGGGGGGATCAAGGGCCCGCTCCCACAGATCCCGCTCATGCCGACGGGCGGCGTCGACGCGGACAACGCGGGCGACTTCATCCGCGCCGGTGCCGAAGTGGTCGGGGCCGGCAGCGCGCTCGTCCCGGGCGCGGCGGTCGAGTCGGACGATTTCGAGACCATCACCGAGAACGCTCGGGCGTTCACCGAGGCCGTCGACGAGGCACGGTCGGTGTAGGTCGAACGGGCCGACCGTGGTGTGCCCTGTCGGCACTCGGAACCCGACGTGACGGCAGTGACCGGACCACTTCGCGGCAGTGACCGAACGGCGTTATAGCAGTGACCGGACGAGGTCGCGGTACTCGTTCGAGACGGCGTCGGCTGGGTCGCCGTCGCCAGTGGCGACGAGGTAGGTCCGCCCGTCTCGGTCGCCGTAGCGGTGGTGGAAGTCGTAGACGAAGCCGTAGACGGTCGCGTCGGTCGCGTCCGAGACGAACGCGACCTGCTCGCGGACGTTGTGTTCGACGAGCCGGTCGACGACGGCGTCTTTCGGTCCGTCGAGGTCGACCGGTGCCTCCTCGACCAGGGTGACGAGCGAGTCGAGGTCCTGCTGGACCCCCCGCGGGAAGTCGTCGAGCGCGGTCTCCCCGGTTGCGACCTCGTAAGCGCCCGTGACGGCCCCACAGCCGGTGTGACCGACGATCGCGACGACGCCCGTGTCGGTGAACGTCACCGGGTAGGCGACGCCGCCGTCGACGACGCGTTCGCCGTCGGCGCTCGTGGTCGCGCGGTTACCGATGTTCGCTACGGTGAACAGCGTGCCTGGCTCGTCGATGTCCCACATCCCTTCCTGCGAGACGCGCGAGTCCGAACAGCAGACCGACACCACGGGCGGGTGCTGGGCGTCGCGAATCCCGTCGAAGGTCGTCTCGCCGACCCGCGAGACGTGGCGGGCGTTGCCGGCGAGGAGTTCCCCGAGGACGGCTTCCAGCGAGACGGTTCCGTTGAGACTCATGCTTCGAACGACGTGGGGGGTGTGCAAATTAGCTTGGGATTCGACCGATCTTACGCCGAGTCGTCCTCGTCGGCCGGTTCCGCGTCTCCGGTCGAGGAACGCCGTCTCCGCAGCGACCGGAGCCCCGCGAGCACGTAGACGACGCCGATCACCCGTGTCACCGGGACGACCCACGACGCCAGTTCGATCGTCTCGCTCTTCTCGTAGGCGAGTCGCAGCGCCACGTCGAGGGTGCGTCTGGGAGCGAGGAGGGCTGGAAGACCGGCGACCCCGAGCAGCGTACCGAGCGCCGGCATCGATCCTCGTCGGACGAGCAGC
Organism: Salinigranum salinum; assembly: GCF_009176545.1. Taxonomy (GTDB): domain Archaea; phylum Halobacteriota; class Halobacteria; order Halobacteriales; family Haloferacaceae; genus Salinigranum; species Salinigranum salinum. The sequence goes on along the minus strand of NZ_VTOJ01000001.1, from coordinate 1,236,611 downwards.
AGCCAGAGCAGTCCCTCTGCGCGAGCGACGGGCACGATCCACGACCGGAGCTCCGCCTCTCCGCGGTCCCGGAACGTGACCCGTTCGGCCAGCGTGACGATCCCCCGCGGGAACAGCGCTTCGAGTAGTCCGAGCAGTGCGAGTGTTCTCTTCGCCATGGTTCGTGTTCGCGTACGACCGTGAAAAGGGGGTGTGGTGGTTCTCTCCGGCCGACACGCGACGGAACCGTCTCACTGACCCAGTGTCGCGAGGGACGGGACGAACGCGCCGTCGGCCGGAGGTCGTGGTCGTCGGTCGCCGACGGCCAGCGTTCGTCTCACCCGGAAGGCGAAGCGACACGCAAGGAAGGCGAGCGACACGCGACGCTGTCGCTCGCGGGCTTGCTCGACAGACGTGCGCCGGCCGGGAGTGCACCGAGCACTGCGAGGTGGACGTCGGCCGGGGGACGACCGGAGGGAGCGTGCCGGGGTTCCCGTTCGCTCCCACACCCTCGTTCGCTCCCACACCCCCGTTCTGTCGGCCACTACGACCGATACGGTTGGTACGGCTGAATCCGCGGTTCGGAGACGTCCCATCCTGCCGGGGCGTCGATGCACAGGAAACAACCGTGCCTGTCGCTGTAGATGGTGTTGCCACTGGCGACGAACCGTCGCAGCTTGGTGCCTGGCGGTTCGTCCACCTTCAACAGGCTCTCCGTCTGGGCGTGTAGAACGTTGTCCTGGAACCAGACAGTGCCCACGTCGTCCCCCGATTGTGAGGCGAGCATCAGCCCAGCGTCGACCAGCGTGTTACGCGCCGCGAACGCGAGGTCGCTACGCCCTTCGACACGGTAGTTGTGCTTCTGGGGATTGGACAGCACGTTGTCTACCACGGCCGACCGCTGGACGGAGACCATGCGGAGCGTCGCCTCCGGCCCCTCGGCGACCAGCTCGTTGTCGACGACGACGAGGTCTTCACTGCAGAATTCGTTGGTGTCTCCGACCCACAGCGGATAGTGACGGGCGTGTATCCGGCTGCCGAGAACGGCGATCCGCTTGCCGCGAAGGGTCAGTCCACGGTCGGCCGCATCGATATCCACACCTTCGATCAGCACGTCTTCGACGAGCCACGGCTCGTGCCACGTCGGTGGGTCGGTGGTGAAATCGGCCGGGACCGCCAGTTCGATCCCCCCGTACCGTCCGCCGTCGAAGTGCACCCGCGCCACTTCTCTCTCCACGTACGCGCTGCCGACGCGCACGTCGTCGGCTACCGCCAGCGCCACGTCCGAAGCGGCGACGGTCACGCGGTCCACGTCGGTCTGGATCAGATACCGAGTGTGGGGCTGGTCACAGCGCACGGCATCGCCGTCCGTTACCGTGATCGTCTCTTCCCGTTCGATCGTGGGCAGGTCCGGCCATCTGATTTCCAGCTCGGCCGGGAGTTCACCCAGATCGTACCGTTCCGGACCCGGTGTCGGTGTCGGTGTCGGTTCCGGTGCCGGGTCCTCGCCCTCGCCGGTCAGGTCTTCGACCGTCGCGAAGGGGGTTAGCCCACGGACGAGGTCGACTCCGTGCACGGCATCCGCCTTGTCGGCGTACCCTTCCCCGGAGTCGGCGATGACCCGACCGTTCGCCGCCCGGAGTAGCCACCGCGTCTCCCCGCTCCCGTCGTTGTATATCTCGAACGAAGCTGGCATCGTGTATTTTCTCCTATCTGTTGATCGTCACACCGTTCGACGTGATATGACGGTCAGTGTACAACTCGAACGCAGATATACGCCTACTACGTGTAATATGATTGTCTTTATTTCGAGAAATCACCTCGGGGAGCGGTTGTAAGAGGGGATTTCGGGACCGCGTCACGTGTCGACGCTCGGAACAGTGGCTGACGGGGTTCGAATCCTACGTAACGCATCGCTCTCGAACCGAGGTGCGTGGAGACGAAACTCCGCGCTGTAGTTCTTCGAGGAGATGCGCCGGCCGGGAGTTCACCGAGCGGAGCGAGGTGAACGTCGGGCGGCGGACGACCGCAGGGAGTGCGCCGGCCGGGATTCGAACTCGGGCCATGAGCTTGGAAGGCTCAAACGTCTGTCAAACATGAAATCACGCCCAAACCAGAGTTTTGATCAACGTTGTCTGTGACGTAATTTCACGCTGATCGGTGACTGAGGCTCTTCCGGTTATTCTATGTTTTCAGCGTCCGGGTCTTTCCATTGACACTCTACAACACACCGATTATTAAAAACCCGGGAGCTGAGTCTTGAACTCAGCGACGCTAAACCCGTCCGAGTTTAATTCATATCTGTATGGAAGCTGCAAACCGAGACTTCTAGAAATACAACACAAATAGCGCCGAACAAACATCATTCATCAGGAGTTAGTGAGTATCTAGCCTCTTCCCCCCAGCTCTCAATCTGTGACTCTGTTAAATCAAAAATACTAGCTACCTTTTCTGGATCAGCGACAGCTAGGTCCTCTATAGAAGGAATCACAGAGACCTGTGACAACCGGGGAAGTTTATTCACGTTACGAGACTCTCTGTAGTGTATACTCAGAAGACAGCGTAAGCCAGCGCAGCATCAGCGACGTAATCACTGACTTCGAACGCTTAGGGATACTGGACGCCGAATACCACTATGGAGGTAAGCAGGGCAAAACACGAGAAATCGGTCTCGCTGAACCGTTCGCCGAGGAAAGCGAACCCGTGATCCACGGCTGACAGGAAGTTCCACAACCGATCATAGAGTTTACTCCATGTCCTCAAAACTCATCTGACCATCGCCGTCATCACCAGAGTCATCAGAGTTATCGGAGTCCTTATTGCCGTTCTTTCCTGACTCAAACGGACCATATTTCGAGGCAAGATATTGGCCCGCCGTCGAGAGCTTGAATTCCCCATCCACTCTGTAATACGGTACAAAACGATCCCGCCGATAGATTGGCCTATCAAGACGGTTCCTCGTCTCTTTCTGCTCCTGCCCTAATACCTCTGCAACCTGGGCAGCGTTCGCCCCATTTTTTGAAGCCACGACTGCGAACCCCTCGTCATAATCATGCTCCTGCATCCACTCCCAGATCTTATTGGTATGATTTGCCTCGCCTTGTTCCTCGGTCGCCAAGCACACGATTTCGTCTTCAATTCGCCACCTGGTCTCCTCATCAACTTCGGTCAGATCTTCTGGACTGCAAATTGAGATTTGACTAACAACGATGGAATCTTGCTCCTTACCAGTTACTGCGTGATTGAACGCTTGGAGCACTTTTAAGTTCAGCCAGGGTTCCGCGAGTTCAAACTCCTTGAACAGTTCCAGCAGTTCCTCCTTCAGCCGTCCATGTTGATGTAGTTTTGCTTCTTTTTCCTCGATCTCAGCTTCCAGTTCCTCAATACTCTGATCATACCGGCGGAGAAAAGGGCTATCTTCAGCGTGACGGTCGGCGAATTCTTCTCGCATCGCCTTTCTCTCCTCCAACCTTGACCTGAGCTCTGGAAGTCGCTTGTCCGAATCTTGGTCCCGACGAACTTCTTCAAGGTATTCCGTCGCAACCGTCTCAACCGAACGCTCAACCGAGTCGTCATCGGGTCGCTCAGCGCTACTCATCCACATCACCTCCATCTACCGCAACCTCGTCTCCCTGATCATCAACCTGAGCGAAAGACGAGAGCGTTCCTTCGTCTTCCCCGGTCGCAGTTTCTTCCACCTCTTTCTCCATTTCATTATATTCGAATGGACCGTGCTTCGCTGCCACATACCGTGCTGGTGTAGTGAGCCTGTAGGTGCCGCCCTCACTGTGGTAGGGTGTAAGCTCTGGCCCGTGCTGATAGATAGGGTACTCAACCCTGTTCTTCGCGGTCTTTGATTCAATTCCTAAGACATCGCTAAGCCGGTTCTTGTCGGCCGAGGCTTCGCTGGACATAACGGCGAACAGCTCAAGTCGATCTTCCTGCTGGACCCACTCCCAGATCTCGTCTGTATGTGATGAGTTCCCTCGTGCATCTTCGATCACTCGGAGCATCTTTTCCTCGAAGTCCAGCCGTTCAAGATACGAGAGTTCAGTCACGTCCTCTACGGTTTCGATACGGGTCTTGTCGATAATCAGGTCCTCCCTCTCAGAACCATACAGTGCATGGTTTAGCGCCCGAAGCGCTATCGGTTGAAGCCATTCCTCAGTTAGCTCAAACTGCTCAGAAATCTTGAGAAAGTCATCTCTCAGGGACTCTTGAACTTCCTGTTCCTGCTCTAAATCCTCGATATCGGCATCTATTGACTCAATCTTCTTATCTATCCGTTTCACGATCGGATGGCTCGGGCTGAAACGCTCGCTGTAATCCTCTCGCCGGATCTTCAGCTCTGATCGGAGTTCTCGAAGCTTAGCGAGGCGTTCGCTGTGATCAGGACCCTCGGTCTCAGCTTCAAGATATTCTCTTGCAAGATCTCCTATTCGAGGGCCGGTTAGTTTCTCCTCGCTTTCTTCACTCATCTTCGTCACCTCCGTCAGCGGTAACCTGATCGATTTTATCTGTGAATGACGAGAGTGATCCGTCTCTCTCACCTTTTTCGTCTTCACCTCTCTCGACATTCTCACTCTTCTCAGTCAGATCGTCGTCTGTGTATTCAGCATACTCCCGGAGAAGATACTTTCCTACAGTTGAAAGCGAATACACTCCATCAGTCCGGAAGTATGGATTCATGCTGAGCTTGTTGGATGCATTTCGGAGTCTGGCTCCAGCAGTATCTCGAGAAATATCCTCATCGACATGGCTCAGAACATCTTTTGCAGTGGCTTCACCCTCAGTAGCCACCGTCAAGAAGGGCACCTCGTAGGAACTTCCTTGAATCGAGTTCCAGACATCGCCTGCCTCGGTACTCGTGCCAAGCCGGTCTTTTGCCAGCTGTCGAACCGTGTCGATTAGATCGAGACGGCGGATTTCATCTAATGAGGACGCATCGAGTTCTTCGTCAACCCGCACACCCTCCACAAGGAGTTGCGGTTCACGTTCTCCCACAAGCACATGGTTAACTCCTTCAAGCACTCGGCCGTCCAGCCATTCCTCGGTCAGTCGAAAGCCAACTACTCTCTCGGCTATTTCATCGGCGAGTACCTCTGCCCGTCGTTCAGAGATATCAATCTGTTCTTGCTCTTCAGTGAGTTCGTCTATACGTTTTCTTAGATCAACTGTCTCGGGGTCGTCGTCACCGTACTCTCTAACGAACTTCTCGTGACGGACCTCTAGAGCCTCGATGGTTTCAGTAATCTCTGAGCGTCTCTCTTTATCGATATCGCTATCCAGGGCCTCAAAATATTGATCTACTAGGTCTCGAATTGGGAGTTCATCTTTTGGTATGTCGTTCTTCTCTTCGTTGTCTACAGGTTCTGTCATGCAAGTTCCTCCTGGGTGGTATCTGTGTCTGGTCCCGCGTCAGTGCTGTCGGAGAAGGGGTTGTAATGCTGAGCGTACTGCTCCATTACCATCTCACCAAGTTCGGAGAGCGAGAATTCCTTTCCGTTCTTTGTCAGATACTCGTCGTTTTTGAACGAATAGTAGAGCACACCTCGTAGTGCGCCGTCCTCCACTTCGATACGATCCTCGAGTTCAGCTTTCGACAGAGGGTGTTCCTCTTTGTGTAATACATATAGTGCCTTCACGAGTTTCTCATCTCGACTGCGGAGGTTCTCTACTTCTTGATCGATTTCGCCACGGATGTTGGCGCTGGCACGGATTTTATCGATTCTGTTCTGAACCATGTCCATCGCCTCTTCTACATCGTCCGTGTCGGCAATGACCGCGTTCTGGCCCATCTGAACCCCATTTTTTGTGAGATCTACATCGGTAAGGACGTCTTCGATGCTTTGGGTGACCTCAGGAGTGAGTTCCCGGTCGTAAGGGAACATTACGAGTCCATCATCGGTCTGCTTGATAGAATGATCAAGCGGAAGCTGGAAGTTCTTCAACAGATCCCAAAGCTTGTCTCTCGTTGTTTCACGTTCAGCTTGTGTCTGCCGTAATTTCTCTTTTAACTCGTCAATATCCTCAATCTCACCACCGTTATCAGTTACATCCGCGAAAAACGCACGGGCACGCTCTTCTGTCTCCGAGGAGTCTGTTCCGAACTTTTCACTCCTTGCTTCCTGCAACTGAGATTGAATTGAGCCGAGTTCGTCTTGAATTTCCTGATATCGACGTGCTTGCTTTTCCAACTCCTCAATCATGTCCTGACAGGGGTCTGCCTCCAACTTAACTCTTGGTATTATATTATGCATTGATAAATCGTATTCTGCTATGAAATTCTTGTCTGTTATTTCCATCCAAACTACAGCTATAGGATTGACAGCGATCCTAGCTTCTTCCAGGACATAGCCATCTAAACGCCGAATTGCTACGTATTGTTCTCATCTCTGAAACAGAAATGTCAGATCATTTTATCAATCTCAGAGACTAGCCTAACCACTAACCGATTTTCATTTTCATCCTCTCGACAAGGTTTGACAAGATATCCTCTAGAACAGCATGATTCTGACAGACAATCCAGACCTCGAAGTCCTTCGAGAGATGCTTCTCCACGTGCTCAAGCTCACGCCCACGAAACCTTTGCACAAGCCACCTCCACAGGCCGAAGACCTGCATCCAAACTCGTATTCACCAAGGAAGGGATTTTGAAGCTGTTCGCACGTTCCCAGTCACTCAACCCGATCTCATCTTTCGGCTTCCCGAACCGCTGTGCGAGTATGCTTTCCAGCAATCACGCTATTCAGAAGTGACCAAACTGTAGTGTGGGACAGAACCATGTTCAAGACTGGCCTCACGGAGCTTCCGGCGCTCCACGTCAGTCAAGAAGCCACGCGGGTTATGGCTTGTGGAGTCATTGTTGAACTTGATCTCCGGCTCCCAACCGGCGTCCTCCTTGTTCTTGAAGTCCTGGAACTTGAACAGAGTATTCACCGCCTTCTGCATCGAAGTCTTGTAACTCAACGAGTGGTCCTGAACCGCGAGATACCGCATATACTCATCCGCGTGGTGTATCCTTCCTCCTGTTCGTTCCACACCCGGCGGTAAAACCTGTCCAAACGGTACGCACGCTGTTTTACCGTCTCACTGGCGTACCCCTCCGCTTTCTCAGGGTCTTTACCCAATTGAGCCATCCACTGGATCAATTGCTTCCGGTGACTGCGGTAGTCCTCAACTTGTCGCAGATTCAACTGCTTCTGGGCATGTTTCGAAACCGGCTTCACACCGCACACCGTCTCTTCTTGTCGAATTATCATTCGATACCACCTTTGGATGTTCTGTTTTCTAGTGAGATAGTCCGGATAGTTTTTAAAGCCGCTGTACGGCGTTGACCTTTGTTTTCGAGGGGTGGGTCCTGAGCTTTTTCCATGTCACTGGTGGATCACCGGATTCTGCCGAAAACACGGGAGAGAAGGCCGCTATAGTGCGCCGGCCGGGATTCGAACCGGAGCCAGACGTGCTCGCTCGTGCCTCGCTGCGCGCGACTGGCAGGATTCGAATCCCTTCGGTGCGCATTCGCTCGTCACGTCCGTTCCTCGCAGAATGCGCCGGCCGGGATTCGAACCGGAGCCAGACGTGCTCGCTCGTGCCTCGCTGCGCGCGACTGGCAGGATTCGAATCCCTTCGGGGCGCATTCGCTCGTCACGTCCGTTCCTCGCAGAATGCGCCGGCCGGGATTCGAACCCGGGCCATGAGCTTGGAAGGCTCAGGTCCTACCACTAGACCACCGGCGCTCACTTCGTTCGCTCCGAGGCTCGCGATTCCGACGGAATCGCTCACCACCGGCGTCGAAGCGAAGCGTTCACTCCACCGTATCCAACGACGGGATAAGGGTGTTACGTTACTCGCTCGTTCACGACAGGACGGACACGTCACTCGGTCGCCCGGGACCCGAGCGAACGGCCCGATCCGCTGCTGTCAGTCGTCGCCGTGCGCCCGCGCCGTCTCGCGCAGTTCCTCGGACATCCCCGGGACGGATTCGCCGTCGACCGGGCCCTCGCGTTCGATCTCCTCGAGCGACTTCGGGAACTCCCGGAGTTCCATGTGGATCGCGATCCCGGCCTTCGCGCCCATCCCCATCGCCACGGGGATCTGGTTGTGGCCGGGGACGATGTCGCCCACGGCGTACACCCCGTCCACCGAGGTCCGGCCGTGGTCGTCGACGTCGATGGTCCCGTCGTCGGTCAGCGCGACGCCCAGTTGCTCCGCGAGTCCCGTGTTGTAGTTCGAGCCGTACATGGCGAACCCACCTTTGTACCCTCTGACCTGGCCGTCCGCGAACTCGAAGCTCTCCAGCCAGCCGTCGTCGTCCTTCGTGAGCCCGACGACGTCCTCCTCGACGATGTCGACCGGGTGGGCGCGAACGAGCCGGTCGGTGTCGTCGCTCCACGTGGGCTCCTCGCCCCGCAGCAGGATGTCCACCTCGTCGGTGAAGTTGAGCATGATCATCGCCACGTACGCCGCGGAGTCGGAGTGCCCCATCACGTACACCGACTCGTCGACGAACATGTACGCGTCGCAGTGCAGACAGTAGTGGAGGCCACGGCCCGTCCGCGGCAGCGGTGGCTTCGGACGCTCGTCGTTGAAGCCGACGGCGAGCACGACGCGGTCGGCGACGTACTCGCCCTCGTTGCCGCCGAGTCGGAACCGGCCGTCCTCGTCGCGAGAGACGTCGGTGACGAAGTCGCGGACGAGCTCCGTGCCGTACGCCGTGAGCTGGTCGCGGGCCGTCTGGAGGAACTCGTTGCCGGACACCGACTCGGGCACGCCGATCACGTTGTGCGTGTCGAGCATCATCGCCGCGCGGCCGCCGCCGCGGTCGACGAGCGCGGTGTCGTGTCCCAGTCGCGTGGTGTACAGCGCCGACGTCAGCCCGGCCGGTCCGCCACCGACGACGACGACCTCGAACTCCCTGACAGTAGACGAATCAGCCATCACTCACAGATTGGGCTGCGGAAGCATAAACGTCGGACGTTCGTGCGCCGCGCACATCCACCCGACGTGTGTCGACATACCACACGAACGGCGGGGGGGTTGACCGATCGACGACTGCCGCGTCCCGGCCGTCGCGTCGGTCGTCTGCCGTCCAGCCCGGTCCCGCACACGGACGGAGTCACGCCGACGCCGGGCCGACCACGGCGTAGCAGTTGCCGCTGGAGACGAACACCTCGGTAGGGACGAGCCTCGAGGCGTCGAGGTCGGCGCGGAACTCCGCCGGCGCGTAGATGTGGTAGAACCGGGGGACCGTCTCGCCACCGGGGAGCGTCCAGTCGACGTGCGTGTCGAAGCCGGCGTCGGCGTCGGCGTGTTCGTCGGCGAACCGGTCGTGGACGGTCGCCCACGCGCTCACGACCGCCCGTCCCCCCGGAGCGAGGACGCGGGCGAGTTCGTCGAGGCTGGCGACGCGGCGGGCTCTGGGTCGGAGGTGGTGCAGCGTCGCGACGTACACCGCGAGGTCGAACCGCCCGTCGTGAAAGGGGAGCGCGGCGGCGTCGCCCTGGACGAGCGCCGTCTCGAACCCGCGGTCGGCCGCGCGAGCCTCGGCCTCGGCCAACAGCCCGCGACTCACGTCGAATCCGACGGCGACGTCAGCGTGAGCCGCGAGCAGTTCGGTGTGGCGACCGTTCCCACAGCCCACGTCGACCGCCCACCGCCCGGTTCGGCCGTCGAGGAACGACTCGACCTCCGGCCACGCGTGTTCCCGGGTGGCGGCGAAGTGTTCGGCGATGCGGTCGTAGGTCCGCCGGAGGTCGTCGGCCATACACGGACGTCGACACACGCGTACTAAAACCGACTCTCTCGATGCCGTAGGGCTGCCCTCTCGACGTCGCAGGCCTGCCCTCCTGACACCGCAACGGGGCGGACGGGGAGCGGTGACCCGTCGACGGTCGCCGGCCGTGGTGCAGGGTCAGCGCCGTCACCGCAGCCGCCGCTCGGCAGTCAGCCTCCTCGTGGGAGAGCGCACCGTCACAGGACGGCGAAGAGGCCGTACGCGAGGATCAGCAGGATCGTCGCGTGTTTCAGCCCGTCGTAGACGCTCCCTTCCCCGAGCTGTCCCGCGATGAGCCCGGAACACGCCGCCTGAACGACCGAGACGTGGAAGAACAGGAGTCGGTAGCCGTCGGTCTGGACGTCGCGCAGTCCGGCGAAGATCCCGACGGAGACGGCACCGTTGTTGAGCACCGGAGAGCGACCCGCCTCCTCGATCGCGGGAATGAACGAGACGGTCAGTGCCGCGATGATGCCGAGGAAGACGAAGAAGGAGAGGTAGATGACGAGCAGGTAGATGACCATCTCCTGCCGGCGCTCGCGACGCAGTTGCCGCGCGCTCTGTGCCTCGTTGGCGGCGATCCGCAACACGGGAGAGATGTCGCCGCTGACGGTCATCGCGTTGGTGATGAGCGTCATCGACTGTCGGAGCGACGGTGCGTGGCTCCGGTTGGCCATCCGCCGCAGTGCCGTCGACGCGTCGGCACCCCACGAGATGTCATGCGAGGCACGCTGCAGTTCCTCGCCGAGATAGCCGAGATCCGTCCGTGCGATCTTGTGGATGCTCTCGATCGCGGTCAGTCCCGCCTCGTTGACGCTCGCCATCCGGTCGAGGAAGTCGGGCGTCGCGTCTTCGAGACTCCGGTACCGACGCTTCCGCGCCTCGTAGACCAGCGAGATCCCACCGAGGATGACGATCGACGCCTCGATGAGCGGCCCGTCGAACCGGGTGACGACCGTGGTCAGGTCGAGCGCCGAGAGCGATCCGAGCACGGCGGCCACGTGCGACGGCGACGCCCGCTCGAAGCCGATCCGGAAGAGGAACCAGAGCAGCATCAGTGGCAGCGTGAAGTAGATCGTCGCGGTGGGTCGCCGCAGAAGCTGTTCGTACGGGTCGGAGAGCCAGCGACGGAGCGGTTCGAGCCGGTCGTACGCGTCGAGACGGGCGAGCGTCGTCCGGTCGGCGGCCGCGTGGCCGCCGTCGGCGGCGAGCGACGCGTCGGCCGCGACGAGGCGACGGTCCGGAACCTCGTCGTTCGCGACGTCGAGCGCGCTCTGCCACCCCGGCCCGCGCAGCGCCTCTGTGATGCTGTCGATGTAGACGATGAAGGTAGCGCTCGCGAGCGGGATGCCGAGGTACGTGATGAGCTGGATCAGCAGCGTCGTGTCGCTGATGACGAGACCGATGACGACGAGCACCGTGATACCGAACAGCGGCCCCGCGACGAGGACGGTGACGTAGATCTCGGCGAACGCCGCCAGCAGGTCGAGATACTTGTCCTGCTGGGCCTCAACCGCCTCCTGGTAGCGTTCGTACTGCAGCCGGAGGAACGACGAGAGGCTCCGGCCGCTCGAGAGGACGTTCCCGAGGTTCTCGACGAACTCCTCGAGATCGTCGCTCGGCGTCCGCTCGCCGGTGGTGGCCAGCGCGGAGACGACGTCGGTCCCGAACGCGTTCATCTCGCGGACGGCGACGGCCAGTTCGCGGGCGGCCTCGCCGTACACGTGCTCGTTCTTCGCCAGCGTCGTGAGCACCGACGGGAACGGCATCCCCGACCGCGACAGCGCGTAGACGAACGCGACGGTCCGGGGGAGCGACGCGTCGATCGCGTTCCGCCGGGCGTGTGCCACCTGACCGAGGTAGACCCACCGCGACCAGTAGCCGATCACCGCGAGCAGGAGACCGACGGTGAGGCTCACCCCGGCGGTGACAACGAACAGTCGCCCGAGGTCGATCGCCGACAGTCGGGCGAGATCGCCGAGCACGCCCAGCATCGGGGGCGCCGACTCGCGGACGGCCGTCGGCTCGGCCGAGAGCACGGAGAGAACACCGGCAGCCGCGTAGACGCCGACGACGGCGCCCGTGATCCCGAACACGAGCGAGACGAGCATCGTCCGAGCGGCGAACCGGCGGTGGGTACCGCCGACGTGCGCGGCCCGCATCCGCTCGAGCTCGCGGTCTCGGCGGTCGGTCTCGCGGGAGACGTAGTCGCCGAAGAGCCGCAACGCGACGAGCGAGACCAGCCGATCGGCGGTCGTGCTCACGGGGGTGAGCACGACGACGAGACAGAGCCCACAGACGGCGACCAGCGGGAGGTAGTGGAGGACCATGCCGGCTTCACGGCTCCTGGGCGGCGTCGAGCCACTCGAGGACCTCGTCGGGGTGGGCGTAGTACTCGTTGACGAGCGCGGTGAACTGCCGGTAATCGTTCACACCCCGATCTGCGAGGACGCGGAGGAACCGTTCGCGGTTTCGCAGTTCGCGGCGCAGTTCCGTCTGCGTCCACCCGCGGTCGCGACGGATCTCGTCGAGCAGCGTGCTGTCGTGGCGGTCGAAGCTGTCCGTTTCGACGTTCCACGAGTACGCGCTCGCGTAGTCGAGTTCGCCGGTCCGCTGGTCGATCTTCCCGACCTCGCCGATGGTCTTCGACCGTCGCACCCGTTCGTCGTCCAGTCTGGTGAGCGTCTGCACCAAGAGGAGATCGAGCGACTGCACCATCGGTCGGGGGACGTTGATCGGCTCGTTCTCGAGCCGGTTGATGACCGTCTCGACGCTGTCGGCGTGCATCGTCGAGAACGTCGTGTGTCCCGTGTTCATCGCCTGGAACAGCGTCACGGCCTCCTCGCCGCGGACCTCGCCGACGATGATGTACTCCGGCCTGTGTCTGAGAGCCGAACGGAGGAGGTCGTACATGTCGATGTCGGTCCCCTCGTTGAGCCGCTGTCGCGTCACGGAGGAGAGCCAGTTGTCGTGGTGAAGCGACAGTTCGCGGGTGTCCTCGATGCTGAGCACCTTCGCACGTGGCGGAATGAACATCGAGACGGCGTTCATCGACGTGGTCTTCCCCGAGGCCGTCCCGCCGGCGAAGATGAGCGACCGGTTGTGTTCGATACAGAGCCACAGGTACGCCATCTGCTCGATCGAGAACGTCCCGAACTGCACGAGGTCGATCGGCGTGAACGGTTCGTCGGCGTACATCCGGACGGTGAACGCGGAGCCCCGCGGCGTGACCTCCTCGCCGAGCGCGAGTTCGGCGCGTGACCCGTTCGGGAGCGTCGTGCCGATGACGGGGTCACCGATGCTGATGTGTCTGCCGGATCGCTGGGCCATCCTGACGACGTAGTGGTCCAGCGCCTCGCGGTCGAAGGCGACGTTCGTCTCGATGTCCGTGTAGGTGTCGTGGTAGACGAAGATGGGGAGGTCGTAGCCGTCGCAGGAGATGTCCTCGATGTGTGGGTCGCGCATGAGCGGATCCGTCCGCCCGTACCCCCGGAAGTCGCGGAGGAGGTAGTAGAGGAAGGTGTGGAACGTGGCGGGCGCGACGTCGATCCCGTACTCGCCGAGCACCGACGCGAGCTCCGTCCGGAGCGTCTGCTCGCCGGTGGGGTCGGCGCCGTCGTGGTAGAGGAGCGGCTCGCGGATGTCGCGCCGGATGCGCGCGAGGAGGGCCGACTCGGAGGCATCGAGGTCGGGTTCGACCACGTGATACAGGTGTTCGCTCGCCTCCGTGTCGTACGTCACGACCACGTACGCGAACGGCGCGTTCACCCAGTAGCGTTCGACCTCCTCGTTGTTCGCGGGGACGGAAAAGCGGCTCAGCGGGCCGTCGGTACCTGGTCGAAGCGGGGGAACCTCGAACTGTCCACCACGGAGCACCGAGAGCGTCCGCTTGAGTTCGCTCAGGAGGTCGCGTTCGGCGTGGTCTCCGACGGGTGTCGCGGCCGCGTCGGGTTCGCCGTCGAGTGTGTGTCCCGACATATATCAGATTGTATGACTTATCACAGATCCCACTCCGGGGGATAAAAACGTTCGTCCGGGCTTCTCAGCCGTGAGATTCGGACTCGACGAGCGAACCACCGGTGGACGGTGTGGGGTTTCCACCGGTCAGTCGGTTCGTTCGATGGTGAGGAGGACGCCGGCGAACAGCAGGAGGAACGCCACGCCGACTGGGATCGGCACCCCCGGAAAGCCACGGGTCGCGAGGAGGTACGTCGACGCGGCGAGGATCAGCCCCGAGAGGCCGAGCAGGACGCCCATCAGTCGGACGGGGTCGACGGGGAACGCCTCGACCCGTTCCTCGGCGACGTAGTAGACGATCGAGAAGACGAAGGCGAGGGCGAACACGCCGGCGCCGACCGCCCACACCTGGTAGGCGACCGCGATGGAGTTGCCGGCCTGAAACGCGATGGCCGAGAGCGGGTCCGCGACGGCGACACCCTGTGCGAACGGGACGCCGTAGGTGTACCGAACCTGGACGAAGGGGAAGCGAACGAACAGAACGCTGCCGCCCGCGACGGAGGAGAACGTCACGTTCCAGGGGATGAAGGCCGTCAGCCACGCCGACAGCACGGCGAGTTCCCCGGCGTACTCCGAGCGGACCCAAACCATACCGCGTGGGGACGGCCCGAGTGAAAAAAGCTGTCGCCGCCGGGCGTTACGTTCATACGGAGGCACACCTTAGGCTGGCCTGTCGAATGAGGCGCGACTACTTCACGTTGGACGTCCGCGACGTCGACTGGGTCGACGCGGGGGAACAACCCCACAAGCCACTGGTGCGTATCGACTTCCACGGCCCCAGAGAACTGCTCACAGAGCGGCTGACGGGAGGGGACGGCGAACTCCTCGCCGCGTCCGAGATCGACGTCGCGTTCCGTCTCGTCGACGCGCTGGACACGGAGGACGCGAGCGGTGTCGTCGGCGTCACGAACCGGATGACGGGCGACTTCATCCTCGAGCTCAACGAGTCGGCCGAGGACGTCCTTCGGTTCATCCGTGCCGCACGCGAGTTCGGCCGGACCGCCGACGCCGACGACGGCCAGTACCGGGTCGAGATCACCCTCGAAGACGACGACCTCGTCGTCTACGAGAAAGGGACGTTCCTGGTGTACGACGCCGAGGGGAACCTCCTCCGGTCGGAGAGCCTCATTCCCTCCGGCGTCGAGCTGTGACACCGGGAACGAACGCGTGAGACCGGAGTACGTCGTCGCCTCGGCCACCCGGACGCTTCTCGTCTCGTATCGCTGCTCTCTCGTCGAGTCCGTGCCCACGTCTCGCGCTCGTCCGCCCCTCCGTCGGTGTCGCGCCCGTCGCGAACCCGGTCGGATGCGTTCCACGTGACCGACCGTCCCGAAACCGGACCGATTTAGTCATCCCCGCCGTACGCCGTGCCGTGAGGAACGTCACGGATCGAATCAGGAACCCCTTCGGTATGGAGCCGCCGTGTCCACGGTACGTCCCCGGCTACGGCGACGCCAACGCCCACTTCCACGTCGTCGGCGACCATCCGGGCGTCCACGGTGGGGCCGAGACCGGGGTCCCGTTCACGAACGACGCCGGCTACCGGTTGCAGGACGCGCTGGTCGCCGCGGGACTCCTCGAGACGGCGGGCGACGAACCGGACGTCGAGCGGACCTTCCTCTCGTACCTCCACATGTGTGTGCCGACCGACGGGACGCCCGACGAGGCGTCGTACACCGAGATGGAGCGGTACTTCGACGCCGAACTCCGCGCGATCGCCGCGCACGTGCTCGTCCCCGTCGGTCCCCGGGCGACCGCGCACGTCCTGAAAAACTACACCGCCCGGGCGGTCGACCCGCCGCTGGACATGGACGCGCTGCACGGCACCGAACTCCGTGGATCGGGCTTTCTCGTCGTCCCGGTTGTCGACCCCGCCGAGTGGGACGACACGCACCACGACCGCCTCGTGGCCGGGCTCCGAGAGCTCCAGCGGACCGACTACCGCCGCGAGGTCGATCTCGGACGGTTCATCGCCGGCGATCAGCCGTACCACGTTCGGTGACCACGGTCGTCGCCAGTGTCGACGGGG
Organism: Salinigranum salinum; assembly: GCF_009176545.1. Lineage (GTDB taxonomy): Archaea > Halobacteriota > Halobacteria > Halobacteriales > Haloferacaceae > Salinigranum > Salinigranum salinum. The sequence continues at coordinate 1,220,811 of NZ_VTOJ01000001.1, read as the reverse complement.
CGCGTTCGGAGAGGAGTGTCTCCGAACGTCGGACGGACCGCACGTCGACGTCTGTGTGGAACTGAGTCGTTCGTATTCAACAAGATGGCATAGTAACACACGATTCTTTCGTCTTGAAACGGATATATGGTCGTAATTGGCACTAACACCACCTTTTTCAATACATCCGTCTAACGACTTCATGGCGCGCGTGGTACCGACTCCGCCGGGCGCGTCAGGCACCTGCAGGACTGGTGCTCCTCGCAGTGGCTTGGTCAGTCCGGGGCCCGCGTCCGACGCGGTCCCCGTTTGCCTCCGTCCTCCCGAGCGATGGCTGCCCTCGTCCGTCCGCTGGTCGCACGCCGAGCGTGGACGGGAGAGGCGGGGATCGGTGGCGGTGAAAACGCTCATTACCACGCCACGGGGACGAAGTACATGACCGGAGACCGACCCGGCAGTCCCGACGACGGTCACGAGGTCGCGACCGTCCGCCGGATCCAGCTCGGCAACACCGTCTTCGAGGGGCTGAACGACGTCTACGTCCTCGGCGGGACGGGCGCGGACGAGCGGCTGGGACTCGTCGACGCCGGGGTCTCGACCCAGGAGACGCGCGCCGAACTCGAGGCGGGGCTGGCCGAATACGGCTACGCCATCGCGGACGTCGACGACGTCGTGCTCACGCACTGGCACGCCGACCACGCGGGACTGGCGGGAGAGATCCAGGCCGCCAGCGACGCGACCGTCCACGTCCACGCGGCCGACGCGTCGCTCGTCGCGGGCGAGGAGACGGCGTGGGACCGGTATCACGCCCTCGAGGAGCGCCGATTCGAGGAGTGGCGGATCCCCGACGGACCACGCGGGGAGCTCCGTTCGTTCCTCGACTCGCACGCCGGGGCGCAGGGTGAGCCGGTCGACGTGACCCCGTTCACCGACGGCGACCGTCTGTGGATCGGCGGCTCCGTCCTCGACGTCGTCCACCTGCCGGGCCACGCCGCCGGCCTCTGCGGGTTCGCGTTCGACGCCGCCGAGGGTCGCGAGGCGTTCGTCGGCGACGTCGTCCTCCCGAAGTATACGCCGAACGTCGGCGGGGCGGATCTCCGCGTCGACGCGCCGCTGCAGCGGTACGTCGAGAGCCTCGAACGCGTCGCCGACGCCGGGTGGCGGCGCGTGTGGCCCGGACATCGCGACGCGATCGACGCGCCCGCCGAACGGGCACGGACGATCCTCGACCACCACAGGGAGCGGACGCGACGTGTCGTCGACGTCCTGTCGACACACGGCCCCTGCGACGTCTGGACGGTCTCCGCCCACCTGTTCGGCGGCCTCGAGGGGATCCACATCCTGCACGGTCCGGGTGAAGCCTGGGCCCACCTCGACCACCTCGCCCACGCGGGCGTCGTCGAACGCGACGGGGACGCGTACGCGCTGGTCGACACGGACGTTCGGGTCGACAGCCTCTTTCCTGCTCGCTGAGGACCGCTCTCACGCCCACTGACGACTTATCCCGTCCGTCGACGACCGGTGCGACGAGCCGAACGGACGGTCGCGACGGAACGGGAGGCGGGGGAGAGCGCGCGGGACACGAAACGTTGAAACGCGTCACCGGGGAAGTGAGTGTATGGAACTGCGGGTCATCGACAAGACTGACGAACAACTCCGCATCGAGGTCGCTGGAGAGGACCACACGTTCATGAACGTCCTCAAGGGGAGTCTGCTGGAGACACCCGGCGTCGCGGCGGCGACGTACGACGTCAACCCCGAACAGTCCGGTGGGCAGACCGAACCGATCCTGACGCTGAAGACCGAGTCCGGCGTCGACCCGCTCGACGCGCTCGCCGACGCTGCGGGCCGCGTGCAGGAGACCACACGGGAGTTCCGCGACGCGTTCGAGGCGGCGCTGTAATCGGTTCTCGGTTCTCTCGTTCGACGTCACCTGCCGAGTTCGCCGCGCGGCGCGTCTTCCCCCGACGGGGTACCTCAGAAGTCACGGCCGCACCGATCGTCCGAGGTCGCCCGGCCGAACGTGGACGGCGAGTCCGAGGAGGAGCATCCCGCCCGAGACGATCACGAGCGGCGGCGTCGTCCGGTGGATGCCGGTGGCGAAGAGGACGGCGAGGAAGAAGCCGTGGTAGACGAGCGCGACGACGAACGCCGTCCGGGGCGGGGTCACGTCGAACCGCGGGCTGTCGCGGACGACGAGAGCGGTCGCTCCGGCACCCAGCACGAGGAGGATGCTGGCACCCAGCGTGACCGAATCGACCGTCCGCACCCACACCTCCAAGAGGAGTTGCAGGGTGACGAGCGATCCGACGAGCGTGCCGCCGCCGAGAACCAGCGGATTCGCGGTTCGCCGACGGAGCGTCCGGAACCAGAGGGGGAACAGCAGGGCGACGCAGAACCAGCCGAAGAAGTTGCCGAGGGGGACGCCGAACCACGGCCCCGGCGGCGTCCACTCCCAGAACGGGACGCGGATGGCGACGGCGTCCATCGCGAGATCGACGTGCAGAGCGTACAGCGCGGTGAAGGCGGGGAGCGACGTGGTCAGTCCGACTCTCTCGGCGGTGGCGATCCCCGCGTAGATGACCGCCGACCAGCCGAGCCCGATGGCCAGCGGGATGCCGAACGCGTCGAACACGTACGACGCGGCCGGGTAGGTGTACGCGTCGAAGAAGACGATGGTGGCCTTCTCGAGCACGAGTCCGTAGACGACGGCGGTCGCGTACAGGATGGTCCGGTCGCGCGACTCGCGGGCGTCGAGGAGACAGACCAGCGACGCGAGCGCCATCGCGGCGGTGAAGGCGGGGTAGATGAGGCGCACGGACGACGAGACGTGAGCGGAGCGGCTTAGTTCATACGCTACCACGCCGCATGCTCAGTCCTCGAGTCGGACCGGCACCCCGTGTTCGTCGAGGTACTCCTTGACGTCGCGGACGGTGTACTCGTCGAAGTGGAAGATCGACGCCGCGAGCGCGGCGTCGGCGTTCGCCTCCGTGAACACCTCGTAGGCGTGTTCCGGGCCGCCACAGCCCGACGAGGCGATGACCGGCGTCGAGACCGCGTCACAGACCGCCTTCGTGAGCGGGATGTCGTAGCCGTCCTTCGTGCCGTCCGTGTCGATGCTGTTGACGAAGAGCTCGCCCGCCCCGCGGGACTCGGCCGCTTCGGACCACTCGACCACGTCGATGTCGGTCCCTTCGCGGCCACCTTTGACCGTGCACTCGAACCAGCAGGACTCACCGTCGACCTGCTCGTAGTACTCGCCGGCCTCGTCGTAGCGGCGGCGCGCGTCGACCGAGATGACGATACACTGCGAGCCGAACGCGCGCGCGCCCTCGTCGATGATCTCGGGGCGGTCGAGTGCGGCGGTGTTGATCGACACCTTGTCCGCGCCCGCCCGGAGCGTCTCTTTGATGTCGTCCTTCGTGCGGATACCGCCCCCGACGGTGAGCGGGATGAACACCTCGTCGGCGACGCGAGAGACGGTGTCCAGCATCGTCTCTCTCCCCTCGGCCGAGGCGGTGATGTCGAGGAAGACGAACTCGTCGGCGCCGGCCTCGTTGTACCGTTTTGCCATCTCGACGGGATCGCCGGTGTACTTGAGGTCCTCGAAGTTGACTCCCGTGTAGACGGCCGCGTTCCCCTCGTCGTCGAGGTCGACGTCGATACAGGGGATGATTCGCTTCGTTAACGTCATCTGTTGAGGGTGTGTACGCAACCGGAGTTCAAAAGGAGCCTGTTCGATCGCCTCGTCACGTACGACAGCAGCGTCTATCGCCGACGTATCGGGAACCACTCGTTAGCTGACATGCGATTCGCCGTCGGGTCTGTCGCTCCCGGGAGAGGCGCGGGGCTGTCGGACACACCCCCTCGACAACCACGTCTTCCGAACACGAGTGACAGCGATCACGACCCGCTGGCGAGCGAACTGAGCGGGCGAACGAAGAACCGTGGGTGGACCTCTAGTCGCCCCTCCCACACGGCAACAGTTCGACAGCCATCGTCTCACTCGTCGTGTGCGCACTGGTCGAACTCACCTACGAAGACGTCGGAGCCGAGGTCGTCGGACACCCCGAGGAGGTCGGCGGGCAGATCGGATTCACACGTGACTCGCGCTGGCTCGCGACGATTCCGACCACTGGTGGTCTCGGCTGTCACCAGCGGCAGTCGTCCTGCCTCCCAGGTGTCTCACCGAACCGCTCGGGTTCAGATCGCCGAGCGGGTTCTCCCACAGCTTCGTGTGGCATTATGCCGTTCGTCATCGATACCCCGGTATGGAATCCGACGAGGAGGGGCTCTCTCCGGACGAAGCCTTCTGGCTCCTGGGCGATCAGATGCGAACGGCGATTCTTCGAGCAGTCTGGGAGTCCGCCGAAGAGACGAACACGTTCTCCGAGATCAGAGAACGGGTCGGGAGTCCTGACAGTGGCAAATTCAACTACCATCTGAACAAACTCGTCGGTCACTTCCTCTCGAAGAGTGAAGAGGGCTACAGACTAACCCAGGCTGGCCGCGAAGTCGTGCGGGCGGTGATGGCGGGATCGATCACGCAGCACGCAGAAATCGGGCCGGCTCCGATCGATGCCCAGTGTACGGATTGTGGTGGCACACTCGTCGTCCGGTACGACGAGTACGGCGTCATCGAATGCGAGGAGTGCGGGGCAGTGGTGATGTGGAACGAGTTCCCGCCGGCGGGCCTCGACGGTCGATCACCGGAGGGGTTTGCGAGCGTGTTCGATCGCTGGACCCGATCACGGTTTGGCCTCGCGATGGATGGAATCTGTCCGAACTGCGCCTGCGAGATGACGATGGACGTTCTCAACCAGGGTACCGAGGGAGCGGACGACGTCGCGACGATACATCGCTGTGAGAACTGCAAGTACGAGGCACGTGTTCCGCTGTTCGGCCACGTCGTGTCCCACCCTGCGACGATCTCGTTCTTCTACGACGGGGGTGTCGACGTGACGGAGCTGCCGTACTGGCGGATGCGGGCGCTCGCGCGGGAGTTCTCCGAAGAAGTGATCTCCAAAGACCCGTGGACGGCAAGGATCACGATTCGGTCCGACGGGCACGCGCTCGAACTGACTCTCGACGAGCGTATGGACGTCGTCGGCGTCGAACGGTCGGAGTGACGACAAAACGGATCTTCGGTAACGGGGATTACAGAACTATCATTCTGCGATCATTTATTTCCACGAGCGGCCTGTGTTCAGTTGCACCATCCAATGACCACGATCAGTATGCACAGAACGGTAGACGCCCCGCGAGCGATCGTCTGGGACGTCATCACCGACCAGGAGCTGTACGGAGAAGTCGCGCCGAACCTCTCGACGGTCGCGGTCGTCGAGGGGGAGGGCGAAGGAATGATTCGTCGCTGTGTCGATGCGAACGGGAACGAGTGGACGGAAACGTGTACCCACTGGGAAGATGGGCAAGCGTTCGCCGTCTCGGTCCACGTCGAGAGTAGCGTGTTCCACCGGCGGTTTTTCACTCGTATGGACGGAGAGTGGCGACTCTCAGAAGACGATGACGGTGTCCGTATGACCATCACGTTCGACTTCGACCCGCGGTACGGGCCGCTCGGTGTACTCATCTCGAAGTACTTCGAGTACATCGCTCCCGGAATCATCGAGACGATATTCGACCGCTGGGAGGACGAAATACGCTCACGGATGGCCGACGAGACGCGAACAGACACGGACGAAACCCGCAGTAACAGAGGTGTCAATGCACTCTACTGATAGTGGGACGACGACCAGTTCAGCGAGCGTGTCACTCGACGGAACCACCAGCCGGTGGTTGATCCTCTGGGGACTGAGTGTCTGGCTCTCTATTGCCGTCCTACTCCGTCTCGCTGGTCACGTGCTCCTCTCCCCGACGAACCCACTGCTACTCACCGGGTTCTTCCTCTCGGTACTCCCGCTCATGGCCGCAGTGACGTACCCAGTGTACTGGTGGCTCGGACTCTCGACCGACGCACGGCGGAGCGCCGCTGCACTCATGTCCATCCCGGGGATGTTCCTGGACGTCCTCTTGGTCCTGTTTGCAGGGACTGTCTTCCCAGCGATGTCGACGGAAGCGGTTGTAAACTTCGGTGCGATCCTCCTGTTCGGCTACGCTATCGTCTTGGTGACGGGGTTCGTCCCACTCAGACGGTGATTGCGATCCTGCGGCAGTGGCTGCGCCACCGGTTGCGTCCGGGCTCCGTCGAGTGTGCGCACGGAGACGGCGTCGACGGGCACCTCACGCCGGGGGCAGTATGACCGGTTCCGACGAGACAGACCCGCCGAAGGACGGCCGAGTGTCCGACAGTCGCCTGCCGGTCGCGCGTCCGCGACCGCCAGCGGTGGGACACCCGTGAGAGCGCACTTGCGAGTCGCCCGGCACGAGGGCTTAAATACGAACCCGACTCAACCCTGGTTCACCGCGGCACGGGATGACCTGACGACCCACGACGGCGCGACACGCGAGCGCGGCACATCGCGTCGTGAGCGGGACACGAGTGCCGCCAGTTCGCCATCACTCCTCCCGGCGTCTCGACGAGCCTACTGCAACCGGTACACTCGTGCCTCCCACGGCCGAAGCGTCTCCCGCTCGACGGTCGTCGAGTCGACCGCGTAGTTCGCGATGAGCAACTCCGCCGCGTCGCCGGCGACGTCGGCGGGTGGCTCGAAGACGGTCTCGTCGCTCCCGACGTTGAGCACCGTCAGCGTCCGTTCTCCGACCTCGCCCGCGTCGTCCGTCAGGGTGCGTGTGAACGCCCAGAGACACCGATGTTCGGGGAGGAGGAGATCGTACGAGCCGTAGACGAGGACGTCCTCCTCGTGGCGGAGGTCGATCAGGTCGCGGTAGTAGTGCCACACCGACTCGCTGTCCGCGCGCGCGGCCTCGACGTTGATCTCCTCGTAGTTGGGGTTGACGCCGATCCACGGCTCTCCCTCGGTGAAACCCGCGTGCTCCTCTGCGGACCACTGCATCGGCGTCCGCGCGTTGTCCCGAGAGCGATAGCGAACGAGTTCGAGGAGGTCGTCGTCGCTCGTGAACCGTCCCTCGCGTTCGAGCGCCTCGACGTTCTTCAGCGTGTCCACGTCCCGGATCTCTTCGAAGGAGGTGAACGGGTAGTTGGTCATGCCGATCTCCTCGCCCTGGTAGAGGTACGGCGTCCCCTGCAGGGTGTACAGGAGCGTCGCGAGCAGTGTCGCCGACTCTCTCCTGAAGACGCCGTCGTCGCCGAACCGCGACACCATCCGCGGCTCGTCGTGGTTGTTCAGATACAGCGAGTTCCACCCCCGACCGTCGAGCCCCGTCTGCCACCGGGAGATCGTCCCCTTCAACTCCCGAACGGACCAGTCGCCCCGCGACCAGCGGCCGCCCTCGGGTCCGAAGTCCAGGCGCATGTGGTCGAAATTGAACGCCATGCTCATCCCGTCCCCGTCGTCGCCGAGGAACGTCGCGGCCTCGTCGACGCTCAGTTCGACCATCTCGCCGACGGTCATCGCGCCGTCGGGGACGGCCTCGTCGTGGATCGCCCGGACGTACTCGTGGACGCGGGGTCCGTTGACGAACTGGTCGGCACCGCGGACGATCGCGTCGTCGTCCGCGCCGTCGGGGAGGTCGTCGGGTTTGGAGATGAGGTTGATGACGTCCATCCGGAAGCCGTCGATCCCCTTCTCGAACCACCACTCCATCAGCTCGAACACCTCCTCGCGAACTCGCTCGTGTTCCCAGTTGAGATCCGGCTGTTTCCGGTCGAACAGGTGGAGATACCACTCCCCGCGCTCGTCGTCGTACGTCCACGCCGGCCCCCCGAAGAACGACTCCCAGTCGTTCGGCGGCCGTTCGCGGGCCTCTCTCGGGAGGCCGTAGTCGGCGGGGTCGTACAGCCCCTCGTCGTACGCCGTCTCGGTGACGGGTTCGCCCTCGCGCCACCAGTAGTAGTCGTCGTAGTCGGGATCGCCGGCGCGCGACTTCACGAACCACTCGTGTTCGTCCGACGTGTGGTTCACCACGAGGTCCATGATCAGCTTCATCCCGCGATCGTGTAGTCCGTCGAGCAACTGCTCCCAGTCGCTCATCGTCCCGAACGTGTCGAGGATCGCGTGGTAGTCGGCGACGTCGTAGCCGTTGTCGACGTTCGGCGACTCGTAGACCGGACAGAGCCAGACGACGTCGACGCCGAGGTCGTCGAGGTAGTCGAGTTTCTCGACGACGCCGGAGAGGTCGCCGACGCCGTCACCGTCGGTGTCGTTGAACGAGCGAGGGTAGATCTGGTAGACGACTGCCTCCTTCCACCACTCGCGTTCGTGTTCGGGGACGCTCATTGGGTGAACTCGATAACGGGTTCTCTTTTTTCCATCGGTCCGGACCGCGGACGAGACGCGAGCGCACGGTCGTCGCCGCGGTCCGGAGCCACCGCCGACTGTGGACGAGCGAGGCCGGTGGCCGTCAGGCCGACTGGTGGTAGACGCGTGCCTCCCACGGCTGGAGGAGGAGGTCGCCCGTCGCGAGTTCCGCATCGTCGTCCATCTCGTCGTCCGCGTAGTTGCCGAGAACGAGCGTCCCCTCCCGAGGGACGTCGTCCGGAAGGCCGACGGCGACCTCGGCGTCGGTGAAGTTCAACACGACCACGAGCCGTTCCTCGCCGTCGGCCGTCGCGAGCGTCCGGGTGTACGCCCACACCGCGTCGTCCTCCGGAAAGAGCGGCTCGTAGTCGCCGTAGACGACGACGTCGTACTCCTCACGCAGGGCGATCAGGTCGCGGTAGTAGTGCCACACCGAGTCGGGGTCTGCTCGCTCGGCGGCGACGTTGATTTCCTCGTGGTTGGGGTTGACGCCGATCCACGGCTCACCCTCGGTGAATCCCGCGTTCTCCTCGGCGGACCACTGCATCGGCGTCCGCGCGTTGTCGCGGCTGTTCGCCCGGATGGCCTCTTTCACGGCATCGAACGACTCGACTTCACCGTCTTCGATGGCGTTTCGGAGCGGATTGAGCGTGTCGACGTCGCGGAACTCGTCCAGCGACTCGAACGGGTAGTTGGTCATCCCCAGCTCCTCGCCCTGGTAGACGTACGGCGTGCCGCGGAGGGTGTGCAGGAGCGTCGCCAGGACTTTGGCCGATTCGCGTCTGTACTCGCCGTCGTCGCCGAACCGCGACACCATCCGTGGCTGGTCGTGGTTGTTCAGATACAGCGAGTTCCATCCCTCCTCGGCCAGTCCCTCGTCCCAGCGGTTGAACACCGCCTTGAGTTCCGACAGCGACCACTCGCTGCGCTCCCAGATGTCGTCGCCACGGTCGAGCAGCATGTGCTCGAAGTGAAACAACATCGAGAGGCCGTCCTCGTCGGGATTCAGGTAGCGGCGGGCGTGTTCCATCGGTATCTCCGGTCCGAGCATCTCCCCGACCGTGAGGTAGTCGCGGTCGAGGACGCGGTCGTTCATCTCCGAGAGGAACTCGTGGACGCGCGGGCCGTTCGTCGGCCCCGTCATCGCTCCACCGAAGGGATCGTCGGGATCGTTCGGCAGCCCGTCGGGTTTGGAGATGAGGTTGATGACGTCCATCCGGAAGCCGTCGATCCCCTTCTCGAACCACCACTCCATCAGCTCGAACACCTCCTCGCGAACTCGCTCGTGTTCCCAGTTGAGATCCGGCTGTTTCCGGTCGAACAGGTGGAGATACCACTCCTCGCGCTCGTCGTCGTACGCCCACGCCGGCCCGCCGAAGTACGAGCGCCACGCGTTCGGTGGGGCCTCCCCGTCGGGACCCTCCGTCGCGCGCCAGTCGACCGCCTCGGCATCGCGGCCTTCGCGCCACCAGTAGAAGTCCTCGTACTCGTCGTCGCCCGCGCGCGACTTCAGGAACCACTCGTGTTCGTCCGACGTGTGGTTCACCACGAGATCCATGATGAGCCTGATGTCGCGGTCGTGGAGTGCCGCGAGCAATCGCTCCCAGTCGGCCATCGTCCCGAACTCGTCCATGATCGACCGATAGTCGGCGATGTCGTAGCCGTTGTCGGCGTTCGGCGACTCGTAGACCGGACAGAGCCAGACGACGTCGACGCCGAGATCGTCGAGGTAGTCTACTTTCTCGACGATACCGGGGATGTCACCGACGCCGTCGCCGTCGGTGTCGTTGAACGAGCGAGGGTAGATCTGGTAGACGACCGCCTCCTTCCACCAGCGTCGTTCGATGTCACTGTCGGCCATTGTTCGCTACCGCGAGGGGGTTCCGTTTGGTTCCATCGGTTCGTCGTGACCCGGCGAACAGAGGTCGAACACCCGCGCCTCCCACGGACGAGCGGTGAACGACCGGGCGTCCACGCCCGACTTCGTCTCCGTGTCAGTCCCAGCATCCACGTCCGTCTCGGTGTTCGCGTCCGCCTCCGCGCCCACGGCGTCGTCGTAGTTCCCGAGCAGGAGATCCGCGTCTCCGGGCGTCGCGCCGTCGGCGAGGTCGGCTCCAGTAGGGAGTCGATACGCCGTCGGCGTGTCGGAGAGGTTGAGAACGACGAGGAGCTGGGCCGCGCGGTCGTGGTCGTCGCCGGCCCGATCGGCCGTCGCGAGCGTCCGGGTGTACACCCACAGGTCCTCGTGGTCGGGGAGCAGGAGGTCGTACGAGCCGTAGACGACGACCTCGCGCTCGTCACGGAGGGAGATGAGGTCGCGGTAGTAGTGCCACACCGACTCGTCGTCCGCACGCTCGGCCGCGACGTTCACCGTCTCGTGGTTTGGGTTCACTGGCAACCACGGATCACCCTCGGTGAACCCCGCGTGCGGCGACGAATCCCACTGCATCGGCGTCCGTGCGTTGTCCCGACAGCGGTACCGGACGAGCTCCTTCACGTCCGCGAACTCCTCCGCGTCTCCCTCCTCGTACATGAGTTCGATCCGGTTGCGGGCGTCGGCGTCGCGGAGCTGGTCGAGCGACTCCCAGGGGAAGTTCGTCATCCCCAGCTCCTCGCCCTGGTAGACGTACGGCGTGCCCTGGAGCGTGTGCAGCAGCGTGCCCAGGAGCTTCGCCGACTCTCGCCTGTACTCGCTGTCGTCGCCGAACCGCGACACCACTCGTGGCCAGTCGTGGTTGCCCAGGTACAGCGAGTTCCACCCCCGCTCCTCGAGCCCCTCCTGCCACCGCGAGAACACCGCCTTCAGCTCGCGGAGGTCGATGGGGGCGACCTCGTACCACCCCTCCTCGTCGTCGAAGTCGAGCGTGACGTGGTCGAAGTGGAAGACCATCGAGAGCCCGTCTCCGTCGGGCAGGACGTACCGCGAGGCCTCGTCGACGTCGACGCCGATGCACTCGCCGACCGTCATCACGTCCGCGTCGGCGAGGACGCGGTCGTACATCTCGGAGACGTAGTCGTGAGCGTGCGGCCCGTCACAGAAGTGTTCTGCGCCCGTCCATCCACCGTCGGGGTCGCCGTCGGGAAGCCCGTCGGGTTTGGAGACGAGGTTGATGACGTCCATCCGGAAGCCGTCGATTCCCTTGTCGAGCCACCACTGCATCATCTCGAACACCTCGTCTCGCACCTCGGGGTTGTCCCAGTCGAGATCCGGCTGGCGCTCGTCGAACAGGTGGAGGTACCACTCCTCGCGCTCGTCGTCCCACGCCCACGCCGACCCGCCGAACCCCGACTCCCAGTTGTTCGGCGGTTCCTCGGGGCCCCCCTCTTCCCACAGGTAGTAGTCGCCGTGGGGCTCCGCCTCGGCGCGCGACTTCACGAACCACTCGTGTTCGTCCGACGTGTGGTTCACCACGAGGTCCATGATCAGCTTCATCCCGCGGTCGTGCAGCCCGTCGAGCAGTTGCTCCCAGTCGGCCATCGTCCCGAACTCGTCCATGATCGACCGGTAGTCGGCGATGTCGTAGCCGCCGTCGACGTTCGGCGACTCGTAGACGGGGTTGAGCCAGACGACGTCGACGCCGAGATCGTCGAGGTAGTCTACTTTCTCGACGATACCGGGGATGTCGCCGACGCCGTCGCCGTCGGTGTCGTTGAAACTCCGGGGGTAGATCTGGTAGACGACCGCCTCGCGCCACCAGGTCCGGTCGAGTGATCGAGAAGACATGCCTCACGCGACAGCACGGACGCACTTAGATGGCCAGGCCACGCGGGCGAATCCCCCGTCGTTTTTGTATTCCGGCGCGAACCCGTGGCCATGGAAGACACACACGGAGACGACCACCATCCCGGTGACCACGACCACGGCGACCACGAGAGTTCGGGCGACGAGCGCGTCACCTCGCCGATGCAGGAGTTTTCGACGTCGCAGGTCGGCATCGGCCTCGCCGTCCTCGCCGTCGGTCTCGTCGTCACGTTCGGACTGCCGCTGCTCGCGGCCTGAGGGGGACGCCACACGCTGTCGGACGCTCACGCGTGTGTCGCGACGGTCAGTCCAGTTCCCGGGCGAGCACGCCCCGGAGCTCTCGGATGACCTCGTGGTCGTACGTCACCGACTCGTCGCCGACCGTCAGCTCGAGCGCCCCTTTTTCGGTGGCTGCGCCGAGCTCGGCGACCGACGCGACGCCGTCGAACCGTGCTCGCACCCGGTCGGGTGCGGTCGTCTCGACGACCGCACGGCCCGGCGTCTCGGCGAACAGCGCCGGAGCGGAGTCGACGCTCGCGGCGACGCCGGCTCCCGAACGCACCATCTCGGCGAGCGTCACCGCGAGCCCCCCGTGGCTCACGTCGTGGACCGCCAGGGTCGACGGCTGTGCGGCGACGTCGGCCAGCGCGTCGACGATCGTGGCGGGGTCGTCGGGCAGTGTCGGGAAGCGGTCGCTTCCGCCGACCTGCGCCAGGAGCTCCGAGCCGCCGAGCCTCGTCGAGGTGTCGCCGACCAGGAGGAGCGTCCCCTCACCAGTGACCGCGGCCGGCGGGGCGTCGTACGACTCCGAGACGCCGACCATGGCGAGCGTCGGCGTCGGCGGGATCGGCCCCGAGACCGAGTCGTTGTACAGCGAGACGTTGCCGCCGACGACGGGGACCGAGAGCGCGTCGCACATGTCGGCGAGGCCGTCGACGACACGTCTGAATCCGCCGTACACGTCCGGTTTCTCGGGGTTACCGCCGTTGAGACAGTCGACCGCGGCCAGGGGCCGCGCCCCCTTCGCCGCGAGGTTCGTCGCGTTCTCCAGCGCGACGGCGCGTGCGCCCTCGTACGGCGCGACGCTCGTCCAGTTCGGGTCGGCACCGGCCGAGATGGCGAGTCCCGTCTCGGCCTCCCTGATCGCCAGTAGTGCCGCGTCGTCACCCGGTCGAACGGCAGTGCGGTTGCCGACTTCGTGGTCGTACTGGCGGTAGACCCACCGCTTCGACGCCGTGTTCGGACTGCCGACGACGGCCTCGAACGCCGCAACGAGGTCGACGTCCGGACGGTCGACCGCTGGCTCGGGCGGAGCCTCGCTCGCGAGGTCGTTCATCGGCGCGCCGTCGGCCAGGAACTCGGCGGGGACGTCGACGACCGTCTCGCGGCCGTCGCCCTCGCTCGCCGGGAACGTACAGACGTAGTTGCCCGCCGTGACCTCGCCGATGACCGAGCAGCCGAGGTCGTATCTATCAGCCAGTTCGCGGACGCGCTCGACGTCGCCGGGGGCGACCTCGTAACACATCCGTTCCTGCGATTCGGCGAGGAGGATCTCCAGCGCGTTCATGTTCGGCTCGCGCTGGTGGACCCGGTCGAGTTCGATGTGGGCACCGAGCCCTCCCTTGGCGACCATCTCCGAGGAGGCACCGCCGAGGCCGGCAGCACCGAGGTCCCGGGCGGCCACCACGAGACCCTCGTCGACGAGCGCCTCGTTGCACTCGATGAGGAGCTTCTCGGCGTAGGGGTCGCCCACCTGCACCGCCGGGCGGTCCTCCGTCTCGGCGTCCTCGCTGAGGTCCTCGCTGGCGAAGGAGGCACCGCCGAGACCGTCTCTCCCCGTCGCGTTGCCGACGAGGACGAGTTCGTTACCCGCCGACTGTGCCTCGGCGGTGAGGAGACGGTCGGCCGAGAGCAGGCCGACGCAGGCGACGTTCACCAGCGGGTTCCCCTCGTAGTCGGGGTGGAAACAGACGCTCCCACCGACCGTGGGGACCCCGATGCAGTTGCCGTAGTGGCTGATGCCGTCGACGACGCCCTCGAAGAGGTACCGGGAGTGTTCGCGGTCGAAGTCGCCGAAGTACAGCGAGTCGGTCAGCGCGATCGGGTACGCGCCCATCGACAGCGTGTCGCGGACGATGCCGCCGACGCCCGTCGCGGCGCCGTCGAAGGGATCGACGTACGACGGGTGGTTGTGGCTCTCGATCCCCAGCGTGATGTACATCGGCTCGTCCGTGTCGCCGTCGTCGTCTCCACGGGAGAGCGCGACGACCGCGGCGTCGTCGCCCGGCCCGACGACGACCTGCTCGCCCACGCTCTCGAACGCCGAGAGCAGGGGCCGGGAGGAGCGGTAGGCGCAGTGTTCGCTCCAGAGGTTCTCGAAGAGGGCTGCCTCGGCCCTCGTGATCTCGCGGCCGAGTTCCCGCTCGACGATCTCGCGGTCCGAATCGCGGAGGCTCATTCACTCCCCTGTCGATTCGCACCCCATTAATGCGTTTCTGTATGCACGACCGTGGATACTCTCGACCGGACAGCGTCCGCTGTCTTCCGTCCTCGCGACGGGGGGCGCACACCTCGTGTGCCGGCCCCACGGTCCGACCGGGGGTTCCACATCTGCCTCCCCCTGTGGCGAGCGCGGCGAGCGCCCGCGCGTCCGAACGGAGTGCCAGTGGACTCACACGGAGTCCCAGTAGACTCATACGCGAGCCGATCGACAGCGCTACCCAGATGCACCGTCGGAGCCTCCTCCGTGCGATCGGTCTGACGGCGACGGGCGGTCTCGCTGGCTGTGCCCGCGCCCCGACGACCTACGACCGGGCGTCCGCGAACGCCTCCGCGGGGTCGTCGGCGAGACCGAGCGCCTCGGAGAGGAGCCGCTGTTCGGCCTTGCGGAGGTGTTCGTGGAGCGTCGCCCGGGAGATGCCCAGTTCGGCGGCCAGTTCTTCGCTCTTCACCTCGCGGGGCCACTCGTAGTAGCCAGCCCGGAGTGCGTGGAGGACGACAGTCCGCTGTCGTTCTGTGAGCTCCGCCTGTCGGTCGCCAACCTCTTCGAGTCGCCCCAGCGAGACCGTCCCCAGCTCGCGCATGTCGTTCACGATGCGCTTGAGGTCCTCGCGCCGGAAGAAGAGAACGTGGTACACCCGCTGGCTTCCGGCGACCGTGTTCTGCCGGCGGAGCATCCCGTGGTTCTTGTAGATCGCCGAGTACGCCCCGCAGGACGGTTTGCGCACGAGGAGGTTGTCGTCGTTGAGGCGGACGACCTCCGTGACGTGGTCGGCCGCCGCCAGTCGCTCGTAGAACTCGTCGGCGTGGGAACCTGCCCTGAGGACGAACGTGACCGTGTCGTTCTGGACCTCCTCGATCTCGATGACGACCGACTCGTCGGTACCGTCGAGCAGCTCGTTCAGGATACAATCACGTCGCTGCTTGAAGTACAGTGTCGCCTGGAACATCTCCCTCTCCCTTTGTCTCTCCCCCCGAGAGTGGCGGGCCACTATGATAAGCGTTTCACATGTACAGGGCTCAGTACACGTGGAAACGAGGGGGGACGCCTGACACGAGACGAGTGAGAGGGGCGACGCGAGCGCGCTCAGCCGTCCCACACGACGCTCTCGTCCCCGGCTCCCGTCCCATCCTCGTTCGGCTCGTCTCCACCCGGTCCGTGTGCGTTCGATTCACACTGGCTCTCGTCCCCCTGCTCGCCCCCGTTCTCGTCCCCGTCCGCCACGTCCGTGGCGACGGCGACGGAGCGGACGGTCAGCCGGTCGTCGACGACCACCCGACAGCGGTCACCCGCCAGGCGCACGTCGACGCGCACCCGCAGTGGGTCGCGCGAGGTGACGGCCGCGTGGTCGGGCGCGAAAGCGAACGGAACCGTCCACGGGTAGTAGTCGCGGAGGTCGACGCCGCGGGCGTGACAGAACGCGACGACCGCCGGATGTGAGAGGAGCGCCGCCCCGATCGACGGGAAGTAGACGCCACCGCAGTCCCGACAGAGATGTGTCGCGACCGGCTGGCCGCGCGTCTCGTCGTCGGCCTCGGCGACGGCCGTCTCGACCCGACCCGAACACCACGGACAGATGCCCGCAGTGAGGCTCCGCACGTGGGTCCGGTAGCGCATCGCGCCCGCCGACAGCAGCGCCTCGTGCGAGCGCCCAGCCACGCCGTGTTGTGGGACGTGGATCATCATGGTGCGCAGCCCGCAGTCCGTGCAGTCGACGTAGAGGAGCTGGTCGGCGGTGTATCGTGCCTCGACGCGGCCCCCGCAGCGGTGACAGGGGTCGTCGAGGTCGAACCGGCGGGGGACGGGGTCGGCCGAGAACCGTCCGGCGACGAGGAACCGGTACGCGAGCGCGCCCAGCCAGGTGAGTCGGTAGCGGTCGCCCTCCTTCTCGACGAAACTCCCGACGAGCTCGCCGAGGTGGTAGTTGAACCGACCGCTGTCGGCGACGTCGACCCGCTCGCGGAGCGCGCTGTACGCGAGCCCGCGGTCGGGGTGGTCGAACGGGAGGAACGTGATCGCGGCCGGGTCGTCGGCCGCCGTCTCGCCCAGCGTCCGGACGAGACGGACTCTGACCGGGCTGGCGAGTGCGGCGAACGCCTCGGCCGGTGTCGGCCCCGCGTCCGTGTCGGACATGTGTTCTCTCCGCGAGCGAGCTACTTACGTCCTCGCCGCGCCTGCCGACGTCGACGCGGTGAGGAGAAAATTTCCGAGAGTGTACGAATAGAAACAAGACATATGTCGGACGAGCATCGACGTGGGCGGGATGTCGATGCGTGACTCCGGCCCCGGCTCGCACGACGAACGGCAGCTGCGTCCGCGGGAGACGCAGCCGACGGTCGCCCGGTGGATCGACGACGTGTGCTACTACGGCTTCACCCAGGTCGTCGTCCTCGGGCTGCTGGCGCTCTGGACGGTCCTCCAGACGCCCTACGTCGATCTGGCGGTCAAGACGGGCGTCGTGGTCGCGGCTCCCGTGACCATGATCGCCATCGGGACGCTCCGGTCCGGCCTGGTGTCGGTCGGTCGCCCCTGGCCCCGACTCGACGGCTCGCGGCTCGGGACCGGCGAGGGCTACCAGGCGTACGTCACGCGAGCCGTCTACGTCTCCGCGACGCTCCTCGGCGCGACGTACGGCGGGGCCCTCGTCGCGCTGGTCGTCGACTCGGTTCTCGCCGCGATTCCCGTCGCCGCCGTGACCGCCGTCGCCCTCGTCGCGCTGTTCCCGCATCTGACCGCTCCGGGGAACCGCCGCCGGGGGGCCCGCGGCGGCGTCTACCTCGCCTGTTTCGGGCTCGCCTTCGCTCTGTCGACCCCGCTCGACGTCTCCGTGGGGGACCCGTTCGTCGTCGTCTACTTCCTCGTGTTCGTGGGACTGGCCGCGTTCGACCTCTCCGCGCGCGGCTGGCGGAACACGGCCTGACAACGTCGGGATCGGGCGGCGGTGTTTCCGGCTCGTCCGTCAGACTCGATCCCGCCGGATCCGTCCGGCTCCGTCGGCTCCGTCGGCTCAGTCGAACCGTTCGAGCGCCCCGAGCACCGCGTCGAGGGAGCGGACGTCGCCGTACTTGGCGTCGATGTCGAAGAGGTTCGCACGGTGCGGTCCCGCGGCGCGGTCACCGACCGCTTCCTCGGGGACCACGACGCGGTAGCCGTGTTGCATCCCGTCGACGGCGGTCGCCCGGATACAGCCGCTCGTCGTCACGCCGGCGAGGACGAGCGTGTCGACGCCGTCGGTGACGAGTTCCGTCGAGAGGTCGGTGCCGAAGAAGGCGCTGGCGTACTTCTTCAACAGGACGCGCTCGTCGCCGACGGGCGCGACGCGGTCGTCGATTGCTACCTCAGGGGTGTCGAGACGGAGTTCGCGCAGCGCGGGCACCTTCTCGATGAAGACGCCCGCGTCGCCGTACGACTCCTCGTATGCGACAGTGGTGAAGTACCGGGGAAGGTCGCGTTCGCGGAACGCCGCCAGCAGGTCGGCCGTGGCGTCGAGCACGTCCGAGACGTCCGAGCCGAGGTTCGTCTCCGGATCGGTGAAGGCGTTGATGAGGTCGATGACGAGCAGTGCGGGCCGGTCGCCGAAGCCGACGTCGCCACCGAACTCGTGGTCGGCGTAGTAGCGGGCGACCGCCTCGCCGTGGGCGGCGTCCGTGTCGGGGTCGTCTGTCATGGGGTGAGTGGTGTCGGTGAGCGTGGATCGAACGGCCGAAGTGGACGACTGCGCGAACGGGACGGGGCGCAGGAGCCGGACGCGGGCGATCGCGAGCCGGCTCAGCTGGTGTAGCGTGCGTTGAACGCCCGGCGTTCCTCCTCGATGCGGGCCGCGAGCGTCTCCTCGTCGGGGACGGGGCCGAAGTCGAACTCCGCGAGGTCGTCGCGCTCGGCGCGGAGTTCGTCGCGTCTGTCGGCCGTGGCGTCGGCGTCGAGGGTGCCGTCGTCGAGGACGACGCCGTACTCCTCGTACGCGCTCTCGGCGGAGACGAGACCGCGGCGCACCTCCAGCGCGACCGTCTCGGGGGCGCGATCGAGCGGATCGCCGAGGCCGCCGCCGCCCGCGGTCTCGAAGACGAGTCTGTCGCCCGGCGAGACGGGGACGTTCTCGACCTTCGAGGGGAGGTCTTCGCTCGTGCCGTCGGCCCGCACGAGCTTCTTCCGCGACGGCTGGGCGTGTCTCCCACCGTCGACGCCGTACGGGTAGGTGTGGGCGCGGTCGTCCTGGAACGTGACCGCACCCTCGGCCTCGAACGTGTACACCTTCTTCACCCCGTGGCCACCGCGGAACTGCCCGGCACCGCCGGTGTCGACGCGGGTGGTGTACTCCTCGACCGTCAGCGGGTAGTACGCCTCCAGGTACTCCGTCGGGACCGTCTTGAACAGCGGCCACCACGAGTGGCCGTCGAGACCGTCACCGCCCGGTCGCGCGGGGATGCCGCCGTAGAGGATCTCCAGCAGCTGGAAGTCGTTCCCCTCGGCGTCGGTGCCCGCGTAGACGAGGTTGGGCGAGGTGCCGTACGAGCCCGCGACCGAGAACTGTTCGCCCAGCGCCTTCGAGAACACCTCCTGCAGGAGGTCGAACTGCCGGGCCATGAGCGTCAGTCTGTTCCCGAGGGCGGCGGGGAACTCCGGTTTGAGTACCGTCCCCGAGGGGATGGTGACGTGGATCCTGTCGTAGAACCCGTCGTTGAACGTCAACTGCGGGTCGAACGCCATGATGAGGAACACCCCGGTGAACATCTTGAACATGTTCTCGTTGAGCAGGAAGTTCACCGTTCCCGGCACCTGCTCGTCGGTGCCGGTCCAGTCGACGTAGACGTCGTCGCCCTCGCGGCGCATCTCCATGTGGAGCTTGATGGGGCCGTTCCCCTGGCCGTCGTCGTCGGCGTAGTCCTCGAAGACGAACGTCTCGCCCTCGGGCAGGAGGTCGCGGATGAGCTGGGTGACGCCGTCGCGGGTCCGATCGAGGATGGCGTCGCAGGCGAGAAGGTAGGTGTCCTTCCCAAACCGCTCGCAGAGGCCCTGGATGCGCTTTTCGGCGGCTTTCGTCCCCGCCGCGAGCGCCTTGATGTCCGCCTCGGCGTGCTCCGGCAGCCGGGTGTTGTGCTTGAACGTCTGCAGCAGTTCCTCGTCGAACTCGCCGCGCTTGTACAGCTTCGTGGGCGGCAGCCGCACGCCCTCCTCGAACACCGTGTTGGCGTTGATGGGGATAGAACCGGGCGTCTTGCCGCCGACGTCCATCAGGTTCCCCCACTGGCTCGAAAAGCCCACGAGGTCGCCCTCGAAGAAGATCGGCCGGATGAGCATCATGTCGGGGAGGTGTGAGACCGCCCCCTCGCACATGTACGGGTCGTTCGTCGCGATGACGTCGCCGTCCTCGAGGTCGTCCCAGCCGAACGGCGAGTGGTCGATGACCTCGTCGATGGCGGAGCCGAACTGACCCATCACCATTCGCCCGTGGCGGTCGGCCATCATCGGGAACTGGTCGGACTGCTCGCGGATGACGGGCGAGATGGCCGTGGTCTCGACGACGCGGTCCATCTCGTAGCGGGTGTTCGCGAGCGTCGACTCGACGATGTCGAGCGTGGTCTGGTCGATCCGTTCGTGGGCACCGACGAAGTCGGGTTCGCCCCCTGTCTCGGGGTCTGGGTCGCTCATTGGGTTTCACCTCGGGTGATCTCGATGCAGCCGAACCGATCGATCTCGGCCACGTGGTCCGGCTGGACGACCACGGTGGCGTCGTCCTCGATGACGACCGCCGGCCCCGCGAGGCGGTGGCCGGGTCGCAGTCCGTCGCGGTCGTAGACGGGCGTGTCGTGGTGCGTCCCCGCGAAGTAGACGGACTCGGTGGCGATCCGTGCCGCCGCGGGGTCCGCGTCGCCGAGCGCCTCCGGGGTGAGTTCGACGCCCGCCACCTCGCCCCGCCCGATGACGCGCAGGTTGGCGATCTCGAGCGGGGCGTCGAGCGAGAAGCCGAACTGCCGGTCGTGGCGGGTCTCGAAGTCCGTCTTGATCTCGGCGAGACCACGCTCGCCGGTGAGGGCGTCGAGTGCCACGGGAATGGACATCTGGATGTCCTGGCGGTAGTAGCGGCAGTCGGCGTAGTAGTCGAACGCGTGTTTCTCGGCCGGGACGCCCTCCGACCGGAGCCACTCGCTCGCCTCCTCGCGGAGGTCGTCGTAGGCGGCGGCGACGTCGTCGCCGGAGACGTCGGTCTCGATCTCCAGGTAGGTCTCCGTGAACTCGTTCTGGACGTCGCTGGTGAGGAAGCCGAACGCCGACATCACGCCCGGTCCGGGCGGGATTATCAGGGGGTACGATCCGATGAGGTCCGCCAGCGCGTTGGCGTGCATCGGCCCCGCGCCGCCGAAGGCGACGAGACCGAACTCGCGGGGGTCGTAGCCGCGCTCGACGCTCACCACGCGCAGCGCGCCGTACATGTTCTCGTTGACGAGGTCGACGACGGCCTGGGCGGCCGCCTCGACGCTCGACCCGCGCTCGTCGGCGATCGGCTCCATCACCCGCCGCGCGGCGTCGCGGTCGAGTGCGAGGTCGCCCCCGAGTTTCACGGCCGCGGGGATGCGCCCGAGGACGACGTTCGCGTCCGTCACCGTGGGGTCCTCGCCACCCTGTCCGTAACAGGCCGGGCCGGGGTCGGCACCGGCGGAGTTGGGGCCGACGACGAGCGAACCGTTGATCTGGACGCGGGCGATCGATCCTCCACCCGCGCCGACGGTGTTGATGTCGACCGACCGCGACTTGAACTCGCGGTAGCCCACCTTCGTCTCGCGCGACGTCGACGGCGATCCGCCCTCGACCAGCGAGACGTCGGTCGAGGTGCCACCCATGTCGAGCGTGAGGACGTCCGGAACCCCCTTCTTCCCGGCGAGGGTGGCCGCGCCGACGACCCCGCCGGAGGGGCCGGAGAGCGCGAGTTCGACGGGGCGCTGCTTGGCCGACGCCGACGACATCAGCCCGCCGTCCGAGCGGACGAGGTTCATCTTCCCGTCGAACGCTTCGGCGGCGAGGGCGTCGTCGAGCGTGTCGAGGTAGCGGATGACGGTCGGGCGGGCGTAGTCGTTGATGACGGTCGTGAGGGTCCGCTCGTACTCGCCGTACTCGGGGACGATCTCCGCGGAGATGGAGACCGGGACGTCGGGATGGGCCGCCGAAACGACGTCTCTGACCTGGCGTTCGAGATCGGGGTTGAGGTACGAGTTCAGCAGGGCGACCGTGATCGCCTCGACGCCGTTGTCGACGAGGTCGTCGACGGCCGCACGCACCTCCTCCTCGTCGATCCCCTCCGTGACCTCGCCCGACGGCGACGCCACCCGCCCCGAGATCCCACGGGTGTCGACCAGGTCCGCGAGCGGTTCGGGTTTCTCCATCGCCATCCACCCGTAGAGGGGGCCGGGCGTCCACGCCCGGGCGAGGTGGAGGACGTGCTCGTGCCCGCCCGTCACGAGGAGGCCGACGTCCGCGCCCGTCTCCTCCAAGAGCATGTTGGTGACGACGGTCGTCCCGTGGAAGACCAGGTCGAGGTCGCCGACGGCAGTACCCGCCTTCGCCGTCGCCCGCGTCACGCCCGTCACGACCCCGTCGGACTGGTTCTCCGGCGTGGACAGCACCTTCGTGATGGTGAGGTCACCGGACTCCTCGTCGAACACGATGACGTCGGTGAACGTCCCGCCGACGTCCACACCGAGGTTATGTGTCAACTGTAAACACTCCACTCGGACGAACAGAGGGAGGAAGCCTAACTGTTGCCCCTACTCATGTTGGGCGGTCTTGGGAGGCCGCACGGAGAGGGTCGTCGCCGTGGGTGGCTCACGGGAGTTCGGTGATCGACTCACGGAGTCTCGGCGAACGATCCGTGGCCCTTCACCGGTCGTCGGCCAGTCAGTACATCCGTCCACTGTTCGCCCGACGCAGTGCGGGAACAGACGGCGATATCGGCCTGCCAGCAGGTATATATCAACTGATTACTGTATAGAAGTAACATGAATGGAACGGCCGGACGGGGAAGAGGGTGAACGGAGAGGTCCGCGTCCTCCACGTCGACGACGACCGGAAGTTCACCGAGTTGACCGTCGCGTACCTCGAACGTGCGGGCGTCGAGACCGAGTTCGTGACCACCGTCGAGTCGGCGCTCGACCGCCTCTCGTCCGAACCGTTCGACTGTGTCGTCAGCGACTACGACATGCCCGGCGAGAACGGTCTCGCCCTCCTCGACCGTGTCCGGGAAGCACATCCGGAGATGCCGTTTATCCTCTTCACGGGGAAGGGGAGCGAGGAGGTCGCCAGCGAGGCCATCTCGAAGGGCGTGACGGACTACCTCCAGAAGGGCGGCGGGTCGGAGACGTACGACCTGCTGGTGAAACGAATCGAGAACGCCGTCGAACAGCGCCGCGCCCGAGCAGACGCCGAACGCAGTCGCCGCTTCCTGGAGAAGGTGGTCGAACACGCGACCGACATCATCGCCACGGTCGACGCGAGCGGCCAGATCGTCTTCATCTCGGGATCGGTCGAGGAGATCCTCGGCTACACGCCCGACGAACTCCGGGAGCTGGGACCGTTCGAGCTGATCCACCCCGACGACCGCGAGACGGTCGAGCGCCGGTTCGAAGAACGAATGGCGGATCCCGACCGACCGACGGGGATCAGACACCGAGCGATGCACGCCGACGGCTCGGTCGTCGAGCTGGAAGCCCGGGCGTACAATCTCATGGAGGATAGCGACGTCGAGGGGATCATCATCTACACCCGTCCAAGTAACGTGACGGACTCGGTGGAGGAGTGATTCCGGACCGAGCCGATCCACGCACGTCAGTTCGTCCCAGCCTACCCTGTCTCAGATCTCCCCCGCGACTACCAGCGCGTCCGCCAGCTCCATCGGTCCCTCCCGTTCGAGCCGGGCCACGAGGCGGTCGACGCGTTCGTCCGTGACCTCGCGCCCCGCCCGTTCGAGCAGCCGACGAGCCCCGCCGCGGCCGGTCTTCGGGCCGAACACGAGGACGCGGGAGCCGCCGAACCGCGCGGGGTCGTACGGCTCCATCGCGCCCGGTTCCTCGAGCATGGCAGCGACGTGGATGCCCGACTCGTGTTCGTGGACGGCCTCCCCGAGAACGGCCTTGCGCGGGTCGACGTCCTCCCCGAGCGCGTCGAGGACGTCGCGGCAGGCCGGCACGAGCGCCGCGACCGAGAGGCCGAACGGCTCGTCGTAGTCGAGGACGCCCGCGACGACCAGCTCCTCGAGCGCGGTGTTGCCCGCCCGCTCGCCGAGCGAGGCGACCGAGACGTCGGCCTTCCCGACGCCGCGTTCGTACGCGGCGAGCGCGTTCGCCGTCGCACAGCCGAGGTCGTCGTGGAGGTGGACGCCCGTGCGACCGAGGTCCACCCTGTCGCCGACCGCGTCGAGGAACGCCCCAACCGACCGGGGCGTCGAGTTGCCGACGGTGTCGGCGAAGCTCACGAACGCACAGTCGTCGAACCGCGAGACCGCATCGGCGACGACGCCGGGCGGCGTGCGGAACGCGTCGACGAGCGTCAGCGTAGGCGTGGCACCACCGTCGTGCACCCGGTCGACGGCCGTACGCATCGCCGCCAGCATCTCCTCGCGCGTCTTCCCGACGGCGTGGTCGAGGTGGAGATCGGAGAGCGGGCCGAACACCTCGACGACGTCCGCGCCGGCGTCGAGGGCGGCCTCGACGTCACGGGGAACCGCCCGGGCGATGGAGACCACGTCGGCGTCGCACTCGCTCGCCGCGCGGTCGATGGCGGCGGCGTCGGGGTCGCCCGTGACGGCGAAGCCGACCTGCACGAAGTCGAGGCCGAGCCGGTCGAGCGCGCGCGCCGCGGCCACACGGTCGTCGACGTCGTACGACCGCCCGGGCATCTGCCCGCCCTCGCGGATCGTGACGTCCTGGAGTCGCATTCAGATGATCCCCTCGCGCTCGAGGTCGGCGATCTCCTCGGCGGAGCGCCCGAGGTCCGAGTAGACCTCGACGTTGTGCGCGCCGTGGGGCGGGCCGGCGTGCGTCACCGCGCCCGGCGTGCGGGAGAACTTCGGAATCACGCCGTGGGTTCGGAACGTGCCGACCTCCTCGTCGTCGACCGTCACGACGTCGTCGCGGGCGGCGTACTGCTCGTCGGCGAAGACGTCGCGCATGTCGTAGACGGGCCCGAGGATGCCGCCCTCGGCCTCGATGGTCTCGATCACCTCATCGGTCGAGTGCTCGCGCGTCCACGCCTCGATCTCCGCGTCGAGCGCGTCGGCGTTCTCGACGCGCTTCTCGTTGGTGGCGAACCGGTCCTGGTCGATCAGGTCCTCGCGGTCGATGGCGCGCGCCACCCGCTCCCAGATGCGCTGGTTCGACGCCGAGAGGGTGATGTAGCCGTCGGCGGTCTCGTAGACGTTCCGCGGGGCCGCGTTCGGATGCTGGTTCCCCCGTCGGTCGCGGACGGCACCCTGTACGTCGAACGCCTCGACGTCGCCGACGAACAGTCGGAAGAGGGGTTCGTACAGCGAGACGTCGATTACCTGCCCCTCGCCGCTCCCGCCGCGGCCGACGTCGCGCTCGAAGACGGCCATGAGCGTCGACATGACGGCGAACTGTGCCGCGGTGAGGTCGGCCAGCGAGATCGGCGGGAGCAGCGGCTCGCGGTCGGGGAAGCCGTTGGCGTGCGCCCATCCCGAGATACCCTCGGCGACGGTGCCGAAGCCGGGTTTCTCCGAGCGCGGGCCGGTCTGCCCGTAGCCCGAGATCCGGACCATGATCACCGACTCGTTCACCTCCCGGAGGTCGTCGTACCCGAGCCCCCAGCGCTCCATCGTGCCGGGGCGGAAGTTCTCGAAGACGACGTCGGCGTCGCGCACGAGGTCGAGCGCGAGATCGCGCCCGCGGTCGGTCGAGAGGTTCAGCGTCACACACCGTTTGTTCCGGGCGATGGCTTTCCACCACAGCGAGACGCCCTCCTCGAACGGCGGCCACTCCCGCAGGGGGTCGGGGTGCTCCGGATGTTCGGCGAAGACGACGTCTGCCCCACAGTCCGCGAGCATGAGCGTCGCGAAGCCGCCGCTGATCATCCCGGAGAAGTCGACGACGCGGAGACCGTCGAGCGGACCGGGCCGCTCGGCGGCGACGGTCATCGTCCTCCCGGAACGACAGTGGTACGGACACACATGGTCACACCTACGGCCATCCGGGTGAAACGGTTTGCCCCTCCGAGCGTAGGGCGTTTATCAGCGACGGCGGCGGCGAACCCCATGTATCCGACCGACAGGCGACGATCACCGCGCGCGGACGTCGACGGACGACGCGGTTTCGACACGCATAAATCGGCTGCACGACTCACCACCGACTGATGGAAGAGTCACGCCTCTGGGGCATCCTCGGTATCCTGCTCGCGCTCGCGGGGCTGGTCGTGATCGCGCTCGACCACAAGTTCCTCACGGCACTGGGCGAGGGACACATCGGAGAACCGATCGTCTTCTACGCCCTCGGCGTCGCCGCCGTGGCCGTCGTGACGGTCGCCGTCGTCGGCCCGAGCATCGTCGCCGGCGAGTGACCCGAGAGTGGACAGGAGCGGACCGGGGCGCTTTTTTACCGACCCCCACAACCAGTACCCGTGTTATCGGTCGAGCTGCACGCACACTCCGCGCTCTCGTACGACGGCCGTGACCCCGTCGAGGACCTCCTCGAACGGGCCCGGGCGGCCGGACTCGACGCCCTCGCAGTCACCGACCACGACGAGATCGACGCCAGCCTGCAGGCCGCGTCGGTCGCGCCGGAGTACGATCTCGTCGGCATCCCCGGGATGGAGATCTCGTCGGCCGCGGGGCACGTGCTCGCGCTCGGGGTCGAAGAACTCGTTCCCGCCGGGCTGTCGTTCGACGAGACGCTCGACCGCATCCGCGAGGCCGGCGGCATCGCCGTCGTCCCCCACCCGTTCCAGACGTCGCGTCACGGCGTCGCCCGCCACGTCTCGCGCGACCAGCTCGCCAGCGCCGACGCCATCGAGGTGTACAACTCGCGGCTCCTGACCGGGCTCGCCAACCGCAAGGCCGAGTCGTTCGCCACGGAGCGCGGCCTCCCGATGACCGCCGGGAGCGACGCCCACATCGCCGAGATGGTCGCCCGCGCCGTCACCGAGGTCGGCACCGACGACCGCTCGTCGTCGGCGATCCTCGACGCCGTCAGCGAGGGCCGGACGAGCGTCGTCGGCTGCCGGACGCCGTGGCGCGTCTCCGTCCGACAGGCGCTCTCTGGCGTGCCACGCCGCGTGAAACACACGGTTCTCGACGTCTTCTGATGCCACGCGACGCGCTCCGCGGCGCCACGCCGGAGCTGGTCCGGGCGGCGCTCGACGCGGCCGACCCGCTTCCCGGGACGGGGGGGTTCGCGGGCGCACTCGGAACGACCGACGTCGTCCGGCGCGACGAGGACGGCGTCGTCGTCGCAGGGCGGGGCGGCACGGTCGTCCGCGACGTGCTCGGGAGACAGCCGGTGTTCGTCGACGGCGACCGCTGGAGCGTCGATCCCGCGCGTCTCGACGACCCACGGTCCGTCGAGGCGGGATGCGTGTGTGACCTGGCGTCGGGCACCGGCGAGCGCGTCTGGTCGCTCCCCGATCCCGCGCCGGAGACGGACCACGAGGCCGCAGTCGCGGCCGTCCGCGACGCCGTGCTCGGCACCGTTCGGAGCGTCGACACCGACGGGCTCGCGGTCGCCTTCTCCGGCGGGATCGACTCGGCGCTCGTCGCCAGCGGTGTCGGCGCGCCCTGTTACGTCGTCGGCTTCCCCGACTCGCACGACGTCGCCGCCGCCCGCGAGGCCGCCGCGGCGATGGACCGCGAGGGCGACCTCCGCGTCGTCGAACTCACCCACGACGACCTCGTCCGGGCGGTCCCACGGATCGTCGCGGCGACGGGACGGACCAACCCGATGGACGTCGGGATCGCGCTCCCGCTGTTCCTCGTCGGCGAGCGGGCGCGTGCGGACGGCTTTTCGAGCGTGGCCGTGGGACAGGGGGCAGACGAACTGTTTGGCGGCTACGCGAAGGTGGTCTCGCCCGCCGCCGACGACCGCGTCGACGCCGACACCGTCCGGGGGGCGCGGCGCGAGACGATCGAGACGCTCCCTCGCCAGCTCGAACGGGACGTCCTCGCCCTCCGTGCGGCCGGCGTCGAACCCGTCGCGCCGTTCCTGCACGACCGCGTCGTCCGGGCGGCACTACCGCTCCCGGGCGCGCTCGTCGCGACAGACGACGAGCGGAAGGTCGCGCTCAGACGCGCCGCCGCCGGCGTCCTCCCCGAGTCGGTCGTCTCGGCCGAAAAGAAGGCCGTCCAGTACGGCAGCCTCGTCTCGCGCGAACTCGACCGGCTGGCACGACGGGCGGGGTACAAGCGGCGGATGGACGACCACGTCGGCCAGTACGTACGGTCGCTGGTTGACGGCGACGGGATCGATGCGGCCGAGACCCGCCACGACGACGGCTGAGAAGGCGGAGGAGCAGGGAGACGGGCGATGCCGCACCAGCGTCACCTCGGTACGTGAACGCCAGCGGCGACATCAGAACGCCAGCAGCGACGCGACTCCGGCGACCTCGGCCAGTAGACCGGCACCCACGACGGCGCCGACGACGCCGGCGACCGTGACGAGGAGCCGTCTCCCGCGCGTGTCGAGCGCCCGACCCCAGACCGCCGAGACGGCGGCCATCGTCGCCACGGAACAGACCGAGAAGCCGCCGAGGAAGGCGAGCGCGTTGTCGACGGAGGAGGCCGTCGCGACCAGCGCGACGACGAGCGCGCCGCTTCCCGCGAGGCCGTGGATAGCCCCGACGGCGAAGCCGCCCCGGTCGAACGGCCGTGCCGCCGGCGTCGGGTCGTCGTGTGCGTGCACGGCGGGCCCGCGACCGGGCAGCCCCGGGTGCGTGTGTCCGTCGCCGTGGTCGTGACCGTGTGCGTGCGTGTGTCCGTCGCCGTGATCCTCCGTGTGAGCGTGGGTGTGTTCGTGCTCGACCGTCGAACGGTGCGAGTGGGTGAGGCCGACCAGGAACGAACCGACGCCGAAGTGACCGTGGTCGTCGGTGCCCCCGTGCGCGTGCCGGAGTCGGACGACTTCGCCGGCGAGCAGCCGAACCCCGAGCGCGACGAGGACGACGCCGACGACCGCCTCGACGGCGGTGAACACCACCTCCGGGAAGCGGATCCCGAGCAGGAGGAAGGCGAGTCCCACCGCCGCGACGGGGAGCGAGTGGCCGACGCCCCACGAGGCACCGACGAGCCCGGGTCGGTCGTCCTCGCGGTCGACGAGCGCCGCGACGGCGGCGACGTGGTCGGTCTCGACCGCGTGACGGATCCCGAGCAGCCCACCGGCGACCAGGGCGGTGACGAGTGACATGAGTCGTGGCTCATCCGGCCGGTACTTAGTCGACCCGGTCGCCGGCGTGCGGGGCGGAGGGACGGCGACGTGCGAGACGGGGCCGGCGTCGTGCGAGGTCGAGAGACGGCGAGCGGGGCGAGCGATCAGTCGGCGACGGCGGCCGCCTCGATCGCCTCGAGCCCCAGTTCGCACACGTCGGCGTCGACGTCGGCCGCGCGGAGTCCGTCTCTCGAGTACCATCCCCACGCGTCGGCCGGCTCCTCGCCGTCGGCCGGCTCCAGTCGGCGCGTCTCGACCGTGGCGAAGTAGACGTGGTCGATGTGCTGGTGGCCGACGTGGTCGCCGAACCGGTTGACGTCGGCGAGCATCAGGTGTCGCGGTCGGGGGAGCGACCGCGCCGTCTCCGATCCGATCTCGCGGTGGTCGGTGAGGAGCGTCGGGTCGAGTCCGGTCTCCTCGCGTGCCTCGCGGAGGGCGGTCTCGTGAGGGAGTTCGTCGCGGTCGACGTGGCCGCCGGGCGGGAGACGGATGCCCAGTCCCGGGTGGGCGTGGAGCGCCGTCGCCCCGTCGTTGACGATGTAGAGCGTGGCGGTGAAGTGGCGGGTCGTCTCCATGGACGGGAGTGCGGCCGAACGCGCTTGGGCGTTCCGTTCGCAGTAACGCCCCTGCTCGCGGTCTCGACGGATTCCCACCGCGACGAACGGCGCGAGCGCCGTCGTCACGACGCCGATCCCGAGGATGTCGTCGAACGCTGGACCGCTCACGCTGTAGACGAACGGCGATGCGAGCGTCCAGAGACCGACCAGCACGAGCACCCAGACGGCGTCTTCGGCGGGGAACCGGCCTCGGCGGCCACACTGCGAGGTCGGACGGGTCGGGCAAATCGTGTGGGGCCCGGTGCGTAGGTTCATGCTCACTATTTACGAAGAAGTCACATGATCGTCGCCGGTGTCGATGGGTGTTACGAGGGATGGATCGCCGTACAACTGGACGGAACAGACGTCACCACGGTGACAAAGAAGACGTTCGAGGACGTGTGGAACGCCTGTCAGGCTTGTGACCGTGTGCTCGTGGACGTTCCAATCGGTCTTGTCTCCGCAACGGATCGTGAAACGGACGGCTACAAACGTCGATGTGATACGCTCGCCCGACAGCGCATCGCGTCGCCATCGAGCGTGTTCCAGGTGCCCGTTCGCGAGGCCGTGGAGGCCTGGATCGGCGCGACAGATGACAAACGCGAAGCGGCACGGCGGGCACAGCAAGCGGCGACCGGCAAAGGGCTCACGAGCCAGACGCTCTCGTTGCTCCCGAAGATCGCTGAGGTCGACGAGTTCGTCCGATCGTGTGATCGAACCGTGGCCGACCTGTCGAACCGGCTCTTCGAGACCCATCCGGAACTCTGCTTCACCGCGCTGAACAGGGGAGGGCCCCTCTCGAACCCGAAATCGACTCCTCACTCGGACGCTGGTCTGTTCGAACGGTACCGCCTGCTCGACGGGTCGTTCGAGGGCGACACGGCGACCAACTTGTGGAAGGTACTCGGCGAGGCGAGCGAACGAGAAGTCACGTTCGACGACGTGCTCGACGCGTTCGTGCTCGCACTCACGGCCCGCAGCGACGTCGCCACACTGCCGTCGTCGACCGACGGAGAGATCCAGAGCGATCCCGAGACGGGATGGCAGATAGCCATGTCGTACGCACCACCAGGGGCGTTCGACGTGAGTGGAGGTAAAACGAAACCGTCTACGTGAGCTGGATCTGCTCTTCGGCCTCGAGCAGTTCGTGGTACCGGTTGCGGATCGTCACTTCGGAGATGTTCGCCACCTCGGAGACCTCCGACTGAGTCACCTTCTCGTTGGTGAGCAGGGAGGCGGCGTACACCGCGGCCGCGGCGAGGCCGACCGGGGACTTGCCCGAGTGGACGCCCTGTTCCTTGGCGTTCTGGAGCAGCTGGCGGGCACGGCGCTCGGACTCGTCGGAGAGGTCGAGGTCGCTGGCGAAGCGCGGGACGTACTGCTCGGGGTCGGCGGGCTTGATCTCGAGCTTGAGCTCGCGGACGACGTAGCGGTAGGTACGGGCGATCTCGTCCTTCTCGACGCGGGAGACGGCGGCGATCTCGTCGAGCGAACGGGGGGTACCAGCCTGGCGGGCGGCGGCGTACAGCGCCGCGGTGGCGACGCCCTCGATCGAACGGCCGGGCAGCAGGTCGTCCTGAAGCGCGCGGCGGTAGATGACGGAGGCGGTCTCGCGGACGCTGTCGGGCAGGCCCAGCGCCGAGGCCATGCGGTCGATCTCGCCGAGCGCCTGCTTGAGGTTGCGCTCCTTCGAGTCCCTGGTCCGAAAGCGCTCGTTCCAGGTGCGGAGGCGCTGCATCTTCTCGCGCTGGCGCGACGACAGCGAGTTGCCGTAGGCGTCCTTGTTCTGCCAGCCGATGTTCGTCGACAGCCCCTTGTCGTGCATCATGTTCGTCGTGGGCGCGCCGACGCGGGACTTCTGGTCCTTCTCTTTCGAGTCGAACGCGCGCCACTCGGGACCGTGGTCGATCTCGTCCTCCTCGACGACGAGCCCACAGTGGTCACAGACGGTCTCGCCGTGTTCGGTGTCGGTCGCGAGCGGGCCGTTGCACTCGGGGCAGTGGAGGGACTCGTCCGGGGAGTCGGTGGATTCGTCCTCTTTTGTGCGCGCGCGTGCGCGACTTCGGTCTCGGTCGTAGCTTCTCACGGTTTCGGTCATTGGTTGGGGGAAGAAGTGGCTGCGGGGCAGCTCTTTACCGTACCATAGTTAGCGAATCTACGTACTTAAAACCAGGGGATTCGTCTCTCGGTTACGATCGTGAAAAATACCACACGGTGCCGTTAGGTCGCCGAAAGAACGACACGATTCGGATGCGGTGCGATTACGCGTGGTGAACGGTCGTCGGTATATGAACGTTGCGTCGGCGCGAGACGTTCGCGGTGCGGACGGACGGCTCACCGAAACCCTTACTCCCGCGCTCCGGTTTCGCTGAGACATGAGCGATTCGCCCGTCGACAGCGAGGAGGTGCGTCACGTGGCCGAACTGGCGCGCGTCGACCTCGCCGACGAGGAAGTCGAGGAGTTCACCGCCCAGTTCGCCGACATCCTGTCGTACTTCGACACGCTGGACGAGGTCCCCGAAGTCGAGAGCGAGGAGGAGCTCGTGAACGTGATGCGCCCCGACGAGGTCCGCGAGGGACTCACCCAGGAGGAGGCGCTTCGGAACGCCGCCGAGACCGAAGCGGGTCAGTTCAAGGGACCGCGGGTGTCGTGAGATGAGCGACCTGAACGCGTTCATCACGGAGACCGAGGTCGCCGGCACCGACGAGGGGCCGCTCTCGGACACCCGGGTCGCGGTCAAGGACAACATCTCGACCGAGGGAGTCCGGACCACGTGTGGTTCGAAGATGCTCGCCGACTACGTCCCGCCGTACGACGCGACGGTCGTCAGCCGCCTGAAGGAGGCCGGCGCGACCGTCGTCGGCAAGTCGAACATGGACGAGTTCGGCATGGGGACGACGACCGAGACGTCGGCGTTCGGCCCGGCGAAGAACCCCGTCGACACCGACCGCGTCCCCGGCGGCTCGTCGGGTGGGTCGGCCGCGGCGGTCGCCGCGGGCGAGGCCGACCTCGCGCTCGGCTCGGACACGGGCGGGAGCATTCGCTGTCCTGCCGCCTTCTGCGGCGTCGTCGGCATCAAGCCGACGTACGGGCTGGTGTCCAGATACGGCCTCGTCGCCTACGCCAACTCCCTCGAACAGATCGGTCCCATCGCGCCAACCGTCGCGGAGGCCGCGGCGCTCCTCGACGTCCTCGCCGGCTCCGACCCGCGCGACTCGACGACGGTCGACGCCGGCGACGGCTCCGACTACGCCGCCGCTGCCGACGGCGACGTCGACGGCCTCACACTGGGCGTGCCGACCGAACTGGTCGACGGCGCCGACGAGGCCGTCGTCGAGACGTTCTGGGATGCCGTGTCGGCGCTCGAGTCGCGCGGAGCAACGTACGAGGAAGTGTCGCTCGAGTCGATCGAGCACGCGCTGGCGGCGTACTACGTTATCGCCATGTCGGAGGCGTCGTCGAACCTCGCGCGTTTCGACGGCGTCCGCTACGGACACGCGAGCGGCGACGGCAACTGGAACGAGGCGTTCGCCGAGACCAGGGAGGAGGGGTTCGGCGCCGAGGTCAAACGACGGATCCTCCTCGGGACGTACGCGCTGTCGGCCGGCTACCACGACAAGTACTACAAGAAGGCCCAGGACGCCCGTGCGTGGGTCAGACGGGACTTCGAGAGCGTCTTCGAGGACGTCGACCTCGTGGCGTCGCCAACGATGCCCGTGCTGCCTCCGAAACTCGGCGAGAGCCTCGACGACCCCCTGCAGCTGTACCTGATGGACGCCAACACGGTGCCGGTGAACCTCGCGAACCTCCCCGCCATCTCGGTGCCCGCGGGGACGGCCGAGGGGCTCCCCGTCGGGCTCCAGCTGATCGCGCCGAAGTTCGACGAGGCGACGATGATCCGTGCGGCGAGCGCGGTCGAATCCTGAGGCGTGTCACTCCCGTCCGGGGCGGACCTCCAGTCCGTGAACCGAGTCGGGTTCGAGCCGCCATCCCCGGACGCCCGCGACGCTCTCGGCGTCCACGAACGCCGAGGAGAACCACGGGTTCTCGTCGAGGACGTCGACCAGCACCTCCCACCTGTCGTCGTCCGAATCGACCGCCTGGACGGGGCCGGTCACGGCCACCGACTGCCAGTCGAAGCGGGCCCTGACGCCCGTCACGAGGAGCCGCGCCGTCTTCCCGTCGGCGACGAACGCGGACTTCCGGCTCGTCTCGCCCGTCCGCAGGAACGCGAAGTAGACGTCCTCCCCGTCGTAGCCGAACGAGATGGGGACGCTGTACGGCTCGTCGTCGTCCGCGAGCGAGAGGACGCCCCACCCGCTCGATCGGAGCAGCGCGTCGACGTCCGGATCGTCCATCGGCGTGCCCGTCCACGGACCGTACGGATCTGTCGTCATACGTTCACGTACGGTGCGGTGTGTGTTTAGTGTGGTGTGTGCTCTCAGCCCCCGAGAACGGACAGAGGGATTGGAGGACGGACGGGGGGAGTCGCACTCGACGGCGACGACGACGTCACCGACGAGCGACCCTCCTCGCGACTTTCGTCCCCGAACACGCGGCGGTATCGACCCTGTCACCGCGAAGGACCACCACCGATTTCCCGTTCGTCCCCGAACCCCCGCCGATGCGTGCCGCAGCTTTCACCGAGTTGATCGGTCCAGACGGCGTGAGCGTGATCGACCGACCCGACCCTGAACCCGGCCCCGGCGAGGCGGTCGTCGACGTCGACGCCTGCGCTATCAACCGCCACGACCTCTGGATCCTCGAGGGCGAGTCGACGATGGTCGACGCCGACGAACTCCCGTTCGTCAGCGGCCTCGACGTCGCCGGCGTGGTCCGCGCCGTCGGCGACGGGGCAGACGTCGACCCCGGCGACCGGGTCGTCCTCTGTCCGAACGAGACCTGCGGGACCTGCCGGTTCTGTCGCGACGGTCCGGAGAACCTGTGCGAGGCGTTCTCGCTGTACCACGGGGGACTCGCCGAACGCGCAGTCGTCGCGGCGGACCGCCTCGTTCGGCTGCCCGACTCGGTGACGGCGACGACGGCGGCTGCCCTGCCGACCGCGTACATGACGGCGTACCACATGCTCCGGCGCGCGGACGTCGGTCCCGGCGATCTCGTGTTCGTCCCCGGGGCGACGGGCGGCGTCGGGGTGGCGAGCGTCCAGCTCGCCGACGTGATGGGCGCGCGGACGATCGGGACGTCCTCGTCGGCGGCGAAGCTCGACCGGGTCGCGGCACTCGGCCTGGACCACGCGATCGAATCGGACGACCCCGACGAGATTCGCGCGGCCGTCTCGGAGGTCGGCACGCCGGACGTGGTGCTCAACCACCTCGGCGGAGCGTACACCGCGGTCGGCCTCGACGTCGTGCGCCGCGGCGGACGGATGCTGGTCTGTGGACGGACCGCCGGCTCCGTCTCCGAGATCGACGTACCGGACCTGTTCCTCGGGCACAAGCGCGTCGAGGGGAGTACGATGGGGACCCAGCGCGACCTCGAACGGCTGGTCGGTCTGGTCGCGAGTGGCGAGTTCTCTCCCGTGATCGACGCGACGTACCCGCTGGAAGAGACCGGTGCGGCGTTCGCGGCGATGCAGGCGCGCGAGAGCGTCGGCAAACTCGTCGTCACGACGGACGATTGAGGCGTGTCGCAGACGGGGTCGGCACCGACGCTCCGACGTCAGGACCCGTTCAAAGGGGGAGCACGAGTACCGGAGAGATCGCCAGTCGAACCAGTGTGAGGGCGCGGGAGGGGTGGCCGCCGTCGACGAATTCGTGCGCTCGCGCTGCGGTCTCGGCGTCGATCCGGTTGGAGTCGAGCAGCGCGTCGACGAGGGCATGCGTTTCGTGTCGATCCCACGGGGTCATACAGCTACTTGGCGGCACAACGTCCTCAATCCGACCGATGCTTCCCCGACCACGAGAATCGACGGGAGACGACGACCGCGCTACCCCCGCATGAGGTTCATCACCTCGTCTGCCACCTCCGACTCGACGGCGACGACGTATCGGTTCCCCACCTCGAGCACCGTGTCGGGGCCGCCGATCCGGTCGCCCCGGTAGTCGACGATGATGAGGCTCCCCCGGGGGAGTCGAACCTCGTCGAGTCGTTTCCCGGCGACGGGCGCTTCCTCCGTGATCTCGACCTCGACGATCTCGACGTTGCCGGCGACGTCCTCGATGGTCCGGACGCCGCTGCCGGCGATCTCGTTCGTGGCGGCCCGCGCGCCGAGACGTTCGGGGAAGACGAGCCCGTCGACGTACTCCTCGTACAGTTCGTCCGGTGTGCCGTCGACCCGCATCACGGTTCGCACCTGTGGGGCCATGCGCTGGGCGGCCATGCAGGTGGCGAAGTTCGCCGTCTCGTCGTTCGTGAGCGCGGCGACGACGTCGCTCCGGTTCGGCTGTGTCTGCCGGAGCGTCTCCGGCCGCGAGGCGTCGCCCTCGATGATCGTCGCGAGGTACGCGTCCGTGAGTTCCTCGCAGCGCTTGGGGTCCTCCTCGACGATGACCACGTCGTGGCCGCGGTCGGCGAGGAGTTCGGCCGTCCTGATCCCCATCTGGCCGCCGCCAGCGATCACGACGCGGAGGTCCTGTGCTTCGGTCGGGTCGTCACGGACTGGTGAGTTGCTCATGAGTTGTCGTGTGGATTAGTCGTCGCCCTCCTCGGCCGAGGCGATCGGCTCGGGCGCCTGGATCTCCGTCACCTCGGCCGCCTCGTCGCGCGGCGTCTCCCGCCGTCGCGACCAGACCAAGTAGACGACGCCGCCGAACGCCAACCAGGCGATCGCGAGCCCCCAGGTGAACGGGTCGATGAACAGCCCGAGCAGGAGGTTACAGACGATGCCGAGGATGGGGGGCAACGGGTAGAGCGGAACCTCGAAGGGACGCTGGAGGTCGGGCTGCTGCGAGCGCAGACGGATGAGCGCGACGTTGACGATGATGAACCCCAGAAGCGAGAAGAGGCTCGCGAGGTTGCCGACGATCCGAATGGGGACGACGACGACGGCGACGAGCATCAACACGGCGCTCGCGGCGATGGCCGTCAGGGGTGTCCCGTAGCGGTGGTGGAAACGGCCGAGCCTGGCTGGAAGCTGTCCCTCGCGGCCCATCGCGAACGCCACGCGCGAGGAGCCGATGACGACGGCGTTCAGCGCCGAGATGGTCGAGAAGACGGCACCGAAGGCGATGAGCGACGCGCCGGTCCCGAGCACCGGGAAGGTCGGCATGAACCCCTCCGCGGCCTGCGCGATGGCCGTCTCGCCCGCCCCGCCGAGCGCCTCCGCGCCGAGGGTGCCGATAGCGACGAACACCACCAGCAGGTAGACCACGACGGTCACGACGACCGACAGCAGGATCGCCCGGGGGATGTTCACCCGCGGGTTCTCGACCTCCTCAGTGACGGTGGCGATGAGGTCGTACCCCTGGAAGGCGATGAACGTCAGCCCCATCGCCGGGAGCACCGAGAGTGCCCCCTTCGAGAACAGCGGCTCGAACTCGCCGGTGCGCGCGGCGGTGAGACCGAACGCCACGAAGACGCCGAGGATGGCGATCTTCACGATGGTGATCACCGTCTCGCCCTTGCCCGAGGCCTCGGTCGAGAGCGCGTTCAGCGTCACCAGCGCCGCCACCGCCAAGAGGGCGTACCCGACGGCGGGGCCGGGCAGGTCGATCCCGTACAGGTGGCCCCACTCGACGAAGTTCGACGCGAAGCCGAGCGCGTACAGCGATCCGGCGATCATGTAGGTGAACCACCGTGTCCACCCCATGACGAACGACACCGGTGCGGAGAACACCTCGCGGACGTAGGCGTACCCCCCACCGTTTCGGGGGATCGCGGCGGCGAGTTCCGCGTACGACAGCGCCGTGAACGTCGTCACGCCGCCGTTGAGTGCGAACGCGAGGAGTGCCGCCGGCCCCGAGATATCCACGGCGAGCCCCGTGAGCACGAAGATCCCCGCGCCGATCATCGCGCCGATGCCGACCATCGTCGCGTCGAGGAGGCTCAGGCTCGCGGTCGGTTCCCGTCCACCCGAGTGGCTCATCTATCCGACCCCTGTCGCCCCCGCTGCAGATCCACCGAGGACATGCGCATGGGACGTCTGCATCGTCCGATATAAAATCCCGGTCGACCGGACTCCCCTGTGCTGGACACCAGAGGGCGCTCTTGTCGCGGATCGTCCGCGGAGTGCGGCGTTCGTGCGAGCGCATGCTCGGAGCGCTCGTCGGCGTGGCGTTCTCGATTCGACGAGCTCTCTCGGTCCGACACGCCTCGCTCTCCTCGTCACACCGTCTCCCGGGCGGGTGGTTCGGGTGGCTCGGGCGACGGCGGAGACGTCAGCTGCCCTCGCGACCGTCGCTGTCAGACGCCAAAGAGGACCGCGATTCCCAGGGTGACGACCACGGTCAGAACGAGCTGCAGCGGCGCACCGACGCGGAAGTAGTCGGTGAACGTGTACCCACCGGGACCGTACACCATGAGGTTGGTCTGGTATCCGATCGGCGTCATGAACGCGCCCGAGGCCGCGAAGGTCACGGCGAGCAGGAAGGCGAAGCCGTCGGCGCCGATGCGCGTCGCGGTATCGACTGCCACCGGGATCATCAGCACGACGGTCGCAACCGGGGTGATCGCGCTCGCCAACACCGCCGTCAGCAGGTAGAACAGCGCGAGGAGTCCCAGCACCGGCAAGACGTCCGCCGCGCCGACGAGAGCCGAGGACACGAGCGCATCGCCGCCGGTCTGTTGCATCGCGATCCCTAGCGGGAGGATGCCCGCCAAGAGGAAGATGACGTTCCACGACACGGCGTCGTAGGCGTCCGAGGAACTGAGACAACCGGTGGCGATCATCGCGACGACACCGCCGAGGGCGGCGATGACGATCGGCACCCATCCCAGCGCCGCAAGCCCGATGACGCCGGCCATGATCGCCAGGGCGTAGGGGGTCTTCGGACTGAGTGGCGCCAGGTCCTCATCATCCACGTCGGGCTGGGGGAGTTCGCTCTCCGAGTGCTCGCTTACGAGCAGGTCCCCCTCTTCGGTGAGGAACTGAACGGCCGGCTCGGTCGTCTGGAGCAAGAGCGTGTCGCCGGCCTTGAACACGAACTCGTCGAGGTCGGTCCGGATCGTGTCCGGTCCGCGGCGGACCGCGAGGACTGTCGTGGCCAGGGCCCGGTCGAGCCCGGCCTCGTCCGCCGTCTCGCCGACCAGTCCCGAATCCGGGAGAACGACGGCCTCGACGAGCGTTCCGACGTCGCCCAGAAGGTCGGTTTCGTCGACGTCCTCGTGGGGGAGCTGACGGACACCTATCGCCTCGGTTATCCGGTTGAGGGCCTGAAGCGTGGAACGAACGACCAGCACGTCACCGGGTTCGAGGACGTGGTCACTCCAGCCTGCGAGGTACGTCTCGCCGTCGCGCTCGACCTGGAGGATGTCGAGGTCGGCCTCGTCCTCGTCGAACCGTTCGTGAGCCCGGGCGATCGGCAACCCGGCCAGCGGTGAGTCCTCCCGGAGCTGGACCCGAGAGAGGTAGCGATCGAGTTCGAACTCGGCCGTGAAGTCGGATTCGGGCGGGATCCGAGCGGGCGTCAGCCGGCGACCGACCGTGAGGAGATACGCGATCCCGGCCAACAGGACGAGTATGCCAAGCGGGGTGAACTCGAACATGCCGATGGGATGGTCGAGCAACTGCCGAGAGAGGTCACTCGCCAGCAGGTTCGTGGCCGTGCCGATGAGCGTCAGCGTGCCCCCGAGCATCGCGGCGTAGGACAGTGGCAGGAGGAGCTTCGACGGCGAGAGACCGGCCCGCTCGGCCAGGCCCGTGATCATCGGGATGAAGACGGCGACGACGGGCGTGTTGTTGATGATGCCGGCGGCCACGCCGGTCGAACCCACCGTGGCGGCCAGCAGCCGACGCTCGTCGCCCTTCGTCACTCTCGCCAGCGTGACCCCCAGCCGATCGACCACCCCGGTTCGCTGGACCCCCTCCGAGAGGATGTACATCGCGAGGATCGTCACTGTCGCCGAACTGGCGAAGCCGGCGATGGCCATTCTCGCCGACACGCCGGTCCACGGCTCGAGTAGAGCCAGGGCGACCAGCACGGCGATCGCCGTGACGTCCGCCGGGAGCGCTTCGGAGACGAACAGGACCAGCGCCCCGCCGATGAGGGCGAAGACGATCGCCATCCCGAGGGTTACGGTAACCATTCACACACTACAGTGCTCGGAACTGATATTATCCTTTCTACCACCGCGTTCGGCGAAGAGGCACGGTTCCAAGAGACGCCAGTACGAGCGTCTGTCCGCCCGAGAACCGCCACCGGTCGGGACGGACACCACGGTGAGGCTTCTGACCGCGACCCGACCGTCGGGACCGACGGGGACTGGTCAGCGCTCTACGACTGTGTGGCGCCGGTCACGTCGTCCCTTCGCCGACCCGCGTACCAGAGCGCGAAGACGAGCGCGCCGACACCGTCGAGGATCAGGTCGAGGACCGTGTCGACGGCGTAGAAGGCGAGCGTCCACTCGACGTAGAAGTCCTTGAAGAGGTACTCGTACACCTCGAACCCGGCACCGATGGCGACCACGGCGAGGGGGAGGGCGATGAGGTGGGTCGGCTCGAACGGCGTGAACCGGACGAAGCAGAGCCAGGCGGCGACACCGAACCCCGACAGCGAGTGGGTCAGCAGATCCCACCACCAGATTGCGGTGTATATCTCGTATTCGAGGCCGCCGAAGTGGAGGGCGCAGACGACGAGCGAGTACGCGACGAGGGCGGCCCAGGCGATACCGATCGTGGAGGAGTCGGCGGTGGCGTATCGTGACGACATGTGTTGGAGGGGGACCGTCCCGCGTGGGAGATCGCGGGAACGTATCGTGCAGTCCGTCTGTCGTGTTAAACGTTTTGTGACTTCGAAGTCCGTCACCGGGGCGTGCTCCCGACGACCGACGACCGACGAGCCTGCGTACGGGTCGCACCCACCCCGAGCGTTTAGGTAGCTCGACCGCTGGTCGAGGGTATGGGACAGCGGCCAGCCCCCTACGAACATTACCGGCCGAAGAACGGGACCGCCGACCCGGGCGTCTACCGCGTCGTCGGCCTCGACGACGGCGCAGTGACGCTCCTTCGGGTGGCCGACGAGGACGGCGAGCGCGTCCACGGGGGCGCAGTCGAATCCGTCCCCCGGACGCGTCTCGACGAACGGTTCGACGCGGCGGAGAACCCCGACCGACGGTCTCGACTCCCGCGCGCGCTGGCGGGCGTCGGCGTCGGCTTCCTCGTCGTCGCGGCGCTGTCGTGGCTCGGCGTGCTCACGACTCCGGCGACCGCGGTGACGCTCGCGGCCGTCGGAGTCGTCCTCGTGGCCGCCGGCCGCCTCCTCGACCGCGTCGACCTGACCGTGCTGCGTCGGTGACCGACGGAACGGACGAGCGGCCGGATCCCCGTCGCTCGCGGTCGAGGGTCACCGCTGCCAGTACTCCGGCGTGAACAGCACGAGCACCGGGATGATCTCGAGCCGACCGGCCCACATCAGGACGGTCATGAACAGCTTGCCGAGGTCCGAGAAGGCGAGGTACGACCCCATCGGCCCGACGGTGCCGAAGCCCGGACCGACGTTGCCGAGCG
This sequence comes from Salinigranum salinum, assembly GCF_009176545.1. Lineage (GTDB taxonomy): Archaea > Halobacteriota > Halobacteria > Halobacteriales > Haloferacaceae > Salinigranum > Salinigranum salinum. Next base: position 1,179,617 of record NZ_VTOJ01000001.1, on the reverse strand, counting down.
TCGCCGCGACCGCACTCATCGCCTCGAGGACGGACAGCGACTGGCCGACGCGTACCGCGTCGACGAAGAGGGCGATGGTAGCCACGAAGAAGAGAACGAAATAGAGGAGCGTGAACGCGTAGATGCCCCGGATGGCCCGCTCGTCGAGGGTGCGTCCCCCGAGTCTGACCGGGCGGACCGCGTCGGGGTGGGCCGTCGTGAACAGCTCCCGCCGGAGCGACTTCACGATCACGTACCACCGGACGATCTTGACGCTCCCGCCCGTGGAGCCGGCGGAGCCGCCGATGAACATCGCGAACAGCAACACGTACTGTGCGGGTGCGGACCACGCGTTGAAATCCATGCTCGCATACCCCGTGGTCGTCACGATCGAGACGGCCTGGAACGCCGCGTGACGGACCGACGGCTCGACGGAGCCGACGACTGCACCGCGGAACGTCTCAAGGTAGCTCGCGTCGTACGTCTCGCCGGCCGGGACGACGTCGACGAAACCCACGCCCGTGAACAGGAGGCCGGCGCCGATGGCGGTGACGACGGCCAGCGCGCCAGTGTAAAACCGGAACTCCGCGTCGCGGACGAGTCGGCGCGGGTCGCCCGTGAGCACGTGCCAGAACAGCGCGAAGTTCGTCCCGGCGGCGATCATGAAGGGGATGATCACCCACTGGACGGCCGCCGAGAAGGCCTCGATGCTCCGCGCTTCGGGCGAGAACCCCCCCGTGGGCATCGTCGTGAGCCCGTGGGCGATGGCGTTGTACGCGTCCATGTTCGGCGCGAGCCCGCCGACGTGCAGGCCGTACAGCAGCCCGATCTCGAGCACGGTGAACCCGAGGTACGCGCCCCAGAGCGCGCGGGCGGTCTCGGCGATACGGGGACTGAGTTTCTCGATGCCCGGTCCGGGTGCCTCGGCGTCCATCAGCTGTGCGCCACCCACGGAGAGCTCCGGTAAGATGGCGACCGCGAGGACGACGATCCCCATCCCGCCGAGCCACTGCGTGAGCTGTCGCCACATCATGATCCCGCGAGTGTGGGTGTCGTAGGAGATGTCGCCGAGGACGGTCGCCCCCGTGGTGGTGAAGCCGGACATCGACTCGAACAGGGCGTTGGCGGGGTTCGCGAGCGTCGACGTGGGGTGGACCGGCGGTGCCACAAACGGGACACCGTAGGCCTCGACGAGATACGGGACGCTCCCGACGAGGCTGACGGCGAGCCACGTCATCCCGACCATCAGGAACCCCTCGCGGGCGAGGATGTCTGGGTCGGGTTTGAGCCGCTCTAGCCCCACCCCGACGACGATCGTCAGGGCGATTGTCACGACGAACGGGAGGATCGTCTCGTCGTAGACGAGCGCCGTCACGAGCGGGATGACGAGCGGAACGGAGAGGTACTTCAGGACGCTCCCGACGAGGCTGAGACTCGCCCGGTAGTCGACGCGGAGCTTCACACCCGACCACCCATTCGAGACACACCGGGACGTGTTGCGAGCGGCTCTTTAAGTTACTGAAGTGTCGTCGCGGGTGCACGGCATCGATTCCCGTGACCACACGACTGCGCGCGATCGACCCGACGGGAGTAGTTGCGCGCGACCGTCGTGTCAGGATGCGGACGGCCCCGTCGCTCCGACCTCGAACCCGCGAGATCGAGTCCCGTCGGTGTCGGACCACCGTCGGCCACGGTGGACGGCGCGTTCGTGGTCGGCCGGTCCGAGGTGTTCGGCGAAAGCGGGCCAGAGCTGGTCCGACACGGTTTATCTCGTCACACGACGTACACCTGGGGCGACGGTGCGCTAGATGACGACTCACACCACCGACCTCGGCGGGGACCGCCCACAGTACCGCGTGTTACTCGCGATCGGCGACACCGAGGCGAACGCCCTCGCTCAGGCACGGTACGTCGCTTCACTCCCGACCGCGCCCGACAGCGTCCTGGCCACGCTCACACACGTCCTGCACGGGGAGGAACTCCAGACGCCGAGGGAGTTCAGGAGTGCCCAGCGCGTCGGGGCTGTCAGACACGCCGCCGACTGGCTGGCGGAGCGCGGTATCGAGACCGAGATCCGTGACGTGGAACACCCGTATCCGCCGACGGAAGGGATCGTCTCGCTCGCGGACGCGATCGACGCGGACGCCATCGTGCTGAGCGGCCGCAAGCGGGGCGCAGTCGAGAGCGTGCTCTTCGGCGCCGTCGTGCAGAGCGTCATGAGGCGGACGACCCGCCCCGTCGTGGTCGTCGACCCGGACGCCGCGTAGGCCGGACCGTCACAACAGCTTCGAGACCTCTTCGCTGACGTCGGCGTCGACGAAGACGACGACGTGGTCGCCCCGCTCGACGACCGTGTTCCCACGGGGGACGACGAACTCCCGGTCGCGGGTGATGGCCCCGATGACGACGCCGTCGGGGAGGTCCGCGACGCCGTCACGGATCGCCTTCCCCGCGAGCACGCTGTCGGTGTCGATCTCGATCTCCAGGACTTCGGCCTTGTCCGACTCGATGAGCGCGACGTTCTCCGCGCCACCCTCACGGGTGAAGCGGGTGATCTCCTCGGCGACGACCTCGCGCGGCGAGACGCCGACGTCGATGCCGACCGCCTCGAACAGTTCGACGTACGCGGTGGTGTCGATGACGGCGACGGTGCGTTCGACGCCGAGTCGTTTCGCCAGGAGGGAGACGAGCAGGTTCTTCTCGTCGGAGTCGAGCGCGGCGATGACCATGTCGGCCTCGCCGACGTGCTCGCGCTCGAGGAACTCCAGATCCGTCGCGTCCGACTCCATCACGACCGTGCCGGGGAGTTCTTCGGCGAGTTCGCGCGCCCGGTCGGAGTCCTGTTCGATGAGGCGGGGGCTGAAGCCGCGTTCCTCGAGCAGGCGCGCGACGTGGAAACCGATCTCCGACCCCCCGACGATGACGACCTCCTCGGCGGTTCCGGGGGACTCCTCGGGCGCGACCGTCCCGGCGAACTCCTGGACCGACCGGGGCGATCCGATGACGACGACGCGGTCGCCCGCCTGGATCACCGTCTCGCCACGGGGGATCTCGACGGAGCCGTTGCGGACGATGGCCGCGAACGTGAGTGCCTCGAAGCGGTCGGCCTCCTGAACCGTCTGGTCGGCGATGGGGCTCGACTCGTCGACCTCGAACTCGGCCATCTGGACGCGGCCGCCGGCGAAGGGGTCGACGTCCCTCGCGGCCGGCAGGCCGACGACGCGCACGATGGCCTCGGCGGTGAGCAGGTTCGTACACACCATGAAGTCGACGCCGAACGCCTTCTCCGAGCGACGCCACGTCCAGAGGTACTCCGTGTTCTTGACGCGGGCGATGGTGAACACGTTCGAGATGGCCTTCACCGTCGAACAGGCGACGATGTTGGTCTCGTCGTTGTCGGTCGAGGCGATCACCATGTCCGCCTCCTCGACGCCCGCCTCCTCGAGCGTCGAGACGGCGGTGCCGTCGCCCTGGATCGCCAGCACGTCCAGCGAGTAGTTGAGTTCCTCGGCGCGATCCGGGTCGCGTTCGACCACGACGACCTCGTGAGAACTGTCCAGGTCGGCCGCGATCGACGACCCGACCTGCCCGGCTCCGATGATGACTACGCGCACCGTCTGCCACCCATGCACCGTTCTTGTACGCGGTGCGTGTATGAGTATTTCCTTTCGGCTCTCAACCGTGAGTTTCGAACTGTGGCAGGGGCGGGGACGACGGGAACGTCGACGAGGACGGCCGCCTCACCGACGGAGATGGGGACGGGGATGGGATAGGGGTTCGAGCGAGCGCGAGAGCGCGAGGGAGAGGGGCTACGGGTCGAACGAGCCGTCCAGCGGTCGGGCGGGACAGTGAACGTCCGCAGCGTCGAGGTGTGGGAGGCCGGCGGCGTGCGAGGCGGGCTCGTGTCACGGGCGCTGTTCGACCACGAGGTCGACGTCCCGCTGTCGCCCCTCGATGTCGGCGACGACGCGCTCGACGACGCGCGTCGCCTCCCTGACCAGCACCGGCTTGAGCTTCTCGACGACGAAGTCGAACGAGACGAACCGGGGCAGATCCAGCGTACCGTCCCGGGCGGTCTGTGGGTCGAACTCGACGTGAAGCGTGACGCGACACGCCGTCTCGGCGTCGGCTGGCGCGTCGGCTGGCAGGTCGTCCAGTTCCGCGACCCCCCAGTGTCCGTGCGCGTGGAGGTCCTTCACGATGCGCCAGTCGATGCGCCACGGAGGGTCGACCTCCGTCACCTCCGATCGGACGGTGTAGGTGAGTTTCCACCACGAAAAGCGCAGGTCGTACCGGGTGCCCGGGCCGCCGTCCCCGCGCTGGTTCACGTCCTTCAGGTACTCCGAGTACCGGGCGTAGCGAGGGAAGTCTTCCAGGAACGCGTACACCTCGTCGGGTGGGAGGTAGACGACGGTAGTGACGACGATCTCGTCCACGACCGCAGGTAGGGCGCGGGAGACAAAACCCTGTGGGCCCGGCGGTCCGGTGTCGTCGCGTCGCGCCGACGGCGACTGCGGCGGCTCACTCCCCGTCGTCGCGCTCGACGACGCTGGGATGCTGTTCGGGACCGTCGGGGTGTGGTTCGGCGAGATACCGCTGCATGGTCTCCCGCGCGTCGTCCGCTCTCTCGCGCCACTCCGCGTCGGGGATCTCCTCGCAGCCCGGCGGGACCTCGCGGCCGCGTCCGGTGAAGTACCCTGCCGGTGTCACCCAGTCGTGGTAGAAGGGCGTCGCGTCGTCGTCGAGGAGCGTCACCGCGACCTCCGCGCCGTGGCCCGCGGCGACGACCGCCTGGTGGGGTTTGGCCGCGAGCCGTCCCGCCGCGTACAGCCCTGGAAGGCTCGTTCTGCCGTGTGCGTCCGTCGCGACGAACGTCTTCCCGTGGTCGACGAGGTCGACGTCGAGCCCCGCGAGGTAGTCGGTCTCGTTCTTCGTCGCCGCGACGACGTACCGCGTCTCGACCCGGTCGCCGTCGGCCGTCCCGACGACGAAACCCGGGACGTCGCTCCCGTCGTCCGCCGTCGTGAGTTCGACGACCCGACCAGAGCGAACCGTGGCGCCCGCCCGGTCGGCCTGGTCGCGCATGGCGTCGAGCAGGAGACGAGCGTTGACGCCGGCCGGGAACCCCGGGAAGTTCTCGAGGTGGGCGTTGCGCCGGAGGATGGAGTCGCCGGTCCCGATGACCAGCGTCCGGAGGTCGTGGCGGGCGGTGAACGTCGCCGCGGTCAGCCCGGCAGGGCCGTCGCCGACGACGACGACGTCCCAGCCATCGGTCGGTTCGGAGGTGTCGGTCATACCCTACGGGAGGCGGCGGACGAGCAAAAGCTGTGGCGTGTGGTCGGTGTCGTCCCTGCCCGTCGGCGACCGCTCGCGGCTCCGCCCCCCCCTGCCGGGTCGAGTCTGCGGAGCGGGCGGACCGATCGGGGACCGGGGCGAACAGGACGAAGTCCGTGTCCCTGCCACCGGACGGTTTTTACTCGCTACCGGCCCAACAGGGGGCAAATGCTCGAAGGAGTCACCGTCGCCCTCGGCGTCTCGGGTTCTATCGCGGCCGTGAAGTGCGTCGAACTCGCCCACGAACTCCGGCGACACGGTGCCACCGTCCGGGGCGTGATGACGCCCGCGGCGCAGGGCATCGTCCACCCCTGGGCGCTGGAGTTCGCTACCGAGCACGACGTCGTCACGGAGCTCACGGGCCGCGTCGAGCACGTCGAACTCTGCGGGCGAGAGGGGTGGGCGGACGTGCTCTTGCTCGCACCCGCGACGGCGAACACGGTGGGCAAGATCGCGAGCGCCGTCGACGACACGCCCGTGACCACGTGTGCGACGACCGCCCTCGGCGCGGGCGTCCCCGTCGTCTGCGCCCCCGCGATGCACGAGCCGATGTACGACCATCCGGGCGTGCTCGACGCCATCGATCAACTCGAAGAGTGGGGCGTCGAGTTCGTCGATCCCCGGCTCGAGGAGGGGAAGGCGAAGATCGCCACCGAGGCGGCCATCGTGACCGGGGTCGCCCGGGCGCTGTCGGCCCGCAGACTCGACGGCCGGCACGTCGTCGTCACCGCGGGGGCGACCGCCGAGCCGCTCGACCCCGTCCGTGTGCTGACGAACCGGTCGTCAGGGAGGACGGGCCGGGCACTCGCCCGCGCCTGTCACGTCGCGGGTGCAGCGGTCACTCTCGTCCACGGCACCGGGAGCTCGAAGCCCGAGGTCGACACGCACTACGCCGACGTCGTGTGGGCCGAGACTTCCGAGGAGATGCTGGCGGCGACACTGGAGGCGTGCGACGACGCCGACGCCCTCCTGTCGGCGGCAGCGATCTCGGACTTCACGGTCGCGGCCGCCGAGGAGAAGATCCGCTCGGGCGAGCCGCGAACGCTCGACCTGAAACCGACGCCGAAGCTCATCGACACGGTACGCGAGGCCCATCCCGACCTCGCCATCGTCGGGTTCAAAGCCGAGACGTCGGGCGACGACGACGCGATGATCCGGGAGGCGCGACGCATCATGTCGCGGGCAGGGCTGGCGTTCGTCGTCGCCAACGACGCGAGCGTGATGGGACGCGAAGAGACGCGGGCGCTCGTCGTCTCGAAGGATGCCGACGACGAGTTCGTCGGGTCGAAAGCGGTACTCGCAGAGCGGATCACCGACGAACTGGGCCGTGCACTGGCCGACGAATCGGCGTGAGGTGAGTCGGATCGGCGTGATACGTCGGGCGACTCAGGGATCGGCCCTCGCGTCGCTGTCGGCGAGAAGATCGGTCTCGTCGGTCGTGTCGGTCGTGTTGACCGTGTCGGCCGTGTCGGTCGTGTTGACCGTGTCGGTCGTGTCGGCCGTGTCGGTCGTGTTGACCGTGTCGGTCGTGTCGGCCGTGTCGGTCGTGTCGGTCGTGTCGGCCGTGTCGGTCGTGTCGGTCGTGTCGGCCGTGTCGGTCGTGTCGGTCGTGTCGGTCGTGTCGGCCGTGTCGGTCGTGTCGGTCGTGTCGGTATCGGACTCCTCGGCGTCGGGGGCTACGGAGCCGGCGTCCTCCGCAGCACCCTCGGCGTCGGAGCCTCCGCTGTCGGGGTCGTCCGCGTCGTCCGCGTCGGTCCCGCGGGGCCACCGGTAGAGTCCGTAGCCGGCCAGGATGCCGCCGGCCATGAGCAACCGGCTCCCGGTCTCCCAGTCGTTGCGGAAGTAGATCAGCATCGCGCCGAGGCTCACGAGCAGGACGACGGCGTTCCAGACGAACACGTGGAGGACGAACAGCCGGGCGATCGGCGAGCGCTGGAAGACGTCCCCCGTCGCGGACGGCACGTCGACCGACGGGGTCTTCACCGTCGGCCCGTCCATCCCGTCCGGATACAGGCTCTCGGAGTCGTCGAACCAGTCGTCGTCCATCACCGGGGGATGCGACGCGGAGATAATCAGGGTTCGGATTCACCCGCGTGCGACGAACGAGACCGGTGGTCGCTTCGGTCGAGACGTCGTGACGGGCCGGCCGCTCACATCAGCAACACGGCGACGGTCGCCGCGAGGACGAGCGTCACGAGCACGATGCTCGTCCCGATGTCGGCGGTCAGCCGGGCCGGTTGGCGGTCACCGAGCCGTGCGAGCACCGACCGGGGGTCGATGACGACGCCGTGTGCGACGCGCGTCGCCGTCACCGCGGCCCGGTCGACCGCCGCGTACAGTTCCGTCGTCCCGACGACGAGCGCGCGGGTCCCGTACAGCGCGGCCGGATTGTACAGATCGTCGATATCGGGCACCCGTTTCACCTTCGACAGCGGCTTCTTCACGAGGGCGAACCCGATCAGTCCGGCCACGGCGAGGACGAGCCCCTCGACGATGTGGCCGACCGTGTACGTCACGTACACCTCCGAGACGACCGCCTCGGAGGTCACGTCGAACGGCAACAGCGCGAACAGCGCCGAGTCGAAGACGCCGAAGAAGACACAGAGCACGGCGACGGTGACCATCGCGACCGACTGGCCGACGTTCGCGTCGGCGACGCTCCCCTCGTGTTCGCCGTGGAAAAAGGCGTAGTAGCCGAACTTGATGAACGACATGAACGTCCCGACGCCCCCGACGAGGAGGAGCCACTCCAGTGTGGTTCGGCCGCCCACGTAGAGTGGCCCCTTCGCGAAGTCGTAGTGGCTGGCCGCGATGACGATGCCCTTGCTGACGAAGCCGTTGAACAGGGGAAAGCCCGCGATGGAGAGCGCGGCGACGGTGAACGCGGCCGCGGTCAGCGGCATCTCACGACCCAGCCCACCGAGTTTCTTGAGGCTCTCGGTGCCGGTTCGGTAGATGACGACGCCGGCGGTCATGAACAACAGCGCCTTGTAGAGGATGTGGTTGAAGACGTGCGCCATCGCGCCGGCCTGCGCCAGCGTCGTCCCGATGCCGACACCGGCGATCATGTAGCCGACCTGTGACTGGATGTGGTACGAGAGCAGCCGCCGCATATCGTTCTGAAAGAGCGCCATCGTCGCGCCGAAGACCGCCATGATGCCGCCCATGTAGGCGATCGCGAGCTGTCCCTCGGGGAACGCCCGGTACATGCCGTAGACGCCGGTCTTCGTCGTGAACACACAGAGGAAGACGCTCGCGGCGATGTGCGGCCGCGGGTATGTGTCGGGGAGCCAGGCGTGGAGGCCGACGAAGCCGACGTTGACGCCGATGCCGATTGCGGCGAGGATCGGCGCGACGGGACCGGCGATACCCTCCGAGGCGGTGAACAGGAACGAGCCGACCTCGACGTAGTGCCAGATGACCGCGCCCAAGAGGAGCGTCCCGCCGATGCCGTGCAGTATCGCGTAGCGGTAGCCGGCCCGCACCGCACGCCCGCCGTAGTGCCAGACGAGGAGCGTGCTCGTGACGGCCATGAGCTCCCAGAAGAAGATAAGGGAGAGCCAGTCGCCGCCGAAGACGGCCCCCAGGCTCGTTCCGACGTACGAGAGCGCGAAGGCGGTCTGCAACGAATCCGCCTCCGAGTACCACGAGTACAGCACCGCCACCGCGCCGATGAGACCGAAGATGAGCCCCATCAGCGTCGAGAACGCGTCGACATTGTACAGTACCGCGTCGAACCCGAACAGCGCGACGGGGAGGTGCTGACCCTCGGGTGAGAGCCAGACGTACGGGACGACGACGCCCGTCGCGACGATGCCGAGGACGTGACCCACCCGCCGGCCCAAAAACGGGATGACGAGCGCCGCCAGGAGCACCGGGACGAACGGCGGGATCAGTGGGTCGAGGGCCACCATCAGACGCTCACCCCTGTCGCGCCGGCGACGATGAGCCGGACGATCCGCAGGAAGACGGCGGTGTCCGGGAGGATACCCAGCACGAGTGAGCCGGTCATCGCGAAGAGGATCGGGCCGAGCATGAACCAGGTCGACTCCGCCCCGTTCCACGCGCGGTGTTCCCACGCGCGGCTCGCGTCGTGGCCGTGGCCGCTGTCGATCTGTGCTGCGGCCTCCACCTCGTCGACGGCCCCCTGCCCCTCGTGACTCTCGGCGTAGCCGTGGTCGTCCCGGATGGGTTCGGAAGCGGCGTCGGACTCGTGGGCGTGTCCCTGTTCACGCTCGTGGGCGTGGTCGTCGTCAGGGCCGTCGCGCGGTGAGCCGCCGTCGGTTGCCGCCTGGTCGGTCGGGGACGCACCGAATCGGCCGCCGAGCAGGTTCTCGACGACGGGTTTCGGATCGGACTCGTCGGGCGACTCGAAGAAGGCCGCGTAGACGACCGGCCAGAAGTACGCGATGTTGAGCACGCCCGACACCAACAGCGCGACGGTGAACACGACGCCGCCGGCCGAGACCGTGCCGATGAGCAGGAAGTACTTGCTGACGAACCCCGCGACCAGTGGGATGCCGGCCATCCCCAACGCCGCCACGCCGAACGCGGTCATCGTCAGCGGCATCCGCCGCCCGATGCCCGCCATGTTGCTGATGTCGTCGGTGTGCGTCTCCACGTGGAGCGCCCCGGCACAGAAGAACAGCGTGAGCTTCATGAACGCGTGGGCGGGGATGTGGAGCAGACCCCCGACGAGCGCGAGGGGATTGAGGACCGCCAGGCCGAGCACGATGTACGACAGCTGACTCACCGTCGAGAACGCGAGCCGGCGCTTGAGGTTGTCCTGTCGGAGCGCGATGACGCTCGAGACGACGAGGGTAAAGGCCGCCACGGCCGCCAGGATCACCCCGACGCCGAGGTCGGCGACGAGATCCGGCCCGAACACGTCGAGCACGACGCGTGCGATGCCGAACACGCCGGACTTGACGACAGCCACGGCGTGCAGGAGCCCGGAGACGGGCGTCGGCGCGACCATCGCGTCCGGGAGCCACGAGTGCATGGGCATGAGCGCGGCCTTCACGCCGAAGCCGACGACTAGCAGTGCGAACGCGGCGCGGGCGAACACCGGGTCCGCCGACGCCAGCTGGGCGATGCCGCCCGCCGAGAAGGCCGTCGTCCCCGGCGCACCTGCCGTCCCTGTGAGCCAGAAGATGAGGATAGCCCCCGAGAGGACCGCGACGCCGCCGCCGAACGTGTACGCGAGGTACTTCCGGCCCGCGGCCCGCGCCTCGTCGGTCTCGTCGTGGGTGACGAGCGGGTAGGTCGCTACGGTGAGCAGTTCGTAGAAGACGAACAGCACGAGCAGGTTCGAGGCGAAGGCGATACCGATGGCCGCCGAGAGGCTGCCCGCGAAGGCCGCGAAGTACCGCGTCTGTGCGTGCTCGTCGAGGCCGCGCATGTAGCCGATGCTGTAGAAGCTCGTCACGAGCCACAGCATGCTCGCGAGCAGGCCGAACAGGATGCCGAGCGGGTCCGCGCGGAGCGCGAACTCGATGCCCGGAACGAACGTCCCGAGGTTCGTCACGTAGACGTCGCCGCCGAGCACGCCCGGAACCATGCTGGCGACGAGCCCCAGCTTCGTCACGGCCGCGAGCACGGTCCAGCCCTCCCGGAGGTTCGGCCGCCCGCGCGAGGCGAGAATCGGGACGATGATGACTGCCGAGACGAGCACGGCGGCGAGTGGTCTGAGAGACGTGAGTTCGGTCATGCGAGGAGTCGTTCGATGGTTGGTTCGAGGAGCTGTCCGTACTCGAACGCGACGATGCCGAGGAGGACGGCCAGCACGGCCGCCAGGAGCACCGTCGCGCGCATCCCGGTCGACACCTGCGTCCGTGCCTGTCCGGCCCGGGCGACCGTCTCGCTGCCGATCCCGTCGGTGACGACGGTCCGGCTCTGCGAGCCGCCCTCTGCGTCGGCGCTGGCGTCAGTCCCGGCGTCCCCGGGCTCCGTCGGCGCCGGCTCGCGGAAGTAGATACGCTCCAGGATTCGCGCGAAGTACGCGAGCGTCAACAGCGTGCTCACGAGGATGACGACCGCGAGCGGCCACGCCTGTCCCTCGACCGCGCCCAGCGCGATGTACCACTTGCCGACGAAGCCCACCGCGGGCGGCACCCCGACCATCCCGAGCGCGAGGACGCCGAAGGCAGCCGCACCCGTCGGCGTGCGTTTGGCGAGCCCCTCGTAGGCGTCGATCCTCCGTGCCCCGGTCTCGTCGGCGATGAGTCCGCTCGTCAGGAACAGCCCGCCCTTCATGACCGCGTGACCGACCAGGTGAATCATCGCGCCCGTCAGTGCGGTGCCGTTGGCCACCGCGATGGCGCCGACGACGAGGCCGAACTGCGAGACCGACGAGTACGCGAGCATTCGCTTTATTTCGCGTTGGGTGACCGCGAGGACGCTCCCGACGACGATGCTCACCGCGGCGCCGACCACGAGCACGCTCTGTGCGAACTCGTTGGCCGCGAGGAAGTCGACGGTGAAGACGGTGAAGACGATGCGGATGAGGGCGTACGCCGCAACGGTCGAGACGAGCGCCGAGATGAGTCCGCTCACCGAGTCGGGTGCCCCGGCGTACGCGGCCGGTTGCCACGTGTGGACGGGGAAGACGGCGATCTTGACGAAGAGGCCGACGACGAGCAGCCCGAACGACGCCTGGACGAGCGGCGACGTGTAGCCCACCGCCGCGAGCTGTGCGGAGAGGTCGGCCATGTTGAGCGTCCCCGTCGCCACGTACGCGTAGCCGATCCCGAGGAGGAACAACGACGCGCCCACGGTCCCGACGAGGAGGTACTTCAGCGCCGCCCGGGCGGAGCGACCACCCTCGCCGCTCGCGACGAGCGCGTAGGCGGCGAGCCCCGTGATCTCGAGGAAGACGTACATGTTGAACACGTCGCCGGTGATGCTCATCCCGGTCAACCCGGCGACCAACAGCAGGTACGTCGCGTAGAAGACGTTCGACCGGGGGCCCGCGCGTCGGGCGTAGCCGAGAACGCCGAGGGCGACCACGGCGACGAGGACCGCCATCGTCGCCGACAGGCCGTCGACGACGAGCTCGATACCGAACGGTGCCGTGAACCCGCCGACGACGTACCGGATCGGGGTAGAGCCGAACGCGCCGACCGCCAGCGCGACCGCCCCGACGGTCTGTGCCGCCGTCGCGACGACGGCGATTGGCCAACCGGTCCCCGAGCGGACGAGTCCGGCGAGCAGCACCGCGACCGACCCGAGGATCGGGAGTGCGACCACGAGGGCGGGGAGGTCACTCATCGGCGATCACCTGCCGGATTCCCTCCTCGCTCAGCGTCCCGTACTCCTGGTAGATGCGGACGGTCAGCCCGAGCGCGACGGCGGTGAGGCTCACACCGACGACGATGGCGGTGAGGATCAGCACGTGTGGAAGCGGGCTGACGTACGGCTCGGAGGCCGTCAACAGCGGCGGGCTGGCGCCGTCGACGAACGCCGACACGATGAAGAACAGGAAGATGCCCGTCTGGAAGACGTTCATCCCGATGACCTTCTTCACGAGGTTCTCACTGCCGATCATCGTGTACGTCCCGACGCCGAGCAGGAGGAACGCGACGAGGTAGTACAGACGGTCCACGACGAGGTCGATCACGCCGCACCACCTCCGCTCTCGTCCCCACCGTCGCTACGCATCCCGGCGGCGATGACGAACAGGAGGCCGCTGACGACCCCCGCGACGATGAGACCGATGGAGAGTTCGACGAGCTCGATACCGTACTTCGAGGCGTCCTTGATGCCGTAGGTGGTGTACTGCAGGAAGTCACCGCCGAGCAGCACGGACCCGAGGCCGATGAGGACGAACGCGAGGACGCCGACCCCTACGAGCGCGACGAGGAGTTCGGGACCGACCCACCGCCGGGTCGTCTCGATGCCGAACGCCAGTCCGAGCATGAGGATGACCGTTCCGACGATGACGCCGCCCTGGAAGCCGCCGCCGGAGGAGTCGGCGCCGTGGAACATCACGAACAGGCCGAACGTGAAGACGAACGGCGTGATGAGGCGCACGGTCGTCATGATTATCGGGCTCTCGACGTACGGACCCGTCGGCTCGCGTTCGGGGCCGTCGCCGACGAGCCGGTCGGCGTCGCTCATCCGAACACCTCCCGGCCGAGGACGAGAAGCAACCCGACGCCGGCCGCGTACACGACCACCGCCTCCCCGAGGGTGTCGAACCCACGGTACGCCGCGAGGACGGCGGTGACGGCGTTCTTGACGCCGGTCTCCGAGTAGGCGTTCGCGAGGTAGTAGTTCGTCACCTGGTCGGTCGCCACCGCCGAGTCGGCGGCCCCGACGGGCGGGAGCGCGAAGAGCGTCGTCGAGAGTACGGCGACGAGCGCGACCGCCACGCCGGCCGCGCGGAGGTCGACGCGCTCGAACGTCCGTTCACCGGACGGACGGACGGTCTTCGCGATGGTCAGCAGGAAGAGGATCGTCATCACGCCGGCCCCGACGGCCGCCTCCGTGAGCCCGACGTCGGGCGCTCGCAGGAACACCCAGATGATGGCGATGCCGAGGCTGTACGCACTGAACGCGATGATCGACCCGAGAACGTCGCGGAGTAGCGCGGCCGCGACTGCACAGCCGAGGACGAACAGGAACAGCCCGCCCTCCAGCGGAGTGATCACGAGTCGTCCACCCCCTCCGTCGGCGTTTCGGGCCCGCCGCCCGGCGTCCCGGACTCGTCGTCGGCGACGGTCCACGGTTCGATACCCTGTTCGGCCGCAGCCCGCGTGATGGCGTGAGCGGCGGTCGGATTCGTGAGGAACATGAACAGCAGTAACAGCGCGGCTTTCACCGTCGACAGCCCCGAGTCGACCACGATCGCGACTGCCGCGAGCGTCAGCACCGCACCGAGCGTCTCGCTCTTGGAGGTCGCGTGCGCGCGGGTGTAGAGGTCGGGGAGTCGGACGAGGCCGACGGCGGCGACGGCGGCGAAGAAGACGCCACCGGCGGCGAGGGCAACGACGGCGATCTCCGTGGGGGTCATCGGTCAGAGCACCCCCCCGCGTTCGACGGAGAACTTCGAGATGGCGATGCTCAACACGAAGTTCAACAGCGCGTAGACGAGCGCGATGTCGAGCGCACCGGGTTCGCCGATGGCCGCTGCCAGGAGCGCGATGACGATGACGGTGTTCGAGCCGATGACGTTGACGGCGATGACCCGGTCCGGCATGGTGGGACCGCGGACGATGCGGTAGACGCCGACCAGTGAAGCGACGACGAACGCCGCCGCGGCGACGATGAGAACGTCTTCGACGAGCGTCATGGCTTCTCCCGCTGTTCGCGCCGTTCGAGCGGACTCGGGATGCGGGCGATGCTCCGCCCGTAGAACACGAACCGGACGGCACGCTCCAGCGACCCCGCGAAGAGGTCCTCGCGCGAACTGTGGGTGAGCGTGTGGACGGTGAAGTGGCTCTTGGTGACGTCGACGGTCAGCGTGCCGGGGGTGAGGGTGATGCTGTTCGCGAGCGTCGTCACCGGCAACGCCGACCAGACGGCGGCGTCGAACTCGACCATCTCGGGGTCGATCGGCAGCGACGGGTGGAGGACGACGTAGGCGATGGCGAGGTTCGCCTTGGCGATCTCCCACAGCAGGTACGGAGCGTAGAGGACGAGCCGAGCGACCAGTTTCGCCGTCTGTACGGGCCGGATCGGCATCGTGAGCGAGACGCCCAACAGGCTGACGGCGACGATCGTCGCGCTGATCGCCCCCGTCACGAGCTCGAACGGGACGACCGACCCGGCCAGGAGCAGGTAGAACAGGAACGAGACCGAGAAGAGACCCAGGAACTGCGTGACGTTGCCGGAACGGACGAGAAGCGGGTTCTGCCGTCCCCGCGTGACCGGTGCCTCCTCCACCACGAGGCCGGCCCGATCGACCTCCTTCTCGAGCGGCGGGAGCAGCCGTGTCTTGCCGAACGGGGAGAAGTTCGGGTCGAACACGGCGAGCTCGAGGTCGTGATCGCGGGCGTACCGGACGAGGACGTCGGCGTAGTCACCGGGACTGAACAGGTACTCACGGGTCCCGACCAGCGCCGTCTCCAGCACGACCGCGTCGGTGTCGTCACCGACGTCCTCTGCGGCCCAGACCGCGACCCGGTCGAGGAGTGAGCGTGCCGTCTCGAACTCGGCCTCTCCCGTCTCCGACGTGAGCCGCTCGGAGACCGGGTAGACGAAGTGAATCGACACCGTCCCACCGGTCTCCTCGGCGCGTTCGGTCGCGCGCTGAACGGCGTACGCGACGGTATTACGGAGGGTGTCGGACTCCAGGACAGGGACGAGGACCCGGGTGTCACTCACGGGAACCACCTCTTCCGTGACGGGCGACCGTCCGAGCGTGAACGTTTGACATCGATACCTAATCTAGGCGTTCCACCACATCCGTTAAAGGGTTTCTTTTCACCGTGTTTCGGGAGGCGGGCACGACCCTCGTCGGCGCTCGAGACGGGGGCGTTCGGCGTCGCATTCGCCGCACTCCTCGCCGCCGACCCCACGGGGGGGTCCGGTGACGACGGCGGCTCCCGGCTGCGTCGGTGGGTGCCGGTCAGGCGCTCGGCGCTGCGATAGCCGGCTCTTCGCGCAGCGTCGGCGCCACCGCGTGCGACGACGGCGGCCGGATCACCCGCGTCAGTGCCGGCGCTCACTGCGCCCCACCCCGCGTGCGATTCGAACGAGCGTCAGGACGGCGAGCGCCGCCATCGCCGCCACGCTGATCTCACCCATCGTGTCGAACGCACGGAAGTCGACGATGATGACGTTGACGATGTTGCCGCCGAAGTCGGTGAAGAAGGGGCCGTGTTCGGCGGGGACGCCCGCCCAGCACCCGGCAGACGAGGAGGGCCACGGCCGCCCCGACGAACGGGAGGAACACCACGACGAGGACGACTTCGGGTGTCGGCTACACGTGCCGGAATGTGGGGGGATTCGACTGAGGCGTTGTCGAACGAGACGGTCAGTGGCCGAACGGTGAGGAAGCAACACACCGGGCAGAGAGTGCGCGTGCGACCGGCCGTTCCGGTCACGACGACCGTGCGGAGACCGACGGGTTTCTGGAGCACGCGGTATCGGCGAACGGGACTCGAATCCTCACGGAGGCTCACGATCGGGGTGACGGCAGCAGCCAGTGACCACTGTTCGACGGGTCGTCGACGTCCGGGTGGAAGAACGCGGTCGATCCGCGCGAGAACGTGGAGGGCGAGTGACAGAAATGAACGGCGTCAAATACGTGCAGTCCCTCGTCGGAGACAGATGGGGTGGAGAGAGTACGTCCGTGACGGACCGGACGCGGCCGGAGACTCGTCGCTCGATCGTGTGATCGCCCTGTGTCTCTGGCACCGCGTCTGGGCATACACCGCGTTCCTGCTCGTGAGCGTCGTCGTCGCCTGGACGACGCCGATCACGCCGTGGTTCTGGGGGTACTGCATCGGCGCCATCACGGTCGTCGTCGGTGCGCGGATCTTCAACGTCGAGTCGTTGCAGATCGACCCTCGGTGAGATCGATCGACGAGCGAGGTACCACTGTCCAGTTCACGGGCCGTCTACGCCCTCTAGACGGTGGGTGGCCGCCGACGGACAGGCGTCGTCGGAGGGCGAGAACCGGCCGTTCAGGCGCTCGGCGCTTCGATTCCCAACTCACCGAGGAGCGTCAGTGCCGCCTCGTGCGACGACTCGGGACCGCGGGCCGTCACGAGGTCGCCGTCGACCGTGACGGAGGTGTCGGCGTCGAGTTCGGCGTCCCAGTTCGCGCCGACTGCCTTCACCTCGTCTTCGACCCAGTACGGCAGTTTCCGGCCGTCGGGCATCCGGTCGAGGTCGTCGACGATACCCTCCTCCCACTCGTTCGGGAAGCCGGTCACGTCGCGACCCGCGGCGAGGAACCCACCGTCGGAGTCGCGGGCGAACGCGAGGATGCCGACGGCGTGACAGACGACCAGCGCCTTCGCGTCGCCCTCGACCGCCTCGCGGAGGGCGGCGCGGGCGTGGCGGTCCTGGTTGACGTCCCACTCGGTCCCGTGGCCGCCGGGGAAGACGACGGCGTCGTACGCGCCGGGATCGACGGCAGCCACGGGCTCGGGGTCGTTCAGCCGCTCGTCGTTCGCGTCGCACTCCGTCACCCGGGCCGCCATCTCCTCGCCCACGGTCTCGGGGTCGACGGAGCGCTCGTCGACGACGGGCGGGTTCCCGGTCGGGGTCGCGACCGTACAGTCGACGCCCGCCTCCGTGAGCGTCTGCAGCGGCTCGACGCACTCTTCTCCCCAGTACCCTTCCTCCGTGACGACGAACAGTGCTTCTGTCATCGCGTGAGCATACTGGGGCCACGCGCAAAAGCGGCCGGGCCGCGGAAAGTTCGGCTGCCACCCCGGTCACACACGGCACTGCGTCACTCGTCGGCACCCGGCGGCGTCGTGTCGGGGTGTCGGGTCTGCGGGTGGCCGTCGTGCGTCGCGCGGACGTCTTTGTAGCGGTCGTCGTGACGGTGACAGGCCGCCTCGTGACCCGCGTCCGTGGGGCCGAGCGTCGGTCGTTCGCGGGCACAGACGGTCGGGAACGCCTCGGCGAGACGGTCTGACGCGGCCGCCTGGTCGCCGGCGAGCACGTCGTCGAGCGCCTCGCGCACCACCCGTTCGGCGCGGGGGTCCGACAGCGTCTCCGGGATGTCGAACTCCGCGCGCATCGCCGCAACGACGCGGTCGTCGCGGACGCCGTCGGCCGGACTCCCGGTCTCTGCGGCGACGAACTCCCGGACGCCGTCGACGTCGATCCCCTCCGACTGGAGGCGGATACGGAGGTTCATCGTCGCCCGCCACTCCTCCCGGCCGAGGTCGTAGTCGTCGGGCGGGATGATCTCGGGACACCGGGTGTGAAAGCGACAGCCCGAGGGCGGATTCGACGGGCTGGGCACGTCACCGGTGAGCACCGTCCCGAGCCCCCGCGACCACGGGTCCGGCTCGGGGATCGACGAGAGGAGCGCCCGCGTGTAGGGGTGCTGTGGCTCTCCGAACACCGCGGCGGTGGGACCGATCTCGACGATCTCTCCCAGATACATCACGGCGACGCGGTCGCACACCTCCCGGACGACGCCCATGTCGTGGCTGATGAAGACGATCGAGAGGCCGAACTCCGCCTGGACGCGCTCGATGAGCGTGAGGATCTCCGCCTGCACCGAGACGTCGAGCGCGCTCGTCGGCTCGTCGGCCACCACGAGGTCGGGGTTGACGACGAGTGCCCGGGCGAGCGCGATCCGCTGGCGCTGGCCGCCCGAGAACTCGTGGGGGTAGCGGTCGAAGTCCTCCGCGGAGAGACCGACGCGTTCGAGCAGGTCGCCCACGATGCGGCGACGGCGGTCGCGGTCGCGGATCCCGTGGATGACGAGCGGTTCGGCGACGGCCTCGCCCACCGACATCCGCGGATCGAAGCTCGACGTGGGGTCCTGGAAGATCATCTGTGCCCGCCGGCGGAACCGCTTCAGCTCCCGGGCGTCGTACGTCGTGATGTCCTCGCCGTCGAACAGCACCTGCCCGCCCGTGGGCTCTTCGAGCCGGAGGAGCGACGTGGCGGCCGTCGACTTGCCGCATCCGGACTCGCCGACGATGCCGAGCGTCTCGCCGCGCTCGACGGTGAAGGAGACGCCGTCGACCGCCCGCACGCGTCCCACCTCGTTCTTCAGCAGTCCCTCGGTGACCGGGTAGTGTTTCTCGAGGTTCCGGACGTCGAGCAGCGGCATCAGTCGTCACCCCCCGCGGAGGACTCCGCGTTCGCATCCGGCCCGTCGGTGGTGTCGGCGTCGGCGAGCACGACGCTCGGGTCACCACCCGGACCGAAGTGGACGCACGAGACGCGATGGTCGACGTCGGGCCCGTCGGCCGAACCGGTCGTCTCGGGGGCGGACGCCGCGTCCCGTCCGTCGGTGACGTCGTACAACGGCGGCTGGTCGCCCTCGACACAGGCGTCGACTGCGTGGGGACACCGCTCGGCGAACCGACAGCCCGGCGGCGGGTCCGTCGGGTCGGGGAGCGTCCCCCCGATGGAGTGCATCCGCCCGCCACGACCGGGCAGACAGCCGAGGAGCGCGCGGGTGTACGGGTGCGACGGTCGGTCGAAGAGGTCGTACACGCCCGCCGTCTCCATCACCTTGCCCGCGTACAGCACGATCACGCGATCGGCGACCTCCGCGACGACGCCCAGGTCGTGCGTGATGAGGAGGATGCTCATGTCGAACTCCTCTTGCAGTTCAACGAGCAGGCGGAGGATCTGCGCCTGGATCGTCACGTCGAGCGCCGTCGTCGGCTCGTCGGCGATCAGCAGCTTGGGGTTCGACGCCAGCGCCATCGCGATGACGACCCGCTGTTTCATGCCGCCGGAGAACTCGTGGGGGTAGTCGGAGAACCGCGCGGTTGCGTCGGGGATGCCCACCCTGTCGAGGAGTTCGAGTGCCCGCTCCCGCGCCGCCTCTTTCGAGACGTCGTCGTGGAGCCGGACGGCCTCGATCAGCTGCCAGCCCACGGTGTAGACGGGGTTGAGCGCGCCCTGTGGGTTCTGGAACACGTGAGCGATGTCGCCGCCGCGCACCTCGGTGAGCTCCTCGTTCGAGAGGGTGGCGAGGTCGCGGCCCTCGAATGAGATCTCGCCGTCGATCTCCCCCGGGGGCGTCCGGATCAGTCGGGTGATCGACTCGGAGGCGACCGTCTTGCCCGATCCCGACTCGCCGACGAGACAGACCGTCTCGCCCCGATCGACCGAGAAAGAGACCCCGTCGACCGCGCGGACGACGCCGTCGTCGGTCCGGAAGCGGGTATGGAGGTCGCGGACCTCGAGGAGTGGCTCTCGGTCGCGGCCCGACTCACGAGTAGTCATTTCTCGGCCCTCGGATCGAGCGCGTCCCTGAGCGCGTCGCCCATGAAGTTGAACGCCAGGATGGTGAAGAAGAGGAAGAAGCCGGGGAACGTGGAGATCCACCATCCGGTGTCGAGATCCGAGCGCCCGGCGGCGATGACCTGCCCCCACGAGGGGATGGTCGGATCTCCCAGCTGGAGGAACGACAGCGCCGCCTCCGCGAGGATGTATCCCGGGATAGCGAGCGTCGCCGCCGTGATGACGGTCGAGGAGACGTTCGGAACGAGGTGACGGCGGATGACGTACGCGGCGTCGGCCCCGGCGCTCCGGGCGGCCATGACGTACTCCTCCTCTCGCAGCTGCAGGGCCTCCGACCGCACGAGGCGGGAGATGCCGCCCCAGGAGGTGAGCCCGAACAGCAGGATGAACATGAACAGCGAGCCGCCGAAGAGGAACACCAGCAGGAGGTACAGCAAGAACGTGGGGAAGGTGAGCTGGATATCGACGTAGCGCATCAGCACCTCGTCGAGCATCCCGCCGGAGTACGCCGCGACCGTTCCCACGATGGTACCGATCGAGATCACCAAGAGCGTCGTGATGAGCCCGAGTTTCATGCTCACCTGCATGCCGTAGATGACGAGGACGAGGATGTCCTTCCCGTCGGAGGTCGTCCCGAGCGGGTGGGCGAGCGAGCCGTGACAGGCGTCACCCGTGACCTGACCCACGCACTGGATCGGCACCGACGTATCTACGGTCGTGAACATCGGCGGCTGGTACTGCCGGGTGAGCGCGAGTTCGGGCGCGGGGATGAAGATCGGGCCGACGGTGCCGATGAAGAAGACGACGACGAGGTAGACGAGGCTCACCACGGCGAGCCGGTTCTTCTTGAACTGTCGCCAGTAGTACGCCGTGAGCCGGCGGTTGTCCGATAGCGGGAGCACCACGTAGAAGACCATCACGACGAGCGTGAGGACGAACAGCCAGTCGAGCTGGGTGACATCCCAGATGAAGGCGTCGCCGAACAGCGGTACCGCCGGCGGGAGATCGAACTCGAACGTGGGGGTGTCCGTCGGGACGACGACGTAGTCGTAGACGAAGACGACCGCGAGGACCGCGAGGACGCCGAGCGTACCGAGGTCGCGCCGCGAGAGCACGGCACGGCCGCTGTCTTCCGACCAGTCGATGTCCTCGAAGGTCTCGTGTTCGGGGCCGCCTTCGCCGCCGTACCCTCCTCGGGAGTCGGTCTCCGTCGCCATCAGCGATCACCGTAGTCGATGCGTGGGTCGAGGATCGTGTACGCGAGGTCCTGGAACAGGTTGCCGACGATGGCGATGAAGACGCCGATCAACACGGTTCCGAGGACGAGTGCGGTGTCCTGTGCGATGATGGCCCGGAACGACAGCTGTCCCAGCCCGGGGATGCCGAAGACGACCTCGACGAGATAGGAGGCGGCGATGAAGATACCGAGGAGGTCGGAGATGAGGATGGTGACCAGCGGCGGGGAGGCGGGCCGGAGGATGTGTCGGGTGAGGACGCGCCACTCGCTGGCCCCTTTCGCCCGCGCGGTCTTGACGAAGTCCGACTGGACGAACTCCAGGGTTCGCGCCCGCGAGTAGCGCATCAGCCCCGCGATGGTGCCGGTCGTGAGGACGATCACGGGCAACACCAGCTGCTGGGCCATCTGGAGCGAGAAGAAGGGGGCGTCGGGGTCGAAGACGACCGGGAACCACCCCAGCTGGACGCCGAACACGAGCAGGAGGATGATGGCGAACCAGAAGTTGGGGATCGCGAAGCCGAAGAAGGCGAAGAACGTCGCCGCGTAGTCTGTCTTCGTGTACTGGTGGGTGGCGGAGTACAGCCCGATCGACAGGCCGAGGAGGATCGAGAGGATCGTCGTCGGGACCGAGTAGATGGCGGTGTACGGCAGCGCCGCCCAGATCGCCTCGATCACCGGCTGTGAGCGGCTATCCGACCACCCCCAGTTGAGCGAGACCATGTTCGTCATGTAGGTCGTGTACCGCTCCCAGAGGGGGCGGTCGAGACCGCGCGACTGCTCGAACGCCGCCTCGGCGGCTTCGGCGCTCCCGCCGGCCTGTGCCGCCTGGAACTGCAGTTCGGCGGCCTGCTGGTTCGGCGTCACCGTCAGGAGCCCCCACGTCACGGAGAGGATGATGAACGTCGCCACCACGGTCCAGAGGAGCCGCCGGACGACGTACCAGCGCATACTCATCGTCGGCTCCCCGGACGGATCACTCGAAGTACCACCGCTGGGAGTCCCAGCCGCTCGCGAAGTCCTCGATCGGCCCCTGGAGGGTCGAGCGGTAGCCCGAGATCGACGACGACATCGTCACGAAGCCGAACGGCTGTTCGTCGTTGATGAGCCCGAACGCCCGGCCGAACAGCTCGCGGCGCTCGGTCTCGTCGGCCGTCTGTGACGCCTGTTCGTACAGCCCGGCGATGTCCGCCTCGGGGACGTAGCCGTAGTAGTTGATCCCGCCGCGCGTCTCGAAGAACCCCTTGGAGGAGGCGGGCGTGTACGGGTAGGTGTTGAACCCCAGGTTGAGCGACATATCCCACGGCTCCTGGCTCACGGAGACGTCGCGGGGGCCGCCGTTGAACCGGCCGGCGCTCCAGGGCGCCTCCTCGCCCTGGGACGGGGTGTTCGAGGCGTACTTCTCGATGAACGACGAGGTGGCCTTGAGCTCGACGTCGATGCCGGCGTTCTTCTGGAACTCCTGGGCGACGAACTCGGCGGTCGTCTGCTCCGTGTTCTGGCCCTGGTCGAAGAACAACGAGAGGGTGACCTGCTCGCCGTTGCCGTTCTCGAGGGTGTCGCCGTCGTAGCTGTACTCGGTGCCAGAGAGCGCGTCCGCCAGCGCCGAGCGCGTGACCTCGGGCCCGTACCGGTCGCCGACACCGTAGTTCGTGATCCGGTCGTCGACGTACCACTTCGTCCACTTCGGTTGCATCGTCTGGGCGACCTGCGCGTAGCCGCGGTAGATGCTCTCGGCGATGGCCTGCTTGTTCACGGCGTGTGCCAGCGCCTGCCGGACCGCCTTTCGCCTGAAGGGCCGCCAGCCGTTCGCCCGCTGGTTGTACGTCAGGACCGAGACGAACGGCTGTGGCGTGACGTTGAGGTAGACCCCGTCGGTGTCCTGGAACTGGTTAGCCTTGTTCGGCGGAACGCCGGCGCTCGTGACGTCACCCCCGCGGAGCGCGCCCAGCCGGGCGCTCTCCTCTTTGATCACGCGGACGATGTACCGATCGAAGTACGGTGCCTCCGCGAACTGCGAGGCGAACTCGTCGTCGTACCCCTCGAACCCCCCGTTCGCGGCGACCTCGCGCAGGTAGTAATCGTCGTTGCGGGTGACGACGAACTGCGACTCGCGCTCCCACTGCTCGTACGTGTAGGGGCCGAGGTTGCCGGTGTACGCCAGCGTGTTGACCTCCTCGTCCTGTTTCAGCCCCTCGGTGTCCTGGTTCGGGACGTACTTCTCTAAGAGTCCCTTCGGCATGCAGTTCTGCCCCCAGAGGACGGGTTTGAACGGGAACGACGGGTCGATCTCCGGCAGTCGGATCTCGAACGTGAGCGTCCCCGTCTTCTCGACCGGGATCGGCTCGCCCCCGCGGATCCAGTCGTCGGCGTTGGGGTAGCCCGACCAGTTCTCCGACGCCTGGAAGACGTTCGTGATCATGTACACCCAGTCCTCGGCGGTCATCTGGCCGTAGCCGGCACCCCACTGGAGGTTGTCGCGGAGCGAGACCTCGTAGACGCGGCCGTCCTCGGTTGAGATGTCGGCCCAGAGCGGGAAGATCTCCTGCTCGGGCGTGATGACCCAGGTCGCGTCCATCGTGAGGCCGATGTAGCCGCCAGAGGTCGTGTCCGCGATGGAGATCCAGTTGAGCGAGGAGGCGTCGACCGACGACGCACTGACGTACGTGCCGCCGACGCTCCGCTCGCCGTCGCTGGCGCCGCTCGCCCGGCTATCCGAGGTCGTCTGGTCCGTCGTGCTCCCGCCGCTCTGGTCCCCCCCGTCGCCGTCGGAACCGTCTCCCTGGCTGCTCGAACAGCCCGCGAGCGCCGCGACACCCCCGACGCCCAGTAGTTTCAACAGGTCTCTCCGACCCGGCCGATACAGGGCGGCCGGGCCGTCGTCGCCTCCGGAACCGGATGGCATGGTGTGTGAAAACAGCCTCCAAAGTAAATATCCATCGGTGGGGGGTGTCATTCACGCGAAATCGTCCGTTTCCACCCCGGAAACAGCCGATCGCTTCCGGACGCGTCGACGAGGGTCGAACCGCCGCCGCTCGGGTCCGCGGCGGGCCGTGCGATCAGTCGTCGCCCTGTGCGTCGACGACGACGACCTCGCCGTCCTCGACGGTGACGTTGATGAGCGTCTTGACCGAGTAGTCGGTGTCGTCGAGTTTGTTCGGCCCTGCCTTCTTGATCACGGCGACCACGTCGATCACGTCGGCACCGATGTGCGACAGCGCGTCGAGGATGGCCTTCATCGTGCCGCCCGTCGAGAGCACGTCGTCGAGGACGAGCACCTTGTCGCCCGACTTGACGTCGTTGATGAACATCTCCGAATCGGAGTAGCCCGTCGTCTGGTGGAGCGACACCTCGCCCGCCAGCCCGTACTGTCGTTTGCGGATGACCACCAGCGGGATGTCGGTCATGAGCGAGACCGCGGTCGAGATGTGGATACCCATGGCCGCGGGCGTGACGATCTTGTCGACGTCCTCGATCTCCGCCTTCCGGATGATGCGGATGACGATCTCGCGCAGGAGCTCCGGTTCGAGCATCGGCACCCCGTCGCTGATAGGGTGGACGAAGTACTGGTAGTCGTCTTTCTCGATGATCGGTGCGTCGAGGAGCGACTGCCGCAACTGGTCCATGCCGACGGTACCGAAGGGGAGGAATAAAACGTGGCGGTTCGCCCGCTCGCTCGCGTGAGGTCGTCTCGTCCCGGCTCTCACGGGGCGGTCTTCGGGAGTTCCACCACGAAGACC
Organism: Salinigranum salinum; assembly: GCF_009176545.1. Lineage (GTDB taxonomy): Archaea > Halobacteriota > Halobacteria > Halobacteriales > Haloferacaceae > Salinigranum > Salinigranum salinum. The sequence goes on along the minus strand of NZ_VTOJ01000001.1, from coordinate 1,154,432 downwards.
GCACCGCACGGCTCGTTGTCCTCCACCCACACGTCTCCCCCGTACTGTTCGACGAGCGTGTAGACGAGGTGGAGGCCGATGCCGGTGCCGGGGCTTTCGGGACCCATGTTCCCTTTCCCGAAGATCGCCTCCTTCCGCTCGTCGGGGACACCCGGACCGTTGTCGGCGATCCGAACGACGGCGTCGTCGTCGGTCTCGTCACACTCGACGTGGATCGTGGGTGAGCCGGTGCGGTTGTGACGAACCGCGTTGCTCAGCAGGTTGCCGAACACCGACGACAACAGCTGGTTGGCCCGGACGGTCACTCGTGGGAGACCCACGACGGTGATCGTCGCATCGTCGTGTGCCGCCCGCTTCTTCTCCACCTCGGCTTCGAGGAGGCGGTCGAGCGCGACCCGTTCGAGCCGGACCTCGGCGTCGTCCTCGAGTGATTCGACGAAGTCCCGGGCGATGGACGTGAGCTCGGAGATATGCGTGCTCGTCTCGTCGATGCGCTCGACCGTCTCCATCCCCGCCTCGTCGACGTGTTCTCGGATCATATCGGCCCATCCCATGAGCAACTGGAGGTCGTTGTTGATGTCGTGACGGACGATGCGGTTGATCATGGCGAGCGTCTCGGACTTCTGTGCCAGTTTCCGTTCGTTGTGCTTCTGGAGCGTTATCTCTCGAGTCACGAGCTGGACCGACTCCACCTCCGTGGCGGTCGCGAGCGGCACCGCGATGTTGTGGAAGTGCCGCATCCCGATACTGTCCTGAAACGTTACCGCGCTACCGGCCGTGATCGCACGCTTGCTCTGTTCGATGCGGGTCGCCGCGACGTCGGCAGGGAGACAGTCGGACAACTGTCGCCCGACGAGCTCCGACTCCGACGCTCCGAACGAGCGCGCCATCGTGTCGTTGACGGCCCGGAGCGTCCCGTCGACGTCGAGCCGACTGATCTCGTCCGGGGAGTTGTCGACCAGTCGTTCGTACTTCCGCTGGGTCCGATGCCGTTCGACGACGTTCCGGATGCGGTTGACGAGCAGTTCGAGCGGCTCGTCCACCTGCACGCTCTCTTTCAGGAGGTACTCGTCGATACCCATCCTGATCGCGCGACTCGCGACCTCCTCGCCGCCCTCGCCGGTGAGCAGGATGAACGGGACGTCGTACTGGTCCTCGACCCGCTCGTACAGCCCCAGGCCGGTCGTTTCCGGCATCTGGTAGTCACTCACGATACAGTCGACTGGCTCCCGTGCCAGCGCCGCCATCGCCTCGTCGGCGTTCGTCGCCGTCGTGGTGGTCATTCCGTGGGTCGACTCCAGCTTGTCGGTGAGAAGTGAGATGAAGAAAGCGCTGTCGTCAACGATGAGAATAGAGAGTGACTCGTCGACCTGCATCGTTTCTCTGTGTCTCTTCTCCCGTTTTAACGCCTCTGCCCCGTTTCTCTGTTTTGAAAACAGTTCCTCGATCGTCGACCCGTCGCCGCTACACCACCTCGATCTTGAACACCGCCTCCTCGATCCCCTCGCTCCGACAGTCCGGACACCGGGAGGGGTAGTTGACGGGGTCGTCGAAGGCGCTGAACCCGCAGGTCCGACACTCGGGCGGCGCGACGAGGAACTGCTCGTCGTCGCCGTCGAGCGAGCGCGCGACGTGCCGGAGGTGGTCGTACACCGTCGAGGCGGGGACGCCGACGCGCGTCGACAGTTCGCTCGCGGTCGCCGGGGCGGCGCGGAGTTCGTCGGCGATGCGCTGTCGCGTCGTGTCCTCGGTCATGCTCGGGGTCGGAGGCGAACGGGCAAACGTCTTGTCGTGCGCACGCGGCGGCAGACTCGCACACGACTCCCGGCCGGTGACCGTTCGCGTATCGGCCGGTGACCGTTCGCGTATCGGCCGGTGACTGTTCGCGTATCAGCTGGTGACCGTTCGCGTATCGCTCCGGAGAGGACATAGCAAAGACAAAAACACCGCGGAGAGAAACGGCGGACGAACCATGAAGGCAGTTGTCCTGGCAGGCGGGTACGCCACGCGCCTCTGGCCCATCACCCGGCACCGTCCGAAGATGTTCCTCCCCATCGGGGACGGCACCGTCATCGACACCATCTTCGAGGAGCTCGAGGCCGACGACCGCATCGACGAGGTGTTCATCAGCACCAACGAGTACTTCGCGGACGAGTTCGAGGAGTTCCTCGCCGAGAGCGACTACGACAAGCCCACGCTCTCGGTCGAAGAGACCGTCGAAGAGGACGAGAAGTTCGGCGTCGTCGGCGCGATGGCCCAGCTCATCGACCGAGAGGAGGTCGACGACGACCTGCTCATCGTCGCGGGTGACAACCTCATCAGCTTCGGCCTGTCGAACTTCATCGACTACTTCGAGGAGAAGCAGTCGCCGTCGCTCGTCGCCTACGACGTCGGCTCGAAGGAGAAAGCCAAGTCGTACGGCCTCGTCGAGCTCGAGGGCGACAGGGTCGTCAACTTCCAGGAGAAACCCGAGAACCCGGCCAGTACGCTCGTCTCGATCGCGTGTTACCTCTACCCGCAGGACACCCTCCCGCTGTTCGAAGACTACCTCTCGGACGACAACAACCCCGACGAGCCCGGCTGGTTCGTCCAGTGGCTCCAGTCGCACGAGGACGTCTACGCGTTCACCTTCGACACCGAGTGGTACGACATCGGGACGGCCGCGTCGTACCTCGACGCGGTCGAAGGCTACCTCGAGGGGGACAACTACGTCCACGACGACGCGGTGATCGAAGGGTCCGACCTCGGCGATAACGTCCACGTGATGGCGGGCGCACACATCGAGAACTCGACGATCGACCGCTCGGTCGTCTTCCCCGACGCGACGATCGTCGACTCGACACTCGACGAGTCGATCGTCGACGAACAGACCCACGTCGAGGGCCTCGAACTGACCGAGTCGCTCGTCGGGGCGTACTCGCAACTACGCGACGAGTAAGGCGACGATACCTCGAGTCACGCGAGTCGCAACGCGACGGGACGGCCCGCGGTCACCAACAGCCGCTGTTTTTCACACGCGACCCGCACGAACGGTCGACGACACGCCCACGAACGTCCGGCGTACGCCGACAGCCAGCACGCGCCGACGCCGACAGCCAGCACGCGCCGACACCGACACGGTTCAGCACTGACTCGGCACCGACCCCGCACCGATCCGGCGGCGTGCGACGCGGTGACTCAAAGCGCCGATTGAGCCTTGGATACCTTTTGGGTGGTTCCGCGTCGAGGAGTGGACACGCATGAACGAGTACGCCCGAATCGCCTCCCCACTGGTGACCCAGTCGGTCGACCGGAGCATCGCCGCCCTGCGGTGGGTCGGCTTCTGGTCCGCCGTCGCCCTCCCGTTCCTCCACGTGCCGTTGCTGGCAATCGAAGGGTTCACCGCCACCTCGGCTCCGGTGATCCTCGCACTCTGGCTGGCGAACGCCGCCGCGCTGGTCGTCGGCCGTGACCACGCCCCCCGCGGACGGGGACAGGAGTCGCCCGAGCGAGCACGAGCATGAGCCGCACCGACGCGTCGACGGCGCGCAAGCGCGACCGGCTCGAGCAGTACCTCCGCCGGCGGGCCGAGGACGGCGAGTTCTACTTCAAGAGCAAGTTCATCGCCGGCGAGGTCGACCTCTCGACCAAGGAGATCGGCGCGCTCCTCCCGGAGATTCGCCGGTCGACGAGTGCGCTGGATATCGACGAGTGGGGGTACGCGAACGCCACGACGTGGCGGGTCGTCCCCGCGAGCGACTGATCACGTCCTCACCGGACACCCGCGCCATCGGATGACTGACCACGCCGACGGATGACTGGCTCCGTCTCCGGACGCGCGTCGCGTCCACCACCGGGACGATCGACGCCTCGCAGTCACGCCGACGGCGCGGTGGATATTTGTCACCACGACCGGATGAGGCTGTATGGACGGGACATCGGACGCGACGGTCGGTGACCACGGACATGTCCACCACAGGAGCCGCTGGCCGGTCGTCGCCGCCGTCGGTGCAGCGGCGCTGTACGGCGGGGTCGGGCTGTTGCTCGCCGGTGGATCACTCCTCCCACGGCTCCCCCTCGGCGGACTCGCCGCCGTCGGCGGTGTGCTGCTGTTCGTCGGGCTCGTCGGCTGGGCCTACGAGGCGTTCGTGGCCGACTACTGGACGACGCAGGCCGACCGCTCGCGGCTCTACGTCGGGGGGATGGTGCTGTTCTTGATCTCGGACGTGGCGACGTTCCTGGCGGGGTTCGTCTACTACGCGTTCATCAGAGTGGGGTCGTGGCCGCCGAGCGAACTCCCCCCGCTGGTCGGCTCGCTCGTGCTCGCGAACACGCTCGTGCTCGTCGCGAGCAGCGGGACGATCCACCTCGCACACGGCGCGCTCGAGGCCGGCCGCCGGCAACGGTTCGTCAGGTGGCTCGCGGTCACGGTCGGCCTCGGCGTGGTGTTCGTCGCCGGGCAGGTGTTCGAGTACTACGAGTTCGTCGTCCACGAGGAGTTCACCCTCTCGGGTGGGGTCTTCGCGAGCGCCTTCTTCGGTCTCACGGGCCTCCACGGGCTCCACGTGTCGCTCGGCGTCGTCCTCCTCGGCATCGTGCTCTGGCGCGCGCTGCGTGGTCACTACACCGAGGGTCGCGACACCGCGGTCCGGACGGTCGCGCTCTACTGGCACTTCGTCGACGTCGTGTGGATCTTCCTCGTGGCCGTGCTGTACGTGGGTGCGGTCGTCGGCTGAGCGTGGACGGTCGCGACGACGTCGGTGGCTGGTCGAGCGAATCCCCGGATCCAGGGTCCAGGGTCCAGGGTCCCGCCTCCGTCCCCGTCCCCGTCTCAGTCGCGCTCGTCTGCCTGCCGTTCGAGCGCGACCAGTTTCCGGTAGGCCGGCGGCGTGAGGACGGCGACGGTGCCGAGGCCGATGGCGAACAGTCCCAGCGGGAAGCCCAGCGGCGGGGCCCGGAAGCAGGTGTTCTCGGCGACGATGGTGACGTAGTACGGCGCTCCCTCGAAGACGACGATGGCCCCCTCCTCGAACGCGGGACGGTTGCGGAACGACCCGTGGATGTGCGCCTCGCGGCGCGGGGCGTCGAGCGCCGCGACGAACGCCTCCTGTTCGGCGTCGGTCAGATTCTCGAACGGGATGCGAGTCAGGTCCGGGCCGCCGTCGTCGGTGAGCGCCGCGGCCCGCTCGGGCGGCTCGACCAGGATGGTCGGCGAGTCGCAGTCGCGGAGGTCCTCCTGAATGAGCGCGTAGCCACCGGGGACGGCGCCACCGATCCCGATGGAGATGAGCAGGACGCCGACGAACGGCGCCACGTAGGTGAACAGCACGGAGTCGGAGTCGGCGTCGGCGTCGCCCATCGCGATCACCCCGCCTCCGACTCCGACGCCAGCCGGTCACGCCGCCGCGTCTGGAGATACCGAAACGTCACGGTCAGCCCGATCCCGTAGGCCCAGTGTGCGACGAGCACGAATCCGAGGTAACCGACGAGTGCGAGCCCGCTCTGTCCGGAGTAGAAAGCGATGAGGAAGCCCGAGGAGATGATCGTCGCGAAGACGAGCCCCGTCTCGAACAGCAGTCGACCCGGGAGGTAGTCGGAGAACGCGAGGAACAGGAGTGGCCAGGTGACGGTCCCGCCGACGAGGAACAGCGCGGCACCAACGGCGGGGGTCGACGGGAGGCCGACCAGTTCGCCGAGCTCCGCGAGCGAGGCGAGGTCGAAGACGCCGACGACCGCCGCGGTGCCGAGCCCACCCGCCATCAGCAGCGTGCCGACGAAGCCACCGACGGCTGCGATCGAAGCGTTCGACACGACGACGCGCCAGGTGGAGCCGACCGCACCCGCCGAGAGGGAGCTGGCCGCCTCGGCCTCGGGCGCGTACGACCGACGGGTCGTCTCGGGCTCGGTCGGTTCCATGTCGTAGCGGTCGACCAGCCGCCGCTCGAACCACTGCCACTCGTTGGTGAACTGGTTCGTCCGCTTGAGATCCCAGGGGTCGGTCGTCTCCACCGGGTCGCCCTGCCAGTACGACGCCAGCATGTTGTACACCCAGAGGAGGGCACTCAGCCCGACCATGTACGAGCCAACGGTGGCGATCTGCTGTGCGAGCTGGAACTCCGCGGGGTAGATCGCCTGCCGTCGCGGGAGGCCGAGGCCGCCGATGACGAGGAGCGTCATGAACGCGACCGTCCCGCCGACGACGAGGAGGACCGCCTGGAACCGGGCGAGCCGCCGGTCGTACCACCGGCGAGTGATGAGCGGATACCAGTAGTAGCTCGCCGCGATCATCATGAACGGGATGATGCCGACGACGATGAGGTGGAAGTGGCCGACGACGTAGTAGGTTCCGTGGTAGAGGATATCGATGGGGATGACGGCGAGGAAGACGCCGGTAACGCCGCCGACGATGAACGTGCCGATCCCGCCGGCACAGAGGATGAGCGGGGCCGTCACGCGGATGTCGCCGTCCCACATCGTCGTGAGCCAGTTGAACACCTTGATCGCCGACGGGACGGCGATGGCGATCGAGACGGCCATGAACGACGCGCCGATGCGCGGGTCGACACCCGTGGTGAACATGTGGTGAGCCCACACGCCGAACGCGAGCACGCTCAGGCCGAGCGTCGAGTAGACCACTGCGCGGAAGCCGAACAGCTTCCGCCCGACGAACTTCGGCAGGATGAGGCTCATCAGCCCGGTCGCCGGGAGGAAGAGGATGTACACCTCCGGGTGGCCCCAGAACCAGAAGAGGTGTTGCCACAGGAGCGCCCCACCCCCGTCGGCGGTGAAGAACGTGGTGCCGAAGTTGCGGTCGAGCAGGAGCATGACGATCGCGCTCCCGAGCAGGGGAAACGCGAACAGGGCGAGGCCGCTCGTGACGAGCATGTTCCACGAGAAGATGTCGAGTTCGGCCCAGGTGACGTCGTCGTCGCGCTCGTAGAACACGGTCGCGATGAAGTTGATCGCGCCGACGGTGGTGGCGATGCCGCTCAGGTGCAGCCCGAGGAGGAGCAGATCGAGCTGGGGGTTCGGCGACTGGATCGACAGCGGCGCGTACAGCGTCCACCCCACCCCGACCTCCCGCACCGTGAGGAGGAAACGGATGGGTTCGGTCGGGAGGAAGACGTTCAGTACCTGCCCACCGACCTGGATGAACAGCCCCGCCCGCGCGAGCAACAGCGCCGGCGGCAACAGCCAGAAGCCGATGGAGTTCACCCGCGGGAACGCCATGTCGTCGGCGCCCAGGAGGAGCGGGAGGACGTAGTTACCGATGCCGAAGAAGACGGGCGCGGCGAAGAAGATGAGCATCGTCAGCCCGTGGGTCGTGAAGAGGGCGTTGTACGTCTCCGGGGTCCAGATGTCCGCCGCAGGCGTCAACAGTTCCGTCCGCATCATCATGGCGTCGATCCCGCCCCACACGCCCGCGACGGTGCCGAAGACGAGGTACAGCAGCCCGATGTCCTTGTGGTCGGTCGTCGTGAGCCAGCGGACGGCACCGTTCTGCAGACGACCGAGCTCCGTGCGGACCGCGTCGCGCTGGACGGTCCCACCGTCGCTCAGGACGTGCCGCCCGCGCGCACGCCACCACACCGCGAGACAGCCGGTGAGGACCACACAGAGCGCCGTCATCTCGACGAGAGCCCGGTTCATCGAGCCACACGTCCCGGACGGCGTCCCCACGTTCTGCTGACAACACGCATTGACAGGTACTGCGAGTCGGACTGCATAAAACCACGTGTCGACGGTGGTGGCATCGGCCCGATCTCGGGGTCGTCGCGAGACCGATCGTGTTGCTATGCCAATCTATAACAGGAGCCGTCCCGAACGGATCGTCGATGCGTCGCAGTCGTTCCCGGAGGGTCGCCCGGTTGGTCGTCGCCACGCTCGGCGCCGCCGCAGTGGTGGCGCTTTTCGCCTCGCCCGTGGCCGCACAGTCGATCAATCGGAGCGCGATCGACGACCTCAACGAGCAGCTACTGTACGTCGCGCTGCCCCTCGTGCTCTTCGTCGAGCTGACGCTCGTGTACGCGCTCTACCGGTTCCGGGACAACGACGATCCACAGCCGACGACGAAGGACCCGGCCCTCGAGATCACGTGGACGGCCGCGACCGGCGTCATCCTGCTGTTCGTCGGCCTCTCGGCCTTTTTCGTGCTGGCGAACCCGTACATCACGCCGACCGCCGCCGGTCAGTCGGACACCGGCCTGTCCGAGGACGCAGTCGAGATCGAGGTGGTGGCGTACCAGTGGGGCTGGGAGTTCCGCTACCAGGGTGAGGGGGTAACCAGCAAGTCACAGCTGGTGTTACCCCGCAGCCGGGACGTCGCCTTCTCCTTTACCACACGGGACGTTATTCACTCGTTTTACGTCCCCGAACTGGGCCTGAAACAGGACATCATCCCCGGACAGACCACGGAGGCGCGGACCCGCGCGACGGAGACCGGCGAATACACCCTCTACTGTGCGGAGCTCTGTGGCGTCGGCCACACCCGGATGCACGGTACCGTGAGAGTCGTCTCGCCGACCGAATACGAGGAGTGGCTCGAGGGACGACGCGGGGAGTGAGTCGAGGGCGGGACGGGGACGACGGCCAGGCACCGGGGAGACAGACCACGTCGAGGGCGGCAGTCGCCCGACTCGGGACGTGGCGTCACCCCAGCCAAGCGTCCGTCACGCGGATTCGCCCCCGCGTTCCGTTCCACTCCCAGCTTTTCCGGTCGCTCGCCGGGCTCGCTCCCGCAAAACCTGGACCAAAAGACCCTCACCACAGCCAAGCGTCCGTCACGCGGATTCGTCCCCGCGTTCCGTTCCACTCCGTCTCGTACGTCAGTTCGATGGGGCGCGACATGTGCGGGCCATCGGTGACGAGGGTCTCGAACTCGCCACCCTCGCCGAGGAGGTGAACGCCATACTGCTCGTTGAGCGCCCGGAGGTCGTCGAGTGCCGCGGCGTCGAGCGTCCGTCCGAGCCACGACTCGTCGAGCCCACCCGCGGCGACCTGAACGATCGTGATCTCGAAGCCCGCGTCGAGCATCGCCCGGGCGAGGTCGTCGGGGTCCTGCTGCCAGAGCGGGGCGAACAGGTCGATTCCCAGTCGAGTGCACATCGCCCGGATGCGCGAGGTCTGAAACTCGCTCTCGACGGCACCGGCGGTGACGCCGACGAGGTCGATCTCCTCGGCGAGTTCGCGGAGAGCCGCCTCCAGTGGTTCGACTTCGGCGTCGCCCTGGGCGGCCGAGTCCGCAGCCGTGGTCGCCTCGAGATTCCCCGGATCGACCTCGACCAGTTCGATGCCGATGCTCTCTGCGGCGAGCGCCGCGAGACGTGTCTCGGGGACGTGGTACATGTACGAGTCCGACCCCTCGCCAGGGTGCACGGTCAGAAGTCGCGTCACGTTCAACCCCTCCTCGAGCGCGCGGTAGAGCGCCCACGAGGAGTCCTTGCCGCCGGAGAAGAGACCCACCCAGTCGTCAGTCATCGGCGGGGATAGGCCGGACGACAGTAAACCGTCGTCGGTTCCGGTCAGCGTTCGTCGTGTGTCTCGCGAGCGTCGTGGCCGCCGTCGGTTCGCGGTTCGACGTCGTACACCTCGGCGTACACCGAGGCCCACGCGTTCGCTCGACAGCGACGCGGGACGGGGCGCGGCACGACGCGCGAGACGATGGAGAGGAGTCGGGACATCTTTAGGCCTACCTAAATCGTCGAGGGACAAAACCGTGTCGGTCGGTGACAGGGTCGGGTGAGGGAGGGAGAACCGGCGCGGTCACCCACCGTAGCACGGCTACCTGCCGAGCGGTTCGCCACAGTAGCCGCAGGTTTCGGCGTCGGCCGACAGGCGGGAGCCGCACGCCGGACAGTTCGTCTTCCGTTCGGACGGGTCCTCGTCGCTCCCGAACAGCGCGCGGGCCTCCACAACCCGAACCAGATCACGGCGAGCGTCGCCACTCCCACGAAGACGACCAGCGCGACCCGACCGACCGTCTCGGTGAGAGCCAGCGGCACGACGCCGCCAGAGAGCGTGACACACCAGGTGCGCATGGCCCACCTGCTTGGCACGCCGCGGACAAGTCGGTCGGGCCGTTCGGGTGGTGCCGGGGCCGCTCCCTCGGACGGGCTACATGTAGCCCAGGTCGCGGAGGCGCTCCATCAGGTTCTCCTTGTCCTGGGCGCGACCTTCGCGTTCGGTCGTCCCGGTGAGGTCCTGGAGCCACGCGGGGTCGTCCGCGGATTTCGCCGAACCGGATTCGGTGCCGAGGGAACGGAACCCTTCCCAGTACTTCGGCGAGACGGGGAGGTCCTCGGGGGTCGTCCCCTCGGGGAGGTCGTCGGTCGAGGCGGGGACGTGACCCGCCGGGTAGCCCTCGACGGCGTCGGGGACGATGTACCCCCAGAAGGCGTCCCAGACGGCGCGCTCGTCGAACTGGAGGATCGGGTGGACGCGGTCGTGCGGAGGGTACTTGTCGGAGTCGTGTCGCGGCGAGAAGAACGTCTCGTCGGCGCGGGACTCCTGTTCGTCCCAGCGGACGCCCGAGAAGATGCCGTCGAAACCACCCTCCTCGACGACTTCGTTGAGGGCGACCGTCTTCAGCAGGTGGTTACCCTCGAAGGTGTCGGGGTCGAGGGTGAGGGTGTCGCCCTCGTAGTCGAGACGCTCGAGTTCGCGGCGGTTGCGCTCGTCGAGGTCCGCGACGGGGACCGACTCGCCGACCGCGACGTCGAGCCGGGCGAAATCCTCGTTGCGGGCGACGACGAGATCGAGATCCCAGGCGTCGACCCAGCGCTCGACGAACTCGTGGGTCGCGTCGAAGTGTTCGTAGTGGTCGATGAACACGACGGGCGGGACGTCGACGCCGAGGTCGGCGGCCACCTCACGGACGATGTAGAGCACGAGCGTCGAGTCCTTCCCGCCGGTCCACATGACCGCCGGGCGCCTGTACGTCTGCAGGGCCTCGGCGACGACCGTCGCACCCTTCTCGAACTTGTCCTGAAGAGAAGGGTAGTCGGCGGCGGTCTGGGACCGTCCGTCGTCGTAGTTCACAGAGACGTAGTCGGGAAACGCAACAGACATGGAGAATGTATCGCCCGCCGACTATGTATACTTATTCGATGCCACGGGCTACCACACGGCTGTGCCGCCCGGATTCGGTCGACGACGCGAACCAACCGTGGTCACCGGATGCACGCGTCACCGTTCGGAGAACGGGGCGTGCGCCGGGTCGACCGAAACGAACCGAGAGTGGTCGAGTGGAGAGAAGAGGGGGAGGCGCTGATCAGGTCGGAGGCCGTGGTGTCGTGGAGCGAGGGCGTGCCCGAACGGCGCTCACATGTAGCCCAGGTCGCGGAGGCGCTCCATGAGGTCCTCCTTGTCCTGGGCGCGGCCGGCCCGCTCCGTGGTGTTCTCCATGTCCTGTAGCCAGGCGGGTTCCTCGGCGGACTTGTCCGTGGAGACCTCGCTCCCGAGCGAGCGGAAGCCGGCGAAGTACTTGGGCGAGACGGGGATGTCCTCCATCGTGATCCCCTCGGGCAGGTCGTCCGCACTCTGCGGGACGTAGCCGGCGGGGTAGCCCTCGACTGTCTCCGGGATGGCGAAGTTCCAGAACGTCTCCCAGACGTCGGGTTCGGCGAACTGGAGGATGGGTTGGATGCGGTCGTGCGGCGGGTAGATGTCGGGGTCGTGTCGCGGCGAGAAGAACGTCTCGTCGGCGCGCGCCTCCTGTTCGTCCCAGCGGACGCCGGAGATGACGCCGTCGACGTCGTACTCCTCGAGGGCGTCGTTGAGGGCGACCGTCTTCAGCAGGTGGTTGCCGACGTAGGTGTCGAGGAGGAACGGGAAGGTGTCCTCCTCGTACTCCAGCAGGTTCCGGATGTGGTGCTGGTTGTGCTCCGAGAGCGCCTCGACCGGGATGTCGTCGCCGGGAGTGAGACCGTGTTCGTCGACGTAGTCGCCGACGTCCGTGTTGCGCGCCCAGATGACCTCGAGCTCCCACTCGTCGGCCCAGTGTTCGACGAAGTCGATGAGCTCGTCGAAGTGCTGGTAGTGGTCGATGAACACGACGGGGGGTACCTCGAGGTCGAACCGATCGGCGACCTCTTTGACGAAGTACAGCGTCAGCGTCGAGTCCTTGCCACCGGTCCACATCACGACGGGGTTCTCGTACTGCTCGAGTCCCACCTTCGTGACCTCGATGGCCTTCTCGATCTTGTGCTCGATGCTCGGGTAGTCCGCCGGATCTTCACCCTCGCCGTCGGTGTAGTCGACGTCGAGGTAGTCGGGGAACGCTGACATCGTATAATGACATCTAATTACGTCGTTGAAAGGCCTTATGGATACGCGATGTCGTGAGTGATAATACCACGCAGATGTCCCGCGTGAGACGTCGAAAACTGGGGTGTGAGAGGGACGTTCGGGGATCCGCGTGAGATCGTCCGATATTATATCGCGAGCGTTCGGAAGGAGATCGATCCAGGAGGCCGGGCGCGCGGAGCCAGGTTTTTGAGCCGTGCGTTCCTGATGGTCAGCTGCCATGTCTCTCGACGACACCAGCGTCGCGATCGTCGCGGCCCACGAGTTCGAGGACGTCGAACTGGAGTTCCCCCTGCTCCGTCTCTCGGAGATGGGCGCGGAGGTACACCTCGTACCCGTGGAGGTGGGACACCATCCCCGCCCGTCGCTGGAGTCTAGGGAGGCGAAGCCGGTGACGGGCCGGTACGGGACGCCGATCCCCCCGGACGTACTGACCGAAGGTGACCACTACACGGTGACGCCGTTCGAGGAGCTCTCGGTCGAGGCGCTCGACTGCGTCCTCCTGCCGGGCGGCTTCTCGCCCGATCATCTCCGGACCGAAGCCGACGTCGTCGACTTCCTCACGGAGTGTGACGGGGCGGGCGTCGTGATCGCGGCGATCTGTCACGGGCCGCAGCTGCTCGTCGAGACGGACGCTCTCGAGGGACGGGAGGTGACCGGCGTCGGACCGGTCCGGACGGATCTCGCGAACGCGGGCGGCGAGGTGGTCGACGAGGCGGTCGCGGTCGACGGACACCTCGTGACCGGCCGCAACCCCGACGCGCTCCCGGCGTTCTGTCGCGCCGTCCACGAGACGGTCGCGGAACACGCCGGAATCGAGGCGGCCTCCGACGACTGACGGTCCCGGTCGACTCCAGCGCCCGGTTTTATCACCGTCTCCCGACTCTCTCGATCCGTGCGACTCGACCACATCGGCATCGCGACGACCGACGCGGCGGCACTGGCCGACCTGTACGTCGACCTCTTCGATGCGACGGTCGCCCACATCGAATCGGGCGACATCGACTTCGTGTTCGTCGAAGTGGACGGCAGCTACTTCGAGTTCCTCGAGCCAGTCGACGTGGGCACGGATATCGGCCAGTATATCCAGGAACACGGGACCGGCTTCCACCACGTCGGGATCGAGGTCGACGACCTGCCCGCGGCGCTGGAGCACGCCCGTGACCTCGGGGTCGACCTGATCGACGACGAACCCCGGCCCGGCGCGTGGGGTCACGACATCGCGTTTCTCGATCCCGACTCGACGGGTGGACTGTTGGTCGAGTTCTTCCAGCACTGACGTCGCGAGCGAGTCGGACCGAAACCGCGCAGTGCGTGGTGCGTCGCGAGAGGCGTCGTCCCTCCCCGGTCTCTTCTACGGGGGAGCGGACGGCTCGGCGGGATCGGACCGCTCGAAACCACGGAACTCCCCCAACGACCGACCGGTCGCCGACGGTCCCACGAGAGCGAGACGCCACTATCGGCTGTGATAGCCGGTCAGGAAGGTGTTTACGATACGTCGATGACAACACTGTATGAGCGTCGTGCGACGGAAGGGGGGATGGTGTCTGGAACGGAGCGCCGAAGGCGTCTACCTGATAACGCATCGGAGTCGTGTTCGAGCGAAAGTCGTCACCGACGAGCACGTCTCGCCCGGTGACTCGAACGAACGGCACGACCGTACCGTCCCGGTCAGAGAGGTGTCGTCGCTCGCCGAGGTCGAACACGTGTTCACGTCGATGGCGAACGGCGACGCGTTCGTCCCGGTTCCCGCCGGGGTCACCCGTTCGACGGACGCGAGCACACCCGACGCCCTTCCGGACCTCCCGCTCGGCGGGATCGTCTTCGTAGGACTGCTCGTCTGTGGGTGTTTCGCCTCCCTGTACGCGACGGTCCTCCACCCCGCCATCCTCGCCGTCGGTATCGTGTCGCTGCTGGCCGGGACCGTGGTGGCCGGTGTCGGATACCGGGAGTACCGGCGACGCGGGTCGAGCGCGATGGTCGAGCGTCTCCGCTCGCTTTACGTGACGGGTGAGGAGTCCCGTGTAGAGGATCTGGCCGAGTGACGGCTACTTCGGCGGTGTCGAGCTCCTCCGGTGTATCACTCGAAATCGACCACGTCATCCCCGATCTCGTCACTGGATCGTGCTACCCTCACCCGAAATCAGGACGGCAGTTCCATCGGTGCGTTCGCGTGAGAACGCTGCTGGTACCTGGTTCGGTACCTGTCCTACGAAATGAACTTGTTGTCGCGCCAGTTCACGGTGTTGCCGCCACCGTTGTTCTGCTGTGGGTTCTCGACGACCTCCACCGACGCCGCGCGCTCTTCGCCCTCGACGATGCGGGTCGCGCGGAGTTCGCCGTCCTCTTCGGTGACGGCAGTGAGCGTCCCCTTCTCGGCGAGGCGTGCGAGGTCGACGAGCACGAGGAACATCGGGTACTGGAGCGCGGTGTTCTGGAGCACGGTCTCGCGGTCGCCCTTGAAACAGGCGAACTCGACGAGTTCGGAGGGGATCTCCTCTTCCTCCTCGCCCCAGCGCGGCGCGCCGGCGCGTGGGGGCTCTTCCTCGTACACCCGGTTCTCGGTCACGCTCGCCTTCAGCTGCGCTGTCGGCGTGTACTTGCTGAGCGATTCGTCCGTGGCGACGGCCTTGATGATGAGCGTGTTGTTCCGTCGGGTGATGTCGATATCCTCGATCTCCGGGGGGAGTTCCGGATCACCCGCGAAGTAGTCAGTCACTGTTTCGAGCGGCAGTTCCAGCGTCGAGTGGAGTCGGAATACGCGGCCTGACATTGTTGAGCGTGGGGGTGGACAGCGGCCGGAGCGCACTGCGGTCGTAGTCGTCTGTTAGTTGGTCGTCCGGGTTTATATGGGCTATCCTTTCGTCGTGGGGCGGGACGAACCGTCGAAATCGGCGGATTCACGGCTGTCGCCCGGAGAAGCCCGGCGCGTCAGGTCGAGAGCGTCGCCTCGAGCTCGCCGCGTTCGTCCAGCTCGGCGAGGATATCAGATCCGCCGATGAATTCGCCGTCGACGAACGTCTGCGGGGTGGTCTCCCAGCCCGAGTGCGACTCGAGTGCCGCGCGGAACTCGGGCAGGGCGGGGAGGACGTCGACGGTCTCGAACTCGTCGACGTACTTGCCCACGAGTTCGACCGCGCGCCGGGAGTAACCACACTGTGGCATCAGTCGGTTCCCCTTCATGAAGACGACGACGTCGTTGGTCTCGATGGCTTCGTCGACGCGCTGTTGGACCTCCTCGGGTGAGAGTTCCGACTCGGGACTGAACGTCATGGCCGTCTGTAGGGTGAGCGTGTTCAAAGGTATTGCGCCACGGTCGCGTGAACCCTCCTCGGAGACGGTCGCGGGAGTCGTCTCTCGTCGCCCGGGGACGAACCGGATCGCGGGATCGAAAGAGAGTCGCTCAGCAGACGTGGCGTGTCCGGACTGCGCAGCCATCGCGCCGACGAAGCGATGGAGCCGACCCGAAGAACGACACGCCCGTACAGGACCCGGTCCGCGACGAACGGCCTCGTCGACCGAAGCGGCCGAGCCGTTGCCGATCGGTTTCGAGTCCCCGACGGGAGTTTCCCGGGGCAGGAGGAGCGTGACGTGGCCCAGTGCACGACTGGACGGAGCCACCACGTCGCCGGAGCGGACCGGCCGGCGAGAGACGGCTCAGCCGTCCTCGCCGACGCGGACGACGTTGATGAGCGAGTAGACCGGGACGCCGTTCAGTTCGTCGACGCCCTGCTTGTCGACCAGGACGACGCACGCGACGGGGTTGCCACCCTCTTCGCGGACAGCCTCGATCGTCTCTGTCATCGTCGTGCCCGAGGTCACGATGTCGTCGACGACGTAACAGTCACGACCCCGGATGGACGCGAAGTTCCGCGAGAACGACCCCCCGAGGTCCTCGATATCGCCCTCCTCCCACTGGTGTTTCGCGGGGGCGTAGCTCCCCAGGTCCGTGTCGAGTTCGCGCGCGACGACCGTCGCGAGCGGGACGCCAGCCTTCTCGATGCCGATAGTGAGATCGACCTCTTCGCCCACCTTCGAGAGCAGGTCCGCCATCGCCCGACCGGCGTATGTGAGCCGGGCGCTGTCGCGACCGAACGCGCTCCAGTCGACGTGGATGTCGTGCGGGCCGCCGTCGTCCCCGGCGCGCGACGTCGTGGCGGCCGTCGAACCGCCGCTGGCGCCGCTCTTCTCGACGAGCCACGACGCGGTCTCCCGGGAGACGTTGAGTTCGTCGGCGATCTCGCCCTTCGAGAGCCCGCGGTTGGCCAGTTCCTCGGCGCTCTCGATGAGGTCGTTAACGTTCTTCATACGCGCTGAATTCGACGGCCGTTTTTATAACGGTGTTGTCGTCCACGAACGCTTTCCGGAAGTCGTCGACGGGGTAGATCCCCGTGACGAGGTCGTCGAGGAGCCACGCGGGCAGCGAGTCGAGAGTGTCCGTCGCCGCCTCGAAGTGGCCCGCGTTGGAGTTGACGCTCCCGACGATGGCCTTGTTGTGGAGGACGAGTTCGCCGTGCATCGCGCCGACGTCGAACTCGTAGTCGGTCGAGCCGGGGACGCCGAGGAGCGCGATCACGCCGTTTGGGGCGAGCGTGTGGACCGCCTGGACGCCGTGCGGGGCGTACCCGGTCGCCTCGAAGACGAAGTCCATCGGCTCGAACGCCGCGCCCACCTCGTCGACCGGCGTCTGCCGGGAGTCGACGTACGTGGCCCCGAGTTCGTCCATGATGTCGATCGTCGGGTCGGGGCGGTCCCGACGGCCGAGACAGTAGACGCGGTCGTACGTCTCGTCGAGCATCGCCAGGGTGAGCAGGCCGAGCGACCCGTTCCCGAGGACGAGTGCCGTCTCCGGACGCCACTCGAACGACGAGCGCGAGGCGTACGCGACTTCGAACGCCTTCTCGGTGATCGAGATGGGTTCGACGAGGAAGCCGAACGGTGCCTGGTGGTCTGGAATCCGAACGAGGTGTTCGGCCGGTGACGTGAAGTACTCGGCCATGTAGCCGTGGGCACCGACGATTCCGCGCTCGTGGTACATCCCGTCAGGCGCCATGTCGGGTTCGCCGCGCTCGAAGTACTCGTTGGTCCCGTTCGGCGGACGGCGCACGGTCGGGACGACGGCATCGCCCACCTCGAACCCGGTGCCGTTCGGATCCTCGACGATGCCGACGGCCTCGTGGCCGAGGACCAGATGGTCCTCGCCGTCGGGGAACCCGCCGTGACCCCCGGCGATGACCTCGTGGTCCGTCCCGTCGACGCCGACACGGAGCGTCCGAACGAGGGCCTCACCCGCGCTCGGCTCGGGACGCGGCTTCTCGATGACGACGGGGTCCGTGGTCTCCCGTCGAACTGCGATGGCTTTCATAGTCGCTCGCTACGACCCGTAGCACCAAAAGATTTATTCTATAGTGAGTAAACAATACGAACGGGTGAGTTGCCGACCGCGTCACCCAGCCCAGACGCGCCGCGTTACGCGGATCCAAGCCCAGTCCGACCAGCCATGTTCCGTCGGCACTCACCGCATCCCGTGCCTCTGAGCGCCCGCATCGCGGGCGTTTTCTGCGAACGATCGTGATCGTCGCCACCGGAGCCGGCGCTCCGCGCCGCCAGTCGATCGTCACCCGTGGCTGTCGGCTGTGGTCGGTCTCGGACGCCGAGGAAAACGAGTGAGAGGAGGGTCGTGTGTGCGCTCGGCCCACACCGCTGGAAGCCACCGTGGCCGTGTCACGCGGCGACGACGCGCCCCGACCGCTACCGATCGACGTCGTCGACCAGTTCGGCGGCGAGCCCCGTGTAGCCGGCCGGCGTGAGCGCGGTGAGCTCCGCACGGACGTCGTCGGAGACGTCGAGATCCTCGAACAGGGCGCGGAGATCGGCGAGAGTCGTTCGCTGCCCGCGGGTGAGCTCCTTCACGCGCTCGTACGCTTCGGTGTCACCCTCCCGCCGGAGGATCGTCTGGATCGCCTCGCCGAGGATTTCTGGAGTCGCCTCGAGTTCGTCCCGCATCACCTGTTCGTTCGGGACCACCTTCGAGAGCCCCTGTTCGGCCTTCGTGTAGCCGATGAGACAGTGACCGAACGCCGCGCCGATGTTTCGCTTCACCGTCGAATCCGAGAGGTCGCGCTGGAGCCGCGAGGTGGTGACGTAGTCGGCGAGGAACGTCAGGTCGGCGTCGGCCTTCGAGAGGTTCCCTTCGCTGTTCTCGAAGTCGATCGGGTTGACCTTGTGTGGCATCGTCGACGATCCCGTCTCCCCCTCGGCGGCCTCCTGACCCAGGTACCGGTCCGAGACGTAGAGCCACATGTCGCGATCGAAGTCGACGAGGACGTTGTTGACCCCCCGAATTGCATCGAACAGCGCGGCGAGGTCGTCACACGGGTTGACCTGCGTCGCCAGCCGCTGGTGATCCAGTCCCAGCCCCGAGACGAACGCCCGGGAGAACGCGCGCCAGTCGACGTCGGGATAGGCCGCGACGTGCGCGGCGTACGCGCCGGAGGCCCCCGCGAGTTTGCCGGCGAGCTCCTCGACAGCCGTTCGGACGCGGCCCGTGGTGCGCCCCAGCCGGGCGGCGTAGACGGCCATCTCCTTGCCGTACGTGGTCGGCGTCGCGGGCTGGCCATGGGTGCGCGCGAGCATCGGGAGATCGCGGTGCTCGCGGGCGGTCTCGACGAGGTCGTCGCGGAGCGCATCGAGCGCCGGGAGCAACACGTCCTCGACCGCCCCGCGGACCAGGAGCCGCTGGGCGAGGTTGTTCACGTCCTCGCTCGTGAGGCCGAAGTGGATCCACGGGAAGAGCCGGTCGGCGTCGTCGACGGCGTCGGCGAGACGCACGCGGAGGAAGTACTCGACCGCCTTCACGTCGTGGTTGGTCGCCGCGTACGTGTCGGTCCCGTCGACCTCGATCCGTTTCACCAGGCGGGCGTCGTCGGCCGTGAACTCCTCGTACAGCGAGCAGAGGAGCGCGCGCGTCGCGTCGTCGATGTCCAGGGGTGTGGCGTCGAGGTCGGCGAGCGCGAGTAGATACTCGACCTCCACCTCGACGCGGGCACGCATCAGCGCCGACTCGCTCGCGTAGGGGACGAGCGGCCCCGTCCGCGACGCGTAGCGACCGTCGAGCGGTGACACCGCCGCGAGCGGATCCGCTCGGGGGAGGTCCGAACGGGCGTCGTGGGCAGTCATGGCGGCAACTGTCCGCGGTGCCGGCAAAAACGTATCGATGGCGGGAGACACTGTTGTGCACATTCGACGCCAAAACTCCCGTCACTATCCTTCTGATAATCCACGTCTCTGCATACATCGCGGCACCGGACCGCAACTGTTTTTCCGCCTCCACGAGGTGACTCAGGCATGCTCAAGATCGCGGGGCTCGCGAGCAATCGTGGGCGGAACCTCCTGCACATCGCCGACCGCGCACCCGGCGGCGCCGAGGTCGCCGTCGTGCTGACGAACCGTGACGGAGCGCCGATCCTCGAGGACGCCTCCGAGCGCGGCATTCCGACGGAGGTCGTCGAACGCGGCGACGACCCCCGCGCGGAACACGAACGGCGCGTCCTCGACCGTCTGTCGGCGTACGATTTCGACCTCGTCTGTCTCGACGGCTATATGCGCGTCCTCACCGGCGAGTTCCTCGACGACGCGCCGACGACGCTGAACGTCCATCCCTCCCTGTTGCCGTCGTTCCCCGGGATGGACGCCCACGAACAGGTGCTCGACGCCGGGGTTCGGATGACGGGCTGTACGGTCCACGTCGTCACCGAGGCGGTCGACGGTGGACCGATCGTCACGCAGGAAGCGGTCCCCGTCTACGAGGGCGACGACGCCGCGACCCTGAAAGAGCGGGTGCTGTACGAGGGCGAGTTCACCGCCTACCCACGGGCGGTCCGGTGGTTCAGCGAGGATCGGGTCGAGGTGACCGACGACGGCGTCCGCGTCGACGGCGACGATGGCGGCGACTTCCCGGAGCGTCGGCTCACCTCCGACGACCGGGTCTCGACTCTGCGCTACGGCGAGAACCCACACCAGGACGCGGCGGTGTACGCCGACGACGGCTGTGCGGAGGCGAACGTCGTCCACGCGGCACAGCTGAACGAGGACGCGAAGGCGCTGTCGTACAACAACTACAACGACGCCGACGCGGCGCTCTCGTTGATCAAGGAGTTCGACGACCCCGCGGCCGCGGTGATCAAACACGCCAACCCTGCCGGCTGTGCGACAGCCGAGACACTCGTCGACGCCTACGACCGTGCGCTGTCGACCGACCCGATGAGCGCCTTCGGCGGTATCGTCGCGCTCAACCGGGAGTGCGACGCCGCGACCGCCGAGGCGATCACCGAGTCGTTCAAGGAGGTCGTCGTCGCCCCCGCGTACACTGACGCCGCGCTGGACGTCCTGCGCGAGAAGGGGGATCTCCGGGTGCTCGACGTGGGACCGCTGGGAGAGACGACGGATCGGCTGACGGAGAAACTGCTCGTCGGTGGGCGGCTCGTCCAGGAACGCGACCTGTGGGCACCGGCCACGGACGACCTCGACGTCGTCACCGAGCGCGACCCCACGGACGAGGAGCTGGCGTCGATGCTGTTCGCCTGGCGCGTCCTCAAACACGTCAAATCCAACGGCATCGTCTTCGCGTCGGGGACGGAGACCGTCGGCGTGGGGATGGGACAGGTCTCCCGCGTCGACGCCGTCCGGCTCGCGGCGATGAAGGCCGACGAACACGCCGAGGGGAAGTCCGCCGACGGTGCCGTGATGGCGAGCGACGCGTTCTTCCCGTTCCCCGACGGCGTCGAGGAGGCCGCCGGGGCGGGCATCGAGGCGGTCATCCAGCCGGGCGGGAGCGTCAACGACGAGGACGTGATCGCCGCGGCGGACGACCACGGGATGGCGATGGTGTTCACCGGTCGGCGGTGCTTCAGACACGACTGAGTGCCAGCGAGGGAGAGCTCGAAGCGTGAAGGGACGAGCGCTCCGGTGCGTCGGGCACGAGTAGTGACGGAGACCCACCGATTCGCTCGCGCCGAGCAACGATGCGAGCGGCGGGACGAACTCGTCGGGCCGACCCCGACGCGACGGCGACCGTCCGCCGCGGCGTCGTCCACGCCGAAATCGTCGACGAAGCCCGGGTCGCCGGGACCGACATCGTCCTTTCGGACCGCCGGGTTCGAGACGACCGAGAGCCCGGTCTGTTCCGGGCAGGCTACCCGCCACGTCGTCGACTGGTCGACTGCGCGGTCCTCGCCGAACAGTTCGACGAGGAGACGCCACGAGAGATGGAGTCGGTCGAGGTGGCGTCCGAGCGCGATCGACGCCTCGCACTCGCGGACGCCCGGTGAGCGCGATCGACGACGGTGAACAGCACCCAGTAGCGGCTACCATCGTCTATTATAACAGTCGCGCGCGAGAGAGTCGCACGAGATGTACGACGACATCCTCGTTCCGACCGACGGGAGCGCGGGCACGGAGGAAGCACTGACACACGCACTCGACGTCGCGAAGCAGCGCGACGCACGTGTGCACGCACTCTCGGTGGTCGACCGTCGCGTCTACCTCTCGGCGGATCGGGACCAGCAGGACGCGATCCTCGAGAGCCTGACCGCCGACGCCGAGGAGGCTACCGCGGCGGTGCGCGAGCGGGCGACGGAGGCGGGCGTCGAGACGACGACGGCGGTCCGCGACGGCGTCCCCCACTCGGAGATCCTCCGATACGCCGACGAGGAAGGCGTCGACCTGATCGTCATCGGCACGCACGGACGGACCGGCCGCGACAAACTCGTCAACATGGGGAGCGTCACCGAACGGGTCGTGGCGAACGCCGACCAGCCCGTGCTCGTCGTCCACATCGGCGACGACTGACGTCGCTTCGGTGGGGACGACGGGCATCGCGGGGAGGACGGTCGACCAGCAGCCAAGAGCAGGCAGACGGCACTGGCGGGCGGACGAGCGGCGTGCCGTCGTTCCGCGGGACGCTCGCCCGGAGTCGTCACGTCACGGACCGGGATACCGCCGCCATCGTATATCAACCGTGGGAGGTCTTCGGAAACGCCACGACGGCGTCCGAGACGCTACGGACGCGGACGACGAGCGCCGACGAGCAGAGCCTTATGCCCGTCGCCACCGTAGCCGCGGGCGTGTGTACACTCACTCTCGCGTGGCAAGCGTTCGACGGCGCACCCGTGGTCGTCGCCGCGAACCGTGACGAGGCGCTCGACCGGCCCTCGGAGCCGCCCACTCGCGTCCCGGGTGACCCGGGGTTCGTCGCCCCGCGCGACGTCGACGCCGGGGGCACCTGGATCGGGGTGAACGACGCCGGCGTCTTCGTCGGCATCACGAACCGCTGGGTCGCGGTCGACGGCGGTGGCGAACGCTCGCGGGGGCTCCTCGTCCGCGACGCGCTCGGCGCGACGTCGGCCGAGGACGCCACCCGGCTCGTCGAGAACGCTATCCGCGAACACAGGTACGAGGGGTTCAACCTGGTGCTCGCCGACGCGCACGCCGCCGTGCTCGTCGAGTGGGACGGGAAGACGCGGGTCCGGAACCTCTCACCCGGCGTCCACGTCGTCGTCAACGTGGGGGTGAACGGGGAGTTCTTCGAGCCCGAACGCCGCCCGGAGATGGGACCCGAACAGGGGAACAACGCGACCCGTGTCCAGGAGGCGCTCTGGCCGGTGCCCGGTGAGAGCGCCAGCGGGTGGCTCGACCGTGCGAAGGCCGTCCTCGCCGACCACGAGTACGGCGTCTGTGTCCACGACGACGCCGGACGGTACGGCACCCGGTCGTCGTCGCTCGTGACGGTCGGCGACGGCGGCCACGTCGACTACCAGTTCGCAGCCGGACCACCGTGTGAGACGTCCTACGGACGGATCGCGACGAACGTCGACGGCGAGTGAACGCCGACGAAGGTCAACTTTAAATCGCTCGCGGAACGTCGGTGAGGTATGAGCGCGGCCGAAGCCGAGGCGGACCTCTCCGACGACGAGCGCCAGGCACTCGAACTCATTCGCGACGAAGGAGGGATCCACCAGAGCGACTTCTGGAAGGCGCTGGACATCTCCTCGCGGAAGGGGAGTCGAATCGCGGAGAAGCTCGAAGATCTCGACCTCATCCAGCGCGAGGAGACCGTCTACAACGGCCACAACACCTACTACCTCGAACCGGCCGCCCGCGACCTCCAGTTCTCGCTGCTGATGGCCGGTGACCTCCTCTCACCGTTCATCGGCGAGGAGGAAGTAAACCCGAACAGCGACGCGTTCTCACAGTGGCTCATGAACCTCGCGTACGAGGAGTACGACATCTGAGGAGTCGACCGGGAACGCAGCACCGTCCGACGGAACGGATCTCTCTGGCCGCTAGTAGCACACGGTCCCGTGGAGCACACCACCGTGAGCCACCCGAACGCCGCCGGATAGGGGCGGAGAAGACGGGTGTGGGTTCGGACACGGGTCGCCCGGCTGGCCGGTACTGGCGGGGGAGATCGAGAGGGACAGCGCGGCGTTACTCGTCCGTGCTCTCGTCGTCCGCGGCGTCCTCGTCGGGCAGCAGGTCGAGTTCGGCGAGGTGGCCCTCGATGTGGTCGTTCGACAGCTCCTGGAACGTCGCGTCCTCGGTCGGCACCGTCGCGACGTCGACGCCCGCGGGCGCGAGTTCGTCGTCGTTCGTCGAGGCGATGGCCTGCAGCGCGAGGTCGACCCCTTCGTCGAGCGCGAGGTCGTCCGTGTACTGCTCTTCGAGGTAGTCCTGGAGGTCGCCACGGTTGGCGCCGATGGAGACCGCCTTCCACTCGTACGGCGTCCCCGAGGGGTCCGTCTCGTACAGCCGGGGGGAGCCGCTCTCGACGCCCGCGATGAGGAGCGCGACGCCGAACGGTCGGGCACCACCGACCTGCGTGTACTGCTGGATGTGGTCCGTAATCTCCTTGGTGAGCGTCTCGATGCCGATCGGCTCGCCGTAGCGGAGATGGTTGATCTGTGCCTGTCGACGCGCGAAGTCGATGAGCTGGCGTGCGTCGGCCACGTGACCCGCCGAGGCGATGCCGACGTGGTCGTCAGCCTTGTGGATCTTCTCGACGCTGGTCGGCTCCATCAGCGGCGAGCGCGAGCGCTTGTCCGCCGCGAGGACGACGCCCTCCGGCGTCCGGACACCGATGCTCGCCGTCCCCCGCTTGACGGCCTCGCGAGCGTACTCGACCTGATAGAGGCGGCCGTCCGGTGAGAAGATCGTGATTCCGCGGTCGTACGCCTGCTGTTGGGCTTGTCCCTGCATGATGTGTTGCGTGTTACCGTATCACTCGAAATCGAGTTCGGTCGCGCCCGAGAAGCCACCGGGACCGGCCACGTCGACGACGGGAGGACGGGCGACGGCAGTCCGGGCGTCTTCATCGACCACGACGGTTCTCTCCTCGAATCGTCCGGGGCCGCGATTTAAATACCTTTCCTCAGCGGCTCGCACCGTCCCCGACACGCCGCGAACCCGCACGCCGAGCGGGTGACCGTCGACCTCGTCGACACACGCCACCACGGCGCGAGCCACGCTCACCTCGTCGCGCCGGGCGCGGACGAGCGTCTCGCCCCTCCCGCGCTCGAAATCGAAGCCGAGGACTGTCAGGTCGGCGTCTGCGCTCTTCGTGTCGCCGACGAGGTTCTGCGCCGCGTACCAGAGCTCGCGCTGGAACGCTCCGCGCGACAGCGAGGCGTCGGGCCACGACTCCAGCCCCACGGCGAGGTAGCGCCACCGTGGACGGAGGTGTTTCGGGAGGTGTCTCACGCGACGTCCTCGCGGTCCCGTGTCCGTTCTCGGCTTCGGCTCACGTCCGTCCGTCCTCGCGGGCCCTCGCCCGCTCGCCGACGAGCACGCCGACCTGGTCGTGGACCCGCTCGACGGCCGTCAGCGCGAACCCGCAGTCGGTGAAGACGTCCGCGAGCGTGCCGACGGTCGCGGGGTCGTCCACCTCGGGCGAGTAGAACGGTTCGTCGGGGTCGGGTTCACCGAAGAACATCACGTCGCCGAGGACGAACCGCCGGGGGCCGAGCGCGGCGATGGTCTCGACCGCCTCACGCTTCTCGTCGTCCGAGAGATGGTGTAGCGCGAAGTTCGACGTCACGACATCGACCGGTTCCTCGAACGCGGGGGCGCGGAACGCGCCGTCGCCGAACTCGACGTTGTCGATCCCGCGTTCGCGAGCCTTCTCGCGGGCGCGATCGAGCATCCCCTCGCTGATGTCACGGCTGACGACCCGCTTCGCGTGGGGAGCGAGCGCGAGCGCGATGGCTCCCGTCCCGGTCCCCAGGTCGAGGACGACGTCGTCGGGACCGGGCGCGGCGTGGTCGACGACGAGGTCGCAGCAGGCGAGATACTCCGGCGAGGCGTCGTCGTAGTCGGCCGCCTTCGCCGAGAAGCGGGCAGCGTATTCCTCACGCGTCTTCCTCATACCGACCCCGTTCGACCCCCGGGCCAATGAACGACTCGGAGCGTCGGTGGCGGTTCCTCGCCGCGAGACGGCCCCACTCCTCGAGCCCCTCCGTGATCCCCTCTGCCGAGAAGCCCAGCGTCTCGCCGAGGGCGGCCAGCTCGCGCGGTGCGCGCAACTGGAGGTGCGAGTTCGGGGTGGCGCTGACGACGTACGGCGCGTCGTAGGCCTCGACGAGTTCGCGGAGTTTGCGGAGCTTCCGTAACACCTGGACCCGCCGCCCGCCGTCGAGTCTGAGGACGGGCCCGAGGTCGAACTCCAGCCGGACCCCGTTGTCGCGGGCAGCCTTCACGATCACGTGGTTCACGTCGCCACCGTCGGCGAACGGTCGGGCGAGCACGTCGACGCGCTCGTGTTCTGCGGCGAACCGGTTCAGCCCCTCACCCCCGCGGACGAGCACCAGCGTGCGCGACGGGCGGTGTGCGCCGATCGAACCCGCCGCCGACTCGGGGTCGTCGGCGTCGATCTCGATGCCGTCGACGACGTCGACCCCGAACCGTTCGCGGATCCGGTCGTAGTCGTCGATCCCGAGCCCGCCGTCTTCCCCAGTGGCGCGCACGACGACGCCGTCGTAGCCGTAGCGGGCGGCGGCGTGGGCGAACCGCGACGGGGTCGACTCGCCGTCGGGCGTGGCGGTGACGGCCTCGTACATGCGCACGAGGAGACCGCCCGTCGGTATCGGGTTTACGCTTCGTGCGTCTCCGCGCGTCGCGAAGCCGGACGACCGGCAGCGTGACCTCCTCGACGTGTGTCGTCACGACGTCAGGGCCGTCGATCCGAGCCGTCGCGAGGAGGTCTTACTCGTTTCGGGTCCCCCCGTCGAGGTAGTACTGCGTCTGGTCGTGTGTCGCCTCGGCGATCTTGACGAACTCGACGACGCGCTCGCTCTCCACCCGGCGGTCGCGTTCGATGTCGAGCGTCAGCGACTGCTCGCGCAGGTGGTCGAGGAGTGCCTCGATCGGCTCGGACTCGCCCCGTATCGTGTGCCGGTCCCCGACCGTCTCGCCGGCCGCCACGCGTTCGATCGTCTCGACCATCGGCAGGAGGATCGACTCGCCGAGGTCGTGTGCGCGCTCGCGGAGCCGTTCGTCGGTGTCGTCGAACTCGTAGGCCTGGAACGCGTCCCTGACGATCCGCGAGAAGACGAAGTCGCGGCCGTAGTCGAACGGCAGCGAGAAGGCGTAGCCGAGTTCGGCGTGGTGCTGGGACTCGGTCGTGTACTTGGCCAGCGGCTCCCCCTCGACCGACTTCATGACGACCCCCTCGCGCCCGGCCGCGTCCAGCGTCTCGATGGCCGCGCCGATCGCCTCGACGGCCTCAGTCGAGTCGTACCGGCCGAACACCCGCGGTTCCTCGAAACCGTACCGTTCGCAGCACTCGTGCCGTGCCTCGACGCCCATCGGCTCGCCGGTCTCGCGGTCACGGATCCCGAACACCCGGGACTCGTGGGAGTCGACGTCGTCGTAGTCGTGGGTCGTGTACGGCGTCTCCGGCCCGACGAGTTCCGCACAGAGCATCTTCTCGGGATGGTCGGCGAAGAACGCGCGCAAGTCGAGGAGCGCACGCGCCCGCGACGTGGTGTACGGACAGACGTGTCCGCCCCGGGTGAACGCCAGCGGTCCGTCGACGTCGGCGATGCGGACGTTGAACCCGTCGAGTTTCTCCTCGACGACCACGTCGCGGTCGCCGAACACCGACGGGACGCCCGTCTCGAGCACGAGCACGCGCGGGACGCTCGGGTAGCCGCGGACGACGGCGTCGGCGTCGTCGAAGACCACGGTCCCCCGCTCGACGCCGTGGCGGGCGTCCGGGAGCGCGTGGTACGTTCGGCCGTCCACGGAGCGCGTCTCGAAGTGCTCGAACAGCTCCGACGGCTCCGCGGCGGTCGAGTCGAGCCGCTCGAAGTACGCGCGGATGTCCATATCCCCCGATGATCGTGGACGGGCAAAAGTCCCGGGCGCGACCCGTCGAACACGGAGCGAACGACGCCAACGATGTCGATCACCGTGTGAGCAGGCCAAGAGATGTCGATCACCGTGTGAGCAGGCCGAGAGATGTCGAGAGAGGAGCGTTCCGAGGTCGGAAGGAGGGGGTGCCGAGGCGGTCGGGAGACGAGAGGGGCGGCTTCAGCCGAGTTCGAGCGAGGCCATCCGCGCGGCGACCGCACCGTACCACTTCGCCGTTTCGGCGACGAGTGACTCGCTCGCCAGCACCGCGAACCCGGCGAAGATCGTCGCGAACCCGACGAGCGTCGGCGTCGAAATCGATTCGCCGAGGAGGACCCACCCGCCGAGCGTCGCGACGATGGGCACGGCGTAGAACACGAGGTTCCCGCGGATGGGACCGACCTCGTCGAGGAGGCCGAAGTAGACGATGTACGCGAGGGCACCGGCGAAGACACCGACGTAACCGAGCGCCACGAGCGCCTCGAGAGCCCACACGACCGAGGCGGCCGACTCTCCCGAGACGACGCTCAGTGCGTGCGTGAGGAGGGCGCTCACCGGGAGCGCCCACGCGGTCCGGACGCTGCTCGAGAGGTCCGAGTCGGCCCACCGGATGAGGACGGTCCCGAGGGCACCGACGACCGCGCCCGCGAACACGACCCCCTTCCACAGCACGTCCCCGTCGAGGAGGTTCGCCGGGTCGAACTGGACCACGAGGGCGACTCCGACCAGCCCGATCGCCAGGCCGACGGCGCCGCGGACGGACAGCCGCTCGTCCGCCAGAAGCCACACCGCGAACACGGGGGTCAGGATCGGGTTGAGACTGAAGACGATCGCCGCGATGCCGCTGGAGACGTGCTGCTGTCCCACGAACAGGAAGGCGTTGGCGAGCCCGATGACGAACACCCCGGTCGCGAGAACGGCGACGGCGTCGCGCACCGACGTCGGTCGAGCCACCCGTCCCGAGGTCGTCACGGCGACGTAGGCGAACAGTACGACCGCCGCGATGTCGAACCGGAGCGCGACGAACAGCAGCGGCGGGAAGTAGTCGAGGCCGGCTTTCGCGGCCACAAACGTCCCCCCGAGGAGGAGGCTCACCAGCGCGAACAGCGTGAGGCGACGGGACGCGTCCATCGTCACGCTTCACCCCGGCTCGGAGGGACCCCCGCCGGCGACGGAGACAGTGAAACCATCTACTTTGGGGGAAGAGTCCAGGGGTTATACGACGATTCAGAAATCCATGCACGGCGAGAAACACGGAACCGGGGGAGGGAAGAGGTTCAGACCACGACACCGTTTCGCGGCTCGAAACCCGGCGCGGGGTCGTGTCGCGACTCGAAAGCCGTTTGGCCACGGGTCCCACACCCCGGAGTATGGAATCGGCACTGGAGGAGATCGAGTTCCTTGCGCTCTCGCCGAACCGCGTGGAGGCGCTCAGACACCTCGTCGAAGAGCCCCGGACCCGACGCGAACTCGTCGAGTTGACCGGTGCCTCACAGCCGACGGTCGGGCGGATCCTGCAGGACTTCGAGGACCGCTCGTGGGTCACACACGACGGCGGCACGTACCGGGCGTCGCTGACGGGGAAGCTCGTCTCGAGCGGGTTCGGCGACCTCGTCGAGATCCTCGAAACCGACGCCGAACTCCGGCCGATCGTCCGGTGGCTGCCGGCGGAGGCCATCACGTTCGACCTCGATCGCCTGACCGTGGCGAACGTCACGGCACCGAGCCGCGTCCGCCCGAACGCGCCGGTGACGCGCGTGATCGACCTCCTCGGCGACGCCAGTTCCGTCCGGATCGTCTCGTACGCGTTCAACGAACAGAGCCTCGAGACGATCGCCGAGCGGACCGCGGCCGGCGATCAGCGCTTCGAGGGCGTCTTCTCGTCCGGAGCGATCGACGCCATCGCCGACGATTCGCAGCTTCGACGGCGGCTCCGGGAACTGCTCGCCGCCGGAGGGGTGACACTTCGAATCACCGACCAGGCGATTCCCGTGGCGGCGACGATCGCCGACGCGGTCGTCCATCTCTTCCTTCGCAACGACCAGGGCGTCCTTCAGGCCTCGATCGACTGGGACGACCCCGCGGTGTGTTCGTGGGCGAACGACCTGTTCGAGCGACACTGGGAGAGCGCGGAGCCGCTGACCGTCGATCGGTTGTAACGACGACGGACGCGGGAAACGCGCGGGGGGGACGGGCAACCGGGCGAGAGGGGACGTGACGGGACGCACGGGGAGCTCGACGGCTCGTTCCGTGTGCATCCACGGACCACCCGGCGGAGATCCCAGTGCTCCGGTGGATCCCCCCGATGCGCCCCGGTGGGGTCACGACGAGACCCCGGCACGCCCGCGACCGGCCGAGCCGTGGGAGGGCGGACGCATTTATATCGCGGGGATCAATCTACGCCATGCCCGGTGAACTGCCGCGCCAGCGGTTCGTGCTCGACACGTCGCTGTTCATCACGGAGGAGATCCGACGCGAGGGCGAGTCGCTGGAGCCGGCCGTCGTCCGCCTGCTCGACCTAGTCGCGACGGCGCGGCTCGAACTCAACATCTCGTGTTACATGCCGCCGTCGATCCACGACGAACTCGCGACGATGCTCCGCGACCGCGACGTGAGCGACGAGGTGTTCTCCCGGCTTGACACCTGGGTCGTCAGGAAGAGCCCCGACCGCTACGGCGTCACGATCCCCGCGAACATCGTCTACAACTTCATCGACGAGATGTCCGACCGCGTGAACCGCGGCCTGCGCGTCTCCGAGGAGGCGCTCCGCGAGGTACAGCAGCTCGACCCCGAGCTGCTCGCCAGCGACGACGGCGACTACGTGACCGAGGCCGACCGCGTCCTCTCGAACATGCGCGACAAGTACCGCCGGGCGCTCCGGCAGGGCGTCCTCGACTCCCGCGAGGACTTCGACCTGCTCGTGCTCGCGCGCGAACTCGACGCCGGCGTCGTCACGGAGGATCGGGGGGTCATCTCGTGGGCCGACGAGTTCGGCCTCCGGTACGTCCACGGCGGCCAGTTCCCGACCCTGCTGGAGGAGTACCTGCGGGCGACGGGGGCGGAGGAGTAGCGCGCGAATAGACGACGAGACCGACCGAGTGGCGAACCGGCGGGCGAACGGAGACGGGCTCCCCGGCGGGGCTACGAGACGAGCGCGTCGAGCGTCACGGTGAGGGCCTCGGCCGCCCGTTCGACCTCCTGAACGGGGACGTACTCCCGCTCGGCGTGGGCGACGGCCCCCTCGTCGTCCGCCAGCACGCCGGGGCCGAACACCACGGTGGGCGCGGGCGCGAAGTACGACGCCTCCGTCGCCGCGGTGAACGGCCGAACCCGAGCCGAGCCGCCGGCCTCGCGTGCGGCGGCCGCGAGCGTCCGGACGAGCTCGTGGTCGGGGTCGGTCGCGAACGCCTCGAGGAACGGCGTCGGGCGGTCGGTCAGCGCGAACGAGACGCCCACGTCGTCCGGGACTCGCTCTCGAACAGCGGTCACCAGCGACGACCGAAAGCCCTCGGCGGTCTCGGGTGGGACGCTCCGGCGGTCGACGACGAGCGAACAGTCGGCGGGCACCTGGTTCGTGGCCGCGCCGCCCTCGACGACCGTGGGGGTGAGCGTCGCCGCACCCAGGTCGGGGTGGGGGTCGCGGTCGGCGTCGAACGTCCGAATCGCTCCGAGCGCGAACTCGAGCGCGGCGACGGCGTTCACCCCGGAGTCGGGTTCGGCGGCGTGTGCGGCGCTCCCCGAGAGCGCGAGCGTACCCTGGAACCGGCCCTTGGCCGCCGTACAGACGTCGAGGCCGGTCGGTTCGCCGACGAGGTAGCAGTCGGCGTCGAGGTCGAGCGCGGCCGCGCCGGTCGACAGCACCTCCTCGTCGGGCGTCACCGCGAGCGTGACGCGCGCGTCGGCGTCGGGGCCGGGGTCGACCGCGAAGAACGCGGCCAGCAGCGCTGCGAGCGGCCCCTTCGCGTCGCACGAGCCGCGGCCGCGGATCACGTCGTCACCGGCGGCGTCGCGTTCGTACGGGACGTGCGGCGGGACGGTGTCGATGTGGGTGTTGAGCACGACGTGACGCGTCGCCGTCTCGACCGGGGCACCGCGTGAGGCGAGCGTGTTGCCGGCGTCGTCGACCGTCGCGGACACGTCCGCTCGTTCGAGCGTCTCGACCAGGAACGAGCGCATCTCGGCGACGTCGGCGTCGGTGGAGTCGATGCGGACCGCGCGTTCGAGGAACGCGACGGGGTCGAATCTCGATGCCGTCACGGTTCGGGCGTCGGAACGACCGGAAGTTCGCCCGCGAAGTCGAGGGCGACGGGCCCGCGGAGCGTCGCCTCGTCGCGGTCGGGCACCCGGATCAGGAGGTCACCACCCGGCGGCGACACCCGCAGTTCGTCGCTCCCGACGAGGCCGAGGCGCTTCGCCACGGCGACGACGGCGACCGCGCCCGTTCCACAGGAGCGGGTCTCGCCCTCGACGCCGCGCTCGAAGGTGCGCTGGCGGAAGCCGTCCCCGTCCCGGGAGGCGAGGGTCACGTTCGCGCCGCGCGGGAAGACGTCGGCGTGTCTGACCGGGGGGGCCACCGCGTCGAGGTCGATCGCGTCGACGTCGTCGACGAGCGCGACGGCGTGCGGGACGCCCGTGTTCACTGCGGTGACGGTGAGGCCCTCCACGGCTTCCTCGACGAGCGGTGCGTCGCGGTCCAGGGGGACGTCGCGCGGGTCGAAAGAGGGGACGCCCATCTCGACGGTCACCTCGTCGCCGTCGAGGACGGCCCGGCGGGTTCCAGCGGGCGTGTCGATCATGACGACGTCGGCGTCGGTCCGGTCGCGGGCCCACGCCGCCGCACAGCGAGCGCCGTTGCCACACATGGCGGCGACGGAGCCGTCGGGCTGGACGAGCGTCATGACGACGCGCGGCGGGTCGTAGCTCGACTCCAGCGCGAGGAAGAGGACGCCGTCGGCGCCGCGGGTCTCGGAGGAAGGGTCGGTCACCCCGACGTCACGGTCGCAGTAGGTGGTCGCGAACGCCTGTCGGTTCGGGACGGGATCGTCGGCGTCGACGACGACGAAGTCGTTGCCGGTCCCGTGGTACTTCTCGAAGTGGATGGTGCTGGGTTGGGTCATCGTTCTAGCTCGGTCAGTGCCGCGAGCGTCTCGCGGCGTCGGGCGAGGCGTGGCGCCGGCTCGAGGACGACTTCCGCCGGCCGCGGCCGTGAGTTGTATGTCGACGCCATCTCGTACCCGTACGCGCCCGCGTTACCCACCGCGAGGACGTCGCCTCGCGAAGGTCGCGCGAGCGGTCTGTGCTCACACAGGACGTCGCTCGTCTCGCATATAGGCCCAGCGACGGTGACATCGATTTCGGTCTCGTCGTCGTTGACTGACAGGTTTCTGATCGCGTGGTAGGCGTCGTACATCGCCGGCCTGAGGAGCGTGGTCATCCCGGCGTCGATGCCGACGACGGTCTCGTACTCGTCGGACTCCTTCACCGTGTTGACCGTCGTGAGGAGAACGCCCGCGTCCGCGACGACGTACCGGCCCGGTTCGATGGCGAGCTGGGCGTCGACGTCGCCGAGCGCGTCGCGGGTCGCCTCGGCCACGGTGCCGAGGTCCAGCGGCGGTTCGTCCTCGCGGTAGGGGACGCCGAAGCCGCCGCCGACGTCGACGAACTCCAGGCGCAGGTCGGAGAGGGCGCGAGCGAGGTCGCCCATCCGCCGGACGACTTCGCGGTGCGCCGAGAGGTCGTCGCCCGAGATGCCGGAGCCGGCGTGGGCGTGGATCCCGACGACGTCGAAGTCGTCGCGCGCGTCGCGGACGACCGACTCGGCGTCGGCGTAGGGGACGCCGAACTTGGCGTGGCCCCCCGTGGTGACCTTCTCGTGGTGGCCCGCGCCGACGCCGGGGTTGACCCGCACGCACAGCCGACCGTCGAAGCCGCGGTCGCGGAGGCGGTCGATCGTGTCCCGCGCGCCGACGGTCACCGTGAGGTCGGGCGCGTCGTGCCACCGCTCGACCACGACGTCGAGGTCCCGGTCGGGGGGGTTGACCGCGGTGTACTGCACGTCCTCGCCCGAGGCGCCGGCCGCGAACGCGCGCTCGACCTCGCCGGCGGAGGCGCACTCGATGCCGAGTCCTTCCCCGTGCACGGTTTCGAGCACCGCCCGGCCCGTGTGGGCCTTCGCGGCGTACCGGACGTCGGCGTCGGGGAACGCGTCGCGGAGACGGCGACAGTTCTCGCGCACCCGTCCGAGATCCATCACGTACAGCGGGGTCTCGTGCTCGGCTGCGAGCCGCGCCAGTTCGTCGGCGTCCCACGCTGAGAGCCGCCGGACGGGCGGGTTCGCTGACGACTCCGCGGACTCCCCCGCACTCATTCGCGGAGGGCCTCCTCCCGTCGCGTCGCGTCGCGAGTGTCGTCCTCGATGTCGAGCGCGACGACGGCGGGCTTGTACGCGCCGCCGGCGAAGAGGTCGTGGTCGCCGATCGACGACTCCACCATTCGGGTGAAGGCCCGCCGCTCGGCGGGCAGGTGCCCGTAGATCACCTCGTCGGCGACGAGGTCGTACACCGGGATACGGGGTGTGAGCAGGGTGTTCTCGCCGACGATGGTGTTCTCGCCGACCCTGAACCCGCTCGTGACCCGGCAGCCCGCGCCCAGCGAGACGCCGGCTTCGAGGACGACGGGGGCGTCCTCGACGGGTTCGAGCACACCACCGATGAGCGTGTTCGCGCCCAGCTTCACGCCCTCGCCGATCTGCGCGCAGGAGCCGACGGTGTCACAGGAGTCGACCAGCGTGCCGTCGCCGACGTACGCACCGACGTTGACGAACGACGGCGACATCATGATGCAGTCACTCCCCAGATACGCACCCCGGCGGATCGTCGTGCCGTCGGGCGTGTTGCGCGTCCCTTTCTCGGCGAGGTCGTCCGTCTCGCGGAGGGGGAGGACGTCGTGGTAGGTGACGTCGCCGTACTCCCGCGGGTGGGTCTCGCGGAGGCCGAAGTTCAGCAGGATGCCCTGCTTGACCCACTCGTTTGCCGTCCAGCTCTCGACCCCCGAGCCGGTCTTCTCGGCGGCGCGGATCTCGCCCGCCTCGAGCGCGTCGAGGAAGGCGTCGAGCGTCTCCAGCTCGGCCGCGGTCGACGACTCGGCGTCGATCTCATCGGTCCGGTACTGCTCCCACAGGGTCTCGACGTCGGTCTGTAGCGTCATGCGTCTCCATCACTCCTCATCGTCTATTACGGCTCCGAAGTCGTACCAGCCCGCGTCCCTGTTCGAGAGCCACACGGCAGCGTCGAGCGCGCCGTCGGCGAACACGCCGCGGTCGAGCGCCGCGTGCGACAGCGAGAGGTACTCGTGGGCACCCCCGACGAGCACCTCGTGTTCGCCCGGGATCCCGCCGGCGCGGCGGGAGTGGACGCCGATCTCGCCCGTCTCGCGCGGCTGGTCGCCCTCGCGACCGTGGACGCGCGGGTGGGCACCGCGGACGTCGTCCACGTCGTCGAGGATGGTGTTCGCCGTCCCCGAGGGGGCGTCGAGCTTGCCGTTGTGGTGGGTCTCGGTCACCTCGACGTCGAAGTCGGGGAGTGCCGCGCACGCTTCTCTGACCGCCCGCCGGAGGGCGGCGACCCCGCGCGAGAAGTTCGCCGCCTTCAGCACGGGGACCGACTCGCTGGCGCGCCGGAGCGTCGCCTCCTGGTCGGCGGAGAAGCCCGTCGTGCCCACGACGGCGGCGACGCCGTCGTCGGCACAGGCGGCGACGTACTCGACGCTGGAGCCGGGGCCGGTGAAGTCGACGAGCACGTCGACGTCGTTCTCGACCAGGAGACGCGGGAGCGCGTCGGCGTCGGCGACGGGGACGCCCGCGATCTCGTGGTCCGGGGCCGAGCGGCTCACCGCGAGGACGACGTCGCAGTCGTCGCGGTCGCTGGCGAGCGAGAGGAGTTCCTGTCCCATCCGGCCGGTCGCGCCGGTCACCGCGAGCCGTGCTCGTGTGCGGTCGCTCACCGGTCGGCCTCCGCAGTGACGGGAGGCTCTCGCGCCGAGAGGTCGTCGAGGACCCGCGCCAGTTCGGCGGCGCCCTCTTCGCCCATGCGCGTCAGTGGCAGCCGGAGGTTCGCGGGGCCGTAGCCGCGAATGGCCATCGCTTCCTTGACCGGGATGGGGTTGGTCTCGACGAACAGCTGGCGGACGAGCGGGGCGAGCGTGTGGTGGAGCTCGCGGGCACGCTCGTAGTCGCCGGCGAGTGCCGCCTCGACCATCCCGACCGTCCGCTCCGGTTCGACGTTGGCGACGACGCTGATCGTCCCCGTCCCGCCGACCGAGAGGACGGGCAGGGTGAGACCGTCGTCGCCCGAGAGGACCTGGAACGCCTCATCTCGGGTGCGCTCGACCACCTCGGAGATCTGCCCGAGGTCGCCACTGGCCGCCTTGTACCCCCGGATGTTCGGGTGTGAGGCGAGTTCGACGACCGTGTCGGGCTGGATGTTTCGCCCCGTCCGCGAGGGGACGTTGTAGACGATCTGCGGCAGGTCGACCGCGTCCGCGATCGTCCGGTAGTGTTCGACGAACCCCTGCGGTTCCGGCTTGTTGTAGTACGGGGAGATGAGCAGCAGGCCGTCGGCACCCGCCTCGGCCGACCGCCGGGAGAGTTCGAGCGCCTCGCGCGTGTTGTTCGAGCCGGAGCCCGCGATGACCGGCACCTCGTCGCCCACCTCGCTCACGACGCACTCGACCACCTCGATGTGTTCGTCGTGCGAGAGCGTCGCTGACTCGCCCGTGGAACCGACGGGGACGAGGCCGTGAACGCCGGCCTCGACCAGTCGTCGGGCGTCGTCGCGGAGGGTCTCGAAGTCGATGCTGTCGTCGTCGTGGAAGGGCGTGCACATCGCCGGGTACACGCCGCGGAACTCGTCGATCGTCATGGGTTGTGGATGTCGTCGTGTGGTGTGGGTCGCTTGGTCGTTACGTGTCGCTCACGGAGCGTCGAGAACCGCCCGGGACGGGGTCGCTACTCCCGCCGCGAGCGTCAGAAAACGCGTTTTTTCGATTTCGGCGTCGACCCACGTGTGGCTCTCCACGGGCGAGCGCTGCGAGACGTGGATCGTGTCACGTCTCATTCCACGCACGCTCACCCTGTTATAGCTTGCGGGAGCAGTCGTCGCGAGTCAACACGAACCACAGGACCACGGGAGATGCATCAACACGAACCACAGCGTCCCCGTGGACGGGTCGCTCGCGCGGGCGAGCCGGAGAACGGACCGATCGCGAGGGTCGTCGTGGTCGGTCCGCCGGGTACGGCAGATCACGGCGTTACGCCGTTGCTGACGGAAGTAACTCGACGCAAATCGGGCTGAACCCCCCGGAAAACGGGGGTAGCGAGTCGGTGTTTGAACTGCTCTCCGTCCGCACCGCCGGATAGGATGAGGCGCGCGCTCCTCGGAGTCGCGACCGTCCTGTTCGTGCTGATCGGCATGGGCGTCGGCGTGGACGTCGGCTGGGGGTCGCCACCCGGTGCCGAGCACGTCGACGCCATGAGTACGGCGTGGACGTTCCTCGTCGGCACGGCCGACACCGGAGCCCGGGCGGTGCTGTGGGTGAGCCTGTTCGTCTTCGGTGACGTCACCCTCGTGTGGGTAGTCCTGACGTTCGTCTGGGCGGCGGCGCAGGTCGGGACCTCGACTTCGAGCTCGCCGACGTCGTCTGTCGGACCCAAGCACCGCCGCCGCTCGTGGAGATCGCCCAGCAGCGGAGACGGTGGGCCGCCGGCAACCACGCCGACGCATCGAGGCTCCCGTTCGGGTGCCGGCTCCTGATCCGTGTCCGGAACTACGCGTGGGCGCTGTCGCCGGTGGTGACGGCCGTGACGCTCCCGCTCACGCTCACCGGGGCGGTCGTCATCAGCGATCCGTTCCTCCGGTTCGGCTCGATGCTCCTCGGGGCGTTGACGGCGTCCTGGTACGCTCGTGGGGCGCTCTGGTACCGTCGAGCGCGTGAGGAGCGATCAGTTCGCCTCCTCGCGGCGCTCCCGCTGCTGCCGCTCGTCTCACTGGTCCACCCCGCCGGAACCGCCTGGGGACTCGTCGACCCGCTGTCGGAGTTCCGCGTGACCACGAAGACGACCTGACAGGGTCGGATCCGGCGCAGCTGGTTCCGGCCGTCCGGTCCTGAAGAGAGGGACGAAGCCGTGGCGTTCCGGCACACGTCGACCGATCGAACGCGCCGACCGGCTACAAACTACTACCGGTGGCGGTGGCGTCGGTCGTCGTCGAGTGTCGACGCCGTGTCGTTCGTGTGTTATTCGGTGTTGTTCGTGTGCTATTCGTACTTGAGGACGACCGTGTTCGAGGTGGTGCCGGTCTCTCCCTCCCCGTCGTCGGTGACGGCGATGAAGTAGTTGTAGCCGCCGACCGACGTGGAGTCGGTTAGGGTGACGGGGACGCTCGCGGTGCCGTCACTCCCGATCGTCACGGTGTACTCCTCGACCTGGATCGCCGTGTTGCCCTCGTACTCCTCGATCTCGTAGCCGGGAGTGCCGTCGTACGTGGGGACGTCCTCGAGGTTGAGTTCGGCCTCGACCCGGAGCAGCGTGACCGTGCTCCCGGGCTCGCCCGTGACGGTCACGGTCTGGCTGGCGTCGGTCACCGTCGCGGCGGTGTGATCCGACGAGAGCGTCGTCGACGACAGCGACACGCCGTCCACGCCGATCGTCGGGGCGGCCGCCACCTCCCCGTCACCGACCGCCTGCGACCCGCCGTTGCTCCCGTCGCTGAACAGCGACGTCTCCACCGTCGCACCGTCGCCGAACTCGGTCGTCACCGTCGATCCCGTGAGCTCCAGCCCGGAGACGGGACCGGCCTCCGTCTGCTGGCCGCTCCCCGCGCCCTTGATACTCGTGGGATCGTTGTCCGCCGAGAACGCGATCGACTCGCCCGGCTGGAACGAGCCGAAAGTGATCGTCAGCGTGTCGTAGCCGTCAGAACCGTCGACGCCGTTGTGCGGGTTCGAGAAACTCGACTGGACGGTGCCACCAGTGTTGTCCTCGTCGAGCACGAAGCCCTTGGCCGCGTCGTCGCCGGCCGTCCCCTCCGGATCGAACACTAGATCGGGCAGGATCGACGACCGCAGATCGATCGTGATCGACTCGATCGGTTCGTCACCCGTGTTGCTGATCTCGAACGAGCCAGTTCTGTACGTCGACGTGTCGATCCCGCCGTTCTCGTTGACCGCGATCGTCACCTCGCCGGAGGTCGAGTCCGATTCAACGGTCACGGTGAAGCTCTCGGTCGTCGTGTCGGTCCCGTCGTCGGCCACCACGTCCACGGTGTAGGTGCCGGCGTCACCCGTCTGTGGCTCGATCGTCGCCGTCCCCGTCCCATCGCCGTCGTCGGTCAGCGAGACGAAGCCGGGCGCCTGCCCGAGCGACAGCGACAGGCCGTCGCCGTCGGCGTCCGACGCGCTCACCGAGACGTCGATCGAATCACCCTCGGCCACGGTCCGATCCGAGATGGCGTCGATCGTCGGCGCGGTGTTCGTCCCGTCGTCGACGGTCACGGTGAAGCTCTCGGTCGTCGTGGCGGTTCCGTCGTCGGCCACCACGTCCACGGTGTAGGTACCGGCGTCGCCCGCCGCCGTGTCGACACTGACCGTGCCGGTTCCGTCGCCGTCGTCGGTCAGCGAGACGAAGCCGGGCGCCTGCCCGAGCGACAGTGACAGGCTGTCGCCGTCGGCGTCCGACGCGCTCACCGAGACGTCGATCGAATCACCCTCGACCACGGTCCGATCCGCGATCGCGTCGATCGTCGGCGCGGTGTTGCCCGTCCCGTCGACGGGGACGACCTCGATCGCGGCGACCTTCGGGTTGCCCGTCTCGCGGGTGAAGTCGATGTCGAGTTCCGCGCTGGATTCGACGGTGAACGTTTTGACGGTGCCGGTGTCGTGGCCGACGTCGGCGTGGATGTCGTAGTCGTCGAGCACGGTCGTCCCCTCGATGGAGACGTCGAACACCCGCTGGCCGTCCGAGGTGTGGTAGATCTCGGCGAAGTACAGCCGCACTTCGTACGTCTCGCCACCCGTGACGTCCGGGATATTCCACGACATCTCGTCGCCCGAGCCCGGATCGTAGCGCTCGGTCTCGAACACCTCGGAGGGTGTCGTCGCGGGAACCGATCCCGTGGTCGGGATGTCGTCCGACGTCGAGTACGCCTTGCTGTTCGCGGCGCCGGCGTTCGTGTCGGCGGCGGGATCGGAGGCGGTGTCGGCGAGCCAGTCGCCACCGCCGTCCGCAGCCGAAAGCTGGCTGCCGCCGGCGTTCACCCGGTAGATCGCGTCGGAGGTCGGCGAGTCACCGACGGGGTCACCGTCGACTGTGGTCACTTTGATAGCGCTGATCTTGGCGTTGTTGTTGACCGCGTCGAAGTCGAGGTTCAGCGTCCCGTCGGTGACCTCGACCGTGTACGTCTTCTGGGTCGCGGTGAGCGGGCCGACCTCGGCGAAGATGTCGTAGCCGTCGAGCACCGTCGTCCCCTCGATCGAGACGTCGAACACCCGGTCGTTCTCGTTGGTCCCGTCGGTCGGACCCGACGAGTCCGGCACGTCGTTCGAGGAAACATCCTGATAGATCTCGGCGAACTGTACCGTCACCTCGTACGTCCCGTCCGGTACCGACACGTCATACCCGAACGAGGTCCCGTACCGTTCGGACTGATACAGGAGGTCGTCGGTCGTGCTCTCGATTTCGGGGTCCGACGGCGTCCCGGCCGAACCGGTCCGGAAAACCGTCCCGCCGTCGAAGTTCGTGTCG
The DNA here is from genome assembly GCF_009176545.1 of Salinigranum salinum. Classification (GTDB taxonomy): domain Archaea; phylum Halobacteriota; class Halobacteria; order Halobacteriales; family Haloferacaceae; genus Salinigranum; species Salinigranum salinum. The sequence goes on along the minus strand of NZ_VTOJ01000001.1, from coordinate 1,113,949 downwards.
GCCTGGTAGACGGTCCCATCGCTCGAAGCGTACGCCGGTCCGCCCGTGTTGACCGCGAACACGACGGGAGACTCGTCGGTCTGGGCGCTCGAGACTTTGATAGCACTGATCTTGGCGTTGTTGTTGACCGCGTCGAAGTCGAGGTTCAGCGTCCCGTCGGTGACCTCGACCGTGTACGTCTTCTGGGTCGCGGTGAGCGGGCCGACCTCGGCGAAGATGTCGTAGCCGTCGAGCACCGTCGTCCCCTCGATCGACGCGTCGAACACCCGGTCGTTCTCGTTGGTCCCGTCGGTCGGACCCGACGAGTCCGGCACGTCGTTCGAGGAAACACCCTGATAGATCTCGGCGAACTGTACCGTCACCTCGTACGTCCCGTCCGGTACCGACACGTCGTACCCGAACGAGGTCCCGTACCGTTCGGACTGATACAGGAGGTCGTCGGTCGTGCTCTCGATTTCGGGATCCGACGGCGTCCCGGCCGAACCGGTCTGGAAACTCGCCCCACCGTCGAAGTTCGTGTCGGCCTGGTAGACGGTCCCATCGCTCGCAGTGTACGCCGGTCCGCCCGCGTTGACCGCGAACACGACAGGAGACTCGTCGGTCTGGGCGCTCGAGAGTCCGACGCCCACGGTCATGAGACTTGTCACCACGAGCAGAGAACAGACGGCCGCGACCAGTTGCACGCCCCTCGACCGGGCCGTTATTCGTGTTAGATCGAGCGTATTCATATCCAGTGAAATTTATCGATCCATATGTTTTTTTGATGTACTGATCATCTACGAGTACAGTGTTGTACACCAATTGGTCATAAAGTTGTTGCTCGAGTGAACTCCTCGACTGGAATCCGCCCGTGGAACTCCCCGTGGCGTCGCTTTGATGCTGTTGGACTGAGCGAACAGCACGGTTCGCCGTCGTCCGCTGCTCCGAACTCCCCACTCACGACGTACGACACTGCCACCCTTCACTGGTGGAGTCCTGCTCCGGAAGACCGGACACGGCACTGGACGTTCACGGAACCGAGCCTCCGACGGGGACGGTTGACAGCGCGCGTGAGGCACGTCCGGCGAGGTCCGTGAACCGGCCACAGCACGCGCGACGACGCCGACGGGTGAAATCCTCTCGAAGACACACGTCTCGCCGGACCGACAACCGTTAGTCCGTGGGCCTGCGTCGTTCGTCAATGACCGAGATCCACCCTCACCAGCGGGTCGCCGTGCTGGTCGACGCGCAGAACCTCTATCACTCCGCACACAGCCTCTACTCGCGGAACATCGACTACTCCGCGCTCCTTGAGAAGAGCGTCTCCGGCCGCGAACTGGTCCGTGCCATCGCCTACGTCATCCGGGCGGACTCGCCCGACGAGGAGCGCTTCTTCGACGCGCTGGTCGACATCGGCTTCGAGACGAAGATCAAGGACATCAAGACGTTCGGCGACGGGTCGAAGAAGGCCGACTGGGACGTCGGGATGAGCCTCGACGCCGTGACCCTCGCCTCACACGTCGACAGCGTGGTGCTCTGTACCGGCGACGGCGACTTCTCGCGGCTCTGTTCGCACCTCCGCCACGAGGGCGTCCGGGTGGAGGTGATGGCGTTCTCGGAGTCGACGGCCGACGAACTCGTCGAGGCGGCGGACGCCTTCCTCGACCTCTCCGAGCGCCAGGAGACGTTCCTGCTGTGAACCGCTCCGGGATCCGAGCCCCGGACCACCCGATCCGCTCGGCCCGTTGACGGCTCCGGGACGACGAAACGCGGCGTAGCGTGAGCCGTCAGTAGCGTTTCTGACCACTCTGTTCACCGGAGTCACGACACTGTCGTGGTAGCGATCAAGAGGGGACGAAGTAGCCCACGGCGATGACGGTCTACGCGGCGCCACGGCGGGTGCCGAAGCGGGCGAGTGCGACGGTGGCACCGCAGACGGCAGCGAGAGCGAGGACGAGCGGGACGCCGTTCGGGGCGTTGCTCGCGGCGAACAGGCCGCTACTCGCCAGGAGGAGACAGACGCCGGCGAGCGCGAGTCTGACGTTCATGACCGCCTCTCAGTAATTCACGGGTATATGAGTTGCTGTCTCGACCGCCCGTGTCAGCAGTGATCACAGCGGGGAGACCGGAAGCCGAAGGGTTTTGTCCACACCACGGGGAGGATCGGTCATGAGCGACGCGGACGAGCGCGACCTGCGCCAGTTGCGGACGGTCGCCGACTACCAGTTCGGGCGCGGCGCGGGAGCTGGGCTGTTCCCCCCGGCCGAGACCCTCCGGATCGATCGGACCTCGAGTGGGCGTCCCAGCCAGGTTCACGCCGACGCCGGTCGACTGGTCACGTACGCCGTCGACGGGCGGTTCACCCTCGGGGTCGAGGGGGGGCGGCGTCTGCTCGCCGCGCTCGACGAACCGGCGTACCGCGTCGTCGTCGGCGACGAGTCCGAACCGTTCGTCCGCGACGGCAAGAACGCCTTCGCGAAGTTCGTGCGGGACGTCGATCCCGCCGTCCGTCCGGGTGACGAGGTCGTCGTCGTGACCCCGTCGGACACGCTGCTCGCGGTCGGCCGAGCGGAGCTCTCCGCCGCGGCGATGCGGGATTTCGAGACGGGGATGGCGGTGAAGGTGCGGTCGGGGCAGCCGGAGCCGGAGACGTAACGCGTCGCTGGGGTCGCCGTTGCCTCACTCGGCCACTGTCGTCCGGTGGCACGCCGAACGTTCATGTACGATGCCGCGGCCACGCCCACCGTGTGAGCGTGTGAGAGCTGCCACGGGGTGTTCGCGGTCGTGTGGCACGCCGCCCCGGGGTCGAAACCGACGTCGCCACGAGCGTGCCGCCTGTTCGCAGACGGTCGCTGGACGCCGACCGCTCATGCATCGCCGGCGGCCTACAGGTACGACGCGAGGCCGAACGCTTCGACGAGCGGGACGCCCGCAATCACCGAGCCGAGGAGGTAGCCGCCGATGGCACCGCCGTTGAGCAGGGGGAGCCCCGCGTGGGCGCGGCCCTTCGTCACGGCCCACATCAGCACGAAGAAACCGAGGAGCGTGCCGATCATCGCCGTCAGTGCAGGGACGTTCAGCGCCGAGAGCGAGGCGATGCCGAGCGACGCGGCCGGCGAGAAGAACGCCGCGCTGGCGACCATCACGGTCGGCATGACGGCGTCGCCGAGACCGATGAAGAAGGCGTCGCGGACCGACTCGTCGTCGGCCGCCGGGTCCGTGTCGGTGTCGGAGCCGTTCCCCTCGCCGTTCGCCAGCTCGTCGGCGACGTCGTCCTCGTCGTGGTCCCCGCCATCGGCTGTCGCTCCGTCGGCCGCCGTCTCCTCGTCCCCATCGGCGCTGTGGACCTCGTTCGCACCGGAGAAGTCGGTGTCGAGGAGCGAGTACGAGAGGCTGGTGGGGATCACGAGCACGACGGGGATGCGGAGGTCCATCACGCCCTCGGCGAGGTCGAGCATGTGCCGCGTCCCGTACACCGAGATGGCGTCGTAGACGGCGAGCACAGAGAGCAAGACGATCGCGGGGAGCACCCCGAAGCTGATCCCGAAGAGGGCCGCGGCACCCGCACCCATCAACACTCCAGCGGTGTCGATGACGTACCACTCGGGGTGGACGAGGAGCGCGACCGCGACGCCGGCCGCGAGTACGAGCGCGGCCACGCCGGGAACGAGGACGGCGAAGACGTACCACGACAGGAGACCGGAGGTGAAGACGACGACGCCGCGGACGGCCCAGTCGAAGTCGTACTTGAACGCGGCGAGCATCAACGCCGTCGCGACGAGGATCGCGCCGATGTACAGGAGGCTGTTCGCGGGGTCGGTCGGATCCTCTACCTGCTGGTACCCCTCGGCGTAGAACGTCGGGACGAGCGCCAGTGCACCCAGCTGGACGAGGAGAAAGAGGAGGGCGGCGAACGCGATGCCGCCGTAGACGCGAGGCTTCATGCCTCCGCGTTTCGGGGGCAGGGGTTTGGCGTTTTTCGTTCCCCGTTCCCGACACACATCAGCGCGCGTACAGCTTCGAGCCGACGAGCGACGCGAGAGTGACGCCGCTCGACGGCGAGACCGCCACGTACGGCCGGTCGACCGGGCCGAACACGTCGACGACGCGGCCGACCCGCGACAGCGAGTCGTCGACGACGGGCGTTCCGATCTCGGGAGGGTCGTCGTCGAGTCGGACGATGGCGACCCCCTGTGCGATCCGGGAGACGGTGCCGACGCGCTTCATCGACGGTCCTCCCCCGACATCAGTCGCGGAGGATGGTGACGTAGGCGGCGACGGCCTGCACGAGGTCGTTCTTCGAGGCGTCGTCGGCCCCCTGGACGAGCACTCGACCGCGCTGTTCGTACTCCCGGGAGTAGGTCTTGTCGCGTTCGATGACCGCGTCGTAGCCGACCTGCTGGACGGCTTTCGCGAGCTCGTCGACGGTCGGCTCTTCGACCGCCTGGTCCAGGGCGACCCGGCGCCCCTCGGAGCGGGTGAGGGCGGCGTCGAAGTACGCGGGCCAGATGACGTTCTCGACCATACCCGACGAGGGAGACGACGCCGTAATACGGTTGTGGTCTGGGCGTGTCCGTCTCCGGTGACGCCGTCGAGTTGGGCTCGAGAGCCGTGAGACACACTCGGGATCGCGTCTCGCAGTCGGGCGTAGTCGAGGACATCGGCGGTCGCCGTCGGTGCATCCCGAGTACAACACGTATTTACGTATTGAAACTGCGGTTGTATTCGAGATGGCCCGGGACGTGCGCGTCCGAGCCGTGGGCTGGTCGGTCGGGCTCGCCGCGGTCTGTGCGGTCGCCATGGTCGCGAGCGCCGGGGTCGGCCCCGTCAGCATTCCGCCGACCACGGTCGCGCGGATCGTCCTCGACGCTCTGCCAGGGGTCGCGTTCGACGTGCCGCAGGAGGCCACGGTCATCGTCCAGCGCGTGCGGATGCCCCGGATCACGCTCGCCGCCGTCGTCGGCTTCGCCCTCGCGACCGCCGGCGTCGTCATGCAGGGCTTCTTTCGCAACCCGATGGCCGATCCCTCGATCGTCGGCGTCTCCTCCGGTGCCGCGGTCGGCGCGGTCGCCTCGATCGCCCTGCCCGCGCTCCCGTTCGGCATCGGCCTGCAGGCGGCGGCGTTCGTCGGCGCGGTCGTCGCCGCCTTCACCGTCTACCTCGTCGCCACCGAGAACGGCCGAACGCCCGTGGCGACGCTCCTGCTGGCGGGGCTGGCCGTCCAGACCTTCCTGGGAGCGGTGGTCTCGTTTCTCCTCCTCCAGACGGGCGAGAGCCTCAACCGCGCCGTCTTCTGGCTCATGGGCCACCTCCACGACGCCTCGTGGGGCGACGTGCGGGCCACGCTCGTCGTCCTCCCGCCGGTCTTCGTCGTGTTGCTCGTGTACACCAGAGACCTCAACGTCCTGTTGCTCGGCGAGGAGGACGCCCACTCGCTCGGCATCGAGGTCGAGCGTACCAAGCGACTCCTGCTCGCGCTCGCCAGCCTCGTCACGGCGGCCGCCGTCGCCGTCTCGGGCGTCATCGGCTTCGTCGGGCTCGTAGTGCCACATATGATGCGGCTCGTCGTCGGCCCCGACCACCGCGTGTTGCTCCCCGCGTCGGCGCTCGGTGGCGCGGCCTTTCTCGTCGTCACCGACACCGTCGCGCGGTCGGGACCCGCCGAACTCCCGGTGGGGATCGTCACCGCCGCGGTCGGCGCGCCCTTCTTCGTCTACCTCCTCCGCTCGCGGGAGGTGCGCCGGCTGTGATCTCGGTCGAGGAGCTCGTGGTCACGCTGGGCGGCGACCACGTGCTCGACGGGGTATCGACGACCGTCTCGGCAGGGGAGTTCGTCGGTCTCGTCGGCCCGAACGGCGCGGGCAAGACCACGCTCTTGCGGACGATCAACGGAGCGCTCTCGCCCGCCCGGGGGCGCGTGTGCGTCGCCGGCGAGAACGTCCACGACCTCTCCTCGCGGGCGGCGAGTCGACTCGTCGCGACGGTCCCGCAGACGACGTCGCTGTCGTTCGACTTTTCCGTTCGAGAGGCGATCGAGATGGGCCGGACTCCGCACCGATCACGGTTCGGCACGTGGCGACCCGAAGACAGGGCGGCGGTCGACCGAGCGATGGAGCGGACCGACGTCGTCGGCCTCGCGGACAGGGGCGTCACCGAGATCTCGGGCGGTGAGCGGCAGCGGGTACTCATCGCCCGTGCGCTCGCCCAAGAGACACCGGTCGTCCTCCTCGACGAACCGACGGCGAGCCTCGACATCAACCACCAGGTCCGGACGCTCGAACTCGTCCGGGAACTCGTCGGGGAGGGGAAGACCGCCGTCGCGGCCATCCACGACCTGAACCTCGCGGCGCACTACTGCGACCGACTGGTGTTGCTCGCCGGGCGCGAGGTACTCGCGTCGGGACCGCCGAGGGAGGTGTTGACCGAACCACGGCTGCGCGAGGCGTTCGAGGCCAACGCCGTCGTCTCCCGCCACCCCGTGACGGGCTCGGTGTACGTCACGGCGCTGCCCGAACCGAGCGGCGGGTCGGCGGGGCGGATCCACGTCGTCGGCGGCGGCGGGAGCGCCGCACGCGTCCTCTACCTCCTGTCGGCGGCGGGCTACACCGTCACGGTGGGCGCGCTCAACGAGGGCGACACGGACACCGAGACCGCCCGCCACCTCGGGCTCGACGTCGTGACGGTCCCGCCGTACGCGGGCGTCGACGAGGCGGCGAGACGCGAGGTCGACTCGCGCGTGGCGGCTGCCGACGCCGTGGTCGTCGCCGACGTCGAGGTCGGCGACGGCAACCTCCCGAACCTCGAGGCCGCGGCGGCGGCAGACGAGATCGTCCTCGTCGAACGCCGGCCGTTCGCAGCGCGCAACTTCGCCGGCGAGCGAGGCGAAGACGCGTACGATCGGCTCCGCGAGCGGGGAACATCCGTCGACAGACAGGACGTGCTCGGAGCGATCGAGACCGCCGTCGGTCCGTCGAACCCGATCGACAGCACCACCGACGGGGACGAGACCGAACCGGCGACGGGCAACGAGGTGTCGACGACGAACGGCGAAGGATCGACGACGACCGGCGAGGAGTCGATCGGGGACGACCGCGGGCGGAGTCAGTCGCGCCCCTCGACGGCCTCGTCCGGAGAGTCCTGAACGGCGTCGTAGAGACGATCGGCGACGAGCGTCCCGACGACGCCCGGCAACACGAGAAACGAGACGGCGAGGACGGTCACCAGCCCGACCCACCGCGAGACGGGATCGGTCGGCGGCCACAGGAGCGGAAGCGCCTCCGTCACGACGTCGCGGAAGACGACGACGGAGACACCGGCGGCGACCGCCGTACAGCCGAGTCTGACGGCGAGCCGCTCGCGCGACGGACCGGGTGACGGTGGGGGGAACGGGTCGGTCACGTCCGCCGGTAGGGAGCGGTCGTATCTAAACTCCCCCACCGCTGTGTTCAATACCACGCGACCCATATTTCATTCGACATTATCAGCATGAAACTCGTACTCATCGGCGTCGGCCAGGCCGGCGGCAAAGTGGTGGAGGCGCTCGTGCGCTACGACAGGGAGACGAAGGGCCAGTTCGTCGTGGGAGCACTCGCGGTGAACACGGCCCGCGCCGACCTCCTCGGGCTCGAGACGATCCCGACCGCGAACCGCGTCCTCGTCGGACAGGCGCGCGTGAAGGGTCACGGGGTCGGCGCGGACAACGAGCTCGGCGCGGAGGTGATGGCCGAGGACATCGACGAGGTGCTCGGCGCGCTCGACGACACGCCGACACACGAGGTGGACGCGTTCCTCGTGGTCGCCGGGCTGGGCGGCGGCACCGGCTCGGGTGGCGCGCCGGTGCTCGCCCACGAACTGAAGCGGCTGTACACGGAGCCGGTGTACGGACTCGGCCTCCTCCCCGGACGCGACGAGGGCGGGATCTACACGCTGAACGCCGCGCGGTCGTTCCAGACCTTCGTTCGCGAGGTGGACAACCTCATCGTCTTCGACAACGACGCCTGGCGCAAGACCGGCGAGTCGGTCAAGCAGGGGTACGCCGAACTCAACGAGGAGCTCGCGCGCCGTCTCGGCGTCCTCTTTTCGGCCGGCGAGATCACGGACGGACAGGTCGCCGAGAGCGTCGTCGACTCCTCGGAGATCATCAACACCCTCGCGTCCGGCGGCGTCTCCACCGTGGGCTACGCGGCCGCCCCGATCGACCGCGAGCGTGGCGGGTTGCTCTCGCGGTTCCGCGGCAAGCAGGAGGCGGTCGTCGACGACTCGAACGTGGTCAACCGCGTGTCGAGTCTCGTCCGTCGGGCGACGCTCGGTCGGCTCACGCTTCCCTGTCTCGTCCAGGGGACCGAACGCGCGCTCGTCGTCGTGAGTGGCCCGCCCGAGGCGCTCTCGCGGCGAGGGATCGAACACGGCCGCAAGTGGCTCGAATCAGAGACCGGGACGATGGAAGTCCGCGGCGGCGACTACCCGGTCGACTCGGGGTACGTCGCCGTGGTCGTTCTCCTGTCGGGGGTAACGTCGGTCCCGCGGATCAAAGAGCTGCAGGCGGTCGCCATCGAGGCCCAGCGCGAGTTCGGCGAGCGCGACGCGGCCAGCCCCGAACGGCTCTCGGACCTCCTCGACACCGACGGCAAACTCGACACTCTCTTCTGAGGGCGGGCCCGGGGGCGACGACCCCGTGAGGTCGGCTGAGGCTGACGCGCGACGACTCCAGCCGATCGGGTGACGCCCGGGATCGCTCGCAACGACCAGCGCGGATGGAACGGTCCGGCCGATCGCCGACGATCCCCCGCTATCAAGAACACGGGGGACGATTCCGGGAACGGAGGAATCGGGCCCGAGAACCAAAGGGGCTGGAATCAAATGCGCTCGGACATGGGGCCGTGTCGACGGACAGGACGGCCGACACCGGGAGTACCGACTCGACGAACACGAGACCGGCGCGCCGACGCAGTGAGAACACGAATCGACACGGCCACCGACGCCGACGAGATCGGTCGTCACCCCACGCGGTCGCGTGAGGTGGGTTGTCGTGAGTAGCCACGGGGAGCGCACACCGGAGGCAGAACTCGGTCTGCTCGACGCGACGATGATCGGGATGGGCGCGATGATCGGTGCGGGCATCTTCGTCCTCACCGGACTCGCCGCGGAGATCGCGGGCCCGGCGGCGATCTTCGTCTTCGCGCTCAACGGCGTCGTCACGGCCTTTACCGGGCTGTCGTACGCCGAACTCGCCTCCGCGATTCCCAAGTCCGGTGGAGGGTACGCCTTCGTCCGCGAGGTGTTCGCCGACCTCCAGTCGTTCCTGATGGGGTGGATGCTCTGGTTCGCGTACATGATCGCCGGCGCGCTGTACGCGCTCGGCTTCGCCCCCAACTTCCTCGAACTGCTCCACGTCTACGGCATCGTCCCGCCGCCCGAGCAGGTCGGCGCGGTCGCCCTGCCCGTGATCGACGTGGGCATCCCCGCCAGCGTCGGTCTCGCGTTCTCGGCGGTGGCACTGTTCGTGGCACTGAACGCCGTCTCGACGGCGGCGAGCGGGAGCGTCGAGACGATCTTCACGGCGACGAAGGTGACGATCCTGATGATCTTCGTCGGCTTCGGCGTCGCGTCACCGATGTTCTCGACGGCCGAGTTTCAGCCGCTGTTCCCCGGCGATCGGACGGCGTTCGCCATCCTGCCGGCGATGGGGCTGACGTTCATCGCGTTCGAGGGGTACGACCTCATCACCACCGTCACCGAGGAGGTGAAGAACCCGCGCGAGAACATCCCGAAGGCGATCTTCGTCAGCCTCGCAGTGACCGTGATCGTCTACCTCCTCGTGGTAACGGTCGCCATCGGCACGCTCGGCGCGGGCGGGCTGGCCGAGGCGGGCGAGGCCGGCATCGCACAGGCCGCGACCGAGTTCATGCCGACGGGGCTGCCCGTGATCAAGAACGGGGGCGCTGTCATCGTGTTCGGCGCGGTGTTCTCGACGCTCACCGCGCTGAACGCGGTCGTCATCGCCTCCTCGCGCGTGGCGTTCTCGATGGGTCGCGAGGGGCAGCTCCTCCCCGGCTTCGGCCAGATTCACCACCGCTTCGGGACGCCGTTCGTGGCGATCGTCGCCAGCGCCGTCGTGATGCTCGGCTCCGTCGTGTTGCCCACGCAGAGCGCCGGCAACATGTCCAGCCTCTTCTTCCTCCTGTCGTTCGTCGTGGTGAACGGCGCGGTGATCAAGCTCCGCCGGGAGCGACCGAACATGACCCGGCCGTACGAGATGCCGTTCTACCCGCTCCCGCCGGTGCTCGGCATCGTTTTGAACCTCGTCCTGACGGGCGTCCTCGTGCGATTCCTCATCCAGACCGATCCGCTCGCCCTCGTCCTCAGCGTCGCCTGGATCCTCCTCGGCGTGGTCGCGTACGTCGCGCTCGACCGGTACCGGGAGTCGCCCGGGTCCGGCGTCACCGGGGTCGGCGAGGCGGGGGACCTGGGTGAAGCCGGCGCGGTCGGCGAGACGAGTACCAGCCTGGCCGACGAGGACGGCCGAACAGGCGCCGGTTCCGACACGGGACCGGCCGCCGACGAGGACGACTGAGCACCACAACACACTCACAACACTATGACAGCGAAACTCGACGTCATCGTCGCGGGCGGCGGCCGTGTCGGCTTCCAGACAGCGGAGATACTCGACGACCAGGGACACGACGTCATCATCATCGAGCGGGACGAACGGCGGTGTAACGAGATCGCGGACGCGTACTTCGCGACGGTCATTGAGGGGGACGCGGCCAACCCCGACATCCTCGAACAGGCCGACGTCAAGCGCGCGGACGCGATCGCGGGGCTGACCGGCGAGACCGGCCTGAACCTCGCGGTCTGTATGGCGGCGAGGGAGATGTCGCCCGACGTTCGGACCGTGGCTCGTATCGATCGTGCCGCCGCCGACGCGTACACGCGGTTCGTCGACGCGGTGCTGTTCCCGGAGCGCGCCGGCGCTCGCGTCGCGGTCAACGAGATCCTCGGGAGCGACGTCCAGACGCTCGCCGACGTCACCGGCTCACTCGACATCATGCAGATCCGGGTCGCCGAGGGCGCGCCGGCCGCCGGGAAGACGCTGAGCGAGATCCGGTTCCCCTCGGGGACGCTCGTGATCTCCGACGACGACGGCGAGCGTATCGCGCGTCCCGACACGACGCTCGACCCCGGACGGCGCTACGTCGTCGCGGTCGAACCCGACGTCGCAGACGAGGTGATGAACCTGATGCGTGGCTAGGGGCCAACTCAGATCGGCGGGACGACGAGGACGGGCACCGGTGCAGTCCGGACGACCCGGGCGGCGACGCTCCCCAGGAACGCCCGCGAGAGCCCCGTCCGGCCGTGCGTTCCGACGACGATCACGTCGGCCCCGACCTCGTCGGCGTACGCGCAGATCTCCCGGTGTGGGGCGCCGACGCGAACCGCGCGGGCGACGTCGACCCCCGCCGCCTCGGCGCGCGCCCCGGCGTCCGAGACGGCGCTCTGGGCCGCCCCTCGAAAGAGGTCGTCGACGGTGTCGGTGTCGGCCCCCGAGAACAGGTCCAGATCGGCCGTGTCGACGACCGAGAGCACGTACAGCGTCGCACCGGTCTCGACGGCGAGGGCCACCGCCCGGTCGAGCGCACGGCTCGCGGGGGTGCTCCCATCCGTGGCGAGGAGGACGGCGTCGTACACACCCACTGTCAACGCGGCAACTATCCTAACCGTTGTGGCCGCGTCGGTGACGCGGTCGGCCCGCCGCCGTCGCGAGCGGGGGAACGACCCCGACCGTCGAGTCGGGGATCCAGCCGTGTCGCGGAACAGTATTGAACGACGCGCGCGAAACGGCCGTGCATGTACGACCGTCTCCTCGTCCCCACGGACGGCAGCGACGGCACCGAGGCCGTCGTGCAGCAGGCGATCACGATCGCGACGCGGTGCGGTGCGACGATCGACGCGCTCGCGGTCGTCGACGAGACGTTCCCCGCGGCGGCCGAGTACGACGTCGTCGTCGAGGGGCTCGAAGCCGAGGCCGAGACCGCGCTCGGGGCCGTCACGGACGCCTGCGAGCGGGCCGGCGTCGACGCCGAACCGCACCTCCGGCGCGGCGTCCCCCACGAGGAGATCGTCGCGGCCGCCGACGCCTACGGGAGCGATCTGATCGTGATGGGCACGCACGGCCGTACCGGATTCGACCGCGTCCGACACCTGGGGAGCGTCACGGAACGCGTCGTCCGACAGTCGCCCGTCCCCGTGCTGTCGACGCCGCTGTCGACGCCCGACGAGGCGAGGGGTTAATCACCTGGCCGACCTACCCGAGACGGGTGTCACGGTGGAACACATCGAATTCGTCTACACGGTCGGGATGGCGGAGTCGGACGTCGAGCGCCACCTCCGCGAGGCCGAGACCGGGGTGTTGTCGCTCGCCGACGGAGACCGGGCGTACGCGGTCCCGGTCCACTCGTACTACCAGCAGGGGAATCTCCTGTTCCGCCTGACCGACGACGGCGACAGCGAGAAACTTGAGTTCCTCGAGTCGACGACGGAGGCGTGTTTCGTCGTGTACGGCGCGACGAACGGCGACTCGTGGAGCGTCGTCGCGCGCGGACCGGTCGGTCCCGTCGAGGACTCCGACGCGTACGACGCGGCCGCGGTCAACGAGCGGTTCGGCCCCGCACGCGTCTTCGACGAGGACGTCGGCGACACCGAGATCCGGCTGTTCGAGTTGCGCGCGGAGTCCGTGACGGGTCGGCAGACGCCCCGGTTCGGGTGAGCGACTCGGGGTGTGTCGACACTGCGTCCAGGGGCGGGACGAGGGGGGTCACCGGGGGCGCTCCGGAGGCCGCCTGGGTCGATGGCTCGCCGCGGCGGACTCAGGATCCCGCCGATGGGTCGCCACGGCGGGCTCAAGGTCCCGCCGACCGCTCGTCGCTCAGCCGGCTGGCGATCCGGTCGCGGGCCAGATAGCCGACCGCCGAGACGACCGCGAGTGCCACGAGGAGGACCACGGTTTCGACGGTCCGTCGTTGCGCGAGTCGCGCACCGGCGAGTGCCACGAGGAAGTACCCCGGGAGCCGCCCGACGACCGAGGCGAGGAGGAACGAGCGGGTGTCGACGTCGCTGATGCCCGCGAGGAAGCAGATGCTGTCGTCCGGGAGCCCGGGGACGAGAAAGATCAAGAAGAGGGCGACGTCGCCGTGGGCGGCCGAGAAGTCGTCGAACCGCACGAGCGCGTCCTCGGCGACGAGGCGCTCGACGACCGGTCGCCCGTACCGCCGGGAGAGCACGAACGCGACGTAGCCCCCGATGGTCGCCCCCGCGACGCTGAGTGCCGTCCCGGCGACGACCCCGAAGAGGTAGCCGGCGACGAAGCCGAGCACCTGCCCCGGCACGGGCGCGACGAGCACCTGGAGCGCCTGGACGACGAGGAAGACGACCGGCGCGAGCGTCCCCGTCGCCCGGATGGCCGTCCGGACCGCCACGGGGTCCGCCAGCGGTGGGTACAGACGCGGGAGGCCGAACGTGACGAACGCGGCGAACAGGACGTACGCGGCCAGGAGGGCGAGCGCCCGGCGACGGTCGCGGGCGGAGTCGAAGACGCGGGGCAGGCGGCGCACGCGCTGGCGTTCAGCGTCGAGTGACAAAGGCGTTCGCCATCGGTCGAATGACGGAGGCGTTCGCCGGTAGCCGAGCGATTCTCGCGCCGCGGGAAGCGCACGGGGGCTCTTTTCGCCCGGCAGACGTCTCTGTAGACGGTGAGGACTATGCAGACGACGCCACCCCGGGTCGAGCTGTGGATACGGACACTCCCCGCGGGGGCGGGCGAGGAACACGACGACCTGCGCCGACGGCTCGCGGCGCTCGAACGACGAGGAGTGATCGACTCCGTCGAGGTCCGAAGCTGGCCACACGAGATCGCACTCGACGGACCGACGGTGGCCAGGGAACGCGAGATCGGGGGCCGGATCCGCGCGTTCCGCCGGTGGGCGGCGAGGGAGGGCGTCACGCTACCGGCCTTCACCGAACGGACGACCGCCGGCGTCGGGCGCATGGGGCCGGAGTACACGGCGCTGTCGCTCCCGCAGACCGCGCTGGCGGTGTGGCGCGACGGGACGCTCCGCTGGGTCGCCCCGTGCGTCGAAGGCGGCAGCGAGTGGACGCCGAGGGAGTGGATCGAAGCCGCCGCCGCAGGCGACGCGCCCGGCTGTGAGTCCGGTCCGCGGCTCGTCGTCTGAGTCGATCGGGAGACACGACGATCCGTGGCCCGGTGGCGTTCCGCGTTCGCTCAGTAGCGTTCTGTGCTCGCTCGGTGGCGTTGCAGTCCCGGTTTCTCAGACGACGATCCGACGACCGTGCGAGTCGGTCCCGGTCGTCGGGTTCGTGGTCGTCTCCGTGTCGTTTTCGTGGTCTCGGAGTCCTCGCTCCGTCACGCTCGGAGTCGTCTCTGGCCGGGATCCCCTGACGAGCCAGCACAGCCCCCGTTCGGGCGTCCACGGCGTGGGTCCGCCCGCGGACCAGTCGTCGCGAAACGTCAGCCTTACTCGCGTCTGCGGCCTCGTCGACGACGATGAGCGTTCCCTGTGTGCGCGTCCCCCGCGAAGCCGGCGAGGAGACGCGCCGCGAACTCGCGGCGGCCGACCTCCTCGACACCGACCACGAGATCGTCGTCGAGGAGGGGTGGCTCTACGTTCCGGTCCGGGACCCCGCGGCCGCCGTCAGAGTGCTCGGAGCCGACGACGACGGCGAAGGCGAAGGCGAGGACGACGGTGAGCGCGAGAACACCGACGACGCCGACGGCGACGGTGAGCCGACGGTGACGGTCGTCGCCCGCGACGCCCCGGCCCGCGAGACGCAGGTGACGCCCGCGGACCTTCTCGGCTTCGAGCCGAGCCTCGAACGACTCGGCGATATCGCCATCCTCGACGAGGACGACCCGGCGCGTGCGCGGCGGATCGCCGAGGCGATCGTCGAGTCGGACCTCCCCGTCGAGACGGTGGTCAACCGCGCCTCGAAGATCAAGGGCGAACTCCGGGTGCGCGACTGGGACGTGCTCGTCGGCGAGGGAACCGAGACCGTCCACCGCGAATACGGCCACGAGTTCACCCTCGACATCGCCACGGTGTACTTCTCGCCCCGACTCGCCACCGAACGCCACCGCGTCGTCTCGCAGGTCCGGGAGGGAGAGCGCGTCTTCGACATGTTCGCCGGTGTCGGTCCATTCGTCGTGCCGATGGCTGCCCGCGGCGCGACGGTCGTCGGCGTTGACCTCAACCCCGACGCGGTCGCGTACCTCCGCGAGAACGCCCGCAGCAACGGCGTCGTGGAGCGCGTGACGGCGATCCACGGCGACGTGCGCGACGTCGCCGCCGACTACGCGGGGTGGGCCGACCGGATCGTGATGAACCTCCCCCACTCCGCCGACGCGTTTCTCGACACCGCAGTCGCCCTCGCGGGCGACGAGTGCGTCCTCCACTACTACGACATCCAGCACGACGAGAACCCGTTCACCCCCGGGATCGAAGCGATCCGGGCCGCCGCCGAACCCGCGTACGAGGTGAGCGTCGAGACCGAACACGTCGTCCGATCGTACGCGCCTCACGAGGTGAACGTCTGTCTCGACGTGCGGCTTCGTCGCACGCAGTAGGCCGTTTCGGAAGCCTTATTTTCCTCTTGGGGGTAGGTGCGTGTGCACGACGGCGTGCCGGTGTAGCTCAGCTGGCAGAGCGATTCCTTCGTAAGGAATAGGCCGAGGGTTCAAATCCCTCCACCGGCTTCCTACGTTTGGTTTACATCCCATAGAGACATTACTCCGTGGGGTCTCTGATCGGGCTCTCTCGGTTGTCGGGAGGTGGGCTCTGTGACCGTCCTAATCGAGACGGCACCGCACGAGTTCAGTGCGAACTACCTCTTCAACGATCGCGGTCTCTTCCCGTACTTCGCTGCAGACAAGCGGGTGAAAGAAGGAGAGGGGTCACAGAGAGCATCTTTCACTGCTGAGGGTGAGGAGTGGGCAGTTACGCTCTACTTCCAAGAGAGCGGCTTAGAACACCCTGGAAAAACGACACCGAGCGGGACACGATTCGAGCTTGAGACACTCCGAGAGTTCCGTCTCGCGATTTCAAGCAAGGACGATTCCGTAGGTCAGCGAAAATTCAACGCACATATCGCTCCACGTTGGGTGGGAATGAAGTCGAAGGGAGGCAGCCGGGTACCCGTGCCCGAGGGATTTGGTGAGGGTGTGAATGTTCGAGTGAGTGGGTCGAATATCGAGTTCAAGAGATACCTACCCCTTCTACAGTGTGCAGCTGAAGCAGTCGGGATTGACTCGACTTACTTCTCTGGTCCTCACCCGTATAGTAACATCCAGGATGCTGAGCGCTACATCCGGCTCAATCACGAGGTGAGTGGTCCAGTTCACGCTCGAGACGGTCCAATCGTTCAGATGGGACACTTGCTGGAGAACGACCGGGAAGGATACCGTAAGTTAGTCCAGAACGACCAGACAGAGGACGGTAAGAACCTACCTGGGTACTACCATACCGTAACCCTTGATCAGCGGCGGATCCAGGAAGCTTTCCCATCCCACGAACTTCCGAAAGAGATCAAGCACTACTACGCGAGAGAGGCACTCTCCTTCCCAGAGAACAACCCACTCCGTCATCCGAAACTCGGTGCATCTTACCAAGTAAGTCGGTGGAAGGGAAAGTTGGGTGTGAGTAGCGAAGAGATCGAGCAGCTAACACACGAACTCGAAGAGAGTGTACTCAGCGTACTCGCGAATAGCGGAATCGACGTTCGTCCCGGTGGAGACACCTACGTCAAAGATGCCTATTTCCCCGCGATCGAGAGCGATCGGGAACGGCAAATCATAGACCTGAACCTAACTCGGATTCGGCAGTCCCAGGAGAGTGTCGTCATCAAGCATATCGCAGACGGTCTTAGTCCGGTCGAGTGGGAATCACTCAGTGTCCTCGTTTCTGACGGGGGGACTGTTTCTCCGAAGCGTATCGCAGAGGAGACCGACCGGCACCCAGACAGTGTTCGGCGGGCACTGGATCGAATTAGTGAGTTGGTCGAGAGAGAATACGGGTCAGTTAGTCTCCGTTCGCATTACGTTGCAGAGCTCGTTCACGAGGCAGTCACAGAAGCCAAGAGAGCGAGTGAACGAGCGCTCGAAGCTGGTGCAAAAGCTCTCGAAGCGGCAGAGAGAGGATTGGACAGACGCACCTCTGCTTTCATCGCATGGGCTGCCAAACACGACGTGCGGGTGAATGAGAGAGACGATTCAGTATTCCTCGATCTCGGAGAACTTTCCGACGAGGAACACCGGAAAGAGGTGAAGAGGTTACTCAGGGAGGGTCTCTCACTGTGGGAAGACTGCAAGAGGGATTCCGTCACGTATCGGTCAGGGCGCTACCGGTACCGAATCACAGAACCAGAACACGAGCTTCGGTCCATCGAGGCTGAGGAGAGAACCCGGACGATCGGCGGAAGGGTGTGGGAAGCGCTCGGGTAGCGACCGACTGCTGAGTGGCAACACTGTCGAGGGACGGTAATCGCGACATATGTTGCCGACTGGTGGGGCTGTTCGTAGGCTGTTGTAGACCGACTATTCGGAGACAGTGCTTCTCAGGATTACGTGAGGGAACGAATCCGACCGGAGCTGTCGGGTTCTCTGTTAGGGGTGTACCTAAGGGTACTAGTTCAAAATACTTCAGTCCTACAAACATCGACGCAAGCCAATTGTGGCTGCTACTACTCAATCCCCAATCGAACGGACCACCTGATATTGAATAGAAGTCCTGGCTCAGAGATGTGGAGAGTGTCTTCATCTTCATCCCAATCTACTAATCGAGAGTCTGGGCGTTCTTCCTTGGTTATCTTGTCCATCTGTTCACAGAAGAGAGAGACTTGATTTGACTGTGGGTGAGTGCCTGCGCATTCGTGCTTTACGCGATTATATAACTCGTTACGGGTGAACGAGAATTCAGGAGGGTTTGCAGCGATGGCCCTTAGACAGCACTCGTAATAGTCGCCCTCTGATCCTGTTTTTAATGGATACAGTTTTCGACCCTCTCCACGGGTCGTCGCTCCGTCGTTAATCGCTGAAACTACGTCTGAGTAACCACCCCACTTTATTGCTTCCTCGAATATCCCATCTCGATCGCCCTCTTCCATTTCGATGACTCGATGTTCATCTTGTGGCTCGCGAACGTCGTTGTGGAGACATGTGCTGTAACAGAGTAGCTGCATCAATAATGGAGAGCCTGCAGATTCTCTCACAAGAGTCTCAATTAGAGATTCAGAAAATTCTACGTTCAGGACTGTGAAGCCGAGCTCAGCAATTTCTCTTAGCTCATGTTCGTGCCAGTAATCCAGTTTGATGTTATATACTCTCCCCGCCAGATCATCGTTCACCTTCTCAAGGTTTTCGCTCCGATATGAGACAAGTGCCACACAAATCGAAATTCCCCGTTCAGCTGCGGCTTTGATCGCCTCCGCGATATCCGATTGAACATCTGATTTTATATAGTGAAAATCATCGATTAGCAGAACGAATTTGTCCTTGTCAACAACCTCGATGAGTTTGCTTAGTCCTCGCCTAGAATCGACTTTGACATCAGTGTCTGTTTCGGCGCTCCGTGAATGTTTATCAGCACCTGCACTAACTACCGTGCTTATTCCTCCTGTTATTGTATTTCCACTCTCATCCGTTTCAGAGGAATGGCGTTCAGTAGTAGTAGGAGTACCCAAATTATCTAGAGCTTGTCGCCACAGATCTCCGGTGCTTTCGATTTCTGAACCGTTTACGATTGCAATTTGTTCGATATGACTGTTCTTTGCGACCCGCTTGACTAGCATGGACTTTCCTGATTTAGAAGGTCCAGAAATAGAAACAATACTCCCAGACATTCGAAGTGCGTCTTCGAGGTTTTCTTCCAAATCACGCTTTTCTCGTTTGACGTATGTGTATTCAGGATAACTATTATGTGGGAAAATATCGCTTACGTGCATTATATGATTATTAGTGACGCGTGACATCAATTTACCGGAGCCGTGACTCCCATACGACCATCTAATATCAAATATATTATTGGTTATTACTCACTGATGACTCCTCTCCGGACGTACTGTCGAAACCCGCCACCCCTTGGGGTAGTATCTTGATGTATTCAGAGATCTCGATGTATGCACACAGGCTCTGCCCTGACCCTCGACAGTGTGTATAGTCTCAGTTGATCTGAGGAGAGTATCTAACTGCGGAGTCCAGCTAAGTCGAGGTCGGATTGACGAACTATGTTCGGTTACTCCAGCACCGCGCTCTGGACCCTCGCTACATAAATCGGTATATAATGGGACGCACGAGCGATCAACGATTAGACTGCGATGGTCAGAGATAGACCTACAACAACGCTGGAACAACGTGAGAGACACTCATGAGGGACGATGTGCGTGCTCTCCAAGATCGTCTACTGGAGACAGAGCTGCTCTGTGTTCCCTCGGGAACTCGAGACACGACTGAGGAGGTATATCCGGCAGTGAAGTCTGCATATCCAGATCTCTGTGACGACGATTACCTCTGTTCAGAAGTGTGTGACGGAGGCACTGACCAGCCCGAGTGGATGCACGCTACTCGTAGGGTCCAGCAACAACTGAAACGGAAGGAGAACAGCAGAGTTGAGCGACGAGACGGTAGTTGGTTCTATAATTTTCCAGCGCTCTACCTGCAACCAGTATCGGACGAGTGGATTGATCGTTTCGCTCGGACGGTTCGAAGCGAAGTGACTGAAGGGTGGGCAACTGTTCCCGAAGAACTCGAGCACGAACTGCCTACGCGGATCTGGGGTATCGAGGAGACTGATTCGCCTGCTCACCAATCTTATATTGATCGAATGTGCCCCGGCGATCTCGTCCTGTATTACCACGATGGAGACTTCATCGCCTCGGGGCGGGTCAAGAGGACCATCGAAAGCGACGTGATCGGTGACTGGCTCTGGAACAATCCACAGAGCAAGTGGGTCTACCTGGTTACGGAGTACGACGACTGGGGACCGGACATTGGCGAGGTTTGGAGCCTCTTGGGATACGGAGATCGGCAGATCGTAACCGGTTTTATGAGGGTCTCAGACATAGTGACAGAGGAGCTACGACGAGAATATGGATCAATCGAATCTGCGATTCTCTGGCGGCCAAGGGAAGTAGAGAAGACTAGTGAGACCGTTCTCGAGCAGCTGGGAACAGAGAGCCCTAAACGTCGGAGTACGGTCCAAGATCAAGTACAGAGGGACCAGAGGCTGGTAGAAGAGCTGAAATGCTTATACGATCACCGGTGCCAGATTTGTGAGACGCGACTACAGCAAAGTTCGAACAAGGGGTATTCAGAGGTTCACCATCTCCAGCCTCTCGGGAGTCCACACGATGGGCCCGACGTGAGTGAGAACATGATTGTCCTGTGTCCGAATCACCACGCCGATTTCGACAACGGCATGGTTAGAATTGAGCCTGACTCACTGCAAATCACGCACGAATACGATACCGAGATCTCGGGTCACTCACTAAGCGTTCACAGCGATCACGAGGTCGGAGAGGTGTACCTACAATACCACAACTCCGAGATAGCACGGTGACGTTCTGTCACCGGTACTCGCGTAACCTCAATTCGTACTTGACTCGCAGTTCGGGATAACCGATTACTGACGCTATCTAAGCGGATCCGGCATCAAGTACCAGCCTAGAACAGATGTAATCATGCAGGGTGTGGGCGGTGCATACGTCTAAGCTCGACGCAGTTTTCAGAGGTTAATCAGGTAGCACCGAAGTAAGAATTTAGTCTACTGCTTGAGTGCAGGATGGTACTCAATGTCTCAAGATCCAGATGTATATCAGGTTCCAATCTCGGAGGGTGACCCTCCGGTCATGCGTGAAAATTACAGGAAGACGGTCATTGAGGGTGTCGACTCAGCCGTCATTGAGAAGTATTTTTCAGGTACAGTTTCCGAAGAGATCTCCCGGATATGGGGTACTCGCACCGACGTAACTGGGTTGACAGGCGACTGGTTGCTATTCGCGGATCGTGAAACGGATGAATATATTGCACTCGGTGAGATTGCCGAATCACATATACTCGGTGTCGACAGCGCGGAACAGTTCGCTGAAGATATCGGATGGGAATATACAACAGGCGATCCGTATACGACTGTAATTCGGCTGGTCGGGGTTTACGATATCTACAAACCAGCAGACGAATTTTGGAATCTGATGGGTTATTCAGGATTCCCATATGATGCGTTTAGTCGGATTAACTTTGACAAACCGAACTCGAATTTCTACGATGAATACGAGTCGATTTCTAACTTCATCCAGCACCTCAGAGAAAATTCATCTACCGGAGATCCCTCGTCAGCTCTATTCGGAATCAAGAGTCAAAGCAGAAGACGGCTCTGTCCACCCGACGAATCAACCAGCGAACTAGCTCCGTACTATTGGGTGAACCAGAGTAACAATCCTGAGGAGATAGAGGAAGGTTTTCTCCAAGCCCCACGAACCGATTTTCCGAATTACGACCTCGCCAAACTTCAAGAGGGGGATACTGTATTCAATTACCAGAATGGGGAGATAATTGCATACTCAGAAGTTGTATCACATCCATACATTGTGACTGTTGATGGTGAAGAAAAGAGACGGGTAGACATCGAGATTCACAGATTCGACTCGCCATTACAGTTCTCAGACATTTTTTCGTACCTCTGGCAGGAAGACGTCCGTCTGGAAAAATATTATCCGATCAACAAAGCTGGGATCAATCAGCAGTACCTATTTAATCTGAGCCAAGAGGCTGGAGATTATCTGCTTGAACAAGGACAAGTCGAGGGGTCACAAGCTTCTAGACTGGAAGGACGACTCCAACTACCCCATATGGATATCGGGTTGCCAGATAATCTCTATTTCCACGGAGGTGAAAGGGCTCGCATCCGCCGACAAGTGAATGCATCTCTCAATGCTGGAAAACACATCATTTTCACTGGACCACCCGGGACGGGGAAGACAAAGTTGGCCAAGCATATCTGTGAGCAGGTAACGGAATCTCAGGGCGAAATTGTGGACGGTTATCGGTTCACGACGGCAACAGCTGAATGGACCACCTTCGACACAATCGGTGGATACGTGCCTAACCGATCGGCTGAGGGAGACGAACTGGTGTTTCAGCCTCGAATCTTTCTGGACTGCTTTCGTAAAGATGGCGAGATTAGGAATGAATGGTTGGTAATCGACGAGATCAACCGTTCTGATATCGACAAAGCGTTCGGTCAGTTATTCTCAGTACTCTCTGGAGACTCGGTACAACTCCCCTACGAGCGGGACGAACCAGTCGAGATCGCATCGCTCGATGAAGAGACCACACACGATCGTCTTAGATCGATCGTCACGAACCAGGATATCTTTCCAGTCACTCCTAGCTGGCGACTCCTCGCCACAATGAACACCTATGATAAAACATCGCTCTATGAACTCTCATATGCGTTCATGCGGCGTTTTAATTTCATCCATCTTGGAGTCCCACGGCTCAGGAGGAACGGTCGAGTCCGGACCTCACTGCTGGATCCAAACGAAGACGAGAACTACGCTACCGTGTGGCTCAACGCTGACGAGTCACTACGAGGCGTTTTGGAGACGACGTATGAACAGGTCGCTGTCGTCTGGCAGAAAGTGAATCAACACCAGACCATTGGGCCCTCCATCGTCCGGGACATCCTTGGGTACC
Source organism: Salinigranum salinum (assembly GCF_009176545.1). Classification (GTDB taxonomy): domain Archaea; phylum Halobacteriota; class Halobacteria; order Halobacteriales; family Haloferacaceae; genus Salinigranum; species Salinigranum salinum. Next base: position 1,091,214 of record NZ_VTOJ01000001.1, on the reverse strand, counting down.
TCGCTGCGACGGGGCCGGAAGTGAGCGAAGATCCAGGTCCTGCTCTCACCGACGCGGTCGTCGCATTAGTGTTCCCCCAGCTCGAAGGAATGGCACCTCAGGAACAGCGGAGCCTCGTCGGATCCTTGACCGCGACCGAGGTGCAGACGGAGACGGGCACGGTTGATCTCACGCTTGAGGGAGAGTGGCTCGAACGGAAGGCTGAGGACTTCTTCGACCTCCCGCCACGCTCTGATGAGTAAACTGGGCCGCACCATACTGGTGGATAGCGTTCAGGAGGAGCTGGTCACGTATCTCCGAAACGGGACGATCAACCAGCGAGAAGTCACTCGACATCTTGACATCACAGATTTAAACATCGAGAATCTCGACCGTCTCAAGCGAATCCATTATTGCCTCAGTGACGAGGTTGTCAACTTCATCAAAGCACTTCAAGAGAGACTCCGGCGTGTCAAGACCGCTAACCAGCGCGAACGTGAGGTCACACAAGGAGAGGTCCGGGGAGGGATCGATTGGCCGGCGACGACACGTCTCCGATACGCCGATCAATCCGGTGATCGAACCAGGTTCGCTTGTAAGACTCCATACACGGAGTACAACATTGACGAGAACCTCGTCCTGAAGAAGCTTCTCTGGATGATCCACTCGACGGTGGATGAGGACGTCGCCGCGATTGATTACGAATGGCGGACGAACGCCTGGCCAGCCGAGCGCATCGCGATGTTCGACAGAGTGTACGCTAGGAACGTCCATCTGAATCGAATACAGGACGGAGCAGATATTCAGGTCACACGTCGAATGCTTAACACGGCTCGACGGTCCAGACAGACGCTGTATACAGAGGCATTCACGCTATACGACCGCTATCGACGCTTGCTATCTGGAGCATACGATGATGCAGACATCTCTAAACTGCTGACAGACACGCTCGTAGTGCCTGAACGGTTACCGCGGCTCTTCGAACTTTTTTGTGTGTTCCGGCTCCTGCACGGGCTCCGCTCACAGGCATGGCGCCTTCAGCCAATCGAATCGGGTGCTAAGCAGTTAGCCATCTTGGAGGACCAGCAGCGTACCGTCGACGTCTATCACGACCGAAGTGGTAGCCTTTCGTTCTATGTGCCGCTTTTCGAACTGAACGGTGTGGAGACTGCTTATGCTGAACGTGTTAGGCGCGTCCAGCGCCAGCATCAAAAATTGACCGAGGCGTTCCATGGTAGCAGCACTGAGCCCTCATTATTCCACGGCCGCCCGGATCTCGTTATTGAGGTGTACGACTCCAGAGAGAGAGGAACGCCAACTGCGGTTGTTCTCGGCGAGATCAAGTATAGCGACAGCCAGCAGACGTTCACCCGGGGGCTTGAGGAGCTACTGAAATACGTCGAGTTCGCGCAGAAGGACGGTTATCTCACCGAACATGATGTCGATGTCCGTGGACTCCTCATTACGGATGACATCGAGGTGAATGAGGCATCTCCACTGGATGGGCGAATCACACATATTTCTGCGGAGAACCTCCTGTCAAGTGGATCCTCAACCAACTGGGTTCCGGAGGAGATCCAGTAGCGCACGGATTGCCGCGAGCAGTATGAATGCACCTCACGGTCGCTTATCGGTTATCACCATCGCCCACCAACCACTCGGTTTCATACTCAACGCGAAGCCACTGACAGTCGAGGATGGCCGCGATCTCCTCGCCCGTGAGTGATCCGCGCTCCTCGGCCGCCGCCAGAAGCTCGCCGATCGCACCGACGGGAACGACTGCCGTGTCTCCGCGCATCTCGCAGTAGTACCGGGCAGCACGGTCGAGTGCCTTTGACTTCGTTGACTCGCCGGTCGCCTCGAGAAGTCGCTTATACAGTCGCTTCCTCGATTCGGGCATTCTGAGTCGCATCATTTGTGCACACGTCGGGACCATAGGTATCTTTCGCGGGTGACGCAACCAGTGTTCACTTATATACTCGGCTTGGATAGGCCGGCTCAACTGCAGTATTTCGTCGCCGAGGAGACTCGATTGGAGTGAATCTGCACACTTCAACGACAGTCGTGTGTGCAGTTCTGGAGAATGCATATTCTCAGCGTGCAACCCCCACCTATTACACAAAGACCCGGTTCCGCGGGGTTCCTCATATGTTGATGCATGACTCCGGATACCGTCAGAATCTTCGAAAAGGTGTGGATTAGTCCGGTATAGTAAGCAACCGTATTGAAAATTCTCTCAACCGATGATTGATTTTTTGCCAGTGCTGAATACAGCGCGCAAATTTCGCACAGCACTAACTCCTGAATTTGGACAATGGGATCGGTTGATACGGACGACGCTCTATTACGCCAAGGGGGGATTATTGTATTAAAATGGCAAATCCGGCCAGGACGATACATTTAGACACTACTCTCAATGAGATGGAGAGACTGGGAGGGTACATCACCATGATACGACGATGATTCCTTGTTGGGACGAGGTTAACAGGCATCAGCGCGTAGAACGGATCAGTAACTATGCCGTGGGAAACTTGGCTTACGTCTCTAGGTAGGTCTTCCGGATTTCCTTGATTCGCTCTTGATCGATTTTGTCACGCTGTTCGAGTATGTTCAGTTTCTTTTCAGTCGTCTGGTGGAGCCGCCCCTGCGAGTTTTGCTTTAGCATTCCCTCGATACGCGTCAATACCAGATCCTCTTGCCCAGCGAGATCTTCGAACGCTACAAGCTGCCCGACAATATCCTGCTTCTGTTGCCATCCTATATCGCCATCTGTCAACTTATCGCTCAACCGTTGGACAAATTCCTCATGTGCATTCGTCGTAAGGTAGTCCGTTACCGATTGGAGAACTTTCACCAGTTCATCATTCGGGACCTGCTGATTTTGATCGCTCGCTTCATCCTCCAGCACGCTGAGAACGTTCTGTCCAATAGTGCGCCGGTGTCCGGGTTCAAGATCGTCTTCAACTTCTCGCCACACCTGGGCAAAGGCCTGCTTGTCCCGATTACTCCCACGCGCCAGCTCAGTCAGCTGGCTAAGGAATAGTTCTTGATCGCTGTCCTTCAATTCGGTAAACACTCCTGAAACCGCGGTCAGAAACGTCTGCTTACTCTTAATGTCGTTCGTCCTGTTCGCCTTGCTGAGGCACTTATCAACAACCGAATCCTGGACATTGGAGAAGCGTTCGGGCGCGGTCAAGAAAATTTCCGCCCCGAGTTGTGCATGCGAGTCGTCACTGCTATCCAGAATATCGAGTAGTTTCTTCGCCGTCACTTCCTCGTCAAATTCCTCAGGGATTAGGGGCAGGATCGTTTTAGTGAATAGATTTGCGTTCGAGTTCTGGTTGGGGAACGGGGCGAGAGCTGCTTCCACCGCGTTTTCCGAATTGAGTAGTGGGACGTCGTACTGCTCTGCCCACTTGAGATACTGCTGTGCGGTGCTGCCCCAGTTCTGGATCTGGTTTACACACTGTTGGCGGAATTCGTCTTGATCGCTCGGCACGAGAACATCGTAGAAATGAAAGAGCGTTTCTACGAGTTGTCTTTCATCGCCACTTGGCGCATGAACTAACCCCTGGAATTCGTCATAGAGACGGCGAGTGGCCGGTGTTGTCAAGTCCGGTTCGATATCAAGGAGGATGTCAGCAAGGTTCTGGTTGAGATTCTTGACGTTGTCATCCTCAACATCATTGTAAAGGTCAATCAGCTTTTTGACAAACGTGCTTCGAGCCTCGATTGACGCTTGCGGGTCGAATTTAGTGTAGTACTCGTGGTTCTGGAACTGATGTTGGTTATCTAACTCGATTAGCTCAACAGCCTCTTTCAACAGGCTTGCCGTGGCGAACTTCTCCCGTGCTGGGGCTGAAGAGTGAAGCATGTCGAGTGCCCGCTTGAACTCATCTATCTGTAGATTCTGTCGCAGATGAGTGAGATTTTCTGCAAGGGGTCGCCGCGCAGAGCGTGGGATTTCGTCACTGTGAGAAACAAATGCTTCAAGCACGTTCTCGTGGAGGGTCTCGGGGTCGGCAGCTAGTTGTCCGTATGCATTAAAAAGGATTTGAGAATCCCGATGAGGCATTTTGAGGAGGAGCGGGAACGAGAGATGTGGGTCAAGATCCTCCAAGAAGTGTCTCCGGTCAGCGGAGACCAAGTATTCGCTCACAACCGCAGCCACTCTGGATTGGGAATCTTCGTCGAGAGCGCTGAAAACTTCCATCAACCCCTCAACGATGTTGAATAGTTCCGAATTGAGGTGGCTCCACTCATCGAGCGTATCTCGAATAGCCTCAAGATAGGGAGTGAAGTCCTCGTCGCTTTCGAAAAGCGATTTCAACTCATCACGTACTTTATCCACCTGACCGGTACGGAGGTCCTGTACGAAGCGCTCGTCGTCTCCTAGGGTGAGTGCATATGATGGCTCGCTCAGGTAAATAAAGCGACGAGGGTTGTCGTCAGTAATGTATCGGGTTGTCCGAAGAAAATCCCTCAGCCCTTCAACTGAGCCGTTGTCTTCGTTCTCATCAGGATCAAAATACGCAGCCAGCTCCTTCTCTCGTTCGGATTCGGAAACACGCCCGGCGAAGTAGTCATTGAATTCATCAAGTAATCGTGGATTCGTCTGAAGCGCCCGATAGAATTCTGGAAAATCTTCCTGTAGTATCGATACTTTGGCCAAAAACGGGTAATTATCTGTGATTGCACCCTCACGCATACGGTCTGTCGCTTCCATTTCTTGAGCCAACATTCGCAGGGTCGTCAGCCGGTTGAATGCCTGTTTGATACGGCGTGGATTTCGGGCATATGCTTTCGTGATTACGGACAGAACCTCGTCGTCGTAGTCCTCTCCAAGGTCCTCATCAAGTTGCCCTTTCAACTCCCTGGCATAGTCGGAGATTGCCTCGTTAGTGAACGGCGGAACACGGACATGCGCTTGGAACAGCTTCCGTAAGAATTCACGTTCGTTCTCGGGCTCCTCAAAGTACCCCCCTCTGTCGATAGATTGCACGTGACTGAGAAGTGCTTCATCGTCACAGGGGATGATGTAGGTGCAGCGGTCGTTCTCCATGAACGTCTTTAACGAGACGAGGACGTCATAGACGGTGTCGCTCTCACAACGGTCGAGATTGTCTACCGATATGATGACCTTCTTTTTCTCAGTTTTCTTGACCAGATCGGTGAGCATCTCTTCGAACAATTGCTCATATGCGCCGGACCATTCCTTCCGAGGGTATCGTTGACGGAGGGTGGAGGTCGCGTCTTCCACCTGTTTCGCCATGAAAATGAAGAGACTCAAAAACAGTGGGAGAATGGCGATTTGGAGGATGCTATTGACGGTGGCCATTAGGTCAGGGTCTGGATTTAGAACACCGACGAGATTCAGTACGTTGGCGAGAACGCCCAGAACTAGAACTACGGCGGCTATCACAACGATTCCAGTAACGGGCTTGGAATGGGAAAGGAGCCTAGCGGTGTACTCCCGATACGAGAGATCCTCGCTCCCTGTCTCTTCTGTAATGTCGTAGAGTTCTTCCGTTATGTAGTCCTCCCCAAGAATCCCGTATTCGCCATCGACCTTCGTATCCGTTTTTTCACCAAGTTGATAATCGATACCGAGAAGCAGGTCGGTTCGAATCGACTCCTCAGCGTGTGTCCATGCATCGAACTCGACACAGATCGTATCGTCGAACGCTGGATTGTCTTGCAGCCGGTCGAACAATAGATTGATTATCGAACTCTTCCCAGTGCCCCACTTGCCGAACACACCTATATTCCACCGAGGTTCAGCGTTTTCGAGGATCTGTTCGAGCGCATCAACGTACTCCCGATGCTCGAACTTGTCCTGTTCGGGCGATTCAATCGGCTCGTCAGAAAGAAAGACACGTCCGCCTTCATCGATCATGAATATGACTCTCTCATCACCCGATTAAAAAAGTGATCTTCGGCTGAAAAATGAATGAAGGCCAGCAATTGGATCAAGTCCGCCTTTTTGAATCTATGGGAGGAGTAGTGATCGGTCTTTGGGTGCCTGAGCTAGAGTACTGGGACCTCGATATCACGTTTGCTTATGATAGAATAAGAACCCGGGTGTAACTGCGCCCGATAATCGCCTTGAAATACGTGTGAGCAGTATACTCTCTAAGTCTTATACGCTGTCTCTATCAGAACTTGATACTATCGTATCCATTGAGGCGTTCGTCTCAAGACTCTCGGATCCGGCTCATGTTCATGGGTGTCTTACTCCAATTTCGACTGGAGTATGCATTAACACCCGTTCAAATCAAATGGTGCACACAGACTACGACATGCCTTACGAAACGGGGTAGACACACACACCCCCCCACCCCCCAGTGTTTAATTTAACTTAATACTACGAGGGCTTGGAGCCGAGATCCCAGCCACAACGCACCAGTTCAGGTATTCATACGGCTATGTTACTTTGAGAGACCGTGACGTGGGTGATTTACCTAGCAATAAGGGGTTGGAATTGTGAGCTGCGGATGGCTGCTAACTCAAGATATTTTCTTATTTGTTCAATCAGATAATGGATTACTGAACGCTCATTTTTTAATTATCCCGGCATCCAAAGAGCTTCGAAACTTCCGGAGCGGGATTTAACCAACGCACTGGAACATATGTTGGTTAAAGAAAATTTAATGATGCTTGGAGTATTTGGTGGTGTAAATGGATTCGGGATAAAAAATCGCCCAGGGAAAGACCGGGCGACAGACGACACCAGCAAGCAACATGAGGGAGAAATCACGTGTTGTTTGCTAGCTTCAGGGTTGCAGTCGATCGTCCCCAACAGCGTCTTTGTGTGGGATCAGCTTAGGTGTTTTCCTGACAAAAGGGAAAACTAACCTAACATGCTGTAATCGATGGCTCTCAAAGGAGTAGATTCGAACGATATCACGTCGTTGCTGCCAGGCATGCCGTGATACCGTTTTGAACCGAGAACGAGGAGCGCCGAGGAAGGCCACTCCACACCCAAAATAGAGTGTGTGGTAGTAAAGAGGTTTTCCTTACCCAGTGAGGGTGGCGCTCTGCGGCCGCCGAATGATGGAAAACAACCGGACACCACCCGAAGTCAGAGAATACGTACAGAATCATCGAGAAGATCTTGCATACATCCTCAAACACGGAACCGACGAAACGGTCCGAGGATTGGCTCTGGCAGTTCTGCTCAGAGGCGGCGACGAGCGCGATCGTGAAGAGATAAAACGGGAGATCGACCGACTCTCGAATGAGGAGCAGGATTGATGTCAGCTGGTAGATTCGAGAGCGTCCAGGTATCTTTCGGCGTCATCAATCAGGTCAGGTCTACTCTCGACGAGGCGCATCAACCCCTCAATCCGTTCCCTTTCCGTAAGGAGTTCAGGATCGCTCCGAGCGAGGCGGAACACTGCATCTCTGACGTCACGCTCTGTCTGCCTAACCGACTCGACGGCTCCGGGCTCAAGTGCCTGCCCGCACCAAACACAGAACTCCTCATGTCGGGGCGTTTCGCGCTGGCAACGAGGACAGCTAAGAGGACCAATCGGTTCGGTTTCTTCTTCATCAACCTCGAGACCGTACGCTTTTGCGAGCTCTCTGTCGCTGTCCGAGCCGAAGATAACTATGTATCGTGCGGCAACTTTACTACCCCGCTTCCAACCGTGGTGGTTCTCGATGTGGGCCTGATTCACGTTCTGGCTCGCGAGATGAGATGCAGACGACTTACGGAAATTCGTCAGCGTCACGGGTTTGGTGACGCCTGCTCGGTCTGCAGCCTGATTCAGGGCCTTTCGATACATCTGGTAACTGATACTCTCACCGGAACTCAACTTGCACCAGAGATCAGCGTTTGGCTGATCCGAACATGGGTGATCCTGAAGCCACCGAATCAGATAGGAACCACTGTTAAACAGCGTGATGGAACGTTGTCCTCTCTTTCCATCGACAGTGATCTGCAGCCCGTGAGTGTGATCAGAGACGTCTCCGACCGACATCGCCTGGATCTCTCCACTTCGAGCACCAGAGTCCCAAGCAACTGCGATAAGTGCGGCATCGCGAGCGTTCCGGGTCTCGTCAATCATCGGAATCACGTCGTCTTTCCAATGAAGCATCTCGGATGGGTTCGGTTTTGGATCATAGTTGCGGCTGGTACCAGAAGGTACCCAGTCTACGCTCGAAGGGATATCCGGACCCTCTGTGACTCGCTTAGCGAAAGCCCTGAGAGCACCTCGATAGTCCTTGTTCGTCTCCTCGTTAGGGTAGTTACGATTGATCCACTTGACGATCGACTCAGCCGCTTCGCGATCGTCAAGCGCCTCTGTGAGCTGGTTGAGTTCCTCTGCGAGAATAGTGCAGTGTCGGAGGAGTTTCTCCCGGCGGTGATCACCGTACACCGTACGAAGGAGACGAAGACGGTCAATGAACGCAAGAAGATTGTCTCGGTCGTTCGGTCTGATTTCCTCGCTGGTTCTGATACGGTCTTCGAGACGCTCGACGGCTTCCTTGGGATCTGTTGGCATGACTCCCTGAACCGATGGATAACTTACACGGATGTAAACCTTAGGTTACAACCCCTCCACCGGCTCTTTCTGCCGAACGAAGCGAGATCGGAGCCGCCGAGCGCACAACTCTAGCTATCTAGAATGCGTATCCCGGAACGCGCTTCAATAGTAAGCATCTGTCTCCATCGAATCCCCCGACCTGGATACATCTGTGATGAAAGCAATCGACATCACGGTTGGACGCACTGTAATCAAAGCACTCCTCATCGCGGCCGTTCTGACGGCCGGGGTCGTTGGCGGAGTCGGAACGGCCGCAGCCGAACCCATGGACGGGAAAGGCAACGACCCGTATCCCCCGGATCTGTACGCGTCGCTGGATGGTAAGGGCAACGACGTTCCCACCCCCCCGCCGAGTCTGTACGCGTCGCTCGACGGCAAGGGTAACGACGTGTACCCCCCGCCAGGAGTCTACGCCTCGCTCGACGGGAAAGGCAACGACGTGTACCCGCCGCCGCGCCAGTACTCGCGTGATGGAACGAAGAACGACGCCGTGAGCTTCGCGTTCCCGATCGACAACGTCACCGTGAGCGCGGATTACGCAGGCAGAGGCGGCGGGTCCGGAAAACCCAGTTTGTGAACTACCCGACCCTACTCCGCTCCCTTCGGTCGCTCCGTTGAGGGTGGGGGCTTAGCGCCTCCTTTCAGCTAACGACACGGTTCAGTCGACCGAGAGACGGACGGTTGGTTACGGCTCCACGGTGTGGGTGTGTGTGAGGAGTGGTCGTGTGGAGGGATTCGAATCGGGGAAGACGCGAGTGGAGCGCCCGTGATTCGAATCACGAAGCGGACAGACAGTCGTTCGGAGACCAGTTCTACACGCCGTCTACCAGTAGTAGAGTTGGCCTTCCTCGGGTGGGAACTCTGTCAGTTCGATGTCGCGCGGATACGGGTCGGAGACGATCTCCTCGTGATCTCGGACGATGCGCGAATCCTCCAGTGGTCGTGAACTGAAGGTCCCGATGTACGCTCCTTCGGGATACCGTTCGATGTCGTGATCCGAGAGAACACGTCGGATACGGGCCTCTGCGTCGGACGGGAGGCGGTCTACGTGTCGTCGCAATCCGTAGGCGACCAGATCGTCGCCCTCGGAGCGACCGGCGCGAACGTGGATACGAGTGCGGACGTCCTCCGTATCGATGCCGACGATCTTCATAGGATGTGATCTATTTACGCGAAGGATATGTATTCCGCCCCTGGTCGCCGCACCGCTTCCGGGATAGCAGGAGACTTCACGCTAGCCCGACGAGGGGAGCTATGAAGCAGGCTATCGCCGCACGTACCGACATCGGAATGGGGCGCGGGAAGCTGGCCGCGCAGGTCGCCCACGCGTCGCTGTCGGCGTACGAGGACGCCTCCTCTTCGACGCGGAAGGCGTGGAAGGGGTCGGGACAGAAGAAGGTCGTCCTGAAGGTGTCGGGCGAGCAGGCGGTGTTCGACGTGGCGAGCGAGGCCGAACGGCTCGGCCTCCCCAACGCGGTCGTCCGCGACGCGGGCCACACGCAGCTCGAGCCCGGGACGGTCACCGCCGTCGCCGTCGGACCCGCCGCGGACGACGAGGTCGACCGCGTGACCGGCGACCTCTCGCTGTACTGATGCGCGCGGCACACCCCCGCGAGGAACGGGTCGGGATGGCGTTCTACGCGAGCGACGCCGATGGCGTGGGCGGTCGGCTCAGGGTCCGACCCGAGGACTTCCGCGTGCGAGAGGTCGAGACGCTCGACCCCGCACCGGTCGGGAGCGACCCCGGCGACTACCCGCACCTCCTCGTCCGGGCGACGCTCCACGGCTGGGACACCAACGACTTCGCCGGGCGGCTGTCCGACGCGCTGGGGATGAGCCGCGAGCGCGTCTCGTGGGCCGGCACGAAGGACAAACACGCCGTGACGACCCAGCTGTTCTCGCTCCGGGGCGTCTCTGCGGACGAGGTCCCGGCGGTTCGAAACGCCGACATCGAGGTCGTCGGTCGGCTCGGCCGTGCGCTCCAGTTCGGCGACCTCGCGGGCAACGACTTCTCCATCCGTGTTCGCGACCTCGCGTGTGACACCGCGGCCGCCGCCGACCGGATCGACGCCGTGACCGAGTCGCTCGCGGACCTGGCTGGGGGGACTGACGGAGCGCACGTCGGCGTCCCCAACTACTTCGGCCACCAGCGGTTCGGGTCGCGCCGACCCGTCACGCATCGTGTGGGTCTCCACGTCGTCCGCGGCGAGTGGCGCGAGGCGGTGCTGGCGTACTGTGGTGACCCCGCCGACAGTGAACCGGCAGAGACACAGGAGGCGCGAGCCGTCGTCGACGAGGTGGCCACGAGCGACGACCCCGACTGGCAGCGGGCGCTCGACACCATCCCCGGCTATCTGCGGTACGAGCGGTCGATGCTCCACCGACTCGCGGAGGGGACGGAAGCCGAAGCGAGTGAGGCCGAAGCGGGTGGAGACGCCGAAGACGCGGAAGGCGCAGAAGACGGAGAAGGCGCAGAAGACGGAGAAGGCGCAGAGGACGCCCGTTTCCGCCACGCGCTCGAAGCGGTGCCGTCGAACCTGCAACGGCTCTTCGTCAACGCCGCGCAGTCGTACGTCTTCAACCGGATCGTGAGCGAGCGTCTCCGCCGGGGACTCCCCCTCTCTGAGCCGGTCGCGGGCGACGTCGTCTGCTTTACGGACCGCGACGTGGACGCGCCGTTCGCCGTCCCCGACACCGACCGCGAACAGCGCGTGACCGAGACGCGGGTCGACGTGATGCGACGACACTGCGCGCGCGGGCGGGCGTTCGTCACCGCGCCGCTCGTCGGGACGGAGACCGAACTGGGGGTGGGAGAACCGGGCGACATCGAACGCGCGGTGCTCAAGGAGCTGGCCCTCGCGCCGTCGGACTTCGCGCTCCCCGGCGCGTTCGACTCGACGGGAACCCGCCGGGCCGTGCTGGTCCGGACCGGCGTCGAGACGGCCGTCGACGACGAGGGAGCCGCCTTCGACTTCGCGCTCCCCCGCGGATCGTACGCGACCGTGTTCCTCCGCGAGTTCCTGAAAGTCGACCCGCTCGACCTCTGACCGCCGCGTCCACGGCGCTCGACAGCGACGGACTGTCCGAGGAGGACGAACGGGACGTCGCGGAAGTGACGGTCGCGGCGACGAGGAGAGCGCCGGCGGCGGACCGTCCAGCCGGTCGAGCGGGAGTGGCGTCGTGGCACACACGACAGTCCCGGGACGTCCGGTGCGCGCCTGCAGGGGGCTTCGACCGGTACCGGACCGGGCCTCGTAGACGACCGAAAACGGACGGGCTTTTACGCCGGCACCCGCAGTCAGGAGCATGAACTGCCGGCGGTGTGAGTCCCCGCTCGAACGCCCGGGCGACTACTGTCTCACCTGCGACACCGCCAACTGCGACACGGTCGTCGTCGACGTCTCGCGGGAGCGGGCCACGCTGACGATGCTCGACGACGACGACGAGGTCGGCGAGTTCGCCGTCACGACGGTCCCCGAGGAGGGCGACGAACACGGCGTGATCCAGCTCCGGAACTTCGCCGGCCTCGTCGCCGACGAGATCCACCGCAAGCGTCCCGAAGAGGTGTACGTCGCGGGCGACCACGACGTCATCCGCGAGATCCGCGCGCAGTTGCACCACGACGTGTTCCGTGTCAGAGACGAGTCCGACCCCGTGGCCTCGGTGCTCGCTCGTCGGGGCGAACGGACGCTCGAAGTGGTCGACGCCGCACCCGCCGAGAAACTCGGAGGGAGCCACACCACGCTGATCGGCGGACGCGAGGGTCGACGAGCCATCGGCGTCGTGGCCGAACACCCCCACGTGAAGAAAGTCGTCCCCGGTCCCATCGAGGCGGGAGGGATGAGTTCGCGCAAGAGCCTGCGGGCGAAAGTCACCCGTGCCGACGAGAACGGCAACGTCCGCCTCCTCCTGCGCGACGGCTCCAGCGTGCAGGAGAACCGGGTGGTGACGACCGCCATGGACCGCGAGACCGGCGAACGCGTGCGGGAGGACCTCAACGCGGCACTGCGCGAGGCGGGACTGCAGGAACGAGACCAGTGATCGACACCGACGACGAGTGACGAACGCGTCCATCGCCGGAGCCGTCCGCCGTACGTGCCGCATAGCCCCGACCACGAGTGTGACGGAGGTCGTGGCCGGGCAGGAGAGACGCTCTCGCGGCGTGAAACGGCGACACGAGCCAGTTCGGAGACGGCGTGTCCGGCACCGCCGACCGTGTCACGTCGGCCCTCGCGTCGGTCGGACTCGTAGGGTTTATCCCTCCGCTCGGGGTACTCCGTGGTACTATGGCCGACAAGAAGGCGAGCAAGGTCGGGAGCGCCGGCCGATTCGGGGCGCGGTACGGTCGGGTGGCCCGCCGACGCGTCAAGGAGATCGAAGGCGAGATGCGGAGCGCGAAAGTCGACGGCGACGACGTGAAGCGTCTTGGAACGGGCGTCTGGAAGAACGAGCGCACCGGCGAGGTGTTCACCGGCGGCGCGTACCGTCCGCAGACGCCCGGTGGCCGACAGGTCAGTCGGTCGATCCGCGCGGCGCTCAGCGCCGACAGCGACGAGTAATCCGACGATGAGCTACAAGTGTTCCCGCTGCAAGCGCGACGTCGAACTCGACGAGTACGGCGGCGTCCGGTGTCCGTTCTGCGGGCACCGCGTCCTCCTGAAGGAACGCGCCCCGACGGTCAAGGAAGTCGCCGTCGAGTAGCACGAGCCGGACGGTGAGCCCGACGCCCGAACCGGACGCGTACCCGCACACGGTCTCTCTCTTGTTCGACTACGCCGACGAGCGGGACGCTCGGCTCGTCGGGGACGCGGTCGCGGTCGAAGTCGGCGAGATCGACGACGATCGCTCGACAGCCACGGTGCGCCGCGCGAGCGATACGCTCCACGTCGACGTCCGAGCGCACGACCTGATCGCACTCCGCGCCGGCGTGAACACGTGGATCCGGCTGGTCGAGACGGCCGAAGACGTGTGTGCGCTGGCCGCCGAGCGCCGCGCGAACGGGAACTGACACCGTGCGTGACGGTGGTGCCGTCGTCACTACGCCGGGTACGCGAACGTGTAGCGCTCGTCGCCGGTGAGCGTCGTGTCCAGCGGCCACCGCTCGCCCGCGAGTTCGAGGCAGACGGCACTGTCGGTCCCGTCGTTGGCCGGCCCGGCGGTCTGTCCGGCACATCTCCGCCGCTGGGGCCGATCTCGTCCTCCCCCTCTGGCAGTCCCTCGACGTCGTCGATGTCTCCCATGCCCGTGTGACGTACAACTAACAAATGAGTGTTCTGAGAGAGTATCTCGCATGTTTCGAGCCGACGCCGGCCCGCGGCATCGGATCACCGGGCCGGTGACGGCCACGAGACCCGACGACGGGAACGGTTCACACGCCGCTGGCGGGCGACGAACGCGAATACGGGGCTTTTTCAGGGAGGATACCCTCCTCCCGCGTATGCAGGGAAGCCTACCGCCGGAAGCGCAGGAGAAACTCGAAGAACTGCAGGATCTTCAGGAGACCGCCCAGCAGGTCGCCGCGCAGAAGCAGTCGGCGGAGTCGACGCTCAACGACTCCCAGACCGCGCTCGACGCGCTCGACGACATCGACGAGGACACCGTCATGTACCGCGAGGTCGGCGAACTGCTCGTCGAGACGGAGTACGACGAGGCGTACGACGCTCTCCAGGATCGCGTCGACTCGCTCGAGATCCGTGTCGAGCAGCTGTCGAAACAGGAAGAGCGCGTCCGCGACCAGTTCGAGGAGCTCCAGCAGGAACTCCAGCAGATGCTCCAGGGTGGCGCGGGCGGCGCGGGCGGCGGCCCGATGGGCCCCGGCGGCGCCGGCGGCGACTGACGCCGATGCCGACCGACGAGGAAGTCGTCCAGACCGCGGCCGAGGCCGCCGAAGGCGTCGTCTTCGACCGGTACAAGCAGAGTGCGGTCCGCGACGTCGACATCACGGTCACGTTCGAGGAGGGCGTCCTCGAGGTCGACGTCTACCTGAACGCGCCCGACGACGAGAAGGCCGAACGGGTCGCGGACGAGGCCGCACGAGCCGCGCAGGCGGCCGTCGACGATCTGTTCGCCGACGAGACCGACGGCGCAGCGGCGACGTCGGAGCAGTAACCCCTTCTCTCTCGACCCCCGCGCCCACCGTAGCAGCTATCACGACCCGTGTCGTATGTTGTCACATGACAGTCGACCACGGACGCGGAACGACCCCGCTGGACCGACTGAAGGCGCAGTACGACCGTGATCTCCGCTGCCGGGAGTGTGGCTACGTGGACACGGACGGGGCGTGGCAGGCCCGAACGACCGGCGATCGCGTCAGCTATCGGCACGTCTGTCCGAGCTGTGGCGCGATCGAGACGCGGACGCTCCGACTGCGGGACTGACCGGGCCGGTTCGACGGCGTGAGAGGCGGCCGGCGATCCGACGGTGGACGGCCAGCGATCGCCACGGGGGAGCTCCGACGAGGACGGGAGACACCTCGCGAGTGGCGGCTACGCGAGGAAGAAGATGAGGACGCTGACGGCCATCGCCGCGAGAATGACGGCCGCGGCGAGCGCACCCCCCATCGAGACGACGGCGTTGGCGTGGCTGGCGAGCGTCTCCGTCCGGTCGTTACCGAAGATCGTGACCTCCGCGCGTTCCATCGCCATCCCCGCTCTGACGGGTTCGCGGTCCGCGAGTGCCTCCTCGACGAGGTCGGTGACGATGCCGAGGAACGCCCCGTGGTCGATGGCCGCGCCGACCTGGTTGTCCGCCTCGACGGTGTTGACGATGTGGGTGTCCGTGGTCATCACCTCGCTCACGTCGACGAGATCGTCGAGCGCCTCCACGACGCGGTCACGAAGCCCCGGCTCCATGTTGTTGCCGTCGACGAGGACGTACGCCGTGGTCTGCTCGTCGACCGCCGTGACCGTGACGCGGATGCCGAGGGGACCGATCCCGTCTCTGGGGTTCCACGGCGTCGTGTCCCAGGCCGTCCCGAGCGCCAGGTCGCCGCGCGGGGAGGTGGTAAGGCGTCTCCCCGCGTCGCCCGCCGCGGAGATCATGTCGAACGACCGTTTCGAGCCGGGCGTGACGTGGCCGAGGTCGGGTCCGTCGAGCCCGTTGTTCGAGTTGTGGGCGTCGACGAGGAGCACGTCGTCGAGACCGGCGGTCCGGGCCTCCGCGGCGGCCGAGAGGCCGACGGCGTACTCGACGTCGTCCGCGTAGCCGGGCGCGTACGTCGAGACGAGGAGCGCGTCGTCGTCGAACCCCTGGGCGAGCATCTTCGCCTCGCCCGACTGGACGCGAACACTGGGAGTCGCCTCCCGCGAGTAGGTGATCCGGTCGTAGGCGCGGTCGGCGGCGTCGAGGATCGTGTCGACCTCGCGCTCGGTGACGAGGTTGAAGTCGTGCCCGGCGGTCGCGTGCGGCGGGAACGCCAGCCCCTCGGTGCGCGAGGCGACCCGCTCGGGGAAGTTGCCGCCGCCGATCTCACCCATCGGTCCCGGGTGAATCATCGGCAGGATCCAGCGGGCTTTCTCCGAGCCGTCGAACCGCTCGAACGACAGCACGGTGACGGGAACGATCGCCTCCTGGCCGAGCTGTTCGAAGAAGTCCTCCAGTTCGCGGGAGCCCTCGGCGATGTGGCCGATGAAGCCGCGGAGGAAGTCGAGCATCGACACGCCGAGCGAGCGCTCCCAGGGGCGGTCGATCACGCGGATGAACACGTAGACGCCGGTGGCGTAGACGATCGACGTGAGCACGAGCAGCGTGAAGTGGTTGGGGCCGACGACGAGCAGCTCGGAGGGGGCGCGGTCCGCCCGGGCGAGATACGGCATCAGGTACGCCTGGAGGAGCGGTCCGCCGACCTCGAGGAAGCGGACCGTGCCGCTGTAGACGAACAACAGCACGGCCGAGGCGACGGTCTGGATGCTCGCGGGGACCGCGGCGACGAGGAGCGACGAGCGTGAGACGGCCATCACGACGAGCAGGCGGAAGGCGAAGATCGACGAGAGCGCGACCACGAAGACGTCGAAGACGAACGTCTGTCCGAGCGTCGTGAAGACGCTGACGACCGCCGCGGCGGTCACGGCGACCACGACGATGACCTCACAGACGAGCGCCAGGAGCGACGAGCGGTTGGGCGTGAGCTTCCCACCGAGGAAGCGGTCGACGCCGGCGGTCCCGACGGAGGCGACCACGGTGGGGATGCCGATGTAGAAGATGCCCTCCCACGCGTCCTGTCCGAGGATGAACACCCGGCGCCACGACTCGGTCGCGGTGCCGGAGTCGAACGCCGCGATCCCGGCCATCGCGGCGAGGAACAGGGCGAAGCCGAGGCTGGTGTACCAGTTCGGCGCGCGGAAGATGAACCGCGACAGCCCGGCGAGGTCGCTCTGTGTCGCCGTCATTGCACGACGATACCTCGTCGAAATGGTAAAGTCCTCCCCTTTCCCGTCAGACGGAGGGCAGACGCGCTCATAAACCTGATTTTCCGTGACAGACGCGTGTAACGAACGGTCCCGATCAGCGCCGGCAGCGCGCGACGAAGTTCTCGAAGACCTCCTCGCCGCGCTCGGTGTGGGCCACCTCGGGGTGCCACTGCACCCCGTAGAGCTCCGCTGAGGCGTCGCTCATCGCCTCGACGGCGCAGACGTCGCTCTCCGCGGTGAGCGAGAAGCCCGGCGGGAGCGTCTTCACCTCGTCGGCGTGGCTCGCCCAGACGCGCGTCGTGGGCGCGAGCGACCCGACGAGCGGGTCGTCGGCGTCGACGATGTCGACGTCGACGTCGGCGTAGCCGCCGTAGTCGCCTCCTCCGACCGTGCCGCCGAGTTCGTCCGCGATGAGTTGCATGCCGAGACAGATGCCGAAGACGGGCACGTCGACGTCGGGAGCGAGGTAGTCGCGGGCGCGGCCGATCCGATCCATCGACGGGCCACCCGAGAGCACGACGCCGTCGACGTCGGCGACGACCTCCTCGGGTGGGGTGTCGTTGTCGACGAGGTCGGCGTCGACCCCGACCTCCCGGAGCGCGCGCTGCTCCAAGTGGGTGAACTGCCCGTGGTTGTCCACGATGGCGATGCGGGTCATTGCGGGAAGGTAGTCGGGAGAGTGGTAAAAGCGAATCGGACCCAGGTTCGGCCGGCAGTCGGTCCCGGAGACGACGGAGAGGGCCGTCGGTCGACGGGGCGTACGTGCGGCGACCCGACACGACAGGCCGACGAGTCGGCCCATCACGACGTGACTCGTTCTCGGTAAAATGCTCAGTGACCGATCGATAACTCCCGTTTCACTCACACGATGTGTCGGTCGACGGCCAACATTCGGGCAATGCGATAACTCACATCGATACCAATATACGTGACTGACGAGAATCGTTCCGACGAATGACCGGGGGGATCTCAGTCGTACTGCTCTCCGACGAGCGGTGCGACGTCGCGGCCGTCGAGCGAGCGCTCGACGACGTCGACGTCCGGACGACGAGTGATACAGCCGAGGCAGTCGAGGCACTCCCAGCGTGCGACTGCGTCGTCGCGACGTCGACGGCGCGCGGACGGGAACTGCTCGGCGCGACCGACGGCGACCTCGCCGTGCCGGTGGTGGTCCTGACCGACGACCACGGGGACCGGATCGACAACGAACGAGTGCAGCACCACCGCACGGACGACCTCGCGACGCTGCAGGAGCGAGTGAGAGACGCCGTGCTGGCCGACCGCGAACGCCGACGGGCGGACGCTCGGGCGTCTGGGTCCGCCGTCGATCCAGCCGACCACGAGGAACTGGCCGAACGCGAGGCGGCGTACCGGACGCTGGTCGAGAACATCCCCAGTGGAGGTGTCTCGCTGTTCGACCGCGACCTGCGGTACACGTGGGTCGGCGGCGAGGTGTTCGACCAGATCGACCTCGACCCCGAGGCCGTGGTGGGGAAGACGATCCACGAGGTCCACTCCGAGCGGTTCGTCGACGCGTACAAGGACGATTACCGCGCGGTGTTCGACGGCGAGCGGTCGACGTTCGAGTTCGAGTACCGGGACCGGCAGTTCGTCTCCGATCTCGTCCCGATCCGCGAGAACGGCGAGGTCGTCGCGGGGATGACGATGACGCGGGACGTGACCGAGGAACGGGAGCGTCAGCACGACCTCCAGGTGAAGACGCGGGCGATGGACGCCGCCGCCATCGGCCTCGTGCTCACCGATCCGACCCAGCCGGACAACCCACTGGTGTACGTCAACGAGGGGTACCAGGAGATGACCGGCTACGACGCCGAGGAGGTGCTCGGCAAGAACCCCCGACATCTCCAGGGACCGGAGACCGAAGAGGAGCCGAACGAGCGGATGCGCGAGGCCGTCGAGAACGCCGAGCCGTGTGCGGTCGAGATCACGAACTACCGGAAGGACGGGACGCCGTTCGTCAACCACGTCGAGATCACGCCCATCTTCGACGACGAGGGCGACCTCGTCCACTTCCTCGGGTCGCAGGTGGACGTGACCGAGCGTCACGAGCGCGAACGCGCGCTGGCGCGGAAGAACGAACAGCTCGAGGAGTTCGCCTCCGTCGTCAGCCACGACCTGCGGAGCCCGCTCGCAGTGGTGCGCGGGAGCGTCGACCTCGCCCGGAACACGGGCGACCTCGGGGAACTCGACCGCGCAGAGACGACGCTCGACCGGATGGACGAACTCGTCGACGACCTGCTGGCGCTCGCGCGCGAGGGCCGAGCGATCGACCCCGACAGCGTCGAGCCGGTGTCTATCGCCGACGCCGCACGTGAGGCGTGGGCCACCGTCGACACCACCGGGGCGACCCTCTCGGTCGTCGACGACGACACCGTCGACGCCGACCCGACGCGACTCCGGCAACTGCTCGAGAACCTCTTTCGGAACAGCGTGGAACACGGTTCCACGAGCCATCGGCTGGGAGCCGACGACAGTGTGGAGCACGGCTCCACGGGCAGTCGGACGCCGTCCGACGACAGTGTCGAGCACGGCGTGGACGACGAGGGAGCCCATGGGACGGACACGGAGCCGACCACGGACCTGAACGTCCGCGTCGGGGCGCTGGACGGCGACGACTGTGGGTTCTTCGTCGAGGACGACGGGACCGGCGTCCCCCGCGATCTCCGCGACCGCGTCCTCGACGCGGGCGTCACGACGGCACAGACGGGGACCGGATTCGGCCTCGCCATCGTCCGGCAGGTCGCGGAGGCACACGGGTGGGCGATCCGCGTCACGGAGAGCGCGAGCGGTGGGGCGCGGTTCGAGTTCCGCGTCCGGTGTGTCGACGACCGATCGACCGCGTGAACGGTCGACCACCCGGGCACCTCACTGGGGCCTCGGCCGGCTGGACCGCGCGACGACGACGAGCGCCAAGAGCAACAGACCGGTCATGAACACCGGGAGGAGCCACATGGCGAGCGCGATGTCGGTCGCGTCGGCGGCGAAGCCGACGAGCGCGGGCGAGACGACCGCGCCGAGGGTCGCCGAGGCGTTCGCGACCGCGTTGATCGGCCCGCTGAACTCCGGGAGCGCTCCGGTCGCCCACGCCTGCACCGTCGGGTACACCGCCGAGATGAGGAAGCCGAGCGCGAAGCTCGCGGCGGCGGCCGGGAGCACGCTGCGAACGGAGAGGAGCACGACGAGTGCCACGCCCCCGCCGCTCGCGCTGGCGAGGACGACCCGCTCGGGTCCCACTCGGCTCACGACGCGGCTGGCGAAGAACCGACCGGGGACGTACGCGACGAGGTAGACGGAGAGGAGGAGCGTCGCGGTCGCGCGGTCGAGAAACCCCGTCGCGTAGAACGGAAGCCAGGTGAAGACGCCAGCCTCGACGGCCACGGAGAGGACGAGCGCGAGCGACATCGTGCGGACGGTCGGGCGGCCGATCAGCCGTGGGAGCGCCGAGAGCGCGAGCGAGCGTTCCCGATCGACGCCCGCGGGAAGTTCCAGCCGGGAGACGCCGACGGCGAGCAGGCCGAAACCCGCGGCGGCGACGAGGTAGGTGAGTCGCCACTCACCCAGCGAGAGCGCCGCGGTGGCGAGCAGCGGTCCGGCGGTCGCGCCGACGGCCCACGACATCTCGTAGAGGCTGAACAGTCGGGGACGCTCCGCCGGGTAGAGGTGGCTCAGCACTGGACGGTCGAGCGCGCGCCCGACGCCGGCTGCGGCGGTGGCACCGACGAGCGCGACCACGAGGAGGCCGAACGTCGGCACCCACCAGACGACGACGAGCGAAACGGCGACGCCGGCGAACGACAGCGCGAGGCTCCGTTCGGGCGGGAGATCGCCGGCCCGGAGCCCGACGACGAGCACGACGAGGAACGACGCCGCCGAGGCGAGCGGCGCGAGCAGCCCCAGTTCGGCCTCCGTGACGCCGAAGCTGGCCTGGAAGCTGGGGAGCAGCGCGCCACGGGTCTGCAGGAGGAGTCCGACGAGCGCCGCGAACGCAAAGGTGACGAGCGCCCACGGCCGGCGATCGTCGGCGTCCATACCCCCGACTCACGGAGGAGTCACAAAAGCCGCCCGACCCGCGGGCGGGCGGAGGACGAGCACCGGACGACGGCAGTGGGCCGTGACTGTGGGGGTTCGGCCGCGGCGGTCACTCGTCGGGCGACTCGCGAGCGGACGCGTCCGATCCGTACCGCTCCCGGGCCGAGGTGAAGCCGAACTCGGCCTGTTCTCGACTGCGTCGTTCCTCGCGCGCGGCGACGGCTTCGGGGGCGGGCGAGGCGTCGTCGTCGATCCGGGCGAAGGAGTTGTGTACCTTCGCGTGACACCACCGGCAGAGCGTCACGGTGATCTCGTGGCTCGTCCCCCGGTCGTGGTACGAGAGGTGGTGTTCTTCGAGGAGCGGCCGGGCGGTCTCGGTGGCGATGCGGACCTCCTCGAGACCGCAGCGGCGACACGTCCTGCCCGTGGTGGTCGAGCGGTAGTGCGGGCAGTCGCGCCACGCGTGTTCGTCGTCCGCCGCGAGACACGCGTAGTCGTCACGGCGGCGTTCGGCGGCGAACTCGGGGTCGTGACCCGCACGGTCGAAGGCGAACCGGCACCGGCCGTCGTTCGTCAAGTGGTCGCACGGGCCGGCGAACTCGTAGGGGTCGTCGACGCCGACGGACGTGCCCTCGGGCGTGCGCTCCATGCCCCGAAGAAGGGCGCGATCGTAGTTGAAACTGTGGGGGTGCCGGGCGGTGCGTCGGAGAACGCGGGCGGGCGGAGCCGCCCGCGGGTTCGGTGAGGAACTGGCTCCGAGCGGCGTAGTCGACGACGCGAGCAGGACGCGAGTCAGTGAGGACGGCGAGGGCGAAGTGAGAGACACGGGAGAGGCGGTCGGAGAGAGGTCCGAACGTGGGTTACCGACCGCTCCGTGCGACAGGGGAGCTGTCGGACCGTGTGCCGTAGTCGTACGGTGGCGAGATCACCGTCCACCGGGGACGTCTCACTGCTCGCTGGGAACGCTGATGTCGCGCAGGTCGCCACCGCAGACCGAACACGTCACCGGCTGATGCTGGGCGTCGGTGCGGCGGCCGCAGTCGAGACACTCGAACGTGCGGGTCTCCGGGGGTGTGTAGGGGTCGTGGGTCATCACAGTATGCTATCGACTGCCACGGTACTAAACCTTCCCAGGCGATTCCAGCGAACCGAAAACCCCGGCCGATTCGGGGGTCTCACGGCGGAGAACCGGACACGAGTGTTTTTCTCCCCCGCCGTCGAGGACGGAAACGTGCGACTCCTCCACGACCGCGGTGAGAGAACGGAGACGCTCGCCACCCGGGTGACGGTCGCGGAGTCGACGCTGGCGCAGGCCCGGGGGCTGATGTTCCGTCGTTCGATCCCCGACGACTACGCGCTCGTCTTTCCCTTCGGTGGAGAGGGGTTCCGGAGCCTCCACATGGTCTGTGTCCCGTTTCCGATCGACGCCGTCTGGCTTCGGGAGGAGGAAGTGACGAAGGTCAAGCGACTGCGGGCGTGGATCGGGCTGGGCTGGGGACGGGCCGACTGCGTGATCGAACTGCCGGCGGGTGCGGCGGACGATGTGCGTGTGGGCGATCGGCTCCGGCTCGTCGAGGAGTGAACCGCACAGCCGACGGCCGATCGGGCGACCCGGTCCGGAAACCGGCCAATTTATAACCAGGGAGACACACCGTATCGGTACAATGTCGGAACACCCACCGACGGAGGATAGAGGAAGTCGCCGCGAGGCGGCTGGCCGTGAAATTCCCCGACGAGACTGACCGACAGGACCCCATTTTGACAGACACCAACCTCTTCGAGGGTAGCGACGGCTCCCTCGTCTCCGGCACGACGGTACAGTTGCTCGACACCACCCTGCGCGACGGCGAGCAGGCGCCCGGGATCTCGCTGACGCCCGACGAGAAGGCCGCCATCGCCCGCGCGCTCGACCGCGCGGAGGTGCAGTACGTGGAGGCGGGCAGCGCCTGCACCGGCGCGGGCGAGCGCGAGACCATCAGCCGAGTCACCTCACTCGACCTCGACGCGACCGTGACGTCGTTCTGCCGGGGGCTGACGAGAGACGTCGACTGGGCGCTCGACTGCGACGTCGACGGGATCAACCTCGTCGTCCCCGCGAGCGACCGGCACATCGAGCAGAAGGTCGGCACCACGTACGAGGAGAACGTCGCCTCGACGGAGGAGCTGGTCGCCTACGCGAAAGACCACGGGCTCTGGGTCGAAGTCATCGGCGAGGACGGCTCGCGTGCGGACCTCGACTACCTCGAGGAACTGCTCGGGAGCGCGCTCGACGCAGGTGCCGACCGGATCTGTTTCGCGGACACGGTCGGCCACGCGGGGCCCGAACACACCTACGAGGCCGTGTCGCGGCTCTCCGAACTGGGGCCGACGAGCACCCACACCCACGACGACCTCGGGCTGGGGATGACGAACGTCTACGCCTCGCTGAAGGCGGGGGCAGACCTCGTCCACTGTACCGTCAACGGCATCGGCGAGCGCGCGGGCAACGTCGCCTTGGAGGAGGTCGCCATCGCGTTACACCACGTGTACGGCGTCGACACGGTCAAGCTCGACGAGCTGTACGACCTGGCAGGGATCGTCTCGCGGAAGACGGGGATCGAGCTCCCGCCGAACAAGGCCGTGGTCGGACAGAACGCGTTCACACACGAGAGCGGCATTCACACCGACGGCACCCTCAAAGACGACGCCATGTACGAGCCGTACGCGCCCGAAACTGTGGGACGAGAACGGCGGCTCGTACTGGGCAAGCACGCCGGGCGTGCGGGCGTGAAAGCGGCGCTCGACGAACACGGCGTCGACGTCTCCCGCGAGGAGCTCAAGCGGATCGTCCAGCGGGTGAAAGAGCTCGGCGACCGCGGCAAGCGGGTCACCGACGCCGACCTCCTCACCATCGCCGAGGACGTCCAGGGGCGCGAACGGGAGCGCCGGGTCGAACTGGTCGACCTCACCGCCGCTTCCGGTGGGAGGACCCCGACCGCGAGCGTCCGCCTGCTCGTCGACGGCGAGGAGCGGATCGCCTCGGGCACCGGGTCGGGTCCAGTCGACGCCGCGGTCGAGGCCGTCCGCGCCGCGCTCACCGCCAGCGCCGACGCCGAACTCGAGTCGTACCACGTCGACGCGATCACCGGCGGGACGGACGCGGTGGTGACCGTCGAGGTCGAGATGTCCCGCGGTGACCGTTCCGTGACGGTGGCGGCGTCGGACGCCGACATCACGCGGGCGAGCGTCGAGGCGATGATCGACGCGCTCGACCGCTTGCTCGCCGCCGACTCGAAGCACGTCCCGGCCGACGACTGAGCGGGTCGCAGTCGCGAGCGACCGGCGTCGTGTCTCGACTTCGACGTTCGAACCATCGACCGAACGGTCGCGAATCCTGGCCGATCCGCGTCTCGCATCTCGGAGAGACACGAACCGGCGTCTCGTGGAGATCGACGGGGAGACACCGCGCACGAGCCGCGGAAACGACGAGTAAAAGTCGGGGGCACGCGTACCTTCACCCGTGTCAGACTACCTCGTGGAGGTGAAGCGTTCGGCCCGGCGGTCGAACGCGGCCGTCGGCAGCGTCGTCTGCCAGCGAGGCGTCCGCCACCGCTTCGACGGCCGCGACGAGGCGGAGTCGTGGGCCGACGACCTCGCCGACGACCCGGGCGAGGGCAACGTCTGGATCCGGGCCGCGAACCCCGACGACGGATCGAACGTCGACGCGTACCTCGTCGGATGGCTCCACCGAGTGACCGCCCGGACGCCCGACGAATCGCCGGGAGAGCAGGCGTGGCTCGCCGACTTCGGGTGGACCGGAACGACCACGCACGAGTCCCGTCGCGGGACGGAACCGCGCTACGGCGGCGAGCGCATCACCGACTGGCTCGCCTCGGAGTGACGCCGCGGGAACGTCAGCCGTGAGGCGTCCTCACCGGACGACGAAAACGGACAGCGGAGCACGGAACCGTGTCGGGTCGATCTCCGCTCGAGAGTCAACGTGTGGAGATCGACACGACCGTTCGGCCACCCCGACGGCTGCGTCGAGCGTACGAAGGCGGGTGCGTTCGCCCTCCCCGAGCACGAACTCGAGAGCTCCATCGAGACCGACAACGAGTACGTGACCGAGAGGTACACCGTCGACGACGAGACGCCGATCTTCTGTGCCGACCACCTCCGCGTCCAGCTCGCCCACCTCGTCGCGACCGCCGCGCCGGGGGCAGCCGCGCGGCTCGCCGACCGGTCGTACCCTACGCGCCGCTCGCAGCGAGCGGCTCCGACTCGGCGATCCCCGGGAGCGCCGAATCTCGACGACGGGACGGACGAGTCGGATTCGGACCGATCACGACCAGGGGACGGTAGGACGGCGACAACTGGAAGCTATTTACCCGGCTGTCCGTGTTACCTCTGTATGGTCGACGTTCAGTCCACGGTTCGTGCGGGAGTCTCGACGAACGAGGATCTGGTGTGGACCGGGGACAACGCGGCGATCGTGCTCGACGGCGCGACTGGACTCGGCGACCGGCAGGTCAGCGACGCCGAATCCGACGCGCAGTGGTACGTGAACGCGTTGTGCGAGGCGCTCCGCGACCGGATCGAGAGCGACGAGGAGCTGTCGGCAGTGGCTGCGAGCGCTGTCGAACGCGTCGCGGACGAGTACGCCGAGCTGTCGGGACCCGCAGCCGCCGAGAAACACGAGGTCCCGTCGGGAGCAGGAGCCGTCTGTCGGTGGGACGACGGGTCGCTCGAGTACCTCGTACTCGGCGACTGTAGCGTCGTCGTCGACCGCGACGATGGGGTCGACCCCGTGCTCGGTGAGGGGCCACGTGAACTCGACGCGCGCGTGGTCGACGAGATGGTCGCGATCCGCGAGCGCGCCGACGGATACGTGTCGTACAGTGACCTCCGCGAGCACGTGAAATCGCTCCTAGTGGAGCACAGGAAACAGATGAACGAACCCGGCGGCTACTGGACGTTCGGATTCGACCCCGAGGCCGTCGATCACGCCGAGACGGGATATGTCCCACGCGACGAACTCGAGTTCGTGCTCTCGTTCACGGACGGCTTCGAGCCGATTTACGACCCGTACGACGTCTTCGCGGAGTGGACCGACCTCGTCTCGTACGTGCGGTCGAACGGGATCGAGCGCGCGATCCGGGTGTTGCGGGCGTTCGAGGAGGCCGACCCGGAGTGCGAACGGTATCCTCGGTTGAAGCCGTCGGACGACGTCGGGGTGGCGACGGTCGACTTCACGAGGTGACTCCCGATGGGGCTCAGCGAGGAGACCGTCGCCCGAATCGAGGCGTTGAAAGACGGAGACGGCACCGACGACCTGATCGGGTTCCTGTGCGGTCTTCCCCCGGAGGCCGACCGTAACTGGGAACTCGCACTGACGCGCCTCATCGAACAGGCGCCTGGCCGGAGGGACGACCTCGGGACGATCGTGAAGATGGACGAGCGCGACATCGACTGTGAGGACGCGGAGTTCGTCAGGTTCTCGGCCTTTTTTGCTCGCTGTACCTACCATCGTCGACAGGGCAACGTCACCACGTTCGGTTCGCTCCTGCGCGATCACGAGGAGTTCAGCGAACGCGGGATGTACCCGCACCTCCAAGCCCTCCACGCGAAGAAAGGGAAGACGCTCCAGAGCTACGAGGCGGCGATCGAACACGGACGTGAAGCAGTCGAGCGGATCGGAGAAGATCACGCCGGCGTCGCTCACAGTCTCGCCGGAGGGATCGCCCGCGCGCTGGAAGACGAGAAGGCGGAACGGCTGGGCTACGATCCAGAGGCGCTGCTGGCGGAGGCCGAACGGTACGTCAAAAGCGCTATAGATCAGTCGGACTACCCGAAGTTCAAGATGACGCTCGGACGCATCCTCGCGCTCCAGGGCGACTACGACCGGGCGCTCGAACGGATCCACGAGGCCATCGACGGCGAAGACGACGCGAAGGACGACTACGCCCTCCGCGTTATCAACTACCGGATGTACGAGTCCCGGGTACGGCTCGGCAAGTACAGGGAACAAGTCGAGGCCGGACAGCGGGAGATCGAGAACCAGCAGGAAGCGTTCGAGGCGGAACTCGCCGAGGCGATCGAGGAGATACAGGGGGTCCGCGACGAGTCGAAGGAGCGGCTGGAACGGCTGCAGGCGCAGACGCTCCAGTTCCTCGGCTTCTTCAGCACGCTGCTGGCGGTCGTCATCGCGACGATTACCATCGCGGTCCAGTTCACGCTCGTCGAGGCGGCGTCGCTCATCGTCGTGCTGACCGGGGGACTGTTCACCGCCTTCGGTGGATTCACCATCATGCTCCCGATCGAGGACGCCCGAGAGAAGTCGACGCGGCTGGCGCTCCTCGGGATCGGACTGCTGCTGGTCGGGTTCGCCATGGTCGCGGTCGTGCGACTGCTGCTCTGAGCGCCGGATGAGGGGGCATCGGCGAATCGGATCGCTTACCGGTACCCGGTTTCGGCGAGCACCCGATCGAGATACGACGCACTGTGCTCGATGTACGCCATGTTCGGGGTGTTGACCTCGAGCGACGCCGTCCCGTCCCACCCCGCAGGCAACGCGTCGAACAGACCGACGAAGTCGATCGTGCCGGAGCCGACCGGCAGATGTTCGTCCGCCGGTCGTCTGGTGTCGTTCAGGTGAACGTGAGCGATTCGGTCGGCGTGCGTGGCGCAGAACTCGCTCAGCTCCCGATCGTCGAACCCGTCGATCCGGGCGTGACCGGTGTCGAACGTCATCGACAGCGCCGTCTCCGCGAGCAGGTCCGGAAAGTCGCTCGTGGGGACGACGCCGCCCGGGACGTTCTCGACCGTGAGCGCCGCGTCTAGCCCGGCGTCGGTGGCGGCCCCCGCGAGGTCGGTCAGTGAGGTAACGACGCGTTCTCGCAGGAACGCGGTGTCGTGCGCTTTCCGCCACGCGAGCGAGGTCGGGTGGACGACGACCGTCTCTGCGCCGGCAGCGTCGGCGACGGCGTGACACCTGTGGAGTTCCGAGACGACCGCCGACCGCACCTCCTCGGACGGCGCACTGAGGTCGAGTCCCTCGAACGGGAGGTGGACGACGAGCGAGAGCCCGTCCACGTCGACGGAGACCTCGCCGCGGACGACTCGTTCCAGCCAGTCTCGATCGGTCGGCCCGTCCAGCAGTATCTCGACGAAGTCGAGATCGGCCGATCGTGCAGTCCGGAGGTACTGTTCGAAGCTGACCTCGGGTTGCGTGACGACGCCGCGGTCGATGCTCATAGTCGGAGATACCCGCGCCGCGGTGAAAGCCTTGTCCGACTCCGCGCGACCGGTGGGACAGGCGACAGGTCGGGATCGATCGTCGGTTCGGAACGCCGAGAGCAGGTGGAGAGAGTGGACGGGTTCGACCGGAACACCGGAAGCCGGGCGTCATAGACCGACCGGGACGAGAGTCGGTCCGGAGCCGGTCGTGTTCGGCGGCCGCTGCACACGACTGACGGGGTCGAACTGGACTGCCGGACAGTGCCTCGGAGGGCGAGCACGCCAGCACGCGCTCGCCGGGTGGGACGGAGAGAAGCGCCGAGGGTGAGATTTGAACTCACGTGTCCGAATGGACAGTAGATTTCGAATCTACCGCCTTGGCCAGGCTAGGCTACCTCGGCTCACTCCTCAGTCGGCCGTGGGGTAAGTAATGGGTTTCGATTTCCGGAGGCCGTCGAGTCGTCGGAGGTCCTCGAGATCTCCTCGGGCGTCTACGACTCGACGACGAGGAACGTGCGTGCACCGCGCCGCTCGAAGGACAGTTCGACGGCGTCGATCGCCTGTGCGCGGACGTAGGCGTCGACCGTGTCGGCCGAGAGATCGGTGACGTCGATCCGTCTGCGCGTTCGGGGCTCACTGGTGGATGTCGGTGCGAGCATGGATACAGAGAGGCGACGACGTGGCTTGTAGCTCAGCCTAGCACGGTGAAAGTGAAAGTGCGACACTGCGCGGGTGTCCGAACGGTCGCGCTCGGTCGGACCGTTGGTGGTCGGAATCGGGTCACGACCGCGTGGAACGCCGAACACGACGACGTGACGGTTCGGGACAGCGTCCTCCACGTGTTCGCACCTCGTGACCGAGGACGCGTCGACCGGTCACCGCCGGAGCCACCACCACCCTCCACCGAGCACGACGAGGATCGCGACGACGCCCACCCCAAGCAGTACCGTATCCCCCGGCCCGCTCGCCTCGGTGACGGTCACCGGGATCACGTACGGCCCGTCGCGGATCCGGTCACCGTCGGGTTCGCGTGCGGTCACGGTTACGTCGACCGCCGTCGTGGTCGCCACGGCGTCCTCGGAGACCGTCACCTCGAAGACGACGAGTGCGGATTCGCCGGGGTCCAGCGCCTCGACGTACGCCGTCGAGGATTCGCTGGTGAACGGGGCGGTCGCGTTGATCCCCACCCGGACCTCGCGGAAGGTGACCGACTCGCGGTTCGTGATCCGGACCCGGAGGGGGTTGTCCGAGTCGACTTCGAACGTGGCGTTCACCGGCGTCAACGCGAACCGGTCCCGCTCGGGGGCAACCGCGACCGACCGTTCGAGCGGGTCGCTCCGTCGGAGCTGTCCCCGCTGGTTGCGGTACTCGACGGTCAGGTCGGCCTGGTGGGTCGTCGCCGCGGCGGCGTCGGAGACGTGGACGTCGAATGAGAACGACGCCTCGCCGCCGGGTTCGAGGTCGGAGAGCGCGATGCGCGTCGGCCGTGGGACGAGTTCGGACGACTCCGTCGACAGCACCACGACCGCGTTCCTGACGGGCGTCTCGCCCGTGTTGACGAGGGTCCCGGAAATCGTCCCGGTGCGTCCGACGCGGAGGTCGGCCCGGACGTCGTCGAGCGCGAACGACTGCTCCGGCACGGGTCGCACACCGAGCGCGAGCGGTCGCGACGTGCGCGTGACCCCGTCGGTGTCCTCGTACTCGACGGCCGCCCGGAACGCGAGCGACTCGGCGTCGATGTCCTCGTCGACGGCGACCGTGTAGGTGGCCGAGCGTTCCTCGCCGGGACGCCACTCCCCGACGTAGACGGCCGTCCGGCTCCCGATGGCCGACTCGCCGACGCCGGACGGTCGGTCGCCGCCGGGTCCGTTGCCACCGAGTCCGTCGGCACCGGTGATCCGCGCGTTCGCGGACGACGAGACGAGGGTGATCCGGGCGTCGCCGGCAGGCTCCGCCCCCACGTTCTCGAGGGTGACGGTCACGGTCCCCGTGTCGCCGACCTGCAGCGTCGACCGCGTCCCCGTGACCGCGAAGCGGGGTCGGGCGTCGACGCGGACGGTCACCTCGTCGGTGATCGTCCGTCGACCGTTGGCGTAGGAGACGTCGTCGCCGTCGTACGAGACCAGCCGCGTGTACGAGTACGTCACCGCGACGGGGATCTCGTACCGGCCCGGCGGCACCGACTCGGGGACCGTGACAGTCACCGCTGGAACGGACGTCTTCCCGGGCGGGACCTCCCCGACCGCGACCGTCTCCGATCGGACGTCGAACGGGAGGTCGCCGTCGTCGATCGTGATCGTCACGGCGCGTGCGGTCGTGACCCGGTTCTCGTACCGTTCGGGCCCCGTCTTGCGGAGGTCGGGATCGTTCAGGATCTCGAGCGCGAGCGACTGGTCGCCGCCGGCCGTGAGTTCCGGTGTCGACGTCGTGACCGACAGTCCGGGCCAGCCGAGGACCTGTCCCGACCCGGTGGTCTGGGCGGCGACAACTGGTGCGACGACGGGCGCGACGAGACTCGCGACGACGACGAGTGCGACGAGTGCGACGACGGGGTGCTCTCCGTTCATTGGCTGGGTGTGGTGTGAGAGGGGTGGGTGGTGGTGTTGCGGTAGACGTGGACTGTGCGACGGCGATCGGGCAGCGGAGGGGTGGCGTCGACGAACGCCATCAGACGTCCCTCCGCTGGAAGAGTGCCAGCGCGACGACGACGAGGACGCTCGCGACGAACAGGAGGCCGACCGCGCCGACGAGGTCGAGCGTCTGGTCGAGGAGTATCTCGGTCGGGTCGAAGTACCGCGTCGGGCTGACGGAACCCAGCCACTCGAAGTCGGTCCCGACCGTGACCGAGTCGAGCATGAACAGCAAGAACACGATCGCGATGCCGCTCCGCTGGGCGACCTCGCCGCGGTCGACGACGGCCGACAGCACGAGACCGATGCCCGCACAGGCCAGCAGGTACGGAATCGACAGCAGGTGGACCAAGAGGAGGTACCACGGGTCGATCACGTAGTCGATGGCCATCGACGCCCCGAAGACGAACACGGGCAGCACCGTGTTCAGCGTGACGAGGGGGACGACGAGCGACAGGAACTTCTCGACGACCAGCCGCGTCCGCGAGATGGGCGTCGCCAGTACCAGGTAGAGGCGACCGCTCTCGACGTCGTTCGCGATGAGTCCGCCGGCCGCGTAGGTGAAGTACAGGCCGAGGAGCAACACCCAGAGGAACTGGTACACTTCCGCCGAGAGGAACCCCTCGATGCTCGCGTACGATTCGGCACCGAACCCCTCGCGGAACGCCTGCGGGAGGCTCTCGACGAGTGCGTCGATTTCGGCGGTCGACTCGGCGAACGAGGGGTAGATGGAGATGACGAGTCCGACGAACGCCGACAGCAGGACGGTGAGCGCGAGCGTCCCCTTGACGCGCCGACGCGACTCGTACCGCGTCGTCTCAAACATCGGCGTGCTCCTCGCCGTCGTCGGCCTGCTGGTCGTCGTTGCTGACCCGCTCGTCGTCGCTGGCTAGCCGGTCGTCGACGGTCGGTTCCGTCGCGGCGTCGGTCTCGGTCTCAGTCTCGGTCTCGGTTTCACCGTAGAAGTGCATGAACACCTCCTCGATGGGGGGCTCCTCGACGTCGATGTCGACGATGGTGTGCTCGCTCAGCGCGGTCACCAGCTCGGTGTAGTCGCCAGCGAAGGTGAACTGCGCCTCGCGGCCGACCCGCTCGAACGCGACGACGCCGTCGAGTGCCAGATCCGCCTCGTCGAGCGGTTCCGCGGTGTGCAGGTGGACGCGCTTCCCGCCGCGTTCGAGGAGTGTGTCGACGTCCTCGACGGTGACGAGCCGACCTTCGCGGATGACCCCGACGCGGTCGCAGATCCGCCGGACCTCGCCGAGGATGTGCGACGAGAAGAAGACGGTCTTACCTGCGTCTCGTTCCTCGCGGAGGAAGCTGTTGAACGCCGCCTGCTTGAGCGGGTCCAGCCCCGAGGTCGGCTCGTCCATGATGAGGAGATCGGGGTCGTGCATGAACGCCTGGACGATGCCGAGCATCTGCTTGTTCCCGGTCGAGTACTCCCGGATCCGTTTCTCCAGCGGGGGCGTGAACAGCTCGAGGAGTTCCTCGCGCCGGCTGTCGCCCTTCAGCGCGGCCTGGTAGTCGAGGAACTCCTCGCCCGTCGCCGTAGAGTCGAACGCGAGTTCGCCCGGGAGGTAGCCGATGCGCGCCTTCGCCTCGCGGAGCGCTCGCGGGTCGCAGACGTCGTGACCGAGGAGCGTCGCGGAACCCGCAGTGGGCGACTGGAACCCCAGAAGCGTCCGGATCGTCGTCGTCTTGCCGGCCCCGTTCGGCCCGAGGTAGCCGAACACCTCTCCCGTCTCGACGCTGAACGTGAGGTCGTCGTTGGCGACGAACCCGTCGTACGCCTTGGTCAATCCGGAGACGTCGATCGCGGTCATGCGTGTGGAGGGAGTCCGTCCGCGCGACGGTACGTCGGTTTCGGACGACCTGAGAAGGGACGCTTGACGTACATAATGGTGTCGGGGACAGGCCCCCCGTCGGGTGTCGTCGTCCGGGGTGCGTACAGGACGGCCAGCAGGGGCGGGATCGGGGCGTGAACGGGACAGGCGACGGGACCGACTCCGGGACGAGCGGGTGGACAACGATGGGACGGGTCGACGACTACTGCTCCGTGTCCGCACCGTCTGCCTCGTCGGTCTCACCGCATTCGTCTGTCTCGCCGCCTTCGTCGGCCTCGTCGACCGCCACGTCCAGCTCCCCGAGGTGGGAGGTGTCCGCGAGGAGGTCGGCCTCCCACCCCCACGGGTACTCGGTGAGTTTGGTGAGCCCGCAGACGGGCGTCTCAACGTCGGTTCGGCCCGTGAACCCGGCGACGACGCTCCCGACCGTGAGCCCGTGGCCGACGAAGAGTGTCGGGGAGGGGTCGTCTTTCGCCAGGCGACGGACCGCTCGGACCGTCCGTTCGGCGGCCTCCTCGGCGGATTCGGGGTAGTGCGGGCGACGCGTCGACGTGTGCAGCGGGTCGACGGTATCGAACCGCTCGGCGAGCGCCCGTGGCGTCAGCACGGACGGGGCGACGTCGAACCACGCCGCGTTGAGGTGTTCGGAGAGCCCGTGATCGACGAACACCGTTCGGTCGAGGTGTTCGGCGACGATGTGGGCGGTCTCGGCCGCCCGGAGGAACGGTGAGGTGTAGATGGTCTCGACGTCGCAGCCGCGGAGGCGTTCCCCGACGCGAGCGGCCTGCCGGCGTCCGGTCTCCGTCAGCGGCGGATCGTGCGGCCGGTCGGCCTGCTCGGTCCACCCAGGCTCGACCTCGTCTCGGCGCTCCCCGTGCCGGACGAGCCACAGGACGCGACTCATGCGCATACACAGGGGTGAGCCGTGTATGTATGTTGCGTCAGTGACAATATGTTGCGTCAGTGACAACCGGACCCCGTCGCGGAGACGTCGTTCGGGACGGGCCGGCGGTGCCGGCACGGAGGTCGTGATCGTGCCTCGGTGGTAGCGTCTGTATCGTCGGCGAGGGCGTGTGTGGCGTAGATCCCGAGGACGTCCCGTACCCCTCACCCGACGCGGCGCTGATCGGAGACACCGCACGGCAGCGCCGACGGGACCCGGTTCGCCGAGCGGAGCAACGTCGACATCGAGCACTGTTTCTGGGGTCAGCTTTATCACTCGTTCCGCTGTTCCACGTCACAGATCGAAGTCCCCGCGACGGAGGTCACACCAATGGAGACCAGACAGTTCCTGTTCGTCTCGGCCGACGCCGCACTGATCACCGACCTCGCGTGGCAGATTCACAGCGAGGGCCACGACGTGAAGTATTACATCGAAGCCGAATCCGACAAAGAGATCGGCAATGGGTTCGTCCCGAAGGCCGACGACTGGCGCGCCGAAGTCGAGTGGTCCGATGTCGTCGTTTTCGACGACATCTGGGTCGGCTCAGACGTCGGCACTGGCGCGCTCGCCCAGGAACTCCGCGAGGAAGGAAAGGCCGTTGTCGGTGGCACCCCGAACGCCGATCGACTCGAGGAGGACCGTGGCTACGCGATGGAGATTCTCGAAGCACACGGTGTCGACACTATCGAGCATCACGTCTTCGAGGACTTCGACGCCGGCATCGAGTACGTCCGAGAGAACCCCGCACCGTACGTGATCAAACCACTCGGGGAGGTCCAGAACGTCAAGCGACTCCTCTACGTCGGGAACGAGGACGACGGCAGCGACGTCGTCGACGTCCTTCGTGCCTACAAGAAAGCGTGGGGGCACCGCATGAAGGGCTTCCAGCTCCAGCGGAAGGTCGAGGGCGTGGAGATCGCTATTTGTGGGTTCTTCAACGGGAAGGAGTTCATCGACCAGGTCAATTTCAATTTCGAGCACAAGAAACTGTTCCCAGGAAACATTGGGCCGTCGACGGGCGAGATGGGGACGTCGATGTTCTGGGGTGGGCGGAACAAACTGTTCGAGGAGACGCTCGGCAAGCTCGAGGGGTGGCTCGCTGCGGAAGGCTACGTCGGGAGTATCGACATCAACTGTATCGTCAACGACACCGGCATCTACCCGCTGGAGTTCACCCCGCGCTTCGGCTACCCGACCATCGCACTGCAAGAGGAGTCGTTCGAATCCGCAACCGGACAGTTCTTTTACGATCTCGCACACGGGAATGATCCCGAATTAGAGGTCCACAACGGCTACCAGATCGCGGTTCGCGTCGTGCTGCCACCGTTCCCGTTCGACGACGAGAAGACGTACGACGAGAACTCTCGAAACGCCGCGATCGTCTTCCAGACCGAGAGCCGTGACGGAATTCATCTAGAGGACACGAAGAAGATCGATGGACAGTGGCGGGTCGCTGGCGAAAGTGGCATGCCGCTCGTTGTGACTGGCAAAGGAGAGACGATGCAGAACGCCCGCGAACGGGCCTACGAGCGCGTGGACGATATCGTCATCCCGAACCTCTACTACCGCGACGACATCGGTGAACGCTGGATCGGCGGAGACGGTGACCGGCTTCAGGCGTGGGGCTATCTCGGACCGGACGACGAGGAACGCTGGAATCCGAACGCGTGAACCCGTCGAGGGCGTCGGTCTCCGACGTCGGTAGATAATAGTACTTGTACCGCTGTGCGGGAGCACGAGCGAAGAAGTGGTTCTCTCGTCCCACTCGCCAATCAAAACCTGTAACGAGACCCCACTCTACCGTTCTTACAGGAGCGTGGGCTATAGTTTGCTATTCGAAGCGTGTCCCAACTAAGATACTAAAAGGCTTCAGAGACACTCACGACCCGCTAGGGACCGCTTTGTGGCCGACGGTGACCGACAACTACACACTGGTTGATAAATCTAACGTAATGTGTACATTTCGACTCGATTGATAGGGCATCGTGCCGCCGGCAGCGAAGCGCGAAGTGCCCGGTGAGCACGGAGCCGGCCGTGCATCACCAATGACGGACTGGCGTTCGTCTGGCTCGAGCCCCGTGTCTACGGGAGATCCGCGTCGGTCCGGACGCCTAGCGCCGCCCCGTCGCACGGCTCGAAGTCCTCTCGGGCGGTGTCGACGGCGTACTACCGACGTACCGCTCGCAGTGCATCCATGACGCGGTCGACCTTCTCGACCTCCGCGTTGTATCCCATGTGACCCACCCGGAGGACGTCGCCCGCGAGGTCGCCGAGTCCCGTTGCGAGGACGACGTCGTGTTCCGCGGCGAGTTCACGCTGGAGACGCTCGGCCTCGCCCGGCAGGTGGAAGGCCGTCACCGTCGGCGCGCTCAGTTCGGCCTCGGTGTAGACGTCGAGGTCGAGGTCGGCACCACGGTCGCGACAGTGCGCGGCGGCCGTCTCGTGGCGTTCGTAGACGGCGTCGAGTCCCTCCTCGAACAGCATCGAGAGCGACTCGTCCAGCGCGGCGACGTTGGCGACGAGGTGCGTGTAGGGGAACCCCTCGTCGGTCTCGCGCCACGGGAGGAGGTTCGTGTAGAGCGACGGTGGATCGCGTCGCTCGACGACGTCCCACGCGCGGTCGCTGACGGCGACAGTCGTCAGTCCGGGTGGGGAGCTGAACGCCTTCTGGGACGCCCCGAGGGTGATGTCGACGTGGTCGCTCGGAACCGGCGTCCCCCCGAGCGAGGAGACGGCGTCGACGATCGTCAGGACGTCGTGGTCGTCGAGCAGTTCGAGGACCGGCTCGACGTCGTTGAGCGCTCCCGTCGGAGTTTCACAGTGGACCATGGTCGCGACCTCGAACGTGGACTCCTCGAGCGTCGTCTCGACGGCTGCCAGATCGAGCGGGCCGTCGTAGTCGGCCGTGACGAGCGTCGGTCGCCCACCGTAGCTCTCGACGAAGTCGGCGAATCCGTCCCCGTAGAGTCCGTTCGAGACGCACAGCACCTCGTCACCGGGCGCGACCGTGGAGGCGATGGCCGCCTCCAGACCGAGGATCCCCTCGCCGCCCATGACGACGACGTCGTCGTCGGTGTCGTAGACGCGCTGGAGCTTCCCACAGACGTCGTCGTAGAGTTCGAAGAAGACCGGTTCCACGTCGGGGTTGGGCATCGGGTCGCTCAGCCGCTCGCGGACCCGTGGTGGAACCGCCGTCGGGCCGGGTGTCATCTGCATGGCGAACGATTCGACGGACGTGGCTTAGGTGTGCGGATCCGTCGCGCGGACACGGGGGCGGCTCGACACGAAGAGAGAAGAGAGAAGAGAGAAGAGAGAAGAGAGAAGAGAGAAGAGAGAAGAGAGAAGAGAGAAGAGTGGCCCACGACAAGGGGAAGGGTATGGGAAAGCTCTCACCCGCGGACCTCGACCGGTACGTCTTTTCGCGAACGGGTGCGCCCAACGACGACCTGCTCGTCGGTGCCGGCTACGGCGAGGACGCCGCCGCCGTGGCGACCGGCGACGGGACGATGGTCGTCAGTGCGGACCCCATCTCGCTGGCCGCCGACCGGATCGGCACGCTCGGCGTCGCGATCGCGAGCAACGACGTCGCGGCCTGCGGTGGTGTTCCCGAGTGGCTCGTGAGTACGATCTTCCTCACCAGCCCCGACGTGTCGCTCCTCGACGAGATCACCGCCCAGCTCGACGCCGAGGCACGACGGCTGGGGATCACCATCGTCGGCGGTCACACGGAGACGGTCACCGGACTCTCCCGGCCGCTCCTCTCGCTGACGTGCATGGGGTGGGCCAACCGGTACGTGCCGACTGGTGGGGCGAGAGCCGGAGACGCGGTGATCCTGACGAAAGGGGCCGGGATCGAGGCGACGGCCGTTCTCGCCACCGACTTCCGTGGGGACCTGGAGGCGGCGGCCGTCGACGACGCGACCATCGACCGTGCCGTGGACTACTTCGACCGGATCAGCGTCCTCCTGGAGTCGACGGTCCTCGCGCCGGTCGCGACCGCGATGCACGACCCCACGGAGGGAGGCGTGCTCAACGGAGTGGTCGAACTCGCCTGCGCCTCGGGGGTTCGCGTCGAACTGCGGGCCGAGGACGTCCCCGTCCGTCCCGAGACGCGGACGCTCTGTGACGCGATGGGCCTCGACCCGCTCCGGGTGCTCGGCTCCGGCGGCTTGCTCGCGGCAGTTCCCCCGGAACGGGTCGACGGGGTACTCGCCGAACTCGCGGCCGAAGGCGTGGACGCGACGGTCGTCGCGACGGTCGAAGAGGCGGCGACGGCGGACGAACAGGGAGTCGTCTACGACGGCACCCGGTACACGGATACCGTCCGTGAGGCCATGTACGACCTCTGGGACTGAGCAGTCGTTCGACCGGGGTCGGGCTCCTCGCGCCGGACGGGAGGACTGATACGTGGCAGCCGGTCGATCACGACGAGTTGCACGGCTCGAATCTAAATCGTTGGACTCGTGCGTACGGTCGACGTGACGTTCAAAAACGGCCCAGACCGAGAAGAGTATCTCGCTCGTCATGGCAACTGTAGTTACTTCTCCGAGTGTCCCACACAGAGTTAGAGTATTACGTCGGTTACGAGGTTCGAGTCGAGATAGAGGTGCAGACGTATCTGTCGGCCGTTCTGGCGGGTTCTACCGACGAACCGGACGACGAGCATCGACGAGTTACTTCAAGCTGTTCTATCGGCACGACCGGCAGCCGAAGAGGCCGGAGATCGGCTCGTCTGTCGACGGCGAGACTCACGGGGCGATCGACCCGAACAGGGATGGGCGTGGGTCGACAGTACCGACGTATGAGAGAACGTCAGAAGCACAAACTCGCGGACACCGCCCAGCAGATCGTCGGCGGGTTCCTGCTCTCCGGGCCGTTCGTCGTCACCGAGGAGGTGTGGCTGCTGGCACGCAACATGACCGTCTTCCACAGCCTGTTCCTCGTCGGGATCGTCACGACGATCGGGTACGGTGGACTGTACGGCGCCGACAACGACCGCGACCCCCGTCGAGAGGCGGCCGTGTTCGGCGTTCCGGTGCGGTTCATCTCGGTGTTGATCGTCGCGTTCGGATCCGTCACGATCCTCGCGTTCTCGATCACTGCGCCCGACCTGTTCCTCGCCGACCTCGCTCCCCGTGCTCGCCTGTCCGTCACGGCGCAGGCGATCAGCGTCGCTGCCCTCTTCAGCGTCGTCGGGGCGGTGACGACGGACAGTCTCTTCTAGGGCCACTCGGCGACGTCCGTTCTCGCGCAGACGCGGACGGATCGGCGGAAGCCGTTCGGCGTCCGTCGCCAGCGCCGGTGCCTCGGGCGTCGCGGCTCCTGCCCGGGGTCTCGCCGTCCGAGCGGACCGAGCAGCCGGGCGGTTTATGCCCGACCTCGAGAAACGTGTCAGTGTATGACTACCAAACGGTGCCGGAGCGACGGAGCGGGCAGGGGTGTGGAGTGAGATGAGAAACGCCAAGATCGTCTGCACGGTCGGCCCGGCGTCCGACTCGACGGAGAAACTGCAGGCACTCGCGGATGCAGGGATGTCGGTCGCACGGATGAACGCGAGCCACGGGTCGCCCGAACACCGTCGGACCGTGATCGACAGGGTCCGCGAGGTGGACGCGGCGAGCGATCACGCCGTCGCAGTCATGCACGACCTGCCCGGGCCGGAAGTGCGGACGGCCCCGCTGGACGAACCCATCGTGCTCGAACCCGGATCGACGGTCCGGTTCGTCGAGGGGGTGGAGGCCACCCCCGAGGAGATCGGCGTCTCGCACGGCATCGCTGCGGTCGAACACGGCGACAGGGTCCTGCTCGACGACGGCCGCATCGAGACGACGGTCGAATCGATCGAGGGAAGCGTAGTCACGGCCACGGTCGAAAACGGCGGGACGCTCGGGGGGCGGAAGGGCGTGAACGTCCCCGGCGTCGAACTCGGACTGCCCACGGTCACGGAGAAGGACCGGCGCGAACTCGAAGTCGCCGCCGAGGAGGGCGTCGACCTCGTCGCCGCGAGCTTCGTCCGGGACGGCGAGTTCGTCCACGAGATCAGCCGGGCGCTGGCGGAACTGGGTGCCGACATCCCGGTCGTCGCGAAGATCGAACGCGACGTCGCGGTCGAGCACATCGACAGCATCATCGACGCCGCCTACGGCGTGATGGTCGCCCGCGGCGATCTCGGCGTCGAGATGCCCCTCGAGGACGTGCCGATGATCCAGAAACGGATCATCCGCAAGTGCCACCACGCGGGAGTGCCGGTCATCACGGCGACCGAGATGCTCGATTCGATGGTCGCCGCCCGCCGGCCGACGCGCGCGGAAGCCTCGGACGTGGCCAACGCGGTCCTCGACGGGACGGACGCCGTGATGCTCTCGGGGGAGACGGCCATGGGCGACCACCCGGTGCGGGTCGTCGAGACGATGGACCGCATCGTCCGCCAGGTGGAGCGCTCGGCCGAGTACGACGAGCACCGCGAACAGCGCGTGCCGGACGCCGACGAGACGGAGGCCGACGCGCTGGCACGCGCGGCCAGATACCTCGCGCGAGACATCGACGCCACGGCCGTCGTCGCGGCGAGCGAATCCGGCTACACGGCGCTGAAGGCCGCGAAGTTCCGACCCCCGATCCCGGTCGTCGCCTCGACGCCGAACGACGACGTCCGCCGTCGGCTGGCGCTCTCGTGGGGGACGGTGTCGGAGCTCGCACCCTACACGACCGAGGGTGCCGACGCAGTGATCGACAACGCCGTCCAGTCGGCGCTGGATACGGGTGTGGCCGAGAGCGGTGACACGGTCGTCGTGCTGTCGGGGATGATGACCGAACTCGAGGGCGCGAACACCTCCAACGTGCTCAAGATTCACGTCGCCTCGGAGACGATCGGATCGGGTCGGTCGGTCGTGAGCGGGCTCGTCTCGGGCGAGTTCCACTGGACCGAAGACGGCGACCTGTCGAGCGTGCCAGAGGGGGCGATTCTCGGCGTGCCGGCCGGGTTCGACGGGGAGTTCGCCGGGGACGTCGAGAAACTCGCCGGGATCATCGACAGTCACCAGGGTCTGACGGGGTACGCCACGATGGTCGCACGCGAACTCCGCATCCCGATGATCGCTGGCGCGAAGCTGTCGGACGAGACGGTCGACGGCGACGTCGTGACGCTCGACGCCGACCGCGGCATCGTCTACGACGACGTGACCCATGAGCGGAGACACGGCGGCGAGTAAGACAGTCGACACCGGACGGCTCACGCAGCGGCCCCTCGCCCGCCAGTAGAGTATTACGTCAGCCGTCCAAACGGAGGTGTATGTCCGTCGAAACAGACGTACTCGTCGCCGGTGGCGGTGCGACCGGGGCTGGCATCGCTCGTGACCTCGCGCTGCGTGGCGTCGACGTGGTCCTGGTCGAACGCGGCGGACTGGCCAGCGGCACCACGGGTCGGTCTCACGGGTTGCTCCACAGTGGCGCCCGCTACGCCGAGGCCGACGAGCGTGGCGCCGAGGAGTGTCTCGCGGAGAACGAGATTCTCCGAGACATCGCAGGCGCCTGCATCCGCGACACGGGCGGTCTGTTCGTCCAGCTCGCCGAGGACGACCCGGACTACTTCGAGGCCAAACGGGACGCGTGCGCGGAGATCGGGATTCCGACCGAGACGCTCGCCCCCGACGAGGCACGCGAGGTGGTCCCGGGGCTCGCACCGGAGACCGAGCGGGTGATGGAGGTCCCGGACGCGGTCATCTACCCGTCGCGGCTCGTCGCCGCGAACGCCGCCGCCGCTCGCGACCAAGGCGCGACGGTACACCCCCACGCGCCCGTCGAGGACATCGTCGTCGAGGACAGGCAGGTGACGGGCGTGCGGCTCGGCGGGGCGGTCGACGAGCGGATCGACGCCGACTACCTCGTCAACGCGACGGGCGCCTGGGCGGGCAAGGTCGCCGCGATGGCCGGCCTCGACGTCCAGATGAAGCCGACACGGGGCGTGATGGTCTCGATGGACTACGACGAACTCGGCCCGGTGCTCAACCGCTGCCGGGACCCCGACGACGGGGACATCGTCGTGCCACACGAGGACGAGGCGGTCGTCGGGACGACGAGCGTCCCCGTCCGCGACCCGGACGAGTACGAGACCGAGGAGTGGGAAGTCGAGAAGAGCATCGACGAGTGTGCGGAGATGCTCCCACCCATCGCGGACGCATCGGCGGTCCGGACGTGGTGGGGCGTCCGGCCGCTGTACGCCCCCGACGAGGACGCGCGCGGCGGACGGGGGATCTCGCGCGGGTTCTTCCTGCTCGACCACGCCGACGACGGAATCGACAATATGGCGAGCATCGTCGGCGGCAAACTGACCACCTACCGACAGATGGCCGAGGCGGTGGCCGACCTCGTCTGCGACGACCTGGGCGTCGACACCGACTGCGTGACCGCCGAACGACGGATGCCGGCGGTCGACGACCCCGATGAACTGGACGCACTCGTGGCCGAGTTCGACGGACAGGGACCGACCGACGAGGACGTCGTCGTCGCGGAGTGAACCAGGTCACAACGAGGCAGCGTCTGGAGTCCGGTGGGGAGAGCCGTGCTCGTAAGAGTGGATCCGTGGGGACGACGAGACGTCACGGCCGGCCGTGAGCGCGTCCAGACCGGTGTTGCCACAGGCCGTCCGATCCCCGGCGGGAACACGTCTCCCGTGTGCGACGAGCGGTCGCCGTCCCGGCTCTCACGGGACGAGCTGGACGTCGACGTGGGCTTCGACTGTCCGGGCAGCTTTCGGACGCCCGAGGACACGAGCCAGTATCCGGAGACCGATGCCGACGAGGTGTTAATCTCCGCGTCCCCGACGGGGGACGGGCGGTTCCACAGTTCGACTACGGTGTCGACCACCACGAATACGACGGCGAGGACATCGTCTCGAACACCTCCCGGACGACGAACTCCATCGCGTCGATAGCGACAGTGCTCGACGACGAGTTCGGCATCGAGGCGGACCCGCTGACGACCACATCCGACACCGGATCGCGGTCGTTGATCGACAGCCAGTGAGAACAGGACAACGAACTGATCCAGGAGAGGCGCGACGAACGGGCGACGACGATGCCGAGCGGCTGGTATCAAATGGGAGGTTGCGGCGGGGACGTCGAGACGGAATAAATTTTCTGACGATAGATCATGAAGGATACGGCATCGTTACTTATACACGTATGAGTATATTTTGTCATGACAACTTGAAATTGTATAGAATGCATGGACACCGCGGCGAAGACGGGCCGGTTCACACGTGTACGGAAACGTGTCATCCGGCAGTTAGTACGTAGTTGCTACGGTACCGTCGCGTTACGGACCTACGATTGTAATCGTATACCTATCACCCGTATGATCGTTGAGGTCTGCACGAAGAGTATTTACAACAATGATACTGAAAATTCTGGCGTCCCCTGACAGTCGGACCGGCCGCCTCACGGGGAGAGACCCGGAAGCGTGACGGGACCGAGTGAGTCCAGAGATTCGTGACGTTTCGTCACGAGACCGTGGCACGGAGTGACCACCTCGTCGCGCTCGGTTCCACGAGGAGCTTCGACCGCATCGAGGAGGAGCCAGCGGACGTCGGCGGTGCGGGGCTGTCCGACAGCCAGATCGGGATCGAAATTCGCGGCGGTCCGCGACGACCGCGACGCCGACGTCGACAGTTCACTCGTCGAGGGGATCGACGACGTCTTGCCCGACGACGATCCGGACCGGGTCCTCGACTCACGGTAGAGCAGCGACGCGTGACGCGGCCGATTATTTGCAGCAGCTACCCCTCAGCATTCATAAACGATAGTTATCCCCGGGGGTGTGCAATCGGATGCCGAATGAAATCGATCGACAAACTCATCGAACGGGCGGGTGAACTCACGCGACACGGGCTCTCACAGGGGGAGATCGCCGACGAACTGAACGTCTCGCGGGAGACGGCGAGCTGGCTCGTCAACCAGAGCGATCCGGGGGCCACCCCGGAACCGGCCACGGCCAGTCCGAGCGACGTCCACGTCGACTGGAGCGCGATCGGCCGCGACGGTCACCGACTGAGTCTCCTCGGCGCGATCATGGCGGATCTGCTCGCCCACGAGGGGGAGGACGTCGACCTCACGGTCGGGATCGGCAAATCCGGCGCGCCGCTGGCGACGGTGATCAGCCAGGAGCTCGACACCGACCTCAGCGTCTACATGCCCAGCAAGTACCAGTGGAACGAGGACGAGCGTGAGGTCGAAACGGGATCGTTCTCCCAGAACTTCGCGACGATCCGGGACCGCGACTGCTACATCGTCGACGACAACATCGACACCGGACAGACGATGACCGAGACCATCGAGCGACTCCGCGAGAGCGGCGGCACCCCACGGGCCTGCGTCGTGCTGACGGACAAACTCGGGCAGAGCGAGATCGAGGGCGTCCCGGTGTACTCGCTCATCAAGATGGTCCGGATGGGCGAGGAGTGAACTGGCCGTCGGCGCCCCCTGTC
The DNA here is from genome assembly GCF_009176545.1 of Salinigranum salinum. Taxonomy (GTDB): domain Archaea; phylum Halobacteriota; class Halobacteria; order Halobacteriales; family Haloferacaceae; genus Salinigranum; species Salinigranum salinum. The sequence goes on along the minus strand of NZ_VTOJ01000001.1, from coordinate 1,047,113 downwards.
AGTTGGTGGGGGTGACGTCGGCGAGCAACGTCAGGAAGTCGCCGACGAGACGCGGCGTCAGGAACGCTTCGCGCACGGTCTCGCGTCCGCGCTCGCCGAGCCGCCGTCGCAGCTGATCGTCCTCGAGCAACCGGGTGACGCGGTCGGCCGTCTGCTCGATGTTCCGTGGGTCGATCAGGAAGCCGTTCTCCCCGTCGTCGATCTGGAGCGGGATGCCGCCTACGTTCGCTCCGACGACCGGCGTCCCCTTCCAGAGTGCTTCCGAGACGGTCAGCGCGAACCCCTCGCGCAACGACTTCTGGAGCACGACGTCGGCGTGTCGCTGCACGGCGTTGATTCCGGCGTCGGGCAGGTTCGTCAGGAGGTGGACGTCGCCGTCGTCCTCGGCGATCGCCTCCAGTTCGCGGAACACCTCGATCCCCTCGGGATCGTCTTCCGGCATCGCGCCGACGAGCGCGAGCTGTGCGTCGGGGACCGACGCAGTCACCGTCCGGTAGGTCTCGATCACGCCCTGCGGATCCTTCCAGGGGTCGAACCGCGAGATCTGCACCAGCAGCGGTCGGGACGGATCGAACGGGTAGTTCTCGAGCGCCGCAGCCTCGGCCGCCTCTCCCGAGAGTTCGTCCAGTGGACGGTTCTTCTCGGTCAACGGGTCGATCGCGGGGTGGATTATCACCTTCTCGACGCCCGAGATCGCCTCCCCGTACGCCGGGAGCGTGAACACCGCGGTGTCGACCGGCTCCACGTACGACTGCGCGAAGTCGAGGTACGCCGGTGTGGCGTCCGTAAGGTCGATGTGACAGCGCCAGACCAGCGCCGTCTCCGGGAACCGCTCGGTGATCGTCGGGATCATTCCCAGCGTCTGTGGGTCGTGCAGGACGAGAACGTCGTACGCCCCGTCGAGAGCGTCGGCGTTCCGGCGGGTAACCGAGCGGTACAGCTCACGCATCTCCGTCGTGAACTCGCGGTCGCCGCCCTGGAGACCGTTGTGGATCGCCTTCGTCACGTCGAAGAACTCGTCGGGTGCCTCCATGACCAGCCAGTCGGTGTCTACGCCCAGATCGTTGGCGATCGGGACCACTCCATGGAGCATCTCGGCGACGCCGCCACCGCCCGCGGTCGTGTTGACGTGTGCCACGTGGAGGCCCGTGAGATCCGCCGCCGTCTCTTCGATCGCTCGACGCTGGTCGGCAGTGAGATGCGCTTCGTACGCCGAGAGGCTCTGTGCGTCGGTGTGTGCGTGGTGCATTGTCAGGTCACTGAGAAAACTTCTCGACCACGGTACATGACGGTTTGGGTGGCGTACGCCGTCCGTGGTGCCGACCTCGGCACCCTCGCCCCCTACGGCGGTGGCGATGACACCGGCCGCTGACCCGCCGGGTGCGGTCCGTCGCTCGCCTACCTCTCTTCGGCGAACCGATTCAGCGCGTACACCGTCCGGAGGACGTCGCCAGCGCGCCCCTCGTCGAAGACGAGGTCGTCGGTCGACTCGACGTGGTCGAGGACTGCCTGCGAGGCGTGCTCCGGAGCGGCGCCGATCCCGGCGTCGTGCTCCTGGACCCAACGCATGACGCGGAGGTCGCTCTTGGAGTCGCCCATGACGACCGCGAAGGGGTTCTCGATGTCGAGCACGTCGAACGCCGCCTCGACCCCGACCACCTTCGTCAGTTCGAGACTGCCGACTTCGGCGGCGTCACCCTCGTAGTAGCCGATGTCGATCCGTTCGAGCACGTTCGCCAGGTTCTCGGGAACGTCGTCGACGGGGACGTCCGGGAGTGCCCCCTCCTCTTCGAGCACCGCGTGGATCTCGGGGTCCTGCTCGGCGTAGTACGCGCGCGTCCACGCCGAGACGGACGCCCCGTGGCGTTCGTCGATCCGGTCGAGCGAGGAGACGGCATCGGCCAGAAGTTCGATCTCGTAGACCAGCGCCTCGTCGATGATCTCGACGGCTGCGTCGGACCCCGTGTCGAAGTTGGGCTTCATCGTGATGTTGAACTCGTTTCCCTGGAGGTGACAGCCCGTGCGGAGCTTCTCCGGTGCCGCCGAGAGCACCCGCGTCCGGACGTCGTCGAAGACAGCCCTGATCTCGTCGTCGAGGTCCTCGTAGAGCAGTTGCTTCGTCCGAGCCCCGTGACCCGGGGCGAAGACCCCGGTCCCGGTCTCGTAGACGATGCCGAAGTTTCCCGAGTGGACGATCTCACTGCCCAGCCCCTGGATCGCGAACCCCTTGACGTTCTCGAGGGTCTGTCCCGTACAGATGACGATGGGGATCCCCTCGTCGTGGAACTTGGTAAGCAGGTTGAGCGTGTCGTTCGGGATCTCGTTGTCGGTGCTCCCCGTCGAGCGCAACGTCTCGTCGACGTCGAGGACGAACACGTTCACCGCGCGACCGTACTTGTTGTACAGGTCGAGGCCGGCGAACGCCTGTTCCTGTCGTGCCCGGGTCGCGAGATCGGCGAGCACCGCTCCGCCATCGACGAAGGCGTGCTGGATCTCTCGTTTGCCCGCCGCGAGTTCCTCGTTGATCTCTTTCCAGCGGTCGAGGGCGACAGACGACTCCACCAGCGGGAACAGGTCGGCGAGGTTCTGGAGCGCCCGCAAGGTCTCCGTATCGTGGTTGGTGTACAGTTCGTACAGCCGATCGTATCGTTCCATAGAGGCGTGATGGAACTGGCAGCGTCATAAGTGGTTACCCTGGGTCCGTCCGGTCCCGTCCCCGGGCTACACACTTTTGTCTCTCACCACTGAAGGGGCACTGTATGACCGACAGTTGGAACGTGCTGCTCCCGCCGCAGATCGACCCATCCGGCCCGGAGTCGCTCGCGGACATCGCCCGGTGCACCGGCATGGACGAGTACGACAGCGTCGAGGACGCACTCGAAGACGTCGGCCGCTACGACGCCGTCGTCGTCAGAGTCGCCGAACTCGACGCGGACGTCATCGCGCGGGCGTCGAAGCTGAAGGTGATCGCCAAACACGGCGCCGGCCTCGACAACGTCGACGTCGACGCGGCGTCCCGCCGGGGAATCGTCGTCTGCAACACGCCCGGGGCCAACGCACGATCCGTCGCGGAGCACGCGATCGCGCTACTGTTCGCTGTCCGTCGGAACCTCCGCACGGCCGACCGACACGTGCGGGCGGGGGAGTGGAACCGGTCGGCGTTCGTCGGCCGCGAACTCACGGGGGATACGCTCGGGCTGTTCGGGTTCGGTGCCATCGCACGCGAGGTGTCGGACCTCGCACACGGCATGGGACAGACGGTCCTCACGTACGATCCGTACGTCCCCGACGACGACGTTCCTGCGCGTGTCGAGCGGGTGCGGGAGCTGCCGGCCCTCTTCGCACGGTCGGACGCCGTGAGTGTTCACGCGCCGCTCACGCCAGAGACGCGACACGCGGTCTCGACCGACGAACTGGCGGCGCTCGGCGAACACGGCGTCCTCGTCAACACCTCGCGGGGACCCGTCGTGGACGAGGCGGCGCTCCTCGCGGCGCTCGAACGTGGTGCGCTGGGTGGCGCCGGTCTCGACACGTTCGAGACGGAGCCGCCGGGGGTGGACAATCCGCTCTACGACCGCGACGACGTCCTCCTGACGCCCCACGTCGCCGGCGTGACCGGCGAGGCGCTCGCCCGGATGAGCCAGCGGGCGGCCGCGAACGTCCGAACCGTCTACGAAGGAGGGCTTCCGAAGTCGACGGTGAACCGCGACGCCCTCGAGAACGAAGACGAGGAGGGAGCGGAATGAGGACCGAGAACGGCCTCCGTCGGGCGCTCGAGCGCGGTGAGACGGTGTTCGGTGCCAGCTGTGCGACGTTCTCGCCGACCGTGATTGAGGTCATGGGAGAGCTCGGACTGGACTACGTCTGGCTGGACCTCGAACACGGGGGACCGAGCCCGTACGACAGCACCGCCCTCGAAGAGCTGACCCGGGCCGCCGAGGCGGCCGACATCGACCTGCTGATTCGACTTCCTGCGCCCGATCCGCCGCTGATCCGAAAGGTGCTCGACGCCGGCGTCCGGACGATCCTCCTGCCGCGAATCGAGACCGCCGACGAACTGCGTCCGGCGGTCGAGGCCGCGTACTTCGCCTACGACGACGACGTCGGGGATCGAGGAGTCGGCGTCGGCCGGTCGGGGCGGTGGGCCGGCTACGTGGACAGCTTCATCGGCGGCGAGGACGAGGAGATCCTCGTCGGGACGATGATCGAGAACGAACGCGCCGTGGAGAACATCGAGGAGATCCTCGCCGTCCCACAGCTGGGCTTCGCCTTCGTCGGCCCCGCAGATCTGGCGATGTCGATGTCGGGAGGCGACCCGCTCGCGAAACATCCCGAACGCGTCCAAACCGCGGTCGACCGCACGCTCGAGGCCTGTCTCGACGCGGGGGTTCCCATCGGACGCATCCGGAACAGCGTCGAGGAGGCACGCGCGGCCGTCGACGCAGGCTATCAGATCGTCCGAATCGGCGGGGACGTCTCGTCGGTCCGTGCGGTCCTCGGAGACAGGCTGGCCGGGGTGGACAGGGACCTGGGCTGAACGAGAGCAGAGGGATTCACGAACCCGAGCCAGCGGTCGAGTGTCGGAGAGACACGCCAGCCGCGTTGCCCGACCGTCCGCCGGCCGATCCGTCGATCGCACGAGCGAGTTCCGTAACCGTGTCGTCACGAGCCGTGGGGTCGGTCAGGGGGAACTCCGGCCCCGTGAGTCGTGGACTCCCGCCCGAGAGGGACGCGACGTCGACCCCCCTCGCTCGCGGCGGTGTCGACCACGTCACCCGGACGTTCGGCGGACCAGGGCCAGTACCCGATCGCGTCGGCTCCCGCGTCCGCGGCGCGACGGACCATGTCGGTGTCTTCGACGTCCGATCCGAGCAGATCGTTGGCTTTCACTGAGAGTTTCACGGTGGATGGCACCTCTCGCTGGCGCGACCGGACCAGTGGAAGGAGCGTACGACTCCCACCAGTATAAAAGACACAGGCCACCGGGAGTGTCGAGCCACTCGGCGAGCCCGGAGTAGTAGTGTACTCTATCATTTTTCTTTACTGATACTTGATATTTGTTCGTTTAAGTCCGGCTATAGACATGACCGATCTTCGATCGCGAATCGGCCGGGAGAGCGACATATCCCTGCCGACGAACTCTCGACGTCGATGGGAAGTGAATCTCCCTCGGACGACCCTGGTGAACCGCAATTCGTGAGCTCTCTTTCGGCCCGGTCGACCGCGTGAACCGTATCAGGACCGCTCTGAAAGACGTCGTGGATGCGCGACCGGGGCGACTCTGGTCCGTCGTGCTGTCTCGGCCGTTGTCGCTGGAGTCGACCGACGATCTCGCCGAAGCGAGCGCGGCAGGGAGAAGCCACGGCGCGCAGAGCCGTGGGGACGTCGTCTCTCGACACTCGAGTGACGATCGACGCCACAAGTGACATATTTCTCGGATATATTCGAATTTGATATACGAGCCACGTTCCCGGAGCGCCAGCACTCACCGGTTCGATGGCACGAGGACCGCCTCGGACGGACCGCTGTCCGCCGTGAGTCCCTGGATCCACCCGGCGTATCCGACCGACTGCTTCGCCGAGAGTCCGATCGGGAACGCATCACCGAACACTGCCGACCCGACAGCACTGAGCGCGTCTTCGAGGTGTTCGGGGGGTCCGGCTGCCTCGAGACCGCAGGTCCAGGCCGTCTCCGACAGCGCCCTCACTTCTGTCACCTCGACGTGGGTCGTCACCGAAAGGTCCGAGACGCCGTCGTCGACCGACGGGTGGTCGGTGCTGTCGAGGACGGCGAGCGTGCGCGTCTTCTCCACGGGGAGCCACAGCCCGGTCGGATCGTCCGTCCAGAGGCTCGGCGTGTGATCGAGGGGGAAACTCCACTTGTACCACTGCTCGACGCTGCCTGTGACATCGGGGCCGAACTCGTATCGGTCGGGGCCGCCCAGGCGGCGCTTCAACTCGACGTACTCGCCGTCCCCGCCCCGCAGTTTGAGGTTCGAGGCGGGATCGACCGGCGCACAGTACAGGTCCATCCGCGTCGTGGTGTCGACTGGTCCCAGGTCGGTGATCCACTCGACCAGCTCCTGCGGTGGTGACCCCGAGTCGAACCAGCGCACCTCAAGCGAGTTCGTCTCCGTGGGCTGCTCCATGGGGGACGACCTTGTGGAAGGGGTATGAATCTTGTTGCGTCCCCTCGATGTGGCTGTGCAGTCGGTACCGAGAGTAGTCGGTGCCGAGACCGGTCGCCAAATCGTGAACGGCCGTTACCGAGATCACTTCGGGACCACGATGTCGTTCGATGGACCCTGACCGGAATTTACACGGCACACGAGAAACGTAGCCACCGGAAACGGTCGTTTGGTATGACCAAACACCGATGGGCTCCGCCCGAGTGGAGATGGAAGCGGGTTCCAGAACCGTCCCGGCAGTTCAACGGATCGTCCACACAGAGCGGAGGACCGATCAACTAAGGAGACACTCAATTACAGTACTATAGATGTAAGATATGGTCGAGAGAAGAGATCTGCCGAACGTGAATCCGGCCCATCGGATCAGGCCTAGATGTAGGTGAAGTTGACTTCGATGATGTTGGCCGTTCCCTGAACGACACTCGGGAGTTCGTCCCGGAAGCGCTCGCCCTGGACCTGGTTCTTCGGCGCCGAGACACTCACGGCGCCGACCGGCGCGCCTTCCGAATCCGTGATCGGTGCGGCGACGCACCACATCCCTTTGACGCGCTCTTCCGTGTCGGTCGCGTAGCCCTGCTCACGGATCTCGGCGAGTTCCTGGAACAGCGAATCTCGATCGGTGATGGTCCACTCGGTGATCTGCGGCATCCCGTGTTTGTCGAGGATTTCCTCAACGCGTTCGCGCGGAGTGTGTGCGAGGATAGCCTTTCCGAGCGCTGTCGTCTGGAGGTGGACGTGACGGCCGGAGTAGGTGTCGAGTTTGACCGTGTTCTCACCTTCAGCGGTGTAGAGGAAGATACCGAGTCCGTGTTCTTCGATCATCAGGTTGGCGTGTTCGTCGGTTTTCGCGGCGAGTTCGTCCACCTGTGGCTGAGCGACCTGGAAGATCTTCATGCGGTCGCGGGCGTATCCCCCGAGATCAAGGAACCGGGCACCGATGCGGTACTCGTCCTCGTCGGCGGTGACGTAGTTGAGCTCCTCGAGCGTTTTAAGATGGTCGAATACCGTCGTCTTGGGTTTGTCGAGGTGCCGTGCGACCTCCGAGACGCCGGCTCCATCGAGGTTTTTGAGTGCATGTATGATCTCGAACGTCGTCTTCGTCGCCCCGACCCGGATGCCGTCCGTCTGTTCCAGATGGTTCATGATCGATCATTTAGAGCGAGAGGCATAAATGTTTGGTCATACCAAACAATCGTCTATTCGCGTTGGTCCCCTTAGAACCGTTGTCTGTGGACTTTATCCGGTAGATTCACGGGTCGAACGATGGCTGACAACCAAACGGTCAGACGGCATGGCCGAACGGCACATCGCTACTGATCCACCCCGTCGAACGCCTCTCACTTTCGCCCGCCTGACCGGTGCAAAACGGCCGACGGCTCCAGATCGTGAGAGATTGTGACATGGTATCACTCACAGGATCAATCCGTCGAATGACATGATACGTGAGTCAGGTCGTTCGCCATCACCGGACGTCCGGCGTGACGAGCGTTGAGACAGGGTGAAGGTGAAACCCGCCAGGCGTGGGTGCGCCGGCGGTGACACCCACTCTAGCACTCACCGACACACTTATTTAATGATGACGACAGATATGATAAACGTACACATGGGTAAGCAAAAGACCCGTCTCAGCAGGCGCAGGTACATGGCAGGAGTCGGAACCGGCATGGCCGCAGCACTCGCGGGTTGCAGTGGCGGTGGCGGTAACGGTGGCAACGGCGGTAACGGCAATGGTGGAAGCGGCGGGAGTGGTGACGGCGGTGGCGGCGACGGTGGTGGTGGCGGCGGAAGCAGCGCACAGAACCTTGACTTCTGGGTGTTCGGTGGGATCCCCGCGGAACGGGAGTATGTCAGCACCCACTACGAGAACTTCCAGACACACAACGTCAACTACCAGCACCAGGAGTGGGGACAGAAGTACCAGATTATCGCCTCCGCGGCGGCCAATAATAACCTCCCACATGTGATGGCGGGCCAGCTCCAGCAAGTCCCCGACTACGTGGCGGCAGGAGCGCTCGAGCCACTCGACCAGGAACCATTCCAAGACCGGCTCGAGGATATTATGGAACCGTTCGTCGACGCCAACCACCAGGTCAACACCTACGCGGACCTCGGTGACACGGAGGGTGAACACCTCTGGGGGCTTCCCGGCGGCTACGCCGACCTCGGACCGTTCATCGACATCCGGACCGACTACCTCGAGCAGACGAGCTTCGACGCGCCGCCCCGGACCTGGGAAGAACTCATCCAGGTCGGTCAGGAGATGCAGGAACTCGACGAGGTGTCGGCGGCCATCACCGCTTCTGGGACCGACTTCGGGCTAACGACCGGCTACTTCATCGGCTTCGTTTACGCGAACGGCGGCCGGTACTTCGACCCCGAGACGGGGACAGCGACGGTCGACCAGCCTGGCTTCGTCGATGGCGTCAAACTGTACCAGGACATCGCCGAGGCAGGGCTGTTCCCCGACTCGGTCGTCGAGAACAACCACATCGATGCCGGACGACTCCTCCGCGAGGGTGAGTCGGGCATCTTCATCACATACTCACACGCGAACGCAGTGTACCAGACGCTCGGTGCCCCCCAGCCGTTCCTCGACGGCGAGGGCCACGTGGTCACCCGCGCACCACTGCCCGATAGCGTCACGGGTCAGTTCGAGCCGAAGAACCTGCTCCTGCAGAACGCCCAGGGACATATGCTTGCGTCCGGTAGCGCCAACGATGCCGAGCGGCAGGCCGCGTTCGACTTCATCGAGTGGTGGAGCCAGCCCGAGCAGCTCGCCCCTTGGACCTACACGGAGGAGGCCGACGTCGGGATCAGGGGACGGGTTCCGACCCTCAAGAGCGCGTTCGAGGACCCGTCAGACCTGTTCATGAGCCAGTTCGGCGATCTGGTGACGCTGTATCAGGACGGCAACCTGTTCAACCAGACCTCCAGCTTCCCCTCGTTCTCGGGCATCGCGTCGGTCCAAAGCGAGATCAACACCAAGGTACTCCAGCCAGTCATGTTGGGCGAGAAAACCGCCGAACAGGCCTGCAGCGACGTCAACTCGGACATCCAGGAGATCCTCGACGACAACCTCTGAGGCGCTGTCGTCGAGTCGTTGGCCGGCCCGTCGTATCGCTCACCATCGCCACGCCCGACTCCGTCGCTGCTCCTGCTTCGGTGGTTCCGGCTGCACCCGCATCGTCGACGGCCACGACCCCGGTTCCATCGACCACTGGGATCACCCTCTCCCATCACCGCCACAGCGGCTCACACGGGTGGGGAAATACTTTTGCGGTCGTCGGATAAATCCGTTGAACACCGACTTAACATGAGTTACGGAGACCAAGCGCAGGCGTCGTACGAGAGGGCACTCGGTCGGGTGCCGGAGGGATTCAGGGTGTATCTTCCCATCCTCCCGGTCATGGTGCTGGTGGGGGTGTTCATCCTCTACCCCATCGCACAGGCTATCAGGAGTAGCTTCACCGACAAGCGCCTCCTCAACCCGGAGGAGGCGGAGTTCGTCGGCCTCGAGAACTACGCGGAGATCTGGACGAATTCGGAGATACACCAGGTCCTCTGGAACACGTTCGTCTGGGTCACGGTCGGAACGCTCGCGGCGATCGTCATCGGATTCGTGCTGGGGTGGCTCCTGCAAGAGAAGCTGCCGTACACGAGTGTCGCGAGCGCGATCGTCCTCATCCCGTGGGTACTCCCGCGCGTAGTCGGGGCGTCGATCTGGCAGTTCATGTTCGGCGGTTCGCAGGGCATCATCAACGAACTCCTCGTCCAGATTGGCCTCATCGACGAGTACATCGTCATGCTCGGGTCGACCGACCTGGCACTGTGGCCACCCATCGTCGGGATGGTCTGGCGGCTCGCACCGCTGTTCGCGCTGCTGACGCTTACCTCATTGCAGGGGATCGACGAGCACCTCTACGAGGCCGCACGGATGGACGGTGCGACGCCGTGGGAACAGTTCAGGCACATCACGCTTCCCATGATGCGGTACAACCTCGCCATCGGCTTCCTCCTGATGCTCATATACAATATCAGGAACTTCTCGATGGTGTGGGTGATGACGAAAGGCGGTCCCGGTGTCTCCAGCAGCACGCTCCCGGTGATGATCTACCGGGCCGCGTTCGTCGACTTCCAGGTGGGCTTCGCATCGGCGCTCTCGATGCTGTTGTTCGGCATCCTGTTGGTGTTCTCGTACTACTACATCAAGGCCTACGACAAGGTCCAGGGAGGGTTCTGAGATGGCGATCAAGCGCCCCGAGACGGTCGAAGAGTTCCGTACCAACCAGTCGTGGCTGTACGACTCGACCGCGGGCACGTATCTCCGGAAGGTGGTGATCGGCCTCACGACGGCACTGCTCGCACTCTTCGTCCTCTTCCCGTTGTACTGGATGGTGGTGACGGCGTTCAAGACGACTGCCGAAATCCAGCAGATCCCGCCGACCGTGTTCCCCGCCACGCCGTCGCTCGAGGGGTTCCGCCTCGTCGTCGAGTCGTCGTTGCAGGCGGGCGGCCACACAGCGTTCCTCCGGAACACGTTCGGATGGGAGATCTCCTCCGCTATCGATATCGACGTCCTGTTGCTCATTGCCAACAGCCTGAAGGTCTCCATCGGCGCTGGTCTCATCGCCGTCGTCTTCGGGACCGTGGCGTCCTACGTGCTCTCTCGGCAGGAGTTCTTCGGAAAGAACGCCATCATGAGCCTCCTCTTGGCATCGCTGATGTTCCCGGGGACGGCAATCATGGTCCCCGAGTGGGAACTCATCTCGACGCTCAACCTGTTCAACAGCCACCTCGCACTGGTGCTCATCTACGGGGCGATGACCGCACCGTTCGTCGTCTGGCTGATGAAAGGCTTCTTCGACGACTTCCCGGACTCCATCCTCGATGCCGCGCGGATGGATCAGTGTACGCCCTTCGAGACGTTCTGGCACGTGCTCGTCCCGATGGCGCGGAACTCGCTCATCGCGTCGTTCATCTTCGCGTTCCTCCTGGCCTGGAACGAGCTGGTGTTCGCGCTGACGCTCCTCAACCAGGAGAAGTTCACTGTCCCACCGGGACTTCTCACCTTCGTCCAGGGGTTCAACACGCAGTGGAACGTCGTCGCGGCCGCGTCCATCCTGGTGTCGCTCCCGGTGTTGGTCGGGCTGGCCTACATCCAGCGGTACTTCGTCCAGGGGCTGACCGGCGGCGCCATCAAAGGCTGACGACCGGCGGCTCCAGTTTCCCTCCTGCACTCGGTCGCGGTCGCTGCTACCGATCCGACGTGAGACAGACACCTCGTAGTCCGCCTCCGTCCGACGGACGACCGTCCCTGGTCGTTCATCGACAGTACTTTTAATAAGGCCGATTGCATGCTCTCAGCCATGACCGAGTTGGAACTCGACAGTGTCACGAAAGTCTTCGGCGACCCCGACGGCGAGGGGGTCGTTGCCGTCGACGACGTCTCACTCACCGTCGACGACGGGGAGTTCCTGGTGCTTCTCGGCCCGAGCGGCTGCGGCAAGACGACGACGCTCCGGATGATCGGCGGCCTCGAGATGCCGACGTCTGGGACGATCTCCTTCGACGGAGTCGTCGTCAACGACGTGAAGGCCCGCAACCGCGACGTCGCGATGGTGTTTCAGGACTTCGCACTCTACCCCCACATGGACGTCCGCCGGAACCTCGGGTTTGGACTCCGGCGGGAGAAGAAGAACCTCTCCGACGAGGAGATCAACAGCGAGATCGAGGCTGTCGCCGAGATGCTGGAGATCGAAGCCCTCCTCAACAACAAGCCGTCCGCGTTGTCCGGCGGGCAGAAACAACGCGTCGCGCTGGGCCGTGCCATCATCCGCGAACCCCGGCTGTTCCTCTTCGACGAGCCGCTGGCGAATCTCGACGCGAAACTCCGGAAGACGATGCGGACCGAGATCGACGAACTCCAGTCGAAGGTGGGCATCACCTCGGTCTACGTCACCCACAACCAGGAGGAGGCGATGTCGATCGCCGACAAGATCGCCGTCATGAACGGGGGCGAGCTCCAGCAGCTCGGGACACCGAGCGAGGTGTTCAACGAACCGACGAACCTGTTCGTCGCGCAGTTCGTCGGCAGCCCGGACATGAACCTCTTCGACGCGACGCTGATCCGACAGGGTGACAGCTACCGGGTCGACACCGGGACGCTTTCGTTCGACCTGCCCGCGGCACTCGTCGACACCGACGCCGAGCAGGTCGACGCCCGCATCGGATTCCGACCGCAGGACCTCTACCAGCGGTCGATGCGTCGAACCGACGGCCCCGAGATCGAGGCGACCGTCCGGGTCGTCGAACCGCTGGGCACGGAGGCAGTGCTCTACGCTGACACTAGTGAAACCGACATCACGGCGCTGGTCAGCCAGTTCCACGACCTCGGGAAGGGCGACGAGGTGACGCTGACCATCGCTCCCGAACACATCTACGCGTTCGAGGCGACCACGGAACGGCTCCTCAAGGGTCGTCTGATGACCGAGCGGGCCGAAAGCGAGGTCACGGGCGAGGTCGAGGTGTAGGAGCGAGGTCGAGAGATAGGCCAGTCGTCGCGGGGGGAGCCGGACGGACCACGCTTCGATTGTCCGGATCGTGGTCTGCGGTGGCACGAATCTCGAGAGCGGGCGGAGCGACGCGACAGAGGAGAGTCGACCGTCCGAGGGGTGTCCGCTCAGGTCCCCTCCTCGAACCGGAACACCGGCTTGACCGCCTCGGCGTTGAGGAACGACTCGAAGGCGCTGGTCGGATCGGAGACGGTGTAGGAGTCGTCGACGATCGTCTCGGTGTCGATGGTCCCGTTCTCCATCAGCCGGAGCGCCTGCTCGAAGTTGGACCACATCGAGCCGTAGGAGGTGTTGAGGTCGACCTCGCCGCGGACGAGCGGCGTCATGAACAGTTCGCTGGGTTCGCCCGGGAGCCCGACGACGACGATCTGTCCCCCCTTCCGGACCTGGTCGGTCGCCATCTCGACACCGCTCCTGTGACCGGTCGTGTCGAAGACGATGTCGAACCCGCGGCCGTCGGTGAACGTCTCACGATGGGCTTCGATATCGTCGGTGTCGGAGTTGAGCGTCTGGATACCGAGTTCCTCGACGATGGGAAGCCGCGCCGTCTCGTCCTGCGAGAGGCCGGAGACGAGGACGTTCGCACCGATCGAGTCGGCAACCGTGGCGACGAGCACCCCGATGGGACCAGGCCCCTCGACGAGGACGTCGTCGCCGGGCGTCGTCCGAGACTGGTCGAAGACGGCACGGGTGGCGATGCTCGTGGGTTCCGTGATGGCCGCGTGCCCGAGCGGGACGCCGTCGGGGATGGCGTGGAGATGTCGGGGCTCGACGACCGTGTACTCGGCGTAGGCCCCGTCGCGGTGGAGGCCGGTGATCGAGAAGTTCTGACACACGTTCGACTGGCCGTTCTTGCACTGGAAGCAGTGGCCACAGTCGTGGATCGGTTCCTCGATGACGCGGTCGCCCACGTCGAGGGTGTCGACGTCGTCACCGACGGCGGCGACCGTCCCCGAGTACTCGTGGCCCATGATCCGGGGGAGTTTGATCCACTCGTAGCCGCCCTCGTACCGGTACGCGTGGGCGTCGCTGCCACAGATGCCGGCCGTGTGGACGCGAACGAGTACCTCCCCGTCGCCCGGCGACGGCTCCTCGTGCTCCTGGAGTTCGACTGTCTCGGGTCCAGTCTGGACTATCGCTTTCATAGATGGCTCGCTACGGAGGTAGTCGTCTCCGTTGAACGAGTCGTTCGAGAGGCGACTATTAAGCCTTTGTGGGACGGCCACACACGGAGCAGTCCGGCGTCTCGGAGGGTCGAACCAGCTCGCTCGGCAGCCACCCGACGTGCCGACACAACACCTTTGTCCCGATCGGCCGTCTGGCGGGTCGATGACCGATCACGAACTCTCCGACACACAGCGAGCCCTGAAGACGTCATTCCTCGAGGCGGTGGGGCTGTGGCGGGCGGCACATGGGGAGTGGCTGCGGCTGGACGAGGAGTCCTTCCGTCGGTACGAGCGGCTGGCCGCACACGTGTGGACGCAGGACGCTCTCGACGAACGCGAAACGGCGCTCATCGCCGTTGCGCTCGACGCCACCGTGACGCACCTCTACGCCGACGGACTGCGCGCCAGCGTCGGCCACGCGCTCGACGCAGGCGCGACACCGGCGGAGATCAGGGAGGTGTTCGAGCTGACCTGTGGGGTGGGCATGCACTCGCTCATCGAGGGGCTGCCGCTCGTCGCCGACGCGTTCGACGGCCCACCGGCCGGGGACGCGGCCGACCGCACGCGCGTCCGCGAGGCGTTCGAGGAGCGCCGTGGCTACTGGTCGGCGTTCTGGGAGTCAGTGCTGGAGAGCGACCACGCGTTCCTCGAGAAGTACACCGACCTGTCGGCGTCACCGTGGGAACGAGGCACCCTCGACCCGAAGCTCCGCGAACTCGTCTACGTCGCTATCGACGCCTCGACGACCCACCTGTACGGTCCGGGACTGGAGGCACACGTCGAGAACGCCATCGGTCACGGCGCGACGCAGGCGGAGCTGGTCTGTGTCCTGGAGCTGGCGAGTTTACAGGGGTACGACACGATGCTGGCGGGCGTCCCGATCCTCCGCGAAGAGGCAGCGAAACGCGGGCTGCTGGAAGAGTGACAGGAAGTCGTGGACGATCGAACCGGGACAGCGAGGGTCGACGGAGCGAGAGCCGGGTCCAGGCACGCCGGATTGTCGCGACCGACGAAACACTTAGGCTCGCAGCGCGGCGTCACAGATCATGCACGACGGGAAGCCAAGCGTCTCCAAGTCCGAGCGTCTGCCGAGCCACGAGATCACCGACGGGCCGGAGCACGCGCCGCACCGGGCGATGTTCCGCGCGATGGGGTTCGACGACGAGGACCTCGCCTCGCCGATGGTGGGGGTAGCGAACCCCGCAGCCGACCTGACGCCGTGTAACGTCCACCTCGATCGGGTAGCCGAGGCGGCCGGCGAGGGCGTCGACGCAACCGGCGGGATGGCCATGGAGTTCGGTACCGTCACGATCAGCGACGGCATCACGCAGGGACACGAGGGGATGAAGACGTCGCTCATCTCGCGGGAACTCATCGCCGACAGCGTCGAACTCGTCGCAATCGGGGAGAAACTCGACGCGCTCGTGACGGTCGCCGGTTGCGACAAGAACCTCCCCGGGATGCTGATGGCGGCGGCCCGGACCGACCTCCCCTCGGTGTTCCTCTACGGCGGCGCTATCCTCCCTGGTCAGTACCGGGGCGAGGACGTCACCCTGCTCGACGTCTTCGAGGCGGTGGGGACTCACGCGGTCGGCGAGATGACGGACGAGGACCTGTACGAACTCGAGTGCGTCGCCTGCCCCGGCGAGGGCTCCTGTGCCGGGATGTACACCGCCAACACGATGGCCTCGATTGCCGAGGCGCTCGGGATGGCTCCGCCCGGGACGGCCGCCGCGCCGGCGGTCTCGGATGCGCGACAGGACATCGCCCGGCAGGCAGGGGAGGCCGTCATGCGCTGCGTCGAGGCGGACCTGCGCCCGAGCGATGTCCTCTCCAGACACGCGTTCGAGAACGCCATCACCCTGCTCGTCGCGCTCGGCGGGTCGACCAACGCCGTCCTCCACCTGCTCGCCATCGCCGCCGAGGCCGGTGTGGAACTCGACGTCCACGACTTCGACGAGATCTCGCGACGGACGCCCCACATCTGCAATCTCAGTCCAGGCGGCACCTACCTGATGAAAGACCTCGACGACAACGGGGGCGTCCCGGTCGTCCTCCGGCGGCTACTCGAGGCGGACCTCATCCACGCCGACGCGATGACCGTCACCGGGAAGACGATGGCGGAGAACCTCGCGGCCCTCGACCTGCCACCGGACGATGCGGTCGACCCGGCGGTCGTCCGGCCGCTCGACGATCCCATCCACGAGCAGGGGGCGCTGGCTATCCTCTCGGGCAACCTCGCGCCCGGCGGCGCCGTCCACAAGATCACCGGGAGCGACGCGTTCCACCACCGGGGGCCGGCCCGCGTCTTCGAGCGCGAGGAGGACGCGATGGACTACGTCCAGGCGGGCGAACTCGAGTCCGGCGACGTGCTCGTCATCCGTAACGAGGGACCGCGTGGCGGACCGGGGATGCGCGAGAGCCTCGGAGTCACCGCCGCCGTCGTCGGCCAGGGCCACGAGGACGACGTGGCGCTCGTCACGGACGGTCGTTTCTCGGGGGGATCGCGGGGCCCCATGTTCGGCCACGTCGCACCGGAGGCGGCGCTGGGTGGCCCGATCGGCGTCGTCGAGGAGGGCGACGTCGTCGAGATCGACCTGCCGGCGCGGACGATCACCCTCGACGTGAGCAACGCCGAACTCGAGGCGCGGCTCGAGCGGTACGAACCGTCGACGCCTACCCCTTCCGGCGCCGTGCTGGCGAAGTACGGCGCGCTGTTCGGCTCCGCCGAGCACGGCGCAGTGACGAACCCCTTCCTCACCGAGACGTAGCGCGGAGAACCACCCACGCCCACGAACCCGACCGACAGTAGGTTCAATACTGACAGCCACGAATCCGACCGTATGGACGGGCTAGCCAAAACTGCGGGGAGTCACGGGAACATCGAGTTGCTCGAGCGGCCGAAGCCCGCTCCGGGACCGGACGAGGCACTCGTCGAGGTGGCGTACGCCGGGCTCTGTGGAAGCGACCTCGGCATCTACACGTTCAAGGACGCGTTCAGCTTCATGGAGTTCCCCCGGATCGTGGGCCACGAGTACGCCGGGACCGTCGTCGAGACGGGCGAGCGTGTCACCCGCTTCGACGTCGGCGACCGCGTGGTCGAGATGCCGATCCGGTCGTGCGGGGACTGCTATCACTGCTTGTCGGGGGCGCCGAACCTCTGCATCGATGCCCACATCACCGGCATCCACCACGACGGCGCGTTCACCGAGTACGTCGCCGTTCCCGAGGCGCATCTGCACCACGTACCCGACGACCTCTCGTTGGCGACCGCGTCGATCGTCGAGCCGACGAGTGTGGCCATCCGGGCGGTCAAACGCCGCTCGCGGGTCGGCGCGGGTGACCGCGTCTTGGTCGAGGGACCCGGTCCCATCGGTCTCCTGACCGCCCAGATCGCCCGGGCACAGGGCGGCGAGGTCATCGTCTCGGGGGTCGGCAAGGACGCCGCGGTCCGACTGCCCATCGCGCGCGAGCTCGGCTTCGAGGCGGTCGACGTCAGCGAGACCGACATCGGGACAGTCGCCGACGAACGGACGGACGGGCTCGGGTTCGACGTCGTCCTCGACTCGACGGGACACCCCTCGGGACTGGAGACCGCCGCCGACGTCACGCGGAAGGGTGGACAGATCGTCGTGGTCGGACTCGGCGGGCTGGCCGAACTCGACTACGCCGCGCTCCTCCGCGCCGAACTCGACGTCCAGTGCTCTTACGCCTCCGACTGGGAGGACTTCGAGCGAGCGCTGTACGTGCTCGAGTCGGGTGCCGTCGAGAGCGAGGTACTCGTCGAGACGGGGTACTCCCTCCGCGACGGTGTCGAGGCGTTCGAGGCGGCGTACGACGCGGCGGCGTGCAAGATCCGCTTCGACATCTCCGAGCTGCGGACGTGACGACGGTGGACGACGGGCGGCAGTCGACGACGGCCATCGACCGCGGAGACCGGACGACCGGGGCGGTGAAATCGGCTCGGATACGCGACGGTGTCTGCCGCGTTACAGGCTGACGTGTCGCCGGAACGACCGCCCAGTCAGCCACTCGCGGTCGGCGTCGGAGAGCCCCTCGACGTGGTCGAGCCAGCGGAGCCCACGCTCGTAATCGGTGACGGCGCTGATGTTGGGGTAGTCCGACCCCCAGGCCAGCCGTTCCCGACCGAAGCGGTCGAGCAGCCACCGCACGTGATCGTGGACGTCAGCGTAGGGGAACGACTCCGTCGAGAGGTGCGGCACCTCCGACAGCTTGGCCACGACGGTCTCGTACTCGGCGAGTCGGGCGAACTCGGCGAACGCGCCCTCGTCGGGCGGGACGCTCGTGTCGACGTGGGCGAGGTGGTCGACGGCGTAGGTCAGGTCGGGATGTGCGTCGACGAGCCGCGTCACCTGTGGGAGCTGCTCGCGGTGGGCGAACAGCTGGACGAGGGCGTCCGTCTCGCGTGCGGCGTCCCAGAAGTCGGTCTCGTCGATCGCGTCAAGCAGCCACTCCTGCCCGGGGTCGAAGTAGTGGTCCATCCACATGTGATCCCGCGGGTAGATGCAACCGATCCTGAACCCGATGACGTCCGGTTCGCTCATCAGTTCGTGGAGCCGGTCGGCCGCGTCGTCGGCAAAGGGGTCGAGCATGACGATGCCAGCGAAACGGTCGTGTGCACCGACCGACTCGATGATGTACGTGTTGTCCTGCCAGTCGACGAGCGGGAACGGCACGAGGACTGCCTCGTCGATGCCGACGGCGTCCATGTCGTCAAGCAGCTTCTCCGTCGTGTACACCGGGTCGACGGCGTAGCCGTCGACGAGCTGGATGAGCGACTCGTTCACCCAGGGGTGGTCGGGACTCGGCGGGGCCCAGGCATGGGTGTGACAGTCGAGGACGGTCATGACGATCACGTTCTCGCGGTGGAAGTATAAACAGTGGCGACGTACCCCTGTTCGCCGGGCCAGCCGTCAGACGCGGTGAGGCGCAAGAGCCGCCAGACACTCCTCGAACCGCGCGTCCGTGTGCGAATCGGGGTGGAACGCCGGCTCGCGGGCGTGGACGGCGTCGACGAGGCCCTCGGCCTCAAGGAGGCGCTTCTCGTAGTGAATGAACCCCTCGATATCCTGGATCATGAACGAGAGCAGGGGCAGCATCGCCGTGTGGACCGCCACGGCTTCCGACCGTCGGCCGGCCCGGAGGTGGTCGACGACGTCACGGTACAGATCCGAGATCGAGGCGCCGGGGACGACCCCGACCGCGCCGCGGTCGAACGCCTCGAGCATCGCGACGCCGGCGTAACCGACGTGGACGTCGATGTCGACGTCGATGTCGGCGGCAGTCTCGAGCAACGAGGAGATGTACGGTCCTGGCGGTCGGCTCTCGATCTTGAACGCCCGGATCGTCTCGACCGACGCGGCGAGATCCGAAAGCGTCGCCGGCGAGATGGACACGCCCGTCTGGACGGGTGCGTACTGGAGCATGACCGGGATGTCGACGGCCTCACCGACGCGACGGGTATGTGCGAGGACGGCCGACTCCGATGGCCCGAGGAAGAACGGTGGCAGGAGCATGAGTCCGTCGGCACCACTCGCCTCGGCGAACTCCGCGAACTCGACCGCGAGCCGCGTCGCGTGGTCCGTGACCGAGACGAACAGGTCCGTGGCTGTCCCCGCCGTGGCGTCGGCGGCCACCTCGACGACCCGCCGCCGTTCGTCGTCCGTGAGTTTGTAGAACTCCGCGGCGATGCCGAAGCAGATGACGCCGTCGATACCCCGCTCGACCTGCGTCTCGACGATGGCGCGAATCGCGTCGTAGTCGACGGCGCCGGCGGCGGTGAACGGCGTCGCCACAACGGGGTAGACGCCAGTGATGGATGACATGGGCGACAGTCGACGCACGGTATGTTAACTATTGGGTCGACGACGTACGGGGCCGCAGGTTCCCGCGCTACACGCGCGCAGGAGGCTCAGGGAGTGCGACACGACGCGATGGAGGAGACCCAGGCAGTGCACCAGGTAGGGTGGGGAACCGGGCCCTTGGGTGGTTCCCGACGACGGTGAAGGTGTTCGACTGCTGCAAAGATTTATGATACAATCGGGGATAGGTCCGTACGAGGTCATCGAGAGGTCACTATGGAGGTCACCGACATCGCCGTCACGAGCGTGAGTACGGAGTCGTGGGGGGAGTTCGTCGAGTTCCCGCTCGCAGATCGTCTAGGTGCGGGCACGGAGCGAAACGAGGAGATGCCCGCCTACTTCGAGTACGAGGCCGTGAGTGGAGGTGAAGGACGATGAGCCGTGAGATCAGCTTCGAGTACAACGTCCCGGTGTTCGCCGGAGCGCCCGACGAGGGCAGTAGCGAGCCGGTCCACAGGGACACGCCGAGCTACGACGCGCTCGAGTGGGAGCAGACCAGACGCGGCGTCGCGAAAGCCGAAGAGCTGGGGTTCGACGCCGTCTGGGCGCCCGACCACCACCTGCTGGGCCGCGACCACGCCGAGTACGAGGCGTGGACGCTGTTGAGCTACATCGCCGGCATCACCGAGGACGTCAACATCGGCTCGCTCGTCCTGTGTAACGACTACCGCAACCCGGCGCTGGTCGCTCAGATGGGGGCGACGCTCGACGTGCTCTCGGGTGGTCGACTCGAACTCGGGATGGGTGCGGGCTGGCACGAGCCGGAGTACGAGGCGTACGGCTGGGAGTTCCGCGACGGCTTCGAGCGGTTGATGCGTCTCGACGAGGGCATCCGCATCATCAAGCAGATGTGGACCGAAGAGGCGCCGAGCTTCGACGGCGACCACTACACGGTCACGGACGCGTACTGCGCGCCGAAACCCATCCAGGACCCCCACCCGCCGATCCTCGTCGGCGGGACGGGCGAGCAAGTGACGCTGAAACTCGTCGCGAAGCTCGCCGACTGCTGGAACACCGACGTGTTCAACGGCGACGTGGAGACGCTGCGGCACCTGATCGGCGTCATCGAGGACCACTGCGAGACGGTCGGACGCGACCCCGAGGAGATCGAGTACTCCTGGGACGGCCACGTCATCTGTACGCGCGACGAGGCGGAGTACGAGCGACTCGTCGACCTGATGACGCCCATCCAGTTCGAGGAGGAGTACACGGACCAGCCGGACATCACCCGCGAGAACGCCGATGACTACTTCATCATGGGCGAACCAGCGGAGTGTGCCGCGGCGATCGAAGCGCGTATCGAGACGGGCGTCACGAAGTTCCAGTTCTGGTTCCTCGACTTCCCGGAGCTGGAAATGATGGAGCTGTTCGCCGACGAGGTGATGAGCGAGTTCCGGTGACCGCCCGACGGCCGACCAATCCACACACGACCGACCCACAGACCACGACACCAAACCCATGGAACGAATTGCATTCCACCTCCGGATTAGGGAGGGCAAGCGCGAGGAGTACCGCGAGAAACACGAGACCGTCCCCGAGGCGCTGGAGTCGGCGTACCTCGACTCCGAGGCCGGCCTCGAGACCTACAGCGTCTTCGAGAAGGACGGCCACGTCTTCGGCTACATGGAGGTCGAGGACCCTGCCGTCATCGAGCACGTGATGGCAAACAGCGAGGCACAGGCCGAATGGGCCGAGGTGATGGCTCCGATTCTCGAGGACGCCGACGACATCTGGATGGACGAGGTCTACCGGATGATCTGACCGCTCGGCGGCGTCCAGCCGGACGCGACGGTCGGGGACTCGCTGTCCCGACGGATCAGGGCAACATTCTCCGGTTCGCGCGCGTTGATGCGCCGAACCGATAAATGACTAGCGCATGACAATCAGCGAGGTCCGTCTGTACTTGCAGGACTCCGACGAGGGCCAGATCGAGTCGTCGAACGTCTCCCGGTCGTCCTCGAAATACCCGCCACAGCAGGACCAGATGACGATGTTCCCCGAGTACCGCGACGGGGACTGGATGAGCGGTGGCGGCGGCTACGAGCGGTTCGTCGTCGAGCTCGAGACCGCGGACGGCGCGACCGGGTTCGCGGTCAACGAGAGCGGCGGCGAACACGCAGCACGGCTCGTCGACCGCCACTACCGGCGGTTCGTCGAGGGTGCCGACCCGTGGGAGATCAACAGGGTCTGGGAGCAGATGTACCGCGCCCAGTTGCCGACGGGGCAGGGGTTTCTCACTCACAACGCGATGGCCGGCGTGGAACTCGCGATGTGGGACCTGCTCGGAAACATCACTGGCCAGCCGGTGTACAACCTGCTCGGAGGGCAGGTCCGCGACGAGATCGAGTGCTACGTCACGGCGTACCCAGAGGTGATGGAGCACTTCGGTGACGAGGGCTTCCTCGGCGTGAAACTGCCCGTCCATCACGGACCGTCGGACGGCCGCGCCGGGATCGACGCCGTCGAAGAGATGGTCCGCGACGCCCGAGAGGTCTTCGGCGAGGAGGCGGAGGTGATGATCGAGGCGTACATGGCCTGGGATCGCGAGTTCACCGTTCGCGTGGCCGATCGCCTGGCGGGGTACGGCGTGAAGTGGATCGAGGACCCGCTCCTGCCCGGACACACGACCGACCAGTACCGCGACATCCGTCGGTCGATTAAGCCGATCCAGCTCGCCGTCGGCAACCTTGAATGGGGCCACAAGGCCTTCCACGACCTCATCGAGAACGACGCCGGCGACGTCATCCAGCCGGACGTCTCCTGGACCGGCGGGCTGACGGAGACGAAGCGGATCGCCGCGATGGCGAAACCGAACGGCCTGCCGGTGATCCCGCACTACACGACGCCGTACACCTGCCACTTCATCGCCTCCTGTGCGGAGTCGCCGTTCGGCGAGTACATGGGCGGCTACCACACCGGTGTCGAACCGAACATCCCCGTCATCGACGGTGAACCCCTCCCCGAGGACGGCGTCATCCACTTAAACGACGACCCTGGCTTCGGCGTCGAACTGGACCGCGTCACCGTCGTTCCGCTGGACGAGGCCTGACCGAACGGTTGTCGTCGAGGGCGGGGGCGAGAGCCGAGTCCGCGATGGAAACCGTCGACACCCCGGCCAGGCTCAGTGAAACCACAGCAACAATTATGCACGTCGCTGCAGAACGGTTCAGCGACCTCTCATGCGAGACGACAGACTCCAGGACCGGCACGTCGTCGTGACCGGCGGAGCACAGGGAATCGGTCGCGGGATCGCAACACGAGTCGCGGAGGCGGGTGCCGACGTCACAGTCTTCGATGTCGACACGGAGACCGCAGCCGAGACGGCCGCGCTCGTCGAGGACCACGGCAGCACCGCGCAGGTAGTCGAGGTTGACGTGAGCGACGGCGACGATGTCGCCGCGGGCGTCGAGCGCGCGATCGACGGGCTCGGGCCGATCCACGGACTCGTCAACAACGCCGGGATCCAGCGGTCGATCCCGATCCTCGAACTCTCCGAGGAGGAGTGGGACGCCCACATGGCGGTCAACGCAAAGGGCGTGTTCTTCTGCTGTCGTGAGGTGGGCTCTCACATGGTCGAGGCGGGGATCGAGGGGAGTATCGTCAACATCGCCTCCACGGGGGCGACACGGCCGTTCCCGGGACAGGGGGTCTACGCGACGACGAAGGCCGGCGTCGTCGGCTTCACCATCGTGCTCGCGAAGGAACTGGGCGAACACGGGATTACAGCGAACTGCATCAACCCCGGCACCGTCGACACACCGATGGTCCAGCAGTGGCTCGAGGAGAACGCCGAACGCGCCGGGGTCGCAGAGGAGGACCTCCTCGAAGACGCGCTCGACCTGCACGTGCTCGACCGCATGGGCCAGCCACGCGAGATCGGACACGTCGCGACGCTGTTGCTCTCCGACGAGGGCGAGTGGATCACCGGCGAGGCGATCAACGTCGACGGGGGCTACACGAAGATGTGACGGCCGAAGAACAAAGACGTGAGGAGGGCGACAGAGGACGTGAGGACGGTGAGGCCGGAGAGACCGGCTATCTCTGTCTCCCGCTCAGGGGAAGCTGTCGGTCGTGCTCGACCCGTCGATCAGCGTGTGGCCCGTTCCGCGTTCTTCGACGAAGTCCCAGTCGATTTCCACGCCCATCCCCGGGCCGTCGGGCACCGGAACGCAGCCGTCGGAGCCGACGGATTCGACCGAGCCGACGTACCCCTGGTCGTTGTACCACTCGAAGCCGACCTCCGGATGGAGGAGTCCGTGCTCGAAGTAGTGGGCGTTCCGCAGTGTCGAGGCCAACTGGAGGTGCTCCGGTCCACCGACGTGCGGTTCGACGTCCATCCCCGCGGTCTCGACCGTGTGACAGATCTTCTGTGCGCTCGTCAGGCCGCCGCCGAGGTGGGCGTCGACGCGGACCATCTCGAGCGCGTCGTTCACGAGGTGGTTGAACGCACCGAACGGTTCTGTGCGTGACTGCTCGATGCCGAGGATGGGCGTCTCGATCTCGTCAGCGAGTCGGCGCATCGCGTAGATGCTGTCTCCGGTGTCCCGCAGCGGGTCCTCGTACCAGAGGAACCCCAGTTCGTCGAGGACTTTCCCGACGCGAACGGCATCGTGGAAACTGCCGTAACAGCTCGAGGGGTCGAGCATGAGCTCCATCTCGTCGCCGACGCGGTCGGCAACGGCCCGGCAGATCTCGATGTCCGCCGCCGGCTCCCCATGGGGGTGGATCTTGAATGCCGGATACCCCCGGTCGAGACACTCCTCGGCGAAGTCGGCGTATCGCGCGGGCGTGTCACGCTCGGGGTTGCCGGAGAGCGTCGACGCGTACGCAGGGACGCGGTCGCGGACCCGTCCGCCGAGGAGCGTCGAGACGCTTTCGTCGTAGTGCTTGCCGGCCAGGTCCCACAACGCGTTGTCGATCGCGCCGAGCGCGTTGTGGTCGGTGTGACGCAACTGCCGGCGGAGGTCGTTCCAGATTGCCTGCCGCTGGAGTGGGTCGCGGCCGACGAGGAAGTGTGCGGCGACCGCTTTGATCTGCGCGACGCCGACAGCGGTCCACATGTGTGCGCGGTAGTGGCCCTCGAGGCCGGTGTCAGACCGGACGGTCAACACGTAGCCCGGCGGCTCGATTCGCCCACCCGGGACGTAGACGATCTCTCCGTCGGGTCGCGGGCTGACGTCTTCGATCTCGTACGTGAACTCGTGGATCTCTACTTCTTCGATTTTCATGATGTGCTCCAGATTCCCTGCCCGTCACGATGCCGTGACAGAGCGGTGGTAGTGGTTCGACCACCGAGTGCATAAATGGTACCCGCGTCGTGGACTGACGAGTGGAGCGGCCGGTGCCGTCCGCCAGGGCCTAGACGTGCGCAGTGAACAGGGGGTCGTGGTACTCGCCGGGGTACATCCCGATGTGCGCTCGCGACGACCCGTCCCAGTCTCCGTCCGCGGGCACGCGCGTCTCGTCGTAGCTGTCCGACAGCCGAACGCCGTCACCGAACAAAGATTGAAGAGCCAGCCAGTCGAGAGTGTCACCGATGGTACTCGATACGCACACCCACGCCTGGGGACCGCCGACGCCCGACCACCCGTGGACGAACGGCCCCCTCGTCGAGAACTTCGCCAGTCACTTTTCGACTGACATCGTCTACACGGCCGACAAACTGCTGGCCGACATGGACGAGGCGGGCATCGACGAAGGTGTCGTCGTCGGCTACCCCATCACCGACTGGACGGACAACTGGTACACGGTGAAGGCGGCCGAGGAGAACGAGCGGCTCTACGCCGTCTCGATGCTCGACCAGTTCGTCGACGACGCCGACGAGACGCTCCGCGAGCTCATGTCCCACGACCGGATGCTGGGCTTCCGGCTGGGGGCGGTCTGTCCCTACGACGAGATGTGGGAGCGGTTCGACTACGAGCAGACGTGGCTGCGGGACGCGATCGACGAGACCGATTTCTGGGACGCCGCACGCGAGACCGACGCCCTCGTCCAGATCATGGCTCACACGAGCCAGCTCGACCAGGCGCTGGAACTCGTCGAGGCGTACCCCGACCTGGCCTACGCGTTCGACCACTACGCCCACGCCGACGCCGCGGACGACCCCGCCGACAGCTACCCAGGGTTCGAGCCGCTCGCCGAACACGACCGCGTCGCGGTCAAGATCTCGGAGGTGGCCCACACTTCCAACGAGGAGTACCCCTACGCGGACACGTTCGACCACCTGCAGTGGCTCCTCGAGACGTTCGGCGCCGAGCGCGTCGTCTGGGGGTCCGACTTCCCCAACGTCAGCCACCCCGAGTTCGGCGGGATGACCTACGAGGAGACGCTGTCGTGGCTCGACGAGGTTCCGTTTCTCTCGGACCGCGACCGGCGGTACCTCACCGGGGACGCGTTCAGGGATCTGGTCGGTCTCTGAGACGCACAGGTCGGTCTCAGTGGTCCTCGGACCGGTCGGCGAACGATCGTATACGCGTGGCCGGCGAACGAGACGAGTCCGCCTCGGCCCGCCCTACGAGGCCGGGCGTCTGTGGGCCTCTGAAACCGCCGGCACCCACGGTGTGCCACGGACGACGACGCGACGGACTACTGCCGGGAGCGATCGGTCACGGGCGACGGGTCCCCGATTCGTGGGGGGTGTAGGCGGTCCGCCAGTCGACCCGTCTGAGGACCTCGCGGGCGTTCTCCACGAGCGGCCACGAGTGGAACCCACCGGGAGTCAACTCCGGCTGGGCGAACACCCAGGCCGACCCGAACATGGGAGCGATCGGCCGGACGATGCGCGAGGGGTCGCCGATGGCCATCAGGCCGTACGGGACGACGTCGGCCTCGTTCAGGCGGAGGTGCGCCCGGAGCGTCTCCAGTGCCTCGTCCATGTCGCGGTCGACACCCACAATCTTCGCGAAGTCGGCGCCGCGGTCCGTCGCCCGTTCGGCGATGCCCAGCGCGTCCTCGGGAGTGAGGTGTGTGTACGTGTGCGCCGAGAGCATCACGTCACCGCCAGCGTCGTGGACGCGGTCGACGACCTCTCGTTGTCGGGCGACCGCGTCCGCGTCGTCCGTGATCTGGGCGGGTTCGGCGTCGGGGTCGGCGGCGTGGGCGGTGATGGCCGCCTCGGTGAACGCCTCGGGCCCGCCCGTGGGGTCGAACGTGTCGAGCTCGAAGTCGGCCCCGTCGAAGCCGGCCTCGACCGCGTCGACGAGCGCCTCGGTGCGCTGGTCGTCGGTCAACTCGACCGGCACGTCGGCACCGAGCAGGTCGTAGAAGTGCTCGCGGCGACACGTCGCGTACATCGGAGCGGCCGTCGACGTGGTGAGCCGCTCGACGTCCTCGCGGTCGGGAAACGAGACCAGTGGCAGGTGTACCTCGAACGCCCGGGCGCCGTCGTACTCCGCCTGTTTGATCGTCGCGACCGTCTCCTCGATGGTCGTCTCGGCGAGACTGGTGACGATGAACGGTTGTTCGAGGTCGGAGAGACGCACGGTTAGGCCTCCGTGCGCCGCACCGCGCCGGAGCCAGTACGGGTCAGCGGACAGCGGTCAGTGTGTGGGGCCGATGCGAACGTCACGGAACTCGGTTGTCACGGGGTCGTGTTAACAGTTTGTGCCGGGCCGGGAGTCAGTGAGGCACTCGCTACCGAGAGTCAGCTCTCGTGTGTCTGGTGCTGGGGGTCGAGACTCCGCAGTCGGGCGTCCGGGGCCCGGTCCGGAGCCGGGGACGTGGACTCCGCTACATCGACTCCCGACCGCCTGTGACGTAGGGAGCCGGCCCGACCGTCGCCCTGATCTCGGTGGGTTCGTGTCGTTCGACGCGTCGTTTGTTCGAGTCGTCCCCCCAGACGAACGTCACCTCCGTTCCCGGGTCGCTGTACTCGGGGTCGATGGTCCCGAGCGATAGCATCTCGCGCTCATAGTAGAGGTAGCCGGGATACTTCGACACCCCAACGGTCTCACCGTCCTTCTCCACCCTGTCGTAGTGGGTTTTCGACCACGTGTTCGCCGTGTCGGGGAGGTCGATGAGCTTCTTCGTCTCGCCGTCGTGGAAGAGCGAGGCGTAGACGTCGATCACGTCCGCCTCGTTCCAGACGAAGGTGACACGCTCCCTGTGTGGGTCGTCCATCATTGCCTCGAGCGCCGCCCTGCCGACGAACTCGTGATCGAACCGCACGAGGTGACCCTGGCCGCGCTCCATCGGCGTCATGTAGTAGTCGCGGATGTCGTCGGAGACGAAACTCCCGCCGATGGAGAACCGCGCCTCGGTGCCGTCGGCGTCCAGCCACTCCCGGTACCCCCTCATCTCCTCGCTGTGGTAGATCGCCGGGACGGGACCGACGAGCCATCCGGAGCCGATCTTGCCGGTCTTGTACGCTTTCGACCCCAGTTGTCGGATGTCGTACACCTCGCCAGCCGCGAGGATGTCGTCCAGCACCGCGTCGTGGTGCTCGTACGGGCCGAAGATCTCCAACCCCGGCATCGCCGCCATGCCGTGGGCCAGTGCGTAGGCCTCGTGGCCGTCGATCTCGACGACATCCATCCCGAAGAACGGGATGTCCGGGAGAGGGCCGTCGACCACCTCGGCCATCACGTCGAGAGCGTCCGGCCCCTGGACCTGAAAGCGGTACCTGGGTGGTGTGGCGCCCTCCATGTACGGCCCGTACGGCGTCTCCGTCTCGACGTCGTAGTCCATCGTCTCGGCGGTGTAGCGGATCCAGTTGTTCGCCCAGACCGACCCGACGGAGGAGAAGTCGTTCTCGCCCAGGTGGAACAGGATCTGGTCACCGATTATGTAGCCGTCCGGATTACACAAAAGGAGATTGATCGCCCGTGGTGGCTCCTCGGTGCGGATTTTCTCGAAACTGTTGACCGCGATCCGCTCGAGGAACGCGACCGCGTCGGGACCACGGACGAAACACGGCTCCATGTGGAACGACTGGTCGACGACGGCGCACGTCTCACGGACGGCCCGCTGTTCTTCGATCCAGTTGGTGTACTCCGCCGGGAAGACGTACTGGTTGAACGAGAGGTCCGTGTTCCGGAGCATCTCGACGGTGCTGTCGACTGAGTCGAGTAACTCGGCTAAATTGTCAGGCATCGATTCACGTTCAGATGCCCGAGCCAAATAGTTTCTGTCGCCCCGGCCGTAGCCGGTGACACCGCGTCGCGCTCTCACGGGCGGCCAACACCAGAGAAGCCATCGCGGGCTCGACGCGGCAGAGGCCCGGAGTGGTCACAGTTGCCCGTGTCACGAGCGACCTGAGCGGGTGTCCGGTCGGTCGCCAGGTTCGTCACAAACTATTTGCAAGTTCGCAGAGAGTCTCTAGCGCCATGGAAATTACAGACGTCAGACTGTACACCGTTGCGGAGGGGACACAGGGACAGCGCGGGGCCGACGCGGGGGAGTCGCAGTACTGGGGTGGGGGCTGGCAGACCGACGCGCTCATCGCGAACCCCATGTCGATCTACGAGGAGTACCGCGACTCGCGCACGTCGTGGATGGGGCCGGGACAGGACCCGTTCGTCGTCGAACTGGAGACAGACGAGGGCGACGTCGGGTTCTGCGCGAACTACGGCGGCGGACGCTACGCGTGTGACGTCATCGACACCCACTACCGCCGCTTCCTCGAGGGCGCGAATCCGTTCGACGTCGAGCGGATCTGGGAGCAGATGTACCGGTCACAACTACCCTACGGCCAGCGCGGTATCTCGATGATGGCTATCAGCGGTGTCGACCTCGCGCTGTACGACCTCATCGGGAAGATCACCGACCAGCCCGTCTATAACCTCTTCGGCGGCCGCTCGATGGACGAGATTCCCTGCTACGTGACGACTCACATGGACGTGATGGAGCACATGGCCGGAGAGGGCTTCTTCGGTGTCAAACTCGCCGCCCCGTGGGGCCCCGCCGACGGCAAGGCCGGCCTCCGGAAGACCGAGGAGATGGTTGCTGAGACCCAGGCGCTGTTCGGCGAGGATACGGACGTGATGATCGACGCCTACATGGCGTGGGACAAGGAGTTCACGGTCCGCGTCGCCGAACGGCTCCGTCCGTACGACGTGAAGTGGATCGAGGACCCGCTGCACCCCGGTGCTGTCACCGAGTACCGCGACATCCGCCACGACATCCACCCCATCCAGATGGCGGTCGGCAATCTCGAGTTCGGCTACAAGGCCTACCACCAGTTACTCGACGCAGGGGCGGGCGACATCATCCAGCCCGAACTGCAGTGGTGTGGCGGTCTCACGGAGGCACACCGCATCGCAGAGATGTGCAAGGGCCACGGCCTCCCCATCTGCCCCCACGGTGCGAGCGTGTACAACTACCACTTCGTGATGGCCCACACAAACGCGCCGTACGCCGAGTATCTGACCGTCGCGGACGGCACCGAGGTCCGCCCCATCTTCGACGCCATCGAGGGGGAACCACTCCCGGAGGACGGCAGCATCGACCTCGGCGACGACCCGGGCTTCGGCGTCGAACTGAACCACGACATCCTCAAACCGTTCGGATCGGCGGACTGACACGGCCTGTTGGCACCGTGTACCGGTCGTCGTCATCACGCTCAGTTCCCAACGAGGAACATACGAACCCGCAAGTTGCCTCCGTGGGTCGGTAGTCTGTACCCACAGCGTGAGGAAATCCCGGCGTTCACGCCGGGGAGGATATCATACGTGTTCGGACACCTGTCCCAGTGCGCGTTCGGTGTACTGTTCGAGGAGCTGTGCACGGAACTCGCTCGAGGCCCGATCGTTGTCCATCAGGGTCGCCGACCCGAGATCGTCAGTCGCGTGTTCGGCGGCCGTCGCGATGGTATCCGACGAGAGCGTCTCGCCCGTCAGCGCCTCCTCGACAGCCCCGAGACGGACCGCGTGATCCGTCGCACCCGTGACTGCCAGACGAGCGTTCTCGACCGTGTCGTCGGCCGTCTCGACGGCTGCGGCGACACCGACGATGGGATACCCCGAGGACGGACTCGGTCGCTTGACGTACGCACTGGTCGTGTTCGCGGCGTCGGTCGGGACTTCGATTCCCGTGAGGAGTTCTCCCTCCGCGAGATCGGTCTCGAAGATCCCCTGGAAGAACTCCTCGGCCGCGATCGATCGCGAGCCGTCGGGGCCTCGGACGGTGATCGTCGCATCCGCGGCGAGGACGCTGGCAGTCATGTCGGACGCCGGATCGGCGTGCGCGAGGTTACCGCCGATAGTGCCCGCGTTGCGGACCTGGACGTCACCGACTTCGGCGGCAGCTTCGGCGACGACCGGACAGTCGCGTCGGAGCTCCGCGGAACCCTCGATGGCCGCGTAGCTGGTGAGCGCACCGATCTCGATCGTGCCGTCGGTGGTATCGATGCCGCGTGCGTCGTCGAGCCGGCTGATATCGACGACGACATCGGGGCTCGCCAGCCCGGTTTTCATCGTCGGGAGGAGGCTGTGGCCGCCGGCGAGGAGCACCGTCTCGGCCGCCGAGTGTTCGGCGAGCAGGTCGATCGCGTCGTCGACGCTCTCGGCGCGCCTGTAGATGAACCCGTCGGGAAACATTACGATCCCCCCTGCTCGCCGTTGGCAGCACGCCAGACGCGCTCGGCGGTGAGCGGCATCTCGATGTGGTCGACGCCGAACGGCTGGAGCGCGTCGGTCACCGCGTTGACGACGGCCTGTGGCGTGCCGATCGCGCCCGATTCACCCTTGCCCTTCACGCCGAGCGGGTTCGAGGGCGAGGGCGTCTCGGTGTGGTCGAGAGTCAGTTCGGGCAGCTGGTGGGCTCTCGCCAGCGCGTAGTCCTGGTACGAGGCGGTCGTCAGGTTCCCGCTGTCGTCGTACCGGATTCCCTCGTAGAGGGCCGCACTGATGCCGGCGACGGCGCCACCGTGTTCCTGCCCTTCGACGATCTTGGGATTGATCCGAACGCCGCAGTCGTCGACGCCGGCGTAGTTCTCGAACTCGATCTCGCCGGTGTCGGGATCGACCTCCACGACGACGATGTGGGTCCCGTGGGCCCAAGTGATGTTCGGTGGATTGAACCCGGTCGTCGCTTCGAGGCCCGGCTCCATCTCCTCCGGGAGGTTGTGACCGAGATACGCCTGTGCGGCCACCTCGGCAATGGCAATCGATCGGTCGGGGGCTCCAGCGACCCGGAATTCGCCGTCGGTGAAGTCGATGTCCTCATCGGCGGCTTCGAGCTGGTGAGCGGCGATCCGGCGGGCCTTCTCCCGGACCTTCTCGGCGCTCCGGTACACCGCGTTTCCACCCATGACGGCGTTTCGACTCCCCGAGGTGCCGGCTCCCTGCGGCGAGGTCCGCGTGTCGGTCCCCTCGAGGACCGTGATGTCGTCGAAATCGACGTCGAGCGTATCGGCAACGATCTGGGCGATGGCTGTCTTGGTCCCTGTTCCGGGGCTCGCCGTGCCGACGTTCACCGTCACCTCGCCGGTTTCGTGCATGCGGACGCCACCGTTCTCCCAGAAGCTCGTCCGAGCCGTCGCGTCCTCCTCGGTCATCCGGAGCGCTGCGCTGTAAAACGAGGGCGCGAATCCGCCCGGTTCGACGAACGACGAGATGCCGATCCCGAGGTACCGTCCCTCGTCGCGCAGTTCAGCCTGGCGCTCACGGAGCCGTTCGTAGTCGGCCAGCACCATGGCGCGGTCGAGCGCCTGCTCGTACGTCCCGCTGTCGTAGACGGCCCCAACGGCCGTCTCGTAGGGGAACTCGTCCTCCGGAATGAAGTTCTTTCGCCGGAGCTCCGCCGGATCCATGCCGATCTCGCGAGCGGCGAGCGTCACCAGGCGCTCGATGGTGAACGACGCCGGTGCCCGCCCGACGCCCCGGTACGCCGAGGCAGGGGTCGCGTTGGTGAACACGCCTCTCCCACGATAGTACAGCGCAGGGATGGTGTACTGGCCCGAGATCATCGGGCCGAACACGGCGGTCGGACCGGTCGTCCCCTTCGTCGAGAGCGACGCCCCGAGTCCACACACTGCGGACACCTTCGCGCCACGTATCGTTCCGTCCTCGTCGACGCCGATCTCACAGTCGATTTCGAGGCCGCGACCGTGTTCGTCGGCCTGGAAGGACTCGGTTCTGTTGGCGACGTACTTCACGGGCCGTTCGAGTTGCATCGCACAGAACGCCGTGAGGTTCTCCTCCGGATGGATCATCGACTTCGAGGCGAAGCTCCCGCCGATGTTCGGCGTGATCACGCGTACTTTTCGCTGCGGGTGGTCGAGGACGTCGGACATGACCGTCTGGTGGAGGAACGGGTTCTGCGTCGGCATCCGGATCGTCACGTCGTCCGTCGCGCTGTCGTAGTCGGCCACCATGCCGCGCGGCTCGATCGCGCTCGGCGCGAGGCGCTGATAGGAGTAACTCAACTCCACCCTGTGGTCCGCCTCGTTCAGCGCGTTCTCGGTGGCCTCCTGGTCGCCGTCCTCGTACTCGAAGCAGAGGTTGTCCGGGGCGTCCTCGTGAAGAGTCGGAGCCGCCTCGTCCATCGCGGCAAGCGGGTCGGTGACGACGTCGAGTCGGGTGTACTCCACGTCGATCCGGTCTGCCGCCCGGTGGGCGACGTATCTGTCCTCGGCGACGACCAGTGCGACGGGCTTGCCCTGATGGCGGACCCGCTCCTTCGCGAGGATGGGGTGGTGGGGCTCCACCATGTCGGGAACCCGGTACACTGGCGGAATGTGACCGGGAACGCCCGCGGCCTCCAGATCCTCAGCGGTGTACACCGCGACCACCTCGTCCATCGCCTCGGCCGCTGTGGTGTCGATCTCGTCGATCCTCGCGTGGGCGAACTGGCTCCGGTGGATGGCCATGTGGAGCATTCCCCGTTCGGTGATGTCGTCGACGAACGTCGCCGTTCCTTTCAGGAGTGCAGGATCCTCCAGCCGATCGACCGGATCGCCGATTCTACCTTCACCTGAGCGGTCACCGGGCCGGAGTTCACTCGACATCACAGCCCCCGTCCGTCGCGGTATTGAGCTTCCGGGCGGTCTCCTCGACGGCGTCGATGATGTTCTGATAGCCAGTGCACCGACAGAGGTTGCCCTCCAGCGCGTGCCGGATCTCCTCGCGGTCCGGGTCGGGGTTGTCCTCAAGGAGTTCCAGGGACGTCATCATCATGCCCGGTGTGCAGTAGCCACACTGCAGGCCGTGTTCCGTTTTGAAGCTCTCCTGAATCGGGTGGAGCTCGCTGCCGTCTGCGAGCCCCTCGACCGTCTGAATCTCCCGACCGTCGCTTTGGACCGCGAGCATCGTGCAGGATTTCATCGCTTTTCCATCGACGTGGACGGTACAGGCCCCGCAGAGGCTCGTCTCGCACCCGATGTTGGTTCCCGTGTAGCCGAGATCCTCCCGCAGAACGTGTACTAATAGTCGCTCCGGACTGACGGTCACCTCGTGATCCTCACCGTTGACGGTGAGTGAAATCGTGTGTGTCATACTCTTTCATGCAACTCCCGAAAGAAGGTTACGGCCACCGATATTCAATGTTTGGGGGCTCCGACTCCCGTCGAGGACCGGGCCGGGCGTCCCGATGATTTTTGACCCGACTGATCGAATGGGCGTTCATGGGTGTTCGAGCAGAGATCAACGAGGCGTTCCCAGAGTTAGCCGAGATCGAAGACGACCAGCTACGGAGGGGCGTGGTCGACGCCTGGGCGGTTGCCTTGGAGGAGAACGGTGAGCCGACGCTCTCGTCCGTTTCGTGGCTTGGGCCATATCAGTCGAAACTCGGCCTCTCAGACGAGTTGCTGGTCGATCACATTCGGGACGTTACCGCCGCCGCGGTTGGGATTGCGGAGGCGTTCGTCAGCCGCCGGGGGATGGACATCGACCTCGATACAGTCGTCGCGGGTACGCTCGTTCACGACGTCAGTCAGCTCGGTGAGTGCGATGGGGAGCAGTGGACACGGCTCGGCACGTTGCTCGGTCACCCCTACTACGGGGTCTACCTGACTCGGACAGCGGGACTGCCGGTGGAGATCCAGCACATCGTGCTGTCGCACACGGACGTCACCGACGTCGAGCCGGCGACGCTCGAGGCGGACATCGTCAAACGGGCCGATGCCGCGACGGCGAACGCGATCCGGTCGCGCGCGTACGACGACCTTCGGGAGGTCCCCGCCCCGGACCGTTTCTCCTGACTAGTCCATGCCGACGTGCTGTCTGAACGATCGGTCCGTGATCCACTCCAGATCCGACTGGGACAGCTCGTCGACGTGGTTGAGCCAGGTCAGCGTCTCCAGGTACGTGGCGTCGTTGCTCTCGTTCGGCCAGTCGGACCCCCACGCGATCCGCTCTCGCCCGAACTGGTCGAGCAGCCAGAGCACGTGGTCGTGTTTGTCCGAGTAGGGATACTCCTCGTCCGAGAGTGTCACCACACCCGACAGCTTCACCAGGACGTTGTCGTGTGCCGCGAGGGTCGCGAGCTGTTCGAAGGGTTCCGCACCCGGCCGGACGTCCCCCCGGATGTACGAGTGGTGGTCGATCACGTACGTGAGTTCCGGATACGTCTCGATGAACTCGACAACCTGATCGAGCTGTGGCGGGAGCGTCCAGATGTGGACAGCCGCATCGAGAGCCTCGGCGGCCGCCCAGAACTCCGTTTCGTCGATGGCGTCGAGCAGCCAGTCGACGGTGGGATCGAACCGTTGCCACATCCGGTCGTACGGACAGCCAGCCCCGAGCCGGATGCCGATGATCCCCTCGGCGCTCATCACGTCTTCGAGTTGATCGACGGCGTCGTCGGCGAACTGGTCGATCATCACGACCCCCGTGAGCCGATCGTACTCCTCGGCCACCTTCACCGTGTACCAGTTGTCCGTCCACGGACAGATGGGATATCCGACCACCACGGCGTCCTCGACGACGAGTCGGTCCATGTCGGCCAGTAGTTTCTCTCCCGTGTAGACGAGGTCGACGGTGAAATCCTGCAGGAAATCGCCGCTCGCGTACTCGTCCGACCCCCCGACGATCTGCGAGTTCGTCCACGGGTGCGCTTCGCTCGGCGGTCCCCAGCAGTGTGCATGGGTGTCGATGACCATGATTGACCTGGTGGTGCGGACTGTTATCAACGTTTATGCTGATCCGTGGTGCACCGCCGTCGGGACCGACGGTGATTCCGCCGATGGTGTCCGTAGGTTGTCGATCAGTACCGTTCTCTACC
The DNA here is from genome assembly GCF_009176545.1 of Salinigranum salinum. Classification (GTDB taxonomy): domain Archaea; phylum Halobacteriota; class Halobacteria; order Halobacteriales; family Haloferacaceae; genus Salinigranum; species Salinigranum salinum. The sequence continues at coordinate 1,011,148 of NZ_VTOJ01000001.1, read as the reverse complement.
GGAGTGGTCAGCGAGGGACCAGAAACTAGCCACAGCAGCCGTCCTCAGTACCAGGTCGCACCCGAGTCGAGGTTGATGTCTTGGGCGGTCACGTGGCGTCCGTGGTCACTGGCGAGAAACGCCACCAGCCCCGCGACCTCCTCGGGTTCCTGTACTTCGTCGATGGCACAGTCGTCGAGGACGAGTTCCTGCAACGCCTCCTCGAAGCTCACCCCCATCTCCTCGGCATGTCGCTCGAAGACTCGTCGAAGCCGCTCGGTCCGAACCGTGCCGGGGCAGATGGTGTTGACCGTGATGCCGTACTCGCCGAGTTCGAACGCGAGCGTCCGCGTGAGACCGATGAGGGCGATTTTCGTGGCAGCGTACGGCGTTCGACTGGGGAGCGGTCGCTTGCCCGTTATCGATGAGATGTTGACAATCGTCCCGCAGTCGCTCTGTTTGAGGGACGGAACTGCGTGTTTGATCGACAGGAACGCTCCCGTGAGGTTGACGTCGAGCGTTCGTTTCCATTCGTCCGTTGGCACCTGCTCGACCGGTGCCGTTGGCCCCGCGACCGCAGCATTGTTCACCAGGACGTCGAGCCCGCCGAACTCCTCGACCGTCGCCTCGATCGCACTGGAGACGCTGCGTTCATCGGACACGTCGGTTTCGACCGCGAGTGCGGCATCCTCTCCGAGTTCGGCGGCGACGTCGTAGATCGCGTCGCTTCGAGCCGCGATGACGGCGTTACCACCCCCCTCGACCACCCGTTCTGCGATCGACCGACCGATTCCGCGGCTCGCACCTGTAACGAACGCCGTCGTTTCGTCGAACATCGGAGCGAATTCGGAGTGCACGCAGATTACCTTTGGGATGGGCAGGAATCCGTGGGAGACACGCCACGCATGGGGTGAAACCCCGTGGCCGATGTCGACAGACACCGGGCAGTCGATCTGGCTGGTGACGACGACACGGGCGTGGGTGCCGTCTCGTGATCGGTATCGTCGAGTCGAGACCACCGACGAAAAATTCGAGCATCTATGGCAGAACGTTCCGGGTCGCCTCACGGGTCGGCCAGCGGGATCGTGGCTCGAAGCCATCGCTGTCCGACCACGAGTCTCCGATCGGCAGCCATAATATGAGAACGTATTCGAGAACGGGAAATTTTGAAAGAACATCAAATATCATATAATTTTAGTGGTGTTGCGAGAGCCATGGCGACACGCCCCGAGATCGGAGGTGATGTCGGTTATCGGGAGTCAAGCGTGCTTCGTTCTGGCCAGAGACTGATCCAGTCTGTCGACAGAGTTTCGCGAGACGGAGAGAGCAGTGTCGAGCAGGGATCACGGAGCGATATCGCATACAAAATACGAGGGTAGTCCTGCTCAGAATGCACGATCGTCCCGGATCAATCACTTAATCAATCAGTATCAGTGATATGGTAAATATGGAGTTTCGAGTGCGATCGTCACTCGAACTCACCGCTGGATATCCGCGGACGAGTTCATCGCGCTGAGTCCTCCAGCGTGGATGTCACTAGCTGGTCTCGGTCAGTCGCGACGGAGTCGTGCCAGACGCTGTCGCCATCAACTTCTGTTCCACTGAGTGATCAAACACGGTGAGCAGCCCAGCCACCATCAACGTAGATGTCCGCACCGTGGATGTAACTGGCCTCCTCGCTCGCGAGAAACGTGACCACCGACGCGACCTCTTCGGGTTCGCCAAGTTCTGGGAGAAGCGTCTGTTCGCGACTCACCTGGATGCTCTCCTCTGTTTGGTAGTCCTGTATTGGCGTTTTGATATATCCTGGGGATACACAGTTGACGTTCACGCTGTCCGCGCCGAGTTCGGTGGCGAGGTCTCGGGTCAGGTTGACCTGGCCAGCGTTGGCCGCTGCGTACGCCGGACCTGAACCGCCTTCGGTGGCGTTGACCGAAGCGATGTTCACGATATGTCCTTCGGATGCTTTGAGGTAGGGGATGGCGAACTTGCAGCAGAAGAACGTCCCGTCGAGGTCGACCCCGATCATCCTCCGCCAGTCCTCGATAGACGTCGACTGAGAGTCGCCCGCTACGGAGATGCCGGCGTTGTTGACCAACACGTCGATGCCGTCGTACATGTCGACGGTTTCGTCGATCAGATTCCGCACGGTATCTGGATCCGACACATCCGTCGAGACGAACGTCGCGTCACCGTCCGTCTCCGTCTTGATGTACTCCTCGGTGGGAACAGATACATCAGCATCGTGATATTTTCCCTGTTTGGGTTCGTTGCTCCGTGACGCACAGACGACGTTCGCTCCCTCGCGGCCGAACTGTTGGGCGATTCTTCGACCGATCCCACTGGATGCACCGGTGACGATCACGGTCCGATCCGCATGGCGCGTTCTACTCATGAGGTTCGTGGGCAACAGATGGGTGGCTGTCTGTTAAACGTTCGCACGAGCCGTTTTCGGGTCTCCCGACAGCTGGTGTCGTGGAGGTTCTCCTGGCGTGAGTGAGGGATGTGCGGTGAGTCAGTCGACACGATTCCGGTCGATGAGGCTGGTCAAACCAGCAGACGCTATCGTTGAGTGTCCGGTCCGCGGGCGAAAACGCACGCCCTCCCGAGGAACGACGCGAGCACATCCGGCTCAGTAAATCGTCTTCAATCGGATTACGTTAGCCTTGTCCTGGAGGAGTTCGAGGTATTCGGAGATCCGGGACGCGTCGAACCGATTGACCGGAGCGGTCAGACCGATCGCACCGAGGACCTCGCCGTCGCTGACGAGAATGGGCACGTCTAGCCCGCGGATCCCCTTCCGACGTTCCTCGTTCTCGACCGCGTACCCCCGGTCTCGGATCGTAGCGAGTTCCTCGCGAAGGGCTGTCGGATCCGTGATCGTGTTTGGCGTTGCCCGAGGCAACTCGCTCGATTCGATGATCTCGTCGCGACGCTCTTCAGGGAGGTTCGCCAAGATGCACTTTCCGAGTCCCGTCCAGTGCATCTCCGTCGATTCGCCGACCGGGACGTTGTCGCTGATCGCGTTCTTTCCGTCTCGGATGGCGATCATGACGCGCTTCCCGTTCTCTTCGACCCCGAGACCGACACGCTCGCCGGTCTGGAGAGCGAGTTCCGTCATGACGTGCCGAGAGGCGTGGAATAGCTCGTATCGCTGGCGGACGTGACCGCCATATTCGAGGAATTTGAGGCTATTGTAGTAGTGTCGCCCTTCCTTGACGACGAAACCGCCACCCTCGAGCGTCTTCAAGTACACGTGGGCGGTACTCGTCGGGAGATCGAGGGCGTGCGACAGTTCCGTCAGCGTCAGTGGTTGCTGTTCCTGAAGTGTCCGAAAGATCTCGAATGCGCGTTCGAGAGACTGTATCGAATTGCCTGTCGCCTGCTCACCAGCCATGGGACGTGACTGTGGAGGAGATATATAAATGTGGCTCTCCGATGCGCAGTGTATCTAACTATTGTGGAAAACGAAATTTAGATTCGCTATTATTGGATTAGAGTTCTTTAGTTTTTCTAATATCGGAATATTGGTTTTGAGTTTTGTCCTTCATGGATTATCGTTGATCTGCTACCTACGAACGGATCCCATGTCGTGAGGCGACATACCACATAAAATTACAGACGTACTCGTGTAATGATTTTGCTCGAACACTCCGGTTCCTGATCGAAGGGAGGCCTCGTGTGACAGGGCTGGGCCACAGTCTCATCGAAAGACCGTCGAGAATCGACACCACACACCGATCGGAGTCGCGGTCCTCCTCCTCTAATGAGGGATAATACCACCCCTGATTCCAGTCACCGTGGAATTATCTCGAACAGAGGACTCTTAATTCCGCTATCGTTGGAACAGCCCCGACAATGGCGGAAACAGATCCCGAATAACCGATCCGGCCAGATTCTCTCGGAGTCGTCGAACCGAACGCCAGCGGCGGCCACGAATCCGTGTGGTCCACCACTGAACCGAGGTTCGTGGACGGATCCGATTCCAGCCCCATCGCACCGCCGGCTCCCTCGCCCAGGGCGTGTGTCCTCCTCACTCTGTTCTCCGTCACGACTGTGTCGAGGTGAACGAGCCCGCGCCGTCCTACTCGGGTCGATAGATCGCGGTTTCCCGACCAGTCTCCCGACCATAGGTCTCGAGAAGCGACCTGAGGTAACCGATGGTGAAGGCACGGCCGCGCTCTTTCCACCCCCCGTGCCCCTCGACGTCGAGATCCGACCGGTCGTCGTGGTCGAGATACTGCCCGTCACCAGTCAGTTTCGGTACATGACCCGGGATGATCATCCCGGAGAAACCCACCTCGTCGAGTTTCGCGACTATCTCGTACGGGTCGTAGTAGCCGTCTTGATCGATGAAGACTTCGTTGAAATCCGGCAGGGGGTTCGATATCGTTTGGAAGTGGACGTACCCGAGCTTGTCGCGCTCGCCGAAGTACTCGATTACCTCGGGGAGGTCTGCCCCCATCGCGGACCAGTTCCCCAGGCAGAACTGAAGGACGTGATTGTCGCTGGGGACGAGTTCCATCGCTCGTTTGAAACTCTCGAAGCTCCGGAGGATGCGCGGAATGCCACCCAGCGACTCGACCGGCGGGTCGTCGGGGTGGATAGCCAGCTTCACGCCAGCCTCCTCCGCAACGGGCAGCACTTGCTCGAGAAACCGCTCGTAGTTCGCCCACATCTCATCCTCCGTGTACTCTCGGTCGTGCGTGTCGGGTGCCTGCTCGAGGTCGGCCATGTTCGTCGCGCTCGTCTCAGCGCCACCTCGGAGACGGTGCGTCGTCGAACTCCGCCAGACCCCATTGGGCATCCAGTTGTAACCCATGTAGGGAATACCCGCCCGTCCAACTGCGCGGACGGTGTTCTTGAGGTGTTCGAGTTGTTCTTCCTGTCGTGGGCCACCCAGCATCGCGTCGTCGTAGAACGAGTATGGGAAGTTCTCGAGAGCAACCAAGCGCAGTCCGGCGTCCTCGATTCGGTTTCGCAGTTGTACGAGGTTCTGGAAGGACCACTCCTGTTGCCCGGTCAGCGGCAGGTTCGGATAGCCAGCCTCCGGGGCGCCCCAGAGGTTTAGGAGGATGTCGTCGACCCCGATCTGTTTGATGAACTCGAGCCGGTCGGGATCGGGATCCATGAACGTGCCGAGCCCCGCCCGCATTGGCAGTTCGTCGACGTTGCTGGGTAGACCGTTCTGGCGATTACCACCGGTCATGCCGGAGCTATTCTTCGACAAGCGATTAAAACATTTGGGAATACCAGTTCGGTGTTCGATGGGCAGCAATCGGACACGTCGAGGCGAACTGCCACCCGTGGACGAGTACAGCACAGATGCAGACACGGGGTGCAAAAATCATAAGTAGCGGCTTCGATGATTAGATGGTATTATGGCCGCAATCACGATCGAAAAGCTATCGAAGCATTTCCCTGACGGCGGAGAAACGGTTGTGGCCGTCGACGAACTGGACCTCGAGATCGACGACGGTGATTTCGTCGTCTTCGTCGGGCCGAGCGGTTGCGGTAAGACGACGACCCTGCGGTGTATCGCCGGCCTCGAAACGGTGACCGATGGAGACATACATCTGGCAGGTGAGCGAGTAACGGACACCCCGCCGGAGGACCGTGATATCGCCATGGTGTTCCAGTCGTACGCGCTGTACCCGCACATGACCGTCCGGGAGAACATGGGATTCGGCCTGAAATACGCGACCGACCACGGTGCCGACTACATCGAAGAACGCATTCAGAAGGCTGCAGGGATGATGGGAATCGGGGAGTTGCTCGATCGAAAACCGGCAGACCTATCCGGTGGGCAACAACAGCGCGTCGCGCTGGGCCGTGCGATCGTCCGCGATCCCAAGGCGTTCCTGATGGACGAACCTCTCAGTAACCTCGACGCCAAACTGCGAGCGGAGATGCGGACCTATCTTCAGGAACTCCAAGAAGAGCTCGGAACGACGACCGTCTACGTTACCCACGACCAGACCGAGGCGATGACGATGGGAGACAAGATCGCGATCCTGAAAGACGGTCGCCTCCAGCAGTTCGGGACGCCGGCGGAGTGTTACCACGAGCCTTCGAACACCTTCGTGGCCGAGTTCCTCGGGGAGCCCTCCGTGAACCTCATCGAGATGGAACTGGACGATGGCCGTATCACGTCTGCCTACTTCGAGTGTGAGACTGACTCGTCGCTGACCACGGCTGGCGGTCACGGCGAGGTGATCGTGGGAATCCGACCCGAAGCGGTCGAGCTCTCCGATGGCGACCCATCCGCTCCCACCGAGTTCCACGCAGAGGTGAACGTCGTCGAACACCTCGGTCGGGAGAGCAACGTCCACGTCACCGTTTCGGGAACCAGTGACGAACTGACAGCGATCGTCGAGGGGCGGCCAGCGTTCACGGGTGGGGAACAGGTAACGGTCCGAATATCGGAAGCGGCCATCCATCTATTCGACGCCCGGACTGGCGACGTACTCCGAAACGCGACTGCCGACGGCACGGACAAGATCCACCGGACCCCCCAGCAAGCGGATTCGTAAGCTGCTCGGCTACGCGACCCCCTGGTTTCGAATCCCCCGATCAGCGCCCTCGGGTTCAGTCGTCTCTGCGGAATCTCTTCCGTACCGTGCGTCTCATGAAAAGATTTAAGCAAGTGGGACTTACACGTTCGATCATGATATCGAGGCGGAGGTACGTAACGGCCGCAGGTACCGGTCTGGCCGCGGCACTGGCTGGCTGTTCAGGGAGCAGCGGTTCGTCCGGTGGTGGCGGATCGACATCGACGTCCACATCGTCGTCGTCGGGAGAGACCGAATTCAACGAGCTCGAGATTATGATCGCGTGGACGGGCGAAGACGGCGCCGCTGCGTTCGAAGCCCTCCACAACGGGTTCAAAGAGGAGTACCCCGACGTCCCGACGAAAATCAACGACAACCCCGGTGGTGCGGGGACGGGCCTCGCGACCGCCCTCGACACCCGGCTGTTCAACGACAATCCACCCGGGACGTGGGGCTTCTTCCCGGGGAACGATCTAGCACCGTTCGCGGAGGCCGGGTTGCTGGCCTCGGTCACGGACTCCGTCTGGGAACAGGGCAACTTCTCAGAAGTCTTCCCGGAGTACATTGATCGGTTGCATCGCTTCGAGGGAATCGGCCACATCGGCGTTCCGATCGAGTTCAATCGACTCAACAACCTCTTCTACAACGTCGAGATCGTCGAGGAGGCGGGTGTGGATCCGTCGAGTATCTCCGCCCCGAGCGACCTGGTGGCGGCGATGGAACAGGTCCAGAGCGAAACGGACGCTGTCGGGATGGCCCAGTCCTCGAAGGGTTCGTGGACGGTCTTCCAGCTGTGGGAGACGATCCTCCTCGGCGAGTACGGCTACGACGTCTACACGACGTATCTCGACGGCGACATCGAGAGTATCGAGGGGGAGATCAAGGGTGCCCTCGAAGTGTACAAGGATTACCGCCAGTTCTTCAACGAGGACGCCGGATCGATCAGTTTCAACGAGTCGGCGAGCACGTTGATCGCCGGTGAGGCCGCCTTCTACCACCAAGGTGACTGGGCCGTCGGGAACTTCAATCGTGCAGAGGGCTTCGAGTACGACGAACAGTGGCAGCACGTCCCGTTCCCGGGCAGCGGCGACGCGTTCTTGGGACAGGCCGCCTCGTTCATGTACCCAGCGAACAACCCCGCGCCCGAGTCGACGATCAGATGGCTGCGGTACGCAGGGACCAAGGAAGCACAGATCCGTTTCAACTCGATCAAGGGTGGCGTGCCGTGTCGGAAGGACGCGCCGATGGACGACGACGAGTTCTCGTTCAACGCCCATCAGAAATCCCAGTACGAAGACTTCCTGAACGCGAGCAATCTGAACGGTACGATTGCACACAATAACGTCGTCGTCCCCCAGATCAAGACCAACATGTACGACGTCTTCTCCACGTTCAAAGGGTCGTACGACGTCGAGAAAGGGTACAACGGGATCGTCGAAGCCTTCGAAGTGTAACACTCATCGAAGGGCCCATCATTCATGTCCGATCAGAACTCGACCGACGCAACCGCTACTATCGGGGGGGGAGCGGATACGCTCGAGACACGCCTGACCACGCTGCGGCGGAGTGAATTCGTCAGATCGCTTCCGTTCCTGATCGTGCCGGCACTCCTGATCGGTGTCTTCGTCTACGGTTCGATTCTCTGGAATCTCTTGCTCTCTTTGACCGAATTCGAGGGGTTCGGTGACCCGGACTACTCCGATCTCGGGGTCAGTATGTACGCGCAGATGCTCGAGGATTCGCAGTTCATCACTGCCGCCCAGAACACGGTCGTTCTCATCGTCGGCTTCACGATCCTCTGTCTGCTCGTCGGAATGGGACTGGCGATCCTCGTCGACCGCGACATCAAGTTCGAGGGGACTATCCGGACGATATACCTCCTTCCGATGAGCATCTCATTCGTGGTGACGTCGATCTTCTGGGCATGGATGTTCAATACGAGCAACGGAGTCGTCAACGTCTTCCTCCGCGCCATCGGGCTCGACGTGTTCGCCGTCGACTGGTTGGGCGATCCACAGGTTCAGTTACTGGCGATCATGGTCGCGCTCGTCTGGCAGTTCAGCGGGTTAGCGATGATCATCCTCCTCGCTGGCCTGCGCAAGATTCCGCGTTCGCAGTACGAGGCGGCCCGGATGGACGGCGCCCCGATCCGGATCCGGTATCTGAAGGTCATCATCCCGCAACTGAAGACCTCGCTGTTCTCGGCGACCGTGATTCTCCTGCTCTTCTCGCTCAAGGCGTTCGACTTCATCTTCGTGCTGTTCGGCCCGAACCCCGGGCCCGGTACCGACATCTTGCCCGTGATGATGTATCGGGAAGCGTTTGCGGCGAACAACTGGGCCTACGGTTCGGCGATCGCCGTCGTACTTCTCGTCGGGGTACTCGTCGCACTGATCCCGTATCTGTACTACCAACACAGACAGGAGTTGTTGTAACCATGAGCCAGCGAACCTCGCTTCCCCTCGTCGACCGACTCGCCTCCCTTCGCGACGGGGCGACCGGTGAACTGTCACGCAGCCGTATCGCGCTGTACGTCACGCTGTTCACGATGGCCGGCCTCTTCTTACTGCCGCTGGAGGCAGCCATGATGACGTCACTGAAGACCGCATCGGGTTTCGCGAACACGCTCCCGTTCTCGCCGCCGCCGCCGGACCAAACGACGCTGGCGGGGTGGATCGAAGCCTGGGACCTCCTTCGGTCGACGATCGTAAACAGCGCGATGTTCGTCATCCCGGCCATGGTCATCTTGCCCGTTCTCGGAAGCCTCGCCGCGTTCGGGCTCACGATTACGGACTGGCGAGGTCAGCTCCTGATCTACACCCTCTTCATCATCGGCATCTTCATTCCGCTGCAGGCGGTGCTCGTTCCGCTAGCCATCATCTGGCAGATGGTGGACCTCGTCGGCCTGTTGGCGAACCTCGGACCGCTGAACGTCTGGGAACTTCCCATGACGAGCCGCCATCAGGCGGAGTTCATCCAACTTGCCATCACCCACATCTCGTTCGGGATCCCACTCGCGACGCTTCTGTTCCGCTCACACTACAAGGACCTCTCGGACGAGATGATCGAGGCAGCACGCCTCGAAGGCGTGAAGATGCGAACCATCTATCGACGGATCATTCTGCCGCTCTCCAAACCGGTGTTCGTCGTCGTGATGATCCTGGAGTTCACGACCGTCTGGAACGACCTCCTGTTCGCGCTCGTCATCGTCTCGAGCCCGGAGGCACGACCGGTGACTGTCGCCTTCGCTGGCATCGCGAGTGGTAAAGTTCAGGACTTCAGCATCATCATGGCTGCCGGCTTCCTGACGGCGTTGCCCACGCTGTTAGTCTACATCGCCTTCACTAAACAGTTCGCCGAAGGGTTCAGCCAGACCGGTGCCTGACCGGCCCCGGCCGTGGTAACGGTTCGGCTCTCGAACACGGTTCGTTCTGGCGATCCTGCCCGTGGCCACCCGATCCATCTCGTTCCACTTGCTACCTCACCGTACTGTTGGGCCACAGCGACGCTATGGGGACTCCCGCCGGATCTGCATACAGGCCGGGCTGGGGATCGAGAGAGTCGCGCTCGTCTCCGTGAGTTCGCCGGACTCGTCGTCGATCTCGAACGCGAAGATGTCGTCAGTGTACCGATTCTCGGCGAGCAAGAGGGACCCGGTGAGGTCGATCGCGAAGTTTCGTGGCCACTCTCCCCCCGTCGGCTCGTGCCCGATAGGTGAGATCCCGCCGGTCCGGGAGTCGACCTCGAATATGACGATCGAGTCGTGGCCGCGGTTGGAGCCGTACACCCATCGACCGGATGGATGGACGTGGACGTCGGCAGTGATGTTTTCGCCGCCGTAGTCGGTCGGAAGAGTCGGTTCGGTGGTGATCTCGTCGAGCTCGCCGGTTTCGGGGGCTCGCGTGTAAGCAGTCATCGTCGAGTCGAGTTCGTTGATGACGTATACGAACGGCGCGTCCGGGTGGAAGGCGAGGTGTCGTGGCCCGGCGCCGGCTGCGGCTGAGACTGCACCCACCCGCTGGAGCCGTCCGGCCGTCGGATCGAACTCGTATCGAACGATCTCGTCGGTTCCCAGGTCAGGGACGTACACGTACTTCCCGTCGGGACCGGATTCGACCGCGTGAGGGTGCGGAGCCGTCTGCCGTTCCGGATGCACGCTCGACCCCTCGTGATGGACGACGTCCGTCGGCGTGTCGAGCCGCCCGTCCTCGCGGATCGGAACGACCGAGGCGGCACCCCCGGTGTAATGAGCGACGAAGAGGAACCGCCCCGACGGGTGGACCTGACAGTGGCAGGGACCGCTGGCACCGCTTTCGACTCGGTTGAGCCGCGTGAGTTCGTCGTTCTCGTCGATAGCAAACCCCGTCACTGCCCCCGTCTCGATCTCGTGCACGGTGTAGAGGAACTGCTGGGTCGGATGGATGGTGACAAACGAGGGGTTGTCCGTGACTTCGGTCACGCCTCGGCTTCGAAGCGCCGGCTCCGTTCCGACCGAGATCTCACACGTGTAGATCCCCTCGCTCGCCCCGTCACTGTACGTCCCTACGAACGCTGTTTGTGGATCCATGAGTTGATCGTCCCGGTTGTGCTATGACGCCGGCATACTATAGGTTCACCCATATGAAACGACTGCTCGCTTCTCGAGACGGGGACGTGACCGAGACCCGCATTCACGGCTGTCGGCAGCTGATCGGGAGGGTCGACGAATCGGCTACTGAGGGCGAACAGTAATCCACCTCGACCCAGGCGTCGATCGGGCGAGACGCCGGTGACTCGGGAGAACGTGATCACCAAAAACATAAAAATCTGATAAATATCGGCCAAGAGCACAGTGTTCCGACGAGTGTACTCATGTATTTCGTTGGATCTAGTGCACGGCGAGATCGACGCGTTTCACGTGATCGGTGGGATCCTCCCTCCGAAGCGTGAGAGGAATCGAATGCCGTCCTCGGCGATCGCGCCGAGCAAGCACGTCCGGTCGGAGTAGTCAGAGAGTTCGACAGACAGCCGCGAGACGTGGACCCACGCAGTACGGTCCTACACTCGTACTGTGCGTTGATCGTGACCGGAGAGGTCCGGGACAACCCTCCGTCCGATCGTGGGGTTCGAGAGATCCGTTTCGGCCTCGGTTATTGAATTCGGTTGCCGTTCGAGAGGGTTCGGAGAACGCTATCCCGCGTTCTCGCTCGACCACCGGCAGCGTGGGAGCGAGTCGTCAGCACCGAACGGTTCCCCGATGAATGCCGGCGCGTCACCTCCAGCGCCAGCCGAATCCTGGTCGACTGTTTCCAATTTATTTTATCTATTTCGTGAACCCAACGGACCCCATCGAACCGAGACCGTCGTCACTAGCTTGTTCACTCGACCGAGAACTGCGTGAGCCATCCCAGAACGGCCTCGGGGTCGGACATCGAGGCACTCGCCCTGTTCCTCTCGAAACACCCGCTCCCCACGGTTGGTCGTGTCAAGTTGAGTTTAGAGTGAGGCGGTCGATTTTCGAGTGCTCCACGCTCGAGAACGACCACTTCGGCCGAAATTCCGAGTGGATCGACCTGGAGTTCGTGGAGCGGAAACCGATAGCCGAGTTCGCAAGTCAGGCTCAACCGGTTCTCAAATATAGTACCGTCAGTACAACGTTTATGTAGCGAACAGAGACACTCCTGTTCAATGGAATCGCCGAGGGGAGACGGAAGGGAGACGGAAGCCACCGACCGTCTCCGAACGGGCCGATATGCAGTCCCCGCACCGGCGGCACCTGGCAGTCCCGAGGCGTGGTACGCGCCCGCGGTGCGGGCGCAGTACGAGGTCTACCCCGGCGTCGTCGCGACGATCGAGGAGTCGGAGTTCGGGTTCCAGTATCGCACGAGAGAACCCGATCTCACGCCGGCCGACGCCGACGCGCTCGACGCGGTCCGGGACCACTTCAGCGCAGTCCAGCGACGTCGACCACTCACTCGCGAGGGGACTGCTGCCCGCGCACACGCGGGACTCGAACCGAAATACCGGCGGGTGCTCGACCGGTTGCTCGACGTGACGCCGACGGGTCGTCGGTGCATCGAGTACTACACGCTCCGCGACCTGCGGCTCCTCGACGAACTGACGCCGCTGGCGCTCGACGACCGCGTGGAGGTGGTCGACGTGGGCGACCAGGCGACGGACCGGCTCGTCATCCACACGGCCGACTACGCGCCGGCGACCACGGAGTACGCCGCCGACACCGACTACGCCGCCCGGGCCGCCGGCGAACGCCTCACGTCGTACACCGTGGCGTTCGCGGGCTTCGAGGTGGACGTCGTCGTCTACCGCGAGCACCTCCTCGGCGACGACCGCTTCACGACGAAGTACGCCGTCCTCGAACCCGACCTCCTGCCCGGCGACGACGAACTCGTCGAGGAGTGCAAGGAGCGGATCTGGGAGGCGAACGTCGACGAGGTCGTGACCGAGCGCGAGGAGTTCGTCCGCGCCCGCGCCCGGCAGTTCCTCTCGCGTCGGCTCACGGCTCGAAACACCAGGGCGTGGCTCGACGCGCTCGACTACCGTCTCAGGGGCGCGCTCGCCGCGTACGGCTTCGGAGTGCCACCCGTGGACTCGCGCTACGCGGAGGACCGTCTCGACGACCTCGTCTACTACGTCCTTCGCGACTACGTGGGCGAGGGCATCCTGACGGTGCCGATCCGGGACCCGCATCTGGAGGACGTCGAGGCAAACCGCGTGGGCGAGCGGGTGAAGGTCATCCCGCGCGGGGTCGGCGGGCGGGTGCCGACGAACCTCACCTTCGGGGACGAGACGGAGTTCGTCAACGTCGTCACCCAACTGGCGGCCTCCGACGGGACAGAACTGTCGGCGTCGGTGCCGAGCGCGAAGGTGAACCTCTCGCCGCCCGGCGTCGAGGAGACGGTCCGGTGTGCGGTCGCCCTGCCGGTCATCTCCGAGGACGGCCCACACGTCTCCATCCGCAAGCAGGCGGCCGATCCGATGACGCCGGTCGACCTCGTCGATGGGGGAGCACTGTCGACCGAACTCGTGACGCTGCTGTGGCTGGCGTACGAACACCACCGTGTTGTGCTCTTCTCCGGCCCGACGGGCGTGGGCAAGACCACGCTGATGAACGCCCACATGCCGTTCATCCCGTACGACGACCGGCCGATCAGTATCGACGAGGGGTCTCGCGAAGTGCACCTCCCGCACGAGACCGGCGTCTCGCTCACGACGCGCGACCACGAGTCCGAGCACAAACGCGTCACGATGGCGGACCTGATGACCGAGGCGAACTACCTCAACCCCGACGTCGAGGTCATCGCCGAGATCAACACGCCCGCGTCGTTCCAGACGTTCGCCGAGACGCTGAACACGGGCCACGGCGTCATCGGGACGACCCACGCCGAGGACGTCGAGACGCTCGTCAACCGCGTCATCGAACAGGGACTCCCGCCGTACCTCCTCCGCGAGATCGACCTCGTCGTCTTCCCCCACCACGTCGACGGGCAACGGTACGTCTCGTCGGTCGTGGAGTTCGTCGACGAACCGGCGTTCCGGCGGCTCGACGGCCGCGACGACGACGGTGCGGACCAGCCACCAGAGCGGGCGTGCGGTGTCATCGAGAAAGGTGGGACAGAGATGTTCTGGAACACGGTCGCCCGGCGCACCACCGACGGGACGCTCGCGTTCGACTACCACCACCCCCAACACGACGGTGAGCCACGCGACGTCGGCCACCGGTTCTTCGACCGCGTTGCCGCAGCGACCGACAGATCGACCGAAGCGGTCGAGACCGAATTCCACCGAAAACACCGGTACGTCCAGTACCTCGTCGACGAGGGCGTCGTCGACTTCGACGACCTGTTCGACTTCATCTCCGACCTCCGGACCGACGAGGCTGCGACCGTCGAGCGAGTCAGACGCGGGCGGATGGCCGATCGAGAGATGGAGGATAGCGATGCCGTCCAGACCAGCGGGGGGAGAGAGTGAGCCGTGAGCCGGCGGCGACCACGTACAGCGGGTCCAGCACGAGCGACGAGACTCACACGCTGTCGGTGCTCGACCGTGCGCTCTACGCGCTGTTCGCCCGGCACGCCGACACGCCGCGCCACGACCGCGACCGACATCGCTACCGGGCGACCGATCTGCGGACGAGCTTCGATCTCTACCTCGCCCGCGTCTACGGACTCTCGTGGTTCTGTGCCGGCGTCGTCGGGGTGTTCTGCGTGCTCGCGGTCCTCTCGATCCAGGTGCCGACGGCCAGGATCGCGGACGTCGTGGTCCCCGGGCCGGTCCTGCTCGTTGGCAGCGGTGTCGTCGCCGCGGCGGGCACGAGACGAGCGACGCTGGCGCTCGGACGACAGTACCTCCGGTGGCAGGCGACCGCGAGACGCGAGAACATCGAACGGACGCTCCCCGGAGCCGTCCGGTACCTGCACGTGCTCTCGTCGGGCAGCGACGACCGCGCGACGATGCTCCGTCGCGTCGCCGACACCGACGCGTACGGCGAGACGGCCGTCGCCTTCCGCAAGGCGCTCAACACGGCCGCGCTCACCGGGAGCGTCGGCGAGGGACTGCGACGGGTCGCCCGCGACACGCCCTCGCGGGACAGCCTCGCCCCCTTCCTCCTGAAGTTCCGCGAACACGCCAACCAGGGCCCCGACGCGCTCGGGAACTATCTCCGGATGGAGAGCCGGATGCTCGGGTTCCAGCAGGACCGTGCCCGCCAGCGTGCGGAGGGGTTCCTCCAGCTCCTGGCCGAACTGTTCATCGTCCTCCTCGTCCTGCCCGCGCTCCTCGTCATCGTGCTCACCGTGATGAGCGTCATCTCACCCGGCCTCTCCGCGTCGGTGTCGACCCCCGCGGGAGAGACGACCGTCCGGGGCGTCGTCGTCTACGCCAGCGCCGCCTTCATCCTCGTCGTCGGCGTCGCGGCGAGCGGCGTCGTCGCCGATCTCCGGCCGCCGGATCAGCGGATCACGTACGCTCGCCCGTCCGGCGCGGGCGCAGTCGTCCGATCCGCGACGCTGAACCCCGCGAGCGCGGCGGTCGTGGCGATCGTTCCCGCCGTCGCAGTCGTGGTCGGTCTCGGCGCTCTCGGGGTCCGTCCAGTCGACGTGGCGTTGCTCGGCTACGCGGCGTACGCGCTGCCGGTCGGATTCGTCGCCGCACGGCGAGCACGGCTCGACGACGCCAAGGACCGCGAACTGAAGGACTTCGTCCACGCGGTATCGGGACACGTCACGCTCGGCCGTCCCTTTCCGAAGGCCGTGGAACTCGTCGCGACGCAGATCGACCTCGGACCGCTCGATCCCGACGTGGCCGACCTCGCGCTGAACCTGAACCTGACGAGTCCCGCGGCGGGGACGGACGAGAACGTCCGGACGGCCGCGCTCGACCGCTTCGTCGCCCGGGTCGGGACCCCGCTCGCCGAGCAGACCGTCGGGCTCGTCACGGGGGCGCTCGACGCCGGCAGCGACACAGAGACCGTGTTCGAGACGCTCCAGACGGAGGTCGGTCGGCTGTACCACGAGAAACGCGCGCTCCGCGCGGCGCTGCTCGCGTACGTCGCCGTCGGGTGGACCACGGCGATCCTCGTCGTCGGGATCACGGTCGCCGTCAGCGTCTACGTCTTCGACGGCTTCGCCCAGCTGTCGGCGCTGTCGGATTCGTCGACGATCCTCGTCGCCGACGCGATCGACCTCGAGCGAGACCGTTTCCGAGTGTACGTCGTGACGCAGGCGACCGTCCTCGCCTCGGGGTGGTTCGCAGGTGTCGCCAGTCGCGACCGGTACGAGGCGTTCCTCCACTCGGGTGCGCTCGTCGTCGCCTGCTACCTCGTCTACCGGGGGGTCGGTCTGGTGTGACGGGGCCACGGTCGATCCGCGCCCAGTCCAGCATCATCGGCGTCGCCGTCCTCGTGGCCGTGACGGCTCTCAGCATCGGGGCGCTCACGATGGCGGCGGGGACGTTCGTTGAGGACGGCGTCGCGGCCGCGAACACCCAGCGGGTCGCGGACGACCTCGCGGGACTCGAGGGAGGCGGGCTGACCCGTGTCGAGTTCAGCCGCGGGACGCTCAGTGTCGAGCCCCGGACGATCAGGCTCCTCCGTGGCGAGGGGTCGGTCGTGACCGTCGAAGCCGACGCGCTCGTCTACGAGAACCGTGGGCGGCGCATCACGCGGCTCGGAGGCGTACTCGTCGAGGGGGAACACGACCGATCCCGTCTCCGTGGGCCACTTCCGGTCGTGGTCGGCGACGACCGTCTCCTCGTCGATCTGGTCGCGCTGAACGCCACTGGACCGTCCGCAGTCGGCGGCACGGAGCCCACGGCCGTGACGATTCGGACACGACCGACACGCGAGTACCGGACGTTCAGGGAGGCTCAGTACGCGGTCGCCGTGGAGACGGCGACACCGACCGCGTGGGAGCGGGCGTTCGGCGCGACGGGAGCCGAACTCTCCCGCCGTGATTTCGACGAGGACGGCGTCCCGAGCGTCGTGGCGAGCGTGCCCGGCGAGCGGGTCGTCGACCTCGCGATTCACGATCTCCGGATGGTGATCCGCCGTGGATGACAGAGCCAGCGCCCCCGTCGTGGGCAAGGCGATGGAGGTCGCCGTGCTGGTCGTCTTCGTCGGACTCGTGAGCGCGGCGCTGTTCGGGAGCGTCGTCCCCACGTACCGAACCGCCGCCGGTGCGGAGGTCGGCGAACGGGCGCTCGTCGCCGTGGCCGGACAGATCGAAGAGGCCGCGAGAACACCGGACGAGGTGATCGACCGGCGGGTCGCCATCTCACTTCCGAGGACGATCCGTGGCGAGACGTACGCCGTCCGGGCGACGACCACGAACGGGACGCCGACGCTCGTGCTCGACCACGCGAACGCGGCCATCGGCGGTGAGACGGCGCTGGCGGTGCCGCCGCGCGTCGCCGGAGTGAACGGGACGCTCCGGAGCGGAGCGTCACCCACCGTGACGGTCACGAGACGGCCGGACGGGCGATTCGAGGTGAGACTCCAGTGATCGACGGACCCGAGGCACCGACTCGTACGGAGACGTGTGGACGTCGACGCGGGAAGGAAGCCGATCGACGTGGACAGGCGAACCTGATCGCCGTCGCCGTCGCACTCGTGCTCCTGACGAGCGTCCTGGGGGCGAGCATCGCCATCGCCGAGAGCGTGCTGGTCGACGCGACGGAGGCACGTGACCCGGTGGACCGGCACGCCGCGGCGACGCTGGCAGCCCGACTCGCAGCCGACACGCCGACGGCCGCCCCACGTGGCGTCGTCAGAGCCAGGGAGACGCTGTCGGGCGAAAGAGTGGATCGACTGGTGCCGGCGCTCGAAGGGGCCGCCGTGAGGGTTGAACTCGACGGACGGACGCTGTTCCAGCGTGGAGACGCGAGCGGGGGAGTCACCGTCCGTCGAGGCGTCGTGGTCGGGACACCGGTGAGCCGAACCGCGGCGGTCAACCTCACGACGGCAGAGGTCGAGACGCTCGACGACCGGACCACAGCCGTCACGCTCGGGCTCTATCCGGGACCGAACACGACCATCCACACGGTGCGGGTGAACGGCCGGGTCGTCCTGCACAACGACAGCGGACTGGCGGGCGAGGCGATCGTCCCGACGTCGGTCCGGCGGACGACCGAACTCCGGTTCGAGACGTCCGTCACGCCGAGTGAGGAGGCGAACACCACCGACACGTCCGGAACGACGCCGGCACCGGAACCGCGCGGGCGTGTCGACGTGTCGTACACCACGGTCAGCGGAGCGCCGGCGACGCTGGTGGTGACCGTCGATGGCTGACTCCTCACCAGAACGTGGTCAGGTCTCCCTGTCGGTCGTCGAGGCAGTCGTCGGGCTGCTCGTGGTCCTCGCCGCGTCGACGACATTCCTCGTCGGACTCTCCGATCCCGGTTCCGAGGCGGCAGAACTGCGCGTCCTCGCCGCCGACGGGCTGACAGTCCTCGACGCGACACCCCCCGCGGAGGACGGTGCGTCGCGGCTGACCGCACTCGCACGCGATCAGTCGAGTTTCGTCCGCGAACGGAGTGACGCCGACGCACAGCTCCGTGCGATCTATCCGCCGAGCGTCCGGTACCGGGTCGAGACGCCGCACGGGGTGATCGGCGACCCGCTCCCACACACCCGTCCGATCGGTCGGGCGCGACGACACGTGGCGGGTGGTGACGTGACGATCCGGGTGTGGTTCCGATGACCGTCGCAGGAGACAGAGGACAGGTCGTCCTCCTCGCCGCGGTCGTCGTCGCCGTCGCGCTGGTGGCGATGTCGACGGCGTATCACGGGCTCGGCTACCACGGTGACGTCCGGACCACCACCGCGATCGGAGCCGAAGAGCCGGTAGTGATAGCGGAACATCGGCTACAGGCGACCGTGGACGCGGCCGCAGTCGACACGGCCCGACCGTGGGTGGCGCGCAACACCACGGTCTCGGACGTCCGGGACGCCGTCCGGGAAGCGATCGCCGACCTCCAGCGGAGCGACGCCACACGCGGACGGGTGTTCGTGGTGCGCGAGAACGAGGCGCTGGCGGACGCGTGGGCGGACGACGACTGTCCAGGCGGGGAGCTACGCGACTTCGGCCCCTGTCGTGCCGACGGCGGGGTCGTCGTCCAGGAGCGAGCGAACGAGACCGTCCTCGTGGGGGTCGTGCTCGATCTCACGATCCGATCGAAGCGCGGAGAGACCCGTGCGACGCTCCGACTTGCAGCACACTGAGTGACTGACAGCGCTCGACCCGACTCCTCCCGTCACGCCAGCTCGACGACGAACCCCCACGTCGCCGACGCCCGCGGTTCGAGTTCGTCGGAGAGCACCGCGATCGTCGTCTCGAAGCGGAACTCGCCCGTGGGGAGACAGCCCTCGCCCCCAGCAGTAGCGTAGAGGTCGACGAGCCGCGAACTGGGTTCGGCGGGGTCGACCGCGAACGTCCGATACTCCTCAGTGACCGCGATGCCGTCCGTGAGCCGCCAGCACCTCGGTTCGGCGGGGTACTCCCGCTCCGTCTCACTCGGAAGCAACAGCAGGTCCCGCGCGTCGTCGGCGACGTACTCGAAGTGGACGGCACGGCCCTCGCCCACACGCACGGGCTCGTCGGTCGTGTTCGCGAGCGTCGTCCGGAGCCGTGGCGGGTGATCGCTCGTCGCCGTCGCGCGGACCACCTCGACGCCCGGTCGGACCGGGAGGTCGGGGTCGTCGTCGACGGAACTGAGAGAGACCCGTGGGTTCGCGTCGTCCTGGCCGCCGTCGGCCCGGGGTGGGACGCCGGCACAGCCGGCGAGGAGGCCCGTGACGGCGAACGCACCGAGTCGGACGAGCGAACGTCGGGGTGTCGGGGACATGGAACGACGAACGGGGCGGGGGCACATAGCCGTGACGTAGGATGAGACGTGGATTCGTGTCACGGCGGTGGCGACGAATCTCTCGAGAGGGGGAGCGGGCGAGCACGGGGAGAGTGGACGGACGGGGGCGACTCGCTCGGTGCCGGCGACGACGGTCAGTCTGACTGCGTTCGGGAGATCGAACGTCCGAGGTCGGCGCCGTGTGCGGCAGCGTACGCTCGCCCGCGGATCAGAACTGCTTGGATAATTCACCGAGGTCCGAGCAGGGAGGCACTCGTTCTCTCCTCGAACGACCTGCGGCCGTCTCAGCGCGAGACGGTTCACGACTACCTGTGCGCGCGTGGTTTCAGACTCCGGGAGGCGCTCCCGAGAGCCGGAATCAGATGACGAAGACACCCATCGGTCGCACGGACGTTCCCGGTCCGACAGCACACCTCGGACGACCGCTGCCGATCGACGAGTGGGGACGGACCGTGTCGACGAACGATCGGTAGGACGTTGGCATCCACCGGACGGTCGACGGATAGTAGGTGGAACTGGTCGTTTCCGCTCGACCACCGCGGAAGTTCCGGACACAGTTCGTCGACGATCAGAGTCGCGGTTCGTATCCAAATAGTTAGTGAAGTGCGTTCGTCAGGGACGGTGTGTATCCCCCCGTCGGTGTCTCCGGTGACGACACGGATCTGAACGACGCATCCGGACGACCCACGTCGAACGGTCGAAGTCGCCTACTCGACGAGCCGGTACGAACACCCCTCCGCGAGACGGCGGACCACCTGGAACGGGTCGCCGTCGACGGTCGGCTCCGCGACGAGCCGAATCCGGGTGCACGAACGGCCCGAGGCCGCCTCGGTCGCCGTCCACGAGAGCGTCGAGAGCGAGACGTGACGCTCCTCGCCGACGGCCTGCAGGACGGTCCCGAGGGCTGTCTCGGTGGGTGACTCGTCGAACAGTACCGTGACCGAGGTGGCACGCTGTGCTCCGTCGGCGTCTACCACGTCGACGCCCGACTCCTCCAACCCGGTGACGAGGGGGTCGAGACGGTCGGGGTCCACCTCGATCGCGAGTTCCACCGGGACGTTTCCCCGTGGGGTGACGGTGTCACGGTCGTACGAAACCGAGCACACGTTGCCACCGTGGTTCGCGATGACGTCCAGCGCGTGCAGGAGCTGGGACGGGTCGTCTGCGAGCTCCAGACGGACAGTGTACGTGCGGACCATGGCTCTCAACTGGGGGTGTCGACCGATCGGTACCCGTGAACGCTGTGTACGCGTAGCAGACGTCTCTCTCGTGGTAAAGGTACCGTTCGTGGTGAGCCAGCCGCCCCAGATCGGTACGGTCCCGACAGACAGCGAAACACGCGGGCGACCGCGCCGGGATCCCTTCGTCCGGGGGAGGCGCTCGCAACGACACGATCGGGCGGGACGGTGACGATCGGCGGGCGGGCGGGAGCGACCACTACGAGTCGACCCGACCGGGAACGACCGTCAGGTGGGAGACGGTCGTCGCGAGGGACGGCACGGAGACACGTCTTCACGAACAGGGAGCTGTCGAGAGTCTCAGTCTGGCGGGGGGACTGCACTCGCCAGGAACCGGTTCAACTGAAGACGTAACGGGCGTGAGATCGGCCGGTTCAGTACTCGTGGATCGGGGCGTCGTCCGGCGTACAGGCCTTGATGAACCCGATCTTGTCGTAGACGATCCACTCCTCGACGTACTTCCACTCGCCGTCGACCTTCTGGATGAGGCAGTTGGCGATGCCGAGGTTCTCCTCCATCGTCTTGCCCGTCGGCGGGCCGTACTCCGTCGGCCCCGTGTTCTCGGCGGTGATGGTGCGGACCATCGAGGTGTAGTAGCCGTCTTCGGGGTTGCCCTCCCAGATGACCTTCTCGATGTTCATCTCCGTCTCGGGGAAGGCGTGCAGACGAGCCAGCGTGTCCTGGACGAGCGCCTCCGAACCCACGATGTCGCCACCGGCGGCGTGGACGACCACGTCGTCGGCGTAGTAGTCGTAGATCTTGCCGACAAGCTTCTGGTCCCAGATTTCGTGGGTGCTCTGTTCGATCATCCGTTCGACGTCGAGTTCGTCGGCGGTGCGCCAGTCCTCAGTCACGGTGGACCACCTCGCGTGTCGGGGCTCGGTCGCTCGTCGTGACGGAATCTGCCGTGAATTCACGTGGTCTGCTCATGGGTATGCTGTGACGTCTCCCCGTTTCACGCATCCTGTGATAAAAATACCGCCAGCGTGCCGGTCAGCACACACCACCTCACCCCGACCCACCTGCCCCCCGCTCGACCCACGGACGTCCGCCGGGTGATGGTCTCAGAAGTACTGCCGATCGTTTCGTAGCCGGTCGAAGACGTCGACACCGAGTTGTGAGAGGAGGTCGACCGTGTCGATGAAGACCCAGTTCTCCGCGAGCAGGTCACCCTCGCGCCGCCAGACGTCCATCACCCGCATCGTGACGGGTTCGTCGGTCGCCGGGAGTCCCATCCACCCGTCGCCGAGGTGTGTCGCGTCGATCGACGGCCACCCGGTCGACGCGCAGTACTGCCCTTCGGCGAAGCGCGCGACGTGGTCGCCACCTTCTCGGTCCGGGAACGCCTCGAGGAACGGCCCCTGGTGGAACTCCTGAAAGCCGTCGATCCCACGGGTCGTTCCGGTACCGGCCGGCCCGTACCACATGAAGTCCTCGTGCCAGAACCGTTCCATCCCCATGCCGTCGAGCCCCTCCGCTTCGTACTCGTGGAGCCCCTCGATCATCGCTTCGACCAGGTGGAGCGTCCGGTCGGACTCCGTCTCGTCCTGCTCGTCGAGGAGGACGCCGTCCTGGGTCGTGGGGCCGGGGATGACAACTTCCGGGGCGAGTGCCGGGAAGAACTCGTAGCCGGCCTGCCGCATGACGTCGAGCACGTCGACGAGGTGCCGCGTCTCGGCGATCCGGCCGTCTTCGACCCGATGGAACTCGCCGTAGCGCAGCCAGGTGGCGTGGCCCGTCACGGGGATGTCCAGCCAGTCCTCCGCGAACGTCCCCACCAGGTTCCCCGTGGCACACACCCACTCGTTGCCCTCGAACTCACCCGCGAACAGCACGTAGTCGTTCTTCTCGAGGTCAGGGAACGACCGGAGGAGTGGTTCCCAGTATCCATCGGCGATGGCACCGACGCCGTGGAGTTCGTCGATGGGTGCGGGTCCGTGCCACTCGGCGTCCTCGTGGTAGTAGTCGGCGAGCAGGTCGCCGACGTCCGCGGCCGAGGATCCGTGAATCCGCTGTGAGAAGTCGTGGACCAACTGCTTTCGTTCGGTCGTCATGTGAATTGGACTCGAGTGGGACAGTTGCTAACACGGATGAAATAGCTACCGATCCCGACCGCAGGAGGAGCGTCCCTACGGCGACCCGCTGCGCTGGATGGACGACGGGTTCGTCCGCAGACGTTCGAAGACGTCGACGCCGATCTGGTCCAGCAGGTCGATCATGTCGATGAACACCCAGTTCTCCGCGAGCAGATCCCCTTCGCGCCGCCAGACGTCGATGACGCGCATGTCGACGTGGTTCCCGGTGGCGGGGAGGCCGAGCCAGCCGTCACCTAGATGCGTGCCGACGACTGCTGGCCACCCCGTCGATGCACAGTAGGGACCCTCTGCGAGTCGGGCGTCGTGGTGTCCGACCTCCCGGTCGGGGAACGCCTCGAGGAACGGCCCCTGGTGGAACTCCTGAAAACCATCGATGCCGCGCGTGCTTCCGATACCGGCCGGTCCGTACCACATGAAGTCCTCGTGCCAGTACTCCTCCATTCCCATGTTCTCGAGCCCCTGTTCCTCGTACGAGTTCAGTCCGTCGAAGAGCATCCCCTCGACGAGGTCCATCGTCTTTCGTGACGCCGTCTCGTCCTGCTCGTCGAGGAGGACGCCGTCCTGCGTCGTCGGCCCCGGGATGACGACTTCGGGAGCGAGAGACGGGACGGGACGGTAACCCGCCTGTCGGAGGAGGTCGAGCACGTCGACGATGGTTCGCGTCTCGGCGATTCGGCCGTCCTCGAACCGGTGGAACTCGCCGTAGCGCAGCCAGGTGGCGTGGCCCGTCGCGGGGATGTCCAGCCAGTCCTCCGCGAACGTCCCCACCAGGTTCCCCGTGGCACACACCCACTCGTCACCCTCGAACTCGTCGGCGAACAGCACGTAGTCGTTCTTCTCGAGATCCGGGAACGACGACAGCAGCGGCTCCCAGAACTCGGTTGCGAGCGCGTCCCGCCCGTCGAGTCCGTCGATCGGGGCTGGCCCGTGCCACTCGACGTCGTCGTGAACGTGTTCCGCGAGGAGGTCCTCGACGTCGTCGGGGGTCGTTTCGTGGACGGTGGTGGAGAACTCGTGAATCGACTGCTTGTGATCGGTTCCGGGCATGCGTAGTGGGAGAACGGTTGTCGAATGCTTCCGCAGAGTCCATCATAATCCTGTCGGTGAACCGCGAGCGTCGGGTGTCGGGTGTCGGGTGTCGGGTGTCGGAACGCCGATCGGGTCCCGACAGTCAGAAGTACTGCTGGTCGTCCCGGACCCGCTGCAGGACGTCGACGCCCAGTTGCTGGAGCAGGTCGATCATATCGATGAACACCCAGTTTTCGACCAGTCGGTCGTCCTCGCGCCGCCACACGTCCATCACTCGCATCGTCACCTCCGTCCCGGTCGCCGGAAGACCGAGCCAGCCGTCGCCGGTGTGCGTGGCTCGCAGACTCGGCCAGCCCGACCACGCACAGTACGTCCCCTGCGCGAACCGCACGTCGTCCGCACCGGCGTGTCGGTCGGGGAACGCCTCGAGGAACGGTCCCTGGTGGAACTCCTGAAAGCCGTCGATGCCGCGCGTGGTCCCGATGCCGGCCGGCCCGTACCACATGAAGTCCTCGTGCCAGTACTCCTCCATCCCCATCCCGTCGAGGCCCTCGTCTTCGAAGGACTCCAGCCCCTCGAAGATCATGTCCTCGACCAGCTGGAGCGTCCTCGCGGATGCGTCGTCGTCCTGTTCGTCGGGCAGGACGCCGTCCTGCGTCGCGGGACCCGGGATGACCACCTGTGGGGCCAGCGCGGGGAAGAAGTCGCAGCCCGCCTGTCGAAGGAGGTCGAGCACGTCGAGGAATCCGCGCGTCTCGGCGATCCGCCCGTCCTCGAACCGGTGGAACTCGCCGTAGCGCAGCCAGGTGGCGTGGCCCGTCGCGGGGATGTCCAGCCAGTCCTCCGCGAACGTCCCCACCAGGTTGCCGGTGGCACACACCCACTCGTTGCCCTCGAACTCGCCACCGAAGAGGACGTAGTCGGTTCGCTCGAGATCGGGGAACGACTGGAGGAGCGGCCGCCAGTACTCCGCAGCGATCGCGTCCCGGCCTCGCAGCTCTCCCAGCGGGGCCGGCCCGTGGAGGATCGCGTCCTCGTGGTAGTACCCGGAGAGGTGCTCGGCGACAGTCTCCGCCGTGGCGTCGTGGAGACCCTGAGCGAACTCGTGGAGTCGTCGTGCGTCGTCGTTGGTGTCGTCGATCATGACAGCTCCTGTGAAAAACCCACAGACGACCGTGTATTAAGTCTGACCACACCGATCAGTCACGACGCCATCACGACACCACGTCGACTGGAGTACCCTCGTCGGAGCCTCGGTCGTGCTCGCCGCTGGTGCGTCTCGCTATCTCGTGGTGGACCGTGCCACTGCACCGTATGTGATTTATATCCGGCCCGGAATGGTGGCTGTATGGCCGAGAGTGCACCCGTCGTTCGGGAACTGAACGTCGCCGACACCGTCTACGACATCACGTGGCAGACGGCCGATGAGGGACCGGACATCACGCGCGGGGAGCGTCATCGGACGTACTTTTTCGACCTGCCGGGAGACGTCCCGACGCTCGTCGATACGTGCTTCCAGAACCGCGCCGACTACCTCTTCGAGGGCATCGAACGGACCGGGGTCGAACCGGAACGCCTGATCATCACGCACCGACACCTCGACCACATCGGCGCGTTCGACGAGGTGGTCGAGCGGTACGACCTCGAGACGTGGGTCCCCGAGGACGACAACGTCGTCGAGATCGACGACTACGGGATCGACATTCAGACCGAGCCGGATCACCTCTTCGGCGACCGCGAGCGGATCGGCCGATTCGAGACCGTTCACGTCCCTGGCCACTCGCCGGGGAACTCGGTGCTCGTCGACGAGGAAGCCGGCTTCGCTCACTGTGCGGACACCGTCTGTGGCTCCGACCGCCGGGGGCTCCCACCGGGGTACCTCCTCCACCCACCGCAGGCGACACACACGAACCAGCCCGCCGAGGCCGCTGTCGAGGCCGAGGTGAACCTGGAGAAACTCCTGGA
Organism: Salinigranum salinum; assembly: GCF_009176545.1. Classification (GTDB taxonomy): domain Archaea; phylum Halobacteriota; class Halobacteria; order Halobacteriales; family Haloferacaceae; genus Salinigranum; species Salinigranum salinum. The sequence continues at coordinate 984,931 of NZ_VTOJ01000001.1, read as the reverse complement.
CTACGAGTTCGACGTGGCGCTCCTCAATCACGGGACACCGGTGTTCGAGGACGCCTCCGAGAAACTCGACCGCTACGTCAACTTCGAGTCCAACTTCACGTCGACCGAGCAGTCGATCCACGCGCGAGACCGCAACACCATCGAGGCCGACGACCTGTACACGTTGCTGGATGAGGAGTAAGCACCCGTCGGCGTGACCTGCGGGTTGCAGGCCCACCACCGATGCGAGTTCGTCCGTCGAGCATCCCCGGCCCCGTCACTGCCGTGCGTGACCCATCGTCGGTTAGTCGTCCCCGCCGACCTGGTCGGCCAGTTCCTGTTCGAACAGCTTGACGACCGCGCCAACGTCCTCCTGGCCGAAACCCTCGTCGCTGGCCTGCGTGTACATCCGGTGGACCAGGTTCCCCATGATCATCGGGGAGTCCTCGGCGTCGGCCATCTCGACGGCGAGACCGACGTCCTTCCGGGCGAAATCGACGGTGAAGCCGGCCTCGAAGTCCCGCTCGAGGACGCGCGGCATCCGGCTCTCGAAAGCGACCGACGTCGCACTGGCGTTACCGAGGACCTCCCACAGGCGCTCGCCGTCGATCCCGTACCGCGAGCCGAGCGCGACCGTCTCCATCGCGAGCAGGAGGTTCCCCATCGACATCGTGTTGTTGAGGAGTTTCATCGCGTGACCCGCGCCGGACGACCCGGCGTAGTGAACCTCCGCACAGAGGGTCGTGAGGACGTCCTGCGGCGCCTCGGCGTCGAAGACGGCCCGCTCACCACCGACCAGTCCCGTGAGCGTCCCGTCCCGGGAGTTCTCCGGGCCGCCGGTGACCGGCGCGTCGAGCAGGTCCGCGGGCGTGTCCGCGATCGCGTCTGCCAGGACCTCGGTCGTCGGCGGCGCGATCGTACTCATCTCCACGAAGACCGTCTCGACGTCGTCGCCGACGAGACCGGCCTCGCCCGTGTACACGGCCTCGACGATGTCCGAGTTCGGGAGGCTCGTGATCGTCACGTCGCTCGCGCGGGCGACGTCCCGCGCGCTCTCCGTGACGGTCCCGCCGTACTCGCTGACGGCCTCGCGTGCCGCGGGGTCGACGTCGTGTCCGTAGACGTCCAGTCCCTCGTCGATGAGGCACTTGGCCATGTTGCCGCCCATCCTGCCGAGTCCGACGACTCCGACTGTCGTGGTTGACATACCGGTAGATCCCACGTTCGGTGTTTATATTTAACGCACTCACCAGAACAGGATCGGGGGTGTCTCGGTCAGTCGAAAGTGAGGGAGACCGACTCGATCCGGGTGGACGTCACGACGCTGTTGTTTTGGCAGTGTGAAGCCTCCACTCTCCGAATCGAGCGGACGCGTCGAAGACAGTGTCATCAAACCGGCTCCGGTTCACCGACGGACTCGGTGGGCTCGAAGAGACGTGCTGTCGAAGGGGCCAGCACCGATCACATCAGTATGAGTCACCGTACCGCACGCATCACACGCCGGATCGGCGTTGGACAGGGTTCACGTCGTGCGTACCGCCACCGACACGAACGCGACTTCGACAGGTCTCAGTCGGACACGTGGTCGACCGTGAAACGATGCGCCCTCGACACGGGTGAGATCGCTGGACCGGCAGAGGGACCGGTGGAAACGAAACCGCGTCCCTACACGTCGGCGGCGACCGCTTTGAACCCGACGAGCCGGCCGATGATGAGCACCAGCACCAGCACCAGCAGGATCTGGATGGTGGCGGTCGCCGCGATCAGCGGCGAGGAGTCGTACTGGAGGAAGGTGAAGATCTCCACCGGCAGCGTGGTGGAGCTCTGCCCGGAGAAGAACAGCGAGATGACCGAGTCGGTGAACGAGAGGATGAACGCGAGCAGGAACCCGGAGACGACACCGCTCCGGATGAGGGGCAGCGTCACCTTCCGGAACGTCTGGAAGCGGCTCGCTCCGAGGTTCCGTGCCGCCTGTTCGAGTTCGTCGTCCAGCGACTGCAGGGCGGTCATCGACGTGAGGAACGTGTACGGGATGGTGATAACGACGTGACCGACCACGATTTTGAGATACTGTGGGACGAAGCTCAGCGGGTTGGCGTCGAGGACGATCAACAGCGCGAGCGCGATGATCGCCGGCGGGATGATCAACGGCAGGATGAAGTACATCACGGCCTCGTTCTCGAAGGGGATCTCGCGGCGCGCGACGACGTACGCCGCAGTCACGCCGAGGATCGTAGCGACCAGCCCCGCCGCGATGGCGATGGGCAGGCTCACGAAGAAGAACGCCTCGAAGAACGAACTCGCGAAGAACTCGTTGAACCAGCGCAGGGAGATCCCCGACGGCGGGAACGCTTGGGACTCGGTCGGGCTAAACGAGATCGCCACGACGAAGACGATGGGCAACACGAGCACGCCGAAGCCGAGCGACAGCAGTCCGTAGTAGAGCGCCCGACCGGCGGCGACTGCCGCCGGCGAGAGCGACCGCGAGTTACGGCCGGTCAACAGCGTCATCAGTCCCATTCTTGCACCCCCATACGGTCGCGGATGACCTTGAAGTAGATGTACACCAGTGCAGTGGTCGCCAGCGTGAGCACGGTCCCGATGGCGCTGGCGAACGGCCAGTTACCACCGGAGATGGCCTGGTCGTATATCAACAGCCCCATCGTCAGGTCGGTGCGTCCACCCAGCAGGTCGGGCGTGACGATGGAGTTCATCGTGAGGACGAAGACGAAGATCGTCCCGGTCACCAGCCCCGGAAGGCTCAGGCGGAACGTTATCTTGAAAAACGCCTCGAGCCTGTTGGCCCCGAGGTTGCGCGCGGCCATCACCAGCGAGTCCGGGATGTCCTCCACCGAGGAGTACACCGGGAGGACGACAAGCGGCAGGTAGACACCCACGAGACCGATAGTCACCGACAGGGTGTTACCCAGCAACTGGAGTTCCGTCCCCAGGACCGCCCGCAGGATGCTGTTGATGATGCCGTTGGTCGAAAAGAGGACGATCCACCCGTAGATACGGACGACGGTCCCGACCATCAACGGCAGGAACACGGCGAACAGCGCGAGTTGCCGCCGCATCGGCGTCGTGCGCGCGATGAAGTATCCCACCGGGTAGCCGACGACGATGCAGACGGCCGAGACGATGAGCGACAGCCTGATCGTGTACCAGAGCAACCCACGGTAGAACGAGTCGAACAGGAGTTTCTCGTAGTGGGTGAGCGTGAACGTCCACTCGATGATCCGCGTCGGGCTGAACGTAAAGAAGCTGATGTAGACCGCGTACAGGATGGGTACGATCAGGAACACCAGCAGGTACACCGCCGTCGGGATCGCTGGCAGGTAGTCGTCGAGCCGCTCCCCGACCGATCCCGGCCCGGTGAGGCGGGTGTAGAGGTCGTCTGTCGTCTCCGTTATGGCGCCGATCATCTCAGGCCTCCACGAGCCCGTAGTGATCGAATCGTACCGTCACTGTCTCACCCTCGCTGTACTGTGGCGCACCCAGGTCGGTCGCGAGGAACTCGGTGTCGGCCACCTCGACTTGATATTCGGTGACCGAGCCGAGGTGGACCGTACTCTTGATCGTCCCCTCGAACACCTCGCCCTCTCCCCCGTCGTCGTTGAGTTTGATGTCTTCGGGACGGATGTAGAGCACTCCTGGAGCGTCGTCCCCGGGGTCGTCCGCGAACGGGAGCGAGAAGGACCCCGTGTCGTCTCGGAACGTCACGGTGCCGTTGGTCCGATCGAAGGTGCCTTCGAGGAAGTTCGAGTCACCGACGAAGTCGGCACAGAACGACGATTGCGGATCGCTGTAGATCTCCGACGGCGGGGCACACCGGACCATCTCACCCTCGTGGAGAACGAGCACGCGGTCCGACAACGTGAGCGCTTCTCGCTGATTGTGGGTGACGTAGATAGACGTGATGCCCAGTCGGTCGTGCAGGTCCCTGATCTCGCGACGCATCTGCTCGCGGAGCTGGCGGTCGAGGTCCGACAACGGCTCGTCGTAGAGCAACAGGTCCGGTTCGAGCACCAGCACGCGGGCGAGTGCGACCCGCTGTTGTTCACCGCCACTGAGATTCTGGATGTTTCGGTCCTCGTAGCCGGGAAGCGAGACGATGTCGAGGATCTCCTCGATGCGTGACTCGATCTCCGACTCGCTCAGGTTCTCGCGGTGGCGGAGTCCGAACGCCACGTTATCGAACACGGACATGTGCGGGAACAGCGCCAGTCGCTGAAACACGAGCCCCATGTTCCTGTCCTCCGGTGGGAGACCGATCATCTCCTCGTCGGCCACGGTGATGCTCCCACCCTCGGGGTCGACGAAGCCCGCGATGGACTTCAACATCGTCGTCTTCCCCGAACCGGACGGGCCTAGTATCGATACGAATTCGCCGTCATCGATGTCAATCGACACGTCGTCGACGGCAACGACGTCGTCGTACGCTTTTCGAAGGTTTGTGATACTGACTGACGCCATGTTCCGGTCCTACCCGCTAATTGTGGTTATAGTATTTATGTTTTGTGGAGGACAGTCGTGGCGAGTACTGGCAAAAGACGTGCTCGTAGCGTGAGAAACTGGCAAAAAAGTGCGCCACGTGTGTGGTAAACGCTACACCGGGCGCGGCGGTATCGGAATCGAGAGCCGCGTTCGGCCGGGCGATACGCTGACGGTGCGGCCGTGTTACCCGCCCGCGAGGACCTTCCGGAACTGTTCGCCGTCGGCGTTCGACTGTTTGGCAGCCTGCACCCAGTCGATGCCGACGTTGTAGCGCTCGATCTGCTCGTCGCTCGGGCTCATCATCGGGTGGTTCTCCTTGGCTTCTTCGGAGATGTACTCCGAGGCACCCGGTGCACAGGGCGGGTAGCCCATCACTTCGGCGAACGTGGCCTGTACCTCCGGGTGGAGGCAGCCACGGGCGTACTCGTCGGCCACCGCCTTGTGGGCGTCGTCGACGTGCTTCGTGATCGGGTATCCCCAGAAGTCGAGCGGGGCACCGGCTTCCGGCACGGTGAACTCCATGTCGAGCCCCTCGTCGAGTTCGAGGTTCTCCGTACGGGCAGAGAGGAACGGGGCGACGACCATGTCACCGTTCTGGAAGAGCTTCAGTGCCTGGTCGATCTGGTCGAAGATGATCGGGTCCGTCACTTCGACGAACTCGCGCATCCACTCCAGACCCGGCTCGATGTTGTCGAGAGTCCCGCCCTCTTTCTTGTTGATGACGTAGAAGTACTTCGACCCCGCGTTGGCCCACGGTTCGAAGCCGACCTTCCCCTTGAGGTCGGGGTCGATGAGATCGTCCCACGTCTCGAAAGTCTTGTCCGTCATGTCGTTCCGCGCCGCGATACCACGGGGGAACGCGACCGTCCCGCCCATGTACTCGTTCTTGTACGCGTCGGCGATGTCGTCGAAGCCTTCGATGTCGGTCTGTTTCCTGACGGCACCGATTTCGCCGAGGATCGCGGCTCGTTGCCCGTCGAGTTCGATGGCGTCGTACGCCGGCTGTTCCGGATCCCGCTGCAGTTCGGCCATGTACTGGTTCGAGGCGGCGGAGGTGTACTCGACTTTGTGTTTCGAGTCCCACGCGATCTCGCCGTTCGCGAACGGCTCGGTGAACGCTTTGCGACGGTTCTCGCCCCAGCTCCCGCCACCACCGGCGACGCGTAGCGCGACGTCGCTCCCGCCGCTGGAACCCTCGCTCGACGAGTCGCTGCCACCGGACGACCCGCCGCTGCTCGACGACGTGCTCCCGCCATCACCGCTGCCACCGCCGCCACCGCCACCTGTACATCCCGCGAGTCCGGCGAGGCCGACACCGGCGCCGAACGTTTTGAGTATCTTTCGCCTGGTCGCTTGACTGTCACCGGCACTCATGTCTGCCTTTTCGTGTTGACTCGTATCACTAAAGTGTTTCGGCCGCTTCCCGAGACACCCCCTGGGATCACTCACTCCAGCTCGACATGCCGTTGCGTCGGAAACACCGACTAGCGCCGCTCACACCGGTACACGAACACGTGGGCGTGAGTCAAGCCCGGCCGGTGCCAGTGGGAGACGTTCACAAGATCTGTTCAACCATATTGTATACAGGTTTGATCTGGATTCGACAGCGAAACTTTGTTACGCCACCGATTCTAAGGCATATGTATGTCAAAGCCACGCAACGTGCTCAAATCGGCCGGTAAGGTGTTCAAGATAGCTGAACACTTGAAGACGGAGGGTGGCAAGACAGTCACGGAGCTCGCGAACGACCTGGACATCCCGAAGAGCACCGCCCAGGTGTATCTCAACACCCTCTACGAACACAACTTCGTCAACAAGGACGACGGCCAGTACGTCATCGGGCTGCGGTTCCTCGAGTACGGCGTCTTCGCCCTGCACAACGTGCCCGTCTACCCGGAGGTGCGTACGAAACTCGAAGAACTCGCGGAGTCGACCGGCGAACTGGCCGGCTGTTTCGTCGAGGAGGACGGCGATGCGGTGTACATCTACGGCGTCGAGGGCGAGCGGTCCATTCGACAGGATCTCTCGATCGGCGACCGGACGGAACTCCACTGTACGGCGAGCGGAAAAGCGATCCTCGCTCACCTCCCTGAGGAACGCGTCCAAGAGGTGATCGCGGCCGGGCTCGAGAAGAGGACATCGAAGACCATCGCGGACCGGTCCGAACTGCTCGAGGAACTGGCACGGATCCGCGAGCGGGGGTACGCGTACTCCGACGAGGAGTCCGTCGAGGGGATGCGCGCCGTCGCGGCTCCGATCACCCCGGACGACCGGGTCGAAGGGGCCATCAACCTCGCCGGGCCGGCGAACAGGTTCGTCGGCGAACGCTACGAACAGACCATCCCGGAGCTCGTCACCGGTGCGGCGAACGAACTCGAACTCCGGCTCACCTACTCGCAGAGCGGTATCTAATCCGGCCACGACCCTTCTTGTCGTCGGTGTTCTCTCCTCCGAGACGGCCGTTACTTACAGCTGTACACGTGTAAATGCAGGGGGGCGACGAGGTAGTGATCCCGCTCGCCTGACCCCCGTCGACGAACAATTATTACAACTGTATGTTTGTAATGTCTTGGCACCACCCGTCGCAAATACATTACGGTCTTTCGGTACAGTTACTGTGCAACATATTTGAACAGTTTGGTCGGGGTCGACGACTGCCCGTCCACCCAACGAAGTGTTCCAGCGTTCACCACCGTGGATGATCGGGGGAGCGTCGCCGGACGAGGCCGTGGGGGACGACCGTGACGACGCACTATCCCCCATTCGGGATAGTTGAACGCCGGCGTGGCCAAAGGTTTATCTGAAGTCGGTGAATTTCAAGATCCATGTCGACGCAAGCGCAACAGCAGAGCTTACAGGCAGCGCTCAACGAAGCCGACAGTCCGGTAGAGATGCTTCAGGAGGCCGGTGGTCGGTGGGTCTGGCCGCGCGAGGTCGCACGCGAGTACACCAACTGGATGGACGAACTCCGCGCCGTCAGGGAGAGCTGCGTGCTCGCGGACCTCTCACACCACCAGATGGATCAGGTCATCGAGGGGCCCGACGCGATGGCGCTCCTGGAGCACCTGTGTACGAACAGCTTCGAGGGGTTCGAGATCGGGAAGGCCAAGCAGGCCATCATGTGCAACCCCGACGGGAAGTTCATCGGCGACGGCGTGCTCCAGCGCATCGGCGAGGAGACGTTCGTGATGAGCGGGAAGGACCCGGCCGCGAACTGGGTCGCCTACCACATCGACACCGGCGACTACGACGCGACGGAGACCATCTACCCTAAGTCCTCGGTGAACCCCGACGACCCCCACTTCTTCACCTACCAGGTCCAGGGTCCGAACGCGCTGGACGTCATGCAAGAGGTCACCGAGGGTCCGCTGCCGGACGTCCCGTTCTTCAACTTCGGGACCGTGACCATCGAGGGACACGAGATCCGCGCACTCCGTCACGGCATGGCCGGCGAGGTCGGCTTCGAACTGCAGGGACCCTACGAGTACGGCGAGGAGATCAAAGACGCCATCCTCGAGGTCGGCCAGGAGTACGACATCCGCCGACTCGGGACGCGCGCGTACGAACCACTGAGTGTCAAACTCGGCTGGGTCACGACCCACGTGCCCGCCATCTACACCGGCGAGGAGATGCGCGAGTACCGCGAGTGGCTCGGCGCCGACTCCTACGAGGCGAAGTACTCGGTGGCCGGCAGTTTCTCGTCGGACGACATCACCGACTACTACGTGAGCCCGGTCGACATCGGCTACGACCACATGATCGCCTTCGACCACGACTTCGTCGGGCGCGAGGCGCTCGAAGCCGAGGTCGAGAGCCCTCGTCGAACCCGTGTCACCCTCGTGTGGGAGGACGACGACGTCACCGGCCTCTTCGCCTCGCTGCTGGACGAGGGGACGCCCAAGAAGACGTTCGACCTCCCCCGCGACCGCTGGGGCGGCCACCACGACGAGGTGCTCGTCGACGGCGAGGTCGTGGGTCACTCGAAGAGCTTCTGTTACTCCTACAGTGACCGCGAGGTGATCTCGATCTGCTCCATCGACGTCGAGCACAGCGACCCCGGCACCGAGGTCACGCTGCTGTGGGGCGACGGCGAGACCAAGAACCCGCTGGTCGAACCACACGAACAGACGTACATCGAGGCGACGGTCGCCCCCAGCCCCTACCTCGACGACGCACGCTGACGACCGACGACTCCGAGTAGAGGGAGAGTCGGGACGCGTGACCGTTCAGTCCCACTGCGGACCCGAACCCTGTCGGACACCCGCCCAGGTTCCGCGGCGAGGCCGGGTGGTGAACACCCCGTCGACACGGACACCCCACCGTTCTCCGACAGCCGGACCACACGGTGAGCACGGTCTCGCCAGTGATCGACGTCGCAGGGGACAGGTCGCGTCAGCGCGCGCGAACGGGGAACTGAACGTCGGAAACGGGGACGAGGAACGTCGAGGACGGGGAACGCCGGTAACGAGGCGTCGGCCGGATTCAGTACGTGTTCCGCTCGCGGGACTGGATCGCGCCGATCCACTGCCGGTCCTCGAGGTCACCCTCTTCCCACGCGACCGGCACCCAGTGCGGGTCGAGCGTGAGGTAACTCCCGGTGTTGAACTCGATGCGATGGGTGCTCACCGGATCCCGGGCGTAGAGGAACTGCCCGCGTGAGATGGAGTGCTGGCCGATGCCGTCGGTCGGTAGGCCACGTTCGTTCATCGCGTCGTGCGCGTCGAACAGGTCGTTCGGCGAGTCCACCGTGTAGGCGACGTGATGGACTGCGGGGTCGTCGTCTTCGCTCGTCGACTGGACGACGGCCAGATCGATCTTTACCTCACAGGCGCTCAGGAACGTCCCCCAGCGCGACCCGTCGGCGTTGTCGTAGTACTCCTGCGCCTGAAAGCCGAGGTTCTCGCGGATCCAGTCCGCACACTCCTTCCCGTTCGGATCCCAGATCTGGACGTGGTCGATGCGCTGTGGCGCGATGGGGTTGTTCCCCGTCGTGTCGTAGACACGGTTCTTGAGCTTCGAGTTCCGTTCTTCGGGCGGGTCGGGCTTCGCCATCTCGCCGTACAGCTCGAAGCGGTGGCCGTTGGGTACCTCGAACCGGATCGCCTCTCCCTGCCCCGGTTCGGTGTCGGCGTCGACCCACTCGACGTCGATTCCCTGCGTCTCGAAGCGGTCGGCGAACGGTTCGAGATGGTCTGGTTCGGCCGTCTGCCACCCGATGTGGTCGATGCCGGCCGTCTCCGCCTCTGTGAGACTGAGCGAGTGGTGATCCCACTCGTCGACCGCCCGGAGGTAGACCGTCCCGTCGACCCGTTCGACCTCTTCGAGGCCGACCGCGTCGTGGAAGAACGACAGCGACTCCGCGAGGTCGGGCGTCTCGAGCGCGACGTGTCCGAGTCGTGCAACTGCTGGCTCCATACAGACACATGCTCTCGGCACGCGTAATAAAACTGACCGCGAACGAGACCGACCGCTCCGGCGATCACCGAATCGCGGCCAGGCGCTCGCCGAGCGTCTCCTCGATCGCCCCGAGGTCGCCACCCATCCTGATGATCTGATAGCCCTGTTCCTCGGCCTCCGCGATGGCGTCCGGATCGTTCGCGATGCCGCCCAGGGGGACGTCTGCCGCCAGGGCGCGCTCTCTGATCGCCTCGATCTGCGCGGTGACCTCCGGATGCTGTTTGTTCGTCGGGTGCCCCATCTGCACCGAGAGATCGGAGGGGCCGATGAAGACGAACCCCAGCTCCGGGACCGACAGGATCTCGTCGAGCTCGTCGACGGCGGTCGTCTTCTCGATCATCACGCCGAGACACACCTCCTCGTCCTCGGTTTCGACGTAGTCGGAGGCGGCCCCCCAGTTGCTCGAGCGACCACTCGCCTTCCCACGCTGACCGGGGCGTCCGTCGTAGACGAACCGTGTCGCCTCGACGGCCGCTCTGACCTCGGCGGCCGAGTCGACGCGCGGGATCAGGAGGTTGCGAACCCCCGCGTCCAGGACCTTCCTGACGAGCGGCGGGTCACCCGAGGGGAGACGCACGAACAGTTCGGTCCCCCCGGCCTCTGCCGCCCGGGTGAGTTCCTCGAAGACCGTGCTGTCGTACGGGCTGGGCCCCATGTGTTCGAAGTCGAGCCAGACGAAGTCGATGCCGAGCGAGCCGAAGACCTCGATGACCGTCGGGGAGAACGTCGACGAGCGCGCGCCGTAGACGACGCCACCCTCCGCTATCGTGTGCCGGAAGCTGTTTGACTGCTGCATCTCGTCCTCACCTGTCTCGCCCACCGTCTTACGTATTGTGGTCGCACCAGTCGTCACCAGCGCCGCCGCTGACGGGGAGATCGGGGCAAAAAAATCGGGCGTCGTGGTCGCGAGGTTACGCGTCGTCGCCGGCAGCGTCCTCGTCGTCGGAGACGACCTGGAAGCGGTTGCCGTCGGGGTCGCGGAAGTTCGTGATCGTGCGCCCCGTCTTGTCCACGTCGTACGGGCCGACGATGGAGTCGACGTCTTCGGCTTCGAGCTGGTCGGTGATGGCCTCGATGTCGTCGACACCGAACGCGATGTGGTTGATGCCCGGGACCTCTTCACCGGAGACGGTGTGGATCTCGAACAGCGGTCCCTCGCCGTCCGCGGGGACGTACTCGTAAGAGGTGCCGTGGTGCTCGGTCTCACGGAGCTGCTCGTAGCCGAGCTTCTCCATGAACTCCGCCATCTCGTCCGCGTCACTCACCTCTATCTCGATGTGGTCGATCTTTCCAATCACGCTTGACGCGTCGAGAGCGAGTGATAATAAAGATTTCTCGTCAGGGGCCGGATTCGATCGACGTCGACATCTACTCGGGACGCGCCATGTATCGCTCCGAGACCGCCGCCCCGTCGAGGAGCCGAACGACGTTGCTGGTGAGGCGGTCGATGCTCTCGAGCCGGCTCTCGCGGGTCAGTGCGCCGGTGTGCGGGGTGGCGACGACGGTGTCGAGGTCCAGCAGTCGGCTGTCGATCCCGAGCGGTTCGTTCTCGAACACGTCGAGACCGGCCCCCGCGATCTGTCCCGTCTCGAGGGCCCTGATCAAGGCCTCCTCGTCGATCACCGGCCCGCGTGCAGTGTTGACGAGAACGGCCGACGATCGCATACGGTCGAGCTCCGGTCCGCCGATGAGACCAGTCGTCTCCGGCGTCAGCTCGGTCGTGAGGACGACCACGTCGCTGGTCTCCAGCAACTCGGGCAGTGACGTCATCGACCCACGGACGAGTTCGGCGTCGAGCTCCGGGACGTACGGGTCGGTGATCTGAATGTCGACGTCGAAACCACCGAGGAGCGATCCGAACCGGCGGCCGATGTCGCCGAACCCGACGATCCCGACCGTCTTCCCCGAGAGGCGGGTCGCGAGCGTGAACTCGTCGCGCCACCCGCCGCCCTCCATGATGGACCGCGCCTCGGTGAGCCGACGAGCAGTCGAGAGAACGAGACAGAGCGCGTGTTCGGCCACCGAGAGGGCGTTGTACCCCGGCGTGTGCGTCACCGGGATGCCGTGGTCGGCCGCCGCCGTCAGGTCGATGTTGTCGACCCCAGTCCCGAGCTTGGCGATGACCGCCACGTCGCCCGCTCGCTCGAGGACGTCACCCGGGAGGGGGACACGCGAGGTGACGAGGGCCACGTCCGCCCCCGCCAGCGCGTCGGTCGCTCCCTCGATCGTTCCTTCGATGCCGATGGACACGTCCCAGTCGGCCGGGAACCCCTCACGCACAGATTCGGTCGGTGTGATATCCTGGTCGACGACGACTCGTCGCATGTACCGTAGCTCTCGGTGAGGTTACTTCAGGCTACCGTCTGCCGTCTCTCCGCACGGACCATCGGCAGTTCCCGCACTCGCTCTCGCGCAGGACTCGGCGCACGGGTGCGACTGCGGAGTCGACTCGGAGCGGTCGGAGCGGTCGGAGCGGTGTCTCGGAGCGAACGATTGAAGTGTCCTCCCCAGTCACCGGCTGGTACGGCGACGGCCCGCAGAGAGAACGCTCCGCGTTCCACCAGCCCCACGCAGAACCATGTCACTCGACTTCCGATCGACAGCGACCACAGACGGCGCATCGCAGTTGCTCACGAGCCCCCGGTACGAACTGATGCCGTTCGACAGCTTCGGCGAGCAACTCCGAGAACTCCCCGACGGGGCGGAGGTAGCGATCACCACCTCACCGCAACTGGGCCTCGACGCGACGGTGGACTGGGCCGAGCGCGCGTCCGCGCAGGGATACCAGGTGGTCCCACACGTCGCCGCTCGCTACGTCGAGGACGAGGCACGGCTCGAGGAGGTCGCTCGACGCCTGCGCGATGCGGGCGTGACCGACATCTTCGTCCCGGGCGGTGACCGCGAGGAGCCGGCGGGACCCTACGAGTCGGCGCACGATCTGCTAGTCGCACTCGACGAACTCGACTACTCGTTCGCGGAGGTCGGTATCACCGGCTATCCGGAGGGCCACGACTTCATCGACGACCGGACGCTGGCCGAGGCGATGGCGAGGAAGGCACCGTACGCGACGTACATCGTCACCCAGCTCTGTTACGACCCGCAGGCGGTCGTCGACTGGATCGACGAGATCCGGACACGCAGGATCGACCTCCCCGTCGAAGTGGGGGTTCCGGGCGTGATGAAGTACCAGCGTCTCTTGCAGATCTCACGGAAAGTGGGCGTGGGCGACTCCGTGAAGTTTCTCAAGAAGACGACAGGCGTCCTCGGGTTCGTCCGGCAGCTCGTGAGTTCGCGTGGAAAGTACGCACCGGACGAGCTGCTGGACGGACTGGCACCGTACGCCAGCGACCCGACGTACGACCTACGGGGCGTCCACCTCTACACGTTCAATCAGGTGTCCGACCTGGAGTCGTGGCGGCGTTCCCGACTGACCGAGTGACGGCGACAGCGGGGGACAACCACGGGCCGCAGACGACGAGTCAGCTGCCGCACGATCGTCGATCGTGAGTACAGAGGTTGGATAGCCGGTTCGTTTCGATCTGAGATACGGTTCTACTACAATGTACGTTGATCAACGATGCGATCGAGATTCTCTCAGCTAGCACTTGAGTCGACCGTTGGACGGGATAATATTGTGAATAAAATACATTTACGTCTGCTGTAGTAATCTAACTGTTCGTTCAGGTATGCAAGAATAATGAACACCTACGTCGTAGCTGCGGAGTCATTTCTCGATCGTGTTTTTTTATCAGCGCTATCGAATCTACTTCGTAAAATTCTCGGAGAATACGGTCGAACGGAGGAGGTCGTCGACGTGAATCGATTTCTCAGTCGGTTCTCTTGCGTCTACTCGTGTCGGAGTCGAACGACAGCGTCGATCGATAATATTGTATAATATGCTCAATATTATCCACTACTGCGTGTGGTATCGGCTTCGATCAGTACACCGTTCTGCCGGCCCGTCCCAATTGCGGCATGTACGTCCTTATCCGAGGAGTATGAACCGGAGTACGAGACGACGGACCGAAGCGCAGTCGGTCCGAGCGGGGTTCTCTCAGCAGCCGCGGGAAGGAAAACGGTGGTCGAGAGCCCCCCGGCGGCGAGACGGAGGGAACTCAGTCGGCACGCCCAGGTGATCGGTACAGTTCACTCGGCGTTGAGCGACGTGGGGATCTCCGTGGCCGAGGCACCACCGCTCGTCGCGAGGAGTTCCTCGGTCGCTGCATCGAAGAGGTAGATACCGTCGGGGTCGATCCCGACCGGCGTGATCTCGTTCTCCACCAGCCACTGCCGCGCGGGGACGAGCGCCCGGAGTTCGCCTTCGGGACCCTCGAGCCGGGCGAGCGCCCGATCGTCGATCGGCTCGACGAGCAGGAGTTCCAGCTCGAACAGCGGCGACTCGACGCGATCCCCCAGGGAGACGCTCTGCGGGCGGAAGCCGACCAACACGTCCCCCGACGTGCGGTCGCCGAACCGGCGGTCGACCGAGAAGTCGATCGTCTCGCCGTGGACCGTGACCCGGCCCGAGTCGTCGGAGAGGTCGGTCAGTTCGCCCTCGAGGGTGTTGATGCTCGGGTTGCCGATGAAGTGCGCGACGAAGAGGTTCTCCGGGTAGTAGTAGACGTCCTCTCTGGTCCCGAACTGCTCGATCTTCCCGTCGTTCATGACGGCGATCCGGTCGCTCATCGTGAGCGCCTCCTCCTGGTCGTGCGTGACGTAGATCGTCGGGCGGCCGATCCGCTTGTGGACGTTGAGGATCTCGCGGCGGATCTCGATCTTGAGCTTCGCGTCGAGGTCGCTCAGCGGCTCGTCCATGAGGAACGCGATGGGGTCCTGCACGACGGTCCGGGCGAGCGCGGCCCGCTGTCGCTGCCCACCGCTCAGGTCGCCGGGTTTCTTCTCGAGCATGTCCTCGATCTGCATCACAGCGGCGGCTTCGCGGGCCCGCTCGTGCCGTTCGGCCTTCGGGAGCCCGTCGACTTTCAGCGGGTAGGCGATGTTGTCCCGGATGGTCATGTGTGGGTACAGCGCGATGTTCTGGAACATCATCGCGAGCTGCCGCTTCTCCGCGGGCACCTCGGTGACGTCCTGTCCGTCGAAGACGATCGTGCCGCTCGTCGGTCGTTCGAGCCCGGCGATGCAGCGGAGCGTGGTCGTCTTCCCGCAGCCGGACGGGCCGACGAGCGTGATGAACTCCCCGTCTTCGATGTCGAGGCTGACGCCGTCGACCGCGACTTCGACGCCGCTCTCGACGGGGAACTCCTTGCGGATGTCGTGTAAGCTGATCGTACTCATGAGTTGTAACTGGTCACGTCTGTCGTCTTAACTGCTCGGGGGATCGAGACCTCGATCGGCCCCCCGCCTCCACGTCGGTGCGAGCCGTCGCACGCGTTGCTGGCTCGGGAAGGGTGTACGCTCGTCATCCGATATCACTGGGGTCGAACCCGCTGAGGAGGTACTTCTGGAAGGCGTACACGAAGAGGAACGCCGGCAGCGAGGCGAGGAACGTCGCGCCCATGATCTGGTTCCACATCACCGTGTTCTGCTCGGTAAAGGCCTGGATGCCCGTCGTGATGACGAAGCTGTCGGGACCGGGCATCAGGATCTTCGGGAGCGTGTACTCGTTCCAGGAGACGGCGAACGAGTAGATGCCGACCGCGACGATGCCCGGTTTCGCGATGGGGAGCGCGACGTCGACCATCGTCCGGAACCGAGAGGCACCCGCCATCCGCGCCGACTCTTCCAGCGACGGGGGAACCGTCTGGAAGAACTTCCACATGACCCACAGCGAGAACGGCAACGCCAGCGCGGTCTCCGCGAGCATCAGCCCGAGGTAGCTGTCGATGATCCCGAGCTGGCTCCAGAGGATGTACATCGGGATCGCGAGCAGGATCGCCGGGAACATGTATCCGAACAGGATCCCTCTGGCGAACGTGTCCTGGTACGGGATGTCGAACCGGGTCAGCCCGTAGCCGCCGAGCGTCGCCAGCGTGGTCGTGATGACCACGACACCGACCATGACGACGATCGTGTTCTGGAGGTACAGCAGGAAGTCCGAGAAGAAGAACAGCCGCTCGTAGTTGGCCATCGTCAGTTCGGTCGGGACGACGGTCGGCTGTCGCGTCAACACCTCGCTCCGTGGCCGGAGGCTCGTGATGAACATCCAGTACAGCGGGAAGAGGATCGTGAGGACGATCACGAGGAGCAGGCCGTAGAAGCCCGCCTCCCGGGCCAGCCGCTGCTGCGGATACGACAGACGGTTCCAGAGCGGCGTGTCGCTCTTGAACTCGTCCGACAGCGGCTCGAACTCGAGTTCGGACTCTGACGCTCGTTCCGTGTCGCTCATTCCGTTCGCACCTCCGACTCGGGTTCGAAGACCCGGAAGTAGACGATCGCGGCCGCGATGAGGATCGTGAACAGGACGACCGACACGGCCGCGGACTGGCCGAGCTGGTAGTCTCCGAAGGCGACGTCGTAGGCGTAGATGGGTGCCGTCTTGGTCGCGTTACCGGGGCCACCGCTGGTCATGACGGCGATGATGTCGTACTTGTTGAACATCCAGACGCCACGGAGCAGGACCACGATGAAGATCACGCCCTTGAGGTTCGGGAGCGTGATGTCGCGGAACCGCTGCCACCGCGAGGCACCGGCGACACGGGCGGCGTCGTAGTAGCCGTCGGGAATCGACTGCAGGCGGGCCAACACGAGGATCGTCACGAAGATCGCGTACTTCCAGGCAGTGGCGATCATGAGCACGAGCATCGCGGTGTCCGGGTTTCCGAACCACTCCACGCCGAACTCGACGACGCCGAGCCGGATGAGGATCGAGTTGAGGATACCCCAGTTGGTGTTGAACATCCACAGGCCGAGATAGCCCAGGAGCGCGGTCGGGATGAGGTACGGCAACAGCACGACCGCGCGAACGCCCTTGTTGAACGGGAACTCGTGGGCGATCACGAGCGCGATGCCGATCCCGACCACCAGCTGGATCGCGACCGACCCGACCGCGAAGATCACGGAGCGCCAGAGCGACGCCTGAAACTCGGCGTCCGTGACGGTCGTGACGTAGTGCTCCGCGCCGACCCACGCCCACTCCGGCTGGAACAGCGGGATCTCGTAGAAGCTCGCCCTGATCGCCCAGGCGATCGGGAGGATGAGGACGAACGTCAACAGGACGAGCACCGGGAGGACGGTCAGCACGATCATGAGCGACCGGTTCGACAGGTGCTCGTAGACGGTGTCCTGAAGCCGTCTGAATCGGGGCTGTTCGATGACTGAGGGGAGGCTCATCGGGTGGTGATCGTGGGGTGAGTACTTCTACTTTGCACTTTCGAGCGTCTCCTGGAGCGTCGTCGCGGCCTTGTCGAGCGCCTGCCCCGAGTCCATGTCCTCCTGGAGGACGTCCCACGCGAGTTGCCACAGCGCGTCGTCGGCGAACAGCTGGCCGGTGTAGGGGTTCGGCGGGTCCGTCTCGTGGGGGAACGCTCGGCGGTTCTCCTCGGTGAGGTGGGCCTGGATGTCCTGGTCGGTCCACGCGTCGGGGAGGTCGGCGAGCCGGCTCTGGTACTCCTCGTGCTGGACGATCTCCGGGGCGATCGGGGCGTTGTGCACCGGCGAGAGCATCAGGAAGTCGAAGAGGAAGTCGGGCTGGACGAGGAACTTGATCCACTCGTTCGCCGCCTCGACGTTCGCGTTCTGGAACGTGCTGACGCCCTGCAGGAGTCCCAGCACGGGGTTGTCCGCCTTCCCCTCCGGGCGGGGGCACTGTCGTTCACGGACGCTTGCGGCAAACGGCAGGTCCTGGCCGACCGACTGGATCTTCGGTCGGTTGCCGAAGTAGTGACCGGCGAACGTCGTCTCCGAGGGGATCGCGGACGAGTACGCACCACAGTCGCCCTGGGTGTCGATCGCGGAGAACTGGGCGCGCGCCTTCCAGTAGTCGAGCGCCTGGATCCACGCCTCGCGGTTCGACCCCTCGTGCATGGTGATCTGGAGCTCGCCGCTGTCGTCGCGGGAGCAGACCGTCCCGCCCGCCATGTACGCCTGGCTGAGGATGTAGTACTTCGCACAGTCGTTCTGCCCGAGCGGGAAGTAGTCGGCGCGCATCCCACCGCGACCCTGATCGTACTCCTCGGCCATGGCGAGGACGTCGTCCCAGTTCTGCGGGAAGTCGTCGCCGACGTCCGTCGCGATGTCGTCACGGTAGTGGTACATGTCGGCGTTGATGAACAGCGGCACCATGTGGTGCGTCCCGTCGAGGAGGACCGCCCCACGCTCCGTGTTGATCTCCGTCCCGTACTCCTCCTCGATGTACTCGACCGCCGGCGTGACGTCGCCCGCCTGGCCGTTCGTCGCGAACGTGACGATGTCCTGGACGCCGATGTGCGTGACCTCGGGCGGATCGCCGGCCTGCAGGAGCTGTGTCAGTCGCTCGCGGTAGCCAGTCCCGAGTCCGACGTACTCGATGTTCACCGAGGCCCCGGTCGCCTGCTCGAAGGCCGTATTGAGTTCGTTCCAGAACGTCTGCCACTGCGTGCTGGACTCCTCGGTGAGCACGTGCACCTCCTGGCCCGACAGGTCGGGCCACTCGCCGCTGTCGGTGGCTGTGCTGCCACCGCCGTCGTCGCTGTCCTGCCCGCCACTGCCCCCGCTGCCGTCACCACCGCTGTCGTCGGTCGTCCCCGTCGACGACGAGCTCTGCCCCTGGCAGCCAGCCAGTCCCACGAGCGCCGATCCGCCCACCGCCTGGGCGAACCGCCGCCGCGAGACCCGTGACTGTGACTCTCTTTTGCATGGATCACTATCCATGTCAGGGCACTTCAATCCAACACTATTAAACCTTTACCATACATCAACGATCGTGAATTTTCGACCCCCGTCCGACGTCGGCTGCCGGGCGTCCGGGAACCGTGCCGTCCGTCGGTCGCTTCGAGAGCCAGTCGTCGACGGTGGACGGAGTAACGTTATTACTCGTGTTCTCGAACGAGACAGGGTATGACACGATTCGATACCCGACTGGAGCGACTCGAACGCGCCCTGGTAGCGGCGGACGCCGACGGCGCGGTCGTCGCGACCGGATCGAACGCACGCTACCTCACGGGGTTCGCCGGCGAGCGGGACCGGGCGCTGCTGTTCGTGGTCACGCCGGACGGCGAGCGTCTGGCGGTCTCACCGGAACAGTACACGGGGCAGGTCCGCCGTGCGATACGAGCGGACGGCGTCCACCTGCACTCGGTTCCCCACAACAGCGCCCGCTCTGTCGCCCGCGGAGTGGCCGAACGGCTCCCTGCGAGCCACGGCCGGTACCTGATCGACGAGGAGCTCTCCGCCGGCGAACTGTACCACCTCGAACGAGCGCTCCCGGACGCGACCGTGGATCTGCTCGGTCCCGTCGTCACGCCGATGCGTGCGACGAAAGACGAGTCGGAGCGCCGTGCGCTCCGTCGAGCGGCCCGACTGACCGACGAGGTTTCGCGCGCGGTCAGGGAGGAGGGTGCGGACGTCGTCGGGACGACCGAGCGCGAACTCGCGGTCGAGATACGGGCCCGACTCCACGAGCGGGGGGCCGAAGGGGTCGCCTTTCCGGTCGTCGTCGCATCGGGCCCGAACGGGGCGTTGCCGACGCAGTACCGTCACGGCGACCGAACCATCGAGCGAGGCGAGCCGGTCGTCCTCGACTTCGGCGGGTTCTTCGACGGCTACGCGAGCGACCAGACCCGGACCGTGGTCTTCGCCGGGGAGCCGTCCGCCTCGTACGTCGAAGCGCACGACGCCGTGCGAGAGGCGCTCCAGACGGGAATCGACCGCGTCGAACCGGGGACGACGGGCGGCGAACTCGACGCTGCCGTGCGGGAAGTGATCACCGAGCACGGCTACGGCGATCAGTTCACGACCGGGACCGGTCATGGCGTCGGCCTCCGGGCACACGAGCCACCGTCGATCGCGCCCGGCTCCGACGACGTGCTCGAGCCGGGGATGGTGTTCAGCGTCGAGCCGGGGATCTACGTCGCCGGCGAGTTCGGCGTTCGGCTGGAGACGCTCGTGCTCTTGACCGAGCGTGGTCCCGAAGTGCTCAACGACTCCCCCTACACCTGGCGACCACCCTGATCCGAGCCGCTGGCAAAGTTTATCACACTCCACAGGAACGTATGAGACGATCCATGACTGCAGTTGGACTCATCGGCGTCGGCTACATCGGGAAGCACTTCCTCGAAGAACTGCTCGACGACGACCACACCGTGACCGTGTTCGACGTCGACGACGCGCAAGTCGAGTACGCGACCAGTCGCGGGGCGACGGCGGCCGAGACACCCGCCGCAGTCGGCCGCGAGTCGACCGTCGTCGTCATCGCGGTCCCGGGATCGCCGGAGGTCGAGGCCACGATGGAGGGGACGGACGGCCTCCTCGCCGGCACCGACCCGGGCGACCTGGTGATCGACGCCTCGACCACGTTGCCGGAGACGTCCGTCGCCTGTGAGGAGTGGTGTGCGGAACGCGACGTCCGGTTCGTCGAAGCGCCCATCACTGGAGGCTCACCGCACGACGGCTATCACATGATGGTCGGCGGCACCGAGGCGAACTACGAGGCGACGAGCGACGTGCTCGACGTGCTCTGTGCCGACCACGTCCGCATCGGCGACGCCGGCGACGCGACCGTGTTCAAACTCGCGCTCCAGATGCGGTACGCCGGCCACCACGCGATCGACGCCGAGATCGTCGAGTTCTGTCGCGACAACGGCGTCGATCCACGGCCGTTCACCGACTTCCTCGGATTCGACCTCTTCGAGCAGTACTTCACCGGCGACTTCTCCCCGGCCATCGAGGGGCTGGGTGGGCTGGCCATCTGGCACAAGGACATCGGGTACGCGCGGCAGGTGGCGCACGAGAACGAGACCGCGTTACCGCTCAACGGCGTCGTCCACGAGGCGTACAAGGCCGCCGTTCGCCGCTCGACGGCGGACGAGGGACACGCCGCGGCGCTCATCAGGTACTGGCAGACGCTGAACGACGCCGAGGGTCGCCTCGGGTGACGCGGCCGACTCCCCGCTTTCGGTCCGAGCCGGCCCGGTGGTGAGGACGAAGACTATACCCGGTGGACAGCACAGACGCCCGTGGCTGTCGATCGGCGGAGTGGCTCGGGCAGTGTGTACCGGGAGCCAGCCGTCCAGTCCGTCAGTTCAGTCGGTACTCCGCGACCATCTCGTCGTCGAGTTCGAGCCCGAGGCCGGGGGCGTCCGGCGGCTCGATGACGCCACCGTCCCGAACGTGCACGTCGCTCTGGTTCGCGACGTACGGACTCGCGATGTACTCGCCGGGGTCGTCGATCTCGTCGGAGTAGACGCCGAACTCGATGAGCGAACAGGCCGGTGACGCGGCGGCCACGTGGAGACTCGCCGAGTAGTTGATGACGGGGCCGAAGGCGTGGGGGACGAGCTGCTTGTCGTAGGGTTCGATCATCGTACCGACACGGGCGGCCGCGGTGATACCGCCGCAGTAGTCGAGCGCCGGCTGGTAGATCTCCAGCGCGTTCGCCTCGAGGTGGTCGACGGCCGGGTAGTGGGCGACGTGGTTCTGATACGCGGAGATGGGGACCGAGAGGTCGCGGTTCAACTGCGCCTGTCCCTGAATGTTCGTGTGCGAGACGGGCTCTTCGAACCATTCGAGACCGTGCTCACTCGCCGTCTCGCCGACTTTCATCGCGTCCTGGACGGTGTACGTCGTGTTGGAGTCGATCGCCAGCCCGATCTCGTCCGGGATGTTCTCGGCCACGGTCCGGATCCGCTCTCGATCGTTCTGGACGCCGTGGCCCGCCACGATCTTCATCGTCGGGAACCCCTTGTCGGCGAGCCAGCGGGCGTCGTCGATGAGCTGTTCGGCGGGCTTCGAGAGGGGGAACGTCGCGTACGCCTTGACCTCGCCGACCGCACCGCCCAGCAACTCGTACACCGGCTTGCCGGTCTCCTTCCCCAGGATGTCCCAGAGTGCCTCGTCGATCGCACTCATTGCCCGGTATGAGCCCTCGCGCTTGACGTGGACGTACATCTCGTGCCACCGTGCGGTCACCTCGCGCGGGTCCTTCCCCTCGAGTTCGTGTCCGAGCGCCTCCATACCCTTCGCCGCCGTCAGCGCCTTGTGTCCGGAGGGGTCGTCGAGATACGTCTCGCCGAGACCGACGACCCCCTCGTCGGTGTGGACTTTCGCGACGACCGGTGTGACCGTGGCGTCGAAGGCGGCCTTCCCACCGGGGAGGGAGACGGTACCGATAGCGCTCTCGAGGACGATGGGCTCGATTGTTTCGATTTGCATACGACACACCCACGAACCGACGCACGGTAATTAAGTGTATGCATTATTGTATATATTTCGATACGTATCGGGACCGCCTCTGTACGCGACAGTCGGGAGACGGCGGAGCCACGGCCGGCGTCGTGTCGAGAGCACGCGACACGGAGGGCACACTTCGAATACACTACTTATTCGACCGTGGCGAACGGGGAGGATTGATAACCGTGGACGTTCATGAATGGGGTATGCAAACAGACCACAAAGAAGAGAAGACGATCAAATCGACACGGACGGCGTTCGACATCATCGAAGTGATCGCCGCGCGTGACAGACCGAGCATCACCGAGATCGCCGACGCCGTCGACTGTTCGCGGAGCACCGTCCACTACCACCTGCGGACGCTCCAGCGGGACAACTACGTGATACGCGGCGAAGGCGGGCTGCGCCTCGGACTCCGAATGGCTCGGCTCGGGAACGTCGCGCTCCGGAAGCATCGACTCACCGGCGTCGTCGAGCAGACGACCGACGACCTCGCGGCCGAGACCGACGCCGTGGCACACGTGGCCGTCGAGGAGGGCAACAACCTCGTCTGGCTCTACAAGTCGACACCCGGCACGCGGGACGACTGTCCGACGGAAGTGGGCGAAGCGGTGGACCTCCACTGTACCGCGTACGGGCAGGCGATACTCGCACACGTCCCCGCAGACGTACTCGAGACCGTCGTCGCCGGCTCCGGGTTGCGCGAAGTGACCGAGCAGACGCTGACGAGTCGGGCGACGCTCGAAGAGCGGCTCTCGACGATCCGTCAACTCGGCTTCGCATACAGCCCCGAAGAGTACCGGCCGGGGTTGAGTAGCATCGCCGCACCGATCTTCGACGGGCGCGACGAGGTGGTCGGCTCGATCGGGATCACCGACACGCAGAGCCGCATCGACGACCCGTACAAACACCCGAAGGCACGTCGGTTCTCGGACGAGCTCCCGGGCCACGTCCAGAAGGCCGCCCGGATCGTGAGCGACCACGTGGCGGAGCTGTAGTCGAGACGTCCGTTTTCCGAGAACATTCGATAGCATCGAACAGAGGAGCCGGCCGTGGATCTCCCATCCCAACAGCTTAGTGGGCCCGGGGAGGAGTCCGTGCCATGAGAGAGGACGTCGAGGACGCGGTGTACGGGTGTCTGATCGGAGGGGCGATCGGGGACGCCCTCGGCGCTCCCGTCGAGGGGTGGACGCACGAACGCATTCGGCAGGAGTACGGAACACTGGAGGAGTTCAAGCAGTACTACATGCCGTACTCGAACACGGAGCCGGGGTCGATCACGAGCGACACGACGCTCCGACACTACCTCTGTCTGGCGCTGGTCGAAAACGGCGGGCGCGTCACGCCCGAAGCGTTCGCCGCGGTCCTCCAAGAACACCTCAATCCGAACCGCGTGTGGATCAACGAGGAGATCGTGCTCAAGAAGTTGAGCGCAGGGGTCGACCCGTGGACGGCGGGACGGGGGACGGTCCCGGACAACAAGGTCACCGCTGCGATCACGCCGGTCGGCGTCGTGAACGTCGGCGACCCGGATCAGGCCTACCAGGACGGCTTCAATCTGGCGTCGATGTTCCAGGACGGGCACGACCGTCACGCGACGGCCACGGTTGCAGCGGGAGTCGCGGAGGCGATGACGCCCGGGAGCAGTGTCGAGTCCGTCATCGCTACGATGGTCGAACAGTCCTCGGATCTCGTCGAGCGTGCGCTCGACCTCGCGCTGGGGTTCGCAGAGGAGGCGGACTCTCCGGACGAACTCGTCGAGGTACTCTACGACCGCTTCCTCGACTGGCGGTGGCCAGCCGTCCGGTGGGATCGGGAGAAGTACCACGCGGGAGAGATCTTCAGCGCGAGCACGCTCGAAGTGGTGCCCGTCGCGGTCGCGATGCTCGCCGTCTGTGACGGCGACGTCAACCGGTCGCTCGTCGAGGGAGTGAACTACGGCCGGGACAGCGACGCCGTGGCGACGATCGCCGGGAGCCTCGCCGGTGCGCTTCACGGCGCGGGCGCGATCCGCGACGAGTGGATAGCCAAGTGTGAAGAGAGCAACCGGGACTTCTTCGAGGAGTTAGAGGGTGATCCGGACGCCGACTTCCAGTCGATGGCCGAGCGACTGGTCGGCGTCCTGGAGCGCGAACGCGAACGCGCCGCCGCACGGGACGAGCAGCTGTCTCGTCTGCTCGGCGCCACAGACCGTTAACGCACCTCGAGCGACACGTTCGTCCGTCTCCACCGGCGCGGCCCGATGACTGTCCGTCGGACGGACGTGAGTGGAGACCGTTCGACGGGGGCGAACACCTGGCTGCTGCTTCGGGACACGGCGCTGCGCGGTGTCGGTTCGGTCGAGGTGCAGTCGTGAACGTGTCGGGGTCCACCGCACGAGTCACGGGGAGCCGATTCGATCCACGAGACGCCCAGTGTCGTGTGGACGTCGGCGTCCAGTCCACTCGACAGGGAGTGGCCGGGACGGACGAGAGAGTCGGCCCTCGGCGTGTAGCTCGACGATCCGTGCTCGGCCCCGGATGCGAGACGGGACACGGTGACTGTCTCGACGTCCTCGTGAGGCAGCCCTCTCGTCGAGAACACGGCCCGTCAACGCTCGTTCACCGGGACTCGCACGGACCATACCTCGTTACACTGTTATAGGTGTAAAGCAGGGAGATCGTGGCGATCAGGTATCACGTTTCCGGCCACTCCGTTCCGAGACGTCGGCCCCGCGGCCGAGAGGAGGAACCTCCCGACCGACGTCGGCGGCTCCGCTCGGCACGCTCGTCCATGCGACTGGAGGAGCGACCGGAGCCATCGCGGTCACCCCATCGGCTGCGTGGACGAGGGCTACGTTCTTGTTTTCAAACAGTGACAATTTGTGAATAGATCTTCCGTCGGATCGGACCGGACGCCGGTCGGCGACCGGCGGCGAGAGAACGACCACGGCTCGGCGTGGTCGCGTCGACGAAACCCGAGAACGACTCGAAAGCCCGACACGGGTGCCGGTATCCGCGTCGTGAGTCGGTCTCTCGCGCTCGAAGCGCGACGAAGCCGCGTCTCGTCGACGCGAACCGGTCGAGAGCGGACGAGCGTGACGGTGTCGTTCGACAGGTCACCGCTCTCAGCCGCGATCCGGGCGTTTTCTCCGTCGTCGGCCCGATTCCGTGATGCAGTCCGACTCTCGATTCGGCATCCGTCCTGGCCGGTCGGTTGCTACGCCCGTCGGAGCGCGCTGCGAGATGGGACGCGTCACCACCCGGTTCGGCGCGACGCGGAACATGTTGTTTTCAGATTACATCAGACGACCTGTTATTATCCAAATGTGTTCTCGTGAGAGCGTTCGATGGACGTGACGCCGGACGGTCGAGCCGCGGTGACGTGGACGGTCGCCGTCTCGGGAGCGGTCCGTCCCCCCATCGGTGATCGCCGGGCGAGACCCGTCCGACGGTCGCAGCGTATCCACTGATGAAAGCGTAGCCACCGGTCGGGGCGTCGGCAGGCACGGGCACGAGTGAGCCGACCCCGAACGCGGTCGAGCGAACCGGATCAGAACTTCCCGAACTCGTCGTAGGCGTCGAGCGGCGCGACGCCGTCTTTCACCGCGGCGCGCACGTCGCTCTCGGTTTCGACCATCGTCTCGGCCTGTTCGAGCACCGTCGCGGCGATCGACCGGGGGACACAGACGACGCCGTCGACGTCCCCGACCAGCACGTCGCCGGGTTCGATGTCGACGCCACCGATCTCGATCGGGACGTTCCAGTCGTCCAGACGCCACCGCGGCGGTGCGTCCGCCGGCGTACGGTAGCGCGAAAACACCGGGAACTCCTGGTCGAGGATGAAGCGAACGTCGCGCACCCCGCCGTCGATGACGGCCCCGCGACAGCCCTGCTCGGCGAGCGCCGTGGTCGAGAGTTCGCCGAGGTGTGCCGCGCCGTCGTCGTTCGTCTGGTACGCCACGATGCTGTGTTCGGGCGCCTCGCCGAGCATCTGCAGGAACCGGCGGAGGTTCGCGTCGTACTCGACGCCCGGGTCGGGGTGGCCGATCACCGTGTAGGCGATGCCCGCGAGCGTGGTGTCGTCGGTCAGCGGCGTGATCGACGGCGGGAGGACCTGGTCGTCGTAGCCCTGATCGTCGAGCGTGTCGGCGACGGCGCCCGGGTACAGCTCGGAGAACCGGCGAGCGAGTTCTGCGTCGTGCATCGTCGTGAGCGACGACGGCAGACGTGAAATAACTACGTGCGGGAACGGTCGCGGACGGGCGGCGGAGCACACGTCGAGAGAGCGGGCGGCCGTTCCCAGCCGACCCCGCAGGCTTTTAGCCGCGGTCGATGAGACACGGGTATGCGATTCGGTGTACTCAGCACTGCGGACATCGGTGTCGAGTCGGTGATCCCCGCCGTCCAGGCGAGCGACCACGAGGTGGCCGCCATCGCCTCGCGGGACGAGCCACGAGCCACGGCCGTGGCCGAGCGCCTCGGGATCGAGCGCGCATACGGCAGTTACGACGACCTCCTCGCGGACGAACGTCTCGACGCGGTCTACATCCCACTCCCGAACGGGCTGCACGCGGAGTGGATCCGGCGGGCCGCCGACGAGGGACTCCACGTGCTCTGCGAGAAGCCGCTGACCGAAAGCGCCGCCGAGACCGAGGCAGTGTTCGACTACTGCGAGGCACGCGACGTCGTGCTGATGGAGGCGTTCATGTACCGGTTCCACCCCCGGACCGAGCGTGCCCACGAGATCGTCGAGACCGAACTCGGCGACGTGGTCTCGGTGACGTCCGCGTTCTCGTTCAGGATATCGCCGGGGGCGACGGACATCCGACTCGATCCCGACCTGGCGGGCGGGAGCGTGATGGACGTCGGGTGCTACGCCATCAGCGCCGCCCGGCTGTTCCTCGGCGTGCCCGACCGGGTGTACGCCACGACCGCGGACACGCGCGACTGCGGCGTCGACACGCGGATGGTCGGCGTGTTGGAGTACGACACCGACCACGCGGCCCGCGTCGAATCCTCGTTCGACACGCCGAAGAGCCAGTACTACCGCGTCCAGACGACGGACGGCTGGCTGCGCGTGGAACCGGCGTTCACCGCTGGACCGTCCCAGCAACCGACGCTCACGTACGCGGTCGACGGCCGCGAGGTGACCGAGACGTTCGACGCGGTCGACCACTACCGCCGCGAGGTCGAACAGTTCGCGGACTGTGTCGAATCGGGGACGACGCCGCGCGTCGACCGCGCCGAGTCGGTGGGAGTGATGCGGATCATCGACGCCGTCTACGAGAGCGCCGAACGCGGAGAACCGGTCGATCTCGACTGAGCCGGCGGCTCGTGCGACACACCGCCGTCCCTGGGGTATCGAGCGAGGCGACGAACAGTGGAGGGGGATGGGGCGGAGAACGACGGCGAGCGGCGGCACATCACGAGACGGGACGGGACTCTCCGAAACGGGAGAGCAGACGCGACCGGGAGGCGAACGGACGGAGAACGAAAACGAGGGGACGAAATCAGCCGCGCCGACGGATGAAGATGTCCACGAGGACAGCGGCGATGATGACGACGCCCGTGAGGAACTCCTGGATCTCGACGGCGAAGCCGTTCAGCACCAGCAACACGGGGATGACGCCGATGACGAGCGCGCCGAGGAACGTCCCGAGGAGCGTGCCCTCCCCGCCGAAGAGGTTGGTGCCACCGATGACGACCGCGGCGATGACGAGCAGCTCGAAGCCCGATCCGGCGGTGCCGAACATCGTCCCGAAGTACGAGATGCTGATGACGCCGGCGAGCGCCGCGAGGACGCCCGTGAGGACGAAGTTGATGATCTTCACGCGGTCGGTGTCGATCCCGGCGTTGCTCGCGGCCTGTTCGTCGTCGCCGACGGCGTACACGTGGTAGCCGAACCGGCTCCGCTGGAGGAAGACCCCGAAGACGATGAGCACGGCGAGCGCCCAGAACACCTGGTTGGTGACCTCGACGCCGATGATGTCGCGACTCCCGCCGAAGATCTGGATGAGGCCGAGGTCCTGATCGACGCTCCGCGATCCGCCGGGCGTGAGGAAGAACGCGACGCCCCGGAGCACCGACAGCATCCCGATGGTGGTGATGAGCGAAGGGACGCCCGCCTTCGTGACGATGGTCCCGTTGGCGAGCCCCACGCCCGCACCGGCCAGGAGCACGATCAGGATCGCGACGACCGCGCTGTAGCCGTCGCCCAGGAGGATGGCGAAGATGAGACCGCCGACGGCGAACATCGACCCGATCGAGAGGTCGAACTCCCCGCCGATGATGAGGTACGTCATCCCGACGCCGATGATGATGTACGACGACACCTGTCGGAGCAGTCGGGAGATGATCCCCGAGATGGCGTCCCAGTTGAAGAAGATGTCCGGCCGCGTCACCGCGATGAGCCCGAACAGGAGGAGGAAGCCGAGGAAGACGCCGAGCTCGCGCCGGGCGAGCACCCGGCCGACAACGCCGTCTTCCTGTGCGCGGATCGTGGCCGTCGACTCGGCCGTCGCCTGTCCGTCGGCCATCTCAGGCGACCTCCCCGCCGTCGGCGACCGCAGTCTCGTCGCCCTCGTCACCGAGGTCGAGGATCTCCTCGCCGTCCTCGACGCCCATCATCATCGAGACGATCTCCTCGCGGTCGGTCTCCTCGGCGTCGCGCGTCCCCATCAGGCGGCCCTGCGCGAGCACGCTGATGCGGTCGGCGGTCGCCAGCACCTGGCGAATGTTGTGGCTGATGAGGATGATGGTGATCCCCTGCGAACGCAGGTCGTCGACGACCCGGAGCACGTTGCGGACGCCCTCGATCGAGAGCGCGCTCGTCGGCTCGTCCATGATGAGGATGTCCGGGTTCGACTGCAGCGCGCGAGCGATGGCGACCGCCTGCTGCTGACCGCCCGAGAGGTTACGGACCTTCGCCTCGGGGTCGATGGGGATGTTCACCCGGTCGAGTGCCTTCTCGGCTTCCCGCATCATGTGCTCCTCGTCGACGAACCCGAACAGGCGACCGAGGAGGTCGTCCCGGACCGCCTCGTGGCCGAGGAACACGTTCGCGGCGACGCTCTGTGCCCGTGCGAGCGCCAGGTCCTGGTAGACGGTCTCGATGCCCGCCTGTCGGGCGTCGTTGTAGTTGCTGAACGAGGTCTCCTCCCCGCGGAGGACGATCTCGCCGTCGGTCGGCTGCAGGACGCCGCACAGCATCTTGATCATCGTCGACTTGCCGGCCCCGTTGTCGCCGACGAGGGCGAGCACCTCACCCTTCCTGACGTCGAGCGAGACGGACTGTACTGCCTTGACGCTCCCGAAGTGCTTCGAGAGGTTTCTGGTCTCGATTATTTTCTCTGATGACATATTTGAGTGAATCCCCGTGAGGGGCGCGTTAGCGACCGTCTACGACTGCTGCCACTCGCGCAGCGTGCCCCAGTCGGAGCGACGCTGTGCGAACTCGATGTTGCTGGTGTCGATGACTTCCGCACCCGTCGGGTAGTTCTTCGCCGGGATTCCCCGGTCGAGGTACTGGAACATCTGGTTCGTCGGAACGTACCCCTGCGAGTAGGGGTCCTGCCCGATGGTGAACTTGAGTATCTCGTCCGAGATGTGCTCGAGCGTCTGGCCCGTCAGGTCGAACCCGCCGCCGACGATGTCGTCCTCGGCGCCCTGGTTGGCGATCGCGTCACCGATGAACCAGGTGAACGCGTCGGTGCCGATGATCCCGTCGACGTTCGGGTTGGCGGTGATGTGGTTCTCCAGCGTGGAGACACCCTCGGAGGCCTGCCCGGTGTAGTTGACCATCTGGGTCAGTTCGAGATCGGAGTTCTGTCTGATCGCGAGCTCCATCCCGCGCGAGCGGTTCGCGGAGAAACTCGCCCCCGGACAGCACGTCCCGATGGTGACCGTCGTGGCGTCGTCGGGGAGCCGTTCGAGGAGCGCGAGCCCACAGACGTAGCCGGCACCGACCTGGCCCTGGCCGGTGTACGCGAGCGCACGGCCGAACTTCTCGCGCATCTGGTCGCGCGTGAGCGGGTTCGTGTTGTACGTCACCACGGGGATGTCGTTCTCGAACGCCCGCGGGATGGTGTTGTTGTACGCGTTCTGATCGACGATGGTCGTCGCGATGGCGTCCGGCCCGGAGTCGATCGCCGACTCGATGAGTTCGACCTGTCGGGTGACGTCGAAGCCGCTCGTCGGGCCCGTGAACGTCGCCTCCCAGCCGAGCTGACGGGCGGCGTCGTGCAGACCGGCGATGGTCGGCACGAAGAACGAGGTACTCGCGTCGTGCGTGACCATCGTGATGGAGCGACTCGGCGGGGCGCTGCTGTAGTTGAGCTCCGTCGGCGGCGGCGTGAGGTTGATGAGCTGGTAGTTCGGCACCTCACTGTCGCCGCCACCACCGCCGCCGTCGCCGCTGTCGCCGTCACCGCTCTCGGTCTGTTCCTGTGCCTCGTTGGTCGTCATCTCGGTGGCCGTGCCCGGCCCTTCGCCCTGCTGGGCCCCACATCCCGCGAGGCCGGTGAGCGCACCGGCGCTCACTGCAGCCGAGACCTGTTTCAGCAGACTTCGCCGTGAGACACCGGCACCAACCGTAATCTCGATGACATCGTCACGAGCTGGCATGGAACAGTTGACTGACGGGATTTATATAAATGTTTGCAAACGTTTGTGAGAGACGGTCGCACCGCCTGTCGGAAACCGGTCGGCGTCGAGTGCGTGGTCCGTGGCGCGGGGCACAACACCTATCACACCGCGTTCGGTACTGCCCACGGATGTCGATACGATCGTACTTCGATTCGTTCACCGAGCGAGACTGGGATCGACTAGACGAGACGGAGCCCGTCCGCTTCGCGCTCGTCGGGCTCGGCTGGTGGGTGCTCGAACAGGCGATGCCGGCCATCGCCGAGAGCGACTACTGCGAGACGAGCGTCCTGGTGAGCCGGTCGGCCGAGAAGGCCGCCGACGCCGCCGCCGACCACGACGGCGTCGAGGGGATCTCCGCGGAGGCGTACCACGCGGGCGACCACGCCGACCAGTACGACGCGGTGTACGTCTGCACGCCGAACGCGACCCACCTCGACTACGTCGAGAGCGCCGCCGAACAGGAGAAGGCGGTCCTGTGCGAGAAGCCGATGGAGGCGTCGAGCGACCGTGCCGAACGGCTCATCGCGGCCTGTGACGAGGCGGACGTCTTCCTGTACATCGCCTACCGGATGCACACGGAGCCGGCGGTCAGACGGGCGAAGGAACTCGTCGACGAGGGGTTCATCGGCGACCCGGTCCAGATCCACGGCGGGATGTCCGGTCCGCTACTCGAACTCGTCCCGGACGAGAACCAGTGGCGGCTGAACGCCGACCTCGCGGGAGGGTGTTCGATGATCGACATCGGCATCTACCCGCTGAACACCGCCCGGTTCGTCCTCGACGCCGACCCGACCGCGGTGTACGGCGTCACCCACACGCTCCATCCGGCGTTCGAGGAGGTGGACGAGCGCGTCTCCTTCACCGCCGAGTTCCCGAATGACGTCGACGCGGTCTGCACGGCGACGCACAACGCGTACGCGTCGAGTCACCTCCGCATCCTCGGGACCGAGGGTGAGCTGATCCTCGACCCGATCTTCTACCCGTGGCAGGACCGCGAGGTGACGCTCCGCGGGCACGGCGTCGGCGGCGACATCTCCTTCGAGCAGGCGAACCAGATGACCGAGGAGTTCGACTACGTGGCGACCTGCATCCGGACCGAGACGGAACCGGTAGCGACTGGTCGACACGGCCTCGTCGACATGCGGGCCATCGAGGCCATCTACGAGTCGGCGGAGACGGGCGAACGCGTCACCCTCTGAACCGCTGACTCGGGGCCGACGACGACCGCGCCGGGTTCGGCACCCGTCCCCCGATGATCCGGACACCGCCCGACGACCCCGAGACTGCCCGGCGATGACGATCCAGACACCGCCCGTGCGTTCCGGCTCTCCGGGGCGTCTCAGAGCCGGTGTGCCGTCCAGCCGCCGTCGACGTGGAGCTGCTCGCCCGTGACGAACGACGCCTCGTCGCTGGCGAGGAAGACGGCCGCGTCGCCGACGTCTCGCGGCAGCCCGAACCGCGGGAGGAGCGTCTGGTGGGTCATCTTCTCGACGTCCTCCTCCGTGAGGTAGTCCTGGATCGGCGTCTCGATGAAGCCGGGGTTGATACAGTTGACGCGTACGTTCTCCGCGCCGAGTTCCGTCGCGAGGTCGCGCGTGAGGTTCACCACGCCGGCTTTCGACGCCGCGTACGGCGGCCCGCCGCCGCCCTCCGAGGCGTTGACGGAGCCGACGTTGATGATGCTCCCCTCGGATTCGACGAGATGCGGGATGGCGAACTTCGCGCAGTAGAACGTCCCGTCGAGGTCGACGCCCGTCACGTCGTTCCACGTCTCGACCGAGATCTCCCGCGCCCCGCCGGGGACGTAGATACCGGCGTTGTTCACCACCACGTCGATGCCACCGTAGGTGTCGACCGTGGTCTCGACCATCGCCGCCACGCTCTCGGGGTCCGAGACGTCCGTCTCGACGTAGATCGCGTCGCCCGGCGTCTCCGCCGTGATGAGTTCGTCGGTCGGCGTCGTCACGTCCGTGTCGTACCGCTCGCCCCGTTTCGGCTCCCGGGTGACGTCCGCGACGACGACGTTCGCGCCCTCCTCGCCGAACCGGAGCGCCACGCCGCGGCCGATCCCGCTGGCGGCCCCGGTCACGATCACGGTCCGTCCACTGTGTCGATCTGCCTGCATGTCAGTCGAATCGACGGCGACCGTCTTAATTGTGGCTGGCGTGCCGCGTCGGCCCCCTCCGGGGTGTGTCGCGTCGTCGGTCGCCAGGTCTCGTCTGCCTGGCCGGAGTCCGGTCGGGGGATACTTTCATGCAGGCCCCGGTCGCATGACCACCGTATGAAACGAGACGACACCTCGATCCTGAACGCCGAACTCGCCGGCGCGATCGCTGCGATGGGTCACACGGACGTGTTGATGATCGTCGACGCGGGCTTTCCCATCCCCGACGACGCGAACCGGATCGACCTCGCGCTCACGCGGGGGATCCCGACCATCGAACAGGTGTTGACCGCGGTCGACGACGAACTCATCGCCGAGCGGGTGCTGTACGCCGACGACGTGCCGGAGATGAACCCGCCGCTCGACCGCCTCGTCAACGAGGTCTACGGCGAAGGGTCGGGCACGGAGGTCGACACCATCCCACACGAGGACGTACTCGCGTACGGTTCTGAAGCGAAAGCCATCGTCCGGACGGGCGACTTCAACCCCTGGGGGAACATCGTCATCCAGTGCGGCACCGACCCGAAGGCGTGGTTCGCCGACGACGAGGTGTCGATGCCGCCGGCCTACGAGGAACGGTACACCGAGATGTACGGCGAGGAGTGACGGGGACGACCGTCGACTCGTCGACGACGGTGGGTGCCCCCGGCCGCGGGCGCGAGGATCCACGCGATCCACGGGGGTGTACTCGAACGCCTCCGGCATACTGTCGTGGGCGGGCACCGGGACGGAGCCGTCCTCGAACGTCCGTGCTGGGCGTGCGACGGATTGACCGACAGGAGGACACCTCCGGGACCCACCGTTTTTCACCCGGGATCTGACAGGAGGATCGCTGCACACGACCGGAGAAACCCCCCTGCTCGGCGCACACCGCCTCCCTGTCCGGACGTCCCCCCTGCCGATGGGTATATTACCTGACTCGTTCAGGTAGGGGTATGAGCGACGACCTCCTGTTCGACATCGAGGGCCAGACTGCGACGATCACGCTCAACCGCCCGAACCGGCTCAATGCGCTCGCCGAATCCACGTGGGCGGGCCTCAGGGACGCGCTCGTCGCGGCGGACGAGGATCGGGACGTTCGCGTCGTGGTCCTGCAGGGTGCGGGCAAGGCGTTCTGCTCCGGCGACGACATCGGCGACTTCGAGTTCGAGACGGCCGGCGACGCTCGCGCGTACGCCAGACACATCATGTCGTGTGGACTGACGATCGAACGCATCGAGACGCCCGTCATCGCCAAGGTCGACGGGCTCGCCCACGGCGGTGGATGCGAACTCGCGGTCATCCCGGACGTGACGATCGCCACCGAGAACGCCTCGTTCCGGCTTCCCGAGTCGCTCGTCGGGGCCGTCCCCGGGATCGGAATGATGCGATTTCCGCAGTTGATCGGCCTGAAGCGGACACGCGAGTTGATGCTCACGAACAGGGAGCTGTCGGTCGAGGAGGCCTACGACTACGGACTGGTCAACGAAGTCGTCTCGTCCGAGGAGATCGACGACGTCGTCGCCGACCGGGCCGAGGCGATCGCCAGCACGGCCCCGATGTCCGCCCGGCTGATCAAACGCATCCTCAACTCCCGACTCGGTGACGAAGCCGAAGCGGTGAACGCACTGACGCTCATCTTCAGCATGGACGACGTGCTCGAAGGGATGGACGCGTTCTTCAGCGACCGCGACCCGGAGTGGTCGGACAACTGATCGCGTCGAACCCATCGCGTCGGTGTGTGTTCCCGACAGTCCCGGGTAGACGGTGGCTCGGTCGGTACCGGAAGAGTTAATCCGTGCATGCGGGTGTGTCTCACTATGCGACCGCTTGACGACATCAAGATCGCCGATTTTACGCAGTTGATGGCCGGCGCGTGGGCAGCGCAGAAACTCGGTGACATGGGCGCGGACGTGATCAAGATCGAACCCCCGCACGGCGAGCCGCAGCGTCGGATGACTTACTGCGGGGAGTATCTCGATGGGGAGGGGTTCGGCTACCTCACGATGAACCGCAGCAAACGAAGCGTCGTCCTGGACCTGAAGTCCGACGGTGGCAAGGAGGCCGCAGAGCGGATCGTCGCGGACGCCGACGTGGTGATGCACAACTTCAGGCCGGGCACGATGGAGCGGCTGGGGTTCGGCTACGAGGACGTGGTCGAGTACAACGAGAACGTCGTCTACGTCCACGTCTCCGGCTACGGGTCGACCGGACCGTACGCCGACCGTCCGGGGCAGGACATGATCTACCAGGCCGTGAGCGGGCTCGCGGCCAACACCGGTCGAGCGGACGACCCACCGACACCGGCCGGGACGTCGGTCGTCGACGAGCACACGGGCACCCTCGCGGCGATGCATACGCTACAGGCGCTCTACTACCGGGCAAGGACCGGCACGGGGCAGAAGGTGGAGACGTCGCTGTTCGATGCGGCGATCGACTTCCAGTGTAACGAACTCACGTACGCCATGAACACGGGTGAGGACCTCGATCGCGGCGAGAAGACACACGGACACCCGTACCTCTACCCCCCCTACGGGATCTACGAGACCGCGGATGGCTACGCGGCCATCGGGATGGCCCCAATGGACGACATCGCGGACGTGCTCGACGACGACGCCCTCCGGGAGTACGGTGACCAGGCGGAGCTGTTCGCCCGCCGCGACGAGGTCCACGACCGTATCGAGGAGTCGACCCAGGAGTGGCGCACGACCGACCTGATCGACGCACTCGTCGACGCCGACGTACAGGCGAACGCCGTGGGCCAGTCGTCCGACGTCGAGTCCCACCCGCAGGCCCAGCACAACGACATGGTCGTCGAACTCGACCACCCGGCTGGTGGACAGTTCAAGACGACGGGCGTCCCGGTGTCGTTGTCGGAGACGCCCGCCGAAGTCTCCCGGTCGCCCCCTACCTTCGGCGAGCACACGCGGGACGTGCTCGTCGAGCACGGATACGACGAGGAGGAGGTCGAGTCACTCGTCGCGGACGAGGCGGCGGTCACCGCCGATCACACGTAGGGTCCCGGTGTCGTCACGCGGGGGACGCCGCTCGGACGGTCACACGACCGCCCGACCGCGGCGAGGGGACAGCGTGACTCTCTACTCGCCGACGAGCGCCGCGACCGTCTCGCGGTCGGGGAGGCCCGGGATGACCTCGGCCGCGGTCGTCGCGAGCGCGCCCGCGGCGCACGCGAAGCGCGTGGCCCGGCCGATGGGCAGCCCCTCGGAGAGCGCGACCGCGAGGGCGGCGTTGAACGAGTCGCCCGCGCCGGTCGTGTCCACGACGTCGACGTCGAACGAGTCGACGGCCTCGATCCCGCCGTCGGTGACGACGAGCGCGCCCGCGGCCCCGCGGGTCATCACGACGGTGTCGACGCCGAGCGCGCGGAGGTCGGCGGCGACGCTCTCGTCGTCGCGGTCGGCGTCGGGGTCCAGTCCGAGCATGAGCCGGGCCTCGTTCTGGTTCGGGGTGAGGTAGTCGACGCGTTCGAGCACTGCCGCCGGGAGTTCGCGGGCGGGCGCGGGGTTCAACACGACGTCTGCTCCAGCCGCCGAGGCGGTCCGCACGGCGGCCTCGATCGGTTCGTCGCCGACCTCGAGCTGACAGAGCAGGGCGTCGACGCCGGCGAACTCCGACGAGGCCGCGTCGATGGCCGCGGCGTCGAGCGCGTCGTTCGCGCCGGGGGCGACGGTGATCTCGTTCTCGCCGTCCTCGCTCACGATGACGAAGCCGACCCCGGTGTGCGTCTCGGGGTTGCGCGTCACGTGCGTCGCGTCGACGCCCTCCCGGTCCCACAGGGCGAACGCGTCGTCGGCGTAGCTGTCGTCGCCGACCTGGCCGACGAACGTCGCCTCGCCGCCGAGGCGGGCGACACCGATCGCCTGGTTCGATCCCTTGCCGCCGGGACCCTCGGCGAAGGAGTCGCCGAGGACGGTCTCGCCGGGCGTCGGAAAGCGTGGCACGACCATCGTCAGCCCGACGTTGTAACTGCCGACGACGGCGATTCGTGGGGACGGTTCAGTACTCGCCATCGTCGACGCCTCCGGTGTCGGTCTCGACGCCGCAGGGCGCGTCGAGGCGTTCCGCGTCCGCAGCCGCATTGACGGGCGCGTACTGGATCAGACCGGCGACTTCCCGAATCCGTGAGGAGCGTACCATGATGGACCGACCCACGCGAGGACTCGGCAAAAGCGTTGTGTCCCCCCGACTGGCGGGTCAGCCGAGTCGCCACCGGATCGTGGCCTCCCCGACGACCACCTCGACGACGGTCGCCGCGGGATCGAAGTCGGGGGCGACGTTGCAGAGCCACCCGGCCGCGCGGGTGCCTGCCGGTGCCGCGTCCGGGAACGCGCCCGCGTCCTTCATCGCCTGTCGGTAGCTGGGCAGGTCGTCGCCGTCGTGACGGAACGACAGCGGCGGGTGGGCGTACGAGGTGCCGAGCCGGGCGATGGGGAGTGCGTCCCCGCGTGCGAACAGGGTGACGTCGCCCGGGCCGTCGACGGCGCGGGCCGGGAATTCACGAGGGGCGTCGGCCGCGTTCTCGACCGCGAGCCGGGTGAGGACGACCGTCTCGCCGTCACCGGCGACGGTCGCTTTCTCGACCGGTTCCCCACAAGGACAGTCGTAGACGCGGCCGACCCGGGCCGCGGTCCGGACGTCCGTGACGGCGACGCGGAGCCCTGCGGCGGTCGCGACGTCGCCCACCGTCCGGTCGACGTCGGACGCGGTGGGGCCGGAGGCGAACGCGGATCCGCCGAGACAGCCGGCGGTGCCCGCCACCGCCAGCCCGACCGACGCGAGGACCGTCCTGCGCTGCATCGTCATACACGCTCCTGTCGGGCAGGCGGCTTAACTGTTCGGCGGGCGCGGCGCGGGGGTGGCTGGCAAGCGCCCCCGACCGGCACCCGAAGGGTAATGTGGGCCGGGGGTGTGCACCGGCCATGGAAGTCACCGCGATCCACGTCCACACGCTCTCGCTCGACGAGGTCGAGGGCGAGAAGGCCGACGGCTCCCAGGACGCCTGCGTCATCGAGATCGAGACCGACGAGGGGATCACGGGCGTCGGCGAGGCCGACTCCTCGCCCGCCGTGATGAACGCCGTGGTGAACGCGCCGGTCTCCCACGACAAGAGCAAGGGGCTGAAACACGTGGTACTCGGGCGCGACCCGTTCGACGTCGAGGCCATCTGGAACGATATGTACGAGGCGTCGTACTTCTACGGCCGGAAGGGGGCGGCGATCAACGCCATGAGCGGGATCGACATGGCGCTGTGGGACGTCATGGGCAAGGCGACGGGCCGGCCGGTGTACCAGCTCCTCGGTGGCAAACACCGCGACGAGGTGCGGGCGTACGCGTCGACGCTCTTCCCCGCCGACCCCACGAACACCGAACACATGCGCCGGGAGGCACGCGACGCCCTCGACGACGGCTTCACCGCGATCAAGTTCGGCTGGGGTGGGTTCGGGCGGCGTCGAGCGGACGACGTCGCCCTCGTGGGCGCGGCGCGCGAGGAACTCGGTCCCGAGTTCGACATCATGGTCGACGCAGGGATGATCTGGCAGGACGACGTGAAGGGTGGCATCCGCACGACGAACGCCGTCGACGAGGCCCACGACATCTTCTGGATCGAGGAGCCCGTCTTCGCCGACAACGTCGACGGCTACCGCCGGTTCAGCCGCGCGTGCGAGACGCGGGTGGTCGGCGGCGAGGAGGAGTACACGGTGTACGGCTTCCGCGACTTCGTCGACCGCGGCGAGGTCGACGGCGTCCAGCCCGACGTCGCCCGCTCGGGCGGGATCACCCACATGGAGAAGATCGCCACACTGGCCGCCGAGCGCGGGATCCCCCTCTACCCGCACGGCTACAGCACGAACCTCATCATCGCGGCGAACCTCCACCTCATCGCGGCGAACCGCAACGCGCCCCTGCTGGAGTACTGCGTGGAGGACTCGCCGCTCCGCTGGGACGTCACCGTGGAGGACTTCCCCGTCGAGGACGGGACGGTGCAGGTCCCCGAGGAGCCCGGCCTGGGCGTGACGCTCGACCGCGACACGCTCGACCGCTACCGGACGGACTTCGCGTTCTGATCCTCAGTCGGTGCGTCGCCACGCTACGACGCCGTCGACGGCCGTCGTCTCCAGGTCGCCCCGGCGAGCGTGGTCGGTGTAATGCGCTGACAGCGGGAACGCGAGGTCGTCGTCGAGCCCGAAGCTCCCGCGGCGGTCGACCACCGCGTCGATCGCCTCGCGGAGCGTGATCGTCCCGTGGTCGTCGAGCACGTCGAGCGCGAGCGTCTCGATCTCGCGGACGAACGCGAGCGACTCCTCGACGAAGTCGTCGATCTCGTCGCCGCGCAACACGTCGTAGTGGGTGAACGACAGCACGTCGGGATCGAGCGCCTCGACGTATCGGATCGACTGTTCGTACGCCGGGTACAGGTAGTACGGCGGCGGCTGGAGGTACTCGCCGTCGACGTCGAACAGTCCCCGGCCGAAGAAGCCGTCGCCGCCGAGCACGACGTCGTGGGTCGGGTCGTATAGCATCAGGTGGCCCGCGGTGTGCCCGGGCGTGTGGAGCGTCCGCATCGTGCGGTCCGCGAGGCGGAGCTCCTCGCCGCCGGTGAAGCGGAGGTCGATCGGTTCGTCGGGACCGAGCATCCCCCGGAGCCAGTCGTACACCTCCTCGTCGTAGCGGATGCCGTGGTCGGCGGCGAACATCGAGTGCCGTTCGTCGATCATCCGCTCGCCCGACTCCATCAGCGGCGCGTCCGCCGCGTGGGCCGCGCTGACGACGGTCCCCGCGTGCGATCGCAGGTCGTGGAGGCCGCCGTGGTGGTCGGGGTCGACGTGGGTGACGAGCGCCATCGACACGTCGTCCCACGCCCGGCCCTGTTCCTCGAGAAACGGGCCGTAGACGTCCGTCGGTGCGGTGGCGAACCCCGGATCGACGACGGCGAGACCGGATCGTCCCTCGACGACGTGGTAGCCGTGCATCTTGCCGTCCTCGACCGTTTCGAGTCGGTGCACCCCGGGTGCCAGTTCGAACGACTCCTGCAACGTGGCCATGGATCCAATGCACGGAGACGGGCGATAACTGTTCGGGTCAAGCTGTCGACACGCGTGGGAGACGAACCGGACGATCACCGGCCGCGACCGTGCACCACGACGCACTGCCCAGTCGACCGCACGAATCGCCACTTTCGTTCGGCATCGTCGCACGTCCGAGAGAGATGACACCACGTGTCGTGGGACGATCCGTCGAAGCCGTCGACACCAAGATCCGAACGTCCCGTCGGGTTCGTGTCCGGATCGGACGCCGTGGATCGGTGCGGCCGCTCTCGAGACGAAGGACACACTGCAGCGGCGGGAACGCGCGACGGACGGCGGGCGACGGCGGTGT
The DNA here is from genome assembly GCF_009176545.1 of Salinigranum salinum. Classification (GTDB taxonomy): domain Archaea; phylum Halobacteriota; class Halobacteria; order Halobacteriales; family Haloferacaceae; genus Salinigranum; species Salinigranum salinum. Next base: position 944,509 of record NZ_VTOJ01000001.1, on the reverse strand, counting down.
CGACGAACGGTGACACCGCGTGCAACGATACCGAACAGACTGAAGCCGTGACAGTTCGGCGATCGAACCGTCGAATCGTCACACGCCAGCGTGGTGTCGAAACGTGACCGCCACACAGAGAGATTACAGCAGTACGTGTGTAATCCCGATTCGTGACGTCGTCCCGCTCGAATCGGATCGACGGCCGGAAACGGCCGAGAACGTCGGAATTCTCCGATTCGAGCCGAGCACTCTCACTCGAATCCCGAGAGTGCTGAACGCGGGTGGAAGAGTGTGTTCATCGATAGTGAACATGCGGTCCGCAGACGTCGACCGGTCGACCGTGAGAGCGTGGAGACTTCCAGCCACGGGTGTCGCTCGTCGATCCCGATCTCGAGAGACACCGGGGCGTCGTGGTCGTCACGTACGCAGGTTTAATACCGCGTTCGGTCGTGGGAGTCGTATGTCAGACGTGCGTATCGTCGACGTGGAAACGTATCTCGTCGCGAACCCCTGGAAGCCCTGGGTGTTCGTCCGGCTGGAGACCGACGCGGGCGTCAGCGGTCTCGCCGAGGCGACGACGCTCAGCAAACCCCGCACGGTCGCCGCGGCGATCGACGAGATGTCGTCGTACTTCGTCGGGAAGGACCCGTTCGACACGGAGGCGATCTGGCTCGAGATGTACCGCGACGAGGTCTACTCCAAGAACGTGATCAACACCACGGTCTGTTCGGCGGTCGACACGGCGTGCTGGGACATCAAGGGGAAGCTCCTCGACAGACCCGCCTACGAGCTGCTCGGCGGGAGCGTCCACGGCGACCGGATCCCCGCGTACGCGAACGGGTGGTACACCGACGCCGACGGCGAGCCCGCGGGCTTCGCCGCGGCGGCCGAGCGGGTCGTCGACGACGGCTACGACGCGATGAAGTTCGACCCCTTCGGGGCCGCGTGGCAGCGCATGTCGAGACGGGAGCTGAACCACGCGGTCGACGTCGTCCGGGCAGTCCGCGAGGCCGTCGGTCCCGACGTCGACCTGCTCATCGAGGGTCACGGCCGCTTCACCGCCGGTCAGGCGCTCACCGTCGCGGACGAGCTCGCGGCGTTCGGACCCACGTGGTTCGAGGAACCGTGCCCGCCGGACTCGATCAACAGCCTGGCCGAGGTCGCGCGTCGATCGCCGATCCCCATCGCGACCGGCGAGCGCCACATGACCAAACACGACTTCTTCGAGCTCGTCACGCGCACGGACGTCGACGTCGTCCAGCCGGACATCATGAACACCGGTGGGCCCACGGAGGTGAAGAAGATCGCCGCCATCGCCGAGGCCGACCACGTGAGCGTCGCCCCCCACAGTCCCCAGGGGCCCGTCGCGACGGCGATCAACGCACACGTCGACACCGCCACCCCGAACTTCTTCATCCAGGAAGTGTTCCAGACCTACGACGTCGACTGGGTCGACGACCTGCTGACAGAGCCGATCCGGATCGAAGACGGCGAGATCGTCGTCCCCGACGGACCGGGGTTCGGGATCGAACTCGACGACGACGTCGTCCGCGAACACGCGTACACGGGTGACAACGTCGACACGATCAACCTCTTCAAGACGGGCTGGGAGAGACGCGCGAGCGATCGGCGGTAGTCGTCGGACACCGGCGGGGGTCGTGACGTCGGCGTGAGTCACGGGCCAGTACGGCCATCACTGGCGTCGAATCGACGAATCGAGACGGGGACACCGGAGCCGTGGGGTCACACCTCGACGACGGGGTTGGTGAGCGTGCCGATCCCCTCGATCTCGATCTCCACGACGTCCCCCACGGTGAGGTCGAACGACTCCTCCGGGACGAGCGAGGTGCCGGTGAGGAGCACCGCGAGTTCGGGAACCGCGTTGTGACGGGTGAAGTACGAGACGAGTTCCTCGCAGCTGCGGACCATCGTCCCTGTGTTCGTCTTGCCCTCGTAGACGATCTCGTCGTCACGGTGGATCCGCATCGACATCTCGAGGTCGTGTGGGTCGACGTCATCGGCCGGAACCACGCACGGTCCGAGGCTACAGCAGCGGTCGTACACCTTCGCCTGCGGGAGGTACAGCGGGTTCTGCCCCTCGATCGACCGGCTGCTCACGTCGTTGCCGATCGTGTAGCCGACGATCTCACCCCGCCGCAGGACGATCCCGAGTTCGGGCTCGGGGACGTCCCACTCGGAGTCGCCGCGGACCCCGATCGACTCGTTCGGTCCCACCGTCCGCGACGGCGTCGCCTTGAAGAAGATCTCCGGTCGCTCGGCGTCGTACACGTCCAGATACATGTCGGGCATCGAACTCTCGGCCTCGCGCGCCTCCTCGCTGATCTTGTAGGTGACGCCGGCGGCCCACACCTCGGAGGCGTCGACCGGGACCGTCGCCGTGCGTTCGACGTGTTCGGGGTCGATCGTCTCGGCGGTCTCCACGAGCCTGGCCGCGATCTCGTCGATAGCGGCTCCCGTCAGCGACGCCGCACGCGCCAGATCGCCGAACGACCGCAGGTCGGTGTCGACACTCGTCAGATCGTACGCCCGCGAACCGTCGGTCGCGGTGAGGCGACGTTCCCCCGCCACCGCTAGCTGGTGATAGCGCATCCTGTCTTCGCTTCGCAACACCCTTATATAAACTCTTGTGACCGTCTCGCACTGCTCGGACGTGGATCGAACCCGTCCGCGACCGGCGGGAGTCTCGCGGCACTGCACGCGCTCCGTGAGAGGACACGGACTCGACGGTTCGATGAGTAAGTAGTTCTAACTCGCCGTCCACGACGACGCGGCTTCGACGGCCGATCTCGGGGCGAGCGTCGAACGCCGTCGGAACACCCAGCGGGCGACCGTCGATCGACGCCGTCCCGCGTTCGGCCGACGCGGTCACTCCTTCGACACGGTCGCTCGTTCTGCAGGGACCGTCCCGTAACGGGTCGGTCTTCGGCGTGACGGACGTTCGGTCGGCGTCCGGAACCGAGGAGTACGGTTCGTCGCCGGCGTCGCTCGCCGAGCGGCGTGTTTGGAGACACGGGCGGGCGGCGTGCTCGGGGCGAGAAAAGAATTCCGAAAGTAATTTCTCGATTTGTGTCGCCAGATGAGAGCAGGTGGCGGCCGTCGGGTCGACGAGCCCGTCGGCCGGTCACTGCCGCCAGAACGCCGGCGTGAAGATCAGGAGGACTGACAGCACCTCCAGTCGACCGATCCACATGAGCACTACCATGTAGAGCTTCGCCGCGTCGGAGAAGGGGAGGAAACTGTTCATCGGTCCGGCGAGACCGAATCCGGGTCCGACGTTGCCGAGCGTGGCGATGGCGACGCTCATCGCCTCGATCGCCGACAGCTCCAGTCCCGTCCGGAGCCCGTCGAGGAAGAGCAGAACCGTGGAGACGGCGAACAGCGCCAGAAAGACCATGACGAAGACGAGCACGCCCCTGACCGTCTCCTCGTCGAGCGGTGCGTCGGAGAGCCGCACCGGTCTGACGGCCTCGGGGTGGATCGTCGTGAACAGCTCCCGGGACATCGTCCGCTGGATGACGTACCACCGGACGATCTTGACCGACCCGGCGGCGGAGCCGGCCGACCCGCCGAGGAACATCGCGAGCATGAGCACGACCTGCGTCGACTGGTCCCACGTGTTGAAGTCCATGCTCGCGTACCCGGTGGTGGTGACGATGGCGATCGACTGGAACAGCCCGTGACGGAGGGCCCGCTCGGCGTTGCCCGGGATCGTCCCGACGTTCGACGGCACCGTCCCGAGGCCGACACCGGCGAACAGTAGTCCGCCGAGCAGGACACCCACGACGCCCATCGCGCCGAGGTACGCCCGGAACTCCTTGTTCCGGAGGAACCGGCCCGGATCGCCCCGGAGCGCGTACCAGTAGAGCGCGAAGTTCGTCCCGGCGACGATCATGAACAGCATGATGGCCCACTGGACCGCCGGCGAGAACGCCTCGGCGCTGCGGGCCTCGGGCGAGAACCCACCCGTGGGGAGCGTCGTCAGCGCGTGAGCGACCGCGTTGTAGACGCCCATGTTCGGTGCCACACCAGCTAGGTGGAGCCCGTAGTAGACCGCCGCGGCGGCGACGGTGAACCCGAGGTAGATCTTCCAGAGCACCGCCGCCGACTCCCGGATGCGCGGCGTCAGCTTCTCGATCGAGAGTCCGGGCGACTCCTCGTTCATCAGCTGGGCACCGCCGACGGAGAGTTCGGGGAGCACCGCGATCATGAGCACGAGCAGTCCCATCCCCCCGAACCACTGGGTGAACTGCCGCCAGAGGAGGATCGACCGGGTGTGTCGCTCGAAGGAGATCTCCCCGAGCACGGTCGCGCCCGTCGTGGTGAAGCCGGACATCGACTCGAACAGCGCGTTCACCGGGTCGGCGACGGTCCCCTGGCCGGCGACCAGGTACGGGATCGTCCCGACGATCGGGACGACGAGCCACGTGAGGCTGACGACGAGGAACGTCTCGCGGTGACCGATCTCCGTCTGCGGGTGGAGTCGTTCGAGGCCGACGCCGAGCCCGAACGCGACGACGGCCATCGCGAGGAACGGGAGCGGGCTCTCGCCGTAGTACAGCGCGACGACGGCGGGCAGCAACGGGGCGAGGGCGATGCGCGTGAGAACGGAGCCGACGACACGCAGACTCGCCCGGACGTCGACGTACCCACCGAGTTCGGCATCCATTCGTGCGCCGTGTGTCGGTTCGGTCGCCGTGAAAACGTTTCGTTCGACCACGCGACCGGCCGGCGGTCGGATATCAGATCGTCGGGACGACGGCGACGACAGTGTGTGCTATCAGCCCGCGATCGTGATCGCTCGCTGGGCCGAGAGCACGGCGTCCAGCGAGGTGCTCCCGAGGAGCACCTTCTGGACGCCCGAACGCTTCCGCCCACCCATGACGATGCCGTCGACGTCGCGTTCCTCGGCGGCGTCGAGGATCGTGCTCACGACCTCGCCACCGACCGCGACCCGTTCGACGGGGATCCCGCTCGCTTCGAGGTCGTCGGCCGCCTCCACCGCGGACTGGACCTCCGCGAACACGTGCGACGGAGCGCCCGCGTAGTCCTGGTGCGGGAACACGTACAGCACGGTCGCCTCGACGTCGCCGCCGGCCTCGTGGAGGCTCGAGACGTACGCCGTCTGGCGGAGCGCGCGGTCGACGTCGCGGTCGACCGGGACGAGCAGGTGTCGCACACCCTCGCCGAGGACGACGCGCTCGCCCGTGACCGTCACCGGGCGCTCCGTCGAGACCACGACGTCGTTGACGGTGCTCCCCAGCAACACCCGCGCCACGCCGGATCGGTCGCGACCGGCCACGACGATCTCGTCGACGTCGTGGTCGTCCGCGGTGCGGACGATCTGCTCGGCGGCCCCGCCGTCGTCGACGACCCGGCGGACGTCGACCCCCGCCGCCTCGATGGTGTCGGCCGCCTCCACCGCGGCGTCGACCTCCTCGAACTCGACGTCCTCCGCGCGGCCGAACGTCTCCGGCGTCACCACGAAGAGGACGGTCGCCTCGACGTCCTCGACGGTCTCCGCGAGTCGGTTTACGTACCGCGACTGGTGGACGGCGCGCCCGATGTCGCGGTCGACTGGAACGAGTAGTCGGTACATGTTCGAACGGTACACCCGCAGCAACATAATTACTAGTTGACATTCTCGTGCGGCGAGAAGATCACCGCGAGGGTGTCAGCGTCGACACGGTGTCGGCGTCGATACTGTATCTGCGTCGGCACGGTAGCAGTGTCGGCGTCGACACGGTATCGGCGGAGATCAGACGGAGTCAAAACCCCCTCGGCCCAAGCGGAGGCGTGGACAGTCACGGACGGACGTCGGCGGACGGCGAGCGGTTGACGAGCGGCCGGGCCGGGCGGATGCTCGTGACGCTCTCGATAGGGTGGGCGGTCGTCCAGGGCGGACGGTTCGTCCTCTCGCCGCTGCTCCCGGCGATCATCGCCGACCTCGGGATCACGGAGGCGACGGCCGGCATCGCGTTCGCCGCGCTCGGCGGCGTGTACGCGCTCACACAGTATCCCAGTGGTCGCCTCTCGGACCGGTGGTCGCGGGCGACACTCATCGTCCCCGGACTGGTCGTGATGATCGTCGGCTTCGCCCTCCTGAGCGGTGTCGAGTCGTACCTCCCCTTCGTGCTCGCGTCGGTGGTGATCGGCCTCGGCAAGGGGCTGTTCGCCATCCCCTCGCGCGCGCTGGTGTCCGACCTGTACGTCGAGCGGCGCGGCCGCGCGCTGGGCGTCTTCACCGCCGGGACCGACGTCGGCGGCCTGCTCGCCTCGGCCGCCGCCGTCGTCGTCCTCGCGTCGGCGACGTGGCACGCCCCGTTCGTCCCCGTCGCCGTCGCGCTCGCCGTCGTGGCGGTCGTCTTCGTCGGCCTGTCGGACGAACCGTACCGTGTCGAGCCGGCCAGCCTCGACGTGTCGACCACGGTTCGCCGCCTCGTCGCCTCCGGTGACCAGCGCCGGACGCTCGTCGCCTTCGCGCTCTTTTACTTCATGGTCGGCGGCTTCATCAACTTCTTCCCGACGTACCTCGCCCAGGCGAAGGGGTTCTCCGAGAGCCTCGCGTCGGTCGCGTTCGCGGTCGTCTTCGTCGTCGGGTTCGCCACGAAGCCGGTGGCGGGCGGCCTCTCGGATCGCTTCCGTCGACAGGACGTCTCCGCGGCGGGGCTCGCCGTCGCGGCGGTCGCCCTCGCCGTGATCGTCGTCGCCGACTCGTCGCTCGTCGTCTGGGCGAGCACGCTCGTCCTCGCGCTGGGGTACAAGACGCAGTTCCCGCTCGCCGACGCCATCGTGATGGACGACGCGCCCGCCGACGGGATGGGGGCCGACCTCGGAGCCGCACGTGCGCTGTTCCTCACCGCGAGCGCGGTCGGCCCCGCGTACGTCGGCATCGTCGCCACCTACGCCGGCTACACCCTCGCGTTCGGCAGCCTCGCGGCCAGCCTCCTCGTCGCGGCGCTGTTCGTGTGGCGGTGACGCGGTGCTGGCTCACGATCGAGAGCGAGTTGCGTGACGGGAGGGGCGGGAGAAGGGACGGAAACGGTGCGTCAGTCGACTCCGTGTGGGTCGAGGCGTAGTCGGATCAGCCGGGGGGCGTCGACACGCGCGTCAGTCGGGTGTCGACACGTGCGTCAGTCGGTGCCACTCGGTCTCGCCGCGGTCGCGTTCGAGTCGACAGCCGTCGCCACAGCGCGGACAGGTGAACAGTCGGTACTCGACGCGCGGGCTGAACAGCCCACCCGTCCGCCGGGTGCCCGCGATGAACGGCTCCATCTCGGCCCCACAGTCGCATAGCGGAGCGCCGTGCTCGCCCAGTTCGACGTCCGCGGACGTGTGCATTCGGGCCATGTGTGACTAGACACCACGTATCATATATAACTCCGACGCCGATCGCCGGTTCGTCCCGCGTGCGGTCGTCGACCGTGGTAATCGGCCCCGAACGGGTCATCTCCGTCGACGGTGTCCCCCCGACACCGCGGGACGCCCGTCGCGCGCGCCGGCTCAGTCGTGGACGAGCCACGCCAGCGCGTCCCGCCGGCAGTCGAGGAGGGTGCCGAGGTGGTCCGTGTCCCGGGTCGCCACCCGCCCGCCGGCGTGTCGGACGAACTGGCGAACGGGGTCGACGGGAGTGTTCGCGTCCCGCGTGCCGTGCCACGCGTGGATCGGCACGGACGGAACGGTCGGTTCGGTCGCATCCGCCGCGAACAGACGGTTCTCGCGGGCCGGGGCTCGCGCCCCCTGACGGAGCGCCTCGTGGAAGTCGGCCGCGACCGCGTCAGCGACCGGGTCCGCGACGTCCCGGTCGGTGTACTGGCCGACCACGAGTGCCGGGCCGCCGACCCGCGCGACGGCGTCCGAGACGCCGAAGAGGAGACGGAGCGCGAGCGGGAGCCGCGCGAGGGTGGCGAGCCACCCGTCGATCGGTGGGACGACGGCACTGACGAGTCCCAGCCGCGTCGTCCGGTCGCTCGTCGCCGCCGCGAGGGCGAACGGGCCGCCGCCCGAGAAGCCGAGGCTCGCCGCGTGGTCGACCGACTCGGCCGCGAGGAGTCGCTCGCAGTCGGTCCGCCAGTCCGCCCACGTCCACCCCATCGGGGGTGGCGACGAACGGCCGTACCCCGGCCTGTCCGGGACGACGAGTCGGACCCCGACTGCCGAGGCGGCGTCCGCGAGGAGCGCCGCGAACAGTCGCGAACCGGGCGTTCCGTGGTGGACGAGCACCGGCGTCCCATCGGGGTCGCCGGCGACCGCGTACGCGAGGGTGCGGCCGTCCGGAAGCGTCACGTCGTCTGTCGGCGGCGTCACGTCGTCGGTCCTCGAGTCGATCCGCGAACGAGTGGAGGGCACGGTGTAAACGTTCGCCCCGACGTCCCGTAACCGCTTCGCCGCGGGCCCTCGATGGGACGAGCGCGAGAACGAGGGCCCGGTCGGAGGGAGCGGCGAGACCACCCCACCCGAGAACGGAGGTCGCTACCCGAACCGATCGGCGATGGCCGCGTAGAGCGCGTCGGCGTTGTCGCCCGTGAGCCCCGAGACGGGAACCACGTCGTAGTGGGGGAACGCGTCGGCGACCTGCTCCGTGTCGGCGTCGGCGTGGTCGATCTTGTTGGCGACGAGGACGAGCGGGAGCCCCTGGTTCTCGGCGATGCCCAGCAGCATCCCGTTGACCTGCTCGTGGGGGTCGCGCGTCGCGTCGAGCACGTAGATGACGCCACCGACCTCCTCGCGGAGGACGCGTATCGAGTCGCCGATCCCCTGCGTCGCCCCGCGCGCCCGCTCCCGGGCGTCGGCCTCGCTCAACCCGTGGTCGCGGAAGGCGGCGTGGTCGACCTCGGTCGCGACGCCGGGCGTGTCGACGACGTCGACCGTGACCGTCCCCTCGTCGTGTTCGATCTCGATCCCGTCGGCGCGCTGGGCGTGCTGGGTCTCGTGAGGGACCTCGCTCGCGTCGCCGACGGTGACGTCGGCCCAGTCCGAAGCGATGCGGTTGGCGAGCGTCGTCTTGCCGGCGTTCGGTGGCCCGTACAGCCCGATCGTCGCGGGGACCTGTGCGGGATCCGGGAAGAGGGCGGACTTGAGTCGTGCGAGAATACCCATCGTGTGTCTACCTCGGCCGCGTGCGGAGAGGTAGCGCTCACCGCTACTTGAAGCTCCGTCAGACGCACGACCGACGGAATCGGGTGGATCGCAGGCGAGTCGACGCGTCGACGCTGCCCGGTCTCAGTCCGACGGCGACTCGGTCTCGTCGGGGGCGATCCGTCCCATCTCCAGGGTCGCGTCCTCGCCCATCGCCGTCTGTAGCTTCCCGACGACGACCGCGACGACGTAGATGGCGACCGCCACGAGGACGATGACGCCGCCCGCGGTGGCCTCGCCGTAGTACGAGACGCCCATGCCGAGGAGCACGGCGAGTTCGGCGAGGACGACGGAGACGACGATCGACTCGGAGAAGCTGCGCGACACCTGCGCCGCGCCGGCCACCGGCACGACGAGCATCGCGGCGACGAGGATGACGCCCATGATCTGCATCGCACCCACGACGACCATCGCGGTCAACATCACGAGCATCCGGTTGTACCACTTGACGGGGATGCCGGAGACGGCGGCGGCAGTCTCGTCGAACGTGACGTACAGCAGCTGGTTTCGCGTCACCGCGACCGTGGCGACGATGACCGAAAAGAGGACGAGCAGGATGGCGGCGTTCTCCGCCGAGACGGTGGAGAGGTTGCCGAAGAGGAACTGGTTGATCCCCACGGCGAGGCCGCCGGCGTTGATGCTGATGAGCGTCGTCCCGAGCGCGAAGCCCGTCGAGAGCACGATTGCCATCGAGACGTCGTTGTACGCGTCCGTCACCTCCGAGATGAGTTCGATCAACAGCGCCGCGATCATGGCGACGACGACCGCCGTGAGGTACGGGGAGACGCCCAGATCGATCACCGCGTTGAGGAAGAGCCCGACCGCGACGCCGGCGAAGGCGGTGTGCGCCAGCGCGTCGCCGATGAGCGCCAGCTGGCGGTGCACCAGGAAGGTCCCGATGAGGGGGGCCATCACCCCGATACACAGCCCCACCAGTATCGCCCGGTGCATGAACTGGTACTGCAGGAGTTCGAGACCGGTCAGCCGCGCGAGCCGGAACATGGCGTCCGACCACCAAGAGAGCAGCCAGTAGAGCGGGGCGAACAGCGCGTCGAGCGGGCTCCCGCCCGACTGGAGCGCGACGGCGAGGGCGTTCGTCCCGGTACCGGCGTCGGACTCGACCCCGACAGCCATCCCGGTCATCGCGACCCTCCGAGGAACGACGCCGCGGTGCCGAACGCCCGTGCGAGCGCGTCGCTCTCGACGAACTCCGCGGTAGGGCCGTCGAAGTAGATCTCGCGGTTGAGACAGACTACCCGCTCGGCGTGGTCGGTGACGGCGCCGAGGTCGTGTTCGATGAGCACGATGGTGATGCCCTCGTAGTTGAGCGTCTTGAGCAGTTCGTAGAACGCCTCGACGGACTCGGCGTCGACACCCACCGTGGGTTCGTCGAGGACGAGCAGGTCGGCCTCGCTCGCCAGCGCCCGGGCGATGAACGCGCGCTGGCGCTGGCCGCCGGACAGCTGCGTCACGCGGCGGTCGGCGAACGCCGTCATCCCCACGGTGTCGAGCGCGCGGTCGACGATGCGTCGGTCCGTGCGGGAGAGTCGGCCGAAGCCGACGTGCGGGAATCGGCCCATCCGAACCACCTCGCGGACGGTGATGGGCATCTCCTTCGACGCGCTGGCGTGCTGGGCGACGTACCCCAGACGAGCGCCGTCGTCGAACCGGTGGGCGGGCTCGCCGAACAGCCGCGCGGTGCCCTCGTCCGGGCGGAGCAGCCCGAGCATGAGCTTCATCACCGTCGACTTCCCCGAGCCGTTGGGGCCGACGACGGCGACGTACTCGCCCGGATCGATCCGCAGCGAGACGTCCTCGACGACCGGGGTGGCGGTGTAGCCGAAGTCCACTCCCGAGAGTTCGACCACGGCGCCGTCGCCGGCCGTGACGTCCCTCTCCCGACTCCCTGCGGCGCTCATTCGAAGTTCCTCCACTGCGCGTCCCAGCCGTCGGGGCCGGCTTCTTCGGGCGGCTTGTTCCCGAGCACGACCTCGAACGTCGGCATGTTGATGTTGTACGCGATCTCCTCGTACCCCCAGCCCATCTCGACCCAGTCCTCCCGGACGCCGGCGTACGGGGTCACCGGGTAGTACGCCTCGACGTCGGTCTCGGCGATCAGCTGCTGGGCTGGGCGGCGCGTCTCGAACACCGCGGCACCGATGTACCGGATACCGTTCTCCTCGATGACGCGTTTGGCCTCGGTGATGTCCGAGGGTTTGACGTCGCCGCTCGCCGCGAGGTTCACGACGAGGGGGCGCATCTCGACGCCGTAGCGGACGCCGAGGTACTGAAACGCGTTGTGGGCCGCCAGCTGGACGACGTTCCGCGGAGCGCTGTCGAAGATGGCCCGGTAGTCGCGGTCGATCCGGTCCAGCACGTCGGTCTTGTACGTCTCCGCGTTCGCGCGGAAGGTGTCCGCGTGTTCGGGCGCGAGCTCGACGAACCCCTCGGTGATGTTGTCCACCGACTGTTTGGCGCGCTGGGGGTCGAGCCAGAAGTGCGGGTCCTGCCCGCGGCCCTCACCGACGCCCTCCTCCTCCGGGTCGAGGCTCGCGGCGAGGTCGACCAGTTCGACACCCTCGCGGACGTTGATGAGCTGCGTGTCGACGCCGTCGTCTTTCAGCGTCTGGATGGCGCGGTCGGCCCACGGCTGGAAGTTCTCGCCGACGTGGACGAACGCGTCCGCTTCGATGATGTCCCTCGTGATGCTCGCGTTGGGCTCCCAGCCGTGTCCGTGGAGGCCCGTGGGAACGAGGTTCCGCACTCGGACGGGCGTGTCGCTCGCGACCGTGCGGGCGAAGTCGAAGAAGCTGAAGAAGGAGGCGACGACGACCGGGCCCCCCCCGTCGTCGGTCGCGTCCGCGGTGGCGTTGCTCCCCTGTTCGACCCGCCCACCGGCAGTACAGCCGGCGAGGCCGGCTGTGATCAGACTGGTTCCGGCAGCGAGTGCCTGCCGTCGTGAGAGAGGTCGTCGCGTCGGCGACGGTTCCGCGTCGGTCATGCTCACGGTCACATAAGAGAGGACAACATAAGAATGCTACTGAACAAACTCATAAATTAGACGCGTCTAAAATAACCGCGATGCCGCGATCCGGGCGGCGACAGCCGGTCACCGAAACGAGCAGGCGTACCACCGGAGCGGCCGGTTCGCCGCGCCTGCAGTCGCCGGACGTCACCCCCGAGAGTATAAGTACGCATATGCGAATAGCTCTCACACGCATGTCCCTCTCAAGCGAACGGACGCTGAAGCGCGTCAGCGATCTCGACGTGATCGTCAGCTCGGACGAGCACGTGAGCGAGGCGGTCGAGGACTTCCTGCCGTACATCGACGAGGACCGATACGGCGGGATCAAGCGGATCATCGAACAGTCGAGCGAGCCCTGGCGCGAGCTGTTCTCCGTGACGACGGCGCTCCCGCCGTTCTCGAACACGGCGATGGCGTCGAACTACGGCGGCGCGGACGGTGTGATGCAACAGGGCGAGGACAAGCTGGAGACGAAGCTGCTCCGGCTGGACGAGTTCGACATCGACCACGGCATCATCAACCCCACGCTGATGGTCGCGCTGCCGACGGTGAACAACCCGCAGGCGGCGGCGGCGCTGACGCAGGGGTACAACGAGTGGGTGTACGAGACGTTCGTCACCCAGTCCGACCGGCTGTCGATGGCGATCGTCGTTCCCGGCCAGGACCCGACGATGGGTGCCGAGGAGATCAGAAAGTGGGGGGGGAAGGACGGCGTGGTCGCCGTCCAGCTCGGCGCGACCGGCCACCGCATTCCGGTCAGTCACGAGTGGTGGGACCCGATCTACACGGCCGCCCAGGAACAGGACCTCCCCGTGACGTACCACAGTTCGTTCCCGGCGATCGGCCACGGGTTCCCGCTGCAACACCGCTGGCACGAGCTGTTCGCACAGGACAAGGTCGTCGCCCACCCGTTCTCGCAGATGTGGAACCTCGTGAAGCTCCTCTACGAGGGAGTGCCGATGCGGTACCCCGACCTGACGTTCGTCATCCAGGAGGCCGGAATCGGGTGGATCCCGTACTGGAGGATGCGGCTCGACCGGTACCACCTCGGGCTCGGCGACGAGATGCCGATGCTCGACAAGCTCCCGAGCAAGTACATCGACGAACGCTTCTACTTCACGACGCAGCCGGTCGGCCACACCGACCGCGAGATGAAACACGTCGCCCAGCTGGCCGAGATGGCGGGCCCGGAGAACCTGATGTACGCGGCCGACATCCCGCACTCGGACTTCGACACGCCCGAGGAGCTGTTCACGCCGATCAAGGGCGAACTGGCCGACGACCAGGTCCGCGGCATGATGGGCGAGACCGCGCGCGACGTCTTCGGGATCGACGTGTAATGGTCAGGCACAGAGTCGCCTCCACCGACGACATCGGGGAGAACGAGCGGATCATCGTCGAGGTCGGCGGGGCCGAGATCGCCGTGTTCCACACGGGCGGGGAGTACCACGCCGTCCTGAACTACTGCGTCCACCAGTCGGGACCGCTGTGTGAGGGGGCCCTCCTGGGGAAGATGGTGGCCGAGCCACCGGATTTCACCTGGCAGTACGACGACGAGCCGCGGGTGGTCACCTGCCCGTGGCACAACTGGAAGTTCGACATCAAGACCGGCGAGAACATCCGGGACGCCACGTACCGCGTGCCGACGTTCGAGACGGAGGTCGAAGACGGCGAGATCTACGTCGTCAGGGAGTGACCCGAGAACCGATGACCGACGCCGACGACAGCACCGACGCCGACGACACCGTCTCCCGGCTCGCGAACAACCCACCCGGCTTCGACGAGGAGGACCCCTACGCCGACACGGACGTCGACGCCCTCCCGTCGTGGTGGCGGCAGAACCTCGAATCGTTCCGCGATCACGAGATGCGACCGTACCGCCCCCCGACGTTCGCGGACGGGACGGTGCTCCCCGAACGCGTCGAGACGCTCGAATCCGAGCTGGGCGTCGAGATCCGCTTGCGGAAACGGATCACGAGCGACGCGGACGAGGGCTGGACGCTGTTCGTCGATCGCAGTCCCGTGGCGCACGTCGAGCGGGTCCGAAACGAGGAGGGGCGGTCCGTCTACGAGATCGCGGCCGACGAGTTCGAGGCGCTCGTTCGCGACGCCGTCGACGACTCCCCGACACCCGACGACGCGTAGCTCGGCGTCTCCGGTCACGGCACCGTCCGACCGCAGAAAGAACCTTGTCCCTGCGCTCGTATCGAGGACGATGGATCTCGATCTCGACGGCGACACGGCCGTCGTCATGGCGTCGACGAGCGGACTCGGATACGGTGTCGCACGGGCGTTCGTCCGCGAGGGCGCGAACGTCGTGGTCAACGGACGCGACGAGACGAAGCTCGACGCGGCACGGACGGAACTCGAATCGATGTCGACGGGCGGCGGCGTCGCGGCGGTAGCGGCCGACCTCACCGATCCGGCAGCCGCGACCGAGCTCGTGACGGCCGCCGTCGACTCGTTCGGCGGCCTCGACCACGTCGTCACGAACAGCGGTGGGATCCCCTCGGGGCCGTTCACGTCGCTCTCGGACGCGGAGTGGCAGGCGGCGTTCGACGGGGTGGTGTTGAGCGTCGTACGACTGCTTCGCGCGGCGATCCCACACCTCGAAGACGGCGGTGGGACGATCGTCTCGATCGGCTCGCGGAGCGTGAAAGAGCCGCACGAGTCGCTGGTGCTGTCGAGTTCGGTGCGGCCCTGTGTCGCCGGGTTGATCAAGAGCCTCTCGCGAGAGCTCGCGCCGGACGTGCGGGCCAACGTCGTCCTGCCGGGGCCCCACGAGACGGCGGGAATCCGATCGCACGTCGAAGATGGGGTCGAGCGCGGGTCGTACGCATCGTACGACGAGGGACTCGCGTCGCTGGTCGACGACGTGCCGCTCGAACGGATGGGCGATCCCGACGAGTTCGGTTCGGTCGTCGCCTTTCTCTGTTCGGAGCGGGCGAACTACGTCACGGGCGAGTCGCTACTGATCGAGGGCGGATCGTCCCGGTCCGTGCTCTGAACCCGTCGGCGGTTCCTGACCCCGACCGCGCGCAGTCGTTGTCGGGGCCGAGGTCGCCGACGACTCGGACGAACGACGGGCCGACAAGCGAGCGACGGCCCGGCGCTCAGCCGAAGATCTCCTCGTACCGCTCGATCCAGGTCTCCGGGTCGTTGTAGTACGACTGGTCGTTGTACGCCACGGGGAGGATCTCGACCTCGGAGGGGATCGTCCCCTCGAACTCCTCGGCCGCGATGTCCCCTCGTGCCGGGACCCGTCCCGTCTCGGCGACCGCCCGCTGGCCCTCCTCGCTGAGGAACCACGTGGCGAACAGTTCGGCGGCGTTGGGGTTCTCGCTGTCCGCGCTCAGGTAGATCGGCAGGTTGAGCGCGACCGTCGGTTCGAGCCACAGCCCCTCGACGGGTTCGCCGTCCTCCTGGAGCGCCAGGGTGTCGCTGAGCGACCCGATGATGACGTCGACCTCGCCCTGGACGAGGAGCCGCGAGGATTCGCTGGAGCTCTCCGTGAGCACCGGGTTGTTCTCATTGATCGCGGTCAGGTTCTCCCGCCACGTGTCGGCCCCCCAGATGTCGCGGAGCGTCGCCAGCTGGCCGCCGGAGACGTTGAGGATCGCCGGGTTGTCCATCGCGATGCGTCCTTCGAGCGCGGAGGACGCGAAGTCCTCGTAGCCGGTCGGGATCTCGTCCTCGCTCACGCGCTCGGTGTGGTACATCACCTGGATCGGGAAGAGGTAGCCGGGGATCGCCGGGAGCGTGTAGCTGTCGTCCGGGTAGTTCTCCGTGACGAACTGCATCAGTTCGCCGTCCGGATCGGGCTCCCGGAAGACGCCGACGTCGACCAGTGGCGACATCGTCCCCTGGGTGTTGATCGCGGCGTCGGACTGGACGTTGCCCGTCTGGTACTCCGTCGACATGCTCGACGCGATGTTCGAGGGGCCCTGCGAGACGAGGTTGAACTCCATCCAGTCGTACGTCTCGCGGAAGGGTGGGAGGATCGTGTTCCGCATCCCCGCCTCGTCGATCACCGAGTAGAACGTCATCGAGCCCTCCTCGCGGGCACGGGCTTCGAGACCGTCGCCACCGCCTCCATCGCCGCCTTCACCGCCGTCACCGCTGTCGTCGCCGCTATCGCCGTCACCGCTTCCGCCGTCACCACCACTATCGTCACCACTGCCACCGTCGCCGCCGTCACCGCCGTCGCCGCCGTCGCCGCCGGTGCATCCGGCGAGCGCTGCCGTTCCGGCCGTCGACCCGAGCAACGCGAGCAGTCGCCTCCTGTTTAGTGATACCATTTCACATAACGTGTTGCAGAAGGCATCTATATAAAGATATGTTACCACGGACTCATCGGTTCCACCGATTCGTCTGGTCCGCCGATTCGATTCACCTGTTCCATCGACTCGTCTGGTTCGCTGGCTCGTCTCGCTCCGGAAGGCTCGGTTGACTGCTCCGGCGTTTCGCGGCGCGGTTCCGCCGGAGAGGAGGGGAACGGGGGTTCATTTCACGCCGATCTCGTCGGGAACATCCGTCAGCTATAGATAGTTGATCGAAGACTCGAACCGTAGGTGCGCAGTGTGAGCCTTCAACCCGAACACGGCTATCAGATTCGTTCACGGCTGGGAGAGGCGGCGGATCCCCGGTGGATCCCGCTGTACGTCACACTGGGGTTTCTGGTCATCTTCCTGGCCACGGTCGTCGCGCTGTTCGCCGGGACGACGCTGTTCGGGATCGGCGAGGACACCGGGATCACGCTCGCGCAGATCCAGGAGGTGTTGTTCAACGTCGAGACGGCGATCATCATCCGGGACACGATCGCCATCGGGATCGGTGCGGGAGCGATCTCGGCAGCGATCGGGGCCATCTACGCGTGGCTCGTCATCCGCACCGACATGCCCGGCGCACGGCTGTTCAGGATCATCGTCATCCTCCCACTGTCGATGCCGTTCATCGTGAAAGGCATCGGCTGGATCGCCGTATTGAACCCGCAGTTCGGGATAGTCAACGTCTTCTTCAGGGAGACGTTCGGCTTCATCCTGTTCGACATCTACTCCATCTGGGGGATCATCTTCGCGATCGGGTTCGGCGGGTTGCCCCTGGCGTTCCTCATAACCGAGCCCGCCGTGCGGTCGATCGATCCGAGCCTGGAGGAGAGTTCCCGGATCGCCGGCCGCGGACTCCTCGGGACGTTCGTCCGGGTCACGCTCCCACTGCTGTTCCCTGCGATGTTCTCGACGTTCATGCTCGTCATGATTTTCTCGCTCGGGAACTTCGACTACCCGTTCCTGCTGGGGGCGTCGCAGGGTGGGATCGACACCCTCGCGACCGAGATCTTCGCGGTGATCCGTGGGACGCCGATCCCCAAGTACAACGTCGCGGGCATCTACAGCCTGGTGTACGTCCTGATCGCGTTCATCGCGATCACGATCTACTGGCTGACGACGCGCAAGTCCTACAAGTACCAGACGGTGTCGGGCGGATCACGCCAGACCGTCCACAACCTCGGCCGGTGGAAGTACCTCGCCATCGCCATCTGCCTCACCCTCTGGGGGCTGTCGTTCGTCGCCCCGTTCCTCGGGATGCTGTTCATGTCGTTGACGCCGCGGATCAGCGCCATGTTCAGCCTCCAGTTCACCCTCGCGAACTACGCCGAACTGTTCAGCATCCCGTCGCTGACTGACGTCGTCGTCAACACGCTCGTGGCGGGCTTCGCGGCGGGTCTGCTGACGGCGATCCTCGCGACGTTCATCGCCTACACCAGCCTCAAGTACGATCGGTTCACCGGTCTGGGCGACTACGTCTCGACGATCCCGCTGGGGTTCCCACCGATCGTCTACGGGCTGGCGATCTTCTGGCTCGTGCTGCTCCTCCCGGGCGTCAGCGCGACGTACGGAACCATCATCCCGCTGGTGCTGGCGCTGGTGTTCACGCGACTCCCGCACGGGACCCGGATGATCACCAGCAACCTCATCCAGATCTCGGACGAACTCGAGGAGGCGTCGTCGATCAGCGGCGCGTCGTGGACGACCACGTTCCAGAAGGTCATCGTCCCGTTGATCAAGGGCGGAGTCACCAACGCCTTCCTCTACTCGTTCATCGGATCGATGCGCGAACTCGGGGCGGTCGTCCTCTTGATCACGGCGGGGAACAACGTCCTCACGAACCTGCTCCTGCAGATGTACAGCCAGGACGCCAGCGCACTGCCGACCGTCGCCGCCGGGTCGATGATGTTGTTCTTGATGATCCTCGTGTTCGTGCTCTTCTACGAGTCCATCGGGGCGGGCAAGTACAATGCCCGGATGTGAGCCACGCGGACGCGGTCACGCGCGTCCGTCGCGGTTCGTTCGCCCTGCGGACAATGGCAAGTTCGGGCGGCCGTATCCGACTGTTTATGAATGTGAGTCATCTACACACATGCAACGCACCCACAACCCATGACGATAACCGTCGAGAACCTCACCAAGAAGTACTCCAGCGGCCAGGAGGAGGTCGTCGCGGTCGACGACGTCAGCTTCGAGGCCACACAGGGCGAACTGTTCACACTGCTCGGACCCAGCGGCTGTGGGAAGACGACGACGCTCCGGTGTCTCGCCGGCCTCGAACAGATCAACGGCGGCACGATATCGATCGGCGGCGAGACGGTCGCGACACCGAAGCAGTCGACCAAACCGGAACACCGCGACATCGGTCTCGTCTTCCAGTCGTACGCCCTGTGGCCGCACATGACTGCCCGGGAGAACATCCTGTACGCGCTGAAGGCTCGCGACTGGCCGAAGAACGACCGGGAGAACCGGATCGAGGAAGTGCTCGAACTCGTCGGGCTCCCGGAGATCGGTGGGCGGTACCCCTCTGAACTCAGCGGTGGCCAACAGCAGCGGATCTCGTTCGCCCGGGCCGTCTCCTACGAGCCGTCGGTGCTGTTGATGGACGAACCGTTGAGCAACCTGGACTTCAAACAGCGCCGACGGATGCGACGGCTCCTCCTCGAGATGCTCCAGGAGGTCGGCATCACGACGGTGTACGTCACCCACGACCAGGAGGAGGCGTTCGAGATCTCCGACGAGACGCTCGTGTTGAACACCGGGCAGAAGGCTCAGCAGGGGACGCCCCAGGAGCTGTACAAGAACCCGACGTCGCCGTTCGTGGCGGACTTCCTCGGCGAGGCGAACCTGTTCGACGCGACCGCGCGGGACGTCGACGCGGCAGCGGGGGTGGCGCAGTGTGAGGTCCGCTCGGGTGGCACCACGATCGAGATGGAGTGTAGCTTCCAAGACGAGTCGGTGCTGAAGGACCCGATCGTCGTCATCCGTCCCGAGGACGTCCGACCGGGTGCGTACACCGACGGGGCGACGGTCGCCGACGAGCGAAACCGCTGGGATGGGACGGTCTCGCACCAGTTCTACCGCGGGAGTTTCACCCAGAACATCATCGACGTCGGCGAGATCAGGTTCAAGTGCAAGACCGACAAGCCGGTGCTCGACGAAGGGCAGGACGTCAGCATCGTCGTCGAGCCGTCGGACGCCAAGCTGGTCCACGACGAGGTGTGACTCGGAATCTGGTGGGCGGATCTGAGGGGGGTACGGCTCGGTTGCATCCCCCCGACCTCCTTGCAGACAAGACCTCCCACGTACGTCCCGAGGACGACGATCGAGAGCGCCAGCACGAGACGTCTCAGTGGGGTGATTCCGAACGTCTGGAGCGAGTTCGTGAACACGCCGTAGATACCGGCCGTAGCTCACAGTGGTGAGAGGAGACACGATGAAGTCGTGTCCGTGGCTTCCGGGCGTGAGGCAGACACGCCCGGTGTGTCGCACGGACGATGGGACCGTTCACCGATCGAGGGTTCCAATAGAGACGGAAGGGCGTTCCCGTGCCACGAGAACTGACGGGCCGGTATATCTCCTCAGCGGACGTCCGAGAACCCGTGAGCCACCCATGACGCACTTCGACGCCCGCGAGCGAACCACTCTCTCGATTCGAGGGCTGGCGCTCGACAGCCGAAAGCTGGCGGGGACGTCCTTCCTCGTCCTCGCCGCAGGGTTCGTGACGGTCATCATGCTCGCGGCCGCGATGGTCCCCGGCTACGACTTCCGGGGCGCTGCGATCAGCGACCTCGGGACGTTCCCCGAGACGGCGCTCCTGTTTAACGGTTCACTTGTACTCGTCGGTCTGCTGAATCTCGCAGGGGGGTACCTCCTCTATCGGACCCACGGCGAGCGGTGGCTCCTGACCGTCTTCGCGCTCGCCGGAGTCGGCGCGATCGGTGCCGGGCTCTTCCCGCTCGACACCGGTGGACTCCACGGCCTGTTCGCGCTGCTGGCGTTCCTGTTCTTCAACGTCCAGGCGCTCGGGACGGCCACTCGCCTGGACGGTGCGATGCGAGCCCTGTCGGCTTTCGCGGGGGGCGTGGGCCTCGTCTTCGTCGTGCTGATGGCGCTCGGCGACGCCGGCAATGCGTCGGCGTTCGGACCCCTCGGTCACGGGGGCACCGAGCGGATGATCGTCTACCCCGTGATGCTCTGGCTGGTCGCCTTCGGGGGCTACCTGCTCGCGAAGAGCGAGGGAGCAGACATGCCCACCCAGCCCGCTGCGTGAGTGCTCTATCTGACCTCCCGGTCGGAAGCGCTCCGACCCCGCACGACGTCCCGTGCCAGAATCGCCCTGTCCGCTCGGTTCCGGGGCGAAACTCCCGACCACCCATCGCCCCCACGAGACCCCCGCATGAAGCACCCCTCGACTCACACCGCCATCGTGCTGGCGCTCGTCGTCGTACTCGTGAGTACGCCGCCCATCGCGACGGCCGCCACGCCGACCGTTCACTCGGTCGATTCCGCCGAGCGGATCGAACCGACCGACCTATCCGACGGGGACCAGTTCGAGCGCTGGCTCGACGAGACGATGGCCGATCAGCTGGAACGACACCACGTGCCGGGGGCAGCCGTCGTCGTCGTCGGGGACGGCGAGGTCGCTCTCGCGAAGGGGTACGGTTACGCCGACCTCGCGTCCCAGCGCCCGGTCGTCGCGAACGAGACCGTCTTCAGCATCGGCTCGACCGGCAAGCTCGTGACGTGGACGGCCGTGATGCAAGGTGTCGAAGACGGACGACTCGAACTCGACCGCGACGTCAACGACTACCTGACCGACTCCGCCGTCACAGTCCCGGAGACCTATCCCGAGCCGATCACGCTGAAACACCTCGGTACCCACTCGGCGGGCTTCGAGGACAGTTTCGTCGGGATGGTCGCCGACAGTCCCGACGAGATCCGCTCCATGGAAGAGACTCTCGCCGCCCACCAGCCAGCGCGTGTCAGACCGCCCGGGCAGTTCGTCGCGTACTCGAACTACGGGACGGCGCTGGCAGGACACGTCCTCGCCGAGCAGTCCGACGCGCCGTTCACCGCGTACGTCGACGAGCGAATCTTCACCCCGCTTGGCATGGAGAGTACGACCTACGCCCAGCCGCTTCCCGCGGAGTTGGAACCCCGGCGTGCTGTCGGCTACACGTTCGAGAACGGGGCGTACACGCCACACGACCCGGTCATATGGACGCTTCCGCCAGAGGGCGGGTCGCTCCGCACGACCGCGGCCGACATGGGACGGTTCATGCTCGCCCACCTGAACGAGGAGCGGGACGGCTCTGAGCGTATCCTCGACGCCGAGACGGTCGAAGAGATGCACAGTCGACAGTTCACGAAGTCCCAGGAGGCCCCCGAACTCAACGGGATGGCCTACGGGTTCATCGAGATGGACCGCAACGGCGAGCGCATCGTCGGCCACTGGGGTGACACCCCGCGGTTCAAGAGCCTGCTCGCACTCTACCCCGAGCGCGACGTCGGTCTGTTCGTCGTCTACAACAGCCCCGGCGGCGGCCCCGCCCGGTTCGAGCTCCTTCAGGCGTTCACCGACCGGTACTACCCACGGTCGGACACGCCAGTCGTGGTGCCACCGGACGGTGCGGTCGAGCGAGCGCGTGCACTGACCGGTGACTACCGGTCGCTGACCGTCTCGGAGTCCTCGTGGGAGCGCGTCCTCGGCCTGATGACACGGACGTACACCGTCGGGGCGACCGACGAGGGGTATCTGACGACGACTTCCGTCGGCGCGGGAACCGGGACGTGGGTCGAACGCCGACCGGGTGTCTACGAGGAAGTCGGGGGGAGCGACCTCCTCGTCTTCGGATTCGACGAGAGCGGGCGTGCGACGCACCTGTTCCGACACGCGTTCGGTCCGGCGACCTACGAACGCGTGCCGTGGTACGAGCGCCTGGTAGTGCTGCAGGCGAGCCTCGGTGCAGGTGTAGTCGGGTTCGTCTCCGTCCTCCTCGTGTGGCTCGGTGGCTTCGTGTTGCGGCGAGTACGCGACCGAGAGCCACCGAGTGGTCGCGAGCGACTCGCCCGCGGACTCCTCGGCGCGACGAGTCTGCTCTGGCTGGGAGTGCTGGTGATCTTCCTGTTCGCCTGGATCAACTTCAACGCCGAAGCGGCCTCGCCGTCGCTGGCACTCCAGAGTGCGAAAGTCCTCCGGTACGTCGCCCTCGTGGGAACGGTCGGTGCCGTCGTCGCGACCGGGTTCGCGTGGCACCAGGAGTACTGGACTCGAATCATCCGAGTGCACTACTCGGTTGTGACGCTCCTCGCGCTCCTGTTCGCCTGGCAACTGTACCTGCTCCGGGTCCTCCCCCTGTAGCACTCGAGACGACGATCATGTATTCAGTCCCACCACTCGACCGTCAGAGTATCGAACCATGAAACGGCAGCTTCGCGAAACCGTCGACGCGCACCCGGTTGCAGCCTTCTTCGTGCTCGCCTACGCCATCTCCTGGGTGGCGTGGCTCGGTCCCATCCTCGACCTGGCCGACCCGCTCGGGACGCTCGGGTTCGTCGTCGGTGGGTTCGGTCCCTTCCTCGCAGCACTCGTCGTCACCTGGCTCGGGAGTGACTCGGTCCGGGCCTGGGCACGCCAGATCGTCGACTGGCGCGTCGCCCCGCGGTGGTATCTCGCTGCGATCGTCGTCCCGCTCCTCGTCGTCGCGCTGACGAGCGTCGGACTCGCCGTCCTCGGCAGCTCGGTCGACCCCGGACTGCTTCCCGGTCGGGTCTCGCTCGCCCTCGTCTCGTTCGTGAGCATCGCACTCGTCGGTGGCGGCAACGAGGAACCCGGGTGGCGGGGGCTCGCACTCCCGAAACTACAGGAACAGTACGCGCCCGTTCCAGCGACGCTCGTCCTCGGCGTCGTCTGGGCGCTGTGGCACCTCCCGCTGCTGGCGACCGGCACCACCGAGTTTCACGGGCTGGCGTCGTTCGTCGCGCTCGCACCGACGACCGCGATCCGCATCCTGAACATCGTCGGGGTCGCGTTCGTCCTGACGTGGATCTACAACGCGACCGGGAGCGTCCTGCTCGCCATCCTCGCGCACACCGGATTCAACACGGCCAACAGTACGCTCGTCCCACTCCCGCTCGAGGTCGTCAGTGCTGGCGATTCGACGACGATACTCGTCGTCACGACCGTCGTCCTCTGGATGGTCGTCGCCGTGTTGCTCGTCGGGACCCGTGGTCGACTCGGGTATGACGGCGATTCGTCCGACGTCCGACGGGTCGAACAGAGCCGACTGGGGACGCGGTGAGTGTCGCTGCTCGGACCACACGACACCCGCACGCAGCAACGGAAACGCGCGGGACGTTCACTACGGACACCGAGGTGTGGTCGACAGGCGTGCCGGCGTGACGACCGACGGCCGCGACCGCTCAGTCGGACCGCCCCGACGGGCCGTACGTGAACTGCGGCGTGCCAGGGTACAGCGAGAAGTGGGTGTGGACCGCGAGCCAGACGCCGTCGCGCCGCTCGAGGACGACCGTCGCCCGACCGGGCCGGTGGAAGGGCTCGCCGTCCTCGTCGAAGCCGGTCGACGACCACACCGCGGCCCCCCACGCGTGGTCGTCCGCACCGAACGCGACCACCTCGTCGAGATCGAACCCGAACCCCTCGATGTTCGGCCAGATCCCCTCCCACTGGTTGTGTCGGAGCCTCTCGAGGCCGCTGACGATCTCGGCCTTCGTCCCGAACGACCGGACGTCGTCGGCGAAGATGGCGTGGGCCGAGTCGTAGTCGACGGCGGCACAGTAGCGGCCGAGCGCCGCGAACCACTCCTCGACAGCACGTTCGGGGTCGGCGACGGCGATCTCGTTGTCGTCGGTCATGTCCCTACTCACCGACGAGCGTGGTATAACTCTTTGCCGGCGACTCGTCGAGAGTAGATCCTTTGCCCGTCGTCGTGAAGGGCGATCATGGCCGGCGAGCTAGTCCTCGTCGTGTTCGTTTGGGCGATAGTCGCGTTCGCCGTCGCTATCGACGCGAGCAGACGCGGTCGGCACGGCGGCTTCTGGGCCGTCCTGACCTTCGTTACTGGACTGTTCGGGGCCATCGTCTACGGCGTAGTCGTCCTGGTCACGGACGACCCGGTCGACGAGGAGGCGGCGGCGGAGCCGAAACCGGAATCGGAGCGGGTCCGCGTCTGTCCCACCTGTTCGTCGAAGCACGACGACGCGCAGAACTACTGCGGCGAGTGCGGGGCCGAACTCGGACCCGAGGACGAGCGTCCAGTCGGCCGACGGCTCAGAACCGGATCGAGGCGGTACTGTAGCAACTGCAAGTCGGAGATCGGGCGCGAGGCGGGCACGTGTCCGAGTTGCGGCGCGGTCTTCTGACGAAACTGGGGCGGCCCCTCCCGCCGTCGACCGCGTTCCTCCCCCGCCGCTGTTCGTGTCGTCACGACCCGTCGATCGGTCCCGCCCCAGTTCGACACCGAACACCCGCTCACTCGCCGGGTTCCAGCCAGTCGACGGGCACGTCGTCGATCGCCGGGAGCGGCATCGTGGGGACGTCGACGAGCGCGGGCCCGTCGTAGGCGACCGCCTCGGCGAGAGCCTCCTCGTACCCCGCGGCGGAGTCGACGCGGAACCCCGCGAGTCCCAGTTCCGCCGCGACGGCGGCGTAGTCGGCGCTCCCGAAGTCGACACCGAAGGAGAAGTCGGCGAAGTTGCGCTGGCCCGCCTCGATCCACGAGAAGGAGTCGTTGTTGACGACGACGACGGTGACGGGGACGTCCAGTCGGGCGAGGGTTTCGAGACTGCCGAGACACGTCCCGAGGCTCCCGTCGCCGGTCAGTCCGACCACGGTGGCGTCCGGGCGTGCGTAGTGCGCCCCGACGACGCCGGGGACGGCGTAGCCGAGCGCCCCGTGCGCCCGTGGCGTGAGCCAGTGGCGACCGGGTTCGGTGAACTCGTACAGCGACGCGAAGTACGGACACGTCGTGCCGGGGTCGGAGACGAGGACCGCGTCGGGGCCGAGGACCTCGTTCGCGCCGGCGACCAGTCGCTCGGGCCGGAGGGGGAAGTCGTCGGCGTCGAACCGCTCGACGTAGGGTGTACGCCACGCCTCGTCGCGCCGACGGAGATCGTCGGCGTCCCACGCGGCGACGGGGCCGTCGATCCGGTCGAGGAGGCCGTCGAGCGCGACGCGCAGGTCGCCCGCGACGGCCACGGTCGTCTCGTAGTTCTTCCCGATCGACTCGGGGGCGACGTCGACGTGGACGATCTCGGTCGCGCGGTCCGGCGGCTGGGACCACTTCGCCGTCCAGACGCTCTCGACGGCCGTCCCGGCGAGGAGGAGGAGGTCCGCCTCGACGACCACGTCGGTGGCGTAGTCGCGGCCGCCGTTCTCGCCGACGACCCCGAGCGCCCAGGGCGAGTCGCCGATGCAGCCGACGCTGGTCAGCGTCTCCGCCACGGGGAGTTCGGCCGTCTCGGCGAACGTCCGGAGTTCGGTCCACGCACGCGACGTGTGGACGCCGCCACCGGCGACGATCACGGGGCGGTCGGCCGCCCGGATGCGGTCGGCCGCCCGGTCGAGCGACTCGGGCACGGGGTGGGGGCGGGTGACCGGACAGCGCGTCGCCCGATCCGACGCGTACACCTCGCTGTCAGACTCGTCGGCCAGCGTGTCCATCGGGAGCGCCAGGTGGGTCGCACCGGGTCGTCCGGCGGTCGCCCGGCGGAACGCCTCGCGGACCAGTCCCGGTACCCGGTCGGGGTGGTCGGCCGAGGCGTTCCACTTGGTCACGGGGGCGAAGAGCGCAGTCTGATCGAGTTCCGTGAGGACGCCACGGCCGCGGTGTCGGACCGGCGTCGTGGTGTTGAGGCCAACGACGGGCACACACGAATCGTTCGCCTCCGCGAGGCCGGGGAGCAGGTACGTCGCGCCGCCGCCGCTCGGACCCTCGCAGACGCCGGGCCGACCGGAGAGGCGGGCGTAGGCGTCGGCCATGAACGACGCGGCCCGTTCGTCCCGGGCGAGGACGTGGGTGATCTCGCTCCCGGCGTCGGTCTCCGCGAGTGCGTGGTAGAGGCCGACGCTCGTGTCGCCACAGACGCCGAACACGTGAGAGACGTCGTGGGCTGCGAGGCTCCGGACCAGCTGTGTCGCTCCGTCTGGCATGGTGTGCACATCGGTCACACGGGTCGTCAATGTATCCACGCGGCTGACGGGTCGTCACCGGGCACGCCGAGCGTCGACGCCACCCGATCCGACCGGCTCACGGGACCGTGGAAAGCGTCTTTACCACCCCGTCCGTTGGGACACCGATGTCAGACGCGTCCGCGCCGGTCGCCATCGTCGGCGGCGGTGCCGTCGGCACGAGCACGCTGTTCCACCTCGCCGAACAACACGACGTCGCCGGCGTCCTCTTCGAGAAGGGTCAGCTCGGCTCCGGGTCGACCAGCAAGGCCGCGGGGGGCGTCCGGAACACGTACACCACCCCGCTCAACGTCGAGATCGGCAACCGGGCGATCGACTACTTCCAGACGTTCGAGGAGCGCGTCGGCGAGCCGCTCGACTTCCGGCAGAACGGCTACATGTACCTGTACCACACCGACGAGTGGGCCGCCCGCTGGCGCGACCTCGCGGTCGACCTCCGAGAGCAGGGCGTCACCGCCGAGATCCGCTCCGCCGCGGACGCCGCCGAGACGTTCCCCGGACTGGACGCCGCGGCGATCCAGGGGGCGCTGTACGGCCCGGACTGCGGACACGTCGACCCACACTCGCTGACGCAGGGGTTCGCCAGCGCGGCGGTCGATCGAGGTGCGACGATCCACACCAAGACCGCCGTGACCGACGTCGTCGTGGAGGACGGCGCGGTCGTGGCCGTCGAGACCGAGGCCGGGCGGTACGCGGTCGGCGCGGTGCTCGACGCCGCCGGTCCCTGGGCCGCCCGCGTGGGGGCGATGGTCGGTGTCGGCCTCCCGCTGTCCTTCTTCCTGCGGCGGATCATGGTCACCAGCCCCATGGAGGGGGCCAGCGGCCCGCTCGTGATCGACCCCGAGTGGGAGTGTTACGTCGAGGCCGAACGCAACGGCTCGCTGCTCGTCTGTGACACGGCGCAGGACGTCCACGACGTCGCCGATCCCGACACGGCCACCGAGGGGTCCGTGGGCTACGACTACTACCTCCGGACGACGGAGAAGGTCGAGCGCCTGCTCCCGGGGCTGGCCGACCTCGACGTGGTGAACGGGTGGGGCGGCGTCCAGTCACACACGCCCGACGGCCACGCCATCCTCGGGCCGACCGACGTCGAGGGGTTCCACGTCGCCTGCGGTTTCTCCGGTCACGGCGTCCAGCAGTCGCCCGTCGTCGGCGCGGCGATGGCCGACCTGCTCGCGACGGGCAGCACCGACCGGTTCGACGTCGACCAGCTCGCGCTCGATCGGTTCGAGCGAACGGACCGGATCGACCCCGAGGGGATGGCCTGACTGCCGGTCTCGAATCGAACCGAGGCGACGATCGAGACCGACACCCGAGCGAGCGACAGCGTTATTCTCCCGTCAGGGGACCCACTGGTATGACCGAGCTGCTGTACCTGGACAGCGACGACGTGGCGGACCTGGTCGACGTGCCGACCGTCGTCGGGGCCGTCCGCGACGCCTACCGCGCGTTCGGCGAGGCGGACCGGCTCGGGTCGGAGGTGAAACTCTTCCGGGAGTCGCCCGACGGGATGCTCATGTACTACGGGGCGATCCTCGTCGGTGCCGGCGTGATGGGGACGTTCACGTACTGGGGTGGGTTCGGCGACGACGACGCGTGGTTCCTGACCGTGCTCGCGGACGCCGACACGGGCGCGCCGCTGGCGCTCGTCGACAGCGTCGGCATCAACCCGTACAAGACGGGCGCGACCGGGGCGGTCGGCGTCGACGCCCTCGCTCGCGCGGACGCGAGCGTCGTCGGGATCGTCGGGACGGGCCCGCAGGCGGCCGCGCAGCTCCTGGCGATCGCGACGG
Organism: Salinigranum salinum; assembly: GCF_009176545.1. Classification (GTDB taxonomy): domain Archaea; phylum Halobacteriota; class Halobacteria; order Halobacteriales; family Haloferacaceae; genus Salinigranum; species Salinigranum salinum. The sequence goes on along the minus strand of NZ_VTOJ01000001.1, from coordinate 916,012 downwards.
TCCGCGACCTGCGCGAGGTCCGGGCGTTCTCGCCCACGCGGGCCAACCGCGAGGCGTTCGCCGACCGGATGGCCGACGCGCTCGGTGTCGACGTCGTCGCGGTCGACACCGCGAGCGCCGCCGTCCGGGACGCCGACGTGGTCGTGACAGCGACGACGGCACACGAGCCGGTCGTCGACGCGGCCGACATCGCACCGGGAACCCACGTCACGGCGATGGGACAGTCCCACCCGACGCGGCGGGAACTCGACGCGGCGACGGTCGCGAAGAGTCGCTACGTGCCCGACGTGCGGGCGCAGGCGCTGGAGATGTCGGGCGAACTGCTGGGCGCGATCGCCGAGGGGGCGGTCGACGAGTCGCACGTCCACGCCGACCTGGGGGCCGTGCTCGCGGGGACGGCCCCCGGCCGAACCGACGACGAGCAGGTGACCGTGTTCGACATGGGCGGCACCGGGATCGAGACCATCGCCGCCGCCCACCTGGTGTACGAACGCGCCCGCGAGCGTGGTCGAGGGACGACACTTCGGCTGACGCCGAAGAGCGAGGGGATGCGGCTCCCGTAGGTCGGAGCTCGACCAACGAGCGCGAACGCGGCTCAGCCGTGGTGCCCGCCGGCCGCACGCCAGGCCAGATCCGCCAGCGTGAGGTAGTCGTACACCGGGAGGTCGGTCACGTCCCGCACTCGACCGAGGTACGGCCGGAGGTTCGTACACTCGAAGAGGAGAGCGCCGACGTCCCGGTCGAGGAGCCGTTCGACGGCCGCGACCACGTCGTCACCGACCGCCCCTTCGTCGGGGCGCTCGCGACGCTCTTCGACGAACACGCGCTGGAACGGGCGACTCTCGGCCAGGCCCTCGACGACCAGCCGGTCGGCGTGTGCGGACAGCACCGGGTGCGACAGCCGCGCGAACGAGCGTTCGTCGGCCGACAGGACGCCGATCCGTCGGTCGGACGCGAGCGTCGACGCGACCAGCGGGAGCTGGAGGAGGCTGCTGGTGAACAGCGGGACCTCGATTCGCTCGGCCAGCGTCGTCTGGTACGGGAGAAGGAAGCCACAGCTGGTGACGACTGCGACGGCCCCACGGTCGACGAGGCGGCGCGCCGCGTCGACGAAGGGGTCGACGAGCGCGGGGTCGGTGTCGCCCGCCCGGACCACTCGTTCGGGATCCGCACCCGGGACGGTCTCGAGGCAGACCGGGTAGTCGTACGACGCAGGGTTGCCGACGTCGCCCGGCACCCGGTCGAACGCCGTGTCGAGCAGCAGGACGCCCAGCGCGGCGTCCCCAGAATCCGCTCGGCCAGGCTGCCCGCCGTCGGCGATCGGTGGCTCCCGGGGCCGGCACGGGGATCGGTCCCGGCTGGAGTCGTCGGTCACGGCTCCGTTCGGGCGACCGCCCGGACCGGTGCGGCCTCGAACGCCGGCATGCTGAGCGGGAGGCAGGTGAAGTCGACGCGGTCGAACGGGGCGACCGCGTCGGCCTCGCAGAGGTACTCGACGATGGGGATGCCGGCGCCGAGGAGCGTCCTGTGGACCGGCCGCGCCGGATCGTCGAGCGCCTCGGTGAGGAAGTCGTTGGCGATCAGATCCACGTCGCGGTCGACCAGCCACTCCGCGCCGGAGGCGGTGAGGTGGGCCGCCTCGTCGAAGAAGTCCGCGTCGCCGAAGCGATGGTCGACGTCCCCGGTCAACAGGACGACTCGATCGCCGGAAGAGACGTCGTCGCCAGCGCGCTCCAGCAGGTCGGCGTCGATCGGCTCGCCCCGATGGTCCCGCAGGTCGACGACCCGCGCGGGGCCGACCCAGCGGTCGACCGCGAAGGAGCCGACGGTCGCGCCGTCGTCGACGTAGTGACGGGGGGCGTCGACGTGCGTGCCCTGATGGGTGTTCGAGGAGAAGCGGTGCGTGACGGCGCCCGTCTCGCTCGAGACCGAGCGTTCGGATTCGAACGGGGGCAGACCGGGAAACAGTATCATCCCGTCCTCGAGTGGGAGGCTCATGTCCACGAGCATACGACTCGTCGACGCCGACGCGGTAAATAGAGCGCTGGTGGTGTGGTCGGTCCCACCGGCTCTGCACCGATCACGCCACGCGGACGGTCACGTCGTGCGGTCGTCCATCGTGTAGTCGGACCCACGGCACAGCAGTCACACCGTTCGGTCGGCGTCGGACCCACCGCGCGGACGATCACACCGGGTTCACCTCGTCGGGTGGCTTTCTCCTCGCCCAGATCCTCCACCGCTCTGCGATCTCGGCACGCTGGCTCTCGGCGGCGACCGTGCCGTCGTCGAGCTTCACTTCAATTTTCGAATCGTGACGTCGACGGGGTGGCCTCTGGGTCTCGTGCCGTTCTTCCTGGTGCCGATCAGTACGCTCCTCCACGTCTACTCGGTGACGAAAGCCGTGGAACGCCGCCGTGTCCCTCTCGAGACGTCGTAGCCGGCGACCTGAGCCTACTCGCCCGCGGCGATCTCGGCGATGCGATCGCTCCCCGCCTCGACGGAGCCGCCGTGGTAGCAGACGACGTGGTCGACGTCGAGTTCCGCGAGACGCCCGACCGACTCCAGCGCCAGTTCCATCTCTTCGCTCATCTCGGGACGCGGCCCCTGGAGGACGCCGCCGTCGGCCGTGAGTGCGTCCGCGGCGACGAGCAGTCGCTCGTCGGGGAAGTACAACGAGACGTGTCCGGGCGTGTGTCCGGGCGTCGGAACCACCCGTGCCGGGCCGGCGCGCGTGTCGATCGTCCCCCACCCGTCGAGTTCGACGTCGACGGGGACGGGTGTGGGACGGCCGCGACCCACACCGCCACGCGGCTCCTCGCGTCCGTCGATGATCTGCGCCGCGTGCGTGGAGGCGACGACGACGGGGGAGACCCGGTCCGTGATGGTCGCGAGCGCGTCGACGTGGTCGACGTCCTGGTGGGTGAGGAGGACGAGCCGGAGGTCCTCGAGGCCGAACCCCGCGTCGTCGAGCCGCGCTTCGAGCTGGTCGACCGTCGAGTCGAGCCCGGTGTCGACGAGGAGGAGTCCCCGATCGGTCTCGATGGCGACCGGGGAGAGCGTCGCGGGTCGGCCCCGGTGCTCGAACTCGAGCGGGAGGAGGTGTACTGAGGGTGGGAGTGCCATGGAGAGCCGGTGGAGCGGCACGCCCAAAGAGGTATGCGTCCGCTCGGTGGACCGTTCGTGGCGTGGTCTCCGACGTCGACGCGGGCAGAGTCACCGTCGACCGGGATGACCGGACGTTCGTTCATCAGTGTTACCTCTGCGGGTTCGATTCGCAGGGTGACGCGACCATCCCGCTCCGGGCGGCCGGCGCGCCGAGCGACCGCACGACGATCCCTACCCAGCCGTCTACCGGGGGATCGACGAGAGTTCGATGTCCAGCTGCGACAACGAGCCGCGGCTCTCCTACCGGGACGACCACCCCGGACGGACACTGCCGACGTTCCACTTCACGCTCGAAGTGACCGAGTAGCCGCTCGTCGGTCGGACACACGACCTCGTCGTGTCGCACCGACGACCCGGCGACGCGTCAAGACGGGCGCGGAGGTCGGTCGTGACGTCGGCCGGCAACGCGTCTCCGCGTGGCTCGCGCATGCGCCGACGTCGTGAACCGTGCGGTGGTCGTGTCACCGGCGTGCGTGCCCACCGTCGGTCCACGCGTTCTCGTCGGTCCGCCCCCGAAACACGTCTGTCACTCGTCGAGCAGCGATGCCGAGGGCGAAGCCGGCACAGGCGATAGGAACCCCGAAGCCGACGGCGAGCAGCACTCCGACGCCGACCGCGTTCGGGAGGCCGACCGTCCCGTACGGTTCGAGCGTCTGCCCGTAGCGACTGAACGCCACCCCGAACAGGGGCAGCGTCACGAGCACCGTCGTCGGAACCAGCCCCGAGTTCAGCGCAGCGCTGAGTACAGCCAGCGCGACGAGCGCCCCCAGCGCGACGAAGACGACGAGCTGCGGGTTCGTGCCGAACCAGGTGCCGCGAACCCAGCGATCGATCCGGGGGTATCCGACGCCGACCGCCCAGTAGTTGGTCACGAGCGCCAGCGGGAGGGCGAGCAGGACGACGAGGAGTGAGACGTCGGGACGGCGACCGAGGAGTCCGCTCCACAGGAGCCGCGACGTCTCGCGGATCGGCGCGTCGCTGTACGCCGATGTCGCCCAGTCGAGCGTGTCCCGTGCCGACGAGACGACGAGCAGACCGGCGAGCGTCACCCACGACAGCAGCCGCGAGACCGATCTGCTCGCCACGCCGACCGTCCGTCTGACCGCGAGGCCGAACAGCGCGTACACCCGCGTCGCCGCTACCACGATCGATTTCCCGTTGACCTCGATCCGCATACGTCTACGTTCGGCCACGCGTCCGAAAAGTCGGTCCATAGCTCAACCCGGTCTTTGAGTTTCGATGGTCGGTCGGCGGGGATGGGCGCACGGACGATCCCTCCGGTCACGGTCGATCATAGCTCCGCCGGTGACGGCTGACGACTGTCGGCGTTCGAGCGAACCATTTATGACCTGGTATGCAATAATCAATCGACAGAGAGGGTTGTTCACATGGCTCAGTCGATGTTCCTACTCAGTTTGCTGACGGGGGCGGTGCTCGTCGCGCTCGTCGTATTGTTGAACGCCCGCGAGTGGCGCCAGTACACGCCGGCCACGCTCGGATTCGGCTCGTCCCGACCCGACAGTTCCACGCTGTCGGCGGCAGCGGGGAACCCGACGGTCTGGGTCGTCGCGTTCCTCGCCGCGATCTTCGTCTTCGGTGGGGCGACGGTGGCGTTCGTCAGCGGCACCGGGCTCCCCGAGTCGGTGGTCCAGACCGCCGGCGTCGTCCTCGTCGTCGCGAGCTCTCTCGTGGCGATCGGCTATCTCTTCTTCGGGACGTTCATGGCGGCTCGCGGGCGCGGTCTCGGCAACGCCGCCGCCGCGATGCTCGGGTCGTGGGTGCTCGGCCTCGCGTTCATCCTCGTCCTCGTGGTGAAGCTCATGGGGATGATCTGAGCCGTCGCCGATGGGGTATCAGACGCGGTCGATCGGCGGGACGGACTGGCTCCACCGACCCGAACTGCGGTGGCTCGTCGTCCTCCTGACGGTGGAGGCGGCCGGACTCGTCGGCTACTTCGCGCTCACGGACGCCAGCGTGCAGGCCGTCAGATACGTGCTCTACCCGTTCGTCTGGATCAACGTGGGCGTGCTCGCCGTCGTCCACGTGACGCCGCCGAGCGGAGACCGTCGCGCCCGATTCGTCGCCGCAGCCGTCGCCGTGGGCTACTTCGTCGTCCTCGGTCTGCTCTCGGGCCTGATCAGCGTCGACCTCGCGGCGCTTCTCGGGAGCGGACACGGCCACTCGCACGCGCACGTCCACGGCCTCCAGGTGACGATGAGCGCCCCGGGCTGGGGGCCGCGCGTCGGCTACGCCGGGTCGGTCCTCACGCTCAACTTCGTCCCGTTCCGCGTCGTCGGCTACCTCGCGCTGGCGTATCTCGTCTACGCGGCCGTGCTCGATCTCGCCAGCGCGGCCCTCTCGGGCCTTTTGGGACTGGGCTCCTGTCTGAGCTGCCTCCCCATCGTCGGCTCGCTCGCCGCCGGGCTCGCGGGCGGGACGGGCGTCGCCGCCGCGCTCTCGGCGCTCTCGGTCGACGTCTCGACCGCCGTCTTCGTCGCCAGCGTCGCCCTGCTCGCGCTCCGTCCCGGCTTCGACTCACGCCCGTGAACCCGCCACCGAGACCCACATGACACCGACGCGTCCCGGCCCTCGTCCGTCCACGCGCGCCGTCGTCGCCCTGCTGGGGGCGGTGATCGGCCTCGCGCTGTTCGCCCGCCCCGCCGTCGCCCACGCCGGCTCGCTCAGCGGCTCGCTCAGCTCCGTCCAGGCACCCTTCTGGCTCGTCGTCGTCACGGGCGGCGGTATCGTCGCGGCCTCGTTCCTCTTCGCGACGCTCGTGACCGACCACGAGACCATCCGCGCGGTCAACGACCGGCGGCTCGTGCTGCCGGTGGGCGCGCTCCGTCGGCTCGTTCCGCTCGTCAGAGTGGCCGGGGTCGTCGGCCTCGTCGCCGTCGTGGTCGTCGGGCTCGTCGGCCCGTCCGATCCCCTCCTGAACCTCGCGGTGCTCACCGTCTGGGTCGGCTGGTGGGCGGGGTACACCATGTCGGCGTACCTCGTCGCCGACAGCTGGTGGCTCGTGAACCCCTGGCGGACGCTCGCGTCGCTCCTTCCCAGCCAGGGGCGGTCGCTTCCCGACACCGTCGGCGCGTGGCCGAGCGTGATCGGTCTCCTCACGCTGGTGTGGCTCGAAGTCGTGAGCCCCGTGGGCGAGCGCCCGACCACGCTCGCGGTCGTCGTCCTCGTCTACACCGTCGTCACCCTCGTCGGCGCGGCGGCGTACGGGGAGGCGTGGTTCGAGCGGGTCGACCCCGTGGCCCGCGTGTTCCGTCTGTACGGCCTCATGGCCCCGGTCCAGCGGGACGATCCGACGGCGGTCGACCCCGGCGAGGGCACGGTCGGCGGGAGCCGACACCGGGACGTCGCCGCCGGTGACGGCGGGGTCGAACTCCCGCGGGAGCGCGCGGCGTCCGAAGCTGACTCCGCGGCGACGCGCGGGGTGACAGCCCGGACCGAGAGCGAGTCAGCGGCCGAGAGCGAGGAGAGGGACGGCGGTCCAGACGAACCGACGCCCACGCTCTCGGTGCCGGGGACGGCGCTCGCCCGGTACCGGGGTGCGATGGACGGAGACGACGTGGCGTTCGTCGTCGCGCTCCTCTGGGTGACGTCGTACGACGGCCTCGTCTCGACCCCGACCTGGAACGGGGTGGTCGGCGCGCTCGCCGGCGTCGTCCCACCGCTCTTCACCCATCTCGTCACCGTCGTCGTCGGCTTCGGCCTCTTCCTCGGGGTGTATCGGCTGTCGACGCGGTACGTCAGACGGACGGCCGAGACGTACGTCACCACGCCGTTCGTCGCCGGCTGGTTCGCGCCCGCGCTCGTCCCCATCGCCGCGGGCTACCACGTCGCGCACTTCCTCGGCTACTTCCTCTCGCTCGCGCCGGCGCTGGCGGGGGTGCTCGCCTCGCCCGTAACCCCGCCAGCGAGCGTCACCCTCGTCACCCTGCCGGGGTGGTTCGGGAGCCTCCAGCTCGGGTTCGTCGTCGCCGGCCACCTCCTCGCGGTCTGGATCGCCCACGCCCGGGCGTTCGAGCTGTTCCCCGGGCGGTTACAGCCCATCCAGAGCCAGTACCCGTTCGTCGTCGTTATGATCGTCTACACGATGACGAGCCTCTGGATCGTCGCCCAGCCGTTCACCGCGCCGATCACGTAGAACCACGCAGACACCACCACCCACTGCCACGACCATGACCACGGACAGATCGACACCACCGCGCGCCCGCGTCGTTCCCGACACCGCCGTCCCGCCCGACGAGACGCCCGCGGCGACCTGTCCGTACTGTGAGCGGCCGTTCGCCCGTGAGAGACACGCGGTGCTGCACGTCGTGGAGGCACACCCGGACCGGGCGACCGACGCCGAACGAGAGCGGTACGAGGCCGTCTCCGACGAGGAGTCCGACGACCTGTTCGTCTACCACCTGAAAGTCATGTTCGCCCTCGGCGCGCTGTACGCGGCCTTTATCATCTCCGCGGTGATCGCGTTCAGTCTCGCGGGGTGAGCTCAGTGCCCGGACTCCGCCTCGCCCTCTGGGTGGGGTACCGACGCGACGATGCCGGTGAGCGCGCCGACGCCGACGAGCGCGACCACGCCACCGACGTAGACAAGCGACCCGGCACCGTGAGCCGCCTCACCCACCAAGAGGACGAGCACGCCGGCCGTGATCGTCAACAGCGAGACGCCGATCGTCAGCGGCCCCTGCAGCAGGCTCGGACGGGAACGGCTGTACAGCATGAAGAGGACGGTCGCCAGCCCGACGGCACCCACGGAGGCACCGACCAGTGGGACGAGTGCGTTCTCGGCCATACGAGAGACGATACCATGCCCCAGTATTAAACGTTCGGCGTGGCGTGGGCGGGCGCGACGCGACGGATCACTGGAAGTCGGACTCGTTCAGTCCGACGAACAGCGTGTCCTCGACGAGCGCGTCCGTCGCCCGGCGGAGGCGTTCAGAGACCGCCTGGTGGGAGACGTCGAACTCCTCGGCGAGTTCCTGCAGTGTCACCGCACGGGGGACCTCGAAGTACCCCTTCGCGGCCGCCGTCGAGAGCACCTCGTACTGGTCTGCCGTCAGACCGTAGCGACCGGCCGGTTCGCTGTCGAGTTCGCGGATCGACTCGACTTCGAAGTTGAGGCCGTGTGCGTCACAGAACTCGTGCGTCTCCGAGAAGAGCGACCGGCGAGGGTACAACACCCGCAGTTTCCACTGGTCTTCGTGCCCGACGGCGTCGAGGATGGTCGCTTCGCTGTTGATCAACATCTGGACGATGAGATCGACGTGGCCGACCCACTCCATCTGGAAGAGCCACTCGTCCTCGAAGTCGCCGAGGAGCGTGACGTTGTCGACCGTCGGGTCGTTCTCGAGCGTCTCCTGAATCTCCTCCTGAGACGCCCCGCGGACCCACAGCAGCGGCATTATCGCCTCGTCACCGCTGGTGACGATCCGTTCGGTCTCGAAGATCAGCTCCGGATGTGTCTCCAGCGAGTAGTCGAGCGCGAACTCGCTCGCCGGGATCCTCCCGGATACGATAGTTGGCATCGTGTGTGGGGTGACGTGGAATCGTTTAATGGCTGTCGTGATTGGAACGAGCGAGTTCGTCGCCTCGCGTGTGATCGAGCTGGCTCGCGTCGCCGGACGCTAATTCAGGGTCGAATGGTGGCATAGAAGTGGCATCTGCGCAGAGCCAGATAAACACCAGTGAGTGGAGTGGTGAGAGTCAGCGTGCCCGAAACGTCGACCGGAACGACCGCCCGGCGCACAGGCAAGCAACAGGGGAAGATGAACAGAACCGCTACGTCGAGGTGCGATGCAAACGACACAGTTCACCGACAGTGACGTCGGCAAGACAGTGGTCGACGGCGAGGGTGCCGAAGTGGGAATAATCAGCGCAGTCGAACACGGGACGGCGTACATCGATCCCGACCCCGGGATCACCACGAAGATCACGACGGCCCTCGGCTGGGAGAACATCGACGACGAGAACGGCTACCCGCTCCAGGAGGAGGCCGTCGCAACGGTCACCGACGACCAGGTTCGGCTCCGATCGGATCTGTAATCCGGATCCGGCGTCGGCCACCCCCGCCTGCGAGAGAAGCGACACGGAACGTCTAGCCCGATGTTGGACGACAGAACGCGCGTTCCACGGTGACACGGGCGACGAGCACGAGCACGGGCGCTCGGACGACTCGGCCGAATTCGAGCACCCGGACGCTCGACGTCCGCCCGTCTCGCCGTGGTGCGGACGGGACGCACAGACGCCAGCAGGCCGTTCTTTTACTCGAAGCCGACCAACCCTCGCCCCCACGAGCGTCGGCTGCGACCGCCCACCGCGGTCGTGTGCCGTCCGTGTCGTCGATGCCGGCGCACCGGGCTCGCTCAGCTCACCGGGCCACGGTCGGGTTCGTCCATCGCGTCGCGCGAGTGCAAGCAGAACGACGACTCGGACACGGGACGACAGTAGTTCGTGATGAGACGACCAAGACCCTCACTCACCGACGTCGGCAAGCACGTCGTCGACGAGCGTGGAACCGTGCTGGGGACGGTCAGTGCGGTCAACGAGGGCGTACCGTACGTCGACCTCGACTCGGACGTCGTGCGTGAGGTGACGTCGGCTCTCAGCTGGCAGCGAGTCGGCGACGAGGAGGGACTGCCGCTCGACGTGGGTGCCATCGAACGGATCACGACCGACCAGGTTCGTCTCCGAACCGAGCCACAGCTGTGATGTCGCCGGGCGGGTGGCAGCGAGGTCGACAGTGCCACCAGCCCGGTCACGGAACCGGGACCGGGTGACAGACGGTCGAACCGCCGCCAGGGGACGGGGTGGAGCGCCCGACGGTCACGCCGTCGAGTACCCGCCGCGGGTCGCGAGCACGACGAACGCGAAGACGCCGCCACCGAGCACGAGACCGGGGGCGAGCACCAGCGAAAGCGGGCGGCCACCCGTCACCTTCAGCATCGCCATCGTGACGCCGATCCAGACGGGGACGGAGAACAGGAGCGCGTAGCCGAGAGCCGTCCGGTCGAACCCCTCGCGTTCCGTCCCGGGACCGGCGTCGTCACCGGCCGCACCCGGTGACGTCCCAGCCGACTCCGACGCGGCCGTCTCGTCCATACGTGCGACTCGTCACGGGTGGATTTGAATCTCACGCCCCCGTGGACGGGCGTGGGCGGGCGTACGTCAACGTCGATCCGAGAGGACGGAGAGCCGACTATCTCGAACGGACGACGGTGAAAAAGGGCAGACAGTCACGACTGCGCGTGTCTCTTTTTACCGCACGAGACTGAATAAAAAATGTTCCCCTGCTGTTCGATAATCCTACGAAAGATAGACAGGATTTAATAGGGGCGTTCGCAAGAGGTTACCACACATGAAGATCGAACGGCCCGGCGACGTCCCTCCCGAGCACTGTCCCTCCTGCGGAACCGAGATGCTGTTCAGCGGCACCCAGCCCGCTGGCCTCGCTCAGTTCTTCTGTGAAGTGTGTGACTACCGACACGACACGTTCGTCAGCCAGTAGACGAACGCCGTCGGCCGATCGGAGCCGCAGTCCGGTCCAGTACGTCCACCGTGCCGAACGATCGAACCCGGATCGTCCGCCACGCGGACTCGTTCTCCGAGGCAAGCTCCCCGAGCGACGGAGGCGTCTGCCGGCGACGCGCGCGATCCGAAAGAGTCGAGTGAGATTTGGAACAGAGTGTGAAAAACCGCTATACCGATCGGAAGCGTCTGCTCGGTGATGGTATCAGGGACCGGTAACTGGTCGAGGCGGAGCGTGATCCAGGGTGGTGCGGGCGTGTTCCTCGCCGCCCTCGCCGGCTGTACGTCGGGATCGCGCCCCACGGGGGACGACGGGACGACCGCGTCGACGACCGAAGGGCCCGCGAACGACGGATCGTCGGGGACGACCACGGCGGACACGACAGATACGGCGGCCACGGCAGACGCGGCGGACGACTGGCGCTCGGTCGAGTTGACCGACGTCGAGACGGGGACGTCGTTCACCGTCGCGGGGTTCGGCGGACGGCCGGTGCTCGTGGAGTTCTTCGCCGTCTGGTGTCCCGTCTGTACGAACCAGCAGCGGGAGGTCGCGACGCTCGTCGATCGGATGGACGACCTCGTGGCGATCAGCATCAACGTCGATCCGAACGAGGACGCGGCACGGGTCCGCGACCACCTCGACTCGCACGAGTTCGACTGGTACTACGCCGTCGCGCCGGCGTCGATGACGCGGGCGCTCGTCGACGAGTTCGGCGCCGTGGTCACGAACGCCCCCGCAGCGCCCGTCGTCCGGATCTGTGCCGACGGGACCACCGCGCTCGTCGAGGGACGGGGGCTGAAGTCGGCCGACACCCTCGAGACCGCGTTCGAGCGGTGCTAGCGCGATGGCGTCGGCGACACAGCTGGCCAGTTCGTTCGCGCTCGGACTCGCGACCCCGCTGACGGCCGTCTGCGTGCTCCCGCTGTACCCGAGCTTCCTCGCGTACCTCTCGAACCAGTCGACGGAGAGGCGGCTCCCGATCTCCGCGCTGGGCGCGCTCGTCGCGGCGGGCGTGCTCTCGTTCATGCTAGGGCTCGGGCTGCTGTTCACGACGGTGCTCGAAACGTCGCTGACGACCGTCAGCGGCGTCGTCTCGCCCGTCGCGTTCGGTCTCCTCGCCGTCGGGAGCCTGCTGCTGCTCGCCGACGTGGAGTTCGCACACCTCCTCCCCACGGTCGAGCCACCACAGTCGAGCCACCCGGTCGCGTCGGCGTTCGGCTACGGCTTCTTCTTCGGCGCGATCGTCGTCCCCTGCAATCCCGGGTTCATCGCGGTGTTCTTCGCCCGCGCGTTCCTGTTCACCGACCCCGTGGGGAGCCTACTGAACTTCCTGGCGTTCGGGGGCGGGATCGCCGCCCCACTGGTCGCGCTGGCGACCGTCTCCGATCGGTGGCAGGCGCGGGTGATGGCGACGCTCACCGGCCACCAGTCGGTCGTCAACCGTGTGACGGGTGCCCTCATGCTCGCCGTCTCGGTGTACTACCTCGTGTTCGTCTTCGACGTCGTTCCGGTGTGAACCGACCCGGCCGCGGCCCGAGCGTGGCCGAACGCTGGTGATTCCGCGATGTGACCCCGACGAGTCCCGAAAAAGAGTCCCAGTCGCGTCAGGTCAGAGGATCGAGTACGACGCCGCGAGCGTGAGCGCCAGCGCCGCCGCGAGGCCGATCCCGATGAGGTACGTCAGCGAGCGGGGCTCCCACCGGAGGTGCTGGAAGTACGCCGCGACGATCACGGCCTTCACGGCCGACAGCACCATGATGAGCCCGAACGCGAGCCAGTACGACAGGCCGGCGAACTCGACGAGCACCTGCACCGTCGCCGAGACGAACAGGAACGCGAAGATCACCGTGTACAGTTTGGTTGAAGTCATCTCTTGGTCACCTCACAGGATGTAGAACAGCGGGAAGAGGAACAGCCAGACGATGTCGACGAAGTGCCAGTAGAGGCCGAAGTACTCCAGCGACCGGTTGTCCTCGAGGTAGGCGCCCCGCCAGGCGCGGACGATCAGGAAGAGGGTGATGAACAGGCCGACGATGACGTGCGCGGCGTGCAGCCCGGTCGTGAGGAAGAACGTCGACGACCGGACGTTGGTCGACAGCCAGATCCCCTCGTGGAACAGGTGGTTCCACTCGATGGCCTTGTTGCCGAGGAACCCCAGCCCGAGGAGGAACGTCGTCACGAGCGTCGCCACGACGCCCCACTTGTGTTTCTTCTCCGCCGCGACGAGTGCGAGCACGACGGTGAAACTGCTCGTGAGCAGGAGGTACGTGTTCATCAGCCCCGGGATGGGGTTGCTCGGAACGGGCTCCCACGCGGTCCAGCCGAACGCCACGCGGGTGAAGACGTACGCCCCGATGAAGCCGCCGAAGAGGACGACGTCGCTCGCGAGGAAGATCCACATCCCGACCTTGCCGTTCTCGATGCCGCCGAACGGCCACGCTTCGCCCTCGCCGCCGGGGAACGCCGTGAACGGTTCGAGCCCCCACGAGAGCAACGAGCCGACGGTGATCGCGCCACCGACGGCCGTCGACGCCATGTAGACGTTCGCCATCATCCCCTCGCCGAACGACGCCTCCTGCACCCCGGACAGCCCGAGGAAGAGGAAGAACATCCCGGCGCTCAACGCGAGCGGCCAGATGCTGGCGTGGTCGGCGTGGAAGTCGTCGTCCTCGGTCTCGACCTCGCGGATCTGCACCTTCGACCGCGCGGCGTCGGCGGCCGTCGCGAGGCCACCGTCGGCCTGTGCCGGGGATTTCGAGGTGAGGAACTCCAGATTCCCGTTCTCGTACGTCGGCGTCCCGGGGAAGTTCTCCAGGATCGGCGGCGACGACACCGCCCACTCCGCCGTCGAGCCGAACTCCCACGGGTTGTCGGGAGCCGGGTCGCCCGAGAAGGCGCTCTTGCCCAGGTTGTAGAACATGATGAGGAACGAGAGCCCGAGCACGAACGCGCCGATCGTCGCGACCTTGTGCCACGGTTCGAGCCCGGGTGCGTAGTCGAACACTCTCCGGGGCGTCTCCCAGGCGACGAACAGCGGGAAGTACAGCAGGTTGAAGCCGACGAAGTAGACGCCGAAGTGGAGTTTGCCCAGGAACTCGTCGTACATCCGGCCGGTCATCTTCGGGAACCAGTAGTAGAGCCCGCCCACGAGCGCGGTGATGCCGCCGACCATCACGTAGTGGAAGTGCGCGACGACCCAGTACGTCCCCCGGAACTCGTAGTCGAGGACGACCGCGCCGAGGAACACACCCGTGATGCCGCCGATGATGAACAGCAACAGTGCGCCGAACGAGAAGAGGAAGGGGGTGGTGAACCGAATGCGGCCCTTCAACATCGTGTAGATCAGCGCGAACACCATCAGGTCGAAGGGGAGCGAGATGCCGATGGTGGTTATCATGAACAGCGTCTTGATCTGGAGGTTGATCGTCGTGAGGAACATGTGGTGCATCCAGACGACGAACGACTGCAGCGCCACGAGCACCATCGCGGCGATGAACCACTTGCGGCCGACGATCCGCCGCCCAGTGAAGGTCTGGAAGCACTCGGCCATCACGCCGAGCGCCGGGAAGAAGACGATGTACACCTCGGGGTGGCCGAAGAACCAGAACAGGTGGGTCCACAGGAGCGATCCCGCGGGCGACTCCATCGCGAAGTAGGTCGTTCCCAGGAGACGGTCCGAGGAGAGGATAATGAGCGCCGCGAGCAGCGCCGCGAACGCGAACAGCATCATCCACACCGTCAGGAGGATCGACCAGGTGAACAGCGGGAGGTTCCGCAGGGTGAGCCCCTTGGCGCGCATCCGATGCATCGTCGTCAGGAAGTTCACCGACGAGACCGTCACCGAGGCGACGAACAGCGTGAGCGCCAGCACGGCGGTCGAGGCACCCACGTCCGGGGTGAACGTCGGCACGTTCAACGGGGCGTACATCGTCCAGCCGCCGGCGAAGGTGCCGCCCTGGAAGAACGAGACCATGAAGAGGAGTCCGGAGGCGAGGTAGAGCCAGAAGCTGAGCGCGTTGAGTCGGGGGAACGCGAGGTCCTTCGCCCCGATCTGGAGCGGGACGACGTAGTTCGCGAAGCCGAACGCGAACGGCGAGAGGAACCAGAACACCATCAGCAGGCCGTGCGCGGAGACCGCCTGGTTGTACGCGCCCGCGCTGATGACGGTTTCCGTCGCCGCCCGCGGCGCCCACAGCTGGATGCGCATCAGCCACGCGAGCACCCCGCCGAGGATCAAGAAGAACAGCGACGTCACCACGTAGAGGATGCCGATGTCCTTGTGGTTGGTCGTGATGAGCCACCGCTTGATCGTGTTCGTCCCCGGGAACTCGTGGTCGTCCTCGTGGCCGTGGTCGTGGTCCGCCTCGACCCCGGGCACTGCGAGCTCGCCCCCGCTCACCGTCCCGCCGTCGGTCTGTCCACCGTCGGTCTCGACCGTGTGTCCGTCGTCCGTGTCGTGTGTATCGTCTTGTTCACTCATGATGCGCTCTCGTTGAGATTGGTGTACCACTCGCGGTACTCGTCAGGCTCCATCACGACGACCTGCGCCGTCATGTACGAGTGGCCGGCTCCACAGAGTTCGTAACAGTTCGCGGTGTACGTCCCCGTCTCGTCGGCCTCGAACCACGTCTCGGAGGTCTGGCCCGGGATGGCGTCGGATTTCACCTTCTGTTCCGGTATCCCGAAGTTGTGGAAGACGTCCGCAGAGGTCACGCGCAACCGGATCCCTCGGTCGACCGGAACGCGGAGCACGCCGCCCGCGGTCGAGTCCTCGACGTGGCCGTTCGGGTAGGTGAAGCGCCAGCCGAACTGGTAGCCCTCGACCTCGATCTCCAGCGATTCGGCCTGCGACGGCCCCTCCTCGACGTACAGCAGTGTCCCGTACGTCCACGCGACGAGCGAGATGACGATCACGGCGCTCAGCGCGAACGAGGTGAACAGCTTCTTCCCCTTCCCGCCGTCGGCCGGGAGTTCGCCCAGAGCTGGCCGGTCGACGTCGTCGGCCTCGCCCGTGTCACGGTACTTGTACGCGTTGTACAGCATGTACGCGATGACCACGACACCGACGAGCGTCCCCAACAGCAGGAACACGGTGAAGATGCGGTCGAACACGAACACGCGTGTCCCCCGCGGGATCAGTCCCGACTGGGCGAGGAGCCCCGAGAGGTGGTGCAGCAGGGTCATGGACATAGGTAACAAACGACCTTCGGTATTAATCATTAGGACCCCTACTTAGCGGTTTCGGGGAGCACGCCACACCGAATCGCTCGACGGGGGCGACGAGTGCGCCGTGAGCGAGAAACCGTCGGGAGGACCGATCGGCAGGCGGTTCGGCGACTGGGCCGGGCGGTCAGACCTCGTGCTGGGGGATGCCCGTGGTCCGGTCGAGGACGTAGCCGAGCGTCGCCCCGTACACCCAGTGTCCGACGAGCGAGACGATCAGGAAGATGCCGACGGCGAGCACGCCGGTACCGGGCCAGAACGCGGGGGCGAACCCCGTCCAGAAGAACGTCGCGAACGTCACACCCCGGAGGTAGCGGGGTTCGCGCGGCGGGAGGAACGAGCCGACGACGAGGAAGATCAACGGGAGGACGAACGTACCACCCACGCCGAAGACGATCATCCCGAGCGTCGCCGTCGGTTCGATGCCGAAGAAGGCCGCGAAGCCCGCGAACCGGGTGATCGGCTCCGTCAGGAAGAGGCCCAGCGCCTGTGGGATCCCGACGAGCACTGGGAGCATCAGGATCGTCCCGAGCAGTCCGCCGACCATCGACATCGAGACGACCCGGATCGAGATGGGCAGCCCCAGTTCGCTGACGTCGTCGTAGATGTCGACCGTCTCGGCTTCCGCGGGTTCACCACTCATCGTGTCCTCGCATACTCGCTCCCTCGTGATAAATGGTGACACTCGGCACGGTCGTGCACACGACGAGCGCAACCGCCATGTGTCTCGTCGTCGTGCGCCGACTCTCGGCTTCGAGACGGCTCGAACGACGGGATGTGGGGGGATCGGTCGTCGCCGACCGTCGATACTCTACGTCCGAGTTTATTACCTCTGGAGTCGTTTCTGACGTTGCTGGTCCTGAGAGACCACGAGAAGGAGAGTCACGACTACGCCGAGACCGACCCCGGAGAGCCATCATGAACCGATCAGACCACCGACAGACGGACACGCAGGACGAGATCGAGACGCGGGACGAGACGCAGATACACGTGTTGCACGTGGACGACGACGAGGCGTACAGCCACCTCGTGCAGCGGTGGTTCGAGCGCACGCACGACGACATGGTCGTCACCGTGGAGGTAGACCCCACCCGGGCGCTCAGTCGGCTCGAACACGGGACCCCGATCGACGCGGTGATCAGCGACTACCGGATGCCCGAGATGACGGGCGTCGAACTCCTCGGTCGGATCCGTGAGCGCCGACCGAACCTCCCCTTCGTGATGCTGACGGGGGAGGGAAGCGAGTCGATCGCGATGGAGGCGATCCACGCCGGCGTGACCGACTACTTCAGAAAGCACGAAGCCGGCGAGGGGTTCGCGCTCCTGATCGAACGGGTTCGATCGCTCGTCCTCGAACGGCGAGCGACCGTCGAGTCCCAGCGGTTCGGGACGCTGCTCGAGATGCTCGACGTTCCCGTGGCCGTGTTCGACGCCGACGGACGCATCCGTGCCGCGAACCAGCGCGTCGACGAACTGATCCCGACGTCGGCTGGTGGAGGCCGGATTGAACGGATCCAGGACCTCGTGGCCGACGACGAACGAGGACTCGTCGCGGACTACGTCGAGACGCTTCGTGGTGGAACGGGCCCGAACGTCGTCTCGGCCGAACTGGGCATCGTGACCGACGGGGGGGCGGAGCCGTACCGGATACAGATGGCAGCCGTCCCCGGGAGAGAGGAGAACCCTGACGGAATCCTCGCGATCATCAAGCCTCGTGAGGGCAAGCAGTTCGAGGCCACTCTCGGCGACCTCCTCGAGTGGACCACCGGACCGTACGTCACGGTCGACCACGAGTGGCGGATCGTACTCGTCAACGACGCGGCGCAGCGGCTGCTCGGTCGACGCGAGCGAGCGCTCGTCGGACACGACCTCTGGGAGGTGTTCCCGGCGTTCGAAGACGCCACGTTCCACGACCAGTTGCGGTCGGTCGTCGAACACGGCGTCCCCCTCGACGTCGAGACGTACTACGCGCCGAGCGGGACGCACTTCCACGTGCGAGCGTATCAGACGAGCAAGGGCGTCGCCATCTACCTTCAGGACGTCACGGTCCGGGTCGAACGTGAGCGGGAACTCGCGCGGCGGGCCAAACGACTCCGCGAGTTCGTCAGCATCGTCTCGCACGACCTGCGGAACCCGCTGTCGGTCGCGATTGGGTACGTCGACACCCTCGTAGCGGACGGCGATCACGACGCCGAGACGGTCGAGATAGTGAGACAGTCGCTCGAGCGGGCCGAGACGATTATCGCCCAGACGCTCCGGTTCGCAGAGGAGGGCGAGGTGGACGAACTCGTCCCCGTCGACTTCGAATCAATGGCCGAGACGGCGTGGGAGGGCGTCGCGACCGCGGACGCGACGCTCGAGGTCGAATCGAGCGTTCGCCTCCGGGCGGACCCGGACGCCCTCGTGCGCGTGCTCGAGAACCTCTTCCGGAACGCGATCGAACACGGGTCGACGACCCACTCGACGGAGGACGACGCCGACGCGAGCCACGGGACACCGACCGTGTCCGTCGTCGTCGGATCGATCCCCGCGGTCGACACGACGGTCGGGTTCTACGTCGAGGACGACGGTCCGGGGATCCCGCCGGACAGACGTGAGACGGTGTTCGAGACGGCGTACTCGACGAGCGACACGGGCACCGGATTCGGCCTCGCGATCGTCGAACAGATCAGCGACGCACACGGCTGGTCGATCAGCGCAGTCGAGGGGACGGCGGGCGGTGCTCGTTTCGAGTTCACCGGGATCGATCCGGTGATCGACGAGGGGCTGACGGCCGGAAACGAACTCACCGGAGCGGACAGACACGAAGAAGTCGACTGAGTCCGCGGCGGACGACCACACACTAACGGAGGAACCAATGAAACCAACGACGACGGACGGATCGAGAGAGAGCGAGATCACAGCGGCGGTGAGGGGACGACTCCCGAACGTCCTCGCCCTGTTTGCACACCCCGACCGGCGACGGCTGCTCGTCTATCTCGTCGACGGTAACCCCGAGAAGTTCGACGACATCCCCGAACACATCCGTGTCGCCGAACACATCGACGACGACGAACGCCGGACGCTCCTCGAGATGCTCGAGACGGAGCACCTCCCGCTGCTCGAGGAGAACGGGGTCATCGACTGGGACCGCGAGCAGGATGTCATCGTCAGGGGGGAGCAGTTCGACGAGATTCGTCCGATCCTCAGGCTCATCTCCGACCACGAGGACGAACTCCCCGACGACTGGCTCTGACGGTCCCTTCCGACAGGCAGGGAGACGTCGACTACCGCCGCGAGCGGCCAACGGAGTGAGGCCGGCGATTCGAGCACGCGGCCGTGGGACCGTGGGATCCGCCCCCGCTCAGTCGCGTTCTAACACGTCACGCCGCCGCTCGTACTCGTCGTCGGTCAGGTCGCCGCGCGCGTAAGCGACCCGGAGTTCCGCCAGGGCCGGGTCCTCGTCGTCCCGGTCAGTCACGGCCCGGTAGGCGAGGTAGACACCGCCGGCGACGACGACGAGAAACAGCAGCTGCATCACGACACCGACGACGAAGGCCCAGCCAGGGAGCGCGTTGCCGTCGGCCCACATTCCCCCCTGAGCGCTCCCCATCATTCCGGGACCCATCGAACCGAAGCCCATCATCCCCGTCCCCACGAAGAGGAGAGGGAGGAGTACGAGCGCCGCGAGTACGGCGACGAGGATCGGTACGAGCCGTCCGTCCGTCGAAGTCGATGACATAGTGTGTGCCTCCAGTGTTGCGAGTGTCGACCAACACTCGTCCGAACGTACGTGCGCCCCGCTTACCACGGTTGCCGTTTCGATTCCACATCTGTCGTCGGCGAATCCAGTGGTTTCGAAAGCGAGAGACGTTCTCGACCCGTGTTGAGAAAACGACGAGGAAAACCGGAGAGGGCGAGAGGAGACGACCCGAGCCAGAGAGAAGCCGGTCCGTAGACGAGAGGCGGCTACGTGAACTGTTCGATCGTCGAGGTGATACGCCGGCCGATCATCTCGGGGTTCGCGTAGGCGACGGTGACGGAGAGTTCCTGTTCGTTGAAGTCCTGTCCGACCGCCTCCGCGACCGCGTCGCGCTGCTGTACCTCGATGTACAGCCGGAGGTCGTCGCCGCGGGGGATGGTCGTGAGAACGAGCCGCGAGACGTCCCGCTCGAACCGCGAGCCGGGCTCGAAGACGAGCGCCTGCGCGAACGGACGGTCGTCGAGCCACGGCGTCTCGACGAGCGACGCGGAGACGAACTCGAAGTCGAGGGTGTCCGCGGCCTCGAACAGTGCCGCGACGAAGTCGTCGGGTTCGACCGCGACGTCGTCGCTGTCGCTCGGATCGACCGCCCAGTCGATGTCGAGACCCGTCTCCAGCCACACCCGCGGGCCGCCGCGCGTCACCGGCGTCCACAGGGGGATGGGGATCGACACCCGTTCGGTGCGCTCCTCGCCGGGGTCGATGGTGAACGAGCCGTCGAAGTCGAACCGGGCGACGGGCCACGTCTCGCCGTCGGCCTCGGTCTTCAGCGTGAAGTAGAGCCCGCCGATGGTCTGTGCCGAGTCGCCGCCGCGCATCTCGACCGTGAGTTCGACCGTCTCGCCGGGACGGACAGCCGCCTGCGGGAGCACGGTGTCGACGGTCGCCGCGCCGATCCCGATGCTCGAGAGCAACCGTTTCATACCACACACAGGGAGTGTCGGCAGTAAAAGGGTTCCACCGACGGACAGCACGGTCGGAGCGGTCGTGACTCCGAGCGCCTGGACGACTTCGAAGACCGGAACGAGCGCGGCGGTCGGTGGTGGCAGCCTGGGGCCGAGAACCGGCTCCGAACAGCCGCACACAGCACGGACAGCCCTTTATTCGTTCACTCCCTAGCCGAACTGATGCAGTCGTCGTCGCTTCAGGGTGACGTCCCGACCCCGAGCGCGCTCGCGGACTACTTCCAGGTCTACGAGGTCGAGGCCGATGGCGAGGAGATCCGATACTACGGCGAACCACTCGCACCGCGGGACGCCGTCGTCCAGCGGCTCGCACCCGTGTTTCGCGAGCGCGGCTACCGGCTCCAGCTCGAGCGCCGGCTCGGCGAACACGTGCTCGTGGTTGAGGAGCGATCGCCCGGCGTCGACGGGGTGCCGTGGACGAACGTCGGGCTGTTCGTGGCGACCGTCGTCACGACGCTCCTGGCGGGGGCTGGCTGGTACGGCATCCCGGTCACGGAGGAGCCGCTCCGTGCGGTCGAGGCGTGGCCGTTCACCGTGTCGGTGCTGGGCGTCCTCGCGGTGCACGAGCTCGGTCACTACGCGATGAGCCGCTACCACGACGTCGAGGCGTCGCTCCCGTACTTCATCCCGGTTCCGACGCTACTGGGGACGCTCGGCGCCGTGATCCGGATGAACGACCACATCCCGAGCCGGCGAGCGCTGTTCGACATCGGCGTCGCCGGCCCGCTGGCGGGGCTCGTGGCCACCATCGTCGTCACCGCGATCGGGGTGTCGCTCCCGCCGATCGAGACCGTCGGAGTGGTCGGCGGCACCGCGACCGCGACTACCGCCACGCAGGTCGAACTGGGCTACCCGCCGCTCATCCAGCTCGTCGCGTGGGCGGTCGGACAGCCACTGTCGTACGTCGAGCCGGGCCTGACGGTCAACCCCGTCGTCGTCGGCGGCTGGGTCGGCGCGTTCGTGACGTTCCTCAACCTCCTGCCGGTGGGCCAGCTCGACGGGGCGCACGTCACCCGCGCGCTCGTCGGCGACGCGCTCGCGGCCGTCCAGAAGCTCGTCCCCCTCGCGCTGTTCGGGCTCGCCAGCTACCTCTACCTCTTCGAGGACGGCCGCGCCGTCGGCATCTGGCTGCTCTGGGGGGTGCTCGCACTCGTGTTCGGACGGGTGAGCGGCGTGACTCCGCTGGACCAGTCGCCGGTGGGCCGCGGCCGGTGGCTCGTCGGGCTGATGACGCTCGCCCTCGGCGTGCTCTCGTTCACGCCGGTTCCGGTCGTCGTCGGGGCGTGAGTCGCGGTGGCGGTCGCACACCCGTCGCGTCCAGCTCCGTCCGGCGTGACAATTCTTATCACCCACCGGGAAGACGACCGACTATGGAGGACATCTTCGTCGGGCGACTCATGTCTACGCCGGTCGAGACAGTGAGCCCGCAGGCGACACTGAACGAGGCGGCCACGCAGCTGCTCGAACACAACATCGGCTCCGTGGTCGTCGTCGACGACGACGGCCACCTCGAGGGGATCCTGACCGCGACGGACTTCGTCCAGCTGGCCGCCGACGACGGGCTGGCGAGCGAGGCGACGGTCGCGGAGTACATGTCGACCGACGTGATCACGCGCACGGCGAACGACCCGATCACGGAGGTCGCGGACACGATGATCGACAACCGCTTCCACCACGTGCCGGTCGTCGACGACGACGAGGGCGTCATCGGCATCATCACCACGACGGACCTCACGGCGTACGTCTCCGGTCGGTAGCGATTCGAGAGCGAATCTGCCGAGCGGGAGTGGCTCCCTCCGGCTCAGTCCACGAATTCGATGTCGGTCGAACACAGCGGACAGGAGCGGCCGTCGCCCTCGTCGTCGAGTGACGCCGGCCGTCCGGTCCACCCACAGTCCGGACAGAGCACCGCGTCTTCACTCATACCGACACGTCGAGCGTGAACCTACCTAAATGTAGGGACGGGTGTGGTCGTGTGACGACCACACTCGGGGTAACGAGCACACTCGGCGTACGACCACACTCATCGGGATTATCGGAGTAGTCCATAGTTTTTCGCGAATCATCTCCAGTAGTTGGCAGATACAGTGTGCGAGATACACAGCGCGCGTCGGCCATGGTAATCCGACTATCAACTACCACCAGGGTAACAGCCTTGATAGAAAGCCGGACTTATCATCATCTTCCGAGCCGATACCTGCGACATCCCGGTCAGTAGCAATATTCGAAGATGGGGATCCCTTTGACTTTCGGAGCTGGTGTTCTATTTGATTCATCTCTTTTGTTATCTGGTCCTTTTTATCTTGAGAAGCTGCTCTCCCACGTTTTCGTCTCAATTCATCATAAGCGATCTTAAGCCTCTGTCTTTTGTTCACCTCCGATTTGGTAAATTTGTCACTGCTTGAGTCAGAAGTAGTACTAGTTGGTTCTTTGAGATCCTGATCGGATTCAGAATTTTCACGCTTGGAGGATTAATTTGAGCCATCATTTTGTTCGTTCGTGATTTCAAAATCTCTAAGTATATCTTCTGACTCGGAATCCCTGATAATATTAAAAAGGTGTGTTGAATCGATGAGCTTGACGTTCAAGCCATTTGCTACAGTCTCAGCTTGTTCTGTGAAAGAACTCGTAGTGACAATCAAGACAGCGTCAACATTCCTCTTCTGCTGACGGAGGCTACTATACTGCTGTACCTCTGGACTTCCGATTTTATTACCCCTCGCATATCTTTTTACTTGTATGAGATGTTTTTGGTTGAATGGGCTTTCTTTCTCGGCGATAATATCAATGCCATAGTCACGAGCACCCGATGTAACAGTTGTATTCCATCCTTGTCGTTCCCAGAGCCTAGCGACAAAAGATTCAAACTCGTATTCATCCATTTGACGCAGACCAGAGAGAACCTCTGCTTTGTCCGAATTCATTTGATATTGTAAGTAGTAGCTAATAGTCAAAAGTATTGGCTACAGACATCATGCTGGATAGAACCTCTACATCTCGCACGCCGATTCAGATACTTCTGCAACCTGCTACGTCGAGAAGTTTGAGGACTTACGCTAATCCCGATCACGGAGAGGGAGGTGTGCCGCCCTGCTCGGAGAGAAGGACGCGACCGTCCGCGGGTCACGCGTTCTTGGCGGATTCGGTCCCGCGACCGTCCGCTGTCTCCTCGTCGCCGTCGTCACCGTGACCGGCCTCGTCGTCTTGCGCCCGCCCGTCGTGCTCCCACGACCGTGCGGGCGGATCGAGCATCGGCACCTCGATCGTGACGACCGACCCGGTCGGTTCGTTCTCCGCGAACGTCACCTGCCCGCCGGCGATCTGGGTCCCCCAGGTGATCAGCCAGAGTCCGAGGCCGCTACCGTGTTCGAGCGGGGTTTCGGTTCCCCGTTCGAGGACCGATCGCTCGTACGCGTCGATCGTCGGTCCGTTGTCGCTGACGACGACCCGGACGGAGCCGCCGTCGCCGCCCACGTCGTCGCCGTCACGATCACCGTCGCCATCGCCGTCGTCGACGTGGACGTCGATCCACACGCGGGGATCGGGATCGGTGTTGTGCTCGGCGGCGTTTTCGACGACGTTGTCGAAGACGGGATCGAGCCCCGCCGAGACGTAGACGTCGGCGGGGATCGGTCCACAGTCGACGGTGACGGCGGGGAACGTGCTCCGGACCGACGAGACGCTCTCGCGGAGGAGCACCCGGAGCGGCACGTGGTCGACGGGGTTTCGGGCGTGCTCGAAGACGTCGATGATCGTCCTGGCCTTCTGTCCCATGTCGTCGATCGCCAGGGCACGCTCTTTGATGATGGCGGCCTCGTCGGTCGCCCGCTCCCCGAGGAGGTCGGCGTAGCCGTAGATCAGGTTGGTCTCGTTGCGGATGTTGTGACGGAGCGCCCGGTTCAACACCTCGAGGCGCTGCTGTCGTCGCAGGTAGTCGCTGACGTCGTGGAACGTGACGACGCGGCCGATCGTGCGCCCCCGCGAGTCCGTGACCTCCGTCACCGTGACGTCGTAGGGGTCGCCGTCGTCGTCGGGAAGGGTGAGATAGCCGCTCATGGAGCCGTCCGTCGGGAGCGTCTCGTATTCGGGGACGACGGTGCTGACGGGGAGACCGAGCGCCTCGCGTGGGGCGTAGCCGAGCGTCTCCGCGGCGCTCTCGTTGAGGTCGACGACGTAGTCGTGGCGGTCGACCACGACGGCCCGCTCGTGCATCCGTTCGAAGACGAGTCTGCGTGCGCGGTGGTTCGGCGACGGACTCGTCCCGAGGAGCCGAAACCGGGAGAGTGCTCCGAGGTACGCGACACCGGAGACGGCGAACGCGATGGGGGTCGGGTCGAGGCCGGGGAGCGGCGTCGCTCCAGCCAGGAAGAGGACGTTGCTCGTCCACGGCGCGAGCGTCCCGATCAGCAGGGCGACGCTCTGCCCGCGGAACGCGAGCGCGTCGCTCCGGACGAGTCGGAGCAGCGGGATCGAACCGAGAAAACCAAGGAGGTACGTGTACCCCGTGATGACCCAGAACCAGACGCCGGGCGTGCGTTCGAGGACCGGAAAGCCACGCTCGGCGACGAGCGTCGACTCCAGGTAGAGGACGGAGTGGGCGTCCGTCGTCGCGGCGAAGAGGACCGTCGACACGGGGATCACGGAGAGCGCGGCGATCGACCGACGCGTGAGGTAGCGGTCCTGGCCCGTGTACGACAGCGCGAACGACAGCCACGCGACGGGGATGACGACGACGCCCACCCACTGGACGTTCGACCAGAGCACCTTCCCCGCGAGCGTCGTCGCCTGTATCTCGAAGATGAAGAAGACGGACCACCAGCACTGCCCGACGAGGAGCGCCGCGAGCGACGTCGCTCCCGGTTCGGGCCGCTCCCGCCACGCGAGGAACGCGGCGGTCACGCCGACGAAGATGGTGACCATCATCACCACTGTCAGGAGACTCGCGGTGGACACGACTGTTCGGGAGGAGTGACCGTCGGCATATTAAACCGAACACGCTACTATCAAAATAGATATCCGATGCCTGAGCCGTGGGGGTGTCAGCCCCCGACGACGTACGGCACCAGCGCCACGCCGACGAAGACGTACTCGCACTCGGGCAGCTTCGCGAGCAGCGCCTCGTCCTCGAACCGACCGAGGAACGAGGTGATGCCGACCGAGTAGAGGAGGCCGACGGCGAGTGCGACCGACAGCGCGGGGTGAACGATCCCCGCGGCCGTCGCGTAGCCGACGAGGGCGAGCGTGCCGACGTCGACCCCGTACAGGACGTGTCGCGTCCGGCGGACGCCAACGGCGACCGGTAGCGTCGCCACGTCGGTCGCCCGGTCGGCCGCGACGTCGCGGACGTTCGGGAGCTCCGTGTCGACGAACGACCGGAGGAAGAAGTACGCGAAGACCACGCCGACCGTCGGCGTGACCGGCGCGTCCGCGAACGCGAGCGGGAGGAACGTCAGCGTCACGGCCCACGCGAGCGCGACGACGCCGGAGTTGACGACCAGCACCTGCTTCAGTCGGTCGACGTGGAGGCCGACGTCGGGGATCCACTCGGAGGCGTAGAGTACCCAGAACACGCCCGGAAGGAGCGTGATCGCGAGCGCGACCGGGCCGCCGAGGATCGAGAGGGTGACGGCGAGCGCGTACGCCGCCGCGGTCAGCAGGTAGAGGACGTCGCCGTGCCGGCGGACGAACGCGGCCTGTCGGGGGTTGGACACCTCGTCAGTGTCGACGTCCGCCAGGCGGTCGCCGGTGTACACCGCGAACGTGACGAGCCCCACCACGACCGGCGCGAAGGTCAGTGGGAGCGACAGGAGCACGGTCGCGACGGCGACCTCCGTCATCGCGACGAGCGAGATGTACACCGAACTGTACAGCAGCGCGCGTCCCGCGCGGACGACGTGGAGCGTCAGCCACGTGATCAGTGATCGATACAACGAGTTCGTTCGCTCAGTCTCCGCTGACTGGCATGTCGAGTCTCGTGTCATACTCAGTCCGGCGACGAGGCGCGGCCAGCCGCCGTCTCCCCCGCCGCCGTGTGCGGTCTTCCGATCGTGAGAACAAGTCGGTTGACGTGAGATTCCCGAAGGTGAGAACTAGCGCCGAAGTAGTGTGTGTCGGTGGGAGAACGGGGCGTCGGGGACGACGAGCGTCACCCCGATCGGCCGCCGTGAACCAGATCGGTCACGGTGACCCCGATCGCTCTCGTGGATTCGGTCAGTCGTCGTGGGCGTCGACGAGCGCGCGGCGGTCGTCCCAGACCTGCCGATCGAGGTCGACGCGCGTCGTGTCGCCGTCGAGGAGGTCGGCGAACTCCGTCGTGTATCGGTAGTTCACCCGCCGGGCGGCCGCCCGCGCCGCCAGCAGTCGGGCCACGCGGTCGACGGCGGCTCTGGAGACGTCGAGCGTGGTCACGATCTCGGCCGCGTCGTCGCCCGCACGGAGCCGAGCGAGCACCGAGTCCAGCTCACGGGGCGCGTCGGTGTCGGCGAACAGGTGGAGAGCCATCCGCGCGCGGAACACCGTCTCCGGTGTGATCCCGAGGTCGGCGGCGACGGCGCGATCCGACCGGCCCGCGTGGAAGCCACGGACGACGGCGACGAGGTCGTCGTCGGAGAGCGTGGTCCGGACGTCGCCGTCCGCACGCAGGTCGTCGATCAGCCGGCGGAGGTCGCGATCGACCGCGGCGGCCGAGCGGATCGTCCCCCGGGGCTGCTGCTGTGACTCGGTGAACTGTGCGGGCCCGTCGAGGCGCGAGAAGAGTTCTCTGAGGTCGTCGACGCGGTCAGTCATAGACCCCGACCAGTACGCGCCGAGAGGATATGACGGTTTCTCGGCACGGTGTGCCGGCGCACGCGTCGCCCGCCGGAGAGCCACGACGGGAGACGGTTCCGAGCGTCAGAGCCGCTCGCGTTCGTGTGAGAGGATCCGCTCCCAGACGCCGAACAGCGTGCTGTCGAGGTCGTAGGCGGCGTCGATGTCGCGGACCCACGCGTCGTCGGCGAACAGGAGGCGCTGGAAGTGGCGGATCTCGTCGGAGAGATCGCCGTGGCCCGTGTAGTACGCGACCGTCTCCTCGCGGGCGCGGTCGACGAGGGCGGACGGGACGTGGATCCCCGACTCGCGGGCGACGTGGGCGTACCACTCCAGGTGGAGGACGGCGTCGGCGACGACGAAGCGTCGGGCGAACCCCGAGACGTAGTCGACGGCGGGACGGCCGGCGACGAGGACGTCTCGTGGGCGGGAAAAACGCGGCACGGTGACGTGTTCGAGGTTCTCCGTGTACCGGCCCGCCACGCGGCGGAGGCGGTATTCGGCGTAGCTCACCGGCCCGACGAGCGCGAGTTCGTACCACAGCGGCATCCACTCGAGGTAGGGCGCGGAGAAGGTGGCGTCGGCGAGGAGGTCGGCGGCGATCGACCGGGCCACTTCGGGCGGGACGTCGGTTCGTCCGGCCCGGAGCGCCGCCGTCGCCTCCTCGGCGCGGATCGGGAAGTCGCCCACTTCGAACCCCATCCCCTCGGAGACGGTGAGCACGTACTCGGCACCGATACGGTACCAGTCGGCGAAGTGTTCCGGCCGGAAGAGGCCGAACAGACGCAACAGTGACACGCGTGTCGCTCCGGACGCGACCGGTAAAGCGACAGCGGTCCCGGGGTCGGTCCTCACGCGGGGTGACACAGTCGGTGACGGTGCGGCGACACGTGAACGGAGGTGGTCGACTCGCCGGAACGGCTTTGCTCGCCGGCGCGGGACACCAGTACGTGTGCGAGTACCGACACCTGGACGCGACGAGGTCGACGCCACGATGACGGGCGAGGCGCGACCGGACGTGACGGCGACGGCGCTCGGCGGGGCGAGCGCGGGAGACTGCGCGGTCGACCCCGGCCACGACTCGCGAGAGACGTTCCCCCAGTCGGTCGCCAGCGGTGGGCCGACCCCGGCGGGCGTGATCCTCTGGACGCGTCTCGCACCCGACGCCGTCGAGGCGGGCGAACCGCTCGCGGTCGAGGTCGCCGACGACGACGGCTTCGAGGAGAGCGTCGTCCGGGGCGTCGTCTCCCCCGAGCGGATCGGGCCGGCGTACGACCACACCGTGCGCGTCGACCTCGACGGGGCGCTCTCGCCGGACCGCAGCTACGCGTATCGGTTCGTCTACGACGGGACCGCCTCACCGGTGGGGCGGTGTCGGACCCTCCCCGCGCCCGACGCGACGCCGGAGTCGGTCCGGCTGGCGGTGGTGGCGTGTCAGGACTACGAGAACGGCTACTACGGCGCGTTCGACCACGTCGCCCGCGCGGACGTCGACTTCCTCGTCCACCTCGGCGACCTCGTCTACGAGTCGGCCGACCGGCTGTACACGGGGCTCGGGAGCCGCCACTACGCCGACCGCGGCGTGACGCTCCCCAGCGGTGAGGACCGCGCGTCCTCGCTCGCGGACTTCCGCCACCTCCACCGGCTCTACCGCGACGACCGGTTCTTCCAGCGGGCGCTCGAACGACACACCCTCGTCGCCGGCTGGGACGACCACGGCGTCGCCAACAACCGCTACTGGGACTACGACGCCGACGCCCCCGCCACGCCGGGCCACCCGCGCGGCGACGACCCCGCGTTCATGCGCGACCTCACCCGTGCGGGCATCCGCGCGTGGTACGAGTACCTCCCGGCGCGGATCCGGTACGACCCCGACGCCGAGCGGATCCACGACTCGTTTCGGCTCTACCGTTCGCTCCGGTTCGGGACGCTCGTCGACCTCGCGCTGACCGACCAGCGCCTGTTCCGGAGCGAACCCGGCGGCCGGTACGTCGCTGGCGTCAACCTCGGCCTCCGTCGGGACACCGACCCGAGCCGGACGATGCTCGGCGACGACCAGCTCGCGTGGTTCGAAGCGGAGATCGCGGCGTCGGAGACGACCTGGTTCGCGTGGGCGAACGCCGTCCTCTCGCTCCCGATCCGGGTGGGGGCGGGCCCGCTATCCATCTACCCGAAACAGGACTCGTGGGACGGGTACGCGGCCGAACGCGCCGAGATATTCGAGACGCTCGCCGCACGCGAGGCGGGGGTCGTCACGCTGACGGGCGACATGCACTCGACGGTCGCCGGCTACCAGCAGACCGCCTACCCCGGTCTCGGCGACCGCGGGGAGCCGACCCGCGTCGGCGTCGAGTTCATGACGCCCGCGGTGACGAGCGTGAACGTCGCCGAGGCGGTGGGGGTGAACGGGCGGACGCTGGGGAGGGTGAGCCGTCCCCTGCTCTCGCGTGGGGTCCGGGCGATGAACCCCCACATGCGGGCGTTCGACAGCCACCACTGGGGCTACTCGGTCGTCGAATTCACCCCCGAAGCGTGTACGTTCACGACGTACGCGGTGGACAAGACCGTTGACACCCCCGGAGAGAAACAGGTACTGTTCCAGGCACGCGTGCCGAGCGACCGGTACGAGATCGAGCCCGTCTGAGTTCGACGTTCGAAGTCTCAGTCGACGTCGGACGTGGCCGCGGTGCCGTCGGGTGGGTGAGCGGTGCAGTCGCCACCGTCCGCGTCGGTCGGGCTGTCACCGTCGTCCGCGTCGGCCTGCGCGGACGCGCCAGCGGAGTCGTCGACGAGGGCCCCCGTCAGTCCCCACTCCTCCGCGCGCCGTTGCGCCTCGTCGCGCGCCTGTGCCCGGATCGCCTCGATCTTCGCCTCGTCGGCGAGGAACGCCTCGACCGCGCTGCCGGTCGGTTCGTCGTCCGCGAGCCGCGAGTCGGGGGCGGCCTCGCGCGTCCGATCGGCGAGCGTCGCGTCGCCAGCGAGCCGCTCGGCGGGCATGTCGGGCGGCACCCGGAGCGCGGGCGTGTCGTGGGCGGCGGCGAGGTCCTCCGCGGGGAGTTCGTACAGTTCGACGCTGTACGGGCCAGGCCCCGCGAGATCGGCGAGCGCGTCGGGGCCGCCGCGGTCGGTCGTCGCGTCGTACACCAGCACGGGGACGCCGTCTTCGAACGTCACCACGCCGCGAGCACCGTCGTCGAACAGCAGAGCGTCCTGTGGCTCGACGACGGCGTAGCCGGTCAGCGACCGGTCGAGCGCCGACCGGAGAACGGTGCCGGGGTCGTCGACGATGCGGGAGTGGACGAGTCGTCCCCGGGGAACGTTCATGGGCGCTCGGGGACGACCGCGCTCCGGAAGCGGTCGGCGACGGCTTCGCTGTCGCCCGACCGGACGTTGAGCCGCGCGGCGGCCTCACGATACGCCGCGGCCGCGGCCGACTCGGGCGCGTGCGCCAGGAGCGGTTCGCCCGCCCGGCGGGCCGCCCGGACGAGGTCGCTCTCGGGCACCATCGCCAGCGTCTCGCCGCCGAAGTAGCGGTCGGCCTGCGCGGCGATGGCCTCGGTCTCCTCGTCGTCGCGGACGCGATTGAAGATCACGCCCGCCGTCTCCGTGCCGTACGACCGGGCGTACTCCTGTGCTTTGAGCCCGTCCGAGAGTGCCGGGATCGTCGGCTGGAGGACGACGACGATCCGGTCGGCGAGCACCACGGGGAGGATAGCCGACTTCGAGTCGAGCGCCGCGGGTGAGTCCAGGAGGAGCACGTCGGTGTCGGCGGCGAGGTCGGCGACGACGTCTCTCAATCGGGCGGGGTCGGCCCGCTCGAACGCCGCGAGGCTCGTCCCGCAGGGGACGACTCGCATCCCGAAGCGGTCGTACGTCGCCTCGGCGACGTCGGTTCCGGTTTCCTCCACCAGGAGGTCGTGAAGCGTCACCTCGACGTCGTCGAGACCCGCGTGGAACAGCAGGTTCGCCATCCCCGTGTCCGCGTCGACCACGGTGACGTCGTACGACTCCGCGAGCGCCATCCCCAGCGCGAGGGTCGTCGTCGTCTTCCCGGTCCCGCCCTTCCCGCTGGCGACGGCGAACGCCTCTACCATGGCCGATGTGATCCGAGATCGAGAATAAGCGTTCGGCTCCGGTTCTCGAATCCGAGAGCCGGGCGCGGGGGCGGGTCGATCGAGGACGGGTCCGTCAGCCGCGTCGGCGTGGCTCGCCGTCTTCGGCCGGGGTGCCCAACTCGCCCAACTCAGTCCCGTCCCGGATCAGGAACCGCAGCAGCGGCCTGATCTCCGCGAACCGCGGCCCACGGGCGACCTCGTCCGTCTCGGGGTCCCAGGTGACGTACCCCAGCCGCTCCAGTTTCGGCAGGTGAACGTGCCACAGGACCAGCTGTTCGTGATCGGGGTCGGTCCCGGCGTCTCCGCGGTGATCGGGCGGACGGAACAGGGGGTGGATCGTCCCACCCTCCATCCGTTCCAGCGCGAGCAGTAGCCGCCGCCTATGGGGGCTCGACAGCGCCTCAAACTGGTTGTCAAGCATCGTGAAACCCCCTCTCTTCCCCCCGGGGGGGGGCTACTCCGGAAACGGGCTTAACACCCGACGGTTTTACAGAACGCTCGTCGTTTGAGGAATCGAGTGACATCACGGCGGTTGTACCGAACGCTCGTCGTTCGAGGAATCGAGTGACACCGTTCGGTCGCGGGTGCGACCGCGGAGAGTGAAATGGCACGGAGGAACGGTAGGTTGGGACCCATGCGACCTCCGCGCCGATTCGGAGTACCCTCGCATCCTACATAATCTTGTTGTGATAATCCGGGTTAACGGCCGGTGCCCGGCGTGCCCGGACGTCGGTCGAACGGGAGTTCGGGACCCGGTATTGATACCCGCCGACGCCGTACCCGCCGCCATGCCGAGAGAGCTCGACGACGTCGACAGGGGCGTCCTGTACCTGTTGCAGCGCGAGGCGCGGAACACCACGGCGCAGGAGATCGCCGACACCGTGGGGGTGTCCCCCAGCACGATCCGGAACCGCATCGACCGGCTCGAGTCGGACGGGATCATCAGGGGCTACCACCCGGAGATCGACTACGAGGCGGCGAGCCTCCCGCTCAGGATCCTCTTCGTCTGTACCGCCCCCGCGACCGAGCGGTCCGAGCTGGCTGAGGCGGTGCTGGCCGTCAAGGGGGTGATCGACCTGCGGGAGATGATGACCGGTCGCCGGAACATCCACGTCGAGGTCGTCGGGACGAGCACGACCGACATCACCCGGATCACGGACGCCATCCACGACCTCGGCCTCCAGATCGAGAGTTCGGAGCTCATCAGACAGCGGCGGATGCAGCCGTTCAACCACTTCCACTACAGGACCGACGAGGACGACTCGGCGGCGGCGGACCGATCGTAGAGCGAGGGGCGTCGCGGAGTTCGGCTGTGGAATGCGCAAAAAAAACGGGATAGAGACGGGATAGCGTAACTACTGTTTCGTGAATTCGCAGATATACGCTCCTGAGTTGCTATATTCATCATCTAATGGTTCGCTAATAAATGTAGTTCATAAGTCTACGACGAGTATGGTCGTACCGTGCGATCGGTCCGAGCAGCCTCCCGAGCGGTCGGGACAGGAACTGACTTGAGGCCGGACGCAGAACACCGCAGGCGACACCGGCGTCGCCGGTGGAATGGTTGGGACCCATGGACGAGCTATCGAACACACAGCAGGCGATAGAGTTGCTCCAGCAGCTGGGGCTCAAGGAGTACGAGGCGAAGTGTTTCGTGGCCCTGTCTCAGCTCCCGAAGGGAACCGCGAAGGACGTCAGCGAGACGTCCGACGTGCCCCGGACGCGGGTCTACGACGCGATCCGCGTGCTGGAGACGAAGGGACTTGTCGAGGTACAGCACTCGAAGCCACAGCAGTTCCGGGCCGTCTCGATCGAGGAGGCCGCGGAGACGCTCCGCCGGGAGTACGAGGCACGGGCGAAACGGCTCACCGACGTGCTCCAGAACCTCGAACCCGTAGAGCCGGTGGACCGCGAGATCACACACGAGGTGTGGTCGCTCACCGGGTTCAACGCCATCTCGACCCGCACCGTGGAACTCGTCGGTGGCGCCGACAGCGAGATCGTGCTGATCGTCGGGCAGCCGGCGGTGTTCACCGAGGAACTGGCCGACAGCGTGCAGGCGGCACGGGAGGCCGGGGTCGACGTGGTGATCGGGACCGCGACCGAAGACCTGCGGGACGAGATACAGCAAGGGCTGCCGGACATCGATGTGTTCACCTCCGGGCTGGAGTGGCTCGCGAGTTCACCGCTGGACCCCAAGGACGGGACGACGGTCAGTCGGCTGTTGCTGGTGGACCAGAACACGATCCTCGTCAGTACCGCACTCGACGGGAGCACCGACGGCAGGGGCGAGAAGGCCGTGTTCGGACGGGGGTTCGAGAACGGGCTCGTCGTGATCGCCCGGCGGATGATGGCGACGGGGCTCGGCCGGGAGCGTGACCCCGACGCGTCGACGTGACGTCGGGCGAGCGGAGATTCCCCGATAAACGGCCCGGCGCTCCACGCCGGGACCGGCGTCGCTCTCGACTGCCGAGTCGGCGTGCCGTGTCGACGCGACCCCGTCGGTGATCAGCCAGGGATCGCCTCGTCCGCGTCTCCGGGCTCCTCCTCGTCGACTGCGACGCCGGTGATCTCGAACCGTGCGCCGCCAGCCGACCCGTCGACGACGGTCACCTCCCAGCCGTGGGCCTCGGCGATCTCCCGCACGATGGCGAGTCCGAACCCCGACCCCTCCGACCCGGTCGAGTAGCCGTACTCGAACACCGCGTCGCGGTCGTCGGGAGGGATGCCGGGACCGTCGTCCTCGACGGAGAACCCGGTGCGGTCCGGGAGGTCGCCGACCGTGATCGTCACGTCGTCCTCGGCGTGTTCCACACAGTTCCGGAAGAGGTTCTCCAGCAGCTGTCGGAGGCGGGATTCGTCGGCGCTGATCGTCAGTTCGGTGTCGACCACGAGCGTGGCGTCGCCCGTCGCGACCGTCTGCCAGCTCGCCGTGACCAGCGCGGGGAGGTCGACCGGGACGGGCTCGTCGACGACGCGCCCCGCGCGTGCCAGCGCCGGCAGGTCCTCGACGAGCGTCCCCATCCGTTCGAGCGCGGTGTGACAGCGCTCGAAATGCTCCGCCTCGCCCGTCTCTTCGGCCAGTTCGAGCGACCCCCGGAGCACCTCCAGCGGGTTCCGCAGGTCGTGGGAGACGACCGACGCGACCCGGTCCAGTTTCTCGTTCTGCCGCTGCAGTTGCTCGGTCGCCTGCCGGCGCTGGAGTTCGTAGCTCACCCACCGGCTCATGAGGTCGGTGAGCGTCACCTCCCAGTCGGCGAACTGGCCCTCGCGGGGCTCGGTGTCGTAGAAACAGAACGTGCCGTACACGTCGTCGCCGACGTACACCGGCGCGCCGATGTAACACGCGATCCCCCACTCCGTGTAGCCGGCGCGGTCGGTCTCCTCGGGCGCGTCGCGGGCGACGTCGCCGAGGACGAGCGTCCGTTCCGTGCTGGCCGCGATCTCACAGTTCGTCGCCGACAGCGGGACCACGTCCCCCGCCTCGATGCTGTCGTCGGCCGCGGAGACGACCTCGAACACGTAGTCGTCGCCGTCGATGCGCGAGAGCGTGCCGTAGGCCGTCCCGAGTTCGGTCCGTCCGAGATCGAGCAGGGCCTGGACCTGTTCGCGGAAGGAGCGGTCCCGGTCCGCGACGATCTCGTACGTCTCTCGGAGGACCCGTTCGCGGGTCTCGAGCGCCTCGCGCTGGCGACGCTGTTCCGTCACGTCGTAGAAGTAGATCGACAGGCCGGTCTCGGAGGGGTACACCCGCATGTCGAACCACACGTCCAGCGGTTCGTAGTACTCCTCGAACGACACCGGCTCCTGCGTCTCCATCGCCCGGTGACACCAGTCGTAAAAGGGGGTGTCGACGGCGTCCGGCACCTCCTCCCAGACGTCCCGCCCCCGGAGGTCGTCGGCGTCCCAGTCCCGTCCAGCCGCCTCCGAGAGGATCCGTCGCCCCATCTCGTTGACGTGGGTGATCCGCCACTCCGCGTCGAGCGCTACGAAGCCGTCCGACATCCGTTCGAGGACGTTCCGTCGCTCACGGTCGGCCGCCCGCTCCTCTGTGACGTCGCGCTGGAAGCCGATGAAGTGTGTCACCGTCCCGGTCGTGTCCTCGACGGGCGCGACCGTGACGCGGTTCCAGAACTCCGTGCCGTCCTTCCGGTAGTTCCGGATGTCGACGGTGACCGGTTCCCGGCGGTCGATCGCGTCACGGAGCGTTGCCACCGACTCCGGATCGGTCGCCTCCCCCTGGAGGAAGCGACAGTTCCGCCCGCGCACGTCCGCGGCGTCGTACCCCGTCAGTGCCTCGAACCGCTCGTTGACGTAGATGAGCGGGTTGTCCGGCTGCGAGGGGTCGCTGATGCTGATGCCGACGGGGGCGCGGTCCATCGCCCGCGTCTTCCACGCGAGTTCGCGTTCGCGTTCGCGTTCCGCGAGTCGCTGTCTCGTCTCGACGGCCGCGATGGCGGCGGCCGTCGTGTCGGCGAGTTCGGTCAAGACCGCCCGCTCGCGTTCGTCGAACGCGTCCCGCTGGTCCGCGTAGATCGCGAGGACGCCAAACAGGTCCTCGTCCCACACGAGCGGGAGGGCGATGACGGACGCGAACGCGTGGGTCTCCGCCGCCGTGCGGTACGCGTCGGGCGTCTCGCTCGACGGGATGTCCTGGAGGAACTGCGTCGTGCGCGTCCGGGCGGCCCGGCCACACGGTGTCGAGTCCCCGGACACATCGTCGACGGTGATGGTCACCTCGTCGAGGTACGCGCCGGCGTCGCCGGCGGACGCCGACGGGAGGAGTTCGCCGGTCTCGGGGTCCGGCTTCCCGATCCACGCGAAGCGGTACGGTTCCGACGACGACAGCACCTCGCAGACGCTCCGTTCGATGTCCGCGACCGTGTCCGCCTCGACCAGCCGTCGCGCGACCGCCCGGATGAGCGTGTTGACGCGCTCGTGGCGGGCCGCCCGTCGCTTCGCTCGCGCGGCCTCGACCACGTTGACGATCCGGTTGACCAGGATCGCGTACTGGTCGGTCCCGCCCCCTTTCTGGAGGTAGTCCGTCACGCCGGCCGAGATGGCCTCGCTGGCGACCTCCTCGCTCCCCTTCCCGGTGAAGAGGATGAACGGGAGGTCCGGGTGGTCGCCTCTGACCGCGGAGAGCAACGCGAGGCCGTTCCGGCCGGGCATATCGTAGTCCGAGACGACGCAGTCGTACTCGCCGGTGGCGAGTCGGTCCAGCGCCGCGTCCGGGCCGAGGACCGTCTCGACGGTCAGCCGCTCGTCTTCCCGTTCGAGGAACGTCGAGGCGAGGTCGGCGAACGCCGGGTCGTCCTCGACGTGGAGGACACGAACCGTGTCGCTCATTCTCATGCCTACAGAACAGTCGCGAATATAACGATTGTGCTTCCCCAGCGGGCCGCTGGTGCGGTGGTCGGTTCCGCTCGACCGCGACCGATTCGATCCGATCGGATCCGATTCGATGCGATCCGGTCCGTCTCGACACGGCTCGAAACACCCCGGTCGACCCGGGACGGGTCAGTTCGACCGTCGCCGACGGACGAGACCGCGATCGACACCTCCGGCTCGAACGGGAGGGTGACGCCGGAGCCGTGGTGCGATCCCGAGGCCGCGTCCGGGCCGAGACCGTGGGGAGAGGTGAGCACGTGGACGTACGCGGAGAGCAGTGTGCTCGCTACGCCGAGAGGTCGTCGAGGTCGTCGGTGAGATCGTCGAGCGACGCCGACTCGTCTTCGTCCACTCGGAACGCGTCGACCAGTTCGTGGAGCGACTCGCCGCGATCGCTCAGCCGCATCGCCGTCCCCGTCACCTGTTCCATCGCGGTCGACTGTTCGTCGACGCTGGCCGACACCTGCTGGACGGAGGCGCTCATCTCCTCGGCCAGCGCCGAGGACTCCTCGACGACGCTCGACACCTGTTCGGTGTTGTGTGCCTGCGTCTCGACGGCGTCGGAGATCTCCTCGACGCCGTGGTCGGTCTGTTCGACCCGCTCGCGGATCTCCGTCAGGGTGTCGACGACGTCCTCGACCGCGTCGGCACCCTCCTCGACCTCGGTGTTCGCGCTCCGGATGCTCTCGACGACCTCCTCGCTCTGGGTCTGGAGGTCGGTGATGATGTCGGCGATGTCGTCGGCCGAGTCCTGCGACTCGGTCGCGAGCGACTTCACCTCGTTGGCGACCACGGCGAAGCCCTCGCCGGCGGCGCCCGCGCGGGCGGCCTCGATGTTGGCGTTGAGCGCGAGCAGGTTCGTCTGGTCGGCGATCGAGACGATGAGGTCGACGATCTCGGTAACCTCGGTCATCCGGTCTTCGAGTTCGTCCATCTCCGCGGCGACCTCGCGGGAGGCTTCTGTCGCGTCGCGGATGCGGTCGAGCGCCACGCGCGTGTCCTCGGCACCGCCCTCCACCAGCGAGGTGGCCTCCTCGGACCGGGCGCGGATCTCCTGCGTCGAGGCCGTGATCTGCTCGATGGAGGCCGAGAGGTCGTCGACGTTCTGACTCGCCGTCTGCGTCTGGCGGGCCAGCCGTTCCGAGCCGTCGGCGACCTCGTCCGTCGAGGCCTCGATCGACTCGACCGCCGCCGTCACCTCCTCGGTGGAGGCGCTGACGTCCTGACTCGTGTCGGCGAGGTCGTCGGAGAGGTCCGTCACTTCGTCGACGACCGCGCGGATGTTCGTCGTCGCGCGCTCGAGGTTCGTCGACAGCGTCGAGAACTCCTCGTACGCCGTGTGGAGTTCGGGGTAATCCGCCGTCGGTCGGGGCACCTCCGCCGTGACCGTGAGGTCGCCGTCGGCGAGTCGCGCGACCTTGTCCTGCAGGTCGTCGAGGACCTCGCGCTGGTACGCTTCGAGCGCCGCCGCGCGGGCGTCGGCCTCGGTGTCGACGTCGGTGGGTGTGTCCGGTTCGGTCGGTCCGTCGGGCTCGGTGTCGTCGGCCCCGTCTCCCCGCAGGGTGGCCGAGAACACCGAGAGCAGTGGAATGAACGACATGTGATCTGTGACTCCGTGCGAGACGTGTACACGAACGAACAGCACGCACCATGATTACTCACCCTCCTCAGCAGTACGGGTGCCGATCTCAAAAGAGAGAATCTGCGAGAACTCACCTCGTCCACGGCACGGCCGGCACGACGACCGGTGAGCGAGGCGAGCGGCGGTGGTCGCTCGGCACGGGGGTCGGCGCGACTGACGTGTGCGAACGTCCCACGGCTCCCCGCGGCTCACGTCCCGGTGTGGTCGTCGGACAGGGTCTTCCCGAGTCGCCAGAGTGCCCGGTAGAGCGTGACGAGGTCGACGTCGAACGCGTCGGCGAGCGCACGGCAGGTGTCGAGGTACGTCTCGTAGTCGGCGGGCGACGGCGGGTCGGGGTAGGGGTCGGGGAGCTCGCCGGCGTGGTGGAGGACCGACCACTCGCGCTCGCCGACGACGAGGTACGACTCTGGGTCCGCGAACTGCAGAAACGCGGAGGCGACCGGGACGTCGACGCCGTCGAGCGCGGTCAGCCTGTCGAGCGCCTCCGACAGCGAAAGCGAGGCGA
Source organism: Salinigranum salinum (assembly GCF_009176545.1). GTDB lineage: Archaea > Halobacteriota > Halobacteria > Halobacteriales > Haloferacaceae > Salinigranum > Salinigranum salinum. The sequence goes on along the minus strand of NZ_VTOJ01000001.1, from coordinate 876,920 downwards.
GGTCGACGAGCACGCCGCGGACCCGGTCGAAGTCGTTCTCGCGGAACCGCTCTTCTCGTCGCTGCCGTTCGGCGTCGGGATACGCGCCGAGGAACCGTCGAAAGTGCCACCGGACGACCCACTCGGCGTCGCGGCGGCCGAACTCGCCGTCCGCGAACATGCCGGGGAGGATGTCGAGGTGCTGGTCCTCGACGGTGAACAGCGGTTCGGATTCGCGGTACGATTCGGCCTCGTCCGTCACGACCGACCGGGAGAGCTCCATCACTCCCGGTTCCGTCGCCACCGGCCTGAACGTTTCCCTCGCCCGGTCTCCACCGCGGACACCGTCGTCGATATGTCTGTTTTGACAGATCGCCGTATTAATAACACTTCGGAGACTGTGAGAAAGATTCATGCCGGTTCGCCCGGACCATTCAACGAGATTGTCATGAGTCAGGAATCTGAGGGGAGCGACCATGTCCAGTGAGGAACAGGAGCCGGTCAAGACGATCTGTCCGTACTGCGGTGTCGGGTGCGGCATCCAGATCACACAGGACGACGAGGGCCAGGTCTCGTTCCGGCCGTGGGGCGACGCCCCCGTCAACAAGGGGAGCATCTGCATCAAGGGTGGGGCCGCCACCCAGACCGTCAACCACGAGGAGCGGCTGACCGAGCCGCTGATCCGCGGCGACGACGGCGAACTCCACGAGGCCACGTGGGACGAGGCCTACGACCTGATCGTCTCGGAGATGGAGCGCATCCGCGACGAGTACAGCCCCCAGGCGATGGGCTTTTACGGCTGTTCGAAGGCGATGAACGAGGAGAACTACCTCATCCAGAAGCTCGCCCGTCACTACGGCACCAACAGCGTCGACACGTGCACCCGGATGTGTCACGCCTCGACGGTGTACGCGCTCAAGAACAGCCTCGGCGAGGGCGCCATGACCAACAGCATGGAAGACCTCGAGGAGGCCGCGGACGTGTTCTGGATCCAGGGCGCGAACCCCGGCGAGCAACACCCCATCGCCAACAGCCAGTACTTCCGGCAAGCGGTGTTAGAGGGCGCGACGGTCATCCAGGTCGACCCGCACGCCAACAAGACGACCCGGTCGTTCAAGATCGAGGAGACCGACCGGCACATGCACCTCCAGCTCGAACCGGGAACGGACATTCCCCTGCTGAACGTCGTCATCAAGACGATCCTCGAGAACGACTGGATCGACGAGGAGTTCATCGCCGAGCGCACGGAGGGGTTCGAACACCTCAAGGAGACGCTGGCGGACTTCGACAAGGAGGAGGCCGCCGAGCAGTGTGGCGTCCCGCTGGAGGACATCGAGCTGGCCGCCGAGAAGTACGCCATGGCGAACAACGCCGCCATCTTCACCGGGATGGGGATGAGCCAGCACACCTGCGGGGTCGACAACGTCCAGAACGAGATCAACCTCGCGCTCATCACGGGCAACCTCGGTCGCCCGGGGACCGGCGTCAACCCCCTGCGCGGGCAGAACAACGTCCAGGGTGCCTCCGACGTCGGTGCGATGCCGAACGTCCTCCCCGGCTACCGCGACGTCTCCGATCCCGAGGTCCGTGCGGACGTCGAGGACGTGTGGGGCTTCGAGATCCCCTCCGAACCCGGCCTGACCAACGTCGAGGTCTCCCACGAGATCGGCAACACGATCCAGGGCCTGTACATCATGGGCGAGAACCCCGTGATGAGCGAACCCGACACCAACATGGTCGAAAAGCGCATGGAGGAGCTGGAGTTCATGGTGGTCCAAGACATCTTCCCGACCGAGACGACGGAGTTCGCCGACGTGGTGCTGCCGGCCACCTCGTGGGCCGAACGCGGCGGGACGGTCGTCAACACCGACCGCCGTACGCAGTTGATGCGCGGCGTCGACAAGGTCTACCCGAACACGAAGGACGACCTCGAGATCCTCTGCGACGTCGGCGGCCGGCTGTTCGGCGACGGGAGCTTCGACTTCGACGAACCCGAGGAGGTGTTCGAGGAACTCCGGCAGGTCGCGCCCATCTTCCACGGCATGACCTACGAAGCCTTGGGAGAAGAGGGCATTCACTGGCCCTGTTACGAGCCCGGCGACGAGGGCGACCAGTTCCTCTACGAGGACGGCTTCACGACCGAGAGCGGCCGCGGGCAGATCGAGGGCGTGGTCCACCAGCCACCGAAGGAGGTCCCCGACGAGGAGTACCCCCTGATCCTCACCACGGGCCGTATCATCGAACATTACAACACGGGGACGATGAGCCGCCGGTCGAAGACGCTCACCCGCGTCGAGCCGGAGAACTTCGTCGACGTCCACCCGAACGACGCCGCGAACTACGGCATCGAGGACGGCGACTACGTGAAACTCAAATCCCGGCGCGGCGAGATCCGGGTGAAGGCCCACGTCACCGAGGACATCAAGGAGGGGACGGTGTGGACGACTCCGCACTTCGCCGACTCCGCGGGCAACCGTCTCACGAACGACGTGCTCGACGAGCGGGCGAAGATCCCCGAGTACAAGGCCGCCGCCGCAGAGATCGAGGTCGGCATCGAGCCGAGCGGCGACTCCGAGGCACCCGCGGACGACTGAACCCACGCGAACCTCCCTTCGCGTCTCCTCTCGTATTTTCCTCGTTTCCCCCCGTCAGACGCAGTATCCGAGGTGCCGTCAGGCCGGTCGTCCGTCGTTCGTGTGTCGGCCGTGTCACGGGAGACAAGCAGAGGGGGTGTCGGAGGCCGCTGCGGTCACAGCGGCCGGAGCGCCCGGACCGTCTTCCCCCCGGTCGCGTACACGAGGTCGTCGACGACGACGACCGAGCCGCCGACTGCCGGGGTCGTCCACAGTTTGTTCCCGTCCGCGGGGTCGAAACACATGAGCCCCGCGTCCGTGCCGAGGAGGATCGCCTCCCGCGCGACGACGGGACGGGTGGTGATCGCCGGCTCGACGTCGACAGTCCACGCGACGGAGCCGTCCGCGGTCGAGAGGGCGTACAGTCCCGGTCCGTCGTCCCAGTTCGAGGTGTAGTAGAGCTGGTCCGTCCCGCCGCTCAGTAGCCAGGCCGCCCGGCCACCGGGCTCCAGGTCGTCCTGAACCCATCCGTCGCCGTCACCGTCGACCACGGTCGCGCGGACGCGCCCGAAGAAGGAGTCGGCGGCGTAGACGGTCCCGTCCTGGTAGAACTGTTCGGCGGGGAAATCGTTCCCGAGCCGGGGTTCGTCGCCGATCACGGCGCCAGAGTCGGCGTCGAACCGCCAGAACTCGAAGTCGTGCGTCCCGCTGGAGAGGAAGACGGTCCCGTCGCCCGCGAGGAGTCGCGGACTCCACGGCTCGCCGATCTCGGCTCGCCACCGCTCCGAGCCGTCCGCGCGGGCGTGTGCGACGACGGTCGGTGGCTCGCCCGCCGAGAGCCAGTACACCCCGCTCGGAGCCACCAGCACGTCCGCCCGGTCAGGCGTGTCGATTCGCCACGCTTCCGTCCGCTCGTCCGCGTCGAGGGCGACGATCGCGTCCGCCGTGGGCACGTAGAGGCGACCGTCGAGGAGCCAGGGAGTCCCCGCCGAAGCACCGACCGGCAGGCGCCAGCGCTCGTCGCCGGTGCGAGCGTCGAGGGCCTGGACGCCGCCGTCGTCGCCCCCGACGAACAGCGTCTCGTCGGCGACCACCGGTGCGGACAGGCCGGCGTCGGCCGTCGTCCGCCAGAGTTCGGCGATCCGCGTCGTCGGTCCCGGGGCGTCCGGCGAGTAGTTACTGCGACCGGGGTCGAACGCGGGCAGCGGCCACGCCGATTCGAACCGCTCCGGCGGCGTCGGATCGCCCGTCGGTGTCGACGACTGGTCCGCGTCCGACGCCGTCTCCGTCGGCGGACGTGTCGACGTGCCAGATGGACTGTCGGCGTCGGTGTCCGTTTCGGGGTCGACGTCCGTGTCGTCGAGACAGCCGGCGAGCGCGGCCGCTCCGAGGGTCGCGAGGAGGGCACGACGGGAGAGTGGCTCGGACACGAACCGTGGTTGCTGGTAGTCTGACAAGTGTCTTCTGTCGGGGCGCTCGGTCCGCGTGCCGACAGCCGGTTGCTCCCACCCGCACGCGTCCCGGGGGCCGGGGTCGTTAGCGGCCGACCGCGTCGTGTGCGTCTTCGACGCCACTCCCCGTGACGGTCCCCGCGTCGGCGGCGTCCAGCAGGTCCAGTCGGTCGAGGAGCGCCCGTGTCGGACGGCCTTCGCCGTCCCACTCTCGGACCCGGTAGTACGTCGACAGCAGATCGTCGAACGTCGCGGGATCGATCCCCTCCCGGACGGCGTCGGCCGACGCCTGCTGGACCGCCGGCGGCAGGGCGTCGTCGTCGCGGGCGAACCCCTCGCGGGCGTTGAACAGGCGGGTGAGCGTCCAGACGCGTTCGCCGACCGTGCGGAGCTCCGCGGGGGTGTAGTCGAGTCCCAGGGTAGCAAGCAACGCCGCCCCGTGGTCGGGGAGCGTCTCCCCGACGAAGTCGTCGGCGACGAGACACCAGAGCGCGGAGCGCAGGTCCTGTTCGGCCGCGACGGTTCGCGCCCGGCGTTCGTTCGACCACTCGTCGGTCGCGAACACCTCCGTGACGACCGGCCGGGCGCGACGGTGACAGGCCCCGCGGTCGCTCGTGGCGTACGCGAGCGCCATCGCCAGCGACCCGCGGGGGTCGTACGACGGGAGCGCCATGGATTTGACCGTCGGGACGAGGTCGTCGGCACCGAACCGGGCGGCCGCGGCGTCGACGCCGTCGGCGAGGGCGTCGCCGAGGGCCCCCTCCCGGCGGGCGATGGCCGACAGGAGGCTGTCGACCGCCGCGGCGTCGCCGAATTCGATCGCGTAGCCGGTGTCGTCGGTCTCGGCCGGGTCGGTCCCGGACGCTTCGGTCGGAGACGTGAGCACGCCGTCCTCGGCGGCGCGGATCGCCCAGGCGACCGCGTTGCCGGCGCTGATGACGTCGAGGCCGAGCCGGTCACACCGCCCGCCGAGCGCGGCGACGGCCTCGAAGTCGTCGATGCCGAGCCCCGCGCCGAACACCATCGTCGTCGCCCCGCGGGGGACGGTCTCGTCGGGCGCGTCGGTCGAGTGGTCGTCCCCAGCCCCGTCCCTATCCGTCTCCCCCGCGTCTCCGCCACCCGCGTCGGCGGAGTCGGCGATTCGGCCCTCCGTGACGCGGAAGTCGCCGTCGGCCTCGCGGGCGCGAGCAGCCGCGCGGACCGCCTCGATCCCCACGGCGTCGGCCCCCTCGAAGCGGTCGTCCTGCCAGCCGCGGGTGGGGAGGATGCCGACCTCGTTGGCGAAGTCGAGCGTCTCGACCGTCCCGCCGGCGGTCACCCACCGACCGGTGTCGCTGTCGGCGTAGTTGGCGGCGTACCGCTCACGGACGGCGGCGGCCTCCTCGGGGAGCGTATCGGGATCGACCGGGTCGCCGTCGGCGATCACGGCTTTGAGCCGCTTGGAACCCATGACGGCCCCGAGCCCGCCGCGACCGGCCTGGTGGTCACCGCCGTCGGTGCCGATCGTCGCGTACCGGACCAGGCGTTCGCCCGCCGGTCCGATGCAGGCCGTCGCGCCCGCGTTCGCGAGCGCGTCGTCGGCCTCGGGGATGGTCGCACCCCACTGGTCCGTCGTCGACAGCGTCGCCTCGCCGTCGGAGAGTCGGAGCACGCACGGTTCGTCCGCTCGCCCCTCGACGAGGACCGCGAGGTGTGGGCCGAGCGCGTCGGGGAGGCGCGCCGCGAACGCCCCGCCGACGTACGAGTCGACGAACGTCCCGGAGAGGGGTGACTTCGTGATCGCCGCACACCGCGGTTCGCCGGGGAGCAGCCCCGACAACGGTCCGACCGCGAAGCAGAGCAGGTTCGACGGGGAGAGGGGGTCCGTTCCCGGTTCGAGATCGCGGTAGAGGTAGCGAGCGCCGATCCCCTTGCCACCGAGGAACCGACGGCGGTCCGCCTCCGGGATCGGCTCGCTCGTGGCGGTGCCGGCGTCGAGGTCGACACGGAGCACCCGGGTCGGGGGACGGTTCATCGTCGCTGGCTACGCCCTGGAGCGAAAATAAAGGCGTGGTCACTGTCCGGGGACATTTATAACCGTCCGCCCGTGACCGTCGGGGTCTCAGTCCCGTGACCGTCGGGTCCCCTGGTCTCGCTCTCGGAGATGCCCGGGGCCGACGAACGCACGCATGTCGACTCTCGCCAGGTCGATGGGCGCACGTCGACTCCCCGCCCGGCCGGTCGGGTACCGCATCCTCTTGTCGACGGGGGGACAACGACGGGTATGTCCAGCGCCGTCATCGTCGCCGGCGGTCGGTCGACCCGCTTCGGCGACCGTGACAAGATCGTCGCCGACCTCGCCGGGGTGCCGATGGTCCGCCGGGTCGCGGACCGACTCGCACGCGTCACCGAGCGCGTCGTCGTCAACTGCCGTGCGGACCAGCGCGAGGCCGTCGACGAGGCGCTCGACGGCGTCGCCGCCGCGGTCTCGTTCGCCGTCGACGTCGACCCCGACCGCGGGCCGGTCGCGGGCATCCGGACGGGGCTCCGCGCGGTCGACGACGAGTACGCCGCGGTGGTCGCCGGCGACATGCCGTTCGTCGACCCCGACTTCGTCGCGTACCTCCTCGACCGCGTCGTCGGACACGACGCCGCCGTCCCGCGCCCGGGGGAGTGGTACCAGCCGATGCAGGCGGCCTACCGCGCGAGCGCGATGGCCGACGCCTGCGACGCCACGCTCGCGGCGGCCGACGAAGGAGAGCCGCGGGTGCTCGCGCCCGTCTTCGAGCTCGACCACGTCGTCGTCGACGAGGAAGCGATCGCCGAACACGCCGCGAGCGACACGTTCGAGAACGTCAACACGGCGGACGAGCTCCGTGCGGCGGCCGCGCGGTTCGCCGAGGAGTGAGGGGGCGACGGCCGCACTGCTCGCCCGCGGTGCACGCGCGACGACCGTAACGCGGGGCTACTCGAACACGGCGACGACGGGGTCCGGATCGATCAGTTGTGTCAGAACGACCCGGTCGACTCGGTCGGTCCGGGCGAGCACGTCGGCGGCGATTCGTTCGCCGACCGCGCGGCGCTCGTCGTCGTCGACCATGTTCACCACGGCGACGACCTGCGCGTCGTCGGGGACGGATTTGAGGCCGCCGTCGGGACTCGCGAGCACTCGGGCGACGGTCTCGGCGTCGATCTCGTCACCGAGGTCGACGTCCGCGACTGCGGCCACCCGCTCCGGGCGGTGAACCCACTCGTCGGAGAGCGGTTTGCCGACGACGCGGGCGCTCGCGATCGGGAGCACCGTGTCGGCGCTCTGTGGGATGCGGGGCTCCCGTTCGTCGGGCGCTTTCAGCAGGCGGGTCCGTGCCCCGTCTGCCTTCACGAGGACGGGACCGTCGTGGGTCGCCGCGAGGTCGTCGACGACCGCACGGTCGTAGCCACGGTAGCGGTCGTCGCGCTCGCGTTCGGGGACGAGTCCCAGGGGCCAGCCGTCGGCGTCGCCTCCGGTCTCGTGTGCGTCGACCGCCGAGACGGGGTCGTCGGTGACGACGACGCGGGCGACCTGGTCGTCGAAGATGGGGATGCGGACCGTCGCCGTCACGACGGCGCGGTCGAGCATCCGGCCGAGCCGGTAGAGCGTCGTCTTCTTGCCGCCGGCACCGACCACGGCGACACACTGTCCGTCGTCCGCCGCGAGAGCCGAGGGGAGACGCATCGTGTTCGTTCGGGCAACGGTGCTCGCGGTGAAGAAAGTACGGGCAGGGGACACGGGACAGGTCGGTCGGAGACGCGCGGACAGACGTGCACGCGAGGCGCGGACAGGGACGCACGTGGCGCGGAGGTCTGTCCGAGAAGACGGCTCACCCGTCGACTCCGACCGCGTCGAGGACCGCGTCCACGTCCATCCCCGAGACCAGTGCCGCGACGCGGTCGTACGGTGTCGAAGCCGATTCCTCCGCATCTGGACGCGTCTCGCCGCTCGCTTCGAAGAGCGAACCGACGAGCCGATCGCGGACCGGGCGGTTCTCGAAGAGGCCGTGGAGGTACGTCCCGACGACCCGACCACGGGCGGCACCGAGCGCCGCCGTCGGGTCGCCGTCGACCGGGGCGAACGGCGTCTCGACGTCGGCGGTCGCTCGCGTCCGGCCCTGGTGGATCTGGTACCCGGAGACGCGGTCGTGGACGCCCGCGAGTGGGCCGGTGTCGGCGTCGAGTCGGAGTTCGGTGGCGACGACGTGTTTCTCCGACGAGAACCGCGTCTCGACCGGCAGGAGGCCGACTCCCTCGACCACGTCGTCGTCGCCCGTCCCCTCGACCGCCGCGTTCGTGAGCCGGTCGCCCAGGAGCTGGTACCCCCCGCACAGGCCGACGATCGGCCCTCGGAACGCGCGGAGCCGCTCGCCGTAGCCGGCCGCGTGGAGCGCAAGCAGGTCGTCGACGGTGTTCTTCGTCCCCGGGAGGACGACCGCATCGGCGTCTTCGATGCCAGCGTCGAGCGCCCGGTACGCGACCCGGACACCCGGCTCCGCTTCGAGGGGTCCGAGGTCGGTGTAGTTGGCGATGTGCGGGAGTCGGGGGACGACCACCAGGACGCCCGCGTCCGCGTCGTCGAGTCTCCCGTCGGACGAGTCGACGCCAGTGTCGGTACCGGTGTCGCGTGTCGCGCCACGCACGGTCCCCGACTGCGGGACGGCGACACTGTCCTCCTCGGGGAGGCCAGGGTCGTCGAAGGGGAGGACGCCGAGCACGGGCACACCCGTCCGCGTCTCGACCGCACGGAGACCCGAATCGAGCAGCGAGCGGTCGCCACGGAACTTCGTGACGACGACGCCGCAGACGAGGTCGCGGAGGTCGTCGGGGACGAGTTCGAGCGTGCCGACGATGGCGGCGAAGACGCCGCCGCGCTCGATGTCGGCGACGAGCAGGATCGCCACCGACCCCGAGCCGACCGCGTCGCGGGCGACCCGCGCCGTCTCCACGTTGGCGAGGTCGCGGTGGTGGAGGTTGATCTCGGCGACGGAGCCGGCACCCTCGGCGACGACGAGGTCGTGTGCCGCGGCGAGGCGGCCGTGGGCCGCCGCGGCCGCCTCGCGGGCGTGCTGCCAGTGGTCGTCGTAGTAGCCACCGGCCGCGACGGTCGCGCGGACCCGGCCGTCGACGACCAGTTGCGACTCGCCGTCACCCTGTGGTTTCAGCAGGACGGGGTTGTGGTCTGTCGTCGGTGCGACGCGGGCCGCGCGCGCCTGCACGTACTGGGAGATGCCGATCTCGCCGAAGCCGTCGCCCGCCGTCCGGGGGACGGCCCGGGCGTTAGTGCTCATGTTCTGCGCCTTGAACGGCGTCACGTCGACGCCGCGGTCGGCGAGCAGTCGACAGAGCCCGGCTGCGACCGTCGACTTCCCGACGTGGCTGGCGGTCCCCGCGACCAGAAGCGTCGACATACTCCTCGGCAGGGGACCGCCCCTCATAGTCGTGGCGTCGACGGCGATCCGACGGCGGACGGTCGCGAGCTGGAGTCGTAGCGTCGTGCGACGTCCTACCTCGACCGGGCGGACCTGCCGACGGCGGTCGCGCGCCAGCAGCTCCCCCGGGCGGGCAGCTGCCGCATCTCGACCGGGAGGGTCGTGTCGGACGGGAGATCGCTCAGGACCGCCTCGACGCCGGGTGCGAACTCCACGAGGTGTCGGGTCTCGTTCGTCTCGGCGACTTCGACCGTCATCGTCCCGTGGCGGTTCATCGGTCGATCGACCGTGACGGACACCGCCGACGTTCGTTCAGATATGACCATACAGTAGAAATTCAACTAATCCATAATATATGTTTGTGTGGAACGATTGGCACGTCGTCGGTGCGGTCGGACAGTGTCCGGTGACGAGCACCAGTCACGAGCGTCTCGCGCGTGAACCGGTCGCGGGAGGACGAATCGGCCGCGATTCAGCGTAGGAGAGCGCCGCCGTACCTGGAGACGTCACCGCGTCGCGGCCGAGGGGCGCGCGTGGTCGGCGAGGTCGACGACCCGGCGGTCCCGCTCGAGCGGGTCGTCACGCGCGTCGCCACGTCCCGTAGAGCCGACGGCGGTGAGCCGCCAACAGTTCCCCCGCGTGTGAAGTCGCTCCATCTCGGGAGCGTCGTGTCCTCGGGGAGGTTCGCGAACAGTTCGCGGAGCCCCGGTGCGAACGCGACGACGTGTCGGTGTTCGTTCGACCCCCGTACCTCGACGGTCATCGTCCCATGATCGTTCACTGGCCGTCGAACCGTGACGGGCGTGAGGGACCCACGAGAGGTGTGGCAGTGGCTGGTCACGTGTACGACGTGTGTCTCCGGACACACCGGAGTGGTGCTTGTCACGTCCGGCCGTTTAAATCGGATCAGTACTCCGTTCCGCGCCGCGCGCGCTGGCCGGCGTCCATCGGATGTTTCGACTTTCGAACCTCGGTGACGAGATCGGCGTGGTCGAGCAGGTACGTCGGCTCCTCGTGGCTGCCCGTCAGCACGAGTTCGAGGTCGGCGGGTTTGTCGGCGACGAGCGCTAACACGTCATCGGGCGAGAGGAGTCCCATCGAGACCGCGTACAGTATCTCGTCGAGGACGAGCAGGTGGACGCCCTCCTCTGGCGGCGCGTCGAGGGCGAGCGGCGCCGAGAGGTCGGCGGCGGCCGCGGCGTCGATCAGTTCGCGCGCGCGGTCGAGACCGGCCTCCGCCTCGGCAGCGTGGGCCGTCTCGTCGCTCCCGTCGGCCAGTCCGACCCACCCGTAGTGGCCGAGGTTCTCGTAGGAGAGCCCGGGGATCGACGCGGTGGCGTTGTACTCGCCTCTGACCGCTTCGACGGAGTCGGCACCACCTTTCAGGAACTGGAGGACGTGAACGCGGAAGCCGTGTCCCGCGGCCCGACACGCCATCCCAAGCGCCGCGGTGGTCTTCCCCTTCCCGTCGCCCCACCAGACCTGCACCAGTCCGAACTCGTCCGGTGCGTCGGCTTCGATTCGCTGCGCCGCGGGACGGATGCCCCGTCCGGGGGTGTTCCGGCGACCGTCGTCGTGGGTCGGATCGGTCTCGGGGGACGGAGTGGTCCGCGCGGGAGAACCGGCGTCTTCGTCGGCCTCGGCTCCGACGTTCGTGTCGGTGTCGGAATCGGTCATTCGACTCGACCGAGGGGTTCCACGGACAAAACCCGGCGGGTCGGACTCAGCGGTGCGTCACCGAGACGCCGTCGGCGTCGATCTCGACCCGCGCGTCACAGATCGACGCGAGCACGTGGACCGTCCGGCTGTCGTGGGCCATCGGATCGAGGTGGAAGTGTGCGGTCACGTCGGCGGTGTCGAGTCGGTTCGTCAGGACGTGCAGGAACTGTGCGACCGTACGGGAGTCGACGTACTGCAACAGCGGCGTGAGCGAGTCGAACCGGAGACGCACCGCCACGTCGTCGCCGCCCCACTCCGAGGTGGCCTCCAGCAGTCGGACGCCGAGCGTCGTGAGGTCGGTCGGCTCCGGGATACTGTTCGTCTCGACGGCCGGGTCGTCGACCGCGTCGGTGTCGGCGAGTCCGTCGCCCACGAGGAGGATCCGGAACCGCTCCGGTCGCACCGGGACGTGGCGGTCCCAGATGTCGACGACCTCGCGCGAGGTGTTGAGCATCGTCACCCACAGCAGCCGCGTCTCGGCGGGTCGGTCGCCGGCAGCGAGCGAGAGCCCCGTCCGGAGCGTCTGCACATCCATCGGCGACCCCAGTAGCAGCACGTTCGAGGCGTCGTCGAGCGGGACGCTCGGCAGTGGCGTCTCCGGTCGGCGCTCCGCGTCTCTCTCATCCCCCACGACGTAAATTCACTTCTGGAAGACATTAAGTATGTCGTGTTTATATGCTCGTGGAGAATATTCGGCCTGTACGGGCGCGACGGCGGCGCTCACGGGCGTCGACGGCGATTCGATGCGGTGAGCGCGGGACGGGACCGAATCGAGCCGGGACGATCACCGACGGCCGTCGGTCCAGTCGAGATACAGCGCCGCGCTCCAGGCGAAGTCGTCGCTCCCGCGTCCAGCACCCGTGATCGGGTTGAAGTACTCACGGAACCCCTCGCGGTCGAGGAGTGCGAGGCTGTCGTCGCGCACACGGTCGGCGGCCGCGTCGGCCCCGTAGCGGCGGAGTCCCCGCTCGAGGAGCCAGTTGGTGTTGATCCAGACGGGCCCGCGCCAGTAGCGGTCGGGGTCGAAGTCGTCGCCGACGTACGTCGGTGCGGCGTAGTCGAACGCGAAGTACTGGTCCAGGGTCGAGCGGAGTCGCTCGAACTGCGCGTCGGTCGGGACGCCGCCGAGCGTCGGGACGAGCCCGGCGACCGTCCGTTCGAGCAACGGTTCGTCGGCGACCCGATCGTACGAGACGAACTGGCCCAGCGTCGCGCTCCAGAGTCGGTCGCGCATCACGGCCCGCGTCTCCGCGGCCTGGTCGCGCCACCTCGCTGCCGAGTCGTCATCGCCCGCGCTCGCGAAGAGCGCGGCGAGATCCTCGCAGGCGCGCACGTAGACGCTGTTCGTGAGGACGTCCTCCACGCGGAACGGACACCGCTCGCGCAGGACGGTCTCGTCCCATCCCGCCTCGCGCCCCTGTCGGACGAGCGCGACGTACCGGTCGTAGTCCCAGTCGGTCGGACGCTGGTCGGCGAGGTCGGCCGACTTGCGGTCGGCGCGCTCGTACGCGACGTCGCCGGGGTCGAACCGCTCGAGGGGACGACGCCACGCCGGCGAGTCGTCCATCCCCGTCTCCCACGGGTGTCTCGTGTAGACGACGCCGTCGGTGGAGCGCTCGCGCCGCCACCAGGCGAGGTGGCTGTCGAGGGGGGCGAGCACACGATCGCGGAAGTCGTCGTCGCCCGTCGCCTCGTACACCCGCCGCGCGGCCGTGGCGACGACCGGCGGTTGAGAGATGCCGCTCGTCTCGACCCCGTCGAACCCGGCGTCCCACTCGTCGGGACCGGGGAAGTAGCCCTCGGCGTCGGCCCAGAAGACGATCTGGGGCAGCATCCCGTCGGGCCACGTCGCCGAGAGGAGCGTCTCGACCTCTTCCATCGCCGCCTCCGGGTCGACGCCAGCGAGACCGACGGCGATGAACGCCGAATCCCAGTTCCACTGGAACGGGTAGAGCGTCTCGGACGGAATCGTGTAGCCGTCGCGGCGGTTCGTCTCGAGGACGGCGATGGCCTCGGCGCGTCGCTCGACCCGCACGTCGGCGGAATCGCCGGCGGTCGGGCCGCGGCCGTGCTCGGTCATAGGGTCAGCCGACGCGGAGGACGCGAATGGAGTTTTCGCTTCGACGGACGGGCCGGAACCGGCGTCCGATCCCGGCGACGGTCACAGCCGCTCCACCGTGGCGCGACAGTCGGTGACGACACCGTGCTCGGCCGTCTCGACCGTCGGCAGGTCCTCCCGATCGTACCGCGAGTCGAGGCTGGCGAGCAGCGCGTCGCGGACACAGGCCCGCGCGAGCCGGCCGACGGTCGTCGCACTGCCCGAGAACCGTTCGCGTGGGCCGGCGGGGTCACACGCCGCGACGACGGCGTCGGTCGTCGTGCCCGGGACGCCAGCGACCGCGAGGAAGGTCGCGGCTTTCGCCTCCGCCGCGACGGCCACGGGATTCGGGAGCGCCCCGGGATCGAGCGCGCGGGTGGTGCCGGCGAAGACGTTGACTGTCCCGACGTGACTGTCGTGGTCGTCCGGAGCGTGACCGGTCGCGTCGTGGTCGCCACTACCGTTCCGTCCGCCGACCTCCTCGGCTCCGTCGACTGGAAGCGCCGCCGGGTTGGAGACGCCCGCGGTGACCACCGCCTCGACGCCGTCGAGGTGCGCCCGCCGAGCGTGGTCCTGCGAGACGCCCGTCAGCAGTGTGGGTCCGGCAGCGTCGAAGCCGGCGTCGGTCCGCCGCGACTCGACGTAGGTCGCGAGGTCCGTCTCGGGCCACCCGTCCGGGACGGTCACGTTGTACGCGGCCGGCCCACGGGATTCGCCACCGTTCCAGCCCGTCGAGAGCCACCGCGTCCCCGGTCGGGAGAGCCGACAGACCCCGTCGCGGACGGTCGCCTCGAAGACGCGACGGGCACGCTGGTCGCCTGTGCCGGGACCGTCGGTTTCGCGGGAGTCGTCGACGTGGGGTGTTCCGGCGTCCGACTCGTCCGACCCGTCAGACACGGGCGAGCGCCTCCAGCAGCCGGTCGTTGTCTTCCCGCGTCCGGACCGCGACGCGGACGTGGTTCTCGAGCCCGAAGCTCCGGCAGTCGCGGACCGCGATCCCACGGTCCAAGAGGCCCTCGACGAGATCGTCCACCGACCGGGAGCCGACGTCGACGAGGAGGAACGGGGCGGCCGACAGGTGGGGATCGTACCCCTCGGCCACGAGCCCGTCGTGCAGCCGCTCGCGCTCGCGGACGACGCGTTCGCGGGTCTCCGCGACGAACGCCTCCTGCCGGAGACAGTGCGCCCCGACCGCGGCGGCGGGGGTCGAGAGGTTCCACGCGGGACGGGCGGTCTCGACCCGGTCGTACGCCCCGCCGGTGGCACACGCGAACCCCATCCGGAGTCCGGGGAGCCCGAACAGCTTGGTCAGGGAGCGACAGACGACGGTGCCGTCGGTGCCGGCGAGCGACTCGGTCGAGGTGAAGTCGAGGAACGCCTCGTCGACGACGAGGAGCGTCCCCGCCCGGCGACAGCGGGCGGCGAACGCGGTCAGGTTCGCCGGTGCGAAGAGGTCGCCGGTGGGGTTGTTCGGCGTGCAGACGACCGCGGCGGCGTGATCTTCGACCGGCGCGTCCAGTACCTCGTCGTGCGGGACGAACGCGGGGACCGCACCCTGGAGTCGAACCTCGCGGGCGTACTCGCCGAAGCTCGGCGTCGAAACCAGCACGCTGTCACCGGGCGAGACGTGCGTCGCGAACGCGAGTCGCAACGCCTCCGTCCCGCCGGCGGTGGGGACCACGTCGTCGACGTCGCAGCCGACGTAGTCGGCAGCCGCGCGCCGGTAGTCGCGGTAGGACTCGTCGGGATAGCGGGCAGAGGCGTCGAGCGCGTCCGCGTAGACGGCCTCGACACCGGGCGGTCGCTTCGGGTTGGTGTTGGCGCTGAAGTCGAGTGGGGCCGTCGACCCGCCGTGGACGGCGCGGCCGACGTCGGCGACCGACTCAGGGTCCACGGTCGCCCTCCCGGTCGGCGTCGGTCTGTTCGTCGCCGGCTCCGTCGACTCCGTCCGCGTCGGTCGCGTCACCGACCAACTCGGCGTCGTCCGTGTCTCCCTCCGTGGTCTCGGTCAGAGCGTCGAGGAGCGCCAGCGTCCGTCCCTCGACTCGGTCGAGAACGCCCGCACGGTCGGCGAGCTCGAGCGCGCCGCCCATCGCCGCACCCTCGCGGCCGACGGTCGCGTACTGTGCGAGTCGCTCGTCCGTGAAATCGGGGTCGGTCACGACGAGGTCGAGATCGAGGTCGCGGCCGGCGGACGCGAGGTCGACGTGGTCGGCCAGATACGAGGTCGTCGCGAGCGTCAGGGGGCGAACGCAGCCGGCGTGGCGGACGAGCGCTGCCGCCGCCACCAGCTGTGTTCCGCCCGCGAGCGTCACCCGCGTCCCCGACTCGAGCGCGCCGACGCAGAGTCCAGCGACGACCGCGAGCGTCGGATCGCCGACGAACCGCACGGCGAGTTCGGGGTGGTGGGCGGCCTCGCCGGGGACGAGGTCCGACGCGTCGAGCGCCGCCTCGACGACCGCCTCCTTCCGCGCGAGCGGGTTGTCCGGGAGCGACGACGACACCGGGTACGGTTCGCCGAGCGCGCGCATCGTGGCCAGCGCCGTCGTCGTCCCGCCGGGGATCGTCTCGCCGACCACGACGTGGTCGTCGCCGAGTCGACTGGCGAACGCTTTCGCGGCGGCGAACGCCCCCGGAGCGGTGGGGACGGGGTCCGGATCCCGGATGTCGCGCCCGGGCTTCGCGCCGAAGCCGACCGTCGGTGCTCCCGTGGGTTTCGCCAGTCCGCCGTCGGCGACGACGACGTCCAGGTCGAGGAGGTCGACGACGGCCCGCGTGACGAGCGCCGGCGTCGGACAGCCGGTCGGACTCCGGGGGAAGACGGGTGCACGAACGAGGCGACCGAGCCGGACCAGCTCCGCGTCGGCGCTCGGCGTGTGCCAGCGGAGTTCGGCGGTCGCGCCGGCGGCGCTGATACCGTCGATCGCGGCCGTGCGGGTCGTCCCCGCGACGAGCATCAGTCGCATCGCGATTCGGCCACCTCTCGGTCCCGGGGACGGTTGACGTTCACGGCGAGCCGTTCGTCCGCGACGATCGACACGGTTTCGGTCCGGCCGTCGTCGGATTCGGCGTCTGCGTCGGGAGGAGTGCCAACGACGTTCAGCCCCGTCGGGGCCACTGCACGGCCGTCGTGGTCGAACTGGGTGTCGACGCTCACGCCGAGCGTTCGCTTCAGCGCGACCGGGACGCAGACCGTGAGCGACGAGAGCGGGGCCGCGTTCACATCCGTCTCCGCGTCGACGGCGGCAGTCGAGAGCGCCCGGTCGACGTGCGTCGCCGCGAGGAGCGGGAGGTCCGCGGCGACGGTGACGACCGGAGGGTCGACGACGCCGAGCGCGTGCTGGAGATCCACGACGTACCCCTCGCCGGGGGCGTCCACGACGGACAGACCACGGTCGACTGCGTGCGCTCGCGTGCGCGGGGTCTGCGGTGAGGGGACGGCGTGGATCGACGAGACGGCGCTCCCGCGGAGCGCGCGGACGACGCGGTCGAGCATCGGCTCGCCGCAGACGGTGACGAGCGGTTTCTCCGTCGCGGTCCCGAGCCGCGTCCCCCGACCGCCACAGAGGACGAGTGCAGGGAGGTCGACGGGGGGCGAAGACGGGGTCACAGGAGCGCCCACGCCACCACCCCCGCGTGGACGCCGACCGCGCGTCCGAGTTCGTTCGTCGCGCCGAAGACGTCGCCGCTGACGCCGCCCAGCGCGGAGCGCGACCACCGGAGGACGAGGAGCGCGACCACCGGCCCGCCGAGGAGCGCCGCGACGATCGCGGGTGTGCCGAGCGGCGGGGCGAGGGCGACGACCGGCACCGCGGCGACGAGGACGGGGACGAGTGCGGTCGGGTCGGCCTCCTCGGTGAGCGCGGAGCCGAGTCCCTCGTGTGCGGCGTCGCCGAGACAGACCAGCGCCGCCATGCCGGTCTTCGCGCCGACCTCGGCCGCGAGCGCGATGGTCGCAGCGACGCGCGGACCCGACCCGGCCATCCCGAGCGCGCCGAGTGCGAGCACGACGAGCGTCAGCGCGACGGCGAGCGTGCCGCCGACACCGGTCTGGGAGTCCTTCAACACCGCCCGGCGGCGGTCCCGATCCACGGAGTCGTCGTGGACCGCGGCGGCGTCGGCGACGTCGGCCAGCCCGTCGACGTGGGTGACGCCCGTGAGCAGGTAGAGCGTTGCGAGGTAGAGCGCGGCGGTGGTCGAGAGAGGGAGGGGGATCGCGAGCGGAAGTGCGGCGAAGCCGCCGACGACGTAGCCGGCGAGGACGAACGCCATCGGCGTCCGGCGGAAGGCGTCCCACGCCCGCTCGTCGCCGCCGGCGGGGAGTCGGGTGAGGAACGCGAGCGCCCCCTGGAGGGCCCTCAGAACCACGCCATCACCCCCGCGAGCGCGAACGCGAGCAGGCCCGCGCGGGTGACGACCCGTTCTGCACGGTGAGCGTCGTCGGTGGTGGGAAGCGGCCCGAAGTCGAGCGCGTAGACGCCGGGTTTCGTCAACCGGACGTCGAGCGCAGCCGCGAGTGTCGCCATCGGCCAGCCGGAGTTCGGCGACGGTGGCCGCGACGCCTGCCCTCGCGCACGCGCGAGAACACCGGGGTCACCGGCGACGAGGGCGATCAGCAGCGCCGTGAGGCGGGCCGGGAACCACATGACGAGGTCGTCGAGACGGGCGCTGGCCGCGCCGTGCGGTTTGTCCGGGTAGCCGAGCATCGAATCCAGCGTGTTGACCGCCTTGACCCACGCCGCGGCGGCCGCGCCGCCGGCGACCGAGACGGGCGCGACGACTGCGAACGCCGCGAGCGGGGCGACGAGCCCGTCGGCGAGGTTCTCCGCGAGGCTCTCGACCGCGGCGCTCCTGATTTCGGCCGCCGACAGCGACCGGGCGTCGCGGCCGGCCAGCGACCGGAGCGCCGTCCGAGCCGCCGGGAGGTCGGTCGCGGAGAGCGACACCACGCGGCGAGCCTCGTCGGTGAGCATGCGGAGGCTGGTGGTCGAAAAGAGAACGAGCCCGGCGAGGAGCGCGGCGAACGCGGGGAGACGAACGAGACGGACGAGACCGAAGACGACCCCGCCGGCCACGAGAGGCACACCGACGGCGACGAACGCGCCGACGAGCGCCGGAGCGGGCCAGGACCGGTCGAGAGGCGCGACGACTCGCCCGACGAGCGTGACCGGGTGGATGCGCGCGGGCGGTTCGGCGAACAGCCGGTCGAGGAGCGCTGCGACGCCGACCGCGGCGGTCGCCACCACGGGCATCTACGCGTCGACTCCGTCGGCCCGGTGGGCGAGCCACGCGGGGAGTTCGGCCAGCGGGACCTCGCGTACGTCGACGAACGTCCCGCCGAGCCGTTCGATGCCGCCGTCGGTCGCCGGCGAGTCGCCGACGTGGACGAGCGCCTCAGGGGCGACACTGAGTCCGTCGGCGACGGTCTCGAACGCGGCGGCGGCGGGTTTGCGCCAGCCGCAGCCGACGCTCGTGACGACGCTGTCGAACTCGCGGTGGGAGAGCTCCGACCGCACGAACGTCCGTCCGACGAGTTCGGGGACGCTACAGTTCGAGAGGACGCCGACTGGGCCGTGGTCGCGGGCGGCCGCGACCGCCGCGACCGCGCCATCGCGCGTCTGGACCGCGGGATCGAACGCCGCGACGACCGCCCGGCGGACGGCGTTGTCGGCGGCGGTCACACCGCGTGAGCGGAGCGCAGCTCCCACGTGGGCCGGGAGGGGCACCTCCGCGCCGTCGGGGGCGTCGACGTGCGACTCCCGATAGGCCGCTGCGAAGTCGTCGGGGACGGTCACGCCACGGGAGCGCAGCTCCGCGGCGACGGTCACCGCGGGGTCGGTCGGACGCTCGACGTCGACGAGCGTGCCGAAGAGGTCGAACGAGACTGCCACGCCCGAAGTGAGGCGAACGCGGACTTGAAGCTGCTGGTGGGAGACAGGTCGGACAGCCCGGTCGGGCCGGGGCAGCGAACCCCGCCCGCTGACGACAGGTGGGAGACAGGTGACGGACAATGTAGGACAACTGTGTAAACGTTCAAGTATACCGCCGCACATAACAGAGTCGATGAGCAAGATCACGTTCCGCGCCGACGACGACCTCGTCCGACGCCTCGAGGAGTTCGACTCCTCGAAGAGCGAGGTCATGCGGGAGGCGCTTCGGGCGTACCTCGACGACACGGAGCGTGAGACGACGCGACCGGCCGGGGACGGCCTCGACGGCATGATCGCCGCGCGGGTCGAAGAACTGGTCGACGAGCGGCTAGACGAGCGTTTACGCGGGCGAACGGGCCGATCGGAGCCACAGGACATCAACGTCAACATCTCCGTCGACGGCGCAGTGCCCGAGAACCGCGTAAACGCGGAGTCCGACACGGAGACGAGCGCCGACGATCGTAAGACGGCCGTCGCGCGCGGCGACAGTGGCCTGCAAACGGGAGGCACGCCGTGTGGACAGTGTGGCGAAACCGTCGATCCCGACCACGTATACTGCCCGAATTGCGGCGAGAAGACGGCACAGCTCGCGTTCTGTGAGTGCGGCGACGAACTCCGATCGGACTGGGCGTTCTGCCCCGCGTGTGGCAGACGGACCCCCGCAGCGGACGTTCTCGACAGATCGTAAACGCCGATATTGTCCCCTAGAACGCTCCTGAAGCACGTTTCCACTATTTGTCTTACGCCCGCCGGTAGATTTATAATGCACCGGCAATACCATACGTTCGCGTAAGACGGTCGTCTTACAGCCGGGATGGGCCGCGGCACGGTGTGTCGCTGTCTGTCGGTTTCTCGGTGTAAGACGGTAACACGGGCCGCGTGGTCCGGTTCGTCTTACCGGGGGAAATGCAACAACCATGGAGCGTGTGACACTACGGATCCCGAAGCAGCAGATAGAAGAGGTCGAGCGAATGGTCGAGACGGGAGAGTTCCCGAACCGGAGCGAAGCGATTCGCTCGGCCGTCCGCGAGATGATCAACGAACAGGGCGACTCCCGCGAGACGACGTCGGGTAAGCGCAGCTGGGCCAGGGTGTAACGATGCAGGACATCGTTCAAGAGGCCATGCAGCGCGACGAGGCCGAGCGCAAGGCCAAGGCCGAATCCACGGGCGACGACACGTTCGGCGACCCACGGATCGTCATCGTCGGCTGCGGTGGTGCCGGCAACAACACCATCAACCGGCTGTACAACATCGGCGTCGACGGCGCCGAGACGGTCGCCATCAACACCGACAAGCAGCACCTGAAGATGATCGAGGCCGACACCAAGATCCTCGTGGGCAAGTCGCTCACGCAGGGGCTCGGTGCCGGTGGCGATCCCTCGATGGGCGAGCGCGCCACAGAGATGGCGCAGGGCACCATCAAGGAGGTACTCGGCAACGCGGACCTCGTGTTCGTGACCGCCGGGATGGGCGGCGGCACCGGGACGGGGGCCGCGCCCGTCGTCTCGAAGATCGCCAAAGAGCAGGGTGCGATCGTCGTGGGCATGGTGTCGACGCCCTTCAACGTCGAGCGTGCCCGCACGGTGAAAGCCGAGGAGGGCCTCGAGAAGCTCCGAAACGAGGCCGACTCCATCATCGTGCTCGACAACAACCGCCTGCTCGACTACGTCCCGAACCTGCCCATCGGCAAGGCCTTCTCCGTGATGGACCAGATCATCGCCGAGACGGTCAAAGGCATCTCGGAGACGATCACCCAGCCCTCGCTCATCAACCTGGACTACGCGGACATGTCCACCATCATGAACCAGGGCGGCGTCGCGGTGATGCTCGTCGGCGAGACGCAGGACAAGAACAAGACCCAGGAAGTGGTGAACGACGCGATGAACCACCCCCTCCTCGACGTGGACTACCGCGGTGCCAGCGGCGGACTCGTCCACATCACGGGCGGCCCCGACCTCACCCTCAAAGAGGCCGAGGGCATCGCGAACAACATCACCGAACGACTGGAGGCGAGCGCCAACGTCATCTGGGGCGCGCGAATCCAGGACGAGTACAAGGGGAAAGTCCGGGTCATGGCGATCATGACCGGCGTCCAGTCCGCACAGGTGCTCGGTCCGACGACACAGAAACAGGCCGACCGCTCCCGACAGAGCATCCAGGCTCAGTCGGCGGGATCCCAGTCGAACGGACAGCAGTTCGACGCCCGGCAGAACGCCGAGGCCGGCTGGCAGTCCGACGGCGGCCGCGACGAGGTCGAGAAGAACAACGGGCTCGACGTCATCCGCTGACTGTCGACCGCGTTCGCGCCGTTCGTCGCCGCCGGCCGGTTTTCGGCCGTCTTATATACTAATATAAATATATTTTTGCGTCTAGCAATAGACTATAGAGTAAATGCCGTATGACAGCTATCCTTACTCTATAGACTATATATATAGTGTGTGCAGGGACGTAAACGAGGGAAGCCACAGAATTCTGCCGAAAGAGAGCCTCTGTCGTCTGTTTGCGCGGTACCATTCCTGGAAAAGACAGTTCTTGCCGCGTTTTACGGCGTCCGACCGCGTGGACAGGGCTGTTCTCCCGGACGACGTCTCACGGCGGCGTGTCGTTCCGGCCGGGGACACCACTCCCCCCGAAGAACGATCCGCCCCACTGGCTGATCCAGATGTCCTGGTTGGCGAGATACAGCGCGTCCGCGGTCACGAACGAGTCGTCGACGACCGACCACTCGTCGGCGCCAGTGTCGTACTCCACCGCCTGGTTGTACACCGCCGCCTGGCCGAACTCCCCGCCTGCGGCCGGCGGGAGTGAGAGCGTGAACTCGGCGTTCTCGTCCCGGGAAGGCGGTCGTTCCGCACGCTGGAGCCGTCCCCGGTTGAACGTCTGGTCGAAGAAGCGCGCGTACCGGTCTTTCACGTCCATCCCCAGGAGGTTGACGCCCGCGTTGACACCACCCGTGATGTCGCCCGCGTCTCGGGCGGTGATGCGGTACGTGCTCGCCCCCGCCCCCGACGCGAACGTCCCGGAACCGTCGTCGTACAGCTCGTCGAACAGGTAGCCCAGCACCGACTCGGCCGTCGACGAGTGGTCGACGCCGTCGATCTGTGAGGCCCACAGCAGGCCCTGTCCGACGGCACCCTGCGTGGCGGCCTGGTTGTCGGTGCCGTTCTCGACCAGCCCGTTGCCGGCGAGGTTCGACTCGACCGCACCGGCGAGCGCGTTCGCGTAGTCCGCCGCGTTCGACGCCAGTTCGTCGGAGCCAGCGTGGGTACCGTACCAGCCGACGGCACCGAGCATCACGCCCAGGTCCCGGACGGTGCCGGCGGCGACGACGTCCGACGGCTCGAACAGCGCCATCGTCGTCCTGCCCATCCCGTCCGTGAGCTGCTGGATCTTCTCGGCAGGGACGAGCGGCTCGGGGTTGACGTAGCCGAACCACCCTCCCTGAGCCAGACTCGTCAGGTCGGACAGGAACCACAGCATCGCGGCGTGGTGGGTCGGTCGGGTCGTCTCGTCCGGGTAGCTCCCGTCGCTCGGCCGGAACCCGGAGACGAGTTCGAGCGACTCGCCCCTGGTGAGCGCGCCGTTCCCGTCGGGCCCGCCGCCGATCAGTCCCGCCATGATGCCCAGCTGCGCGAGCGTCGTGAGCATCTGCGCGCGGAACTTCGCCGCGAGGCTCCGTGGGAGGACGTCGAAGTGCTGTTCGAAGTTCTTCGCCCAGGTCACCCCCTTGAGATGGGTCCACGCCAGCGACGCGGGGCTCACGACTCCCGACGACTTCATCGTGTCCCACTGGAGCGTCGACGCGTCCGGCCGACCGTCACCAGCGTCGAAGACGGGCTGCTGGGTGAACCGTGGATCACCACGCGTGAACGCGGCCATGTTGAGGTTCGGGTTCGCGATGGGGGGCCGGTCAACGTCGGCGTTCGACAGCATCGCGGGCACCCGCTGGTCGAACGCCTGCTGCTGTTCTTCGTTGTGTGGGAACTGCACGCCGTTGCCCGACATGGCGATGTTGGTCGACATGTTGTACAGCGAGTACCAGTACGAGTCCCACGTCGCCGCCTGCCAGCCGTACTCCGCCTGGTCGCTCCCGCCGCCGATGCCGGCGACAGAGAGGAGAGTCGAGAGGTTCCGTGCCGCCGCGGCGATGTCGACGTTCGAGGGGTCGGTCGTTCCAGGACCGCCGTGAACGCCGTCGACGATCACGATGCCGACCATTCCCAGCCCCTCGTGCGGCGTGCAGTAGTAGTTGTGCACGCCCGACGCCTCGAACGTGTGCTCGAACGTCTCTCCGGCCTGGAGGACACCCGAGTCGAACGCTTCGGCGTTCTCGGGGATCCGCATCGTCCGGTCGTTGTTCGGGTGGTACGACGTGACCGAGTGAGCGCCGCCGGAGATCGTCCACTCCACCGTCGTCCCCGACTCGACCCACACCACCGCGGGCGTGAAGACGAACTGGCCCGCCCCCTGATCCGCGGAGAGCGTCGCAGCGTCGACCGTGAGGTCTCCCCGCAGATCGTCGGCCCCGCCGAGGACGTCCGCGCCTGGCGGCTGACCGCTCGACGGTGTCGGCGTTGGTGTCGCCGTCTCCGTCGCCGTCGTGGTGTCGGTGGACGCCGCGTTCTCCCCCTCACTCGTCGGAGCCTGCGACGAACAGCCCGCGAGTGCTCCGAGCGCGATACCACCGAGCGTCAGAAACCGTCGACGATCTGTCGACATGGGTATGTGCACCGTGGTCCAGTGGAGAACATAACCCCACCTCGGGCTGGTGGTCGGACTGCACGTGTACCCGAACGCACGAGCGCGGCACGTTGATGTCAAAGTTCGTGGGAGAGAGAACGACTGCCGGAACGTCCGGACGGAACAGAACGACGCTCCGGACAGTCGGGCGGAGTCGACAGGTGTCTGTAATCGTCGTTCGTGCACACGACGGGTGGACGTCCGAACGGGACGCGGATCGGTGTGCGACCCCTCAGGCGTCGTGGATCGCCGCGACGAGGTAGCATTTTCGACAGATGTCGCGCGCCGTCGGCGCGCCGCAGCGGTCGCACTCGCCGAAGTCGGCGTCGTCGTGTTCGCCGTCACCGGTGTCGCGGTACCGCTCCGCCGCGAGCGCGGCGAGTTCCTCGTACCCCGAGAGGATCGAGTGGCGCGTTCCCGGGTGTGACTCTTCCATCCGTAGGAGGAGTTGCTGGATCTCACCGCGATACGCCTCGCTCGCGTGCGGACACTCCGTGATGTGGGCGGGGAGATCCACGAGGTGGGCGTACAGCGCGACCTCCTTCTCGGGGACGTCCCGGAGGGGCTTCGCGCGCGGGACGAACCGTTCGCTCTCGGCGCGTTCCGGGAAGGGACCGAGCGAGGCGTCGAAGTGTTTGGCCATCTGCCTGACGTCGCCCGAGAAGAAGTTCATCAGCGCGGTCTGGGCCTCGTCGTCGAGGTTGTGCCCCGTGAGGAGCTTGTCCGCTCCGAGCTCCTGCGCGTAGCGTTCGAGGACGTCCCGCCGGAACACCCCGCAGTACGCGCAGGGGGCCATCTCCTCGGGGTCGTTCTCGACCACGTCGTCCATCCGGAGGTCGAACTCCTCGGCGTAGGTGACGACCTCGTGACGGAGGTCGAGGTCGGCGGTGAGCCGTTCGGAGGCGTCGAGCGAGGCGTCCCGGTAGCCGTCGATCCCCTCGTGGATCGAGAGCGCGACGAGTTCGACCCGCGGATCGGCTCCGAACGTCTCCGCGAGGACGTGGGTGAGCACGACCGAGTCCTTGCCACCCGAGAGCCCGACGACCCACGTCTCGGGGTCGTCGGGGGTCGCGTCGGTCGAGAGCAAACCGTCCTCGCGGATCCGTCGCCGGATCCGTTTCTCGACCGATCGACGGAAGTGGCTCTCGCAGAGGTGCAGCCCGGAGTAGGCCGCGTGCATGACCGCCTCGCGGCCGCACTTGTCGCACGCCATCACTCCGGCCTTGCCCGGCGGTAGTGATGACGGTTTCGTCTGCTCGGCCGGACCTAGCCTCGATCCCGGTCGGGGCCGGAATCCGAAGTCGGTGACGAGCGCGTGGTCACGTCGAAACGGCGTCGTGCGTGCGAAAACCGTTTTCAGGACTGCCCGCCGAGTGTGGGTGATGGACCGAGCCGCCGCCCTCGATCACGTCGAGAGGATCGTCGAGACCGTCGAGACAGAGGAGATGCCCGTCCCGGTCCGCGAGGTGTGGGTGTACGGTGACGTGGCCCTCGGCCTCGACCCCATCGACCGCCTCGACGTCTACCTCACGAAGGACATGTTGATGCGCGGCGACCGCTCCCGGGCGGAGGCGTTCGAGGTCGACTACGGGGTCAAGGGCGTCGGTTCTTCCGTGCAGGCGTCGTGGGCCGACGCCCACCCCGAGTTCCTGCGAGCGAACGACAGCGGCTACGCCGCCCCGGAGAAGTGTCTCGCCGCCCACCTCCTCGCCGGGATCGACGGGGAGATACATCTCGAGGTGTGCAACGCCAGCTTCGACGACAACGTCACCCAGCGGCTGAGAGGCGCGGTCGCTCGCGACGCCTACGAGGAGATCCTCGACCCCCGCGGCGTCCAGCTGTGGGTCGACGGCCGTCGCGACGAGGAGGCGCTCGAGCGACTTCGGGACGGGACCCTCCCGTTCCCGACGCTCCCGGCGGCGCTCGAGATGCTCGGTCTCGACGCCGACGAAGCCGAGGAAGCGAGCGACGTGTTGAACCGGTACCGGCGGTCGCAGACCGGAACGACCGTCCGTGGCGACGTGGTCTGAGGGCGAACGGGGAAACGGGCTACTGCCGGTCGTCCCGGTCGTTTCCGTCTCCGTACCGCTCGCGCGACCGCCGGCGGGCGTGTTCCTCGGCGTCCGCCCGACTCATCTCGTCCGACTCGCGGGTCTCGTCTTCGATGAGCAGGTAGAGCACGACGGGCGCGCCGAGACCGACGAGGAGGACCAGGACGAAGAGGGCGGCTTCGGCCATGTCCGGCGCTGGCCGCGCCGGCGGCATATGTCTTTGGCATCAGTTGCCTTCGAAGTCAACGCCGCGTTTTTGCGTGTCCGCCTCCGACGGTGAGTCGATGAGCCCTCCAGCAGAGCGTCCCGGCGGCGAGTCGGGCTGTCCGAAGTGTGGTCACACCGGCACCGAAGTCGACGACATCGCCACGTCCGGCACCGGACTGTCGAAGATGTTCGACGTCCAGAACCGGACGTTCACCGTGGTGACGTGTACCAACTGTGGCTACTCCGAGCTCTATCGGGGGAAGTCGGGCGGTAATCTCGTCGACCTGTTCCTCG
Source organism: Salinigranum salinum (assembly GCF_009176545.1). Classification (GTDB taxonomy): domain Archaea; phylum Halobacteriota; class Halobacteria; order Halobacteriales; family Haloferacaceae; genus Salinigranum; species Salinigranum salinum. Next base: position 850,435 of record NZ_VTOJ01000001.1, on the reverse strand, counting down.
GCTGAGTGGTCAGGCGGTCGAGATGCTGACTTCGACCGGTGTCGGCCGGGCGATCGTATCGAGGACGGGGTTGCGCCGTTCGGTCTCGCGTCGCCACGCATCGATCTCGGCGGCGTCGGCGGTCGTGTCGACCTCGACCGAGATGCCGATCCGCTCGTAGCCCGCGCGGTCGCCCTCGCCCGTCCGGAACGTCGAGACGTCAAGGTCGCCGGAGACCCGGACGGCCGTGATGTCGAGGTCGATCCCCATCTCGCGGGCGACGTGGATCCCCGTGACGTTGACGCAGCCAGCGAGCGCGGCCAGCAGGTACTCCACGGGGGTCGGTCCCCGGTTCCGTCCGCCCGAGGTCTCGGGAGCGTCGACCTCCACCGCGAGGTCGCGGACGGTCACGGTTGCGCTCTTCGGGCCCGTGCAGTCGGCCACGAGGTCGTACGTCTCCGAGCTCGGTGTGGAACGCATCCGAACAGGGACGCCGTTTGCTAGCATAACCGTTCCCGTCGGAACCGGCCCCGTGCCGACAGGGTAGGCGTGAAACCGAGGCGTCGATCGCGGCGGCGGGCGAGGACACGACTCGAGCACGGACACGGAGCGAACGGAGGGGAAGATGAGCGTGAACACCGGGGAGGTGCGGTCTCACTTCTCGGCCCGGCCGACGACCACGTCGAACGGCACCACCTCGGCGCGGCGGTACTCCCGGGCGCTCATCTGCTCGACGACCGCCCGTCCCATCGACCGCCACTCGCGCCGCAGGTCGTCGTACTCGTCGTCGGAGACCACGCTCCGGAGTTCTCGCTCGTGAGCGTCGAACCCTTCGCCCGTAGCCTTCCGCCGCGCGTCCTCGACCGCGTGCCCCTCGTACGGCGGGTCGACGCGCTTCTCGTGGAAGTACCGGCGTGTCCGGACGTCGCCCAAGCCGGCCTCACGGAAGAGCCCCGGCAGGCGGTCACCGAGCGCGACGTCGGTCGCGACCCCTTTCAGATAGGCCTCCCGGACGCGACGGTCGAGTCTGACCTCGGCGTCGACGGTGGAGTCCACTCCCACCGACGCGTTGTCGGGCTCGACCGCGGCCACCAGCTCAGAGGAGACGCGGGCGAACTCGCGGAGGGTCTCTTCGGGAGAGGGGAGGTTCACCAGGAGCGCCTGGCAGACGACGAGGTCGAACGCGTCGTCGTCGAACGGGAGCCGGGTCGCGTCGCCGACGACGACCGGCAGGGTGGTCTCCTCGCGGGCGACCGTGAGGAGCGAGCGGTCGGCGTCGAGACAGACCACCTCCGCCGACGACTCCGCCGCCAGCACGCGGGAGAGTTCGCCCGTCCCCGCGCCGACGTCGAGGATCCGCGCGCGACCGGCGAGGTCGAGATCGGCGAGCGCGTCGCGCGAGTCGTCCCACATCCCCGCACGCGTTCGACTGAGGTAGTCAGCGGTGAACCTGCGCACACGCGACGTAGTCCGGAGCGGGTGAAAAGCGACGCGGAATCCGGGCCACACGGGGGATGAGGCGAGTACGCGGCGGACACGAGGCGAGTACGAGACGAGTGGAAGAGTCCCGGACGGGCCGGACGGCCACGTGTGTCGGACCGGTGTCACCGCGCCCTCGACGACGGCCGCGGACGACCCCGTGCGCGAGCAGCGCGGCGACGGAGCCGACGGCCGCAGACAGGAACGTCGAGAAGGAGACAGCAGGGGAGCGCGATCGCGGGCGCGTGGCGTGCGTCAGTCTCGGTCCGACGTCCGACCGTGTCCCGCGGACGGCCTCAGTCGGTCACTCGGCCGCCAGTTCGCGCACGCGTTCGATGTTCCACGCGAACCCCCGGCCGTCCTCGGTGGGCGTCTCCAAGACGAACGGCACCTCTTCCAGCGCGGGATGGGTGACGATGCGGCGCATCCCCTCGACGCCGATGTGCCCCTCGCCGATGTGGGCGTGTTCGTCCTTGTTGGTGCCGCAGGCGTGTTTGGAGTCGTTGAGGTGGATGCATTGCAGGTGGTCGAGACCGACCACGTCGTCGAACTCCGCGACGACCGAGTCGACCGCCTCGGCAGTGGAGAGGTCGTAGCCGGCGGCGAACGCGTGGGCCGTGTCGACACAGACGTCGAGGTCCTTGCTCGACTCGCGGAGGACGTACGCGAGGTGTTCGAAGTCGCCGCCGAGCTTGGTGCCGGAGCCGGCGTCGCTCTCGACGAGCACCGTCACCCCGTCGGGGACGGAGAGGTCGTCGAGGACGCTCACGGCGTTGTCGAGCCCCTGTTCGACGCCCGCACCCGTGTGCGCCCCGAGGTGGACGTTGACGTAGTCGATCCCCAGCCGGGAGGCAGCGTCGACCTCCTTCTGCATCGAGTCGAGTGACTTCTGCCGGAGGCCCTCCTTGGGCGTACAGAGGTTCACGAGATACGACGAGTGGATGACCCACGGTCCGTCGAGCTTCGCCGCGGTCTCCGCGCGGAACCCCTCGGCCGCCTCGTCACCGATGTCCGGATCCTGCCAGACCTGCGGGGAGTGGGTGAAGATCTGCCCACAGTTGCCGCCGAACGCGACCTGTCGATGGACCGCGTTGCGGAGGTCGTCGTACGGGGGTGTCGACCCGTCGCTGGAAACCTTCGAGCCGGAGATAGAGACGTGTGCGCCTACTCGCATATCCGGGGACAGGTGACCACCGGGCAAAGACGCTTCGACACGTCGTCGGGGGAGTGACGCCCGTTGTCAGTTCTGATACTCCGGCGAACAGGATTATTACCGCCGCTACGAGCCAACGACGTATGTCCGGAGAACAGCACAGTCAGGACCCGGTCTCCGAGCGCGTGGGGGAGGGTCCGATCGCAGTCGGGAGCCGCGTCCCCGAGGCTTGCGCCGACCTGGTCGACACGGACGGCTCCGTCTCGACGGTCTCCCTGTCGGCGCTCGCCGACGATCGACCCGTCCTGCTCTGTTTCTACACGATGGACTTCAGCCCCGACTGCGTCAAGCAGTGGTGTGCGTTCCGGGACTTCGACTGGTTCGCCAGCGGCGACCACGTCCAGGTCGTCGGCGTGAGTCGGTCCGGGGTGCGGCTCCACCGCGAGTTCATCAGCCGGTTCGACCTCGGCTTCCCGTTGTACGCCGACCCGGATCTCGACATCTCCGACGCGTTCGGCGTCACCTACCGGACGCTCGGGGTGACGAAACGCTCGCGGCGGTCGTGTTTCCTGCTCGACGCGTCGCGCGAGGTCCGGTACCGGTGGCTCGCCGACCACTGGCTCGATCCGACGCGCGACCTCCCGCCAGTGTCGGAGATCCACGAGGCCGTCGTGAGCGAAGTCGGCCCCGAGGTCGACGACTTCGGCTTCCGAACCGACGGCTGATCACCGGGCACGCGATCGCCGGCGAACCCACTCGTCGGCCGCGTACTTCTCGGTCGCGCGCTCGTGCGCGCGAACCAGTTCCTCGTCGGTCCACGCGCCGTCGTCGGCGTCGCACCACGACGCGAGGGCGTCCTCGAACGCGGTGACGACCGTCTCCCGCGGGGCGTCCGTGTGTTCGTCGACGCCGGTGACGCGCGAGCCGAACGACTCGGGGGTAACACCGGGATCGACGAACGACGCGAGGTGCCGATCGGCGACGACCGAGTAGGTGATCGAGCCGTGCTGGACGACGGCGTCGCGCTGGCGGTACTGCGCGTTGCCGCTCACTTTCCGCCCGGGGCCGTCCGCTGCGTCGGGAACCACGAGGTCGTGGGCGGGGTTCAGCGCCCGGAGGTAACACGCCGGCTCGTACAGCGCGGGCACCTCGCGCTCGACGAAGTCGACCGGCACCCCGAGGCGCGAGAACCCGTCGAGCACCGGCTCGAGCAACGCGTGGTAGCAGTCCATGAGGTCCCCCGGGAGTTCGTCACGGGGTGCCGTGATCGAGTAGGAGACGTCGCCGACCGAATCGTGGTAGATGCCGCCGCCGCCCGTGGGACGCCGGGTGACGTCCACTCCCTCGGTCGCACACCACTCCCAGTCGACCGTGTCGGGATCCTGGTGGTAGCCGAGCGAGAGACACGACGGCTCCCAGCGGTAGAGCCGGACGGTCCGGGGACCCCCGGCCGCGGCGGTCTCGGCGGCAACCTCGTCGAGCGCCATCTGCATCGGTCCGGGGCGCGACTCCTCGCGGATCAGACGCCACGTCCGGTCGGCGGGGTCCACGTCCGTGGTCATACGCGTCAGAGGGGAGAGCGACGCAAATCCGTTACGTCTCGTCCCACGGAACGGGCGTGCCGCGTCCGAATCGCCCGGACGAGCCTCGGAGGCGGGGAAATCCAGGGGAACGGGACGGTCGCGTCCGAGAGGACTCGAGGAGATACCGCGACGCTGGTCGAAGACGCCCGTAGCTGGTCGACAACTATTCGGAACGTAGGGTTATACCACTGGCCGCACATCTCCAGCCGAGTCGCATCGCGGACTCAGGATACACAGATGGATCTCGATCAGTTCGTCAGCGAGAAGGCACCGAAAGAAGGTGCGAGGGGTTCCAGCTCGAGAACTCGAAGATGCTCGACGTCGCCCTCGACGGCACAGCCATGGCCAAAGCCGGCTCGATGGTCGCCTACACGGGCGACATCTCCTTCGAGCGGAAGACCGAGGGCGGCGTGACGGGCCTGTTGAAGAAGAAGGTGACGGGCGAGGGGAGCGTGATGATGCAGGCGTCCGGCACCGGACACCTCTATCTCGCCGATCAGGGGAAGGAGGTGCAGATCATCGAACTGGACGCGGGCGAGCAGGTCAGCGTCAACGGCAACGACATTCTCGCGTTCGAGAGCAGCGTCGACTGGGACATCAAGATGATGGACAGCATCGCGGGCACCTCGACCGGTGGGATGTTCAACGTCTACCTCGAGGGGCCGGGGTACATCGCGATCACGACCCACGGCGAACCGCTCGTCGTCCCGACGCCCGTCCGGACGGACCCGGCGGCGACGGTCGCCTGGAGCGGCAACGTCTCGCCCGGGACGAACCGCGACCTCAACATCAAGAGCTTCCTCGGGCGCTCGTCCGGCGAGACGTTCCAGCTCGACTTCTCCCAGGAGGGCGGGTTCGTGATCGTCCAGCCGTTCGAGGAGGCGACACCCGGCCAGTGAGTGGCGGCTGACCGACCGCGACGGAGGTTCGGCGGGCGAGCTCGCGTCCCTCGGAGAGCGGTCACTCGTCCCCGGTCGTGAACCCGATCGACCCGTGCGTGCCGTCGCAGAACGGTTTGGTCGACGAGGCTCCGCACCGACAGAGCGCGGCGTCCGAGCCCTCGAACCCGGTCCCGTCCTCGTCGCCGCCGAGTTCGAACGGGCCGTCGAGGAGAAGCGGGCCGTTCCGTGATCCCGTGATCGTCAGGTCACCCGTCTCCTCGACCGGGTCGCCGCCGCGTTCGACCCGCCCGGCGGCCTCGAAGTCGACGTCCGCGTGGCTCCCGTCGCAGAGGGGTTTGTTCGCGGAGGCCCCGCACCGGCAGAGCGCAACGCGGGTGTCCCGCAACAGGGTGTCGCCGTCGGCGTCGACGAGTGTGACGTCGCCGTGAACGTACAGTGGCCCATCCGTCGCGACAGTCACCGTGTTCCGCTCGGGGACCGACTCGGCGGGGCCACCGTCGTGGCGCTCGACGTGGAGCGCACCGGTCGGACAGCGGCCGACGACCTCGGCGACTGCGTCGGCGGCGGCCTCGTCGGGGTCGACCCAGGGACGCCGGTCCGTGTCGAACACGGCCGGGAGCCCACGGACGCACTCGGCGGCGTGGATACAGCGCAGCTGGTCCCAGGTGACGTCGACCGCCTCGCCCTCGTACTCGTGGATTTTCTGGTCCATCCGAGCGAGATACGCGGTCACCGTGCCTCAACGTTTCTCTCACTCCGCGGGTCGTCACGGTGACGGGACGGACCGGATCGGACTGACCGGACGGGACGAAGCGGCACGGAGTCGTCCGGTCCCCGGGAGCGTCGAACAGGTCAGTCCCTCGGTGGTACGTGACAGCATGACGATTGTGTCCGCGTCCAGTCACACCGCCCGAGAGGTAAGTGCCGACGGTGCCGAGACCGACGCGTGAGTCTCGAACACTCTGCAGCCCCCGACTTCACGCTCGAGAGTACCGCCGGTGAGGAACTGACGTTGTCCGACACGCTCGACGACGGACCGACGGTCGTCCTCATCAACCGAGGGCACTGGTGTAGCTTCTGTGCCGAACAGCTCCAGACGTTCAGCGCGGTCTCGTACGACCTGTGGTTCAACGACGGGGTCGACATCCTGCCCGTGGTGACCGACCCCATCGGACCCGTGACCGAGATGCGCGACCGGTACGACCTCGACATCCAGCTGCTCGCCGACCCCGACGGCGAGGTCGCAGACCGGTACAGCGGCGTCGAGGAGACGAGCCACGGGCTCACGGGGATCGCCGCGACGTACGTCGTCGACGACGACGGAACGGTCCAGTACGAACAGGTGGCCGACCATCCCGGCGACCGGACCCACGGGAACTTCGTTCGCTACTTCATTCGCGGCGGCTTCGCGGATCCCTTCGGCGACGCGTAGAGCCGGTACCGGCGGCGGTCGAGCCCGAGCGACCCAGGGGGCGAGCGCGTTCTGGCCGGCAGAACCACCCCTCGTCGTCGTTCAGTCGAGCGTCGCACAGATGGCCGTTACCCGGAAGTCCGCCGTCGCGGGATTGTTGACGCGGTTGACGAGCGTCACGCGCCACGCCGTCCCCCCGTGGGGGTGACTGTCCTGCAGGAGGATGTTCCGGCTCGGGGTGAGCAGTTCGACCCCGCCTCCGATCACGTTCTTCCCCACGGGACAGGAAGCCGAGAGCGTGACGGGGTCCGTGGGTGGGAGAGTCACGTCGGTCTTCAGCGACTCGACGACGACGTACCCCGACACGCCGTCCTCGCCAGGCTCACCCTTCGGACCGGGTTCACCCTGATCGCCTTTCGGCCCTTCCGGACCCTGTGGTCCTGCTGGACCCTCCGGTCCCTGTGGCCCGGGTTCACCCTGATCGCCTTTCGGACCCGCGGGTCCCTCTGGCCCTTGCGGTCCTGCTGGACCCTCCGGTCCCTGCGGGCCGGGCTCACCTTGATCGCCTTTCGGTCCCGCCGGTCCTCGTGGCCCCTCCGGACCCGCCGGACCAACTGGACCTTGCGGTCCCTGCGGACCGACCTCACCTTGTGGCCCCGCCGGACCCCGCGGACCGACCTCACCCTGCGGTCCCTGTGGACCGATTGGGCCTCGCGGCCCCTGCGGACCGACCAGACCCCGCGGACCGGCCGGACCTTGCGGTCCCTGTGGACCGACCTGGTTCCAGTCGAGCGCTGTCCAGTTGTTCTTGCAGCGATCGTCCGAGCCGACGATCTTGATCGTCCCGCTGTTGTCGTTCACACAGGCGTGGACGACGTCGTCGGTGGGACCCGGGCCGTGTGCGCCCACCACTGCCGGGACGCCGACAGCTCCGACGACCACGACGGCGAGGACGACGACGAGTCCGTGTGCGACAGCTGATGCTCGGGCGTCCATGACGAGTACACCGAACCACCCGTGATAAGCGTTTTTTCCCGAATATCTGGGGTGATATCAATCGTGTCCGAACGCTGTCTACAACGGCCGGCGACGGAGTCGAACACGACGGGAAAAGGCGGAGTGCCGTCGGCCGGCACCGTTCGTGTACGCGACGACTGCCGCCGGGACCGGTGTCCGCCTGGAAACCGTTGACGGATGAGAGCGACTGCGGATCGTGACGCCCGCCGAGAGATCGCGGCGGACGTCCGGACCGAGCGGGAGAGCACGCGGTCGGTGACGTCGGCAGATTCTGTATCGCAGTATACGGTTTACTCCCGGGAACGGGCCACGCTCGGCGTTCGGGCGGAATCGACCGACGTCGGTACGTTCGCGGTCGGAACCCGGCGCACACGACGCTCGGCCGTCGCCCCAGAGAACCAGAGCAGCGCGCCCGACACGCGGGGCTTTTACCGCGTCGTCGCTCTCACACACACATGGTGCGGAACGTGGCTGGACTGATGACCGAGCTCGAACCCGAGGACTTCTATCTGCTCTCGGGCGTCGAGCAGGGGATGCGGTTCTCGGAGTGGGTCAACCGCGGCAAACTCCCCGATCTCGCCAATCTCACGGCCGAAAACGTCGACTACCGGCTAGACCGGTGTATGAGCCGCGACCTGATCCAGCGGAAGACGATCCAGTACGAGGGGTACCAGCTCACGTTCGAGGGGTACGACGCGCTCGCCCTCCGGACGTTCGCCCAGCGGGACACCATCCAGGGCGTTGGCGCGCCCCTGGGTGTGGGCAAGGAGAGCGACGTGCTCGAGGTGCAGTCGTACAGACCCCTCGCGCTCAAGTTCCACCGCGAGGGGTACACGAACTTCCGGGAGGTCAAGCGAGAGCGGGAGTACACCGCCGACCACCACCACGTGTCGTGGCTCTACACCGCACGGAAGGCGGCCGAGCGCGAGCACGAGGTACTCACCGAGCTGTACCCCGACGTCTCGGTCCCCCGTCCGGTCGACCACAACCGCCACGCCATCGTGATGGAGAAGTTCGCGGGCGTCGAGCTCGGCCGATCGAAACTCGACTCCTCACAGGCCGTCGGCGTGCTCGATCTCGTCCTGCGCGAGCTGTCGACGGCGTACGAGGCGGGCTACGTCCACGCGGACATGTCGGAGTACAACGTCGCCGTGAGCGAACAGGGGGTCACGGTGTTCGACTGGCCGCAGGCCGTGTCGATCGACCACGACAACGCGCGCGACCTCCTCGAACGGGACGTCCGAAACGTGGTGAGCTTCTTCCGGCGGAAGTATCCGCGCCCGACGCCCGACGTCGACGTCGGGAGCGTGGTCGACCGGATCGTGGCCGGCGAGTTCGAGTCCGTCCGACAGAACGCCTGATACGTCGGTTCTCGGCCGTTTCGCTCTGTGTCTCCGAACGACCAGTTCGTGGACGGCACCGACGCCGCTCGCGACCGATACACCGTACTCCGCGATAGCGAATCGTCGCGAGGATGGTCGACGGTCGACACGGAAGCCGTGCTCGCGACGAGAGAGCACTACGGAGGGTCGATGCCGAACTCGGTTCGGAGGAGCCGAGCGTACGCGTCCGGATCGATCGACCGTTCATCGGTGTCGTCCCCACTGACGCGCGTGAACGCGTCCGGGTCGAGTTTCACGAAGCCAGTTTCGGTCGCCCGGAGGACGACAGTATCACCCGTGAACCCCGACTCGGGGGCGTGCTGGAGGTAGTCGCAGGTCGCCTCGAAGTAACGCAGGTCGCGGGGGGTGGTGTCGAACACGTACCGATCGGTCCACTCCCCGCTCGTCCGGTACTGGAGGCAGAACTCGGCGTCCGGACGGTCGCTCTCGACGGTCCGCCACTCGACCCCGGCCCCGTCGGGATCCGCTCGGTCGCCGAGCGCGAGTGGTCGGCGGAGCATCGGCGGCCCCATCCCCACGTCGACCAGGTAGGGGCGGTCGAGCGTGACGAGCAGCGGGTGGTGGTTCGCCGGCACCTCGATCGCGCTGACGACGCGAGCGGCCAGCCGAGTCACGTCGAAGCCGCGGTCGGCGAGCAGCCAGCCGAGCTCGAAGCAGAAGCCGCCGCGCTCGCCGACGACGATCTTCTCGTAGAGGGCCGGGAGCGACAGGACGACGCCCTCGCCGTCGCGCTCGCCGAACGGGTCGCCGGTGATCGACAGCGTCTCGAACGGGACGGTCGTGACGTGCGCGCGCTGGAGGCGTTCGAGCGTCGTCAGATCGACCTCGGAGACGGTCTCCGGCGACACGCCGATGCGTGAGAGGTACCGCTCGGGGTTCATCATCGGGGCGTCGGGCGTCGATCCGTCGGACGGGGAGGGCGATCGGGTCACAGGAGACGTACTCGTCGCAGTCAGTAGTGTGTGCCGCCTGGCCAGCGGAGCTTTCCGGGATCGGATCGCGTCCGTCCGGGCCATCGCCAGCGATCCACGCTTATAAACCGCATGCTGCGATACGAAATCGGTCGTGAGACGACAGACTGCGATGGATCGGTCGGAAACGCCACGCGGCACGTGGCGAGAGTACCCAAGGTATATCCTCACTCCGTTTCGAGTAAACGTTATGTCGAGTACACGCACGCGGGGGAAGGTCGCCGTCGTCGGCGTCGGGAGCGTCGGGGCCGCGACCGCCTTCGCGCTGACGTCGAGCGGCGTCGCGAGCGAACTCGTGCTCGTCGACATCGACGAGGAGAAGGCGGAGGGCGAGCGGATGGATCTCAGCCACGGCGCGTACTTCACCCCGCCCGTCGACATCACCACGGGTGGGTACGAGGACTGCTGGGACGCCGACGTGGTGGTCGTCACGGCGGGCACCAACCAGCGACCGGGCGAGAGCCGTCTGGAGCTCCGCGAGCGCAACGTGAGCATCTTCGAGGAGCTGATCCCACAGCTCACGGCGGGGCTCGCCGACGACGCAATCCTCCTCGTGGTGACCAACCCGGTCGACGTGCTCTCGTACGTCTCGTGGACGCTGTCGGATCTCCCCGCCGAGCGCGTCGTCGGGTCGGGCACCGTCCTCGACACGTCGCGGTTCAGACACGTTCTCAGCCGGGAGTGCGACGTCGACCCGAAGAACGTGCACGGCTACGTCGTCGGCGAACACGGTGACAGCGAGGTGATGCTCTGGAGTTCGACCAACGTCGCGGGCGTCCCGTTCGACACCTACGCCGCGGCACACTGCGGCGGGATCGACGAGGACGGCAAGGACGAACTGGAGCAGGAGGTCAGGGAGGCCGCCTACGAGATCATCGAGCGGAAGGGGGCGACCAACCACGCCATCGCGCTCGCCACCACAGAGATCGTCGAGACGATCCTCCGCGACGAGAACTCGATCCTCACCGTCTCGACCCTCCTCGAGGGGGAGTACGGCATCGAGGACGTCTACACGAGCGTGCCGTGCGTGGTGAACCGCGACGGCATCCGGAACGTCGTCGAGCGCGACCTCCCGGCCGACGAGCAGGCGGCGCTCGAACGCTCCGCGGGGATCCTCGCCGAGAACCTCGCGGACCTCGGGGTGCGCGAGTCGGGCGAGTAACGCGAGCGACGCTCACTCCTCGCGGAGAACGAGCACGTGCTGGTGAACCATCGACGGCACGAACGCGAACGGGTAGCCGTACACGTGGAGGTCCTTCGCGGGATCGTACCAGATCAGATCCGCCTTCAGCGTGAGTCCGATCGACTCGAGAGCTCGGGCGAGGTCGGCCGAGAGGAAGTGAAACGACGAGTCACGGTACATGTCACCGATGAAGACGACGACGTACGCGCCGTCGCGGAGGGTGCGGCGGAACGCGTCGAACGTCGTGGTCATCGTCGAGAGCCACTCCTCCTTCGAGGCGGGGTCGTCGACGCTCGAACCGGCGGCGTCCGGGTCCGCAGCGGCAGCCGTCGTGTCACTGGCGTCGGCGTCGTCGAACCGTCCGAGTTTGCTAGCTCTCGTTCGGCGGGGATTTCGCGTCTGAGCGACCGCGTCCATCGACCAGTACGGGATGTCGGTGAGGAGGAGGTCGACGCTGTCGGTCTCGACGTCGTCGACGAGGACGGCACAGTCGCCGTGACGCAGCTGCTGGGGAGCGAGGGGTGGCTCCCCGCGTTCTCGGCGAGCGCGGTTCTCCCGGGCGAGGACCTCCTCGTACAGGTCGACCCACCGCGCCGTGCGCTCGAAGCCGAGCGCCTCGCGGCGACCCGTGCCCTCGTGTGCGGCGAGACTCGCGCCGAGGAGCGTCCCGCCGACGCCGGCGTAGGGGTCGAGGACGCGCTCGCCCGCCTTGCTGAACCGCTCGACGAGGTCCAGACACAGTCGGGGCGGCTTCTGCCCGCCGTGTTCGCTCCGCAGCTCGTGCTGGAGGTCGGGCGGGTACGGATCGGCGATGACGGATTTGGTGGCGTACTTCCACTCGCGACCCGTGAGGTCGTTGACCCGGTTACGTTCGTCGTAGATCCCCCGTCCGGGGACGTGCCGCTGGTGCGGTTTGAGATCGTCGCGTTCGTGGGGACCGTCCGGGTCGGCCGGATCGTCTGTCACCCGATCGACTACCGCGGCGAACCCGATAAGCACCACGGGCCGGGCGGAACAGGAGAGCGTTCCTTCGAGGGAACGCTTAGGTAGGTGCTCCCCGAGCGCGTGGTATGGAGGATGAGCGCACTGACGACGCCATCGAACGGTTCGTGCGGGCGGCCGCGGGGGAACCGGTCACCGCGAGCGAAGTCGCGGAGGCGGTCGGCTGTGTGCGCCGGACGGCCCACAAGCACCTCACGCGACTCGCGGACGGGGGAGCCGTCGAAACGAAGAAGGTCGGCTCACGGGCGCGCGTGTGGTGGTCCGCCGACGCGCAGCCGAGCGACGGGGTGTTCGGCCGGATCACGGACGCCTTCTTCGCCGTCGACACCGACTGGGAGTTCACCTACCTCAACGACCAGGCCGAACAGTTGCTCGGTCAGACGGCCGACGCACTCGTCGGACGAACGCTCTGGGAGGCGTTCCCGGACGCGGTCGACACCGCCTTCGAGTCGGAGTATCGCCGCGCGATGGAGACCCAGGACGCGGTCTCGTTCGAGGAACGATACCCGCCGCTGGAGACGACGTTCGCCGTCGAGGCGTACCCCTCCCCGACGGGGCTGTCGGTGTACTTCCGGGACGTCACCGACCGCGTCCGTCGGGAACGTGAGCTACACGCGCGAGTGCACCAGCAACGGACCGTGGCACGACTCGGGAGACGGGCACTGACGGCCACGGACGTGGACGAGTTCATGACGCACGTCTGTGAGGTCGTGTCGGAGATCCTCGACACGGCGTACTCCAAGGTTCTCGAACTCGACGCGGGAACGAGACGGCTCCACCTGCGGGCGGGCGTCGGCTGGGACGACGGTGTCGTCGGGACGGCGACCGTCCCGGCGGACGCGAACTCACAGGCGGGCTACACCCTCCAGCGGCGCGAACCGGTCCGCGTCGAGGCGCTGTCGACCGAGCGGCGTTTTACCGGACCGGACCTCCTCACGGACCACGGCGTCGAGAGCGGCGTGAGCGTCGTCATCGGCTCGCCAGGGGAGCCGTGGGGGATTCTGGGGACGCACGACACGGCCGCGCGGTCGTTCACTGAGCAGGACGCGGACTTCGTCCAGAGCGTCGCCACCCTGCTCGCCAGCGCCGTCGACCGACACGAGCACGAGCGGGAACTCGCGCGGTACGAGACGGTGTTCGAGGCGCTCAGCGACGGCGTCTACGCGGTCGACTCCGACGGCCGGTTCACGCTCGTGAACGAGGCGTACGTCCGGATGACCGGCGTCCCGCGAGAAGAGCTGGTCGGGTCGCACGTCTCTCGGCTCGTCGACGAGGACGTCCGTGCTGCCGCGAAGGGACTCGAGGGGGAGCTCGTGAGCGGTCGCCGTGAGACGGCCACGCTGGAAGCTGAACTCACGGACGCCAGCGGCGAGACGTTCCCCGCCGAGGCGACGTTCTCCATCCAGGAGAGCGCCGACGGCTACGAACGGATCGGCGTCGTTCGCGACACGACGGAACGGAGGCGACACGAGGAAGCGATCCAGGAGCAGCGCGACCGCTTCGAGCGCGTCACCGACACGGCGCTCCGCGTCTTCGACGCCATCCGGGGCGTCATTCGTGCCGAGACACGAGCCGACATCGAACAGACCGTGTGTGACCGACTCGTCGACGGTGGACCGTATCGGGGGGCAGCGGTCGGGCCGGTGAACTGGGACGACGACAGGGTCACGACGTCCGTGGGTGACGAGTGGCCGAGCGACGCGTGGCAGGGAGTCGTCCCGCCACTGATCGCCGAGGCGACCGAACACGAGCGTGGCGTCGCCGTCGAAGCGGACACCGTCGCCGTCGAGCTGACCTACGACGAGCGGCAGTTCGGGCTGCTCGTGCTCCGAACCGAGCGCGACGACGGCTTCGACGAGCGCGAGCGCTCGTTGCTCGTCGAACTCGGGAGCGCGGTCGGTCTCGGGATCAGCGCCGTCGAGCGCAAGGACGTCCTCGTCAACGACAGCGTGACGACGCTCGAGTTCGGCTCGACGGCCCTCGCCGAGCCGTTCACCGACGTCGTTGGTGCGGACGCGTCGTTCGAGTTCCTCGCCGACAGGATCGTCCCCGTGGGTGACGACACATACGTCAGCCACTACAGCGTCGGGGGAATCTCGCCGGAGGCGTTCGTCGAGGCGACGGAGTCGTTCCCCACGGTCGAGCGCGCACGGGTACTCGACAGCCACGACGGGGGCCGTCGCGTGGAACTACAGACGACGGGCGGGGCGCTCGTGACGCAGTTCAGACGGTTCGACGGACGGGTCCGGTCGTTCACCCTCGACGACCGGGAGCTGCAGTGTACGGTCGACGTGCCACCGGGGAACGTCCGCGAGATCGTCGAGACAGTCACGGCGACGTATCCGGACCTCGAGCTGCGGGCACAACGAACGAACGACCGCCGGGTTCGTACCTCGGCGACGTTCCACTCGGCGGTCGAAGACCGCCTCACCGAACGCCAGCGGACCGCGCTCGAACTGGCGTACTTCGGTGGCTACTTCGAGTGGCCGCGGACGACCGACGGCGAAGCGCTGTCGACGACGATGGGGATCACGCCACCGACGTTCCACAAACACCTCCGGCTCGCGGAACGAAAGGTGCTCGACGCGCTGTACCGGGAGCCGGAGGGCTAATCAATTTGCCCGTCAGCTCATTTCGACGTGGACGCTACCGTTTGAGAGAGAACCGTCAGCAATGTCCTCCACACCAGCCCCCCGTGATACACTCCCGACCGCCGAGAGCGGCCTGACGACCGACGAACTGTTCGGGGTGCTCACCGCACGACGCCGCCGTGACGTGCTCCACGTCCTCCGTCGCCAGGGTGAAACCGATCATGAACCGCTAGCGAGGGCGCTCGATGGCACCGAACGTGACATGACCGCCGTCGAGCTACACCACCTGGTGCTCCCCAGGCTCGAAGGAACCGGTCTCGTCGACCTCGGCGACGACGGAACCGTCACTCTGACCGACGGCGGGCGGGCGGTCGCCACGTGGCTCGAGACGGTCACCGACGGCTGGTCCTGACGCCCCGATCGTCACGAACAGCCTCGGTCCCCGTCGACGCCGACGCGTCGGCCCTCTACCGGTCACCCCCGACACGCGTGCTGATTCGAAGTCCTTAACAGCGCCACGAGGGAACTGGAGGTAACTCGCTGGCACGCGGGCACGCCAGCGGGCACCCGCGACCGCTCCCGGGGCCGAACCCGACGGGCGGCACGGGACGACATGTGACGGGGGAGGCGCGATGTCGCGTCTCCGGGAGGCGACATCGTCGCCGACGTCGAATCGCAAGCGCCCGCGGTGAAAACATGGCACGAAGCTTCTACTCACACATCAAGGAAGCCTGGCGCTCCCCGAAGGAGGGGAAACTCGCCGAACTGCAGTGGCAGCGCAAGCAGGAGTGGCGCGACCAGGGCGCCATCGTCCGCATCGACCGTCCCACCCGTCTGGACAAGGCGCGCGAACTCGGCTACAAGGCCAAGCAGGGCATCACCGTGGTTCGGGTCGCCGTCCGCAAGGGGAACGCCCGCAAGCAGCGGTTCAAGGCGGGCCGCCGCTCGAAGCGCCAGGGCATCAACCGGATCGGTCGCCGCAAGAACATCCAGCGCATCGCCGAGGAGCGCGCCGCGCGCAAACACCCCAACATGCGCGTGCTCAACTCCTACTGGGTCGGGGAAGACGGCTCGCAGAAGTGGCACGAGATCATCCTCGTCGATCCCGAGCACCCCGCGATCCGGAACGATTCGGAGCTCAACTGGATCTGCTCGGACAAACACAAGGGCCGCGCCTTCCGTGGACTGACCAACGCCGGCAAATCCAACCGTGGGCTGAACAACCGCGGCAAGGGCACGGAACACGTCCGTCCGAGCCAGGGCGCGAGCAGGCGTCGCGGCAAGTAAACACACGAACGCCGTTTTCTCGTCTGTCGTGGGACCGCCAGGACGAAGCCCGTGAGAGGGTTCTTTACTCGCCACGACGTGGAGAGCCACATGGCTCCGGAGACGACGCTCGTCGACCCACGCCGGATCGGGCCGCCGTTCGCCGTCGGCGTCCTGGCAGTGCTCGGAACGCTGCCAGTCGTCACGACGCTCGAGCCGCTGGCCGGCGTGCCGCGGTGGGTGGTAGTGGTCGCCGTCATCGGTACCGGCGTCGTCGCGGTCGGGGTTGCGGCCGCCGTCGGCGCGATGCTGGCCGGTGACGTCGGCCTGCAGGCGTTCGCTCCCGGTCGCCTCTCCGGTGACGGGGCCGGTACCTACCGACTCCCGGCCGTCGCCGGCGTCGGCGTGGCGCTGGCCACGCTCGGGATCCACGCCCTCGTGGCCGCGCTCGGCGGCGACCCCGCTCCGCCGAATCGGTGGACGGGCGGCGGGTCGCTCGGGATGGTCGCGAGCGTCGCCGGCGGCGTCGTCACGGAGCTCGTCCTCCGGTTCGGCTTCATGACGCTCGTGGTCTGGACCGCCTGGACGTACCGACCGGCGATCGATCTGGGGGTGACGCGGACGAGCGCCTGGGCCGGCATCGTGACTGCCGCCGCGCTGGGTGGCTGCGCGGCGGCTCCGGCGGCGGCCGTCGGCGGCTTCGATCCAGTCACCGTCGGCGTCGCCGCCCTCGTCACGTTCGGCGGTGGTGTGGTGTTCGGATACCTCTACTGGCGGTACGATCTGGCCGCCGCGGTGATCGCACACGGCGTCGCGGGGCTCCTGCGAGCGCTCGTCGCGTCGGTCTGATCGTCGGCCCACGGGGGTCCGGCACGCGAACTCGCTCGATTCACCGATCCGTCCGGTGGGGTGCGTCCACACGAACCGCGACCGGCGGGGACTTATGTCCGCACGCCGCGAACCGGATGTATGAGCCTCTCTCTCGACGCGACGCAGCTGGACCGTTACTCCCGGCACATCATCATGGACGAGGTGGGGCCGGAGGGACAGAAGCGGCTGCTCGACGGGAGCGTCCTCGTCGTCGGCGCAGGGGGCCTCGGCGCGCCGGTCATCCAGTACCTCGCCGCGGCGGGTGTCGGTCGGCTGGGCGTCGTCGACGACGACGTGGTCGAGCGGTCGAACCTCCAGCGGCAGGTGATCCACGCCGACGAGGACGTGGGCGTCCCGAAGACGGAGAGCGCACGCCGGTTCGTCGAGCGACTCAACCCCGACGTCACGGTCGAGACGCACGAGACCCGGCTCGACCGCGAGTCGGTCGCGGTGGTCGACGACTACGACCTCGTCGTCGACGCCTCCGACAACTTCCCGACGCGCTACCTGCTGAACGACTACACGCAGCTCACGGAGACGCCGCTCGCCCACGGCGCGATCTACAAGTTCGAGGGACAGGTGACGACCATCACGCCAGGGGGACCGTGTTACCGTTGTCTGTTCCCCGAGGCACCCGAGCCGGGGACGGTCCCCGACTGCGCGACGACCGGCGTCCTGGGTGTACTCCCGGGGACGGTCGGCTGTATCCAGGCGACGGAGGCGGTCAAACTCCTCCTCGGGGCCGGCGAGACGCTCGAGGGGAGGCTGCTGTTCTACGACGCCATGGACATGACGTTCGAGACGGTGCCCTACCAGCGGAACCCTGACTGTCCCGTCTGTGGCGACGACCCCATCGGGAGCGTCGCGGAAGTGGAGTACAGCGGCGGGTGCGCGGTCGGGAGCCACTGATCGACCCGGTTCCCGTCGGGGAGATCCGGGACACCGACCGGATCAGCGGTCGAATTCGAACCCGGACCGCCGGTCGCGGCGGGCGCCGCCGTCCGACCGTGCCGCCGTGGAACGCTCGGCGTCCGCCGACGCCGCCTCGACGCGGCCACAGAGCCGGTCGACCTGCTCCAGGAGGTCGTCCAGTGCGACCGACTGGTGGCTGGCCGCGTCGGTGATCCGCGTGCTCGCGGCCTCCGTCTCGTCGGCCCGTTCGCGGACGGTCTGGATCGTCGTCGTCACCTCTTCGATGTTGGTCGCCTGTCCGTCGGTCGCACGGGCGACCTCCTGGACGCCGTTGGCCGCGGCGTCGGCCGCGTCGCCGATCTCGGTCAGCGCGTCGAGTACCTCGCTGATCTCGCCGGAGGCGACCTCGATCTGCTCGTGGGAGGCCTCGCTCGCCGCGACCGTCTCGTCGGCCTGGGCCTGGATCTCCTCGATGCTCGTGGCGATCTCCTCGGTGTGATCGTGCGTCTGGTTCGCCAGCTGTTTCACCTCGTCGGCCACCACCGAGAAACCCTCGCCGGCGTCGCCCGCCCGTGCGGCCTCGATGTTGGCGTTGAGCGCCAGCAGGTTCGTCCGGTCGGCGACCTCGGCGATGACCTCGACGACCTCCTCGATGGCACCCATCCGTTCTTGGAGTTCGACGACGCTGTCGAGCAGGTCGTCGGAGATGTCGATGACGTTGTCGGTGGCTTCGCGGACACCCTCGCCGGCTTCCTGTCCGGCAGCGGCGGCGGTGCGCGCCTGTTCGGCCGCCGAGGCGACCTCGTCGGACGTGGCGGCGATCTCCTCCATCGACGCCGAGAGGTCCTGCATCTCCTCGGCACCACGGGCGAGGAGGTCGTTCTGGTCGTGGACCTGTGATTCGATCTCGCCGGCAGCGTCGACGGTGTGGTCGATGGCGTCACCCAGGGTGTGGGCCGTCTCGTCGACCTCTGCGGTGAGCGACTGGAACCGTTCGGCCATCCCGTTGAACTCGTCGAGGACGACGAGCAACTCGTCGGAGAGGACGCCGTGTTCGTCTTCGAACCGCGCGCGGTCCCCGAGGTTGCCGTCGGCGACCGATCGGATGGTCCGCCCGAGTTCGTCGACGAGCGCCTGCGTCGCGCGACTCTTGCGCACGGCGTCCGTCCGGTCGTGGACCACCTCGACGACGCCCGCCAGTTCGTCGTCGTCGTAGATCGGCATCGCGTTGAACCGGATGTGACGGTCGACCCCGTGGCGGTCGGTCATGACGCTCTCGTCGACGTAGAGCCGCGAGTCGTGGTCCATCCGGTCGATGTCGAACTCGCGGTCGGCGTCCTCGGGGTGGTCGAGCACCTTGTCCGCGAGCGTCCTCGCCCGGCGGCCGTCGGGGTAGAAGGCCTCGCTGGCGTGTGCCAGCCCGAGCGCCTCGGTGGCGGGCACCCCGGTGAGTTCCTCGATCGCCGAGTTCCAGACGACGACGTGTCCCTCGGCGTCGAGGGCGAACAGCGGGGCACCGACCCCGTCGAACAGCTGGGCGAGGTCGAGCGCGTGCGCCCCGGCCGCGAGCGAGCTCGCAGCGGTCGTCTCGAGCCCACCGTCGGCTCTGGCGTCGGGAGAGCGCCCCCACGGTGACGGGAGCCACCCCAGGAGTCCTTCGAACATACCCGTGGCCACACCGATCCGCGGCATAAGTCTTCGTCGCGAAGAATCGATTGTGATAACTTCGTATTTCGAAAACCGCAGTACAGAGCCAGGTTGCATGAGAGTTACGGGTCAGAGTATCCGATCAGATATCGATACCGAGCCAACAGATATATGTGTGACGAACACCTCGCTCTCCGAGGTTACAAGATGGAGGTCAGAGAGGGACTCTCGTACGGCGACGTGCTCGTGGTTCCGCAGCGATCGGCGGTCGACAGCCGGAGCGACGTCGACCTGACGACGAACCTCACGCCCGGCATCGAACTCGAGACGCCGGTGCTGTCGGCACCGATGGACACCGTCACCGAGACCGAGACGGCGGTCGAACTCGACGCCGTCGGCGGCTTCGGGGTGATCCACCGGTTCGCGGGCGTCGACGAACAGGCACGGATGGTCCGTCGCGCACACGAGGCGGGCGCGCAGGTCGGTGCGGCCGTCGGCATCGACGAGGACTACCTCGCGCGGGCCGAAGCCGTCCTCGCCGCCGGGGCGGACTGTGTGGTCGTGGACGTCGCCCACGGCCACATGGAGCGATGTCTGGACGCGGTCGCACGCATCGACGATGAGTTCGGCGCCGAGATCGTCGCGGGCAACGTCGTCACGCCCGCCGGCGTCACGGATCTCGCCGCGGCCGGTGCCGACGCCGTCAAGGTCGGCGTCGGACCCGGCTCACACTGCACCACGCGGAAGGTCACGGGAGCCGGGATGCCCCAGTTGACCGCCGTGGACGACTGTGCTTCGGCCGCCGCGGACGTCGGCGTCTGCATCGTCGCCGACGGGGGAATCCGGATGTCGGGCGACGCGGTGAAGGCGCTCGTGGCGGGTGCCGACACCGTGATGCTCGGGAGCTTCTTCGCCGGCACCGACGAGGCACCCGGCGAGGTCGTCACGGTCGACGGCGAGCGGTACAAGCGGTCCCGGGGGATGTCGACGACGGCGGCCAACGAGGCCCGGACGGACAAGCAGGGGACCGAACCCGGTGCCGACGAGGGCGTCGAAGGGTTGACGCCCTACGCCGGAGCGCTCGGTCCCGAAACCGAGGAGTTCCTCTGGGGGATCCGCTCGGGGCTGTCGTACTGCGGCGGTCACACCCTCGCCGAGGCGCGCGCGAACGCCGAGTTCGTCCGTGTCTCCCCCAGTGCCGCCGAGCGCGAGGGTGCCCACGGCGTCCACGTCGACGACGCGCAGGGGCGCGACGGCTCCCGGGGGCGCGAACACGACGGCGTGACCGGCCCCGACGAGAACGCGGGGGACGAGAGCGTGACCGGGGAAACCCTCGCGGCGACGAACGACGACTGATCGGGCGTCGGACTCGGCGGCGACGAGGTCGCGCGCGTGAACTCGAACCGACGAGAGCGAACTCAACCGACAAGAGGCCTCGCACCCACGTCCACACGTGAACGTACGTGTGACCCTCTACGGGCCGCTCCGGGGCGCGACGGGGACGAAGACGGTCGAGTTGACGCTCACACCGGGCGACGAGGAGGGGAGCGAATCGAACACACCGCCGACGGTCGGCGACGTCGTCCGGGCGTTCGCCGACCGGTATCCGCGCTCGCGTGACCAGCTCCTCACGGAGGACGGCGAGATCCGGCCGAGCGTCCGGGTGCTGTGCGACGGCGAGAAACGGGAACGGTCGGAGCCAGCGAGCGGCGAGCTGTCGCTGTTCCCCGCGATGCGGGGCGGGTGAGCGGCGGACCGCACGCGCCGCCCGGTCGTCCCAGGCACGAACGCACTTACCACTCCGACCGCAATCGACGGGCGAATGTCGACCCGCTGGGACGACGTCCGGTTCGAGTTCGCCGTCGAGTGGTACGTCCTGAAACGACGACCGGGGGAGTGGTTCCTGTTGAGCGGCAGCCGACTGGCCGTCACCGGCGTCGGGCTGCTCGTGGTCTCCGCGACGATCTGGACCGCCGTCGCGGCGGGGCTCGTCCCGCTCGAAGAGGAGACGCCGATCCTCTTTCTGCTGTTCGCACTGATCAGCGGGAACTTCACGCTCATCACCATCGTGGTCTCGATCAGCCAGTTCGTGCTGGCGCGACACCTCGAGTCGCCGGGTGAGATCCGCGGGAAGATGGACGAGATGGTGGGGTACCGACGGGAGGTCGGCGCGACGACCGGCCGACGCGTCGTCCCGGTCAGTCCCTCGGAGTTCGTCCTCCTGCTGTTTCGCACGATCGCCCGCCGGCTCGACGCGCTCTCGGCGGAGCTGACGACGGGGAGCGTGGCCGGTGAGGAGGTCGACGACGCGGTCGTCGCCGAACTCGAGGCGCTCGTGACGGGACTGGGCGAGCACGTCGAGTACGTCATCGCGCTCCTCACTCGCCCGACAACCGGACTCAACTACGCGCTGTTCGCGACGCTGAACGCGAGCTACGAGCAGGACATCTACGACGCGTGGCGGCTCCGCACCGAACACGCCGAGAGCCTGCCGGCGGAGACGACCGACGCGCTCGACGAGCTCGTCGAGTGCCTCGAACAGATCGACGTCGCCAGACGCGTGTTCAAGACCGTCTTCATCCAGTCGGAACTCGCCTCGCTCTCGCGCACCCTCCTCGCCATCGGCGTCCCCGTGCAGATCGTCTCGGTGGTGTTGATGCTGCTGTTCACCGACTCAAGTGGCTGGACGACCGCGCCGGCGACGCTCCGGCTGATCATCCCGACGATCGTGACCGCCGGCTTCGCCCCGATCCTCCTGCTCACGGCGTACATCCTCCGACTCGCGACCGTCGCGAGGCGTACCGCGTCGATGTACCCGTTCACCAACCAGGTCGGCGCGTAGTCTGCGGGGCGATCGGCGTCGGAGCCAGCCGCCCGCTCAGAGCCCGTACTGGTCGCGGACGAGGTGTGCGATCCCCCGGTCGTCGAGTCGGTCGAGCGGCGCGAGCATCGTGAGCTGGACGACGCCCGGGAGGCGACCGATCTCGACACCGCCCGTGAACGTACACCGGGCGCGGATCTCCCCCTCCGACATGTCGAGCAGGTGGGCGGCGCGGTCGAACGCGTTGTCGGTGGCATCGTTGATCGTCGCGCCCGTCCCGATCACCTGGATCGGCCCGACGTCCTCGACGAGGTCGACGCCGTACTCGGCGGCGAGCGCGCGGCCCGCCTCTCGCTCGGCGTCGCTGTACGGCTGGGCGATGTGCGGGAGGTCCTCCCGGTTGGGGAGGAGGAGCGGGCCGTCGATGTCGAGCCCTTTCACCACCTCGACGTCGATCGTCGCCCGCCCGCTGACGTCGGTCGTGTGCAGGGAGAGCTCGCCGTCGCCCTGGTTGGCGTGCATGTCGCCGACGTAGACGCCGCCGCCGTCGACCTTGACGGGACAGATCAGTATGGATCCCTCGCGGACCGCGTTGATGTCCATGTGGCCGTCCGTCCTGTGCTCGAGTTCCGCTTCGCTCGCCAGCCCCCAGTCGTGCCCGGCACCGACGAGGAACTGCCCGAAATCGCCGGCGTTGTGCGAGTCGGGAAGCTCGATCGAGGGGGTGGTGCCGATGTTGCCGATGAACGGTCGGAGGTGGCCGAGCGTGCCCGGCATCTCCGACGGCTTGTAGAGGAGGATGGGGTGCTGCCGGGAGTTCTCGGGGAGGGCCATCGCCTCGTCGGCTCTGTTGGCGAGGTCGTCCGCTCCCTCCGGGCCGACGGTGAGTCCCACGGTCCGGTCGTCGTCGAAGACGACCGTGTAGCCGTACTCGAAGCCGAACGAGGAGGCGTTGGCACCACACTCCGCGCACCTGACGGCGTCCTCGCCGGTCCCCTCGACGACGCTCTCGGGCCACGACGTGCCGCACTCCGGACACCTGTGGTCGACGAACGGGTCGTCGCCGAACGCCCCCTCGCGTTCGACCATGCTCCCCGTCGACGTGGCGATCGACGTCACCTCGACGTCGCGGATGTGGAGCGCGATGGCGTCGCCGACCGCCGCTCCCTCGACGCGGATCGGGTTCGTCACCTCGTGGCCGCCGCGGAACGAGGGCGTGATCATCGGTCCCCAGCACGCCGGTGGCGTGTGTGTGCGGATCGTCCCGCCGTCGGCGACAGTCCCCGCCCACTCCTGCTCCGGCCCGACGAGGCCGAGGGTGTACTGGTCGACGTCGAGTACCTGTTGGACCTCTCGTTGTGCCATGTTCGAGGTACGGGCGTGCGTGGTATTAACTGTCGTGCCATCGAGAGGATCGGGTGCCGGTCGACGCCGTGGCGCTCGGTGCCCGGCCCGTCGTCGGATCGTACCCTCGGGAATCCGTTCACTGCCACGCCGGTGCCCCCAGAGGTAATGTCCTCGACCCCGTACCCCACGACGTGCACGCGAGAACGAGGATCGAGGGCGCACTGGTCGACATGGACGGCACCCTGTACCGCGGCGACGTGCCGATCCCGGGGGCGAGAGAGGCGATCGACACGCTCCGCGACGCCGGCGTCGCCGTCCAGTTCCTCACGAACAACGCGACGAAGTCCCCGGCGGAGTACGTCCGGAAACTGGCCGGGATGGGGATCGACGCCACGCCCGACGAGGTCGTGACGGCCGGCGTCGTCACCGCCGACTACCTCGCCCGCGAGTACCCCGACGACCGCGCGTACGTGTTCGGCGAACCGTCGCTCCGCGAGGTGCTCACGGACAGGGGCGTCACGGTCACCGAGGATCCGATGAGGACGGACGTCGTCGTGCTGTCGCTCGATACCGGCCTCGACTACGACCGTTTCACGCGCCTGCTCCGGGCGATCACCCCGAGGACACCCATCATCGCGACGAACCCCGACCGGACCAAACCCGGCACGGACGGCATCGTCCCGAGCGCGGGGCTGGTCATCGGTGCCGTCGAGGGGATGACCGGGCGCGAGCCAGATACCGTCGCCGGCAAACCCTCCGTCGTGGCGGGGCGGTTCGCACTCGATCGACTCGGCGTCGACGCGAGCGACTGCCTCCTCGTCGGCGACCGCCTCGACACGGACGTTCAGATGGGCATCGCGGTCGGCGCGACGACCGTGCTGGTCCGGACGGGTGTCACCGACGCCGCCACGCTCGACGGGTCGGAGATCGAGCCCGACTACGTCCTCGACTCCATCGCCGAGATCGGCACCGTGCTCGGGAGCGACGGCGACGGGTGAGCACGGGCCGAGAATCCCGATCAGGGGTGAGGAGTCGACGACCGCCGCGTCAGGTGCCCTCGACGAGTCGTTCGAGGTGTTCCGGCGGGACGGCACCGCGTGCCGCGTACCCATCGTAGGCGAAGGTGGGGACACCGGTCACCCCGTGTTGCTGGGCCTCGGTGAACCGCGCGCGCACCTCCTCGCGCAGGGCCTCGTCCGAGAGCGCCGCGCGGATCTCGTCGCCGTCGATTCCCACGTCGTCGGCGAGGTCGACGAGCAGCGCCTCGTCGCCGATGTCTTCGCCCCGTTTCCACAACGATTCGAAGATCGAACTATCGAACTCGAGCCACGTCTCGTACGGGTAGTGCTGTTTGACGTAGTACGAGGCGACCTGTGCGGGCAGGGAGTCGACGTCGGTCGCGATGTCGAGCGTCATCTCGACGTCGTACTTCTCCTGCAGGCGGCGAACGTTCTGCTTCGCCTGTTCGTAGTAGTCGTCGTCCTTGCCGTCGTCGACCGAGTTATCGATGCTTCCGTCGGGGTTTCGCTTCCCACTTCGAAGATCGAATGGATGCCAGTCGATCTCGAGTTCGTCGTCGCGGGTGTCCAGATACCGGCGAAGCGACTCGCGTCCCAGGTAACAGAACGGGCAGACGTAATCCGAGTAGACCGTGATCCGGTCAGGGTCGTGCTGGTTCATGTGTGGAGATACTGGTCGACGCCCGAAAAGAGGGTTGTGCTCGTGTGTGTGTGGGTCGCAACCGTCCGTCGACCCACAGCGTTTTACCACGCCAGCGCCGGAGATATCCACAATGCCGCAAGGGATCGTCGGAGAGTTTCTCTCGCTCAAGGAGGAGACGGACGCGGATCTGCTGGCGATGCAGTGTGGCGACTTCTACGAGTTCTTCGCCGACGACGCCGAGACCGTGGGACGGGAGCTGGACCTGAAGGTCTCCCAGAAGTCCTCGCACGGATCGTCGTACCCGATGGCGGGCGTCCCGCTGGACGACCTCACCCCCTATCTGAAGGCGCTCGTCGAACGAGGCTACCGCGTCGCGGTCGCCGACCAGTACGAGACGTCCGAGGGCCACGCCCGCGAGGTGACGCGCGTCGTCACGCCCGGCACCCTGCTCGAGACCTCCCGCGAGGACGCGCAGTACCTCGCGAGCGTGGTCTCCGAGGGAGACCGGTACGGGCTGGCGTTCGCGGACGTCACCACCGGGCAGTTCCTCGTCACAGCCGTCGACGACGTGGACGATGCCCACTCGGAGGTGTACCGATTCGACCCCGTGGAGCTCCTGCCCGGACCCGGCGTCCGTGGGGACGACGCGTTCCTCCGACGGGTGCGCGATAACGGCGTGACGCTCACCACGTTCGAGACGGAGGCGTTCGCGCCGGGCCGGGCACGGCACGCGCTGGGCGAGCGGTTCGGCGACGCCGCCTCGAGCGTCGGCCTCGACGACGAGGTGGCGATCAGGGCGGCCGGCGCGATCCTCGCGTACGTCGCGGAGACGAACACGGGCGTGCTGGCGTCGATGACTCGGCTGCGACGGTACGAGCCGACCGACCACCTGACGCTCGACGCCACCACCCAGCGGAACCTCGAACTCACGGAGACGATGCACGGCGACCGGACGGGATCGCTCGTCGACACCATCGACCACACGGTGACGAGCGCCGGCGGTCGCCTCCTCAGGGAGTGGGTGACGCGCCCACGGCGCGACCGCACGGAGATCGGTCGCCGGCTGGACTGCGTCGAGGCACTCGCCACCGAGGCGCTCGCGCGCGAACGCCTCCGCGACGCGCTCGACGGCGCGTACGACCTCGAACGGCTGGCCTCGCGCGCTGTCGGCGGGCGAGCCGGTGCCGCGGACCTCCTCGCGATCCGCGACACGCTCGCGCTCCTCCCGGCGCTCGCGGAGGCCGTCGAGGAGAGTGCGCTCGCCGACTCTCCGCTCGCGGCGGTCGTCGACCGTCCCGACCGCGAGGCCGCCGGCGACCTCCACGCCGAACTCGAGAACGCGCTCGCGGACGACCCACCGAAGACGGTAACGCAGGGGGAGCTCCTCAGGAAGGGGTACGACGACGAACTCGACGACCACATCGAGCGGCAAGAGGCGATCGAGGGGTGGCTCGACTCGCTGGCCGAGCGGGAGAAGCGCGAGCACGGCCTCAGTCACGTCACCGTCGACCGGAATCGGACCGACGGCTACTACATCCAGGTGGGGAAGTCGGTCGCCGATCGCGTCCCCGAGCACTACCGCGAGATCAAGACGCTGAAGAACTCCAAACGGTTCGTCACGGACGAACTCACGGAGAAAGAACGGGAGATCCTCCGGATCGAGGAGGCGCGCGCCGACCTCGAGTACGAGCTGTTCTGCGACCTGCGCGACCGGGTCGGCGCACGGGCCGAACTGTTGCAGGACGTGGGCCGGACGCTGGCGGAGGTTGACGCGCTCGCGTCGCTCGCGACGCACGCCGCGGGTCGTGACTGGACGCGCCCCACCCTGACGGAGTCTGGCGACCTCCACATCGAGGCCGGCAGACACCCCGTCGTCGAGACGACGACCGAGTTCGTCCCGAACGACCTGCACATGGGCGGGGCGGCTGCCGCCGAACAAGACCGTGCCAGCGGGCACGCGAGCGACGAGCGCGACTTCCTCATCGTCACCGGCCCGAACATGTCGGGGAAGTCGACGTACATGCGGCAGGCGGCGCTGATCACGTTGCTCGCGCAGGTCGGGAGTTTCGTGCCCGCCGCGAGCGCCGAGATCGGCGTCGTCGACGGCATCTTTACCAGAGTGGGTGCGCTCGACGAACTCGCCCAGGGCCGGTCGACGTTCATGGTCGAGATGCAGGAGCTGTCGAACATCCTCCACTCCGCCACCGAGGAGTCGCTGGTGGTCCTCGACGAGGTGGGGCGGGGAACGGCGACGTACGACGGGATCTCCATCGCCTGGGCCGCGACGGAGTACCTCCACAACGAGATCGGATGCAAAACGCTGTTCGCGACGCACTACCACGAGCTCACGTCGCTGGCCGAACACCTGCCCAGGGTGGCGAACGTCCACGTCGCGGCGGAGGAACGTGATGGAAGCGTGACGTTCCTTCGAACCGTGGAGGAGGGCGCGACCGACCGCTCCTACGGGATTCACGTCGCCGACCTCGCGGGCGTGCCGGGGCCAGTCGTCTCCCGAGCCTCCGAAGTGCTCGACCGTCTCCGCGAGGAGAAGGCCATCGAGGCGAAGGGGAGTTCGAGCGAGGGGTCGGGGCCGGTGCAGGCGGTGTTCGACCTCGGCAGCGGCCAGTTCGCAGCAGGCGGTGGGACGGAGACGACGACCGAAACTACGACAGCGGAACCCGCCAGCGACGGCGGCGAGGTCGACCCCGAGATCGAAGCCGTCCTCGACGAGTTGCGCGACACCGACGTCAACGACACCTCTCCACTCGAACTGATGGGTCGCGTCCAGGAGTGGCAGCGGCGGCTCGACACCGAGTAGCGGCAGGAGTCCGAACGAATCGACCGCCGAGTCGCCACGAGACGGGAGGTGCAGAGTCGGGAGACGTTCACGCCGAGGTCGAGCGCTCTCTGACGTGAACTGCCACGTGATCGGATCCATCCGGGGACCGACGAGACCGGACGAACCCCTGGAATTCGACAGTGTGAGGCGACGCTCCGGTTCGTGCCAGCACGTCTCGCGCAGCCCTCTTCACGATCCGTACCCTACAGCGGATAGTGCGTTACACGCCCCCCAGTGAGACATCCCTCGACCGGTGGTACCGGTGAACTGGCACGCCCTCCTCCCGGCGCTTCCGACCACGCCGTCGGTCCCCGCGCGCTACCGCGACGCCGGACTGTTCGTCCTCCTCGCCGCCCTGTTCGGCGGCTCGTTCGTCGCGATCAAGACCGGGCTCCGCGAACTCCCGCCGGTGCTGTTCGCCGGCCTCCGGTTCGACCTGGCAGCGGTCGTGCTACTGGCATACGTCGGCCTCACACACCCCCGGACAGCGTGGCTCCCCCGTACCCGCGGGGATCTGCTGGGGATCGCCACCGCGGCCGGGTTCCTCGTGTTCCTCAACAACGGCCTGCTGTTCCTCGGACAGGGGACGACCACACCCGCGGCGGCGTCCGTCATGTACGGGCTGAACCCGGTCCTGGCACCCGTGTTCGCGTGGTGGCTCGTCGGCGAGCGACTCTCCCGGATCGGCGCGGTCGGCATCGGAGTCGCGCTGGGCGGTGTGGTCCTCATCGTCCAGCCGTCGCCGGCGACGGTCGCCGACGCGGGTGCCGTCGGACAGGTGCTCGTGCTCGGCGCTGCAGCGGCCGTCGCGTTCGGGAGCGTCCTGCTCCAGCGCGTCGAGCCCCGGATGGGCAGCGTTCCGCTGACGGCGTGGGCGATGGTCGGCGGGGCGGTCCTGCTCCACGGGGCCAGCCTCGCGGTCGGGGAGTCGCCCGGGAGCGTCGTCGGCATCGGCCCCGCGACGGTCGCGAGCCTCCTCGTCGTCGGAATCCCCTCGACCGCGGTCGCGTACGCGATCTACTTCGGCCTCATCGACCGGGTCGGTCCGGTCCGTGCGAACCTGGTCGCGTACGCGGTGCCCGTGTTCGCAGCGCTCCTGGGCTGGCTGGTGCTCGGCTCGACGGCGTCGCCGTGGACCGTCGTCGGCTTCCTCGTCGTCGTGGTGGGCTTCGCGCTGGTCGAACGCGACACCGTCCGCGAGGAGATCGGTCGGCTCCGCCGTCGAGCACGTGGCACGGCGGCCTCGCCGACGGCAGCGCCGCCCTGCGACGACTGACGCCACTCTCTCTCGTGCCCGGTGCGCGTCGCCCCGTTCGCCGTGGACCGGCCCTCCTGTCTCCGGACGACGTCGCAGTCGAGACCGTCCTCGACGAGGTACGTGGAACCGACGTCGACGAGACGTCTCCGCAGGAGCCGAGGGTACGACAGTGGCAGCAGCTCGACGGGGACTGACGTTCGAGGGCATCGGCGCGTCCAGACGAACGACGACGGGATCGGATGTCGACAGAGTGCGAGCCGTGGGAGTATCGAGCGGCGGGATAGACCTGGGAGCTGCGTGCCCGTCGTCAGTCCGCTTCGAGCAGCCCCTCCCGCTCGCGGAGGTCGCGCCGACGAACCTTCCCGGTCGTCGTCTTCGGGAGTTCGTCCACGAACGCGAGTTCTCGGGGGTACTCGTACTTGGCGAGGCGGTCTTTCACGTACGCCTGGAGTTCCGCCCCGAGTTCGTCGCTCTCGGCCACCCCCTCCGTCGAGACGACGAACGCCTTCGGAACTTCGCCGCGCAGCTCGTGGGGGACGCCGATCACGCCGGCGTTGGCGACTGCCTCGTGTTCGGCGAGACACTCCTCGATCTCGTCGGGCCCGATCCGGTAGCCCGAGGAGACGATCACGTCGTCCGTCCGACTGTGGAACGAGACGTAGCCCTCCTCGTCCATCGACACCAGATCCCCGGTTCGTAACCAGCCATCCTGGATCCGTCGTCGCGTCCGTTCCGGGGCGTTCCAGAACGTCTTGAAACACAGCGGGTTCCCGTCGTAGCGGAGCGCGAGTTCGCCGATCTCGCCGGGTGCGACGGGATCGAGGCTCTCGGGATCGAGGACGCGAACCTCGTGACCGAGTGCGGGTTTCCCCATGAACCCCGAGCGGTGCTCGATCCCGAGTGCCGCACAGTCGCCGACGAACGCCGACGCCTCCGACTGCCCGTACCCCTCGTGGACAGTGACGCCGCCGACGGTCTCCTCGAACCACTCGACGATCGTCTGCCCGAGCGCCTCGCCCCCCTGCATGGCGACCCGGAGGCTGGAGAGGTCGTAGCGCGCCGTCGGGTCGTCGACTTGCATCATCATGCGATAGCCGGTCGCCGGCCCGGGAGCGAGGAGGGAGACGCCGAACCGGTCGACGAGTTCGAACTCCCGTTCGGGATCGAACCGTGGATCGGCGTCCGCGACCACGGGGACGCCGTAGTACAGCGGGGGCAGTATCCCGTTGTTGAACGAGCCGGCCCACGACCACTCGACGGTCATCCGAACGACGTCGTCCGACCGGAGCTCCATGTTGCCCACCATGGTGACGAACGCGGGCAGGATACCCAGCAGGCTCCGGTGCGCGTGGACGACCCCTTTCGGCGGCCCGGTCGTCCCGCTCGTGTACAGGAGCATCGCGGTCGTCTCCGCGTCCGTGGTCGTGGTTTCGGCGTCGGCCGAGTGACCCTCGATGGCCTCTCTGACGGGCAGTTCGTCGGCTCCGGTCGACGCGTCGCCGACGGTGAGCACCGTGTCGAGGGCCTCGAGGTCGTCGCGGATCTCCCGGAGAGCCGGGAGGCTCGTCTCGTCGGCCACGAACGCGGTCGCGCCGCAGTCGTCGAGCCGGTACCGCAAGCCGTCCGGTCCGAACAGGAGGCTCAACGGCACCGACACGGCGCCGAGTTTCCACGTGGCGATGTGTGCGAGCAGCGTCTCGACCCTCTGGGCACCGGTGACGCCGATCCGGTCGCCCCGCTCGACCCCCTGACTCGCGAGGTAGTTCGCGAATCGGTTCGCGTCTCGATACAGTTCGCCGTACGTGTGCTCGGTCTCGGTCCCATCGGGCTCGACAGCGTACACCGCGACGCGGTCGGGGTCGGCCTCGGCCCACCGGTCACAGAGGTACGTGGCGATGTTGAACCGTTCGGGCACTTCCCACTCGAACGCCTCGGACAGCGTGTCGTAGTCCGCCCAGTCCTGTTCGTAGAAGCGGTACATCTCGAGCGTCGGATCGAGGATCGGGTCCGTCTCCTTCTGTGCCATGGTCGATCACGGAGGGGTCTCGCGCAGGGAACAGTGGTTCGTGCGGTCGGGTCACTCGTGGTCGACGTCAGCCGACCACGGCGGTCGGTCCGTCCCGATTCGATGCTCCTGTGAGTAGAACGTTAACACGCACCATTATTTTCTTACCTGATAGGAATCGGGTGCGGTGTAAGACGGTTCCCACGGTGTACAACGAGCATCCCGACCGCGACTCCCCAGCCGAGTCGTCCGCTCGAAGCCGCGACTGGCGGCCCACACTACCGAGAACGGGCGAGTGAACACTTTTCATGGTGGAACGAGTCGGTCGGTCCCGGGATGGAGTCCTCACTGGAGGCCGTGCGCTTTCTCGCCAGTTCGGCGAACCGGGTGCGGGTACTCACCGCACTCGTCGATCGAAAAGCCACCCGACGGGAACTTCAGGAGGAGGTAGACTGCTCGCGGTCGACCGTCGCCCGGATCCTCAACGAAGCACAGTCACGGGAGTGGGTCGACTCCGAGGGGAGCCAGTACTGGCTCACCCCACTGGGAGAAGCGATGGTGACGGACTTCCGCTCGTACGTCGAGACCGTCGACGCCTACCACCAGCTCGGCGACCTTGTCAACCACTTCCCACCGCCCGTCTTCTCACTCGACGTCCATCACCTCCGCGACGCCGAGATCGTCGAAGTGACGGCCGAGAACCCCGCGGCTCCGTTCACCAGGTCGCTCGAGCTGTTCAGGGACGCGACCGAGTACCGGGGACTCAACAACGCCGGTCTCCCGGACCACGTGCGCGTGCTCCGTGATCGAGTCGAGGCGGGACACCTCGAGTTCACGCAGGTACTCGAGAGCGGCTTCATCGACACGATCCGTGCCGACCCGGATCGAACGGCCGTGTGGACGGCGCTCGAGGACTCGGTCCGGGCGTACGACGGCGTGGTCCCAATCAACCTCCACATCGTCGACGGCAGGGTGCTGGTCTGGCTGGGCGAGAACCGAGGGGAAGTGGTCGGTCTGCTGGTGAGCGAGGACCCCGCCGTACTGTCGTGGGCCGAATCGCTCTACGAGGAGTATCGGACCGACGCCGAGCCCCTCGGTGAACTGGAGTGACGTCGTCGTGACGACCTCCGTCGTCGTCTTCCGGGCGGAAGCGACTGGCAGCGGGTAGGATCCAGGAGACGGGAGACGGCACGGGGGCCGCGTGAACGCCGAATCCGACCGCACGAGCCTGTTCAGAGAGTGCACAGGCTCTCACGGCGTAGTGTTACGTCGTCCCACGACCCAGTACGAACGGGTGAGTCCAGCGATGGTCGAAATAGAATCCGACCTCGGCGGACACGAACAGGTGATCGCGGACTACGTCGGCCTGTGGCAGGGTGACTTCTCAAAGCTCGACGTGCTCGCGGAGTCGGTCGACCTCTACGATCCTGGTGTACCCGGCGGCGAACTCCACGGGCGGGACGCGTTCGAGTCGTTCCTCCGCGAGCTCTGCGCGGGGTTTCCCGACTTCGCCGTGCACGTCGAGGACGTACTCGCCGGCGACGAGGTCGTCATGTGGGAGTCGACGGTGACGGGTACTCACGAGGGCGAGTTCTACGGCATCCCGCCGACCGACCACGAGATGGCGGTCAGCGGGATGTCGAAGACGCTGATCGCGGACGGCCGGGTGCAAGAGGATCGGATATACTACGATTCCCGGGAGATGTCCGAGCAGCTGGGACACACAGAGGGGTGAGCGAGGTGAGTCACGAGGGACGGCTACCGGTCACCGCTTCGTCGAGGACGGTTCGCTCACCGACCAGCGGGAGAGACCGGCGTCCGTCGTATCACGGGCTCGTGACTGGGTCAGTCGCCCACACCGAGGCGGGAGAGGAGCTGTCGGATGACCCCGGACTCCGACCGCGGGTCGGACTCGGACGCGGAGTTCGAGTCCGGGACGGGATGGCGGCGCTCACGGCGGGACGTGTGTCGGGAGGACCGTGAAGCGGAGTCGACCCGGTCGTAGAGCGTCGTCACGTTCGTGAACTGCTCGTAGGTGATGTTGCCGTCCGTCTGGTTCCCGCCCCACGTTCCACAGCCGAGCGAGAGCGACGTGTCGGCGCGGTTGTGCTCCCCGATCGAGAGGGCGATGCTCGACTGGTTCAGGGAGATCCGACAGACGTCGATCCGCGTCGCCAGTTCGATGGCCCGGTCTCGATCGCCGTAGACGGCACACGAGTGGCCGCGGCCCTGGTGACGCGTTATGCGATTCGTCGTCGCCGCGGCAGCCTCGGGTGGCACCTCGTAGAGCGCCGTGACCGGCGAGAGGTCCTCGCCGACGAGGGGGTCGTCGAGATCGACGCCACCGAGCGGGGCGACGATGAACGACTTCCCGTCGAGTTCATCGCCGAATCCAGTCATCGACGCGATCGTCTCCGCGGGCTGACCGATACAGGCAGGATCGATGCGCCCCCCGTCGTAGAGCGTCTCTCGCAGCGGACCGACTTCTGCGGTGGAGCAGACGTAGCCACCGGCGGCCGCGAGTTCGGCCACCAGTTCGTCGGCGAGTGTGGGTGGGACGAGTACGTTGCTCATACAGAGGCACACGAGGCCGTTGTCGAACCCCGCGCTGTGGGCGATCTGTTCGGCCGTGACTCCGAGGTTCGCCGTCGGATCGACGACTCCAACCGTGTTTCCGGCTCCGACGCAGTAGTTCGGCGTCCCGCAGGTTTCCCCCATCTCCACCTGTGCAGGTGAGCCGGTGACCTGGATCACGTCGACACGCGTCAACAGCTCCTCTGTCCGGTCCTTCCGGATCGGTGTCGAGAGCGACTGGACGAGTCGACGCGGGAACCCCCGTGCTTCGAGCGCGTCCTGTACGTCGTCGACGATCGTGTCGCACGTCTCGACGGCTCGAGGCGACGGCGAGACGACGAGTGCGTTCCCGCCTTTGAACGCCGCCAGTGCGAGCGCGACGGGAGTCGACGCGCAGTTGGTCGAAGGAGTGTGTGCTCCGACGACGCCGACCGGTTTGCGGACGTTCAGCCGATCCTCGGACCGGTCGCTGACGAGGCCGACCGATCGTTCACCGGTCATCTCCTCGTACATCAGGCCGACCACCTGCTCGAGCTTCTCTACCTTGTCGCCGACGTTCCCCTGACCGGTCTCCGCGACGGCCGTGCGGGCCCACCGCTCCGAGATACCCGGCGTCCGACAGACCAACCGGTGGACCGCCTCGGTGAGCTCGTCCACGGTCTCCTGCGAGCCCGACGCCAGGGAGTCCTGTGCTGCGCGTGCGTCCGCGACGACGTCGGCGACGGAGCGAACCCCTGGTGGATCGTCGACGGGACGCTCCCCGTGGGACGTGCACGCGTCAGTCATGGGTCCACCAGAGAGCAGTCGCGTCGTCGGACCGTTCCAGTGGTCGGCTTTGGGCACCCGTCGACGAGTTCGGGCTCCCGTGGGGCACGATTCGTCGGACGCCGGTTCGCGCGGGTCTTTGGGTCTGACATCGGCTTCCTCGGCCCTCCACGGGAGGATATGTCATGAGATGTCATACCATTACCTGGTGGGAAGATACTCACCCCATGAGAAGAGGCCTACACCACGAGCGAGAGTCGACGAGTCAGGGCGTGAGGCAGACGCTCCGTCGCTCTGGACCCCGTGCCCGCTACGGCCGACCCGAGACTCCTTCACCGTCCCGCTCCGCTCGGGTGATGAGTGTCAAGCGAAGCGACGTCGCGGCGAACCGTCTCTCGTTCACCCGCGGAGTCCTCGTGCGAGGATACGCAACACGCCAGCCACGACGCCACGCGTCACTACGCAGGAGGGGCACTGGATTGATACGTCTCTACGCCATCGGGTGGAGCAATGAGTCACAGCCGTCGTGGGCGCTCCCGCACTGGTGCCGTCGGGAGCGACCCGCGTCGTACCGGTAGTCGAGGACACGCCATCCCGTGGTCGCGAGACGACCGACGAGTGGAGGGCGACTGATGGGCGCGGACATGTGGGCGAAGGTGGTCCAGCGGGGGATCCTCGTCCGTGAGAGCGAGGGAACGCCCGAGGCGCTCCTGCTCAGGAACCCGAACGGGACGTGGGAACTGCCCGGCGGGAAGATCGAACACGGCGACGCCGCCGTGGAGAGCCTCGAGCGAGAGGTCGAAGAGGAGACCGGTCTGGCGGTCACCGACGCCGAACCGGTCGCGACCACGGTGCGCAAAGTCAAGAAGAAGAAACGCCGCGGGAAGTTCGCCGTCGTCTACCGGTGTGGCTTCGAGGGGGACGCCGTCGAGATCAGCGACGAGCACGTCGACTTCGCGTGGCTCGACCGCGAGCGCGTCGGCGAGACGACGATCAAGGAGGTCGACGAGTACCGGAGCCTGCGACGGGTGCTGGCGGAGCCGGACCGGACCGCCCGGCAGGGTCGAGAGGCGGTCGACGGGCACGGGGTCGGACCGACGGGGAACGGGGAGGGACAGTGAGAGACGCGAACCGCGAACCCGACGCCGGATCCGGGTCGGGTTCGCCGGGAGACGGACGCGAGACGAGCACAGGAAACGACCCCGACACGACCGACGGCGCGGACCCCGACCACGGCATCCGCGCACTGGACGCGCAGACGGTCCAGCGCATCGCCGCCGGCGAGGTGGTCGAACGGCCCGCGTCGGTCGTCAAAGAGCTCGTCGAGAACAGCCTCGACGCCGACGCCTCGCGCGTCTCGGTCGCGGTCACGGGTGACGGCACCGAGGAGATCAGGGTCAGAGACAACGGCGTCGGGATGACGGCGTCGGCGCTCCGGGCCGCCGTGGAGGAGCACACCACCTCGAAGATCCGCGACATCGCCGACCTCGAGTCGGGGGTCGGCACGCTCGGCTTCCGCGGGGAGGCGCTGCACACCATCGGTGCGGTCTCGCGGCTGACGATCCGGTCGAAGCCCCGCGGCGGCGACCGGGGGAACGAGCTCGTCTACGAGGGGGGCGAACTGGGGGAGGTTCGGCCGGCGGGCTGTCCCGAAGGGACCGTCGTCGAGGTACGCGACCTCTTCTACAACACGCCCGCGCGCCGGAAGTTCCTCAAGACCGAGGCCACGGAGTTCGACCACGTCAACACCGTCGTCACGCAGTACGCGCTCGCGAACCCCGACGTGGCGGTCGCGCTCGAACACGACGACCGCGAGGTGTTCGCTACCGAGGGTCGTGGGAGCCACGAGTCGGCCGTCCTCTCGGTGTACGGACGGGAGGTCGCCGAGTCGATGATCCGCGTCGCGGGACGGGAAGGAGGGGAAGACGGGGACGAGACCGACGGCGACGGCGCGGTCGGGGCAGGGGGCAACGTCGCGGTCAAGGGACTCGTCTCCGACCCCGAGACCACCCGGAGCACGCGAGACTACCTCTCGACGTTCGTCAACGGGCGGTACGTCACGAGTGCGGTGCTCAGAGAGGCGGTGCTCGACGCCTACGGCGGCCAGCTCGCCCCGGACCGCTACCCGTTCGCCGTGCTGTTCGTCGACGTCGATCCGGGCACAGTCGACGTGAACGTTCACCCCCGCAAGATGGAGGTCCGTTTCGACGACGAGTCGGGCGTGCGGCGGGCGGTCCGGAACAGGGTCGAGTCGGCGCTCGTCGACCACGGACTGATCCGTTCGTCGGCCCCGCGTGGACGGTCACGGGCGAGCGAGACGGAGATCAAACCGGAGTCGCCCACGGCCGACACCGTCGCGGAGCCGGAGCGCCGCCAGGGACGGACGGACGGACGGCGGTCGGAGACGCGGTCACGATCGGAGGCGACGGCGGCGTCGCGATCGGAGGCGACCGGCGCGGGTGGGGCCGACACCGGCGTCGAGGAAGGAAGCAGCGACGACCGGCGAGCGTCGCAGCCGACCAGATCCGAGGGGTCGGCGGACGAGAAGGGGCCGATGGACGAGGAGGGGTCGGAGTCAGAGCCGTCCGAGGGTCCGGAGACCGCCGAGAGTGAGTCGGACACCGCCGGGAGTGAGTCTGACACCGCCGAGAGCGACCCCGAGACGACCACACCGTGGCGTCAGCGAGAGGACGCGGAGATCGGTGATCCCCACGGGAGCGACAGCAGGGTCGGAGACACCACCGACCGCAGAACGACTCCGTCGAACGCGACGGCGACCGGGCAGACGGATCTTGGGCCGCACCAGCCCACGAACGCCGGCGCTGACGCGGGAGACGCCGAATCCACGGACGGGGAGACGGCGAGCGAGCCGACGGAGGCGGCGGCGACGGAGCCACCACACCGGGGAGGCGGCGTCGTCGGTCCGGCAGAACAGCGAACTCTCGCCGGCGACGCCGTCGACCTCGACCGGACGTTCGACCGCCTGCCCCGACTCCGGGTGCTCGGACAGGTGCACGAGACGTACGTCGTCGCGGCGACCGAGGCGGGGCTGGTGCTCGTCGACCAGCACGCGGCGGACGAACGGGTGAACTACGAGCGGCTCCTGGCCGAGCTCGAGGGAGAGACGCCGACGCAGGCGCTGGCCGAACCCGTCGAACTCGAACTCACCGCGCGGGAGGCGACGCTGTTCGACGACTACCGCGAGGCGCTCGCACGGGTGGGGTTTCACGCCGGCCGCGTCGACGACCGCCGTGTCGAGGTGCGGACGGTGCCGGCCGTGTTCGACGCGACGCTCGACCCCGACCGGCTCCGCGACGCGCTGGCGGGGTTCGTCTCGGGCGACGGCGACCCGGACGGAGACGGCGGCCGCGAGACGGTCGACGCCGCGGCCGAGTCGCTCGTCGCCGACCTCGCGTGCTACCCGTCGGTGACGGGCAACACGTCGCTCACGGAGGGGAGCGTCCTCGAGTTGCTGGAGGCGCTCGACGCGTGTGACAACCCCTACGCCTGCCCGCACGGCCGACCGACGATCATCCGGATCGACCGCGACGAGATCGAAGACCGGTTCGAACGGGACTATCCGGGACACACGGGCCGGCGGCGCGAGGAGTGAGCTCGCGGTCGGCTCCTCCGACCGCTCTACAGGAGCCGACTCAGGAATCGCCTGCTCGCGGCCGACGTCTCGCGCGACCGCGACCGGACGCGGCCGGTCCCGAGGAGGCCGACGCCGAGGAGGTAGAACAACCCACCGAGGAGGGCGTCGATCGCCACGATCGGGAGCCACGGGTGCACGGCGTACAGCGACGCGATGGTCGAGTGTGGGAGCACGGCGAGGTAACGGTGTTCCACGAGGAACAGCCGATAGTACCCTGTCTCCGGCGGGGCCGAGAGGGCGACCGTGGCGTTCACCCGGTCGCGGGCCCCGAGGCGAACCTCCCGTGGCGAGACCGCCACCCCCTCGGACGCCGGATCGAGGAAGACGACGACGGGGACGACGCCGCCGTTGCTGACGACGTACGTCGCGTTCTCCGTCGAGCCCCGTTCGATGACGCCGGGACCGGGCGAATCCACCGAGGAGCTCACGACGCCGAACTCGAACGGTCCCGCGGGAGCGACCATCGCCGTGGTCGCAGTCGCGACCAGCACAAGCGTCATCGCGCCGACGACGAGGTGCGTGCTGGTCCCGGTGTCGCGGGAGCGGTCGCGCGAACGGCGCTCACCCCGTGCCGACTCGCGGAGCGAGTCGACGACGTAGGCGACGACCGAGAGCCCGAACAGGAGGGTCGCGAACCCCCGGGGACCGAGAACGGCGTCGGTCCCGAGCAGCGCTGCGAGGCGGCGCTGGACCGTCTCGACCGACCCACGCGTCCCTTCGACGACAGTCCCCACGTGGGGGACGACGACCACCGCGCCGTCGACCTGGACCGCCTTCGCGACGATCTGCGGCCGCTGTACCGGTGGTTCGTCGGCTGCCTGGTCGGTCGAGGGGTTGGCGTCGCCCCGTGTGACGAACCCCTCGGACGTCTCCCCGACGACGCGGTGGGTGGTCAGTCCGCCGCCACCGACGTGTTCCGCACGGAACACGACGACGTCGCCCTCCTCGACGGGACCAGCCACGGCCGCCGGCACCGCGACGAAGCCGTCACCGGGATCGAGCGTCGGCTCCATGCTCCCCGTCGTGACGTAGCTCAGGAGGATCGGCTGGCCGAGGAACTGGCCGACGACGAGCGCGACGACCGCGAGGAGGACGAGGAGTTCGACCGCCTGGACGGTCCGTGCTCGGCGGGTCATACGAACGTGGGTGACGGGGAGAGTGGTGTGGTCATCGGGTATCAGTCGTCGAGAACCGGTCGCGTACGCTCGCTCGTTGCGGCACCGACGGTATCGACTTTTCGGACGGAGTATCGAAAGTAAAAATCGGAACGGTTGCCCGTGGGGACGACCCCGCGAGTCAGTTGCTGCTGATCGTCAGTCGTCCCGAGAGGTCCTCCGACGTCGAGCCGTCGGTGCCGGCACCGAAGCCGGGGTCGCCGTCGCCCGTGTCGACCTGGAACGACACGCCGACCTTCTCGCCCGGGTCGAGCGTGACCAAGGCTGTGTTGTCCCGTCCCGCCACGTTCGGGATGAGGATCTCGTCCGTCACGTCGTTGCTCGCGTCGTCGTCCGCGTCCTGCAGCTGGAAGTAGATCTGCGACCCGCTGATCGTCCCCTCGACCGTGTACGTGAGCGTCACGTCGTGGGGGACGGTGTCGTTGTTCTGGACGAAGAACGCCGCGTCGTCGTACGGATCTCCCCAGCCCCCGAACGTCTCGTCCTGGAGCGCGTCGACCTCCCCCGGCGGGAAGTGACTGAACTGTCCGACCTGGTACCGGGAGTCGACGTTGACGCCTCCGGCGTTCCCACCGGCCGTGAAGTCGATGGCGAGCTGTCCCCCGCTCGTCTCACGGATCACGTCGCTGTCGGTGTCGCTGACGAGCGCCAGCACCCCGCTGGCGTCGTTGACCACGTCGATGTTCGAGTCGCGTTCGAGCGATGCGCTCGTGTACGCGCCCGTCCCGAGGGCGGCACCCGAGCCGGCGACCAGTGCGCCGAGTCCGATCACGAATTTGCGTCGTTTGACCATTGTCGTATTACCTCTTGTCCGCACGCCCTCGGAGCCCCGCACGGGTCGTCCCGAACCGGGGTCCGACCGGACGCGCTTACCCGACCCGAGGGCCGAGACCCACGTTTACATGAGCCGACTGCGCCGGCCGATGGGAGGGCCATTGACGGCCACACGCGACGGTTGTGGCCTGCAACGAACACTGCATACCGGGGTTAACCAGTCACTACGCGGCCGTGGGTACCACCCAGCACCGGAAAGACAGCCCTCTCTCACCGCGTGCCTGTCGTCGAAGCCGAGTGACGACAGACGGTCGCCGGTCGGCGTCCCCGAGAGCGTCAGCTGGGGCACTCCGCGGTCCACGCGACGATGGCGAAGCGTTCGTCGGTCCCGCGTCCCGTTCGGCAACGACCGACGGTCGCGACGTGCGACCGCTGTGTCGTGCTGGCTACGAACGGAGGGGACGACAAACAAAAAAGTCCGAGTCGTGCCGACGTCGCCGGCAGGGTCAGTTCGCCGAGACCTCGATCGTGCCGTTCAGGTTGTCGCTGGTGCTGGCGTCGTCCTTGACGTCGACGCGCATCGTCACCAGCAGCGTCTCACCGGAGCCAACGTCGGGGATCGTGACCGTGTTGGCGTCGCCCGAGTTCTGCTCCTTCGCCCCGAAGGAGTAGCTGTTCCCCTCACCGTCCGTGACGGTGAAGAAGATGTTCGCCCACGCCGGCGAGCCGCCGCTGTAGTCGTCCAGGTCGTACGTCAGAGTGACGTCGTGGGAGACGGTGTCGTAGTTGGTGATGCTGAACGCGGGGTCGAGGTTGTACACCGAACCCGGGGCCACGCCCTTGCCGGAGCCCATCCCGAAGTCGATGTGGAGTTGACCGCTGCCGTCCGTGTGCACGATGTCGCTGGGGAGTTCGTCTTTGAGCGCGAGCACACCGCTCGAGTCCGAGACGATGTCGATGTTCGAGTCGCGTTCGAGCGATGCGCTCGTGTACGCGCCAGTTCCCAGTGCAGCACCCGAGCCGGCGACCAGTGCGCCGAGTCCGATCACGAATTTGCGTCGTTTGACCATTGTCGTATTACCTCGTGTTTCGCACGCCCTCGGAGACGAACTCGGGCCGATCCCGGGTCCGGTCCGACCGGACGTGCTTACCCGACCCGAGGGCCGAGACCCACGTTTACATGAGCAGACTGAGCCGACCACTCGAACCGCCTGCGACGCCACAGGCGGCTCATGACGGCGTGGAAGGCCCAGCGTACGTGGTCTTAACCGGTCGCTACGGGCGGTACGAACCGCATAACGGCCGAGGCGTTCGATTCACCATCCGGAGCGGTGCAGCAAACTATGACAAGTTTTAATAAATTATCTACTCTATGAAAGTCTTGTAAAGTACAATGGGGACCGCTTCACAGCAGCCGTCGGGGTCGAGAGGACCCGATCTCGAGTCACGGTCCGAGCCCTCCGAGTGGGACCGCAGCGAGGGACCGACACGGGATCAGTTGTTTCACGTCCTGCGGAACCAGCGCCGGCGGTTCGCGATCCAGCACCTCAAGCGCACGTCCGGACCGGTCGACATCGGTGAGCTGGCGACGCAGGTGGCCGCGTGGGAGAACGAGGTCCCCGTCGAGGCGGTGACCTCGACACAGCGCCGCCGCGTCTACAACGGCCTCCAGCAGACGCACGTGCCGGAGCTGGAGGAGACGGGCATCGTCGAAGTCGACCGTCGGGAGGTCGAACTCACCGAACGGGCCGCCGATCTCGACATCTACCTCGAGGTCGTTCCGGGCGAGGACATCCCGTGGAGCGAGTACTACCTCGCGCTCGGCGGTGTCGGGATCGCGGTGGTCGCCGTGGCGTGGCTGAACGTCGGCCCGTTCGGAACGCTCCCCGACATCGCGGCGGGCGCGTTCCTCTCGGTCGCCTTCGTGCTGTCGGCGGTCGCGAACTACTACTACCAGCACGAGAACCTCATCGGGGGGACGGACAAGCCACCCGAACTGCGGGGGAACTGAGATGCGCCGTCGACGGATCGCGTGGCTGTTGCTCGCCGTCGTGTCGCTGTCGGCGTTGGTGGCCGGCACTGGTGGGTTCGACACGGCCGTGGTGGACCGGGGCATCTCGCTGGTGGTGTCGGACCACGAGCGCGCGCTGATTTCGATCTGGGATCCCGGCGGATCGAGCCCGGAGCCGCCGCAGTATCCGGGCGAAGACCCTGTCACGCGGACCGAGACGCGCGTCAAGCTCCTGGTCGTCGAGAACCGCGTTTCCGACCGGGCCCTCGACCTGCGGGTGATGGAACGACCCGACAGTCCGATCGAGGTCGACGGGAGCTACGACGGCCTCGCGAGCGGCGAGATGACGCCGGTGATGGCCGACGTCGACTGCAACGATCACCACGGTCGGGTCGACGCACTGCTCACGGTGGAGGCGACGACGCCGGACGGGAGGTTCGAGAGC
Source organism: Salinigranum salinum (assembly GCF_009176545.1). Lineage (GTDB taxonomy): Archaea > Halobacteriota > Halobacteria > Halobacteriales > Haloferacaceae > Salinigranum > Salinigranum salinum. The sequence continues at coordinate 807,735 of NZ_VTOJ01000001.1, read as the reverse complement.
ACGATCCGGTACGACGCGAGCGTCGTGTGTCCCGACCCGGTCTCGAGCCCGTCCGCCGGGCAGTCGGACGCCTGACACCACGGCGGTCGCAGTCGGTCCACCGTCGCCGGCAGTCCCGCACGACAGGTGAGCAGGGCTCTCCGCGGATTCCGTTCGCGACCGGCCGGACTTTTGTACGGGTGCGCCGAATCCGGGACGATGACAGATCTCGTAACGTTCGGCGAGACCATGTTGCGACTCTCGCCGCCACGTGGAGAGCGGCTCGAGCGGACCCGCACGCTCGACGTGCAGGCGGGTGGCTCCGAGAGCAACGTCGCCGTCGCGGCCTCCCTGCTCGGTCTCGACGCCGTGTGGCTCTCGAAGCTCCCCGACTCGGCGCTCGGTCGGCGACTCGTCCGCGAACTCCGTGGCCACGGCGTTCGGACGGGCGTCAAGTGGGACACCTCGACCGACGGACGCCTCGGCACCTACTACCTCGAACACGGGGGGCCGCCACGGGGGACCGAGGTCATCTACGACCGGGCCGACGCCTCGGTGACGACGGCGACGCCCGACGAACTCGCGACGGGCGTCGTCGCCGAGGCCGACACGTTCTTCACGAGCGGGATCACGCCGGCCCTCTCCGACACGCTCCGGCAGACGACGGCAGCGCTGTTCGAGGTCGCCAAGGAGGGCGGGACGACGATCGCGTTCGACCTGAACTACCGGTCGAAGCTGTGGTCCGAGGCGCGGGCGAAGGAGACGTACGAGGCGCTGCTCCCCCACGTCGACGTGCTGTTCGCCGCCGAGCGCGACGCCCGCGAGGTGCTCGGCCGCGACGGGGAAGCCATCCAGATCGCTCACGGGCTGGCGACCGACTCCGAAGCCGACACGGTCGTCGTCACGCGCGGCGACAAGGGCGCAGTCGGCATCCACGGCGGCGAGGTGTTCGAACAGCCGGTGTACGAGGCGGAGACGTTCGACGCCATCGGGACGGGCGACGCCTTCGTCGGCGGCTTCCTCACCGCACGTGCGGGCGGCGGCGACGTGGAACACTGTCTCACCTACGGTGCGGCGACCGCCTCGCTGAAACGGACGATCGACGGCGACCTCGCCGTGATCACGCCCGCGGAGGTCGAGACCGTCATTGCCGAGGACGACGACGAGATCTCCCGCTGACGCGCCGGGGTCGGACGGCGAGGTCGCGTACGGGATCGCGGTTGGGCGATCCGTTCGCACGACCGCCCCAACGGCTTTCCCCGCACCCGGTGGAAGCCGGGTATGCACGTCGCAATCATCGGAGCGTACGGCAGCGCCGGGGTCGCCGTCGCGGAGCGACTCGCGGAACACGTCGGCGGAGCGGTCTCGCGACTGACGCTCGTCGACGACGGCGAGCCCGGCGGTGGGCTCTGCATCCTCCGGGGGTGCATGCCGTCGAAGGAAGTCATCTCCGCGGCGGGCCACCGGTACAGCGCCCGACACGACGACCGACTCGTCGGCGATCTGCCCGAGATGGACCTCGACCGGATCGTCGACACCAAAGACGAACACATCCACGACTTCGCGCGTCACCGCCGCACCGCCGTCCACGGGATGGCGGAGCGAGAGGAGGTCGAGTTCCGTCACGAGCGGGCGACGTTCGTCGACGACCACACGCTTCACCTAGAACCGAGCGGCGACGAAATCGAAGCCGACTACGTGGTCGTCGCCACGGGTTCGGTCGTGAACGTCCCCGACCTCCCCGGCATCGACGCGGTCGACCCGCTGACGAGCGCGGACGTGCTCGACGCGACGTCGCTCCCCGAGTCGGGGATCGTGATGGGGTTCGGTTACGTCGGCATGGAGATGGTGCCGTACCTCGCCGAGGCCGGTGTGGACCTCACCGTGGTCGAACACGACGCCCGGCCGCTCGACGAGGCCGACCCCGACTTCGGCGACGAACTGCTCGACATCTACCGCGAGGAGTTCGGCGTCGAGATCCTCACGAACGCGTACGAACAGCGGATCGAATCTGTCGAAGGGGGCGTACGGATGCACCTCGAACACGACGGGGTAGAGGTGACGCGCGAGGCCGAGCGACTCTTCGTCTTCACCGGTCGCCGCCCGAACCTCGACGGGCTCGGGCTGGAGAACACGGCGCTGACGCCCGAGCCGGGGTGGGTCGACGATACGATGCAGGCACGCGACGACCCCCACACGTTCGTCGTCGGGGACGTCAACCGGAAGGAGCCCATCCTGCACGTCGCCAAGGAACAGGGGTTCGTCGCCGCCCGGAACGTTCTCGCGCACGCGGCCGGCGACGACCTGGCCGAGTACGAGAACGTCCACCACCACGTCGTCTTCTCGGCGGCGGGCGTCTACCCGTACGCCCGCGTGGGTCACTCGGTCGCCTCCGCGACGACAGCGGGCGTCGACCACGTCGCCGTGACGCGGCACGCCAGCGACGACGGCGTGTTCAAGACGAAGGCCACCCCCAGAGGGCTGGCGACGCTCGTCGTCGGCACGGATGGACGGGTACTCGGCTACCAGGGGCTGCACTACCACGCCGACGTGATGGCGAAGACGATGCAACTGGCCGTCGAGATGGGACTCGACGTCGCAGAGATCCCGGATCGGGCGTACCACCCGACCACGCCCGAGATCCTCGACGGGCTGTTCCGCGCGGCGGCGGACGAACTCGCGGGACGGAGCTGAGTGGGACGACCGAGCGCGAAACGGAACCGAGTAGGGGCGGCGACCGAAGGCCGGGCCGGTCCCGGTGACGTGTGCCGTCTCGCGGGCCACGTGTCGGGCCGATGGTCACTCGAGTTCGCCGGGGTCGGGTTCGAGCGGCTCGATGTCGACGCGACGGATGACGAAGAAGGCGAAGACGAGGACGGCCAGGAGGAGGGTGAAGGAGCCGGCGGCGACGAACGCCTCCTCGATGTTCTGGTACTCGCCCGGACGGTAGCTGATCACCTTCCGCGCGATGGCGATGAGCGCGGCGTTGATCACGATACGGATGACGGGTTCGTTCCGGCTGAAGGCGACGACCGTCTGGAACACCTCGACGATGATCAACAGCAGGAGAACCGTGTCGATGAGGTCGATCACGGCGTCGGGGTCCGTGAACCGTCCCGACACCAGGAGCTGGTACAGCGAGAGGCCGAGATCGAAGACGCCGATGGCGAACAGCGCGACCAGGAAGTACGCGGCCCCCATCTCCAGCCACCGCATGATCCGCTCGGAGTTCGCCGCGAAGTCCTCGAGTTCGAATGCCACGTACGGTAGACGGACCACACGAGCCAAAGCCTTGTGGCAGACCGGCGGACGGACGGCGACACGGGAGTCGAACGCGCCGTGGTGCCGGCAGTGGTGGCCGACCCCCGTCGTGGCTGTCGAAGCGGAGTCAACTCACCGATCGACGGTGTCGGCCCCGTGCTCGTCGTCCGTCCCGTCGGGACCCGCCGTCCCACCGTGATCGTCCTCGTCCTCGCCGGCGTCGCCGGTCCCATCACCGCCCTCACCGATCCCGTCACTGCCGTCGTCCGCGTCGGTGAGCGGGCGGACACGCACCCGGCGGATGCGGTGGCCGTCGACACGTTCGACGTCGAGGGCGACGTCGTCGACGACGACGCTGTCGCCGACGTCGCCGATGCGACCCAGTTCCGCATTGATGAGGCCGGCGACGGTCTCGAACTCGCCCTCGGTCGGGAGGTCGACGCCGAGCACGTCGCTCACCTCGCCGACGGTGACCTCACCCTTGACGACGAGCCCGTCGGTCGTCGGTCGGATGAACCGCTCCTCGCCGACCTCGAAGATCTCGCCGACAATCTCCTCGAGGATGTCCTCGACGGTGAGGATGCCCTCGGTCTCGCCGAACTCGTCGCGGACGATGACCATCGTGACGCGCTTGGACTGCATCTCCGCGAGGAGGTCGTCGATCTCCCGTCCCTCCGGCACCTGGAGCGTGGGGAGGAGCACCTCGTCGAGGCCCCTCCCCTCGCGGAGCGCGCGTTCGGCGTCGCGGATGTCCGCGATCCCGACGACGGTGTCGAGCGTCCCCTGGTAGACGGGGACCCGGGTGAGCCGGTTCGTGGCACACACCTCGATGACCTCGTCGAGCGGCGTCTCCACGTCGACCGCGACGAGGTTCACGCGGGGGACCATCACCTCCCGCGCCGTCGTCGACCCGAGCTCGAAGACGCCCTCGACCATCTCGTGTTCGGCCTCGTCGATGACGCCGACCCGCTCGCCCGTCTTCAACAGCGCCGCGATCTCCTCGCGAGTGACGTACGGGCGTTCGATGTCCTCGCCGCCGCCCGTCACCCGGTTGAGCCCGCGCGAGACGACGTCGAAGAAGAAGACGAGCGGGAACAGCAGTCGCTCGACGGCCACGAGCGGGCCGGCGACCCGGAGCGCGAGGCGTTCGGCGTTGGCGACGCCGTACGACTTCGGCGTGATCTCGCCGAAGACGAGGACGAGCGCGCTCATCCCGAGCGTCGTCGCGACGATCGCCACCTCGGGCGAGAGCGCCGCGGCGAGGAGGACGGAGGCGATGCTCGCCATCGCGATGTTGACCATGTTGTTGCCCACGAGGATCGTCACCAGGAGCCGGTGGGGGTCCTCGCGGAGGCGCTGGAGTACCGCCGCCCGCGGGTCGGGGGCGTCGTCGGTCTCCAAGAGCGCCGAGAGCTGGTGGCGTTCGAGCGAGAAGATGGCGATCTCGCTCCCGGAGAAGAACGCCGAGACGACGAGCAACACGGCGATGGCCACGACCCCGAGCGCGATCGTGGTACCGGTGAGGAACGCGGCAGTCATCGCTGGAGACCGTCGTCGACGGAGCGACACTGTCGGGGACGACGCCGTGAGCGAGGGTGTGAGCGAGAGCGACGCCGTGAACGACACTGTCGGGAGCGGGTGGGAAGCGAAGACGGCACGAATCGCGAGCGACGGGGTATCATGACCGGACGATAGACCGACGAGCGGTTAGTTCCACTGGGTCGTCGCGGCTCTGTCGCCGGCGAACCGGGACCGACACACACGACAGGGAACGCTGACCGAGAGCGACTCGACAGTCAGACACACAGACACACAGACAGACGGGGATCGCGGCGGAACCCGGCGACCGCGCCACGACGAGACCGTCGGCGACCGCGTCGTGACGGGACCGTTCCCGGAATATACTAATCCTTAATACTTTGTCCTCCTTGAGTTAATATATGACCGTCGTCAGTGTCTCGATGCCCGAAGAGCTCCTCCAGCGGATCGACACGTTCGCCGACGAACACGGCTACACGGGACGGAGCGAAGTCATCCGCGAGGCGTCACGGAACCTGCTCGGCGAGTTCGAGGACCGGCGACTGGAGGACCGCGAACTGATGGCCGTGGTGACGGTCGTCTTCGACTACGAGACGACGAGCGTCGAAGAGCGGATGATGAGCCTCCGTCACCAGTACGAGGGGCTGGTCGCCTCGAACTTCCACAGCCACGTCGGCGGCCACTTCTGCATGGAACTGTTCGTGCTCGAGGGGCGACTGGACGAGATCTCGACGTTCGTCGGGCGGATCCGGGCCACGAGGGACACCCTGAGCGTCGACTACTCCGTGATGCCGGTCGACGACTTCGTCTCTGTTCCGGACGCGGGTTCGGGAGCCGACGACGCCGCCTGAGCGGGTCGCCGGGCCGTCACCGGACGTCTTCGAGCGAGCAGTACGATCCTTCCTTCGCGGTCACCCAGCTCGTCGTCCGCGGGAACTCCGGCGAGGCGGCCCGCGGGAAGATGGTGCACTCGTCCGGAGCGTCCTCGTACTGCTCGACGTGTCCGAGGAGGGCGAAGCCGGCATCCTCGGTCGAAGTGGGACCGAGGTCGATGCCGAACGGATCTGCGTCCCGCGCCGCTCCCCCGGCGGCGTCGGTGTCGCAGTCGGAGGTATCAGACATGGATAGTTTCCCCGCGAGTAGATTGATCACGGTCGTTAATGGGTTTTTCTATCGACGGCTCGGAGAGGGACGGGGGGGAAGGAGGGTGCTCGCCGCCGTACATTAAGTACCAGACCGTCGAACCGACGGCCATGCCCTCCGACTCGGACAGGGGTGGACGGAGCGTGGACGACCGGGAGAACGTGTTCGACGTCGTCGTCCGGGAGGTGATGCGCCCGACCGTCGAGACGGTCGCACCGACGACGCCGGCACGGGCGGTGGTCCGCCACCTCCACGAGGCCGACGTCGGGTCGATCGTCGTCGTCGAGGGAGACGAGCCGGTCGGCATCGTCACCGACTCGGACGTGCTCGCGCTCGTCGTCGCCGATCGGCCGCTCGACGAGACGACCGCCGCCGACTGCATGTCCGCGCCGCTGGTGACGGTCGCCGTCGACGACGGGATCGAAGCCGCGGCCGAGACGCTCAGGGACCACGGCATCGATCAGGTTCCCGTACTCGACGACGGCCACCTCGTCGGCGTCGTCTCCATCCGCGAACTCTCGTACTACCTGCCGGGGCTGTCGCTGTCGGACGTGACGACGGCCGGCGACGGTGAGTACGCGTACGAGGACCGTGCGGCACCCGGCGTCGACGTCGGCGACGTGGTTCGCTTCTCGAAACGACTCACGGACGGCGACGTCCGCGCGTTCGCCCGCGCCACCGGCGACGAGAACCCGCTCCACCTCGACGACGCGTTCGCCGCGACGACCCGATTCGGCGGCCGGATCGCCCACGGCGTCCTGACGCTCGGGATCGTGAGCGCGGCGCTCGCGCGGCTCCCGGGGCTCGTCATCTACCTCTCGCAGAGCGTCCGGTTCGTCGGTCCCGTCGACGTGGGCGACCGCGTGACGGCGGTCTGTGAGGTGGTCGACGCGCTCGGCGGCGGCCGCTTCCGACTGCGCACGACGGTCCGCGACGGCGACGGCGGGACCGTCGTCGACGGCGAGGCCGTCGTGCTGATCGACGACCGGGAGACGGAGCCCGAGACGACGGAGACGACGGGCCACGACTGACCGTACCGCGCTCGACGGAACCCGGCCGAACCCGCGCGCCGCAACCGAGGGAGAGATCGAACGCTCGGGTGATCCTCAGTCGTCGGCGATCGCCGTCGAATCCTCCGGCGTGACGAACCCGTCGTCGGTCGCCCGTTCGGCGACGTGCGGCTGGAAGACCCAGGCGGCCAGCAGGACGATCGGGATCATCGAGACGGCCACGACCGAGTAGCCCACGTGGAGGTTCGGCAGGAACGGTGCGGCGTACACCAGCGGGTAGACGATCCCGCCGATCGTCCCGACACCGCCGACGACGCCGGCGACTGCGCCGGAACTGTTCGGAAACATGGCCGGCACCTGCGCGAAGATCGCACCCTCGGCGAACGCACACCCCATGCCGACGAGGAATCCGACGCCGACGGCGAGCAGCACCTGTCCGCTCAGTCCCGCCAGGGTCATCCCCAGCATCGTCAGGACGACGAAACACAGCGAGACGAACGTCCACTGTTCGCGGTAGCGGCCGGTGAACACCGGCAGGATGTCTTTCTCTTTCCGCGCGAGGAAGTCGCTGACGTAGCCGCCGATCGGTCGTAAGAGGCCGGCCGCGATGGAGAACGTCGCCGCGAACGTCGAGGCGAGCACGAGATTCTGCGTGTTGAACCCTGCGCGGTAGTAGGTGGCCAGCCAGCTGTTCATCGACAGTTCGAGTCCGAAGGTCATCACGTACCCGAGCGCGAGGAGCACCGTTCCGTACCGCGTGGCGGTGAAGAACCACTCCTTTGCGGTCGCGCTCTCTTTGGTCGCCTGCCGCTTCTCGGCCGACTTCGCGGCCTCGCCGAAGACGTAGTAGACGACGGCGAGTCCGATGGCAACGACGCCGGTGTAGAAGAACGCGGCCCGCCAGTTCGTCTGGAACAGCGGCCCGCTCCAGTCGGTGCCGAACACGCGCGGGAGGACGAGTGCACCACCCGCCGCACCTGCGTTCCCGATGCCGGCGTAGATGCCCTCGGCCGTCCCGAGTTCCTCCTCCTCGAACCACTCGGAGACGTGCTGGATGCCGATGACGAAGGTGATGCCTGCCGTCGCGACGATGAGCCGCGTCCCGAAGAAGACGGCGTACGACTCGGCGAACGCGCTCCAGATGGAGAACACGCCGACGTACGTGAGCACGATGGCGAACACCACGGGAGCCCCGAACTTGTCGGAGAGCCACCCGGTCAGTATCCGCCCGAACGGCGCGAGCCAGATGGCGGCGCTCGCCAGCACGCCGATTTCGGCGATCGAGAGGCCGAACTCCTCGGCCATCGGCCCCGTGAAGGGCGCGAACGAGAACCAGATGAGGAACGAGAAGTTGAACCCGACCGTCGCCAACAGGAGCGTCCGATACTTCGTCATCCGGATCGGACTGTTCACGACCGGACACCCCCCGTCGGAGACAGTCGACACCCGGTGTGTGAGACGACGTCGTGCGCGTCGTCGGCCGACGACGTCCGCCTCGAACACTCCCCGGACGACTCACAGTTCGTTTCCCACACTCCGCGAAGTTCTTGTTCCGCAGTGTTGAATTCTAACACGCTTTGGGCGTGTATTCTGGTAGTTAATAAGCCATGTGATTGACAAAATCGCATATTTCAGTCAGTGTGGTTTCGTTTTGGCCAGAGATTTCTCTGAGCACGATGTTTTCATTGGTGAGAGAAAGAAATAAAAATACAGGCACGTTTCAGCTTTGCGGTGTAAGAACAGCAAGCTACGGCGAGTAAGACGATAAATAATTATAGATTCGTCCGCCAGGACCGGTCGCTGTCGACACGGGTCGCTGTCGGAGTCGGCCACGACGCCGAACGGTCGCCGGCCGGCTACCTCGACAGAACGAGTTCGTCGCCCTCGGATCGGGGCCGTGCGGGGGGCCGGAGTCCGACGGCACACTGCTTGAAGTTGGGTTCGGCGGACTCGGGGTCGACCGCCGACAGCGTCAGTTCGTTGGCTGCCGCGTTGTGGATCGGGAGCCAGACGACGCCGGGCGGGACGCCGTCGGTCGGCGCGACGTCGACCGTCACGCGGGACCGACGGGATTCGAGCACGGTCCGGCCGCGGTCGAGGGCGTCGAGGTACGCCGCGATCGTCTCGGGGTGTATCCGTGCGGTCGGTCGCCCCGTGTCGTCGCCCCGCGTCCGGACACCCGTGTTGTACACGCCGGCGAGCCGGCCGGTCGTCAGCGTGAGCGGGTACTCCTCGTCGATCGGTTCGGGGACGCGCCGGTGGGCGACGGTGGAGAAGTGAGCCCGTCCGGAGTCGGTGTGGAACGACCAGTCACCGTCGTAGTAGCGGTAGCCGCCCTGGCTCTCCTCGTCGGGCGCGGGCCAGCGGACCGCCAACTCGGTCTCGAGCCGGTCGTAGGAGATGCCCGAGAGATCCGCCGTCGTGCCGGCCGTCAGCCCGCGGAGTTCGTCGAACACCGCTTCGGGGTCCAGTGGCGGGGCGGCGAACAGGTCGGGGGCGATCCGGTTCCCGACCGCCGCGATGATGTCGACGTCCTGTCGGACCGCCGCGGGCGGATCGCTCGCCGCAGTGATCCTGGAGACCCGCCGCTCCATGTTCATCGTCGTGCCCGCCGACTCTCCCCACGTCGCCGCCGGCAGCACCACGTCGGCACACTCGACCGTATCGGAGTAGAAGGCGTCCTGCACCACGAGGAACGCGTCGTCGAGGGCGCGCTCGACGTAACTCGCGTCGGGCATCCCCGCGACCGGGTTGGTCGCGACCGTCCAGCAGACGTCGATGTCGCCCCTGGCGAGTTCGTCGACGATACGGACGAACCCGGGGCCTGGCGACCGCGGCAGGCGACCGAGCGGGACGTCCCACGTCGCCGCGATCTCCTCGCGGGTGGGCGGATCGGCGAACGCTCGATAGCCGGGCCAGGTCCCTTTCGAGGCACACACACGGTTCCCCATCGAGTTGGCCTGCCCCGTCAGGGAGAACGGGCCGGTCCCGGGACCGAGGTTGCCCGTCGCCAGACAGAGGTCGATGAGTGCCCGTGCCGTGCCGGTCCCCTGGACGCTCTGGTTGACGCCCATCCCCCAGTACACGAGCGTGGGAGCGTCGAGCATCGCCGCCAGCGTTTCGACCCGTTCGACCGACACGTCCGCCGTATCCGCCGCCGCCTCGACGCTCGGGAGGGACTCGACCGTCTCCTCGAAGCCCGCCGTGTGCGCCTCGACGAACGCGGTGTCGACGTCGCCGGCCTCGACGACGGCGGCCAGCACCGCCCGGGCGAGCGCGAGGTCGGTCCCCGGTTCGGGCTGGACGTGGACGTCGGCGGCCCTGGCGGTCTTCGTCTCGACCGGGTCCACGACCACCAGTCGCCCCGCCTCGTCGTCCACGCTGTCGGAGATCCAGTGGTGCAACACGGGGTGGGCGACCGCTGGGTTCGCCCCCCACACGAGGTGGGTCTGTGCCTGGGGGATGTCGTCGTACGTCGGCGGCGGGGCGTCGCTCCCGAACGCCTGGGAGTACGCCGCGACGGCCGACGCCATACACAGCGTCGTGTTCGCGTCGTAGTACCGGGTGCCGAACCCGCCGCGGGCGACCTTCCCCAGCGCGTACGCCGCCTCGTTCGTCTGCTGGCCGCTCCCGAGCACGGCCACGTTGTCGTTGCTGGCACGGAGCGCCTCGATGAGCCGCGTGGTCACGACGCCGAGTGCGGTGTCCCAGTCCGTCGGCTGGAGTCGCCCACCCCGGCGGATCAACGGCTCTGTCAGCCGCTCGCCGTCGGGGTCGACCGTCTCGCTGACGCCGCGTCGGCACTCGAGGCCGCTGTTCGTCGGGTGATCGGGGTCGCCGCGAACCTCCGCGACCCCGCGCTCGCCCTCCGCACGCCGCTGGCGGTAGCCACAGCCGACTGCACACCGCATACACGTCGTCGGGGTCCACTCAGTCATCGCGGACTCGAACGGAGGGTGTACTCGTCGGGCCGGTCGTCGGCGTGCGCTGACGCCTCAGTCGATTCGACGGGATCGGAACGGGGGGCCACACGTGTCGTGTCGATGCCGCTTCGTCCCCATAACTACTGTTATAATATCCATCACCCTTCCTGAAAGCCGATAATATTGCTTTAGGTCGGCGCGGGCGTCAGTCGCCGTCGACTGGGACTGTGTCCTCGGGGGCCGTCATCCCCCGGTACCGCAGGGGGTTCTCTGGATCGGGTGCCCGCAGGGCGACGGCACACTGCTTGACGTTTGGCTCGGCGGACTCGGGGTCGACGGCCGGGAGGGTGAGCGCGTTGACCGCCGGGTGGTGGATGGAGAGCCAGAGCATCCCTCGCGGGACGCCGTCGTCCGGCTGGACCTGCACGGTGACCGCGGCACGCCGCGAGGCGACGACGGTCCGGCCGCGGTCGAGCGCCTCGATGTGGTCGAGCGTCGTCTCCGGGTGGATCCGCGCGACCGGGTACTCCCCGGCCTCGCCACCACGGCTCCGCACGCCCGTGTTGTACGCGTCGGGCTGACGGGCGGTCGTCAGCGTGAGCGGGTACGCGTCGTCGGTCGGTTCGGCGAGGCCGCCGTGCGTGCCCGTCGAGAACCGCGCCCGGCCCGACGGCGTCGGGAACGACCAGTCGCCGTCGTCGTCGTAGCGGTAGCCGCCCTGGCTCTCCTCGTCGGGTGCGGGCCACCTGACTGCCAACTCGGTCTCGAGCCGGTCGTAGGAGATGCCCGAGAGATCCGCCGCCGTGCCGGCCGTCAGCCCGCGGAGTTCGTCGAACACCGCTTCGGGATCGAGCGGGGGCCGCCCGAACAGGCCTGGTTCGATCCGGTTCCCGACGGTGGCGACGATATCGATGTCCTGTCGTATCTTCGGCGGGACGTCGGTCGCCGCCCGGACTCGCGACACCGTCCGCTCCATGTTCATCACCGTGCCCGCCGACTCACCCCACGTCGCCGCCGGCAGCACCACGTCGGCCACCTCGGCAGTCTCGGTCCGGAACGTGTCTTGCACGACGAGGAAGGTGTCCGCGAGCGTCTCTCGCACCCGGTCGGCGTCGGGCATCCCCGCGACCGGGTTGGTCGCGACCGTCCAGCACGCCTCGACCGTCCCGTCCGCGATCGCGTCGACGATCCCGACGGGGCCGGGACCCGGGTCGTCGGGGAGCCGCTCTGTGGGGACGCCCCACGTCTCCGCGACCGTCCGACGGTGTTCGGGGTCGGTGAACTCCCGGTGACCGGGCCACGTGCCCTTCGACGAACAGACGCGGGTTCCCATCGAGTTGGCCTGTCCGGTCAGCGAGAACGGCCCCGTTCCGGGCCCCATGTTCCCCGTCGCCAGACAGAGGTCGATGAGTGCGCGTGCCGTCGCCGTGCCCTGGACGCTCTGGTTGACGCCCATCCCCCAGTACACGAGCGTCGGGGCGGCGAACGCGTCCGCGACGTGTTCGACGGTCTCCCTGGACACGCCGGCGACGTCGGCGGCCGCCGCCACCGACGGGAGCGCGGCGAGCAACGCATCGACCCCCGTCGTCGCCGCCTCGACGAAGGCACGGTCAAGCGCGTCGCGTTCGACGAGGGCCGCCAGGACGGCCCGTGCGAGCGCGAGGTCGGTTCCGGGATCGAGCTGGACGTGGCAGTCGGCGTCGTCGACCGTCTCGCTCTCGACCGGGTCGACGACGATCAGTTCGGCGTCGGAATCGTTGGCGCTGTCGACGATCCAGCGGTACATGACCGGGTGGGCGACGGCCGGGTTCGCCCCCCACACGAGGTGGGTCTGTGCTTGGGGGATGTCGTCGTACGTCGGCGGTGGGGCGTCGCTCCCGAACGCCTGGTAGTACGCCGTGACGGCCGACGCCATACACAGCGTCGTGTTCGCGTCGTAGTACCGGGTCCCGAACCCACCACGGGCGACCTTTCCCAGCGCGTACGCCGCCTCGTTCGTCTGCTGGCCACTCCCGAGCACCGCGACGCCGTCTCGCGTCTCGGCGAGCGCCTCATGGAACCGAGTGGCGACGACGTCGAGCGCCGTGTCCCAGCTCGTCGCGACCAGCTCACCGCCCTCTCGAACGAGGGGACGAGTCAGCCACTCGCCGTTCGGATCGGCGGTCTCGTCGACCCCACGCTGACAGGCGAGACCCTGGTTGACGGGGTGGGTCGCGTCACCACGCACGGTGTCGAGCCCGTAGCCGCTATCGACGCCCTGCTGGAGGTGCCCACAGCCGACCGCACACCGCATACACGTCGTCGGCGTCCACTCGCTCATCTCCCTGCCACCACCGGTTCCTGCGACGTGCACGGTCCGCCTGCCGACGACGCACCCGACGCCACCGTCGGCGAGTCGAGTCGACCGGACGTATACGCTCTCATTCTGGACATATGGTTTAATAAAGAGAACTATAACCGTTTCGATAGCGACTATGCACAGTTTTTCCGAGATATAACATACATATGTGCGTTCGTACACGCGTGGCGCGCAGGAGGACGGCGTGCGGCGAACTCTCGTGAACGATGCGAGAATCGTCCAGTTGTCGGTGCCGTCGCGAGAGGATGATAAATTCAGGACGTCACTGGTGCAATATACCCACCGCGTGGGACCCGGGTGCGTGTCCGTTCGGTTCTCCCCTCGAATTTCCGTATTTCTCAAATGAGAACATCTTTATGTCGCTATGAAAACTTCTGACCATGCAAACGAATCAATCGAACACCAGGTGCGGTCTCGAATCCACGCTCGGGACGTGGGGGTGGTGACCGATGCCACACAAGAAGGAGGCGTGGAAAGGGGAACTGTACGGCGATGCGGTCCGCGAGAAGATCGAGGAGTTCGCCGAACGTGGCTTCGACTCGATCCCCGAGGCGGAGCGCGACGAGTGGTTCTCTCGGTTCAAGTTCTGGGGGGTGTTCCACCACCGCAGCGGGCAGGAGTCGTACTTCATGATGCGCCTCACCAACTGCGGTGGGGTGCTCGAACCCGGTCAGTTGAAGGCGATCGGTGAGGTCGCCCGCGACTATGCCACGGGACCGGTCGAGAACCCCGAGTTCGGCGACGCCTGGATCGACTTCACGACCCGGCAGTCGATCCAGCTGCACTGGCTCAGGCTCGAAGACATCCCCGAGATCTGGGACAAGCTCGAGGGCGTCGGCGTCTCGTCGCGCTCTGCCGGGGGCGATACGATGCGCAACATCTCGGGGTGTCCCGTCGCCGGGAAGGCGAGAGAGTACGTCGAGAGCCGCACGCTGCTCGACGAGATTCAAGCGGGGATCCGCGGCGACGACGACCTGTGCAACATGCCCCGGAAGTTCAACATCTCGGTCACGGGCTGTCGGCAGGGCTGTGCACAGGACTCCATCAACGACATCGGGCTCGAACCCGCTCACAAGTTCGTCGACGGCGAGGAGGTGAAAGGGTTCAACGTCCGGGTCGGTGGCGGTCTCGGCGGACGGGAACCCCGGCGGGCACGGTCACTCGACCTGTTCGTGACCCGCGAGCAGGCGTACGACACGGTGCGGGCGTTCGTCGAACTCTACCACGAGGAGGGCAACCGGGAGAACCGCTCGAAGAACCGGGCCCGCTTCTTCGTCGACGAGTGGGGGACCGACGCGATCCGCGAGGAGATGGACGAGCGCCTCGACTTCGAGCTCGAACGTGCTGGAACCGACTTTCGGCGGGAGTACACGTACAACGCGGGCAAACCGACCGAACAGGGTCCCCACGACCACGTCGGCGTCTACGACCAGCAGGACGGCACGAACTACGTCGGGCTCTCAGTCCCCGTGGGGCGGATGCCCGCCACGGACGCAATCGACCTCGCCGACCTAGCGGCGGCGTACGGCTCCGGCGAGATTCGGCTGAGCCGTCGACAGAACCCGCTGATCATGGACGTTCCCGATGGAAACCTCTCGAACCTGCTGAACGAGCCGCTCCTGGAGACGTACCAGCCCGAACCCAACCCCTTCGTCCAGGGCGCGATGGCCTGTACGGGCACGGAGTTCTGCTCGCTCGCGCTCACCGAGACGAAGGCACGGACCGCCAGGATGCTCCGCTGGCTCGGCGCGAACGTCGACCTCCCCGACGACGTCTCGCGGATCAAGCTGCACTACTCGGGGTGTACCGCGGACTGTGGCCAGGCGATGACCGCGGACATCGGCATCCAGGGAATGCGGGGCCGCAAGGACGGTGAGATGGTCGAGGCGCTGGATATCGGCGTCGGTGGTGGCATCGGCGAAGACCCGTCGTTCATCGAGTGGGTCCGCCAGCGCGTGCCCGCCGACGAGGTACCCGGGATGATCCGCAACCTCGTCGAGGCGTTCGCCGCGCTCCGCGAGGAGGGCCAGACGTTCCGCGAGTGGGTGGACGCGACGGGTCACGAGACGATCGTCGAACTGGCCGAACCCGAGGAAGTCGACGGATACGACGACCCCTGTCTCTACGACGCCAAGCAGTCGTGGTACCCCTTCGACGACGGAGAGAATCCCGCAGTGGCAGAGGCCGAGGCAGAGGAGACGTCGGCCTCGGGTGATTGAGATGGCCGGGAGAGTGCTCGACGTGACGTCGCACACGACGCTGGGGTACGTCGAAGCCGCGATCCGAGGGGGGGACTGGGAAGACGAGGGAGCCGGGGTGCTCGACGTCTACACGCCGAAGGACGCCCCGGAGCGGGTCGTCGTCGAGTTCGAAGTCGATCCCACGGCGACCGATCGGGTCGCGTCGCACGCCGACGAGGTGCGGTTGTCGTGCGAGCAGGCACGCGAGTTGCGAGACGCGCTGGACGAGGCGATCGACTCGGACGGCAGCGGTCGGCCACGTCGACTGTCGAGGTAAGCGGATCGTCGCAGGACGGCACTTCCGGGGCCGATCGCCGCGGTCGTGCGTCCTCGTGTCACGACGGCTATGTTATTTTCTCCGGGCGCGTCCCTCCACTCGACGATGACGAGCGACTTCGACCTCTCGACCCCCGAACCGAGCCGTGACGCCTTCCTCACCGTCGACGACCCCCGCTTCTCGACCGAGTCGGTCGCGATCGTGACCGGCGGTGCGAGCGGCATCGGCCAGGCGACCGCCGTCGGCCTCGCGCTCAACGGCCTGACCGTCGTGGCGACCGACGTCGACGAGGCGGGGCTGGCCGAGACCCAGGAGATCGCCACGGAGCTCGACGCGCCGGGAACGGTCGAGAGCGTCGTCGCGGATCTGACGGACGACGACGACGTCGCGGCGATGGTCGAGGCCGCGGCCGACCGCGGCCAGCTGCGGTACGTCGCCAACATCGCGGGCCTCCAGCACATCGATCCCATCGACGAGTTCCCGATGGAGACGTACGACCTCATGCAGCGCATCATGGTCCGGGCCCCGTTCC
This sequence comes from Salinigranum salinum, assembly GCF_009176545.1. Lineage (GTDB taxonomy): Archaea > Halobacteriota > Halobacteria > Halobacteriales > Haloferacaceae > Salinigranum > Salinigranum salinum. Next base: position 791,472 of record NZ_VTOJ01000001.1, on the reverse strand, counting down.
TCGTGACGAAACACGCGATCCCACACATCAGGGCGGGCGACAGCGAGGCGTCTTCCGGCACGTCGGGCGACCGGACGCGATCCGGTGACGGCGTCGGCGCGATCGGCAACATGTCCTCGGTCCACGGCCACTACGCGACGCAGGCCAAGCCCGCGTACATCACGGCGAAGTTCGCCCTGCGGGGGCTGACGCAAGCCATCGCGGCCGAGGGAGGAGGAACGCTCCGTGGCTTCTCGGTCAGCGTCGGTTACGTGCTGACGCCGCTGATGGTGAACCAGATCGAGGACACCGCGGCGGAGCTCGGGATGAGCCCCGAGGAAGTGATCGAGAAGCGGTTCCTCGGACAGGCGCGCACGAAGGAGATGATGACGCCCGCCGAGGTGGCGAACCTCTTCACCTTCGGCTTCTCCCGCCACGGCAAGCACCTCAACGGCGGCGACATGCTCTGGGACGGCGGCTACACGACGACGTACGAGTAGATGAGCCCGTACGACCACGCGGGCGAACGCACCGACGGTGGAGGAGTCGGTCACGACGGGCGAGACCACCGTCACGATCACGATCACGATCACGATCACGATCACGATCACGACCACTACCATCTCGGCGACGGCGACCGGATCAAGGTAGCCATCGCCTGCCAGGGAGGGGGGAGCCACACCGCCTTCACGGCCGGCGTCCTGAAGCGGCTCCTCGGCGCGTGGGACCGGGAGACGCACGAACTGGTCGGGATCAGCGGCACCTCCGGCGGCGCGTTCAACGCGCTCGCGGCGTGGTACGGACTGGTGACCGGCGACGCGGAGACGGCCTGCGAGACGCTCGACGCCCTCTGGGCGGATCTCGCAGCGACCGACCCGACCGATCGGTGGCTCAACGATCTGGGCGTCTGGACGACGCGGCTGCGGGAGGCGGGGATGCCGACACCCCGGGTGAGTCCGTACGACGTGCCGGGAGCCGAGTACGGACAGCGTCGCATCGCACGGATCTTAGAGCGGCACATCGACTTCGACGCCATCCCCGAGCTGTGCGAGCACGAACACCCCGAGCTCGTCGTCGGGACCGTCGACGTCAACGGCGGGGTGTTCGAGACGTTCACGAACGAGGACGTCACCGCGGAGGCGGTCCTCGCGTCGGCGGCCGTGCCGGACCTGTTTCGGGGTGTCGAACTCCACGGTCACCTCCACTGGGACGGCCTCTTCTCGCAGAATCCACCGGTGATGGACCTCATGACCGTCGCCGCGAGCCGCAAACCCGACGAACTCTGGGTGATCCAGATCAACCCACAGGAGCGCGCGGAGAACCCCCGTACCCTCGAAGAGATCGCCGACCGTCGCAACGAACTCTCGGGGAACCTCTCGCTCAACCAGGAGCTGCGGTTCATCGGGTGGGTCAACGACTGGATCGACGCCGGTCACCTGCCCGCCGACAGCTACTCGCGAACCGAGATCAGAAAGATCGAGATGCGCGAGCAGTACCACTACTCGACGAAACTCGATCGGACGCCGTCGTTCGTCCGGTCGCTGATCGACCTCGGAGAGGAGCAGGCGGCGGCGTTCCTGGCCTCGCTCGACGCCGACGCCGAGCGCGAGGGGGAGCGTGAGAGCGGACACGACGCCGAACGAGAGACCGACGCGACGTCGGTCGACTGAGAAAGACGGTCGACTGCGGTCGGTGTCGTCGGTCACATCGATCCCGTCGGTCTCCTCGGATCCGCCAGTCGCTCCGTCCGCTCGCGTCGTCCGCGGGCGACCGGGAGTCGTCCCCGTGGACAGCGAGACGTGCCCGCACCCGCACATCGTTTATACTCGTCGGGGCCCAGGTGAGAGTATGTCAGTCGAGTACGACTTCGAGGGACGGGTGGCACTGGTGACTGGCGCGGCGGGCGCGCTCGGCGGCGGGGTCGTCGCGGCGTTCGTCGACGCGGGCGCGACCGTCGCCGCGGCGGACCTCGTCGACCCCGACGAGGTCGACCTCCCCGACGGCGCGACCTACTACCAGGGCGACTTCACGGACGAGGAGGCCGTCGCCGACACCGTCGAGGCGGTCGTCGCCGACCACGGCGGTATCGACTTCCTCGCCAACATCGCCGGCACCTGGCGGGGCGGGACGCCGGTCGACGAGACCGACGTGGAGACGTTCGACTTCCTGTTCGACGTGAACCTCAAGACGATGTTCCTCGCGTCGAAACACGCCCTCCCGCACCTCCGCGACTCCGCCGCCGATCAGGGAGCTGTCGTCTCCGTCTCGGCGCGCTCGTCGCTGGAGGGCGGCGAGGGCGACAGCGTCTACCGGGCGACGAAGGCGGGCGTCCGCATCGTCACCGAGAGCGTCGCCGAGGAGAACCTGGGAGAGGTACGCGCCAACGCCATCATGCCGAGCGTCATCGACACGGAGATGAACCGCGAGATGATGCCGGACGCCGACCACGACGCGTGGCCGACCCCCGCGGAGATCGCCGAGGTGGTGCTGTTCCTCTGTAGCGACGGCGCTGGCGTGACGAGCGGCGCGGCAGTGCCGGTGTACGGCGAGGCCTGAGGCCGGGGCGGGAGCACGGACCCGCGACTTCTTGTGTGTCGGCGGAGTGAGTGTTCGCATGACACTCGAGCGAGGGAGCGGTCTCTTTCTCCACATCGCCTCACTGCCGGGCCCACAGGGGATCGGGAGCCTCGGTGATCCGGCCCGGCGCTTCGTGGACTTCCTCTCACGGGCCGACCAGTCGGCGTGGCAGTTCTGTCCGATCGGTCCCACCACCGTCGAGTACGGTAACTCGCCGTACTCGGCCCTGTCGGCGGCCGCCGGCAACCCACTGTTCGTCGACCTCGCCGACCTCCGCGAGCGGGGCTGGCTGGACGACGTCGACGACGCCGGGGTCGACGCCGATCCCGACCGCGTCGCGTACGGTCGCGTCACTACCCACGTCGAGCGCCACCTCCGGCAGGCTCACGCGGGATTCGAGACTGACGCCACCGCCGCCGAACGCCGGGCGTTTACCGCCTTCCGCGAGGCGAACGCGGACGACTGGCTCGACGACTACACGCTGTTCAGGGCGCTCAAGCGCGACCACGACGGCGTGGCGTGGACCGAGTGGCCCGCCGAACACAGGGACCGCGACCCGGACGCGCTCGCCGCCGCCCGGGCCGACCTCGCCGACGAGATCGCGTTCCGGGAGTTCTGCCAGTTCTGTTTCGCCCAGCAGTGGGACGCGCTGCGCTCGTACGCCCACGAGCGGGGCGTGTCGCTGGTCGGCGACGTCCCGATCTACGTCGCGGGCGACAGCGCGGACGTCTGGGCCAACCGCGCGGTGTTCCAGCTCGATGCCGAGGGGCGGCCCACGGCGGTCGCGGGCGTCCCCGACGCGCCGGACGAGGTGTTCTCGGCCCAGCGGTGGGGGATGCCGCTGTTCGACTGGGACGAGTTGGAGCGAACGGGGTTCGAGTGGTGGGTCGGGCGGCTCGACCGACTGTTCGACCGCTGCGACCTCGTGCGGATCGACCACTTCCGCGGGCTGGAGCAGTACTGGGCGATCCCGGCCGACGAGCCGGACCCGAACGTGGGCGAGTGGCGCGACGTGCCGAGCGAGGCGTTCTTCGACCGCCTCGAACACGAGTTCGGCGACCTCTCGACCCGTGCGTTCGCCGAGGACATCGGCCACCTCACCGACGCGGTCGACGAGCTTCGAGGCCGGTACGGACTGGCGTCGCTGAAGCTCCTCCCGTTCGTCGGCTGGTGCGACGACGACCACCCGCACATGCCCCACCGCTGGACCGACGCGACCGTCGGCTACACCTCGACGCACGACTCCGACACCGCACGCGGGACGTACGAGTCGCTCTCGCCCGAGGAGCGGGCGTGTCTCCACGACTACGTCGGCGTCGACGCGGGCGGTGACCCGGCGATCGCCGAGACGGTCCACGAGGTCTTCGTCGAGGCGGCGTGGCGGTCGGACGCGTCGCTGGTGCTCGCGCAACTGCAGGACGTGCTCGGGCTCGGGAGCGAGGCACGGTTCAACGTCCCGGGGACGACCGAGGACAACTGGGCGTGGCGCGTCCGCGCGGCGGCGTTGACCGACGAGCGTGCCGACTGGCTGGCCGACGTCACGCGGGCGGCCGGCCGGTGAACGACGCGCGACGGTTCGGGGCCCGCGACGAGCACGAGAGCCGGGTTTCACAACCGTTTTGTCACACCTTTGCAACGGAACGGGTATGAGTAGTCTGTCCGGGCTGGAGTCGACGACGCTCACCCATCGGGTCGTGTTGCTCGGCGTCGCGGAGCTGAGCGGCCGTGACGACGTCCCCGCCCACGCGGGCGAGGTCGTGAGCGTCTGTATCGACCACGTCGACGAGATCGGAGGCGACGTCCTCGGGAAGGTCTCCGAGGCCGACGTCGCGCGGGCGCTCAACGAGCTCGAAGACGCCGGTCTGGTCGAACGGGCCGACGTCGGCGACACCTCGGCGGTTGGCAAGGGTCGGCCGGCGTACGTGCTCCCGATGGGCACCGACGCGGTGTGTGAGACGTTCGAAGAGGACGCGAGGCTCTCGGCGCTGATCGAGCACGTTAGGACGGTCTGCGCGGGCTGATCAGGTCACCTCCGTTCCGCCCGTCGCCACCGATAATCCACGCGTGCGGTCAACCGGACGGATACGTTTCGAGCGAGCGACCCGTCCCCGTCCGATCGGATCGGTGGGCGGTGAGACGCCACGGGATCGACCGGCACGGGGGACGCTCTGCGGCGGACGACGATAGACTGGGCGACCAACGGACGGCGGAGACAGGGGACGGTGATCGGTCGGAACGAGACCAGCCACGCAGCGGCCGGGGTCGTCGCGTCCGCGGGTACCTCGGCTTCCGGCGCGTGTGACCGATCGACAGATCACGACCCGGCAACGGAGACGCCGTCGATGGGACGGAGCCGGCGGAGGAACAGCGAGAGAGCGGCGCCGGCGACGAACGCGACGCCGACGTTCGTGACGAGCCCACAGAGTCCGACGGCCACCGTGAGCCAGAGCCGCTCCGTCCGGAGCGCGCTGCGGCCGAGTTCGACCGCGACCAGCGCCAGGAGCACGCCGAGGACCGCCATGGGGAACGACGGGAAGATCCCGACCGCGAACACCGCCACGAGCGCGTAGCCTGCGGCCAGAAGCAGGTTCGCGCCGGCCGTTCGAGCACCGAACGCGTACTTCCCGGCCACGCCGCCGCTCCCGTGACACATCGGAAGCGCGCCGAGCGGGACGGCGACGAGGTTCATCACGCCCATGCTCGTCGCGAGGTCGTCCGGGCTCACCTCGGCGTCGAAGTACTCCGAGAGCAGAAGCGAGGTCGCGACGGCGGCGTTGCCGACCGTCATGGCCAGCTGGCCGACGACGCCGTCGGCGGTCGCGCCGGTGAGCGCCGACGCGGGCGGGAGTGTCGGCGCGAGGGACGGCACCGCGAAGGAGAGCGCCGTCGGACCCGCGCGGCTGAACGCGAGCACGACGCCGAGACCGAGGACGACGAGCGTGCTCGCGTTGCCCGAGACGACCAGCGCAGTCGCACACGCCACGACCACCGCGGCGACGGCGAGCGCGGGCGCACCGAACGAGAGGTCGAACGCGGTCCGGAGGAGGACGAGCGCCACGGCGAGCTGGACGCCGCGGACGACGGGACGGGAGACGAACCGCTGGACGCGTGCGAGCCCGTCCGTCCGCCCGACGACGAGCAGGGCGACGCCGGCGAGCAGTCCCGCCGCGGCGAGTTCGTCGACCGTGAGCGATCCGGCGATGACAAGCGCGGCGAGCGCCTTCATCGGCTCGACCGACAGCGGGAGGCGGTAGTGGAGGCCCCAGACGGCCTGAAAGAGGGCGAAGCCGAGGAGGACGCGTGGAAGCGACAGCGGGGTCAACGCGGTGACCGCGACGACGATCGGGAGCACAGTAACCGAATCACCTATCGCGCCGGTCAGCTCGTCGACCGAGATTCGGATAGACCAGTCGTGTGGATTTTCCGTCGAAAACGCCACTCAGAGAAGTCTAAACCTCGACCTACATCAATCTTCGGAGCAACCCTGGACGGATACGCGGACCACGAGCGATAACTTATATTGGTTATCTCACTGCTCGCGGTCGTCGATCAAACGACGGCTGTAGTCTCCCGGGTCTCTTTTTCACGTGGGCGTGAAGCCGTGGCTATGCGTTACGGGCTCGTACTGATCATCGCCCTCGTCGTGCTCTCCGGGTGTACTGGCGGTGGTCCCGGGGCGTCTCCGGCATCGACGCCGACCGATCGGCAGCCCACGGCGACAGCGACGGCGACCGCGACGACAACCGCGACGACCACTCCCTATCCGAACTCGACGGCGGCGTTCCCCGACGGGCCGAAGTCGCGTCCGGCTCTACCGGGAGAGATAACGGCCGAGACGGCCGGCGAGTACGCGATCACCCACGAGTACCGGTACAGCTACAACCGCCTCTGGGACGGTCCGGAGACCGAGGTCGGGATGTCCGAGGCGTCCTGTGGCGTCCAGTCGACGACGCGGGAGGCGAGCGGCTATCTCGTCACGGTCCGGTGTACGGCCTACGTGAACGAGCCCGCACCGGGGAACACGACACGGACCCAGCACGCCGATCTCCCGCCGTGGACGGTCCGCTACTACCTCGACGAGAACAGCGTCGTCCGTGAGGAAGTCGAGTGATCTGCAGTGGCGACGGCGGCGGGCGAGAGAGCGGTGTGCCGTCGTTCCGTCCCGACGCGTCGGCGTGGAACGCCTTTGTGTCGGGACGCCGTGCACGGAGTCATGGAGGCGACACGGCTCGGAATCAGTGGCGAACGTGTCGATCGGTTCGCGACGGCGTTCGTCGAGTCCAAGGCGGAGCAGAGCAAGCGATCGCTCAACAAACGCGGTGTCCGGAACATCCACACGTACGCCGGAACGGACGGCGAGTTCACCGAGGTTGCGTACGAGCGGGGATCGGCGCACGACCCGTCGTGGGTGATGGTCTCGATCCTCGTCGAACAGGTCGACGACCACACGGGCAACGTCGTCGTGTTCGTCGGCGGCGGCGGGCGCGGACCGTTCAAACTGGAGGAGGTCTCGATGCGACGCGTCCTCCAGGGAGAGGAGTCGGTCGGCCAGGCGGGTCGGTTCGGGACCGTCCTCAGGGACGTGCGGCAGGTGTGCGAGTCGCTCGAACTGCGCGTCACGACGGAGTGGGAGTCGGAGACCGAGTCGAGCATGGCCACGAAGATCGCGCACAAGCTGTTCGACGCCTGAACGAGCGCGTCCGCCCCGGGCAGATCACGTCCGAGAGTCAGCACACTCGGCAGGAGCGAGCGACACGGCGGTCGCTCGCTGCGTTGCCTCGTGAGAATGACGTCCTGACGGAGTCCCACGCGAGCAGGGCGGGATCTTCGATCCCGCTTGCAACCGGCGGCGGAGCGCCGGTGACGAAGCGAGCGGGGGCACGTCAGGGCGCGAACAGCGCGGGACCTCCGGTCCCGCGAGCAACCGGAAGCGTCGCTTCCGGTGACGAAGTGAGCGTCCTGACGGAGATTTGAACTCCGGTCCCTGGCTCCGCAAGCCAAGAGGATAGTCCACTACCCTACCAGGACTCGTATCAGGAGAGGCCCGTCCGGGTTAAGACGGTTACGGTTCACCCGGTCGACGGCAGGGAGTCCCACACCGTTCGTGACACAAACGCCGCCTTGTGCCTAGCCAAAGAATATGGGTCGACACGACGAGTATCTGCCATGCACAGACGCACCCTCCTCTCCGGTCTCGGTATCGCACTGGCGGTGACGGTCGCCGGCTGTCTCGGCGGGGCACCCGGCACTGGCGACGGTGGCGACGGCGACGGCGACGGCCCGGACGATGGCGACGACGGCGACGGGGCCGCAGGCGGCGGGGGAACTCACCCCCGGTTCACCGAAACGTCGCTCACCAGCACGGGTCGGTGTGAGAACCCCGGGACGGCTTCGGTCCAGTTCGACGACGCGGGAGTCACCGTCACCGGCTGCGCACACGGGCGAAACGGCTGTGCGGTCGCCGTCCTCGACGACGTGTCGTACGCCGTCGAGGAGGACCTCCTCACCGTCGTCGTCGCCAGCGAGGTCGAGCGCGGCGAGGACGAGATGTGTACGGAGGCGCTGTTGCCGCTGGGCTACGAGGTCCGGGTCGAGATGGACGGGATGGTTCCGCCGAACGTGCGCGTCGTTCACGACGACGTCGACGGACGGCGCGAGGTCGCTCGAACGAGCCGGTGACGCGACTGCCGTCGGTCGGTCGAACCGATCGGGTGGCGTCGGAGCGGCGAACGGCGGCTTCAGGCGGGCGGACGTTCAAGTACGAAGCCGCCCCCACCTCCGGTCGATGCCGAGCCGACCGAAACAGTCGAAATCGAGAGACGGAAGCGCTATCGTCGCCGTTCTCGGCGAGCAACAACAAGCCTTAAGCGCGGCTCTGCCCTGGACGTGAACGAAATTATGGGTGTCATCGAGGACGTCTACGAGGACGCCGCGCCCGACGTCGACTTCGAGGCGTTCGAGGCCGCCGTCGAGGAGAAGGTCGAACAGATGGGTGGCCTCGCGGACGAGGAGACGGCCGCGATGCTCGTCGCGCACGAGCTGGCGGACGCCGGCGGGGAGGTGTCGGGGATCGCCGACATCGAGCCCGGGATGGACGAGGTGAAGTTCGTCGCCAAGGTGGTCAGCGTCGGTGAAATCCGGACGTTCGAGCGCGACGGCGACGACGAGGACGGGAAGGTCGTGAACGTCGAGGTCGCCGACGAGACCGGCCGGATCCGGGCTGCGCTCTGGGACGAGGCGGCCGAGGCCGCCGTCGAGGAACTCGACGTCGGGCAGGTGCTCCGCATCGCCGGTCGTCCCAAGGACGGGTACAACGGCGTCGAGGTGAACATCGACCGCGTCGAACCCGATTCGGACACGGAGGTCGACGTCCAGGTGCTCGACACCTACCGCGTCGAGGACCTCTCGCTCGGCCTCTCGGACGTGAACCTCCGGGGGAGCGTGCTGGCCACCGACGCCGTCCGGACGTTCGACCGCGACGACGGCTCCGAAGGGCGGGTCGCCAACCTCGTCCTCGGCGATCCCACCGGCAGGGTCCGGATCACGCTCTGGGACGAGCGGGCGGACCTCGCCGACGAGTTCGCGGTGGGCGAGTCGGTCGAGGTCGTCGACGGCTACGTCCGCGAACGCGACGGCGACCTCGAACTGCACGTCGGCGACCGGGGGAGCGTCGAGCGGATCGACGAGTCGATCGAGTACGTCCCCGAGACGGACGCCATCTCGGACCTGGAGATCGGGCAGACGGCCGACGTCGGCGGCGGCGTGATCGAACTCGACGAGAAGCGAACGTTCGACCGCGACGACGGCTCGCAGGGGCAGGTCAGGAACATCCGCGTCAAGGACGACACGGGCGATATTCGTGTGGCGCTCTGGGGCGACAAGGCCGACATCGACGTCGACCTGGGGCAGTACGTCGTGCTCACCGACGTCCAGGTGAAAGACGGCTGGCAGGAAGCGCTCGAGTGTTCGGTGAACTGGCGCTCGACCGTCTCGGTCCTCGACGAGCGCCCCGAGAACGCGCCGACGCACGAGTCGGCCTCGGCCTCCGCCCCGGCCGCCGGGTCGGCGTCCGGCGGGGCGGACGGACAGGGGAGTCTCGCGTCGTTCGACACGTCGTCGGAGTCGAGTTCGGCGTCGGAGTCGGCATCGGCGACCGCCACGGCGGGGTCGTCCACGTCTGGCGGGGCGGCGGCCGAGACGGCGACGAGCGACGGCCCCGACGAGATCGAGTTCACCGGGACGGTCGTCCAGGCCGGAAGCCCCGTCGTGCTCGACGACGGGACGGAGACGTACAGCGTCGAGACCGACGCGAGTCTCCGACTCGGCGAGGAGGTGACGGTCCGCGGGCGCGTCCACGACGGTCGGATCGACGCCGAGGACGTCTTTTGAGCGTCTCTTGAGCGGCGTCGGCACGCCTCGGCCGGGAGCCGACGGAAAGGATTATACCCCGGCTAACGTGGATAATTGTATATGAGTGTCGAGCTCCCGTTCGCCCCGGTCGACTCCATCATCCGACGCAACGCGGGTGAGCTCCGGGTAAGCGCCGACGCCGCGGAGGAACTCGCTCGGCGCATCCAACAGCACGGATCGGCGCTGGCCGTCGACGCGGCCGAACGCGCGACCGCCGACGGACGGAAGACGTTGATGGCTGCCGACTTCGACGTCGAACAGGTGATCGACCGGGGCGAACTCGAACTGCCAGTCGCACCGGTCGACCGGATCGCCCGGCTCCGCATCGACGACCGATACCGGGTGTCGATGGAGGCACGCGTCGCCCTCGCCGACGTCCTGGAGGACTACGCCGACAACGTCGCGAGCGCCGCGGCGACCCTGGCTCGCCACGCCGACCGTCGCACCATCCAGGCGGAGGACATCGAGACGTACTTCGCCCTCTTCGCGTAGCCATGCAGTTCGGCTACAGCGAGACCTGTCTCGAACACGACACGGGCTCGCGTCACCCCGAGACGCCGGACCGCCTGCGGGCGATCCGTCGCGCCCTCGCCAAGCGCCACGGCGTCGAATACGTCGAGAGCGACCCCGTCGAGCAGACGCGCGTCGAGGCGGTCCACGACCCCGACTACGTCTCCGAGATCAAGCAGTTCTGTGAGAACGGTGGGGGAAACTGGGACCCCGACACGGTCGCCAGCGCCGCGACGTGGGACGCGACGCTCGCGAGCGCCGGCCTCGCCGAGTGGGCCGCCCGCGAGGCGACGTCCGGCGCGAGCGGCCGCGAGACGACGTTCGCCCTCGGCCGGCCGCCGGGACACCACGCCGTCGCGGACGACGCGATGGGCTTCTGTTTCGTCAACAACGCCGCGGTCGCCGCACAGACGCTCATCGACGACGGCGACGCCGACCGCGTCGCTATCTTCGACTGGGACGTCCACCACGGCAACGGGACACAGGACATCTTCTACGACCGTGGGGACGTCTTCTACGCCTCGTTCCACGAGGACGGGCTCTACCCCGGCACCGGGAAGGTCGCCGAGACCGGCGAGGGCGAGGGCGAGGGGACGACGCTCAACGTGCCGCTCGCCGCCGGCGCGGGCGACGGCGACTACACCTACGCGGTCGACGAGACGCTCGCGCCCGCGATCGAGCGGTTCGATCCCGACCTCTTCCTGGTGAGTGCCGGCTTCGACGCCCACCGGCACGACCCCATCTCGCGGATGCGCGTCTCGACCGAGGGGTACGCGGTGCTGACCGACCGGGTCCGCGACATCGCCAGGGAGACCGACGCGGGGCTCGCGTTCGTCCTCGAGGGCGGCTACGGGCTCGACACGCTCTCCGACGGGGTGTCGATCGTCCACGAGACGTTCGACGGTCGCCGACCCATCGAACCCGACGAGGGACCGAACGAGAAGACGGAACTCCTGATCTCGGACGTCCGCGAGGCGGTCGGCCTCGACGAGCGCTAGGGAACCGGTCGGAAGTACCGCGCCAGTTCCACGCCGAACGAGTCGGCCAGCGACGCGAGTTCCTCACCGACGAGCACCTGGTACCCCTCCTCGCGGAGCGTCGACTCGACGCCCGTGCCGAGCGCGACGTCGAACAGCGCGTCGCTCGCGAGGAGGGCGCGGGCGTCGGTCCACTGCCGCGGCCGCTCGACCACGTATCTGTCGTCCTCGATGAAGGGACCGTACACGTCGTCGTCGTCGACGTACGTCGCGAAGAACGCCTCGGCGTGCTCCCGGACGTGCACGGGGGGTCCCGCGTGTCGTTCGACGGCAGGGAGCGTCGGCGTCGCGAGTTCGACGAGGAGGACCGCGTGCCCGTCGGCGAACGTCTCGCTCCGGAGGACGCGGAAGCCGCGCCGGTCGAGTTCGGTCACGACGCCGCCGAGCGACTTCTCCAGCTGTGGGTAGAGCTGGTCGTCGACGAGATCCGGCGCGTCGAACCGGATCGCGACGGGCGTCGTCCCCCGGCGGGCGACGTGATCGGCCACTGCCGCCTCCGAGAGCGGGTCGAGCGTGGACTCGTGGAAGCGGTCCGCCCGGGGGTCGGCGACGAGGTCGCGGGCGTGGTGCTGGAGTCGGGCGACGTTCGCGGCCGAACAGACGGCGGCGACGTTGCGGGCGGGGTCGGTCGGGTCGACGACGACGAGCGGGTCGTCGTGCTCGCGCGTGCCGTGCGCTTCGGGGTCGAACCGGACCGGCGGCTGCCAGTCGGTGGCCGCCTCGAGGAGCGGGACGACGCCGTCGTGAACGAGGACGAGCAGTTCGGTCAGATAGCCCGAGAAGCCCCGCGTCCGCAGGTTCGATCCGTACGCGCCGACGGATTTGAGGAACCGTTTGAACACCCGCACGTCGCGGGCGAGATCGACGTCGATCCGTTCGGCGAGGTAGGCGTTGTGGAACGGCGTGCGGTCGACGGCGGATCTGATCTCGGCGGCGCTGTCGACGTCGTAACACGGCACGAGATCGACGTCGAACCCGTCGTACGTGCCGGTGACGTACGGGTGCTCGGCGTACTCCTCGTGCCCGTCGGGGAAAACGGCGCGTCCGATCACGAGCCCGTAGCGCTCCAGCTCCGCGCGGTCGAGGTCCGTCGGAAAGCGCACGAACAGGTCGATGTCGCGGTCGCCCGAGAGCCACGTCCCGCGGGCGGTCGACCCTACCTGGAGGACGTCGACGGCGTCGGCGACCACTGGCGGGATGTCACGTTCCGCGACGGCGCGCTCGATCCGCTCGCGGAGCGCATCGACGGCGCTGGCGAGACGCGCTCGCTCCGCCGCGTCCGGGCGGACCTCCTCGTCGACGGCGGCGACGACGGCCGCGAGTTCGGTCATCGGCTCCGCTTGTTCGCCGTGGTGCGAAAGCGTGTCGATCGCTCCAGGCGGTCCGCACGGCGTATGTGTCGTCGTGCCGCGGGCGGGTGAAAACGAAAGCCCTATGAAATCACCTCCGGTAGCTGAGAGTGCGTCAGCCGAGACGCGAGCCATCGTAGCTCAGCTGGTAGAGCGCCTCGCTGTTAACGAGGTGGTCCCAGGTTCGAGTCCTGGCGATGGCGCTCTCTTCGGAGGTACTGCGAACGGGAGCCGAGCGTCCGTCGCGTGGACCGACCGCCGAAGTCGAGTCGCTGCCTCGAGTCGGAGACGGCGAGCCGCTAGTTCTATTACCGGCGCTGTGTTTGCCCGCATACGGGGCCCTTAGCTCAGTGGTCAGAGCGCTCGGCTCATAACCGGGTGGTCGTGGGTTCGAACCCCACAGGGCCCATGATCTCCTGCGACCGTCAGTGAGCGGTGAGATCTGTCCGCGGGGGTCGAATCAGGGAGTGGAGCGAACGCAGTGAGCGAAACGACCGTGGCTCGAACCCGACGGGGATAGCGGTCTCCGGTTTCCGCGGCCGGACCACGAGTTCTTCGAACACGTGCCACCGGACGACTGCCGATGGCACTTCCACGGGTCGTTCGACCCGCCAGCCGACGCGCACGTGCTCATCGAGGACGACGCGGGCGGTGCCGTCCTGTACACCGACGATTCGACGTGGGCCGGAGATACGCTCGTCACGACCCTCGACCCGACGTACCACTACGGCTCGTACTTCATGCCGGCGACCGACCGTTTCCTCTCGGGACTGCTCCCGTGGCTCCACGATGAGTTCGTCCGATGATTCGACGCGACAGCGAGGGGTCGGCGCATGAGAGGTAAGGAACGGGCGCTACTCGCCGGCGTGGTCCTCGTTGGCGTCGCGCTCGCTCTCAGTGGGTTCGCGACCGCACACGTCGGACATTCGTCGACGCCACTCGAACCGAGCGACGACGGCTTCGACGTCCCGCTCGCAGGTGTTGGCGTCGGCATCCTCGTGCTCTCCTGTGCCGCTCTGTTCGGCGGTGTCGCGTCGAATCGAAGCGCACTGGTCGGTCTCGCGGTCGGTGCGTGTCTCCTCTTCGTCGGTGGGCTCTCGATCGTCGACGTGCTGTGAGCCTGCTGGACGGAGGCATCCGATCGGACGGATTCGACCCGCGACCGGGCGACGCCCCACGAGTCAAAAAAACGCCCGGGCTCGTCGGACGCTCGGAGCGGGGAATCGTAGTCCGCGTACTCTTCCGTCTCGTCCGTCCCGTCGAGCTTCGACGACATCACCGCGGCAGTCCGCCCGGACGACGTCGACGTTCACCCCGTCGATCCCCCGCGACCTGTCCGCCGGATGGCGACGACGGTCGTTCGCTCGGCGACGCCGGCGACCGCGCGAGCGAGCGGGAGACAGATGACCGCTCACCGGAAGGTTGCGACGGTCCAGTGGGCGGCCTCAGGTCAGCGCTCAGACGGCGGCGCTGCAGGCACTCGCCGACCGCCACGAGCTGACGGACACGGTCCACGCGCCCCACGTCGACTGCACGCCCGGGAACCTCAACGAGACACATCGGAAGGCGTTCGTCTCGGGCGTCAGGTCCTCGCTGGAGCTCGCGTCGTCGATCGACGCCAGCGGCGTCGTCGTCCACGGGGGAGCGATTCGTACGCAGTACCCGGATCGCGTCAATCGACACAGCCGCGAACAGGCCGTCTCGTCCCTGCGGGAGTGTGCTCGGTACGCGGAGGAGGTCGACGTCCCCCTGTGCGTGGAGAACCAGCGCGACAGGGACGGAAAGCGGCGGCACACGGCGACACCCGACCGTCTCGAGTCGTTCCTCGACGACGTCGGGTTCGGCGCGGAGTATCTCCGGCTCACCCTCGACGTCGGCCACGCGAAGGCGACCGGAGTCGACTACGAGGCGTTCGTCGACCGGTTCGAAGCGCGCATCCACGTCGCCCACCTCCACGACAACGACGGCACCGGCGACGACCACGATCCGCTCCCCTCGTTCCGCGAGGTCGCGGCCAGCGTCGGCGCACCCTACAACGTGCTCGAGATGAAATCCCTCGCGGACATCGACCGCTGCGTCGGCGGCGAAATCGACGGAGGAACCGCCTGAGGAAATCGGTCGCGACGAGCACGGGTCGGTGATCGAAGCGTCCGCGTCGGTCACGCTCGGATCGGCATCGGAGGCCCAGGACAGACGTTCCGGCACCGGACGCGGGGAGGTTGCGGCTGTCGGTCTGTCGGGGTGCCCCCTCTCGTGTTAGCGGCGGACGCGCCCGAGCAACTCGTAGTCGCGGTCGGGGCTGTACCGGCGGAACAGCAGGCTGTTCGTCAGCACCGACACGCTGGAGAACGCCATCGCCCCGGCCGCGAGCACCGGCTGGAGGAGTCCGAGCGACGCCAGCGGAATCATCGCGGTGTTGTAGCCGAGCGCCCACACGAGGTTCTGTTTGATCTTCTGGAGCGTCGCATCGGAGATCCGGATGGCTTTCACGACGTCGAGCGGATCGTCGCGCATCAGTGTGACGTCCGCGGCTTCGATCGCGACGTCGGTCCCGCTCCCGATGGCGGTGCCGACGTAGGCGACCGCGAGCGCGGGTGCGTCGTTGACGCCGTCACCCACCATCATCGCCTTCCGGCCCTCGGCCTGGATCGCTTCGACGGCGTCGGACTTGTCTTCGGGCAGCACCTCTGCACGGACGTTGTCGGGGTCGATGCCGACCTGTTCGGCGACGGAGCGCGCGGTCCGCTCGTTGTCGCCCGTGATCATCATCACGTCGATGCCACGCTCGCGGAGCTGACCGACGGCGTCCGCCGCAGTCGGCTTGACCGTATCGGCGTCGGCGACGACGCCGACGAGGCCGCCGCCGTCCGTGCCAGCGGGCAGGCGGGCGACGAGCATCGCCGTCTTCCCCTCGTTCTCGAGGCGCTCCATCGTCTCGGCGGCGGGTGCGGGGTCAACGCCGTTGTCCCGGAGCAGTTTCCGGTTCCCGACGAGGACGTCACTCCCGTCGACCGTGGCTCTGACGCCGTGGCCGGGCACGTTCTCGAACGCGTCGGGAGCAGTGACGTCGATGCCACGGGCTTCGGCACCCTCGACGATGGCACGGGCGAGCGGATGTTCGCTGCCGTGCTCCGCGATCGCAGCGAGCCGGAGCACGAACTCCTCAGAACGCCGATCGGGAGCCGTCAGCTGCCCACCGTCGGCCGCGGCGTCGCCGCCGTCGCCGACGACGTGGCCGTCGCGGTCGAAGACGACGACGTCCGTCAGTGACATCTCCCCTCTCGTGAGGGTCCCCGTCTTGTCGAAGACGACCGTGTCGACGTCCTTCGCCCGTTCGAGGACGTCGCCACCTTTGAACAGGACGCCGTGCTGTGCGCCGATGGTCGTTCCGACCATCGTCGCGGCGGGCGTCGCCAGCCCCAGCGCACAGGGGCAGGCGATGAGCACGGACGACGCGAACACGATGACGGCGAACTCGAAGACGGAGACGCCGCCACCGGCCACGACGGGACCGCCTGCGACGAGCCCCCACGTCGGGAGCCACGCCACGACGCCCGCGAGAACGCCGGGGAACAGGTACCAGACGGTCGCCCAGAACACGGCGTTGACGACGACCGCGGGGACGAAGTACGCCGAGATCCGGTCGGCGAGGTTCTGAATGTCGGGCTGGCGGGACTGTGCCTCCTTGACCGTCCGGACGATCTGCTGGAGCGCCGTGTCTTTGCCGACCTTCGTCGCCTCCACGACGAGCACGCCGTTCTCGTTGATCGTCGAGCCGACCACCTCGTCACCGTCGCTCTTCTCGACGGGGACGGATTCGCCGGTGACCATCGACTCGTCGACGGCGGACTGTCCGTCGACGACGACGCCGTCGGTCGGGATCTGCTCGCCGGGTCGGATCTTCATCCGGTCGCCGACCTCGACGTCTTCCAGCGGAATCTCCCGCTCGGTCCCGTCCTCGTCGACGACGGTGGCCGTCTCGGCCTCCATCTCGAGGAGTTTCCGGAGCGCCTCGCCCGCCTGGCCCTTGGAACGGGCTTCGAGGTAGTTCCCGAGCGTGATGAACACGAGGATGAGCGCTGCCGTGTCGAAGTACAGTCCCCCGGCGATCAGCCCGAAGAGAACCGCGGCGGAGTAGACGTACGCGGTGGTCGAACCCAGCGCGATCAGCACGTCCATGTTGGCGCGGCCGTTCCTGACGAGCGCCTTGTAGGAGTTCCGGTAGAACGGCCACCCGAGCACCACCTGAACGGGCGTCGCCAGCAGGAACTCCGTCCAGCCGAACGTGACGCCGAAGACGGTCTCCGGAAGGACGCTTCCACCGAGGAGGAGCTTTTCGACGAGGAAGAACAGCAGCGGCGTGGAGAGGGCTGCGCCGAACAGAGTGAGTCGGCGCTGTCGGCGGATCTCTGCCTGCCGGGCGGCGTCCCGAGCGTCCCCTCCCGCACCGTCCTCGGCCCCGTCGTCCTCGCGGACCGGCGAGTAGCCGGCGTCCTCGATGGCACCGTAGAAGTCGGTGCGGTCCGCGTCGGCTGGGTTGTACGTGATCTGCGCCTCGTCGGTGGCGTAGTTGACGTCGGCTGCGACGACCCCGGGGGTTCGTTCGAGTGCCGCCTGGACGGTCTCCGAACAGTTCGCACACGACATGTCGGTGATGGCGACGGTCACCGACTCCGTGACCGGCGTGTAGCCGGCGTCTTTGATGGCCTCGAAGATTCGCCCGAGCGAAACCGTATCCGGGTCGTACTCGACGCTCCCCTCGTCGGTCGCGAAGTTGATGCTCGCGTCCACGACCCCGTCGAGGGAGCCGACGGCGTCGGCGATGGTTTGCGAACAGTTCGCGCAACTCATCCCCTGGATGTCGATCCGACTTCGACGGTGGCTCATTGGCTGTTACTACGCTCCCCACACTCAACCGGGTTTCCCTTTCGATCGTTCGGTAGATAGCGACTCTAACCTTCGAAAACAAAGACAGCCGACGGGAGCGGGGTTACTCGGCTCCCTGCCGGAACTGTTCGTACTTCTCCGCGAATCGGGACTCACACGACGGGCAGCAGAACTGGTAGAGCGTGCCATCGATGCGACTCGCGGTTCCCTCGCTGTCGACCGTGTTCCCGCACTGCGCACAGCTGAGCGCGAACTCCGTGCCACCCAGGTCCGGCGACCACTCGGTCCCTGCGAGGAGCGTCACGCTGAACTCGTCGACGGCCTCCCGTCCGACGGTGTCGGTCAGCCAACTCGCCACGTCGTTGTCCGGAACACGGGCGACGACGACCAGGTCGGCTTCAGCGGTGGTGAACACGTGTTCGACCGCGCCCGCCTCAAGGAGGGACTCTCTGACCGACGGGAGGGCCGACTCGTGTGCGGCGACGTCGAGCGTGATCAGCACGGGGAGGCCCTTCCGGAGCTGCGAGCGGTCGATGTCGAGCGTGAATCGGTCGATGATGCCGATCTCCTGGAGTCTGGTCACTCGATCCGAGACGGCTGGTGCCGAGAGACCGACGGCGTCGGCGATCTCGCTGTAGGGCCGACGCGCGTTCGACAGCAGGAGCTGGAGGATTTCGAGGTCGGTTTCGTCGAGGTCGCGCATAGAGGCGTATCGACACCGGACGACTAAATCGCCTCGGAACCGGACGACTAAATCGCCTCGAGGCCAGGCGGTCCGTGGGGGGTCGAACCACATCGGGCCGACGAACGCGGTCGTGAGTCCCGCAGAGCGGTGACCGGATGTCACTCGTCGTCGTACGGATCGGCCGGCGTCTCGTCGTCCGTCGACGACGGCCGGGTCGGGGGGAGTCGGGAGGGCGTTCGTGGGGGGGATTCCTCGCCACGCTGTCGGGCGATCCACGTCTCGTGACAGTCCGGACAGTAGTTGCCCTTGTACGTGGCCGTGAACGAGTAGCGGGTCCCGCAGTCGAGACAGGTGCGAGCGGCGGTGGGTCGCCCGCGGTCCTGCTGGTCGTGACGTGCTACCACACTACGAGGAGGCGACGCACACACATAAGTATATCCGGCGAACGACCCAGTAGGATAATAACTACCACGATGTCGACTATCGAGGAGGCACTCGCCGCCGGCATCGTGGTCCACAACGCGGGTGAACACCACGCGGCACACGACGCCTGGGAGGACGAGTGGCTCGCACTCGACGCGGGGACCGACGACGAGCGGTTCCTCCACGGACTGATCCAGTTCACCGCGGCGGTGTACCACGGACGGCGGCGGAACTGGAGCGGTGCGCGCAAGCTGGCGCGGTCGGCGCGGGAGTACCTCGCCGGTCTCGACCGGGACTACCGCGGCGTCGACCTCGCGTCGGTCCGCGACTACCTCCGACGGCTCGGGGACGACCCCGAGTACGCCGAGCGAGCGCGCCCGCTCGAGTTACGGTACGACGGCCGGGTGCTCGCCGCCGTCGACCTCGAAATCGACGCGCTCGGCGTCGCCGCCGGGGTCGTCGTCGAGGAGCACGGAGCGGAGTTCGACGAGGCCGTCGTCGAGCAGGCGGTCGGATACGCCCGCGAAGAGGCGGACACCGCACGGTCGCGGTTTCGAGCCCTGCTCTGTGACTTCGTCGACGACGCGGACCGACGGGCCCTCGTCTACGACCGTCTCCGGGACCACGTGCGCAGGCGGCGGCGGGAAGAGGAGGACGTCGACGGGCTGTTCGAGTGACACGCGCGCGGCGTACCTTCGAGGGAACGGCCGGCAGTCGAGTGCCGAGAGCGAATCGGAATCCAGCTCCGACAGCGACTGGGAAGGCGGAGACCGACGGTCGGGAGCTGAACCGACAGGGAAACCGGGAATCGAGCTAGCATTGAGCCGAAACGGAACTCACCGCGAGACCAGGGCGACCGCGCGGACGCGGGGCGCAGCGAGGGGCCTCGTCCTCCCCAGCCGGCTCCCTCACTCGCCCGGCTCACGGCCTCCGCCGTTCGCCGTCTCGCGGCGCGAGCGCCGCGCACCGCTCGTTCGGTCGCCCCTCGCGCGAGTCGCTCACGGCGTTCGCTCCCACGCGCCGACCGCCAGGGACACGCAGTGGCGACGCCGACCTCGTGCGTATGTCTCCCCCGTCGGGCGCGATCGGATGCCCAGCACGCACGGGAGCGCAGTCGCACGTGGAGCGTGAGAGCGAGGAATGGGGATCGTGTCGAGAGCCACTACTCCGCCGCGGCGTCCTTGGGCGTGCCGTCGGCGTGGTAGTCGGCGGAGTTGTCCTGCGGATCGTAGCCCAGGACTTCGCGAGCGCGGTCGATCGAGTAGTACTTCCGGTCGTTGTCGGAGATGCCGTAGACGACCTCGTATTCGTAGTCGGCCTGGAGACAGCAGTCGAACAGGTGCGCACAGTCGCGGTACGAGAGCCACATGGCCTGGCCACGCTCGTAGTTTCGCGGCGGATGCCCCCGGGTGAGGTTGCCGATGCGGACGCAGACGACGCTCATCCCGGAGTCGTCGTGGTAGAAACGACCGAGCGTCTCGCCGGCGGCCTTCGAGACGCCGTAGAGGTTGCCCGGACGGGGGAGTTCGGTTCCGTCGAGTCGGAACTGGTCGTCAGTCCGGTACATCGCGGGCGTTCGGTCCTCCGTCTCGTAGGCACCGACCGCGTGGTTCGACGAGGCGAACGCGAACTTCTCGACGCCAGCCGCCGCTGCCTCCGCCAGCATCGTCTGCGTGCCGTCGATGTTGTTCCGCAGGACGGAGTCCCAGGGTGCTTCGGGTCGGGGGTCACCGGCGAGGTGGACGACCGCACCGACGCCGTTGATGGCGTTTCTGACGGCGTAATCGTCGGTCACGTCGGCGATGTAGACGGCGTCGTCCGGTACGTTGTCGGGTATCTTGTCGCTCGACAGGGGTTCGCGGTCGAGGAGTCGCCAGTCGTAGCGGTCGCCGAGGTGGCCCAGAATGGCCTGCCCGACGCGGCCGCCCGCCCCCGTCAAGAGAACCGGCTTGTCCATTCGGGTGGTCGTGTGCGTGGAGGCCGTAAGTAAGGTACGGTTCGAGTGGTCGCGTCCGCGTCCCCGCATCGGGGTGAGACACCGGACCGCCGAGCGAGTGGCGGGGCGGAGACGACAGGAGGGAGGCACGAGAGCGAGGAGAGGCAGAGACGGTAGGAGGCGGGCACGAGAACGAGGAGACGACGTTGGAGCCGACCGGACGAACGCGACGGTCCGCCGGGGGACGAGGAGAAGCCCGTGAACTCTTGCCGCATCCGACCGTGGACGTACTCATGGCGACAGACGTCGAGCAGGCGTGTTTCGAGGCGGGTATCAAGTTCGGGTCGCTCTACCACCAGTTCGCCGGGACGCCCGTCTCCCCTCGAAGTACGCGGAGTCTCGAACGGGCGATGGAGGAGGCGATCGAGAACCAGCCGCACTGCGCGTCGGTGTCGGTCACGATCTTCGACGACCGCGTCGCCGACGCCATCGATCACGAGAACGGCTACACCGAACTCACGGGGAGCCTGATGGAGGTCGAGATGCGGATCGAGTTTCGCGAGCAGGTCGTCCGAACACGGATGGCGATGGAGGACGGCTACCCGCTGATGAAACTCGTTGGCGTCGAGTGAACCAGCGGGTCGGTCGTAAACCCACGAGAGCGGGCTCTATGTCTCGCCCTTCACTTTCACTTCGCGGCAGGCGTTTAACTCGAACGGCGTCCAATTCGGGGTATGAGTAGCCAGGCCACACTCGGTGACGACGAGCTGTTCGGTGAGGCGGCGGCGGAGATCCGCGCCGACGTCGAGGACCACCTCGAGGCGGCACGGGCGGAGCTGCCCGCCCCCGACGACGTCTGGGAGACCGACGCCGACAACGTCCTCGGCGTCCTCAACGGGCTGAAGTCGTCGCTCGACGTCGGCGACGCGACGGAGCAGCTCCACCAGGCGAAGAAGTGGTACGTCATCGGCTCCCGTGCCGACGCGTTCGAGGACGCGGACGACCTCGCGGCGGAGATCGAAGAGCTCGAGGAGCTGGTCGAGACGATCACCGAGGCGCGCGAACAGGTCACCGACCTGACCAGCGTGATGCCACAGCTACGGAGCGCGCTCCAGGATGCGTCGGAAGCAGAAGAAGCCGAAGAGGAGGAAGAGGAGGAAGAGGAGGAAGAGGAGGAAGAGGAGGAAGAGGAAGAAGAGTAGCACCGTCACAGCCGGTGCGGAGCGCCCGACAGTGACGGATGCGACGGAGTCGAACCGTCGATCGGGGGCGAACCGAACTCGGGGGCGAGCACGAGGGAACGATCCGCGCCGGTGGCTCCCCGTCGTGGCGTCGTTTCGAGCGTAGCGTCGGCCGTGACGGACGACAGACGGCTCAGTCGTCGTCGCCGTCGACTTCCACCCGGGCACCTCGCCCACGTGCCCGTTCGACGAACTCCTGTGGCAGGTCTTCGATCTCGCCCGCCTGGACGCCCCAGAGGTGTGCGTAGAGACCCTCGTCCGCGAGCAGTTCCTCGTGCGTGCCGCGTTCGACGACCCGCCCGTCTTCGACGACGACGATCCGATCGGCGTCCTTGATCGTCGACAGGCGGTGGGCGATGGCGAACGTCGTCCGATCCTCGGTCAATCTGTCGAGCGACCGCTGGATGAGCATCTCGGTCTCGGTGTCGACGTCCGAGGTCGCCTCGTCGAGGACGAGGATCGCGGGGTCACGGAGCACGGCGCGAGCGATCGCGACGCGCTGGCGCTGCCCGCCGGAGAGTTTGACCCCGCGCTCGCCGACCATCGTGTCGTAGCCGTCGGGGAGGTTCTCGACGAACTCGTGTGCCTCGGCGGCTTTCGCCGCCGACACGATCTCCTCGTCCGAGGCGTCGAACGTGCCGTAGGCGATGTTCTCCCTCACGGTGCCGTGGAAGAGGAAGGTGTCCTGGCTGACGTAGCCCATCGACCGTCTGAGACTCGACACGGAGACGTCGCGCAGGTCCTGCCCGTCGATCTCGACCGCACCCTCGTCGACGTCGTACAGTCGGAGGAGGAGTTTGAGGAGCGTCGACTTGCCCGCACCCGTCGGGCCGACGAGCGCGAGCGTGTCGCCGCCCTCGACGGTGAACGAGACGTCTTCGACCACGGGCGTCTCGTCGGTGTCGTAGCCGAAGGTGACGTCGTCGTACACGACGCGACCCTCCTCCACGACGAGGTCGGGGGCGTCCTCACGTTCGGGGATGCGGGCGGGTTCATCCATGAGACCGAAGACGCGCTCGGCGCTGGCGTAGGCCCGCTGGTACATGTTGATTATCTGCCCGAACTGGGCCAGCGGCCAGACGAACCGCTGGGTGAAGAGGACGAACACGACGAAGTCACCGGGAGAGAGCGTCCCGGTGAATATCCACGGCCCCGTCCCTTGGAAGACCCAGAAGCCACCGACGGTGAAGGTGAGGAGGAAACCGATGCCAGCCAGCACCCGCAGGCCGGGGAAGAAGACGATGCGCGTCTCGATGGCGTCCCAGTTGGCGTCGTAGTAGTCGAGCGAGACGCTCTCGACGCGGTCGGACTCGTACGACTCGGTGTTGGCGGCCTTGATCACCGAGATGCCACCCAGGTTGTTCTCCAGCCGGGAGTTCACCGTCCCGACCGCGGAGCGCACGGCGGCGTACTTCGGCTGGATGATCCTGATGAAGAGGTAGGTGAACACCGCGATGAGCGGGACGGGAAAGAGCGCGACGACCGCCAACTGCGGATTGAGCCAGAAGAGGACGCCGGCGATGCCGAGCACCATGATCCCCAGCCGGAAGGCGGAGTTCATGCCGTCGTTGAGGAAGCTTTCCAGCCGGTTCACGTCGTTCGAGAGGATCGACATCATCTCGCCGGTCTGCTTGTCGGCGAAAAAGGCCATGTTGAGCCGCTGCATCGACTCGTACGTGTCGACCCGCACCGCGTGCTGAACGTGCTGCGCGAAGCGGTTCCACCCCCAATTTCGGACGTAGTGGAGCACCGCCCCGCCGAAGAAGGCGAACGCGACGAGACCGATCGTGAGCCAGAACTGCGTCTCGGCGTCCTGCGGGAGCCACGCGGCGGGAACGAGCGGCAGGTCGTACGCTTTGTTGTCGAGGAAGACCGCGTCGATGGCCACTCCCAGGAGGAGCGGTGGGAGGAGGTCGAGGAGGCGGGCACCGACGCTAGCCGAGAGCCCGAGCGTGAACGAACCCGCGCGCTCGCGACCGTAGTCGAGGAACAGCCGGCGCATCGGGTTCTGCACGTTGTCCCGCTGTTGCTCGAACGGGTCGTCGTCGTCGAGACCGACGTCCATTACCGCTCATCAGGGGGCCGCGAGTAAAAGGGTTTCAGCCGCCGTCTCGGGGCGAGATCGGACGGAGCGCGGTCAGACGACGCGCGCCTCGATCGACGGGTCGATGCCCGCCTCGTCGAGATCGAGACGGACGCGTTCGCGGAGCGGGTCCGGGACGCTCTCGCGCCCCACGGGGACGGCGATCTCTTCGTCACCGTTCACCTTCCAGTAGAGGACGCAGTCGGAGGGTGCGTAGTACTCGACGCTGTAGCGGTCGCCGGCACCGCGGTAGTGGACGCGGGCGGCGAACCCCTCTGCCTGCCAGCCCTCCTGTGCGTCGAGCGCGTCGACGGCGTCGTCGACCGAGGGATCGGCGTCGGTCATGACACACCCAGCTACGGGTGCCACGACCAGAGCGTTTCGGTCTGGGCTTCGGCCCCCGCGTCACCCGACCGACTCGGGGACGACGACACGATCACCCGCGTCGAGACCCGTCTCGTTGGCGGTGCCCAGGGGGAGTTCGAGAACGTAGCGCCCCCGGCCACGGTAGCGCGTGAGATCCGACTCGCTCGTCCCCTCCGGTGGGAGCGTTGCGTGGTGGATCGTCGTGACCGTCCCGTTCGGCGCGACGAAGACGATGTCGAGCGGGAAGTCCATGTCGCGCATGACGTACGCGTACTGTCCCTCCTCCTCGTGGACGAACAACATCCCCTCGCGTGCGTCGAGCGACTCGGTCGCCGAGAGACCGAGGTAGCGCTTCTCGGGGGTGTCGGCGATCCGGACCCGAATCTCAGCCAGTGGCTCCCCCGAGGCGTCGACGAGTTCGACCGTCGTCCGGTCGTACTCGTCGTCCTCGGGCGGGTCGACGGTCGCGAACAGGCCCGACTGGACAACGACGACGCCGGCCGTCAGGACGATGAAGAGGACGGCGACGGCGAGCAGTTGTCGGGTGTCGACAGCCATGCGCAGAGGCAGGGCGGGGTCGGGTGTAAGGGTTCCGTCGTTCGACAGAATGGGAAACCGTTATTCGGTCGCATCGTGTTCGTCGGGGTACGGGCTCGTGGTCTAGCTGGTTATGACGCGGCCTTTACAAGGCCGAAATCGGTGGTTCGAATCCGCCCGAGCCCACTACTTCTGTGCGAGCGACAGCGAGCACGAAGTCGTGAACCGAGGGAGGATTCTGAACCCAGAGGACGAGCGAAGCGAAGTCCTAGTGGTTCGAATCCGCCCGAGCCCACTTCTACGCGGATCGCACGGCGAGCACCGCGGAGCGTGTGCGAGCCACGCCTGAAATCCGTAGTGCGTGGGTGACGGGGATTCCGAACCCGGCGAGGCCGAACGAAGTGAGGTCTCGGCTCGGTTCGAATCCGCCCGAGCCGACACCGAAGCGGGACGGCGGACTCACTCGGCCCCCATCCCCTCCGCGGGCGCGAAGAACACCAGCACCACCAGCTCCGTCTCGATGTCGACGAATCGGTGGTCGACGCCACGTTCGACGAAGACGACGTCGCCGGCCTCGACGCCTGTCGATTCGTCGGCGACCTCGATGGTCGCCCGGCCCGACACGACGTAGTACACTTCGTCCTCCGTGTGTGGTTCCTGTGGGTCGACGGCACCCGCGGGGAGACGGTAGACGCCGACGCTCAGCGAGTCGCGGCGCAGGAACTCGTGGTAGTGTGGGTCGTCGACATCGTCGGCCATGGAGTCGAGGAGTTCGGGGACGGCAGTGTGGTCCATGGACGTCAGTCGCTCCGTCAGAACGTAGCGTGCACGGGTCCCGTGCGGAACGCGGCTCCGTTGATTCGGGGACGACGCCGGAAAGCCGGCGAGAACGGTCGGGTCAATCCGAAATCCTTTTTTCTCCGATGGGCTTCGTCCCATACGCGCCGCCTTAGCTCAGACTGGGAGAGCACTCGACTGAAGATCGAGCTGTCCCCGGTTCAAATCCGGGAGGCGGCATTTTCCTGCGAACGACGTGAGCAGTGAAAACGCTCACGAGCGGATTTGAATCAGGGAGCGAACGCAGTGAGCGACCGTGGTTCATAATCCGGAGGCGACACTTCTCCCGCGAACGACGTGTGCAGTGAAGATGTCCACGACCGAGTTGAACCCGAGAAGACGAGCGACGACTCGTCGCCGCTCGGTTCAAATCGGCGGTCCCCAGTGGGGTCCCACCACTGTTCGTCGAGGCGATCGGTCCACAGGCACTGCTGTCGCACTTCGTCGACCTCGGTGTCGTCGTATCGGCGCTGATCGTTGCCGGGGGTGACTCTGGTGCCGACACCCATGGGGGTACGTCTTCGCCGGGGTTGCGCTGGTGTTCAGCGCATTACTCGCTCCGAAGATGGCGGGGACGACGGTCGCGTCGTTGGTCGGTGAATCGATGGCTTTCCTCCCGTCGCGCTCGCCTTCACCGTCCTTCCAGCGGCTACCGCGACGGTGCGTGCCGTCACGTATCTGCTCGCGATACCTAGTTCGGGCCCACCGGCGACCGACAGGCGGACCCAGCCCACGTGAGTTCCACCCGGATGCGGTCTGCTTGCAACGACGTGGGAACTGGCGATATCATTAAATATCCGACAATTGTGGGTGAGATATGCGAGAACCGGGGCACATATCACTCGGTGGGATGTCGATCTCGATCGGGAACCCGTGGATATTCTTCGGGGTGACCTACGCCGTTACGTGGACTTTCTTGCTGCTGGCGATCGCTCTGGACGTGAGTTTTCAGAGTGCCGAGGGCGTGGTATTGCAGTTGCTGGCACTGCTCGGCCCCGGGGCTGCCGGTATCGGATTCGTCTATCTCGTCTACGATGACCGGGGACGCGCGGACTTCTGGAATCGAATCAAACAGCCCCGCCGAATCGGCGTACGGTGGTTCCTGATCATCCTGCTAATCCCGGTCGGAGTGATGATCGTGGCTGCCGTGGGTGCGTCACTGCTGGGCGGTTCGGGAGCTGCCTGGGGTGAGGCCGTTCGAGATCTGAGTCGTAATCCACTGGTGATCCTGCCGACGCTGTTCTTCGCGACGCTCCCGCCGATCCTCGAAGAGTTCGGCTGGCGTGGGTACGGTTGGACCGGCTCCAGATGGACCGCTCGGCGCTCGGCGCCAGTGTACTGTTGGGCGTCGTCTGGGCGGTCTGGCACCTCCCGTTGTTCTTCGTCGAAGGGTCGTTTCAACGCGAGTTCGTCGGGTTCGCGACGCGGGGCTTCTGGCTGTTCATGATCGGCATCGTCGCGCTGTCGGTCATCTTCACGTGGGTGTACAACCATACCTCGCGGAGTATCCTCGGCATCATCATCCTGCACGGGTGGGTGAACTTCGTGTCCAACACCGTCGAGGTCGCGGACGAATACTACTACCCGGCCTGGGTCCTGACTGCAGTCCTCATCACGGTGATCTGGGGGGCGAAGACCCTGAGAAAGACCGGCGACGTACCACGTCCACTCCTGCCGACCGATACGTCCCGTGGCTGAACGACGACGTGTTCGCCTTGGAACTATTTGTCTCCGTTGAAACCCTCAGACCGTGACAAGTGTGGCGTGCGAGATACGGAGGGTGTGGTCAGCAACGCGAAGACAATCGTGACGAGGGGAAGGATAGCTCTCGAAGATGTCGGATGGGACAGTCAAAAACGTGGGCAGAACTCGGTCTTCAGAACGGGAGTTCGACGAGATCGAGTCCCTTGACCAGTCCCAGCATGTCCGTTCGGGGCCATTCGTCGGTGACCTGTCCGTTCTCGATACGGAACCACGCCGTGTTGGTCATCTCGATACGGTTCCCCGTCGCTGGGACGCCCAGCAGTTCTCCCGAGTGAGTCGCGGCCATCTCGAAGTCGTACGCTATCAGGTCGTCCTCTGCGAGACAGTGCAGTTCCGTCACTTCGATCTCGGAGAGACCCCCGAGGGTTGCCGCCAAGTATCCCTGGAGCGCCTCGTGACCCTCGACACTCCCCCGCAGGCCGCCGTGTCTGACTGCATCCGGCGCATAGAAGTCCGGCACTGCGTCGAACGCCTTCTGTTCGTAAATCGTTCGATAGAGTTCGCGAACGAGGTCCTTCTGTCCCGATGTATGGTGTTCACTCATGTTTACACCCCGTAGCGCTCCCTCCGGAAGCAGACGACTGACCGTCGTCTCCACGGAAGGAACGCTACCCGAGTTGTTGCTCTTTTTCCATTAAAAATATTACTACAGTGTGAGATCTGCCCCAACTACTGACCGACTCGCGCTCGATATTCAGCATGGTCTCGAGAGAAGATCAGAAATGAATATATTTCGACGGGGCCAACGGTTTCTCGTCGGGGATTGACGTTCGGGAAGACACGGTGAACCCAGGTGTCTCTCACTGATCTGCGCCCTGGGTCAGCATGGCCGCTCCCTACCGGAGGGGTTCTCTCTGGACTCGACCGTGAGTCCCGTGCATCTCGTTGGTCGAGTGGAACGGTCGGCTGGTCCGAGACTACGTTCGCCCACAATATTCCCGCCAATGTGGAACCAGAATACTGTTATTAGTTTCCTGTCAACTCATCTATACACGCTATGCCGATCAACATCGAAACCGTTCTGAAAAAGGGTATCAACCGCACCGTCGCCCGGAACGGGCTGCTGCTCGCGGCCGTCCTCTACGTCGTCTCGACAGTCAACGCGATCGTCGGCCTCGGCGTCCAGCAGTGGGTAGCGAACCGTGGTGTGTTCCCGATGGGCGTCCCGTTCTCGAGAGGGATGGACGCTGAGATCTCACGGGAGATGGGCGCTGCGCTCTTCGCCATCCCTCCGAGCGTGGGCGCCGTCGTCTCCCTCCTCGCGGGCCTGGCAACCATCGTACTCTCCATCGGTGCGCTCCGCACCTTCGTGAGCGACGAGACCGAGCGCCTGCCACGAGAACACTTCACACAGAACGTGGTGTGGCCGGGGCTGAACTTCCTCGTCGGCACCATCGTCTTTGGACTCGTTGTCGCGCTCGGCTTCGTCTTCCTCGTCATCCCAGGGGTCTTCTTGCTCGTCGCGCTCGCGTTCTGGACGGTCTACGTCGCCGTCGAGGACGAGAACTTCGTCGCGGCCATGCAGGACAGCTGGGGACTGACCCGCGGGCACCGCCTGCGGCTCTTCCTCCTCGGGGTCGCCGTCGCGGTCGTCGCCATCGTCGTGAGCGCCATCTTCGGCGTTGCAGGGATCGTCGGCGGCGTCGTCGGCGTCGTCGTCACCCAGATCGGGAGTGCACTGACGACGGTCTTCACGCTCGCGACGCTCGCCGCGGCGTACGAGCAGCTCGTCGCGCTCCCCGCCGAGGAGCCGCCGGTCACGACCGATACTGGGACTGCCACCTCCGCGTAGGAGACGCAGCAGCGCCCGAACCGTTCCCGCCGAACCGACTACCGTGTAGACCCGGATGGAACAGACAGCCGGTGTGTAGAGAGACCGTGGCTGTGGTCCGCTGCGCCCCACAGTCGGGACTCCTCGGCTTTCGGGGCGGACGGGATTCAACCACGCGGCGCGAAACCGAACGGCTCACCACGAGCGTGACTCTCGACGAGGAGGACGTACGTCGCCTGACTCCACTGGAGGTTCGAGTTCCACCGCACCGCCCCGCCGCCGTCCACACGTTCGGGGAGCAGTCCTGCGGTCGTTCGCCACGTCTGGCTGTGGTCGAAGACGTGGTCTGCGACCGCGGTCTCGTCGACGCCTGCCTGCCAGCGCACCACGTCCGCGTACGCCTCGCAGAGCGGCCAGCCGCCGTCTTCGACCGCTCCCGTTGGGGTGTAATCGTCGCCAGGATAGCGACCGACACAGGGGCTTCTGTCTGCGCGCCACGAAGGGTCGTCGGCGTGCGCGACCGTCGAACACATCGCCTCGCTGTCGGCGTCGACGACGTTCCACGGCCAGTACGCCATGAACGCCGCCGCGTCCGGTCGCTCGTCGGCAGGAGGGTTGTCCGCCCACTCGGGACTCGTGGCGGTAACGTAGTGATCACCCAGGAAGCCACCGCGGACGAAACAGTACTCGTCGAAGTTGTCGGCCCACGTCGCCGCCAGGTCGCGACAGTCGGCGGCGTACGCGGTGTCTCCCACCGCATCAGCCAGTTCGGCCATCGACCGCAGGCCGGCGATGGCTGCGGCACTGCCTTCAGTCGAATAGCCCCAGATCTCCTCCCAGGGGTCCTGATGCCGTTTCGGGAAGCCGTCGTCGTCCCACGCGAGGAGGAAGTCGGCCGCACGCCGACTCATGTCGTAGT
This sequence comes from Salinigranum salinum, assembly GCF_009176545.1. Lineage (GTDB taxonomy): Archaea > Halobacteriota > Halobacteria > Halobacteriales > Haloferacaceae > Salinigranum > Salinigranum salinum. The sequence continues at coordinate 761,161 of NZ_VTOJ01000001.1, read as the reverse complement.
AGGCGTCGAGGAGCGAGTCGTCGCCGGTCTCACGCCAGCAGAGCCAGTGGGCGTAGATGGGGCCACCGACCTGGTCGAGCTGGAGCGCACGCCAGTGTGGTTCCCAGTTCGCGTAGTAGTTCTGCCACCACGTCCCGTGGCGGTCGATCCCCCGACTGTCAGTCACGTCCTCGGTGATCTGTGCGTGGGAGAGCCAGTCGAGCGCCTCCCGTGCTTCGACGTGCGCCCCGACCGAGAGGAACGCCTGGATGATGACGACGAGGTCGCGCGGCCAGACGAACCGGTAGGCGAACTGCTGAGGTTTGAACGCCCCGGCGACGATGCCGCCTCGACGGTCTTGGGCGCACTTCATACTCGTCAGCGAGAGCTCGTACGTTTCGGTGGCGAACGCATCGTCGACCGGACAGCCCGTGCAGTTGTCGTGCCAGCTCTCCCAGACGGCCGAAAACATCGACTGCTCCGCGCGATAGCCGTTCCACAGCGTCCGCAACGCGTGTTCGACCGCCTCCAGTTCGCTCTCACCGAACCCCACGGCGGTGAACCAGGTCACGTCGGTCGCGTCGTCGACGAAGAGTCCGAACCCGGCGTCGACCTTTCCCCGGAGGTGATCGTTGTCGTCGATGTACCCGTCGCTCTCGACGTAGATGTCCTGCCAGGCGCTCCTGTCGGGACCGGTCGTGACGCCCTGCTGTCCGACGCGCCGGCCGTCGAACGTGGTCTGCCCGGTCGAAGGGCGGCGCTGGGCGATGGCGAGGTACCGGTCGGCGTCGTGAGCCACGACGAAATCGTAGCCGTGGTCGTGAACGACGTACGCCTCGTCGACGTCGTCGCTTCCGGCACCGTCGACGATGCCGAGACCGAACAGCGTGTAGACCGTCCGCGTCGACGGCGCGGAGAACTGCGCACGGTTGCGGACGAAGAGTGCGGCCGTGTCGACGCTCACGAGGACGTCTTGGTCGAGTGTCGCGGTCGAGCCGTCCGAGAACTCGAACGCGTTGTGGAGTTGAATCTCCGGGACGCGACTGGACTCGTAGGTGACGTCGCTCTCGACGGCGTCGTTCCGCACGTCGAGGGTCTGGCCGACGCCGGCGTCCCACAACAGCGTGTGCATGTCGTAGAACTGCTCGACGTCGAGCCGGAAGGCCGAGGTCTCCTCGATGAGCGCGCCGTTCCAGCCGAGCCGTCCCACACTGGGATACTTGTTGACCGTCGCCAGGACTTCGGTCCCGTTCCCGAGTGGTGCGCTGACGATGGCGTCTTTGTCGCTCGGTCGAAGGGCGACGAACTCCTCGATACTCATTCGGACGGGCCAACACCCGACAGTGGCATAACAGTTCGCGCGTCGCTCGCCGGCGCGGGACACGTCCCGGCGAAGGTAACGAACAGTGAAAGCGGACGCCCGTCGAGACTCTACCCGGCGTGGGACCTGAACACGCTGGGACCACGTCGCAACGCAGTTCATCAACTCCGATTGTCGAGACCAACGTATTTCCAGTCACCCGCCGATGGCAACGCATACGATGTCACACCGGCGGCACAGTCGCGTGGTACCGACGCACCACGAACTGATCTCGATCAGGGAGCAGCTCGACGTCGCCCGGAAGGGCGAACACGTTCTGGAACGCCGCCGTGACGGTCTCGTCTTCGTCCTCCTCGACCTGATCGATCGATGGCGGGTCCTCCAATCGCGGCTCGACGAACAGTTCCGGGAGGCGAACGAGCTCCACGTCACGGCGATGGAACGAGAGGGGGATATCGGTCTGCGAGAACTGGCCAACGTGAGAGCGACCCGTCCCGAACTCATCGTCGGTGAGACGAAACTGCTCGGCATGGACATTCCCCGCATTCTCTCGGCGTACATCACGACGCCAGTCGTCGAGCGTGGGTACGGCGTTGTCGGGACGAGTGCTCTCGACGACGAACTCGTCTCGTCGTACGAAGCGCTCCTCGAACTGGTCGTCCGGATCGCCGAGATACGAGCGGTCCTGTCGCAACTCCTCGCGGAGGTTCGCCGCCTTCGCATCCGTGTCAACTACCTCACTCATCGTCTCATACCTGATCTCGAATCGGACCGAGACTACGTCCAGCGGTACCTCGCAGAGCGGGAGCGAGAGGAACGGTACCGACAGCTGCGCGTAAAGAGACTGAGAGAGAAACGGAAGGACCAACACCGACGGTGACGAGCAGTTCGTCGCGCTCCTTTCCGGGGACCCGACTGTCGCGACGGAGAGCGATAGCGAGACGTCGGCCCCTGCCAGCCGTTCCGTCGATGAGAGAGCAGATATTATTCCGACAGGCCGCGATGGACCACGCAGGAGGACACCGCAGTGAGTGAGACGAAGAGCGCGGACAGCCCGACCGAATCGACCAGTCGGCGAGAGGGTGTCCGGCTCGCCGCTCTGACGACAGGAGCGCTCTTGCTGGTCTATCACCGCTTCGTCCGTCCGTGGCATCTCGAGTGGGGAGCCACGGACGAAGAGATCGAGCGACGACTGCCGGGAGACGACATCGTGCCGACCGCGAGCAGCGAGACGACCCGTGCAGTCACGGTCGAAGCCCCCTGCGAGGAGGTGTGGCCGTGGCTCGTACAACTCGGCCAGGGTCGGGGTGGGTTCTACAGCTACAGTTGGCTGGAGAACCTGGCCGGAGCGGACATCCACAACGTCGACCGGATCGTCCCCGAGTTACAGGGGCTGGAGGTGGGCGACACGATCCGGATGACCACGGAGGACTACTGGCTCCAGAGTTCGCTCACGACGATGACCGTCGAACGCATCGATCCGGGCCGAACGCTCGTCCTCCAAGGGTACGACGGTGGGACGTGGACGTTCCACCTCGATCCGATCGACGCGGAGACGACCCGGTTCGTCGTGCGCGGACGAACACCAGAGAACCAGTCGTTCGTCGACCGTGTTGTTCGGTATCTCGTGTACGAGCTTCCGCACTTCGTCATGGAACGCGGCATGATGCGCGGGATCAAAGCGCGGGCCGAACGCCCCGGTCACGTCGGGGACGCCGTTTCGGAGTGAGGGGTTCCTCACTCTTCGATCCGGAGGAGGTCTCCTCATCCTTCGACAGTGCCGCGTTGCCGTCGGAAGTGCACGGCGACGAGGAACGTCGAGACGGGGACGGCGACGACCCACAGCCCCGCCAGTGGGAGAAATCCCGGATCGACGAAGTACGTGAGAAAGACGGGGATCGTGACGATGCCGTTGGCGACGAAGAACCGACGGATCCACCGTGGCAGTCCACCACCAGTAAACACCGGAGCAACGGCCAGCGTCGCCAGCCCCAGAAACAGGTACCCCAGGCCGTCGACGGCCTGAAGGAACGTCCCGAAGGTATCTGCGAGTAGCACCGTCTCGCTCTCACTCAACGTTCCGCGCCGGGCTTTCGGGAGGTAGACAAACAGCTGGACGACGTACATGATCGACACCTGCGACGCGTAGAGGACCGCGAACGCCACTCCCGTGAAACTCCAGACTCGCTGGTTCCCGGACACCGTGTGGTGGATGCTACTCATCATGACCACGACGGTAACGGCGAGCATCAGCGACGATGCGTAGATCAACCGAACGCCGAGCAGCTGCGGGATCGCATCCACCAACTCCAGCAATGTCGCGACCGAGAAGACGGTGGCGCTCACTGCTGCGAGTAGTGCCGACCAGAATCCGAGCCGGTTGATCGGGTCTCGACTCCACGTGTGAAACAGTCGGTCGAACGGAAGCGGAGTTGTCATCACAACGGTCAGGATGCCTGCACATAACTCAATAAGCGTATCTCGAGACCGCTCGGACGGTCGTGTGCGACACGCGAACGCTGCGCTCACTGGCTGAATCGGTCGACGGCTTACTGTCCCCGGTGGTCGGTTGTCAGGTTCGACGTCGGGTGACGCCTCGGTGCACCGATCGGCGGCGAACTCACGAACGACTCTCGTATAGGTGCCCGGCCGTTCGAGGTTCACCGGGTATCCGGCGTTACTGATTACGACCACAGAGACGTCGGACAACTCGGCGCTCCATTCGACCGCTGCCGGCCTGTTGATGCGGTCGTTCTCGCTGTTCACCAGGAGTACTGGACCCGGGTACGCCACGAGCCGTTCCTGAGCGTCCCTCTCGACGAATGCCAGCCCAACCTGGCCCTACGCGTCGAACGAGAGACTCGCGTTCAGAACCGAGTCGACAGCCACCCTGAAACGGAACGGTTCGTCGGCCCTCGTTCCGTGCTCAGGAGGGTCGGGAGCGACAGTCCGATAGCTATCCGAGAGTGGCTCGAGCTGCGGGAGTCACGTCCTCCGCGAGATGCCCGCACCGTGGACGAAGACGATGACGGGCGTGTCAATCGAGCCACGGCGTTCGGCTGCCGTCGTCGGTCGTCGTTCGTTGGACGGAGCTGAAACGTGTTTCTCCAGTCGAAATCGCACTAACCAGTTATCAGAGCCATCGGTCGATCCGTTTTGAAAGCTCGCTCGCGCCGACGACGATCGGAACGAAGAGTACGAGTCCGAGGAGCCCTGTCGCGACGACGGTCCCGGCGTCGACGAACTGGACGGAGAGGAGTCGCCAGTAGAGGGAGAGAGACACTGGAATCACGACGAGACCGGCGGTGACGAGTCCGGGCGTGTAGCCACGGAACACGACCGACTGCCCGACGTGGACGAACGCGTGGAGGAAGTAGCCGCCGAGTATCGTGGTGTAGATCCGGATCCCGAGACCGGTCGGGTCTGACACTCCGGCAACGGTCGCGCCGACGACGACACAGCCGACGAGCGTGACGGCGATAGTGAACCGCCGTCGTGTCGATGCGACCACCCCGACGAGCCGACGCTGCACTGGTGTCAGGTCGTCGTTCCCTCGTGGCTCCCATCGACGAGACCACCCCTCGATCGTAGCGATTTCTTCGAGATCGTGGGTCAGCCAGCTCACGGGGAGCAGCCACAGCACCAGTACGTTCATCGAAGTCGTCATCAGGTGGTTGGTGGGTAGCCGTCTCTCACGACACGGACTCGTTCAGCCGAACGGCTCTGTCGTATCGCGCCGTCGCCAGAGGGCGATACCGACCGTTACGAGCGCTAGCAACGAGAACGTGACGAGAGAGAGGACCACCGGTTCGAGCCCACCGGAGAGCCCGAACGCCGAGAGCCGTCCGAGAGACGGCACGAAGCCGTGGACGAGCACCGGATCGCCGTCGGTAAGCGCGTCGGCCCTTGCCCGGAAATCCGCGTCCACGGCCCACAGAGTCGGGTCATGGTACGGCTCACTACCGACCGGCGCCTCCGATTCACCGTCCCCGCGCAGGTCGGACGCGACCAGCCGTAGGTCGTCGGGCGGGTCGCTCTCGAACGGCGTGCGCCAGGGGAGTCGTGACTGCGAGTAGCCGCGAACGAGGACGACCGACGCAACGGCGGTCGGACCAACCGCGGCGACCTGTAGCCCGGTTCCTCCGCCCCCGCTGACCGCGTGGGTGTCCATGTCGTGCGGTTGTGTCACCGGTGAGAAATACGTTAGTGAGCGGGGATCGGACAGATATAGCCCTCGTCCCCGTCGCCCGTGCTCCGGCGTCGAGAGACCGCGAGAAGGAACTGTCCGCGGGCAGACGGTATCTCTCGAACAGCGCACGACGGGGTGGCCGGCGATGACACGGACTCACGAGACGTTCGACCGGTGTTACGGGGAGGGCATGGAGCCGTTCGTCGAGTCGGCGACCTCTCGCCGATCACGCCCGCGATCCGGGCGACTCGTCGAGAGCCGGGCGCGACCCGAGTGTGCGAGTGGGCGTCGACGACGCATTGACGGTCGAGCGACCGTCGACGGGGTATCCTGGCTATCCCTGCGACTGGGCCTCGGCCTCGGCCAGCCACTCGGGATCGTCGACGGTGGTCGAACCGACCTTCGTGAGCGAGTACTCCCACTCGCCGCGGACGGTCTGTCCGTCCGTCGTCTCTCCCGAGAACGACCACGACTCGAAGCGCGAGAGGCCGTCCTCGTCGACGAGGACGACGTAACGGAAGTCGGTGATCTCGACGTTGCTCGAGCCGGCGGCGACGCCCGCCGCGGAACCGGCGCGGATGAGTTGGGAGTCGGCTCTGGTGAGTTCGTAGCGCTGGACGGAGACGCCGTCGAACGTCTCGGTCCCCTCGAACGCCATGTTCTCGTCGGACCCGTACGCACGCGCCTGGGAGAAGGCGATCGCGGTGGCGACGACGTCGGTGGACTCCTGTTCGTACGAGAAGTACGTGGGCGACTCCTCCGAGCCCGATCGGACGTGAGTGACGCCGTCGGCGAAGAACTGTTGCATGGTCCCGCTGTCGCTCTGTCCGTCCTGCATCGACGAGATGACCGTGAGCGTGCGTCCGGACTCGAGGTCCGCGTAGAACTCGCGGCTGACGTCGGTCTCGGAGCCGCTCTGGTCGACGCCGCTGTACCTCCAGACGACGGTGAAGCTGCCGGCCTCGCGGAGCGCCGCCTCGGTGTCGGCCAGTTCTAGATCGTCGCTCCCGGCGTTGCCTGCACTGTCCGCGCCGACATCGCTGCCGCCATCACCACCGTCGCCCGACTGACTCCCTCCGGCCGTCCCCCCGCTGGCGTCCGCCTCGGCGTCGCCACCCCCACCGCCGACACAGCCAGCGGTCACCATCAGCAACGCGATCGTCAGAACGAGGAATCTGCTCCCTAGCATGACAACTGTATGTTACGTACGGATATAAAGTAAGACGGTCCCACGGTAACGTGGCTCACGCGTGGGGGGTCTGCGGGGACGATCCAGCCCGTTCACTCCGACAGACCTGTCTGGCGGGAGCATCCGACAGGCGAGCGGGCCGTTCAGTACCGATCCGCGTGGGTGGGCGGGTCGGACGCGGCGGCGAACACCACCTGGTGGACGTTCATCGGCCAGACACCGAGCGGATCGCGCGTCCCCTCGTCGACGAACGGTTCCTCGAACAGCTCGTGCCGCTCGACGGGGTCGAACCCGCGGGTCGCTAGCCGGTCGGCGAGGTCCGGTCGTGGCGTGAGACCGGGGTAGTCGTCGAGCAGGTCACGGAGGTAGACGCCGTGGGCCGTGAGGCGTGTCAGTTCGTCGAGCACCGTCTCGGCGTGCTCGTCACGGAGCACCTCGAACAGCCCGATCGCGAGGGTGTGATCGAAGAAGTCGTCGCCGTAGTCGAGACCGTCGACCGCGTCGCCGGTCTCGAAGCGGAGCGTGATCTTCTCGTGGGGCGAGCGGGCGTGCCGCCGGGCGTTCTCGACGCGCGACGCGGAGAGGTCGACGCCGACGATCTCCAGCGGGTAGCCGTCGTAGTCGGCACTCAGCCACCGCCCGGCGACGAAGTCGGCCACGCGCTGCGTCTGGTCGCCGTCGCCACAGCCGAGATCGAGGATCCGCGACGTGCCGGGGGCGGCGAACGTACCCCAGCCGACCGGGGGCTGGAACCAGGCCTTCCGCCGTTTCAGGTACGTCCACTTGGTCCGGTCGATGGGACGGTCCATCGTCCGGTAGTACGACTGGCTGTCCTCGACGAACGCGGGGGCGGCGTTCTCCACCTGTTCGCGGCGCGCGCGTCGGTGACGGTCGTTCGACGCGCGCCGCGCCGCGCGCTCTGTGGAGTAGTCGTCCAGCGCCGCACACGGGTCGTCGACGAGTCCCCACTCGGTCAGCGCGTCGAAGTCGTCGGCCGTGGGTATCTGCATGCCTGCCCCGTGGAGAGCCGCCGCGATGACTGTTGGGGCGGGCAGCCTGGACACGGGGCGAGGTCCTCGGCGAGCGGACACGGGGCGACTCCCTCAACGTAACCGTCGCGGTCGTGCACGGGCTCGACCACTCGGCCGGCCACGTTTTGCGTGTGCGCCCACTCCGAAGCATATGGAACGGCGACGGTACCTGGAGGCGCTCGCGATCGCCGGGGGCGCGGTCGCCGGCTGTCTCGGCCGCGCCGGTCGGGACGACGGGAGCGAGCGCTCGGCGACCGCCACGGCGACGCGGACGCCGCGACCGACCCGCGTCGGCGACGTCACGCTCCCGGTGCCGACGACCGACATGCTCGCGGCGGTCCACCGCGACCACATCCCCGCGATCACCGACCCGGCGTTCGCCGCCGACTGGGGCGACCTGTCCCTTCCGACCGAGTCCGCGGCGGAGACGACCCGACTGCCCGACGACGCCCCGGTCGTCGGCGTCGAGCGCGGTGGCGAGGCGCGCGCGTACCCCCTCCGGATCCTCGACTGGCACGAGGTCGTCAACGACACGTTCGACGGCCCGTTGCTCGTGACGTACTGCGTCCAGTGCGGGAGCGCGGTCGTCGCCGAGCGGACGGTCGGCGGGTGCCCCACACGATTCGGCGTCTCGGGCTACCTCTGGCGCTCGGATCCCGTGCTCTACGACGGCGAGACCGACAGCCTCTGGAGTCAGTTGCTGGCGACGGCGATCAACGGCCCGGCGACCGGCGAGCGCCTGCGGGTCCTGCCGTCGACGCTGACGACCTGGAAACAGTGGCGGACGGACCACCCCACGACGAGCGTGTTGCTCCCGCCGCCGGCGTCGAACACCGTCCGCGGCCGCAACGCGCAGTACGACTACTTCAGCCCGAAGTACGACTACGACGACGCGGTGCTCATCGGGTACACGGGTGACGGCGACCGACTCCACCCGCAGGAGCTCGTCGTGGGGGTCGAACACGGCGGGGTGGCGCGTGCGTATCCGGCGCGGGTGGTCGCCGCGGCGGGGACGGGCAGGGACCCCGACGGCACCGACGAAGCGACCGGTGTCGTCACCGACACGGTCGGGGGGCGTCCCGTGGTCGTGGCGACCGCGCCGGGTGACACGCTCGTGGCGTACGACCGCCGGATCGACGGGAAGGTCCGCGAGTTCGTCGGCGACGGCGACAGCCACCTGCGAGCGGGCGGATCGCGCTGGCAGCGGAGCACGGGCGTCGCCGTCGACGGCCCCTTCGAGGGCACGACGCTCAGGCGGGCGAACGACCTGCCGCCGCTGTTCTGGCTCGGCTGGTCGAAGTTCCACCCGGAGACGACCGTCTACGGGGTCGAGTAGCCCGGTCACGGCGGTCCCTGCGGTCGCCGCGGTTGCGAAACGCCGGAGTGAGACGCTCGGCTGAGTGCCGGACGGGGACGTTCGGCTGACGGGGAGATTACACGAGCGGTTCCGACGCCCGGTACCACATACACATCGGGAACCCCTCGGCATCCGTCGGCGGGTCCGACGGGAGCGAGCGGAGCGTCCCGGGACCGGGCCGGGCGGTGTAGGCGAGCACCACCGCGTCGAGGACGTCCGCGACAGCGACGTCGGCACCGTCGGTCGCCTCGGCGACGGCCTGGACCGTCACCGGGCCGTCCGGATCGTACTCGGCGAGCGTCCGGAGACGTTCGGCGTAGCCGCCGGCGATGTCGCGCGGGTGCGCCATCGGCTCTCCCGCGAACGCCCGGAAGCAGACCTCCGGGTGGGATTCGGCGACGGCGTCGCGCGCCTCGGGGAGTTCCTGGAGGAGTTCGTCGACGGCGGCGATTGCCTCGCTCGTCTCGAACGCCGCCCGCGAGAGGTCGCGTCCGGTCTTGCGTTCGTGGGTCCGGCTGGCGGCGGGGAAGCGGCGCTTCAGCGTCGCCTCGCGGACCGGGGGGCGGAACACCGTCTCCCGTCGCTCTCCGAGGACGTCCCGGGCCAGCGAGTCACACTGCCGTCCCTCGCTCCCCTCCTCCACCAGGCCGATCGGGACGTCGACGAGGAGCCGTTCGACCGTCTCCTCGTATCGGAGCCAGACGTCGCCGATGCCGTCGAAGACGCCCGCGTGGTCGAACGTCTCCCCCTCGAACACGACGGCGAGCCACGGTCCGGAACACCAGACAGCCCCCACGAACAGCCGGTCGTCGGTCATCGTGAGAGCGTCGGCGACGCACGGTGAAAAGCGTGATTGGAACCCGGGGCCCGAGAGGGGACGCTCGCCGCCCGGACGACTTTTCTCCCCCTCGGGGGACAGTACCGCCATGCGCTTCGGCATCATCAGCACGGCCGCCATCGGTCTCGACGCCGTGCTCCCCGCCGTCGAGACGAGCGAGCACACCGTTCTCGGGATCGCGTCGCGCGATGCGACCACCGCCGAACGGGTGGCCCGAGAACACGACGTCCCGCGGGCGTACGGGAGCTACGAGGAGCTCCTCGCGGACGACGAGATCGACGCGGTGTACAACCCGTTGCCGAACAGCCTCCACGCGGAGTGGTCGATGCGTGCGGCCGACCACGGGAAGCACGTGCTCTGCGAGAAGCCGCTGACCGCGGACGCGGCGGAGGCGCGGGCGCTGTTCGACCACTGCGAGGACCGGGGCGTGACGCTGATGGAGGCGTTCATGTACCGGTACCACCCTCGAACCGTGCGCGCCGTCGAGATCGTCGAGCGGGAGCTCGGCACGGTCCGGAGCGTCGACGCCGCGTTCTCGATCCTGTTCGAGGACACGGACGACATCCGGTACGACCCCGACCTCGCGGGGGGGAGCCTCATGGACGTCGGCAGCTACGCGGTCAACGCGACGCGGCTGTTCCTGGGTGGCCCCGAGGAGGTGTCGGCACACACGACGGACACGCAGGGGTGTGGCGTCGACACCGGCGTCGCCGCGACGCTGGCGTACGACGGGGCGACCGCACGGATCGCCGCGGGCTTCGATCGGACCGAGAGCCAGTACTACCGGGTCGAGACGACCGACGGCTGGCTCCACGCCGAACCGGCGTTCGGCGTCGATCCCGACGAGCGGGTCACACTGGAGTGGTGCGTCGACGGTCGGACCGTCGTCGAGGCGTTCGAGCCGGTCGATCAGTACCGGCACCAGATCGACGGATTCGCCGACGCGGTCGCGACGGGACGCGAACCGCGGGTGACGCGGGCGGAGTCGGTCGGAAATATGCGGACCATCGACGCGATCGCCGAGAGCGCGGCGACGGGGCGAGCGGTAGAAGTCGCGGGCGGAGAGGGTTGACGAGCGTCACCGACTCACTCGGCGGCGGCGGCACCGACGCCCCGTTCGACGTCGCGGAGACGGTCACGGAGCCGGTCGCTGACGGTCGGGCTCAACAACAGGTAGGCGACGCCGGTCGAGGAGACGCGGAGGAACCACAGCGCCGCTGTCCGCCGGACCCCGAAGCGGGAGTCCGCGAGCGCGACGGCGGCCCGCCAGGCGGTGTCGCGGCCCTCGGCGAGTGCGACGAACGACAGCGCCTCGTCGAGCCGTCCGAGCGACTCGTCGATCCGCGCGACTCCCGGGGCGTACCGCTCGGCGAGACGGTCCTGCACCTCGTCGACGAGCCGCCGGAGGATCGCGTTGACGGCGCAGTGGTCGGCGTACTTCCGCTCGCGGTCGGCGTCGACGCCGACGAGCGACAGTGCGAGCGCCAGGTCGTAGTTGACGTGGGCGTTGATCCCGAGGACGGCGTCCTGGACGATCAGACACTCCCCGCGCGTGGCTGACTCGAACGCCACCTGCCAGGGGTCGGCGAGCGTGTCGAGCGATCCCGTCTCGAAGCTCAACAGCGCCTGTCGGTAGAGGTCGGCGAACGTGACGAGGTACGCTTCGACCCACGCGGGGTCCGCGAACGTCCCCGCCTCGATGGCGCGGCCGACCTCGGCCGTCACCCGGCTGTAGATGACGAGGAACGGTCCGCGCCGGTCGCCACGCTCGTAGAAGAGCCGTTCGAGTTCGCAGAGGCGGCCGTGGGCGTCGTCGACGCTGTCGAAGGGATCGGCGACGAGTTCGAAGACGGCGGGGTCGGGGGAGCGACCGTAGTCGGGGCTACCGTCGGTCGGTGGGCGTCCACGGCGGACGCCCGTCAGCGCGCCGCGAACCGCCACGCGCGACGGCGTCCGGGGAGGCGTCGACATTACGTCGATCTGGTACGTCACGGCGGCTCAAATACCTTCGCGCCGTGCCGTCTCGAAGGGCGGGGCGGGCCGGTCACGGCGAACCGAGTGCCGGCGTGACCGAGCGGACGGCCATGTCGCAAGCGTTATTACCACCCGTCGTCTCTCTCGACGTGCAATGGCGACCGGTAAGGTTGATTTCTTCAACGACACTGGCGGTTACGGTTTCATCTCCACCGAGGATGCAGACGAAGACGTCTTCTTCCACATGGAAGACGTCGGCGGTCCGGATCTGGAGGAGGGACAGGAAGTCGAGTTCGAGATCGAGCAGGCCCCGAAGGGCCCGCGCGCGAAGAACCTGACTCGCCTGTAAACCGGTTTCGACCGCACACCTGACGAATCGGCGTTCGACAGTCAACTTCTCACCAATTTCACGCCACACAGTGCAACAGCCGTCGGCTCCCGCGCCGGGTGCCACAGACGGTCGAGGTCGGGTGTCACGGCAGGCGTGCCGTCGCGCGATCACTCGTCGCCGACGAACACGGTCTCGAGCCGCGACCCGCAGCCCGGACAGCAGAGCGTCTGCCACCTGCTGGGGTCGAGGTCGCCGTACGTCTCGCTCCGGTGGGCCTCGTCGACACTGACGGTCGCGCCACAGGTATCGCAGTGGAGACTGTCGGGGCGCACCATCGCCGTCGTTCGGGCCGGCGCGCGAGTAAACCCCTCGGTGCTCGATCCGACTGCTCCGTCCCCGACACCGACCCGGTTATCAGCCCGGATAATCGTCGCACAACGCTTACGTGCGGTTCGGCCAACAGTCGAGCAATGCAGCGAGGTCTGTTCGCGGTGGCCGTCGTCGTCCTCGCCGCGGTCGTCGTCGGGGCAGTCGCGGGGCCGGCCGCGGCGGCGGAGCCGACCGTCTCTCTCGCCGTCGACGGGACGCCGATGGCCGCCGGGGACAGCCTGATCGTCCCCGAGGATCCCCTCCTCGCAGTGAACGCGAGCGCACGGACCACCGTCGAACGCGTCACCGTCCGCGTCGACGGCGCGACCGTGCGGACGTGGGCACCGGGCACCGAACGGGTGTCGGAACGGGTTCGACTCGACCTCGCGAACGAACCGCAGACGATCCAGGTCGTGGTCACCGCCTCGGACGGGAGCGTCACGTCGACACGGATCACCGTCGAGAAGGACGCCGTCGCGCCGTTCGTCGGGTTCACCAGTCCGTTCGAGAGCGACCTCCGCGGACAGGCGCCGTCGGATATCCGCGTCTCGGGGGCGCGCGTGACGCTCACCGGCCGGATCGAGGACTCGGTCGGTACCGAGTACGTTCGGATTATCAGGGATCACAAGGTCGAGGGGGCGACCGGCTACGAGGTCGTCTCCGAGTCGCACGTCATCCGCGACCCCGGCACGGAGTTCTCGCAGGAGCTGTTCTTCGGCCCCGGGGAGAACGACCTGACCGTCGTCGTGCAGGACCGGTTCGGAAACAGCCGGAGTTACGACATCTCCGTCGTCATCACCGACGTCACGGATCCGTCGATATCGCTCGACCCGGTCCCGGAGCGGACGACGTCGTCGACCGTGTTCGTCAACGGAACCGTCAGCGACAACGTCCAGATCGACTCGGTGTCGTACGCCGTCTTCGGCGAGGTCGCGCGCCGATCGATCGTCGTCAGCCAGGGTCGGGAGGCCGACCCCGAGCGCGAGCGGATGGCGTTCAGTCGGGAGGTCGACCTCGTGCCGGGCCCCAACCGGATCACGGTCTGGACCAAAGACACCAGCGGGAACGAGGTCAAGCAGCTCGTCGTCGTCGACTACGTGCGGAACGTGGTCCCGACGGTGGCCGTCGACGAGGAACGGACGCACCTCGTGGCCGACGAGGCGGTCCACGTCTACGGCGCGGCACGCGACGGCCGCGTGAGTTCGCTCTCCGTCGAGACGGTCGACGGCGACGGGACGGTCGTCGACTTCGAACAGGTGTACGACGGCGGCGAAGTGTGGGACGACGTCTCGTTCGAGGAGGAGTTGGCGCTCGCCGACGAGGGAGAGACGACGGTCGTGGTGCGGGCGGTCGACGCCGATGGGACCGAACACGTGACACGGTACGTCGTGCCGAGGTCGACGCAGTCCGACGCGGTGGAGACGACCGACCAGCACGAGGAGACGGGTGCGACCGACGGGAGCGGAGGCGACGGAGCGACCGACGGTGACGCGGGTGAGGCGACCACGGCCGACGCCGCCGAATCGGACGCGACGAACACCGCGACGGCCGTCGAAGACGGCGGCTTCGGTGCGTTCGCCGTCGCCGCACTACTCGTCGTCGTCCTTTCCGTCGCCCGACTGCGGGACGCGACCGTCGAGGTGCCGATCGAGAAGTACGTCGACCTCGACGACACCCGTCCATCGCTTCCGTCGCTTCCCTCGCTTCCCTCGCTTCGGTCGCTCCTCCGGCTCCGACGCTGAACCGAACCGAGTCGAACGAGGACGAACCGAACGAGGGCGAACCGTCCTACCGGGCGGCCCGGCTGTGCATTCCGGTCACGTCGTCGATGTCGAGCGCCCAGCCGACGATGTCCTGCATGGGTTCTGTCTCGGAGAACAGCGTCGGGAACCAGGCGTTGTCGTCGAGCGCGTCGCGGACGGCGGGCCACTCGTCGTCGTCGACGATCCGGAGCCGACCGGTGACGACGACCGTCCGCCACTCCTCGCGCGAGGGGACATCGAACGTGAGGAACGAGGCGAGCTCGGTCGACGCGCCGAACCGCGCCTTCTTGCTCGTCTCGCCGGGGCGGAGGAAGACGAAGTACAGTCGCTCCGTCTCGCGGTCGTAGCCGTACGAGATCGGGATCCCGTACGCATCGCTATCCGACGCAAGCGAGAGCACGCCGAACCCCTGGTCGTGGAGGAACGTCCGGGCGGTTTCGTCGTCCATCTCGTTCCCCTGGATGTTGGCAAACGTCTTCATGTGGATTGGTAGCACACCAGCCCATATAAGGAATGCTGACAGTTCCCGAATCACGAGAGCGATCACGGGAACGGGAGCGACGGGGTCTCAGCCACGGCCACCGGCGAGGCGACGTGCCACCTCTGTCCATTCGTTCTCGACCTGCCCCAGAGTGGAGACGCCCGTCTGAATCGTCTCACCGTGCCGCGAGCGGACGCTCCGGGCACGTAGTAAGTGGCACACGTTCTATATGTTCTCTCGGTCCCTACATAGGAGGGGGTGGAGGGAATGAAGAAGAGAGTAGAGTGGTCGATACTCTTCGTGTTAGTCGCTATTGGCAGTCTCATCGTCTCGTCCATGCTCCTCCTGACGGGCTCTCTCCTGATGGGTTCTCCCTCGATGGACTATTCACCTCCACCACCAGACGAAGAGTTACCGGAGCAGGACGTCTTCATGGAGGTCGAACCACCGACACGGATCGGGACCAACGAATCGGTGGTGGTCGAGTTCACCATCATCAACTACAACGACTCGCGTCTGCCCGCCAACTGCTCGGTCGAAACCGATCTGCCGACAGACACTGACGTACTCGTGAGAAACGTCACACTGGAGCCGAACAGTTACGACACCTGTCTCGTTCGATTCAACAGCACCGAGGTCGATCCCGATACCGCCTATGACATGAGAGGATACGTGACTGTTGGTGACACGGATCACAAACGGCTCGTCAGAAGAGAAGTCGTCCACGGGGGAGCAGACCGGACCGAGGGGGGGCCGACCCTCACACCGTCAACCGTGACGCCGTCTCCGGGCACCACTACTCCCTCTCCACCAGATCAAGACAGGGACAGCCTCGTCAACCTCTTCCGGTCGTTCGGCATCGCGGCACTGTTCACTGGGAGCCTCGTGGGGGCCTTTCTCCTGACAGGGCTCTCGATCTTCAACCTCCGTGGTTCGAAGATCTACGAATCGGAGACGCTGAAGTCCTCTCTCGAGATCGGACTTGGAACCGGCGGGACGATTGGACTCGCCGTTAGTCTGGACGAGAGCCGAGCGTTCGCAGTCAACACATTGATGTTCTCGGAATTAGGGTGGATCTATCTATTGAGCCTGGCTGTCGTACTGATCACAGCGACCCTCAGTGGGGCTGCCCTGCTCCTTTCGGAGTACACGTTTCATTGGCTCGCACGCGCTTGGAGCTGAGTCCTTTCGGAGAGCTCCGTTCGTGGCGTCTACGCCAGTGTCGCACTCACCCGCGGCCACCGGCGAGTCGACGCGCCTCGGGGAGCGTCCGGAGGCGGAGCATCGCGAGCGTCCCGAGCGCGGGGCCGACTGCAAGGGGGGCGAACGCCCACTGCCAGCCGACCAGCTCGACCAGGCGAGGGACGAGCTGGATGGAGACGATGGTCAGGAGGAAGCCGAGCGCGGTCTGGAGCGTGAGCGCGCTCCCGACGTAGCTCCCCTCGGCGAGTTCGGTGACGGCGGCGGAGAACTGCGCCGAGTCGGCGACGATGGTAAAGCCCCACACGAGGACGAACGGGACGAGCACGACGAGCGGCGCGCCGAAGACGACGCCGGCGAGCAGTGAGGCGGCTCCGCTCGTGATCATCGACGCGCTCGTGACCGTGGTGCGACCGAGCCGGTCCGCGCCGACGCCGGCGACGAGCGCGCCGAGGCCGCCGACGGCGATCGTGGCGAACGCGACGAACGCCGCGACCTGTGGAGTGGCGAGCGGATCGCCGGTGACCGCGAACGACGCGGCCAGGAACGCCGGGATCCACGTCCAGACGGCGTACAGCTCCCACATGTGTCCGAAGTACCCCAGGTTGGCGAGGAGGGTGCCCCTGTCGGAGAGAATGCGTCGCACGGCGCGGGGGTCGAACGGGGCGGCCGGTGCCTGGTGTGGGCCGGGGCGGACGAGGAGCACGAGCACGCCGCCGAGGGCCGCGAGGCCGGCAGCGACGAAGAGGACGACGTCCGGCCGACCGATCCCGCCAACCCCACGGATGAGGTGTGGGAGGGCCGAGCCGACCGTGAGTGCGCCGATGAGCGCCCCGATAGCGAGGCCACGACCCCGCTCGAACCAGCCGGCCATGACCTTCATTCCCGGCGGGTAGACGCCGGCGAGCGCGACACCGGTGAGAAAGCGGAGGAAGACGGCCGGGAGGGCGCTCTCGACCACGCTCGCGAGGAGTGCGGTGATCGCGGCACCCGCGAGCGCCGATCCCGCGAAGAGGTAGCGCGGCGGGATCGTGTCCGAGAGCGTCAGCACGGCCGAGAGGAGCGCACCGACGACGAAACCGATCTGGACGGCGCTCGTGAGGAAGCCGGTCTGCGCCGGGGTGAGGTTCCACGCGACGGCGAGTTCGGGGGCGACCGCCGACGCAGAGAACCACAGCGCCATGGCGAACAGTTCGGCGATCGAGAGCACGAACAGCGCCCGCCACTTCGTCGTCACCGCGAAGCGCTCTCCGAGCCCCGTGTCGGCGGCAACGTGGTCCGTCATCGCTCGAACCGAGGGGAGATCGAACCTAAACCGACACGTAGTCGTGCGGCGGGGACGCACGGCTCCAGAAACCGCTGTGAGGTCGCGCGGTTTTTGCCCGCCGACTGCCAACCGCCGGTGTGAGCGTCGAGACTCTCCACCGGCCCACCCACCGCGACGCCCTCGTCGCGCTGGAGGGGGCGTTCGAGCGGGGCGACCTCGTCGTCGTCTTCGGCCGCTGCAGCGTCGAGTACGACGGTCGTGCGTCGAGTTCGCTCGGGCCGGGCGACCGACTCGTGCTCCTGAAACCCGACGGCTCGGCGCTGGTCCACACCGACGAGAAGCGAACGCCGGTCAACTGGCAGCCACCGGGGAGTGAACACCGCGCGAGCGTCCGCGACGGCCGCCTCCGGGTGCAGTCGCGCCGGTCGACGCCCGAGGAGGTGCTCGACGTCCGGTTCGAGCGCGTCGACCAACTGTCGGCCTTTTCGGTCGCGGAGCGCGCCGATCTCTCGCTCGTGGGGAGCGAGGAGGACCTCAGAGAGCGAGTGCTCGCGGAGCCGTCGCTGGTCGAGGCGGGCTTCGAACCGCTCGACACAGAGCGGGAGACGACCGCCGGCCCGGTCGACGTGTTCGGCTGCGACGCCGAGGGACATCCCGTCGTCGTCGAGTTGAAACGCCGGCGGGTCGGGCCGTCGGCAGTCCGCCAACTGCAGGGATACGTCGACGCCGTGAGCCGCGAGGACGACGCGGTCGGCGTCCGCGGGGTGCTCGTCGCCCCCTCGGTCACCGACCGGGCCGCGGCGCTGCTCGACGAACGGGGGTTCGGCTTCGTGGCGCTGGAGCCGGACGAGGGAGAAGACGACGAGGCGAGTGAGGACGGCGACGGTCGGTGAACCGCTCACTCGACGAGTGGGTGGAGACGGCCTGCCGAGTACACCGCACGTGTTCGGCAGTTCGATCTCTCCGGTTACAGTGGTCCGAGCGGAGTGTCCTCTGCGAATCAGACCCGCTCGAGAGCCTCGTCAACGTTCAGCGGGACCTCCTCGCCACTCACGTCGAACCTCTGGAACCAACTCTCTTTCATCGCTCGTTCGAGCGTCGTTCTGATCTCGGCGTGCGGATCGCTCTCCACGAAGCGCTGGAGCGACTCGTCGCTCTCCCAGGCAGCGACTGCCCAGAACTTCTTCTGGGGTAGTTTGGCGCGCAGGGCGTAGCCGACCAGCCCGCCCGACTCTGCGAGCTGTGCTTCTATCTCGCGGGTATGCCAGAGCACTCTCGGCACTGTCCGGTACCGCGAAGGCTGCAGATACCCGACGACTCCCTGGAGTTCGGATTCCGGGTCGGGTTCGACGAAGGATTGCCACGCGAATTCCATGGTGTATGTTATCATACAACTCGATTCGGGATAATCGTTCCGTCACCGACGAGCCCGAGAGGGAGGACTGGTCGACCGTCACCTCACGAATCGACACCGGCGAGCCGACAGAAGTTCGCCACCGTCCGCTCGGTCGTGACGTCGGCGAAGTCGCGCGTCCCCTCCCAGCCGAAGTCGCGCTCGATCCGTGGGAGGAGGTCGGCGGTGAACTCCGGGTGGTACTGGGTCGTCCAGACGGGTGCGTCGACGTGGCGCGTCGCCAGGTACGGGTAGTACCCCGCGCTGGCGATGGGCTCCATCCCGTCTCCCGTGTGCGTGACGTGGTCGCCGTGGACCATCGGAAGCGTCGGCGAGACCCCCCTGAAGAGCGGGTCGTCGGCGAGGTCGGCCTCGACGAGTCGCGCCGTCAGCCCTCGGTGTCCGACGCGACCCCCGAGCGCGTCGTTGACGAGCTGGTGACCGAAGCAGACGCCGAGCGTCGGGATCTCCCGGTCGACGACCTGCCGGACGAACGCGGCCGCCCGGTGGATCCACGGGCGGTCGTCGGCCTCGTACACCCCGGCCGTGCTGCCGGTGACGACGACCGCGTCGACGCCGTCGAGCGGCGGCGTCTCATCCCGTGTCGGGACGTGGTACTGCTCGTGGTCGGGCAGGAGTCCACGGAGCGCGCGCGGAAGGTAACCGTACACGTCGTGGTCGACCTCGGTGTCGCAGACGAGGAACATCGGTTCTCGACGACAGGAGGCGTGCCGACGGAGAAATCACGTTCGGTTCCCGGTCGCGCGAGGAAACGTTCGAGCACCGTCGGGGCTCGAGTCGGTCGCGACGTCGCGGCGAGGGCGCGTCACCGGACACGGGGAGCGTGGTGTTTGGATGTGATTAACACGATTAGTCGTGTCATAGCTAACTTTCATAAGCGCGTGAGTGTCTGGTATGTCGTACGAACAGCTCGAACTCTCGTGTCCGTCGTGTGGGGAGCCCGTCCGAACCGATCTCGACGCGATCCTCCCGGACGGCGGTGGCGAGCGGCTCCGCGGACGCGACCTCGTCTGTCGTGACTGCGGCCACGAGTTCGGCGTCTTCGTCCTCTGAGCGGGGTCGGGGGAGAGAGGGAGGGGACAGGATCGGCGCAGTGACACGTCCCCGGAGACCGTGAGCCGGACGGACGCGAAACCGAGGTGCCACGACGGAACGCGACGATCGTGCGCTGCGTCGAGCCACCGGTCGTCTTCGAGGAGATCCCGATTCGCTCGGAGTCGGCCGCCGAAACAGCCACACGGCGGAGGAGACGCTTCGAAGCCCTTTTAGCCCGCGTGGACGTTCGCCAACGCAAGTAACCATGGCAGACAAACCGGCCTCGATGTACCGGGAGATCGACACGTCGGCGTACACCCGACGGGAGTACATCACGGGCGTCCCCGGTTCGAAGATCGCACAGTTCAACATGGGCAACCTCCAGACCGGCCCCGACGACTACCCGGTCCACATCAGCCTCCGCGTGGAGGAGGAGTGCCAGATCCGCCACGGCTCGCTCGAGTCGGCGCGCCTGTCGGCGAACCGCCGCATGCTGAAGCAGGTGGGGCAGGAGAACTACAAGATGATCCTCCACAAACACCCCCACCACGTCATCCGCGAGAACAAACAGGCGACGGGCGCGGGTGCGGACCGCGTCTCCGACGGGATGCGCCAGGCGTTCGGCAAGCCCGTCGGCACCGCCGCACGCGTCCAGAACGGCGAGATCGTCTTCAGCATCTACTGCCAGCCCGAACACGCCGAGATCGCCAAGGACGCGCTCCGGCGCTCGTACAACAAGATGTCGCCGCCGTGTCGCGTCGTGGTCGAGAAGGGCGAAGAGCTGCTCGTCGCCTGAGCCTCCGTCGCGGACGAGACGCACGTACGGCCGCCGTCGAACCGTTTTTCTCCCGTCGTCCCTCGGGTAGGGCATGCTCCGACTGGCGGTCACCACGCAGGAGGAGACGTTCGAGCGGATGCGCGACCCGCTCGCCGATCGGGGGATCGAGGTCGTCGGCGTCCAGTCGAAAGAGCGATCCATCCGGCTCACCGCCGACGATCCCGCCGGCGACGTGGTTCCCGACGTCGACGTCGGGTTCGTCTACCCCTCGCGGACCATGGAGGGCGGCGCGCTGGACGCGCTCCTCGGCGTGCCGTGGGTGAACGACCGCGAGGCCGTGTTGACCTCGCGGAACAAGGCCGGCGTCGTCGCCGAACTCTCGCGGGCGGGGTTCCCGGTGCCGGAGACCGTCATGCTCTCGAACCCTCTGTCCGAGGCCGACCTCGTCGACGCGGTCTCGGGTATGGCGTATCCGCTGGTCGTGAAGCCGAACTCCGCGACCCGCGGCGTCGGCGTCACGAGGGTCGAGGACGAGGACTCGCTCCTCGGCGTCGCCGACTACCTCGACCTCGTCCACGACTACCGCGCGACGGGCGACAAGTCCTACCTCGTCCAGGAGTTCCTCCCCGACGCGCGCGACTACCGGGTGATGGTCGTCGACGGCGACTGCTACGGCGGCGTCGAACGACGCCTCCCGCCCGACGCGCGGGAGCGCGGCCGGTGGAAACACAACGTCCACCGGGGCGCCGAGGCCGAACGGGTCGATCTCTCACCCGAACACAGGCGCCTCGCCGAGTCGGTGGCCGAAGCGCTCGGCATCGGTTACCTCGGCGTGGATCTGCTCGTCTCGGGCGAACGGGTCGTCGTCGGTGAGACCAACGCGCGGCCGACCATCGACGACGCCGCGAAGTACGACGACGGTTTCTACGACACGCTGGCGGGGCTCGTGGAGTCGCGAGCGGCCGAATAAGAGCGGGCGAGTGGGGGAGTTACTCGACGTCGATCGCCGCGGAGTCCTCGACCTTCTCGAGCGTCACCTGGAGGACGCCGTTGTTGAACGACGCGGCGGCGGAGTGCTCGTCGACGCGCGCGGGGAGACGGATGCGTTCGTCGTACTCGCGTCGGTTCGAGGCCGCAGAGACCGTGAGCGTCTCGCCGTCACATTTGAGATCGATCGCGTCCTTCTCGACACCGGGGAGATCCGCCACGAGGCGGATCGTGTCGCCCTCGTCGAAGACGTCGACGTGGGTCTCGGAGGCGAACCCGGTGGTGTCGCCGCCAGTCATTTCGCTCATCATCCGCTCGATCTCGCCGAAGATGGAGTCGAACGGATCGTCACGGTCATCTCTTCGCATGGACGGAGGTATGGTTTTTCGTACCAAAAGCCTTCTGTAACACGAATCATCTGCGAGAACAACCCAGGCGGACGAAACCGAGCGGCCGCGGACGTTCCGGCAGTCGAGCGACAGAACACCCAAAGAGTAATCGAGGTTCCGAAACAGATTTAGTCCACGGTCGTGCATACACTACCGTAACTAACTCGATTATGAGTGAAAAATCGTACCTGAGTGCCGGTGACGACGTCCCCGCGGAGGAGGTCGTCAGGGTGGGACTCAACGGCTTCGGGCGCATCGGTCGCAACATCTTCCGCGCGGTGTTGGAGAGCCCGCGCGTCGCCCTCGTCGGCATCAACGACGTGATGGCGTTCGACGACATGGCGTACCTCGCGAAGTACGACTCCGTCATGCCGCGTCTCGACGGCGTCGAACTCGAGGACGACCAGCTCACGATCGGCGGGACGTCGGTCGACCTGTTCAACGTCCAGTCGCCCGCGGAGCTCCCGTGGGACGACCTCGACGTCGACGTCGCGCTCGAGTGTACGGGCATCTTCCGCACGTACGAGGACGCCGGCGCACACGTCGACGCGGGCGCGGACACAGTCGTCATCAGCGCGCCGCCGAAGGGCGAGACGCCGGTCAAGCAGATCGTCTACGGCGTCAACCACGACGAGTACGAGGGTGAGGACGTCGTCTCCAACGCCTCCTGTACGACGAACTCCGTCACGCCCGTCGCGAAGGTGCTCGACGACGAGTTCGGCATCGTCGCCGGCCAGCTCACGACGGTCCACTCGTACACGGGGAGCCAGAGCATCATCGACGCGCCGCAGTCGAAACGGCGGCGTGGCCGTGCCGCGGCCGAGAACATGGTGCCGACCTCCACGGGCGCCGCGCAGGCGACGACCGAGATCCTGCCGCAGCTCGAGGGGAAACTCGACGGGATGGCGATCCGCGTCCCCACCGTGAACGGCTCGATCACGGAGCTGGTCGTCAACCTCGAGAGCGAGCCGAGCGCCGAGGAGATCAACGACGCGTTCATGGACTACGCGGCCGGCGAGATGGCGGGCGTCCTCGGCGTCACCGACGACCAGATCGTCTCCCGCGACATCCTCGGCAACCCGCACTCGTCGTACGTCGACCTCCAGTCGACGAACGTCGTCGCCGACGGGAAGCAGGCGAAGATCCTGACGTGGTACGACAACGAGTACGGGTTCTCCAACCGGATGCTCGACGTCGCCGCCTACGTCTACGACTACTGAAGACGAGGGAGTCGACCGCTCCCGGTCGCGTCGTCGCCGACGCGTCGATCGAGCCGGCACCGTCACCACCAGGTTCGTTTTCGTCTCTCCCGTCCGCCCGAGCGGACGGTCTCGCTCGCACGCCCGACCGACGCCGAGACCGACAGTCTACCAGCGTCGACGCCGCCTCCGCGTGGCGTCGCGCTCGTCCCGACCGCACGCCCGCCCGTTCGGTGTGAGCGTCCCCCACGCCACCGGCACTCGACTCGACGCCGTGCGTCTGTGGTTCACGACCGACGAGACCCCACGTGGCGTCCCGCCGGAGGTGTCCCTGCGTCGGCCCACGGGGGCCCCGTTCCCGTCCATCGAGTTCGGCCGGACGAACGACGGGTCGGACACGACGCTCTCGATCCCCGACCTCGGCGAGCAGGAGCGGAGCACGCTCACGCTGGACTTCCTGCTCGCGGGCGCGACGTCGCTGACCGTCGACGCGCGGCTCGAGCTGGCGGGCGCGCAGCGAAGTCGACGGTGACGGTCGACCTCGGCGAGTCCTGATAGGGATCGGCGTAAGAGTCCATACCTTCTCACGTGACAGATTACATATTGATTGAAAAGGACGTGCAAGATAGAGAGGGTGAGTTCAGCACATCGGTTTCGTTTGTCTTAGCTAAATGCTTTTGAATATAGTTCTGAGCGTGTGTCGGGAGTAACTACTCAATTTCTAGCTTACCACCTCCGCCACCCTTCTCACCGTCGTTCTCGTCCCATTCCAGCTCGAATTCGATACTTCGCTCAGTCATGTTGCCAGCTGGGCCTTCGCGTTCAGCTTTGACTTCAAATGTCGGTCGGGCAGGGGGATTCAGCGTTACAGACTCGGAGCCTGCTTTCAGGGTAATCGCATCACCATTTTCAAGATTATCCGCGACTTTTCGAAGGTACGCTGCAATTTCTTCTCGACTCTGGTCGCTTTCTGATTTGAACAGGACTTCTTCAGGCATACGAGAGATAATACACAGCCTGCACTGATAAATGCGGCAGTCCAGCTGACCGATTTGACTGAATCGGCAGATGTTCTGTGCGAGATACGCGCGGTGTATCTCACACGCCCTTTCTGACAGCCCCAAAGCAGTTCTGCTGGAAAACTATGGATTGCTCTGCTAATCCCTATGAGCCGAGCGGCAAGTGTCGAGCGTCCCGAGTCGCGAGTCGAGCGTCGGCGACCTGCCGGGTCACGCTCGACGGTGCGGTTCGGTCGGTGCGGCCGATCCGTACACGACTAAGTACCCGTCACGCATCTACCGACCTACATGTTCAGGACACTCGACGATCTCGACCCCGACCAGCGCGTGCTCGTCCGCCTCGACCTGAACTCCCCCGTCGAGGACGGCGTCGTCCAGGACAACCGCCGGTTCGAACGGCACGCCGAAACGGTTCGTGACCTCGCCGACGCGGGCCACCGGGTCGCACTGATGGCCCACCAGGGTCGCCCGGGCGACGACGACTTCGTCTCTCTCGAACAGCACGCCGACGTCCTCGCCGACCACGCGGGTGTCGACGTCGACTTCGTCGACTCGACGTTCGGTTCTCCCGCGCTGGAGGCGATCCGCGGCCTCGAGTCGGGCGACGTCCTCCTCCTGGAGAACACCCGAATGACCGACGACGAGCTCCCCGAGAAGGAGCCCGAGGCACACGCCGACAGCGAGTTCGTCCGGACGCTGGCGCCGGAGTTCGACGCGTACGTCAACGACGCGTACTCGGCGGCCCACCGCGCCCACGCCTCGCTCGTCGGCTTTCCCCTCGTGCTCCCGGCGTACGCCGGCCGCGTGATGGTCGCGGAGTACGAGGCCAACTCCGCCATCGCCACCCGGGAGTTCGACGGGAACGTGACGATGGTGGTCGGCGGGACGAAGGCGACGGACGTCATCTCGGTGATGAACGCCATCGGGGACAAGGTCGACACGTTCTGTCTGGGCGGCATCGCGGGCGAGCTGTTCCTCCGCGCGGCCGGCCACCCGGTGGGCGAGGACGTCGGCGACATGGACCTCTTCGACGACCAGTGGGAGAAGAACCACGAGACCATCGAATCGCTCCTCGACGAGCGTGGCGACGGGATCGAACTCGCCGTCGACCTCGCGTACGAGGACGAGAACGACGAACGCGGGGAGATCGAGGTCGCCGCGATCACCGAGAAGGACCGCCCGTATCTCGACGTCGGCTCCGAGACGGTCGCACAGTACGAGCCCATCATCCACGACTCCGAGGCCGTCTTCGTCAAGGGCGCGCTGGGGCTGTTCGAGGACGAGCGCTTCGCGACGGGAACGGTTGGCGTGCTCGAGGCCATCGCCGACACCGACTGCTTTTCGGTAGTGGGCGGCGGCGACACCTCCCGCGCCATCGAGCTGTACGGGCTGAGCGAGCAGGACTTCTCGCACGTCTCCATCGCCGGCGGGGCGTACATCCGGGCACTCACTGGCGATCCACTCGTCGCGGTGGAGCTGTTGAAGACGGAGTGAGGGTCGCGGGCGTCACAAGGCACTTACGCTGGACGCCGATTACCCCGGACGGAGCGAACGTCCGTGACCGCCGACGGGATCCACGCACGGCTGACCGTCGGTGGCGGCGGCGCCGTGTTCCGGCTCTCGGAGGGGGGCTGGTCGCAGGAGCCGACGCCGACCGGCGCGAACCTGGAGGCGGTCGTCCGCGCGGATCCCGCGGTCGCCGTCGAGACCGGCGGAACCGTGATCGAGAACCGGTAGCTCCCGCGGGCGGCAACGAGGTCCGAAATCGAGACTGGGCTGGGACCGGGGTCGGCGGTCGACGGCGGCGAACGACTCAGTCGTCGGCGTGGCTGACGCGCTGGTCGCTAAACCCCGCCGGGTCACCGCTGATGCCGACGCCGAGGCGGTCGTCGGTGAGCCGCATCGACGCGTCCTGCGGTTCCAGCCCCGTCACGGCGCGGATGGCGTCGACGTTCTCGGGGACGACATCGGACTCCTGGTGGATGGCCTGGAAGAGGTACAGATCCCTGCCGCGAACGGCGATCGACTCGCCCCAGATACAGTTCTCCCAGAGGTCGCCGCGCGGCCGACCCGCGTCGAGCGCGAAGTTCTTGAGCTTGCCGACACCGTCGATCCCCATCCCCGCGGGGATGACGTAGAGGCGGTTCTCCTCCTCGAGGAGGGCCTGGACGTGGGCGGCGGTGACGCGCTCGTCGAGGGTGACGTTCAGGGCGTGGACGTGCATCAGCGTCGCGGGCACCTTCAGCCCCATCGTATCGATGTCGAGGTCGGCGAAGATGGTCTGGACGTCGGGGCCGTGGTGGGAGGGGACCGAGATCGGGTTCGGGAGAATGTCGTTGATCGGGCCGCGGGTGTTCTGTCCGGGGTCGCCGCCCCGCCGGACCAGGGTCGCGCGGACCTTCTCCACCCCGTACTCCTCCTGGAGCGGGGCGATCACCCGGGACAGCCCGGTGGTGTTACAGGAGACGACGCGGACGTGGTCGGCGTCACCGGCGGCGTCGAAGTTGGCCCGCGCGTTGAAACTCACGTCGACCACGTCGGCCGACTCGCCGCCCTGGAAGAGCGCCGGTGTGTCGTGTGCTTCGTAGAGTTCGCGGTTCTCGGCCCCGATGCCGGAGGGCGTGGCGTCGACGACGACGTCGGCCTCGGCGACGAGTTCGTCCACCGCGCCGGCGATCTCGATGCCGGCCTCGGCGAACAGGGGAGCACGTTCGGGGATCGCCGCGTACATCGGGTAGCCGCGCTGGACCGCCGTATGCGCCTCGTAGTTCGGCTGGGTCTTCGCGACTCCGACGACGGTCATGTCGGGCTGGGCAGCGACCGCGTCCGCGACGCGTTTCCCGATCGTGCCGTAGCCGTTGATACCGACCTTCAACATATCCACCTATCGACGAGGGCGGTAATTAGTTATTTCGTATCATAAACTTCAGAAATTAATTCCTACCCGAGTAACGGCTCCGATGTTTTCAGTATCTCGTCGATAAGATTCGCGTCGAGAACACCGGAGTAAACCCGCGAACCGCGCGAGGGGAAGACCTAACCGACCGCGCGGCCTCCGCGGCGGTATGGACGTGTCAGACACCGCGCTCGACGAGGCCGCCGAGACGGCGGTGACACAGTGTCTCGCCGTCGCCTCGGGGGAAGCGTTCGTCGTCGTGACCGACGACGAGCGCCACCGGATCGGCGAACACCTGTACGCGGCGGGCCGCGACGCGACCGACGACGTGGTCATCGTGCAGTATCCGCCGGGGCCGCAACACGGCGCGGAGCCGCCGGACGCCGTCGCGGCGGCGATGCGCGACGCCGACGTCTTCGTCGCGCCGACGACCAAGAGCCTGAGCCACACCCGCGCGCGGTCGGCCGCCTGCGAGAACGGGGCGCGCGGGGCGACGATGCCGGGCATCACGGAGGAGGTGATGGTCACGGGGCTCGACGCCGACTACGACGCGATCGCGGCACACTGTCGCGAGGTGTACGAACAGGTCGCCGACGCCAGCGAGGTCCGGGTGACGACCGAGGCGGGCACCGACATCACGTTCGAACCGGGCGACCGGGCGTGGCAGTCGGATACAGGGCTCGTCCACGACCCCGGCGCGTTCTCGAACCTCCCGGCGGGCGAGGTGTTCGTCTCGCCCGAGACCGCCGACGGCACGTACGTCGTCGACGGGACGATGATGCCGCACGGTCTCCTCGAACACGAACTCCGGTTCGAGGTCGAAGACGGCTACGTGACCCACATCTCCGACGACGCCGTGCGCGAACAGGTCGAGGAAGGTGCCGAATCGGTGGGGAGAGACGCGTACAACCTCGCCGAACTCGGCATCGGGACGAACGTCGGCGTCGCCGACCTCGTGGGCTCGGTGTTGCTCGACGAGAAGGCCGCCGGGACGGTCCACATCGCCATCGGCGACGACGCCTCGATCGGCGGCGACACCGAGGCACCGCTCCACCTCGACGGCATCGTCAGGGAGCCGACCGTGTGGGCGGATGGGGCGGTCGTAGACCTCCCGACAGTCGAGCGGTGACGCCGCGAGACGGCGCGGAAGTGGAGCGTCCGCGGTAGCGAGCGGCGGAGCCGTGAGCAGGGGACAGTCGGCGCTCCCTACCGGTGGTACACGAGGAGAAGAGACGAAACCGGGACCCTTCACCGTGACCCGAGGGACGGTCGCCGGAGACCGGAGGTCGCGTCTCCATCGTCACCGGGGAGAACGCGAAAACCCGACGACTCGAACGGGTATCGTCACCACCGAGGGCTTGTTCGTGGCGGACGAACGACCTCGGGAACGCATCAGTCGGACGACCGTCCCACCCTCGCCGAAGGGGATCGTCCAGCGAGGGAGAGCGTTGCGGCGGGTCCCAGCGAGGGTGGGCAGTCGGTTCCAATGACTGCGCCGCTTGCACCGACAAGTCGGGCGAGCGGTGTTCCGTCCCGTCGGCCGGCTCAGGCGGGACGGGGGGTGGACCGGGAGAGTTCGTCGACGAGACGCTCGAACCGCTCGAACGAGTAACCCACCGTCGCGAACCTGCCGAGAACACGATCGAGCATCCCGAACCCGTCGGCGTTGCGCGCGTAGACGCCGCGGTACAGCGGCGGGAGGTCCGCGGCGGAGTCGGGGTTGAACAGGTCGTGCATGTGGACGTTGAACACGACCGAGGAGGGAGCGAACCGCGTGAGTGCCGCCAAAAGCGGCCGTCCGAACAGCCGACAGTACGAGAGTGACGTCGGGATTCGGAGACGGTCGGAGAGGACGGTGAACGGCACCTCGTAGACGCCGCCGGTCCGCCGGCTCGGAACCGTCGGTTCGTTCCTGTTGTCGAAGTGACCGGGACGCCACGAGGGGAAACAGCTGGCGTCGAACTCGTAGCCCGCCTCGGCCAGCAGGACGTAGTCGTCCCGCCGCACGTTTCCGTTCGGGAAGCGGTACCCCTTCGGCTCCGTCTCGAAGAAGTTGGTGAACCGGGCCGTGCTGCGGGACACCTCCTCGGGAACGGACGTCTCGGAACGCGGTGCGTGCGAGTGCCCGTGCGTGTGGAACTCGACGGCTACGTCGGCGTTTCTGAGCGAGTCGACGGCGTCGGGTCGCTCGTCGAGGACCTCCGTCTGGACGAACACCGTCAGCGGCACGGCGTGGGACTCGACGGTCGAGACCAGGTCTTCGACGCGCTCGAGCGCCTCGTACCGGTTCGGTCCGAGCGCAGTGCCGTAGTCACACTCGAGGTCGAGCGTCAGGTAGAAGCGTCGCTCACCGGGCCAGTCGAACAGCTGGTCGGGCTGATCGTCACCTGTCGTCATCGCGTCCGGAACGTGTGGCGAAGGACGTTGCTGACGAGCGAGACGCCGTGGGAGAGGGGGTGTTCGGTACTCGCGGCCGGGACGTCGTAGCGGATCTCGACCGGAACCTCCTCGACGACCAATTCGTCGGTCGCCACCGCGTGGAGGATGTCGACGCTGGCACCCATGGAGGCGCCGATCTGCGACTTGGTCGCGAGCGTCCTGACGGCCCGTGGGTCGTACGCCCGGAACCCGCTCTGGGTGTCGGCTATCCACGACCCGGGAGAGAGTCGACCGAGGCTCAGGTTCACGAGCCAGTTGACGACGTGGAGGCCGAGGCGACGATACCGTGGGGCGTCCATCGAGCCACCGGCGACGAACCGGCTACCGATCACTACCCCGGCACCGGACTGCCGCTGGTGTTCGACGAGCCTCGGCACGTCGGCTGGGTCGTGCTGACCGTCACCGTCGACGACGACGAGGTGGTCGGGGGACCGGTGGACCGCCTCCTGTAAAATCGTAACGATCGCCGCCCCGTAGCCACGGTTGCAGCTGTGTTCGACCACAGTCGCCCCCGCGTCGCGAGCGTGGCGGGCCGTGTCGTCGTCGCTTCCGTCGTCGACGACAACCACCGAGTCCGCGACGGCCAGCGCGTCACGAACCACCACGCCGATGACGTCGGCCTCGTTGTACGCGGGAATCCCGACGAGGACCGTCGGTGACGTCGGTACCGACGGTGACCGTGCGTGGTCCGTCTCTGACCGGGCTTCGGCTCCGTCTCCGGACAGGTGCTCCCTCATAGTCATGACACTACAAAATCCATAATTAATAACGTAATCGTTTCTAATTTCAGTTGGTAGTTCTTACATACGTGGTGAGCGACGGTCGACAGGAGCGTCGGTGCTGGGACGGGTGACGTCGTGCCGGAGGCTGTCGGCCGGGCTCGCGGAACACGCCGGTCCGTGACCCCGGGCCCTGTCACGACCACGCATGGAACCGGCGAAATGTGCCCTTTCACGGGTGGACGGAGTACCTCGAGGCATGAGTACCATCCCCGACGCCGGCGAGTGGGTCCCGCTCGCCTGTCCGTCCTATTCGCCCGGAGACCCCACGGTTCACGAGGTCGTCAAGCCGGGTGGCCAGTCGACGGTCCGCTGTACGGAGTGCGGCCACGTCCGCAAGGAGTGAGTCGAGCAACCCCGCGAGATTGCGGTCGACGTGGTCGTCTCGCAGGACGGCGAGTCGCTGTCGACGACGGTCGACGCCCCCGCCGAGGAGCGCGTCGAAGTGGGGCGACGAGTTCATCATCGACACGCCCGAGGCGCTGATGCAGGTCCGGATCACCCGAGCACGCACCGGTCGAACGCCGACCGGACGCACGACTCGTAACACCGGACCTCGTTCCCGTCTGCGATGTACGCCGCACCCTCGACGACGGCGAGCGAGGAGCGTGTCGATCCGACCTCCACCCGTCCCGAGCCGTAGATCGCACCATCGTCGGTCCCGAGGGCGAAGAGCGAAGACGGCGACCCTGGTTCGGTCGGCTCTGCGGCCATGGCGTAGACGACGTCGCCGGCGACGATCGGTGTCCAGCTCAGGTCGACGACACGGCGGTCGTTACCGAACGACCACACCTGCTCGCCAGTGTCGAGACGGCGGGCGGCGAGGACGTCATCGGCCGCGTAGAAGAGGCGTCCCCCAGCGACCGCGAAGCCGGCGTCGGTCCGTCTCCTGGCGGGTTCGCGCCACTGAATCGTCCGGTCGACTCGGTCGACGACGGCGACGGACTCCCGGTCGCCGCCGCCGAGCGGGACGACGAGTCGGTCGTCGGCGACGGTCAGTGGACCGTCGACCGGAAGCGACGACTCCCAGGCGACCTCACCGGTCGCCGCATCGAGGGCGACGACGCCACGACTCGACGCACCGTCGCCGAGGAACGGCGCGTACACCGTGCCGGCGGCGGCCGCGAGCGTCCACAGGTCCGCGAACGAGGGGAGACGTCGCCGCCACCGTTGCTCCCCTGTCGCGGGATCGAAGCCGCGTAGCTCCGGACCCGCGTCTCGGTCGCCGTACGTCCCGGCAACGAGCGTCCCGTCGTGGACGACGGGTGCCCCCGCCCGCGGCCACGGCTGTGCCGCCGTCGGGACGGGGACGGTCCACAGCCGCGTCCCGTCGGTCGGTGTGAGGGCGTGGACGCCGTCGACGGTCTGCGCGTAGAGTGTCCCGCTGTCGAGACAGAGCGAGTCGAAGTGGACGTCCAAGAGCGACGTGGACCGGCGCAACAGCGTCGTCTCCCAGCGCCGGTCGCCGGTCGCCCCGTCGTACGCGACCACGGTCGCCCGGCGTGGGTCGTCGGCGTAGTTCGACTGGAGGACGAACACCGTGTCGTCGGCGACGACCGGTGTGGTGGGCGGATAACCTCCGGCCGTGTCGGCCACCCACGCCGGGTAGAGGAAGCCGGTCGGACCGTCGACGTCGGTCCGGTTCGTCCGGCCGTCCGTGTATCCCGGTCGCGGCCACGAACCGGTTCGGGGAGGGCGCTCGACGGTGACACAGCCGGCAGTGGCGGCGACGCCCGCGGAGCCGAGTGCCGCGAACATCGAGCGGCGGGAGGGCATCGGCTCCGACTCCGGAGGCCGAGTATTTCAACCCCTTGACCGACGACCACGCGGGCGTGCCACGTCGGATTCGATATCGCCGTAACCGGTTTATGAGGCGTCTCGTCGTGCATCCGTTCCGAGCCACTGTTCGTGGCCGAAAGGCCGTCTATCGACGGTTCGGAGGCAATCGTGGTCGAGACGTCCTGGTTCGGCGTCGTCGTCCGGACCGACGCCGGATCCGGTGGACACGGCCATTCCCCGCTCGGTACCTGCACCGTCGAAGTCGCCCAGGACGCCATGGATTTCTTCGACGACCGACACTCCGTCTCGTCGTCGGGAGGGAGCGGCACTCTCGCATCCGCGTCGATCACGACCGAACCCCTCGAGCTTCGACGACACCGCTTGTCGTGACCCGTCACTGTCGCCGGGCTGGGATCGTCGCCATCGGCAACGAGCGGCGGGCGACGATCGGGAGCGGTCGGCCGGCAGGAGCCGAGGGCACGACGAACGGCGAACGGATCGTCCGAGCCGCGGTCGCGACCAGTTCGGCGGCTGTGACCCCTCGCACTCGACGGTCAGGCGGAGCGGTCCCGTGAGAACCGCCCCACTGCGGCGGCGTGGTGTCGGACGAGTCTCCGGTCCCGCCTCGAACGAGTCGCCGAGTCAGTCGCCGGCGTCGCGCGTCGTGGCGGTCGCGTCAGCGCCGGACGTAAACCCGATACTGCGATACGAAACCGTTCGTCGGGAACCATCTACCGCTGCTGGGTCACACATCCGCTCGCCGAGGCGAGAACGGTGATCCGCTCGGTCGTCGACGGAGGGAGCCAGATCGGGAGGTCCGAACGCGTCGGATCGGGGGCGTCGGTCCGTGCCGCGACGTCGGAGAGCGCCGTCGTGACGGATCGCGTGGCGGCGTCGTTTACGGGAGTTCAGGATGTAGCGGGCGATTCCGTGCCCTTTTCACGCGTGGGCGGAGTACGAGGCCGTATGAGTACGACCCCCGACACCGGTGAGCGACTCCCGCTCGCCTGTCCGTCCTGTTCGCCCGGGGAGCCCACGGTCCACGAGATCGTCAAGCCGGGCGGCCAGTCGACGGTCCGCTGTACGGAGTGCGGCCACGTCCGCAAGGAGCGGGTCGAGAAGCCCCGCGAGATCGCGGTCGACGTGGTCGTCTCGCAGGACGGCGAGTCGCTGTCGACGACGGTCGACGCCCCCGCCGAGGAGCGCGTCGAAGTGGGCGACGAGTTCATCGTCGACACGCCCGAGGCGCTGATGCAGGTCCGGATCACCGCGATCGAGGTCGGCCCGGAACGGCGGGTGGACGAGGCCCGGATGGACGACGTCGAGACGGTCTGGACGCGCGTCGTCGACAACGTCACCGTGAACGTCACCGTCCACCCGAACGACGGTCGCCGGGACGAGTCGCGCAGCCTGAAGATGCAGGTTCCCGGCGACTACGAGTTCACCGTAGGCGCGGTCGAATCCGTCGCGGGCGAGGAGTTCGAGGTCGACGGGATCCACGTCCGGGCGGACGCAGACGGCTACCGCTTCGACAAGTTCGACCACGACGGCGACGTGGTGTTCGCGAAGGACGTCAAACGCGTCTACGGCCGGGACACCACGACGGCCGCCTGGTCCGCCTGGTAACCGTCGCTCGCTCGATCCCCCGGCCGCCGCGGCACCTCGTCGGTCGATCACGACAACACGTAACACGCTCGGCGTTCTTCCATCCGGTATGGGGCGCGATACCGAATCGGACCTCGACGCTGCCCGTCAGCGACTGGTCGACCGTCTCGTCGAGCGGGGCTACGTCGAACGCGACTCGACAGAACGAGCGCTCCGGGCGGTTCCCCGCCACGAGTTCGTTCCCGACGGGAGCAGACGGCGGGCGTACGAGGACACCCCGCTCCCGATCGGGACCGGCCAGACGATCAGCGCACCGCACATGGTCGCCATCATGACCGACCTCCTCGCGCCCGACGCCGGCGACCGGCTGCTCGAGATCGGGACGGGCTGTGGCTACCACGCCGCCGTCGTGAGCGAGATCGTCGGGCCGGGCAACGTCTACAGCGTCGAGTACCACGCCGATCTCGCACGCGAGAGCCGGGAACGACTCGCACGACTCGGGTACGACGTCCACGTCCGGCGGGGAGACGGCCACGAGGGATGGCCGGAACACGCTCCCTACGACGGCGCGTACCTCACCTGTGCGCCGCAAACGGTCCCCGAGACGGTCGTCGAGCAGGTCCGGACGGGTGGCAGAGTGGTCGCCCCCGAGGGAGAGCGCGTCCAGACGCTCGTCGTCCTCCGACCGACGGGGAGCGGGATCGAGCGGGAGACGCACGGTCGGGTGCGGTTCGTCCCGATGCGCTCGGGGTAACACGGGGCGTCGACGCTCCCGTGGACGATGCGCCCGTTTTTCACCGGTGCGCACGCAGCGGTCGTATGCCGACGCGAGACGGAACTGGACCCGACCACGAGGAGTTGCTGTTGCTGTGGAGCGCACGCCGAACGGGCGTGCTCGACGCGCTCACCACGACGGCCGGGACGGCCGACGACGTCGCCGACGAGACCGGTCTCGACCGCGAGACGAGCGCGCGGTTCGTCCGGGCACTGGCCGACGACGGGTATCTCCGTCGTGTCGGCGGCGAGTACGAGGTGACGAACCGCGCGCTCGGCTTCCTCGCGACGCGCGACGTCCGCTCGATCGGCGCGACGCCGCGGGCGCTCGACCTCCTCGATGCCATGGCCGAGATCGGTCCCGACCGCGCGGGCGACGAGGGGTGGACGCGCGACGCGGAGCGGCCCGACGCCGACGAGCGACGGCTTCGCCACCGACTGGGGGCCCACACCGCGACGCCGCGAGCGACGGTTCGAGCGGGGGTCACTGCGGCGGTTCACGCCGCGCCCGACGCCGACCGGGTCGTCGACGTCTACGGCGGATCGGGCGTCTACGCGACCGAGTTCGTCCGGCGGGGTCGCGCGACGACGCTCGTCGAGTCGAGGGACGTGCTTGACGTGGTGGAGCCGATGCTCGCCGGGCAGGGCGTCGACACTGTCGAGACCGACGAGCCGACCGCGGTGCCGGTCGTCGACGCGGATCTGGCGGTGCTCGCCGACGTCGTTCAGCGTCACCCGCCAGCGGCCGATCGGCGGCTCCTCCAGTCGGTCCACGACGCGCTCGTCCCCGGTGGCGCGGTCGTCGTACTCGAACCGCTCCGGGACCGGTCGCCCGCCGCACGCCGCGTCGCCGTCGAACGGCTGGCGGTCGGCCGGGGCGACGCCTACACGAGCGACGAGGTCGAGGCGTGGCTGGGCGACGCGGGGTTCGTCGACCACGAGACGCGCGACGTGCCGGGGACGACGGTGCAGGCGGTCGTGGGCCGCCGCGAGCGTGGCGTTGATTAGGATCGGGGGCCGAGACGAGGACATGGACATCGCGGCGGTACGGGACGACATGGTCGACGGGGTCGAGCACGGCATGACGCTCGACGCGAGCGTCGCCCAGGCCATGCGGACGGTCCCACGCCACGAGTTCGTCGACGACCGTCCGTACGACAACCGCTCGTCTGAACACGAGGGGACGCGGGTGCTCGCCCCCGGCCTCGCGGCTCGTCTCCTCGACGCGCTTGCGGTCGACGGCGACGAGGCGGTGCTCGTGGTCGGGGCGGGCGTCGGGTACACGGCTGCCGTCCTCGCGGAGCTCGTCGGGGCGCACCGCGTACACGCGGTCGACATCGTCCGATCCGTGGTGTACGACGCCCGGCAGAACCTCGCACAGGCGGGGTACGACGGCGTCCTCGTCGACTGTCGCGACGGCGCCGACGGGCTGCCGGAGTACGCGCCGTACGACCGGATCCTCGTCGAGGCGGCCGCGGTCCGCCCGCCACGACGGCTCCTCCGACAGCTCGCGCCGGAGGGGCGGCTCGTCATGCCCCTCGGCGGCGGTGGAGCGGAGCAGACGCTCGTCGCCGTCGAGCACGACGCGGGCGAGGGCAAGGTCGTCGCGGAGTTCGGGTCGGTCGCGTTCCGTCCGCTGCTGGTCGACGGCGAACGGAGCGCCCGGCGCAACCGGACCGAACGCGAGGACGCCGAGTTCGCACGGCAAGGGTACTTCGCCCCCACGGGCTGGGAGCAGGAGTGGATCGACTGGGACGAACACCTCTGAACGCGCGGGAGTCGTGGACCACCGACGACACCACGGCGAGACGACGCCGACGAGACCACGACAACGCGTCACTGGCGATACCACGACAACGCGTCACTGGCGATACCACGACAACGCGTCACTGGCGACACTACGACAACGCGTCACTGACGACACTACGGAGAGACGACATCACGGCACGACGGCACCACGGCACCGACGATACGCTCGTCGACCGACGAGACCACGGCCGCCGCGTCAGGACCGAACGACCAGGATCTCCGTGTTGCCGCGGCGGTCGACGTACTGACTCCCCGCGGGCGGTTTGACGCTCACGACGAGCGTGCCCTCCTCCTGGTGGGGGAGGAGCGACGGCGCGACGGTCACGGAGGCGACGCCGCGATCGTCGGTCTCGGCCGTCACGACACCGTCGAGTGACGCACCGCCGCTCTTCACCACGACCGTCGCGCCGGGGACGGGGTCGCCGTCGGGATCGACGACGACGAGATCGATCGCCTGCTCGCCGGGGGCGACCACGTCCGGTTCCGGGCGGACGTCAAGTTCGGTGACTGCGAGTCCCTCCACGCCGGTGAGCATGTTCAGCATCACGCCGAGGCTCGCCACGCCGACGACGAGCGCGACGACGAGTCGGACGGGGAGGCCCTCGATGGCGCGGTCGTCGCGGCGGAACCGGGCCAGAGCGAGGCCGGGAGGCGAACACGGGAGTCGGAAGCGGTCTGAGTCGACCATGCCGCCCGGTGGCCTCGGGTTCGTATTTGAATCCTCGGGCGAGCGTTTATCGGGGAAGCCGGAGCCACCCCGGAGCATGCACGTACTCGGACGGGACGACGAACGTGGACGCGGACGCAGCGGGGAGGA
Source organism: Salinigranum salinum (assembly GCF_009176545.1). Taxonomy (GTDB): domain Archaea; phylum Halobacteriota; class Halobacteria; order Halobacteriales; family Haloferacaceae; genus Salinigranum; species Salinigranum salinum. The sequence goes on along the minus strand of NZ_VTOJ01000001.1, from coordinate 724,153 downwards.
CGGGACGGGGTCGGAGCGACCGACCGCCCGACTGGGACGGTACCGCGCCCGCGACGGGAGCGCGGGCGCGGTGGTCGGCGTCGATCTCGACCGCCCGCACGCGGCGCTCGTCGTCGGGAAACGGGGGTACGGCAAGTCGTACACACTCGGCGTGCTCGCCGAGGAGTGTGCGAAGGCGTCGGGCGTCACGCCGGTCGTCGTCGACCCCATCGGGGCGCTCTGCGGCCTCGGCTCGTGGGGACGGGTCGTCCGGGAGCCGACGGTCCGGGCCGACGCGGTCCCACCGCGAGCGTGGCCCGAACTCGTCGGACTCGATCCCGACTCCACGGCCGGGGCGCTCGTCTGGCAGGCCGCAGCGGCCGCCGGGACGCTCGCCGGGATGTGCGACCACGTCGCGGACGTCGACGGGGACGAAGGGATCAGCCGGACGGCGGCCAACCACCTCCGACTCGCGGCGTCGTGGGGAGCGTTCGCCCCCGACGGTCTCGACGCGCGGGAGCTCGTCGCGAGCGATCTGACCGTGCTCGACTGCGCGGGCCAGTCGCCGGGTGCGCGCTCGGCCGTCGTTCACGCGGTCGCTCGCGGGCTGTACGAGGCGCGTCTGTCGGAGTCGGACGCAGTCGACACCCTCCCGTGGCTGTTCGTCGACGAAGCCCACGTCGCATTCGACGGCGTCGCCGCCGCGGCGCTGACGACGCTTCTCACCCGTGGTCGTGCGCCCGGAGTGAGCCTCGTCTGTGCGACGCAGCGACCGGGCGCGCTCCCACCAGTCGTCGCCTCACAGACGGACCTCCTCGTGGCACATCGGCTGACCGCCGAGGCGGACGTGGCGGCGCTCGCGGCGTGTGAGGCGACGTACGTCGCAGGACGCCTCCGTGACCGACTCCCGACGGCCTGCGGCGAGGCGCTCGTCGTCGACGACCATACCGAGTCGGTCCACGTCGTTCGCGTCCGCGAGCGCGAGACGCCACACGAGGGGGCGAGTCCACGGGCGAGCGCCGTCCGTGAACGGGCGACGACGGACTGACCACCACTGCAGTACGGGCGTCGTCGGAGCCGGTGCAGTGGCGTCTCGAGAACGTGTGCGGGGAGGGAAAGGTGGAAAATATCCTATGTTATGAATGTAATAATATACGTAAAGTATTAATTTCATACTAGTCAATACAGTGTAAGCTCTGGAACGCACGGGGGAAGGGGCAGTTTGGAGATACGCATGACAGACGATGATTCGATCCGGGGAGCGACAGACGAGCGCGCCCGTCTCGACGATGCGGACGGAACGGCGCACGCGGGCATCGAAGACGGCTGCGAGCCGACGACGGAAAGAGTGACCGACGGGGGAGGGACGGTCGACAACGGGACCGATCAGTGGTCGACGGAGTGGACGAGCGGAGAACGAACCGCCTCGAACGGGGACCACGAGACGCACTTGACCGCGGGAACCGACTCCCCCCCGCAGCCAGTCGACTCGTCCGGTGGAGCACGCGTACCGCCAGCGCCCGACCAGATCCATCCGAAGTCCGACGTGCGCGCGGACGTGCTTGCCGACGTGTGGGCGTTCTTCGAGGAGCGCGCCCAGCAGAAGCGGGAGTTGGCCGAGGAGGCGGAGGCCGAGAGGGCGTCACTCACCGGCGTAGAGCGCGTCTCCGACCGCCTCCGTCGGTACGTGGGGAGCGACGGGTCGGTGGAACCGTTGAGCCCGACACCCGACGAGTCGTTCGTTCGCGAACGGTGGTTCGACTTCAGCTACCTCGACGAGTATCAGCAGATCGGCTACCGGTGGGTCACGTACCCGTACGCGTACGTTTCGATCCTGTACCAGCCCGAGGAGCACGTCTACCGCTATCACGTGACCGAACCACGGCTCTCCGAGTTCGAGCAGTACGTCCGGGACGACCTGACGACGACGCTCCGCAACAGTCTGATGTACCGGGACCTCTCCGGCGGACAGGACCGAAACGCCACGTTCACCGAGATGATGCACGAGGTCTTACGAGAACACGCAGCAGCGCTCCCCGAGGGGACCGTCGCCAAGCTCACCTACTACTACACGCGCGACTTCCTCGGCTACGGTCGCATCGACCCACTGATGCGTGATCCGGGTATCGAAGACATCTCCTGCGATGGCGAGGAGATCCCGGTGTACATCTACCACCGCGAGTACCGTGACCTCCGCACCAACGTCCGGTTCGACAACAGCCATCTCAACTCGGCGGTGGTCAGGCTCGCTCAGCGTGCGGGCAAACACATCTCGGTCTCGAACCCGCTCGTCGACGCCTCGCTTCCCGAGGGGTCGCGTATCCAGCTGACGCTCGGGACCGACGTGTCGACGCGGGGGTCGAACTTCACCATCCGGAAGTTCTCCGAGGTGCCGCACACGCCCGTCGACCTCATCAAGTGGAACACATTCTCGGTCGACCAGATGGCGTACTTCTGGCTCGCCATCGAGAACAACATGTCGCTGGTGTTCGCCGGCGGAACAGGGTCGGGCAAGACGACGTCGATGAACGCCGTCTCGCTGTTCATCCCGCCGGACAGCAAGGTGGTGAGCATCGAGGACACGCGGGAACTCGTCCTGCCTCACGAGAACTGGGTGCAGTCGACCACGCGCGAGTCCGCGACGGCCCGTGGCGAGGGTGACATCACGACCCACAACCTCCTCCAAGCGGCGCTCCGACAGCGTCCCGAGTACATCCTCGTCGGCGAGATCAGGACCGAACAGCGCGTCGCGTTGACGTTCTTCCAGGCGATCGGGACGGGACACACCGCGTACTCGACGTTCCACGCGGACTCCGTCGAAGCGGCGCTCGCACGCCTGCAGAACCCGCCGCTGTCGGTCCCGGCACAGATGCTCCGGAACCTCGACATCGTCTCCGTGCAGCGACAGGTGAGCCGGGGTAGAGAGCGGCTCCGTCGGAACGAGGCGATCACGGAACTCGTCCCGAACGACGACAGCGCCGGTCTCGAGACGAAGACGGTGTTCGAACGGTCCCCGAACGCCGACGAACACCGAGCGGTGGCCGACTCGACCGTCCTCGAACGGATCGCCTACCAGCAGGGGTGGACCGAGGACGAACTGCAGACGGAGTACGACAACCGATGTGAGGTCCTCAGCTACCTCGTCGACGAGGACGTCACGGCGTTCGAAGACGTGACCACGATCATCGAGATGTACTCGCGCGCTCCCGAAGAGGTCCTCGAGCTCGTCCGCTCCGACGACACCGACGTGACAGCGGTGGTGACTCGATGACCGACGCCAACACCACCGCGGGAGCGACCCTCTCGACGTACGAGGTGGGCCAGTACTACGTCTCCGAGAGGGAACTCGACACGGAGGATCGCGCGCGTCTCCGCGAGGAGTACGGCTACGTCCGGACCTACTTCCGGGTGCGGGCGGAGAAACACCGAACACTCCAGCTGTGGCTCAATCAGTCTCGCAACGATCAGATGGCCGACCAGTATCTCACGCGGAGCGTCTACTACAGCGTCGGCGTGGCGATCGGGAGCGTCCTCCTGGGCGGACTGGTGGCCCTCATCGCGTCCGCCCTGGGTTTCGGTGTGTTCGCCGAGCCGCTCGTCGAGATCCCCGTGTCGGACAGTATGGCCGCGTGGTACCGGGCGAACAAGACGCTGTTCCTCGCCGCACAGGTCGTCCCCGTCGTCGCCGCGATCACGGGCGGCGCGACGTGGCTCGCGCGCTACTACTACCCACGTGTGGTCGTCGACAGCCGGAGACAGAACATCGCGTTCATGCTCCCGAACGCGATCGTCATGATGTACGCACTGTCGCGGGGGGGGATGTCGCTCCCGGAGGTCGTCGGAGAGATCGCCGACGCGGGCGACGCCTACGGCGAAGTCGCCAACGAGTTCGACGTGATCGCCCGCGACATGAACCTGTTCGGGACCGACCTGTACACGGCGATGCGCAACGCGCGGAACGTCACTCCGAGCGTCGTCCTCGAACAGTTCCTCGACGACCTGGTCAACGTCGTCGAGTCCGGCGGTGACGTCACCGAGTTCTTCCAGGAACAGTCGAAGACGTATCTGCGGGAGGCACAGGAAGAACAGGAACAGTTCCTCGAGACGCTCGGCGTGTTGAGCGAGGTGTTCATCGTCGGATTCGTCGCCGCACCGCTGTTCCTCGTGGTGATCCTGCTCGTCATCAACGTCCTGGGCGGGAGCCAGCTCCTCCAGTTGATCCTCATTGTCTACGTCGTCGTTCCGCTCAGCATGGCCGGCTTCCTCGTGTTGCTCTCGACACTCTCGGAGCCGTACGTCTTCCCCGAGACACACCTGGAGTTCGACGACGCCCCCAGCGCGACGTACGACGCCACGGCCGCGAGAGAGAACCCCCTGCACGACTCGTTCCAGACCCACAAGCGACGCGCTCGACTCATCGGCTCCCTTCGCGACCCGCTGGCCGTGGTCCGTCGCCGACCGATCGTCTCGCTCGCCGTGACCGTCCCGGCTGCAGTCGCGTTCGCACTGGGCACCGTGTTCACCGGTGCCGTGACGCCGTCGTTCGCGGCGCTCACCGCGACGCCGGTCCGGGTGACGACGCTCCTGTTCGTCGTTCCGTTTCTCGTCGTCGCGGTTCCGCTGTCGTTCTTCCACGAGCTCAAACGTGGATACGAAGAGGACATCGCGAAGCGGTTCCCCGACACCCTGAACATCCTCTCGAGCGCGAACAACATGGGCGTCCCGCTGGCGGACGCGCTCGGCATCGTCGCCCGGTGGTCGGGCGGGCGGTTCGCCGACGAACTCCGGACGCTCCGTAACGACGTGGCGTGGACGAGCGATCTCCGGCGCTCGCTGCTGCGGTTCGCGAACCGAATGGAAGTGCCACAGGTGTCACAGACGGTCAAACTCATCGCCGAGGCCGTCGGCTCGACGCGCGACCTCTCGAAGGTACTGAGCGTCGCAGCGGAAGACACCCGGAACCGGTATCGCCTGCTCCAGAAACGACAGGCCGCGATGGGGTCGTACGTCGGCGTCGTCGTCATCGGCTACCTCGTCTACCTCCTGGTCATTCTGATGCTCGACGTCAGCTTCCTGACGCCGATCGCGGAGCTGAACGCGCGGACCGCCGGAACGCCGATCGATCCCGATCTCCCGACCTCGTTCCAGGGCGTCCCCGTGTCGACGTACCGGATGATCTTCTTCCACTCCGTGCTCATCCAGGGCATCGGGAGCGGTCTCCTGACCGGTGAGCTGGCGAGCAACGACATCTACAACGGCCTCAAGTACAGCATCCTCCTCGTGTTACTCTCGCTGTTCGCCTTCCAGTTGGTGTGATCATGGACCAGACAGAGACACCGATCGGCCGAACGCGTACCGACCGACGGACGGCACGCCGCCCCCGTCGTGATACACCGCGCCGACGGTTCGAGCGCACGGACCGAGGCCAGACGGAACTCCTCGGCGGAATCCTGCTGTTCGGACTCGTCGTCGCGCTGGTCGTCCTGATCCAGGTGGCGGCCGTCCCGAGCTGGAATCAGGCGCTGGAGTTCGAACACAGCCAGCGGGTCGACGGGGACTTCCAGCGACTGGGGCAGATCATGAGCGACGTCGCAGGAGACGGCGGCGACCGTTCGGCGACCGTCGAGGTCGGAATGCGGTATCCGACGCGACCGTTCCTGTTCAACCCGCCGCCGGCGACCGGACGGCTGGAGACGAGCGAACCGGGGACGCTGTACATCAACAACAGCGAGATCAGCGGCGTCGACAACTACTGGAACGACGGCTCGGAGTCGTTCCAGACCCGGACGATCCGCTACGACGCGTCGTACAACGAGTACCGGAACGACCCCGCGATCACCTACGAGTACGGACTGCTCGTCGAGACGCATCCCAGCGGGGTGGAGCGACCGACGAGGACCATCCCCGTCGTGAACGGAACCAACGTGAACCTCGTACTCGTCGACGGGCGTCTGCAGGACACGAGAGCCGGGACCGTGACCGTCCCCATCGAGGGCGTGAGCGCGCCGAGTACCGGCGTCAAACTGCGGAACCGGACCGACGGAGACATCGTCATCAGGCTGCCGACCGAGAGCAGTCAGGCGGTGTGGGACGAGGCGCTGAAGAACGAGATAGACAGCGGTGGCGACAGCGACCCCGACAAACACGTCGAGAGCGTCACCGTCTCGGACGGTGAGGTCGTCATCAGACTGGAACGGGACGAGACGTACAACCTCCGAATGGCCGCGGTCGGTGTCGGATCGGCCCTCCCCGACGAGCGGGCCGCCTACATCACCACGAAGGGCGATTCGACCAAGATCTTCGCGAACGAGACCCGCAACGAGCTGACCGCCGTGGTCCGTGACCGATACAACAACCCCGTCTCCGGGGTCGAAGTCGAATTCAGGAGCGACGACGCCACCTGCGGCTCCTTCGATTCGAGCCCGCCGGACGTCACCCGAGCGACCACTGGTGAGGACGGTGAGGCCACCGTCGACATCGACATGGGTCCCGAGCAGTGCGAGGTCGACGTCACTGCCGACATCGTCGGCGGCAGCGGGCCCTCCGACACGGCTACGTTCGAGATCAGGGCGACGACCGGGGCCATCGTGACGATCGGCAGCCCGGGAGACGGTGACGGCGGTGCCGAGGACGGCGTCTCCGAGCTGAATCCGGAGTCGGGAGTGCCGATATACACGGGGATCGCACAGAGCACCAGTGGAGGAGACTTCGACGTCTGTATGTACAATCCGACGGGTGAGACGTACACGTTCCTCGAGGGACGGATCTCGTTCTACTTCACGTCGGGATCCAACGCACCGACGACTGTCGCGTTCACCGACGTGTCAGGCCTGTCGCCTCAGCCACTCCCGGGTCCCTTCGTCGACATCCAGGGTCTCGGCGACGTCAGTTCGGACGCGGACGCACAGAGCCGAATCGCGCTGGATTTCGAGGACAAGGATTCGGGGCCGAGTGACTTCTTCGTCCTCTCGATTCGGTACCAGGTGGGCAGCGAAACGGACACGTTCTCGTATCTCGTCAGCCCGCCGGACAACAACAACTACGGGGACTGTCCCGCGCCCCCGACCTAGGTCTCGAGTCGTCGGTAGGTCCGGCCTCGGCCCGGTCGACGGGCCCGTGTGTCGGTTCACCCCGGCGGAACTCGAACCGAAACCCACGAGTAACCGCTTCGCTAGCCCCGTGACGTGAAGCGTCTCGACCCGGTGTACGTGGCAAGTGGCGGCTTTCTCGGTGCGGTTCTTCGCTGGAGTGTCGGCGTGGCCGTTCCGGGCGCGGCGGGCACCCTGGTGGTAAACATCGTCGGGAGCTTCGTGCTCGGACTGCTGGTCACGCTCGTTACTGACCACCGTACCCGGATCTTCGTCGGAACCGGCCTGCTCTCGTCGTTCACGACCTACAGCACCTTCGCCGTCGAGACGGCGGCACTCGGCGTCACGATGGGGGCCGTGAACGTCGGCGCGAACTACGCGCTGGGCTTCGCGGCGGCCGGTGCCGGCATCGTCGTGGGGGCGCGGCGATGACCGCCGTCGCGTCGCTGTGGCCGGGACTGCTCGTGGGGATCGGCGGGACGCTCGGCGCGCTCGCGCGGTTCGGCGTCGACAGCTGGCTGGGGACGCGCGGCGTGTTCGTCGTGAACGTCCTCGGGAGCGTCGTGCTCGGTGCGCTGGTCGCGGCACCGCTGGACGGGGGCGTCCTGCTCGTCCTCGGTGCCGGGTTCTGCGGCGCGTTCACCACGTTCTCGTCGTTCGCGGTCAGCGTCGTAGAACGAGCACAGGGGGACGAGCTGATCGCGGCGGCCCGGTACGCGACGCTGATGCTCGTCGCGGCGCTCGTGGGGGTCGGGATCGGCGAACTGCTCGTCCACGGCCTCGTCTGAGCACGGCAGCAGGGGGCACCCCGTATCAGCAGTGTGAAAGGTAGACATTATACCCCCCGCCCGTGTTGCGGGCGATAGAGAGCGAGCGATGACGAAGGTGCTGTATCTCGGCCGGGAGCGAGACGACGGAGGCGTCGTCGACGGTCTGAGCCACGCCGCACCACATCTCACCGTGTGCGGAGCGTCCCCCGACGCGGCGACGACTCCGCCGAGTGTCGACTGTGTCGTCACGACACCGGACGCGACCGCCGACGGCGTGTCCGTGGCCACGGCCCTTCGGACGGCAGGGTACGCCGGTCCGGTCGTCCTGTTCGGCACCGGGAGCCACGAGTCGATGGCGTCGCGACTCGACGAACTGGGCGCGACGACGTACGTCCGCCGGCGCGTCGCGGACGAACGAGCGCCGTGGTGGCGGCTGGCCGAGGCGGTCGAGCGGGTGACGACGGCCGAATCGAGGCGGCACGAGACCCGACTCGCGCTGTCGCACGACTCCGGACAGGAGCTGCTTCGCTGCGAGGACGACGCGGCCGTCGCGGCCGCGGTGGTCGAGGTCGTCGGAGACGTCCTCGGCGTCGAGGTCGGCGTCGTCGAAGCGGTGGCCTCCGACGACGGGGGCCACGACACGCACGTCGTCGCTGCGACGGCCGGGTTCGACGCCGAACTGCTCGCAGATCCCACCGTCACGGCCGCGATGGCGACGGGAAGCGGAGAGCGGACCTCCGTGGAGGACGCCAGCGACGACGGCGTCGTCGCCGTGGTTCCCGTCGGCGACCGGCTGCATCTCCTGATCGACGGACGCGGCGTTCCCGCGGTCGAGTTCGACCTCCTGGAGACGGTCGCGGCGACGACCGAGGCAGCGTTCGATCGGGTGAGACGGGAGGCGCGGCTCCGTGAGGAGCGCGACCGGCTCATCTCGCTGTTCGAGAACACCAGCGACGCCATCGTCGACGTCGAGGCGGTCGACGGGGAGCCGATCGTTCGCGACGTGAACGAGTCGTTCGAGCGCGTCTTCGGCTTCGCGAGGGAGGGCGTCGTCGGCAGGGACCTCGACGAGATCGTCGTGTCGACGGACGTGCCGGTCGGGGACGCCGCACTCGGACACGGTCTCGACGACGAGCCGTCCGAGCGCGAGGTTCGTCTGTCGACGGCCGGCGGCGTCCGCGACTTCCTCTACCGTTCGGTTCCGTTCGACGAGCGAGAGCGCAGGCGGGGGTACGCCGTCTTCACGGACATCACGGATCGGAAACGCATCGAGCGGACGCTGGGACGACTCCACGAGACGACGCGGACCCTCGTCAGGGCGGAGACCGCGGACGAGATCGCCGAGATCACCGTCCAAGCGGTGACCGACATCCTCGGCTACCCGGTCACCACGGTCCGACTGTACGACCCCGAGTCGGAGGCGCTTCGTCTGGTGGCCGTGTCGGCGGACACCGCGGCGGTGCTGGGCGAACGTCCCGCCGACGGCCCGGAGGTCGACCTGGCGTGGGGGGCGTTCGAGACCCGGACACCGCTCGTCGTCGACGACCTCTCTGCCCACGGCATCACCGACGTCAGTATCGAGCGTGCGATGTATCTCCCGCTCGGCGACCAGGGGCTCCTGACGCTCGGCTCGCCGGCGGCGGAGCAGTTCGACGACTCCGACCGGCGACTGGCGCAGATCCTCGCCGCGAACGTCGGGGTGGCCCTGTCGCGGGCGGCACGGATCCACGTCCTCCGCGATCGTGAGGCCGAACTCGCCAGGCAGAACGAACGGCTCGACGCGTTCGCCTCCGTCGTGAGCCACGACATCCGGAACCCACTGTCGGTGGCGCGCGGGTACCTCGACCTCGCCCGCGACGCCTGTGACGGCGACGAGGATCCGAGCCCGCACTTCGAGCGCGTCGAGCGCGCCCACGAGCGGATGAACCGTCTCGTCACCGATCTCCTCGAACTGGCGCGGCAGGGAGAGGCGGTCGGAGCGACCCACGAGATGGGCATCGGCTCGGCCGCGAGGCGTGCCTGGGACGCGGTCGACACTGGATCTGCGACCCTCGACGTCGTCGAGGACCGGAGGCTCCAGGCGGACGAGGAACGACTCGGGACGCTCTTCGAGAACCTCTTCCGGAACTGCGTCGAGCACGGAGCGGGTGACGACGGGACGGTCCACGTCCGGGTCGGCGCGGCGGACGACGGCTTCTTCGTCGAGGACGACGGCACCGGCGTCCCCGAGACCGAGCGCGAGACGGTGCTGGAGCGCGGCTACTCGACGAGCGACAGCGGGACGGGGTTCGGTCTCTCCATCGTGGGCGAGATCGTCGAGGCTCACGGGTGGACGATCCGCGTGGCGGCGAGCGGCACCGGCGGGGCCCGGTTCGAGATATCCGGGGTCGACACTCGAGCACACGGCGCACTCGAGTAGGCAGGATCAGCTGTCGGTCCGCCACACCAGTCCCTCGACCCGACCGCGAAGCACCGGGCCTTCGTCGGCGTCAGCCCGCGCGCTCGTCGTCCGTCGGCAGTCGACCGTCGCAGCCAGTTCGTACCGATCGGGGCGGGTATCGACCCGCTCGGTCGTCCACTCGCACCGAACCGTGTCGCCGGCGTAGACGGGCGTGCAGAACTCGAACTCCATCGTGTGTGCGAGGACGTCGAGCGCGCCACCGACCTCGGTCGGAAGCGTCGCGGTCAGCAGGCCGTGGACCAGCGGCGGATCGCGCTCGGTGTGGATCGCCTGCGTGTCGTGCGAGAGGTCGGCGAACGTCCGGACCTCGTCGGCGGTGAACGTGCGCTCGACGACGTGGACGGCACCTTCCTCGGGGGGAGGTGGAGACATTGGACGGGCTTCGGCGGACGTGAACAAAGAGTGTGTGGGCCGACCGACGTGAGGGAGAGGTTTCCCTGCGCACCGGGCACCGCCTCGATGGAGTGTTCGCTCCAGGGCTCGGTCCTGTCGACGGGAACACGAGCGACACGGCAGTCACTCGCCGTGAAATTCGCCGCAGAAGGCCGGCCGGAGCGGGATTGTGAACCCGATTGCGAACGCTCGCGTTCGCGTGGTTCAAATCCCTTCGAGGTCGTCCAGCCGCTCACAGGATGGCGAGCGACACGCGACGCGGTCGCTCGCCGGGTAGTTCGCAACAGGAGCGCCCGGAGCGGGATTTGAACCCCAGTCGTTCCGCTCACTGCCGTTCGCTCCACTCCCTGATTCGAATCCCGCTCGTAACCGTCTTCGCGGCTCACCGGTGGCGAGCACACGCTCCGCGGTGCTCGCCGTGTGGTTCGCCGCAGAAAGACGCCCGGAGCGGGATTTGAACCCGCGTCACGACCGTGACAGGGTCGTATGATGGGCCACTACACCATCCGGGCAGAGCGCACTCAACCGTAACCCGGTTGCCTAAATAAGACTTACCATCTCACCACGCCGTGTGAGGCGGTACCGTCGGCCGCTCCGCAAGGCATTTATCCCCCGTTTCCGTCTGTCATGGTATCAGGCCGCGTGCGGTCAGTGAGCGGCGCTACCCGGACTGCTTGACAAGGGTTAAATGGGTAGACCCAATAACGCACTGTAGTATCTCGTGAGAGCTTCTCCCCATCCACCCCGACATCCATGGTCAACGTAAGCGAACACACACTGGTTCCGGACCACACGATCCTCGACGAGCCCGAAGTCGAGGACGTGCTGGCCGAGTACGACGTCGAACGGGTGAACTTGCCGAAGATCCGCACGTCGGATCCGGCGCTCCCCGACGAGGCCGAGGTCGGCGACGTCATCAGGATCGTCCGCGACTCGCGAACGACAGACACGGCGGTCGTCTACCGACTGGTGATCGAATGAATCGACAGTCACGACGCACAATCTCCAGAGAGTACTTCTCACAGGAACGGCTCGCAGAACACCACTTCCGCTCGTTCAACAATTTCCTCGACCGCGGCATGCAGGAGGTCGTCGACGAGAAGGAGACGATCGACACGGACATCGGCGACAAGGAGGGCGAAGAGCCCGTCTGGGTCGAACTTGGCGACATCCGCGTCGAGACGCCGCGGGTGCGAGAGGCCGACGGCTCCGAGGAGTTGCTGTTCCCGCAAGAAGCCCGCCTGCGCAACATCACCTACGCCGCCCCGGTGTTCATGGAGATGTCCATCGTCCGCGGCGGCGAGGAGGAAGAGGAGGTCGTCCTCGACGCCACCGAGACCAAGGTGGGTCGGATGCCGATCATGGTCGGCTCCCGCAAGTGCAACATCTCCCAGCTGTCGGACGAGGACCTCGTCGAGATCGGCGAGGACCCCGTCGACCCCGGCGGCTACTTCATCGTCAACGGCTCCGAGCGCGTCCTCATGACCTCGGAGGACCTCGCGCCGAACAAGATCCTCGCCGAGTACGACACCAAGTACGGCGACGAGATCCAGGTGGCGAAGACCTTCAGCCAGCGTCGCGGGTACAGAGCGCTCGTCCTCTGTGAGCGCAACCGCGAGGGGCTGCTCGAAGTGTCGTTCCCGTCGGTGTCGGGATCGGTGAACTTCGTCACGCTCGTCCGCGCGCTCGGGCTCGAGTCCGACGAGGAGATCGTCCACCGCGTCTCGGACGACCCCGAGATCGTGAAGTTCATGCTGGAGAACCTGGAGGAAGCTCCGGTCCAGACCGAAGAGGAGGCCATCGAGGAACTCGGCAAGCGCGTCGCCGGCGGCCAGGGCAAGAACTACCAGCTCAAGCGTGCCAACTACGTCATCGACCGCTACCTCCTCCCCCACCTGCACGAGGAGGGAGTCGAGGAGGAGGAGGTTCGGATCAACAAGTCCTTCTACCTCTGCCGGATGGCCGAGGCGTGTTTCGAGCTCGCGCTCGGTCGCCGGGATTCGGACGACAAGGACCACTACGCGAACAAGCGCCTGAAGGTCTCCGGAGACCTGATGCGCGACCTCTTCAGAACCGCGCTGAACAAGCTCGCACGCGACGTGAAGTACCAGCTCGAGCGGGCGAACATGCGCAACCGGAATCTCACGGTGAACACGGTCGTACGGTCGGACGTGCTGACCGAACGGCTCGAACACCCGATCGCCACGGGCAACTGGGTCGGTGGACGCTCGGGCGTCTCGCAGCTGGTCGACCGGACGGACTACATGGGTGTGTTGTCACACCTCCGGAGGCTCCGGTCGCCGCTCTCACGGTCACAGCCGCACTTCGAGGCGCGCGACCTGCACGCGACCCAGTGGGGTCGTATCTGCCCCTCCGAGACCCCCGAGGGGCCGAACTGTGGCCTGGTGAAGAACTTCGCGCAGGCGATGGAGCTGTCGCAGAACGTCGAGGACGAGAAGGCGCTCAAACGAGAACTGGCCCACATGGGTGTGGAGGGCATGCCCGGACTCGAGGGCATCGAGACGACACCCGCGGACGACTGAACACATCACATGGCTCAAGCACGAGAAGCGAAGGTATACGTCAACGGTAGTCTGATCGGAACCCATCCGGACCCGGACCAGCTCGCAGCGGACATCCGCGAGGCACGCCGACGGGGCGACGTCTCCCAGATGGTGAACGTCTCCGTCAAGGATCGGACCCGCGAGGTCATCATCAACGCCGACGCGGGACGGGCCCGCCGACCGCTCATCGTCGTCGAACAGGGCGAACCCATGCTCGACGACGAGCACGTCGAGGCGGTCGAGAACGGCGAACTCCGGTTCGAGGACCTCGTCAACCGCGGCCTCATCGAGTTCATCGACGCCGAGGAAGAGGAGGACATCCTCGTCGCCGTCGACGAGGAGGACATCGAGTACTACCCCGACTCGGACAAACAGGACACGACCCACCTCGAGATCGACCCACAGCTCATCTTCGGTATCGGCGCCGGGATGATCCCCTACCCCGAACACAACGCCTCGCCCCGCATCACGATGGGTGCGGGGATGATGAAGCAGTCGCTCGGGCTCCCGGCCGCCAATTATCGGATCCGGCCCGACACCCGCCAGCACCTCCTGCACTACCCGCAGCTGGCGATGGTCAAGACCCAGACGACCGAGCAGATCGGCTTCGACGAACGACCCGCCGCACAGAACTTCTGTGTCGCAGTCATGTCGTACGAGGGGTTCAACATCGAGGACGCGCTCGTGATGAACAAGGGCTCCGTCGAGCGCGGACTCGCCCGCTCGCACTTCTTCCGCACGTACGAGGGTGAAGAGCGGCGGTATCCGGGCGGGCAGGAGGACCGCTTCGAGATCCCCTCCCAGGACGTCCGTGGGGCTCGTGGCGAGGACGCCTACACCCACCTCGACGAGGACGGCCTCGTCAACCCCGAGACGGTCGTCGACGAAAACTCCGTCCTGCTCGGCAAGACCAGCCCTCCGCGGTTCCTCGAAGAGCCGGACGACATGGGCGGGCTCTCCCCACAGAAGCGCCGCGAGACGTCGGTGACGATGCGTTCGGGCGAGTCCGGCGTCGTCGACACCGTGACCCTGATGGAGGGCGAGGACGGCTCCAAGCTGGCGAAGGTCTCGGTCAGGGACCAGCGCATCCCCGAACTCGGCGACAAGTTCGCCTCCCGACACGGGCAGAAGGGCGTCATCGGCCACCTCGCCCCACAGGAGGACATGCCGTTCACGGAGGACGGGGTCGTCCCCGACCTCGTTTTGAACCCGCACGCGCTTCCCTCGCGGATGACGGTCGGCCACGTACTCGAGATGCTCGGCGGGAAGGTCGGCGCGCTCGAGGGCCGTCGCGTCGACGGCACCGCCTTCCAGGGCGAGGACGAGTCGGAGCTCCGCAACGCGCTCGAGGAACACGGCTTCAAGTCGTCGGGCAAGGAGGTCATGTACTCCGGCGTCACCGGCGAGAAGATCGAGGCCGAGATCTTCGTCGGCACCATCTTCTACCACAAGCTCTACCACATGGTGTCGAACAAACTGCACGCCCGTTCGCGCGGGCCGGTGCAGGTGCTCACCCGCCAACCCACGGAGGGCCGTGCCCGCGAGGGTGGGCTCCGCGTCGGCGAGATGGAGCGCGAGGTGCTCATCGGCCACGGTGCCGCGATGGCGCTCAAGGAGCGCCTCCTCGACTCCTCCGACAGAGAGGACGTCTACATCTCCGCCGACACCGGCATGGTCGCCGTCGAGGACGTCGACCAGCGCCGCATCTACGACCCCATCACCGGCGACGAGGACAACATCCACGAGATCGAGGTGAGCTACGCGTTCAAGCTCCTCCTCGACGAGATGGTCGCGCTCGGCATCCGTCCGCGGCTCGAACTCGAAGACGCAGTCTAGCTCCGCTCCACGCACCCCCACAACACTACACAACACATGTCAATGCAGACACCCAAGGAACTCGGCGGGATCCACTTCGGGCTGATGGACCCCGAGACGTACCGCGACATGTCCGCCACGAAAGTGATCACGGCGGACACGTACGACGACGACGGCTACCCCATCGACATGGGGCTGATGGACCCGCGACTGGGCGTGATCGACCCCGGCTTGCAGTGTCGGACCTGCGGCCAGCACTCGGGGTCGTGCAACGGCCACTTCGGCCACATCGAACTCGCCGCGCCGGTGATCCACGTCGGCTTCACGAAGCTCATCCGGCGGCTGCTCCGGTCGACCTGTCGGGAGTGCGGGCGACTCGCGCTCACCGAGCAGGAGCGCGACGAGTACCGCTCGCAGCTCGAACGGGCGAGGGAACTGGGCGAGGACCCCAACGACGCGCTGAAGGCGGCGGTTCGGCAGGCACGCAAGGCGAGCGTCTGTCCGCACCCGGACTGTAGCGCCCCCCAGCACGACATCAAACACGAGAAACCCACGACGTACTACGAGGTCCAGGACGTCCTCGCCGCGAACTACTCCGAGCGCATCGCACAGGCGATGCAGCCCGACCCGGACGACGAGGACGACCGCGGCGTCGCCCCGCAGGAACTCGCCGAGGAGACGGGCCTCCCGCTCGATCGGGTCAACGAGATCCTCTCGGGGACGTTCAGACCGAAGTCCGACACCCGCAAGAAGCTGGAGAAGGCGCTCGGGATCGACCTCACCGAGGAGGACATGAACAAGCTGATGCCCTCCGACATCCGCGACTGGTTCGAGGACATCCCCGACGAGGACATCGCGGTCCTGGGAGTGGACGCCGAACGTGCCCGGCCGGAGTGGATGATTCTGACCGTGCTGCCGGTCCCGCCGGTCACCGCACGACCGTCGATCACGCTGGACAACGGCCAGCGCTCCGAGGACGACCTCACCCACAAGCTGGTCGACATCATCCGCATCAACCAGCGGTTCATGGAGAACCGCGAGGCCGGCGCGCCGCAGCTCATCATCGAGGACCTCTGGGAGCTGCTGCAGTACCACGTCACCACGTTCATCGACAACGAAATCTCGGGGACGCCGCCGGCACGCCACCGCTCCGGTCGACCCCTCAAGACGCTCTCTCAGCGACTGAAGGGCAAGGAAGGTCGCTTCCGCGGCTCCCTCTCGGGGAAGCGCGTGAACTTCTCTGCCCGGACGGTCATCTCGCCGGACCCGACCCTCTCGCTGAACGAGGTCGGCGTCCCCGAACGTGTCGCCCGTGAGATGACCCAGACGATGAACGTCACCGAGCGGAACATCGACAACGCGCGGCAGTTCGTCCGCAACGGCCCCGAGGGCCACCCCGGCGCGAACTACGTTCGACGGCCCGACGGCCGCCGACTGAAGGTGACCGAGAAGAACTGCGAGGAGCTCGCCGAGAAGGTCGAACTCGGCTGGGAGGTCAACAGACATCTGATCGACGGCGACATCGTGATCTTCAACCGACAGCCGTCGCTGCACCGGATGTCGATCATGGCCCACGAGGTGGTCGTGATGCCGTACAAGACCTTCCGGCTGAACACGACTGTGTGTCCGCCGTACAACGCCGACTTCGACGGCGACGAGATGAACATGCACGCGCTGCAGAACGAGGAGGCGCGTGCGGAGGCGCGGGTGTTGATGCGCGTCCAAGAACAGATCCTCTCCCCCCGGTTCGGCGAGAACATCATCGGCGCGATCCAGGACCACATCTCCGGCACGTACCTGCTGACCCACGAGAACCCGCAGTTCTCGGAGACGCAGGCGCTCGACCTCCTGCGGGCGACGAGCATCGACGAACTGCCCCCGGCGGAGGGTGAGAACGAGACCGGACCGTACTGGACGGGTCGACAGCTCTTCTCGGAGCTCCTGCCCGACGATCTGAACCTCGAGTTCACCTCGTCGGCGGGCGACACGGTCGTCATCGCGGACGGACAGCTCGTCGAGGGCACCATCGACGAGGACGCCGTCGGTGCCTTCGGCGGCGAGGTCGTCGACACGATCACCAAGGTGTACTCGAAGACGCGCGCCCGCGTGTTCATCAACGAGGTGGCCGCGCTGGCGATGCGGGCGATCATGCACTTCGGCTTCTCGATCGGGATCGACGACGAGTCCATCCCGGAGCCGGCGAACCAGCAGGTCGACGAGGCTATCGCGTCGGCGTACGAGCAGATCCAGGAGCTCATCGAGGTGTACGAGCAGGGCGAACTCGAGTCCCTGCCCGGAAGAACGGTCGACGAGACGCTGGAGATGAAGATCATGCAGCGGCTCGGGAAGGCCCGCGACTCCGCCGGCGAGATCGCCGAGGACCACTTCACCGACGACAACCCCGCCGTGATCATGGCACGGTCGGGCGCGCGTGGGTCGATGTTGAACCTCACGCAGATGGCCGGCTGCGTCGGCCAACAGGCCGTTCGGGGCGAGCGGATCAACCGCGGTTACGAGAACCGGACACTGAGTCACTACCAGCAGGACGACCTCTCCGCCGACGCCCACGGCTTCGTCGAGAACTCCTACCGTGCGGGGCTCACCCCGCGGGAGTTCTTCTTCCACGCGATGGGTGGCCGCGAGGGGCTGGTCGACACCGCCGTCCGGACCTCCAAATCCGGCTACCTGCAGCGGCGACTCATCAACGCCCTCTCCGAACTGGAGGCGCAGTACGACGGCTCCGTCCGGGACACCTCCGGAACCGTGGTCCAGTTCGAGTTCGGCGAGGACGGCACCTCGCCAGTGAAGGTCTCCTCGAAGGAAGAACACAGCATCGACGTCGAGAACATCGCCGACCGCGTCATCGAGGCCGAATTCGCCTCCGAGGAGGAGAAGGCACGCTTCCTCGGCGAGTCGGAGCCGCCGACGAACCTCTCGGAGTACGCGGGACCGGGACTCGACAAGGCACAGGGGCTGGGGGTGGAGTCGGATGACTGACCACGACCCTGCCGGCGAGTACGAGTACGTCACCGAGGACATCGAGGTCGTCGTCGAGGACACGGAGCTCCCGCGCCGACTGAAGACGCAGGTGTACGAGGTCATCGAACGCCGCGAGGGCGTGACCGTCGAGCAGGCCGACGAGATCGCCCGTGCCGCGGAGACGCAGTACCTCGACACGCGCGTCGACCCGCTCGACCCCGTCGGCACCGTCTCGGCGCAGTCGATCGGCGAGCCGGGGACGCAGATGACGATGAACACGTTCCACTACGCCGGCGTCGCCGAGATCGACGTGACACAGGGGCTGCCGCGCCTGATCGAGCTGGTGGACGCGCGGAAGACGCCGGACACGCCGATGATGACGGTCTACCTCGATCCGGATCACATCGAGCAGCGCATCGAGGAGGTCGACGACCCGGACTACTCGGAGCGCGACGTGGCACACGAGGTCGTCTGGCAGATCGAGTCGACGCGGATCCTCGCGCTGGGTGACGTCTCGACGAACGTCGCCGACATGCTCGTCAACATCGACCTCAACGAGGACACGCTGCGCGAGCGGTGGCCCACTGCCGACGACGTCGAGACGGTCGCGGAGGAGATCGCCGACGAGATCGAGGACGCGCTGGGCGTCGAGACCTCGCGCGTGGGAACGGTCATCGAGTTCGGCCCGAACCAGCCGTCGTACCGCCAGCTCCTCCAGCTCGTCGAAGAGCTGCGCGACATCGTCTTCAAGGGCATCGAGGAGGTGTCCCGTGTGGTGATCCGTCGCGAGAAGACGGACGACCCCGACGGCGAGGAGTTCGTCCTCTACACGGAGGGGTCGGCGTTCGGCGACGTCCTCACCATCGAGGGCGTCGACGGCACCCGCACGACATCGAACAACATCCACGAGGTGTACCGCCAGCTCGGCGTCGAAGCCGCCCGCGAGGCGATCATCAACGAGACGATGGAGACCCTCGAAGAGCAGGGGCTCGACGACGTGAACGTCCGACACCTGATGCTCGTCGCGGACATCATGACCAACCGCGGCACCATCGAGTCGATCGGTCGCCACGGCATCTCGGGGTCGAAGGACTCCGTGCTCGCCCGCGCCGCGTTCGAGGTGACGGTCAACCACCTGCTGGACGCGGCGATCCACGGCGAGATGGACGACCTCGACGGCGTCATCGAGAACGTTATCGTCGGCAAGCCGGTCGCCATCGGCACCGGCGACGTCGACCTGCGGATGGGGTCGATCGACGCGTCGGACGCCGGCGTCGAGCCCGACGTGCTCGGTGCGGAACCCGAGGCGTCCGACGACTGACAGGGACGAAGACTCAGCATGCGCGTCACCCTCTCGGACACGGCCCGCCGGTACATCGCCCTCTTCGAGGACGTGACGGGCGCGACCGCCCGCGACTGTCTCGTCCACGGCGACGAGGGGGAGAGCGAACGGGTGACGTTCCTCGTCGCGGCGGGCGAGATGGGACAGGCCATCGGACCGGGTGGGCGGCGTGTCCAGCGGCTCGAGGAGAAGCTCGGCCGGGAGATCACGCTCGTCGAGGACGCCGACACGCCGGAGGCGTTCGTCGCGAACGCGCTCGCACCCGCGGTCGTGAGACACGTCACGGTCTCCGAACAGAACGACCGCGTGGCGTACGTCGAGGTCGATTCGGCCGACAGAGGCGTCGCCATCGGCGTTGACGGGCGAAACATCCGAACCGCCCGCGAGCTCGCCCGGCGACACTGGGAACTCGACGACGTCCAGTTGACGTAGTCGGCGCGAACGAGGGGCTCGAACGCCGACCCGATCATCCCGCCGACCACGGAGGAGGTGTCGGATTGACACTTTTTTACCGTCTCGAATCGCAGGGGAATTATGACACCGACTCTCCCTGCACAGCTCCCGCAGGGGATACCGACCGATTTCACGGGGATCGAGGACCTCGCGCTCCGCATCCTCGGCTTCTTCGCCGCGGTGCTCGTGGTGTACGTCGTCGGGCGACTGCTCGTCGTCCCCACGGTGACCCGACTGGTCCGGTCGCGGAACCGGAACAACCCGACGATCGAGACGGCAGCCGAGACGTACACGCGCCTGGTCGTCGTCGGCGTGGCCATCGTGGCCGGGATCGTCGCCGCCGGGTTCGGTGACGTGTTGACCGACGCGTCCATCGTCATCGCGGCCGTCTCGCTCGTCGTTGGCGCGGCGAGTCAGGACGTCATCGGCTCGCTCGTCTCGGGGCTCTTCCTGGTTGCGGATCCGGACTTCAACGTCGGCGACTGGATCGCCTGGCCCGGCGGCGAAGGAATCGTCGAGGCCGTCGACTTCCGCGTCACCCGCGTGCGGACGGTGAACAACGAGACCATCGCCGTCCCGAACACGGAGCTGACGACGAACACACTCACGCGTCCGTACGGACGGGACCGGTATCGGGTCACCGAACAGCTCGAGGTCTCCTACGCGGACGACGTCGAACACGCGCTGATGACGCTCGTCGAGACCGCCCGCGAGGACGACCGGGTGCTCGACGATCCGGCACCGAACTCCCGTATCGTGGCGTTCGGGGGGACGGCACCCACCCTCCAGGCCGAGTACTGGGTGTCGGACCCGATGGACGTCAACCTCGTCGAAGTCCGCTCGGACTTCCGCCGTCGGGTGAAACGCCGGTTCGACGAGGCGGGCCTCACCTTGGGGCCACCGTCGACCCACGAACTCTCGGGTGATCTCGGCGTCGACGTGGACCCCCGCGACGGGACGGTGGGAGGCTGAGACCGACCCCTGTCACGAGACGAGACGAGTTCTCGGGACCGTTCGTCGTCTGCGCGTCGCACAGAGCGCGTAACGACAGCGGACAAAACAGCCTCAGATCCCTCCTCGAGTGGTTCTACGGGGCGCTGCGGGCGTCTCGCCGGATGCAAAAGAGGAGGCTTAAGTAGCTCCGTCGGGAACTCAGGGGTACTATGGCGAACGGCAAGTACGCCGCGCGCAAACTCAAGCAGGACCGCCAGCAGCGACGGTGGTCCGACTCGAAGTACGCGCGGCGCGAACGCGGTCTCCGGAAGAAGTCCGACCCGCTGGAGGGGGCGCCGCAGGCGCGCGGCATCGTCCTCGAGAAGGTCGGTATCGAAGCGAAACAGCCCAACTCGGCCATCCGGAAGTGCGTCCGAGTTCAGCTGATAAAGAACGGCAAGCAGGTCACCGCCTTCTGTCCCGGCGACGGTGCCATCTCGTTCATCGACGAGCACGACGAGGTCACCATCGCGGGGATCGGCGGCGCGAAGGGCCGTGCGATGGGCGACCTCTCGGGCGTGAACTACAAGGTCGAGAAGGTCAACGGCGTGTCGATGATCGAACTCGTCCGAGGAAACGCGGAGAAGCCCGTCAGATGAGCGAGTCGGAGTCCCCCGAACCGGACGCCCCCGCCGACAGCGAGGAGGCGCGTTCGAACGCACTCCTCTTCGGCGTGTGGGACGTCTCGGAGATCGAGTACACCGACCCGAGCACGAAGCGGTACATCACGGTGACGCCCATCGCCCACACGATGGGACGGCACGCCTCCAAGCAGTTCAAGAAGTCGGAGATCAGCATCGTCGAGCGGCTGATCAACCGGCTGATGCAGACCGAGGAGAACACGGGCCACAAGCAGAAGACGACGAACATCGTCCGCGAGGCGTTCGAGATCGTCCACGAACGCACCGAGGAGAACCCCGCACAGGTGCTCGTCACCGCGGTCCAGAACGCCGCGCCCCGCGAGGAGACCGTCCGGCTGAAGTACGGCGGTATCTCCGTCCCGCAGGCCGTCGACGTCGCCCCGCAACGGAGAGTCGACCAGGCGCTGAAGTTCATCGCCCAGGGAACCCGGCGTGGGTCGTACAAGTCGAAGCAGAGCGCCGCCGAGGCGCTCGCGAACGTCCTCATCGGCGCGGCCAACTACGACATGCAGTCGTACGCCATCAGCCAGAAGGAAGAGCGCGAGCGCGTCGCCGCCGCGGCTCGCTGATTCAGTCTCTGTCTTTCGGTTTCTCGCATCCGGAGAGCGACGAGTGTATCCCGAAGGGGCGAAAGGGACCGATCCCGCTCAGGAGTCCGTCTCTGACGACCCCGCTCCCGTGATGGCCGTGATTTGATCGACGGCAGCCGGCACCATACGCTCGGAGTAGCCCGCAGCGAACCCGACGGCGATGTACACCGCGGGGAGGGGAGTCGCCTGCGCGAGGAGCTCTATCCCCAGGAGAAAGTAGAACAGCCCGGCTGCGATGCCGCCGACAACGCCCCGGGCAGCAGTGATGTGTATCCGTTCGATCATCCGAGAGAGCTGCGTCGAGAGTGGCTGGGTGCGGAGCGACCGCATCCCGAAGATCGACGCACCAACGACGCCCGCGAGAACGACGAAGACCGCGAACCCCACCGAGCGTACGTCGTTGGAAGTGGCCGCGAACGGTGAGACCAGTCCGTCGACACCCGCCTCCGCGAGGGCAGCCAGAACCAAGAACGCCACCCCCGACCCGAGTCCGAGGAACATCAACTGCTCGAACTGCGTCAGGAGGGAGCGACGCAACAGGTGGACGTCCTCGTGTCGCTCGTGGATGAGACGGTGGGCCTCGGCGAGCGCGTCCACGTTCGGTACCCTCCGGTCGGCGTCATCGTCGACGGTCAACAACGCTTCGACCGAGCGAAGACGCCACCCCACCAGATCCTCACGCGCCTGTTCTAGGAGGAGTCGGGACTGCGTCTCGATACGTGGATTTACGACGGTCCCCTCGGGAGTTGTCCGGTCGAACACGTCGAGACCCCGGTAGCTGACCCGCTCTGCAGCGTGGAGGAGCCGCCAGCCGGCTCCGATCCGGCCCTCCTCGAGCGCAGTCCGTGCCGCAGCCAGTAGCTCGTCACACTCGTCGGCCCAGAACAGTTCCCTATTCGGGTCGGTCCGCCGGACGTCCTCGACGAAGACCTCGAACTCGTGGTCGAATACCGGGAGTCGGTTCCGGAGCCACACGGACCCCATACTATCACGGTGACCGACGTGCCGGAAGACCGACGTCCAGAAACTCGATTCCCCCCTGGTATCGGGTGTACTCACCGAACCCATACGACCGATTACGCGACCACACGACAAAGAGCCAGTGTGCCGGGTATCGCTCACAGAGTTGACGATCCCTCCCGGGTCTGTATGGCCCTACTCGGCTCGTGAACAGGTGTCAGTAGACGGGTTTGGACGCCCAGCAGCGTCGACTCTCACGGCACCCGTGTCCCGAAGAGAGAGAGACACTCATCGGCCGACCGTCGGTCCGTCCAGTCGTCCGGCTGATCGTCACAGATCAGTCCGCCGCCTGCTGGCTCGGGATGCAGTACTCCCGCGTCACATCGACCAGCGCCTTGCGGTAGTCGCTCTCGGTGGGGTCGTCGGCGAGCGAGGCGAAGTGAGATTTGAACCGGTCGAGCCCCACCTCGGGCGCGTCGTCGGCGGCGGCGTGAGCGAGGTCGTAGAGGCGGTGGTCGGGGTCGAGGAGGTCGTGGCGTTCACAGAGCGCGAGCGCGAACGCCGCGTTCACGGCAGTGATCTCGGGATCCGCCGCAGGGGAGATGCGCCGGGAGTCGGGACGGGGGGCGACCGGGCGATCCGAGAGCGCCGCCGCCAACTGCGACTCGAAGAAGAGAACGAGTTTCTCGGCGGGGGCGACCGAGAGGGTGAGGTCGTCGGCGTAGATGTCCTTCATGTGGTTGGCGATCTGGTAACAGTGGGCGAGTTTGCGCCGTTCGACGGAACGGCCGGCGAGCGCTAAAAAGAGCGCCTCCTCGGTCTGCTGGACGTGAGACGGGTGGGACTCCTCGTAGCGCGCCATGTGGGCGAGTTCGTGCAGCGCGAGTTCGCGCGCCATCGCGCTCGTGGCGGCCTGTCGGGAGATGTTGAGCACGTGGTGGTCGGGGTAGTGGCCCGCCCAGGTACGCTCGTCGGGGTCGTCGCGGATCTGGACTCTGACGGGCAGGTCGAGGGAGAACTCCGTCTCGAACAGGTCGGCTGCGCTCAGAAACGGGTCCGGTGGGCCGGACCCGAGCACTCGGATATCCATGCGTATCGGTACCAAGGTCTGGGGGCGTATGATTCTTCCCCTCCCGATAGTTCGCGAGACCAAACAGGCGGTCGACCGTCGGGACCGGCCACGGTGGAGGTCGGATATCAGTCGCTGGCTTCGCCACAGGCCGAGAGGATCTGTCGTAAGGCAGTGCCACTGTTGCGGCCGAACGATGCAGAAACCCCGATAACCAATTACGACAGACTCCGTGACTGCCCGCTTTCGGTGGCGACGTGCTGCCGACAGCGACTCGCCTCCGATGGGCACACTGTTCCGTGTCAAACACCGACATACGACGCTGAGAGTGGTCGAAACCCCGAATTTCGGCTCCGGCAAAACACTACCCTTTTGTCCCTCCTGTCGGTATGCACCTGTAATGGGCCGACGAAAGAAGATCGTACAAGAGTGCGAGAAACTGATGGACAAACCGGAGCAGATCCGGAACATCGCCATCGCTGCGCACGTCGACCACGGGAAAACGACACTCTCGGACAACCTCCTCGCGGGCGCCGGCATGATCTCCGACGAGACGGCCGGTCAGCAGCTCGCGATGGACACGAAAGAGGACGAGCAGGAACGCGGGATCACCATCGACGCGGCGAACGTCTCGATGACCCACGAGTGGAACGACCAGAACCACCTCATCAACCTCATCGACACGCCGGGCCACGTCGACTTCGGCGGCGACGTGACGCGGGCGATGCGCGCCGTCGACGGCGCGCTGGTCGTCGTCGACGCGGTCGAGGGCGCGATGCCGCAGACCGAGACCGTCGTCCGGCAGGCGCTCCGCGAGGGCGTCAAGCCGGCGCTGTTCATCAACAAGGTAGACCGCCTCATCAACGAGCTCCAGGAGGGGCCCCAGGAGATGCAGGAGCGGCTCCTCGACGTCATCTCCGACGTCAACGAGCTCATCCGCGGGATGACCCAGGACTACGAGGACCGCGACTGGACGGTGTCCGTCGAGGACGGCACCGTCGCGTTCGGTTCCGCCCTCTACAAGTGGGGCGTCTCCGCGCCGTCGATGGCCGAGACCGGCGTCGGCTTCTCGGAGGTCATCGAGATGGAGCGCAACGACCAGCGGCAGGAACTCCACGAACAGTCGCCGCTCTCGGACGTCGTGCTCGACATGGTCGCCGAGCACTTCCCGAACCCCCTGGAGGCGCAGCCCCGCCGTATCCCGACCATCTGGCGCGGTGACGACGAGTCCGAGCTCGCTCGGCAGATGCGCGAGGTCGACGACGACGGCGACGTCGTCTTCATGGCGACGGACATCTCGATGGACCCCCACGCGGGCGAGATCGCTACTGGACGGGTGTTCTCCGGCACCATCCGCAAGGGCCAGGAGCTGTACGTCTCCGGCACGGCGGGCAAGAACCGCGTACAGAGCGTCGGCGTGTTCATGGGTGGCGAGCGCGAGGAGCTCGACCGCGGCGTTCCCGCGGGGAACATCGCGGCCGTCACCGGTCTGCGTGACGCGATCGCCGGCTCGACGGTGTCGAGCGTGGAGATGACACCGTTCGAGTCGATCGAACACATCTCCGAGCCGGTGATCACGAAGAGCGTGGAGGCGACCCGGATGGACGACCTGCCGAAACTGATCCAGACGCTCCAGCAGGTCGCCAAGGAGGACCCCACCATCAGGGTCGAGATCAACGAGGACACCGGCGAGCACCTCATCTCCGGACAGGGTGAGCTCCACCTCGAGGTCATCACCCAGCGCATCCAGAAGAACCAGGGCATCCCGGTCAACACCGGCGAACCGATCGTCGTCTACCGCGAGGCGCCAACCCAGGAGTCCCGAGAGGTCGAGGGCGTCTCGCCGAACCGCCACAACAAGTTCTACATCACCGTCGAGCCCCTCGCCGAGGAGATCGTCGAGGCGATCAAGCTCGGCGACGTGGCGATGGACATGCCCGAACTGGAGCGCCGCGAGGCGCTGCAGGAGCTGGGCATGGACAAGGACACCTCCCAGGAGGTCGAACACATGTTCGGGACGAACATCCTCATCGACGACACGAAGGGGATTCAGCACCTGAACGAGACGATGGAGCTCGTCATCGAGGGGATGGAGGAGGCGCTCGAGGACGGCCCGCTCGCGGGCGAGCCCGTCCAGGGTGCCCTGCTCCGCCTGCACGACGCGCGACTCCACGAGGACACCATCCACCGGGGACCGGCGCAGGTCATTCCGGCGGTTCGTGAGGCCGTCCACCGCGCGCTCATCGACGCCGAAGTCCGCCTCCTCGAACCGATCCAGGACGTCCGCATCGACGTTCCCTCGGAGTACATGGGTTCCGCCTCCGGTGAGATCCAGGGTCGCCGTGGCCGCGTCGACGACATGTACCAGGAGGGCGACCTCATGGTCATCGAGGGCATCGCCCCCGTCGAAGAGATGATCGGCTTCTCGAGCGACATCCGTTCGGCGACCGAGGGACGTGCCTCCTGGAACACCGAGAACGCCGGTTTCCGCGTCCTCGCGGACAACCTCCAGACCGAGAAGATCACGGAGATCCGCGAGCGGAAGGGGATGAAGCTCGAACTGCCGCCGTCGGTCGACTACATCTGAGCCGGGACGCACAGTCCGAGTCGGCCCGGATCGGTCAGTTCCGCGACGCCGCGGACGCACTCGCCAGCGGCGTCGGCCCGCGTCCGTCGTGGGTGCGATCACGGTCACGACGCCCCATCCTCTCGCGACGGCCCCGGACAGACGTTCTGTCGGTAGCGACACCCCCGGAGTCACGGCTGCGGAGCGAACGGCGACTTCGACCGGCCCGAGAGAGGCGGCGCGTGCACGCGGATCGGTCCGGGGCTCGGCGGGGTTCGACGACGGACACGGGTTCGACGACGGAACCACAGAACGGGCAGACGAACTCGCGCGTGACCGATCGGCCCGAGTCAGCACGTCACGTGACGCCTGGGCTCCGACGGAGTGAGCCGACGACCGCGCGGGCACGGGAAACCGACCGTCCGCTCGCGGTCCGCAACCGACGGAAGCTTATACCGCGACGGAGAACACACCGCTACCATGCGAACGGGTACGCATCCCCCGAGACGCATCGGCACGGAGCGACGACTCCTTGGCTCCCTGCCGGGGACAACAGGGGGAAGCTGTCCCGTCACGCGTCTCGAGGGGGTGAGCCGATGACCGAGCCCGTCGAGGCCGACGCGACCCACGAGGGGGCTGCGGGTGGCGCGACGTCCGAGAGCGAGCCGGACGGCTCCCGGGAGACGGAGACCGACGGCGGGGAACGGCCTCAGGCGCATACGGTTCGGCTGGAACTCGTCGACGAGCCGGGCCAGTTGCTCGCCGCGCTCAGACCGATCTCCGACAACGGGGGCAACCTCCTCTCGATCTTCCACGAACGGGGGAACATCACGCCCCGCGGACGGATCCCCGTCGAGGTCGACCTCGAGTGTCCACCCGATCGGTTCGAGGGGATCGTCGAGGCACTCAGACAGGAGGGGATCAACGTCATTCAGGCGGGTGCGGAGCGATACGGCGAGGAGCTGACCATCCTGCTCGTCGGCCACCTCGTCGACACCGATCTCTCCGACACGCTCCACCGTATCGAGGAGTCGACCGAGGCGTCGCTGTCGGACCTGTCGCTGTCGGCACCCGAGGGGACGGACCAACCCTCGAGCGCACGACTCCGACTGGCGACCCGAGCGGGGAAGACCGAGAGGGCGCTCGCGACGGTCCGCGAGATCGCTGCCGAGAAGGACCTCCACCTCGTCGAACCGCTGACGGAGGGTGCACAGTGAGCCTGCGACTCGCGGTGCTCGGCGCTGGCGCCGTCGGCGGGAACGTCGTCGACCTCGCCGCCGAGTATGGACACCGGGTGGTCGCATTCGCGGACTCCTCGTCGGCGGTCGTCGACGGCGAGGGGATCGACGGCGACGCGGCACTCGACCGGAAAGAGCGGGAGGGAGTCGTCGGCGACGCCGACCCCGCCGACGTCCTCGCAGCCGACTACGACGTGCTCGTGGAGGCGACGCCGACGACGCTCGGCGACGCCGACCCCGGCTTCTCACACTGCCGGAGCGCGCTCGAACGCGACCGGCACGTGGTGCTGGCGAACAAGGGACCGGTCGCGGAACGGTACCGCGACCTCCGGGCGCTGGAAGCCGACAGCGAGGGTCGCGTGTTGTTCGAGGCGACCGTCGGTGGGGCGATGCCGGTGCTGTCGACCATCGACGACTACGGCCCCGCACACATCTCCGCGGCGCGCGGCGTGTTGAACGGGACGGCGAACTTCGTCCTCTCGCGGATGGCCGCCGAGGGACTGGGCTACGAACACGTCCTCGCCGAGGCACAGGATCTCGGCGTCGCCGAGGCGGATCCGTCCTTCGACGTCGAGGGGACCGACGCGGCGCTGAAGTGCGTCATCCTCGCGAACGTGCTGAGCGACGCCCGCGACGGACGGGAGTTCTCACTCGAAGACGCGGACGTCGAGGGGATCAAGGAGATTCCGGGGAGCGCGCTCGAACTCGCCACGGAGGACGGCCGGACGATCCGGCTCATCGGAGAGGCGACACCCGAGCGGGTCCGGGTCGGTCCGCGACTGGTTCCGCAACACGGCGCACTCGCCGTGACGGGGACGCAGAACATCGTCCAGCTGGAGACCGAACACGCCGGCCAGCTGAACGTCAGCGGGCGCGGTGCCGGTGGTCCCGAGACGGCTACGGCCGTCCTGGCGGACGTCGGACGGCTGGATCGATAAAACGAGCCGACCGCGACCGGGCGCGACCGAGCAGGGACCCTCCTGCGTCCGTGGACGCGAACGTCTCGCCGAGGAGCACGCGTACGGGCGAATCGACAGGAGGAGACGCGTTGTGAGCGAGCACCGGACCCCGTCCGACCAGTCGACACGGCAGAGCGGACCGAGTGGTCGCACCCCGTGACGTGTGCGGATGGGTCACAAACCGCCCGACAGCGCCGGAATCGGCCGTGTAGCGTATCGAAATCGTTTTACCCCTTACAGGCAAAAGTGCCCTACAGAGCGCCTTAGCGCGTGACTTCATCCATGAGTGACAAACCGCATCAGAACCTGGCCATCATCGGCCACGTTGACCACGGAAAGAGCACACTGGTCGGCCGCCTCCTGTTCGAGACCGGCTCCGTCCCGGAGCACGTCATCGAGCAGTACCGAGAGGAAGCCGAGGAGAAGGGCAAGGGCGGCTTCGAGTTCGCCTACGTGATGGACAACCTCGCCGAGGAGCGCGAGCGTGGTGTCACCATCGACATCGCCCACCAGGAGTTCGACACGGACGAGTACTACTTCACCATCGTCGACTGCCCGGGCCACCGTGACTTCGTGAAGAACATGATCACGGGTGCCTCGCAGGCCGACAACGCCGTCCTCGTCGTCGCGGCAGACGACGGCGTCGCACCCCAGACCCGCGAGCACGTCTTCCTCGCCCGCACGCTGGGGATCAACGAGCTCATCATCGGCGTGAACAAGATGGACGTCGTCGACTACAGCGAGGACACGTACAAGCAGGTCAAAGAGGAGGTCCAGAAGCTCCTCAAACAGGTCCGCTTCAAGTCCGACGACGCCACGTTCGTCCCCATCTCGGCGTTCGAGGGCGACAACGTCGCCGAGAAGTCCGGCACGATGGACTGGTACGACGGTCCCACGCTCCTGCAGGCTCTCAACGACCTGCCGAAGCCGGAGCCGCCGACGGACGCGCCGCTTCGACTCCCCATCCAGGACGTCTACACCATCTCCGGCATCGGGACCGTCCCCGTCGGCCGGATCGAGACGGGGATCATGAAGCCCGGCGACAACGTCTCGTTCCAGCCGTCGGACGTTGGCGGCGAAGTGAAGACGGTCGAGATGCACCACGAGGAGGTGCCGCAGGCCGGCCCCGGCGACAACGTCGGGTTCAACGTCCGCGGGGTCGGCAAGGACGACATCCGCCGCGGTGACGTCTGTGGCCCGGCCGACGACCCGCCGACGGTCGCCGAGACGTTCCAGGCCCAGATCGTCGTGATGCAGCACCCCTCGGTCATCACCGCGGGCTACACGCCGGTCTTCCACGCGCACACTGCGCAGGTCGCGTGTACCATCGAGTCGATCGACCAGAAGATCAACCCCAAGACGGGCGAGGTCGCCGAGGAGAACCCCGACTTCATCAAGTCCGGTGACGCCGCGGTCGTCACGGTCCGTCCCCAGAAGCCGCTCTCGATCGAGCCTTCGGGTGACATCCCCGAACTCGGGAGCTTCGCCATCCGCGACATGGGGCAGACCATCGCCGCCGGCAAGGTCCTCTCGGTCAACGAGCGATAACAGATGCAGCAAGCACGCGTCCGACTCGCTGGCACGAGTCCCGAGGACCTCGACAGCATCTGCGGCGACGTCCGCGAGATCGCCAACAAGACAGGTGTCAACCTCAGCGGACCGATCCCGCTGCCGACGAAGACGCTGGAGGTCCCGACCCGCAAATCCCCCGACGGGGAAGGGACGGCGACCTGGGAGCACTGGGAGATGCGCGTCCACAAGCGGCTCATCGACATCGACGCCGACGAACGCGCACTGCGTCAGCTGATGCGCATCCAGGTTCCGAACGACGTCTCGATCGAGATCGTCCTCGAGGACTGACGATGTCGGCCGTCCTCGTCTCCCGGCCCGGCCACACGGTGCGGTCGGCGTCGGGCGGACGGACGGCGGTATCGTAGAGGCGCGGCGCTAAGGCGCGCCGGTTGTCGCTCTTCGGTTGCAGACCCGGGGACGACGGCGACGGAAACAGAAGGTACAAGTCGACCCACCGACTGCGTGGGAGTGCGGGCTCGTAGATCAGTGGCAGATCGCTTCCTTCGCAAGGAAGAGGCCCCGGGTTCAAATCCCGGCGAGTCCATCATCTTCTCTGACGGTTCGGAATCAACAGACTACGGCGACCTGCTTATATACAGGACACCCTTCCGTCTGAAGAGTCCGTCAGGCTACGTGACGCGGGTCGTCGCTATCACGCGGTTTGCAAGAGTTGAGACGAGTGCAGAGTACTTAGTCGTTCTTCAGTGCTTGATGTGGAATTATGCTACTCAGCTTCAGATACTAGAAGAAAGGGGTTCCCACGGTGACCAG
Source organism: Salinigranum salinum (assembly GCF_009176545.1). GTDB lineage: Archaea > Halobacteriota > Halobacteria > Halobacteriales > Haloferacaceae > Salinigranum > Salinigranum salinum. The sequence goes on along the minus strand of NZ_VTOJ01000001.1, from coordinate 692,950 downwards.
AACGGTGTCGGGCTATGTATTGCCAACAGGAGTAGATCACCTCGCTCTGAGTCTATGTCGTACGAAGATGATTCTGATGTGGCTCATATATTTTTCCGTTCACCCTAAGATCATGTATTAGCTCTTCGGCCTCTTCCCGGTCAAGATCAAGCTCGGATTCAAACTGCCGAAACACTCGTTCAATCGGAGCACCGAGATCTGAATCAGCGTCAATATCTGAAATGATTGATTTTGCGGCATCGAGCGTGTCTCTATCTTCAGGAGATGTTTGACGGAAGGCATCAGCATCGAATTGACCCTCTGATTTCTCTCGTTCTTTCGCAGATTGCACTAGTTCGTCCAATGAGGTATGACCGCCAACCACCGATTCTTGGGTATAGGCTGCAAGTACATCTCGATGATTGGGGAGATTTTGAAGCTTACAATCAAGCAATACTAACTCACTAGCGGAGCTGGCATCTGGATCCTTTGAAAAAAATACGTACCGTTCACCGTTTGTAAGCAGACCAAGCTGGACTTGGAAGAGGCGCATATACTTCTTGATCTGTTTGAAATGGAGATCAAGATTCTTTCCCTCCTGCTTCGCTTCTACGACGAATACAGGTGTTTCATCCTGATCAAGTAGTCCGTAATCTACCTTATCACCGCCGACTTCTGAATCAGAATACTCGAAACGAAACTCAAGGTGGTAAACGCTCCAGCCCAACAGTCGGAGGAACGGAGTGATTACCTTGCTCTGAGTCTCCATCTCGTTAAGTGTCTGTGTTCGAAGCACAGCAACCGAGCGTTGCACGAATTTCTCAAGTGCTTCGCTGTCAACTTCTCCTTTGGGTGTGTCGAGATATGGGCCGCTGTAGAGGCCGGTGTTTTCAGCTGCCAGTTTGGAAATTGAGACTCCGTCCAAATATGTGTTGTACATCGTTTTCGATTCCTCTTGCCCAATGTGCAGTACCCCGATTACTGAAACTCGGTCTCCGGTTGCCACCTGTCCAGCAATGTCGTCTTCTAAAACAACCTGTAATTCACCATTAGCCTTTACGTCTGCCTCTGGTAGTGGAACCAGGGTGGCGGTTTGACGATCAATGAACTCGGATTTATCATAGTTGATGTCGAACGGCCCCTGTCTCTCGCAACCCTGACACTCATGTGGTTCTTGGAAGCCAGTACGGTGCTGTGGGAGGTAAGTCATAGTTCCACACCTTTGGCACTCGAAAGCGGCCTCAGTTACACTTGCATCCACATCGGAGGCTGCGTCCACGTATCCACGAACCGTTACGAGTTTACCAAGGAGGTCATCATCGACTCGGACATTACCAGGCTCAATAGTACTCTCCTCTGGGACATTGGTCAGTCGCACATGAGCCTGATCGAGTGAAACATCCGCTGGTAGGTCATAGAGACGGAGGGCTTTTTCCGCATACCGCTGCATCTGGATCGGCTTGGTGAGGTAATCCTCTGCAAGGTCAGAATCAAATGCGTGTAGGTCATCGTAATCTACGTACAGAGACCGTTGTTCGTGTGGATATCGATTGGTGAGGCAATCAATTTCATCATCGTAGTTCTCACGGTAGAATTGAATGAGATACTCAGTGAATTCGTTATCTTGAGATGGTTGAGCCATATTTCTTGACAAGGGGGTAGAGTAAAATAACCTCGGCCCTGATTGGTCCGAGAAATTTCAGTTTCTAGGGTCGTGGAATCCGGTTATTCCAGGGCGGTGTCTCCGAATCCGAATCTCCGTATGCAAGCAGATGCTTACGCTCCATTCGGGTCGGACTTCCGAAGAATCCAGCCGTCTTGAACCGGAAATGGCTCGGATTACGCTTCTCAACGTGGTCCAGGAGACGGTCACGGAGATTGCTGTTAGCTTTGCCGATGTAGACCAGTTCACCGAACGATTTGAGCTCGTAGACACCCCCCTTCTCAGGGACCGTGCTGACGACGTGTTCCTTCGTCGCGTGGCTCCACTTCTTTTGAATCGGCATCTACTCGCCCTCAACTAGTTCCACCGCCTTCTCGGTGAGGCGGTAGCGGTATGCTGTGTTTCTGAAGACGATACGCCCGTAATCGTCGCGCTTGTCGGCCTCTGGGCTGTCTTCGATCGCGTCGATGGCTTTGTTCAACTTCTTGACCTGGTCACCGTGTCGGAGGTAGTCTTCGACTCCTTCGGGTGTGAGATCGAATGTGTTGGCCACCACTCGGCGGACAGTAACTCCGGACCCGTCGGCTACTGCTGGCGCGTCTCCTCCTGAGGCAGGATCGTCGTCCTGGATATGGCGGATCAGGTTTTCGATGTCGGTCTCTGCTATCTCGTCAACTTTGCCGTTGACGATATCGTCCAAGCGTTCACTGATCGCGTAGCCGGTCGGACCTGGCGGTAGGAAGCTTTCTACCACTCCGATTTCTTCGAGATGGCTCAGAGACGTGCCGATGTTATAGTCAAGCTTGAGGCGGAGTTCGTCTTCAAGATCACCCCGCTTCGCCCCGTCGTGGAGCGGGCCAAGTCCCCGCTCGTACATCGAGAGGGCGATGAGAACTTGTTCGTCTACGCTGTGCGTCTTCCGCTTCTGAGAGCGGATGAATCGATCGAGTTCCTCTTTAGTCATTCAGATTGGAACGTGTTTGCGGCATATCTCGCCCCAAAGTTACCGAAGTAACTAAGTAATAGTTGTCCGATGTGTCACTTGAAGCGCGTGTGACAGTGGCGGTCGGCGTTTGGGGGAAAGTACCTGCTCGTTGCAGCGGGCAGGCGTCTGCTGTTCCTCGAATTCGTCGGTCGCTCATTGGTTAGAGCACATAGAGATGTAGGTGTCAGTGCTACTTGAATTGTCTGACACTCTAGACGTTCTAGACCATCTACACCTTTCTAGAAGTCATATGCCATGCTAGCAAGGACTTTGTTGCAGGATGATAGACACATGTCACATGAGTCTGAAAGGTCCCTTGGACGTTCACATCGCGCCAATGGGATATGAGACTGAGCGGGTCTATGCTCCCGCTGTCGAGAACGATGCAGATTTCGTCATTCTACTGATTCACGAGAATCAAACCGAGAAAGGAGCGGATTGTCAGGCAACAGTTGAAGCGGAATTGAATGCTAAAGGAATTGAGTGCGAGGATAAATCGTGTGACTTCTTTGATCTGTACTCTTCACTCTGGGCCATCGCAGAATTAGCTGATGAATACGCGGAACACCGAATTTTGGTGAACCTCGCGACAGGAAGTAAGATCACGGCAATCAGTGGTATGATCGTATGCATGGCGACGAAGGCTCGTCCGTACTATGTGAAGGCGAAGGGGTATCATGGGGAGACGATTTCGAAGGGTGTCAAGGAGACTGTTCCATTGAGCGTGTACCCCATCGGACTTCCGGACAAACAATATCTTGCAGTTCTCGCGTTCGTCGACGAGGAGGGAGACGTAGCGAAGGGTGAACTGGTTGAGTATGTCCGTGGTGAGGATTTCCCACTTCTTTCACGGTATGACCGACAAGAACTGAAAAACCTGTATGATCCAGTGGACAAGGAAATCATAGAACCGCTTCAAGAGAGGGGATTAATTGAAGAGCAGCGCCGAGGACAAGAGAAGCGAATTTGGTTGACCGAGGACGGTAAGAAGACGCTGAAAGTGTTCAGTTATATGTTAGAATGAGATCCGTGAAGTGAACGTCTATGTCGCCACCGACCGCCGATGGCAATCGGAAGCTCAGTTGAAATCCTCAGCAACTGATAACAGTCACGTGCTGGATAGAGAAGGTGTATCATCAGTAGTTGCCACGACTGGCTGGAGCCCGGCGCATTATACGACATTCGGGGGAATATGTTCCTCCAAGCTAAAGAGTAATGGACAGAGATATTTTCATGAGTGTAACCTTATTCAGGATTCTTTCTCAGTACCGGCGGAATCTCCCCAATTTGGTCTATCGCTCGCTCCCGCAGTCTTTCGATGAGTCTTCTATTGAATTGGTCTCCTCTCCGCCCATAGTGCCGTTCACTGTGACAGTTGGGGCAAAGAGCAATCACTGCGTCTGGATGATCAGGACCCCCATCAGCTCGGCGGAAAACATGGTGAACTTCAAGATAGCGGTCGCCACTCGGAGTCTTGAATGGGCCCGGATTGTCACAACCTTGACAGTATCCGTTTGCCCAGTCTAAGGCATATTCACGAACGAGCCTCGATGTTTTGTGACTTTTTCCACCCCGTTTACTCGAAGGCGAATCATTACTGGAAGCGTTCCTTGCTAACTCCCTGAGTGTATCTTCGTCCGAGACAACGTCTCTATCACCAGTGTATTCATTTTTCACCAATTGAAGTTCGAAGCGAATTTCTTGACGAGGATTACCGTCCACGTCCTTGCGCTGTTTGAAATCATGGTCAACATATTCCAGTTGGCCCAAGTATACGACTATGGAGTCATTTTCGACTGATTTCTCGAAGAGATGTACCTCCTTACCGTACTGAGCATGGTTTTTCAGGTCGTCATTCGCTCGGCCATTTGGGTTGGATCGGTCGAAGTTCTGGTCATCTTGTTGTCCTTGTCCAGAATACTCGAACTCAGTTTCGGAAATCCATTTGTCCTCATATGGATTATCGCCCTCGTCGTCAGTGAAGAGGAAAACTGCATCAACCTGTCCGGAGCTGGAGATTCCAGATTGAGGATTGCCTCCAAATCGTTCGTGAATTTTAGCCCTCTTCGTCCTTTGGCCGACGGTGTAAGGCAGGTCCATAATCGGAGCCTACAATCAAAGTAAATCCAGGGTCAGTTATTGTTTTGTGTGCAATCTCTCTGACTGAGGTATCTAGTGTAAGTCACAAAAGTACACATGAACTGTCAATATAGGTTCATGAGAGGTAGAGGATGTAGTCAGTAGAATATTACCAACCAGAAGTGTATCGTTCGTGCTGGTACTCAATTGAACCTGGCATTTTTGATGCTTAAATAAATCAAGAACTCTCTTGTCTGTGTCTAAGCCAATTATTAATGAGGTTTTCAATTAGTGATTTGGCTTGCGCATGGTCCATCGGGTTTGATGGTGCTGGTACTCTGGTGTCTCCGTGTCGTGCTTCGTGTCCGATAGCTTCTGAACTATTCGCGGTTTGTTTAAATCGGTCTTTCTCGGACTCTGTCCACCATCCTTGTTCAACAATATTATTTTCTGACTCGAGATTGTCTTGAATGTATTCGTAAACTCGATAAAGATTCACCCAATGATCCCCGTTATCCCGCAGTTCTATCAGTTCCCGTACTGTATCATCGGACAGAGCCAATTTTGTGTACTCATATGTAGACTCCGCTCTGGGAGTTGGCTCTTCTCCCTCAACTGAAACCCGTGCTGACGTCGTGGTTGTTGCTGTCGCTGTAGCCGAAGCATGGACAACCTTGCGTTCAGACCCGTCATCTTGAATCTCGACCACAGTCGAAGCATCTAATTCTCTAACACGAAGCGAATCAATCTCTCCAAGACGACGGATGATTCTGATAATTTTGTCACCTGCATCCTGAACCTCAATTGATTGGTCTAGCTGCTCAAATGTAGAAGACCAAATATAATGTGCTCCTTCTTCCTCGAATATTCTTGGGTTATTGTCGAATGATTCGGATAACTGTTTCAATCCTTTTTCATACCCTTCCAATTGGACTTTCCACCTCATCGTCTGTGGCAACTTGTTGATATATGCTGCAGGTTCATTAGCACTTCGGGAACGCAGAAATAACGAGTTTGTATATGAAAATATACATGATACGTACTACACATTCAGACGACCACATACAACTCTCTGACCAATGATTGCAATAGGTTCGAGTATTCCGACTGCAACCGGATGACTCAGACGAAGCAGGAAGTTATGGTTCGTCGTTGTACCCGGTACGTAAGTTGTGTCCGAAGGTCACTCCAGATCCCCCGTGGTTAGGTCACCTCTGAGATACTGTTCTCCAAATTCGGTTATTCGATACATCGCTTTGGTTTCATGCACACGATGTATCAAGTCGTGGGTCGCCAATTCGCGGCACCGGTGAGCGACATACCCACCGTCGTAATCGATGTTGAACGCAATCGTCGCAGGATTCGCGGCGATTCCCGCTTCGCTCAGTAGCTCGAGGATGTGATCGTCAGCCTTAGTCATCCAGTCTGCACGGGGCCGCATTCAGCACGACTTCCAGACCTAGACTAAAGAAAGGGATGGGGGTGCTCTTGGTCAAAATGATGTTATCTGTGTTCTTTAAGACGTAAATCACATTATAACTATATTCTCTGACATCATATCGTACCTTCACAAATGCCATCGACCGCACCACCGGAACACCCGACCCTCATCCAGACTCTTCTGGAGACTATTGATCCCTCAGGCTTTGACGCGTGGTACGAGGAACGGCAGTTCGCTGAGAACATCAAGTCCGGGAAGCCCTATCTCAACACGCCACCACCAGTAAAGCCAGCCAATCAGCACTCACCCAGCCAGCTCAATCAATGCCACCGGAAAATCTTCTATCGGCAACTCAACGCGCCAGAAGAAGTTGATGACCCAGACGGCATCTTCTGGACAGGGACGAGGTTCGAAGAAGAAATCCTGATGCCATATCTGAGTTCGGTCGTCGGCGACAAAGCGTACGTCCGGAACTCGATGTGGGTGGACTACACGGTCGAGACGAATGGAGGTGACATCCGGATTCGAGGAAGCACAGACCCAGTTGTCGTCGACGCTCAGAGTACACCGATTCTCCCAACGGAAGTGAAGACAAAGGACTCCATTGCGAATACGACGGCACCGAATCCCCACCATGTCGCGCAGCTCCTGGCCTACATGGAGGGTCTCTCTCGAGAGTGGGAGACAGAGGTCCGGACCGGACTGATAATCTACGGTGATCGAACGACTCTGAGCATCAAGGCGTTTGAGGTGCGATTCGACAGGAAACAATGGTCCGAACTCGTTCTCGAGTGGGCAACCACACACACCGAGTTCAGACTCGACGAACAGCTGCCTCCGGCAGAGCCAGTCTTCGATTGGGAGTGCAACTTCTGTTCATTTAGAAAACGATGTGGACAAGCGGAGGCTGGCTTCCAAGACGAGGGAGCTAACGGGTTCCTTCCCGGTGTGACGTATCCTCGAAAGAAAGTGGAGACGTACGTTCAGTCACACTCCAACGCCAGACTGACCCCGACTCTTGCAATCCAGCACCCTGATTTGGCAAATCAGTACTGTGTCTACGACTGGTGTTGCGAAGTCGAATCTCATCGCTTCGACGTTGCCGCTGTAGACTGGGATGGTGACACAAACGCGTATCCGGTTTGTCCGATGTGTGCCTCTGAGGGTACTCTTTCCGAGTTGGTTGAACCACACCCGGAGAGGCAGCATCAGCTGACCCCTGACAGCCCGGGAGTTGACCCGACATGATTAGCAGTTCACCCAGTGACGGGCCATCGGTGTGCCCCGCATGTGGTGGAGAATCGGTCGTGAGCGACTTCGACTTCGTCGAAGGCGTTTGTACTGCGTGTGGGTTCGTAATTCGGCAGGAGGGCGTGGAGGAAGCATTGAGTCAACTCAGAGAGAGTCAAGCGATGAGTGCGGACAATCCGAGGGACAGTGAAGAGTGGACTGACGTGTTCAAAGTCAGGAACAGCACTGAACAGCGTGTCGCAACTGCACTGGAGATTCTGGAACAGATTGGGAACCAATTCGATCTTTCCTCCGATGTGCGCCTACAGGTCGCTTCACTGTACGGTCAGGTGGCACGAGATAGACTCAATGATGGACGGCATACTGAGGACGTGGTTGGCGCACTGGTCTGCATAGCCACACGACAGGCAGGGGAACCGCTTCCGATCAGTCTTGTCGCTCACCGGATGAATAGAGATTCTCGTGACATCGGCAGGCTCACCAAACGACTGAAGAGAGAGCTGAATCTCGAAAATGCGGACTGCTTGCCGGAGAGTTACATCGAACCTCTCTGTAAGTCGCTCGAGTGTACGCCCACGACAGTAGAACGCGCCCGCGAACTCGTACAGTCGGCAAGATCTGAGGGACTAGTTGCCGGGCGGAATCCGGTTGGAGTGGCAAGCGCGGCAATCTACGCTGTGGAATCTGGGGAGCGAACACAACGTGAGATCGCGGAAGCAGCGGGGGTTTCACGTGAAACCATTCGGGTTCGACTACAAGAGTTCAGGCAAGGAGGGGTTATCGATGTTTGAGGGGTCCGTTTGGGATAGACCCGAAGCCGATGAACAACCGGAGACGGTACGGGCGGCAGTGTATGCGAGGACGTCCAAGAGTAATCCAAAGTTTGGGTACTCGTTGAAGGAACAGGTGCGGCGATGCTTGGAGCGATGTGAGTTCCAGCAGTGGCTTTCGCTGTACGTGTTCCAAGACGAGGCAAAGAGCGGGAAGGACGTAGACAGACCGCAGTTCCAAATATTGATGGATTACGGAGAGCGCAGGCTGTTTGATGTCGTCGTGTTCTGGAAGCTCGACCGATTCTCTCGGAGCCTCCTGCACGTAGTTCAGTTGGAGAGGCAACTCCGAGAGTGGGACATCGCGCTTCACAGCGTGACTGAACAGATAGACACGACCACATCGGCTGGTCGGTTCAACTTCAGAAATATCGCAAGTGCCGCGGAATTTGAGCGAGATATGATTCGCGACCGCTCACGCATGGGGTTGTACGCGATGGCAATGGATGGCAGATGGCCGAATAAATCGCCTCCTCTGGGATACGACATAGAAGACGGGCGGTTGGTCGTGAACGAGCCTGAAGCTCAATTGGTGAAGCAAATATTCCACGAGTATCTTGACCGTAAGTCAATGTCAGAGGTAGCACAGCAGCTAAACGAACGTGGGGTACAAACGAAACGATCAAACGAATGGTGTGCCCGGGCAGTGGGTGATGTACTTCGGAATGTGATTTACACAGGAGAATACAGAGTAGCGGGCGTCTCGAAGCAGATTTCAGACTACCGGATTGTTTCCGAGGAAACGTTTTCTAAAGCTTCAGCGACTAGAAACCGCTTCAAGTCCGGTGATACAGAGAGAACAAATATGTCAGCTTCAAGAAAATCGAATCATATTGATCATGTCGTCGGTCAGTACGAGTTGTTTGTTGAGGGTAGAGGGCCTAAGATCGAACTCAGAAACCAGGTGTAATTGATACCGATATAGTGTCTCCTCCGGCTCTGTTGAAATCATCTGGCGCTGATAGTTTTTGGGCCGTGCTGAATACAGAGCGAGAATCGACCAATCCGTCCGTGGGGTGTGCACGGTATTCGCTCACAGAGCCTTCCTGAGTAGTAGCACACAGGCCCAAGACCTATTATTCACAAACATCCTACTTGAATTATCTGATGGGGCAGCAACGAAAGGACCATCCGAAGAACCATCATTACGTCCCCCAACACTACCTCAGAGCTTGGACGACCGACAAAATAACCAATGTCCTCCCAATCGCTGGCGAGTCGACCCATCCACAGAATATTGATTCAATTTGCTCTCGAACGTATCTCTACGGCAACCCACCGAACGTTGAGATGGAACTCGGGAACGTCGACGAGTATCATTCCCGGGCGCTCCGTGATCTTCGCCGGGGAACCGACCTACTGGACCTCTCAGACCAGCACCGCCAGCTGTTGCTCTCCTTCGTCACGACCCAGCGAGCTAGGACCAAATCCACAAGAGATCATATCAACAGCGGCGAGGAGACACTCCGGGAAGCCTTCCAAGACGACGTAGAGGCAAGACGATACGAAGAGTTGATTGACTGGAAATCAAATCTCACAGAAGAGGAGAAGGAAGAGGTCCTCGTGGACGCTTCGCTCCTCGGGAATCATCACTTTCTGATTGCACAGGGCCTGTTCGGGTTCCTCGCAATTGGCGACCTCCATGCGGTGTTACTGTGCAACGTCACCGATCAAGAGTTCATTATCTCGGATGCCCCCATGGTTCACGACATTCCCCAGTACAAACAATCGCATGGACTGGTCCCGGCGGGACTCGCTAATCGCGGGCTCCAGATTTTCTGCCCTATAGACCGGCATCGGATGATGCTCCTGTACGACCCGCTGGTGTACAGCTTTAACAGTAACTCTAAGCGACAGGTGCTAATCAAATCGCCTGACGTCGTGGACCAGCTAAATCTGCTCCAGTTCCATAACGCGGATAGTGTCGTCGTATTCCACTCAAGTAGTGAGGAGTACATCCAGAACCTGCATGACCGGATGGATGAATACCGCCGTCGTCAGGAGCGGACGATTACGCTTGAAACTGAAGAAGGGGAAGAGTTCGATATCCATCAGACGCCACCCTATCAGGTTCCCAAGCGGTCTCCGAACCTGCCCCATTGTACGACGATGACGCATCTCCCCTACGTACAACAACGGACATCCACGCGGGCTCAAGAGGGGCAGAATCTGGTGCGTAGCGTCTTCAGTAATGCTGGGTGGGGCTCAGATATCGCACTGATTCAGTGTGTCAGGCAACTTGAACAATTGCTAAACCTCTAATGGCCCGTTGCGATTAGTCAATGATACCTCCCTCTGTCTCTCGCACGTCGCTACTGGCAGAAATTGAGGAGATGTTGTAGACGCTGCTGAATACAGGGCGCGAGTCGGTCAGGTAACGCTCCGGTTCCCAGTGTTACATATCGAGCGCCGCAATGAGGTCGTCGAACGTGTCGATCGTCAGATCGGGAGTCGGGAACCACGGATCCCACGGCTCGTTCGTGCGGTTGATCCAGATGCCCTGCATTCCGGCAGCCATCGCACCGCGGACATCAAACGATGGCCCGGCGACATGAGCGATTTCGTTGATTGGGGTGCCGGTCCGGGCCGCCGCGTGCTGGTACACTGCGGCCTCCGGTTTGTAGGTTCGAATCTCGTGGATACTGATAGCGTCCTTGATGAACTCCCCGATGTCGGCGTGCTCAAGCATCGTCTCGAGCATCGCTGGCGTTCCCATCGAAAGCACATACACGTCGTAGTCGCTGGCCAGCTGTTTGAGACCATCCCGAACATCGTCGAAGGGGTCCAGTTCGTCGTAGACGGCCATGATCTCCGCCCGCTCTTCGGCTGTCGTTTCGATTCCGTGTGCGCCAAGTGCCTGTTCGAGTGCGGCCTCAATCAACTCATCGAAGGGCTGGTAGTCGTCAACGTCGTTTGCGATCATCACGTACGAGAGGTACTTCGCTCGCCAGTGAGCGAGCACCGAGTCAGGGTCGTCGGTGTACGGTGCGACGGCACGTTCAGCGGCACTCGGATCGACGAGCGTTCCATACGAATCGACAGTAATCGTGTCAACCCGACTGGGGTCGAATGGCATGGGTAGCGATAGCAATCGTATGACAAAAGAGTGGTGGGCTCCGAAGTCGAGAGAGCTGACGTGAGACGTTTGCCCGGAGGCTGCTGCATACACCTTCTGTTTCGGTCACGACGGTACTGGCAGCAAATCGGGAGTTTACTCTGCTCTTGCTGAATACAGGGCGCAAATCTTGCACGGATTCCCCTTCGAGAGGCAGTCAAAGCTAATCGTACAAAACGGGATAGATTGGGGCAGATGGCCGTTGGAAATGTTAGTACAATGGTTTGGTTATGTCGAACCGCAAAATCGACAAAAAAGATCTACCACAGTAGCCTCTTTGACCGGTTATTCAAATTCCGGATTGGGGTCATATATTTCCCGACTCTATTAAGTAATAAGAACGTTAACAAATAGTATATGACGACCGGCGTTACGGATTTTATTAAGATTGGGGAGGTAAGGCAGGAAATTGATTCGACCTACCCGAACCCTGGCGAGGACGCTGAGGGAAAGCTGAAAGTAGTAAATAACGGATATGGACACCAATTAGTCGGGAACGCATTTGAGTATCTCTGCCGTTTGCTACTCTACCGACGTTGTAATGAGATCATCCATGGGTCGTGGAGTACGTTTGGAAATTTCGAACCCCGTTGGACGAATGGGGAAACTCCTCCTCTCAACGTAATGCGTTTTGATGGGATGAAGTGGGAGGAGTACGATGATATTTCGAGTCAAGAAGAATGGGATGAAAAGCAGAACAATCTCCCTGTATGGAAGCGTCAGCGGAGTTCAGTAAAGTGGACAGAGGATGAGCAGTTAACGAAACTCGTTAAACAGTACATCCAGACGGGGATGAATACGAGAAAGGTGGTACGGGCTTCGCTGATTAATGCGGGATGGAAGCCGGATAAGAGCGTTCAGTCATGGATTAACCGCAAGGCGTTTGCAGAAGATATTCTCAATGAAATGGAAGAGTTGTTTGAGTTGTTACGTGAAACAGAGTGGACGAACGGCAACACTATGATTGAACAACCCGGTTTTGGTGGGCACCGCTATATTCTCCCTGGCGAGGGTGATTTCATCGTAGATGACCTGCTTGTAGATATAAAAACAACCGAAGGTAGAACATTCACAAACCAGTTCTGGCGGCAATTACTAATGTACTATGTTCTGTGTGATGTTCAGCGTATCCTTTATGAGGAGATGTATGCGGACAGCGAAGATGTGGCGAAGATCAAATACCCAGAGATCAGTAAGGTAGGTATCTACTTTGCGCGTTATGGTGAGCTGCGGACAGTCAATATGGGCGACGTGATTCAGGATCAAGACCGATATGAGGAGTTTCGAGCGTGGATTGTTGACCGAGGGATTGAGGAGAACCGACACGCGCAAAAAAATTATAATATGGAACGGGAAGCGCTCACGGAACCTTACGATTACAAGCGCCAGCAGACATTTTCTGACTTCTAACGGCGACTAATCCTCTTCACCAATACAGATTGAGCATACCCACACTGTGATAACTGCATCCTCTATATTCAGCACTTGATTTTTGTCACTGAAAGATAATATCAAGAAGGCTCCACGAACATATAGAAAAAATAGAGATTTAAAACGTGTATTACTGGGGTTGACTATCGAGATCTCTCGAGACGGAAGAGAGTCCAGCGGGACACCAACTTCCTCTGCTTACCACACTCGACACACTTCAGGTTCGTGACTCGTCTGGTATCCGTGGACATCGAACTCTCATCAAGCCTCTTTGTCCCGTTCTTCACCAGTTCACCACGACACTGCGAACAGGACAGGCCAAACCCATCGACTTCCTCTACCAGTGCCAGCGGGTGGAACTCTTCGAGAAGTGACTCGAGAGAGATGATATTGCTGCTGGATTTTCTTGAATGCTTATCACCGATCTGTCCGATCATGGCAAGCGCCTGTTCCTGTGTCTCTTCATCGATGAGTCGAAGACTTTCGTCTTCGACGATCTCGGTAATCGATCTCCCATCCATCATTGTTACTTGGGCGACAGGTTTTCCGACGTAGACCGGGTTTTGCAATATCCCTTTGATATCACTACCACGCATCTCAACCCCGTATTCCCGTTCGGTGTGACGGCTGACCTCCGCGTACGGGGCAGTCATGTCCTTGATGTCATTGAAATGTGTGAATATCGCTTCAACGACGCCTCTCGTAGACTCGTCAACTTCGATCCACCTCTCAGTCGCGTTGGGGTCCGTCCAGTCTCCTTTCTTTTTGTATCCGAAGGGGACCTTGCGGAACCACGAATCCCAGTTCCGATTCCGGAACGCAGTGACCTTCCCCTTCTGTACACGTTCCCCACGATTCCGATTCTCAACGTCCGCCATGATGATTGAGAACGAAGCCGAGACCAACCCTTCAATGGTCATTATATCAATCCGGGAAGTCGGAGTAACGATTGTAACCCCGAAATCGTGCTGCAGAGTATCCACCATACTGAGTGTCTGTGGTGCCCTGCGGCCCAGCCGGTCCACTTTATCTACGACGATACAGTCTACGGGCAGATCTTCAGATAGCTGGAGGAGTTTGTGCAGACCTGGACGGTCAAACTCGGTTCCAGAGATTCCCTTGTCTAATATCGGTTCGTGAAGAAGGTTGTATCCTCGCTCTTCGACCAACTTCTCACATGTACCCACTTGATTTTCGAGACCATTCCCATCTTTCACTTGTTTATCGTCGCTGACACGAGCGTAAATAAGGCAATTGATGACTTTGTAATCTGACTCGGATTCATCCTTTTCTCTGAGGAACGCCGACAATGCCAGAGGTCCGAAGAGTGACGAATCTACTCCGAACGTCCAAGCTACAACGTTAGCCAGCAACACTACTAGGACAGCACCAACAAAGGTCGAACTTGTACTCTGTCCAACAGTATTTATACCCGATATGATACTGCCAGTTATGACTGACCGAATCATATTCGCGTTATATTCTCTGGCCAAATCGCGCCGTTCACCGGTCATTCTCGACACCTCCGAAGGACTGGTAGCTTAGACGAGCAGTTTCGAACGCTCGCTGCCGAACGAACATTTGTTCTTGTTCAGAACGCATATCGTAGTGCTTCGATAGCACCTCTTCGGAGACATCACATCTTCCCGACAGGTGGACTGGATCGACTCCCGAATTCAGCTCGTATGTCAGGTAGCCCGTCCTTGCACAGTGTGAACTCTGACTTGAGGGACATTTGTGTGCGCCTTTGCTTCCTGCTGCGGGACATTTGTCATCGTCCTTACCGTGCGGACAGCCAAGGCCGATCTTACAGGGTCGCGTCCACTTGTAAGAGTAGCTCCGAATGGTTGACTTGCTGATTCGCCCGTTTGCTGTGGTGAGCAGTGGGCGGCGTCCGTACTCGTCAACAACATCAGCTCGGTTTGACTCGATGTAATCCACGAGGACTCTGCAAGCTTCCGGTGAGAGGGCGATAGTCCGTTCACTCTGCTTGCCGTTCTTGAGTCTAGTCCCATGGTCAGGTCTGTGACGTAGTCGCAAGTGAGGCTGATTCCCCTCAAGCTCTAAGTCTTCCAGATCGATGGAACGAATGTCTCCGGTCCTTGCACCGAATTCGAGCTTGAGAATCCATGTGATGTGGTCTCTCGTAGCATATTGCCACTTGTTCAGGTGACGTTGGATTGTCTGGGCCTTCTCGGGGTCCAGAACTTCGTGTCGAACGTCTTCGTCGTCGACGATCCTAATGAAGTCTACCGTCTCGGGTAGCCCCGGTGTAACGACGTTGATTGTCTCGCACCATCTCAGAAACCGGCGGATTTTGGCCATCTGAGAGTTGATTGTGATTTTTTTGAGCGAAGGAACCTTCACTGGCGCTCGGTGCTGGCGCCAGTTCCGGAACTGTATCACATGCAGTGGAGTCAACTCACTCGTGTAGTCGAGGCCTTGTTGCGAAGTCCAGCGGTTGAAGAACCTCAGAACAGACACGTACTGTCTTGTCGTTGAGGGTGCGTACTCGGTCTGTTCTCCAAGGAACGTCTCAATTGCGTCACCGACGGTGCAGACTTCCAACTGAGTTTTCTGCGAATGCGATTCTGCATTCGCAGTATCGATTGAATCCGCATATCCCCTGGCTTCAGGGGTAGCGTGTGGCGGGTATTTCTGTTTTTGTTCGATTGACGAAGATGTATCTCTAGTTCTCACTGTCGTATTTTGCGTTCAGCTGGTTTCGCCCCACAGAGGAACGCTGACGCGCGGTGACCCGACTAAGCACCACGGCTTTGTGCCGTGAGCGAGTAGACAGGACGGGGAATCAGAGGTTTAGTCTGAGACCCCATTGCGTGCTTCCCTCGTGGGGGCATGCGATCTGGAATGAGCGCCCTGAGTTTCCCACAGCCCGGGGCGCTGATTCTATTCACCGGTTGATATTGGTCCTATGTTGATTCCATTACAAACTAGTTTTCTTGAGGCAGTATAAATTGAAATGTGAGATATTGATGAGAAGATATTAAAAAACAATCCACTCCGACAAAAGAAATTTTTAAATATTTGGGAAAGAAATTATCTATTCTAGAGTATTATAGACACCTAGAACTTCCATAAGTACACAACAGCATCTATACCGATTATTCATGACGTAGTATAATCAAACAGGCCTGGGCTGTTTAGATTCACTAATTGTTAATAAGGCCTGATCGTCGTGGTTTATAACAGCCAATTACCGTTTGGAGTTATAGCGCGTTGACAAGTTATATATTCAACACAGTCACTCTTGACGTGATGCTATACTTGGAAGTCTCTGCTGGGATTTTTGATTACGTTGTTCATCAACTCGTAGGTATAATTCAGTTTATTTCTTCTGGCTGTCTTCCCTCTGTTCGTATTTATATACCTCAATAACGCCGAAACGCTTCCTATTTTCAAGTGAGTGGGTTTCTCGAAGGACGCTCCTTATAGATTCTTTTGAACCGTATCCCCAACTGACAATCATCACCGTTTCGTTGTTTGTGACAAGCGCCCGGAGTCTATCTGGGTCTCCTTCACTAGGGGTGGAGTCTGAGCCGGGATATTGTGCAATTGCTGCAGATGGATTATCATAATAGTACAGGAATGCGTTGTCAATCCAATAGGGATTCATTAGCACAAGATCATCTGAGTCGCCATTCTCTTCAACCCAGGCTGATGCTTCTTCCCACTGTTCAATTGATTCTCCTTGAGAATATACTGCAAGATTTCCCATCATTCCAAGCAATAAAACTCCAATAACCAAGTACTGGATTACAGTTGTATCAATTTCCTCAATTCCGTGGCTAACAACAACATAGAACAGGATACCACCGGGAATGGTATATCTGATAACATACAGAGGCGTTACGATATGTGAGACAAGATAAGGAAGAACAGTCATCGATAGCACGATAAAAACAGCAAAATGAGTTTTTCTTTCAACAAGTTCTGATTGACCGTGTCTCATCCGAATTCTAATTCTTTTTAATATCATAATTCCGATAACGATACCTACGATAGTTGAAATAGCTATACTTAGCCGCCTTGTGATCGGATTTCCTGCGAGAACAGGATATATATCTGGGTAGCCCATATAAAACAGAACTGTATCAAAAAATACTGATATATCTGGCTCAGTAATCCAATTAATACGCTGCGCTTGACTACCAGTACCAAGCCAAGGGAGGTATGCCGGGAGTTTCAATACGAGCCACGGAAGGGACGCGGCGAAGATGATGATCTTAACTCCCCACCACTGGGATAACGACGGAATAGATAGGTCAGCGTTCTTTCCTGGAATAAAATACGAATAATGTATGAATAACGATTGTGCAACCACCACGAAACCCGCAAATAAATGAGTGTATATCATTACCAACGTGACTATGATATATAAAGTGACGCTGCGAGTCGTTTTAGTTTGTAACATGCGAACGAAACAATAGGTTGATAATATCGTGAATAGTGAAAATAGAGCATACATTCGAGCTACTTGGGCATAGTGTACTTGGAACGTGGAAAAAGTAAGCAAAGCTGATGCGAATATACCTGTCCGATGGTTATACAAAGCACGTCCTAGCTGGTACATAGCAAAGATCGATAAGACACTGGCAATGACTGAAATGATTCGAGCTGAAATGAGTGGCTCCCCAAATATATTCATCCAAATATGAGTGAGTATATAATAGACTGGGGGATGCGGATCTGATTGCACGTTGATTAGTGATGAGATCGGCATGCTTCCTCTAACTGACAAGGTGTATGCTTCGTCAATCCAAAGACTCATCTCAAGAACGGAATGGCTGTAGAGAACTGTACCAACCGTTGCTACCACTCCTACTAGCTTAATCTCGGATGCATATTGTTTCACACGTGCTGAATAATCAATATCATTAATCGTCCCACCACTCGTCAGCGTGCTATTACGGCCAGTATGTGTGGTTTTCTCCCAGTGAAATTGTCCAAGGTAGGTCTGTTTAAGAGCTCGAAGGTCAGCTCCCCAGTGAAGCAGCCAATATAATGGAAGTGTAAATAATATCATCACAGCCCGACCTAGCTTGATATGAGGAGGGTGATCTGACACCTTCCAATATCCATAAGCGTGAGAGAGTAACCCGATCAAAAAGAACGCGAACGATGCTGTCAGTACCGAATCAACGATTGGAGTTAAGGTATAACCTACTGCATATGAGAATATCAAAAGTATAACAATTCCTGCAATATTAACTGGTCCAAGATGTGGGAGGAACGATTGCCAGATGACGTGGAGCGCTTGCTTGGGATTACTAGGCGGATTGCGTACATATTGACTAAATGTATATATTTTCCCTTTTTGCCAACGGGTACGCTGACGGATCCAGTTGTCTACTTCAAGAGGTGACTCCTCAGTAATAACCGAATCAACAAGGGCAAACTTGTAGTCCTGTATCCATAAGTGGAGTCCCAACTCAAAATCTTCGGTGACATTTCTTTGATCCCACGGACAGTGTCCTGTTAGATCATGCGTACTAAACCATTCTTTTGCCTCCTGACCCCAAGGAGTCCGATTCTCTTGATATCGGTAGGACGAGACATCTTCCAAAACACTTCGCCAAAAAAAGCATGACGTACCGCTTAATGGAAGAGGGAAACGTGTCCAGACGAAAGAGGGGAATATAATCTGGTACCAGTACCCATATTCAGCACGGAAAAGAGTATTTAACCAGCCATCATCTTCATTAATCATGTCTACCATGCCTTGCGCATAGTCTTTCTCACCAGTAGTGAGGGCGGAGGCTATTTTTGTGAAAAAATCTGGCTCTACTATGTTCTCTGCATCAAGTACACCACATATTTCGCCAGTGGTCTGCTCAAAAGCATAATTCAATGCACGCGGTTTATTTGAGTCTCCAGGGTAATCCAGAGGAACGACAATTTCTGTAAAGTCAAACTGACTTTTGAGCTCAGTTAGACGACCTCGTGTGTCATCATCATCCGGTTCAACCAATATATACAAGGATACATTAGGATAATTTGTGTTATTTACCGATTCAATTGACTGATCAATTACTTCCCCTTCTTTATATGCTGGTATATAAACATCGAGCTCAGGTAAATGGTTCATATCTTCGTCCAGCGAAAGTGTAGCTCGATGGAATTTTTGGCTGAGCAGTCTATCTATCCACATTTTTAGGACTGGATAATAGTTATAAAGATTAAGTACTGCCCAGAAAGCACCAAACAGAATCGCAAATAATGTTATTATTAAATATTTAGGCACGAAATTGCTTTCTACCATCATGTTTGTCATTGATGCACTAGAAATGACATCACATAAATGGTTCGATTGTGTTGCTATGTAGTCATTTAACATGAAATACTAAGAAGCTTTTTCCGGGCATCAGAATTTTGTCAATCGTATGGATTTTTGGGGGTGAGGCGCGTGGAGCGATTGGCGTGCCAGCGCATTGTCCCGAGTGTGACCTCGGTTTCTTAATTTAGTAGAGGATCGTTTTGAACCGTAGAGACGCGCTTAGTTGAGAGTAATCGATTTTTGAGTGCAGCCTTCTCATGACCGAAGCTAGTCTTATCCCTGCCGTTGAGCGCGCGGCTACAGTCCTTACATAGAGAGCCTCTGGCCAGGACAGAACGGCAGTGGGAACAGATGTTACCCTTGGAGCGAACCAGTAGGAGTAAATTTACTACGACCACGTCTGACCTAAACAGTTTCAGCCAATCATTCGTGCCAGATACTTCTGGTGCAGTCTCCTCTTCTTGGTCCCCAAGCAGTTGTTGAACAGCACCAACTATCCCTACAAAAGAGCGATTATTTCGTAACAAGATGCTATGATCAGACACATATACAAATTAAAGTTCATTATGTTCATCAAGTATCACAAGATTTAAAAATGTTCGATATAACCTATAATTTGATAAGAATGATGGGTCATCGAGGTTCAAACGAGCGTATACCGCTTATCATTATACAAATATGAGCAATGATCTCTCATCTGGGATTGTGATCCCAGCATATAATCCGGACGTACAGACACTGCTACAATACATCGAAAATATCAAAAATACAATAAAACCAGGAAGGATTCACGTTGAAATAGACTCGCCAAGTGAGGAGAGTATTTCTGAATTGGACAACGTTGTTGACTCAATTCATATTTCTGAGGATAGAAGGGGCAAAGGAAGCGCTATTATGTCTGGATTTGACCTACTGAACACAGATATACTTGCATTTGCTGACGCTGATGGTTCTGTTCCAGCTTCCTCTTTATATGACATTATTTCTCAAGTATCTGATGGTAATGAAGATGTCTGTATATCCTCTCGTCGACATCCTTCATCAAGAATTATGTCACATCAAACGATCATGCGCCGGTTTCTAGGAGACGTCTTTGCTTACACTGCTCGAAAAATGCTTCCAACTCAGTGTCGGGATTACCAATGTGGTGCCAAGGCGGTACGTGCAGAAGCTTGGGAATCCATCGGTCATCATTGCTACGAGCCCGGGTTTGCGTGGGATATGGAATTTGTAAGTGTAGCCGGTTCACTCGGATACAAAATTGCCGAAGTCCCTGTAGACTGGAAAGACCACCCCAATTCAACCGTCAACCCAATTTCGACATCAATCGAGCTAGCGACCGCGCTCATAAATATCAAACGTCGAACTGACGCAATTGCAAGTAGCCCCCGGTTCCGGAACGTAGACCAAACAGTTCAGTCGAATCTCTTGGACCTGGATGAAAATGACGATTGATTCAAGAGTTGAGGCCCTCTTTCACAATGCTAGAATTGGGCAGTTTATTTCTGTAGGTGCTGTCGGTGCAACATTGGAGACAATCATTGTTGCAGCATTAACGGCGGTAGTCGGATTTTATCCCCTTCTAGCAAAAGGGATCGGAGCAGAGGTATCTATATCGACGATGTTTGTGATAAATGATAACTGGACGTTTGCGGACGAAGGGGTCTCAGGTACTGGTGCGTTCATTAAGAGATGGGGAAGATCTCATATAGTCCGGTTAGTCGGGCTTTGCGTTGCATTTGGAGTATTATATCTACTCACCACTTTCATTCAGTTCTCATTCATGATCTTGGATCATGAGTTTTGGCCAACTATCGCGAATCTTGTTGGAATCGGAGCTGGAATGATGGTAAATTACGTCGCAGAGAGTCTATACACTTGGGATGTTGTATGAGTCTTTTTATATAACTGTAGCTAGCTCTCCTTAGAATTTGGAGACACCGTTCTGTATGACTTCGCCAGTTTGTTGATCATCTGGGAGAACCACAGAAAATTGGTCGGCATCATTAAGATATTGGTCAGGGACGAGTTGCCAGAAGTTCACTCCATCAAACCCATGACGCTGCATAACACTATACCACTCATCATATCTGTCGTTTCTAGTGGCCATTTGATCCTCAGAATTCTCTTCACCCCTTATTACACTCTTGCCGAATTCTCCCATGTAAATCGGTTTCTCAAGAACCTGATTTGCATCCTGAGCTCGGTCTTTCATAAACTGAATCGCGGCTTCATTGGATATTCGCCAGTGATCTGGGTAAAGGTGGATTGAGCAGGCATCAATATATTTGCTATCGTGTAATTGGATGAAATCGTATCCCTGAGTGTTCATCCACCACCCAATTTCGTCGTATTCAGTTGTCGCACCGAGAATAAATCCTTCTGCACCGGTTGAGATCAAGTGATTGGAATCAATCTTTTTGATATATGATGCAGTGTCATGTGCCCAATTATGAAGGACACTACCGTCACCATCTGGTGCCGCTGGGTTGCGTGGTTCGTTCAGCAATTCCCACATCATTATGCTAGGCTCGTTTCTGAATTCCGTTCCAGTGAGTGTGTTTTCACGTGTTAGTACATATTCAATATAATCTTGATACATTGACTGACATTGATCATCTTCATAGAAATCAGTCCTATCTGATGCCGTGTCTGACCAATTTACATATTCGTCAATACCACCGAAGTCTGACCAATAATTCCCTAACGCAATTATGAGTCGGATATTATTTTCTTTTGCCTTTTTAATTAAATAATCAAGTCTCTGGAATGCGTCTTCGTTATATTTTCCTGCCTCTGGCTGAAAGAGATGCGATGAACCATTCCCAAAACCCCATACTCGAAGTGTATTTAGATCAAGTTTCTTCAACTCCTTGATTGTATCGTCAATCGCCGACTTGTCCCAATATTGATACGAACACCAGAAACTGTTAGTTCCAGTTGCGTAGAACGGATCAGTATTAAGCTGAAACTGATTTTGAAAGGTTTCAACGAAATTTTGGGTATCGTTCCCTTTCATGCTGCTTGGATCAACTGTTTTTCCATCTATAATTATCTCTGCATCACCATTGATCGTGATGTCTTCAATCTCTCCAGAATAAAAGTAATCGTCATATTTTTGACTCCAAACGATACCTGACGCGCGTTTTCCCTCCGTGACATCATCCCCTTCGTTTGACCAGCCTGATTCCAAAATTCCGGTTACAGTAAATTCATATTGAGTTTTTTGATCAAGACCCTTTATAAAGATATGATGATCTCTTGGGTACAGCTGAGTAGGGGTTTGGCCTTCCTGAACTGAATAAACAATGACATCGCCGGTTGAACTGAACGATGTAAGTTCGCCAGTGATAAAATAGTCCACCTCCCAAGATCCCCAAACTGTCCCAGTTGCACTATTATCATTAATTTCACCATCGGCATCTCCGCTCCACCCTTCTCGGACTTCTCCAGAGACAGTGAATTCAAAGTCTGCTCTCTCGTTATCTTCAGTCCCATTAATAAAGATATGACGTTCTGATGTATTTTCAGCTTCTGAATCTGCACTAAGCAGCGGAACTGATGCCGAACCGATGATGGAAAGGACAAAGCCTCTCCTGCCAATCTCACCAAGTCTATGCTTTACCATACTATATCGAAATATTTCTTGTATATGTAGCTACCACACTGGAAATCAAATGTGATACTTTATTTGTTGGTAATATAAACATATAGGTCGTATGAGAAACAATACTTGTGACTCCTACGACATCCAGGCGACCTCGTTGAAGATATCATTTTGTCTCGATGGACGCATCATTTTTAGCTTAGGCCATTCAAGTCAAGACAAGAGTAATCTGGATAACGCTCCCACTCGCCTCGCTTCATAGGAGCGAATCGGACACAACGCCTCCTGAGCACTCTTCAGGCAACTTATTGAATCATCCACTCCTGATTCCCCTTTCCGCCGCACGTGCCCGCCAGTCCATCACGTGTGTCGTGCAGACGCGGTGTACCAATTCTATGCTGTCATAGATGCGTTCACGCAGTCGATTAAATTTTCTCCTCATATCGGTCCATCTTAGTCCATCTTGGTAAGTACAATGTCGTTGTTTTGCTGCCCTTGATTGGTATCATTTGGGTACTTCACTGGCTCTTCGCGAAGTCTCAAGAAGCAAACCTCTGGATAGCTCTGTAAAAGTCGACTATGCACTGATAGTCGGGGACATTCCTGTTCTACTCATCGAAGCGAAACCCGCTCAATCTGATCTCACAAAAAAGACCTGACCCAACTTCGCAGCTATATGCGCCAAGTTCTGCAAGTCGACTGGGGAATCCTCACTAACGGGAAGGAATTCGAGGTTCTCAGTAAGAGCGGACTCGATGAAAATGGTGAAGAGATCTCTCTAGCGACCTTCGGACTTGACGACCTATAAAACGAACCCGAACTGTTAAAAATACTCTCGAATGACGCGATTCAATCGGGACGTGCAGACAAGGTGGCCTCACAGATTGCGCAAGCAAACGGGGAATGCAGTGCCTTGATGCAAACAGTGAGCAACTCGCAAACCAAGTGAGGGATCTCGTAAAAACCGAACTGGGCAATGTTCCGGTCGATACTGAAGAACAGGGTCTGCAGTTCGTCCAAGACCTTCGTGATGCCCTGCAAGAGCGTCGTCAGTACATTGGTGAGTCAACTGCTGAATCACGTGGTGTGGATATTGACACCTCGATTGATGCTGATCCACTCGCTGAAGAGGAGGGCTCTCTCGAAGTAAATCATCTCGAAGGTACTATTCAGCGCTCAGAAATCACCGGCAGTGATGACACCGTTGTCGGTGCATTTTCTACTCAAGAATCCGGGTTAGAGTTTCTCAAAGAGAACGAGGCATGGGGATTCGTTCGTATCGGACGGAAGTTAGACTATGCAACAACGTACGTTACTGACGACGTCTGAGGGGTTCGATACGTCGCTGAAGTTCGTAATGTGATAGATCCGGATGATGCAGGTTTACATTTAGACGTTATTGAGATACCTCCGTCGTTGCTCCATCTTCTCACGCTCTGTCCGCCGGTCGTAGTGCTCATCTAACACTGCTGACGATACGTTCGCACGCGCACTCACGACTGGTTCAGGAACATCGGAGTTCAACCAGTGTGTGATCGCACCTCGCCGGATGGCATGTGGTGAAACCGAGGAAGGGCAAGCAAATGCCTCGGTTCGATCGGTTGCAGCATCACACGTGGAAATATCCCAACCGTGTGGGCAGTCAGTGAACAGACAGGGCCGAGTTACTGAGTAAACATAGCTCTGAATTGTGGTGAGATGTGCTCGCCCCTGTGTAGTGGAAAGTAGCGGATTCCGCCCGTACTCATCAGCATTATCAAGCCTTCGGTCTTCTATCCACCCATCCAGTACTGAGCACGTATCAGCTGAAAGTGCGATGAACCGTTCTCCGTTGTATTTGTTTTTAATAGGAGTGCCTGTTTCTGGACGATGTCGGACGTCCAGCGACATATCTTTGGAGTCATAATCTCCCAGGTCTAGTGCGTGAACAGCTCCCCTCCGAAGCAAGGCATACCACATAAGACGGAAACAGACGTGCCGTTCGGATGCGTACTCATATGTCGAGAGGTACTCTAGAATTCTTTCAGCAACCTCCGAATCCAACATCACATCTCGAGATCTTTCACTTTCAGATAAACTTGGAGAGACAACTTTTGACCATAGGTCTGCTGGAACGGCGTCGATAGTTGCGCACCATCTGATGAACACTCTCAGTGTATCCATTTGCGTTTTTTCGGTCGATGGTGCGAGGTTACCGTCTGAACGACGCCACAACCGATATCTGTGTAATGTTCGTCCCGTCAGCTCGTTTATATTCTCAATACCTTGCCCATCGCACCATCGTATAAGATGACCGAGACGGGACGAGTGCGCGTACTGGGTCGAGGCTGCGAGTTCACTCCTGCGGTCTTCGAGGTACAGTTCCACTGCCGTTTCTGGATCGAGTGGTTCGAGTGCCATGACTCTGTGTCTGTGCAACCCGAGTGAGCCGCGACCCACGTCGAGAACCAAAATCAATCAACGGTGACTCGATTTACCTAGCCCCGTCAGAGAGCCTGACGGATTCCCGGCGAGTCCATTCGTCTCGCTTCGCTCGACTCATTCCCTCGCCGACATGCCACTCGCTTCGCTCGCGGCACTCCCGGCGAGTCCTCTACCTATTAGCGGTTCTCGTCGATCCACTGACACCACGCATGGAAGTCTTTCGCCCCGCACTGGGCGGCGATCGACTGCAGCGTCCCGGTCGGAATCCGATCTGCAGACTTCATCGGAACGGTGACCACCCGAACCTCGCCCGTGTCGGGGTGTTCGTATCGAAGTTTCAGGTGACTCCCAGTGCGGTCGACAGGATGGTACCCGTGGGAGGTCAGGACGGATGCGATCTCTTGCCCAGAAAAAGACGTCCGGACCATGCGTTACTGCATGAACTCGGGGAGTTCCTTCGTGTCGAAGTCGTCGGGGTCGAGTCCCCACTCGCGGAGATCATCGTCGGTGACGGGTTCACCGCCGCCCTCGTGGAGTTCGAGCGCCTCGGCGAGCATTCTGAGCGCTTCGGACTTGGTGTCGCCGAACGACGCGACGCCGGTTTCGATGTCCTTGGCCGTGATGCTACCGTCTTCTTCGTGGATGAAGACGACGCCTTCGGACTCGTCTCGATCGCGGGTTGCGCTCGCCATTGTCCCACACTACGACCGACACCGCTGATAAGGGTTCGCCCCGGCCGAATTGACACCAACGCGACAGAGAAGGTTCCTTCCCGGCGAGTCCATGATTCTCTGTCGACGCAACCGACGAGCGAAGCGAGTCGCGTTCGTCGACTGAGATTCTGCATGTCCGAGGTGGGATTTGAGCCCTGCCAGTCGCGCGCAGCGAACGGAGTGAGCGAGCACGTCTGGTTCCGGTTCAAATCCCGGCGAGTCCATTCGTCTCGTTTCGCTCGACTCATTCCCTCGCCGACGTCCCGCTCGCTTCGCTCGTGGGACTCCCGGCGAGTCCGTTCAGCTCCGAGCTGTTATAATCGGAGAGTAACCGACGACGAGTCTCTACCACACCAATCAGGCGTGGCCGTCGATCCAGCGGCACCACTCGTGGAAGTCCTCGGCACCGCACTGGTCGGCGATCGACCGCAGTGTCCTGATCTGCACGTCGGTGTGCATCGGCACGTCGACGTTCCGAACTTCACCGTCTCGGGATGTTCGTACCGCAATCGGACGTGACTGCCACTCCGAGAGACGGGGGCGTACCCGAAGCTTCGCAAGACGGCGATTATCTCACGGCCGGAGAACGTCGTCCGGACCATCGGCTACCGCAAGAAGTCTGGGAGTTCTCGGTCGTCATCAAGCTCATCCGGATCGATATCGAGCTCCTCCCGGAGGAAGGCGTCGGGGTCGTCGATCGGCTCGCCGCCGCCCTCGTGGAGTTCGAGAACCTCGGTGAGTTGCGCGAGCGCCTCCGCTCGGGTGTCACCGCCACGGGCCAAGCCGGTTTCGAGATCCTTCGCGGTAATGCTTCCGTCGTCCTCTCGGACGAAGACGACACCCTCCGACTCGTCACGGTCGCGGGGTGCACTCGCCATCGTAGTAGAATACGGCCGACACCGCTGATAAGAGTTCACCCAAACAGAGGCGAGACCAGCGCGACGGAGAAGGTTCCTTCCCGGCGAGCCCTCCGTCACCCGTTTCAGACGAATAACTTTCGGATCCGGGTCGTTCGACGCGACTCTCACGGGTCGTAACAGTCACCCACCCACGGCCCCTACGAGAGGGTATGCTCTCACTCTCGATGGGCTGGCGACATCTCCTCTTCGCCAACTACCCCGTCGGCCCCGACGTCGTCGACGCCCACCTGCCCGATGCGCTCGCGGTAGACACCTTCGACGGCGACGCGTGGCTCTCTGTCGTCCCGTTCACCAACGTCGACGTCCGCCCGCGCGGGCTGCCAGCGTCGCTCGGAGTCGACCTCCCGGAGCTCAATCTCCGGACGTACGTCACCCACGACGGCGAGCCCGGGGTGTACTTCTTCAGTCTCGACGCGCAGGGCCTGCTGTCCGTGATCGGTGCCCGCCTCTTCCACCACCTGCCGTACTACTACGCGCGCGTCTCGTTGCGGGGCGACGGCGACGGCGGAGTCAGGTTCGAGAGCCACCGCTTACATCCGGGCGAGCGCCCCGTGAACTACGCGGCGACGTACCGCCCGGACGGCCCGGCGTTCGAGTCCACCGAAAAGCCCCTGGCGGCGTTCCTCACGGAGCGATACCGCTTCTACACGCAGGCGGCCGACGGGTCGGTGCGCTACGCGAACGTCGGCCACGAACCGTGGACGCTGTATCCCGCCAGCGTGTCCACGGAGGAGAACACGCTGTTCGAGGCGAACGGATTCGCACACCCCGGCGACGACCCGACATACTACTACAGCCCCGGCGTCGACGTCCACGCGTCCGCGAGCGAGCGATGGACGCGTCGGGGCTCGCAGACGACCGTGGAGGAGCGCGCGTGACGGACACCGGCGTCAGCGACGGACGCGAGGGGGCGGACGTGGACGGTGACGGCAGCGACGGCCACGGTGGGACGACCGAGACGACGGAAGCGAGGGGGACGACGGCCGAGGTTGACCTCGCCAGGGTGCTCGACGACGGACCCGTCCTGTTCTTCGACGGCGTCTGCAACCTCTGCAACGGGGCCGTCCAGTTCGTCGTCGACCACGACCCCCGGGGGCGAATCCGGTTCGCTTCGCTCCAGTCCGACGTCGGCAGGGCCGTGCTCGATCGCCTCGACCTCCCACGGGACGACCTCGAGACGGTCGTCCTCGTCGAGGGAACGCGCGCGTACACCCGGTCGGCGGCGTCGATCCGCGTCTGCGAACTGCTCGGCGGCGTCTACCGGCTGGCGAGCGTCGGCTGGGTCGTCCCCAGAGGCGTCCGCGACCGGCTGTACGACGTCGTCGCCGAGCATCGGTACCAGTGGTTCGGCCGCAAGGACCAGTGTATGGTGCCGACGCCGGAGCTCCGGTCACGGTTCGTCGACAGCCTGGCCGATGTCGACGACTCGGTCGACGTCGACGACTCCTGACGTGAGTCGTCAGGCGGTGTTCCAGTCGTTCAACAGAGCGTAGATGCCGACAGCGACGAGGAGAACCGCGACCGCGACGGCCATCTCCGCCTTCGGCGCGCCGGTCTCGCTCCGGTCGAGCAGCCGGTGGAACCAGAAGAGGTCCGCGAACGCCGACCGGTGGAAGGCGAACCACGCACCCGCGATGCCGTCGAAACCGAGACCACGAAACACCCAGTGGCCGTCGGGAATCAGCGCCCAGAACCCGCTGCCGAACGTCGTGAGGAACTCCCTGCGGGGATGCCAGTCGAGGAGGAGGAGGGCGAACAGGCCGCCGGCGAGCCCGGCGGCGAAGTGGACCAGCGCGTTCATCCGGTGTGAATCGAAACCGAGCAGTCATTAACGCGTCGTCTCCCGGCGACAACGTGACTACCACGACGGACGCTCACGTTCGGCTCACGTACAGCGTCTCCTCGTCGAGAGTCACGCGTTCGACCGGCACCGTCGGCGGATCCCCGCCCAGGGTGGTGAACAGGAAGTCGGCGCCGGCGGCGTGTGCCACGTCTCTGGTGGGGCGGTGGAGCTCCGGAGGGAGGTTGCGCGCGTAGACGGCGTCGACGGCGTAGAGTCGTCCCGGGTCGCCGGTCGCGCGCGCGGCGACGTCGTCCACGACGAACCGGACCCCGTCGGGGACCGGCCGAGGGTGGACGTCCGTGGCGGTCACCTCGCAGCCGGCCGCGACGAGCGCCTCGGCCACGTCCGTCCGTCGACCGATGCCGACCTCGACGAGCCGGTCGTAGCGGGAGAGATAGCCGACGAGGGAGGATCGGGTCGGGTGGCCCACGGCGGGATGTTTATGAGAGACCCCCGCTTAAGTCCGTCCATGATCGTCGACATCGTACCGATCGGGGATGTTCCCGCTCAGGTCAAGCGGGAGGCATCGGCCGCGCTCCGATCCGTCTACGACTGCGACGTGACCGTCCACGAGGAGCAGTCGATCCCCGACGGTGCGTACGACCGCAGTCGGAACCAGTACCGGGCCGAGGAGTTCATCGAACTCGCCTCGCGTACGGGTTCCGCGGAGAAGAACATCGGTATCACGACACAGGACCTGTACTACCGCCGCCGCAACTACGTCTTCGGTCTCGCGTATCTCAACGGTAACGGCTCCGTCATCTCGACGGCACGGCTCCAGACGTCCTCCGACGGGGGGATCTCGACGAAACCCTCGTCGGAGGTGTTCGCCGACCGCGTCCGCAAAGAGGTCGTCCACGAGATCGGTCACACGCTCGGGCTCGAACACTGCGACAACTCCAAATGCGTCATGTCGTTCTCCCCGACGGTGCGCGAGGTCGACGTCAAAGAAGAGAACCTCTGCGGCACCTGCTCCCGGCTGGTCCGCTGAACCGATCGCCGAATCGAACCCTCCCCGACCGCATCCCGTACTCCGATGGATCACGTCACCGATTCGCTCCTCGTCGGCGACGCGGACGACGCGAGCGACCACGACGCCGTTCGCGCCGCGGGCGTCACGGTCGTTTTCTCGTTGACTCACGACTCGCCAGCGACGCCCGCTCGCGGCTACCGGGTCGTCGACCACCCGCTCGTCGACGGGCCACGGAACGACGCCGACGCGTTCGCTGCGGCGGCCGACGCGCTCCAGTCGTTGCTTGCCGACGGCGAGTGCGTCCTCGTCCACTGTTCGGCCGGGGCGTCGCGGAGCGTCGCCGTCGCTGCCGCCGCGCTGGCGCTGGTGGACGACGTCCCGGCCGACGAGGCGCTCGCGACTGTCTGCGCCGCGCGCGACGTCTCCGGTCCGCACCCCGCGCTCGCCGACCGAGCGCGGGCGTACGTCGCGGCGCGGCGCGATCGGCACGCGTGAGAGCGCATGCGGGCACGTGAGTGTCGCAACCCACCGGCCCGAACCGTCCTCAGCCCGTGAGAACCGCCGACAGGTAGTTGTTCACCAACGGAGTACATCGGAGTATGACGTTCCTCGTTGCAGTCGATGGTTCGAACGCGAGCGATCACGCGCTCGCCTACGCGACCGACCTCGCCGCCCGGCTCGACACCGACCTGTACGTGGTACACGCGGTCGAACCGGCCGTCGTCGACACCGGCGGCGACGAACCGACGGGCTTCGACGACGCCGCCGGCCGCCTCGTCGCGGAGGCCGTCGAGGACGCCGAGGCGAACGCCGAA
Organism: Salinigranum salinum; assembly: GCF_009176545.1. GTDB lineage: Archaea > Halobacteriota > Halobacteria > Halobacteriales > Haloferacaceae > Salinigranum > Salinigranum salinum. The sequence continues at coordinate 662,586 of NZ_VTOJ01000001.1, read as the reverse complement.
CGCGTCCTCGAAGAAGCCGCCGAGTACGCGGCCGAGGCGGGCGTCGCGGCCGAGACGGAACTGCTGTACGGACCGCCGCTGCAGGTCATCCCCGACGTAACCGAGCGCGAGGCGGTCGAAGGGCTGTTCGTGGGACACAGGGGGCTGTCGGGCCGGTACGAGGGGCTCGTCGGCAGCGTCGCCAAGGGCCTCGTCGAGCGCTCGGCAGTACCCGTGACGGTCGTCCGGTGACCGAGCCGCGAAGCCGGCGCTCCGGAGACGGTCGATCTCGAGACGACCGGTCCGCCCCGTGGATCGCCGGGGCCGACAGCCGCTAGCTTGTAGTACGCACGATCCGTGGTACCGAACGACATGCGACTCCTCGTCGCCATCGATGGGACCGACGCCAGCGAGGGCGCGCTCGACTACGCGCTCGAGATGGCCGGCCGACTCGACGCCTCGCTGCTGCTGGCGTTCGTGATCGAACCAGCAGTTCGCGTGACGGCCGAGGAGGGGTCGACACGGCGACTCGACGGGACGGAGCCGATCGACGCGGACGCGGACGACGACGAAACGGACACACAGTTCGTGCGCGAGGCGCTCGAGGACGCACGCACCACCGGCGACCGGCTCCTCCACGAGGCGGCGACGCGGGCGGACGCCGCCGGCGTCGACGCCGACACGCGCATCGTCACCGGCGACCCGGTCGAGGCGCTCCCGAGCCTCGCCGTCGAGGCGTCGACCGACGGCATCGTCGTCGGCCACCGCTCCACCGCCAACCACGCGGACGACGTGGGTGGCAGTGTCGCCAAGGCACTCATCGAACGCTCGTCGGTCCCCGTCACGGTGGTCACGTGAGCGCCGTCGAACTCGACGGCTCGGCGGGCGGGGGACAGCTGCTCCGGACCGCGCTGACGCTGTCGTGTCTCACGGACCGGCCGTTCGAGATGACTGGCGTCCGTGCCGACCGCCCGAAGCCAGGGCTGCGACCACAGCACTGCGCCTGTGTCGAGGCAGTCGCGGCGCTCACCGACGCGGCGGTCGACGGCGACGTGGTCGGCTCGGAGACGCTCTCGTTCGCCCCGACCCGTTCGCCGTCGGGCGACGTCGCGGTCGACGCCGAGACGGCCGGGAGCGTCACGCTCGTCTTCGACACGGTCGTCCCGCTCGCCGTCGGGATCGACGAACCGGTCGGCGTCACGGCGTCGGGCGGGACGGACGTGAAGTGGGCACCGACGCTCGACTACCTGCGACGGGTCAAGCTGCCGTTGCTCGCGCGACACGGGCTCGCCGCCGACGTGACGCTCGACCGCCGCGGGTTCTACCCCGTGGGGGGTGGGCGGGCGACCCTCCGCGTCGCGCCGTCGGCGCTCCGCCCGCTCGCCGTCGACGAACGGGGACCACTCGTCGCCACTGCCCACGCCGTGGCCGCGGCGGACCTCGCAGACGCCGACGTCTGCGAGCGCTCGCTCGCCCGCGTCCGCGAGCGGCTCTCGCTCCCCGTCGCGGAGACGTCGACGGACGACTCCGCGGAGCCTTCTGCTCGCTCCCGACGGTCGTTCGCGGAGGGGACTGCGACGTACGCCGAGACCGACTGTCCCGGCTTCGCCCTGCTGGTGTCGGTCGCCGGTGGGACGCGCGCCGGCTTCGACGCGATCGGCGAGCGGGGCGTCCCCGCGGAGGACGTCGCCGACGAGGTGGTCGGCGCGGTCCACGCGTGGCTGGACGGCCCGGGTGCCGTCGACGCGCAGCTCGCGGATCAGTTCGTCGTCCCGCTGGCGCTCGCCGGGGGGTCGGTTCGGGCCCCACGGTCGACGGCACACCTCCGGACGAACCGCGAGGTGGTCGAGGCGTTCGGCTACGAGCTGGACGTGCGGGAGACGGACGACGGAATCGTCCTGTCCGGATGAGAGACGGGCGTCCCACTGCCCCGCCTGGTGTGGCACGGGTTCCCCGGTCACAGCGTCGAAACGGCTGTCGGCTCCGGGCGAGGACGGGCCAGTGTGGAACGCCCGCCGGCGTATGAGGCCGGAGACACATGAATCGACTGGCCGCCCGGCCGCCGGCTCGGCTGCGGCCTGGCGATGGCTCGGCTGCAGTCTGGCGTCCGACTGTCGGTCGACGACCGTGTGGTCACCGGCCGATCAGGGGGCGTAGTAGTACTCGCCGGCGCGTTTCTGCTTCCGGTCCAGCTGCGAGTCGGGTTTGTTGATCCGCGGTCGGCCGGTGCGTTCGTCGCGGCGGAACGTGATGTCGAGATCCGAGAGGAAGTCGTTCATCCCCTCGCGCATCTCCTGGGGCGTCCCGGCGTGGCCCTCTACGGAGGGCTCGCCGTCGAACACCATCAGCCGATCGGCCAGAAGGTCGATCATGTAGATGTCGTGGTCGATCACCAGCACGGTCGCGTCGTGGTTCTCGGCGTACCGCCGGATGGCGGTGGTGGCGCGCACCCGCTGTTCGACGTCGAGGTGCGCCGAGGGCTCGTCCAGGACGTAGAGGTCGGCGTCCTCGGAGAGGGTGGCTGCGATGGCGACTCGCTGGCGTTCGCCGCCAGAGAGGTCCGTGAGGTGCTGTTCCATGATCCGCTCCAGTTGCAGGGGTCCCGCGATCTCGGTCTTCCACAGCGAGGAGCCGAAGTCGCTCGTGATCGACGAGAGGAAGGCGTCGACCCGCATCGGCTGGTCGATCTCGATGTACTGCGGCTTGTACGCGATGTCGAGGTGGAAGTCGAGTTCGCCCTCGTCGGGTTCGAGCGCGCCGGCGAACAGTTTGGCGAGGGTGGACTTCCCGATCCCGTTCGGCCCGACGATGCCGAGCACCTCCGAGTGGTAGATGGTGCCGCCCTCGACGGAGAGGGAGAACTCGCCCTCGCCGTAGGACTTCTCGAGCGCAGGATACTCGACGAGGGGAGCGCTCTTCGTGGTCTCGCGGGGGGCGTGCTCCTCGAAGGTGATGGCGTCGGGGCGGACCCGCATGTTCTCGTTCGTGAGGTAGCCCTTGAGGTACTCGTTGATCCCGTTGCGGACGCTCTTCGGGTCGGTGATGACGCCGAAGGCACCGGGACGACCGTAGCCGATGTGGAGCGAATCCGCGAGCAGATCGAGGATGGCGAGGTCGTGCTCGACGACGAGCACGGCGCGGTCTTCGGACTCGGCGAGTTCCTGGACGATGCGTGCCGCCGTGACGCGCTGGCCGATGTCGAGGTAGGGCGTGATCTCGTCGAGGAAGTAGAAGTCGCGGTCCCTCGCCAGAGTGGCCGCGAGTGCGACCCGCTGGAGTTCGCCGCCCGAGAGCGTGTCGATCGGCTGGTCGACGACGGGGGCGATACCCAGTCGAGAGACGAGGTCGTCGAGGACGCCGCGTTCGTCCGTCGCCGCGAGCAGTTCGCTCGTCGTGCCGTCGAACTGTTTGGGGATCTGGTCGACGTACTGCGGTTTGCGGGCGACGCTGACGTCGCCGTCGAGGAGCGCCTCGATGTAGTTCTGCAGTCCGGAGCCGCGGTAGCGGTCGAGCACGGCCTCCCAGCCCGGTTCCGCACCGTAGTCGCCCAGGTTCGGGACGAGTTCGTCCGCGAGGATGTGCACGGCGGTGGACTTCCCGATCCCGTTCGGCCCCAAGATCCCCGTGACGGCCCCCGCGTCGGGGACGGGGAGTCCGTACAGCGCGAACGCGTTCTCGCCGTACCGGTGGACGGGGTCCTCCTCGAGTTCGGTGGGGAGGTTGATGATCTCGATGGCGTCGAACGGACATTTCTCGACGCAGATGCCGCACGTCTCGCCGAGACAGATCTCCTCGGAGATCCAGATCTGGTCCGGGTCGCCCTGGTACGGTTCGTCCTCTTCGTAGTGGTCGCCGCGGGTGACGATGCAGTCTTTCCCTGTTCTGTTGGGCGGGCAGTACTTCGCACACTCGTAGTTGCAGCGGTCGGGCTGACAGCGGTCGAGGTCGACGACCGCGATGCTGTCGTCGGCCATCAGAGGGTCACGCCCGCGGTGAGCATGATCGCGAAGGTGATAAACCAGAGGGTGAACGTCATGAAGCCGACGTAGAGGTAGTCCTTCGCCCCGAAGTCGGAGACGTCGATCCCGACGCCGCGCAGGATCGGGAGCTGCACGGCGATGAAGACGGCGAGGATCCCCACCGTCAGCCGGTCGGAGGCCGCGGCAGGGTCCGTGCCGACGACGAGACCCGACACGACCGCCGCCGCGACGCCCGCCAGACAGGCGAGCGTGGTGACGGTCACTCCCCGGACGTGTTTGGAGAGGCCGGTCTGCGTTTCGGTGGCCATACGTTCCCGTGCGAGAGCGCGCGTCAAAAGCCGTTCGTTCCGATCCGCCAGTCCGGTGGTCACAGCGCGTTCTATCAACCTTTATGCCCGTGGCGCGTCTCGAACGACTCAATGGCTGGATCCGACGAGGAGAGTCTCGACGACCTCCCCCCGAGCGCGAAACTCGTGTTCAAAGTTCTCGAATACAACGGCCCACTCACCCAGAAGGGGATCGTCGAGGAGTCGATGCTTTCGGCACGGACGGTTCGGTACGCCCTCGAACGGCTCGAGGGAATCGGCGTCGTCGACGAGGACGTCTACTTCGCCGACGCCCGACAGAACCTCTACCAGCTCAACGAGACGGCCGACAAACTGAAGAACGGCGACGAGGCCGACGCGGAAGCCTGCGCCGCCGAGTAATCCCTGCTCTCATCCCCTGTCTCGCCCACCGTCGACCCGTGGGTCCGTCGCCTGCCGCGGCCCGTCGCGCCGTCACGCCCCGTCGACGCCCGCGTCTCTCCCCGAGTGAGTAAAACGACCGTCGTACCCTCGGGTAGCTACTTCCTCCCCCCGGACGGCGTCACGGTATGGACGACTCGGCTCGTCTCCGTACTCGCTTCTCCTCGGCTCTCTCCGGTGTCGCCAGCGATCCCCGCCGCCTCGTGGTCGCCGTCGCTGCCGTCGCGCTCCTCGTCCGACTGGTCTCCCTCGGTGGCCGCGTCGCCCACTTCGACGAGGGTCGCGTCGCCTACTGGGCGCTGCACTACCTCGAAACCGGGGAGATCTCCTACCGCTACATCGTCCACGGGCCGCTGATCCAGTACGTAGACGCCGCGCTGTTCGGCCTGCTCGGCCCGAGCGACGCCGTGGCCCGACTTCCCGTGGCGGGCGGCGGCGGCCTCTTACCCCTGGCGGCGCTCCTGTTCCGCGAGCACCTCCGCGACGAGGAACTCGTCGCCCTCGCCGCACTGCTGGCGTTCAACCCCGTTCTCCTCTATTACTCGCGCTTCCTCCGGAGCACGCTCCTCGTCGCCGCCTTCGCGTTCGTCGCGTTCGGGCTGCTCGTCCGGGCGGTCGACACGCGCCGGGTCCGGTACGTCTACGCCGCGTCCGCCCTCGTCGCGCTCGCCTTCGCCGCCAAGGAGAACGCCCTCGTCTACCTCCTCGTGTGGGTCGGCGCGACCGCGCTGCTCGTCGATCACGAACTCTTTCGACCCCGCGCCGCGGACACGGGCGTCGACGTCCTCCGCCGGCACGGTCGACGGGCCGTCGCCGCGGTCCGCGCGCGGGACCGACGCCTCCTCCGACTCGGGTGCCACATCGTCGGCGTCGTCGGGGTCGCCGCGCTCGTCACGCTCTTCTTCTTCGCGCCGCGGACCCCCACTGGATCCGAGGCCGTGGGCCTGTGGGAGGCGGTCGCCCGTCCGCGACTGTTCCCGGCAGTGATCGACGTGACCGTGGCAGATATGCAGAACGGGCTGGCGTACTGGTTCGGCGGGACGACGGAGCCGGGCTGTCACGAGGAGAGCGTCGTGACGGCGTACGTCTGCTTCCTCGGGCGGTTCCTCGAAACGCTCGCGGTGGCGGCTGGACCACTCACCGTGTTCGCACTCGGCGGCTTCCTCGTCGAGCGATACGCGACGCCTCGACCACGGGCAGTGGTCCTGTTCGCCGCCTACTGGGGACTCGTCAGCGTCGTCGGCTACCCGCTGGGGACCGACATCTACGGCGCGTGGATCACGGTGAACGCGCTGGTCCCGCTCGCGGTCCCGGCGGCCGTCGGCCTCGGGTTCGTCTTTCGGCGTGGACGGGAGGCGCTCGCGTCGGGCGATCGCCTCCGAGCGGTCGTCGTCGCGTGCGTGCTCCTCCTCGTCGTCGGGCAGGTCGGCGCGACCGCCGCCACGACGGTCTACCTCCAGCCCCAGTCGGAAGAGAACCCGCTCGTTCAGTACGCACAGCCGATCGGCGACGTCCGCCCAGCGTTCGACTCGCTGTCGACCGGAGCGGGCGGAGCCGGGACCGATCGCGACGCCGACACCGGGGTCGACGTGGTCTTCTACGGCGAGACGTTCGTCACCGATTCGGGGGAGAGCACGATCCCGCCGCCGTGCGCCGACCTGCAGCGGGCGCTACCGCTGCAGTGGTACGTCGCCCGGGCCGACCTGAACGCCACCTGCGCGGCCGACCGTGCGGCGCTCGCGGAGATACGTGAAGAGGGGGAGCCGGCACTGGTCGTCTCGACGACCGAGGACGCCGATCCGCTGTACGCGACGCTCGACGGCTACGGGACGCGGACCGTCGACCTCCGGGCTCCCGGACGGGAGACAGTCCTCTTCGTCGACCGTCGGCGGAACGCGTCCGAAAAGCCGACACGGCTCACACGTGGTGCCCGCTCGGGAGGCTTCCCCGGCGTCGACACGTCGTTCGACGGCCGGTCCGCGAGTTCCCCGAGCGGCTGTGCCGTCGATCGGTCGGAGACGCTCACGAAACACGGCTTCGTTTACGGAAGTTCTACGGTAGTACACAGTATGTGTTATCTGAATTAAGTATTTGTCCCTACACATCGGACGAGGCGTAGGGAAGGGTGGAAGAACGATGACAACATACGTCGAACTGGTTTCTCGGCTCGTCTACGGGACAGGGTCCGAGGGAGAGATCACGCCGAACCACCGGACCTGGGTGCAGGACAACCCGAACCCATCGGGCACGGCGTGGCTAGAACATCACGTCGACCGAATGCTGCCCGCCTACGAGGCCTGGCTAGCGTCGGAGAACCTCCCACCGGTTCTGCCCTGGACCGGTGAAGACCCGACACCGTGGGAGACCGGCAACGAGGTCCCGCTCGGGCCCGGCCTCGACGGGACGTTCACCGGTATCGGGAACCTCGATGCACTGGGTGCGGCGCTTCGTGACCGGTTCACGTTAGTCGCTAACGATGGACGGGAACTCGCCGGTCCCGAGAAAGCCCCGTTCAGCTACCGGTACTGGGGCTACGTGAAGTGGGCAAGCGTCCTCCGTGACACGTTCCGCGGGGACATCGTCGTTCCGCCAGTCGAGGTCCGCGACCGCGACGGCACTCGGCTCTCACCGGTCCCGTTCACGAACACGTTCAATCAACTCCACTGGAACTGGCACTTCGGACAGCCACAGGCGTCGGACCCGACGCCGGGATTCGAGACGTCGGTCGGACAGCACACGACCCGGGGTGGGATCGGGCTGGGAAACGGCGAGGATTTCATCAAATTCCACACGGACCACATCGACATCTACAACAGATGGCTCGGCCGGACGAGCCAGTCGACGGTGACGCCGAGGAACATGAGTGAGGGATGGCCCCGGCCCGCCGATGCGGACCAGAACCCGAGTACGTGGACGGAACCCGACTCGTCGCCGTGGGCCAACGACCCGTCTCAGGACGACGACCTCCGCACGTGGAACGATCTCGAGGAGTTGGGCGGGGACAACGAAACCGGCATCCACGGCGCGGGACACATAAACAACAGCGACATCGGGCCCATCCAGCACAACAACTACGTCCCTCGGTTCCACGCCTGGCACGGCTGGATCGACAACCAGTGGGACCTCCGCAAACCCCGTTTCGGGACGTGGAACGCCGACGGACGAGTGATCGAACCCGTCTTCGAACCGGTGCTCGACACCGACGATCCGTACCCCGGAATGCAGGCGCTCACCATCGTCCGTGACCCCGACAGCAGCTCGGATCGAGTCGTCCCCGAAGGGGCCGTACCTGATGTAGACCTCGCCACTGGGTCTGGGACGCTTCGGCTGAAATGCTACGCCGAGGACCCCTACGACCGTCCGCTCGACTTCGAACTCACCGCCACCGTGTACGACGGGACGAGTCCGATGGTCGGAGACGGCACGGACGTGGAGACGGTCACCGACACGTACACCATCGGTGATACGGCGGCGGGCGACGACTTCGACATCGAGACCGAGTTCGTCGTTCCCGTGCAGTTCGGGTCGGCGTTCACGTCCGACGATCCGGGTGGGGCGAACCCTGCCGTCGGATTCGAGAACGGTCGGATCGACCTCGTCGGAACGCTCCGATCGGCCGACCCCGCGGACCCCGACACCGGGTTCGTCCACCGCGAGGAGACGACGATCCACCTGCTCGGGGAGAAGGACGCACCGGAGATCGACCTGTACTTCGACCTCAGCAGTTTCGGCAGGGACCAGGTCGAATCGGCGATGGCCGTCGGGAACGACCGGTTCGAAGACGTGCTCATCGTCGCGGTGCAGGACCGGACGAACGAACCGGGACCGATCGACTGGCCAGCCGAGGTGTCCGACGAGGTGAAGGGACTCATCCGGGGGCGCGTCCCCGCCGCGGGCCTGTTCGGCGACCCGGGACACGCGCCCGAGCCCGAACTCGTCGACCCGACCACTGGAGACCCCGTCCCCGGCGTCGAACTCGAACTCGCGTCCGGGCCGACCCTCGAAGAGCCGACCCTCGCCGACAACCTCCCCCAGCGCTACACGTACCGGTACGACGTGGTGTTCACCTCGCTGGACGTGTTCGAGGGGCTCTCGGACGGCGAACGCTACGCGGCGCAGGTACGCATGACGGCGGCCGACCGGGCCGGGAACGAGGCCACCGAGACGGGCCAGCTCAGGTTCTTCGACGAGGCGAACCCGTACATGCGCGACGGCGACCCGTCCTGGCTGAGTATCGATACTCGCGTGTTCCGCCTCTTCGAGGGAGAGACGAAGTTCGACGCGACACTGCAGGCAGGCCAACCGAACCAGTTCGTCCAGCAGGTGCTCGACAACCTCAACACGGGCTCGACGTCCGAGACGTTCGACGATCTGCCGACGAACAGAAACGAGGCGGCACTCGAGTACTCCGCGAGCATCACGAACCGCGTCACGGGAGAGACGCGGAACGTCCACAACTTCGCGCTCGCGAAGGTCCGCCTCCAGGGTGCTAGCGGTGCCGAGACGGTCCGTGCGTTCTTCCGTCTGTTCCGCTACACGGCGAGCAACCTCGTGTTCGACCCTGACGAGGGGTACCGGACCCACGACGCGGGTGGCGGACAGAAGATCCCGTTACTCGGCTTCGAGTCCAATACTGACGGTGCGCCACTCACCTCGATTCCGTTCTTCGCCGCGGAGCGTGAAACGCACGGGGACCCGATGACCGGACAGGAGGACCCGACGAACGTTCACGACTTCCCGCCGGGGCCGAGCGAAGAGCGGGTCCACTACTTCGGCGTCTATCTCGACATCAACCAGAGCGACGCCCGTCTCCCGGCAACGTACATCGGTCCAGACCCCGACGGCGGGTTCTCCGCGGGGGAAGTACAGCCGATTCGAACGCTGATGCGCGACGCGCACCAGTGTATGGTCGTCGAGATCGACTACGACGGCGATCCGACCGACCCCGGGTCGACCCCCGCGAACTCGGACAACCTCGCACAGCGAAATCTCGTCATCCTCACGACGGACAACCCCGGGGACGACCTGACCCACCAGGTCCAGCACAGTTTCGAGCTGGATACGGGTAAGCGTCTCCGTCCCGTCCTCGAACAGCCGGTCTTGACGCACGTTCCCGAGAGGACCGACGGTGTTCTCGTTCCCGCACCGTCCGTGCCGATGGAGTTCGTCTCCGGTGACGAGCTCGAGTCGATGGTCCACGTCCGCGCTGGCGAACTCACGTACTACGGCGAGGGTCGTCTCGACGGGTTCGAGAACCCCGACCCGGAACACGTAGAGCGGGCCCGTGCGGAACTCGAACGCGAGCGACCGCTCCGACTCGACGCCGCCCGCTGGCAGTCGACGGGTGACCTGTTCGACGAACTGCTGTTCGACTGGGACGACCTCCCGGACGAGGCGCAGGTCGAACTCTACCTCCCACGGGTGAACTGCGAGCACGTGATCAACCTCCGCCACCTCCGACACGCACCCGACGACGTGCGACTCGTGGACGCTCACACGCTCTCGCTCGTGCCCGAGGGGGCCACCTACGTTCCGCTCCCGCCGACGGACGACGACCGTATCGCGGGACTCGTCACGGTCAGCCTCCCAGAGGACGTGCAGAAGGGGCAGGAGTACGTCGTGGACGTGACCCACATCCGCGGCGGCGAGGAGCGGTCAGTCGGTGGGTTCACGCTCGACATCCAGGTCTCGGAGGCCGATGCGATCGTTGACGCGGAGATCCGTCTCCTCGTGCAGATGGCGGATCGGCTCGCGGTCACGCCACCCGAGGACATCTGGTACCCGGTGCTCGCTCGCCGCGTCGACACCATCCGCGCCCGTGCGGCCGCCCTCGCTGACTCCGCGGGCATCGATTTCGAGGACCCGACTGTCCGGGTCGACCGGGAGACCGGCGAGACCGTCCCGCTCGACGGACCGGCGCTCCGTGTCGTCCTGGAACGGATCCGGATACTCGACGACCAGGACACGTGGCTCAAGGGTGCGGGCGAGCTCTCGTTCACGACGACCGTCTACTCGCCGAGCAACGGAGGTGTCGAACGGACGAACTCGTTCCCCGAGTCCGGAACGTTCTCGATCGACGCGGGCGAGGAGATCCACCTCGACGCCACGATATTCGAGGGCCGTGTGGCCGACGAGCTCCGCGTGCGAATCGACGGCGTTGAGGCCGACACGTTCGACCCGGACGACACCGTTGGCAGCTACACGCGGGTGCTGTCCGGGCCAGCGATCGACTGGTTCGGGTCGTACCGCCCGGACGACGAACACGTCGATCCCGAAGACATGAACGCGTGGCAGGTCTGGTACCGCATCGAGCCGGTCTGACCGTCACACGATCGGCTGTTCGATGTCGACCCGATCGAGACGCCCGAGGTCGGGCACGAGTTCCGAGGAGACCGCTCACGACGGCGGTCGCGAGAGGGCTTACGCCGGAACGACCGTGATCCGCTGTTTCCGGTCGATCGCCTGTTCGAGTTCGTCGGCGATGGCGCTCCCCCTCGAAACCTGGATGTCGCCGCCTCGTCCCACGGTCGCGGTGAAGAGGTAGTCGCCGTCGGCCCGCACCTCGACCGTCTCGCCGACGTGTTCGTCCATCCGGATGACGACGTGGCGCGAGGTGACCTCGGGAGTGACGATTTCGCCCTCGACGCTCCCGCCACTGCCGTGGCCGCCGCCACCGCTCGAACCCGACGCACCCGACGCGCTCTCGGGCTTCTCGTCGTGGGTGCGGACGTCGATGTCGATCCCCAGTCGGTCTTCGACGTCGGAGATGCGGCCGCCGCCCTTGCCGATGACGTAGGAGATGTCGTCGTCGTCGACGTAGACGACGGCCTTGTTCCCCCCCTGTAGCTGGACGTCGACGTGACCGCGGGCGATCGAGCGGATCTCGCGTTCGATCTCCTGACGGGCGAGGCGGTCGACGCCGGAATCGGTCTTTTCACCGTCGGAGAGCGGGACCGTCACGACCTGCCGGTTGAACGTGTAGATCTCGTACTCGGGGCGACCCGTCTCGAAGTCCTTCACCTGGATGACGGGACGGGCGAGGTCCTCCGCGGTGAGCCCCTCGGGGACCTTCACCTCGGTCGTGACGTCGTACACCGTGTCGACGCGACCGGCCTCGATGTACACCACGGTGTCGACGACCTGCGGGATCATCCCGAGTTCGACTCTCCCGACCAGGCGCTGGAGGGCGTCGATCCCCCTCGTCGCGTGGACGACGCCGACCATCCCCACGCCCGCGAGGCGCATGTCGGCGAACACCGAGAAGTCGTTCGTCTTCCGTACCTCGTCGTAGATGGTGTAGTCCGGGCGCACCAGGAGCAGCGAGTCGGCGGTCTTCTCCATCTGCCCGTCGAGCGCGGTGTACTGGGTGATCTCGGGACCGACCTGGAGGTCGCGCGGCTTCTCCATCGTCTTCACCGCGTAGTCGGAGTCGTTGAGGAACTCCGCGACGGCCTGGGCGAACGTGGACTTGCCTGCCCCCGGTGCCCCCGAGATGAGGACGCCACGCTGGCGCTCCCTGAGTCGAGAACGGAGTTCGTCGGCGAACTCGTAGTCGTCGAGTTCGGTCTTGGCGATGGGCCGGACGGCGGTGATCTCGATGCCGTCCGAGAAGGGAGGATGGGCGACCGCGATGCGGAAGTCGCGGAACTGGACGATCTTCATCCCGGGTTCGTCGAGTTCGATGAACCCCTCGGGCGAGGCACGGGCCGAGTTGACGATGTCGTCGGCCCACTCGCTCATCGTCCCCTCGTCCGTGACTTCCTCGCGGATGCGCTCGTAGTGCATCTCGCCGAGCGACCCGCGCTTGGCTTTGGGGCGGATCCCCGTCTTCAGGTGGACGGACATCGTCTCGTCGTCGAACAGGTCCGCGATGATCAGCTCGCCAGAGCCTCTCACCCTGGCTTCGACGACGTCGACGTCGATCTGTTTCGCCCGGGCGACCTCCGCCTGGACGGCGTCGCTGGTGAGCAGCGTCGCGCCGTGGTCGGCCGCGAGGTCGCGGATGAGCGCGTCGACGTCGCCCTCACCCGAGGCCCGCTGTTCCTGGGCACTGGGGCGGCGACCGACGTACTCCAGGTGGATCCGGTCCGCGTCGGCGTACGCCGCGAGCCGTTGCAGTTCCGACAGCCCCTCCCATCCGGTGTCGCGGCCGTCGTTGGCCTGCGACTCGAGCTCGCCGACGACCGCCTCGGGGACGTAGATGGTCGCCCCCTCGTACGATCCGTCGTCGACGCGCTCGGACACGCGGCCGTCGACGACCGCGCTCGTATCCGGCAGAATCTTCATACCTCGGGTTCGACCGGCGGCGGCATAAGGGTGTTCAACTGGGTGCGACGCGGGTGAACGAGACGGGCGGGGTGAGCCGGGCAACGGGACGAATCGGGGCGATGAAGCGAGCGAGACGGACGAAGGTGAATCGGGGGATGAAGCGAACGAGACGGACGAAGGCGAACTGGGTGGGGGATCGGACCGGGTCGCGAAGACGGGCAGAAGACCTACCCGGTTCGTCGTGGTACCTCCTCACATGACCTCGGACGGGGACGAGCCGACCGAAGGATCGAACCACGACCTGACGGAGGTAGCCGACGCGGTCACCGCCGCCGTCCGCCGCGAGTTCGGCGGGGCACTCCGTGCGGTCCTCGTCTACGACACCGACGCGGAGCCGGTGCTCGACGTCCACTACGTCCGCGACGACGTCAGCGCCCGGTACGACTCGCCGGTTCGAGAGGTCGCAGCCGAGGTGGGCCACGACGACGTCTTCGCCTCTATCGACCGTGAGTGGGAGGGCCGCAACCCGCTCGGGCACGTTCGAGGGAGCGTCAGGCTGTTCGCCGACGGCGTCGTCGTGCGAGTCGTCGACGAGCCGGGACGGGGCGTGTCGGCCAGCCTCGACGCCGACGCGTTCCCGGGCGTCCGGTCGTTCCTCGACGCCGTCGACGACTCGCTCGATCCGTGAGAACGTGTCGCCCCCGAAGTAGGTATCAGTTCTGATCTCGGGGGACGAACTTCTTTAGCCGAGGAGAGGTGATCTGCGTCAAATGGTCGGCCGGGGGGAACCGAGCGCCGAGAGGGGCGATTCGGTTCGAATCCTCTACGTGGACGACGAACGCGACTTCGCGACGCTGGCGTCCGAGTTTCTCACCCGCGAGAGTGAGCGATTCGACGTCGTGGTCGAGGAACGGGCGGTCGACGGGCTCGACCGGCTCGCCGCGGAGCCGTTCGACTGCGTCGTCTCGGATTACGACATGCCCGGCATGGACGGACTGGAGTTCCTCGACGCCGTGCGCGAGCGGTTCCCCGACGTCCCGTTCGTACTCGTCACCGGGAAGGGGAGCGAGGAGATCGCGAGCGAGGCGATCTCGGCGGGCGTCACCGACTACCTCCAGAAACGAGGGGGTCGGGAGCGGTACACCATCCTCGCGAACCGGATCCGGAACGCCGTCGCGCAGTCGCGGGCCGAACGGGAGGCGGCACACCACCGCCGGGTGGGAGAGCTCGTCCGCGACGTCATCCGTGCACTCGTCGGCGCCACCTCCCGCGAGGAGATCGAACAGGCGGTGTGTGATCGGATCGCCGCCTCCGAACCCTACCGGTTCGCGTGGATCGGTGAGGTCGACGGGACCGACGAGTCCAGCGGACGGATCGTGCCCCGGACCTCCGCCGGCGTCGACCAGGGGTATCTCGAGGAGATCACGGTCACGACCGACGACAGCCCGACGGGTCGAGGACCGGCGGGGACAGCGATCCGCGAGCGGCGAGTGAGCGTCGCCCAGGACGTTCGAGACGACCCGTCGTTCGCGCCGTGGCGCGACCGGGCGCTCGACCGGGGGTTCCAGTCGGTCGCGGGCGTGCCGCTGGTACACGACGGGGCGACCTACGGCGTGTTAGCCGTCTACGCCGACTGCCCCGACGCGTTCGACGACAGGGAGTGTGTCCTGCTGCGCGACCTGGGCGAGGCGGTCGGGCACGCGATCGACGCCATTCGCGTCCAGAAACACCTCGAACGGCAGTACCAGGACCTCTTCGAGACCGCGCCGGTGATGTACGCCATGACGCGCGAGGAAGACGGCGTCCCGATCGTGAGCGGCTGCAACCAGCGGTTCCTCGAGCGGCTGGGGTACGACCGCGAGGACGTCGTGGGGGTGCCGCTCGCGGAGCTGTACACGGCCGATTCGGCCGCGAAACTGCTCGACGAGGGAGGATTCGCCCGTGCGCTCGGCGGGGAGTTCACCAGCGAGGAACGGCAGCTGGTGACAGCCGACGGCGAGGTCATCGAGACGCTGCTCCGTGCGGTACCCCGGTACGACGCGGACGGCGATCCGGTCGGGACGCTCACGCTCTTCGTCGACGTGACGGAACGACGACGGGCACGGGCGGTGGTGACGCAGGCGGAGGCGATGGAGGCGTCGATGGACGGGATGGCGATCCTCGACGACGACGGGACGTTCGACTACGTCAACGAGGCCCACGCGACGCTGTACGGCTACGTGGACAGCGAGACCCTGGTCGGACGGTCGTGGCGCTGTCTCTACGATCCCGACGAGCGCAGGCGGATCGAGCACGAGGCGTTTCCCGCGGTCGAAGCGGACGGACGGTGGCGGGGGGAGGCCGTCGGGCGACGGGCGGACGGGACGACGTTCCCACAGGAGGTCTCGCTGACGGGGTTACCCAACGGCGGACTGATCTGCGTCGTTCGCGACACGACGGCGCAGAAGGCCGCGAAACGCGAACTCGAGCGACAGAACCGTCGGCTGGAGGAGTTCGCCTCCGTCGTCTCGCACGACCTCCGGGGACCGCTCAACATCGCCCAGGGGAACGTCGGACTCGCCCGGGCGGCCGACGGGGAGCCGACCGAACAGCTCGACACGGCCGAGGCGGCACTCGACCGGATGGAACGGATCGTCGAGGACGTGCTCTCGTTCGCGAGCGGTGGCGACGTCGAGGACCCGGCGACCGTCTCGCTCGAACGGACCGTCGGGGACTGCTGGCGGAGCGACGACGAACGGGTCAGCGTGACCGCCGACCTCCGGTTCGAGGCCGACCGCGACCGCCTCCAGCGACTGTTCGAGAACCTGTTTCGGAATAGCGTGGAACACGGTTCCACGAACAGTCGGCTGGAAGCCGACGACTCCGTCGAGCACGGCTCGACGAGCAACCGGACGGCGACGCGATCCGGTGACAGCGTCGAGCACGGCTCGACGACTCCCCGCTCGCGGGTGCGTGGAGAGAGCGCAGGACACGGCCCTGCGGCCAGTCGGACCCGGTTCGACGAGTCCAGCACCGACGGCGCGACGAACGGGCAGACCACTCACGGGCGCGGGGTCGACGGGGCGGCGGCTGTCGACGTCGAGATCCGCGTCGGGCCGCTGGCGGACGAACCGGGGTTCTTCGTCGAGGACGACGGCTCCGGCATCCCGCCCGACGACCGGGAGCGAGTCTTCGAACCGGGGTACTCGACGGCCTCGTCGGGGACGGGACTGGGGCTCGACATCGTCGGGCGGATCGCCGACGACCACGGGTGGGACGTCCGCGTCACGGAGGGACGCGACGGCGGTGCACGGTTCGAGTTCGTCGGCGTCGACGTCGTCGACCGCGACGAGAGCGGGTCGGTCGACGGCGAGGGGACCACCGACGGCGACGCGGCCGACGAGCGTGGCGACTGAGGCGAGGCACGGCCGCGCGGCGGTTCCGGACGGATCGACTGTCGGTGTCCCGCCCTGCTGGGACGGAACCCCGCACGACCGGCGCGCCGGGGTCGGATAGCCGGAGTTTTCCACGGTCGGCGCGGAGGGGAGCCATGCACACGCCGTCAGCCGAGATCGAAACGGTCACGCGCGACCTCGTCTCGATCCCCAGCCACGACGACGAAGCCACCGCGGGCGACGCGATCGAGCGGTGGCTCCGGGCGGAGACGGACGCCGACGTGACGCGGGACGGGGCGGGGAACGTGATCGCCCGCCGCGGCCCCGACGACCCCGACGTCTCGCTCGCGCTCGTGGGCCACCACGACGTCGTCCCGCCCGCGGCCGCACAGGTCGAGGGCGACGGCGACTACCTCGTCGAGGAGCGCGACGGCCGCCTCTACGGTCGAGGGACGGCCGACATGAAGGGTGCCGTCGCAGCGTCGATGTGTGCGTTCCGGGACGCCTCCGTCACCGGGAGCGACCGGACGCTCCTGTTCGTCTCGTTCGTCGGCGAGGAGCAGGGCGGCGTCGGCGCCCGCGCGGCGCTGGACGAGGGGTTCGACGTCGACTACGCCGTGGTCGGCGAGGGGTCGACTGGCTACTCCGCGCCGGGCGTCACGGACGTCGCCGTGGCTCACAAGGGTCGCCGGGGGAGCACGCTCGTCGCTCGCGGCGAGACGGCCCACGCGAGCGAGCCCGAGTCGGGCGAAAATGCCGTCTACCGCGCCTGCGACGCGGTCGACGTCGTTCGGTCACTCGACTTCCCCGCGAGCGAAGTGCTCGGCTTCGAGCTCGAGGGCAGCGTCGCCGTCACCGAGATCGAGGGCGGGACGGCCTGGAACGTCATCCCCGAGGAGTGTGAGGTGACCGTCGACGAGCGGACCGTCCCGGGCGAGCGCGCACCGCTGGAGCACGTCGAGGCGATCGAGGGCGTGGAGTGGCGCATCGACCAGGACCTCCTCCCGATGGCCTGTGACGACGCCGCGTTCGCCGACCTCGTGCTCGACGCGGCAGCTGCGGCGCAGGAGGGAGAGCCAGAACACGTCGTGAAACCGCACGCCACGGACGCGGGGTGGCTCGCGGACGCGGGAACGACCTGCGTCGTCTGTGGCGCCGCCGAACCGGGCGAGGCGCACACGGCCGAGGAGTCGGTGAGTCTGGCCGTACTGGACCGGTGTTACCGGATCTACCGCGGCGTGGCCGAGTCGATGGCCGACCTCGGGTGACGACGGTCACGAGACGCCGAGAAGGACGATCACGCCGCGGGTCCGACACCGATGAGATCGTCCCACGAGTTCGATACCTGTGAGATCGTCTCACGGATGCGGCACCACACGGAAGCGACGGCCTCGACAATTCATAAGGCCCCGTGCCCTGGGTCCGGTATGGCGACCGAATCCTCCACGGCAGAGACCCCAGACGCCTACGAGACGCTCCTCTCGAAGGTAAAACGGCTCAACAACGTCTCGGCGGCGTCGATGCTCCTCTCGTGGGACCAGCAGGTGATGATGCCCGAGGCGGGTACACCGGCGCGCTCACAGCAGCTGTCGGCGCTCTCCGCAGTCCACCACGACCTGCTCACCGACGACGAGATGGGTGCGCTCCTCGACGATCTCGAATCGCGGGAGCTCTCCTCCGAGCAGGCGGCGGTGGTCCGCGAGGTGCGCCGCGACTACGAGCGGGCCGTCCGCGTCCCGACCGAGCTGGTCGAGCGCATCTCCCAGAAGACGTCCGAGGCGCTGCCCGTCTGGGAACAGGCCAAAGCCGACGACGACTGGGACGCGTTCGCCCCACACGTCGAGGAGCTGGTCGAGCTCAAGCGGCAGTACGCCGAGCACATCGACCCCGACGCCGACCCCTACGCGGTGTTGTTCGCCGACTACGAACCCTGTCTCTCGCTCGACCGGGCCGAGGAAATCCTCACCGAGATCCGCGAGACGCTCGTCCCGATGATCGAGGAGATCCGCGCGTCGGAGACGCCGATCACGACCGACGCCTTCGCCGGGACGTTCGACACCGACACGCAGGAGGCGGTGGCCCGCGAGGCGCTCACGACGCTGGGCTACCCGTGGGAGCGCGGCCGACTCGACACCTCCTCGCACCCCTTCTCGACGGGGACACAGTTCGACGCCCGGGTGACGACCCGGTTCGACGAGTCCGACCCCATCGGCTCGATCACGTCGTCGATTCACGAATTCGGCCACGCGACGTACACGCTCGGGCTCCCGGACGAGGCGTACGCCACCCCGCTGGGCGAACACCGCGGGCTGTCGGTCCACGAGTCGCAGTCGCGGCTGTGGGAGAACCACGTCGGCCGCTCACAGGCGTTCTGGGAGCGGTTCCTCCCCACCATGACGGAGCACTTCCCGGGGCTCGACGGCGTGACGCCGCGGGAGGCGTACGAGTCGGTCAACCAGGTGTACGAGGACAACCTCATCCGGGTGGAGGCGGACGAACTCACCTACCACCTCCACATCGTGCTCCGGTTCGAGATCGAGCGCGCGCTGATCGCGGGCGACCTCTCGGTCGACGAGGTGCCCGCGGTGTGGAACGACAAGATGGAGGAGTATCTGGGGATCCGCCCCGAGACCGACGCCGAGGGCTGTCTGCAGGACATCCACTGGTCGCACGGTTCGTTCGGCTACTTCCCGACGTACTCGCTCGGGAGCGCGATGGCGGCTCAGCTGTTCGACGCGGCCGCCGCCGACCTCGACGACGTCGACGCACGGATCCGGGCGGGTGAGTTCGATCCGCTGCGTGAGTGGCTCCGCGAACACGTCCACCGGCACGGGCAGCGCTACGAGACGAACGATCTCGTGCGCGAGGCCACGGGCGAGGACTTCTCGGCGGCGGCGTTCACCGACTACGTCACGGCGAAGTACGGCGCGCTGTACGACCTCGACTCGGTCTGAGGTCGCTCACGTACGGCCGACTGCGGTCCGTCTCCGACGTACGACACGAACGGGATCGTGCGGAAGGTCTCCCAGACCGTACTCATTCCCAGACAGTACTTCCGTGGAGAACGTGTCAAATATCCCCATGGTAACAGTAAACATAAGTAACGGTATCCCGTATCACGACCTGTATGGCAGCCGAACCCAGCATGAACGACGACGAGTTGTTCGACCAGTTCCTCGCCGAGCGCGGTCACGACACAACACCCGTACGCTGGGATCGATCCTATAACAAGCTCCAGTGCCCCGACTGCGGCGCACTGCACGACACGTCGGCCAGCCAGTGTTCGGTCTGCGGCTGGAACCCGAACACCTGAGGCGGGCGTCGTCGATCGATCACACTCTGCTCCGTTACTCGCCGACGAGCGGTCGCACGGCCGCCACCGACTAGCCGCACAACCGCCGCGACCGGCCGTCCGACAGTGCAGGCCACCACGCCACGTACTGTTCAGCCTGCTGATGCGACGAGGCACGTCGTTTATGAACCAGCGGGGCGTGGACGCGTACAATGAGCGAAGACGTTACCGTGACCCGGCTGTTCGGTGGCCCCGGGAGCGGGAAGACGACCGCCCTCCTCGACCGCGTCGAGACCCTCCTCGAGGAAGACGACATCGAGGTCTCGGACGTGCTCGTCGTGTCGTACACGCGTGCCGCCGCCGCGGAGATCCGCGAACGCCTCGCCGATCGGCTCGACACGACGCCACGCGCGCTGAAAGGCAACGTGAGCACGATGCACGCGAAGGCGTACGAGCTGTTGAACCTCTCGCGTGGCGACGTCGTGGGCGAGAAGGACAAGCAGGCGTTCTGTGAGGAGTACGGCGTCGAGTACGAGGACGAGTACAAGAGCGGCGGACGCCGCACCGCGCGGTCGACGACGCTCGGGAACAAGATCATCGCCACGTCGCAGTGGCTCCAACGAACGAGACGAGACGTCGCCGACTGGTACGACGTCCCCTTCCAGTGGAACGTCGACGAGGTCCGCCTCCCCCCGGAGATCGACCCCAACGCACAGGAGGGCAACAAGTACACCCCGACGTGGCCGTCGAGCGACGACCGCGTCGACATCCCCGAGACCATCCGCGCGTGGCGCTCGTACAAGGGCGACAACGGTCTCGTCGGCTTCGCGGACATGCTCGAGCGCGTGAAGCAGCGCTCGCTCGTCCCACACGTCGACTACCTGGTCATCGACGAGTTCCAGGACATCACCACCCTCCAGTACGACGTGTACGAGGAGTGGAAGCCGCACATGAAGACGGTGCTCATCGCCGGCGACGACGACCAGGTGGTGTACGCGTGGCAGGGTGCCGACCCCGATCTCCTCCTCGACACGCCGCGCAACGAGGACGTCGTCCTCCCGAACTCCTACCGACTCCCCTCCAAGATCCTCAACGTCGTCAACCGGGAGATCCGCCACATCGAGAAGCGCCAGGAGAAGGATCTCAAGCCCCGGAAAGAGGGTGGGAGAGTCGAGGGCGTCTTCAACCCCTCGATGCTCGACCTCGCGCGGAACGTCCGCTACACCGTCGAACAGGACGAGGGGACGGTGATGGTCCTGTTCAGGGCGCGCTACCAGATGTTCCAGTTCATCGACGAGTTCCTCCCGCTGGGGATGCCCTTCTCGGTGATGACCGACCAGCGGATGTGGACCGACCGCCTCGCCGACTACGTCCGCGCCGTCGAGAAACTCGCCGAGGACGACCCGATCACGGGACTGGAAGCGAGACGCCTGGCCGACATGCTTCAGGAGTCGGCGTTCGGCTCGAACGAACGCGACGACCTGTACGACCTCGTCGACGAGGTCGAGGAGGCGTCGGAGACGGACGACCTCGCCGCCATCGAGATCGAATCCGACGAGATCCGGAACCTCGCCCCGTTCGTCCCCGACGGCGCCTCGGCGTCGGACATGGTCCGCAAGGTGACCAGCTTCCAGCGCAAATCCATCTCGGCGTACTTCGACGGGCCGTACCAGGGGATGGACCCCAACCGCGTCCGCCTCGGCACCATCCACTCCGCGAAGGGTCGCGAGGCCGACCACGTGTTCGTCTCGACCGACCTCACCGAGAAGGTGGTCGAGCAGATGGCCGCCTCCGTCTCCGACGACGAACTCGCCGCCCACGGCATCGAGTCGTTCACCTCGACGACGAGCCCGGTGCCCATCCTGACCGACAACGAACGCCGCGTCTTCTACGTCGGGATGTCGCGGGCCCGCGAGCGACTCGTGGTCCTCGAGAACCTCGTCGACGGGGCTCCCACGCTCCCGGTGAGCGTGCTCCTCCACAACGAACTCAGGGACGAGTCCCTGGAGGAACTCCTCGAGGCCGCACAGGAGCCGGCTGCGCCGGAGCCCTGAGGCGCCCGTCGTGTGGACGTGACGCCACTCGAACGCCGCGTTCGGACGAGTCGCGCCGAGCGCGCCCTCCAGCGGGTCCGTGATCGCCTCGACTCGACCGACGCCGTCGCCTTCGTCCACGCCGGCACGGACGCCGACGGTGCCGTCTTCGGGAGCGAGGCCGTCGTCGTCACGCCGGAGCGAGCGGTGTCTCTCGTCGACGACGACCGGCCGGGGGAACCTCCCCGCGACGACCGACTCGCGGTTCGGACGGTGCACGACCCGGCCAGTGCCGTCGCACGGGTCGTCGGCGAGGTGGCCGAGACCGGGACGGTGCTCGCGCCCCGCGGCATCCGTTACGACGCGGCGCTGTTCCTCGAACGAGCGGGGTTCGAGGTCGCGTCGACGACGGCGCTCGCCGAGGCGCGGTCGGTGAAGACGGCCGCCGAAGGAGAAGCCCTCTCGCACGTGGGAGCGGCGACGACGGCCGGCGTCGAGGCCACGGTCGACCTGCTCGCGGGCGCGAGCGTCGCGGCCGACGGGACGCTCCGGGTCGACACGGGCGACGACGACGGCGGGACGAGACGCGAGACCGGAGACGGAACGGACGACGCTGACCCGCTGACGGCGACGCGACTGCGACGACGCGTGGCGGTCACCCTCGCCCGCGCGGGCGTCGACGCGGGCGAGACGCGGGTGTACGGCGCGGGCCCGTCGGAGGGGGCGCTCGTCCGGGACCGACCGATCATGGTCGACTGCCGACCGCGCGGACCGGTGGGGACGCGCGTTCGCGCCACGTGGACCCTCGTCGTCGACGGTGACGGTGGCTGGGAACGCCGGGCCCACGTGGCACTGCGAGCCGCACACGGTTCCGCTCGCGGCCGGCTCGCGGCAGCGCTCGACGGGGAGACGGAGACGGCCGGGAGCGTCGTGACCGAACTGCGCGCGGAGCTGGCGGCGTACGGGTTCGAGGATCCTTCGGTCGCGGTCCACGGCGTCGGCCTCGCCGAGCGGGAACGCCCTCGCGGCGACGATACGATCGAACCGGGCCAGGCGGTCGTCGTCGCCGCGACCGTGACGCGGGCAGCCGACGGAACCGTCGGCGAGGAGCGACGCGCGGACGCGGTGACGTGGGTGGAGACGTACCTCCTCGACGATGGGGTCGAGCGACTCGTGTCGCTTCCGGAGTCGGTGTCGGTCGCGGCGGCGCACCGAGCGGTCGAGCGATGACCGGCGCACGGGACGCGCCGATCGGGTCACTGGAGAGCAGCGACCGTATCACGGACGCCGAGGACGGCGGCTCACTCCTCGTCCTCGTCGGGGACTTTGACCGCCTTACCGACGGCCTTCTCGGCGACGGCGGCGGGGACGTCGGCCGGGGTCGTGAGCCGACGCGGGAGGACGACCATCAGCACGGCGACGACGAGGAGGACGGCCCCGAGGAACGTATTGCCGTCGAGTAGCGTCGTGAGTGCGAAGACCCCGAGCGGAAGGGCGAAGACGAGACTCGCCGCCAGCGTGATCGACTCCGTGATACCCATCGCCATGAGGGCGGCTTGGCGAGCAGGGGGTAAAAACGCGGCGTCTCGACGGTTCGTGACACGGACTGCGGCTTCCTCGACCGGGCGAACAGCTAAGCCACGTCCCCCAGAGAGGGGCACACGAGATGATCCTAGGGCTCCCGGTGGAGACGGCACTGGTGTTCGGACTCATCGCCGTGACGGTGCTGCTGTTCGTGAGCGAAGTGGTCTCGCCGGACATCGTCGCCATCGGGCTCGTCGTCGTGCTCGTCGTCCTCGGGCCGTGGACGGGGATCTCACCTCAGGAGGGACTGTCCGGCTTCTCGAACACGGCGACGGTGACGATCCTGGCGATGTACATCCTCTCGAAGGGCATCCAAGAGACGGGGGTCGTCCGTCGACTCGGCGCGGAGGTCGCCCACGTCACCCGCGGCAGCGAGAACCGGCTCCTCGTGGCGATCGTCGGGCTCACGGGCCCCATCGCGGGCGTCATCAACAACACGCCGGTCGTCGCGGTGTTCATCCCGATGGTGACGGATCTGGCCGAGGAGGCGGGGGTGTCGCCGTCGAAACTGCTCCTGCCGCTGTCGTACGCGTCGATGCTCGGCGGGACGCTGACGCTCATCGGGACGGCGGGAAACCTCGTGGCGAGCGACCTCTCGGCGTCGCTCATCGATCACCCGTTCGGCATGTTCGAGTTCACCGCGCTCGGCGCCGTGGTGCTCGTCGTCGGGAGTGCCTACCTGCTCACCGTCGGGAAGGCGCTCACCCCGGCGCGGGTGAAGCCCGGCGGGCGCACGGAGCAGTACGAGGTCGACGAGTACCTCGCGCGCGTCCTCGTCCCGTCGCGGTCGCCGCTCGTCGGCGTCCCCGCCGCCGACGTCGTCACTGACGCCGCACGCGACCTCGACATCGACATCCTCGACGTCGTCCGCGGCGACCAGCACTTCATCGCGGTCGACACCGACCGGGAACTGGAGGCACGCGACATCCTCACGGTCCGCGGCGCACCCGACGAGATCAAGCGGTTCTGTGACCTCGTCGACCTCCGCTACCTCCCCCGGGCGACGGTCGGCGACGACGAACTCGACAACCCCACCGAGGGGACGCTCGTCGAACTGGTCGTCCCGGCGGAGTCGTCGGTCGTCGGCGACACCATCGGCGGGGCACGGATCCGCGAGCGGTACGACGCGACGGTCATCGCCGTTCGCCGCCGGACCGGCGAACTCGTCCGCGAGAACTTCGGCGCGACGCCGATCGAGGCGTACGACTCCCTCCTGATGCAGACGACCGACGAGACCGTCGACTACCTGCTCGAATCGGACGAGTTCGTCGTCACGGGGGAGATCAAAGACCTCGTTCAGCGCGAACGCGAGCGCGAACTCGCTCCGACGACGCTCCCGGCGCTCGTGATCGTCGCCGGGGTCATCGGTCTCGCCGCCGTCGGGGCCGTCCCGATCGTCATCTCGGCGCTCGGCGGCGTCGTGGCGATGGTCGTCACCGGGGTGCTCTCGCCGACGGACGCCTACGACGCGGTCAACTGGAACGTGATCTTCCTCCTCGCGGGCGTGATCCCGCTGGGGCTGGCGATGCAGGAGACCGGCGGCGTCGCGGTCCTCGCCGCGGGGGTCGTCACGCTGTCGACCGTCCTCCCGGCGGTCGCCATGCTGGGAGCCTTCTACCTCCTCACGGGGCTGCTGGCGAACGTCATCACCCCGGTCGCCAGCGTCGTGTTGCTGGTCCCGATCGCGGTCGACACCGCCGGGGGGATCGGCGCGAACCCGTTCGCGTTCGTCCTCGCCGTCACGTTCGCCGCGTCGACCGCGTTCATGACGCCCGTCGGCTACCAGACGAACCTCATGGTGTACGGCCCCGGCGGCTACCGGTTCACCGACTACGTCCGCGTCGGTGCGCCGTTGCAGGCACTGTTGACGGTCGTGACCACGCTCGGCATCGTCGTGCTGTGGGGCGTGTGAGACGTCGTGAGCGAGGGACGGGCTGGTAGACCGGCGGAGGGACCACATCGCTTCAGTCAGACACACACGCTGACCGTCGACCGGCCCGATCCGTCAGCGCTGTGTCGCGAGCGACGCGTCGTCGATGACGCCCGCGGGGAGGTCGTCCTCGATGTCGTCGGCGCTCAGTCCCGTCGTGACGATGATGCGGAATCCGCGTCGGACGCTCATGTCGAGTTCCCACATCTCCTCCTCGGGGACCATCATGAGTTTCCCGACCGTCGGGTTGGGGCTGTGCGGGATGAACACCGTGTAGAGCTCCTCGTCGGTCGCCCGATTGACGCTCTTGGGACTCCCGTTCGTGACGAAGCCGAGCATCCAGTGGCGCTCGCGGGGGTACTCGACGAGGACGACCCGGTCGTAGCTCTCGGTCGACTCCGTGAGCGACTCCGAGACCTGTCGGACGCCGAAGTAGATGGTCCGAACGAGCGGGATGAGCCGGATTCCCCGCTCGAACCCCCCGAAGAGCTGCTGGCCGACGCTCTTCGAGGCGAGATAGCCGACGAATGTGATCGTGAGCGCGATCAGGAGCGCCGAGAGGACCTGTGCGACGAGGACGAGATCACCCGAGTAGTTGAGCGTCGTCGCGAGGAAGGGTTGCACCTGCCGGACGACCGGCCGAATAGTCGTCGTGACCCAGTCGAAGACGAACTGGAGCACGAACAGCGTCACGGCGAGCGGCGCGACGAGAAAGAGTCCCGCGATGAAGCTGTTCCGGAGGCGCGTAGCCAGTGTCATACACACCGTCGCGAGGCAGGTGGCAAAAACGTACGGTCCGGACGAGGACGTGGTGGCTCTGCGGTGACGCGGAGAGGCCGCCACGAGGTCGAACCGACGCTGGCGGTTCCGAAACCGACCGACAATCGGGTGCCACCGGGACACGGGAGGGAAACCCGTTTCCCACCCGACCCCCAACCCCGGGTATGTTCACCGGCATCGTCGAGACGACGGGGACGGTTCGGTCGGTCACGGAGACCGAGGACGGTCGACGACTCCGCGTCTCACACGACTTCGACGACCTCCACCACGGCCAGTCGATCAACGTCAGCGGCGTCTGTCTCACCGTCGAGCGGTTCGACGACGACGCCTTCGAGGTCTTCCTCGCGAGCGAGACCGTCGCCAGGACGTATCTCGGGAGCGTGGTCGACGGCGACGTCGTCAACCTCGAACGCGCGCTCGCCGCCGACGGACGGTTCGACGGTCACCTCGTGCAGGGCCACGTCGACACGACCGCCACGGTCGAAGCGGTCGAGCGCGTCGGGGAGGACTGGCGGTACACGTTCGCACTCCCATCGGAGATCGAGCGGTACGTCGTCGCGAAAGGGTCGGTCGCGCTCGACGGCATCTCGTTGACCGTCGCCGCATGCGACGCCGAGACGTTCGACGTCGCGATCATCCCCACGACGTACGACCTGACGTCGCTCTCCGAGAAGTCCCCCGGCGACCCCGTCCACGTCGAGGTCGACGTCGTGGCGAAGTACGTCGAATCGATGCTCGACGGGTACCTCGAACGCATCGACCGGCCGAGCGACCCGACCGAGTGACGACGGCGGAGTGCTCGAGCAGGGCAGCAAAAACTCAGAAGGGAGCCGACCCGGACGAGACGTCCGCGTCACTCGAACTCGGTACGCTCGGACTGGAGCGTCTCCTCGTGACTCGTGTCGGCGGTGTGGGCGCGCCGGTAGGCGTCGCGGTAGCGTTTGATCTTCCTGATGAGGAACAGCCCGAAGATGCCGTCGAAGAGGATGACGTACGCGAAGAAGGCCGCGAGCCCGGGCAGCCCGGTCACCGCCGCGATGATCCCGGACCCGATGCCGACGGTGGAGTTGTACGTCGCGTGGATGAGCGACGCGATGATGAGCCCCTTGATCACGATAGGGCCAGCGTGAGCGCGGTTGAACTTCGCCAGTCCGAGATAGTAGCCCGCGATGGCCGAGTAGATGACGTGACCGGGCCCCGCCAGCGCGCGAATGGCAGTGATACCGCCGCCCATCCCGATGAGACCGAGCCCCAGATCGATCTCGCCCGTCATTCCGATATTGCGCGTGATGAACAGGGAGTTCTCGATGGTGGCGAAGCCGAGGCCGGCCATCGCGCCGTAGACGGCACCGTCGACGACGGCATCGAACTCGTCGCGGCGGTACGCGTGCAGGCGAACCGCCAGCAGTTTGACGCTCTCCTCGACCGGGCCGACCACGACGAAGAAGAAGGCGACCGAACCGAGGAAGCCGAGCGCCTGGAACGTCGGCTGTGCGACCGAGTTGAGGACGGCCGCGAAGTTCGCGGTCAGCACGCCCAGGAGGAACGTGGCGACCAGCAACGACAGCGGCTCGCTCGTCGTCACGTCGCTGTACCAGACGTACGCCGCGAGTCCGAGCGCCGGAATCGCCGAGAGGAGCGTGAGGACGCCGATCTGTGGATCGGTCAGCGCGGCGAGCCCGCCGATCGCCAGCAGGATCAGAAACGCGAGGAGCACGACGCCGACGCGCGCAGTTCCGACGATGAGCCGGTAGATGGCGACCGCGAGCCCGTCCAGCGACGTCCGTTCCTCCCACGTCGAAACGTCGTAGAGGTCGACACCGTCGTCCGAGGCGGACTGGACGGGGTCAACTCTGTCGCTCATACTCGTAGCAGAGGCGGAGTAGTTTAATGTCTTGTCACCTGTCGCGTGTGGAAGCGAGACACGACCCGCGGACGAGCGAGCGGACCGGTGCCCGACGGCCGAGGCTGAAGCGTTGAAGACCCCTGCGGCCCACGGACGAGTGTAGTATGCACTTCGACCAGCGGACACAGGCGGCGCTCCGCGACGTCGGCCTCTCGCGTTCGGACATCCGGGCGGCCTCGAAGGCGATCGCCGAGGCCGCGAACAGTGACGCGGAGACGCTTGAGGCGTTCTTCGACGGCGGCGGGGCGTTCTACTCGGACATGGAGATGGCCCACAGCGAGGGAGACACGCAGGAACACACCGTCGAGTATCTCGACCTCTATACGCACGGCTCGGAGATCCGCGGCTACCTCCGGTTCGACTCGTGGGGCATCCCCGTCGAGGGCGGGCGACCGCTCACCGAGGAGAAAGTCGAACTCACGCTCGGCGGGACGGTCAACGCCCGCGTCAGGTTCGTTCGGGACCCGACTGCCCTATGACGGCCCGGGTACGAGGCGTCTACGCGACGGCACTCACCCACGTGCTGCTGAGCGGCGGGCACGACGTCGTGCAGGCGTCACCGCCCATCCGTCGCCGATTCGACGCGTCGTTCGACGACGACGACCACGACGTGGCCATCGAGACTACGGACGACCGGCAGGGCGTCGGCGTCTCCGGCGAACCAGAGACTGTCACCGCGGTCGCGGACGATCTACGAGTCGGAACCGACACGTTCGTGTGGTCGTCGCCCACACCCGTGGGGGCCGTGTTCGACGCCCGCGTGGTCGAGACGCGGGGGCGAGGTGCGGTGTGTGAGCTCGGCGACCGAGACGGATACCTCCCGTACGACGCGACCGACGAACACGTCGACGAGGGCGACGACCTCCGGGTACAGGTCCGCACCGACAACCCCCCGTGGCGCGACCGACGGGCCGAACTCGGGACGACGCTGGAGGCGGGGACGGGGCTGGCGACGCTCGTTGCCGGCCGCGAGGGAGTGAGCGTCGACACGCGCGACGACGCCGCGGGACGCGAGCTCGCCGGGATGACAGACCTGCTCGGCGTCGACACGCCTGAAGGGTGGGGCATCCGCTGGCGACACGCCGCGACGGACGCGGACATGGAGACGCTCCGCAGCGCGCTCGAACGAGCAGTCGAACGCGCCGAGGCGCTCGACGCCCACCGCGACGGGTCGGTCGGCGACCCCGGGCGTCGCGTCGCACCCGCGGCGACGGCGTGGGTGTGGTTCGGTCGCGAGTCGCGCTTCGCGCTCGACGACCGCCGACGCGAGGTGACGACGACCATGCCGGGACACCACCGGATCAAGACCACGTCCGACCGGGCGAGCGCTGGCGTCGACTTCGTTGAGGCACTGTGCGCACCCCAAGGCGAGTTCCCGTTCGACGTCGTCACCCGGCAGTTCGGCCCCGTCGAGGGCGACACGGTCGCCATCGGGCACGGCAAGCCCGACGGACGGCTCATCACGCTCGGTCGTGGTGAGGTGGTGGAGCACGACCCCGACGGGACGGTCGCCGTCCGACGCGAACTCAGCGGCGGCGGGACGTACGACGCGCTGGGCGTACCCCGCGAGCGTGGGGACGTCGCGCTCACGAAGTTCCGCGAGGGACGCTGGTGGTATCCGACCGTCTATCGGAGCGCCGACGACGACGTGAAGGGGACGTACGTCAACGTCTGCACGTCCGTCGAGTGCTTTCCGGACACGATACGGTACGTCGACCTCCACGTCGACGTGATCAAACACGCCGACGGGACCGTCGAGCGGGTCGACGACGACGAACTCGACGCGGCGGTCGAGGCGGGCGAGGTGACCGACGAGCTGGCCGAGAAAGCACGGAACGTGGCGACGAGCCTCGAGCAGGCCCTGTGAGTCGACCGTCGCAACCGGGTCGGAACGAGTGAATCGGTGCGCCGACGTGAACGCACCAGGGAGCACGTGTGGCGAACAGGCGGCACGGCGAGCGCACGACGACGCTCGGCGATCGAACGGGCGGGACGGCGTGCCGCACGACCGCGTCACGTCCCGCGACGAGGGGTCAGGACACGGAACGAGTGGCTGCGGCATCGGTGGTAAACCCTCGGACGATCCGACCGGGTGAGGTTATAAGCCTCCAGCGGTGCGACGGGGATTCGT
This sequence comes from Salinigranum salinum, assembly GCF_009176545.1. Classification (GTDB taxonomy): domain Archaea; phylum Halobacteriota; class Halobacteria; order Halobacteriales; family Haloferacaceae; genus Salinigranum; species Salinigranum salinum. The sequence continues at coordinate 632,583 of NZ_VTOJ01000001.1, read as the reverse complement.
GCGACTCGTCCAGGTCACGGTTCCCGCGGGCAAGCGCGACGCAGTCACCTCGACGCTCGACGACGACGGAGTCGACTACGTCCTCACCGACGAGACCAGCGGGCGGGAGTATACCGCGATCGTCTCGTTCCCGCTCCCGACGGCGGCTGTCGAGCCGATCCTCGACGATCTGCGCGAGGCCGGGCTGGAACGCGACTCGTTCACCGTCGTGATGGACGCGGAGACGGTCATCTCCCGGCGGTTCGAGAAGCTCCAGAAGGAGTACGAGACGAACGAGACCAACGGCGACCGGATCTCCCGCGACGAACTCACCGCCCGGGCACGGGACATGGCGCCGTCGCTCGTGACGTTCGTCGTGATGACGCTCATCAGCACCGTCGTCGCCACGGCTGGGCTGCTCGTCGACTCCCCCGCGGTCGTCGTGGGATCGATGGTGATCGCGCCGCTCATCGGCCCCGCGATGGCGACGAGCGTCGGGACGGTCGTCGACGACGAAGAGCTGTTCGACCGCGGTGTCCGTCTGCAGCTCCTGGGAGGGTTCCTCGCGGTCGCCGGGGCTGCCGTGTTCGCCTTCACGGTCCGGATGACCGGCGTCGTCCCGCTGTCTGCGACCGAGGTGTTCGCCATCGGCGAGGTGCGCGAGCGGCTCTCGCCGGACGTTCTCTCGCTCGCCGTCGCGCTCGGCGCCGGGGTCGCGGGCGCGCTATCGCTCTCGTCGGGGGTGTCGTCGGCGCTCGTCGGCGTCATGATCGCCGCCGCACTCGTGCCACCTACCGCCGTCGTCGGGATCGGTATCGCCTGGGGACAGCCGACGGCCGTCGTCGGCTCGGCGGTCCTAGTGCTGGTGAACTTCGTCGGGATCAACCTCGCCGCACTCGCCGTGCTCTGGCGACAGGGTTACCGCCCCGAGCGGTGGTTCAAGCTGGACGAGGCGCGGGCGGCGACGCTAAAGCGGATCGCTGCCCTCGCCGTCGGGCTGTTGGTACTGTCGTCGTTCCTCGCCGGCGTGACGTACGCGACCTACCGGACCGCGACGTTCGAGGAGGACGCCCGGGCCGCCGTCACCGCCGAGCTCGCGGAGAGCGACGCGCAGCTCAAGCTCCTCTCGATGGACGTCGAGTACGAGGACTTCCCCGTCAGACGACCGACGCGGATCGTCGTCACCGTGGGGCACCCGCTGGAGTCGGACCCGCCGCCGCTGGCCGGGAGACTCCAAGAGCGAGTCCGTGCCACCGCCCGTCCCCCGCCGCTCCCACAGTTACCGGTCGAGACGAACGGGAACGTCGTGGTCGACGTCCGGTACGTCGCGCTCGACGAGTCGGGGAGTGCCTGATCGACACTGCGAGCGAGAGCCCGAAAACAGACCGGAGACGCCGTGAGATAGGTGAAATGTGCACTTGTGTCTAACGCGTGTTCAATACCTGAGCCGACGTGAGAAGCGTCATGCGAACACGAATGCTCCCCATCACGCTGGGCCTGCTAGTGCTCCTGGCAGGCTGTGTCGGTCCGTTGCAGACGGCGACCTCAACGACCGACACCACCGACGGAACCACGATCTCCACGACCGGAACGGGTGCCGTCGACACCGACGCCGACCTCGCGGTCGTCTCCGTCGCGGTCGTCGCGACCGCCGACTCCGCCGACGCGGCCCGCGGTCAGGTCGCCGCGGACGTCGAGCGGATGCGCACCGCACTCCGCGACGCCGGCGTCCCCGACGACGCAGTCTCCACCGCGGCGTTCGCGGTGTTCCCCGAGTACGACTACCGTGACGGCGAGCGCACCGACCGGGGCTTCCGGGCGATCCACTCGTTCCGTATCGAGACCGAGCCGGTCCGCGCCGGGGAGATCGTCGACCTCGCGGTGGGCAACGGCGCGACCGAGGTCCACGGCGTCTCGTTCACCCTCACGGACGAGACCCGCGCGGCCCTCCGCGCACAGGCCATCGACCGCGCGGTGACGGCCGCGCGAGCCGACGCCGACGCGATGGCCGGCGCGGCCGGCCTCTCGGTCACCAGCGTCGAGACGATGTCGACATCCGGTGGATTCGTCCCGGTCGAGCGGTTCGACGTCGCCGAGTCGGCCGCCGACGGCGCACGGACGACCTTCGAACCTGGACCGGTCAGCGTCTCCGTGACCGTCGACGTCACCTACCGCGCCGCCTGACGGCCGAGACGGCGCGCCGCGGGTGAGGCGGCGTGACCCGCACGTTCGTGGGCCGGGTCGAGCGTATGTGGATCGAGCGTATGCGAATCGGGCCGAGCGAGCGCCGGGACTCGACGAGCAAGTTCCCTGTGGTGGGACCGACGACGATCGGGAGACCCTGACGACCCTCAGAGCCGTCGGCGGAGCCCCCAGAGTTTTAATTCCAGAGCGGACACGGCGGATATGAAGCTCACAGACACGAGCACGGTGCTCGTCTCCGTCCTCCTCCTGACTGCCGGCTGTCTCGGCGGTTTCGCCGGTGCCAGCGCCGTCGCGGACGGTGGATCCACACTCGGCGGCGGTCCGGACGGCTCGCGGACGATCGAGGTGTCGGCCACGGGCACGGCAGCGGGTGAGCCGAACCGCGTGCTCGTTCGGCTGTCGGTCGAGGAGACGGCCGAAACCGCCGCGCGGGCGCGGCGCCAGCTCACCGAGAACGTCTCGACCCTCCGGGAGGCGCTCGACAACGCAGACGTCGCCGCGGAGAACGTCACGACCGTGCGGTACGACATCCGGTACGACCGTGATCCCGAGGTGGGGGCGGACGGACCCTACCGGGCGACCCACGAGTTCCTCGTGACCGTGGGCGACCCCGACCGCGCGGGACGGGTGATCGACCGGGCCGCCATCCGTGGAGATGCGCGGATCGACGGCGTCAGCTTCGGGTTCTCGCGGGAGCGGTACCGGACACTCAAACAACGGGCGCTACGGGATGCGATGGGAGCCGCCCGCGAACAGGCGTCGGTGACGGCCGAGGCGGAGGGGATGCGTCTGACCGACGTTCGGGCGGTCCAGACCGGTGCGGCGGCGAGTCCCGAACCGTTCGACCGGGGCGGTGGATCGTTCGTCACCGGTGGCGGGGGAGGGGGTGCCCCGACCGAGCTCGCTGGCGGCCCGCGGACCGTCCGGGTCGAGGTCCTCGTGACGTACAACGCGACGGGCTGAAGCGCGCGACTCCCGAGTGCCGTCAGCCGTCGAGCCGCGAGGGTGGGATGTCGGGCCCGTAGTCCACCGCCTCGATTGCCAGTTCGAGGAGGTCGTCGACGCCCTCGTCCGCCGTGACGCTCATGTACGCGTCGGCCTCCACGTCCCGGGAACGGTCGGCCTTGTTACAGACGGTCAGGACGGGGACGCCACGGGTAGCGAAGCGGTCGCGAACCGCGTCACGGAGTTCGAGCTGGGAGTCGAGCGGGTAACCGCAGTCGCCGCTCGGGTCGACGAGGAAGAGCACGGCGTCGGCGAGGTGTTCCAGCGCCGAGACCGCCTGCCGTTCGATGTCGTTGCGTTCGTCCTCCGGACGGTCGAGGAGCCCCGGAGTGTCGATAATCTGGTAACGGATCCGGTCCCACTCGAAGTGACCGATCTGGACGCCCTTCGTCGTAAACGGGTAGGAAGCGATCTCGTTCGACGCGCGCGTCACCCGGTTGACGAACGACGACTTGCCCACGTTGGGGTAGCCCGCGACGACGATTGCCGGTTCGTCCGGGCGGATGTCCGGGAGCTCCCGCAACGCGTCGCGCGCCGTCCCGACGAGGAGCAGGTCGTCCTCGATCTCGTCGAGGATGTCGGCGATGCGAGCGAACGCCTGTTTGCGGTGTTTGCGCCCCGTGTCGAGGTCGGCGTTGCGGAGCTTCGTCTGGTACTCCGAGCGGATCTCGCGGATCTGCCGCGAGGCCCACGTCACCTCCGAGAGGCTCCCGCGGAGGGCGTCGACGCCGGCCGTCTCGCCGTCGGGCGTCTCGCGCGAGACGCCCGACTGCCGGAGGACCGCGTCCGCGAGTTCGCGGTAGAAGGGGTCGACGGTCCCGAAGTCGGGCCACGACGTCACGACGTTCTCGAGGTTGTCGGAGACGATGTTCGACGCCGTGACGAGCATCGACTCCTGCGCCTCCAGCCCCGACTTCGATCGCCCGGAGCGAGCCGCCCGCGAGAAGGCCTTGTCCAGGAGTTCCTCCGCGCGCGGCGTCGTGGGGAGGGTCTCGAATATCATTGTCACTCGTTGAGCGCGCGTCCCGAAAAGCCCGTCCATTCGCGGGCGGGCCCGCCCGATGGTCGAACGGAGGGCCGACCGAGGGTTCATGTGCGAGAACGCGGCCAAGCGCTCCATGCGCTGACGACGGCCGTGGACCGGAAGCGAGTGTGCGACACTGTGGTCCGCGGGCCGGTAGGGTAGTGTCGCCTGTCAGTTCACAGTCGCGCTCGGTCCACGGTCAGTCGACCGTCAGCACGAACCGGAGTGGGACGGCACCGAACGACTCGCCGTCGACCGTCGCCCCGACGCTCTCGTCGACGACCCACGTCCCCGGCCGGGAGGGGCCGAACTCGTACCGCGTCGTGAGTCGTTCACCCGGTGGGACCGTCGCCTTCATGCCGATCCCGAGGACCGCGATCGGCCGCCGGCCGACCGTCGTGATCGCGCCCGTCTCGCGGTACGCCGGCGACCAGACGGAGCGGTTCCGGTCGTACGCTCCGGGCGGGTGAGCCGAGACGACTCCGAACGGCATCGGCGGGCCGCCCGCGACGTCGATCGGGTCGTCGCCCGCGTTCCGGACGCCGAGTTCGAGCCGTGCCGGTTCGAGCGGTGCCGTCTCGTCGCGGGAGACGCGTCCCCACGCCTCGAGGGCGACGTCGCGGACGTCGCTGAGGTACGTCGTGTAGAACCGGCCGTCGATCCGGAGGTAGGTGTGGTCACGGAGCGCGTCGACGACCGCCGGGGAGAGGCCGTCGATTCCGGCGACGCCGGGCGTCGTCGCCGCGCGGCGGAGGTCGTCGCGGCGTTCGACGGGGACGTCGCCGAGGTCGAGCGTCGCGCCGTCACGCACCACGGCGGCGGGAACCGGTTCGGCCGTCACGCGGTACGGGGGGCCGGCGTCCTCGACGCGGACGGAGAGACGGACGACGTCGCCGTGCTGCTCGACGTAGTCGAACTCGTCGAGAAACGCACGGACGTCGGGGCGGAGCCAGACCGCCCGCGTCGTCCGGTAGTCGCCGGCGGCTGTCTCGCACGTGAGCGCGCAGGTGACGCCGTACTCTGTCTCTCGGACCTGCGCGTATCGTTCCCGTGAGGCGACTGGTCCGTCGACGGAGTCTGGGTCGACCACCTCCGGTTCGACGACGTACGTCGGGAGGGTCGAGTCGAGTTCGTAGAACCGGCCGTCGATGCGGACGTACTCCGTGGTGTCGACGAACCGCCGGAGCCACTCCGGCGGCGTCTCCGTCTCGTAGCCGTCCCCCCTGGCGGCCTCGACGACCCGCCGTTCCCGCGGGGCCAGCTCCGCCCAGTCGGTGAACGTCCCGACCCGCGTCCCGAGATCGTTACACCGGAGCCCGAAGTCGAACGTCTCGGCGCGGAGCGCGAGTCGATGGACGAGGAGGGCGCGCTCGACACCAGCGACGGTGGCCGTCGCACCGACGCCGACGAGGAACGATCGGCGATCCATGGTGGCGGTCGGAGAGCCGGGGGCAAGTGTTTTCGGTCGAACCGACTTCCCTTCACCGCGTCTCAACGCCGTTATGTCGCCGGCGGTCTTCGCCCGAGACATGACCAACTGGCGCGCGGTCGCCGTGGGGTTCGTCCTCGTCGTCGTCGTCGGGACGGCGGGCGTCTCTGTGCCGGTCGTCGGACAGCTCGGTGCCGGTCTCGTCGGCGGCTTCGCCGCTGGCTACCTGGCTGGCGGGGGCCCCGGGAGCGGCGCCTGGCACGGACTCGTCGCGGGATCGTTGGCCGGACTGACCGTCGCCGTCGTGATCGGGTTCTTCGGCGGCCTCGTCGGTGGCGTCTCCGGCGGTCCTCTCGGCGCGCTCGTCGGCGGCTTCGGTGCGTTCGTCGTCGTCGCCGCGCTCACGCTCCTCTTCGCGGCCGACAGCGCGGTCGCTGGCGCAGTCGGTGGCTGGCTCGAACGGCGGTCGGCGTGACGTCAGCGGCCGAGTGAGGCGGCGTCGAGCACGACGACCGAGGCCGGTTGGCTACCGATCGAGGTACTCCTGCTGTACCGCGACGACCTCGCCCGAGTCGGCGCAGTCGGCGTACCGCCGGAGGGGTTCGTCGTTGAGTTCGAGGAACGTCTCACCCCACCGGAACTTCGAGAGGATCCGCTCGGCCTGTGACCGCTCGTCGAAGAGACAGAGGGCGGCGGCGAGCGCCTCCACCGTCGTCAGTCGGAGCGGTCGGCCGAAGTTCACCGGATTGGCCGCCACGAGGTACGGGAGGGCGCGGTGTTCGCCACGGAGCGAGAAGCGCTTCTCGCCCGCCGAGTCCCACGAACAGTCGAGGGCGACGAGCGTCCCGGTCGCGTCGGCGGGCGAGAGCGCCCGCTCCGCGTGCGGGTTCAACACGACGCCGTACGGTGTCGCCCGGTCGGAGCGGTGGAGCGTCGCGAGATCGAACCGCGCGAGTTTCCGGGCGGTACACTTGTCCGGGTCGTCGTCACCCTCGTATCGGACGTGCAGATCCACGGCCACAGGGCGCGTAGACCGGCCGCTGGTAAAGCGCGTTCGGCTGCAGTGCCGAAACTGGTGTCACGAGTCGGTCAGTCCACGCGATCGGAACGGGACCCGTCCCGGCGCTCCCCGGCGACGACGAGCGAGAACGCGACGGTGGCGGCCACCCCGAGCGTGACGAGCCCGACCAGTTCGAGGGGGATCGCTCCGGTGCCGCCCACGAGCGACGTGGTTCCCGGGGGCATCGGTCCGGGCGCAGGCATTCCCGTCGGGTACACGTGGCGGACGTTCGGCGACGCGTCGACGACGGCCCAGAAGAGCAGCCGCCACACGCCCCAGACGAGCGCGGCGAAGACGGGGATCGTCAACAGGGCCACGGCGACCGCGGTGACGAGGTGAACCCCGCGGGTCGTTGCAGTGGTCATGCGTAGAGAGACGACGGCTCGTGGGGCGTCACCCTCGACGATTCTCTCCGTGTGAGAACGTGTCACAACGACGCGTGGCGGGGCGTCTACTCACCGGTGCCGAGCGCCGACTCGCCGACCTTCTCGTGGCCCTCGATGCGCTCCTGCCCGTCCAGATACGGGCGGAGCACCTCGGGGACCGTGACGGTGCCGTCGTCGTTCTGGTAGTATTCGAGGATGGCGACCATCACGCGGCCCACGGCGGTCCCCGACGCGTTGAGGGTGTGGAGGTACTCGGCCGACTCGTGGTGTTCAGGCCGGTACCGGATCCCCGCACGGCGGGCCTGGAACTCCTCGAAGTTCGAGGCGCTCGACACCTCGAGCCACCGACCTCCCCTGTCGGGCCCGTCGTCGGCGTCGGTGCCGGGTGCCCACACCTCCAGGTCGTACGTCTTCGCCGAGGCGAACGTGAGGTCGCCCGTACAGAGCGAGAGCACGCGGTAGGGGAGTTCGAGCCGTTCGAGCACTTCGGCGGCCTCGTCGACCAGCGCCTCCAGACGGTCGTACGATTCGGCGGGCTCGACGAAGTTGACGAGTTCGACCTTGTTGAACTGGTGGACGCGGACGATCCCCCGCGTCTCGGTGCCGTGTTCGCCCGCCTCACGCCGGAAGTTCGGGGTGTACGCCTGATGTTTGAGCGGGAGGTCCTCGCGGAGGAGGATCTCGTCGGCGTACATGTTCGTGACCGGCACCTCGGCGGTGGGACAGAGCCAGAGGTCGTCGTCGGCGTACTCGTCGAACTCGTCGCCGCCGACGCGGTAGGCGTCCTCGTTGAACTTGGGGAGCTGACCCGTCCCCCGCATCGAGGCGCTCTTCACGGGGATCGGCGGAAAGAGGTCGACGTAGTCCTGCTCGCGGTGGAGGTCCATCATGAACTGGATGAGCGCGTGTTCGAGGCGCGCACCGTCGCCCTTCAGGAAGTAAAAGCCCGCGCCCGTGGTCTTCGCGCCGCGTGCCTCGTCGATGACGTCCAGTTCCTCGCCGAGGTCGTAGTGGGGGACGACCTCGTCGGGGAGGTCGCGCAGATCGTCGAAGCCCCAGCGGTCGACCTCGACGTTGTCGGCCTCGGTCTCGCCGACAGGGACCGACTCGTGCGGGACGTTCGGGAGTTCGAGTAGCCGCTCTTCGAGCTCCGACTCGAGCTCGTCGGCCCGCGACTCGACCTCCTGCAGGCGTCCTTTCAGCTCCTGTGAGCGCTCGATGGCCGCCTCGGCCTCGTCGTCGTCCCCGGCCTGTTTCAGCCGACCGATCTCGGCCGACACCTCGTTTCGCTCGTGTCGAAGGTCGTCGCCTTCGCTCTTGAGCGCGCGCCACTCCTCGTCGACCTCGAGGATGCGGTCGAGGTCGGTGTCGTCGTAGCCGCGAGCGTCGAGCGAGGCCCGAACCTCGTCGGGATGCTCGCGGAGGTACTGCCTGCTCAGCATTTGTTCCGGTTTCAGACGGACGCGGCAAAACCGTGTCGTTCGACGGGCGTTCGCAGAGACGGGTGCGAAAGGACGCGAGAGATCAGTTCGACGGGGAAGTGATCGGTTTGGATTCGGTGCGCTCGACGGGGTGGTCGTACGCGTCGCGGCAGTGTCCGACCACCGCCCACACCGGCCGGAACCGCCGGGATGGACGGGTTCGTCCGTCCGAACGCGCGGGTCCGAACCCTTTTGCCATCCCGCCGTCCTCTCCCCAGCATGGCCATCGGCGACTGGTTCGAAGTCCCCGACTGCACCGACCTCTACTACGTCGACGTCGGCGCGTACGGCATCCCCCGGTACGGGACGGTCTACGTGGTCGACGCCGAGCGTCCAGCCGTCGTGGACACCGGGCTCGGGCGGAACCGCCAGTACGTGTACGACCTCCTCGATCACCTCGGGACCGAACCCGCGTACGTCGTCCCCACGCACGCCCACCTCGATCACGCGGGCGGCGCAGGCTACCTGGCCGAGCGTTACCCCGAGGCAGCCGTGTTGACGCCCGAACGGGCCGTCGAACACCTCGTCGATCCGTCGCGGCTCGTCGCCGGGACGAAGGCGGCCGTCGAAGACCAGTGGAAGTACTACGACGAGCCGGTCCCGGTCCCCGAAGCGCGGATCCGTGGGCTGACGGACGGCGACGAGATCGACCTCGGCGACCGTTCCCTCCACGTCCACCACGCACCCGGTCACGCCCCTCACCACTGCTTCCTCCACGACGACGGCGACGACGTCGTCTTCACCGCGGACGCGGCGGGCATCTACGTCCCCGAGACCGACGAGGTTCGCCCGACCTCGCCGCCGGCACAGTTCCACCTGGAGAAGTGTCTCGCCGACGCCGACGCCATCGCCGACCTCGACCCGGCGGTACTGTGTTACGGCCACTTCGGCTCGCGTCCGTACGAGGACGGGACCATGGACGCGTACAAGCGGACGCTCGTCGAGTGGGTCGAAGCCGTCCGGGCGAAGCGCGCCGACCTCCCGGACGACGACGCCGTCGTCGAGTACTTCATGGACCACACCGACATGGTGGAGATCTGGGGGACGGAGAAGGCACGGGCGGAGGACCGCCTGAACACCAAGGGCGTCCTGGGCTACCTCGACTACGTCGCCCGGGAGGAGTAGTCGAAACGCGGTCCACGGTGACGAGGACGCGCGACACGCCGCGAACCGAGACCTGCAAGCCGAAACCGAGCTACGCCGGGAGGACCGGGACGGGCGACGTTCGGAGGACCCGGTCGGTGCAGGAGCCGATGTGCGGGGTCGGGTGTGCCGACGCGCCGTGGCGGCCCATCACGATGAGATCGACGTCGTTGTCCTCCGCGTACGCCGTGATGACCTCGTACGGCATGCCGCGCCGAACAGTCGTCTCGACGGCGAGCCCCCGCTCTTCGGCCTGCGATCGAACGTCCTCGAGGAACTCCTCACCCTGTGTTTCGATCTGCTCGAACCGGAGCTCGACGTCCGAGAGTCCGGGCGTCTCGCCGTGGATGCGCTCGTCGACGACGAACAGCGCGTGGACCGTCGCGTCGTACTTCCCGGCGATGTCGAGCCCCGCCTCCACGCCGCGCTCCGCGCCGATACTTCCGTCGGTGGGAATGAGTACGCGCCTGTACATGTGAGACGGTACGGTGTGAACGATCATATATCACGCACCCGACCACCACGCTCCGAGAACGCCCGACGAGGACCGTCGCGTCGGGCGAACGCGACCGACGAGCCGAGGTAGATCGCCCGACACGGCGATGCGGGTATATATGGATTTATCAGGGACGGGACCATCAGCCGGGACACATGGAGGCGAACTGAATGGCCACGGCCGAAGGGGTCAGCCTCATCCCCATCGTCGCCGCCATCATCGGGATCGGTGTCGTCTCACAGATCCTCTCGGACCGGTTCCAGATCCCGAGCGTCGTCTTCCTCATCGCGGCAGGCATCGCCCTCGGACCGGAGGTGCTCGGCGTCGTCGACCCCGACGTCTTCGGCGGCGCGCTCTCCGACATCGTCGGACTGTCGGTCGCGATCATCGTCTTCGAGGGGGCGTTCCACCTCCGCGCCGAGAACCTGCGGGAGGCGCCAGCCGCGACGCTCCGGCTCGTCACCGTCGGCGCGGCCATCGCGCTGGTCGGGACCGCGGCGACCATTCACTTCCTCCTGGGTGCCGAGTGGCTCGTCGCGTTCCTCGTCGGCGCGCTCCTCGTGGCGACGGGGCCGACCGTCATCGCGCCGATCCTCGAGGTCGTCCCGGCACGGGATCGGGTGGAGGCCGCGCTCGAGACGGAGGGGATCGTCAACGACGTCACGGCGGCGATCTTCGCGGTCGTCGTCTTCGAGGCCATCCTCGCCCAGGAGAGCGGCGCTGGCCTGTTCGTCACGCTGTTCGCCGAACGGCTCGGCGTCGGAATGCTGTTCGGCGTCGTCGTCGCCGCGGTCGTCTACTACCTCCTCCGGTACGTCGATCTCTCGCCGGGAAACGCTCCACGGAACGCCCGCCTCCTGGTCTTGGCCGGCGCGCTCGTCGCGTACGGGGCCGCCGACGCGGTCGTCACGGAGGCCGGGATCGCCGCGGTCGCCACCGCGGGGATCATCCTCGGCAACCTCGACGTTCCCTACGAGGAGGACATCTCGGAGTTCAAGGGCGACGTCACCCTCATCGTCCTCTCGTTTGTCTTCATCGCCCTGGCCGCACTCTTGCAGTTCTCGACGCTCATCCAGCTCGGCCTCGCCGGGATCGGGGTGGTCGTCATCGTCGCCCTCGTCATCCGCCCCCTGCTGGTGTTCGTCGCCTGCCGGGGCGACCGCTTCACCACGAACGAGAAGTGGTTCATGAGCTTCGTCGGTCCCCGCGGGATCATCCCGGCGTCCGTGGCGACGCTGTTCGCCATCGAACTCCGGGCACAGGGACTCACCGGGGCCGCGGACCTCCTCGTCGGCACCGTCTTCCTCGTCATCCTCATGACCGTCGTCTTCGAGGGTGGCTTCGCCCGACAGATCGCAGAATACCTGGACGTGATACCCATGCGTGTACTCATCATCGGAGGCGGGAAGGTCAGCCGCACGCTCGCCGAACGCCTCGAAGACCGCGGAGAGAACGTCGTCCTGATCGAAGAGGACGTCGAGACGGTCGAGATCGCCCGCAACGCGGGCTTCGCCGTCCACCACGGCGACGGCACCGACACGGACGTGCTCCGGTCGGCCGGCGCCGAGAAGGCGAAGGTCGTGGTCGCCGCCACCGGCGACGACGACGTGAACCTCCTCGTCGCCCAGCTCTCGAACTCGAAGTTCGCCCCCGAGACGATCCTGGCGCGCGTCAACAACCCCTCGAACGTCGACGCGTTCGAGGAGCTCGGGGTGCGGACTACCTCGACCACCCTCGCGACGGCACAGGCGCTCGACAACTACATCGAACGGCCGGCGATGATGAACTGGATGGGCGAGATCGGCCAGTCGGGCGACGTGCAGGAGGTCGAACTCACGGCGGACGAGCTCATCGGGCGAACGATCGAGGAGATCAGCGACGAACTACCACCCGGGGTCCTCGTCGCGCTCGTCGCCCGCAACGGCGACACGCGCGTCCCGACGGACGACTTCACGGTCGAGTACGGTGACCGCGTGACGGTCATCGGCGAGCGGGAAGTCGTCCGGGAGGCGATGTCGTTCGTCAACCCGGACGACTGACGACGGAGCGCGACAGCGTCGCTGGCCTCGCGAGGACGGCCGAGGACGACGGCGAAAACCGACCGCAGAGAGTGGACGAGCTGGGCGCGACGTGGGGAGGTGGAGCCGGATCTCACGCCCGGGCCCAGTGGACGAAGACGGCCCAGTAGCCGACGACGAACGCACCGATGAGGAGCCAGACAGGATCGGCTAACGCCGGCTGGCCGACCAGTCCCGCCTCGGCGGCGGCCATGCCCGCCCCGGCGAGTGCGGCTGCCACCCCGACCATGAGACTTCGGCGGCGCACACTCTCCGAGTCGACGGGTAGCGCTGAAATGTGTGTCGGTCGAGAGTGGTGCCGACGACCGGCGTGTCTCGCCGGCTCACGACCACTAGCGTGTCTTCCCGGCTCACGCCACCAGCATCAACGTTTATCGCCGACTCGCGCGACCAGCAGGTATGCGTCACGCACAGGGACCACTCCTCTCGATCGATCTGAGCGACCACACGACGGTCGAAGCGGACGTCACGGACGTGCTCGCGTCGTTCGTCGGCGGCCGCGGCGTGGGGACGAAACTCACCCACGACCGCGTCCCGTTCGACGCCGACCCCCTCGGCGAGGAGAACCGGCTCTACCTCACCACGGGGCCGCTGCAGTACTCGGGGATGTCGTTCACCGGGCGGATGAACGCGACGGCGGTGTCGCCGCTGACAGACGGACTGCTCTCGTCGAACGCTGGCGGTTTCCTCTCGCGCAACTTCACCGCGACGGGGTACGGCGCCGTCGAGCTCGTGGGAGAGAGCGACGACCTCGTCGCGCTCCACGTCACGGACGAGGGCGTCGAGTTCGAGCCCGTACCCGACCTCGCGGGTGCGACCGTCTCCGAGACGGTCGCGTACGCCGAAGAGACGCGGGATCTCGGGGCTGACCACACCGCCTGTATCGGACCCGCCGGCGAGAACACGGTCCGCTTCGCGTCGATCATGACGTCGGAGTCGCGGGCGTTCGGCCGCGGGGGACTCGGGGCGGTGCTGGGCGCGAAGAACGTCAAACTCCTCACGTTCGACGGCGATTCGACCCCGACGGTCGAGATTCCGTCCGTCCAGGCGGACGTCCACCGCGAGGCGGCGACGGCCGACCACATCATGAAGCGACAGGGGACGACCTCGGTGACGGATCTCGGCAACGAGGTGAGCGCGCTCCCGACGCGGTACTTCTCGGAGCTCCAGTTCGAGGGCGTCGAGGGGATCAACGGCGACAGGATCGAGGAGAAGAAGTACAAGAAGGGGACGTGCTCGGCGTGCGCGTTCGCCTGCAAACTCCCCACGCGAGACGACGAGTCGGGGCTCGAAACCGAGGGGCCGGAGTTCGAGACGGTGATGGCGTTCGGGTCGAACTGTGCGGTCGACGACGTCGTCTCGGTGATGCGGTCGAACGAACTCTGCGACGAGCTCGGGATGGACACCATCTCCTGTGGCGACACCGTGGCGGCGTATCTCGCGAGCGAGGACGCGTTCGGCGACTCCGAGCGGATCCACGAGACGGTGGAGAAGATCGCCTATCGCGAGGGCGTCGGCGACCTGCTCGCCGAGGGCGTCGCCCGCTGTCACGACGAACTCGGCGTGGAGAACTGGTCCGTGAAGGGACTGGAGTTCCCCGGCCACGACGGTCGCACGCTCCAGGGACAGGGGCTCTCGTTCGCCGTCGCCAATCGGGGTGCCGACCACATGTACGCCACCTTCTACGCGGTGGAGTACCCGCTCGTTGACAAGGATCAGGCGATGGCTCCGGCGGGCCTCGACGCGAAACCACGGCGGCTGATCGACCGCGAGAATCACCACGCGGTGCTCGACTCGGGCGTGGTCTGCAAGTTCTCTCGCGGCTTCGTCACCGACGAGCGGCTCGCCGAACTGCTGGGCGCGTCGTTCGACGACCTGATGGCCGTCGGCTCTCGCGTCGTCGACCTGGAGCGACACTTCAACAACCAGCGCGGCTTCGACCGCGCGGACGACGCCCTCCCGTACGACCTGCCGGGGTTCGACGCGGCGCTCGACGACTACTACGAGGCGCGCGGCTGGACCGCCTCGGGGACCGTTCCGGACGCACGGGTCGGGGGATCGGGTGACGCCGCACCCGCGGACGACTGAGTGTCCGATCCCGAGAGCGACTGAGCGTCCGATCCCAGCTGTCTCCGCGCAGTCGCACGGAACGAGGGGCGACTCGTCTCACTCCGACGACGCCGAACACGCCGAACGCTCGCACCACCCTGTCGACCACACGAACCCGACTCTCACCCCGACCGGACGAACTCGATCGCCGCGCCCTGGCCGAAGCCGACGCAGAGCGTCGCTAGCCCCCGCGACGCATCCCGCCTGCGCATCTCGTGGAGGAGCGTCACCGGGAGCCGTGCGCCCGACGCGCCGAGCGGGTGGCCGATGGCGATGGCGCCGCCGTTGACGTTCAGCCGGTCCTCGTCCACGGCGAGTTCGCGGCGACAGTAGACGGTCTGCGAGGCGAACGCCTCGTTCAGTTCGACCAGATCGTAGTCGTCGATATCGGTCCCGGCGCGGTCGAGCAGCCCACGGGTCGCGGGGACGGGACCGATCCCCATCACGGTCGGGTCGACGCCGGCGACGTGGTTCGTCCCGACGCGGGCGAGGACGTCGAGTCCGTAGTCGTCCGCGAACGACTCGCTCGTGACGAGGACGAGCGCCGCGCCGTCGGAGATCTGCGAGGCGTTGCCCGCGGTCACGGTGCCGTCCTCAGCGAAGGCGGGCGGGAGCCCCGCGAGGTCGTCGAGCGAGGTGTCGCGGCGAAGGCCCTCGTCTTCGGTGACGGCGTCGTCGCCGGCACCGATCGGGACGATCTCGTCGTCGAACCGCCCCGAGTCGGTCGCCTCGGCCGCGTGTCGCTGCGACCGGAGGGCGTACTCGTCCTGCGCCTCGCGGGAGACGTCGTACACGTCGGCGACCTTCTCGGCGGTGGCACCCATCTCCAGCTCGGCGACGTCGTACTCGGCCTGGAGTCGGGGGTGGAGGTCGCCGTACGGCATCGACGACAGCGGGACGCGCGACATGCTCTCGACGCCACCGGCGACGACGCAGTCGCGGTTGCCCGCGGCGACGGCGTCGGCGGCAGAGACGACCGCCTGCATCGAGGAGGCACACCAGCGGTTGAGCGTCGCTGCGGGCGTCTCCTCCCCCAAGTCGGAGAGCAGCGCGACCACACGGGCGAGGTTGGCGTCCTGTTCCCCGCGCTGCTGGGCGCAGCCCCACAGCAGGTCCTCGACGACCGTGGGGTCGAGGCCCGTGATGTCGAGGAGGTGGTCGATCAGCGCGACCGAGAGGTCCTCGCTTCGGACGTCGGCGAAGACGCCACTCGCTTTCCCCTGAGGGGTCCGACAGGCGGCGGCGACGACGGGTGTAGACATAGCCACGTCATCGGCCGGGAGCGATATAAACGCCTGGAGACCGGGTCGGGACGGCGCAGGACGCCCCCGCTCAGCCGACGCCCGGTCGGTCGCGCGTGTCGCGTGTCGGTCACGATCGGGCTGGGCAATCGACCGGTCGACTCAGTCCGTCGAGCGTTCCAGCCGTGAGCGCCCGTCCGCGTCGGACGAACGCGCGAGCGTCGCCTCGGCGACCGCGAGGGCCGCGGGGGTGTCGACGTCGAGGAAGGCCGTGGGGTCGGCGTACGCTCGGACGTCGCGCTCGGGGACGACGACGGGCGAGAGCGCCGTGACGACGTCGTCGAGCGTCGGCTGTCCCCGCCCGACGGCCTCCGAACAGGCGGCGACACCGGCGCGGACGTGCATCGCCGCCGGCAGGGGTCGGACGCTTCCCTCGACGGTCGGGACGGCACCGCTGGCGTGTCGGGCGCGTGTGCGGAGGTGGGCGAGGAGGCTCGACGGGACGAGCGGCGTGTCACAGGGGACGACGACCGCCAGGGCACGCTCGGTCGCCCGGAGGGCCGTCCGGAGCCCTACCACGGGACCGCGGTCGGCGATCGGATCGACGGCGACGGTCACCTCGCGGGGCGACAGGGCAGCTCGAAGCGCCGACTCCTGGTCCGGACGACAGTTCACGACAACCTCGTCGACGACCGGGACGAGCGCGCCGACGACGTGGCCGATCATCGGCATCCCGCCGATGGGCACCGTCGCCTTGTCGGTGCCGCCGAACCGCCGCGACCGGCCGCCGGCGAGGACGACCCCCGCGCACCCGGTGTCCGGCTTCATCGTCGGAACCGGCCGAACGAGCCAGCCGTAACGATCTCCGAGGCGCGAGCCCCCCGACCGGATGGCCGGGAGAACCGACGGGACGGAACGGGGTACCGACGGGTGAGAGGGCGGGGCGCGAACCGTCGGGGACGGAGGGGCGTGGACGGTGTCGGCAGCGCCGTCCGTGGCTGTGACGGCGTCGACGGCGTCGTCACCGGCCGCCCCCGAACAGTTCCGGTGCCACGTCGGCCGTGGCGTGCTGTCGGCGGCCACCCGCTCGGGGGTCGGCCTCGGGTTCGAGATCGGTCTCGGGCTCCGTCGTGGTGGATTCCGGTTCGGCCATCGTCGTCAGTCGCCGGCTGCGACGTCGGCCGTCTCGGTCTCGCTCTCGTCGGCGAAGGGGTACCACGACTGTTTCGCGTCGCCCATGTACGGCTCCTCGTACGTCGCCTCCTCGGGTTCGCAGAGGTCGACGAGCGCCTCGGTACCCGTCTCGTCGCACCACTCGCGGAACGTCTGTCCCTCGACGGCCGTGTCGTCACCAGAAGCGTCCGCTTCTGGTTGGCTCACGGAAGCCTGGCCTCCGTGAACGTCTCCGTTCCGTCGTTCCGGAGGAACGACGCGCTCCGCGCAGTGGGCGGCGAACGCCTCGATCAGGTTCCGGAGCGCGCCGGACATCTCGTCGGCCGGGACGCGCTGTCGGAGCCACTCGACGAACGACGGTTCCTCGCCGAGGCCGCCGCCGACGCGGATATTGAACCCCAGAACCTCGTCACCGTCGACCGTCCTGGATGGGGGTTCGAGCGCCACGTCGTTGATCGCGTCCTGTGCGGAGCCGTCGGGGATACCCGTCACGCTGCTGTCGAACTTCCGCGACGTGCTTGCTAACGAGTCGTCCGCGTACAGTTCCTCTTTCCAGTCTTCCTTCTCGTGTGCCATGGTAGTGCGTCGTGTGAGGTGTGTGTTCGTGTACGTGAGAGGCCGTTCGAGTGCTGATTCGCGTACGTTCGACGTCTAATCGTGCGTCGATAGACACATATAGAGTTAATCGTTGAAAATATGCAATTGTGCTGTCCGAAATCGAGCAGTCGGTCGGTGTATAACCGAATACTGTGGATATAAGGTGCCCGAACGCACTGTTTTCGATCCGGTTATCGACGGTTCGGTCGACTCGCTTCTCCCTCGTTCGGTTCCTCGCATCGCTCTGATCGAGCGGCCGCGCGCGCGAGAACCACGTCGACACGCGCGAGATCGGCGCGGCTGTCGACATCGACGAGTCGGTCGACGCCGACGCTGGCACGAACGGCGCGTTCGGGAATCACGACGGGCGAGAGCGCCGCGACGACGTCGTCGAACTGTCCGCCAGCGGCGAGCACCTCGGAGCGGGCACCGACCGCCGCCCGGACGTTCACCGCGGCCGGGAGCGGACACCCGTGTTGTAGCCGTCCGCCTCCCGTCCGGTAGTGAGGACGAGCGGGTAGTCGTCGTCGGTCGGTTCGGGGAGCTTCTCGACGGATCGCGTCGAGAACCGCGCCCGTCCCGAGGGAGTGTGGAACGACCACGTGCCGCTCGCCGCGGTGTCGCCGGTGTCGCCGCGGACCGTGTCGAGCCCGTAGCCGCCGTCGGCACCCTGGTGGACGTGCCCGCAGCCGACGGCACATCGCATGCACGTCGTCGGAACGGGGTCAGCCACGACCGACTACCTCTGTACGATCTCGGAGGGTACGGAGCGGATCGTTCATTTTCCGTCCGGATCCGTGTCGGTCCGTTTCATGCACTCGGCCAGACCTGCATCAGCGAAGCGTGATAACGCTACCCGTTGTAGACGTAAAGTTATACGCCATTACAGTGGAATGTCGGTATGTTTTGTAGCACGATGTGAGGAAGTGAGACACCTAATCGCGCATCGGTCTCCGAGACGACCACACGGACGTCCCGTTCACGTCGAGAAATAGTGTCAGGCGTGGTGACGTTCGTCGACCCCGCGGCCCGACGTCCTTCGACGGTCTTATGCGCCTGTGGTAGCAACGAAGAACGGATGAGTGACTGGGCTCTCGACGTGGTTGAGTTCCTTCTGACTGCCCACATCTACAGCGAGAACCGGCAGCTGGACGAGAACGACCTGCCACCGCGGTATCGGCGCGTGTTCTGGGCGGAGTCCGACGACGAGGACGAGATCGGCGGGGTCGAACGCCCGCTGGTCGCGACCGAGAAGACGACGCGACAGGCGACGGGTGTCGACGACCCCTGGGACGCGATTTCGGACCTCATGTTCACCCAGAAGGAGGAGTTCTCCGGGCGACTCTCGCTCACACAGCCGGAGATGGCGCTCGACTGGCTGGTCGAACGGGGCGACCGGGAGCGGTTCGCGACGAATCCAGCGCTGGCCGCCGCGATCGAGGAACACGACGACCACGACGTCGGCGTGACCCACGAGGAGGCGCGCGACTCCAACCGACCGATCCAGGCCGACCGGGTGTGGATCGACAGCCTCCTCGAGTCGTACTTCGACGAGGAGGAGGACGCCGAGATGCTCGATCTGGTCTCGGTCCGGGCGCCCGAGGAGATCGAGATGACGCTCGACGACCTCGTCCTGACCGAGGACCAGGAGGGCGAGATCGAGAAGATCGTCAAGGCGATCGAGCACCGCGACTACCTCGCACAGATCGGCCTCCGCGAGATCGGGAAGCTGCTGTTCGTCGGGCCGCCCGGCACGGGGAAGACCACGGTGTCGCGGGCGCTCGCACACGAACTCGGCCTCCCGTTCGTCGAAGTCAAACTGTCGATGATCACGAGCCAGTACCTCGGCGAGACGGCCAAAAACGTCGACAAGACGTTCGAGGTGGCTCGGCGGTTGTCCCCCTGCATCCTCTTCATCGACGAGTTCGACTCCGTCGCCAAGACACGGCGGTCGGACGAACACGCCGCGCTCAAGCGCGCGGTCAACACGCTCCTCAAATGCATCGACGAGATCTCGCTCATCCGCGACGACGTGCTCCTCATCGGCGCGACGAACCACCCCGACCAGCTCGACTCGGCGGCGTGGCGTCGGTTCGACGAGATCGTCAACTTCCCGAAGCCCGACTACCAGATGCGCGCGGACATCCTCCGCATCGTCACCCGGCGGATGGACATCGCGGAGTTCGATCCCGAATCCGTCGCGGAGAAGACCGAGGGGCTCACCGGGAGCGACCTCCGGCTGGTCCTTCGCGAGGCCGTCCTCGAAGCCCTGACCGAGGAGCGGATGATGCTCACCCAGCAGGACATCCTCGACGCCGTCGCCGACTTCGAAGAGCGTGACAACCTGAAGAACATGGACATGATCGACGGCGACCAGGAGACGCTGGTCGCCGGCGACGGCGGCTCCTCGTCCGCGGACGGACACGACCACTCGCACAGTCACGACTGACGGCCACGGCCGACGTCACGGGTTTCGAACCCGGCAGAGACCGTCTCACCGAGGGACACCGGAAAGACACTTACCCATCGCGAGGCAGTGGTTCGACGGATGCCCGCCACCACCCGACGGACGGTCCTCGGAGCAGCCAGTGTCGCCGTCGCGACCCTGGCCGGCTGTCTCGGTACGGAGACCGTCGATCCACCCGTCGCAGAACGACGGGAGTCGACGACGACCGCCGCGGCGAGCACGACAGCCACGGAACGAGAGCCAGTGGAACGGGACGACCCGGCGACACCCGAACCCACCCGTCCACGGGGTGCGCCGATATCGGTCCGCGAGCGGTTCACCGATGGCGACTCGTACACCTACCTCGAAGATCGGAACGTGGTCCGGTACGTCTCGGCGTATCGCCACGCGAACCGCGAGGCCGTCGAGAACGGCTCCGCATCCGAGCGAGAGCCGGTGTACGACACGATGTCGTTCGAGCGGTGGGGTGAGGTTCGGTGTGCGAGCACGGCAGCGAACGCGGTCGGGGAGACGACAGCCGAGCGACTCGGGCACGAGGAACTGGACGCCTCCGTCCGCGTCGGATCACGCGGAGGCGTGCTCGCCGTCGTCGTCGCGCGGACCGTCACCTACGACCGACAGGGGAACCGGATCTCGGCGACCGAGGTTCCCTTCGACGACCTCGTGGCTGCGGCCCCGCGACGGGTCGACGCGACCGTCTCGCTCGCGGGGCGCGAGTACGACACGACGGTTCCCGTGTGGGCGACGTATTTCGAGCAGTGGCAGCAGTGACGACGGGACGAGGTCGTACCGCTTCGCCCAGGCTTATACGCCGTCGTCCCCTGCCTCCGGGTAGATGCGGGTCACGCTCCTCGGCACCGGCGACACCACCGGCACCCCGACCGTCGGCTGCGACTGCGACACCTGCGCCCGTGCCCGCGACCTCGGGGTCGAACGCTCGCGCTTCTCGGTCCACGTCGAGAACCCTCGGACGGGTGAGAGCCTCCTCGTCGACCTCAGCCCCGACTTCCGCCACCAGTTCCTCACCTGGGACGCGCCGCTCCCCGACGAGGCGGTCGTGACGCACATCCACTTCGACCACCTCGACGGCCTCGGCAACGCCTACCGCCTCTTCGACGATCTCCCGGTGCACGCGGCGAACGAGATCGATCCCCGGACGGGGGAGTCCGTGGCCGACACCATCCGGCGCAAGTATGACTACCTCGACCGCATCACCGTCGTCGATCACGACCCGTTCGAGCGGTTCTCGGCCTGTGGGCTGGACTGTACGCTCGTGCCGGTCGACCACCCACCGCTCGTCTGCTACGGGCTCGTCGTCGAGGACCCCGAGACGGGGGCGAAGCTCGCCCTGACGGGGGACACGAGCTACGGGGTCCCCGACGACTCCCGGTCGAGACTGGCGGATCCGGACCTCCTGCTGGCGGACGCCATCGTCCCCGCCTCGCTCTGCGACTACCACCCCCTCGGCGGCAAGCACGAAGACGACGAGGGCGTCCCCCGGACGTTCGGCACGAAACACATGACCCGCGAGGGGGCGCTCGACCTCGCCCGGGAGCTGGGCGCGCGGGAGACGCGGCTCGTCCACACGGCTCACTTCTACCCCGCGGACGAGGCGTTCGAAGAGCCGCTGGCCGTGGACGGCGAGCAGTACGACCTCTGACCGGTCCGGCCCAGGTAGCGATCCGTTGTGACCTCTTTCGATACCGAACCGGTAATTTTTATAGTCTAATTCGAACGATGCGCTTATTATTTCGCGTGGCGTACTGTCGTCGACCAGCCATGAGCGTGTTCGAAGGTGTACGGACGATGCTGGGGATCGCACGCGAAGAACTCTACCACTGCTGGGACTGCGACGCGACGTACCGGCCCCGGGGGTCGGCCGTCGAGTGCGATGACTGTGGATCGGCGGATCTCAGAGCCTTCTGAGGCCGTCCCGCGCGACGAGCCGGGTGGCAGTTCCGCACGCGCTGTTCCACGGTGTCGGGGTGCGCGGAACGACGACGCTCCGCGACGCCGACCGTTCCGTCGTGCCGACGACGAGTCGGACCACGGTCGGCACAACAGTTAATTGAGTGACAGCTGTACGCCGAAACCAGCTATGACACGCGACAGCGCCGAGGCGATCCGGACGGCGGCAGACAGCTACGGGATCGACCTCGGCGACGAGGCGGTCGACGAGTACGCGGCCGAGCTGGAGGCGACGAGCGACCTGTTCGAGACGCTCGGCGCCGCCGATCCCGACGACGAGCCCGCGACCGACGTGCGCGAGGGCGACGATCCGCACGACGCGTTCCGGTACACGTTCTCGCTCTCGCGGGGAGAGGGACCGCTCTCGGAGTACCGCCTCGGCGTGAAGGACAACCTCGCCGTCGCCGGCGTCCCGATGACCTGTGGATCGGCGGCCCTGTCGTACACGCCGACGTACCACGCGACGGTCGTCACGCGGCTCCTCGACGCCGGTGGCGACCTCCGGGCGACGACCAACATGGACGAGTTCGCCTACTTCACGACCGGCGAGACCTGCGCACACGGCCCGGTCGAGAACCCCGCCGCCGAGGGCGCGGTGCCGGGTGGCTCTTCGAGCGGGAGCGGTGCGGCCGTCGCCGCGGGGACGCTCGACGCCGCGCTCGGGAGCGACACGGGCGGGAGCGTCCGCATCCCCGCGTCGTACTGCGGCGTCGTCGGCCTGAAGCCGACACACAGGTCGGTGCCGCGGTTCGGATTCGTCGACCTCGCCCCCTCGCTCGACCACGTCGGCGTCCTGGCGGAGTCGGTCGCGCTGGCGGGAGCGGTGTTCGAGACGATCGCCGGCCCGGACCGGCGCGACCCCTCGACGCTGGGGATGCCGACACCCGAGGTGAGCGTCCCGGACGTCGTCGACACCGACCGAATCGGCGTCGTCGAGGAGGCGATGGCCAGTGCCGACGACGCGGTCGAGGCACGGATCGACGCCGTCGTCGAGACGCTCACCGACGCCGGGGTCGTGGTCGACCGGATCTCGCTCCCGACGTTCGAGGCGACGCCGCTGGCGTTGCTGGCGACGGCCAGCGTCGAGTTCGCCCGTCTCCTCGCCGACGACGGGCAGGTGTACGGCACCGGGACGGGGTACAGCGAGGGCCTCCGGGCGGCGCTGGCCGACCTCCCGATGGATCGCGTCGGGGAGAACGTCTCCGACCAGCTACTCGTGGGCGGTGGACTCCTCGAATCGTCGGGCGGGCGTCACTACGTGGCCGCACAGCGCGTCCGCGAGGCGTTCACCCGCGAGGTCGACGAGGCGCTCGCGGCGTGTGACGCGCTCGTCCTCCCGACGACACCGACGACCGCGCCCGACTTCGGGAGCGTCACCGACGACGAGGCCTTCGTCAGGACGATCTCACACACGGCCCCGTTCAACTTCACGGGAAACCCGGCGCTGTCGGTCCCCTGTGGGACGGTCGACGGCCGACCCGTCGGCTGTCAGTTCGTCACCGACCGGGGCGACGAGTCGACCGCGCTCGCGCTCGGGGCGGTCGTCGAGCGATCGTCGTGACGACCGCGACCACTCACGAGAAGCGGTCGAGGCCGGTCTGTCGACGCACGACACCGGTGGGGTCGGCCACCCACGGCGTCCGGTCGTCGCGGAACGACGCGCGGTCGAACGTCGGGCGGTCGGCCCCGGTGAAGGACGGGCAGCCGTCACCGCACTCGGCGGCAGGGTGGACCACGCGGTCGAACTGCTCGCAGTACGGCCGGCCGTCGTCGGTCACCGTCGCGTGGACACAGCCCGGTGGATCGGGTCGCCACCCCTTGCCGTACGCCCGTTCCGCGATACGCCGTCTGATCCGGGCCTTCTCCGCGGCCGGAACGAGTGCGACGTCGGTGCGGAGCGGCCGGGAGTCGACGGGTTCGACGCCCGTCTCGTCGACCGGGAGGCGGGTCGGCTGACGGACGACCGTTGTGTCGCCCTCATCGGGATCGAACCGCCAGACGCCCACCTGCTCCGGCAGGCGGTTCAGGTGTGCGCGCGTGACGTAGCTCTCCGTGGCGAGGACCACCTCGTCGAACAGCGCGAGGCTCGCGTCCGTTCTGAGCTGGGATTCGAGGTCGCCGGGCGAGCCGAGGTCGGGCTTGTTCTCGATTCCCACGAGCGAGGAGAACCAGTCGTCGGGGTACCTGGTCGCGCGACGGACGAGCCGACGTCCGCCGCGCTGGTCGGCCTCGAAGAACCCCACGTCGACGGCGGCGTCGGCCACGCGCCGGGCGACGTCCGCCGAGCAGTCGAAGGCCCGTTCGGGCCGGACGGGAGCGCCGACGCCGACGTCGCTCTCGATGGCGAGCGGTGGGATGGTGTCGGCGGTGATGGCGGCTCGACGGTCGAACCCCGGGCCGGGGACGACGCCGACGACGTCGACGACCCGACCACCGGGAGCCGCCACGCTGCCCCCCAGCTGACGCGAGACGATCCAGTCGGTCTCCCGTTCGAGGCACGAACAGAGCGCGAGTTCGAAGGCGTACTCCCGCACGCTCGACCCTCGGCGCTCGACGAGCAAAACGACACCGGCCGGGACAGACGGCGGTGTCGGGGGAGAACCGACGCACGAGCCGCGACGGCGCGTGGGTGGTCGACGGAGCGGTCGACGGCACACCGTCACCCCGACACACGCGGGCGGCGAGAACAGCACCTTTATCAGTCGTTCAGGGCGAAACTTCCCCAAGATTACTCTCAGGAGGTCAATGGTGACGGATACAACACAACAACCGGAGGTGAACATCGGACTCGTCGGCCACGTGGACCACGGGAAGACGACGCTGGTCCAGGCCCTGTCGGGGTCGTGGACCGACCAGCACTCGGAGGAGATGAAGCGCGGGATCTCCATCCGACTGGGTTACGCGGACGCGACGTTCCGCCAGTGTCCGGGGGTCGACGCGCCCGAATGTTACACCGTAGAGGAAGAGTGCGAGGACGGCTCGACGAGCGAGATCTTGCGCACGGTGTCGTTCGTCGACGCACCGGGCCACGAGACGCTGATGGCGACGATGCTGTCGGGCGCGGCGCTGATGGACGGCGCCGTCCTGGTGGTGTCGGCGACCGAGCAGGTGCCGCAGGCACAGACCGAAGAACACCTGATGGCGCTGGACATCATCGGCATCGACAACATCGTCATCGCGCAGAACAAGATCGACCTCGTCGACCGCGACCGCGCGGTCGCGAACTACGAACAGATCCAGGAGTTCGTCGAGGGGACCGTCGCCGAGGACGCACCCATCGTGCCGATCAGCGCGGGACAGGAGATCAACATGGACCTCCTCATCGACGCTATCGAGCGGGAGATCCCCACGCCCGAGCGCGACGCGACCGAGGACGCCCGGATGTTCGTCGCACGGAGCTTCGACATCAACCGCCCGGGGACGACGTGGGAGAACCTCACGGGAGGCGTGATCGGCGGCAGCCTCGTCGAGGGCGAGCTCTCCGTGAACGACGAGATCGAACTCCGTCCCGGCCGCGAGGTCGACGAGGGCGGCCAGTCGGAGTGGCGCCCCATCGAGACGACGGTACGGTCGCTCCAGGCCGGCGGGACGCAGCTCGACACGGTCCGACCCGGTGGGCTGCTCGGCGTCGGGACGGGACTCGATCCCGCACTGACGAAGGGGGACGCGCTCGCCGGGCAGGTCGCCGGCGAACCCGGGACGCTCCCGCCGACCCGCGAGTCGTTCACCATGGACGTCGACCTCCTCGACCGCGTCGTCGGGGCCGACGGGACGGGCGACGAGGTCGAGGAGATCTCGACCGGCGAGCCGCTGATGCTGACCGTCGGCACCGCGACCACCGTGGGAGCCGTGACGAGCGCGCGCGCCGGCGAGTGCGAGGTGAACCTCAAGCGGCCGGTGTGTGCCGAATCGGGCGCGAAGATCGCCATCAACCGACGGGTGGGCGCGCGCTGGCGCCTCATCGGCATCGGGACGCTCAAATAAGTGACGACGGTCGTGCTGGACACCAACGCGCTCATGATGCCGGTCGAACGTAACGTCCGCGTCTTCGACGAGCTCGCCCGCCTGCTCGGCGAGCCCGTCGGGACCGACGGGTCGACCGTCGAGCTGGTCGTCCCGCGCGCCGTCGTCGCCGAACTGGAGAAACTCGCAGCGGGCGCGGGCGAGGAGGGAGTCGCCGCGAGCGTCGGGCGCGACCTCGTGGATCGATGTCGGATCGCCGACACCGACGCCACCTACGCCGACGACGCGGTCGTCGAACTCGCCGTCTCCCCCGAGCACGACTGCGACTACGTCGTCACGGACGACAGCCCCCTCCGGGACCGACTGCTCGACCGGAACGTGCCGGTCGTCGGCGTCCGGGGCCGCAACACACTTGCGATTACGGAACCGTAGCAGGAACTCAACGATAACGCATGTACAAACGGGTACGACTCAAAGACACGGTCGAAGTGCCGCCCCGCCATCTGGCAGACGTCACTCCCCAGCGGGTGAAACGGCTGCTCCAGGACAAACTCGAGGGACGGATGGACGAGGACGTCGGCAGCGTCGTCAGCGTCAGCAAGGTGCACGACATCGGGGAAGGCTCTGTGCTCCCGGGTCGTCCGGGCGTCTACTACGAGGCCGACTTCGACGCCATCACCTTCGATCCGCAGATGCAGGAGGTCGTCGACGGAAACGTCGTCGAGGTCGTCGAGTTCGGCGCGTTCGTCGGGATCGGTCCCGTCGACGGGCTGCTCCACGTCTCACAGATCTCCAACGAATACCTCGCCTACGACGGCGAGAACCAGCAGCTCGCCTCCACCGAGTCGAACCAGACGCTCGGCGTCGGCGACTCCGTCCGGGTACGGATCGTCACCAAGAGCATCGACGAGCGCAACCCGCGCGACTCGAAGATCGGGCTCACGGCCAAACAGCCCGGGCTCGGCAAACACGGCTGGCTCGAGGCCAAGCGTCAGGAGAGCGAAGCGGAGGCCGGTGACTGATGGCGAAGAAACGGCTCGCCTGTCGGGAGTGTCACCACATCAACGAGCCGAACAACCAGACCTGTGACCTCTGTGGCTCCTCCTCGCTGACCGAGGACTGGGCGGGGTACGTCTACATCACCCACCCCGAAGAGAGCGAGATCGCCGAGGAGATGAACGTCAGCGAACCCGGCGGTTACGCGCTGAAGGTCCGCTGATCGCTGGGGAGATCGAAACGGGCTATGCTTCGGCTCCCACGACCGCTCCGGAGCGCGTTCAAAGAACCGTTCGGCACCGTCTACACCGACACCGAGGGCCTGCTCGACGCGGCCGGCCGTCCCGTGATCGCCGTCGGCGACGTCGTCACCGCACACCTCCTTCGTGCCGGAACGACGCCCGACGTCGCCGTCGTCGACGGACGGACCAAACGCGAAGCCGTCTCCACGGAGACGGCGTCGGCGCTCGAGGCGCTTCCCGAGGGGAAGACCGTCACGAACCCCGCCGGTGAGCTCTCCGAGGCGCTGCTTCGGGCGCTCCGCGAGGCCGTCGACGCGGCCGAACCACGAGTGCTCGACGTCGACGGCGAGGAGGACCTCGCCACGCTCCCGGCGGTCGTCGTCGCGCCCGACGGTGCGAGCGTCGTCTACGGCCAGCCCGACGAGGGGATGGTGCTCGTCCGGGTCACGCCCGAGACACGGGCGGAGATGGTCGAACTGTTGACGCAGTTCGAGGGGGACGCGGACGCGGCGCTGTCGCTCCTCGGCCACGCGCGAGCGGACGCCGACCACGACACCGACGACGGAGACGACGCCGAATGACCCGCGTCCGACCGGCCATCGCGGGCGAACCGGCTGCCACGTGGAGTACGACCGTCACGTCCTTCGAAATCCTTTTCATCGCATCGAAGAGAAGTAGAGGTAACTGACTATGGAGATCGACATTATCGACGAGGACGAGAACCCGATGTTGCACAGGACGGACGTTCGGTTCGAGGTCGTCCACGACGAGGCGACCCCCTCCCGGCTCTCCGTGCGCGACAGCCTCGCCGCCAAACTGAACAAGGACTCCGACGAGGTCGTCGTCCACACGCTCGACACCAAGTTCGGCATGCGCAAGACCGTGGGCTACGCGAAGGTGTACGACAGCCCCGAGTTCGCCCGCGACGTCGAACAGGAGTACATGCTCGAGCGCAACAAGATCACGAGCGGCGACGAGCCCGAAGTCGAGGCCGAAGAGGCCTGATTTCGCCCACAGGTGCGCGTCCTCGGCATCGAAGGGACGGCGTGGGCAGCGAGCGCCGCCGTCTTCGACGTCGAGGCCGACGACGTCTTCATCGAGTCGGACCCGTACGAACCGGACAGCGGCGGCATTCACCCGCGCGAGGCGGCCGAACACATGGGCGAGGCGATCCCTCGGGTCGTCGAACTGGCGCTCGACCGCGCCCGTGAGCTGGACGCCGGAGAACAGGGACCACCGGTCGACGCCGTCGCCTTCTCGCGGGGTCCCGGGCTCGGCCCCTGTCTGCGGATCGTCGGCACGGCGGCACGCGCGCTCGCCGGCGCGCTCGACGTGCCGCTCGTCGGCGTGAACCACATGGTCGCTCACCTGGAGATCGGTCGTCACGAGTCGGGATTCGACTCTCCGGTCTGTCTGAACGCCTCGGGCGCGAACGCGCACCTCCTCGGCTATCACAACGGTCGCTACCGGGTGCTGGGCGAGACGATGGACACCGGCGTGGGCAACGCGATCGACAAGTTCACCCGGCACGTCGGCTGGTCCCACCCGGGTGGGCCGAAGGTCGAGCAGGCGGCGCGGGAGGGGGAATATCTCGACCTCCCCTACGTCGTGAAGGGGATGGACTTCTCGTTCTCGGGGATCATGAGCGCCGCGAAGGACGCGTACGACGACGGTGCCGCAGTGGAAGACGTCTGTTGCGGCTTGCAGGAGACGGTCTTCGCGATGCTCACCGAAGTGTCGGAGCGGGCGCTCTCGCTGACCGGGACGGACGAACTCGTCCTCGGTGGCGGGGTCGGACAGAACGCTCGCCTCCGCGAGATGCTCGGCGCGATGTGTGACGCGCGCGGCGCGGAGTTCTACGCGCCCGACCCCCGGTTCCTCCGAGACAACGCGGGCATGATCGCCGTGCTCGGCGCGAAGATGTTCGCGGCAGACGACACGCTCGCGATCGAGGCGTCGGCGGTCGATCCGAACTTCCGGCCCGACGCGGTGCCGGTCACCTGGCGTGGCGGCGAGGAGTCGGTCGCGCGAGTGTCACACGACGGAGCTGAGGACGAGTCGGAGATCCGCGGCGCCGAGGCGACAGTGACGGTCGCCGACGACCTGGTCACGAAGCGACGCCTCCCGAAGGAGTATCGGCATCCGGTCCTTGACGCCCGACTGCGACGGGAGCGAACGACCGCCGAGGCACGGCTGCTGAGCGAGGCACGGCGGGTCGGCGTCCCGACGCCGCTCGTCCGCGACGTCGACCGTCGGGAAGCGACGCTGACGCTCCAGCGCGTGGGCGAGGCGGACCTGGCGGCGCGGCTCTCGACCGATGCCGTCGAACGGGTCGGCGAACACCTCGCGGCGCTCCACGGTGCCGGGATCGTCCACGGCGATCCGACGACGCGGAACGTCCGTGTCGGTCCCTCGAAGGTGTTCCTCGTCGACTTCGGTCTCGGGTTCCACACCGGACACGTCGAGGACCACGCCATGGATCTCCACGTGTTCGGCCAGAGCATCGAGGGGACCGCCGAGACGCCGGCACCGCTGCTCGACGCGTTCGAGACGGGCTATCTCGCCGCGGGCGGGGACGCGGCGCGGACGGTCGTCGACCGACTCCGCGAGGTCGAAGGGCGCGGACGGTACCAGTAGCGGGTCGCGTCCGTGACGCGGCAGGTGGGGGCGAACGGACGGTGCTCGTCACGCGGCGGGACGGCGCACCGTCGCGTCGCCGAGCGTCCCGCAGCCGTCGTCAGCGCATACGAGGTGTGGCTGCGGAATCGCGTTTCAACGTTCGGGTCGGGCCCCGTCGTTATACGGTCACGGACCGAGAGGGAGACGTATGGTAGTCCGGCGTCGCCTCTTCCGCGTCTACCTCGTCACGGTCGTCGGCTCCCTGCTCGTCTTCACCGTCGCGTACGACGCCGGGATGACGTTCTTCGAGAGCCGGCCACGCACGTTCCTCGAGGCGTTCGAGGTCGTGATGCAGACGTTCACGACGACCGGCTACGGCCAGGACGCCCCCTGGGAGAGCCCCGTAATGACGTTCCTCGTCGT
The DNA here is from genome assembly GCF_009176545.1 of Salinigranum salinum. Classification (GTDB taxonomy): domain Archaea; phylum Halobacteriota; class Halobacteria; order Halobacteriales; family Haloferacaceae; genus Salinigranum; species Salinigranum salinum. The sequence goes on along the minus strand of NZ_VTOJ01000001.1, from coordinate 602,499 downwards.
AGGGATGCAGATCGCCTCGCTCCTGTTGATCTTCGCGGCGTTCCCCATCGTCATCGTCCCCCTCGTCGAGGACGCGCTGTCGACGTCGCCGCCGACCGGGATCGACCGCGCCGACCACGTCCTGATCTGTGGCTCCAGTTCGCGCACGCGGACGCTGCTGTCCGACCTCGACGCACAGGGCGTCGACGGAGTCGTCGTCGAACCGGACCGCGAGCGCGCCCTGGACCTCCACGACCAGGGACACGACGTCGTCCACGCCGACCCCGAGTCGGTCGACGCGCTCCGCGACGCGTCCGTCGAACGCGCCACGGCCGTGGTCGCGGACAGCGACGACGAGGTCGACCTGAGCGTCATCATGGCGGTCGGGGAGGTGACGGCCGACGTGCCCGTCTACAGCGTCGTGGAGAAGCCGACGCTCGCGCCGTACCACGAGCGGGCGGGGGCGACGGAGGCGTTCTCCCCCCGCGTTCTGCTCGGACGGGGGCTGGCGAACAAGGTGCGGAACGCCGTCACGACCGCGACGGGCGACAACGTCGACCTGGGTGGTGGGCTCGAGGTCGCCGAGTTTCCCATCCAGCCCGGGAGCAGACTCCAGGGGGAGCGGATCAGCGAGGTCGACATCGAGCGGCAGACGGGTGCGACGCTCATCGGCGCGTGGTCGAACGGCGAGTTCCGGACGCCGCCGTTCACCGATCTCGTCCTCGACGAACACACGGTGTTGCTCGTGATCGGGACGGAGACGGCGCTGTCGGGACTCAAGCGTCGGACCCTCTCGGAAATCCGTCGCTACTCGCGCGGTGAGGTGATCGTTGTCGGCTTCGGCGTCGTCGGCTCGACCGTCGACGAGGTGCTCGCGCGCGAGGACGTCCCGCGAACCGTGGTCGACCTCGAAGAGCGACCGGGCGTCGACGTCGTCGGCGACGCCACCGATCCCGGCGTGCTCAGAGAGGCGGGCGTCGACGAGGCGCGGACGGTCATCCTCGCGCTCGACGACGACACCACGACGCTGCTCGCGACGTTCGTCGTCCGGGAGGTCAACCCCGACGCCGAGGTCATCGCCCGGGCGGACGACGTCGACAACGTGAAGAAGCTCTACCGGGCCGGTGCGGACTACGTGCTCTCTCTGGCGTCGGTGACGGGACGACTGCTGGCGTCGACCATCCTCGACGAGGACGTCGTCTCCGTCGACACACAGGTAGAGGTGGTCCGGCTCTCCGCCGAACCCGTCGCGGGGCAGACGATCGGCGACGTGGAGTTGCCTCCGGGGGTGACCGTCATCGCCGTCGAACACCGCGACGGCCGGATCTCCGCGGACGTCGGCGACTGGACGACGCTGGAGGCGACCGACGAGCTCGTCGTGGCAGGCGTCGACCGCGACGTCGGGCGGATCGACCTGTCGTAGGGGACGAAGTCGTACCGACGGGTTGGTCCGTGCGAGACGGGAGCGGATCGGCAGCGTGGTCGGTGAGTACACTGGAGGACGCGGCCGCCAGGGCGGTGAAGCCACGGTCCTCCCCAGCCGATTTCACTCACTCACTCGCGTGTGCTCGTTCGTTCATTCCTCGCGCGGGAGGCGACCGGAATCACCCCGGTCGCGCCACCGCAGGGCCGGTCGGTGAACGACGACGGACGACACGGAGACCCGACCCGTGAGGAGACGCGGTCCGGAACGAGGCTAAACCATTTATCGGGCGGCGTCGTACGGGAGGGTATGGCTGAGAAACCCCAGTCCGGAACCATCTTCGGTGTCCCGTACAACTTCGAACGACCGAGCGTCGGCCGCCTCCTCTCGTCGTACTGGCAGCCCGGAAAGGGGATGCTCGTCAAGAAACCGTTCGGCATCGGCTACACGATCAACCTCGCCTCGTGGCGGTCGTGGGTCGTCCTCCTCGTCGTCGCGGGCCTCCTCTGGCACGAACGGCAGGGAGACGGTCCCGAGTCCGAGGTCGCCGACGACCCCGTCGAGGTCATCATCGACGACTGAGGGCTCGCCGAATCGAACTCCCTTTCTCCGCTGCCGGTAGAGGGGTGGACGTGCTCAACTACGTCACCACGAACCCCGGGAAGGTCCGCGAGGCGACCGACTATCTCGGGGACGACGTCGCCCAGCTGGACTTCGACTACGTCGAGATACAGAGCGCCGAGCTCGGGCCGATCGCGGCCCGGGGCGCTCGCGAGGCGTACCGCCACGCCGACGCACCGGTGCTCGTCGACGACGCGGGCCTGTTCGTCGACGCCCTCGACGGCTTCCCGGGACCGTACTCGTCGTACGTCGAAGAGACCGTGGGCATCGAGCGCGTCCAGGCGCTCGTCGACGACGCGGCGACCCACCGTGCCGCGTTCCGCTGCGTGCTGGCGTACTGTGACGGTGACGGGTTCGACGCGAGTCCCGACCCGATCGACCGTGACGACCGGATCGAGGCTGCAGCGACTGGACCGGACGGAGACGGGTCGGACGACGGCCTCCCCGTGAAGCTGTTCGAGGGGATCGTCCGCGGACGGATCGTCGAACCGCGCGGCGACGGCGGGTTCGGTTACGATCCGATCTTCGAGCACAACGGCCGGACGCTGGCCGAGATGAACACGGAGGAGAAGAACGCCGTCTCTCATCGCGGCCGGGCGCTCGCGAAGTTCGCGGAGTGGTATCAGGAGCGAACGAGGTGAGCGACTGATACCTCAGCAGACGAACGGCGAGAGTCTGCTGGTGGTTCGCTGAACGGCAGCGAAGCGAACCTCGGGAGCGAGGCGAGCGTCGGCAGGCGAAGGGGCCGAGCCCGTGGACGCGTCACCGAACCGCCGTGAGGGGAACGACGGGAGCCGGGCGATCGGTATCGGTGACCACTGCCGTCCACAGAGTTCCGGAGCGAGGCGTCGACGACCCCTCGGCTTTTGTCCGAGCCGCGCCTCTCGCGTCCATGCCAACCGCTCTCGTCACCGGTGCGTCGAGTGGAATCGGCCGCGAGTTCGCCGACCTCCTCGCGAGCGACGGATACGACCTGGTGCTCCTCGCGCGGAGCGAGGAGACGCTCCGCGAGCTCGGCGAACGCCTCCAGGCCGACGACGGCGTCACCGTGACGGTCGTCGTGAAGGATCTCACCGACCCCGACGCGCCACGGGCGACCGCCGACGCGCTCGCCGAACGCGGCATCACGGTGGACGTGCTCGTCAACAACGCCGGCTTCGGCACCCACGGCCCGTTCGTCGAGAGCGACCTCGACCGCGAACTCGACGAGATACGGGTCAACGTCACGGCACTCACGGAGCTCACCCGTCGGTTCCTCCCGGGGATGGTCGACCGGGGAACGGGGGCCGTGCTGAACGTCGCGTCGACCGCCGCGTTCCAGCCCGGGCCGTTCATGGCCGTCTACTACGCGACGAAGGCGTACGTCCTGCACTTCTCCGAGGCGCTCTCCGAGGAGGTCGCGGGGACGGGCGTCACCGTGACGGCGCTCTGTCCGGGACCGACCGACACCGGCTTTCAGTCGCGAGCGGACGTCGCCGACACGGTGCTCTTCCAGCGCGGCGTGATGGACGCGCGGACGGTCGCTCGCGCCGGTTACCGGGGGATGAAACAGGGGAAGGCGGTCGTCGTGCCCGGATTCAAGAACCGTCTGCTGGCGTTCCTCGTGCGGTTCCTCCCGCGGTCGACCGTCCGGAAGACGGCGATGCGACTGCAGGAACCGAACCGCCAGTGAAACGTACCGGCACATCTGCGTGGTGTGGCGTGGCGTCGTGGCAGCGTGGCGTGGTGTCGTCGGGCGTCGAGTGGTGTCGTCGGGCGTCGAGTGGTGTCGTCGGGCGTCGAGTGGTGTGCTCACGCCCGCGGATCGCGGTCCGGCCCGGGGTAGTCGCCGCCGACGACCTCGCGGTAGAGGCTGTCGGCGTCGAACAGCGTCGCGAACGCGTGCGGGTGGCGCACGCTGAGCGGGACGCGTCCCTGCAGCGACGCCCCCGCCGTCGCGCTGCGCAGTCGGTCGTCGAACGAGAGCAGGTGCATCGCGCCGCCGCGGTACGCCGAGGCGAGCCCCGGGTGGTCGGCGTCGGGGTGGTCGACCGGTTCGCGCCACGCCTCCACGCAGTCGCGCCAGTCCGCCGCCAGCGACGCGTCGGCGAGCTTCGAGACGGTCGCCTCGGCGTCGTCGAGGAGAGGGGTGCTGGCGACGAGCGTCACCCACGAGTGCCGCCAGACGTGGTCGAGCGCGGCGCGCGAGGGGCCGCCGACGAGGAGGTCGGCCGCCAGGACGTCCGCGTCGGCGACGACGCGCGCGGGACTGGGCTCAGTCGACATCGTTCTCCGCACCGTCGACGGCTCCGTCGTCGGTTCGACCGTCGGCGTCGCGGATCCCCGCCAGGGCCGCGCTGACGGCGGCCTCGGACGTCTCGTACGCCGCCGCCCGCTCGAAGAGGTCGGTCCACGGATGGGTCACGTGGACGACTACGCGTGTCGGCCCAAGAGGGTTGTCGGTTCGTCGGGGCGAACCGGTCACAGAACGAACCGGCGGAGCCGACACGGTCGCCGGGACGACGATCATTCATATAGCCGTCGGCACGGAGGAGAGATCCACCTCGTGCCGTCGCAGTCCGCCGGTATTGGCCGAAAAGTCACACGCTCGTCTGACGCGGATTTAAGTGTTCACCTGCGGTGCAAACGCTTGGGCGCGCACTACGGCCTCAGTTCCCATCCTCCCACCGCGCGCCCGGCACACCCCACGTGTCCAACGTGTCGGTGTGCGGCGCCGTCGTTCGACGGTGTCGTCAGCGCTCCGTTTCTCCCGGTAGCCCCCGCTCTCGGTGCACACGCCGGTGCCGGGGGCATCCGGTTTCCTCGTACGTCGGTGGAACCGCAACGCGGTCCGAGCACGGGCGTGAGCCGGAGGCCAGTCGCACTCCCGGCGAAAGACCCGGAGCGGGAGGACGAACGGGGGGACGGCGTCGGTGAGCGACCGCTGGAAACGAGACCGGTGAGCGGACATCGGAGACAGAACCGGTGAGCGGACGTCGGAGACAGAACCGGTGAGCTGACGTCGGAGACAGAATCGATGAACGAGTGTCGAAGGACCGTGAGAAGGCGGGAGGGGCACGTCGGCTCCGGACGACGTGACGCGGCTCAGGGCGCTTCCGCGGCCTCGCCGAGCAGCGTCCGTTTGACGTCGTCGACGGCGTCGAGGTCGATGATGAGCGCGAGCTGGTCGCCCGCCCGGATCTCGGTCCCCGGCAGGGGGATGGTCATCTCCTCGCGGTCGTGGCTATGGGCGTAGATGCGCGCGTTCGGCCCGAGAGCAACCTCCGTGACGCGTTTGCCGACGACGGGGGCGTCCTCCGGGACCGTGACCGACGTGAGCTGAAGACGCTCCGTGAGGTCGCCGAGCGCGTTGAAGTTCCCGCCGAGCAGCGCCGTCTTCGCCCCCGCTGCACCGAGTCGCTCGGGGTAGATGACCTCGTCGACGTCCTCGGCGTACTGTTCGTAGATCTCCTCGCGGTAGTCCTCGCTGATCCGCATGACAGCGCGGCAGCCGAACTCCTTGCCGACCATACAGGCCGCGAAGTTCACGTTCGGGTCGCCGGTGAGCCCACCGACGGCGTCGGCGTCCTCGACGCCGGCACGCCTGAGGACCGACTCGTTGGAACCGTCCCCCTCGACGACCTCGAACCCCGCCTCTCTGGCGCGTTCGATCTTCCGATCGTCGTTCTCCACCACGACGACGTCGTGCCCCTCTTCGGAGAGCACGCGGGCCGTCCGAGCACCGACGCGGCCGTATCCGACGATGACGAATCGCATACCCACGTGTACGCCGCCCCGAACTTAAAAGATGGACACCACTCACGACAGCGAGCCGAAGCGATACCACGCCCCACGACAGGGTTTTTTCTCGGACCTGCCTACGAAGCGGTGATGATGGCTACCACCCACGCCCTCGCCGGCGTGGCACTCGCCGTGGGCGTCTCGCTGGTCGTCCCGGAAGCCGGGGGACTCCCCATCGCGGCGGCTGCGTTCGGGGGACTGTTCCCCGATTTCGACCTCACCGGCGACCACCGCAAGACGCTGCACTTCCCGGTGTACTACACCGTCGCAGCGCTGGCCGCCGCCGCCGTCGCAGCCGCCGTGACGACCACGGCGACGCTGGCCGTCGCGTGCTTCCTGGCCGCCGCCGCGCTCCACTCCGTGATGGACGCCGCAGGGGGTGGGCTCGAACCACGACCGTGGCTCGGCCAGTCGGACCGTGCGGTGTACGACCACGCCCGTCGCCGCTGGATTGCGCCCCGGCGGTGGATCCGCTACGACGGTGCACCCGAGGACCTGCTCCTCTGTGCCGTTCTGGCCCTCCCCGGTCTCGTCGTCCTCGACGGGCGTGCGGAGACCGCGATCCTCGCCGCACTCGGGGTCTCCCTCGCCTACACGCTCGCCCGGAAGCCGCTGGTGGCACTCGCCGACCGGTTCGTCCCGCGGATCCCACAGGACGTGTTCGACCGACTCCCGGATCGACTCGTCTCGTTCGTGGCCCCCTACCGCTGAGTTCGGCGGCGTGGCGACCGAGTGGCGTCCAACACCGCTGGGATTCCGGTACCGTCCCGGTGTCACCGCGCGTTCGTTCCGACGGTACCTCGCCAGGGCCACGCTGTCTGCTCCGGGAGAGACCAGCTCTCCGGGATCGTCAGACAGGACTGGCGGAGGCGGGATCGGAACCGTCGACCCGCGCCCTGACAGTCTCGGACGGCACCGGACGCCGACTCGCACGCCCGAGTCGCGGCAGTCGCGAGCGTGACGCTCGCTCACGATCCGGGCAACGCTTATCGCTCGCGCGCCCGACTCCACGGCAATGCCCACGGGGGACGCCGTCGCCGGGCGGCTCCGAGAGGAGCTCCCGACACGCTTCGGAACGTGCCGCGTCCGCCTCCGGCCGTCGCCCGACGTTCCCGACTCGACGAAGGCGACGGAGACGCTGTTCGTCGAGTTCGTCGTCGAGGACGCTCGACGGGTCCTCGTGCTCGCCGCTCGGGACGAACGAGAGCCGGACGGGAAGACGGACACGACGGACACGCATACGGAAGCGGACCGACCGTGGGTAGCGAACGCTCGACACACGGCGCTCACAGTCGAGGGAAGCGGGCTGTACGGCGTCGTGACCGGCGAGACACTGACGATCCGGCGGATCGAGGACCCCGCCGACGCCGACTGCGACCGGGCGGTGTGTACGGCGGCCCCGCTCTCGCGGCTCCGGAGCGTCCTCGCGGTCGTCGCCCGGCGCGTTCGGAGGGCCGCGGCGGCGCTCGACGTCCAGTTCGACGCGCTCCGTCGAGCCGTCGAACCGCTCGCGCACGCACGACTGGCGTCCCGTCTCGACGACGCCGGCTTCACCGAGCGGCTCCGCGACTCGCTGCACGCCGCCGGGCCGGCCGCGGACGAGGTCCCGTTCGACGCCGACGGACGAGCGACACTGGCCGCGCAGGCGAGCTGTCTGTTCGTCGACGCGCTCGTCGACGCCGCGCCCGACCTCGAACCGGGAGCCGTCGCCGTCGGAGACGAGGACGAGCCGTCCGGATCCACCCGGACCGCCTGGACGAGCGTCGTCGACCAGGTCCGCCGCGGCGTCGACGACCCGCTGTTCGACCCGGACGTGACGCCGCTCGCCGACCTCGTGCTTCGCGCACCACCGCCGTCCGTTCTCGGCCCGACACTCGTCGCGGCGCTCGACGCCGTCGTAGAGACCGTCGACGCGCTCGCCCGGTCGTGGCTGTCGCTGGGCGGGTCGACGCTCGCCCGCCTGTTCGAGGGCCTGATGTCCACCGACCGCCGCCGACGATGGGGACAGGTGTACACGCCGGCACCAGTCGCCCGACTCCTGGCGGAGTGGACCGTCGGTGAACGCGAGAGGGCAGACGGGGCTGATGACGCGGGATCAGCCGACGGGAACGATGATGCGGAAGTCGACGACGAGGAGAACGACGAACGGGTCGAGAGGGGGGACGACATCGTGCTCGACCCCGCCTGTGGGACCGGTCGGCTCGTCCGCGCGGCGGTCGAGAGCCGACGGGATCACGGCCACCCACCGCCGGCAGTGTACGGTCGTGACGTGTTCGGGCTTCCCGTCGCGATGACGAGTCGGTCGCTGCCCGACGACGTCATCGCCGACGTCGCCGTGGGCGACTTCTTCGCCTGTGTGCCGCCGGGCGAGACCGACTCCGAGAGCCGAGACGAGGACACGGTCGACGAGGACGGCGTCGACCGACTGCCACTCGTCGACGCCGTCCTCGTGAACCCACCGTACACGCGACGCGAGGCGCTGGACGACGACTACGTGGCGTTCGTCCGTCGGGCGGTCGAGGGCGGATCGAGCGTCGGTCGACGGGCAGGGCTGGCACCGTACTTCCTCCGACACGCGACGTCGTTCCTTCGGGAGGGAGGGCGAATGGGCGTCGTCGTCGGGAGTTCGTGGCTCGACGCCGACTACGGGACCGAACTCCAGGCGTTCCTCCTCGACCGATTCCGCATCCGAGCGGTCGTCGACGCCCCCCGGCACCACCTCGTCGACACCGCCGACGTGAACGCCGTCCTGTTGCTCCTCGAACGAGCGGGCGATCCCGAAACGCGGGCGGACAACGCCGTCTCCTTCGTTCGCCTCCGGTCCACACCCGAGACGTTCGCGGCCAACGGGACGCTCGGGACGTGTCTCGCGGACGCCGTGGACGCCGTGGACGCGGTGGACAACGACGACCGATCGGTCCCGGACGTCGAGACCGTCCGACGGCGACAGGGTGACCTCCGGCAGGCGACCACGGACGACGGACGCCGACGGAACGCCAAGTGGGGTCGATACCTGCGCGCACCACCGGCGTACTGGACCGTGCTCGAACGCCGGGGCGACCGGTTCGTCGACTTCCACGACCTCGCTGATGCCGGCTGGGCGCGGCTCTCGTACGGGACGCGCTCGGGCGCGCCGGACTTCTTCTACCTGCCCAACAGCCACCACGACGTCGTCGTCGACGGCGACGCGCTTCGCGTCGTCCCGCGCGGGGGGGCGGGGCTCGACGGGCCGTGTCGCCTCCCGCGCCGGTACTGGATGCACCGCGTGACCGACGCGGACGGGGTGAACGATCCCGACGGGGTGAACGACACGACGGGCAGGGCGAGCGACGTGGCCGACGAGACGAACGACGCAGCCACGACGGGGTGGCTCCCGAACTACCTGCTGAAACGAACGACGGGGGTCGACCGTCTCCGCTTCGACGTCGCCGACCTCGACCTCGGGAGCCAGCTCCGGTACGTGATCCGACTCCCGGAGCCGCGGTCGGAACTCGATCCGGCGGCGCGAGCGTACGTCGAGTGGGGTGAGAACCACGACGTGACCGCGTGCCCACACTGCCGACGGACGAAGCCCTTCCCCGCGTACTGTCCCGGGGAGCCGTGGTACGACATCACGCGACAGCTCACGCGCGGGGCGATCCTCCCGAACAAGGACGTCCACGCGACGCACGCCTACTGGACGCCGTCGACGCCGCTATGGGTCCACCAGTCGCTGTACGGCATCGACGCCGTAGATCCTCCCTTGCTGGCGGCGCTGGTGAACTCGACGCTGGGGTTGCTGCTGCTCGAGGTGGCCGGGCGTGTGAACCTCGGCGAGGGGGCGCTGGACCTGATGACCGGCGACCACCGCTCCGTACAGGTGCCCGACCCCCGGAGGATCGACGCTGTCACGAGAGGGCGACTCGTCGACCGGTTCGAGACGGTCGCGTCGCGGTCGCTCGGAAGCGTGTTCGAGGAGTGTGGTGCCCGCCGGCGGGAGGCAGTGTCGCTCGAGAGCGTGAGAGCGGACCGCCGGGCGCTCGACGAGGTGGTGATGAGTGAGGTGCTCGACCTCTCGGACGAGGTGCAAGAGGACGTCTACCGGGGACTGGTAGGGCTGGTCGACGACCGACTGACGAAGGCGTCGCGGGAGCGGTGACGGCGGGTCGAGGGGACTGGAACGAGTCCGCGTCAGAGGAAGTCGCCGGGATCGATTCCCGGGTCGTTCCCACCGCCGTCACCGCCGCCACCGCCGCCGGTCGCAGCCCGGAACACCGCCGGGTCGCGGGTCTGTATCCACACCCGTCCCCGACCGGAGAACTTCGAGACGATACCCTCCCCGCCGAGCATCGTCGACTTGATGCTGCCGTCCTGCTCACGCGAGACCGACAGCCCGTCGGTCCACGCGATCAGGTGATCGGTGTCGACGACCGTCGCGTCGTCGGGGGTGACCTCGGTCTCGACGATCGACCCGTACGCCGAGAGGAACGCCCGCCCAGTGCCCGAGAGTTCGAGCACCCGGAGGCTCCCCGAGGAGAAGAACCCGCCGGCGTCGTTGAACGCGCTCGACCGCTCGACAGTCGGCTCCCAGGCGAGGGTCGACCCCGAGTTGACCCGTATCGGGCCGTCCTGGCCCACGTCGACGCCGAAGACGTCGCCGGGGTGGTCGGGGGCGAGCGTGAGTTCGGCACCGTCGGCCTCGGCCTCGAACGCGTTCTCCACGAGGTCCTTGCTCGAACTCACCGCCGACTTGATCATTCCACCGATTCCCTCGCCCCCGCCGATCTCCGGGTCGGGGTTGACGCTCTCGCTTCGACTGATCATCGCTCCGGTCTCTGCCATGAGCCGGTCGCCCCGGTCCATCGTCGTCCGGAGCACCGCGTAGCTCGGGCCGTTCTCGATGTTATACTGCATGAGACATAGTTGTACGATATGATTATTTATAAATAATTACGGAGTATCTACCATTTCGGAGAGACGTTCGTCTCTGCTGGGCGACGGGACACCGTCCGGAGCGATCCGGGAGTCGCTCACTCGGTTCGTTCTCTGATTCGATCGGCAGAAAATGCGCCGTCCGGGAATTGAACCACGGTCGCTCGCGCCGCTCGCTCTCTGATTCGATTCCCGTGAGCGCATCCGCTCGTCACGTTCGTTCCTCGCAGGATGCGCCGTCCGGGAATTGAACCGGAGTGAGACGTTCCTGCTCGCTTCGCTGCGCGGGCTGCGACTCACAGGGTTCAATTGTCCTCGGGCGATGTCTCTCACCGGCGTTCGAGACATGCGCCGTCCGGGAATTGAACCCGGGCTAGTGGCTTGGGAAGCCACTGTCCTACCACTGGACCAACGGCGCGCTCACGTCGCTCGCACCCCGAGGCTCGCGTCCGTCCTTCCGGACCGCTCACCAACGGCGCGCACTACGTCATATCGTACCACCGTACTTGAAAATAGCGCTTCGAGTGGATCACGGAGGAGCCGGACGACCATCGAACCGGGCGACCGAGTGGGGCCCGAAACTGCACGCACGTCCACCGCACGAGCACGAGACGGGGATATTAGTCGTGGCCACCGCTATCGTGAGGCGATGAGTCAGGACACGTCCGTTCTCTCCGACACGGCACCGCTCGACCTCCGCCTCTCCGAGGAGGAACTCGAGGCGACCCGCGAACACATCGTCTCGTTCGTTCAGGGAGTCGTCGACGACGCCGACGCCGAGGGCGCGGTCATCGGGCTCTCCGGCGGGATCGACTCGACGACGACCGCCGCCGTCGCGGTCGAGGCGCTGGGAGCCGACCGGGTGCACGGCCTCGTGATGCCCAGCGAGGTGAACACCGACGAGAACATGAGCGACGCCGAGCGCGTCGCCGAACGGCTGGAGATCGAGTACGACGTCGTCGACATCAACCCGATCGCTGAGGCGTTCTTCGAGGCGTACCCCTCGGCGACCGAGAACCGGATGGCCACGGGCAACGTCCGCGTCCGGGTGCGGGGCGTGCTCAACTACTTCGTCGCGAACCACGAGAACCGGATCGTCCTCGGCACGGGGAACAGAAGCGAGGCGCTGACGGGCTACTTCACGAAGTACGGCGATCAGGCGGTCGACTGCAACCCCATCGGCGGGCTCTACAAACAGCAGGTTCGCCAGCTCGCCGCCGCGCTCGGCCTCCCGCGCGACCTCGTGATGAAGACGCCCTCTGCGGAGATGTGGCTCGGCCAGACGGACGAGGAGGAGATGGGCCTCGACTACGATACGCTCGACGCGGTCCTCGCGCTGCACGTCGACGGCCCGCTGTCGAAGGCCGCGACCGTCCGCGAGCTCGGCGTCGAACCGGCGCACGTCGATCGGGTCGTCGATCTCTACGAGCGGAGCGCACACAAACGGCGGATGCCGCCGGCACCCGAACTGCCGTGGCGCTGAGTCCCGGACAGCTCGAACACGAACGTGGCGTCGGCGTCGCTGTCGACATCGCCGTCGGCTGTCAGCGCCACGGTCAGCCGTCAGCTACCCGCCTCGACCCGCGGCAGACGGGTGTCGACTCAGGCCTCGCTGACGACGATGCGGACGTGATCCCCCTGTGACTCGGCAGCACCGGCGTCGCTCGAGCCCCGGAGGACGTACGTGGCGGGGTCGACCGGCTCGCCGTTGACCGTCACCGAGACGGTGTACGCGGGGTCCGAATCGTCGTACGTGGTCCCCTCGAACGTCACCGAGGTTTCGGTCACCCCGATGCCGAGCGACGCCATCGCCCACTCCAGCGTGACGCCCTCTGCGTGGCCGTGCCACACCCGGCCGTCACCGGCCTCGAAGTGGAAGGCGTTCGCCCGGAGCTGGTACTCCTGCTGTGAGAAGTCGACGCGGTCGCCGAGGACGACCATCTCCATCGTCCCGTGGTAGTGGGCCCCGCCGACGTTCGACGGCGTCCGCGCAGCGGCGACGCCCTCGTCCGGCGACGACCCGCCGAGCCCGAACGTGACGAAGAGGACGATGCCGACCACGACGACGGTGAGACCCCCGAGGAGCAACGCCGTGCTGGAGACGCCGTTGTCGCCGTCGCCACTGAGCTGATCGAGCCGGCGTCGGTCGACGGGACCGAACTCGTCGGGGTGCTCGTCCCGGAGGTGTTCGAGGGACGCTACCTCGTCGTCCGCCTCGAACGACGCCGAGCAGTGCGGACAGTCGCGCATACCCGTCCTGTCGGGCGGGAGGCTAAAGAGCTACGCGCCGCGTGTTCGCCCGTCGCGCAGTCGATCGAGGGCGGAAGTGTGTGGTCGTGTCGGATTCGGACGGGTGCGTGGCCAGGGTCGCCGTCGGCTCACTCCCGCGCCGACGCGATGTCGTCGGCGTGGGCCCGGTGGAGCGCGGCGAACGCCGTCGCCTCGGCGTGCTCCTGTGTCTCGTGGTCGTCGCGGTCCCGGACGCGCCGCTTGACGACAGCGAGCGCGTCGTGTGCGCCCTCGGCGAGGCGGTCGGCCACCAGCCGGGGCTCGTCGACGACGCGGGAGACGAGCCCCATCCGGAGCGCCTCGTCGGCGTCGACGACGCGTCCCGAGAGAGCGAGGTCGAACGCGTTTCCCTCGCCGACGACGCGCGGGAGCCTGACCGTCCCGCCCCACGCGCCGAACAGGCCGAACCGGACGCCGGGCTCGCCGAACGTGGCGCGCGGCGTGGCGACGCGGAGATCGCAGGCGAGCGCGAGTTCGACGCCGCCGCCGCGTGCGGCCCCGTCGACCGCAGCGACGACGACGGCGTCGCTCTCCTCGATCGCGGTGGCGGCGCGCTGGCCCCGACGGGCGAACGCCTCGGGGTCGTCCAGCGCGACGACGGCGTCGAGGTCCGCTCCGGCACAGAAACTCGATCCGGCTCCGTGGAGGGAGACCACGGGCGCGTCCGCGTCGCGGACGGCGGCCGCCAGCGCGTCGAGGTCGGCGGGACGGAGCGCGTTGCGACGCTCGGGCCGCGCGAGCGTGATCGTGCGGACGGGACCGTCGTCCGTCGTTCGAATCATGTCGTCGGATGTGAGCCACTTTCCAAAGGTCTTTGCCTCCTCCGTCGCTACGCTGAGATAATGGACGACGCCGCGCGGGTTCGCGACGCCGCGCGCGAGGCACTGGCCGACATCGAACCGCCACGTCTCCGCGACGCGCTCTACGACAGGCTGGACGGTGCCTCGATGGCACCGGCCGTGTTCGCGCTGCTCTGCGCTCGAGCGCTCGGCCCGGCGGACGCGACCGACGTGGTCGTGGAGCGAGCCGCCGGCGTCCAGCTCATCTACGAGGGGCTCCGGCTGACGCGCACGCTGGCCCACGAGGAGCCGTGGACGACCGCCGAAGGCGAGGGCGACATCGCGGCCGACCTCGACATGCTCGCCGCGTCGGTGATGGTCTCGCGGGGGTTCTACATCCTCGCCCGGACCGACGCCGCCGACCACGCGGTCGAGACGGTCCGCGCGTTCGGTCGCGACCAGACGCTCCGCCGCGAACCGGGCGCCGACACCGCGACGCTCGACCGCAACCTCGAAGCCTCGGTGTTCGTGCTCGCGGCCATCGCCGGGACGACCGCCGTCGACGTCGAGCCGCCGCAGGCGCTCGTGGAGTACGCCACCACGCTCGCCCGCGAGGGCGACGGGCTTCCGCCGGCCGCCGTCGCCCTCGCGGAGACGACCACCGAGGGGATCGCCGCGCTGGTGAACCCCGGCGACGGCGACGCGGACCGCGTACCGTCGTCGGCGACCGATCCCTGAACTCCCGTGCGAGACGGGCGCAGACCCGTCGGCGTATCGAAACGCCTAAAGACGATTCGGGCTTACGCCGTACTGCGCCTGGGTAGCTTAGCGGTAAAGCGCGTCCTTGGTAAGGACGAGAGCCCGGGTTCAAATCCCGGCCTAGGCTTTCGTCGATTCCACTCCTGCGAGGTGTCTCGTCGCCGAGCACCCGCTGGAGTCGGTCGGAGCCGTCGCCGGCGATTCGAACCCTGCCAGTCGCGCAGCGAGGCACGAGCGAGCACGTCCCGCTCCGGTTCGGATCCCGGCCTGTGCGTTCTCTCGTCTCCGTTAACGTCGGAAAAACCGGATTCTCAGAGCACGACCCGCGTTCGATCGAGGCCGAAGAGGTGACGAGAGCGCTGCCGATCCATCGCCGACAGAATCGAGAGAACGCAACTAGAGACCCCCTCTCAGTTCCATTTCGTCCCCTGAGAAAGGCAAACTGGTGCAAATATTGCGCTAATCTCTCTCCGAAGCACACGCACGAGCACCGAATTTATTACCATCCGAACAGATCCCCCGGATATGGAAGAGTCGACGAAACCGCCGGACCGGTTCGTCCAGGAACTCATGGACGAGAGCCGCGAGCGGGCCGAGCGGCTGGCGGACAGATACTACAGCGACGAGTACTTCGACCGGCTGGGCGGGCCGGAGGCGACGGTTGCGGCGGAGTTCCCCGCGTTCGCCTGGAAGGAGTTCTACTTCGGGCTCTTGCCGCCGGTACGACAGATCGACCTGATCTACCGCCGCGGCGACCCCTACTACGACGACCGCGACCTGATCGTGGGGCTGGGGACGCAGATCCGCGACGAGATCAAACACGCGCGGATCTTCTCGAACCTCGCCGCCGGGTTCGGGATCGACGCCGACATGGCGACGTGGGACGCGCCGAACCACCCCGAGGGCTACTACGACGCGCTGGTCGAGGCGGGGTACGCCGGGGCCGACCACGAGGAGCCCCACCACGTCGCCGCGGGCTTTCAGTGTTCGACGGAGATCGGGGCCGCGTTCCAGATCCGGAACCTGGCGGATTACCTCGACGCGGAGTACCCCAACGTCGCCAACTCCCTCAGGGACGTCGTCGCCGACGAGGGCGACCACACCCACGCCGGGCGACTCGTGGCGAAGCGCTTCGCCACGTCCGACGACTACGGGACGATGCGCGAGCTCTCGAACGCGAAGTTCGACTCGATCGAGGCGGGGATGCGACTGGCGTTCGAGAACGCCGGTGAGGCGTAGATGGCCCGGACCGTCGAGTTCACGCCCGAGACCGCCGTCGAGTTCGTCTCCTCCGTCGGCGAGAGCGCCAGCGTCGAAGAGGTCCACCTGCGCGACCTCTCGTTCGTCCTCGACGTCGAGGTCGAGGAGGGCGAGGTGCGTTCGTGTCGGCTGGACGTGGCGGAGCTGGTGAAGGCGATGACGCTGTACGCCGCCATGGAGAAACAGCGGTACGACTGGCGATGAGCGACACGGAGACGACGAGCGACGGGGCCACCGACGGGCAGGCAGATCACGAACTGGCGCTCGTCGACCTCGACGCGGGCTACGGTGACCTCCAGGTGCTCCACGGCGTCGATCTGACCCTCGACGCCGGCGAGTACGTCGCCGTCGTCGGTCCCAACGGCGCGGGCAAGTCGACCGCGATGAAGTCCGTCTTCGGGCTCACGGACGTCACGGAGGGCGACGTCCGCTTCCGGGGCGAGTCGCTGCGGGGGCTCACGCCCGAGGAGATCACGCGGAAAGGCATCTCCTACGTCCCCCAGACGTCGAACGTCTTCCCGAATCTGACCGTCAGGGAGAACCTCCGGATGGGCGCGTACGTCCGCAGCGAGCTGCCCGAAGCGGGCCTGGAGACCGTGTTCGAGCGGTTTCCGATCCTCGAGGAACGGATCGACCAGAAGGCCGGGACGATGAGCGGGGGCCAACAGCAGATGCTCGCGATGGGGCTGGCGCTCGTGCTCGATCCCGACCTCCTGCTCCTGGACGAACCCAGCGCGGGCCTCGCACCGGACCTCGTCGCCCGCATGTTCGACAAGGTCGACGAGATCACCGAAAGCGGGACGTCGGTGCTCATGGTCGAACAGAACGCCGTCGAGGCGCTCCGCCGGTGCGACCGCGGCTACGTCCTCGTCGGGGGCGAGAACCGGTTTGCGGACACCGGGGAGGCGCTCTTGGCGAACCAGGACGTCCGCCGGGAGTTCCTCGGTGGGTGACGGTAGCGACGCTGTGAGCGGCGACACGCGACGCGGACCGACCCCCGGGTAGGGCCGGGACCGACCCCCCCGAGCAGGACCGGGACCGCCGCACCACCCTGGATCGCCACTCAGTCGACGCCACCGGTGAGCGTCTCGCCGAGGTAGGCGTCGACGACGGCGTCGTTCTGCAGGATCGTTTCAGGGTCGTCGTCGGCCAGCACCCGCCCCTGGTGCATGACGACGAGTCGGTCGACGAACTCCCGGAGGAGTTCGACGTTGTGTTCGATCACCAGGAACGTCATACCGTCGTCGTTGAGCCGTTCGACGTAGTCGACGATCGTGCGTTCGAGCGTCGGGTTGACGCCGGCCAGCGGTTCGTCCAGCATGAACAGTTTCGGCTCCAGCATCAGCGCCCGGGCGATCTCGAGGAGTTTCCGCTGGCCACCCGAGAGGGCGCTGGCGTACTCGTCTTCCATCCCGTCGAGATCGAAGAAGTCGATCAGTTCCCGCGCGCGTTCGGTCACCGCGGCCTCGCGGTCGCGCGTCCGTCGACCGTTGACGATGCCGGGAAGGGTCCGTTCGCCCGGACGGTCGCGCCCGCCGAGCCTGACGTTGTCCAGGACGGTCATCGTCTCCAGTTCACGAGTCTGCTGGAACGTCCGGACGAGCCCCCGTTGGGCGATCTCCTCGGGGGGCAACCCGGTGATCTCCCGGCCGTCGAACCGGACGGTTCCCTCGTCGAGGTCCTCGATACCGGTGACGGTGTTGAAGAACGTGGTCTTGCCCGCACCGTTCGGGCCGATGAGGCCGACGAGTTCGCCCGATTCGACGGCGACGTCCGGCTCGTCGAGCGCCTGGAGCGCCCCGAACGATTTGCGGAGGCCGGTGGTCTCGAACAGCGCCATCAGTCGATCCCCAGCTCCTTCCGGTTGCCCAGGATCCCCTCCGGCCGGTAGCGGATGATGAGCACGAGGACGAATCCGATCAGGAACAGGCGCGCGGAGGCGAACTGGCTCTGAGTGATCGGCGCGGCCTCGTTGAGAAAGCGGGTGACGAGGCGGAGCCCGATGATGATCACGAGGCCGAGCAGCGCGCCGCGGTGGGTGCCGATCCCCCCGACGTACATCGCGATGTACAGCGTGATGGTGACGTCGATAGTGAAGTAGCCCGGCGAGATCGCACCCAGATACAGCGCCCACAGGCCACCCGCGAGGCCGGCCAGCGCGGTCCCGTAGACGAACACCTGGAACTTGTAGTCGAAGGCGGGTTTCCCGAGCGCGCGGGCGACGAGCTCGTCGTCCCGGATCGCCCGGAGCACGTCGCCGTAGGGCGCGTCCGTGAGGCGTCTGAGCACCGCGTAGCTCAACAGCAACACGCCGGTGAAGAGGACGATGGTCGCCACGACGGCGGAGTCGCCGTCGCCACCGGCGAGATCGTAAATCGGTCTCGGGATGTTGAGCAGGCCGACGTCGGCCCCGGTGATCCCCTCGAAACTGCCGACGAGGTCCTGGACGATCTCGGCGGTCGCGATCGTGACGATGGCGAGGAAGTCGTCCCGGAGGCGGAGCGTCGTCAGGCCGAGCACCGCGCCGAGCACCGCCGCCGCGAGGACCGCCCCCGCGAGGCCGACCGGCCAGGGGAGGCCCAGACCGATGCCTGCGAACGGATCGCGCGCGGAGAGCATCCCCATCGCGTACGCACCGACCGCGAAGAACGCGACGTGACCGAAGTTGATCAGCCCGGTGAACCCGTAGTGGAGGTTCACCCCGAGGACG
The DNA here is from genome assembly GCF_009176545.1 of Salinigranum salinum. Classification (GTDB taxonomy): domain Archaea; phylum Halobacteriota; class Halobacteria; order Halobacteriales; family Haloferacaceae; genus Salinigranum; species Salinigranum salinum. The sequence goes on along the minus strand of NZ_VTOJ01000001.1, from coordinate 583,988 downwards.
AGCAGCCCGTACACCAAGAAGAGGACGCCGATCTCGAAGAGGACGGAGAGGCTCGCGGGCGTGTTCACCTGGAACGGGCCGAGGACGAACGCGAGGCCGACGAGGAGAGCGACGATACCGACGGATTCGGCCCGAAAGAGCGCCAGCGACCCCGAGAGGCGACCGCTCGAACCGTCGATCGACTCGGCGTCGTCGGTCATACCTTCGTCACCTCCTGGCCGGTCACGCCGCCGGGACGGATCAACAGGACGCCGATGAGGATCACGAACGCCATGGTCGTTCCGAGCTGGGCCGCCCACGCCGGCAGGAGACCGATCGACAGCTCCATCGTGATCCCCAGCACGTACGCGCCGACGATCGCGCCGTAGGCGCTGCCGGCACCGCCGAGCGTCGCCGCGGCGAGGATGACGAGCAACTGCTGGAAGCCCATCAGCGGACTGGCGGCGGTCTGGACGCCGATCAGCACGCCGGCGAGCCCGCCCAGACCACAGGCGAGGAGCCAGACGACGTTCCGGACGCGGAAGACGTCGACGCCGTTGATGCGCGCCAGGTTCTCGTTGTCCTTCATCGCGCGCATGGCGACGCCGACGGTCGTGCGCGTCAACAGCAGGTGGACCGTCGCGAACGACGTGAGCGCCATGCCGACGACGAGCAGGTGTGCGGTGTTGAAGAACACCTCGCCGAGCACGTCGAACCGGAAGACCATCGGCGGACCGGCGTTCAGGTAGCGGAGGTCGTTGTCCGCGAGCAGGCGGATCCCGTTCCGGACCATGATGCCGACACCGACGGAGGTGATCAACAGCGGAATGGGTCCCTTCTCGACGATCGGCCGGAAGAACGCCTTCGTCAGTCCCAGGCCGACGACCGCCGTGGCGAGGGTGGCCACCGGCAGGACGACGAGCAGGGGGAGTCCGAGCTCCATCGAGACGAACCCGACGTACGCGCCGATCGTCAGGTACTCGCCGTAGGCGATGTTCAGCATGTTGATCAGCCCGTAGACGAGCGTGAAGCCGATGGCCGCGATGGCGATGTACGAGCCGGTGACGAGACCGAAGATCGTCTGCTGAACCAGCGACATCGGGCGGTTACTCGGCCGCGTAGAGGTCGCGGATCTCCGAGGCGCGGATCAGTGTGACCGGCTCGAACCCGTCCGCGGTCAGCTCCTCGATCTGGACGTCGCCGACGACGTTCCCGTTCGGGGTGAAGTCAGTCGGGGTCAGCGCCCCCTGGTAGTTGATCTCCTCGCCGTTGGCGAGCGCCTCTTTCCCCTCGGCGAAGGTGGCGACCTCCGTCCCAGGCGGGTTCGACACCGCCGAGAGGTTTCGCTGGATGGTCTCGGGCGTCGCCTCGCCGCCGCGCTGGGCCGCGAGCGCCGCGACGTTGACCGCGTCGTAGCCGGCCAGCCCCCACTGGTGGAGGTCGGCGTCGCCGAATGCGGCGAACTTCTCGGCGAAGCGGTCGTAGTTCGGCCCCGTCGTCGACGACGTCGACGCGATGAGCGCGCCCGCGCCGCTCTCGCCGACGGCGTCGAGGAACTCCTGGCTGCGGACGCCGCTCTCGAGGACTGGGATCGCCTCGTAGCCCGCGTTCGCCCACTCGCGGATGATGGTGGTCGCGTCCTTGCGCTTCATCGTCAGCCCCCAGGCGTCGAAGTCGTCCTGGAAGAGCCGGTTCAGCTCCGACTGGTAGGACGTCTTCTCGTTCTGCACCTCGAGGCGGTTGACGATGGTGCCGCCAGCCTGCGTGTAGGCGCTCTCGAAGCCGTCGGCCCAGGAGCGCTCGCCCTGCGTGTTCCCCTGCATGATCGCCATCCGCTCGTACCCCTGGTCGATCATGTGCCGGGCCGCCCCGGCGGTCGGGATCGAGTCGCTGGCGATCGTCCGCCACACCCACTCGTCGTCGCTCAGGTCGTCGGGCGTCCCCTTGTCGCCGCCGTAGCTGTCGAGTGCCCGGGTACCCGCTCCGCTGGTGATCAGCGGCACCTGTTTCTCCTTGACGAACTCCAGGTTCGGCGTGAGTTCGGTCGACGTCGCTCGGATGATGGTGACCGCGCCGTCGTTGTTCAGGAATTGTTCGAGGACGCTCCGGAACTGCGCCGGCTTGCTGGCCGTCTCCCGACGAACGATCTGCAACTCCGACCCGAGGAGACCGCCACCCTCCTCGTTGATCTCCTTCAGGGCGAGGTCGATCGCCTGGTTGGTGCCGGGCATGATGAATCCGAACTGTGCGGTCTTCATCGTCGGTTCGCCGAAGACGATCGGAGCGGAGCCGCTCGAACTCTCGGAACCGCTGGCGTCGGCCGTGCTCTCCGGCGTCTCGGTCTCCGCTGGACCGCTGGAACCACCGGATTCGCCGGTCGATTCGCCGCCACTGGAGCCGTCACCTCCCTGGGCACCGGTACAGCCCGCGACACCCGCGAGTCCCCCGACCGTGAGCACCTGCAGAAGTCGCCGTCGAGAACAGTCCTCCGACCGTGGCGTACGTGACATACGACTCCAGAAGCCCGATGCTTGTTTTTAAATTTTTGTTGATACGGATATAAGGTGTTCATACGTCCACCGTACATCGTAATCCATTCGTAAACATCGATATCCGCCAGGAGAGTCGAGACGTGACCGGCGCTGGTACCGACACGTCGCGAACCGATCGCTGTCGCCGCCGCTCCTCCTGAGAGACGTGCGGTCTCGAAGCGGTGGGAGTACCTCCCGAGGAGCGAGACGCCGGACGAAGCACGGCGCGCGTTCGCCGAGCGACCCACGTCGCCGGACGTTCTGCGGGAGTCGTGGACCCGGCTGTTGCGACCCGCTCGACGGACGGCTCGCCGCCGTCACCGACACCAGAGCGTCTCGAGCGGTGCCGGAGGGTTCTCGGACGGGATCGACCCATCGCATCGCTCGTGCGGTGTCTCGGGGCCGGGTTGGATGCGTTCGCGAACGACGAGCCAGTATCCGCCGTTCCCCGCGAAGGCGGTCCGTCCGGAGGGTGGATCGAGTGGGTGGTGTGGGCACAACGGATCGTGACACGAGCGGCCGGACGGTGGTACAGAGCGAGGGACGTCTGCCCGACCGGCGTCTGGGGGCAGATCGCGGGAGCGACTAGCGCAGCGCTCGGAACCAGCCGGATCGACAGTCTGTATGTTCGAAATCAGCTATTCGATGGAATGACAGTCTTTAAACCCGCGATCGTAAATGTAATAAAATATTGTTATATTTATTATCTGTGACGTCGTACTCCCACGGGAGGCGCCTACCCTCGTCGGTGGGATGACCTAACCGGTGGAAGACAATGAGTTTCAGAGAATTCAGAGCGGGGGGAGACGACGATCGAAGGGAGAGCATCCGAGACCTCGTCTCGATGCCCGGTTCGTACGACGACCTGTTCGAGCGATACCACGATCGGCCGTTCCTGCGAGGGGCGCCACGGATCACCGGCTACGACCCCGATGAGGGCGAACCGGGAACCGAAGTGCGTATTACGGGGTACAACTTCGAGAAGGCGAGCGTGGGGTTCGGACCGTACGCCGCCGAGGTCGTCGATCGGAGCCGAAACCAGCTGACAGTGAGAGTGCCGAAGGACGCCCGCCCGTGGAACCCGTTCCCGGTGCTCGGGAGAGGACCGTTCCTGCGGGACGTGTTCGCGGGGGACGGTGGAGCCGAACTGGAACGACCCGAGGCGCCGGAGTATCTGCGCAGGGAGCTCCGCGAGCGCCGTCTGTTCGGTCAGCGCCGACTCGACATCGTCGTCACGAACCGGGTAGGCCAGGACGTCGTCAAAGAGGCGTTCAAGATCGTGCAGCCAACCCCACCGGTCGACACGAGCTACCGGTTCTCCGCCCCGGAGAACCAGGTCATCACGCCCAGTGGGACCGACCAGCCGTATCTCGTCCTGCCGGTGCTCCCGAGCGACCAGTCGCTGCCGACGGGGTTGACGGCGGAGGACGTGATCGCCGACCTCACGACGAAACTCGCGGGACCGGGCAAGTGTGCCGGCGAGTTCTGGCGCGAGGCGTCGTACGGCAAGACCTCGTTCCAGTTCGACGTCTACGACCAGGTCATCGGCCTCGACAAGGACTGGTTCGACTACTACCACGAGGCCGAACCCATGCGCATCGACGGCTCGGGGGCCACGTACCCGGTGATGTTCACCGGTGGCGAGACGCTCGATCTCTCCGGCGGCGGGCTCACGGTCGCAGTGAGCTTCCCCGCCGGGAGTCAGACACTCTCGGAAGTGATCACGGCGATCAACGACGCGACAGAGGCGGCAGCGACCGCCGACGGCACCGAGATCCCATTCGTCGCGCGGGAGGACAGCGGGGAGTTGCGGCTAGAGACGACCACCGACGGCGCCAGCGCCACGCTGTCGGTCGACGGCGGATCGGCCGTCACCCTCCTCGGCCTCGACGCGGCGATCGTCACGGCAGGTGTCGACGCGCTGAACGAAAGACACGCGATGAGCGTCGAGGCGCTCGAGAAGCGCGTCGAGAGCCTGAGCGACGGTGAGGCGAACGCGCTGCTCAGTGGCTACGAGGGGTACATCGTCTGTCACGCAGTCGAGGACGGGCTCTCGTACCTCCGGGCGTACGCCTCGTTCAGTGGCCGGACGTTCAACGTCCGTGGGAATTCGTACAAGTACGGCTTCGTCCACATCACCAGCGGCTACCCGTGGGAAGTGTTCGCGCACGAACTCGGCCACAACCTCGGCTTCCCGGATCTCTACGACGAGCCGGGTGATCCGGAGTGGGTCGGTCAGGAGATGGAGCTGTGGGACATCATGGACACGGGGTGGAACGACTCCCACCCGAGCGCCTGGATCAAATCACACCGGAGTCACAGCCCGGGGAGCACCGAACCGGGGTACGACCAGCCGTGGATGGACCCGAGCGACGTCGCCGTGATGAACGCACCGGCGGCGGGAGCCACGCGCAACGAGCGGTACCTGGTCCTGCCGAGCAGTACCGAGATGCCCGCGATCAACCCGTTCGCGGCGAGCCACCCGGGAGTCCCGCTGGTCCACGCGGTTCGACTCCACCTCCAGGAGAACCACGACCTCTACGTCGAGGCTCGCGAACGCCCGTTCACCAGTCCAACGTTCGAGGATACGGAGTACGACGCCGCCATCCCTGAAGAGGGGGTCATCGTCTCGGACGCGGTGAACGATATGACTGGCCTCCCCATCTACCGGTCACACTCGACCCTGTTGACACCGTACACGGACCCCCTGGACGTCATGGGCGAGTTGCTCACCGAACCGCTGACCGCGACCAACTCGATCACCGTCGAGTGCGTGGAGGTGATCGGCACCGACCCGTCGGTCTACCTCGTCGAGGTGACCTGGGGAGAGGGCGAGTACTACGACCTCCGCATCGATACCTGGTCACCCCCGCCGTGGGAGTCGGACGACATCTGGGTCGACACGGAGGTCGACAACGAATGGGACGAGTACGCTCACACGGACGCGTCGGCGAACCCCGACGTCGCCGGCAGCCCTGTCGCCAACGGCGACCGCTCCCGCGTGGGCTGGCCGAGCCGGGTGTACGCCCGCGTCTGGAACGACGGCACCGAGGAGGCGACCGACGTCGAGGTGCGGTTCGGCGTCGTCCTTCCAGCCGGGACCGGAACGGCGAACAACATCGGAACCGACGTCATCCCCTCGATCGCGCCGGGAGACTTCGAGCTCGCGATGGTCGAGTGGACGCCCCGGAACGCCAACGAGGGACACGTCTGTATCAAGGTCGACGTCCTCCACCAGGCCGACGAACTCAACGCGAGCAACAACTCCGCGCAGGAGAACGTCACCGACTGGTATCTCGAGAGCGGGAGCCCCTACGAACCCGTCGAGTTCGAACTGCAGGTGCAGAACCCGCTACCGCGGCGCGAACACTTCCGTATCGAGGTCGACGGCGTCGAACAGGGTTACCACGTCGATATCGATCCCGTCGAGTTCTGGCTCGAACCCGGAGAGGTCGCGAATCCGACCGCCCGCCTCAGCGCGGAAGACTGGGTGCTGCTCGACGAAGCGAGGCGCCAGGAGGAGATGGGCGTGCCGGTCGTGTCGATCCGGTTCGACGCGCTCTACGGCTGCATGTACACCCCGATCGGTGGTGTCTCGTCGAGGATCCACACCGTCAAGCGCGCCGACTTCGACGCCGACGTCGAGCGGATGGAGGACGACGAGATTACCGTGTACGTCGAGACCACGGCAGACCAGAACCCGATCAGAGGGGCGAACGTAACGGTCCGTGTCACGGCCGCGGACGACGAGACGGTCGTCGGCATCGTGCGCGGTCGGACGGACAACCGGGGACGGGCAGCGATCCCCTTCCGGCTGCCGGGAGATTTCGACCCGGAGGACGAGTACGAGGCCGAGGTCGTGCTGTCACCGACGCTCAGTAGCGGTCCGGCGGACACCACGGTACCGTTCAGGTTCACCTGAACTGAACGTCACAGCTCGCACTCGTCTCTCGTCAGACGGCTCGACGCCAGCGCGTCGCCGTTCTGTCCCCACTCACCGCGGAGACCGAGCACCCGCGTCGACCGAGAGTCCGAGCACCCGCGTCGACCGAGAGTCCGAGCACCCGCCAGCGACCGGGCGGTCGTGCCTGACCGTCGGGACCGGAACGGATTTCAGTCGGCTGGTCCTCGTGAGAACCAAGGTGGGATGGCGGAGTGGACTAACGCGCCTGCCTTGAAAGCAGGTGGCCCTACGGCCTCCTGGGTTCAAATCCCAGTCCCACCGTGTTCTGAAGCGAGTACTGAACCGCGCAGTCTCGTCTGCGCGGTTCCAGCGAGCGACTGTCGCCAGGAACGACTGGCGATGTGAGCCCTGTCAGTCGCAGCGCCCGAGCGAAGCGGGGCGACCGTCTGGCTCCGGTTCAAATCCCAGTCCCACCGCGTTCTGTGAGCGAGCTGCGTGCGCGGAGCGCCGTCTCCGCGCACCCGTGAGCGACTGCCGCCGGAGACGACGACGAAGGACCGCCGACGGCTCAGGGGTCGGCGGCGTCGCGGGTCCGATCGACGATCGACTCGGCCAGGTCGAGTGCCTCGGAGACCCGCGCCGCGGCCTCGTCGTTGTCGAGGTCGTCGGCGTTGGTGAGGAGGCGATGAACGTGCCCAACGCGCTCGCGGACGACGGAGCGATCGGCGTCGCCGCGGGCGAGGTCCTCGGCGACGGCGTGGGCCTCGCCGAGCCAGACGCTCGCCGACGGCGAGACCGGAAGCTCCTCGGTCGCACGCAACGCCGACGCGAGCGCGGCCAGGAGGTCGTCCAGTCGCTCGTCGGTCGGCTCGCCACCGTCACCTCGGGGTCGTCGGTCGCGTCTCATGCGAGGATGGAGGGCGGACACGAGCAGGAATCTGTCGGTCGGTAGTGAGGAGGACGGAGGGCGTCGGCGGGGAGTCGGTCGCCTCAGTCGGTGGACTGGTCGGTCGCGGTCCGGCACTGTCGGGGCGACTGTTCGTACCAGACGCCGATCGAGCCCTGTTCGTCGACCCTGGCCTCGACGCCGTAGCAGTCGCCCTCGCGGCTCGCGAGGTCGAACACCTTCCACGTCGTCCCGTCGTCGAGGCGGACGCGAACGACGAACTCGGCTTCGGCGTCGGCCCAGGTCCGATCCAGCGGCTGGGTCGTGATCTGCCCGTCCCGCGCGGCGAGGTCGTGCGACGACCAGTGGACGAGTTCCCCGTCGCGCTCGACGAGGACGTGGACGGTGTGCGGTTCGGCGTGCCAGTTCGCGACCCGGACGTACGCGAGACGCGAGGTGGACGACCCGGCGGCCGAGCCACACCCCGCGAGCGCGCTCAGCCCGAGCGTTCCGACGCCCGCGAGCAGGCGGCGGCGGCTCACTCGCTCTGTCATACGTACACCTCTACGTCGTTCCGAGATAAGTCTACGTCAGACAAATTCACCTCCTCTGATACGTATCGCGGAGACGGAGAGATCGGACACCGGGAGAGAGCAGTCGACGAGCGTGACCGGCGGCTACTCGGTCGTGTACCCCTCGGCGGCGAGCGTCGCCTCGACGGCGTCGAACAGTCGCCGGCGGGGTTCCGCATCGAGTGCCCCCACGACGACGTCCTCCTCCCAGAGCGTCAGCGTCTCGTCGTCTCCGTCCGTGACGTACCGGTATCGCAGGCCGTACTTCCGGCCGTTGTTCCCGTAGGCGACGACCGTCACGTACGGGCGGCCACGGTAGACCGTCCCGTCGGTGGTGTCGGGATCGTACGCGTCCCAGTCCCCGACGGCGTGGACCGCCACCCGTGCGAAGTCCGAGAGGTTCGTCGCGTAGTTGCCGACGACGAGACCGCGTTCGACGCGCTCGCGGTCGAACTCGCGTCGGTCGCCGGTCTTGATGGCCTCGCCGACGATCCGGTCGGGGGTGATCTCCGTCACCGTCCACTCGGTGATTCGAGGCGAGGAGACGTCGGAGTCGGCGTCCTTGAGTCGGTCGCCGACGCTGACGCCGTAGTAGACGGGCTGACCGGCGCGCCACTCGACGTACAGTCGATCCGGGTGTCGGTGGACGAGTGCCTCGCGGCCCTGGATGGTCTCTCGTCCGATGCTGAACTCGTCGTCCGGGGACGACCGTCGGTCGTCGTCCCGCGACGCGTCGCTCGTCGTTGGTGCCATACGAACGGAACGCTTCCTGGACAGTTAAGTGCTCGCCAGATCAGAGAGAACATCCCGTTTTTCGTCACGTTCCGGTCGAACGGTGGTGGTCGCGGAGGTGGTCGCGGAGCCGGGCGGTGGCGTCGGCGTCGAACCACAGGCGGCGGCGCCACCACGGCCCCCGACCGGAATCGTTCGAGAGGTCGGTCACGAGTTCGTTCGCCGTCGTCCCGCCGTCGGGCGTCGAGAGGGGGACCGCACGGTCGTACAGCCGTGAGCGGTCGTCGCCCGCGACGAGCACCTTCGCGTCGAACGGGTCACGACGCACGTGTGCGTTGGTCGCGAACCGACGCCGGTCGGCCGCGGGGAGCGACTCGTACTCCTCGCCCGTCACCGCGCGTTCGACCCGGAACTCGCCGATGAGGTACGCACCCCAGTCCGGGACGACCCACTCGGCCGCACTGTCCGAATCGCCGTAGAGGTCCAGCGTCGCGTAGAACAGGAGGAAGTCCCCGGGTTCCAGCCGCGACAGAGGGCCGGCCTTCACCGCGTGTTCGTCGCCGTAGGTGTACGTCGTGCAGAACGGGTAGCCGGCGAACGACGGGTCGAGGTGGATCGGGCGGTCGAAGAGCCGTTCGGGGAGGTCGATCGACAGGCGTGCGTCGAGCTCGCCGTACGTCGGGACCGTCTCGGTCGTGGGCCGTCGCTCCGGGATCGGGACGTACTCGAAGCGACCGTCGGGGAAGATCGGGCCGCGAACGCCGGGGAGGTTCGTGTTCGCGCCGACGTTGATCGCGATGGCCCGCGGCGCCCGGCTCACAGTTCGCGCGTGCAGTTCCAGCAGCGCGAGAACGTCGCGTCGAGTTCGTTCTCGGCACCACAGTGCGGACAGCGCCGGGCGTTCGTCGGATCGGTCCCGCCCACCTGGTCGGGGACGTGCACGTCGTCACGCGCCCACGAGTACCGACGCCGCGAGTGGGCTCGGCCTCGTTCCCCGTCGGCGTCACTGGCTCCCGAGGGGCCGTTCGAGCCGGAGGAGTTCGAGGATCCCGAACCGTTGGGCACGGACGCGTCGCGCTCGCCGTCGCCGAAGGGGGTGCCGACGCGTCGCGTCAGCGACCCCCCGTTGTTCAGGAGGTAGCGGTAGACGAGCAGTTGCAGGAGCGTCAGCCCGACCGCGTACACCACGATCCATCCCCAGACGTCCATCACCGTGAGATATGGTGTCAACACACTTGATTCTTCGGACGGAGGGGCGCGTAGCGCACCACCCAACCGCGAGAACGGCCGAGAGCGGACGGAGAGAACACGGACTCGTCGACGAAACGGGCAGTCGCCTGTCTCGATCGACGGGCGAGAGACGTGGGGACGTCCACCGGGGGCGAGAATCGACACGCCGAATCCGCACGCTGGCGCGGGTCACCAGGTCGACTACGTGGACGAAGAGGACGGGCCGAGGTCCCGCTCGAACTCGTCGAAGACGTCGAGGTCGTCGGGGAGGTCGTAGTCGATGAGCCGCTCTGCCTTGCGGTTCTCGCCGCCGGCGTCGAGGGGTTCGGCGACCTCCTCCCAGCCGGGTTTGATCTTCACGCTCTTGGCGGGGGAGCCGACCGCGATGTGGTGGTCGGGGACGTCGCCGCGGACGATGGCCTTCGCGCCGACGATGGCGTTCTTGCCCACGCGGGCGCCCGCAGTGACCATCGAGTCGTACGTGACGCGAGCGTCGTCGTCGATGATGGTGTGGTAGTTGTCGACCGCGGTCTGGTCGACGACGTCGTGGTCGTGGCTGTACACGTGCGCACTGTCGGAGATGGAGACGCGGTCGCCGATCGTGAGGCGGCCGCGGTCGTCGAGGTGGACGTCGTCGTGGACGACAGTGTTGTCGCCGATCGAGATGTTGTGGCCGTAAGTGAACGTGATCCCCTTGAAGAAGCGGCAGTTCTCGCCCACCTCGTCGAAGAGGTGTTCTGCGAGCATCGCTCTGAAACGGAGGGCGAAGGCGACGTTGTCGGCCATCGGCGTCGCGTCGAACTGCCGCCAGAGCCACTGGAGGTACTTCGATCGCTTGAACACGGCCTCGTCCTTCTCGGCGTAGTACTCCGATTCGAGCGTCGCGTTGCACGGATCGTACCCCTGCAGGCGAACACGTTCCGCCGCCGAGATCGACTCCCCGGACTGCCACCGATCGTACGCCTCCCGGTCGCCGAACAGGTCGACGAGGACGTCTTCGACCACCTCGCACGTCTCCTCGTCCGACGAGAGCCGTTCGTCCACCTCACTGATGAAAGACCGGACTCCGTCCTCTGCGATCGGGGGCAGAGACACGTGACGCTTTGTCATCGATCACTGTTGGCCGGCGGCGCTCATAGGGATTTGGATGTGCGAGCCGCCAGTCAGAGCGTGTCTCGTCGCCGCGGCCGTCCGGAGCAGGGGGTATTTTTGTCGGCGTCGTCCACACCAGCGCATGAGCGAACGCCCGTCTCTCGACACGACCGCGTGGACGCGAGAACACGCCCACGGGATCGAACGGACCGACGACAACACGGCGCCGATCATCTACCCGCCCGCCGAGAAGACCGACCCCGACAACCATATCTGGGACACCTGGCTGCTCCGCACGCCCGGCGGGGAGATCGCCGAGGTCAACGGCTACCGCGTCATCGTCGCGCTGTCGGCCCCGAACGACCTCCTCCCCGGGAAACGACACGACGTCGCCACGCACCGTTTTTACTACTCGACCGACGGGAGACAGTGGACGCCCGGCGGTCGCGTCTTCGGCGACACCGACCCGCTCGGCTCGCGACAGTGGGCCGGGTCGGCTATCTACGATCCCTCGACGGGGGCAGTGTCGCTGTACTACACCGCCGCCGGCAGCCGCGGCGAGGACGAACTCTCGTACACCCAGCGCCTCGCGGTCGCCCACGGCGGGTCGCTCGTCGTCGACGAAGACGACGGCGTCAGCTTCGAGGGGCCGTGGACGCACGACACCCTCGCCCGTCCCGACGGCGAGTGGTACGAACGCGAGGAGCAATCGAGAGGGATGATCTACACGTTCCGCGACCCGTGGTACTTCGAGGACCCCGAGACGGGCGAGGCGTACGTCCTGTTTGAGGGCAACACCCCGGTCCCCGAGGGGTCCGAGGCGTGCGATGGCGACCCGGTCCAGCAGGAGTTCAACGGCTCCGTCGGGATCGCCCGGGCCGCGCACGACGAGCCGACAGCGTGCGAGCTCCTGCCGCCACTGATCGACGGCGTCTGCGTCAACCAGGAACTCGAACGGCCGCACGTCGTCTACCGCGACGGCACGTACTACCTGTTTATCGCCAGTCACAAGCACACGTTCGCGCCGGGCCTCGACGGCTACGACGCCCTGTACGGGTTCGCTGCCGACGCCCTGTTCGGCGAGTACGAGCCGCTCAACGGCTCGGGGCTCGTCCTCACCAACCCCGCCAACGCCCCGTTCCAGGCGTACTCGTGGCTGGCGTACGGCCACCGCGACGAGATCCTCGTCACCTCCTTCTTCAACTACTACGACTACGACCGACCCAGCCTCGACGACGTGGGCCTGTTCCCCGAACCCGAGCAGTTCCGGCGCTTCGGCGGGACGCTCGCACCCACGGTCCGCCTGGGCGTCGACGGGCACGAGACGTGGATCCGCGGGACGCTCGACCACGGCCACCTCCCGACGAGAGACGAGGAGCTGCCCGAGACGATCGACGAACGGATCGGCCGGCTCCGCGGCGGTCACGACCGCGACCGTGGCGGCTACGGCCACTGAGTCGCCGGGCAGTCAGCAGTCAGAACGCCCCGTCCAGTTCCCACGCATCGACGTCGACCGTCGCCGGACCGTCGCGGGCGACGAGCGCGACGCCGTCGGCGTCCGGTCGGGTCGGGTAGACGCGTGAGGTCAGACAGCGTGACTCGTTCGCGAACAGTTCGACCACGGAGCCGTCGACGAAGACCCGGAGCGACAGTTCGCGCCTCCCCGACTCGGCGGCGGCCGTCGTCCCTCGTTCGAGTGGCTCGTCCGGTGACCCACCGTCGGCGACGGACGGCTGTTCGTCGACGGCTTCGTCGGTCCGCGTCACGCGGCCGAGCGGCATGCGCTGGTCGCGCTCTTCGTCCTCGTGGCCGTGGCCGCTCCGCGAGCGGTCGACGACGATCTCCCCCTCGGCTTCGTCCGCACCGGGAATCCACCGGACGACGGTCCGTTCGGTCCGCGCCGGCGACTCGAACAGCACGAGTTCGACCGTCGCACCCGCCTCGACCCGGAGCGTCAGATCGAGTTCGTAGGCGTTGCCCGACAGCGGCAGCGACGTCCGCTCGTCGGCCGCGAGGGCGACTGTCTCGCTCTCGCCGTCGCCCCGGAGTGCCGCGAGTTCGGGCGCCGGGCGCTGGCGGAGGCGTCCCTCGTCGCCTAGGTCGACGACCCGAGGGAGGGTGAGCAACCCCGACCAGCCGGCGTGCCACTGCGCCTCGACGCCGCGGGCCTCGGGCACCCACGCCCACACGAGGTTCCGCCCGTCGGCGTCGCGCATCGTCTGCGGCGCGTAGAAGTCGCCGTAATCCAGCAGGGCGTGTTCCTCGACGAGGAAGCCCGGGCTCGTGAGGTCGGCCTCGCCGAGGAAGTACGGCACCTCCGAGTAGTTCGAGACGTGCAGGAGCTGTTTCTCGCCGAAGTCGAGCAGTTCGGGGCACTCCCACACCGGACCAGCACCCTCCCAGTCGCCCGTGAGCAGGGGACCGACGTACTCCCACTCGTCGAGGCGGTCGCCTCGATAGAGGAGGGCGGTGCCGCCGACGTCGGTCACGCCGGAGCCGATGAGGTGGTACCACGTCCCCTCTTCGCGCCAGACGCAGTGGTCGCGGAACTCCGCGTCCCAGTGGTCGGTGCCGAGGATCGAGAGGTCGGTCGGCGCGGCCTCGATGACGGGGTTGTCGTCGTGTTTCCGCCACGCCCGGAGGTCGTCCGTCGCCGCCGTCGCGAGACAGGGCAACTGGTCGCGTCCCCGCCCGCCCGTGTAGAGGAGGGTCGGCGTCCCGTCGTCGTCGACGGCACACCCCGACCAGCAGCCGTCCCGGTCGGGCCCGTCGGCGTCGGGCGTCAGTGCGACCGGTTCGTCCGTCCAGTGGACGAGGTCGTCGCTCGTCGCGTGGCCCCAGTGGATCGTCCCGTGGTTCGGGCCGCCGGGGTTGTACTGGTAGAAGAGGTGGTACGTGCCGTCGTGGTGGATGAGCCCGTTTGGATCGTTCAGCCAGTTCGCCGGTGGGCAGAAGTGGTATCGGGGACGGTGGTGGTCGTCGGCGAACGTCGCCCGGAGGCGCTCGAACCCCGCCGCCGTCGTGGGACGGTCGGTGAACGCGGGGAGCCGGTTCCCCCCGAGCGCGACGAGGAGGTTGCCGACCAGCCGTTCCTGGTTCGCCGCACACTCGTAGTCGCGGGCGTGAGCGAACGAGAGACCGACGCCCGCGCCGACCACGGAGCCGGCGCCGACCTGCCACTCGACGAGCGGTTTCTGCCCGACGAGGTAGTCGTCGCCGCGGAGCCCCGCCGCGAGGACCGTCCCGCGTTCGGGGAGGACGCGCTCGTACCGGGCGAACGCCGTGTCGGCGTCCGCGGCGCGGGTGTAGACGCGGAGGTCGCCGGCGGCGGCTCCGAACGTCTCGAACGCGGGGTGGTCGCGGTGGACCGCCTTGGCGAGGTAGCCCACCTGTGCCGGCGCGGTCTCGTGGCCGGTCGCGTCGGGGGGAACGGGATCGATTCCCAACGCGGAGACGGCCGAGAGCGCGTGGAGCGTCAACAGGAGCCCACCGCCATCGTCGAGGTAGGTGCCGATCGGGTCGGCACAGGTGGCGAGCGTCGATCCGTCGTCGGCGTCCCAGTCGAGCGGGCGGTCGCGGTGCCACCACAGGACGTCGTAGTCGGCGAGCGTGACCTCGGCGGCGGCGACCGCCGCGAGGTCGACGTGGTCGACTCCGCCCACGGCTGCGAGCGAGTCGTACGCCGCCACCTGCTCCGGCGTCGGCTCCCCGAGTGAGAGAGTCGCGATCCGGAGTCCGTGCAGATCCATGGCGTCGTCTCCGTGGAGGGGACGCAAAAACGCTCCTCTCGACGCGGGCGTCCGTCGGAGACGCGAACGGGAGGTGGATGCGGGACTGGACCGCAACGCGTTGGCCCCTCGCATCGTCGGGGGTCGGGAGGCCACCGACGATCCACCAGTTACAACCCGACACCGGGACACGGCTCGAGTGAGATGGCTCTCACTCGTCGATCGATCCTCGCGCTCGGGGGGAGCGTCGGCCTGTCGACGCTCGCCGGCTGTGCGAACCTGCCGTTCGTCGGGCCGCGACTCACGCTGACGCTGTTGAACTTCGACGCCGCCCCACACCGGCTGGACCTCGAACTCCTCCGGGCGGGAGGAAGCGAACGGAGCGAGTCGGTCGTGTTACACGAGGAATACCAGCTTCCCCCGCCCGACGACGGTGCGGCCTCGGCGGTGCGGCGGGTCGACGCGGTGGAGAGTCGGAAGCTCGTCGTCCGGGCACACCTGAACGACGACCGGTCGGTCCGGGCGGACTACCTGTTCTACCCGGACTGTGCCGGCGAGGGACCGGGCGACGAACTCCTCGTCGAGATCCGCAGAGAGGGCGCGGACGAAGAGCCGTACATCGCGTTCTAGCAGACCGGCTGCGGCTCCGACTTGTGGTGGCACTGAGTCGCGGCTGTCGCAGTTCCCCGTCGGGGGTCGGTGACGGCACTCACCGTTCCGTTCGCTTTCGGCCACTGCTGGTCGGTATTTTTGCCCCTCGACCACGTCCGATCGGTATGGTCGGCTCCCGCGCGCTCACCGCGCTGGTCGGACTGGTCGCCAGCCTCCTCCTCAGCGTCGCCCTCTGGTGGGTGTTCGACACGCTCGCGTTCTTCCTGTTCGTCCCGTTCGTCCCGTTCCTGTTCCGGAGGGCGGGTCGTGACGCACGCGACGAAGCGGTCGACCTCGGGACCTGCCCGGTCTGCGGGTTCGAGACGACCGACGAGGCGTACGACTACTGTCCGCGCGACGGGACGAGACTCGAGTGAGGACCGCGACTCGAGTGAGCTATCGACCGTCCCACGTGCCGGGAGACAGCGGACGGTATAAGTCGCCGGAACCCCCAGACCGAGACATGAACTACCGCGAACTCGGTGACTCCGGGGTCGAGGTCTCCGAAGTCGGCTTCGGCGCGTGGGTCGTCGGCACCGACTGGTGGGGCGACCGCACGGAGGAACAGGCGATCGATCTGGTCCACCACGCGCTCGACTGCGGCATCACGTACGTCGACACCGGCGACGTCTACGGCCACGGCGAGAGCGAGAAACTCGTCGGGCGGGCGCTCGAGGGGCGACGCGACGAGGTGACGCTCGCGACGAAGATCGGCTACGACTTCTACAACAACCCCCAGGCGGGTCACGGCGAACTCCCGAAGAAGGTGACGCCGGAGTGGATCCGCACGGCGGTCGACCGCTCGCTCGACCGGCTCGGGACGGAGTACGTCGACTTCCTCCAGCTGCACAACGCGAACGTCGACGAGGTCACCCCGGACGTGATGGAGACGCTCGAGGAGCTCCGTGAGGAGGGGAAAGTGGAGGCGCTCGGCTGGGCGCTCGGCCCCTCCATCGGCTGGCTCGCCGAGGGCGACCGCGCGGTCGAACTCGACTTCGACGCGATCCAGACGGTGTTCAACGTGTTCGAGCAGACACCGGGCCGGCACTTCGTCGAGACCATCCGCGAACACGACGCCGACACTTCCATCGTCGCCCGGGTCCCACACTCCTCGGGACTCCTGAACGAGCAGGTGACGCCCGACACGGAGCTGGGGAAGGGTGACCACCGTGCCCACCGGCCAACGGAGTGGTACGAGACCGGCTGGGAGAAGCTCGAATCGCTGCGGTTCCTCGAGCGGGACGGCGACCGGACGATGGCGCAGGCGTCGATCCAGTGGCTCCTCGCCCACGACGAGGTCGCCGCCGTGACGCCCACGTTCCGCACCGAGGACGACGTGACCGAGTGGGCGCGGGCACCGGAGACACCGCCGCTCTCGGACGAGGAGTTCGAGCGCGTCGAAGCGCTGTACCGGGAGAACTTCGGCGTCGACCGATTCGACGGGATGGACTCCCTGCGATCGTCGGTCGGCGGTGCCGACCTCGAAGGGGTCGACAAGCAGGCGGCGGGTGACTGACCATGTCGAAGGCGACACTCCTCAAGGCCACCCTCGCGGTCCACGCCGTCCTCGCGACCCTGGTCGCCGCCGACGCGAAACGCCACGGCCGGCCGATCGGCAAGTGGGTCGCCCTGACGCTCCTGACGGGGCTGGTGGGCGTCGTCGTCTACCTCCGCTCGGGCGGCGACGAGGAGCTCCCGCTGGACGAACTCGTCGACCGGGTCGAGCTAGAGTAAGAACTCGAACCGCGCGCCGCCGTCGCTCCCGTCGGTCAGCCGCACCTTCCAGCCGTGCGACTCCGCCACGGCGCCGACGATCGCCAGGCCAAAGCCCGTCCCGTCGTCGTCGGTCGAGTAACCGTGGTCGAACACCGTCTCGCGCTCCTCGGGTGGGACCCCCGGACCGTCGTCCTCGACGTAGAAGCCCGCGCGCTCACCGTCGTCGGCCGCGTCGTCGCCGTCTTCGAGGAGCGCACCGATCCGGATCGTCGGCTCCGGCCCGGCGTGTTCGACGGCGTTCCGCAGGAGGTTCTCGACGAGTTCGCGCAGGCGGCTGCGGTCGGCGTCGACGGTCACGTCGTCGACGATCACCAGGTCGCCGCTGCCGATCCCCTCCCAGCAGGTCCGCGCGAGCGTCGCGAGGTCGACGGGTTCGGTGTCACCGAGCCCCCGACCCTGTCTGGCGAGCGTGAGGAGGTCGTCGACGAGCTCCGCCATCCGCCGGTGGCTCTCGGCCACGATATCGAGGTGCTGATCGACCGGATCGCCGCACGTACACGCCTCGCGGGCGAGTTCGAGCCGTCCCTCCGCGACGTTGAGCGGGTTGCGGAGGTCGTGCGAGACGACGGAAGCGAACTCGTCGAGGCGGGCGTTGCGCTCGCGGAGTTCGGCTTCCCGGGCGCGGAGGGTCTCCTCGCGTTCGGCCCGTTCGAGTGCGGCCTCGACGTTCGCACAGAGCACGCGCGCCAGCGAGACGTCGGTGTCGGCGTACTGGCTGGCGACGACGGAGCCGGCGACGAACAGTCCCCGATCTCCCAGTGGGATCATGAGTTCGCTCCGGATCTGCGTCGTCGGGTCCATGACGCCCTGTTCTTCGTTCACGCGGTCGTAGACGCGCGTCTCGCCCGTCTCGAACGCCTCGAACGCGAGGCTCTCGCCCCGCTCGAACGAGGGCGGATCACCCTCGTCGCCGAGGAACTCGCGGGTACGCTCGCTCGCCGCGACCGGCACGAGCGCGTCCCGGTCGGGGTCGTAGAAATTGATCGAACAGATGTCGTGGCTCAGGACGTCCCGGGCGATGTCGACGGCGACGTCCGCCACCTCGGCCGCGGTCTCGGCGCTCATCAGGCGTCGGGTCGTCTCGTGGAGCCGTGCGAGTCGTTCCTCGCGTTCGACCCGGTCGAGGGCTGCGCCGACGTTCGTCGCCAGGAGCCGTACCACCTCGACGCTCTCCTCGAGACGCCGGTCGCCGTCGGCCGCCGCGACGAGCAGCCCGTGGTCGCCGAGGGGGACGACGAGGAGCGACAGCGGCACGTCGAGATCGTGATCCGTCCGGGAGACGACGCGTGGCTCGCCGGTGCGGAGCGGCTCCCAGAGCGTCCCGTCCGTGGGACCGATCGTGGGTAACGACGGCCCCGCAGCGGCCTCGCTCGACGCGACCGGCGACAGCCGTCCGTCGTCGAGGGCGTAGATCCCGACCACGTCGAGGCCGAGCGCCTCGACCGCCGTCTCGACGGCGACCGTACAGACCTCCTCGCGACCCGTCGCCCGGACCAGGTCGGCGGTCGCGCGTTCCAGCACCGACACCGTATGCGGCACGGACGGGTCGGTGTGCGGGACGACGACGCCGAAGACCGCCGGTTCGCCGTCGTCGTCGATCCGTGCGAGCCGGATAGTCGCGTCGAGCGGGTCGCGTCCGAGGAGCGTGACCGGGTGTGTGACGCCGTCGGCCCGTGCCGTCTCTGTCCCGCGCAGGAGCGGTTCGGCGTCCGTCTCGTCGGGGGTGGCCGGAACGATCACGTCGAGTGGATCGCCACCCAGGAGCGACTCGGGGGAGGCGTCGACGAGTGCCGCGAGCCGCGCGTTCACGTCGAGGAACGCGCCGTCCCGGGCGACGTACCGACCGACCGCGTCTCCGTCCTGTCGGGACCCGTGGTCCGGCATCGGGAGGGACGTGGTGCTCGGAGGGCAAAAGCCGACCGACGGCACCGTCGTCCGTGTCGTCTTCCGCGTGCCGGAGCCGCCGACCGTCGAGCGCGCGCCCACGCTCGGCCGGGAGCCGTCGTGCCGTCGGGCGGACCGGGCAGTGGAGGGACGACGGTACGGGACTCGAACCCGGGAAGAACCGGCCGGTCCGGAATCAGGCCAGGAAGACGTGCCGGGGGCGGTCCGCGAGCACGTCGCGGCCCCACTGGACGGTCTCGCGGAAGTCGTCGGAGCGGAAGAATCCCATCGCGTCCTCCTGCGAGCGCCACTGGCTGGAGATGAACATGTCGTTGTCGTCCTCGCGGTTGACCATCAGCGCCGTCTCGTGGTGACCCTCCATCTCGTCGAGCACCCCGCCAACGACGTCGAATTTCTCGACGAACTCCTCGCGGTACTCCGGTTTGACGGTGTAGAACATCCCCATCGTCCCGAAGCCGCTCTCCTCGCCGGCGCGAGAGACCACGCCGGGGAGCTCCGAGAGGAAGCCCGCGGCGGTCTCGGCCGCCGACGCCGTCTCCCAGATGCTCACCACGGCGGCTCTGTCCACGGAGTCGGCCTCGTACACCGCCGTCTTGACGTGCGTGCCGTAGTGGTCGAAGTTGGCCCGCAGGCCGTCGACCTCCTCGAAGAGGTCGTCCGGGTCGGCCTCCGAGTAGAGGACGGTCGCGTAGACGTCCTCGCCGTGTGGCTTGCCCGCGTAGACGTCCAGGTCGTCGAGTTCGCCGCGGATGTCCGCGTCGGTCCCCGTGTCCGATCCGCCATCGTCTCCGTGGTCGTGGTCGTGCTGACCGCCGCTCCCGTGGTCGTGCTCCGCCCCGTGGGGGTGGTCGCCCTCGCCCCCGCCGTGATCGTGGTCGGGACCGTGGGGGTGGTCGCCAGCGGCGTCGTGAGCGTGGCCGTGCGCCACTCCCTCGTCGTGGCCCGCGGCCTCGCCGGTCGGCACCGACTCCCCTCGCAGATAGGGGCCGAGGTCGTGCGGCGGGAACCGACGCCCGACGTAGAACTGGCCGAACTCGCCGTATCTGGCCGAGACCTCGTCGAACCGCATCTCGTAGACGATGTCCTTGATGTCGGTCGGGTCGGCACCGAAGAGCGTCACGCCCCACTCGTGGTCGTCGAAGCCGACCGAAGAGGAGATGATCTGTTTGATCCGGCCGGCGTAGTCGCGGCCGGTGTCGCCGTGTTCGGACATGAGCTCGCGCCGCTCGTCGAACGAGAGGGCGTACCAGTTGTCGTCGCCCACCCGGCGCTTCGACATCGGGTAGAAGGAGACGTACTCGTCGTCGGGGAGGTCGGGGTGGAGCTTCCCCTCGATGTACCGGCGCAGTCCCTCGTCGATCGCCGCCTCGTCGCCGGTGAAGTAGTCGTCCGAGACGTACCCCGACACCTCCGTGACGGAGACGTACGACGTCGGCTGGTCCGTGAACCCGGCGAGCGCCGTCGTCTCGAACTGTCGTTCCGCCCGCGAGAGCGCGTCGAGCGTCGGTCGGAGGTGCAGGAGCAGGAGGTCGGCCTTGTGGCCGACGACACTGAACACCGCAGACGCGCCCGCCGAGTCGTCCTCGACGGCCTCGTGTGCGGAGAGGTAGGCGACCCCCTCCTCAACGGCGCGGCTTCGCTCGCGCTCGGGCGCGTCGCGCCAGGCGTCCCAGTCGACGGTTCTGAAGTCGTGGAGCACGAACCACCCCTCGTCGGTCGGCGGAGCCTCTGTCATACCCGGCGGTTGGGAGGCGAGGAGTATGGGGCTTGCGTGTCGCGCCCAGCGAGGGAGCACTCCCGTGAGAGAGCCGTCGGCCGTTGGGCGACGACGGTCGCGTCGTGAGCGGCGTGCCATCGAACGCCGGGACCACGACGGCAGAGACGCGCGGCGGTATGCCAGGGGCTACAGTTATCTGTCCCGAATTGCACTCTCTCGGATGGACGAGTCCCCGGGAGCGGACATCGAGCGGTTACTGCGCTATCTGGACGACCGATTCGGGGACGCACTGCGCAGCTGCGTCGAGTACACGCCGAACAACAGCCGCATCCACTACCTCCGAGACGACATCGAAGTCGAGAAATCGCAGGCGGAGGCGCGGCTCGTCCGGATCGAGGAGCTGTACCACGCCGAGCGGCTGAGCGCCACGCCGCTCGTCGACGACTCCGAACTCGGCCGACTCAACCTCTCGTACCACCTGTTCGACGGCGCGCTCGTCGTCCACCTCGTGGAGCCGTCCGGCCGCGTCGTCGGGGTCTCGCTCGACGTCGACGCACAGTCGGAGCTCCTGGCACTGTCCACCGACCTGCTCGACGCGCTCTACGGGGAGGTGCCCGACCGGCTCGACCGTGTCGACCCCGGGTGACTCGGCCATCGAGGAGCAGACAGGGATACCTTCTTGCGCTCACGGGGCGAGCAGTGGCGTATGCCCGCACGTCTCTCACTCGACGACCTCGACCCGGTCGCGGTCGACAGACCGGATACGGAGGCGTCCGTCCTCCCCATCGGCTACGAACTCCGGCCGGAGAAGATGCGCCCGGCCGTCTGGAACCTCCCCGCCGGCGAGTCGACGCCGTACCACCGACAGCGCGAGCAGGAGGAGCTGTATCTCGCTCTCTCGGGACGGTTCGAGGTCCGGATCGAATCCGAGAGCGGGGAGGAGACGTTCGAGCTCGCCGCCCGCGACGTGCTCGTGGTCGAGCCGGAGGTCGCCCGTCAGGTGACGGCGCTCGAGGACGGGGAGCTGTTCATCGTCGGCGCGCCCAACGTCAAGGACGACGGCGTGATCGTCGAGTAGCGCGACACGCCGGTCCCGATCGCTCCCACTACCGTCTGGACGCTCACGACGCGAACGGACAGTACAGTACAGTGCTCCGCGCCAGTGTCCGGTTAGCTCGTCACCGCAGAAGCGTCGGCCCGAAGATGAGCAACACGAGCGACGCGAGCATCACGAGGCCGACGCTCGTCGTCACGGTCCGGACGAGCGCGTGCGGCTGGTCGACCGGGAGCCGGGAGACGATCGCCTCGGTCCCGGTGCGGAGGATGCGCCCGCCGTCGAGCGGGTAGCCCGGAATGCAGTTGAACAGCCCCAGCTGGAGGTTGATCCACGCCGTCCAGAACAGCAGATTCGCGAGGATGAACACCCCGTTCCCGAGGACCGCGAGTGGTCCCTGGACTGTGTAGAAGTTCATCACCGCGGGGGTGAACCCCGGGAAGTTGGGAATGCCGAGGATCACCGAAGCGAGCGGCAGGATGAGCGAGACGTAGACGAGTCCGAGCGGCGAGTCCACGACGTCGATCGGCGCGTCGCCGCCGTCGCCGCCGAGCAGGGTCAGGTAGGTGCCCGCGGGGTACGACCGTGCGCCGAAGTCCGTGAGCAGGAGACCGCTCGTCCCCGGGAAGATGCTCACGCCGAGGAAGCCGTTGCCGTCGCGGGGGTTCTCCCCGAGCGTGACGGTGTACGTCTCCAGCGAGCCGTCGGCCCACGCACGGACCTCGACCGTCTGGCCGGGCGTCGTCCCGTCGAGGACCGCGTTGAGATCCGCCGACGAGGTGACGCGCTCGCCGCCGAGGCTCGTGACGATGAGACTCCCGTTCGTCGGGGCCTCACCGTCGGCGAGGGGGCCGTCGGGGGCGACCTGCGTGATGTACGCGCCGACGGGGACGGTGACCTCACCGCGAGCGGTCGAGAGGCGTGCGAACGTCCGGTTCTCGGTCGCGTCGCGGAGGCCCGCCCGGGTGAACACTTCGGTGCCGTTGACCGCGGTGACGGCGATGGGCTCGTCGCCGTCGGAGACGTCGAGGTTCGCCGGGTTCCCACCCACGGAGCCGACGACGACGAGGCGGCGCTCGACCGACACCGTCCGCGGGCCGTCGCCGCCGTCGACCCGCACGTCAACGGTCCGGGCGTCGGTCGACGACAGGACCGCGTCGAGTTCCGTCTCCGTGGAGACGTCCTCGCCCGCGACGGCGAGCACCCGGTCGCCGCTTCCGATACCTGCGGCGGACGCGGGCGCGCCGTCGAACGTTCCCTGGACGGCCATGCCGGGTGCGACGCCGACGGCACCGATCACGGGGCCGAACAGCAGCGCGAACGCCACGACCGTGATGGCGAAGTTGTTGGTGACGCCCGCGGCGAACATGCGTGTCCGCCCACCGCGGTCGGCGTTGCGCTGGCTCTCCTCGTCGGGTTCGACGAACGCCCCGACGGGGATCAGTGTGAGGAAGACCAGCCCCATCGACTCGATGTCGATGTCCTCGACGCGACAGAGGAGGCCGTGGCCGCCCTCGTGGACGACGAGGCCGACGAGGAGCCCGAAGACGATCTCGGGCGCGACCGAGAGAGGGAGGAAGTCGTTGACGCCCGGGATGACGAGGAAGTTCCGCGGCTGGTTCACCTGCGTGGGAGCGGGCGGGTTCTGGAGGATGCTGAGTCCCTGGAACAACAGGAGGGCGAACGTGCCGACCATCACGACCAGCGTGATGCCGACGCCGACGTTGCTCCAGGCTCGCCAGAACCGTTTCGGCCGGGCGAGCCAGTTCAGGAAGTCACGCCCCCGTTTCGTGTGCAGCGTGGTGAGCGGTCCCTGGACACGAACGGAGGAGGGCAGGATGCCGCGCGACTTCAGGAAGAAGCCGATGAGGGAGTAGGCGAAGACGCCGACGAGCACCCAGATCAGCGTGTTCATCAGCCGAGAGGAAGGGAGCCGCGCTCAAAGACGTTCGGATTGTGCGTGTCGCCGGTGCGTCACAGGAGGGGGCGTGTCGCGCGTTCGCGAGGCACTACTCCGTCGAGGCGGACTCGGATTCGGACTCCGACGCGGCGTCGGTGGGCTCCAGTTCGATCTCCGTGAACTCGGCCTCGCGGGCGGCCCGCCGCCGCGAACGGAGGTACAGCACCACTCCGATGCCGCCGACGATCGCGAGCGCGAGGAGCAGCCGGCGACCGCCACGGCCACCGCGTTCCGTGTCCGTCGTGTCCGTCGCGTCCGTCGCGTCGTCGACCGACGATTCGTCGTCCGCGTCCCGTCCGCCGCCGATGTCGAGGATACCCATATTGTTCTCGTCCGGTGGAGGGTCGCAACCCTCTTGAGCGTGTCCCCTCTCGGAACCGGGACGGCGCGCCCGGTGCGAACGTAGTTTCCAGCACGGTGACAGGAGGCGAATACAGTTCTCGAGCAGGAGACAGATTGATCCGCTGGCGCGGCGTGGCTGGGGTGGATGTTCGACGCCACCCGCTACGAGATCCGCCAGAAGATCGGCATCGGCACGAAGTACAACGTCTACGAGGGTGACGCCGACGAGCCGATCCTCACCGCGAAGAAGAAGAAGCTCAAACTGAAGGAGGACTTCCGCTTTTCGACGCCCGACGGCGAGGAGATGTTCCGCGTGAAGGCAGACAGCGTCCTCGACGTCGCCGCCGCGTACGACGTCGTCGACGCCCGCACCGACGAGCGTGTCGGGAGCGTCAGGCGCGAGATCGCGTCGTTCCTCAAACACGAGTACGCCCTGCTCGACGCCGAGGGGACTGTCGTCGCGGTCCTCCGCGAGGACAACCACCTGATGGCCGCCCTCCGGCGACTGGTCACGACGCTCATCCCCTTCTCGTACGACATCGTCACACCCGACGGGACCGTGGTCGGGACCGTCGGCGAACAGTTCTCGTTCCGCGATAAATATACGATCGAACTCACGGGCGACGTCGACCCGCGGCTGGCGGTGATCGGAACGGTCGTCGTCGACGCCATCGAGGGGAACTAGCCCTCAGCCCTCGCGCCGAAGCCGGGTCACGACGAACTCGCGGTCGAGTTCGCCGAGGAACTCGCCCAGCCGGGGACCGGAGTCGGCGTCGAAGAAGAGTCGGTAGCCGGCACCGAAGAACGCGCCCGTCTCGATGCCATGCTCGTCGGGGAGTTCGTACATCTGTCCCTGGATCTCCTCGCCCGCGTGGCCCTCGGCGACGAAGTCGGCGAGGTCGTCGAGCGCCGCCGCGACCGGCGGGTCGACGTCGACGTCTGGCAGGTCGGCCTGGAGGCGGTAGTTGTACTCGTTGTCCATCCGTTCGGCCCACGCACGGGCCTTCTCCACCCGAGCCAGCGCCTCCTCGACGGCCCACGCGGGCGTGTCGTCCGCGATGTGTCCCTCGTTACGGGCCATCCGCTCTCTGAGTTCGGGATCGTCGGTCATCCCGAGTACCGCGGCGAACGTGTACGGGATGCGGACTCGCTCCTCGCGCACGTCGTCCACCACGAACGGGTAGGCACGGTCGGCGAGCGCCTCGACGGTGTCGTCGTCGACCTCGCCGAAGTAGACGCGCTCGAAGCGGTCGAACTCGTCGACGAGCTGGTCCAGCCGAGAGAGATCGAAGTCCTTCGCCTTCTTCGGGTTCCGCACGAAGAAGTACCGCAGCACCTCGGGTTCGAGCAGCGTGAGCACCTCGTCGACCGTGACGACGTTGCCGGACGACGACGACAGGGGTTCGCCGTTGAGCGTGAACCACTCGTACGTCATGGGGACGGGCGGTTCGATGCCGAGGACGGTGCGGGCGATCTCCTCGCCGGAGGGCCACGACCCCTCGGCGTGGTCCTTGCCGAAGGGCTCGAAGTCGACGCCGAGGACCTGCCACTGGGCGGGCCACTCGAACCGCCAGGGGAGCTTGCCCTCGCGGAACGTCGCGGTCCCCTCGTGGCCACAGCCCTCGATCTGCTGGCCGCCGGCCTCCAGCCCGGAACAGACGTAGTCGACCGTCCGGGCGTCGAGGTCGACCCCCACGATCGCGGTCGTGAGCCGCCCGCATTCGGCACACTGCGCCATGAACGGGACGTACGAGTCGTCGACGCCCCCCTGGTACGCGCTCAGAACCTCGCGGGCCGTGTCGGCGTTCGCGAGGACGTGGTGGACCACGTCGTCGAAGTCGCCCGCCTCGTACATCGCGGTGTTCGACAGCATCTCGACGGTGACGCCGATGCGCTCGGCGCTCTCGTCCAGGAGGGAACTGAAGTGGTCGCCGTAGGAGTCGTGGTCGCAGTCGTCGAACGGGTCGGGGATCGACGTGTACGGCACCCCGAGGTTCCGTCCCAGGGCGCCCGCGTCGACGTCGCCGAGGCCGACGAGGTTCCAGTCAGCGTCGGCGAGCGTTCGCGGCACCTTGCGGAGGGCGTCGCGGTCGTCGGCGGTGAACACCTGTCGGACCTCGTGGCCGCGTTCGCGGAGCACCGCGGCGACGTAGTAGCCCCGCATGATCTCGTTGAAGTGGCCGAGGTGCGGGATCCCCGAGGGGGAGACGCCACCCTTGATGACGATCGGGTCCTCCGGCGACCGCGCCTCGATCGCGTCGGCGACCTCGTCGGCCCAGAAGACGCGGTACGGGCCGGTCTCCCCGTCGGCTTCGTCTGTCGGGCCGTCGTCGCCATCGATGACCGGATCGACCTCGTCGGCATCCGTGTCAGCCTCGTCGGCATCCGTGTCGACCTCGTCCGCGTCCAGGTCCGGGTCGCGCCCGTCGTCGGTCATCGCTGTGCCCAGTAGGTCGGCACCTCGTCCGTCCCTTCGGGGACGATGTCCGTCCCGGTGTGGTCGCCGCGCAGGGCGGCCGCCTCGATCCGGCCGGGGTCCGTGCCGTCGAGCACGATCGTCCGCATCTTCGACCGCTCGATGAGCTTCGCGGCGAGGAGGTCGACGGGGGCGGAGGCCCCGGCGTTCATCTCGATGCCGCCGATGACGTCGACGAGCTCCGCGGCCGAGAGCGTCTCGTACTTCTCCGCCGTGGAGTCGACGTTCGGGTCGGTACTGTAGACGCCGTCGACGCTCGTCGCGTAGATCAGGAGGTCGGCGTTGACGTACTCCGCGAGGGCTGCGGCCACCGCGTCGGTCGTCTGTCCCGGCGTGACGCCACCCATCACCGACACGTCCCCGCGCCTGATGGAGTCGCCCGCGTCCTCGTAGGTGTGTGCCGGCTTCGGATCGACGCGGGGACCGAGGGCCGCGATGAGCAGCCGCGCGTTGATGCGCGTCACGTCGATACCGAGCTGGTCGAGCTGGACCTCGTTCGCTCCGAGATCGCGTGCGGCAGAGATGTAGTCGCGTGCGACGCCGCCGCCGCCCACGACGATACCGAGTTCACAGCCCTCCGTCGCGAGAGATTCGATGACGGCAGCGTGCCCCTCGACGCGTCGAGGATCGAGCTCCGGCGCGAGCACGCTCCCGCCGATAGAAACCACGACTCTCATTGGCATCGGATTGCCGAGAGCGGGGCTTAAGAGTTATCAAGTCGCAGCCAGGGACGAGCCGTGGAGGCGCCGTGTGCCGCGGTCGACCCGGCGCGGGAAACACTAAAGCCGGTCGGTCACCGCGTTGGGGTATGCGAGTATTCGGCATCGCCGGTACGGGTGCGGGTGACCTGGCGGCGCGGCTCACCCCACGGCTCGACGGACCCGTCGTGGTCGTCGAGTCGGTTGAGACAGTCGACCACGACGGGACGGCCGACACGTACCGGTTGGCCGACGAGTCGTGGAACGCGGCGGGAACCGGCCGTTCGCTCGGGGCAGTGCTGGACGACGTCGCACCACGGTACGCCTACGCGATCTGTCTCGGATTCGCCGACGTGGACGTGCCGACGGTCGCTCTCGGCGACGTAGACGTGCCAGAGTCGCTCGTGGCGGCGGCGTCGGCCGACGAGGTCGACCTCGACGCGGTGCTCGACGCGCTCGGCGGCGTCGAACCACACGTCACGCTGGGGACGCTCGTCGCCCGGATCAAGGCGTCCCCCCGAGCCGACCGCGCGGGAGCGATCGCCACGTTCACTGGCCGCGTCCGTGCGAAGGACGGCGACGACGACCCGCGGACGACGGCACTCGAGTTCGAGAAGTACGAGGGCGTCGCCGAGGAGCGCATGGCGACCATCTGCCGTGAACTGGAGGCGCGTGAGGGGGTGCTCGACGTGGAGATGCACCACCGAACCGGCGTTATCCCCGACGGCGACGACATCGTCTTCGTCGTCGTCCTCGCCGGACACCGCGAGGAGGCGTTCCGGACCGTCGAGGACGGTATCAACCGGCTCAAGGACGAGGTGCCGCTGTTCAAAAAGGAGGTCACGGTCGAAGACACGTTCTGGCGGCACGAGCGGTAGTCGGGTCGGTCGTCGCGGGCGAACGCGCGGGCGCGACCGTCCAGTCGCCGACTGTCTCGGGGATCGACGACGTGTCTTGGACGTTCTCAGTCGAGAACGGAACGCACCCCGGGCGTCTCTCGGTCGGTGTCGAGGGGCGCGATCCCCGCGACACGCCGTGGCGCTCGCCGCACGCCCCAGGTGCCTGGCACGGCTCTTTCGGCAATTATTGCGTCAACATGCCGCCCGTCAGACGGGTTTCGACGCCGAGAGGGAGGTATTAAATTCGATATAATTTTTGCCGAATAAAAATCTCAAGAGTCAGTATAAAATGTCTAACAATGTCTCAAAGAGTCG
The DNA here is from genome assembly GCF_009176545.1 of Salinigranum salinum. Lineage (GTDB taxonomy): Archaea > Halobacteriota > Halobacteria > Halobacteriales > Haloferacaceae > Salinigranum > Salinigranum salinum. Next base: position 555,541 of record NZ_VTOJ01000001.1, on the reverse strand, counting down.
TGAACCGTTCGTAAAACGTCGGATCGGCCTGAAAGCATCCGAACTGCTCCTAACGTTCCTCCGTTTATATACCCTTCCGAGTCCAGCAGTGGAGTGAGGTGAACGAGATGAGCGCAACCGTACCCCCCTCCACCGACGGCAGCTCGAAAGAAGAACGCCTGAAGCAGTACCTGCTCGAGAAGGCACAGGACGGCGAGATGTACTTCAAGAGCAAGTTCATCGCCGACGACGTCGGTCTGTCCCCCAAGGAGATCGGCGCCCTGATGGTCAAACTCCGTGACTCCGCGACCGAACTCGAAGTCGAGAAGTGGTCGTACACGTCCGCGACCACCTGGCGCATCGAGCGACGAGAGGCCGCCCCCGCGTAACACGCTCGCCCGACACGTCCCCCCCCCCCCCGCTCTCTGCGGTTGCTTTTTGACACTCGACAGCGTCGGCAGCCGCGGGTGACACGAGATTTATACCGGTGTCCCCCTTACCGCGAGTGATGGCTCCGGCCGAATCGGAGACGCCGAGAGAGGTGCTCCAGTCCGTCTTCGCCCTCCGCGAGACGCATCGCGACGGCGACCGCATCCTCTTCTACGGCGAGGCGCTGGTCCCACGCGGGACGCTCATCGAGGAGGTGTGGCCGGCGTTCCGCGAAGCGGGGTACGACGCCCGTCTGGCGACGACGCGGTCGGGCACCGACGACGTCGTGATCGCCGAACCGATCTCACCCGGTCCCGACGGGATTCCGTGGAAGAACGTGGCGCTGTTCGTGGCGACGGTGCTGTCGACGCTGTTCGTCGGGAGCGTCGCGTGGTACTACGTCCCGCTCGAGTCGCTCCAGCGGAACCCGCTGTTGGTGCTGCGTGCGTGGCCGTTCACCGCCGCGGTCCTCGGCGTCCTCGCCACCCACGAACTCGGTCACTACGTCGTCGGCCGGTACCACGGCGTCGACGTCTCGCTCCCCTATCTGATACCCTTCATCTTCCCGTTCGGTACGCTCGGGGCGATCATCCGGATGCGCGGACAGATGCCCGACCGGCGTGCACTGTTCGACATCGGCGTCGCTGGCCCGCTGGCTGGACTCGCCGCGACCATCGTGGTCACCGTCGTCGGGCTCTCGCTCCCGCCGATGACGGTCCCCGCCCGCGTGCTCCAGCAGAGCGGCGAGGTGATCGTGTTCAACAACCCGCCCCTCCTGGATCTCATCGCGACGGCCATCGGCCAGCCGACCAGCTACACGGATCCGGCGAAGACGGTCCACCCCGTCATCATCGGCGGGTGGGTGGGGATGTTCTTCACCGTGCTCAACCTGCTCCCCGTCGGCCAGCTGGACGGCGGACACATGCTCCGCGCGATGCTCGGCGAACGGCAGGAGACCGTCGCCGCGCTGGTGCCGCTCGTCCTGTTCGGTCTCGCGGCGTACCTCCACTACGGACGGGGACTGGGACTCAACGAGTCGGTGGGACTCTGGGCGTTCTGGGGGCTGTTCGCGACCGTCATCGCCTACAACGGCCCGGCAGAACCCATCGACGAGACACCGCTCGATGGGCGCCGGCAGGTCGTCGGCCTGCTCACGTTCGCGCTCGGTGCGCTCTGTTTCCTCCTCGTCCCGATCCGAATCATGGGCGTCTGACGTCGGGAAGTGCGTCGAGAAATCCGGCGTTAACGACCCATTAATCGGGGGATATGGCCCCGATCAGGCCGCCACGATTCGCACACCGTGCGTGCCGTCCCGCACTCACTGGCCGTGAGTGTATCCACGGTCGGGGAGCGGCTCGCCGTCGACCGTGATCCCCGCGTCGCACTCGACGACGTCGCCGACGACCGTCAGCGAGGTGCCGAACGCGTCGAGTGCGGCCTGCGCCTCGGCGAGGGCCGACGGGGACAGGGTACAGACGAGTTCGAAGTCCTCGCCGAAGGCGACGGTCAGGTCCCACACGTCGGCCGGATCGGCGTACGTGGCGAGAGCGTCGTGAGCCGGGATCCGATCGGCGTCGACCACGAACCCGCAGTCGGAGGCGTCGGCCAGCTGGTGGAGCGACCGGGCGAGCCCGTCGCTCGAGTCCATCATCGCGGTCGCGTGCGCGGCGAGCCGCGTCCCTTCCTGGACTCTGGGAACGAACTGGAACAGCTCGTTGCCCCGGTCGGCGTCGTCGTGTTCGAACGCCCGGACGCCAGCGGCACTGCGACCGAGCGTTCCGGTGACACAGACCACCTCGCCCGGACGGGCTCCCGACCGCAGTACCGGCACCGTCTCTCCGACACGACCGATGGCGGTGGTGGCGGTCGTGAACTCCTCGTGCTGGTCGAGGTCCCCGCCGACGTACGTGGCGTCGACGCGCTCGGCGACGTCGCGTGCCCCGTGGACGAAGGCGGTGAGTTCGTCCTCGTCGAACTGCGGGGCGGCGTAGGCGGCGACGGCTGCCGTCGCCGGGACGCCCATGGCCGCCACGTCGGAGAGCGACGCCCCGACGGCGCGCCAGCCGGCCGTGTACCGGGTCGTCCCCGTCGGGAAGTCCGTCGTCTCGTGGAGCATGTCCGTCGTCACGACCAGGTCGTCGACGACGGCGGCGTCGTCCCCGGCGACGGGGAGCACGTCGGCGAGCATCCGCAGCGCGGTCCGCTCGTCCATGTCCCCACCGGGAGGGCCGCCGTCGAAAAGGTTCCCTTCCGCTCGTGGCAGTCGCCGGTCGCGTTCGGAGTCGCTCCCGACGGTCGCTTTCGGAGCCTTAATACACTCGCTCCACCACGCGCCGGTATGGGCCGCGAGAACCTCCGTGCGACCCTTGTCGGGTTCGCGGCGACCCTCGCGGTGTTCGCCGTACTGTTCTACACCGCAGGCGTCGACGACCTCGTTACGCAGCTCACGACGGCGGACTCGCGCTACGTGGGGCTGGTCCTCCTCGCGACGCTGGGGTGGCTCGCCGCGTGGGGGGGCGCGCTCAGGACCGTCCTCGGCGTCCTCGGCGTCGAACTCTCGCGAGTGCGGTCGTTCTTGGTGTTCAGCGGGGCGATGTTCTCGAACAACATCACGCCGTTCGGGCAGGCCGGTGGCGAACCCGTCACGGCGCTCCTCATCAACCGCACAACCGACGCCGAGTACGAGACTGGACTGGCCGCCATCGCCAGCGTCGACACGCTCAACTTCGTCCCGTCGATCACCATCGCGCTCGTCGGCGCGGGCTACTACGCCACGGAGGTGACGCTCGGCCGGCGGCTGGAGTTCGCCATCGGTGCCGTCGGCATCCTCGCCCTCGTGGTGCCCTCGCTCGTCTACGTCGGCTGGACCCGCCGGTACGAACTCGAACACCGGATCGTCGACGCGCTCATCCCGCTCATCCGTGCGGTCGCCCGCGTGGTTCCGCGGGTGTCGGTCCCGACCGCCGAGGGGCTCGAACAGCGCATCACGGGCTTCTTCCGCGCCATCGAGCGCATCGCGACGAACCCCCGAGGGCTGGCTATCGCGCTCGTGCTCTCCGCCGTCGGCTGGGGGTTCCAGATGGTCGCGCTCTGGTTCGCGTTCGTCGCCATCGGCGAGCCCATCGCGTTCTCCATCGCGCTGTTCGTCGTCCCCATCGGCGCGATCGCGGGCGTCACGCCGCTTCCGGGGGGTGCCGGCGGGATCGAGTGGACGCTCGCCATCCTCATCGCCGCCGCCTCGCCGGCCGTCGGCTTCAAGATCGCGACCGCGGGCGTGGTGCTCTTTCGAGGGTTCGTCTACTGGACGCCGGTCGTGCTCGGCGGGACCGTGCTCGGGACGACCGGCATGGGGAGTCGGTTCTGAGTCGCCGCCGAGCCGCGTCCGAGACGCCGAGCGCGGCCGGCACGAACGCGCACGAATCCGAAAGCGCGGCGGACGGTCACGACACACAGCGCTCGAAGCCGGAACCTCCCTAAAACCGCCGCAGGCGGCTCAGGGGGCGTGTGAGACGCCCACACCATCGGTCTGATACGATGGGTTTAAACGCCGTCCTCGGGAACTACTGCCCATGGTAACCCTCTACGACGTCCCGGCAGACGCCCTCATCGAGGCGGTCGCCGCGGAACTCGAAGACCGGATCGAGCCGCCCGAGTGGGCGAACTTCACGAAGAGCGGATCGGGCCGGGAGCTCCCGCCACAACAGGACGACTTCTGGTACGTCCGTGCGGCGTCGCTCCTCCGGAAGATCGCGATGGACGGGCCGACGGGTATCGACCGGCTGGCGACGGAGTACGGCGGAAAGAAGCGCGGCTCGAGCCGCTATCGCGTCGCGAAGGCGAGTAAGTCGGACGGGTCGAAGAAGATCATCCGCGTCGCCCTCCAGCAGCTCGAAGAAGAGGGGCTGGTGACGACGGTCAAGGGCGAGGGACGCCGCATCACGCCCGAGGGGCAGAGCTTCCTCGACTCCGTCGCCGGCGACGTGCTCGGCTCGCTGGACCGTCCCGACCTCGAACGGTACGCCTGAACGTCGCGTCCGCCGGTTTCGTCGGACCGGGGAGAGAACACGCGAGCTGAGGGGTCCGTAACGGTTTTTTGTCGCTACCGCGAACACGAGCGTATGAGTGGCAGTCCAGACGACGACCGGCTCGAAGAGCTCCGCGAGAAGAAGATGCAGGAACTCCGAGAGCAGCAGCAGGGCGGCGGCCAGGGTCAGGGGGCCGTCGACGAGGAGGCGCAACAGGCCGCCCAGGAACAGGCGGAGGCGCAGAAGCAGGCCCTGCTCAAACAGCACCTCACCGACGGGGCGCGCCAGCGGCTCAACGCGGTCCAGATGTCGAAGCCCGACTTCGCCGACCAGGTCGAGCGCCAGCTGGTCGCCCTCGCCCAGAGCGGTCGACTCCAGCAGCGCATCGACGAGGAACAGATGAAGAACCTCCTGAAGGAGATGCAGCCCGACTCGAAGAGCTTCGACATCCGACGCCGGTGATGGAGCTCGCCCTGTTGTACAGCGGCGGGAAGGACTCCACGCTGGCCGCGCTCCTACTCGACTCGTTCTACGATGTGACGCTCGTGACCGCCTGTTTCGGCGTCACGGAGGACTGGCGTCACGCCCGCGAGGCCGCCCGTGCGCTCGGCTACGGCTTCGAGCGCGTCGAACTCGACCCCGACGTCGCGCGGGAGGCCGTCGACCGCATCTACGACGACGGCTACCCCCGGAACGGGATCCAGCGGGTCCACATCCACGCACTGGAGCGGGTGGCCGAGCTGGACGTCACCGCGATCGCCGACGGGACCCGCCGCGACGACCGGGTCCCGACCGTCTCGCGCGCGCAAGCACAGTCGCTCGAGGACCGCTACGACGTCGACTACCTCTCGCCGCTGTCGGGGTTCGGACGCCGCGCGATCGACCGGCTCGTCGAACGCCGGCTCGACGTCGAGTCGGGGCCCAGCGCGGCGGTGCCGAAAGCCGACTACGAGTCGGAACTCCGCGCGCTGCTCGCCGAGGTCCACGGCGACGCCGCGGTGAGTGAGGTGTTCCCGGACCACACCCAGACGCGCGTTCGCGGGCTGAAAGAGCGGTAGCACCGGCCGCCCGTGACGAACCCGAACGTCTTTGGCCACCGACCGAAGACGCGCCACTGATGGTTCTCGTCTCGCCCGGCATCGCCTACGCCGTGGTCGCCGCGTTCGTCTGGGGGACGTACATCTTCGGCCTGAAACGCTACTTCGCACGCTACCCAGGGACCGTGCTGACCGTCGTCGTCAACGCCGCCGCGATCCTCTGGTATCTCCCCCTGGCCGCCTCGCGGGTCCGGACCGTGGGGCTCTCCCCGTTCAGCGCGTTCGGCGCGAGCGAGGCGGGGGTGGTCGTCGGCACCGTCCTGGCGACGGCGGCGGCGCTCCTGCTGTTCCTCCGCGCGCTCTCCGTAGGGGAGGTGTCGTACGTCACCCCCATCAACAAGATCGTCCCCGTCTTCGTCCTCCCGATCGAGGTGCTGTTCCTGCACCAGCGGCTGACGCCCCTCCAGGTGGCCGGCGTCGTCGTCGCCACGCTCGCCGTCTACGTCGCGAACTACCGCACCGGGAGCCTCCTCGACCCGCTTCGGAAGGCCGCGACCGCCCGCCCTGCACAGCTCGCGCTCCTGAGCGCCGCGTGTTACGGCGTCAGCGATGTGGGCAAGCGACTCGCCCTCCAAGAACTCGGTCTCCAGCCCGAACTCTGGGTGCCGACGCTCCTCGTCGGCGTGCTCGTCGTCGTTCTCCCCCTGGCACTCCGCGAGTGGGTGCCCGTGCGCGAGGACCTTCCGAAGTTCGTCGCCGCCGGCGGGGGCGTCGCCCTGGGCGAGCACGTCACCTCACTCGCGTTCCAGCAGGTGGCGGCGAGCATCGCCTCGCCCATCATCAACACGCAGGCCATCGTCGCGGTGGTGCTCGGGGGGATCGTGCTTCGGGAACGCGCGTTCGCGACCAGACTCGTCGCCGCCGCGCTGGCGGTCTGTGGCGTGGGTCTCATCGCGCTGTGAAGGTCGGAGGACGGGTGTCTGTGGTGACACGGGAGGACAGTCGTGCGCCGAGTGGGACAGTGCGTGTACGCGTCTCTGAATCGTGACCGGGTGTCGGTCGGGAACACGAGAACGGTACCAGTGACAGCCTCTACGACGAGAAACCCGTTCAGTCCCCTCCCGAAGATCTCGTACGCCGTCGTGGAAGCCGAAGCCGCGAACGGGCGAACCGAGCACACGAGACGGGATGCGGTGGCGCGTGACGGTCGCGGCTCCGTCCGCGACACGCGCGAGGGACGATCGAGCGAACGCAGTGAGTGAGGGAGTCGGCTGGGGAGGTCTGTGGCGTCACCGCGCCCGTGCGTCGTGCGGTCGTCGTGCTGTCGGACGTGCTCACTGTGTCTCACTGTTGGACGTGCCCACCGGACTCCGCGAGTCGTGCCCAACCAAGTCGGACGCCGTCACACCGAACGCGAGCGAACGTCGCACAACCACGCACCGGGCGCGAACGAGTGTCACACGTCCGCACGCAGAACGCGAACGAGCGGGATGTGAAAGCTTTCAAGCCCGCCTCGCAAACTTCCGGCCATGTACGACCGACTCAAGGGGTTTCGTGACTTCTACCCCGGGGAGATGGCCGCCCGGCGGGAGGTACTCGACACCGTCGAGGACGCGGCCGCCCGCTACGGCTTCCGCGAGGTGGGGACGCCGGCGCTGGAGCGGACGCGGATGTATGTCGACAAGAGCGGCGAGGAGATCGTCGACGAACTGTACACGTTCGAGGACAAGGGCGGACGCGACGTGGCGCTCACTCCCGAGCTCACCCCGACGGTGGCGCGGATGGTCGTCGCCCGCGGACAGGAGCTGTCGAAGCCGATCAAGTGGACCTCGACGCGACCGTTCTGGCGGTACGAGCAGGTCCAGCAGGGTCGTTTCCGCGAGTTCTACCAGACGAACGTCGACGTCTTCGGCTCCGCGGAACCGGAGGCCGACGCCGAAATCCTCGCGGTGGCCGCCGACGCGCTCACCGGCCTCGGGCTGTCGGCCGACGAGTTCGAGTTCCGGGTCTCCCACCGCGACATCCTCGGTGGCCTCCTGGAGTCGTTCGACGAAAGCGTTCACGTGCGCGAGGCCATCCGCGCCGTGGACAAGAGCGCGAAGGTCGAGCGGAACGAGTACTACGACCTCCTCCACGAGGCGGGGCTGAGCTACGATCAGGCTCGAGAGTTCGACGACCTGCTCTCGGCAGAGGACCTCGACGCCCTCGTCGAATTCGCGGGGACCGACCGGGTCGAGGCCGCGGTCGGGAACCTCCGGGCCGTCCTTGACGCGACCGAGGACCTCGGCGTTCGCGAGTACTGTACCCTCTCGCTGGAGACGGCGCGGGGGCTGGACTACTACACCGGCGTCGTCTTCGAGTGTTTCGACACCACCGGCTCGGTTTCGAGGGCGGTGTTCGGCGGGGGCCGCTACGACGACCTCATCGAGTCGTTCGGCGGCCAGCCGACGCCCGCGGTGGGCGTGGCACTCGGCGACGCGACGCTCCAGTTGCTCTGCGAGCGGGCCGGCGTCTGGCCCGCCGAGGAGCTCGCGACGGACTACTACGTCCTCACCGTGGGCGACACCCGCGAGGTCGCCGCGCGGATCGCCCGCGACCTCCGCGACCGGGGACACGTCGTCGAGACCGACCTCGCCGACAGGGGGTTCGGCTCGCAGCTGTCGTACGCCGACTCGATCAACGCCCGGACGGTCGTCGTCGTGGGGGAACAGGACCTCGCGAACGACGAGGTGACACTGAAGGAGATGGCGACCGGCGAGCAGACGACCGCGCCCGTCGACGACTTCCCGGGCGACCGCGACGCGCCCGGCTACGACGACTTCGCCTGACGGAGACGGGACGAGTCGGCTGCAGATCCGACCCCGGCGACGTCGCCCGATGGTGTCGGTCCGACGGGCACGCACGGGCGGACGCCGTGGCGGTCGACACCGACCTCGGCCACACGATCGACACCGACCTCGGCCACACGATCGACACCGACCTCGGCCACACGATCGACACCGACCTCGGCCACACGATCGACACCGACCTCGGCCACACGATCGACACCGACCCCGGTCTCATCGCGGGGGAACCGGCGCGGGTGTTTAACACCTCCGCGGTCGTCCCCGTCAACATGTACGAGACGATACTCCTCCCCACCGACGGCAGCGCCCCGAGCGAGGCCGCCCGCGAACACGCCATCGGCCTCGCGGCGGCGTACGACGCGACGCTCCACGCCATCTACGTCATCGACGACAAGGCGCTCCGCGCCGCGCGAGCCGACTCCGATGTGGTCCTCGCCGGCTTCGAGGAGCAGGGCGCGTCCCTCGTCGGCGACGTGGCGAACGCGGCGGCGGACGCGGGCGTCGACTGCGAGACGGCGGTCCTCCACGGCCACCCTCACGAGGTCATCACCGACTACGCCGACGAACACGGCATCGACCTCGTCGTGATGGGAACGCACGGGAGACACGGCGTCCAGCGGTTCCTGCTCGGCAGTGTGACGGAGCGTGTCGTCCGGAGCAGCGCGGTGCCCGTCCTGACCGTCCGGGGCGAGAAGCGAACCGACGCGGACGACGCCGAAGCCGAAGTCGAGACCGAAACCGATGGCGGGAGCGACGCCCTGGGCGGGGTCTGACGCTCCGGCGGTGATCTGACGCGCCTCGGCGGACTCAAGTGTCGGCCGCGAGAAGGGTCCTCCGATGGCCGAAGACGGCGGGAGCGTCGACGGAGCCGTGGAGGTCGACGCGTTCGAAGGTTCTGGGGGCGTCGGATCCCCTGGAAGCGCCGACGAGAGCGGCGGCCGCGGAAGCGACGGGACGCCACGGATCACGACCGACGACCCCTCCGGGGGAGAAGACCGGATGCGAGCGTTCCGGATCGCCTACGACGGCCGGTCGTTCTACGGCTTCCAGCGCCAGCCCACGGTCCCGACCGTCGAGGGGACGCTCCTCGACGCGATCAGGGCGCTCGGGCTCGCCGCAGAGGACGACCTCCCACCCGGCTACGCGGCGGCGGGTCGGACCGACGCGGGCGTCTCGGCGCTCGCACAGACGGTCGGGTTCCGCTGTCCCGCGTGGTGTTCGCCGGCCGCGCTGAACAGCGAACTCCCGGCCGAGGTTCGGGCGTGGGCTCGCGCCGACACCGGAGCGGGGTTCCACGCGACGCACGACGCCGCCAGCCGGACGTACACCTACTACCTGCACGCACCGGACGCCGACGACGGCCGCGTCGCCGCCGCGGTGGCGGCGCTCTGCGGCGAACACGACTTCGCCAACCTCACCCCCGACGACGAGGGGACGCTCCGGGAACTGCGCGCGATGGTCGAGCGAGAGGGGGCGTTTCTCGTGGTCCGGTTCGTCGCCGGTGGGTTCGCCCGCCAGCTGGTCCGCCGGGCCGTCTCACTCGTCCACGCCGTCGGCGAGGGCGAGCCGCTCGCGACCGTCGAGCGGGCCCTGATCCCGACACCGCTCGCCGGGCCGGACGGGATCCCACCCGCGCCCGCCGAACCGCTCGTGCTCACCGCCGTCGACTACCCCGAGCTGTCGTTTTCGGTCGACGACGAGGCGGCAGCGCGGTCGAAGGCGCTGTTCGACGACCGGGTCGTCGACGGACTCGTCCGTGCTCGGGTCGCGGGGCACATCCGCGACGGACTCGACGGCGGCCCCGTGGAAGACATCCGAGACAGTGACGGCGGTCCGGCGACGCGACACAATAGCACACAGGAACGGTAGGCCACCCCCAGTACGGCTCGTAGCAAGAGACTGGGAGGCTCGTCGACCTGTGGAGCGTATGGGGTACGACGCGATCATCCTCGACAACGAGGGCGTCCTCACCGAGCGGACGTCGAGCGAGGTGTGGCGGGCGGCGGCGCGGGCGGCCTTCGCGGCGTTCGACGTCGACCCGACGACCGAAGGGATCGACAGCGTCGTTCACGGGGGACTCGGTCGGATCAGGCGCGTCTGTGACGTCCACGGCGTCCCCGCCGAGACGTTCTGGCCCCGACACGAGGCGTGCGCCGCGGCGGCCCAGCGGGAGGCGCTCGAGACGGGGCGCAAGTCGCTGTACGACGACGTCGACGCCCTGTTCGACCTCGACTGCGACCTCGCGATCGTCTCGAACACGCAGCAGCGCACCGTCGACCACGTCGTCGAGGCGTACGACCTCGCCGAACGCTTCGCGGTCCGGTACGGCCGCGAACCGACGCTCGATGCCGTCCGCCTGACGAAATCCTCCCCACACTACCTCGAACGCGCCCTCGCCGATCTCGGCGTCGACTCACGGGACGGAACCGCGCTCTACGTCGGCGACAGCAACGTCGACGTGCTGGCCGCCCGCCGGGCGGGCATCGACTCCGCGTTCGTCCGCCGACCGCACCGCGCGGACTACGACCTCACCGCGGAGCCGACGTACGAGATCGACTCGCTCGACGACCTCGCGCCCCTCGCTTGAGCGCCGTCGAGATGGGCCCGCTCAGTCCCAGTCGTCGGGCCACAGCCCGGCCGCGCGCATGCCGGGTTCGAAGTCGATCGCACGGAACCGTTCGGCGAGCGCGTCGCGGTCGAGACGTGCGGGCCCTCGACCGGCGAGTTCGCGGACGAGCAACGCGGTCAGCATCGCGTGTTCGTGGAGCACCCGGCTGTCGACCTTGTCGCGGGTGTCCGCCGCGGTGTGGCCCCAGCCACGGCCACGCTCGCCGCTGTCGGCGTGTAACTGGAGCGCCGGCACTCCCCGGCGGACGAACGGCCACTGGTCGCTGAACGGGTGCGGCTCCGTCTCGATCTGGATCGGATGTCCTGTCGCCTCGGCGACAGTCTCGGCCACGTCGCGGCTGTCGGCCGACGCGTGCGTCATCGCGACGAGGTCGCGGAACCGCCCCGCGCCGTCGACGTTGACGACCGCCGCGATCTCGTCGCGGTCGACGTCGGCCGCGAGGGACTCCGCACCGACGAGGCCGGTCTCCTCGCAGCCGACCGCGGCGACGCGGACGCGGCGTGGGAGGTCCATCGTGGCGAGGATCCGGGCCGCGCCGACGACGCACGCGACGCCACAGGCGTTGTCGAGCGCGCCCTCGCCGACGTCGTGGGCGTCGTAGTGCGCCACGAGGAGCAGGTCGCCGTCGGTCGTCCCCTCCCCAGCCGAGTCGTCGTCGGTCACCGCCTTCGGTCCGGGCCCGAGAACGCCGACCACGTTCTGGCTCTCCGCGGCGTCGGTCCGTGCCTCGACAGAGAGCCGGACCCGCCCGGCGTCTTCGTTCGCGGTCCCGTCTCGGGCGGCGTCCGTCAGCCAGTCACCGGTCTCGCGGGAGACACCGACGGCGGGGATCTCGGCCTCGCGGTCGAACCGCAGGCTCCCCGTCGGGGGCAACTGGCCGGGGACGTGGTTGACGAAGACGAAACCCACGGCACCGGCGTCGACCGCGCTCCCGTACTTCTCCATGCGGTGGACGAAGCGGCTCTCACCCGGCGTGGTCGTCGAGGCGACGACGACGGCACCGGAGACGTCTCTGGCATCGGTCTCGGCCGGGGTCCCGTGGCCGACATCGACGAGGTCGGCCTCGACGTCGCCCGACGGTGAGTACGGGAGGGCGACGCAGTCGAACGCTCGCGGCGACGACCCCGAGCCCGATTCAAGGAGTTCGAGACGACTCTCGCCGCGCGTCCACGCCTGCGTCGGGAACCGTTCGAGCGAGACGTCGCGGACGCCCGCCCGCTCGAACGCGTCGGCGACGACCGACGCCGCCGCCCGCTCGCCGTCGGAACCGCCGAGTCGCCCGTCGATCCGGCTGAGGGCGGTCACCACGGACCACGGTTCGTCGTCGACCCACGCGCGACCGAGCGCCGCGGCCACGTCGTCGGGCAGGTTCGGGTTCACAGTCGCGAGTCGGGACGGAACGGGATATACTGTCGGTCGTCTCGGCGGGGATGCGAGCGACCGACGGGGGTGGTCGGTGAGCCGATAGGACTGCCCGTTGGCGGGCACGAACCCGGCGTAGTCGGGACGTGGCGTCCGCTTCCCGACGGACGGACGTCTGACACTCCCGACACGCTTTTCGCTCGGCCGCGGGAACGAGAGGGCATGAGCGACGACCCCGCCGCGACGAACGGCGAGGAGCGAGAGACAGCGGCCGATGGTCTCACGGAGAGAGACGAGGCGGCCGAAGGGACACGACAGGCGGACACGGCGACGCCGAGGTCGGGAGACGCGGAGGGAGCGGACGGAGCCGAACGCGAGGTCGTGTCCGACGTCGAGGCGGTCGAATCGACCGCGACCGGTGGGGACGCGATCGACGGCGAAGCGAACGACCGGGACGCGACCGACGGCGAAGCGAGCGACCGGGACACGGCCGACGGCGAAGCGAACGACCGGGACGCGACCGACGGAGACGCGTCCGTCGACGAGACCGACAGTGAGACGCACGATGAGGACGCGGCCGGGAGCCGGGAGCCGACCGACACCGACCGACCGCCCGAAGACGTCCGCAAGTACGAACGGTTCAAGAAGGTCGACGGCGCGCAGTACGACCGCGTCAACGACTTCCTGCGGGAGCGGACGTACATCACCGCCCGCGAGTGGGCGATCGCCCGGCTGTGTGCCGACTTCCGGACCGAGACGGGCGTCGAGATGACGAAGATCGGGGACAACCTCCCTGAACTCGTCCCGTTCATGACCGACACCTACTCCCCGCAGGCGGTCAACCAGGCGCGTCACGCCTTCCGCGACAAGGTGAGAAAATCGGGCGCGACGTTCCTCTACGGCGCGATGTGCGGCTTCTTCACCGCCGAGGAACTGGACGAACTGATGTACGAGGTGTCGGAGATCGCCAAGTTCCTGCTCGAGGTCGAGGGCGTCGATCTCGCGGTCGCCGAGGAGTTGGGTGCCGAGGAGCGCATCTCCAGCGTGATGCGCGAGGTCCGCGAGGCGAGTTCCGAACTCCGGGCGGAGGATCTCTCACAGGCGTCGGACGACTAGCACGCCTGGCAGCGGTGTGCGGCCGGCGTGGTCGTGCGGGAACGGTTCCTACCGTCGCCCGCTCACACCCCCGTCGTCGGATGGTCAGGCCGTGGCGAGTTCCGTGGGTTCGAGCGGCTCCGCCTCGGCGCGGAACTCCTCGAAGACCGACGACGCCCACGAGACGACGGCGGGCTCGTCGGACTCGAGGAGGCCCTGGACGACGGTCTCGGTCCCGTCGGATCCCTCGCCACACAGCCAGACGAGGGCCGTATCGTCGGCCACCTGGAGGTTGAGTGGGACGTCACCGTCGTACAGCCACGTCCGGTGGGCGACGTCGCGCCAGACGGTGAGCCGGTCGGGGTCGGTGAGCGACTCGACGAACGAGCGCTCGACGACGCCCTCGAAGGTGAGGCCGCCCTCGGCCACGCGGTCGCGGGTGAGTCGCATATACTCGGGTGGGGCGTTCTCCGTGAGGCTCCGGTACGTGTCGGCCTCACGGAGCAGTGCGAGCGCCCGGTCGTGAGGCGCGGTCGGGTTGTCCGGCGTCGGGTACGTCAGGTCGGCGTCCCGGAAGTGACGGAAGTCGAGGTCGTGGAGGGGGTCAGGGAGCCACTCGAAGGCGTCGTCGAGGTGCTGCATTCCTTCCGTCCGCGCGAGGTAAGAGCGGAACGCCGTGAGCCGGGCCTCTCCGCTTGGGGTCACCCAGTACCGACTCCCCTCGGAGCCGACCCAGTGACGGTCCTCGGCCTCGTCGAGGGCACGGGCGACTGTCGACCGTGCAACTCCCGTCTCTACTTCCACCTCCCGTCGTGTCGTCGCACCGTCGGCGACTGCCGCCAGTACCCGGATACGGTTCGAGGAGTTGGCCAGGAACTGTATCTCAGCGATAGCGTCTTCCATGCAATATGGTACCACACGTCAGGACAAAAAACTCGCCACCGGCGACACCGCACTCGGCCGCTGTTCACGCCGTGAGAGACCTCCCACGGCGTAACGCTACACGGCGGTGGGTCGAAGTGCGGACGACCATGGCAGAACACACCGACGACGCCGAACGTGTCGCACGGGCCTACGTGGAGATGTGGAACGAGGGGGACGACTCACGGATCGCCGACCTCGTCTCGGAGTCGTTCGTTCACGTCGACCCCGACGGCGAGGAGTTCCACGGGCGGGACGGATTGGCGGCGTTCATGCGGGCGGTCACGGACGGGTTCTCCGGCTTCGAGGTCCAGCTCAGACGGATGATCGCCGAGGGGGACGTGGTCATGTACGAGGCCGACGTGACGATGACGCACGACGGGGAGTTCCAGGGCATGCCACCGACGGGTGAGACGGTCGAGTTCACCGAGATGGCGACCGTCCGAGTCGCCGACGGCACCGTCACCGAACACCGGGTGTACTACGACAAGGGTGCGGTCCGCGACCAGTTGGTGTCCGCCGCGGCCTGAAGACGGACGGCGGCCGACTCACTCGTCCGTGGACTCGGGCAGAATCAGTTCCGGTCGCTCCTGGCTGAACACTACCCGGCGGTCGTCGGCGAGCGGTCGGACGAACAGGTCGATTCGCCCCCGCTCCAGCGTCCGTCTGGTCATCTCTCGTGCGTCGGCCGCCCGGTAGTACAACGGGACCAACACGGCGAGTTCGCTCGCCGTGGCCTCGACGGCGACGACGGCGAAGACGACGCTTCCGGCCTGTGCGCGGTAGGCGTCGTAGCTGTCGAACGTCGCGTCTTCGGCCTCGCGTTCGACCGTCTCGAACTCGTTGTCGGGGACGAGGACGTCGAGGCCGACCCGGTCGTCGGCGAGCGCATCGCCCCCCGTCGCTGGCGGGAGCGGGGTGACGTCGCCCGGGTGGAGTTCGACGACGGTCCAGCCCTCGTCTCGATAGTCCGCGGCGGTCGCTTCCATGTCGTCGAGGACCGCCTCCCAGCGGTCGACGGCGCCGGCGAGGGGGTGGTCCGCACCGCCGCCGACGTCTCCCGACCTGTGTCCGTTCATACGGCCACCTTCGGACGACGCCGGCAAATAAGCGTTTGTTTCACTCGCACGTTCGACGAGTCAAAACTAGTTCCGTCGCAGGTATCGACATAGAGGGGATGCCCCCCGTACTCTCGCTGTCCGATCTCAGGACGCAGTTTTCGACCGAACGGGGCCAGGTCAAGGCAGTCGACGGCGTCTCACTCGACATCGACGAGGGCGAGACCGTCGGACTCGCCGGCGAGTCCGGGAGCGGCAAGAGCGTGACGGCGCTGTCGGCCATGGGACTGGTCGACGACCCCGGCCGGGTCGTCGGTGGCGAGGTGACGCTTCGCTCGAACGCGCTCGCCGAGACGTTCCGCGACCGCTACACGAATCCAGCGTTCGTCGACGTTAACCGGGGAGTGCAACGGTTCGTCCGGGGCGGGCCTCAGAGCCAGGCCAGATCGCCCCACGGCTCGCGCCCGCTGCCGAACCGTGGCCCCTCCTGCGAATACGCCCACGTCTCCCAGGGGTTGTTGAAGTAGGCCACGTCCTCGATGTCCTGACCGAGGTCCTGATCGGTGAACAGACCGATTCCGAAGCCGACGGCGGCACCGGCGACCAGCCAGCCGGCGTAGACGCCCTGGAACACCGGGCCGAACACCCGGCTCTGCATCACGTGGAGCTGTTCGTGCCGATAGAGGTCGCCGCGGTTCCCCTGGAGGTTGCTGATCACGTTCCCCTGGGTGAACGCGTAGTCGCTCTTGACCGCGACCCCGCCGTCGTAGATGTGGTGGTTCGACCGGTGGCTGTCAGCCGCGGCGTAGTTCCCACCACCGTAGAACGTCCAGTTGACCAGGTGGACCATCACGCCGAGCGAGGTGCCGACGAGCCCCCACGTCGAATCGGAGAGGAAGTCGGCGAACCCGGAGCCGTCGCTCCAGCGGTAGATCTGTGTGGCGCCGCTGATGTACCCGTTCAGCGCGCCGAAGACCCCACCGATCGCGGCGCCGACGCCTGCGGGGAACCCGAGGACGCCGAAGACGAGGCCACCGGTCGCGGCGCCGAGCGCGCCGCCGGCGACGCCGAGCAACCCGGCTTCGAGCCCACGGAGCATGCTCTGTCCGAGGCTGTCGCCCTGGCTCAGGCCGTAGACGGTGCCGCCGACGAACCCGACGGCGAAGCCGGCGGCCGCGCCGATCGCGACCGCGGCGAGGAACGCGAACTTCCCCGTCGGGTCCCTGAACCGCATCGGGTTGTTCACAGCGTAGCTGTACGCGTTCAGCCCCTGTGGATGTCCGATCGCGGGCTGTGGGTTCTCGATGATGAACCAGTCCGGCGTGATGAATCGCCCGAGCTCGGGCGCGTAGTACCGGTCTCCGAACTGCGTGAGGCCGAGGCCGTCGTCGGCATCTAGCCCGATGTACCGGTCGTGCTCACCGTTTGGTCGGAGCCGGCGGCCGAACGGCGAGTACACCTGCTGGTGGACGACGGTCCCGGTCGGGTCACACGCCGCGACGATCGACCCGAGATGGTCAGTGAGCACGTGTGCCGTCCGGGAGTCGTCGTCGCCGGCGGGGGTGGTCCGCACGGCGACGGTGAGCTCTCCGATGGTGATCGTGAGCCGCTCGCCGTCGGGACCCGTCCGGTAGCGGTCGCCGACGTACGTCGTCGTCCGGGTTTCGGTGTCCTCGGTCACGGTCTTCGAGACGCGGTTCCCGTCGGCGTCGTAGTCGAACGTCACGGCCGTTCCGTCGGCGCGTTCGGCTGCGACGAGCCGGTCCCAGATGTCGTACTCCAGCGACTGCAGGTCGCCGTAGCCCGTCACCCGGCCGCCGGCGTCGTACGACACGGAGGTGGGACTCCCGTCGCCGGCGCGCGTGAACGCCGTGAGCCGACCGGCGTGGTCCGCGTCGGCGTACCGCATCGGACCGTCCATCGACTCGTCGTTCCGCGTGAGGTCGCCGGTCGGGGTGTAGGCGTACTCGTCGCGGCGGTCCGGCTCGCCACCGGGGTCGCCACGGCGCTGTTCGGCGGCAGTGAGCCGGAACAACCGGTCGTACTCGAACCGACGGTCGAGCGTCTCACCGCCGAGGTCGTCCGTGATCGCGGTCACGTTCCCGCCGGCGTCGTACTCGTAGTCGAGCGACCGGAGCGTGTTCCCGCTCCCGTCGGTGAGCGTGGCCGCGGTCATGTCCTGCTCGACGTGGTCGTACGTGTAGCTCGTCGACGCGCTCCCGGCGAACTGGACCTCGGTCGGCCGCTCGTGGGCGTCGTACGTCACGCGGTCGACGAACCCGGAGGCGGAGACTGGTGACCCGTGGTCGCCGTAGTCGTACGCCACCCGGGTCCCGTCGGGGTACGTGATCGCGGCGAGGTCGCCCTGCACGGTGAACTCGCGTCCGACCGCGAGTTCGGGATCGTCGCCCGCGCTGACGGTCCGTTCCGTCCGGCGACCGGCGGCGTCGTACCCGAACGAGACGGTGACGTCCCCGTCGGTCGTCTCGACGAGTCGCGTCCCGTCGTACGTCTTCGTCCGGACGGTCGTCGGCTCGGCCGGATCGGTCTCGTCCACCGCCTCGACGAGACGCCCCTGGTCGTCGTACCGCATCGACAGGCGGTGTCCGAGGGAGTCCGTGCGGAGCCGCCGGTTGTCGGCGGCGTCGTACCAGAACGTGCGTCGGCCGGCGTCTGCGTGGTCGATCCGGATCGGGTTCGGGGAGCCGGCGTACGTGTACTCGGTGGCGACGCGGCCGGTCGCGTCCGTGATCGAGACGATGCGTCCCCGGAGGTCCCGGTCGTACGTCGTGACGTTCACGTCCCCGTCACCGGTCGGGCGTTCGACGCCGGCGAGGTCGCCGCGGGCGGTCAGCCGCTCGACGATCGGCGGGTCGCTCGTCGACACACCGGGCTCCCAGCGCTCGATACGGTCGGGGTACCGCTCGATCCGGACGGCAGTCCCGTCGGCCCGCTCGACGCGAGTGAGCGAGTCCGTACTGTCGTAGTGGTACGCGGTCTCGCCGTCGGTCGGCAGGTCCGGGTGATACTCGAGCGTGTCGACGAACGCGTTCGGGTACTCGAAGCCAGTCTCGCCGCGGACGGTGTACGTGCTGCGGCGACCGACGATCCACCGCGTCGAGCCGTCGGCGGCGACGTTTCCGGTCCGGACCTGCTGGAGGCGGTTGCCCCGACCGTCGTAGAACTCCTGGGCGACGTCGACACCCGACAGCGTCGCGGCGTCCACGTCGAGCAGGTCGTCGGTCGCCCAGCCCGCCTCGCGTGGCTCGTAGCTCGTCGCGCTCGGTGGCTGCGGCGGCGACGCCGTCGGATCGCCGTAGTCGACGGTGAAGGCACCGGTCAACGCCAGGCTGCCGTCGCTCGTGGTCTCGTGTTTCGCGCGGAGGCGGCCGAGCGGGGAGTAGTCGTAGCGTGCGGCGGCGCCCTCGGGATACTCGATGGAGGTCGGCTGGCCGGTCCGCCGGTCGTACGTCGCCGAGACCGTGCCCTCGTCGGCCGTACCGACGGCCTGGAGCAGCCGCGTCGGGAAGCCCTCGTCGTCGTACTCGATCCGGTGTTCGACCCCGAGCGACTCCCGAATCCCGACCGTTCGGCCTGCGTCGTCGAACTCGACCGCGGTCGCCTCCCGGTAGTATCCCTCGCCTTCGTGCGTGAGCCCCCACGACGGGTCGATCTCGTCGGCGTACCCGTCGGGGAGCGCCCAGTCGGCGAGCACCAGTTCCTGTTTCCGCGTGAGGAGACCGCTCGTCGCCTCGCCCGCCGGTAGCCCGTGGAACGCCTCGCCGTCGTAGAACCGACGGGTGTGTGCGTGCAGCCGGCCGTCGCCGTCGCGGACCGTCTCGCTCGCCCGCAGTCCCACCAGCCAGTCCGCCTCGTTGTCGACGTAGCGCATGCGGCGGTCGCTGACGGCCGCCTCGCCCGCGGGCTGGTCGTCGAAGCGACTACGACGGACGCGCCGTGTCACGTTCCGGTACTCGTCGTACTCGTACTCGGCGACGTCGATCCGGTCGGGTTCACCCGGCGCGTGGATCCGGGTCTCGGTGCGCGTTCGCTCGGGGACGTGGACGAACCGGTCGCCATCGACGAACGCCAGCCGGGCACGGTACGACATCGTCGCGCTCCGGGTGCGCGTGCGCGTGCCATCGGCGGCGATCTCGTACGTCTCCGTCGTGAGCGGCCGGCCGTGGAGCGCCCGCGCCGCCGCACGCTCCTCCGGGGACTGGCCGGCTGACGGCGCGGGATCGACCGGGTCGCCCTGCTCGAAGGTGGTCACCTGCTCGACCGTCGGCGCGTGGTCGTCGCCGACGATCCCGAGTTCGACGCGCTCGAACCCGCGGAACTCGCCGGCCGCGGCGTCGTAGTGGCCGCGGTGGTACCGGAGCGTCGTGCGGCGGACGGTGTCTGTGACCGTGTCGGTCTCGACGTACGCGTCCACGACCTGGACGGGGAACGGCAGGTAGGAGTCCCACTCGTCGCCTGCCTCGCGGTCCGCCACGCGGGCCGCGGTCGTGGTCGTGTACTGGATCTCGGTCCGGAGTCCGGTGCCGTCGTCGATCTCGGCGAGCAGGTACGGCTTGGTCTCCCCCCGGAGGTCGAGGTGACGGAGCGACGTGCCGCCGGCCGCGCCGTCGGTCGCGCTCCAGACCAGGCCGCGCGTCCCGGTCCCGTTCAGGTCCGTCAGATGCAGCGCGTCCACGTTCGGCGGGGGCACGAACGGCACCTCGAACCGCTCGCTCCAGCCCGCACCCGTCCGGTTCAGCCAGTAGTAGACCGTGTCGCCGTCGACGTACAGGAGGTCGGTGGTGCCGTCGCGGTCGAGATCCGCGAGGAACAGGCGCTCGTGGTCGAACCCTCCGGGCATCGACGGCGGATGCGTCATCTCGACGCGGTTACCCCAGATGCCCCGGCCGTAGTGTGGCCAGTACGCGACGTGTCCCGACTCGACGACGGCGACGTCAGAGAGCCCGTCGCCCGTGAAGTCCGCGACGTACACGAGTTCGGAGCCGAGATCGACGGTCGGGAGGGGTCCCGCCTCGCCGTACTTCGAGACGGCCTGGGGCCGCGACCACCCCTCGCCCTCTCGGTTGTACGAGAGCGTGTACCCGCCGGGGCCGGACTGGAGGAGGTCGACGCAGCGGTCGCCGTCCAGGTCGGTCACGCGGGAGTCCGTCGCCGAGAGGTCCAGCGGCACCGTCTCCGCGTAGACGGTCGGCCGCTCGACCCACGAGCCGTCGCCCGCGTTCCGGACGATCGTCCCGATGCCACGGGTCGTCCGGAAGAGGTCCACGGCGCCGTCGCCGTCGAGATCGCCGAGCGAGACGCCACGCTGGCCGAGTTGCATCCCGTACGGCTGGATCGGGACAGACCGACGCGTGCCGAACGTCCCGTTGCCCCGATTCGGCCAGACGTAGTGCCCGTCGTCCGCCGTCTCGAGAAGGTCGGGGAGACCGTCGCCGGTCATGTCGACGAGCGTCGTCGACGGGTCGTCGAGCGGTGGCAGGCCGTCACGTGACGAGACGCGCTCGTATCTGGCGGCGTCGGCGTCGTGGCCGGTGTAGGACATCGTCACCGGGGGGAGCGTCTCCCGCTCGCCGTCCGGCCCCGTTCCCGTCTGTTCGATCTTCGTCAGGAGCGAGACGCCCGAACCGTCGGCCTGTTCGTACCCGAACTCCCAGCGCGCGATGGTCGGCTGATCGAGCGCATCGCTCTGGAGGTCGATTGCCGAACACCGTCGGGCGGTCCGGACCTCGAACCCGCCCCGGCCGGCCCGGAGGACGTCCGGGCGCGGCTCGTACTCGAACGTGACCCGGTAGATTCCCCACGAGACGGCCGAGAGATAGGCGGCGTTCCCGTCCGTCTCGTACTCGTACGTGATCGTGTTCCCGGCCGGGTCCGTGTGCTCGGCGAGTCGCCACGAGAGCGTCCGGCTGCCGTCGTCGTCGGTGACCCGGCTACCCGCCGTCGTCCCGAGTTCGAAGCGGTCGCCCTGCTTCGTTCGCACGATCCAGCCGCCGTCGCCGCGGCTGATGTGACGGGCCTCCTCGTCGCTCCGCGGGCGG
Source organism: Salinigranum salinum (assembly GCF_009176545.1). GTDB lineage: Archaea > Halobacteriota > Halobacteria > Halobacteriales > Haloferacaceae > Salinigranum > Salinigranum salinum. The sequence continues at coordinate 534,101 of NZ_VTOJ01000001.1, read as the reverse complement.
TACCGACCGTCCCCGACGGGGACGAGCACCGAACCTCCCAGGACGAACTCGTCGGTGCCGTCGTACTGCGGGACGCCGTCGTCCGTCCGTCGGCTCACCGCCATCGTGCCCGCGATCGACCAGCCCATCCCGAGCACGCCGTTGCCCGTCCCCGTCGAGTACTCCAGGGAGAGGTCCGGTTTGGGACCAGTTGGACTGTCGGGCACCTCGATCGGAACCGAGTAGTTTCCCGTCCCCCGCAGCAGGTCGGGCTGGAAGCGCTCCCCCAGGCCACGGATCTCGCCACCGCCCTCGGGGAGCGAGACGACCTCGCCGAGGACACCAGACGTTGCCTCCATCGTTACCCCGGATACTGGAAGCCGTACTCGGTCAGGACGAGCACCTGGTCGATGGCGTCGGGATCGAGTCCACCCCCGTCGTCGGCCAGCTCACTCCCGTCCGGCGGTTCGACCACGAGCGACCACGTGCCGAGCACGTCGCCACCGAGCGCCTCGGAAAGCGACGTGTTCGCCGCGTCGACCCGACCGTCGGCGTCCGTCGTCACGGTCACCGGCTGCTGTCCCGGGAGAGTCACCGTCAGGTCGACGTCGGACGCGGCCACGTCGGCCGCCGTCTCGAGGACGACCGACAGCCGTTTCAGGGTGAACCCCTCCTGAGTTCTGGGGAGGTGGGCCGCCGTGAGCTCGTACGTCAGTTCGCGGTCGTCGAGCATCGCGTACCACGACTCCGGGAAGTCGTACCGGGGCTGGAAGTCCCTCGCTGCGGTCAACTCGCCCGGAAGCGGCTCGCGCGACTCGACCGACTCCGCCAGGTCGGCGTCGTACTGTGCCTCGTAGTAGACGACGAGCCGGACGTCGCGGATGCGACGGAAGTCGAAGTTGTTCGCCCGCTGCGGGAGGTCGATGTGCCACGTCGTCGCGACGCCGTGCCCCTCGAAGAGCCCGTACTCCTCGGGATCCGTGCGGAACACGAACCGGTCCTCGAGCTCCTCGTACTCCGAGAGCGCGAGCGTGTCGGCGCTGTGGACGCGCACGTCAGCCCCGCCGTCGGCCGTCCGGTAGCGCGAGAATCCGCCACTGCGAAGCGTGCCCTGGACGCCCGACGACGGCACGAGCCCGGCGATCTCGAGCTCGACGGCCTGTACCCGTTGCCCGTAGAATCCCGGATGGCGACGGTCGAAGTCGTACAGCATCGTCTCGAACGACAGCTCGCCGGTCTGCTGGAACTGGTGGAACTGGAACGGGTAGTCGTTTGCGAGCGAGACGACGTCCTTCAGCCGCGAGGCCTTCCCGCCCGTCTCCGTGACGAGCCGGTGGGAGAACGCGTCGATGTCCGACAGGAGCGCGTCCGAGCCGAGTAGGCCACCCTGGTCGCCGATCCCGTAGTCCGAGCTGATGATGGAGTGGTCCGTGTCGTTCTCGAAGTTGTACGCCCGCTCCATCAGTTTCGCGACCTCGACTGCCCGGTCGTGGTAGGTGCGTGCGAGGTCACGCATGAACTCCGCCATGTGCGCCCACACCTCGGGCGTGAACGTCTCGTTCTCGAACGCACGGATCGCGTCCCGCGCGAGGTCGACGCGTGTCTCGGCTGCTTCCCGCTCGAGGCGTGCGGCCTCCTGGCGGTGTCTCGCGACGTCCAGGCGGTCTTCGGCGATCTGTCTGGATTCGCGGAGCTCCTCCGCGTCGTTTTCGAGCCGTTCCAGCTGGTACTCGTAGGACTTCTTCCCGCCGAGGTAGGCCATCGCGGCGTTCAGCTTGCCGGGCGAACCCGAGATGGTCTCGCCGTCCTCGAACTTCTGCGCCAGGTCCCGGATCTTCCCCTCTCGCCAGTCGTCCCGACCCGCCGCACGGGCGGACTCGGTCCGGTACTGCCACCAGCCGGCCGACCGGTAGTGGTTGCGTTCGTCCTTCGCGTTCCGGAGCCGGGTTTCGGCGAGATCTCTGGACGATTCGTAGACGTCGGTCTCGTCCTCACTCGCCTGGTGCCGTTCGCGCGCGACGTCGGCCTTCTTCTCCGCCATCTCCGCGGTCTGTTCGAGCTCGCGCCGCCTCGCCTCCTCCTGTTCGGCCCGGGACGCGAACTCGACGTACGACCGCTCGGCCTGGATGCCCTGCTTCGCGAGCGTCCGCGCCACGCGTCGGAGGTACTCGAACGTGTACGTCGGGAGGAACGTCGTCCCGTAGAAGTCCAGCCCGGCGTTGAGGTACTGCCAGCGTGCCCACACCGTCAGGATCGGGGAGGCGATCGAGGGATCGACGTCGATCGATCCCGGATCGTCGAGGTTCTCGACGACGGTCGTCGCCTGCGCTCTCGGCTTCTCGAACGCATCCCGCTGGTAGAGCGGGGTGTCGGGCGTCGTCCCGTCGCTCGCGAGGAGCTTCCGGTAGACCTCCATCGCCCCCTCGAGGTCGTCCTCGCGGTAGATCGAGTCGCCCCACTGCTGGACGTTCTTCGCCAGCTTCCCCCAGAGGTTCGTCGCCTCCAGTTCGCGGTTGAGGTACCGATAGTCCGCCGCCTTCAGGTAGTACGCTTCGGCCCGGGCGTACTCGCCGAGCTGTCGGTGACAGTCGCCGAGCCCGACCGGGACTGCGAACGCGTAGACGTGCGTGAGGTACAGCGACTGGCTCGCGGGGTGCTCGGGCCACATGCGGAGGTCGTCGAGCGTCGACGTCTCGACGCGCGGTCCCAGGAGCGTCTCCATCGCCTCGGCCGCGTCGGGGCGTTTGCCGCCCGTCCAGGTGAACGTCTGGATCCCCTGCCCCGCGGGCACCGCCAGCTCCCAGGAGTCGGCGTCGCCGTCCCGTGGCACCGGGACGCCGGCGACCCCTCCCTCGGGCCAGCGGATGTTGAGACGTTCCGGGTCGCGTTCCTCGACGAACGTGAGTGTCGAGGGGTCCGTGGACGGCAGGATCGTCCCCGGATCGACGCGCAGCGACGACGACGGGCCGCGTTCCTGCGGGCCGGTCGTCCCGCCGGGGAGCGACCCGCTCATCGGGGTGAGGTTCGGCATGGTGAACACACCTTCGGGGGTCGGAACGGAGCCACCGATCGGCTGACTACTGCCCGTGCCGCTGCGTCCACGTTCGCTGCCACTACCACGACCACCGCCACCGCTGCTGCCACCGCCGGTGTCGAGCGCGCGGGCGTACACGTTCGCCGCAGCCTCGAACTGCTCCTCGGCCGCACGGCCCCGTTCCAGCCGTGACAGTGCTGCCCCGCGATTGTGCCGGGCCTGCGAGAGTCCGACATCGTCGTTCGTCTGCGAGAACAGTTCCTCGGCGCGGGCGGCCGCCTCGTCGGCCCCCTGGTCGTCGTTCGCCATCGCCAGCGCGGTGCTGAGGTTCAGCGCGGCAGTCGCGGCCGTCTCCTTCTCCGCGGCGGTGGTCGGGTTCTCCAGTCGGGACAGCACCCCGCGGAATCGCTCGATCGAGCTACCGACCGCCCCCTCGTTCAGCTTCTCGAGTCCCGCCTGGATGTCCACGTTGAGGTCCGCGATCGACGGGTCCTGCCCGCGGAATCCGACGGTCTCGAGGTCGAGAGTGTCCGAGGAGAGCTTCGTCTCCGGAGCGATCGCCGGGGAACCCGCCGTCTGGTCCAACAGACGGATGTCCTCGGCCAGCTGGAGGCCACTGTCCATGATCGCGAGTTCCACGTCCCGACCCATCGGGAGGTCGAGGTCGTCGTACCCGACGTACCAGGGAGCCGAATCACGCGGATCGACGAGCTCGAACGTCAGGGACCGGGCACGTTCGTACCGGTCGATCGACCGTCGGTACTCCCCGGCGGCGTAGGCGTCGCGGGCGGCCCCGAGCGCGCTTCTGATCTCGTCGATCCGGCGGGCTGAGGCGTTTTCGGGCAGTTCGACTCCGAGAGTGGGCCGGGCGACGTGGAGCGTCGAGACGTAGTTCGACGGGTACTGCAGTCCTGTCATAATACCGTTGTTTTCAATGGCCCTACAAATAATACTACGGATATGCTACCATACCGCACATACTTGTCGACGAGTTATACTGTTCGTGGCGACTGTGCCCCCGCGTGGATCCGCAGTGCCGGCCGACGCCGACCGGCGGAGGACGTACCGGACCGGGAGTCGGCGTGGGTGGTGTGGTAAAGTCGCGCGGGAACGCGCGAGTCGCAGCGGGGTGATCACCCGGTGTAGAACCCCGTCCAGCGACGTCTCCGCCACGCACGACCGCTCCGGGACCGGTGCCGGGGTGAGACGGTCCGGGAGATCGTTGAGGACGACGGTTTCTCGCTCCTGAAAACAGCGATAGAGAAGGTGGAGCTCGTTGGGACGTTCGCCGGTGAGCGTGAGAGCAGCGGTCGGGACGACTACGTCCGCACGTTCTGACCGACCGCGTCCCCGAACGTCTCTCTCTCACCCCGACCGTCGTAGACGACGTGGCCACGGACGAGCGTCAGGTCGGGGAACACGCCCGTCCAGCCCTCGAACGGCGTCCACCCGCACTTCGAGTGGAGCGCCTCGCCCCTGATCTCCCGTGGGCGGTCGGGGTCGACGAGGACGAGGTCGGCGTCGGCGTCTCGTTCGATCCGGCCCTTCCGCGGGAGGTCGAAGATCCGGGCGGGGTTCCGCGCCGTGAGGTCTCGCACCCGCTCGTACGACCAGTGCCCCTGGCGTGCCGCTTCGAGGAGCAGCGGGAGCATCGTCTCGACGCCCGGGACGCCGCTGGGTGCGTCCCACAGCCCCTGTTCTTTCTCGTCGACCGTGTGCGGTGCGTGGTCCGTGGCGAGCACGTCGACCGTGCCGTCGGCGACGCGCTCGAAGACGGCCGCTCGGCGCGCTTCGTCCCGCAGGGGCGGGTTCATTCTCCCGTAGGTACCCAGGTCGTCGAGATCCTCACGCGACAGGAAGAGGTGGTGTGGCGTCACCTCGCAGGTCGCGCCCGCGGCCGCCGCCGTATCGACCCCTTCGGGCGTCGAGGTGTGGGCGATGTGGAGTTGCGCACCGGTGTCACCCGCGACGGCGACCGCACGTTCGACCGCCGCCGCCTCCGCCTCGGCGGTCCGAAACGCGCTCCAGCGGTCGGCGTCGGCGTCGCGGCCGACGCCCCCGGCGTCGCTGCCGTAGACGCCGTCGTCGAACAGCGAGGCGTCCTCGGCGTGGACCGTGACGGGGACGCCCGCGTCGGCGGCGCGGGCGACCGCGTCGGCGAACGGGTCCGCGTCGATACCCATGTCGCCCGTCGAGTCCGCGAGGAACACCTCGCCGAGCGCGAACAGTGGTCGCTCGAGGAGCGTGTCGGGATCCCACGCCTCGGTGACGCCACCGTTGATGCCGTAGTCGACGAGCGAGTCGGCCGCGAGGGTCGCCTTCTCGTCGAACGCCGTGCCGGTCGTCGTCGGCGGGGTCGTGTTCGGCTGGTCGACGACGGTGGTGACGCCGCCGGCGGCCGCGCTCCGCGAGCCGGTCGCCCAGGTCTCCTTGTGTGCGTGACCCGGCTGGCGGAAGTGGACGTGGACGTCGATGCAGCCGGGGAGGAGCAGTCGCCCGTCGGCCGCGACGACCCGGTCGTCGCCACTGTCGAGCGACCCCGCGTCGGCGACGTCCGCGATCCGCTCGCCCTCGATGCGTACGTCACGGCGACGGCCGTCGGCGAGCACCGCGTTTCGGATGAGCATACCTCTTCGTCGCGGAGGCGGGTGCTAAAGCTCGTGGTCGACGTCGGTCGACGCGGAACCGGAGCCGGCCGTCTCGGGATCGGCCGCATCGGAGTCGGCCGTCTTGGGATCGGCCGCATCGGGGTCGGTTGGTTCGACATCGGCCGCGTCGGGATCGATCGGTTCGACGTCGGCCGCGGTCACGAGTTCGGCCACGGCTTCGACGCGAACCCGCTCGTCGGCGGGGTCGCCGACGAAGGCCCGTTCGAGCGCCCGACAGACCGCCGCGGGGTCGGTCGGGTCCCCGGCGTCGGCGACGGTCGCGACCGACGCCGGATCGAACGGGACGGCCAGCGCCTCGTACACGGCGTCGAGGACGTCGACGAGCGCCGCCCGGTCGTCGACAAGGACGCAGCCAGCGACGAGCGCCGCGTCGGACTGGATCCGCTGGGCGATGCCCGCGACCTTCCCCGCGCGGTCGCCACCGAGCTGCACCGAGTGATCACCGGGGCAGAACGATTCCGACGGTTCGCCCGGCGCGGCGTCGACGCCGAGTTCGGAGAGGGCAGTACGAACGCCGTCGACTCCACTCTCGTACCGCTCCGTGAGCCCGCGGCGGGGGTCCGCCAGCGGGAGCGCGTGGGCGAACGCGACCGTCGTCCCCGTGTAGGCGACCGCCCGTCCGCCGACGCTCCGCTCGACGACCCCGTACGCTCGCCGTTGGGCCGCTCGACGCGCCGCCTCGTAGCCGTCGGTCCGTGCGTCGAGCCGACCGAACGCCACCTGGCGATGTGGCGTCCACGCCCGGAACGCCGCCTCGCCCGTCTCGCCCGCGCGAGTCAGCATCGCCGTCGTCGCGGCGCGGTCGGCGGCGAGCGTCCCCGCGCGGCCTCTGACCAGTCGCATACTGCCGCGGAAGGGGTGGAGGCACGTAACGGTGTCTTCGGTCGGCGCACTCACGGCTCCCGGACCGCGACGACCGCGCTGTCGTCGTTGTGGCCGGGGTTCGTCTGGACGTACGCGGTGTCGTCGACGACGACCGGCGGGGCGACGTGCGCGCCGATCGGCAGTCGCCAGCGCCGGGTCCCGTCCGTCGCGTCGACCGCGGCGAGCTCCCGCCCCTGGCCGACGTAGAGGGTGTCGCCGGCGACGGTCGGAGTGCGGACGGCTTCGGGCGCACGGTACGTCCACCGTCGGCTCCCGTCGGTCGCGTCGAGGGCGTGGAGGCGCTGGCTGTCGGCGTCGTGTTCCCACGCGCCGACGTAGAGGGTCCCGTCGGCGTACGCCGGGACCGTGAGCGTTCGTTCGGACACGGTCCAGTCCCACGCGATCGCGCCGGTTTCGGCTTCGAGCGCGAACAGGCGGGCGTTCCCCGGGCGGACCGAGTCCCCCATGCTGGCGAAGGGGTCGATCGCCGTGACGAAGACGCGATCGGGGCCGGCGACGACGTGGCCCGTGAGCGACCAGCCATCCCCGACGTCGAGTTCGGCCGTCCACTCGCGACGACCCGTCGCCCGGTCGACCGCGTACACCTCCCGGGTCGCCCGGTAGCTCTCGTTCGTGTCGAACGTGAGGACGCGGTCGGCAGTGACCGCCGGTCGCGCCCAGTCGGTCCGCCACGTCGGACCGTCCTCGGTCGCGACGACGTGCGGGCCGAGCGTGGCGTCCCACTCGATCTCGCCCGTGGCGGCCTCGCACGCGAGCACCCCACGGTTGGCGGCGACGTAGACGGAGCCATCGTGGACGGTCGGGCCGGTCGGTGGGTGTTCGCCGCTGGCGGCCGTGACTCCGTCCTCGCGGACCCACGCCTCCCGGCCGGTAGTGGCGTCGAGCGCGTGGAGGCGAACCACGTTCTCGCTCGTACGAGTGAGGACGAACAGCCGATCCGCGTGGAGGGCCGGCGCCCAGCGCATCGGCGGGAGGTCGCCGTTGGACCACCGTTCCGACCCGTCCGCGGACGCCAGCGCGAACGCGGCTCCGTCGGTCCACGCCTCCGTGAGGAAGAGATCGTCGTCGACGACGGGGGGATAGACGGGACGGTCACCGAGCGCACGCCACGCGACGGTCGCGTCGTCACGGGGGCCGCGTGCGTCGGGCGTGTGGCGCGTGTTCCGGGCGTCGTAGGCGACCTGTGGCCACGTGCCGGTCGGCGGGTGGTCGGCCGGGGTCGACGTCTGCGTCTCTCCAGTCGACACCTGCGAGCCGCGACCGGGCGCGTCGACACAGCCGGCGATGCCCGTCAGCACGCCACCCGCCGTCGCGAGGGCGGTTCTGCGGCGCATAGGTGGATGTCGACCAGCGACGGTATCGGGTTTGTGGTGGCTCTGGGTCGAACCGCGGTCGGAGCGACGCGTCCGGACGGTCGAGACGGTGCGTCCGGACAGTCGAGGCGACGTGGGAGCCGACGCACTCATACCCCTGTCGTCCCTGGAGCAGGTGATGAGACCCGCGTCGGAGACGGACGGCGGGCGAAGCCGGGTCACCCTCCCGTCCGCGTCGCTCGTCCCCTTCCGTCGGCTCTCGCTGTACAACTCGCCGTACCCGGCGCACGACCGCGGGCACGCGATCGACCTCTACCCCGACTCGAACGAGGGGCTCTCGCCCGTCGCCGGCGAGGTGCTCGCCACCCGGACCGTCCGCACGCCCGAGAAACCGTACGCGGTCGAACACGACCACCTGATCCTCGTCGACTGCGACGAGGCGTGGTGTGCGGAGACGGGCCTCGATCGGGTGGTCGCGCGCGTCCTCCACGTCGACCCCGCGGTCGAACCGGGCGACTGGGTCGCTGTCGGCGACTCGTTGGGGGAGCTGGTCAGATCGGGCTTCTTCGCCCCGTGGGTCGACAACCACGTCCACCTCGGCTTTCGGAGGCCGACACAGAACCTCCAGCGAGCGTCGGGATCGCTCCCGCTGTCGCTCCCAGTCGTGCCGACACCGCTCGCGTGGGACGGCACCGGAACCGTCGTCGAGGCGGGGGAGACGTACGTCGTGCTCGACGCACCCGCCCACCCCACACCGGGCGAGGCGTTCGCGGGCGTCGCCACCGACGACGGGTGCGTCCTTGACGGCGGGTTCGGTCACTACGCGGGCGGCGGACTCCTCACTCGCGGTGCGGGTGCGGGCGACCCGCTCCGGCCGGTGTCGTTCCTCGGTCACCCGATAGGCGATGCGACGGGTCGCGACGTGGCGTGGCGCGACGTGAACGTACTGGCGAACGGCGAGCGAATCACGGGACTCTCGCTGTTCGCCGCCCGCGACCCTGAGTTCGGTGCGAAGCTCGTCTGTCCGGACCGCGAGTTCGCTGTCGGCGACGAGGTTCGCGTGACGGTGCGAGACAGCGACGACCCGATTCGACTGAGGTGACCCGGTCGAGCAATCAAATACCGATCAGTCGCTCGGTATCACTGCTTCCGCCACAAAGAACGGCATCTGCATTGAACTCTTCCGTGGTAGTTCGGGAGTTCCTGTCTGATATAATATATGATATCAATTTAATATCTACGGCGTCCTCCTTTTAGTATGCGTTCTGGGATACTGGAGGAGCTAACGATCGACTCGACGAAGCGAGAGGATGAATTCCGCCACACGTTGACGCATGAGCGAATGGACTACGTCTTCGACCTGCAAACTCCTCGTGAACGAGAGTTCCTCATGGCTCACTGGGAGACACACGTCATAGATACGTTGTTCGTTGCCACGCCCGAGGGCCTGCACTTCCTCCCTCTCGAAGAGCGACTGCGAGAGGAGGAAGAGCGCTACATACCATTCTCTCACCTACGATCCGTCTGGATCGACCGGGACTTCGAGTACAGACAGGATACGCGGGCCACCGAGGACCGACTCACTAGCATAAACTATCTGACTGAGGACGGGAGCTCGACTAGGTACTTTATTTCGGTTCCAAGCGTCAGTGCGCTGGAACTCAGGAAGGACTTCAACGACTTGTTGCGGGGACTGATCCCACCTGATTCGGTCGTACGGCTGTTAGTAGAGCGGTTCGAGGACACGGTTGCCGTCGCACAGGAGTTCCACCGAACTCCGGACCGAGAGCTGGTTACGGAGGGGCGGATACTGTGTCTCCCTACGCCGCAGGACGGTACGGTCAAGTTGTCGTTCGTCTCGTCTTCCGAACGTACGCCACTCAATTGGCGGAATCTACACGATGGAGAACGGAGTCTCACCGCTTTGCCCGAGGAGGACGTCGTCTGGGCGACCGAGCTCAAATCACACGCTCACAATGACGACGAACAGACGAAAGGCTGGCAACCCGGTACGCTGGTCGTCACCACTCACCGCCTCCTGTTCCTGTACGAATCCGAAGACAACTGGTTGGAGATGCCACTTGAGCGGGTTCGGTCCGTCTCCCCGGAGGAGCTACCGTGGAGCCGCAAAGACTCGCTGAACTCGATCGTCTGGACACCGATACTCTCGAACATCTATCGAAAAGAACGGAAGTCCAGTATCACGGTTACCGGCGAGTTCGGGAAGAAGTGGTACTTTTCGGTTGGAGAGACCATCGGTTCGATGAAGGCGAACAAACCGGTCATCGACCAGCTTCAAAACGCTCTTTCGACCGCGAAGAGAGCAGGGGGGCGCCAGCGAATCTCTCGGTCGACGCGACAGTCTCGTCGTGGAAACGCCTAATCTATTCCAACGACGATTGTAACTCTCCACTCCCGCGCCCATGCCCGTCCTACGGTTGGTAGTCGACGATATCTCCGTTCTGGTTGGTCACGTCGCCGTTCGACCAGCGGTATCCCGTCGAACCGTTCGGGAGCGTCACGTAGTACCCGCCTCCGAACTTCGGATGGCGAACGGCGTTCGGGTCCGGGTCGTCAGGATCTGATTCTACGAGTGACATGTCATTGGGATCAGCTCCCTCGGCGACCTCAAAGTCGTCCGATACGTCGTCGTAGTCGTCGTAGTCGTCCGATACGTCGTCGTAGTCGTCGTAGTCGTCGTAGTCGTCACTCATATTCGACACCTCAGTTGGATGGCAGCGAGAATAACCCTATCGAGCGGTCGGTTTCCCGTACGTTCTCGTCGGCCGATACACCGGCACGAACGCGGCGAACTGTAACCGAATCACGGCGAGGCTTCACCGGTGGCTACATACGCTCCGCCGCCACCAACGGGTGTATGAGTGAGGATGGCACCACCGAGTTCCCGGACGACGCCGCGGCGTTCGTCCAGCAGCACATCGAACAGGAACACGGCTACCTCTCGTGGCTCGGCACGCGGGTGGACTCGGTCGACTACGGTCACGTCACCATGTCCATCCCCTTCGACGAGAAGCTGACCAACGACGAGCCCGAACTCGGCTCGGCACCGCAGGTCCACGGCGGCGTCGCGGCGACGCTCGTCGACACGGCCGGCGCGGTCGCCCAGCGGACGATGTTCGACGACCCGCTCGCCGGGGGTCTCGCGACGGTGAACCTCAACGTGAACTACCTCCGGCGGGCGTCGGGCGACCTGACGGCGACGGCGGAGGTCGTCCGCGCCGGGGGAACCATCGGCGTCTCGGCAGTGACCGTCGAGGGACCGACCCCCGACGGCGAGGACCGGCATCCGGTGGCGACCGGGCAGGTGGCCTACCGGCTGTTCAGAGACGTCGCGAGCGACAGCGACCGCGACGAGTAGTCGAGGGGGGACCTCAGCCGAACCGCACGTCGTCGAGGGTCGTCGTCTCGCCGAACAGCCAGTCGGCGTGGTCGACCGCGTACTCCCTGTGGTCGGCTTCGATGTAGCCGAGCGCGTCGGTCACGAGCACGGGTTTGAAGTCGCGGAGGCCGGCGCTCCCCGCCGTGTGCAGGACGCAGACGTTCGCGAGCGTCCCACAGAGCAGCAGGTCGTCGACGCCGTGCGCACGGAGCCACCCCTCCAGTTGCGTCTCGTGGAAGGCGTCGTAGGTGTGTTTCACGACGACGAGGTCCTCGTCTCGCACGTCGAGGTCGTCGACCAGGTCGGCCTCCCACGTCCCCTCGACGACGTGTTCGCCCCAGCGCGTGAACTCGTCGTAGTAGTGGGTGTCCTCGAACTGTTCGGGCGGGTGGACGTCGCGCGTGTAGACGACGCGAGCGCCGGCGTCGCGGGCGCGGGAGACGAGGTCTGTCACCGGGGCGACGGCGTCGGCGCTCGGCGGCGCGTAGAGGCTCCCGTCGGGGTGACAGAAGCCGTTCTGCATGTCGACGACGACGACTGCCGTCCGGGATGGGTCGAAGCTGTCGGGCATACACACCTGTAGGAGCGTCGAGAGTAAAGGCGCGGCGACGGGGCCGTTCAGGGGAGCGACGGGGTGGCGGGCGGGGTGGTACTGAGGATCGAGAACCGACTCGCTCGTGTCCCAGCGCGTCACGCACGGTCGTCGGCCAGTCCGCTGACAAGGTTCTTGAGCGTCGAACCCGTGGACCGGGTATGAGACGGCTCCGTCTGTCGACCCTCCTCGTCGTCGCACTCGTGGTTCTCGCCGGCTGTGCGGCCCCCTTCGCGGACTCCCCACCAGTCGCCGCCGACGGGAACGCGGCGGACGGTGGGGACGGGTCGACCGGCGACACGGCGACCGGCGACGGGTCGTTCGACTTCGCCGACCCCACCAGTGACAGACTCGGCTGGGAGGCGGGCTACTGGTACAACGAGTCGATCGACGTCGACCAGTCCGACGGGCTCTCCGACGCGGAACTCGACGCGTTCGTCGGTCGGTCGATGGCCCGCGTGGAGGTCATCCGCGGGATCGAGTTCCGGTCCGAGGTCCCCGTCGAAGTCATCGCCCGATCGGAGTACCGCAACGGATCGAGCGACGTCCCGACGCCCGCCGAGGACGACTTCGCCGCCTGGAACAACCAGGTGTGGGAGGCGCTGTTCATCGTGGGCGAGGACGCGAACGTCCAGCAGGAGCTGTCGAACACGCAGGGCAGTTCGGTCGTCGGGTTCTACGCGCCCGGTGACGACGAGATCAAGATCATCACGGAGAACCCGGAGTCGCCGGTCCTCCGGAACACGACGCTCATCCACGAGCTGGTCCACGCGGCCCAGGACCAGCGGTTCGACCTCACGGAGGAGCGGTACCGCGGCGGAACCCAGGACCACGACCTCGCCGTCGACGGGCTGATCGAGGGCGACGCCAACTTCGTCGAGGACCAGTACGTCCGCCGGTGTGCGAGCGGCGAGTGGGAGTGCGTGCCGACGCCCTCCCAGCAGAGCGGGTCGAGTGGGCCACCGCCGAATCTCGGCATCCTCCTTACCGTGTTCCAGCCGTACTCCGACGGTCCGGTGTACGTCTCCACGCTCAAGAACCAGGGCGGCTGGGAGGCCGTCAACGACGAGTTCGACGCGCCGCCCACGACGACCGAACAGGTGATCCACGTCACCGACGAGGAGCCGGTCCCCATCGAGTTCAGAGACCGGAGCCGGAACGGGTGGGCGCTCTACCCCGACCAGGGCGAGGACGGCTCCGATACGGTCGGGGAGGCGTCGATCTTCGCGATGTTCTGGACGCAGGCACGCGACTCGAGCGCCGACACACTCGACCCGCGTGGGCTGTTCGAGACCGACAGCGACTACGACACGTACAACTACGCCGCCGACCCGTCGGCCGGGTGGGGTAACGACCGGGTGTTCCCGTACCACAAGGGATCGGGCCAGTCGGCGGAGTACGGCTACGTCTGGGTGACGGAGTGGGACACGGACCGTGACGCCAGCGAGTTCCTGCAGGCGTACCGTGCGATCCTCCGCGCGCAGGGAGCGACCGAGGAAGCCGACGACGTGTGGGTCGTCTCCGAGGGGCCGTACGCCGACGCGTTCCGCGTCACCCGCTCGGGCACGCGCGTCGTGATCGTCAACGCGCCGACGGTCGAGGACCTCGACGACGTTCGGCCACGCTGAACCGTCTTCTTATTCACTCGCCCGGCGTGAAATACGTGACTCGGAGACGGTGGTAACCACGCCAGTGTGTAGCGTCCGTCGGTCGTCGCAGTCAGCACGGACCTGCTTGCCACGCCGGACGGCGGGACTGTCGGGACGGTTACCGCTCCGCGAGAACCTCGGGCGCGGTTTATGGCTCGTCGGGGAGAGTCGGGTCGTATGGGAGAACTCGAAACCGAAGCGCAGAAGACGCGGGCAGAGGTTGCCGACTACCTTCGAGGCCTGGCCGACCAGCTCGATCAGGGCGGCGACGTGACGCTCGAGCTCGGGGGGACAGACGTGCGGCTGAACCCGTCCGACCCGATCACGTTCAAACTGGAGGGGGAGTCGGACTGGTCCGACGGGGACACCGAAGCGAAACAGAGTATCGAGTTCGAGTTAGTGTGGTGGCGTGACGCCCGGACCGCCGAGGAGGGAGCCCTGGACGTCCGCGAGTAGTGGCCCGTGAGAGGCGGGAACCGAACTGACCCCGATCGGCGTCTTCCCCCGGCATGGTGGGCGACGGTCGGCACTGACGGAACCCCCGCGCGATCGCATCCCACGAACCCACACTCGCCGACCGAAACGTTCAGTACCAGTCACGTCCGGCGTCGTCTCGACTCCACCTCACTTCGACTCGACCTCGCTCTGTCCGGAGCGGCCGCGCGGGAGAGACCGGCCAGCCAGCGCCCGCATCGAAGACGATTCCTCTTCGAACCCGTGGACCGAACGAGTGAACTTTTCACGCCCCGCTCGCAACCGGGTGTATGACCGACTTCGACATCGTGACCCCCGACGCCATCGCCGAGGGGAGAGCGACGGACGCCTACTTCGAGCGCACAGAGGAGACGCTCGAAGCGGCCGGTCGCAACCCGCACGTGGTCACGGAGGTCACCGCGGATCAGTTCTCGGGCGGAGGGTACGAACTCCTCGCGGGCGTGAAGGACGCAGCGCACCTGCTCCGTGGGCTCCCGGTCGACGTCGACGCGATCCCCGAGGGACGGCTGTTCGACGGCGGTCCGGTGATGCGGATCGCGGGCAACTACCTCGACTTCGCCCAGTACGAGACCGCGCTCCTGGGCTTTCTGAGCCACGCCAGTGGCGTCGCCACCGCCGCGCTCGACGTTCGCACCGCCGCACCCGACTCGCTCGTGCTCTCGTTCGGGGCGCGACACGTCCACCCCTCGATCGCGGCGATGGTCGAGCGGAGCGCCCTCGTCGCCGGTCTCGACGGCTTCTCGCACGTGGCCGCCGGCGAGATCCTCGGGCGGGAGGCGTCGGGGACGATGCCCCACGCGCTCGTGATCTGTTTCGGTCCCGGCGAACAGGAGTCGGCGTGGCGCGCGTTCGACGAGACCGTCGCGCCCGAGGTCCCGCGGGTCGCGCTCTGCGACACCTACAGCGACGAGGTGGACGAGGTGTTGCGAGCGGCGCAGGCGATGGACCGCCTCGACAGCGTCCGACTCGACACGACGAGTTCGAGACGGGGCGACTTCCGGCACATCCTCCGGGAGGTGCGGTGGGCGCTCGACAGCGAGGGGTACGAGGACGTCGAGATATTCGCCAGCGGCGGCCTCGTCCCCGCCGACCTCCGCGCCCTCCGCGACGTCGCCGACGGCTTCGGCGTCGGTGGATACGTCTCGAACGCGGATCCGGTCGACTTCGCGCTCGACATCGTCGAGGTGGAGGGCGTCGCGGGCGCCAAGCGCGGAAAGCTCGGCGGCGTGAAGGAGGTGTACCGGACCCGAGAGGGCGGACACGAGGTTCGCCGGCGGGACGACCCCGAACCCGAAGACGGTGAGGCGCTGTTGGAGCCGCTGGTTCGAGACGGTGAACTCGTCGACGGGGTCGACCTGACTCTCGACGCGGCAGTGTCACGGGCCGAGGCCGACGCGGCACTGTGTGGGTACGGCGAGGAGTGAGGAGTTGGGAACACCACGCCAGCGAGGAGTGAAGAGTTGGGAACACCACACCAGCGAGGAGTCGACGGTTCCGCTGGGAGACGTTTAGTCAATCGAATCGAGACGGGTCGTTTTTCCGAAGTCCTGCTCCCCACTCAGCCGTTGGTGTATCTGTTTGCAACCCGTTCGATGAGGTGGGTGTTCCGCATGAGAACCGTCCCGAGGACGCTCGTCAGGAGGACGTAGCCGACGGTGAACGCGGGGATCGTCTCCCGGAGGGTGTCGGTGGTGCCTGCCGTCACGAGGAACGCCGCGATCACTAGCGAGAACTCACCACGAGGGGTGAGTGCACTCGCCATCCGTGATGCCTGCTCGACAGAGAGCCCATAGCTGCGTCCGGCGAAAAACCCGCTGACGACCTGACCGAGTAGCGTGACGACGACCGCGACGGCGACGGCCCCGGCGACCGAGGTGACCACTCGGGGGTTCGTCTGGAGACCGATGACGAAGAAGAACACCGCCGCGAAGAGGTCGCGGGTCGGGGCCAGCAGGCTCTCGATGCGGGCGACGTGGCTGGTCTGGCCGAACGACGCTCCGACGACGAACGCGACTATCGCGTCGCTGACGCCGGCAGCCAGCCCGATCCCGGCGACGAGTGTGGTCGCACCGAGCACGCCGAGGAGGAACAGTTCGCTCGACCGGATGTCGAAAGCCCGGTCGACCCACTCCTCGCCGTAGTAGGCGACCAGCCCGAGCAGGAGGAGGACCACCGCTGCCTGCCCGAGTGTTGCTCCAAGTGTGGTGACGTCGGTCGCACCAAGGACGACCGCCGACAGGACCGCGAAGATGGCGGCCGTGACGATGTCCTCGATGACAATGACACCCAGAATCGCCTCGCTCTCGCGGTTGGCAATCCACTCCAGGTCGATGAGCGACTTGGCGATGATGACCGTCGAGGAATTGAACACGATGAGGCCGACGAACAACGCCTCGAGGAGCGTGAAACCGAAGAGAAGACCGACGAGGATGCCCAGCGGGAGGCTGACTCCGATGTCGATTGCACCCGCACGAACGAATCGTGCCCGTTTCTGAACTAACGATGTCAGGCTCAGTTCGAGGCCGACGAAGAACAGCAGCAGCACGACTCCCAGATCCGCAAGCAACCGAACGAACGCCGGTGACTCGACGAGCGTGAGCGAGACCCCACCAACCGTCGGTGCGAAGGGGCCGAGGAGACTGCCAACGAGGATGTACGCCGGAATCACCGACTGGCCAACGCGCCGGGCGGCCAGTCCACCGACGGCGAGGACCGTCAGAAAGAGCCCGGCAGTGAGGACGAGATTCGGAGTGGCCACACGTACGGCGTCGATAGACGGACTATGATGAATTATGTTCCGGTGCCGTTGGAGGGGAGCAGTGAACGAACGTCACCGTGAGAGGTGTCAGGGCGCGAGGAGTTCGTCGAACGCGTCGTGTGCTTCCTCGCTTCCGACCACGACGAGGACGTCGTCCGCGAGTAACTCCGTCCCCGGGGTTGGATTTGCGATCGTTCGTTTGTCTCGCTCGACAGCGAGAATCGAAACCCCCGTCCGCGTCCGAACACCGACGTCACCGATCGTTCGACCGACGATAGGGGATTCCCCGGGGAGAGACACCCATTTGAGACGGGCGTCCGAGAGTACCTCACCGAGGTCGTCACCGACAGGCTCGAAAAAGGTCCCGTCGAAGATCTCCGCGAGTTTCTCCGCCTCGCGCTCCGTCGTCACGAACAGTTCCTCGCTGTCCTCGTCGGGGTCGTCCCGCCAGTACACGTTTCGCCGTCCATCGTTGTGAACGAGGATCGTGAGTGTTCCGCCGTCCGAGAAAGACACCTGGTATCGCCGACCGACGCCCGGGAGCTGCGTCTCGAATATCTTCATACCTACTCTCGTTCGACTCGCGTAATGACTGTTTGGCACGTCCTCGTGGGAGACGACAGCTCGCGTGCGTTGGTGTACCGGTGGTGATCCCCTGTCGTTTGAGACCGGCGGTGATCTCCCACTGTTCGAGGCGAGGGGACTCGTGCTCGACACACGACGAACGCGACCGGAGAACCAGACCGAAGACGGCTCTAACAGAGCATTGTGCGAGGGACGGTGCGCGAGCGGAGCGAGTGTGCCCGACGCAGTAAACAGGTCGGGTTACAGCGAGAGTTCTTCGACGCTGCCACCGTCGTTGCGCTCGCGGAAGACCTGCCCCTCGAACAGCGTCACCATCGCGTCGTCGGTCTGCCAGGCGAACGGGGAGAGCTTGGCCTTGCGGCAGACCCGGGTGAGGTACTCCTCTTTCGACCAGTCGTTCTCGACGGGGATCGTGGGGTAGAGCCAGCCGTGTTTGCCCTTGCTGTCGACGGCGACGCCGTGGCGGCCGAGCTCGAGGTCGGCGAGTGGGTCGTTGGTGAGAAGGTGGTTACAGACGATGCAGACCGAGATGTTCAGGTGCGGGAGTTCCTGCGGTTCGATCTCCGAGCCGCAGGAGTCGCCCGACGCCGCTTGGATGGCCGCGTCGACGATGGCGTGACCCAGCTGGTCTTTGCCCCGATACGCGCCGGCACACCCGCGGAGTCGACCGCGGCCACGGGTCGACTGCAGGCGAACGAAGGCACCGGTGCGCGCGTAGAAGGCGTCGCGCATACTGCCCGGCTGCTCTCGTTGGCCGTGTAAAACGTACGATTCGACGGATTCACGGGCCAGTTCGACCGCACGCGCCCCATCCTCGTAGGTCAGGCGAACGGTCTGCGCCTCCGACATACCCTCGAAGAGGGCGGCTGTCGACTTGAACCCTTCCTTTCACACAAGAAGAATCGTGAGGGTTTATTTCAGCCTCGGGCGGCCGTACCGAGCCTCGTCGCCGTCGCGCGTCCGTGACATCGAACGGCTTAACCGCCGACCGGGAGTAGTCTATAGTGGCAGAGAGAGCCCGGCTCCCGTGGCCGCACAGGCGGCCATGAGGAAAGTCCCCCCACCGTCCGGACAGGCGACCGGGCGCAAGCCCGGAGTCGGAGACGGCTGGCTCTGGAACAGAAACGAGACCCCTCGACCCGACCGATGAGGTGTGCGAACCCGACCGCGAGGAAGGGGAGTTAACCCACCGAGGGATGCGGGGTGCCGCTGGTACCCCGACGGCGAACGGGCGTCGCCCGTGAGCCCCGGGTCGAGAACGGATGGAACGGCGAATCCTCGCCGGTGCAAGTCCGCGCCGCCAAGGTAGTCCGGACAGCACGGTCGGGCACTCCCCGCCGTGCCCCCGGACGACGTCCGGGGAGGACGCGGACGCTCAGCCGAATGCCGGGACGAACAGAAGGGGGCTTACTCCTCTCAGCCACTCACGTCGCCGAGCACGGCGACCGTCTCGCGCTCGTTGTTAACTGAACGGAGTTCAGTTGTTAATCATCCCTATCAAGAACGGAACGGATGATAGGTGATTTAATAACTGGTCGACCGCTACGGGACGATATGAAGCGAGACGAGCCACCCGAGGCCGGCGGTGGCTGTGACTGCGCCGACGGGTGTTCCGTCGGCGACGGTGACGCCACGGCAGTCGGGGACCGCGAGTCTCCCCACGCCGACGGCCGGTCGGGAGGAACGACGGGTGCGGAAGCGACCGCTTCGACACGGGACGGGGCGAGAGACGACAACGACGGGACCGAACTCACGCTCTCGGTGCCGGAGATGGACTGTCCCTCCTGCGCCGGCAAGGTCGAACACGCGCTCGCGGACGTCGGGGGTGTCGAGCGCGTCTCGCCGCGGCCGACGTCGGGGACGCTCGTCGTCGCCTACGACGCCGACGAGACAACACCGGCGGCGATCCGCGCGGCCGTCGAGGGCGCCGGCTACCCCGTCGAGACCGACGAGCGACTCACGCTCTCGGTGCCGGAGATGGACTGCCCCTCCTGCGCCGGGAAAGTCGAACGCGCGCTCGCGGACGTCGACGGCGTCACGTCGGTCGACCCCCGACCCACGACCGGGACGCTCATCGTCACGGTCGACGCCGGACGGGCGTCGCGGGGCGACGTCGTCGCCGCCGTCGAGGGGGCGGGCTACCACGTCGAGTCGGGCGACGAAACGGCATCGACCCGTGAGATCTGGCGGTCACGCCGCGCGCTGGCGACCGGTGTCGGGGCGGTGTTCCTCCTCGCCGGCGGGCTGTTGGAGTTCGCCGTCCCGGCGGTCGACCCGCTCCTCGCGACGGTCGTCGGGCGCGAGATCACCGTCGCGTGGCTGGCGCTCGTGCTCGCGGCCGTCGTCGCCGGGCGGCCGATCGTCAAAAACGGCTACTACTCGGCGCGCAACCGCTCGCTCGACGTCGACCTCCTCATGGGCATCGGCGTCCTCGCGGCGCTCGCGGTCGACCTCCCGTTCGAGGCGGCGACGCTCGCCGTGCTCTACTCGGTCGCCGAACTGCTGGAACGGTTCTCGATGGACCGGGCACGTTCGTCGGTGCAGGAACTCGTCGACCTCTCGCCGGACACCGCCACGGTCGTGCGCGACGGCGAGGAACGGGTCGTCCCGGCCGACGACGTCGCGGTGGGAGAGGTCGTCGTCGTCCGCCCGGGCGAAAACGTGCCGGTCGACGGCCGCGTCGTCGAGGGGGAGAGTGCGGTCGACGAGTCACCCATCACGGGCGAGTCCGTCCCCGTCGACAAATCAGTCGGCGCGGAGGTGTACGCGGGAAGCATCGTCGCGGAGGGCTACCTCGAGGTGGAGACGACGGCACCCGCGAGCGAGTCGACGCTCGCCCGCGTCGTCGACCTCGTCACCGACGCCGAGGAGACCCGGACCGACCACGAACAGTTCATCGATCGGTTCGCGCGCTACTACACACCCGTCATCGTCGTCGGCGCGCTGCTCACCGCGTTCGGCCCGCCGCTGTTGCTCGGGGCGGCGTTCGAGACGTGGTTCGTGCGCGGGCTCACCCTCCTCGTCGTCGCCTGCCCCTGTGCGTTCGTGATCTCGACCCCCGTGTCGATCGTCTCGGCCGTGACGAGCGCCGCGCGCAACGGCGTCCTGGTCAAGGGCGGCGATCGCCTGGAGGCGATGGCCGATGTCGACGTCGTGGCGTTCGACAAGACCGGGACGCTCACCACGGGCGAACTGAGTGTCGTCGACGTGGTGCCACTGGGCGAGACCACCGAGTCCGACCTCCTCGCCTGTGCGCGAGCGCTCGAGTCGCGGAGCGAACACCCCATCGCCGCGGCGGTCGTCGCTCACGCGGACGAGCGGGGCGTCGACGATCGCGAGATCACCGCCTTCGAGTCGATCCCGGGAAAAGGGGTACGGGCCGATCTCGACGGCGTCACCCACTACGCGGGGAAGCCGGGCCTGTTCGCCGATCTCGGGTTCGACCTCGGCCACGCCCACCTCGACCCCGACTCGGACCTCCACGCACGGACGGACGGCGGGGTGATCACCCGCGACTGCGACCACGACGCGGGAGCGTACGTCGACCTCGCCGACGAGGTCATCCCCCGACTGCAAGACCGGGGCGCCTCGGTCGTCCTCGTCGGAACCGAGTCGGAACTAGAGGGCGTCGTCGCCGTCGCCGACACCGTCCGGCCCGAGGCTCGCTGGACGGTCGACCGGCTCCGCGAGTTCGGCGTCCGGACCGCGATGCTCACCGGGGACAACGAGCGGACGGCCCGCGTCATCGGCGAGGAGGTCGGTGTCGACGAGGTCCACGCCGACCTGCTCCCGGACGAGAAGGTCGACGTCCTCTCCCGGCTGGCGGCCGACCACGGCCCGGTCGCGATGATCGGCGACGGCGTCAACGACGCCCCCGCGCTCGCGACGGCCGCGGTCGGCGTGGCGATGGGCGCTGCGGGCACCGACACGGCCATCGAGACCGCCGACGTCGCGCTCATGAGCGACGACCTCCACCGGGTGCCGTACCTCGTCGACCTCTCGCGCCGGACGAGCCGCGTCATCAGACAGAACGTCTGGTCGTCGCTCGCGGTCAAGGCCGTGCTCGCGATCGGTGCGCCGCTCGGCCTCGTGTCGGTCATCCACGCCGTCGTCGTCGGCGACATGGGGATGAGTCTCGGCGTCACCGGCAACGCGATGCGACTCGCGGACGTCGCGCCCGAGACGCCGACGCTCGCCGGCGAGCGAGACGACGCGGGTGACACGGATCGGCTCGCGGCGTCGTGAGTCCGGGCCGCTCGTCGCTCGAATCACGCGTGAGAACGTGGGCCAACTGATTTGTGCCTCGGTCGCGGATGGCTGGATAGATGTCCCGCCGCGTGCTGGCCCTCTCGCTCCTCCTTCTCGTCGTCCTCGCCGGCTGTCTCGGTCCGGCGTTCGGAGCGGAGGGTGGGTCGAGAGCCGACGACCGCCCGAGTTCGGGCAGCAGTCCGTCGTCGGTGACGAGTAGCGACGGCGGACCGGGAGCCGACGCGACGACCGAAACCGCGACGCCGACTGCGCCGGACGGGAACCCGTGGGGTACCGATCCGGTCGTCGTCGCCGTCGAGAGCCCACCTGGGCGTGACGTCGTCCCGCTGGTCCGGGCGGCGACGGCGTACTGGGAGGCGAACGCGACGCGGTACGCCGGCTACGCGGTCGACTACGAGGTCCAGCCCGACGCGCCGAACCCCGACCTCGTCGTCAGCTTCCGCGACGAGATCACCGGTTGCGAGCGCACCGACCACACGGCCGGCTGTGCGCCGTACATCACCCGAGCGGGGCAGATCGACCGTCCCGTCACCGTCGAGATCAAGATCGGCCTCTCCGACGCGTCGACCGTCCAGGTCGTCACGCACGAACTCGGTCACACGCTCGGGCTAGGACACGACGACGAACCACAGGCGGTGATGCGGACCGGCGTGACGCTCACGACCCTTCCACAGCCGAACGCGACCGAACGCGCGTTCCCCTGGGTCGATCCCGACTTCACCGTCTTCGTCGACGTCGACGACGCGCCCGACCCCGACGCGGCGCGTCAGCAGGTGTACCGGGCCCTGGGGTACTACAAACGCGGCGCGCCCGGCATGCCGACCAACCTCACGTTCCGCGTCGTCGACGACCCCGACGCCGACCTCGTCGTCCGCTACGCCGACTCGTCGCCGTGTACCGCAGGGTCGGGCTCCTGCGGGTCGAGCCGCGGGCCCGATCCGGACGGCGACGGTGCCAGCGAACGGTACTCGCAGTTCACCGTGACCCTCGTCGGGATCGACACCGCCGCCCTCGGCTGGCACACCGGCTACTGGCTCGCCGTGGCGTTCGGAACCGAGAGCGACGACGAGAAGCCACCACCGTTCCGGGACGCGTCGTACGACGAGCGGCGGAGCGAGTGGTGGGAGTGAGCGGGACGAGAACTGAAAGGAGTGGCGGTGAGAGAGGTTTCGGTGGGAAGGGTGGCCGTCCAGTCCGGGACGGTACCCGGCACCGGTGAGCGAACGAGACACACCCCCGGGTCCGACCGATGGAAGTGGGGAGGTGACTAGACAGTGACCGCGGCACGGCGGTCACCGGGACGGTGACACCACGCCACCGAAGCGACGGAGCCGCTTCGAGCCGTTCGTACGCGCGTCGCTCGTTCGAAGCCCTCCCCGACCGGCCCGCTCGCTCGACGCGTTCGGTTCGCTCGTCGCTCGTCGTGGGTCGCACACGAGGGGACGGTGCGGCGAGACGCGCCACCACCTCTTCGCGCAGAGCGTCGCACCGACAGCCGACCGTCCTCGCGAAGGGTGAAGTGTCGACGCACCGAACCACGGACGTGAACGAGAGCGAACTCGACCGGGCGCTCGCTGAGGCGTTCGACGGGAGCGAGGCGGAGCGGCGCGTGGTGGTTCGGCAGGCGCTCGACCTCGCAGCGTCGGGGAAGGCCGAACGTGATCGCGGGATCGAACTGACCGTCGAGGAGGTCGTGACCCAGTTGAACGACGCGCCGGACGGCTCTGTCGCGAGCCGGTGGAACTGGTGGCTCGGCGCGTTGGAGGTGGCGTACGGCGGGTACGAGCCGTTTCAGGTGCGGCGGTACTCAACCGAAGAGTGACCGGTGGCGCCGCTCGCCGGTCGAAAAAAATCGGAGAAGTGGTGACGAGGCGGTTACGCCTCGAACTGGCCGATAGTCGCGGTCTTGTCGGAGTTCGCGCTGGACCAGATGATGCGGATGGTCTCGTCGGAGAGACCGGATCCGCTGTTGTCCTGGATGTAGATCGTCGTCCCCGCTTGCAGTGTGTCGGACGCGGCGAACCCGCCGTTGCCGGAGAGGTCCACCTTCGTCGAACCGCCCGCGTACGACGAGCCACTGTCGCCGTTCCACACGTTGAGGGACACGCCGGACGCGACCGACAGCTCGTCGGCCGGGATGGCGTCCCCACCGTCGTGGGTCGCGTTCACCTGGTCGGTGCCGTCGAACTCGAACGTGAACTGTGCCTGCGGTGCGCTCTCGGAGACCTGGTCACCGAGCCCGAGCACGAACGTCCCGATGACGGCCGCCAGGATCACCGTGATCGCGACCATCAGGATGACGCCGATGACCGGGCTCACTGCGCGGTCCTCCGTCAGTAGTTTCTTGAAGTTCATAGTGAAGTAGGTGGTCCGACCGACTTACGACTCGAACTTCGCGATGGTCGCGGTCTTGTCGGAGTTCTTGCTCTGCCAGACGAGGCGGACGACCGAGTCGCCGCTGAGGCCGGTCGCGACCGTGAGCGTGTCACCGGCCGTGAGTTCGCTGCCGTGCGTGCCGGTGAAGTCTTCGGATCCGGTCCCCGAGACGGACACGCTCAGCGTGTTCGCCGGGACGGGGTCACCGCCGTCGTGGGTCGCGTCCAGGGTACCCGAACTGTTTTCGAATGTGAACTGTGCTTGCGGTGCGCTCTCGGAGACCTGGTCGCCGAGACCGAGCACGAACGTCCCGATGACGGCCGCCAGGATCACCGTGATCGCGACCATCAGGATGACGCCGATGACCGGGCTCACTGCGCGGTCCTCCGTCAGTAGTTTCTTGAAGTTCATTGTCGTTCTCGGCACGTTCTGACCGAGCGGATCCGTCCCATCGACACACACAGGGTGTGTTGGGAGGACAGTCCCCCCCGAGATCCCTCAGCCGCCCGTGCTTACCCCCTCGTTTCAGAGTCTGGTACAAAAACGTGGCCCGCCAGTTCTCAATAACGATATCGAACTCAAAAGAGGGTACTTGAATAGTATATAAAACAGGGGAAGCAAAGGACCTCAGATCGATCTCTCGTTGCGGATTCGGTTTTTCGAATTGATATTCGTCGAGGAGGTCACCTGCGGAGCGAGGCCGTCGGGAGAGTCGACGACGGGTCGTCACGCGTGAGGATCGTTCTGCAGCGGGCGACGATCCGCGACGCGTCAGGGCCCGGCGGGGCGACCTGGGCCGGCAGTGTCTGCGGGCGCACGTGCGCGAGAGCAAAAAGAATACGGCCGGATAGTAGTCCGGGGGCGACGCCTACACTGTGAGCTCGTCACCCACGTCGGGTGCCGAGGCTTCGAACCCCTCGGCCGAGAGTTCGGCCGCGAACCGCTCACAGCGGTCGCCGTGGTTGACGAGGATCCGGGCGTCACGGTACGACCCGAGGAGATCCAACAGTCCCTCGCGGTCGGCGTGGGCGGAGAAGTCGTACCACTCGACCTGCGCACCGATCGGCATCACGCGCCCGTCGATCTCCGCCCGACCCCGCTCCAGCAGTTCGCGGCCCGGCGTCCCCTCGACCTGGTACCCCGTCAGCGTGATCTTGTTCGTCGGGTTCGACCGGATCGCCGGGATGTAGGTCATGGCCGGTCCGCCGGAGAGCATCCCGCTGGTCGTGACGATCACCGTGTTCTGTGCGGCGATGCGCTTCCGCTGGCCGTCGCGACCCGTGACGAAGCGGGCGTTCGACTTCGCGCGCCCGAGCGCGTCAGCGTCCCGGACGAAGTCGGGGTGCCGGCGGAGCAGCTTCGTCACCCGTTTGCCCATACCGTCGACGTAACAGTCGATGTCGTGGGCGGCACAGACCAGCAGCATCTCCTGGGTACGGCCGATGGCGAACGCGGGGACGACGACGGTGCCGCCCTCCCAGACCGTCGTCCGGACGCTCTCGACGAACCGTTCTTCGATCCGCTGTCGAGGCTCGTGGTCGACGTCGGAGTACGTACTCTCACAGACGACGACGTCCGCGTCGGGACGCGCAGTCGAGGCCGACACCAGCCGCTGGTCGTCGGTGTGGAAGTCGGCAGTGTAGAACAGTCGCGTCTCGCCGTCGTCGACGAGGACGTGCGCGCTCCCGGGGATGTGCCCGGCGTTGTAGAACGTCACCTCGTGTCCCGCCGCCTCGAACGGCTCGCGGTAGCCGTGGGTCTCGGAGACCTGCGTGACGCGTCGGACTTCCTCCTCGGTGAACGGGCAGGCGTAGGTGCCACCGCGTCGTCGGCGACGCCGCGATCGGCCGGTCGCCCCGCTCCCGGCGACGCCGTGGAGCTTGAGCGTGTCCCGGGCGAGCGTGAGCGCGAGCTCCCGCGTCGGCGGCGTCCAGTGAATCGGGGGTCGTCGGTCCCCGGAGAGCAGGGATGGAACGGCGCCGACGTGATCGAGGTGACCGTGGCTGACGACGACGGCGTCCGGCTCGGGCGTCCCGACCGGGAACTGTGGTGGGTTCCCCGTCAGCATCCCGTAGTCGAGGAGGAGACGGTCGTTCACGAGGATAGCGCTCCGACCGACCTCGCGAGCACCGCCGAGAAACCGGACGTTCATCGGTTCCAGAGAGCCAGTCACGACGTTTGTGCTCGTCGTTTTCGACTGGCTGCTGGTGGTCGAGTCGCAGGTCGTTCGTCAGGTAGTGGCGGTCGGTTCACGCGTCGATCCGAACGGGCGTCCGCGATCACGCCGACGACCGGGCCCTGTTATCGACCGCCGACGGGATCAGAGGAGCGATCGACTGTCACGGCCCAGCCACTCGTACGATGTGCGGCCCCGGGCTTCGTCGGCTGGACGGTCGCGCTCCGCGCTTCGTGCTGCTGTTTTGGGTCGACGCGTTCGGCGGTGTCGACGGCGGTACACGCGATCGGTCGACAGCGGTGGCGGTGTGGTGGCGGTGCGGTGGCGGCCACGCGATCAGTCGTCCGCCTCTGACGAGCGGACGAGCTCGAAGGAGAGCCACCCTCCCTCGTGGGAGATCCCCCCGCGTTCGCGCAGTTGCGGCTCCGTGCTGACGTCGTAGCCGTAGAGGGTCGCGTCCCCCGTGCGGAGAGCCGCGGCGATCCGTTCGAACGACGCCGCGAGAACCTCGTTCCGGTCAGTCGGGTTCGTCATGTCCCCCAGTACGGTCGGCGGAATCAAAGCCGTGTGGTCCCCTCGCGACGAACGGCGGATCGAAGACGGGACCCATGAGAGAGCCAACACCTATGCCTGGCAGAGCCGTGTCCTCGTCCATGGTCACGAACGAGAGCGACACGTTCGACGTCGGCGGCGAACTCACCGTCCACCGGCTCGGCTTCGGCGCGATGCGGGTCACCGGGGAGGGGATCATCGGCGAGCCCGACGACGTCGACCACGCGAAGGCAGTCCTCCGACGGGCAGTCGATCTCGGCGTCGACTTCGTCGACACCGCGGACTCGTACGGTCCCGGCGTGAGCGAACGGCTCCTCCGCGAGGCGCTCGCCCCGTACGACGACGTGGTGATCGCGACGAAAGGTGGACTCATGCGTAACCGCGACGGCGACTGGCTCCCGAACGGCGACCCGGACTACCTCCGTAACGCACACCTGTGTAGCTGTGACCGCCTCGGCGTCGACGCCATCGACCTCTACCAGTTGCACCGGCCGGATCCCGACGTGCCGTTCGAGGCGTCCGTGCAGGCGCTCGCCGAACTGAAGGACGACGGCGTGATCCAACACGTGGGGCTGTCGAACGTCTCGGTCGACCAGCTGGAGGCCGCACGCGAGATCGTCGAGATCGCGACGGTCCAGAACCGCTACAGCGTCGTCGACCGCGACTCGGAGCCCGTTCTCGACGCGTGCGAGTCGTACGGCATCGGTTTCATCCCGTGGTTCCCGATCGGCGCAGGCGACCTCGGCGGGAAGGGCGAGGCCCTCCGGGAGATCGCGACGGCACACGACGCCTCGACGTACCAGGTCGCACTCGCGTGGCTCCTCGCACACTCGCCGGTGACGCTGCCGATCCCCGGGACATCGAGCCTCGACCACCTCGCCGAGAACGTCGCCGCGTCGACGCTCCAACTCACGGACGACGAACTGGCGCGGCTCGGGGCGTGAGCGAGCGCACGACACCGACAGAGCCGTCCGATCTCGGTCACGTGGGTGACCCCTGACGGGGACGAGGCGGACGGGGAGTCACGGGACGCACACCGTGACTGTCTTGGTAACACGGAACATACGGAAGGTATGGACAGCGTGTCTCCCGACCTGACCGACAGCGAGCGGACGGCGCTGCACGAACTCCAGCTCGGCGTCGAAGGTGTCCACCGGGCGTACGGGCATCTGCTGGCCTTCCACCACGCCATCGGGCGGTCGATGGACCACTTCGCGGCGGCCGAGCCGCAGCTCAGAGAGGCCGGCCACGAGGAACACGCCGACGCCATCCGCGACTGTCACCTCCCAGCGGGCGTCATCGACGACCAC
This sequence comes from Salinigranum salinum, assembly GCF_009176545.1. Classification (GTDB taxonomy): domain Archaea; phylum Halobacteriota; class Halobacteria; order Halobacteriales; family Haloferacaceae; genus Salinigranum; species Salinigranum salinum. The sequence goes on along the minus strand of NZ_VTOJ01000001.1, from coordinate 506,059 downwards.
TGGTCGTACGAACTGGTCGAGGGGTTCGAGCAGGGCTTCCTCGCGGACGTCACCGCGTTCGATGCGGCCGTCCGTGCCGACCTCGCGGGCGGGCGGTCGCACGTCGCGGAGCGCATGCAACAGCAGGCGTGGCGCGAGCGAGCGCAGGACTGACCGGCGACACCGCCCCCTCGACGAACGTTGTACGATACGAGCCGCACTGGCGCTCGCGCGAGGCGGAGGGCGTGCGGGACGCACACCGGGACGAGCGACGGGCCGGCGACAGGGGAGCCGACAGCGACCGGGACGAACGACGGGCCGGCGACAGGGGGGCCGACAGCGACCGGGACGAACGACGAGTCACTCCTCTGCGGCCTCGACCCGATCCGCGTACGTCTCCAGTTCGGCGGCGAGTTCGCGTGCCTGCGCCGCGGAGAGCGTCACCCGATCGGCGTGCGCCGGCAGCGTCTCGAGCTGCGTGTTGTCCAGTTCGAGTTCGAGCGTCACGTGGTCGGGGTTCTCGCGCGGGGCCGTGACGTTGAGCACGGCGAACGCCTCCTCTTCGAAGCCGTGGCCCTGTGCCGTCCCGTCGAGCATGTCGAAGGTGGTGTAGGCGTTGATCTTCAGGATTCGATCGGGCATGGGCGAAGCTGAACTCCGCGTCGGCAAAGGCGTGTCGTGTCGGCTCCCGTCGGTTGCGCTCGCGAGGGAGTCCTCACTGATCAGTGCCCGCCGATCACGTCGACGCCGGTCGGTTCGGTCGGTCTGATCCACCGCACGCTCGCCCGTGAGCGCGAGGCGGCGACGGCTTCCCGAGTGAGAACGAACGTCATCGTACGAGAGACGACGCGAGAGAGCGTCGACGTACCGACGAGACGCGGGTGACGCACAGAAACGTCGGGAGATCACAGTGGATGGGTCGCGGGTGGACCAGTGGCTCCGTCGTCGACCGGAGTCAGTCGTCGGCCGGGAGCGGCTGGCCGTCGCGATCAGTCGGGGCCGGCGACGCCGCCAGGTCGTCCTCGTCGGCGTAGGGGTACCACGTCATCTTGGTGTTGTGCATCATCGGGTCGTCGTAGTCCGTCTCCTCGGGGTCGACCAGCGAGGCGAGGAACTCCTCGTCGTCCTCGTGGCGCTCGACGAACTCGCGGAACGTCTCTCCATCGTCTCGAGTGTCTTCGAAGTTCGCGAGCAGGTTCCGGATCGCGCCGGGTACCTCGTCGACGGGGACCCGCTGTTCGACCCACTGGGTGAACCGAGGATTCTCACCGAGACCGCCGCCGAGCCCGATATCGAGCGCCTCGACCGGCTCGCCGTCCTTCCGGGTCTTCATTCCCCGGAGCGAGACGTCGGCGATCTGTGGCTGGGCACACGACGCGGTACAGCCCGAGAGGTGGACGTGGAAGTCCTCGACGTCCTCGGGGAGCTCGACGTTCTCCTTCAGCCAGCGGGCGTACCGCACCTGGCGGTTCTTCGTCTCGACGATGGAGAGCGAACAGAACTCCGTTCCCGTGCAGGCGACGGAGCCACGCATGAACGGGTTCGGGTCGGGCGAGTACGTCTCCAGAAGCGGTTCGTCGAGGAGCGCGTCGAGTTCGGACTCGGGCACGTCGGTGACGATGACGTTCTGCCGCTGGGTGACGCGAACCTCACCAGAGCCGTACTCGTCGGCGAGCCGGGCGAGTTCCTTCGTGTCCTCGGTCGCCATCCGGCCGACGAGCACGTTCAGGCCGACGTAGTAGGTGCCGTCGTTCTGCTCGTGGACGCCGACGTGGTCGGCGTGGCCGCCGGTGGCGCGGCTCGAGTTGTACGAGTAGCTCTCGCGGAGGTCCTCGCCCGCGGTGCGGAGCTCGAAGTCGACGTACTCGTCTTGGAGTACCTCGCGGATCTCCTCGACCCCCATCTCGTCGACGAGGAACTTCATCCGTGCGCTGTAGCGATCCTCGCGGTCGCCGTAGTCGCGGAAGAGCGCGGAGACCGCACCGCCGACCTCGACGGCCTCCTCGGGCGTGACGAAGACGTCGAGTTCGCGCGCCAGACGGGGTTCGTTGCGGGCGAGGCCACCGCCGACGTTGACGTTGAACCCTTCGACCTCGTCGCCGTCGATCTCTTTCGTTGCGGGCTCGAACGCGAGGTCGTTGATGTCGCCCTGGCCGCATCCCTCGCGGCAGCCGGTGACGGCGACCTTCCACTTCCGTGGGAGGTTCGAGTGGTCGTCGTGGCCCTTGTACGTCTCGTGGAGTCCCTCCGCCACCGGGAGGGCGTCGACGTGTTCGTGTTTGTCCTTACCGGCGACGGGACAGCCGACGATGTTCCGCCAGGAGTCGCCGCAGGCCTGTTGCGTCGACAGTCCCACGGATTCGAGTCTCTCGAAGATCGCCGGGACGTCTTCGAGCTTGATCCAGTGCAGCTGGATGGACTGCCGCGTCGTCCAGTCGACCCAGCCGTTGCCGAAGATCGGGTTCTCAGCGGGCCCCTCGGCGTACTCGTCGGCGACCTCGGCGACGACCTCGGTCTGCCCCGGCTTCAGGACGCCGTTTGGCGTCCCGATCCGCATCATGAAGAACGACTCCTGACCGTTGCGCTGGTGGTACAGCCCCCACCATTTGAAGCGCTCGAACCACGCGTCGTGTTCGTCCTCGGGGATGGCGTCCCACCCCTCCTCCGCGAAGCGGAAGAGGTGTTCTCGTATTTCGTTGCCGTACACCTCCGACTTCCAGTTCTCGACGTCCGTCGGCATTCGTACCCACCCTACCGTGCCCACACGTAAGCCCACCCGTATGCCGTCAACCCTTCCCGGTGCTTCGGGCAACCAGTGATTATTGCTGCTTCGTCGTGGACCCGTGCGGGCGTGGCGCACGAGTCGGACTGAGGACGCTCTCGCGGTCGATATCGCGGTACGCGCCGTCGACGACCCGGCCGACCGGGAGCCACGACGTCTCCCCTTTCGTCCCACAGGCGATGCACTGGCCGTAGACGCGCGTCTCCACGGTGCGGCCGTCGACACCGACCGCCTGGAAGTTCTCGACGACGAAATCCGGGAGCGCGCAAGCACAGAATTCGGGGTCGTGAAACCGCCAGAGTTCGCTCACGCTCACGCGCCGTTGGTCGTCGACGGAGATCCATGCACCGTCGTCGAGGATGCGAAGGGCGACGCTCATACCGTCGCTTGGGGAGAAGGACGGGAGTACGCCTCGGCCCACGCAATCCCTGACGAATCTGGTGACGTCGGTTTCACCGTGAACCGCGTGACGGATCGTATTTTTCCTGCCGGATAGCCGTCAAAGATGGAGGCAGCTGTCTCCGGTATCCGGGAGTGCTGGCATCGATTACTGCCTGAGGCGGCCTTATTCGGCCTCGGCTCGTGGCTGGAATCGATGGACACCGATCGGCGGTATCGAACACGACAGCACGCGTCGGCCGACGTCGCACCGGAGCTGTACGACGCCGAGGAGGACGACCGATGAGCGAGGGTGAGAGCGAGCGGGAAGAGCCAGCCACGGGCGTGAGTGGAGACGAGATGGCAGACGCTGCGGACGAACGGAGGCATCTCCACGATCTGGAGCCGGGTGCGGGTTGTGCCGAGATCTGGGAACACCTCTCCGAACGTCGTGAACACGCCGAGTCCGACTGATCGCGACGCCCTGCCGGTGGCACCGCACGGCAACAGGACGCTTTTGTTGCAGAGGCCCGACCCACGAACGAGATGAGCGATCGAGACGGCGACAGGGAGTGGACACATCCGGCCGACCGAGAGGAGCCGGTGGGGGAGCCCGTCGTCCGTGCCGATCCGTCCGTGACCGGCGAGCGCGCTCGCGAGGCGGTCGGCTTCGACCCCGACGATCCGGAGAGCGTCCAGCTCGCGGCCGAGACGGTGCGGGCGTTCTCGGAGAACACGGTCGGAGCGGAGGACAACGTCTACATGCTCCGTGGAGCGGCCGCCTGCGCCGCGTTGGTCCGGGGTGTCGGGTCGTACAAGCGTGCCGCCGAGCGCGCCGGTGGCGACGTCTCCGTCTCGTTCATCCGCAAGTGGGCCCGCGTGCACGACCTCCCGCAGGCGATCCGCCGTCACGTGGCTCGCGGTGACATCGCCCCGACGGCCGCGAAGCACATCGCCCGGGTTTCGGGCGACGCCAGGTTCGCCCTCGCGTGGGCGGCGCTCGACAGCGACCTCACCGTGCGAGAGGTCAGACGGATCGCCAGTGCGATCAACGACGGCACGCCCGCAGTGGACGCGCTGGCAGAACACGGCGTCAGGCTCGGCGAACTCACCGTTCGTCTGCCACCGGAGCTCTACCTCGAACTCCGACGGCGTGCCTCGCTGGAGAACGTCGCGCCGGAGGACGTGCTCGCCGAGGCACTCGTGGCGTACTTCGACGGGTGATCACGGCGGAGGTGAGGCCAGGGGGCGAACAGGCGACACGGGGACGACCACGAGACGCCGTGCCGCACACCCGCGACGCGCCCCGTGGTGGAGCTCACAGCACGCAACGGGGTCGCCTCGGCATCGGATTTGAACCTCCGCGATCGTACCGACAGTAAACGCTTATCAGGACACCACAACTACGGAGACGTGCGGGCCGGTAGCTCAGTTCGGCAGAGCGTCTGGCTTTTAACCAGACGGTCGGGGGTTCAAGTCCCTCCCGGCCCGCTTCTGCGACGAACGAACGTGAGGAGCGAAGCGGCCCCAGGGAGTTGAATCAGGGAGTGGAGTGAGCGCCAGTGAACGGAACGACTGTGGTTCAAGTCCCTCCCGGCCCGTGTTCCTGCGAACGGAGTGAACAGTGAAAACGCCCGAGGGCTTGAAGTCGAAGAGTTGCAGCCGCGAGCGACAGCGAGCGGACTCGACCGATCCGCGGAGGCGTCGATCAGACGGTGGCGAGCGACGCAGCCACGAGAGTGCTACCACCGTACGCGACGTGTTCAGGCTCGCCAGGACGGTAACTACGCCGCGTTCGGTCGTCGCGACGGAGCCACCGTCTCGATCGAAATGTCGACGGAGATCCGCGAAAGGGTCGTCTTCGGTGAGGCTGTCACGATCACCCGGCGACGACGTAACCCGGACCGCAATCGTATCGGCCGCGACCTCGAGGTCACGTCGACTTGTCCGTCGGCGTGTACCGCGATGGTCTCGGCTGTCGTCGCGACACCCCGTGGGAGCGCGTCGTCCGCGCGCGCCGCAACGACGGACCCGGACAGACAGGCGTCACTTCGGCAGCGTCGACGGACACTGGAGACAGGTCGGGTACGCCGAAGGCGGCTGGGACGGACGAAACGGTTACACGCGGTGTCAGTCGGTTCGCTCACCCTGATAGCTCCCCTCGTACGTCCCCTCGTGGTTCGCCTCGGCGAGCACGAGCTGTGCGACCCGCGCGCCGCGTTCGAGTTCCACGAAGTGGTGGACCTGTAACAGCCCCTCTCCCTTCCCCTCGTAGCCCGCGTCCCACACGGCCGTGTTGAGCATGCAGGAGTTGCGCATGAGCGACGACCGGGGGTAGATGAACCCGACGTGTCCCTCGGGGATCGAGACCGTCTCGGCGTACTGGAGGACGTATCCACCACGGCCGAGGTACGCCCACTCGCCGCCTTCGACCGACTCGAACGAGACCTCCTCGCGCTCGCCGATCCGCTTGCCGTCGCGACCGATGCGTCCCCGCGTGGCCTGTTCGTGAACCGCTGCGAGCGTCAGATCGACGCCGTTCGGCTGGACCTGCGAGTCGTCGACGGGCGTGACGTGCTCGGCGACGAACGCGCCGCTTCTGAACATGGCGCTCCGGCAGAGCGGACGATGAAAACCGTTTCGGTACGACGGCCGACAGCCGGGTGAAAAGTTACTCGAATCTCAAATAATAACGAGGATCCCGCGAAAATTGCCGGACTGCGGGGTCGTCCATCTGGACTGTCACGCACGACAGGGAGGATTTATATCTGTTCACCATCCACGGGCAAACGTTATGGGACTGACGTTGACAGAGAAGATCCTCGACGACCATCTCGTCGAGGGGGAACTCGAACCCGGCGAGGAGATCGGGATCGAGATCGACCAGGTGCTCACACAGGACACGACGGGGACGATGGTCTGGCTGCAGTTCGAGGCGCTCGACCTCGACGAGGTCCAGACCGAACTGGCGGCGCAGTACTGCGACCACCAGACGTACCAGTTCGACTTCAAGAACACGGACGACCACCGCTTCCTGCGGTCGGCCGCAGGGACGTACGGCGCGTACTTCTCCCGTCCGGGGAACGGTATCTGCCACAACGTCCACAAGGAGAACTTCGCCGCACCCGGCAAGACGCTCCTCGGCTCCGACAGCCACACGCCGACGCCCGGCGGGCTGGGACAGCTCGCCATCGGTGCCGGCGGCCTCGACATCTCCGTCGCGATGGGCGGTGGCGCGTACTACGTCGAGATGCCAGAGGTCGTGAACGTGCGCCTCGAGGGTGAACTGCCCGAGTGGGCAACCGCGAAGGACGTCATCCTCGAGATGCTCCGACGGCTCTCGGTCAAAGGTGGCGTCGGCAAAGTGTTCGAGTACACCGGCCCCGGCGTGGAGTCGCTCTCGGTGCCCGAGCGGACCACCATCACGAACATGGGGACCGAGCTCGGCGCGACCTCCTCGATCTTCCCGACGGACGAACACACCCGGGAGTACCTCGCCCGGCAGGGTCGCGAAGAGGAGTACGTCGAGCTCGCGCCCGACGAGGACGCCGAGTACGCCGACGAACTCACCATCGACCTCTCCGACCTCGAGCCGCTCATCGCCAAGCCGTCGATGCCGGACAACGTCGTACCCGTCCGCGAGGTCGCCGGGACGAGCGTCGACCAGGTCATCATCGGCTCCTGTACGAACGGCGGCTACGAGGACATCCTCCCCGCCGCGAAGATGCTCGAGGGGCGGCAGATCAACCGCAAGACGGAGATGATCATCGCGCCCGGCTCGAAGCAGGCGTCGGAGATCCTCGCCCGCGAGGGGTGGACTGCGGAGCTGATGGCCGCCGGCGTCAACTTCTCCGAGGCTACCTGCGGAGCCTGCATCGGCATCGGTCACGTGCCGGCGTCGGAGTCGGTGTCGCTGCGGACGTTCAACCGCAACTTCGAGGGACGCTCCGGCATCGAGGACGACAACGTCTACCTCTGCTCGCCCGAAGTGGCGACCGCCGCAGCGATCAAGGGCGAGATCGTCGACCCGCGCGACCTCGCCGACGAGCTCGGCGACCTCGAGGATCCCGGCTTCGAGCTGCCCGACGCGTACGACGGCTCGAAGACCGACATCATCGCGCCCGACGAGGCCGTCGACGACTCCCTGATCAAGGGGCCGAACATCGGCAACGCGCCGATCGGCGAACCCCTCGAGGCCGACATCGCGGGTGAAGTGCTCCTGAAGATGGAGGACAACATCACGACGGACCACATCATCCCCGCGACGTCGGACATCCTCATGTACCGCTCGAACATCGAGAAGCTCTCGGAGTTCACGCTCTCGCGGGTGGACGAGACGTTCGCCCAGCGCGCCATGGACGCCGACGGCGGCGTCCTCGTCGCTGGCGAGAACTACGGCCAGGGCTCCTCGCGCGAGCACGCCGCGATGTGCCCGCTCTACCTGGGCATCGAGGCCGTCCTCGCCGAGTCGTTCGCGCGCATCCACCGCGCCAACCTGTTCAACTTCGGCATCCTGCCGCTGACGATCGACTCCGAGACGTACGCGAAGATCGAACAGGGCGACGACGTCGAGGTCGTCACCGACGTCGCAGAAGCCGTCGAGGCGGGCGAAGAGGAGTTCACCGTCCGCGTCAACGACGACTGGGAGGCGACGACCACCCTCAAAGCCTCCGAGCGCGAACGCCGCATCCTCGCCGCCGGTGGCAAGCTCCGCCTCACGAAGCAGCAGTACGAGGACGGCGGCGACGCGGCGCCCGCCGACGACTGAGCCGAACCACCAACCCACGTTCTCCGTTTTTTCCCGTCGACAGCGACGCGTGGGCCGTCGTACTTTTGCGGGAGGCGCTCGTATCGCGATTCGTGTCCCCCGCGCCGAGCCCGGACGACGTTCCCGACAGCCTCGACGACGACGCTGTCGTGATCCGGCAGGCCGAACAGGCCGACCTGCTCGACGTGTTCCGTATCGAACGGGTCACCTTTCCACAGCCGTGGCCGTACTCGGCGTTCGAGTCGTTCCTCGGGGAACGAGGCTTTCTCGTGGCGACCGTCGGAACGCCGCCGACCGTCGTCGGCTACACCGTGAGCGACACGACTCCGAACTACGGGCGCGACATCGGCCACGTGAAGGACCTCGCGGTTCATCCCGACGCGCGGGGGCAGGGTCTCGGGCGCACGCTGCTCCACCGTGCGCTCGCGGCGCTCGCGGCGGAGGGTGCAGCGCTGGTCAAACTGGAGGTCCGCGCGACCAACGACGCCGCGCTGTCGCTCTACCGGGACGAAGGGTTCGAGCCGCTCCGCCGCATCCCCCGCTACTACGACGACGGCGAGGACGCCTACGTGATGGTGCTCGACCTCGCGGAGTGGACGGCCGGCCGGGGTGTCGCCACCGCTGCGACCGACGCCAACGCCGAGCTGGGGGCTGACACCGACGCCGGGCGACCCGACCTCGTGGCCGACGAGGACGACCGATAACCCGCAGCTTGATTGCCGTGGGCCGGCTCCGTCCCGGTATGGGCTACGCCTGCCCGGTCTGTGCGGAGCCGCAGCTCGACGCCGACCACCTCGCCGACCACCTCGCGTTCCAGGCGTTGACGCACGGCGACGACCACGAGTCGTGGCTCGACGAGCACGTTCCCGACTGGGCGGCCGGCGGGACGGACGAACTCGCCCCGCGCGTCGCCGACCTCGCGGCCGAGACCGAGTACGAGGTGGCGTTCGAGGACACCACCGGTCACGACCACGACCACGAGGGTGAGGTGTACGATCCCGACCTGCAGGGCGAGCCACACCACGGGCACGGGTCGGAGCCCCCACGAGCGCAGAGCCACGGTCCCGGACGGGGCACGACCGGCGTCGAGAGCGGGGCTGCGGACCTCGACCCGGAAGCACGCGAGATCGTCCAGAACGCACGAGAGCTGACGCGGGAGATGCTGACCGCAACGGACACTGGCGCGGACGAGGCAGAGACGGAAGGTGACGGAGACGAATCCACGACCCGGACCGATGGGGACGACACGGCGGACGAGACTAGCGCCGACGTGGACGAGTCCGACGGCTGACGCGAACGCCGGCCCGCCTGGACTGTGTGGGAGCCGGTTGGGGAGCGGGACAGCGGTTGGAGAGCGGGACAGCGGTTGGAGAGCGGTAGAAGTATACGGTCGCCCCCACCAGAGTCGACAGCAATGGAATCGCAGGGGACGCTGGCACCCGAGACGCACGAGGAGGCGCGCGAGGCGTTCGAGGCCGTCGGTCCGATCGCTCAGACCGTCGTCCGCGAGACGGCGCGGGCGATGGCGTTCGACCCCGAGGAGTACCGCGAGCGCGTCACGAGCGACGTCGTCTCGACGGCCCGGGACGTCCTGTTCGCGTCGCGGCTCCGCGTCCACGCCGGGAGGCGGGCGGAGTTCGACACCTGGTGCGACGACCACGAGGAGTACGAGGTGATCGAGGTCGGCAGTCCGAACGTCGAACGCGTCGTCTGGCACGCCGCGCCCTTCGCCCGGACGGCGGTCGCGGCCACGTACCAGAACGAGCGCGACGCTGCCGTCGAGATCCTCCGGAGGCAGGCGCTCGGGCGGATCTACCGCGTCGAGCTCGAGGGGATGGAAGGCGCGGCGGTCACGGACGTCGTCGACGGGGCGGAGACGGGCGGCGGAGCGGAGACAGCCGACGAAGCGGAGACAACCGACGAAGCGGTCCAGCGCGGGAGCGAAGCCGCGGACGAATCGGCGGCCGGGGGCGGCAGAGGGAACGAGCCGACAGACGGGAGCGAGACCGGGGGGCAGCGATGAACCATCCGGACGACGGCCGTCGACACGAGTCGCTCGGTGAGCCGGAGTGGCCCGTCCTCGAGACCGAAGTCGAGTACGAGACGGGCTGGTACGTCGGCGGGTACGACCTCGTCGAACAGCCGGACGGGAGCACGAAACGGTACTACTGGGCCGAGCTGGCGTCGGCCGTCGTCGTCGTCGCCGTCACCGACGGCGCGGTCGCCATGGTCGAACAGTACCGGCCGACGATCCGGAAGACGCAGCTGGAGCTCCCGGCCGGCATCGTGGAGGCGGGCGAGTCCTTCACCCACGCCGCCGAGCGCGAACTCCGGGAGGAGACGGGGTTCGAGGCGTCGTCGACGAGCCTCCTCCAGGACGTGTGGTGTACGACCGGGCTGCTCCGACACCGCCGGGGGTTCGTCTTCGCCGAGGGCCTCGCGCCCGTGAGTCAGGAACTCGACGACAACGAGTTCCTCTCTGTGCGCGCGGTGCCGGTCGACGACGTGCTCGACGTGGTCCGCGGCCGGCCGACCAACGACGCGACGCTCGAAGGGCTGTTGCTCGCCCGCGAGGAAGGGCTCGTCTGAGCCGAGCCGACGGACTCGGTGGGTGAACGCCCCGTTGCGGGCCGCCTCGGTGACCGACACGCCGAGGGACTTATCCACCCGTGCCCGCTCTTGTCGCGTATGGACGGCGAGATCTCCACCGACGAGGTCGCTTCACTGCTGGACTCCGACGAGCCGCCACGCGTCGTCGACATCCGGTCGCCCGCGGCGTTCGCCCGTGGACACATCCCCGGGAGCGAGAACGTCCCGTTCGGCGAACTGCCCGAACGGATCGAGTCGTTCGCCGGTGCCGACCACATCGTCACCGTCTGTCCGCACGGCAAGGCGAGCGTCCAGGCCGCCCGGCTCATCACGTCGTACGAGGGGACGGCCGACGCCCGCGTCGAGAGCATGGCCGGCGGACTCGACGACTGGGACGGCCCGCTGGAGACCGAAGACGAACGCGACACCGAACCCGACCCCGAGACGCCCTTCTGAGTTCGAGTCGAACGAGGCGACCGCTCGCGGCGTGAAAAACAGGACGTTCGAAGGCGGCGCGACTCGACGTGCGACTGCGGTCAGAGGGTCACGCGACGTTGAAGCCCTTGTCGCGGAGGAAGTCCTCCACGCGGCCGGTGTGGTTACCCTGGAGTTCGATGGAGCCGTCCTCGACCGTGCCACCGCAGGCGAACTTCGACTTCAGATCGGACGACAGACTGTCCATGTCGACGTCTCTCGGATCGAACCCCTCGATGACCGTTACCTCTTTGCCGTAGCGTCGCTCGTCGATGTGGATATTGATCTCCTGGGACTCACGCGCGACGTCTTCACAGACGCAGAGTTCATCAGGCAGTCCACACGTCGAGCATACCTCTGACATTCCACTCTGAATTCTGAGAGCGAGATACAAAACAGTATCGGGAGGGCGCACCGCTCGAACAGCCGTGACGAGCCCCGATCGACCTCGTCCTCCCGAAGACGACCGGCAGGGCGTCCACACCACGCGACCGGTCCGGCGCGTCGTGCACGATGTGACCTGCGGGCCCCCACCGGTCGTGTGTCGGGACCACACGAGCCGGGCCGTCAGGCGGTCGCCTCGGTCGGGGGGTGGCGGTCGTCGCGACGGGCGACGAGGTCGCCGACCACGGGCGTCGCCTCCCACACCAGTTCGTCGACGAGGTCGATGGCGGTCGCCGCTTCGGCGCGCGAGACACCACCACGGTAGCGGGCGCGCTCGTGGATGTCGGCGACTCGCTGGACGCGGCTGTCGAGCCCGTGTCCCCGCGCGAGGGCAGCGAGATACGCCCGCTGTGTCTCGGTCGGGCGACGCGGCCGATAGCGCCGTTCGAGCAGGTGTTCGAGCCGGTCGAACGCCCGTTCGACGTCTCGCTCGGGGTTGCCGGTCCCCCGCTGGTACCGGAGCCACAGCCGGCGGTACGCCCACGCAGTGAGGCCGATCCGCCGCGCACCGGCGACGAACCCGACGAAGGCGACGAGGCCGAGACCGAGCGTCTCACGCGAGGGCAGCTCCGGCACGCTGAAGCCGCCGCTCCCATCGTCGCCGTCGCTCCCGGTGTCGAGTGCGGTCGAGTCCGGCGTCGAGTTCGTGCCGGGATCGCTCCCCTCGAGGTTGCTCCGCAGCGACTCGTTGCGGGTGGAGTTGTTCAAGAGCGAGGAGGCGTTGGTGGCCCCGAACTGTGTGGCGTCGGACGGCCCGCTCAGGTCGGGCTCCGTGGCGTTCGTATCGACGCCCGCCTCGCCGCTCTGTCGCGCCTCCGTGAGTCGGGTGCGCTCGGCCGTCTCTCGGGGAGACGCCGGCGTCGGATCGAAGCGAACCCAGCCGACGTCGGCGAAGTAGACCTCGACCCACGCGTGCGAGTCGAGCCCGCGGACGACGTACTCCCCGTCGGAGACCTGCTCGCCGGGCGTGTAGCCGACCGCGAGCCGTGCGGGGACGCCCTGCGCGCGCAGCAGCGTCACCATGGTCGTCGCGTAGTAGGTGCAGTAGCCCGCGTCCATCTCGAAGAGGAACGCCTCGGCGATGTCACCCTCGGGACGCTCGACCGTGAGCGAGTAGCGCTTGTTCTCTTCCAGCCACTGCTCGATGACTACGGCCTTGTCGTAGGGGTTGTCCTGGCCGCCGGCGATCTCCGCCGCGCGCTCGCGAACCCGCGTCGAGGTGCTCTCGGGGAGCTGGAGGTACGACTCGCGGATCGCCGCGGGGTAGTCGGTGCCGGAGCGGCGGAGCTGTTCGGAGGTGTACTGCGGGACGCGGCTCTCGACCGTGTAGCTCTCGCCCGAGCCGAGGCTCGTAGCCGGGACGAAGAAGCCCTGCTGGGTGACCTGAGTGCGGCCGGCGACGCCCTCGGAGACCTCGACGGGCTTCCACGCGGCGGGCATCGCGGAGACCGTCGACTCCGGGGTCACGGTCTGTGTGAGCCGGCGGGCGGCACCGGGCGGGCCACGGAGCCGTCCCTGGTAGGGTTCGGTGTCGCCCGTCCGCACCCAGCCGCGGCCGGTGTAGCGGTCGTACGACGCCGTCTGCCAGTACTGCCGTTCGCCCGCCTCGATCGTGTACCGCACCTTCGGAGAGAGCCGGATCGAGCCGAGCACCTCGATGCGCTCCTGGGAGTTGACGAGGCTCGCCTCGACGGTCGGCGAGCCGCGGTCGGGCAGGAGTGGCTGTGCCGCCCCGCCGGGAACGACCGACAACGTCGCCGCGAGGACGATCATCGCCGCCAGCACCGCGACGAGCGTGTCGAGCTGGGCGACCGTCCCGCCGTAGCGGTCGAGCGTGCCGAAGCCGATGGCGGTGCCCGCCCCGCCGACGCCCACGAGTGTCGTCGCCGTCCCGGCGTCGCTCGTCAGGACGAACAGGCCGAGCGCGGCGCCACCGACCGTGACGCTCCAGACGTACCGCTCGCGCATCGCGAGATACCACGAGAGGAAGACGGGACCGGGGACGATGGCGAGCGCCCACACGTCGGCGGCGGTCAGCCGGAGCACGGAGAGGCCGGTGAGGAGGGCGACCGTGTCCGAGAAGATACGCTCGGGTGACAGGAGCGACAGCTGGCTCGCGGGGATCGCGAGGAAGTACGTGACCGTTCCGGCACTGAGCAACACGGCCGTCAGAAACACCGCAGTGCGGATGCGGAGGAACCGTCCCAGCGCCGTCGCCAGGAGGAACGTCCCCGCGACGAGGAGGACGAACACGCGGTTCCCCCCGACGACGTTCGTGACGTGGAAGAGGACGCTGACGTACGAGAGCGTGAGGACGCCGACGCCGACGAGCGCCGGGCCGCGGAAATCGGTCCGGTCGCGTAGCGACCCGGTCGCGAGCGAGAGACGCCGCGTGCTCACGCCGCCACCCCCCGGCCACGGCGACGACGGTCGGTGGGTCGGTCGCGACGGTCGTCACCGGTCGCCGGACGCCCCCGGTCGGAGCGGCTCTCGGCGTCGGCTCGGCGGGCGACCAGTCGGTCGAAGGGGAGTTCGGTGCCGCCGAGGCGGACCCGCGTCCCACCGCGCGTGGCGCGCACCTCGATCGGGGGCTCCTCTTCGGTCTCCGCCCGTCCGTGGCCGACGCGCGCGAGGTGTTCCAGCAGCCGCTCGCGGTCGCCGGGGGCCGCCGACACCGTCCCGCCGGGCGTGAGGAGCGTCACGGGGATGCCCGCATGCAGGAGGGCGAGCGCGATGGTCCCCCCGGCCTCGGCCATCTCGTCGGCGCGACCCCGGTCGGCCGAGAGCGCCACGGTGAGCGTCTGACTCCGGTCGTCGGCCGAGAACTCCTTGACGATGAGGTCCTCGCGCTTGGCCGAGGACTTCCAGTGGACGTCGCGGAGCGAGTCGCCGCGGACGTACTCGCGGAGCCGGTCGAACTCGTCGCGGTCGGGGCTCTCCGCCGTGTGCTGGAGCGCGACGAGGTCGCGTCGGGCACGGCCCGTGAGGTCGTGCACCGACGGGTAGACGAGGACGTCGTCCGTGACGCCGACCGAGAAGCGCCGGGTCGCCAGCCCGAGCACGTCGCTGGCGACGAACGACACCGGACCGATCGTGTGCAGCCCGCGACTGCGGTACGTCACCTCGTAGGAGACGGCCTCGTTACCGACGGTCGTCCGGCTCCGGGCGTCGCCCTCGACGCTCGGAGGCAGCGCGTCGTGGACTGTCGCGGTGAACGGCGCGTCCGTCTCGAACCGGAGGGTGACCGTCCCGGCGTCACCGGGGAAGCCGTCGGCGGGGAGCGCGCGCTCGACCGTCGGGGGTTCGACCCCGCGGACCTGGACGAGCGCGGCGACGAGCGCGACGACACAGGGGAAGACGACGGCGTTGAGCGACCGGGCACCGAACAGCGCGGCCATCGCGGTCCCGAAGACGCCGACGACGACGACCGCCCAGCCGCGTCGCGTCAGTCTCATTCGACCGGGACGGTGTCGAGCGCTCGCTCGACGACCGAGGTGCCGTCATCGTCGCCACCCCCGGGGCGGATGCGGTGGCTCCAGACGGTGACGATCTCGGTCTGGATGTCGTCGGGGACGACGTAGTCGCGCCCCTCGAGCACCGCCCTGGCCTGGGCCGCCCGGACGAGCGCGATGCCGCCGCGCGGCGAGACGCCGAGCTGTGCGTGGTCCCTAGTGAAGGACGCCAGCCGGGTGACGTACGAGCGAACCGGCTCGCGGACGTCGACGGTGATGACCGTCCGTCGGGCGCGCTGGACCTCGGGGACCGAGGCGACGGGGTCGAGCGACTCGATCGGGTGGTCGCCGGCGACCCGCCCGAGGAGTTCGGTCTCGTCGGCCTCGGTCGGGTAGCCCAGTCGCAGCTTCTTCATGAAGCGGTCGATCTCGGCCATCGGGAGTTCGTAGGTGCGGTTGGGTTCGACGTCGTTCTGCGTCGCGATGACGGTGAAGGGCGACGGCAGTCGGTGCGTGTCGCCGTCGACGGTCACCTGTTCTTCCTCCATCGCCTCCAGCAGCGCCGCCTGCGTCTTCGGGGGGGCGCGGTTGATCTCGTCGCCCAGGACGACGTTGGCGAACACGGGCCCGGGCTGGAACTCGAACTCGCGCGTCTTCTGGTTGAAGACGTTGACGCCGGTGACGTCCGAGGGCAGGAGGTCGGGGGTGAACTGGACGCGCTTGAACGAGCAGTCGATCGAGGTGGCGATCGACCGCGCGAGCATCGTCTTGCCGACGCCCGGAACGTCTTCGAGGAGGAGGTGTCCCCGGGCGAGGAAGGCGACGATGATGTGTTCGATGGCGTCGTGCTGGCCGACGATGACCCGCTCGACGTTTTCCGTGATCCGGTCGACGAGTTCGGCGGCAGCGTCGATGGAGAGCGGTTCGTACTGGTCGGCCGACGGCGCGGAGTCCGGGGTGGCCTCCGACGACGCGTCGGTCTCCACGTCCACGTCCGCGTCCGACGTTCCCGCGTCGGTCACGCGTCGGCCTCCGTCCGCGTGCGGTGGGCGAGTCGCGTTCCGGCTCGCGGAGACGCCGGAGAGCCGTGGTTCGACCGGCGCGTCGGTCGTGTCGGCGCACGGGGGAGCGACGACGACGGGCAGGGCGGCCTCAGGTTCCTCTTGATCCTCACGGTTACTAGGTGGTTCTTGCCGGAGTCACCTAACTTTGCTGGGTGTGGTCAACTGCCATTCCCGACCGGTGGAGATCCGTCGAACAGCCGAGACGTGGCGGTTCGTGGGCAGAGAGCGGCCGAGACGACCGTCGTCCGGGGGGCTGCGGGTGTGACGGGGCCGGTGGTCACCCGACGCCCATCTGTAGTCCGATCCCGAGGAACGCAGCGGCGCCGATCGTCCGTGGGATCGACTGGCCTAGGTACCCGATCGCCACTCCAGCGCCGACAGCGATCACGACGGCAGCCGGGTCGACCGTCGCCGCGACCGGGAGGACGACGCGCGCGCCGACCCCGGTCCACGTCAGCCGCTCGGCGAACAGCACCTGGACGCCGAACCACGCGCCGAGGTTGGCGATGACGCCGACGACCGCCGCGGTCACGGCCGACAGCGCCGCCGACAGTGCCTCGTTCTCGCGCAGTGCCTCCACGTACGGCGCGCCGACGAAGATCCACAGGTAGCTCGGCAGGTACGTGAACCAGCCGGCCACGGTCGCTCCGAGGAGGCCGGCGACGAGCGGATCGAGCCCGCCGGGGTTGCGGAAGGCGCCGAGGAAGGCGACGAACGCCAGCGCGGCGTACGCACCACCGAACGAGACCGCCGCGACGCCGGCGAAGAACACCGCCTCCGTGACCAGCACGCTCCCGAGCCCGAAGACGACCACCAGCGGGACGAGCGGTGCCAGCCACACCGCGGTCCAGACGACCGCGGTCCGAGCCGTCCCTCGCCACGTGGGGCGGCGAGCGAGACCGGCGGTGACGCCGGGCGCGTGTCCGGGACCGGCGGTCGAACTCGCGCCGCGGACGGTTCGGCCGGTGGTCGTGTCCGCAGCGTCGGCGTCACGGTCGTCGTCCACTCCCTCGCCGTCGACGGTGTGGGCCGCCGGCGGAGCGGGCGCCGCGGGAGTCGTCGAACGGAGTCGGTACCCCACCCAGCCGACCACACCAGCGCCCAGCACCACGGCCGGGAACGGCACGGCGTACGCGTACATCGCGACGAAGGCTGCGACGGCGACGGCGACCAGCAGCGCGTTCGACAGGGTCCGTCGCCCCAGCCGGACGACCGCCAGGAAGACGACGGCGATGACCGCGGCCTTGAGTCCGAAGAAGAGTGCCGGAACCACCGGCGCCGACCGGAAGAGCACGTAGATCGTCCCGAAGAGGAGCATAGCGACGAAGCCGGGGAGCACGAACAGCGTCCCGGCGACGACACCTCCGAGCGTCCCGTGGAGCAGCCAGCCGAGGTACACCGCGAGCTGGTGTGCCTCCGGCCCCGGGAGCAACATGGTGTAGTTCAGCGCGTTGAGGAACCGGTCGTCGTCGACCCACGCTCGTCGCTCGACGACCTGCTGGTGCATGACCGCGATCTGACCGGCCGGGCCGCCGAAGCTCGCCGCCGCGACGGCGACCCACGCCCGGATCGCCTCGCGGAACGGGACCGTCTCGTCCGGCTGCACGCCGACGGGCTCGACGTCGGTTCGTTCCTCGCCGACGGCGGGAGCGTCGGTACCGTGGAGTCCGTCTCCGGGGCGTGTGTCGCTCCCCCTGTCGGGTCCGCCCACCGTGTTCTGTGTCCGTTCCGTGGTGGACGGGTCGGGCCCAGCGGCTTGTCGTTTCCCCTCCCGGCAGGTTCTCCAAACCGTCGCTGAGGGCGTGAGCGCGGTCGGGCCGCCGTTCTGCTCCACGCACTGCCCATCGTCGGAGCGTGCCACGGGAGCGCCGAGTGGTGCTACTGGTGGACCCGTCCCGGCCGAGCGCGCGGACCCGACGCTTTTTATCGCTCCGTCGCCGGCTATCCGCACATGAACGGAGGCGGGGACGCCGACCGCGACGCGGCAGCCGGCGGGGTGACCGAGGACGCGACAGACGGGACGGGGAGCGCCGCGGACGAGGACGCGAGGGACGGGGCCGACGACGGGCGAGGCGGTGAGCACGAGGTCGGAGGGCGCTCCGGCGGACCCGAGGAGGAGACGGATCCGGCGCTCGGTGCCCCGGCGGAGATGCTCGCCGTCCGCGAGGAGCTGACGCCGATGATGGCGCAGTACACCGACCTCTGCGAGGCCCACGACGACGCGCTCGTCCTCTTCCAGGTGGGCGACTTCTACGAGGCGTTCTGTGCCGCCGCGGAGACCGTCGCCCGCGTCTGCGAGGTGACGCTCACGAAGCGCGAGGACTCCACGGGGCAGTACCCGATGGCGGGCGTCCCGATCGACAACGCCGCCTCGTACGTCGAGCGGCTGCTCGATGCGGGATATCGCGTCGCGCTCGCCGACCAAGTCGAGCCCGCCGAGGAGGCGTCGGGACTGGTCGACCGCGCGGTCACACAGCTGGTGACGCCGGGGACGATCGTCGACGACGAACTCCTCGAGGGGAGCACGGCCAACTACCTCGGGGCGATCGTCCGCGAGGCCGGCGAGTCGTCGGCAAGCGCCGACCCGGGCGACGAGCGACCCCGGTACGGCTTCGCGGTCGTCGACGTCTCGACCGGCGAGTGTCTGGTGACGAGCGGCGACCGGCCGACGGTCGTCGAGGAGATCGAACGGCTCGCCCCGGCGGAGCTCCTCACCGGGCCGGCGGTCGACCTCGAACCGGCGCTCACGACCGAGGCGATGCGCTCGTCGTTCGACGAGGGGGCGTTCGCGCTCGACGCCGCGCGGGAGCGGGTCGGCGCGTACGCCCGGCCCGAGCGAGTGCTCGCGTCCGACGCGGAGATCCGCGCGGCCGGTGCCGTGCTCGCGTACGCCGAGTACACCCAGGGGGGCGACCACCTCGACTACGTCTCGCGCGTAACGCGGTTCGACCCCCGAGCGTACATGCGGCTGGACGCCACGGCGCTCCGGAGTCTGGAGCTGTTCGAGTCGCGGTCGCGGTCGGGACGGACGCTGATCGGCGCGCTCGACGAGACGTCGTGTGCGCTCGGACGGCGACGGCTGGAGGCGTGGTTCCGGCGGCCGACCATCGATCGCGGGGAGGCCGAGGCGCGGCTCGACGCGGTCGAGGCACTCACGCGAGAGGGGGTCGCCCGCGAGACGCTCCGGGAGACGCTGCGCGAGGTGTACGACCTCGAACGGCTCGTGGGGCGCGTCTCTCGCGGGCGGGCGAACGCGCGCGACCTCCGGTCGCTGGCGACGACGCTCGGGGTCGTCCCCGCCGTCCGGGACGCGCTCGCCGGCGTCGTCGACGACCACGCCGCCGACCGCCTCGCGGCCCTGCTGGATCGGCTCGACGACTGCGCCGACGTCCGATCGCTCGTCGAACGGGCGATCGTCACCGACCCGCCACAGGAGATCACCGAGGGCGGCGTGATCCGCGAGGGGTTCGACGCCGACCTCGACGAGGTGCGGGCGACCGAGCGCGAGGGGCGCGAGTGGGTGTCACAGCTGGAGGCGAAAGAACGCGAACGGACGGGGATCGACTCGCTCGAGGTGGGCTACACGCAGGTCCACGGCTACTACATCGAGGTGACGAACCCGAACCTCGACCGCGTCCCCGACGAGTACACGCGGCGGCAGACGCTGAAGAACGCCGAGCGGTTCTACACGCCCGAACTGAAGCGCCGAGAGGACGAGATCATCTCGGCGTCGGAGCGTGCCGACGCGCTGGAGTACGAGGTGTTCCGCGAGGTGCGCTCGTCCGTCGCCGACGAGACCGAGCGGGTCCAAGCGCTGGCGGACGCGCTGGCGGAGCTCGACGTGCTGGCGACGTTTGCCGCGACCGCCGTCGAGAACGACTACACCCGCCCGGCGTTCGGGGCCGACGCCATCGCGATCGAAGAGGGCCGACACCCCGTCGTCGAGCGAACCACCGAGTTCGTCCCGAACGGCGTCGACTTCTCTCGGGGAGAGATCGCGCTCGTCACCGGCCCGAACATGTCGGGCAAGTCGACGTACATGCGGCAGATCGCGCTGACGTGCGTCATGGCGCAGGCGGGCAGTTTCGTCCCGGCGTCGCACGCCGACCTCCGGGTGGTCGACCGCGTGTTCACCCGCGTGGGAGCCTCCGACGACATCGCCGGTGGGCAGTCGACGTTCATGCGCGAGATGGCCGAACTCACCGAGGTGCTCCACGGCGCGACCGAGGCGTCGCTCGTCCTCCTCGACGAGGTCGGGAGGGGAACGTCGACGACCGACGGCCTCGCCATCGCCCGTGCCACGACCGAGTTCCTCCACGACGAGGTCGGCGCGACGACGCTGTTCGCCACGCACTACCACGAGCTCACCGACCTCGCCGACGACTACCCCGGGGTCTTCTGCCTCCACTTCACGGCCGAGCGCGACGGCGACGACGTCACCTTCCTCCACCGCGTCGCCGACGGCCCCTCGTCGTCATCGTACGGCGTCGAGGTGGCACGGCTCGCGGGCGTCCCCGACAGGGTCGTCGATCGCGCCCGTACCCTGGTCGACGCCGAGACGGGGACAGCGTCGCCCGCCGAGGAGGCCGACGACCGATCACGGTCGGACGACGCGACACCGGCCCGATCGCCTGCACGGGTCGGGACGCCCGCGACGAACGGTCGCGAGAACGGGCAGGAGCGTGATCCGGCGGTCCACGAGACCGCCGAGCCAGGCGAAAAGACCTTCTCGGGGGGGACCCAAGGAGGCGGTGGCCGCGCGAAGTCAGCGCCACTGCCCGACCCGTCGCGGGAGGCGCGCGGTGACGAGAACCACGTCGCCGACGACGTCCTCCGCGACATCCGCACCGTCGACGTCGCGCGGACGACGCCGATGGACGCGCTCGCCCTCCTCCACGAACTCCAGCGGAGACTCGATGACGCGAATCAGGAGACTCGACCCCGAAACCAGACGTAAGATCGCCGCTGGCGAGGTGGTCACCCGCCCCGCCGCGGTCGTGAGAGAGCTCGTCGAGAACAGCCTCGACGCCGAAGCGTCGAGGATCGCGGTCGAGATCGACGGCGACGGCACCGAGGCGATCCGGGTCCGCGACGACGGCCACGGGATGAGTCGTGAGGGGGCCGCGCTCGCGGTCGAGCGCCACACCACGTCGAAGCTCTCCGCGCCGGACGGGATCGAGCGCGTCTCGACTCTCGGGTTTCGCGGCGAGGCGCTCCCGAGCATCGCCGCCGTCTCGCGGCTGACGCTGACGACGAACGACGGCGGACCACGGGGAACCACCGTCCGTGTCGGCGACGACGAGGTGACGACCGAACCCGCCGGACGCGCGCAGGGAACGACCGTCGAGGTCCGCGATCTGTTCCACAGCCTGCCGGCGCGCCGGAAACAGCTCGCGTCGGCGAACGCCGAGTTCGCGCGCGTCTCGAAGCTCCTCTCGCGGTACGCGCTCTGTCACCCGACGGTCCGGTTCTCGCTGGCCCACGACGGCCGCGAGACGTTCTCGACGCCGGGGACCGGCGACACCGACGCGCTCCTCGGCGTCTACGACCGGACGGTCGCCGGACAGAGCACCACGTTCTCCTTCGTGACCGACGACACCGCGAGCGTCGACAGCGACTCCGGGGCCGGACACGACACCGAGATCCGCGTCGAGGGCGTCCTCTGTTACCCCTCGATCACCCGCGCCACGCGCGACCACGTCCACGTCGCAGTGAACGGTCGCCCCCTGACGGACGGGACGCTCCGGGGTGCCGTCGTCGCGGGCTACGGATCGCTCCTCCCTGCGGACAGGTCACCGATCGCCGTCGTCCGCGTCGGCGTCCCCCCGGAGGCGGTCGACCACAACGTCCACCCGGCGAAGGCCGAGGTCGCGTTTCGCGTCGCGGGCGTGGTCGACGCGGTCGAGCGTGCCGTCGGCGACGCCCTGACCACGACGGACCTCCGCCGGAGCGGCGAGGTGTCGATGGACCTCGACGCGGGCCTGAGGCCGCTCGACGGCGAGTCACCCCTCTCGAAAGTATCGGTCATCGGTCAGTTCCGCGACCTCTACCTGCTCTGTGCGGCCGACGACGACCTGCTGATCGTCGACCAGCACGCCGCCCACGAGCGGGTCAACTACGAGCGGCTCCGGGCCACCGTCGGAGACCTCCCGTCTCAGGCCGTGGAACCGCCGGCGACGCTCCGTGTCTCCGCACCGGAGGCGGCGCTCGTCGACTCGCTCGGGGACGAACTGCGGGCGATGGGGTACGACGCCGCGACGGTCGGCGACGGGACGGTGCGCGTCAGCGCCGTCCCCGCACCGCTCGGGCGGACGGCCACGCCGGCGTCGCTCCGGGACGTCCTCGCGACGCTCGACCGTGAAGGAGCGCGGGGGGTCGACGACGTCCGCGACGAGCTCCTGAAGGACGTGGCGTGTCACCCCTCGCTGAAGGCCGGCGACGCGCTGTCGACCGACGAGGCGCGGGCGCTGCTCGACCGACTGGGTGCCTGCGAACAGCCGTACGCCTGCCCACACGGTCGGCCGACCGTCCTCTCCATCGACGAGGCGACGCTGGTGCGGGGGTTCGAACGCGGGAACACACGACTCGGCTGAGGACCGGAATCCAGCGCATCGGCGCGCTCCGACGGGGGTGAAGAGCGGCTCGGCAGGCAGGAAGCGTTCACGACCGACCTGGCCGAGGTGAGGGACGCCGACAAAGACCGGCGGCACCGACAAGCCCGGCCGAGCGACACCGAGAACGGGACCGACCGTCGACGGTCGGTCGCTCACCACTCCTTGCAGTCGGCGCAGACGAACCGGTCGCCCTCGCGCCAGCGGCGCTGGACGGTCGTGCCGCAGGCGGGACAGTCGTCGCCGACGGGTGACCACCGGTACGTCGCTCGTGGCCGTTCCGCGGCCGTGTCCGAAGTGGCGTCGGTAGAGTCGGAGGTGGCGTCGGTAGAGTCGGAGGTGGCGTCGGTAGAGTCGGAGGTGGCGTCGGTAGAGTCGGAGGTGGCGTCGGTAGAGTCGGGAGTAGTGTCCGTGGCGGTGTCGACACTCGTGACGACGTCGCCACTGTCGGTCGACTCCTCGGCGGTCTCGTCTGCTGTGTCCTCTGCGGCCACTTCGACCGTCCGCTCGGCGCGCGTCTCGGTCGAGCGGTCGCTCGCGGCGACGTCCCCGTCGTCCGCGTCGTCTCCCTCGGCGTCGGTGTCGCCGTGGTCGCCGTGGTCGTCGGTGTCGTCGACCCCGAGGAAGTCGTCGAGCGATCGGTTCTCGCTCATACCCTCTCGTCGGCCTACGCCGGCTTAGCGCTGGTGGACGCGAGCGGGTCCGCTCACCGCCCGCCGTCGCCCGGCCGCCGCTCACGCTTCATCAGCGTCGCCTCGCTGGGGACGGACTCGAATCCGAGCCGTTCGTAGAAGCCGACGAGGTCGCGCCGACATTCGAGCACGACCTGTTCGACGCCGGTCAGGTCGGGGTGGGCGCAGAGCGCGTCGACCAGGGTCGTCCCGAGCCCCCGCCGGCGGTAGGGGACCCCGACGACGACGTCCTCGACGAACGCACGGTACTCGTAGTCGGTGAGCGCGCGTGCGAACGCGACCACCTCGCGGTCGCGGCCGCTGGCAACCTCGCGGACGAGACAGACCACGACGTCGGTGTGAGCGAGCATCCGGCGGACGCCCTCGCGGTCGCGGTCGGCGGCCCACCCCGTCGAGCGGAGGAGCCGAACGACGTCGTCGAGGCCGCCCTCGGGGACCTCGTACGTGATCTCGACGTCGACGTCACGGCTCATGGCGGTGTCGTCGCGTGACAGACGTATCAATCGCCCGCTCGTGCCCGGAGCGTGAGACCGGAGCGCGCGCTCGGGAGAGTCGGGCGGAGTCGACTCAGTCGGTCGGAGTCGCCTCGGGTTCCGTCTCGGCTTCCTCGGAGTCGGTCCCGTCGTCTCCGGGCGCGGCCGCCACTGCCCCGGCGAGGTCGTCGACGGGGCGGTCGGGGGTGTCGACGTCGCCGAGACCGAGACGGTAGTCGTCGGGGTCGACCCCGTCGCGCAGACTGGTGCGGCCGCGGTGGACGGTGACGGCGTCGTCGAGGTGGAGCCGCACCGCCTCGAGGAGCGCCTCGGCTTCCAGCGGTTGCCCGCGGGCCCGCAACTCCTCGACGGAGGCGTCGTCGGGCACGTCGAACGCCCGCTGGGTGATGATCGGGCCCTGGTCGAGGTCGGTCGTGACGTAGTGGGCCGTGACGCCGGCGATGCGGACCCCCGCCTCCTTCGCCTGCCGGTAGGAGGCGGCGCCCGGGAACGACGGCAGCAGCGAAGGGTGGACGTTGATGATGCGGTCCTCGTAGCGGAACACGACGTTCGGCGAGAGGATGCGCATGTAGCGTGCGAGGACGACCAGATCGGCGTCGTACTCGTCGAGCAGACGGAGCAGTTCCGTCTCGTCGGGCGATCCCTTCTCGTCGCCGATGTCGTGGAACGGGACGCCGTGGCGTTCCGCCAGCGGTCGGAGGTCGTCGTGGTTGGCGACGACGACGCCGACCTCGGCGTCGAGGTCGTCCGCGGCCCACGCGTCGAGCAGCGCCGCGAGGCAGTGTGACTCCTTCGTCGCGAGGACCGCGATGCGCTTCGTCTCGCGGTCTGCAGGGAAGCGTGCCTGCACGTCCACGTCCATCTCGTCGGCGAGCGCGGTGAGCGCGTCCCGGAGCGTCGCCTCGGTGCAGACCATCCCCGACGTGTCGGCGTGGAGCGTCATCCGGAAGACGCCGTCGCGGACCGCCTGATCGATGTCCTCGATGTTGACTCCGCGCTCGAACAGCAAGGTGGTGAAGCGCGCGACGATTCCCGTCTTGTCGTCTCCGACGACCGTGACTTCGGTGTATTCGCGTGTCATACCGTCACCTCCGGCTGTTCGAGGCCGAACATACTCGTTCGGAGCGAGCGGGCGCGTAAACCGCTTCCGTTTTCGCGAAGAGTTACTTCGTCACCGAGTAACAGGGTACTCGATCACACGGCGTGTCACACTAGAGCGGTGAAGACGGGTGACGCGCCCCGAGAGACACGCGCCGGAGCGTGAGGCCGGCCAGTATGCGCGTTCGTGTACATCACTCACGTTCCAAAACGGCTTTTGCGCATCACCACGCACGCTCACGCGATGACAGCGTACACCGCGACGGTCACCGTCCGCCTCAAACGCGGCGTGCTCGACCCCGAAGCGGAGACGACGAAGCGCGCGCTGGAGCGGCTGGGGTTCGAGCTCGACGCGCTCCGATCGGCGGATCGGTTCGAGATCGATCTCGACGCCGACTCCGTCGACGCCGCCGAAGAGCGGGCCGACGAGATGGCCGAACGGCTCCTCGCGAACCCGACCATCCACGACTACGAGGTGGCGGTCTCGGAGGCGGAATGACCGCCCTCTCTCCGACACCGACGCTCGGGCACGGCACACGGAGGTGCCGTCGGTGACCCTCTCGTCTCCGACACCGACGTTCAGTCGCGGCACCCGGAGGTGCCGCCGGTGACCCTCTCGTCTCCGACACCGACGTTCAGTCGCGGCACCCGGAGGTGCCGCCGGTGACCGTCGCTGTCGTCCAGTTCGGCGGGTCGAACTGCGACCGCGACGCGGTCCAGGCGCTCTCGTACCTCGGGATCGACGCCCGCCGGGTCTGGCACGAGGACGGTCTCCCCGCCGACACGACGGGGATCGTGATCCCCGGCGGGTTCTCCTACGGCGACTACCTCCGTGCGGGGGCGATGGCCGCCCGTGCGCCCGTGATGTCCGAGGTCCGCGAACACGCCGACGCGGGCGTCCCCGTGCTCGGCATCTGCAACGGGGCACAGATCGGCTGCGAGTCGGGGCTCACGGCCGGTGCCTTCACCACGAACCGGAGCGCGCGCTTCCAGTGTGAACACGTCTTCCTCCGGGTCGAACGGGACGACACGCCGTGGACCCGGGCGTACGACGAGGGGGACGTCGTCGAACTCCCCATCGCCCACGGCGAGGGGCGGTTCGAGAGTAGCGAGGAGCGGTACGAACGACTCGAGGCCGAGGACAGAGTGTTGTTCCGTTACTGCGACGCCGAGGGGGCCGTCACCGAGGCGGCGAACCCCAACGGCTCCGTGGGCAACGTGGCGGGGATCGTCGGCGAGCGCGACACCGTGGCGGTGCTGATGCCCCACCCGGAGCGGGCGACGCTGCCGGACCTCGGTCGGACCGACGGGCAGGGTATTCTCCGGGGCTTCGTCTAGAGTTCGATCCAGGTAGGGGTGTCCGTGGCGATCCACCCCTCGGGGTTGCCGTCTTCGCGGATCTCGAGCCAGCCGTCCTTGTAGTGGACCGATTTGAAGTCGTGTTCCGACATGGGTGTGGAATAGCGCCGGGTGCTATCACGAGGAGGGACGATCTCCAGTGACTTTGGTACACGCCGCTTTCCGCCTCGGAAAGCAGAGCCTACACGTCGAAACCAGCGGTTAGGGCGTCCCCGACCACCACATCCGAGTCGGCGGTTCGCGAACCCCTGCGGCGAACGACGGTGAGAGCGGGCTAAATCGGTCGTTTAATCGGGGTTATCGCGTCAGCGGCATCGCGTAGGCCGTCTCCTCGTCGAGGACGGCGCGCCACGTCGCCTCGCACTCGCAGGAGACCTGCTCGAACACCGACGGGTCCTGTCGGAGGTCGAAGTCCTTGATCGCGCGCTGGACGCGGTCGTCGCACTCGCCGCAGTTGTGCGGGCCGCGGTCGGAGCCGTGACCGACGGGATCGGAGACGACGATGGCGTCCGTCTCTGCGGTTCGTTCGAGCACCGCGGCGACCGACCAGAGCCACGGCGGACGGTAGCCACCCCGGAAGAAGAGTTCGTCGACCATCGTGTACCGCTGGACGTTACACGGGTTCATCGAGACGGTGTGAGCGTACTCCGCACACCGCCGGACCGAGGCGACCATGTCCTCGAGCGCCTCGTGCTCTGTGAGGAACGGCGGTTTCATCAGCAGGTACGCCTTGATTCCCGCGCCCGCCGCGTCGGCCTCGGCGCTCGCGGCGACGAACTCGTCGAAGTCGAAGTACTTGTTCACGCAGTCGTGTCGGATCCGGTCCGTGGCGGTCTCCAGTCCGATAGCGACGTCCGTTTCCAGACCGTGATCCGTGAAGTCCGCGAGCTTCTCGCGGGCGACGAAGTCGGGGAGCGACTCGACGACGATCCGTTCGCGGTCGGCGAACGTCTCGGCGACGGCCGCGCGCGTCTCGGCGGGCACCTCGCGCTCGTCGAGGAACGACCCCGAGGTGTAGATCTTGATCAGCGGGGCGGGGTCGTCCGCGTGCTCAGCCTCGTGGTCGAGACACACCCGTACCTGGTCCATCAGTGCCTCGTGGGGGACGGTGCCGCCCTCGACCGACTCGGCGACGTAGCCGCACATCGTACAGCCGCCGGCGCGCGCCCAGCGACAGCCACCGGTGTTGAGGATGATCGTGAGCGATCGACGGACGCCGTCGGGCGTGTTGTCCTCGTCGAGCCACACCCGCGTCGGCTCGTGGGGGTCGTACGTCTCGTCTTTTTCCGAGCGGATGTCGCGCATCACCTGATTGTGCGCGTCCATGCCGCGACCCCGTTCGTACACCTCGGGCGTCGGCTTGCTCATTGGGTTCCGTATCCGGTCGCCGGGGAAAACGGCTTCGTCTCGACGGACCGCGGGGCGGACGGGCACGGCGGAGGAACACTCTCTTGCCTGCCGCCGCCTGATGGATGTCATGGCTCTTCCACGCCGTGGACTCCTCGCGCTCGTCGCGACCGGACTGGCGGGGTGTGGCGGGTTCGCGGGTGGGGGTGGGGGTGAGGGTGAACCCGACGGAGACGGCAACCAGGTCGCCCGCCGGACGACCACACGGCGGACGAACGCCCCCGCGACGCCGACGGGTCCGCCGGTGTCGCCACAGTCTATCTCGATCGGCAACACCCACGCGACGACCGAGTTCGTCACCGTCGCGGTCGAGTTCGCGGGCGAGACCGTCTTCGTCGAGAGCCGAGAGCTCGTCTCCGGCGAGCGACACACGCTCGAGGACGTCCTCGCGACGGGCGGGACGTACGACGTGGTCGTCGAAACCGCCGACGGTGACCGGACGACGTACCGCTGGGACGTGATCGCGGAACTCGACGGACTCGCGGTGACGCTCGCCGACGGGATCGACGTCGTGCGGACGGTCCGATGTGAGCCCGGCGTCGACTGTGCGGTCGAGGCGGGCGGCGACCGCCTCGACGCCCCGCTCGTCGGCGACGGCACCGGTCGGTGGTACGCGCCGGCCCAGGTCGTGCTCACGAACCCGGGGCCGCCGACGGAAGCGACACTGGCGGTCTCGCTGTTCGGTCGAACCCTCCTCGACGTCCGCTACCGGATCGAGCGGGAGACGCAGATCGTCGTCCCGCTCACGTACCGGAGCGGGACGTACCGCGTCGTGGTCGAGACGCCGGACGGGCGCGTCGACGACGACTGGCACGTCCCCGAAGAGCCCTCGCAGGTGGTCGATGTCTCGACGCTCGACGTCGGCTGCGGCCCGGCGAACACGGCGATGCGTGTCGAGAACCGCGACGACGCGACGCACGTCGTCGACGTCGGCGTCGAACGGAACGGCGTCGAACGGTTCGCCGGGCGCTACGCCCTCGATCCGGGCGAACGCCGAGAGGTCGTCCCGGTGTCCGACTCGGGACGGTACGTCGTCCGTCTGCGCGTCGACGGAGGAGCCGAGGAGACGCGGACGTGGTGGTCCTGCCCGCCGCAGGGGCCGGTGACCGTCACCGTCGACGGGACGGGCGGCGTGGCGTTCGGGCGGCCGGGGCGCTGAGCGGCCGTCGTCGGGTCGATACCCCGAACCGGAGCGTTTACGAACGGCGGAACGAAATACCGACCACAGTGTTCCCGCTCGGTCACGCGCTGCTCGGCTACCTCCTCTACGTCGTGTTCGCCCGGGCGATCCCGGGCCGCTATCCACACGGGGTGAGGCTCGGTGCCCTCCTCCTGGGAACGCAGTTCCCCGACCTCGTCGACAAACCGCTCGCGTTCGCCGGGGTCCTGGTCAGCGGCCGCTCCCTCGCCCACTCGCTGGTGTTCACGGTGGGGCTGCTCGCCGTGCTCTGGTACGTTGCGCGCCGCTCCCGCCGTTCGCATCTCGCGGTCGCGTTCGGCTTCGGCCACGTCTCGCACATCGTCGGCGACGCGATCGGCCCGATCGTCACCGGCCGGTTCGGGGAACTCGGGTTCCTGCTGTGGCCCGTCGTCCCGGCACGGGAGTACGTGAACGACGACGTCGCGCCCTGGGTGCGGGTCGTCCGCTACTACGCCTCGCCGGAACTCACCCCCGAACTGTTGCTGGTGCCGCTCGCCGTCGCGGTGTTCGTCATCGTGGAGTTCAGACGGCGACAGGTGCTCTCCCGCTGACGACGGGACCGAAGCGGGAGGCGGTGTGATCTGGCGACGCACAGACCGACGCGCGTTTGACGTTCGCACCCCAACCGCGACTGTGTCGCTCCACCGTCGCACCGTCCTCGGTACCGTCGTCCTCCTCTTGCTCACCGGATGTGGATCCCGTTCGGACGAGCCCGCGACGACCGCGTCGGCCACGACGCGTCAGCCGGCGGCGGGCCCCGACGGTGCGGCGACGACGACCGGCAGGACCGCCGGAGGCGACGCGACGGAGCGCACTGACGAGCGAGGAACCTCGTCGGATCGCCGGAGCGGCACCCTGACCGTGGTGAACGACGCCGCCACCGACCGGTACGTGACGGTGGCGGTCGACGACGGGGACGACACGCTCCTCGTCGAGAGCCGGACCGTCCGTCAGGGGACGGCGGTCGAACTCGACGGTCGGATCCCGACCGGCGACTACCGGGTCGTGGTCGAGACCGCGTCGGGCATCCGCGACCAGTTCGACTGGACCGTGACGCCGTCGCTCTCGACGCTCCGCGTGCGGGTGAACACCGGCGTCGGGTTCTCGCGGCCCGCGCTGTGCGACCCCGACTGTGCGCTCGCCGTCCGGGGAACGTCGAGCGGCTACCCCGACGGCGGGTTCGATCCCCGTGGACGGCGTGCCGGCTCCGAACTGAGAGTCTACAACCCCGGCGACCGCGAGGAGCGCGTCCGAATCCGTGTCGCCGACGGAACGGTACTCGACTACCGATACCGGGTGCCACCGTCGGTGCTGCTCACCGTTCCAGTGCCACAGCGGTCCGGCGAGACCGCGGTCCGAATCGACGTCGCGGCGGGGCGCGTACGGGCGTTCGACTGGGCGATGGAGGCCGATCCGGTGCGGTACGTGCTGCTCGACGGGTGAGTCGGTCCAACGCCTCGCAGGACGCCCACGGGGTGCGGCCGCGGGACCGTCCGGAGACCGGTCCGACTCGTGGGCCGTCTCGACCGGACGGCCGGTCACCGCCGGCCGTCCACCGGATACACTGACTCCGTCGCCCGTCTCACCCGAGCAACAGCCGGAGCCAGCGGTTGTTCTCGACGATCGAGAGCTTCTCCAGCCGGGCGTCGAGGCCGAGGATACGGCCCGCACCGAACGCGCCGAGGCCGAACAGCAAGAACGCGTAGACGAGGTGGTCGTCGACGACCCAGCCGTGTTCGAGCGGAAGCCCCGCGAAGAGGCCGCCCTGCAGCGCCGCGAGCCAGTAGAACAGCATCATGACCGCCCCCCAGAACGCGCTCCAGCGGACGAACGCCCCGAGGATGAGTGCCAGTCCGGTGAGGGTGAGCCCCCACATGTTCAGGATGTCGATGAGAGGGTTCCCGGCCATGGCGGCGAACACGCCCGCCAGTGGGTTGCCCGCGGGGATCGCGTTGGCCAGATACCCCGCCGCAGTCCAGTTGTTGCCGGGATCCGCGTCCAGATACGTTACCAGCTTCGTGACACCGCCCTGGAACAACACCCAGCCCATCGTCACCCGCATGAAGAACAGGGAGTAGCCGACCCAGCTCTCCGAGTAGTCGAACGCGAAGTCGCGGCCGAGGATCTCGGCGTGGAGCGTGTTTTGTGTGGACATTCCACAGGCCCGTACGATCGTCGACGTTACGAAACCAGACCATGAACTATCATGCAGTTCAAATAGTCAGGGCGGACGGCGGTTCGATCGGCTCCGGGCGAAGAGCTGGCACACGAGGGCCGACGGCGAGAGGGTGACGCGACGTCCGAGGGGTGACGAGTCACCGAACGAGGATCGCTCGTCGACGGGACGTCCCCTCGCGACCGGCTACTTCCGCGCGAGCAGGTCGACGCGCGTGAGCGAGACGGCCACGAGGACGAGCGTGACGGCGACGACGAGGAACACGACCGAGATGACGTTCACCTCGGGGGTGACGTTGTAGCGGATCTGGTTCCAGATGTACACTGGCAGGGTGGTCGTCGCGGAGTCCTTCACGAAGTAGGTGAAGACGAACTCGTTGAACGAGAGCGTGAAGGCGAGGAGGCCACCGGCGACGATGCCGGGGAAGACGTTGGGGAGCGTCACCTGCCGGAACGTCTGGAGTTCGTCCGCCCCCAGATCCTTCGAGGCCTCTTCCAGTTGGCGGTCGAAGGTGAGGAACGTCGGGATGATGACGAGCGTCGCGAAGGGGATCGTGCGGACGACGTGGGCGAGGACCACGGCGGGGTAGCCGCTGATGACGATGAGCGGCCGGATCAACCCGAAGAACAGCACCAGCGCGATGCCGGTGACGACCAGCGGGACGACGATGGGGAGCGTCGCCAGGAGCTGGAGCGTGGTCCGCCCAGGGAAGACGTAGCGGTCGACGGCGTAGGCGATGAGCGTCGCCAGCACCACGGTGATGAACGTCGTGGGGATCGACACCTGGAGCGTGGTGACGATGGCGTCGATGGCGGTGTCGTTGCCGAGGAACACGCTGTACCACCGGAGGGTGAGCTCCTTCGGGGGGAACGACAGCACCCCGCCCTCGGCGAACGACATGAAGACCAGCACGGCGATGGGCACCCAGAGGAACCCGAAGACTGCGACCATCGCGAGACGGGCGAGCGACCCGCCGTGGTTCTGGACGAGACGTTCGACGGCTGCGACGGGACCCGACGACGACAGCGAGTCGGAGGCGGTGGGAGAGCTCACGAGCGTTCACCCTCCCGTCCGCCGAAGAGGTTGCCGCCGCCGCGCGCCCCGAGGACGAGCAGGACGACGACGACGACGGAGATGACGATGCCGATGGCGGCACCGAACGGCCAGTTGAACGCCGACTTGAACTGGTTCTCGATCACCATCCCGATCATGATGTTGTTCGTCCCGCCGAGCAGTCGCGGCGTGATGAACGAGCCGAACGTCGGGATGAAGACGAGGATCACGCCGGTGACGACGCCGTTCTTCGTCATCGGCAGCGTCACCGTGAAGAACGTCTTGATCGGTCCCGCGCCGAGGTCCTTCGCGGCCTCGATGAGGTCGGCGTCCATGTTCGTGAGCGAGGCGTAGAAGGGTAACACCGCGAGGGGGAGCCACACGTACGTGAAGCCGATCATGACCGCCGGCTGGGTGTAGAGTAGTCCAACCTGCGGGAGGCTGAACAGCTGGAGCGTCGAGTCGAGCACGCCCCCGCTCTGGAGGATGTTGATCCACGCGTACATCCGGATGATGTACGAGGTCCAGAAGGGGAGGATCACCAAGAGGAGGAGCAGGGTGGTCCGCCGGGAGAAGCGGACGATGCTGTACGCGAGCGTGTAGCCGACGACGGTCACGAGCACCGTCACCTGGACCGTCACGACGAACGTCCGCCACACCACCGTCAGGTACGTCTGCGACCCGAGGAAGTCCGTGTAGTTCGACAGCGTCCACGCGCCACCGATCTGCCCCTCCTGGAAGGAGATGACGAACATCGCCAGGAGCGGGAGCGTGAAGAAGGCGATCAACACGCCGTACGGCGGGCCGGCGATAGCGAGCTTCTTCAGCCGTGGGCGCTCGCGGAAGAAGTCGACCAGATCCGTCAGGCGGGTCGACGCCCCGCTCGGGGTTCGGGTCTCGGTCTCGGTGCCCATCTCACGTCGCCTCCGGGGGGCGTTCGGTCTCGGTCTTGGTCTCGTCGCCAGCGGCGAACAGGTAGACGTCGGAGCCGTCCCACGCGACCGACACCGCGTCGCCGACGTCGAACGTCGAGCCACGGACGTCGGCGACGACGTCGCCCCAGCGGTCGGTCGCCACGGTGTACACCGTGTCCGACCCCTGGTAACTCCGCGTTCGGACGGTGCCCGACGCGGTGAACGTCCCGCCGGCGTCGGGGTCGGGAGTGGCGTCCAGATCGACGTCGTGTGGCCGGACGCAGACGTGGATCCGGTCGCCGGTGTCGAAACCGTTGCGTCCGGGGAGCGCACACTCGAGCCCGCCGGTCTCGACGGTGAGCGTGTCGTCGTCGGTGGAGACGACCTGCGCCTCCAGCGTGTTGACGTCGCCGATGAAGTCCGCGACGAACTGCGACTCGGGCTCCTCGTAGAGGGATTCGACGGAGCCGACCTGTTCGACGAGGCCGTCGTTGAGGACGACCAGCCTGTCGGAGACGGAGAGCGCGACCTCCTGGTCGTGGGTGACGTAGAGGAACGTGATCCCCGTCTCCGCCTGGATGCGCTGGAGTTCGGTCTGCATGTGCTGGCGCAGTTTGCGGTCCAGACTCGACAGCGGCTCGTCGAACAGCACGAGCGCGGGCTCGTTCACCAGCGCCCGGGCGAGGGCGACGCGCTGTTGCTCCCCGCCCGAGAGCTCCGACGGGTCGCGCGGGCCGTACCCCGGGAGCCGAACCATCTCCAGCATCTCCTCGGTACGGCGCTCGCGCTCGTCTTTCGGAACCCCGCGCTGTTTGAGGCCGTACTCGATGTTGTCCGCGACGCTCAGGTGGGGGAAGAGCGCGAGGTTCTGGAACACCATGTTGATGTCGCGCTCGAACGGGGGCGTCCCGACGATGTCCTCGCCGGCGAGGACGATCTCGCCCTCGGTCGGCGTCTCGAACCCCGCGACCATGCGGAGGATGGTCGACTTGCCGCTCCCCGAGGGGCCGAGGATGGAGACGAACTCGCCGTCCTCGACGTCGAACGCCGCGTCGTCGACCGCCGTGAGATCCCCGAACCGCTTCGTGAGGCTGCGAACGCTGAGGAGTGACATGGGCCTACGCCGCCTTGACGGCGGTCCAGATCTCGTCGTACGTCGAGCGGACGTCGTCCGAGAGCGTCTCGGAGAAGACGAGGTTCCACTCCGAGGGCCACGTCGTGAACTCGCGGTCCTGCTCGGAGAGTTCGCTCTGGATGTCGACGCCGGGCTTGTACCCCATCGTCTCGAACAGCTGTGCGGCGTTCGGCTTCTCCGAGGCCCAGTTGGTGAACAGCAGGCTCGTGATCGGGTTCGGTGCCCCCTTCGGGATGACGAACAGGTCGGAGGTGAACATCGCCCCTTCCTCCGGGGCCGTGTAGTTCACCGGTGCGCCCTCGCTGAACCGGGCCGTGTAGGTCCGTCCCATCGTGAGCGGGCCGGCGACGACGTCCTCGTTGACGAACAGCTGCATCCCCTGCTCGTAGTCGCCCCAGTAGGTCCGCAGGAGGGGTTTCTGCTGTTTGAGCACCTCCTCGATCTCGTCGTAGTCGGAGGGCTCGATGGGGTCCTGCCCGGTGTACATCGCCGCGATCTGACACGAGACCGTCGAGTTGTCCCACATCATGATCTCACCCTCCAGCGACTCGTCCCAGAGGACGCCCCACGAGTCGGGTGCAGAGTCGAAGTGGTCCGTGTTGTACGTCAGGGGGTAGAGCACGAGGCTCTCGGGGACGGCGTACGTCGCGCCGTCCTGCTGGTAGGAGGAGGCCTGTTTGATGTTCTCCGTGACGTTCTCCCACGCGGGCATGATGTCGACGGGCAGTTCGTGGAGGAAATCGTTGTTGATCGAGCGTTCGACCCAGTTGGTGGTCGCGGCGATGTTGTCGATATCGGTGTTGCCGGCCTGCAGTCGCGAGTACCACTGGTCGGGCGAGGAGTAGCCCTCGTTCGTCACCTCGACGTCGTACTCGTTGCCGAACTCCTCCATGGCCCACTCGGCCCACGAGTCGTACCAGTTCATCATGTTGAGGTTCGAGGAGTAGTCCTCGGGGGGCCACTCGGTGATGTCCATCGGCACCCGGTCGTCGCTGCCACCGCCGCCCCCGCCGCCTCCGCCGAGACAGCCGGCGACCGTGCCGGCGGCCAGCGCGGCACCCGTGGTCTTCAGCACTTCTCGTCGTCCGAACGATCGCTTCCGTGCCATAGCGGGGGCTTGGACTCCGGGTATTTAGTGATATCTGTTATCTCTCCTCGATGGAGTGAAAATAAATACCATATTAACACGAATAGCGAGCAATAGGAGACAATACTGTACACTGATGTGCAATGATCGTCACCGACCGTCGGCCACGTCCGGGAGAATCTTGCCGGGATTCAGGATCCCGTCGGGGTCGAGTGCGTCTTTGATCGCCCGCATCGCACGGACGCCGCTCTCGCCGTGTTCGTCCAGCATGAACTTGCGCTTGCCGCGACCGACGCCGTGTTCGCCGGTGGCGGTGCCGCCCATCCGAACCGCCTCGCGGACGATCGTCTCGTACGTCTCGACGCCGCGGGCCCACTCCTCCTCGTCGGCGGGGTC
The DNA here is from genome assembly GCF_009176545.1 of Salinigranum salinum. Taxonomy (GTDB): domain Archaea; phylum Halobacteriota; class Halobacteria; order Halobacteriales; family Haloferacaceae; genus Salinigranum; species Salinigranum salinum. The sequence goes on along the minus strand of NZ_VTOJ01000001.1, from coordinate 470,506 downwards.
GGCGAAGACGTCGAAGTGGATGTTGCCGTCGCCGGCGTGTCCGAAGCAGGGGATGGGGAGGTCGCGCTCGTCGGAGAGGGCGTGGATGTACTCGACGAGGTCGGGGTACCGGGAGAGGGGGACCGCGAGATCGCCGGGGGCGGTGGATTCCCGATCGGAGTAGTACGCCCGCGTCGCGTCGGCGAGTTCGCGGCGGGCCTCCCAGAGGTCGTCCTGTGCGGAGCCGTCGCCGAACTCGACGTCGAGGGGGTCGTACCGGTCGAGGATCGTTCGACAGAAGTCGATCTCCTCGTCGACGCCGTGGTTGGCGTGGAACTCGAGGAACGCCATCGGCTTCTCCGGGAGCGTGCCGTCGAGGTAGGCGTTGGCCATCGCGGCGGCGAGGGAGTCGATGAGTTCGAGCGCGGCCACGTCGACGCCCGAACGGACGATGTCGGCGGCCGCCGTCGCCGCGGTCTCGAACGAGTCGAAGACGACCCGACCGGCGCGCTGCTGTTCGGGTCGTCCCGCGAGCGCCAGCGTGGCGCGCGTCACCACGGCGAGCGTCCCCTCGCTCCCGACGATCAGGTCGCGGAGGTTGTAGCCGGAGGAGGTCTTCGTCGCGCGCGTCCCGACCTCGACGACGGAGCCGTCGGCGAGGACCACCTCTAACTCCATCACCCAGTCGCCCACCTTGCCGTACTTCACCGTCTGTTTCCCCGAGGCGTTCGTCGCGAGCATTCCCCCGATCGTGGCGATGTCGCCCGAGGTGGGGAGCGGCGGGAAGAACAGCCCGTACCGCTCCAGCGCCTCGTTGATCTCGCTCCCGAGCAGTCCAGGCTCGACGTCGATCTGGCGGTCCTCGGGCCGGATCTCGAGGACCGAGTCCATCCGCGTCATGTCGAGGCTGACGCCGCCGTGGACGGGAACCGCGTTGCCCTCGAGACCCGTCGCGGCGGCGAACGGCGTGACGGGCACGCCGTGTTCGGTCGCCGCCGCGAGGACCGCCGAGACGTCGCCCGTCGACTCGGGCCAGACGACGACGTCCGGTGCGACCGCCTCGCGGGGAGCCGTGGCCCAGTCCCGCGAGTGGTCGTCACGGTCGGCCTCGGTCGTCGAGTACTGGTCGTCACGCAGGTCGAGCGCCGCGAGGAGCTCGGGTGAAGGCGTCGACATCTGTCTACCGGAGGTTGGAAACGTGTAGCAAAAGCGTGTCGGGTGCCGGTGTCGGTCGGGCGGAGCGAACGGACGACGCGGCGCGGCCCGGCCGACCGATGCACCACACCGGTGACGACAACGCTTTGTAGCCCATCCTCGCACCACGACCAATGGCCTTCCGCGCGTACGACGACGACCTCAGACGGTTCACGGAGGAGTTCATCCGGTTCGACACCACGGGCGGGAACGAGGCCGCGGCCCAGGAGTGGTTCCAGTCACGCCTCGCCGACCTGGGCTTCGAGACCTACCGCTGGGAGGCCGACGCCGAGCGCCTCGCCACCCACCCCTCCTTCCCCGACGACCCCGCAGAGATCGAGACGACGGACCGGCCGAGCGTCGCGGGCGTGCTGGAGTTCGGCGACCCCGACGCCGGACCGACGCTCGTCCTGAACGGCCACGCCGACGTCGTCCCCGCCGACGAGGGCGTGTGGAGCGCCGACCCGTTCGAGCCGACCTGGAGCGAGTCGGGAGCAGAACTCACCGCCCGTGGCGCGGTCGACATGAAGACCGGGGTCGGCGTCTGCGTCTTCGCCGCGCTCGCGGTCACCGACGCGGTCGCGGAGAGCGAGACGGCTGTGGACGGCCGACTCGTCGTCGAGTGCGTCGCCGGCGAGGAGGAGGGGGGGATCGGTGCCGCCGCGGCCGCCCTCGACTCACCGTACCCCTTCGAGCGCGACGCCGCGATCGTCGCCGAACCGACCGAACTCGCGCCCGTGATCGCCACCGAGGGCTGTCTGATGAAGCGGCTCGAACTGACCGGCCGGTCGGCACACGCGGCGAGACGGTGGCGCGGTGTCGACGTCCTCGACCTGTTCGAGACGATCCGCGACCGTTTCCTCGCGCTCGAAACCGAACGTGGCGAGCGGCTCGATCACCCCCGCTACGAGCGGTTCGACGTCCCCCTGCCGCTCACGATCGGCGTCGTCGAGGCGGGGTCGTGGGCGTCGACCGTTCCGGCCGCCCTGATCGCGGAGTGCCGGTTCGGCGTCGCGCCGGGCGAGTCGGTCGACGCGGTCGAAGCCGAGTACGAGGCCGCCCTCCGGGAGGTCGTCGAGGCCGACGAGTGGCTGTCGGCCCACCCGCCGCGGTTCGAGCGGTTCTCGATCCAGTTCGAACCGGCCGAGACCGATCCGGACGCGGCGGTGGTCGGCGCGGTGCAGTCGGCGATGCGGGCGCACGGCCTCGACGCGACCGATCCGCTCGGCGAGACGTACGGCGCGGACAACCGCCACTACGTCGCCGCCGGGATCCCCACGGTCGTCTTCGGCCCGGGGACGATCGACCAGGCACACTTCCCCGACGAGACGCTCGTCTGGGAGGACGCGCTCGTGGCCGGCGAGGTCGTCGTCGACGCCGCGATCGGATACCTGTCGAGCGGGGCGTAGCTCTGTCGGACGGAGACGCCGGGAGCGGGGGAGCCGAACACGGGGACCGAGCCGGCAGACGCAAACACTTCGAACGACGGACCGACGCGTCCCTCCCGCACCGACCCGTACCGGGCCGTCCGCGCGGGTGTCCGGGGACGCCGGTCGAGCGATCACGTATCGAACTGGGACGGGAGTGATGCATGGAGATGCGAGTCGACGACCAGCGCGTAACCAGATTCAATTACGTGCCATCGGTAACACATAACCGAACTGCGTTCTAACATAATGATGGACATTAAATTATGACAGAACTGGGTGGCTTTCAGGACCGTGTGGCTCGCGTCGACCTGTCGTCGGGCGACGTGAACTACGAGAGTATCGACGACGAGGACGCGAAGAAGTACATCGGGGCGCGTGGGCTGGGCGTCAAGTACGTCTTCGACCAGGGGCCGGACGTCGACCCGATGAGTCCGGAGAACCTGCTGGCGTTCATGAACGGGCCGCTCACGGGCACGCAAGTGACGATGAGCGGACGGATCGCCGTCTGCACGAAGTCGCCGCTGACGGGCACCGTGACGGACTCCCACCACGGCGGCTGGTCGGGGGCTCGGCTCAAGTGGTCGGGCTTCGACGGCCTCCTCTTCGAGGGGAAAGCCGACAGCCCCGTCTACGCCTACGTCGAGGATGGGGAGGTCGAACTCCGCGACGCCTCCCACGTCTGGGGCAAGGGCGTCCACGAGACGAGGGAGATCATCAACGACGAGATCGAGGGCGACTACGGCAAGAACCTCTCGATCATGACGATCGGGCAGGGCGGCGAGAACGAGGTGAAGTACGCCTGTATCGTCAACGAGGACGACCGCGCCTCGGGCCGCGGTGGCACCGGCTGTGTCATGGGCTCGAAGAATCTCAAGGCGGTCGTCGTCAAGTCCGGCACCAAGATGCCCAAACCCAAAGACCCCGAGACGTTCAAGAAGGGGTTCCAGCAGGCGATGTCGGCGATCCGAGAGTCCGACGTCACCGCCCCGAACGAGGGCGGCCTCTCGGTGTACGGGACGAACGTCCTCATGAACATCACGGAGGAGATGGACGGCCACCCGACGAAGAACGGCCGGTACACCTCCTCGCACTCGATGAACGACGCGGAGGGGACGGATCTCGACGCCGAGAAGATCAGTGGGGAGAACGTCCGCGAGAACATCCTCGTCGACGAGCCGACGTGTCACTCCTGCCCGGTGGCCTGCAAGAAGGAGGTCGAGGTGACTGCGACGGTCAAGGGCGAGGAGATGAACGTCCGGATGGAGTCGTTCGAGTACGAGTCCGCCTGGGCGCTGGGGACGAACTCCGCCAACGACGACCGCGACAAGATCGCGATCATGATCGACGTCTGCAACGACGTCGGTATCGACACGATCGAGGCGGGGAACATGCTCGCGATGGGCATGGAGATGACCGAGAAGGGCTACCTCGACGAGATCGGCGAGGGCATCGACTGGGGCGACGCCGACGAGATGATCTCGATGCTCCGGCGTATCGGCGACCGTGACGGCCCGCTGGCCGACGCGCTCGCGGAGGGTGCCGCCGGTGCCGCCGACGAGTTCGACGCCCACGACTGCCGGCTCGACGTCAAGAACGAGACCATCCCGGCGTACGACCCCCGCTGCATGAAGGGCATGGGCATCGCCTACGCCACGTCCAACCGGGGCGCCTGCCACCTGCGCGGCTACACGCCCGCCGCCGAGATCCTCGGGATTCCCGAGAAGGTCGACCCCTACGAGTGGGAGGGCAAGGGTGAGCTGACCGCGACGTTCCAGGACCTCCACGCCATCTCCGACTCGTTCGACATCTGCAAGTTCAACGCCTTCGCCGAGGGCATCGAGGAGTACGTCCTGCAGTACAACGGCATGACCGGCCTCGACGTCACCGAGGACGAGCTGATGGAGGCCGGCGAGCGCGTCTACAACCTCGAGCGCTACTTCAACAACCTCGCCGGCTTCGACGGCGCCGACGACTCCCTGCCCGCCCGCTTCCTGCCGGGCGACGAGGGGATCGCCGGCCAGGGCGCGAGCGAGGGCGAGTTCTGTGAACTCGAGGAGATGAAAGAGGAGTACTACGCCCACCGCGGCTGGGTCGACGGCGTCGTGCCCGACGAGAAACTCGACGACCTCGGCATCGACGTCGGTCCCGGCACCGGCGTCTCCTCCGGCAGCGGTGCCGGCACGCCCGCCGACGACTGAGCAGGTTCGACCGACCGACTCACCGATTTTTTTCGACGACCACCGCCACCCGAGCCCGTGGCTCCGTCAGTCCGGTCGCTCGAAACTCGGATCATCCGACGCCACTGGTCTGCTGGATTCGGCGGGTGCGTTCAGCAGGCGGTCGCTGCGCGGTAACTCAGTAGTACGGTGGCTGTAGAGGATAGCGAGAACAGAGCGGCCCGTCGGAGGCGAGAGGAGGGTTCGAAACCCTCCGTGTCCGGTTGCGTCGTTCTGACCGTCCCAGCGGGTCCACAGCACGTCTCGGCGGGCGTGTGAGCGGATCCTCTTCGAACGCGACTACAGTGAGACACCGGCGCGGAACGAGGACGGATCGGCATCAGAGATCTCTCGCGACGTTCCCCGCGACGAGAGCCGTCCCGTGTCTCTCATCGCGTCCCCCCACATCGTCGCTCTCATTGCGTCCCCCCACATCGTTGCTCTCATTGCGTCCCCCCGAGCGGCGTGCGGAAGACGGCAGGGATCCGAACGCTTCGGGACACGATATAAATGGATTATACCGTTAAGCAAGACGCCAATGGGGTCACGGTCCCTCTCTTCGTGTGTATGCCACGAACCCGTGCCAACGACCGAGTCAGCGCGACCGAATCGAAGTTCTACCACCCCGCCGCGGCCAACCCGTCGTTCGCAGCCAGCCGGTTGAAGCGCCTCTGGGCGGCGCTGTTCAGCCACGGCGTCGAGACGCCGAGATAGCTGCAAACGAACCCGTCGAATCGGTCTACTCTGAGGTAGAACGTCTTACTCCCTGGTCGGAGCTTCCGGGCGCGGCGCACCGGAGCAGTACGTATCTGGACAGTCTCTTCCCGTCCAGAAATCGTCTCCAACCGACCCAGTTAAGCTACCACACGGCCACCGCTACATCCGAAGGCAAGCAGTACAGTGGAGACTCTCAGAACGCATCTCACGGACAGTTGGTCGTAGATCTGACACACTGAAACCGACGCCACGACAGCACAATGGCCGATATCAAAGCGGTCGTCCGAATCGAGCATCCCGATATAGTGCTCACGAAGACGGTCGCTCACGACCGGAGTTCGAGGGTCAGGTCGGTGTCAGAGGCAGGAACCGATCCGACATCGGGGAAGTTCTTCTACCATATAGAGTCGTCCGACTTCCGCCGGTTCGAAGGCGGGTTACGAACCGACCACACGATCGGCGAATTCGAACGAGTGACCGAGACTGGAGACGGGAAGGCGATCTACAGCTTCGAGTATACGGACGAAGCGAAGATCCTCTCTCCAGTCATTTCGACCGCGAACGGTGTTATACTCGATATGGAAAACGAAGGAGACACGTGGATCATAACGGTGTGGATGTCCGAGCGAGCGGATCTGGTTCATCTCTGGGACTACGCAGAACAGAACGACATCGAGATCGAGTTACTGCGCGTGAACGAGTACGCTAGTCTGGGAGAGACGGACGCTGGCCTGACCGAGAGCCAACGAGAAGCGCTCCTCGTCGCGTTCGAAGCGGGATACTTCGAGGAACCACGGAACGCGACCCTCAGCGAGGTCGCCGCCGAGCTGGATATCTCTCAACCTGCAGCCAGTGGTCTCCTTCGGCGCGGAATCAAGCGACTCATCGTCTCGTCCATGATGGACGACAGCGAAAGTCCGGAGAGCTGAGTTTCGTGCAGGTTCAGGCGTACTGTAATCCGTGTGGTTCCGCCGGGAGTCGCGGGTCGGTCGTGGAGACGCGGATCACTCCCCGTCGACCCCCGCCGCCCGGATCGTGACGCTCGCGGCGAGCGCGACGAGACCGACGTCCCGGACGAGCACGTCGACGAACGCGCCGCCGGTGAGCACGGCGGCGACCGCGAGGTAGCAGACGGTTGCGACCAGCGAGACAGTCACGAACGCGGCGGCGACGGTCGTGTATCGGTCCACGAGGAGCGCGAGGGCGACCGGCGGTTCCAGCACCCCGTTGAGCAGCATGAACGCCACGGGCGTCATCGGGAGCAGGCGGTCGAGCGGGGGAACGACGTACACCGCCCACGCCTCGGGCGCGACCAGTTTGTGGAGGCCGGCGAGGAGGATGACGACGCCGAGGCCGACGCGCGAGAGCGGGTCGACGAACCGCTCGGCACGAGCGACGGTCCTGACTGCGGCTGTCCGGTCCATACGACAGGTAGCGATCCGTGGAAGGAAAGCATCACCGTCCGGGCTGTCGGTACGGACCGAAAGCTCGCACGCCCGACCACTGGGTCGCGGTCCCGGTCACGTCGTCACGACGGCTCCTCGCCGTCGTCTCCAGCCAGCCGCCGGAGCGACTCGTGGGTGCCGACGACCATCGCCGGCACCACGAGCATGAACAGGTGCTCCTCGATCGGGATACCCAGCAGATCGACACCCGTGCGGAGCGGGATGGCGAACACGCCGACCTCCAGGGTGTACCAGTCCCACAGGTACGCGAAGGGGTAGAGGACGAGCGTCGTCCGGGCGGCCGCGCGGAACGCGTCGGCGTACCAGAGCAACACGAGTGCGACGGTTCCCCAGAGGAGTTCGGTCGCCAGATACGTGTACGGGCCGAGGACGCCGATGTCGGGCACGGCGATCGGGATCGTCCCCGAGAGCGCAGTCACGGGCGGTATCATGAGCGGGATCACGAGAGGGGGCGGAACCAGACGGCGATCACGAGCAGTGCCAGGAAGACGTACGACGCCCTGATCAGGAGCATCGTGGCGAGGCGGTCGTCCTCGCCGGTCCGGCGCGCGACGGCAGCGATCACGCCGAACGCCACGACCGCACCGACCGACGACGGGGGAAAGACGCCGCCGGCCACGAGGGCGACGACGCCCGCGAGACCGACGGCCATCACCCCGTACGCCGTCCGACGCGCACGACGCCGGCCGAGGACGACCGCGACGGTGCGCTTGTCGATGGTCCGGTCGTACGCGTAGTCGGTCGCGTCGTCGACGATCTTGATGCCGGCGAGGATGACGACGAAGACGGCGGCGAACGCGATGACGGTCACCGAGAACGTCTCCGCCTGGACGTAGTGGCCGCCGAGGAGCGCGAAGCCGATCCCGAGCGGGTAGCCGACGGTCGCCGTCACCGGATTGGTGTCGAGCTGTGGCGCGTGGAGATAGCCGACGAGCCATCCGGGGAGACAGAGCAGCGCCGCGACGCCGTCGACGAGGACGCCGAGCGCGACCGTGCCGACGGCGAATCCGGCCGTCGCGAGACCGAGCGCGAGGCGACAGCCGCGCGCGGTGAGCGGATGGTCGTCGTCCTCGCCCCGCCGGTGAAAGTCGACGTAGCCGTCTTTCACGTGGGCCGTGTACAGCGCACAGAAGACGACGAACAGGTGGACCGCGACGAGGGTGCTCGTGACGCGCTGGGCGAGCACCGCCCCAAACGCCGAGGCGGCCAGCGGCGGCAGCATGAAGACGGGGTGAACCTGTGAGGACAGCGCGGCCAGGACCGGAGCGACCCCCGTGCCGTGTCGTGCGACGGACATATTCGTGGTACGAAAACACACACCATAGTCGTTTGGCAGGTGGCCGTGCCGACAGCCATCGTTATGTTACTGCACTCATAACGTTACGGCGAGATGACGGCCGAATCGAACGGACGGGCCGACACGATCGGCAGCCACGTCGAGCGCGCGCTCAGAGAGACCGAAGATCCCGAAGTTCGGTACCACCTCCGACAGGCGCTCCAGTTCCTTGAGGAGTGACGGCCGGTCGACCGTCGGACGGTGCGGGACGACGGCGCGGATGCGATCGGGACACCGGGGCCGACAGTATATGTGGTCGTGCGTCCAACGGGTGGCATGGACTGCCCCGAATGTGGATCGCCGCTCGTGACGTACCGTCTCGGCGACCGGGAGGCGCCCGTCTGTGAAGAGTGCGGACACGTCGGGATCGAGGCCGAACACCGGGGGAAACGAGAACGCGTCGAGTCGTGGTCGGACGCGCTCCGACGGTTCTACGGGACGACGGACGGGGACGAGACGCTGACGATCCCGGTGTACTCGAGTGAACGAGCCGACAGTTCCTCGCGGCTGCGTGCCGAATCGTGGGCGGACGCGCTCCGGCGGTTCTACGAGGAACCGCCGTCGGAGACCGGAGGAGCGAGCGACGGCTCCGACGGATCGGCGTAGCGCGGCCGCTCGGCTCGGGGCTGGCGCGTGGACACGGGAAAAGAATCGATCGGGAACCGTCGCTCAGTCTTCGGCGACGACCGCTTCCTGTTCCTGTTCTTCCTCGGAGCGTGCGGCGACGAGCGAGCCGCGGGCGACGCTGTAGAGCGGCTCCGCGGGCGTCCGGACGTCGCTGATCGAGAACGGGATCGGTGCGTCGTCGAGGTGGTCCTCGAACAGCTTCTCGAACCCATCCGGGGACGAGGTGCCGCCGGTGACGACGACGGGGACGTCGAGTCCCTCCTCGACGTCCTCCTCGTCGACCTCCCGCGTGATGTTCTGGATGACGTAGTCCAGCAGGTTCTCGTAGTAGATCGCGAGGGCGCCCTCGACGCCGCCGACGTCGGTCGTGAAGTCCAGCTCGAAGCCGTCCTCCTTGATCGACGTGACCTTGTCGACGGGCGTGCCGGTCGCGTTGGCCGCCTGTTCGTCGATCCAGTCGCCGCCGCGGGCGATGGAGAACTTCATGACGGGCACCGCGTAGTACGCCAGGCAGACGTTCGTCATGCCCGCGCCGAACGAGACGCCGAGGCCGGTGAAGTTGTGATCCGCGAGTTCCGAGTAGATGACCGCCATCCCCTCGTTGATCGGTTCGGGGTCGTAGCCGATGTCGCCGAGCATCGACTCGAGCGTCTTCTCGTGGTACAGCGTGTTGAGCTTCGAGTCGATGGGGTCCGCGGGCGACGAGAAGAACAGCCGCTCTCCCGGCCGCGACGGCTCGCCGACGACCTGTTCGGTGATGAGCTTGATCATCGGGATCGCCGACGACTCGTCCGACGAGAGGATGCCCTGGCTCATCGGTCGTCGCGTCTCGCGGTTGAAGATGTTCGCGAAGTTCAGTGCGTCGTCACCGACGACGTACACCTGGTCGCCCTTGCGGATGTGGAGCACGTCGCTCCGCGAGAGCATCTGATCCGCCATGTCACTGTACTCGATCTCCACGAAGGAGTTCCGCTGCTGAACGAAGACGGTCTCGGAGTCGTCCTGCTGACCCGAGATGATGTTCATCGTGCCGACGTCGAGGCCCTTTGCCATGCTCCAACCGATTCGATTATCGGTGATAAATCGTTCTGCCCGAGTATCAGTGATGAAAACACTAGCACATGTACCGTGTATAACGGGCATAAAAGGTAGTCATAAAGGAGGTCACCGTCGAATCACCGTGTGTCGGATGGTAGTCCACCGTCGAGGAACGTCTCGGGGACGGTCGAAGGCGTAGCGGCACGGTGCCGATCGCGTTCAGGAGAAGATGTTCCGCAGACGGTCGACGACGCCGTCGTCGTCGGTCGTGAACTCCCCGGCGGCCTGTTTCTCCCTGAGCGCCTGGAGCGCGGCGGTCTGGTCGTCGGTGGTCTGTGTGCTGCGCTCTTGTTTCGTCTCGCCGCCACGCATTCCCTGCATCGCGCTGACGGCGTCGTCGACGTTCTTGCCCTCGCTGCGGACGGTCTTCGCCTCGACGTCCGCGACGTTCGACTCGATGTCGTCGAAGTCGGCGGTGTTGAGCTGGAGCCGCTTCGTCTTCATCTTCGAGACGCCCCCCCACGATAGGTCCGAGTCGGCCATCTCCCTGTCGATGTCCCGGCGGACCTGTTCGTCCGTCACGGTCTCGCCGTCGGCACCGCCCGAGACGACCTCGCGTTCGACGATCCGCTCGGTCGTCGAGGCGCGGTCGATGTGGTGGCCGACCAGTGCGGCGCCGGTCGCCCCGATGACGGTGACGATGCCGACGGCGTAGACGGCGACCACCTGCGCGCTCCGGTCGGAGCCGGTGACGTTCCAGACGAAGGGGTACGCCGCCGAGAAGAGGCCGACGCCGATCAGACAGACCACCGCGCCGACCGCGGCGGCGTACACCGCGCGTCGGTCGACCGGCAGGAGTACCGTGGCACCGAGGAGGAGCGCCGGGAGACCGACGGCGCCAGCGACACCGGCGATCTCGCGCAGCGTGTACCGGAAGAGGTCGTCGGGCGGAACCGTGGCGCTCCCGAGGAAGACCACGATCCCGATGAGTGCCAGCCCGATCCCGCCGAAGAAGAGCCCGAACCCCCCGTACACGGTTCGTTCCGCCTCCGGCGGCCCGATGTACTGTCGGTACCACCGCAGCAGGAGGTTCTCGTCGTCCTGACTCGCGTCCATGCGACCGCTACACTCACCACCCACAATACTGTTGGTGCCCGATTATCACAAGTTGAAACGTGTTCGAGTGCGGGCCCACGTCGATTCGGACGAGGGTGATCGAGCGTCGGCCCGAACTGACCGGATCGGGGAGTGATCCGGACGAACCGGATCAGGGAGTGGCCCGAACTGACCGGATCGGGAATGATCTGGAACGTCCGACTGGGAGACGGCTCACGGCGGGACCGTCGGCCGGGATGAGAAGGCTTACAACCGGATACGGCGACGGCGTCGTACGAGATGAGCCGCTCGACTCGGACTGCGAACCGCCTCCTCCTCGCGGCACTGGTCGTCCTCGTGGTTCCGTTCGCCGTCAGCGCCGTCACCGCGCCGACGATCGGCGCGGCCGACACCGGGGACGAGACCGAAGGACCACGACAGACGCTCGTCGGCTCCCAGGGCGGCGGGACGGGCCTCCACGCGGACGGGAGCGTCTACCTGCTCTCGGGCTCCGAGATGGTGTGGCAGGAGGGATCGGCGGACTCGTACTTCGACGTCACCATGACCGACGACGATCGCGTCCTCGCGGGGTTCATGCACTCCGGCTACACCGACTGTGGCCCCTACGAGTCGCCCTGCACTCGCACGGGCTACCGCGTCATCGACCCCGCCGGTGACGACCCCGAGGTCGTCTCCGAGCACTCGTTCCCCGTCCGGACCCGCAAGAACAGCGAGGTCCACGACGTCGAGCCCCTCCCCTCGGGCGAGCTGGTGCTCACGGACATGGACGCCGAGCGGATCTACACGATCGACGAGAACGGCGAGACGACCTGGGAGTGGCGCGCGAGCGGCTTCTACGACGCGCCCGACGACCCCACGAGGGTCGACTGGCTCCACATCAACGACGTCGACTACCTCGGCGAGGACCGTTTCCTCGTCTCCGTCAGGAACGCGAACCAGCTCCTCGTGATCGAACGCGGGGCGGGCGTCGTCGAGGTGATCAACGAGGACACCGACGCCTCCGACGACAGCGACTGCACGCAGTTCGACCAGCTCGCCGACACCGACGGCGACGGCGACGTCCGCTGCGGCGACCCCGACCTGCTGGACCACCAACACAACCCCCAGTGGCTCGGCGACGGCGCGGTCCTGGTGGCCGACTCGGAGAACAACCGGATCGTCGAACTCCACCGGACCGACGACGGGGGGTGGGAGGAGGCGTGGGTACTCACCCGGGCCGAGGGCGTCGCCTTCTCGTGGCCCCGCGACGCCGACCGCCTCGCCAACGGGAACACGCTCGTCACCGACTCCGCGAACCAGCGGATCGTCGAGGTGAACGAGTCCGGCGAGACGGTGTGGAGCTACCGGACGCCGCTCATCCCCTACGAAGCCGAGCGTCTGCCCGCCGGGGAGACCGTCGGCGCGACGCTGTACGGCTCCCCCGGCGACACGTCCGAGGCGAGGGAGGTCCCGGTGCTGTCGTTCGTGCTCCAGCTCGTCCGGACCAGCCTCCCGATCCCGTTCTGGGTGTCGGAGCTCCACGTCGGCACGACGCTCCTCGCCGTCGTCCTCGGCCTCGCCGGCGGCGGTGTCTATCTCCGCGAACTCGTCGTGGCGAGGCGGACAGGCTGACTCCGACGGTGGAAGGAGGAAGTCGACCGTCCGGGGCGATCCGGTCCCCGTGTGACGGCCACCCGTAGATGAACAGCCCTTTGCTCGGTCGCGCCCCGGTGTGGACATGGACCAGACGGACGACACCGACGACCTCGCGTGGGAGTTGCTGGGGTCGGCGATCGACTACTCCTGCCCCGGCTTCGACGTCCGCCGCGACGACGTCCGTCTCCCCGACGGCACCGAGTCCGACTACCACTACGTCGACGAACCGCCCGCGGTGGTCGTCCTCCCCTTCGCCGAGAGAACCGCGGCCGAAGAGGACGGAATCGAAGGCGACGCGACCGGGAACGCGGACGAGGTCGTCGTCATCGAGGAGTGGCGACAGGCGGTCGGCCGGGTGAGTCGCGGACTCCCCGCCGGCACCACCGAGGACGAAGATGGCGACCTCGCGGCCGCAGCGCGACGAGAACTCACCGAGGAGACGGGGTACGAGGCTGGGGCGGTGGAGCCGCTGTTCAGCGCCGAACCGATCAACGGCGTCGCCAACGCCGTCCACCACTACTTCGTCGCTCGCGACTGCACGCCGACCGGCGAACAGGAACTGGACTTCAACGAGAGCATCCGCGTCTCGACCACGCCGTACGAGACACTCCTCGGCGACGCGCTCGGCGGACGGATCCGCGACGGGCGGACGCTCCTGGGCGTGTTCGGATACGAACTGCGCGGGAACTGAGCGACGAGTGGCGAGCGACAACCAGGACGGGCCGACCCTCACCGACGCAGGCGGCGCAGCGCCAACCCAACGCCCGCGAACGCGACGACGACGGTGAAGACGCCGAACCCCGGGGTAGTGATAGAGGAGCCACCGGTCGTCGGAGCCGTTTTCCTCCCCGTTGTGACCGACTGACCGTCCGTGGTCGGCGCTGTCGCGGAGGCGGTCAGCCGTGTCGGAACCGGTTCATCGGAAGGTTCGTCGTCCGGACTACCGTCGGGGGGTGGTCCGGTCCCGGGGCGACCGATCGTGATCGTTCCGGCGGTCGTCGTCGCCGTCGTGGGCGAGGGTGTCTCGCTCCCGTTCGTGGACGTCGTCGTCGGCATCGTCGGCGACGGTGACGGCGACGGCGACGGCGACGGCGACGGCGAATCGACCACGCCCTCCTTCGGATACGTCGGCGAGCGCGGGTCGGACGTCCGCCGGGGGTTCAGTACGCAGCGGATGTTGCCGCCGTCGTCGAACAGACGCCGACCGTTCTCCTGCTCGATGATACGATCGCCGTCGTCGATTTCGCAGTCGGTCTCGGGTGCGTCCGAATCGTCGTCGTCCACGTCGGCGACACTCCCGTGGTTCGACCCGTCCCGGTCGCTCCCGTTCGCCGCCCGTCCGACGAGCGGAACGGTGACCCACTCGTCGGTCTCGACCCGCTCGAACGCCAGCCTCGCACGCTTGGGTCCGGGCGAGTCGGGATCGAACGTGACGCTGACGACGTGCGACGAACCCGGGGGAATCGTCGTCCCGTTCGAGGAGGTCGGCGCCGGGGCGACCGACGCGGCCGAGACGCCCTCCGTCGGCGATGCCGTCTCGGTCGGTCCGGTCGCGTCGGCCGTTCCGGTCGTCTCGGCTGTCCCGTTCGCTCCAGCCGTTCCGGTCGTCTCGGCCGGTTCTTCGGTGGTGGCTGCCCCGGGGGAGGCGGTCGCCGTGCTGGTCGCGTTCCCTTTCGGCTCCCGTGTCGCGTTCCCTTTCGGCTCCCGCGTCGCGTTCCCGGGCGACTGCGGGTCGGCGACGACCGAGAAAGCGCTCGCGTTCGTACCCTTGACGGAGACGTTCGCGACCGCGAACGGTTCGGTGCCGACGTTGCGGACGCCGACGCGGACCGTCGTCGCGTTGCCGACGGCGGCTGTGATCGGCTCCTTCGTCGGGGGTGTCACGAGCCGTGGGTCGGCCGTCCCGAGGACCGTGACGGTCGACGACGTGGCGTTCGTCGGGAGCGTCGCCCGGACCTCGTCCCCGTCGGTCCGGATCGTCGGCACCGCCGACCAGTTGCCGTCGTACCGCCAGACGGAGACGGTCGAGGCGGGCGTCTCCGGCGGAGTGTCGGTCGGGAGGGTGACGGTCAGGCTGGCGTTCTCGCCGGCGGACCGCACTCGCACCGCCGGCCCGACGCGCGTCCGATCCGCGGGGAGCGGCGGGAGGTCGGTCCGTCCCTCGACAGTGACGTTCCGCCCGGCGAAGCCGATCGGTGTCCGTCCGTCGAGGGTGACGTTCGACGCCTCGACACGGCTCCCCCGGTCGAACACGAGCCGTCCGCCCCGCCGTCCGGTCGTGACGTTCCGGAGGCGGATCGTGTCGGCCCCGTGGAACCTCCCCGCGGTCGCCCCGACCAGCCGCGTGTCCACGACTGTCGCGGTCGAGACGTTCCGGGTGACCAGCCCCCGGTCCGTCGCGCCGACGTCGCTGTCCGACAGCCGTACCGTGGCCGCGTCCGCGACCGCGACCCCCGTCGCCCACTGCTCGAGCGTGAGCCGCCGGACGGCGAGCGTCTCCACCGAGCCGTTCGTCGCCACGACACCCGTCCCGACGGCCGTCCACGACCCCCTGACCCGCCGCCCGTCGCCGTCGACGGTGACGGTCGCCCCGCGGATGGCGAGCCCCGGCGCGTCGACGTTCGTCCGGTTGCGAGCGAGCGAAACCTCCCCGTCCGTGGTGACGACGCCGTCCGCGGAGACGGTCGTCCCGGAAGACGGGGTGGATGTCGGCGTGGCAGTCGGCGTGCGTGTCGGCGTCGGCGATGGTGTGGCGGATGGAGTCGCCGTCGGCGATGGCGTCCCGGTCGGGGTCGCCTCCGGTGTCGGCGACGGGGTGGGCTTCGGGGAGGGACTGGCTGTCGGCGTTGGCGTCGGTGTCGGTGTCGGTGTTGGCGCTGGTGTCGGTGTTGGCGCTGGTGTCGGTGTTGGCGCTGGTGTCGGTGTTGGCGTTGGTGTCGATGTCGGAGTTGGCGTCGGTGTCGGCTTCGAATCCGGAGTCGCTGTCGCGGTTGCCGTCGGCGTCGCGGTCGGTCCGGCGGTCGGCGTCGGCGTCGGCGTCGCAGTCACCGTCGTCGTGTTCTCGCGCGCGGGCTGGCCGCCGCTCGTGTCGCTCGCACCACCGACGACGCCGCCGACACCGGCGAGGACGACGAGCAGACACGCAACGACTGCGAAGGGGGACGACGTTCCGGTCACGGCATCGCGACCCCCTGTGATGGGCGTCCGATGTGACGGCCGACACCGACACGGGCATCACTGCCGACACCGTCCGGTCCGACGTCGCCGACGAGCGATTCCCCGTGGCGGAGTCGGGCGTGGCTACCGGAGAGAGCGAGAGGCGGACGGCGGGCGGGAACCGGACGTGACATACGACTGTCCGTCTCGTCTGCGCATTCGAGTTCGCCCTGATGACTGTTTCGCACTCGGGTCGGCGGCCACCCGCAACCGTTTTCGTTTTGTCCCCGGGGTCCCGACTGGGGGTATGTCCGCGCCCCTCGAACGGACGCCGTCGTCCTCGTCCCCGCTGCGTTCCGTCGTCGTCGCGGTCGTCGTGGCAGTCCTCGGAATCGCCACCGGAACCGGGCTCGTGCTCGGGTCGCTGACCGCGGTCCAGGCCAGCGGCATCCAGATCACGCCACTGGGGTTCGTCGTCGCCTCGCTCGTCCTGTTGCAGGGCGTCGCTTTCGGGGGTGTCGCGCTCGGCTACCTGCGCTACCGCGGCCTCCCGACGTCGTACCTCGGCGTGCGCGTCCCCTCGATCCAGGACGTCGGCGCGGTGGTCGTCGCCTACGTCGTCGCCATCGGCGTCGCCATCTCCGGCGCGATCGCCGTCTCCCTGTCGGGGGTGCAGGCCGGCTCGAACCAGGCCGCCGAACTCGGCGCGGAGAACCCCGAGGTTCTCTTGCTCCTGATCCCGGCGTCGTTCCTCATCATCGGTCCCGGCGAGGAACTGCTCTTCCGCGGGGTCGTCCAGAACCGCCTGCGCGAGACGTTCTCGCCGGTCCCCGGCATCGCCATCGCCAGCGCCATCTTCGCCGCCGTCCACTTCGTCGCACTCTCCGGCGGGACGGGGGCCCGACTCGTCTCCATCGTCATCCTCTTCTTCCCGAGTCTGGTGTTCGGCGCGGTGTACGAGTACACGGAGAACCTCGTCGTTCCCTCTCTCGTCCACGGCGCGTACAACGCGACGCTCTTCACTCTGCTGTACGTCGCGATCCGCTTCGGAGGAATGCAGCCGCCGACGTGAGGAAGCGTCGCGTGGCGTCGTCACGGGCCGAACGCGGGGCGTCGCCACACCCTCTCGGTCGAGTACGATGCCTGGTCCCCCGTGGTCGTTCTTTCACGCCTCGACCCTCGGCCCTCGCGCAGACGGTCCGACACCGGCGGGGGGGCGGTGCCACGACGACGGCGGTCGGCGCGCGAACGTGAGCGAGTGAAACGAGCGAACGGGTGGGGAGGGTGAGGCCACGCGCTGCGCACCGGTTCCCGCGGGGACAGCAGCCGGCGGACACGTCGGGCGGCCACCGGCACCGCGGTCAGCCGTCGACACCACAGTCGTCAGCTGGCTCCACAGTCACCCAGCCAGATCGACGACGAGCCGGAACGACGGCAACGAGAGGAGACGAGAACGAGAGCGGACAGACCGTCACGACCCACGACGGCGGGTGTCGGACTGCACACGAAGGGAGACCAGAACACCGCCGTACGACGCTCCGACAGGACGTTCGACACCCGACGCGCGGGCGTCGGGACGGGCACGGTCCGTGTTCGACAGCCCCGTCACGGCCACCACGGAATCGGCTAAACACAACCCTTACGCCCACCACCGTCGGACCCGACATAGAGACCAGATGCGCGACCACTTCGAGCTCCGACACGTCGACGCCGCCGGTCGGATCGGCGAGCTTGAGATCCCGAGGGCGGGCGTCACGGTCGAGACGCCGGCGCTCATGCCGGTCATCAACCCCAACATCGAGACGGTCTCCCCCGCTCGTCTCGAACGGGAGTTCGGCGCGCAGGTGCTCATCACCAACTCGTACATCATCCGCTCCACCCCTGCCCTCCGCGAGCGCGCCCTCGACGAGGGCCTCCACGCGATGCTCGACTTCTCGGGCGCGATCGTCACCGACTCGGGGTCGTTCCAGCTCGCCGAGTACGGCGAGATCGACGTCACCACCCCCGAAATCGTCGCGTTCCAGCGCGACATCGGCTCGGACGTCGGCACCCCCGTCGACATCCCGACGCCGCCGGACGTCTCGCGCGAGCAGGCAGAGCGCGACCTGGCCACGACCGAGAAGGCGCTCACCGACGCCGAGGCGGTCGACACGGGCGAGATGCTCCTCAACGCACCCGTCCAGGGGTCGACGTACTCCGACCTCCGCGAGCGGGCGGCCCGGACGGCGTACGGGACCGATCTCGACGTCTTTCCGATCGGGGCGGTCGTCCCGCTGATGAACGCGTACAGATACGCCGAGATGATCGACGTCGTCGCCGCCGCCAAGCGCGGGCTCGGGGCCGACGCACCGGTCCACCTCTTCGGAGCGGGCCACCCGATGATGTTCGCGCTCGTGGCGGCGATGGGGTGTGACCTGTTCGACTCCGCCGCGTACGCGCTGTACGCGCGCGACGACCGCTACCTCACCGTCCGCGGCACGGAACACCTCGCGGATCTGGACTACTTCCCGTGTGAGTGTCCGGTCTGTACGAGCCACGCACCCGGGGAACTGCGTGAAACCGACGACGCCAAGCGCGAGCGGCTCCTGGCCGAGCACAACCTCCACGTCTCCTACGGCGAACTCCGGCGGGTGAAACAGGCCATCAGACGGGGCAACCTCCTCGAACTCGTCGATGCGCGCGCCCGCGGCCACCCGGCGATGGTCGACGGCTACCGCACTCTCCTGGACCACGCCGACCAGCTGGAGCGAGCGGACCACGTCTCGAAGGACGCGTTCTTCTCGCTCTCCAGTGAGAGCGCCCGCCGGCCCGAAGTCGTCAGGCACCACGACCGGCTGGACCGGCTCCCCGTCGAGGGGAGCGTGCTCCTCACCGAGGGGAAGGGTGGCTCCGACGCGTACGACCACGTCTGGCGGGTCCTCCCCCCCTTCGGCCCGTTCCCCAGAGAACTGTCGGACGCCTACCCGTTCACTGCCGAGACGCCCGAGCGGGTGGACAGGTCGGCACAGGAGATGGCCGCCCGCGGCGTCGCGCGCCTCGTCGAGGCGAACCCCGACGGGGAGTTCACACTCGCCCACGACGACTGGGCCGAGACGGCGCTGGCACTCCTTCCGGAGTCGGTGACGCGCCGGAACCGCCTCGAGCAGTGACCCGAGCCGACGGCACGCCGTGAGCCGAATCGTGCGGTCGTGCTCCGAATCGTGTCGCGTCGTGTCGCGTCGTGTCGCGTCGTGTCGCGTCGTGCCGCGTTTCGTCCCCGGTCTCAGGCGTCGCTCATCCGCCTCGAGTAGTCCCAGCTGTGGAGGCGCACGGGGTCGACCTGGATCCGGACCTCGTCGCGGGCGGGGTCGAGCAGGCGCTCCGCAAGTGGGGAGTCGGTTCCGCCGAGGTAGCGCGTGAGGAGGCGGCGGAGCATCGTCTTCTCGTCGTCGGGTTCGATCGTCGCGTGGCCCCGCCCGCGCACCCCGCGGTAGGGGGGGTCGTTCGTCGACACCTCGAACGCCACCTCGTCGTCGGCGCGGAGGTAGCGCACGACGTCGGCGTCGGCACCGGTCGCACACCACAGCGAGCCGTCCTCCCAGAGGAACCACAGCGAGAGCATCCAGAGGTGCCCCGCGGGGGTGCGACACGAGAGCCGAACCGGAATCGCCGTCGTCAGGAAGTCGTCGACCCCGGCACGGTCCCAGGCCCCGGTGAGGTTCATGTTCGGTGTTCGGTGGGAGGACGCAAAAACGCCGGGGGCCGCGAGGTCGGGTCCGGGGAGACGACGACCGCCGCCCCGACGGAGTTCGGGTGGGACTGGAAGGGGCCGCCGTCTCGGCGAACCCGGACGACGCAAGCACCGCAGGCCGGAGGCCGAGGAGCGCAGCGAGTCCCGGGAGCCGAGACGGCGGGGGCTTTCGAGGCGGTAGCAACGCGCCCGACACTTCGTTCTCGTCCGAACGGCACCATACGTAGCCGCACGACGCTCAGGCGAGCCACGGCTTGTCGACCGGCTCGAACCGGAAGCCGCAGACGGGGCAGGCGACGTACTCTCCGTCGACACCCGAAAAGCGGCGAGCGAGCCCGACGTGGCCGCACTCGGGGCAACGGCGGAGCAGGGGTGGCATCATCTCGGAATCTCGGAACCTCCGATCCCGTCTACGTCCCCGGAACGCAAGGCTCCACCGGCGACGGGGCGGCCGGGCGAACAGAAGGCAAGATAGTTCTCTCTCCACGGCGGACGGCGACTATGACCGACTACTTCGAGGTCCACGCGCGCGACGGGGCCGCGCGCATCGGCGAACTCCGCCTCTCCTCCCCAGTCACGACGCCCGCCCTCGCCGACGACGTCGTCGAGGACGCCGGGAGTCTCTGGAGCGCCGCGCGTCCGACGCCCGAGGGAAGCGAGGACGCGCTCACGGTGCTCCCCCACCGGGCGTTCCCCGCCGGTACTCGCGAGGAGGTCCAGACATCGTTCGCAGTCGACTACCCCGACGTCGGCTTCCCGAGCGCCGCCGTCGTGACGGCCACCACCGCGACCGACGTCGGAGCCGACGCGTACGTCCTCGCGGACGCGACCGGCGTCGTGGGGCACGCCGCGGCGTTCGTCGATGCGATCAGGAACGTCCGTGAGTCGACGCCCGCCGACACCGCCCTCTACCTCGCCGGGGTCGTCACACCCGCGAACGTCGCCACGCTCGTCTACGCGGGCGTGGACCTGGTCGACGGCAAGCGCGCCCGCGTGAAGGGCCGACAGGGGCGGTACCTCACGACCGACGGCGAGTACTTCCTCGAGGACCTCGACGAACTCCCCTGTGCCTGCCCGGCGTGTCAGGGAGACCGCGACGGCTTCTCCCGCGCGGACTGTGCGACGCACAACGTCAACGCGCTCGCCGCCGAACTCGCCCGGGTGCGGCGGCGGATCCGCGACGGTCGCCTCCGCGACTACGTCGAGGGACAGGCTCGCCACGAGGCGTGGTGTACGGCCGTCTTTCGAACCCTGGACCAGCAGTACGCGTTCCTCGAAGAGCGCACGCCCGTGATCCGCGACGCCGAGCTCCTGTCGGCGACCGAGGACACCCTCCGCCGGGTCGAGATCCAGCGGTTCGCCGAGCGCGTCACCACCAGGTACCGAAACCGCTTCGACCGCCCGCTGGTACTGGTGCCGTGTTCGGCCCGGAAACCGTACAGCGAGTCGCAGTCGCACGCGCAGTTCCACGACGCCATCGGCTTCCGCGCCCACCTCGTCTCGATGACGTCGCCCATCGGCGTCGTCCCGCAGGAGCTCGAACTGACCTACCCCGCCCAGCAGTACGACTCGGTCGTCACGGGGCGGTGGAGCGAGGACGAGATCGGGTTCGTCGCCCGGGTGCTGGAGCGGTACCTCGAGCGGAACGACTATCCCAAGATCGTCGCCCACGTCCCGGAGGAGGGCTACCGCGACGTCTGCGAGCGCGTGGAGGCGGCGCTCGATCTCGACTTCGCGTACACGGTCGTCGACCATCCGACCACCACGGCGTCGCTGTCGAACCTCCGCGACGCGCTCGACGGGGAGATGAGCTACCGAAAACGGACGCGAGAACACAACACCGTCCGCGCCATCGCCGACTACCAGTTCGGTGACGGCGCGGGCGACGAGCTGTTCGAGCCGGGGACGATCCAGACGACGGCCCGCTACCCCAAGCTCCAGGTCCGCGACACCGACGGCGAACAGCTGGCGACGATGGTGCCGCAGTACGGCGTGCTCGCGTTCACGCTCGCGGGGGCGCGGCGGTGGCGGGAGAGCGACGCGCCGACGAAGGTCGTCGAGATCGACGGCTTCGTCCCGCACGGCTCGGTGCTCGCACCGGGCGTCGTCGACGCCGACGAGGAGATACGGGTCGGCGACGAGGTCGTGGTGGAGGGACCGAAGGCGTTCGCCGCGGGGCGGGCGGAGATGTCGGGCCCGGAGATGCGCGGTTCGACGCGGGGAATCGCCGTCGAGGTGCGCCACGTCGAGGAGCGGTAGGTGCGACACGAGATCGGTCGTCCAGGGGCGAAGCCGGAACGCGCCAGCGGGCCGAGCCGGTCGAACGGTTCCCGGGGATGAACGCGACGCGAGCACTCCGACTCACGCCACACGCGGCCGTCGTCTCCGTCGGCTACGTCATCTTCGCGTACGCGGCGGTGCCCGTCTCGCTCACGACGCGACTCGGGATCGACTTCGCGTCGTTCGGCCTCCTGACGAGCGCGGCGCTCGGCGCGTTCGTCGTCGCACAGCCGCTCGCCTCGCGGCTCACGAACCGCTACCCGACCGCGCGGCTCCTCCTGTGGGCGACGGCCTGCCACGCCGTGCTCGCGGTCGGGCTCGACCTCGTCTCGTCGTTTCCGGCGTTGCTCGTGCTGCGGGGCGTGTGGGGCGTCGTCGGCGGGTTCATCCTGAGCGTCGGCGCGACGCAACTCGCGCGGCTCCACACCGGGGCGGCGACGACGCGACAGCAGGGCGTGTACGGCGGGCTCCTCACGCTCGGCGGCGCCACGGGCTTTCTCGTCACGCCGCTGCTCGCCGACGTCGCCGCGGCGACGCCGGGCGTCGGGCCGATCCACGCCCCGGGCGCGCTGCTGGCGCTCCCTGCGGTGGCGCTCTGTGTCCGGACGCGTGGGGACCGGACGACGCGACCGCCGGCACCCTCGCGCTCGCGGGGTGACGGTTCCGAGGGCTCGGAGAGGGGAGCCGACCGCGTGTCGGTCGTCCGGCACCCGGTCGTCCTGCTTGCGGCGCTGTCGTACGTCGCAGTCATCGGCTCGTTCGTGACGCTGTCGACGTTCGTGACGGCGTACTACACGGATCTCGGGCTGGTCGGCCCGCTGAGCGTGTTCGTCCTCGTCGTGGCCACGGTCGGCCGGTCGCTCGGTGGGGTCGCCGTCGCCAACGGGTGGCTACGCGACGCGACGCTCATCGCAGGGGGCACCGGGCTAGCAGTCGTCGGCTTCGGTGCCCTCACGCTGGATCTACCCACGGCGGTCGTCGCCGTCCTGCCACCGCTGGCGATGTTCGCGGTGTCGCTCCCGTTCGGTGCCGTCTACGCCGTCGCGGCCCGGGCGACGCCGCGCGACGGGGCCGCGCTCGCGGTCGTCGTCGGCGCGGGGAACGCCGGCTCGATCGTCCTCCCCGCCGTCACCGGCGCCGCACGCGACCTCACCGGCGCGTACGGTGCCGGCTTCTTCACGCTCGCGGGACTGAACCTGCTCGCACTCGCGGGCGTCGTCGTGTTCCGCCGCCAGTTCGAACGGTGAGTCGGGGTTCGGTGTCGGAACGAGCCGGAAGAGAGCGCGTCAGGTGAGACGGTACCCCTCGACCCCGCCGTTTTTCGCACTCGGGAGCGTGCCGCAGGCTGTGGTCCGTCGTACTCACCACTGCCGACGTTGTGACGCGGCCATCGATCCCGGCGACGTCTACGCCGCGGTCGACGTGCTCGACGCGGAGGGGCGGCTCCGTGTGTTGCTCTGTCGCTCCTGTGCGACGGAACTGCGGGCGTTCGTCGACGGGCACGACACCGACGGCTGCGAGAACGATCCGGCGCGACACGACGGCGACGACACTGGCGAACACGGGAGAGACAGCGACGACACTGGCGAACACGAGAGAGACAGCGACGACACCGACGAGCGAGCGGGAGGCGACGACGTGGAGGAACGTCGGGACGAGCGGCAGCCGAACGCCGACGAGTGACGGGTCATCCGTGGTCGGAGACGGGGGCGGGACGGGTGACCAGCTTTTTGTCGCTCTCTCCCTTCCCGGGCGGTATGGTCGACGAACACGTCGAAATCGGGGTTCCACAGCAGATACTGGAGTCGCTGCCGGACAGCGAGGGCGACCCGGCGCAGGACATGAAACGGGCGGTAGCGGGGATGGAGTCGCAGCTGAACCGGGCGATCGAGGCGGCCGACTCGGAGGCCGAGGCGGCGAGCCACGTCGTCGACGCGCTGGAACGCCTCGAGGAACATCTGGAGCGCTACGACGAGTTCGTCCCCGAACTCCGCGCGTGGGGACAGTCGCCCATCTACGCCATCGCCTGGCGCAACCTCCAGGCCGACCTCGTGCTCCAGATACACGAACACGAGTGGCTCGCCGACCACGTCGACCGCGAGCGGAACCACCGGATCGTCGAGGACGGGATCCGGTTCGGGAACCGCTGAGACCGGCGTCGACGGCCGTCCACCACGAGCGCCAGACCCGGCGTACGTTTTTATCCGTGGCAGCGTTCTCTCTCACCATGCAGATCACGCTGAAGTTCTTCGCGACGTTTCGAGAGATCGTCGGCTCGAAAACCATCGACCGCGACTACGCGGACGGGACGACGATCGGCGAGGTGCTGGAGAGGCTGGAGGCGGAGTACGAAGAACTCGGCGGCGAACTCATCATCGACGGCGACCTCAAGCCGCAGATCAACGTGCTGAAGAACGGACGGGAGGTGCTCCACATGGAGGGGATCGACACGAGGGTCGACGACGGCGACACGGTGAGCATCTTCCCCCCCGTCGCCGGGGGAGGGAGATGAGAGTAGAGCGGTCGTTCCGGGGCATCTCGCGGCGGCTCGCGGTCCACTACCTGACGAATCTGGGCGGGGAGGAGGTCGACACGGGACACGTCGTCGGCGACGGCTGGGAGGCGACGCTCTCGGAGTCGAAGGCGACGGTCGGGCCGACGCTCAGCCTCAACGAGGTCGAGGTCGTCTTCGAGGGGGACGACGAGACGCTCGAGACGCTCGTCGAACGGTTCGCGCAGAAGGCGATGCGCGCCGGCGGCTGAGATGGCGCGCGGCGATCCACTCGACGGACAGGTGCTGTTGCTCGCGGCGGCGAAAGCCAGCGTCCCGACGACGGAGCTCCCGCGGCTCGTCGACCGCGTCCAGGCCGACCTCGGACCGCGGTTCGAGGAGTACCGCCGCGCGTACGAGGCCGTCTACGAGTCGCCAGAACGGTGGCTGTTCCTCGTGCCGCTCGACCACTGGGAGACGGTCGGCGACCGGCTCGACCTCACGCGACGGGAACAGGAGGCGGTCCGCCGGGCCCACGAGGAACAGCTCCGGCGGCTCGGGAGCCGGCTGGAACGTCGCGACGAGTTCGAGAACGCGCTCGAGATCCGGAGCGCGGTGATGGTCGGGACCGGGACAGCGGGACACAGAGACGCGGAGTGACCGTGGCGCCGGGAGCGACGTCGACCGCCTACGGTGGGAGGACGTACTTCTCGGTGGACGCGGCGTCGTCACCTGTGTCGACGGTCACCGTGTACGAACGGTTGGGTTCGAAGTCGATGGTCCGCTCACCCGGGAGAACGAACTCGATGTCGGCCGATTCGTCGGGGTCGAGCGTCACCTCCATCGTCGCGACCGTCTCGTCGTCGAAGCGGAGTTCAACGGTCCGCGTGCCGGCGCCGCTCCCGGTGTTAGTGAGGGACGCGGACACGTCGAACGGATCTCCCGCGGTGGTGCTCGACCCGGTTCCGACGCTCGTGACGTCGAAGAACGCTCGTTCCACGCCATCGACGACGAGTTCTACCGGGGGAGCCAGCGGGGAGTCGTCGTCGGTGTCCCACGCCTGGACGTAGTACGTACCGCCGTCGACTCCCGTTATCTCCAGGACCTCGTCCGGTCCCACCACGGGGCGACCGGACAGGAGGTCACCGCCCTCGCGGTCGAGATCACGCACTTCGACGGGCCCGTCGGAGACGTTCCGAATCCTGACCGTCCCGCCGCTACTCGTCGCCTCGAGCGGTTGTTTCGTCGGTACTCGGCAGTCGATTTCCACCCGCAGTGTCCCACCAACAGGCGTGCCACTTTCGGGGTCGAACGCTCGGAGCACGGCGGTTCCGTTCGACACCCCGTGGTTCGTGTACGAGTCACCGGGTCCGAGGACGGGCCGTCCGTCGACGGCGTCGACCCCCTCGGAGTCGATGTCGCGGAGCTGGTATGTCTCGTCGCTGACGTTCGTGACGGTGACACGTGCCGGCTGGTGGACGTCACACGAGACGGTCGCCTCGAACGGACGCTCGGAACCGGTGGCCGCCGCGGGATTCGAACCGAAGCCGGTGACGACTGCGCCGACCACCAGCAGGCAGGAGCGACGGGAGAGCGACAGGTGTGACTGGTGCGGAAGAAGAGTAGGGTCTCTCATGGTGTAGACGCGTCGGATCGGGCTGAACTCGTTACGCCAGCGTTCGTCCGGATGGAGCGCCACCACGCGAGAGCCCCGAGGACGCGCAGTCCAGCTACGTCACCCCGAACTATAGCTATTGTCATTTGGTTGAATACACCGGTGGCTACCGTGGCGGTCGGCAGCCCGCGGGGCCTGACCGACCCGATGGGTCCAGTGGATCGGTCACGCGTGGCTCGGCTCGGGGGGTCACGGACCAAGCGTGGCTCCGGGCGCTCGAACGCGGAGTCACGTGGACCGTCAGGCTGCTCGACAGCCGGCTGGACGGCGGTCGCGACGAACGGAAAGCGGTTTCTTCGACCGGGTGTCTCCCACGAGTAATGCCCCGCATCCCGACCGCCGCCCGAGAGGGAATCCGGGCGGCGCTGCCCCTCACGGTCGGTCTGATCCCGTTCGGTCTCGTCGCCGGCGTCGCGGCGGTCGACGCCGGCCTCTCGCCCGTCGCCGCGGTCGGGATGTCCGTCGTCGTCTTCGCCGGTGCCGCCCAGCTCGCGGTCGTCGACCTGCTGCGGACCGACGCTAACCTGGTCGTCGTGGTGCTCACCGGCGTCGTCGTCAACCTCCGCATCCTGATGTACTCGGCCTCGATCGCCCCGTACTTCCAGCGGTACGGCTCGCGCTGGAAAGCCGTCCTCGCGTACTTCCTCACGGACCAGGCGTACGCGCTCTCGATCGCACGGTACACGACCGACCCGGCGGAGACCGACGGGGCGGGTGAGTCCACGGACAGCAACGGGACGGACGCGCCCACGGGCGGTGACGCGACGGACGACCCGACGAAGGGCACGGAGGCGGTCCCCGACGGCGACGGTGCCCTGGAGACAGCCGACGCGAGAGATCGCGACTGGTTCTTCCTCGGCGTCAGCGGCTGTCTCTGGGTGGTCTGGGTCGTCACCACCGCCGTCGGCGTCGGGCTCGGGCGGGGGATCCCGGACGCCTGGGGACTCGACTTCGCCGTCCCCCTCGTCTTCCTCGCGCTCCTCGTGCCACAGCTCGAAGACGGGTCGACGCTCGTCGCTGGTGCCGTGGCGGGCGTCGTCGCGCTCGCGGGGACCGGGTTGCCGTACCACCTGGGGCTGCCAGTCGCCGCCGTGGTCGGCGTCGGCGTCGCGCTCGTCGTGGAGGGGACTCGCGGCCGATGACGGCTCCGTTCCTCGCACAGACGACGCACGGGACGGCGGCCGTCTGGGCCGTGATCGTCGCCGTCGGCGTCGCCACGTACCTCATCCGCCTGTCGTTCATCTACCTGTTCGGTCGCATCGACGACGTGCCGCCGCGCGTGACGCGCGCACTGCGATACGTCCCGGCGGCGGTCCTCGCCGCACTGGTCGTCCCCGCGGTCGTCTCCATCGAAGCGACCGTCGTGGGGACGCTCACGACCGACCGGCTGCTCGCCGGGGCGGTCGCAGCGGGCGTCGCCTGGCGGACCGAGGACGTCACCGCGACGATCGTCGTCGGCATGGTCACCCTCTGGCTGTTCCGGTTCGTCGTGCCGATCTGAGTCCGAACCATCGCGGACGCGTGCGGCCCATCACTGGACGTGAAGGCGAGAGCGGCCGGAAACGACGGTGGCCGACGTGGGGACCCGTGACGTCGACAAGATAGTGCTAGTTAATATCTCGCAAGATTTATGATCTCGCGGAGCGAGGGGTCTGGAGGAAGTCAGCCGCGGCACGAGGCCGAAGGAGACCGCCGACGGTCGCGCCGAAACCGGGATGGGGGATATGGGAGTAGAAGACGTCAGCAGCGGCAGCACCGGCCCGGAGCGTACCGACAGTCGAGGAACCGAACACGCTCGGACACCGGTCACGAGTCGGTTGCGTTCGAGAGCGTGCCACGTGGCGAGATCGGTGCTCGGGGTGACGGTCGAGACGACCGACGACCACCGGGACGCGGTGCGGCGAGTCGGTGCCGTCCTGTTCGCGGTCGTTCTGGTCCTCTCGACCGTCCCACACGCGGCCGCCAGTAGCCACACCTCGTCGCCATGGGAGTTCGGCGACGCGCCCGACGGCGAGTCGACGGGCTACCCCTCGCTGTTCGCGACCACGGGGAACTTCCCGACGTTGCTGAGTTCCGACGGGGCGCGGACCGACGAGTCGCTCGTCGTGCTCGGACGGACCGCGGACACCGAACCCGACGCGCGGGTCGTCAACGGCGACACCGACGACGGGATACGAGGGTTCAATCTCGTCCTGTCGGGCATCCCATCGACGACGGAGCTGACGGTCGACGTGACGCCGACCGCGGGCGCGCCACAGGGGGCGACCTACTACCTCAACGTCCTCGTCGACATGGACATGGACGGGAACTGGGGTGGGACGGGCATCGGAAACGAGCCCGAGTGGGCGGTCCAGAACCACCCAGTCGAGATCCAGGGGACTGAGCCGATCGAAGTGACCCCGCCCCGATTCCCGTACGGGAACGGCAACCGGATCCCGGACGGGGCGTGGATGCGCGTCGCGCTGACGGACACGCCCGTCGACGGGG
This sequence comes from Salinigranum salinum, assembly GCF_009176545.1. Classification (GTDB taxonomy): domain Archaea; phylum Halobacteriota; class Halobacteria; order Halobacteriales; family Haloferacaceae; genus Salinigranum; species Salinigranum salinum. The sequence goes on along the minus strand of NZ_VTOJ01000001.1, from coordinate 441,933 downwards.
CCGACTGGGACGGGTCGGGCGAGTTCGGCGACGGCGAGATCGAGGACCACATCGTGGCGTACCCGGAGGCGAAGGGACTCCAGACCTGGTGTGAGAAGTACCACTACGACTTCCGTAGCGAGCCGTCGGTCACGTTCTGGTGTGCCGTCAAGAACGTCGGCTCGTACGACCGGACCGAGTACAGTGCGACCCTGCAACGGGAGCGCGGGAACGTCCCGGTCGACGACGATATGGCGAAAGCGGCTCCGGGGGTGTTGAACCCACCGGGTGCAGTGGGTGGACCCATGCTCCCCCCGGGCGGTGGGGGACCCGCGCCAGCCGTCAAGTGTCCCGACCCGAACGGTGGTGCAGCAGGGGGGCCAGCACTGTTCTCGCTGGACCGTGGGCAGACGCTGACCTGTTTCTACGCGGCCGGGAACGTCGGGCCGTTCCCACCGACCTCCCTCTGGAACTGGACCGTGCGGATCGCAGATCCCCCGTCCGTCGTACACGACTGGGGCGTCGAGATCGGCTACTCGGGCCAGGGAACCGCTCCACTCTCGTTCAGCGACGTCTCACGGGTCTGTGTCGGCGACCTCGTGGTCGACGTCTGCGGGGAACACGTCGGCGTCCTGACCGGATCGGTGGGCGAACTGGAGGGGGTCGACCGGTTCGTCGACGCTGACGACACGCTCGCCGTCGTGTGGACCGGCGGAGAAGCGGACGCGCCGCCGAACGTCGTCGTCACGAACGTACTGGACCCGGAGCGCCTGGACGCGCGGTTCTACGCGTCCGGCGTGAGCCTCCCGTCGACCGACGTCACGGTCAGTCTGTCGCCGTCGACCGGGCGGGCCGTCCTCAACAGCGCGACGCCGCGGAGGACGATCCGCCAGGCGCTCGCCGACGGACGGATCGTGGTGACGTTCGCCGACGCCGGACGACAGGTGGCGTGGAACGCCTACCGGCTCGGCGTGCTCGAACGCCAGCGGGGATCGACCGACGGCGTCGGCACCACGATGTCGATCGCCGGGACGACCGGAACTGTCGAGCGGTATCCGGGCTACACGAACCTCCACCGCGTCCCCGTCGACGGTGGTGCCTGGGTCCTGAACGACCTCGGCACTCCCGCCGGATGGATCCCATCGAGTACCCAGCGCTTCACGACGCCACCGGCCGGCGTCGACGTACAGTTCGACCGGCCGCCGGGCGTCCTCGTGGGACCGTCGGCGACGACGACGAGCACGCGAGTCGCACCGCTCCTGCTGGCCGGACAGCGCGAGGGGCGCTCACTCACGAACGCTGCACCGGCACTCGATGGCACCGCGGTCGGGAGCCGCATGGAGTACGTCCGCAGCGCGCCTCTGCAGGGTTCGACGGACAGGGCCGCGTACACGGCGGGGACGAACCGCCTGCTGCAGGCAGGTGGGGGCAGCTACGCGGTCGGGCTGGCAGCCAGCACGTACGCTCGTCAGGCCACGCAAGCGACGCAGGCCACGCAAGTGACGCAGGCCACGCAAGCGACGCAGGCGACACAGGGGCTCCAGCGGGGAACCAACTACGGGGCCACGATCGCGTCGACCCCGAGTTACTTCTCGACGGGGGTGCGCTGACGATGGCGTCCGACGTGGGGTGGTGGGGACGACGTTCGGATGTCGCGAAGGTCGCCGTCGTCGCCCTCGTCGTGCTCGTCGTCGCCCTCGTGGGAGCCGGGCTGTGGCTCGGTGGCTCGACCCCGGACGTGATTCCGACCGACGAGCCGGTCGACGCGGCATCGCGGGCGGGGAACACGCTCCTCACGAACACGCTCGCGGCGGCCGACGTCGACGCCTCGCTCGTGGACGTCACCGACGAACGGGTGTACGTCGCGTACAGTCTCCCGGCGTTCGCGTACGACGAGTCGGGCGGGGTCGACGAGACGGCCGCGACCGAACTCCAGCGGTTCGTCGTCGGGGCGGCAGCCGACACGGCTCCGACCGCCGACCGGATCGTGGTCGTCCAGTACGACGGGGAAGAGCCGCTACAGTCGTGGAACGTCCGGATGGCAGACTTCGACGCGTTCGTCGCCGGTGACCTCACGCGCGAGACGTTCGAGGAGCGCATCGAGATCGAACGGCACGGCTGAGTGGCGTGTGGTCGAGCGGGGGCGAGAACGCGGACGAGAGTCAGCGGACGACCGTCACGGGGACGGACGACCGCCGGACGACGGTCTCGGCGACGCTCCCGAGGAGAATCCGCGAGACGCCGTCCCGTCCGTGACAGCCGACGACGATCTGGTCGACGTCGTGGTCGTCGGCGTAGCGGACGATAGCCCGCGCGGGCGACCCGTAGACGAGATCGGTGTCGAGGTCGACCCCGACCGCCTCGGCCCGGTCGACGGCCGCGTCGAGGGTCGCTCGGGCCTCCGCCTCGGCCTCGTCGCGCCAGCTGTCGATCGTCGGTGGGATCACGTCGGCGGATCCCTGGACGAACGCCGCGGGGTCGAGCACCGTGAGTACCGTCAGTTCGGCGTCGGCGTGGTGGTCGAGGACGAACGAGAGCGCCTTCTCCGAGGGATCCGAACCGTCGAGGGCGACGAGGATACGCGTCATGTCGGACGAACGTCGGCCCACGAGATGCTTGACCGCTTCGGCGGCTCCAGCGCGGTGAGAAACGGCTCACTGCGACGAGCCCCGCGTCACTCCGCACCCGGCTCAGTCGGCCGTCGCGACGACCGAGACGTAGCCCACGCGCCCGTCGTCGACGGCGCGTTCGAGCGCCTCGACGCCGGCGAGGAGGCGCTGGCCGCGGTCGCCGAACGCACCGAGGAGTCCGGCGTAGTCGACGCGACTCCGGGCACGGTCGCGCATCGCGAGGAGGTCGTCGCGATGGTCGGCGACGTCGTCGACCGCGAAGCCGGCGTGTTCGACGCGATCGATGAGTCGGTCGCGTTCGCGCTGGCCGGTGAGACAGAGTGCCTCCGCGAGCGACGCCGGGAGGTCCGGGAGATCGCCGTCGACGACGACGTCCGAGAGCGCGAGTCGCCCGCCGGCGTCGAGGACGCGCCGCGTCTCGGCCAGTCCGCGGTCGAGGTCGGCGAGACAGAGCACGCACTCGGTGAGCACGACGTCGACAGCCGCGTCGCGGAACGGGAGATGCCGGAGGTCGCCACGGACGGTCCCGGGACCGCGGGGTTCGCGGTCGATGCCGACGGCGTCGGCACCACGCTCCCGGGCGAGCGCGAGCGATCCCCCTGCGCCACAGCCCACGTCGAGGAGTCGCGTCCCGGCCCCGACGTCGGCCCGGTCGAGCAACGCCCGCGTCGCCGCCTCGCCGCCGGGGTGTAACGGCTCACCCAGGACCGTCCTGAGCGTCCCCCAGGGGTTCGCCATGGCCGCGTCGATGAGGTTCAACACGGGGGCGACCTCCGGAGGTGGCCGCGTCGTGGGGCGAACGTCTCAGTCATCGTCGCTCTCCAGCGGGGCATCTGCCGCCGCAGGGTCGGGGTTGGGACTCGGATCGGGATCGGGGGCGACCCGCTCGCGACCACCCCACCCGTACCGGTTGCGAAGGGCGTACGCGCCGTCGTCCGTCGTCATGTTGTAGCCGCAGAACGGGACGAGGTCGCCGTTCGGCGTCGGGACGGAGATGCAGCAGTTGCCGAGTCGGTCGACGTCGGCCGCGTCGGCGTCCATGAACCCCGTGAGCGTCACCGGCAGGACGTCGTCGAACAGGTCGCTCGTCTCCTCGGGAGAGGGGGCCGGGGAGCCACAGCAACCGCTCGTTCCGCAGGCGCGGTCCCGGCCGACGTCCGTCTTCGCCAGGAACTCCATCCAGTCGGACTCGTCGACGCCCCCGAGGACGGACCGCCAGAGGTCCCCGTCGAGAAAGCGCGTCAGGGGGACGACGCCGTCGTCGCCCGTCGGGACCAGCGCCGTTCCGGACTGACAGTACGCCGAACAGCAGGGCGCGGGCAAGAGGTCTCGCGGTTCGAGCGCGTCGACCTGTTCCGCCAGGCGTTCCGCTGCGGCATCGAGCGAGAACCGCCCCTCGTTCTCGGCGTAGCGGCCGAAGTGCGAGACGGGCTGGAAGTTGACCGAGCGCACCACGTCGCGGTTCTCGAGGGCGAAGTCGACGATCGCTCCCATCTCGTGGTCGTTGACGCCCGGCACCACCGTCGGCACGAGGATCACCGGGAGGTCGGCGCGCCGGCAGGCCTCGATCGCCTCGTGTTTGAACGCGAGGATGTCGGCCTCGCGGATCTCGCGGTAGGTGTCGGCCTCCAGCCCGTCGAACTGGATGTAGACGGCGGTGACGCCCGCCTCGACAAGCCGTTCGGCGTAGCCGTCCTCGCGGGCGAGGACGATCCCGTTCGTGTTCACCTCGACGTGGTCGAACCCCATCTCGACCGCCGTCTCGACCAGTTCGGGCAGGTCGTCGCGAATCGTCGGTTCGCCGCCCGAGAACTGGATCGGCCGTGGCCCGCCGCTCTCGAGGATCACGTCGAGGAGGTGGACCACCTCGCCGACGGCCAGTTCTCTGCCACCAGGACCGGAGCTCGCGAAACAGTACGAACACGAGAGGTTGCACGCCTGGGTCACCTCGACGACGGCGAGACAGGCGTGGTCGTTGTCGACGACCAGGTCGTGGCCGTCGTCCGCCGCCGGATCGACGTCGTGGTCGCGGTCCGGCGCGGCGGGGCTGAACCCGCTCGCCCACTCCCAGTGATCCAGCGAGTCCCACACTTTTCGAGTGGCGACGCCGTGGTCGGCACACTCGCGGGTCAGATACACCGCCTCGTCGCGGGCCTCGTACGTGCCGGGGACGCGTTCGAGACAGGTCGGACAGAGGCTCGTCGTCGTGGAGAGCGTCGTGGTACTCACGCATCGAGGTACGGTTGTGCCGTGTTAAGCGTTCCCAGGGAGTGCATCGATCGTGCAGTTCTGTCCGGGATACGGGCGGGGAGTCGAGGTCGACACCGCCGCCGTCGAGTTCACGAACGCCGAGCGGTGGCTGACGGTCGCGTCTCACAAGAGCTACCCGTCCGTGGTGAACAGTCGACACGATGGCACCGCTCCCCCACGCCTCCCCGCGGGCACTCGTCGGAGTCGGATCGCTGGTGGTGACCGTCGTCGCGCTGGCGGCGACGCGGGCGATGCCGAACGCACCCTCGAGGATGAGGTCGTGGCCGCGGGCGATACTCATCCGGTTCCGGGCCGACGTCGCCGGCGACGGACCGGCAGCGGGTGCCTGGGTTGTGGTCGGTCTCTGGTCCGCGCTCGTGACCGCGTTGCACTTCGGCGGGCTCGCGCTGGGCGTCTACAGCCGGCTGGTCTGGTGGGACCTGCTCACGCACTTCATGGGCGGAGCCGGCGTCGCGGCCGCGCTGGTGCTCGGTCTGCGGGATCGGACACCCATCCGGGCGACGCCGTGGTGGGCCGTCGGCGCTGCGGCCGCCGTCGGTGCCGGCTTCGAGGTGTACGAGTTCGTCCTCAAGGACTTCTGGTACCGCTGGTCGCTGCAGTTCTACGCCTGGGATACGGCGGTCGACGTCGTCGTCAACACCGTGGGCGCCGTCGGGGCCGTCCTCGTGGTCCGGCTCTGGCGTCGCGTGCGCGTCGCTCGTCCGACGCGGGGACGGAACCGACTGTGAACCCGGTGTCGAGCCGACTCGACTGTCGAGCCGTCGCGACACGGACGAACTCCCTCGTGTGTTCGGTTCGCCCGCTCATGCGCTCGCTTCGACTCGATCGAACTGTCCAACGTACCGGTCGTGCCGACACCGGCAGTTCTCGCAGAAGAACTGACCGATGCCGGCGAGTTGCACCCCGCCGAACGAGAGCTCCGAGCCGCAGTCGGGACACCACTGGGGCGCGACGTCGTCGGGGATCTCGGTCACCATACGTGTTCGATCGGCGGCTATCGAGAACTGGTTTCGGCCGTAGTTCGACGATATTGGATATCATGTAAAATAATTCGAGGTCACAGTGTCGAGCACGTGACGGGAAAGAAAACCGATAAAACCGTGTCGTCGGTCGGATCTGGGCGGCCACGTCGTCGAATGGGTCACGCACCAGTTACGCTATCGAATCTGAAAGTACAGACAGGTGGTCGTCCCGGCGATCCCGTCCCAGTCGTACTGGCAGGCGAGTCGCTCGCTGTGTTCACCCGTCGACGCCGGCGTCGTTCAGCCACTGACGCCCTCCAGGTCCGACTGGAGGGCGGCGACGTGGTCGTTGAACGCCGTGACGAACGCGGGCACGTCCGTGACGAGTTCGCGCACGTCGACCGCGGCGGGGCTTCGGTACTGTGAGAGGAGATAGCGTCCGCCCTCGCCGCCGACCCGGAGGTACGACACCCGATCGCGCTCGCGTTTCAGCTCCCACCGCGTCCCGGAGACGCGAGCGGTGAACGTCCCGTAGTCGGTCCCCTCGGCACGGTGGAGCTGTCCGGCCATCTCGGTGCAGACGTCACGGATCTGCGTGAGGATACGGTCGCGCTCGGCGACGACCGCCTCGGTGGACGCGACGTCTGGCACGTCCATCTCGATGCCGTCGAGGACGCCGTCGAGGCTCGCGACGTGGTCGTTGTACGCGCGAACGAGCGCCGGGTAGTCGTCTATCGCTGCCGCGAGCGCCGCCGGATCCGGTGGCTGGTGCGTCGAGACGACGTACACCTCGTTCGCCCCGTCGTCGTACCGGAGGTACTGCACGTCACCCCCCTCGTACTTGACCGTCCACGTGCCGCGAGCGGTGTCGAAATCGTGGCTGCCGAAGTCGCCACCGCGGAGACGTGCGAGTTCGCGGGCGATCTCGCCCGCGTGGGCCTCAACGAGCGCGACCACCTCGTCGCGGCGTGCGGCGACGTCCGTCGTGGGGAGAAGCGAGAGGTCGAGGGAGTCGGTCACTGGACGAGTGAGGGGACGGAAGCGCATAACCACTCCGACACGAACGGGCAGAGCGGACGCCGTGTCTGCCGGGGACGGCCGTCGCGACGATCCCATCACACGGCCCGATGGATCTCCACCGAGGCTGCCCGAAATGGACTGACGGTCCGTGGAAGGGGTGCTGGTGGTCTCAGAGAGGACAGTGCTGGTCGGTCGGACATCGGTCGCTCCCCGAGTCTTCTTGATAGTGACGAGCTGTAACCGTCTGGTCCGCGTCGACTCTAGTGAAGCCCGTGACGGCGCGGGAATGCGCCCGCAGCGCAGGTGAACTCTCCAGTCGGCTGTCTGGGATGATTGATAACCGCCGTACTGCCGTCGTGCGAATTCGGAACGTGTGCGGGAGAAGTGGGCCACCGTGACTCGCTTCGCTCGTCACGAGCCGCCGCTCACGATGTTCGCGGCGACAGCGCAGATTCGAACCACGGTCGTTCCGCTCGCAGTGCTCGCTCCACTCCCTGATTCGAATCTTCGCGTCTCCCACACAGCCGCATTTCGTCGTGGCTCGTGAACGCTCCGCGTCACTCGCCGGGAGAAATGCGGGAGAAGTGGGCCGGCGCAGATTCGAACTGCGGTTACGGCCACCCGAAGGCCGAAGGATACCAAGCTACCCCACCGGCCCGCACCTCGCACTCAAGACAGGCCGGCGTTTAACAGTTGTGATTACCCACCTCCCCGGCGCAGTCGGTCAGTATTCGGTGTAGCCGTCGGTGTCGAGATAGTTGTGTGCGACGGTGATCGCGTGGTCGGCGTGCAGCGCGTGCGGACCCAGTCGGACGCGGTCGTCGGCGACCTCGGCGAGCAGCGCAGCCTCGGCCTCGGAGAAGTCGTGGTGGTCGGAGAGGACGAACGCCGGATCGCTGGGGGGCGAGGCGTCGACGACCGGCGTGCCGTCCTCGTGGAGTTCGACGACGGTCGACTCGCTCGCGACGTCCCGCACCGTCTGCTCGAAGCCGACACGCCGGATGGCGACGCCGGGGCTCGTCTCGACGGGAACGTGACCGATCGCCTCGTCTCGCTCGGCGAGCGCCCCGCGCACGAGCGCGGCCGTGCTCCGTTCGTCGGGGTTCAGTCGCCGGACCTCACGGCCGTCGAACGTGACGGTGAACGCGTCGGCGAGGACGAGGTGAACCCGGACGTCCTCGCGGATGGCGTGCGAGAGGAAGAACGCCGAGTTGACACACCGACAGAGGACGTCGAGCCGGCCGGCACCGCCCGGGAGGTCGTCGAGCGAGAACTGGTCCGTCGTGGGCGCGTCGTGGCCCGTGATCACGAACTGTCGCATGGTACCCCCCTCCAGTCCGGGTACCTTCGCTCTGTCCACTCGTTCGGCTGTCGCCGGTCCTGTGCGACAATGTATAATCAACGACCATGATAATTGTCCGGCTGTCACGGGGGGTCGCCGAAGTCACCATAATTGTCCATACGTTGGTGAAAGTGCGCGTTGTATGCCCAAGCGTCATCAAGTCGGCGACGAAACTGAACTTCCCGTTCTAATATTAGCTCTCTCACTCTATGTAAATTGTCCAGATCACCGGCTACAGCCGCTCTGTGTATCGTATCTGTGGTCGACTGTTCCTTCGTCAGGTATTTAGTGTGCGAAACGCTGGTTCCGATATCCTCCGACGCGAGGTGTCAACTCCATGCAAGACGACAGCCCTGATTGGAACGTACTGAACCGGCGGCGAGTGCTCGGACTCGGCGCGGCCGGGCTCGCGGGCCTCGCCGGATGTACAGGCGGTGACGACGACTCCTCCGGATCGGGCGACTCGGGCGGGAGTTCGGGCTCCGACTCCGACTCCGACATGGAGTCGGACGGTTCGGACTCGTCCGGATCGGATTCGAGCTCCTCGTCGGGCGGGATGTCCGGCGGGAAGCTCCGCATCGCGCTCGTCAAGAGCCCGCTCGAGTTCGACCCCATCGTCCTGAACGACGTTCCCTCGGACCAGGTGGCACAGAACATCTACGACGGGCTTTACGAGTACGACCAGTCGACCGGGCTGGCCCCGTCGCTCGCGACGGGCGAACCCGAAGTCTCGAACGACGGGACGCGCTGGGTCGTCGAGATGACCGGCGACGCGACGTTCCACAACGGCGACCCGGTGACCGCCGAGGACGTGAAGTACTCCTACGAGGCGCCGGTCGCCGAGGAGACCGAGAACGCCAGCGAACTGAACATGATCGACACCGTCACCGTCGTCGACGAGACGACGGTGCAGTTCGACCTCAAGTTCCCCTACGGAGCGTTCAACCACAACCTCGTCTGGGACATCGTCCCGATGTCCGTCCGCGAAGAGGACAAGGATGCGTTCAACACGCAGAACCCGGTCGGCTCCGGCCCGTTCGAGTTCGTCGAGTGGCAGGAAGGGAACTTCGTCCGCCTCCAGCGCAACGACGACTACTGGGGGACGAAGCCGAACCTGGCAGAACTGGAGCTCGTCCCGGTCGAGGAGGCCACCACGCGGGTGACCACCCTCCGCAACGGCGAGAACGACGTCATCGAGGAGATTCCGCCGAAGCTGTACTCCACCGTTCGGGGCATCTCGGACGCGAGCATCGACGAGGTGGCCGGCATCGGCTACTTCTACCTCGCGTTCAACTGTAACGAGGGCCCGACGGCCGACGCGCGAGTCCGCGAGGCGGTCGACTACTGCTTCAGCATGGACCAGGCGGTCTCCAGCTACGTCGAGCCCACCGGCGTCCGGCAGTACAGCCCACTCCCGGCGTCGGTCGCCGAGGACTGGGACATGCCGGTCGACCAGTGGAGTCAGATCCCCCACGACAAGAACATCGAGGAGGCGCAGGCACTGTTCGAGGAGGCCGGTGTCCCGATGGACTACTCGTGGAACATCATCGTCCCGCCGGACGACAAGCGCGAACAGATCGGCATCACGGTGTCGAACGGCCTCAAGGAGGCCGGCTTCCAGAACGTCTCCGTCCAGCGGCTCGACTGGGGGGCGTTCCTGGATAAGTACGTCACCGGCAACGAGGACGACTACAACATGTACACGCTCGGCTGGTCCGGGACGCCCGACCCCGACTCGTTCACGTACTTCCTCCTGGGCCGGACCGAGGACACGCTGGGTGTCACCAACGGGACCTACTGGGGGGCGAACAGCGAGGCCGGCACGCAGGCGGCCCAGCAGTTCGTCCAGGCGCGTGAGTCCGCGAGTCGCAGCGAGCGCCAGCAGCTCTACCAGGAGGCCATCACCACGATGCTCGAAGAGCGCGCGCACCTGCCCGCGTACAACCTCAAGAACAGCTTCGGGGTGAAGGAGTACGTCAACGACTTCACCTCCCACCCGGTCGACAGCTTCCACATCACGACCAACCACAACAACGTCTCCGTCGACAAGTAGTCGGCGCGACCGAACCCACATTTATGTACGAACCGGTCACACACACGCGTCAGAGACGTATGAACCGGCAGCGACGCACGCGGGTGAGCGAGCCGTGAGCCGACTCCGGTACACCGTCAATCGGCTGCTACAGTCGATTCCGGTCGTCGTCGGGATCATCACGATCACGTTCCTGCTGACGGACGCCATCCCCGGCGATCCGGTCTCGATCATGCTCGGGCCGTCGCCGAGCGCACAGCAGGCCGCGGCGATCCGTGCGAAGTTCGGCCTCGACCAGCCGCTCCACATCCGCTACATCAACTACCTCTTCGACGTCGTCCGTGGCGACCTCGGAACCAGCCTCTACTACGGTGTCCCGGTGACGCAGAAGATCATCGAACGGCTGCCAGTGACCTTGCTCCTCCTGGTTTCGAGTTTCACGTTCGCGCTCGTGACGGCGGTCCCGCTCGGGATCGTCTCGGCCAAGCGGCGGAACAAGCCCACGGACCACGTCTCGCGCGTCGTCGCCCTGCTCGGCGTCTCGACGCCGTCGTTCTGGATCGGGCTGATGCTCATCATCATCTTCGCCTTCCAGCTGAACCTCCTCCCGGCGACGAACCTCGTGATGCCGTGGGCCGCACCGTCGAACGTCGAAGGAGCCGAGACGCAACTGGAGGTGGTGGTGACCGCCATCGAACACCTCATCTTGCCCACGATCACGCTCGGAACGCTCCAGATGGCCGCGTTCACGCGGATCGAGCGGTCGTCGATGCTCGAGGTGCTCAACCAGGAGTACGTGAAGCTCGCCCGCGCGTACGGCGTCAAGGAGTCGACCATCGTACGCAAACACGCGTTCCGCAACGCGCAGCTCCCCCTCATCACTATCGTGGGCCTCCAGCTGACGCAGGCGCTCGGTGGGGCCGTGCTGACCGAGACCGTGTTCTCGATCAACGGGATGGGCCGACTCATCATCACGGCCATCCAGAACCAGGACTTCCAGCTCGTGATGGGGACGACGCTGATGTTCGGGCTCGTGTTCGTCATCGGCGTCATCATCACCGACCTGTCGTACGCGTACGTCGACCCGCGCGTCTCGTTCGACGAGAGTGATTGACGATGGCACAGGACACCTCATCTTCGACGTCGACGGCGAACAGAACGCAGCAGTCGTGGCGGGGTTCCACGAGCGAGGATGGCTTCGATTCGGAGGGACAGCCCGAAGCGCGTGTCGGTCTCAAGTACACGCTGACGCAGGTCAGACGCGATCCGACGGCGCTCTTGGGTCTCGGCATCATCGGCTTCATGACGGCCGTCGCCCTGATCGCGTTCGTCGACAGTATCGTCTTCGACGTGCTCGGCGACGTGGCCTTCTTCGCCGACCTCGGCATCCGGCAGTACGCGCTCGTCGAGGCCGTCTGGATCAACCCGGTGAACGATCCGGACAACGCGGAGATCCTGCTCCCCCCCGTCGGGCTGACGAACGAGATCCACCCCGAACAGGCCGGAACGCTCGCACACCCTCTCGGAACCGATCACCGCGGGCGCGACATCCTCGCCCGCCTCTTCTACGGGACGCGTATCGCGATCACCGTCGGCATCGTCTCGACGGGCATCGCGATGGCGCTGGGGACGCTCGTCGGCGCGGTCGCCGGCTACTACGGCGGTCGCATCGACGACGCGCTCATGCGCGGTGCCGAGGTGCTGTTCGCCATCCCGTTCCTCGTGCTGGTCATCGCGTTCATGACGGCGTTCGGCCGCAACCTCACGTTCGCGATGGTTGGCGTCGGCATCGCCACCATCCCGACGTTCGCCCGCCTGATCCGCTCGCGCGTGCTCAGCGTGCGAGAGGAGGCCTTCGTCGAGGCCGCTCGCGCCGCCGGTGTCAGGGACCGGAACATCATCCTCAGACACGTCATCCCGAACAGTTTCGCGCCCGTCCTCGTCCAGGCCACCCTTCAGGTGGGGATCAACATCCTCATCATCGCTGGCCTCTCGTTCCTGGGCTACGGCGCGCAGCCCCCGACCCCGTCGTGGGGACAGATGCTGTCGAGTTCGCGCAACTACATGCTGCCGAACCCGTGGTTCAGCATCTGGCCCGGCCTCGCCATCCTCGTGACGGTGGTCGGGTTCAACCTCCTCGGCGACGGCCTGCGAGACGCACTCGACCCCCGAATCAACAACTGATATGTCAGAGCCACTACTCCGCGTCGAGAACCTGGAGACCCGCTTTTACACCGAGGAGGGCGTCGTCCGCGCCGTCGACGGCGTCTCGTTCGACGTCGAAGAGGGCGAGATCGTCGGTCTCGTCGGCGAAAGCGGCGCCGGCAAATCCGTCGCCACCACGTCGATCATGCGTCTCGTCGAGGAACCCGGCGAGATCGTCGGTGGGCGCGTCGAGTTCAAGGGCGAGCCCATCGTCGACATCGTCGAGGAGGACGGCGAGCGCCGTCGCTCCGACGCGATGCTCTCGGACCGCGAGATGCGCACCCGCATCAGAGGGCGCGAAATCGCCATCATCTTCCAGGACCCGATGGAGGCGCTCAACCCCGTCTTCACCGTCGGGTCACAGCTCAGGGAGTTCATCGAGATCAACCGCGACGTCTCGAAGGAGGAGGCGAAGGAGATCGCCATCGAGATGCTCCACGAGGTGGGGATCCCCGAACCCGAGAGCCGGTACGACAGCTACCCGCACCAGTTCTCCGGAGGGATGCGCCAGCGCGTCCTCATCGCGATGGCCCTGTCGTGCGAACCCTCGTTGATCGTCGCCGACGAGCCGACGACGGCGCTCGACGTCACCGTCGAGGGACAGATCCTCGACCTCGTCGACGCCCTCCAGGACAAGTACGACACCTCGTTCATCTGGGTGACCCACGACATGGGCGTCGTCGCCGAGGTCTGCGACCGCGTCAACGTGATGTACCTCGGCGAGATCATCGAACAGGCACCCGTCGACGACCTCTTCTACGAGACGAAACACCCCTACACGGAGGCGCTGTTGCGGTCGATCCCGCGACCCGACCAGCGCGTCGACGAACTCGAGCCGATCACGGGCGTGATGCCCGAGGCGATCGATCCGCCCTCTGGCTGTCGGTTTCACACCCGGTGTCCGGAGGCGCGAGAGGTCTGTCCCCGCGTCGAACCGACCCACCAGGCCGTCGGCGACGGCGAGGAGAGAGACCACTACGTCTCCTGCGTCAAGTACGAGGACGTCGGCTACGACGACGCCCCGCCACTCGACACGGAGGCGACGAGCGCGTTCGGGGCGGGCGGGTTCGTGGACGAGGCCGAGACGGACGGGGGGGAGCCATGAGCGAGGCGGTCGAACGCCGCACGAGAACCGACAGCGGCACCGACACCGACGACCCGCTGTTGCGAGTCGAGGGGTTGACCAAACACTTCACCCAGGGCAGTGGCCTCCTCGCGAGCGTCTTCGGGACGGAGACGGTGAAGGCCGTCGAGGACGTCACGTTCGACATCGAGCGGGGCGAGACGCTCGGGCTGGTCGGCGAGTCCGGCTGCGGGAAGTCGACGCTCGCGCGGACCGTCCTGCGGCTGCTGGACCCCACGGAGGGGTCGGTCTACTTCAAAGGGAAGGACCTCGCGGGGCTCTCGGGCGAGCGGCTCAGACGCGAGCGCGAGGACATGCAGATGATCTTCCAGGACCCGCAGTCGTCGCTCGACCCGCGCATGAAGGTGGGGCCGATCGTCGAGGAGCCCATGCGGGCCCACGGCCTCTACGAGGGCGAGCGCGAAGAGCGCGCGCGGATGCTCCTGAACAAGGTCGGACTCGACCCCCAGCACTACAACCGCTTCCCGCACCAGTTCTCGGGGGGGCAGCGCCAGCGGGTGAACCTCGCACGCGCGCTGGCGGTGAACCCGGATTTCATCGTCTGTGACGAGCCGACGAGCGCGCTCGACGCCTCCATCCAGGCGCAGGTGCTCAACACGATGAAGGAGCTGCAGCGGGAGTTCGGGCTCACCTACCTGTTCATCAGTCACGACCTCTCGGTCATCAGGCACATCTCCGACCGCGTCGCCGTCATGTATCTGGGGCAACTGGTCGAACTCGCCGGGACCGACGAGTTGTTCGACAACCCACAGCACCCCTACACGGACGCGCTGTTGCGGTCGATCCCGGTTCCCGATCCGCGCGCGACGGGAGCGCGCGGTGTCCTCGAGGGTGACGTCCCCTCGCCGATCGAACCGCCCTCTGGCTGCCGGTTCCGGACGCGGTGTCCGAAGCTCATCGCGCCGGACGACGTGCCGGTTACCGACTCGGAGTGGGAGTCGGTCCGGGCGTTCATGCGCGCCGTGCATCGCCGGACGATCACCGTCGACGGCGGCGGGGAGCGGGCGATCCGCTCGGAGTACTTCGTCGACGGAACGCCGACGGGTGAGGCCGGCGACGCGGTCGAGACGGCCATCGACGCGCTGCTCGACGACGACGTCGAGCGTGCCGACAAGATACTGACCGAGACGTTCGCCGATCGGAGCATCTGCGCCCGCGAACAGCCGGCGTACGAGGTCGACACCGAGAACGGCGACGGCCGTCACTTCGCGGCCTGCCACCTGCACCGCTGAGCGTCGGGTCGGCGGCGCATAATCGCCCATTAGTGGACGACAGCGGCGCGGTGGACCGATCTGGATAGAGACCGACAAGGTCGGCGTGCTCGACCTAAACGTCCAGTTAGTGCAGGTGCAAGCGCCGCATAGTAAAGTCACATACCACGGACACTCACACAGGGAGACGGGTGGCGGTCGACGACCGGCCACGCCCGCGGAAACACGATGCCAAACACCACACCAGCCCCCCCGTCCAGCGAAGTCACGACCGGAATGACGACCTACACGGACGTCCAGACGGTCATCAGGCCCGAGGCACCCGACCACTACTCGGTCGAGGTCCGGCGCAAGGACGGCGACACGCGCGTCCACGCCGTCGAGCGAGTCGTCGTCAACACCGCCGAGATCAGCCTCGCCGACCCCATCTGGTTCGTCGGCGCCAAACTCGACATCGGCGTGCCCGCCGACGGCCACGGCGAGGTCCTCTGGGCGTGGGTGTGACCGCCGGGGACGGCCGGCGTCGCCCGCGTCAGTCGGGTCGGTCGGACGCGGACGCCCCATCGGACGCGGTCACCTCGAACGTCGCCGTCGCGCGCGCGCCGCCGTCGTAAGCGAGGAAGACCTCGAGTTCGTGTCGGCCGGGTTCGACGTCGACCCACCGCGTCGGCTCGTCGTCGCCGACACGCCGGAACCGGCCGTGCCACGTCCGCGAGATCACCCGTCGTTCGCCCCCGCGGAACGCGAAACTCCCCGGCGTCTCGCGATCGGGATCGGCGAATCGCGACTCGTCGGACGCCTCCAGTTCGCCGTCGACCGTCCAGCCCCAGAGCCGTCTGTCGGGCGTCTGCACGACGATCGGGAGCGGCAGTCGGTTGCGGAACGTGACGCGGAACGGGACGTCGTCGCCCACCTCGTAGGGCGTGTGGCCGACCTCGACGTCGATCGTGAGCGCCCGTCGGGCCACCGACTGCGGGACGAGCTTCCCGAGCGCCTCGGTGAGCACGTTCCGGTTCTCGTCGAAGCCGAACGGGTCGTCGATCCGGTCGGACGCGGCCATCGCCGTCGCGTAGGGACGTCGGCGGTTTCGGTCTGTCGGTGTCGAGAGGACTCGTCCGAGGTGCGCCGGGGTCGTACCGGGGAAACCCGCCGCGACGGGGTCGACGATTCATGACGACCCGTCCCGTCTCCGTGGTATGAACAGACGAGACCTGCTCGCGGTCGGCACCGTGGCCGCGCTCGCCGGCTGTCTCGGCTACGAGGTGGTCGACGAGGAGACCGTCGCCGACCGCCGCGTCCGCATCGCCGAACTCGAGGCCACGGTCGAGGCGCGCGACGAGCGGATCGCCGACCTCGAACGCGAGGTCGAACGGCTTCGGCGACGCCTCTCGGGACCACGGATCAACGCCGTCTCGGTCGTCGAATCGTGGGAGCGCACCGGTGACGTCGTCGTCCGGCGCGTCGACGACGTCGCCGCGGGCGACCCGCTGGCGGTCGCAGTGAGCTTCACGTATCCGATCCGGGGCGACAGCGGAACCGGGCGGGTAGACGTCGGACTCGCCGTGACGGTGACCGACGCCGACGGCCAGCGGGTGGCCCGGAACGAACGCAGCGTCCAGCTGTTTCTCGACACCGACGCGACACTCGCCGAACTGCCGGTGCGGTTCGGCGAACCCGGTCTCAGCCCGGGACGGTACGCGGCGACCGCGCGTGTCACCGACCGCGTGACGAGTCTCGAAGCCGAGTCCGACGCGGTCGCGTTCCGGGTGCGGTGACCCAACGGAAGCAGCCGGGGGCGTGGAGCGACGGCCGTGAGAGCGAGACGATCGGTGTGCAGTGACGACGCGATCCCCACGAGACGCACAGTTATGACATTGCGCCTACAATACTGTGGGGGAGCACACGTCATGACCGCATCAGAGCGAACGGGGAGGGCACCACCGACGGCCGACGTCGAGAGCACCACCAGGATCGTCGAGATCGAGAGCGGGTCGTTTCCCGTGATCGACCACGGCGAGGGACCGGCCGTTCTCCTGCTCCACGGGATGCCGGACTCTCGGCACCTCTGGCGCCACCAGATCCCGGCGCTCGCCGACGCGGGCTTCCGCGTGGTCGCACCCGACATGCGCGGGTTCGGCGACGCGCCGCGACCGGAGGGGATCGATGCGTACGCGCTCCCGAACGCGATCGGGGACGTCACCGGACTCGTGGACGCGATGGGAGTCTCGACCGTCCGTCTCGTTGGACACGACTGGGGCGCGGGCGTCGGGTGGTTACTGGCGGCGACCCGGCCCGACCTCGTCGAGCGACTGGTCGCCATCTCGGTCGGCGCACCGGGGAACTCGGGGACGCGAACGATCGAGCAGCGCGAGCGTTCCTGGTACGTCTACTTCTTCCAGTTCGAGGGAGCCGCCGAGGCGTGGCTCCGGCACGACGACTGGCGGCTCTTCCGCGAGTGGAGCCGAGGCGACGGCGATACGGAGCGGTACGTCGAAGAGCTCTCCCGGCCGGGGGCACTCACGGCCGCGCTGAACTGGTACCGGGCCAATCTCCATCCTCAGTCCCCCGAAGAGAACGGGGTCGAGTATCCGAACGTGACGTGTCCAGTGCTCGGCGTGTGGAGCGACGGCGACAACTATCTCACCGAGGGGTATATGACGGAGTCCACGGAGAAAGTCGACGGGCCGTGGCGGTACGAACGGATCGAGGGGGCCAGCCACTGGGTGATGCTCGACCGCCCCGTCGAGGTGAACGACCTGCTCGTCGACTTTCTGACCGACGACTCGATCACCGGTTGACGCCGCGCACGTGAGCGTGGAACGGCTGCCCGATACGGGGCGAGTAGCGGCTGCTCGATGTGGGGCGAGTAACGGCTGCTCGATGTGGGGCGAGTAACGGCTGCTCGATGTGGGGCGATTGACCGATGTCCGACGCGGGACCGTTTCGCGGTCGATCCGCCCGATTGCGGGGCCGACACACGTGGCGCGACAGCCGGCGGGCACGGTCGCGGGTGACGGTTCGTCACAGACGTCGTCACGAGAGAAACCGACGCGACCCGAGGGGTGCGACGGACCGGACCGACGATCGGAGCACGCGGAGCACTCCCCACTGCTCAGTACGGTGTGACGGCCCCGTCCTTCCGGGGTTCGGTCGCCCCCGAGAGCGTTCCCTCGCAGTTGCGCGCGAGCTGTGCCCCGCCGAACGACGACGGCGGGAGCACCCGGACGTCGTGGCCGTGGCGGGCGAGTTTCGTCGCCCCGGGCAGGCGCGCTTCGACCGCGAGCGTGCCGTCCTCGCGGTAGCGCCAGCGCGGCTCGTCGAGGGCGCGCTGGATCGGCAGGTCGCGGTCGACCAGGTTCGAGACGACCTGGACGTGGCCCTGCGGCTGCATGTAGCCGCCCATGACGCCGAAGGCGGCCCAGTCGTCGGTGTCGTCGTCGGGCGCGAAGTCGAGGAGCGCGGGGATCAGGGTGTGGAACGGCTTCTTGCCCGGTTCGAGTCGGTTCGGGTGCGTGGGCTGGAGCGAGAACGACGCTCCGCGGTTCTGCAGGGCGATACCCGTCTCGCCCGCGACGATGCCGGAGCCGAAGCCGGCGAACCGGGAGTTGATGTACGAGACGACGTTACCCGCGTCGTCGGCCACACAGAGCAAGACGGTGTCCGCGTCCTCGGCGTTGGCGTCGAGCACGCCGAACGAGACGTCGCGGGCCGCCTCGTCGCCGATCTCGGCCGCGCGGCGTGCCGCCCACGCCCGCGAGTTCAGCGGGGGGATCGTCTCGTAGGCGGGATCAGTGATGTACCGGTGACCGTCGTGGAACGCGAACTTCGTGGCCTCGGCGAGGAGGTGGAGCCGCTCGGTGCCCGTGGCGTCGGGGGCACCCACCTCGCTGGCGATGTTCAGCGCCTCCAGCGCGACGAGCCCCTGGTTGTTCGGCGGGAGTTCGTACACTTCGCTCCCGCCGTACGTTGTCGAGATCGGCTCGAGGAACTCCGGCTCGAACGCGGCGAGGTCGTCCATCGAGAGGAAGCCCCCCCGCGACCGGACCGCGTCGACGATCGCCTCGCCGACCGCGCCCTCGTAGACGACGTCCGCACCCACCTCACCGACGCGTTCGAGCGTCCGACCCAGGGCGGGGAGCTGGACCGTCTCCCCCACACGGGGCGACCGACCGTCGAACAGGTAGGTGTCGCGGGCGACGTCGTCGGTGAACAGTTCCTCGGCGTGAGTCCACTGGTCGGCGACGACCTCGCTCACGGGGTACCCTTCGGTGGCGTACTCGACGGCCGGGGCCAGGCATTCGGCGAGCGTCAACCGGCCGAGCTCCGTCACCGTCGTCTCCCAGCCCCGTGCCGTGCCGGGGACGGTCACCGTGTGCGGGCCGCGGAACGGCATCGAGGGAGCCTCGTCGTCGCCGGCGGCGACCGCCTCGCGGACCGCGTCGACGGTCGCCGCAGCGGGCGCGCCCCCGCACGAGCGGAGGGCGCCGACCTCACCGTCGGCGGTCCGGTAACACGCGAACACGTCGCCGCCCAGCCCGGTGCTCGTCGGTTCGACGACGTTCAGCGCCGCGGCGGTCGCGACCGCGGCGTCGAAGGCGTTGCCGCCGCGCCGGAGCAGCTCGACCCCTGCCTCGGCGGCGAGCGGCTGGCTGGTGGCGACCACCCCCCGGGAGCCGTAGACGGTCGAGCGGCGGGAGGTGAAGCGGTCGAGGTCCGGAGCAGGCATACCGTCCCTTGGGAACGGGGTGTGAAAAAAGAGCCCACGACTCTCTTCCCGCTCTTCGTTCTCCTCTCCCCCTCCGCGACCGCTACCGCCGGCCGAGCGTGCGACCGACGACCGCGTGGAGGGCGTCGCCGGCGAGTTCCAGCGACGCCCCGACGACGGTTCGGTTGCGGACGCGCGCGAGCGCGACGCGGTCGTAGACGCGCTCGGGGAGCAGTAGTCGGGAGACGAGGAGGAGCCGTGCCTGTCCGGTCACGACGTACCGGGCGTCCGGGTCGGCGGTCTCGATCGCCCGGACGACCACCCGGGCGACCCGGTCGGGTGGGACACCGCCGGGATCGTACGCCGCGAGAACGCGGTCGTACAGGTCGCGGTGGGCGGAGTCGTCGTCCCGGGCGAGGCCGGCCTTCGCCCGTTCGTTCAGTCCCGTGTCGACCGGGCCGGGTTCGACGAGGACGACGTCGACGGCGGACTGTTCGGCCCGGAGGGCGTCGAACAGTCCCTCGAGGGCGTGTTTGGTCCCGGCGTAGATACCGTGGAGTGGGAGCGACGTCCGCCCGAGGACGGACGAGAGCGTGACGACGCACCCCCCGTTCGCCCGGAGCGTCGGGAGGGCCGCCCGCGTGACCGCGAGCGTCCCGAAGACGTTGACCCGGAACTGTGCTTCCACGCGCTCCCAGTCGACGTCCTCGACTGCGCCGAGTTCGTACGCCGCGGCGCAGTTGACGAGCGCGTCGAGGTCCGCGGGGACGACCTCGCGGACGCGCGCCTCGTCGGTGACGTCGCCGGCGTGCGTCTCGACCGTCGAGGGGAGCGACCCGAGGCCGTCGGCGTCGACGTCGTACGCGAGGACGCGGTGGCCGCGACCGGCGAGGCGGAGCGCAGTCGCACGCCCGATGCCCGAGGCGGCACCGGTGACGAGAACGGTCGACATACGTCCGCGATCGGCCACGAACGCAAAGCTGTGTCGACCGCCAGGGGAGTCAAAAAAGCGTGTCCGGGAGTGGGTCGGCTCTGTGGAGGCGTACGAGGCGGTTCCGACGAAGGGCGGCTCACCTCGGACCGACGCAGGCCGACTCAGGCCGGCGCTGGCGTCGGTGCCGGCGTCGACTCACCGCTCCCACCAGACGGCGGTGCGGGACGCGGGCCCGCTCCGGGGCCGCCCGGGCCGCGTTCGCCCTCCTCGGGTGGCTGCGGTGCGCCGGGCGTCTTCTCGCCGCTCACGAGGAAGTCGGCGAGGTTACCGACGAACACCTCGTTGTCGGCGACGACGGCGTTCTCGCTCCGGAGGAAGTCGGTGTCACCGACGGCGACGACGCCGTCGTTCCGGGCGACGACGGCGTGGTCGCCGGCACGGCGCGTCGTCGAGAGAGTGGTCTCCCCGGTGTCGCTCGCGACGACCGTCGCCTCGTCGCTGGCGGTGACGGGCACCGCCTCGCGGAACACGAGGCGGTCGACGCCGTCGACGAGGTCGGCCTCACCCGTCGGTTCGACGGAGATCGACTTGAAGTGCCGTTCCTCGGAGAGTTCGTAGAGGTAGCCGTCCCCGAACGAGAGCCCGTAGCCGGAGGAGACGGTCGTGTGCGTGTCGCCGACCGTGTTGAACGTGACGCTGAAGAAGCCGCCCTGGACCGTCGTCTTCGGCGGCTCCGAGAGGAGCAGAAGGCGACCGCCGGCGTCGACGAACGAGCGGAGGCCCGCCACCTCGTCGGCGGTGAACGGCTGCCGCGGCGTGGCGATCACGTAGGCGTCCGCGCGGCGGAGCGACGCGTTCAACTCGCCACGGCTGTGGACTCGCACCTCGTGCCCGTTGCGGACGAGCGCCGACGTCAGCGGTTCGAGATCGGACTCGTCGACGGCGTTGTCGTGGGCCATGTCGACGACGACCGTCTTCTCGCCCTGAACACTCATCTCGACGGTCCCGGTAGTGTCGTCCCCGGTGGGGAGGAGCGCCGACGGCTGGAACTGGTCGGCCTCGACGGACGTGTACGTCCGCCCGTCGGGATCGGCGACGACGGACGCGATTCCCGTGCCACCGACGACGAGCGCGACGACGAGGACGAAGACGCCGACGACGCGGAGGCTGTCACGCGCTCGCATTCGCGATCACCTCCCCGTCGAGGTCGACCTCACCGTGGACCATCAGGAACCGGGTCGTGTCGACGTGCCGGTAGCCGACCCCGGGGTCGACCACGACCGTCCCGTTCGTCGTCGACGCGAGGACGATGCCGCGGCGTCGGGGCGGCTCCTTCTCGACGACGCCGTAGTCTGACAGGCCCGCCATCTCGGCGGCGGCGTCGATCGCCGCGGTCCGGTCGCCGATGCGATCGGCCATCCCGTTGTCGACTGCCCGGGCGCCGGTGTAGACCTTGGCGTGGGCGACCTCTTCGCGGGAGATGGCGAGGTCGTCACCGCGGTGTTCCATCACGCTCCCGACGAACGCGCGCTGGAGCGTCCCGATCTGTTCGCGGCGCTGCTCCAGCGTCCCCGACGCCTTGTCGGGGCCGGAGCGGACCTCGTAGTTCGGGGCCGGCGGAGGGACGGTTCCGCGGACGCCGACGCTCCCGACCATCGACGCGGGCGTGACGTAGATGCGCTCGGCCGGGAGCATCCCGTAGTACGCGCCGGAGGCGCCCATGGATCGGACGCTGGCGACGACCGGGAGTTCCTGCGCCGTGCGCCTGACCGCGAGATACAGCTGTTCGCTCGCGGCAGCCGAGCCCCCGGGGCTGTCGACCTCGAGGACCACGGCGTCGATACTCTCGTTCTCGCGGGCCTCGCGGAGGTCCTCGGCGACGCGGTCGACCGAGGAGGAGGAGACGAAGCCGGTGATCGAGACGACGGCGACGTTCCCGTCGGAGCGGGTGCCGTAGTCCCAGATCACGGGCGCGAGGACTGCACTCAGGAGGACTGCTGCGACGACGGCCACGACGTACGCGGCCGTCTTCGGATCCGTGTCGGATGCCATGCGTGCTGACCCCGGGAGGCCGGACGGAAAGGAGCACGCCTGGGTCAAAGAGCGGTTTCAGTCACTCCGCACACGGGGAGTCACGGGGAGTCACGGACAGGGGTCGAGGTCGCACACCGAGGAACGGGGTCGTCATGGGGGACAGAGTCGTCACGGCGGGTAACCCCTCTCACGTGTCGGGACGACAGAGCGAGCAGAGCCGGGAGCCGCGGTCACTCGGTGAGTCCGTAGCCCCGCCTGAACAGCGTGACGTTGACGCCGACGAGCGCCGCGGTCAGCAGCGACAGCACGGCGAGGGAGACGTTGGGATCGACCTCCGCCTGGCCGAGGAAGCCGTAGCGGACCCCGTTCACCATGTACACCATCGGGTTCAACAGCGAGACGGTCCGCAGGAGCGGCGGGAGTTCGGCCAGCGAGTAGAAGACGGCCCCGAAGAAGACCAGCGGTCGGATAATGAACTGATTCATCATGGTGAGGTCGTCCCAGTCGTCGGCCCACAGCCCGCCGACGATGCCGATCGAGGCGAACAGCAGCGTGATCACGAGGCCGAACGAGAGCAGGTAGAACGGTCGAGCGACGCCGACGCTCGTGAACACCGCGCCGACGATCGCGATGAGGACGCCGACGAGCAGCCCCCGGACGGCGCCGGCGACCGTGTAGCCGGCGACCATCGTCGAGTACGACAGCGGCGAGGTGAGCGCCTCCTCGATGTAGCGGTTCCACCGACCGTGGAAGATGGAGAAGGAGGCGTTCTCGAACGCGTTCGAGATAGTGCCCAGCACCACGAGCCCGGGGAGGATGAAGAGGATGTAGGGGACGCCGTTGATCGTGTCGATGCGCTCGCCGAGGATGACGCCGAACACGGAGAAGTAGAGGATGTTCGTGATCAGCGGCGGGGCGAAGGTGTTCTTCGGTCGGCGGAGGAAGCGTTCGATCTCGCGGCGAGCGACGGTCCGAAAGCCGACCGACGTCACGCGCGAGACGAGCGCGAGGACGACCGACAGGGCGGACATCTACTCGACACCCCCGGCGGGGATCGTCTCCTGGGAGTGAGTCATCTCGACGAACACTTCCTCGAGCGAGGTGCGCGAGATGTCGATATCGACGATCTCGAACCCCTTGCGGTCGAGTTCGCGGAGCAGATCGGGTGCGAGCAGACCGCCCTGTCGGGCCGTGACGACGAGGTCGGAGTCGACGAGTTCGACGGCCTCGACCTGTCCGTTGCCGGCGACGATGTCGGGAACATCGGTCGGTGGATTGCGGAGCGTGACGCGGACCCGGTCGGTGCCGCGGTTCATCAGTTCGTCGGGGGTCGCCACCTCGACGATCCGTCCCTCGTCCATGATGGCGACCTCGTCACAGAGGCGCTCGGCCTCCTCGATGTAGTGCGTGGTGAGGAGGATCGTCGTCCCGCGGTCGTTGAGTTCGGTGATGAGCTCCCAGAGGTCACGACGGAGCTGGACGTCCACCCCCGCGGTGGGCTCGTCGAGGATGAGCAGGTCGGGTTCGGTGACGAGTGCGCGGGCGAGGACGAACCGGCGCTTCATCCCCCCCGAGAGCCAGTCGAAGCGCGTGTCGCGCTTCTCCCAGATGCCGACGCGTTTCAGCGCCGTCTCGGCACGGTCGCGGGCCTCAGAACGGGGGATACCGTGGTAACCCGCCTTGTGTTCGAGGACTTCACGGATCGGGAAGAACCGATCGACGTTGAACTCCTGTGGGGCGAGTCCGATCCGGTCGCGCACCTCGCGGTAGTCGGCCTCGACGTCGTGGCCGAACACCTCGGCGCGCCCGCCCGACTTCCGGACGAGCCCGACGAGGATGTTGATGAACGTCGTCTTGCCCGCGCCGTTCGGCCCGAGGAGACCGAAGAACGAGCCCGCGGGGACGGTCAGATCGATGCCCGTCAGCGCCTGCACGTCGTCGTACTGCTTCTGGAGGTTCTCCACCTCGATGGCAGGTGTCACTGCTTCGGTGGAGGGGCGCGAGCCGATTAAGACCGACGACATCGATCGACAGCTGTCGACTGTGAACACGTCGCTCGGCAGGCACCGTCGACGCGGGCAGTCCGTCGCGACCACGCGTGAGAGCCACGGATGGACGGGGCACGTAGTTCTTGGTATCCCCGACAGTCTCTCCGTCTGCCGTGTTCGTCTGGTCACTTATCACCGATAGATCCCGAGAAGATCCATCTCGTGGGTGTACGTCCGGGGAAAACCGTTCTATCGTCCAGATCGTGATAGACAATGACAGACATTTATACACCTAAGACTCGGTCGAACTATTTAACCGCATTATAGAATATTATCATTATAATTCATAAACTTTATCTCCCGGACTCGAGTGTGCCGAACTGCGATGAAGACCGAACACGTATCCGACGCGACCGAGCGCCCGACGACCGGATCGACCTACCCACCGACACCGCCCACACGACCCTGACATGAGCACACGACCCGACTCGACTCGACGCACCGATCGCCGAACCGACGCCCGGACCGACCGCGAGGAACGAGAGACGGAGGCACCGCTCTGTCCCGATCTGGGGACGAGCGGAAGGGATTCTACCGCCCAGCTCCGGCGCGAGCTCCGGACGATACGCGAACAGCTCGACCGCATCGAACAGCGGCTGGAGACGGAGCGATGACCGACGCCCCGCTCGAGCCGACGGCGATGGAGTCGGACACAGTCACCCGCGACATCGATAACCCGATGGGGCGGGAGCTCCGTCGGAAATTCGACGAGGAGCCGTTCGTCTTCGCGCCCGGGCTCTACCACGCGCTCGACGCCCGCCTCGCCGAGATGACCGGCCACGACGCCGCGTATATGTCGGGCTACTCGACCGTACTCGGCCAGTTCGGCTTCCCCGACCTGGAGATGGTGACGATGACCGAGATGGTCGAGAACGCCAAGCGGATCGTCGACGCGTGTAACATCCCCGTGATCGCCGACTGCGACACCGGCTACGGCGGCGTCCACAACGTCCGTCGCGCGGTCCGCGAGTACGAGAAGGCGGGTGTCGCTGCCGTGCACATCGAGGACCAGACGTCGCCCAAGCGGTGTGGCCACATCGCGGGCAAGCAGATCATCTCCCGCGAGGAGGCCCGGTCGCGGTTCGAGGCCGCCGTCGACGCCAGACAGTCCGAGGACACCGTGATCATCGCCCGGACCGACGCCTACGGTTCCGCGAACGGCGACTGGGAAGAGCATCTCGAACGGGGGCGGATCTACGCTGACGCCGGCGTCGACCTCGTCTGGCCGGAGATGCCCGACCCCTCGCGCGAGGACGCGCGCCGGTACGCCGAGGCCATCCACGAGACGCACCCGGAGCTCGATCTCGCGTTCAACTACTCGTCGTCGTTCGCGTGGTCCGAGGAGGACGACCCGCTCACGTTCGCCGAACTGGGCGAGCTGGGGTACAAGTACATCTTCATCACGCTCTTCGGACTCCACTCGGGCGCTCACGCGGTGTACGAGGATTTCAGGGAGCTGGCAGAGATGGACGAACGAGCGCAGTTCGACCTCGAAGAGCGCTATCTGGGCCACCCGACCGAGTCCCACCACGAGCTGTCGTTCGTCTCGCGCTACCAGGACATCGAGATGGAGTTCGACCCCCTCGCCCGCGACCGGATCGAGGGATCGGAGGGGTTCACCGGAGAACAGAGCGATCCGCTGACGAGCGAGAGCGACGACGACTGACCGCATGACGCATCATCACGCACGCGGACGACCGACGGCGCCTGGACGACCGGCAGCGGTCGGGGTGGACCCGGCGTCCGTCCGGGCGCGCGACACCGAGGGGGGATCGGAGACGAACTGAACGCGCGGTCGGCCGGGGACCGGCCCACACCGTCGACCTCGGCTTGGTCACCTCCCCACACGTCCGTCGATTTTCTTCGTGGCGAACCTGTCGAGCGCCGCTCGTCCCTTCGACGGGTTCGGCGCTCCGGAGCGGTCGGTCGCTTCACCGATCAAGGTCACCGCACGGAACCGAGACACTGCGACCGAACCAGTCCAGCACGCTTTTGACCCGCGGTTACAACGTGCGGTCGTGGTCGCGCTCACGCCCGGCATCGTCGTCGTCTCCGTCCTCATCCTCGTGGCGCTGGTCCTCTTCGCGACCGAGCCGGTCCCGGTCGACGTGACGGCGATCGCCGTGATGGTGACGCTGATGCTCGTCGAGCCGGTGTCGGGACTCTTCGTCGACGTCGGTGTCCTCGGCGCGCCGATCCCCATGGTCTCGCCCGAGGAGGGGCTGTCGGGGTTCGCCAACGCCGCGACGCTCACCGTGCTGTCGATGTTCATCCTCTCGGAGGGCGTCCAGCGGACGGGGATCGTCCAGAAACTCGGCGCGTTCATCTCGCAGTACACCGCCGACAGCGAGAGCCGACAGCTCGGGGCGACGATCAGCGTCGTCGGGCCGATCTCCGGCTTCATCAACAACACAGCCGCCGTCGCGATCCTCCTGCCGATGGTGACCGACCTCGCCGAGCGCGGCGGCACCTCGCCGTCGAAGCTGCTCTTGCCACTGTCGTACGCGTCGATGTTCGGCGGGATGCTCACACTCATCGGCACCTCGACGAACATCCTCGCGTCGGAGCTGTCCGACCGTCTGCTGGGGCAGCCGTTCGGGATGTTCGAGTTCACGCAGCTGGGGATCGTCGTCTCGGTCGTCGGCACGGTGTACCTCCTCACCCTCGGGCGCTACCTGACCCCCGAACGCATCAAGCCGCGGAGCGACCTGACCGAGGAGTTCGAGATGGCCGACTACCTCACGGAGGTGATGGTCCGCGAGGACTCGCCGCTCGTGGGGATGCGGGTGCGCGACGCGCTCGTCGAGACCGACTTCGACGTCGACCTCTTGCAGCTCGTCCGCCACAACGAGGTGTTCCTCGAACCGCTCGGCCCGAAGGAGATCCAGGTCGGCGACGTCTTCGCACTGAGGACCGACCGCGACACCCTCGTCGAACTGCTCGACGCCGAGGGGCTCGATCTCGTGCCGGTCACCGTCGACGAGGCCGAGCTCGAGACGGCAGAGGGCGGCCAGAACCTCGTCGAGGTCGTCGTCGCGCCCGGCTCGACGCTCGTCGGGGAGTCGCTCGTCACCTCGCGGTTCCGCCAGCGGTACGACGCGACCGTCCTCGCGCTCCGACGCGGGGGCGAACTCGTTCGGCGGCGGCTCGACGACGTCCGCTTCCGCGTCGGCGACACCCTGCTCGTGCAGGCCTCGGCCGACAGCATCGAACAGCTCGACCGGAACCGCAACTTCATCGTGGCTCAGGAGGTCGAACGCCACGACTACCGCGAGTCGAAGATCCCCGTCGCGGTCGGCATCGTCGCCGTCGTCGTCGCGCTCGCGGCGCTCGACTTCGTCCCCATCGTCGTCTCGGCGCTCGCCGGCGCGGTGGCGATGGTCGCGACCCGCTGTCTCCGCCCCACCGAGATCTACGACGCCGTCCAGTGGGACGTCGTCTTCCTCCTCGCGGGCGTCATCCCCCTGGGCATCGCCATGGAACGGACGGGGGCTGCCGCGCTCCTCGCCGAGTTCGTCGTGCTGAGCTCGACCCTGCTCCCGCTCGTCGGCGTGCTCGCACTCTTCTACGTCGTGACGGCGCTGTTGACCAACGTCATCTCCAACAACGCCTCGGTCGTCCTGATGGTGCCCGTCGCCGTCGAGGCCGCCACGACGCTCGGCGCCAACGCCTTCTCGTTCGTCCTCGCGGTGACGTTCGCCGCCTCTACGGCGTTCATGACGCCCGTGGGCTACCAGACGAACCTCTTCGTCTACGGGCCGGGCGGCTACAAGTTCACGGACTACATCCGCGTCGGCGGACCGATGCAGTTGCTGTTCGTCGTGACGACGACGCTCGGCATCGTCTTCTTCTTCGGGTTGTGAGCGCGGGCCGACATAACGGGTTCACAGAACGACGCAGAGAACTAAGCGCACATGGGTGAATCATGTGGGCACCGCGACGAGCATCGCGAGTCGCGGCACGTTTTTGTCCCCGCTTTTTGCGAGGAGCGGTCGCGCGGAGCGCGACCCGACGAAGTAAAAAGATGGAGTGAGACCGCCCGGATTCGAACTGGGCCGAGACCTCACTCCGTTCGGCCTCGTCGAGTTCGAATCCACCACTGCGGTTTTTCCCCAAGTTTTTGCGAGGGAGCGAAGCGACCGAACAAAAAGTGGGATGGGACCGCCCGGATTCGAACCTCGCCCAGACGTGCTCGCTCACTCCGTTCGCTGCGCGCGACTGGTCTGGTTCGAATCGCGGGGTCTTCCACGCACCGCGAACTCGTGGGGCTCGCGCACGCTTCGCGGCGCTCGCTGGAGAGTTCGCGTAGAAGTGGGACCGCCCGGATTCGAACCGGGGTCACGGGCACCCAAGGCCCGAAGTATACCAGGCTAACCCACGGTCCCGCGTTCGTACGTGGGCCTGCGCAGGTGTAAAGCGCTTTCGTTGCTCCCTCTCGGGCCCTGCACAGGGCTGGGCGGGTCTCCGAACCGATCGAGACACAAGATATGTATGTCGGGCTACACGACCGCCGCCCATGGAACGTCGACCGTTTCTCGCACTCCTCACGGCAGCGGTCGCCGGGTGCAGCGCCACCGACCGGCCGACGGAGATGTCGACATCGCGGGAGACGCGAACGGCGACAGCGACGCCCGAACCGACCGAGACGCCGACGGAGACACCGACTGCGACGCCCGAACCGACAGAGACGCCGACGGCGGCCGAAGCGGAGGCACGCGAGGCAATCGACGAGGTGCAGTCGACCCTCGGGGCGGTGGTCGAACAGTACCGTGGCAACGCGGAGACGATGCTCGCGGTGGACGCGTCGACCGTCGGCTTCGAGGAGGGGAACGTGCTGGACGGTGCCGCCGAGGCGAAACGCGAGACGGAGCGGGCACGCGATCGGGTGGTGACGGAGGGACAGGAGCGGACCCTCGAGCGACTCGTGACGGTCCGCCGGTTCCTGCGGGCGGCCGCGGAGACGCAGGTCGCGCTCGTCGGGGCGCACCGCCACCTGCGGGAGACCCGCGCCGCGCTCGCGAACGAGAGCAGCGAGGCGGCCGAGGCGTCGCTGACCAGGATGGACACGGAGCGACGGATCGCGCAGGCACCGTACACGACGCTCGTCGAGGAGACGAACGCCGAGGCGATGGCCGCCCTCTCCGCGCTCGACGCGTCGACGTACCGCGCGAAGCGCGAACAGTTCGACGCCGAGATGCGCGCGTTCGGCGACCTGCGCGGACCGCTCGACCAGTTCCTCGGTGCGGTGAGTACGCTCGAAGCCGCGGCCGCGTTAGCGCAGAACGGATCGACGGAGACGGCCGAGGACCGGGCCGAGACGGCGGTCGAACGGTTCGAGGCGGCCGAAGAGTCGTTGGCCGCGTTCGCCGAGGGACTCGACACGCCG
Source organism: Salinigranum salinum (assembly GCF_009176545.1). Taxonomy (GTDB): domain Archaea; phylum Halobacteriota; class Halobacteria; order Halobacteriales; family Haloferacaceae; genus Salinigranum; species Salinigranum salinum. Next base: position 412,030 of record NZ_VTOJ01000001.1, on the reverse strand, counting down.
GCGGACGCCCTGGCTCCGATCGCGCGCGACCTGCGCGGCCTGGCGGACGAGAAGGCGACCGCGACCCGGAGTCGCTTCGATCTCTCCGACGGCGGGACGACCACCACGTCCGCGACCGACGCGAACTGAGCGACGGAGCGAGACGACGAGTCGGTGCGATCCCGTCTCCGTCGTCGGTCGACCGACGCGGGCGTGCAGTCGAAAGGAGGGGGTCGTCGATTCCGCGAACCTCGGACGAGAGCGGCCGAAACACGCAGCCCGTGCACCGAATGGTGTGTGCGAACACACCCGTGTCGGGACCGTTTCCGGTCGACCGAGGGTTCAAACGTGAAGAGGCGGCCACCCGTCCGTGGATGCCGACGTTCACCGACCTCTCGCGGGCGGCGTTCTGCCCGCGACAGCTGTACTACGCCCGGCGCGACGGGGACGACGGCCCCCCGGAGACGGCGCGAGCACGGCAGCGGCTCGCGTTCGAGTACGCCAGCCTCCGCGAGGCGAGCGACGCACGGCTCCGCGCCGAGCCGATCGATCTCGCGCCGAGCGACTACCGGACAGCGCTGGATCGACTGGCCGGCCGCGACGACTGGAGCGCGCTCTGCGAACCGCGTTCGACACACGTCGCGCTGGAGGGAAAGGACTGCCACGGGCGGGTCCACAAGCTGATCGACACGGCCGACGGCGTGGTGCCGACGCTCGTCTCGCCCGGCAGTCCACCGGAGCACGGAGTGTGGGAACCGCAGCAGGTCCGGGCGGTCGCGGCTGCGAAGGCGCTATCGTGGGAGCGAGGCGAGTCCGTCCCCCGCGCACTCGTCGAGTATCCGGCACACGCGGTCGTCCGAACCGTCCGGCTGACGACGCGCGCGAAGGCGACCTACCGCCGAGCACTCCGCGCGGTCCGGGCACTCGACGGGCCGCCACCACGGCTGCGCGACACGTCGAAGTGCCGTGCCTGTGACTTTCGAACGCAGTGCGGCGTCCGGACGCGGTCGATGCGATCGCTGCTCGGCCTGTGAAACGAGGACACGAGACCGAGAGGCGGACCGAGACGGAGATGGAGGTGGGAGGCCGCCCCGTCACTCCACGTCGCGTTCGCCGGCCGTCTCGGCCAGCCACGCCTCGACGGCGTCGGCGTGGGCCCCGCGCCGGTGGACGATACCCCGCGAGGGGTCGACGACGGTGCTCTCGGTCCCCGGCGTCTCGCCGCCGTCGAGGACGACGGCGCACGCGTCGCGGACCTGCGGGGAGAGCTCTGCGACCCGGCGGACGCTCCCGCTCCCCGAGACGTTGGCACTGGTCGCCGTCACGGGCGTCGGGGCGACCCGCCGGAGGAGCGCGAGCGCGAGGTCGTGGTCCGGGATGCGGACGCCGACGCGGTCGCGCCCCGCAGTGAGTTCGCGCGGGAGCGACGGGTCGGCGGCGACGACGACGGTCACGGGGCCGGGGAGGAACGCGTCGACGAACCGCTCGTCACGGTCGGTGAGTCGCGTGTACCGCCGGGCCGTCTCGACGTCGGGGACGCCGAGCGAGAGTGGTTTCTCGCGGGAGCGACCCTTGCAGTCGAAGACGCGCTCGATCGCCGCGGGGCTGGTGGCGTCGGCACCGAGACCGTAGACGGTCTCCGTCGGATAGACGACCAGGTCGCCGTCGGCGATGGCGCTGGCCGCCCGGTCGAGTCGGTCGTCGTCGGCTGAAGTGTGGGTCACGGTCGGGAACGAAGCGGAAGGTCAGACGAGCGCCTCGATGGCGTCTTCGACCGCGTCGTAGTCGGGGAAGTCGGGCCACTCGCTGGCGACCCAGGCGTACGTGACCATGCAGTCGCCGTCGAGCAGGAACACGGCGGGGCGCGGTTCCTCGACGCCCGTCATCCCGTCCAGCGGGTTCTCGATACCGTACGCCGTCCCGACGCCGTTCGCGGGGTCCGAGAAGAGCTGGTAGTCCATCTCCCGCTCGTCGACGAACGTCTTGTGTTCGTACGGCGTGGAGATCGAGACGCCGACGACCGTGAGGCGGTCGCCCCAGGCGCGGTCGCGGAGCTCGTTCCAGATGTACGTCGCGGGGAACGCGCCGTCCATCGGGTAGAAGACGAGACAGACGGGGCCCTCGGCGGTGAGATCCGAGAGCGAGACGTCCTCCCAGTACTCGTCGTTCACCAGTGGACGGGTGAAGTCGGGAGCGGTGTCGCCGACGTCGACGTGGTCGGTCTCGGGGAGGTCGACCACATCGAAGTCGACCATCTCAGGCACCCTCCCCGTAGGTCTTCGTGAGGTAGTCGACGATGTTCGCCGACTCGGACATCGTCACGCCCGTGCGCTCGTCGACGATTGCGGGGACGGTGCGTTTGCCCGAGACGCGCTTGACGACGTTCCGGTCGCCGTGCATCGGTTCGACGAATCGCGACCGGTAGTCGAGGTCGTACTCGTCGAGTGTGCGGACGACGCGCTCGCAGAACGGACACGCCTGGAGCCGGTACAGGGTGATCTGTGGCTCGCTCATGAGTCGAGTTTCGAACGTGAACGGCCTAAGCGTGTCGCAACCGAACGGGCCCGCTGCACGGCGGTCCCGGATGGACAACTCTTAATTTCACGCCGGAGCAATGAGAGGTGTTGCATGGGTTTGTCGCTGCTCTCAACGGTCATCATCGCACAGACCGGCCCCGGTGGGCTGGCTGACGCGCTACCGATCAACGACACGACCGTCACCGTCGGCGGAGTCGTGGCTATCGTGCTCCTCATCGGACTCTCGGCGTTCTTCTCCTCGTCGGAGATCGCGATGTTCTCGCTCGCGAAACACCGCGTCGACAACATGGTCGAGGAGGGCGTGCCGGGTGCCGCGGCGGTGAAGGACCTGAAGGAGGACCCCCACCGCCTCCTGGTGACGATCCTCGTCGGGAACAACATCGCCAACATCGCGATGTCCTCGGTCGCGACGGGGCTGTTCGCCCTCTATCTCTCGCAGGGACAGGCCGTCGTCGCGGCGACGTTCGGCATCACCGCGCTCGTCTTACTGTTCGGCGAGTCCGCCCCCAAATCGTACGCCGTCGAGAACACCGAGTCGTGGGCGCTCCGCATCGCCCGCCCGCTCAAACTCTCGGAGTACGTCCTCTTCCCGCTCATCGTCGTCTTCGACTACCTCACGCGGGTCATCAACCGCGTTACCGGGGGACGGTCCGCGATCGAGACGACGTACGTCACCCGCGACGAGATCCAGAACATGATCCAGACGGGCGAGCGCGAGGGCGTCATCGAGGAGGACGAACGCGAGATGCTCGACCGCATCTTCCGGTTCAACAATACGATCGCCAAGGAGGTGATGACGCCTCGACTCGACATGACCGCCGTCCCGAAGGACGCCACCCTCGACGAGGCCATCGAGACGTGCGTCCAGTCCGACCACGAGCGCGTCCCCGTCTACGACGGCAACCTCGACAACGTCATCGGCATCGTCAACATCCGCGACCTCGTCCGCGAGAAACATTACGGCGAGGGGACGGCGCGGCTGACCGACATCGTCCAGCCGACGCTGCACGTCCCCGAGTCGAAGAACGTCGACGAACTGCTCCAGGAGATCCAGAACGAACGGATGCAGATGGTCGTCGTCATCGACGAGTTCGGCACCACCGAGGGGCTGATCACCATGGAGGACATGGTCGAGGAGATCGTCGGCGACATCCTCGAGGGCGACGAGGAGGAGCCGTTCGAGTTCCTCGACGACGGTATCTGTCTCGTCCGCGGTGAGGTGAACATCGACGAGGTGAACGACGTGCTCGACCTCGACCTCCCCGAGGGCGAGGAGTTCGAGACGCTCGCCGGCTTCATCTTCAACCGGGCCGGCCGCCTCGTCGAGGAGGGCGAGGAGATCGAGTACGACGGCGTCGTCATCCGGATCGAACAGGTCGACAACACCCGCATCATGAAGGCACGCATCACCCGTCCGTCCGGGGACGAGATCGACTCCCAGGGTGACGTCGACGACGAGACCGAAGCCGAAGTCGAGAGCTGAACGCGCGGAAACTCAACGTTTTTGTCGCTCGCCCGGCCAACCCCGGTCGATGACGGAGTCCTCCACCGCCAGAGCCAGTGACGAGCGACGTGACCGCCGCCTGCGAATCGTCGCCGTCGTGCTCGGCGCGTTCGTCCTCCTCTACAGCGTCGTCGTCGCCCAGCAGATCCTCGCGGCCGTCGCCCTCCTCGTGTGGGTGTTCGGCATCTACCTCGCCTGGCGGTTCGTCCGCGCACACGAACGGATCGCCGCCGCCGCGGAGACGATGGCGACCGCCGGGCGGCGGGAGCCGGCCGAGGCGACGGGGAGGGGGACGGAGACGAGGAGCGGAACCGCAGCCGGGACGCCGCCGATAGACGACGAAGCGACCGACTCAACCGAGGAGTGAGTCGACGATCGTGAACGAGCCGTAGCCGAGTCCGAAGGCGAGTACGAGCGAGCCGAGCCACGCCAGCACGGTGTACCCCATCTTGGCCGCGCTGACGCCGCCACCGCTCTCGTCGGCGGCGGCGTAGCCCGAGCCGATGATCGCGCTGACGATGATCTCGTTGAACGAGACGGGGATGCCGAACGCGACGGCGGCCTGGGCGATCGCGAACGAGGGGATCATCGCGGCGATCGACCGCCGCGGTCCGAGCGAGGAGTAGTCCTGCGCGAGCGCCTTGATCATCCGGGGTGCGCCCGTCCACGATCCGACGAGGAGACCGAGTCCGCCGCCGGCCAGCACGGCGGGGAGGGGGAGGGCGACGACGTCCAGCAGCGGGACGAGCGGGCCGATGGCGAGGCCGACCTGCGAGCCGCCGGCCGAGAAGGCGACCAGCGCGCCGAGGACGAGGAGGAAACGGCGCTGACCGCGCTCCTGGCTGTCGGCCATCTCGCGGGCGAGTACGACGACGACGAGCACCGACAGGACGAGCGTGACGGCGAGCCGGCCGACGAGCGGCGACCCCGGGAGAGCGGCGGCACGCGTGACCGTGCCGGCGATGGATCCGGCCCCGTCCGGTCCGGGGAGGATCGCGAACTCGACATTGGCGACGATGGCTCCGACGAGGCCGGCGAGGAACGGAACGGCGAGACGTTCGGGGACGTCGTCGTTGCGCAGGAGCCTCGCGGTGGCGTAGGCGACGCCACCGCCGACGAACGGCGTGAGCACCCAGAGCGCGCCGATCTCCCGGTACTTGGCCCACGCGGGGTCGCCGCCGAGCGCGAGGCCGACCCCCACCACGGCACCGGTGACGGTGAAGGCGGTGGCGATGGGGTAGCCGGCGAAGACGCCGAGAGCGACGAGCGCGGCGGCGACGAGGAGCGCGACGATCGCGGCGGTCGCGGTGAGCGTCGCGTTCGCGACGAGCTGGGTGCCGACCGCCTCCGTGACGTTCGCACCCTGGAGGACGGCCCCGAGAAAGCCGAGGACGCCGACGACGAAACCCGCCCGCATCACGGAGATGGCGTTCGCGCCGACGGCGGCGGCGAACGGGGTCGAGCCCGACGATCCCGCGCCGATGGCCCACGCCATGAACAGCGAAGCCAGCGCGGCGAGCAGGAACGTCGCGAGGGTCGCTGTCGCGACCATCTACTTCCCGCGGTAGGCGTCTTCGTAACCGTCGCGCAGGTTCATGAGCGTCCGGCGGAGGTAGAGGTAGCCGAAGAGCACGATCAGGAGGAGCGAAACCACGAGAACGGCCAGAACGGGGTCTCCCGTGATCGTGTCGACGACTCCAGCCGCAGGCGCGACGGGGAGCATGTACGGCGCTTTCCTCGGCGGAGGTAAAGCCGTTTCGGGACTCCGCCGGGACTCACGGGGGACCGGGCACCGGACGGAAGACCGGCCGAGGGGCGCTCCGGGGAACGGCCCCGAGAGCGGCGAAATCGATCGACTGCAGGGGAGAGACAAAACTCATAGGTGCGGGGTCGAAACGGTGTCGACGATGGCCGGTCTGTTGCCCTCCAAACCCGACATCGACCCGAACGAAGAACCGCGGGTCGTCGGCCTCGACTCGGACGCCGCCGACGAACTGATCGACGCCCTCTCGTCGACGACCACTCGGAAGATCCTCGCCGCCCTCCACGAGGAGCCCGCCTCCGCCTCCGCCCTGGCCGAGCGTGTCGACACCTCGATACAGAACGCCCAGTACCACCTCCGCAAACTCGAGGACGCCGGTCTCGTCGAGGTAGGCGACACGGTCTACTCCGAGAAGGGACGGGAGATGAACGTGTACGTCCCTGCCGACCGCGCCCTCGTCGTCGTCGCCGGACGCGAGGAGGAGACGACGGGGCTGAAGGCGGCGCTCTCGCGTCTCATCGGCGGGATCGGCGTCCTCGGTCTCGCGAGCGTCGTCGTCGACCGGCTCGCCCGGCGCGGGCTCTCGGTCGGCCTCGGTGCCGGCGGAGAAACAGCGGAGGGAGGCGGCGCGGGCGGTGGCGCGGCCACGACCGACGGGGACACGCCGACGCCCGAGGCGCAAGCGGGAGGGGACGGGGGTGCCGCGGCGACGCGGACGCCGACAGAGACGGCGATCGTGACCGAGGCCGAACCCGAGACGACGACCGAGACCGCGACGGACGGCGGCGGCTTCGACATCGCCGAGGCGACCACGACCACGACGGGTCCGACGGACGCGGCGACGGCGACGCCGGCACCGAGCGGGACCGGAACGCCAGTCGAGACCGCGACGCCGGCACCGAGCGCGACGGAGACCGCGGCTACAACGCTGACCGAGACGGCGACCCCGGCACCGACGGCGGTCCCGACCGAAGAGCCGACCTCGGCGGTGGCGCCGACGTCCACGCCGGCGTCGACACCGACCGAGCCGTCACCGACCGCCGACCTCACCGTGGAGACGGTCGAGACGGTGGCCGCGACACAGCCGTCGCTCCTCGACGGCATGGCGACGTCTCCGGGGCTGCTCTTCTTCCTCGGTGGGACGACAGTGCTGCTCGGCGGGTTCGCCGTCTGGTGGGTCACGCGGTAGCACGTGTCGTGGAGCGGAGAGTAAAACGACTGTTTGAGTCTTAGATGCCCTCTTGAGACGGAAGGTCGTAGTAGGGAGTGCGCCCGGTTCGGTCCCCGCTGACGATTCCGCCCTCCACCACGTGCCCTCCCCACCGCTGTCGACGACCGACCGGGTGCGAACGTCCGTCTCCGTCGTCACCACGATTCGCACCAGTCGCGACCTCGACCGGTACTGATCTCTCTCCTCGGCCTCGTGGCCTCCGACCGGGCCGCATCGATCCCCCCTCGACCGCCGCGACTCGTCACCACGAGTCCGACCGGGCCGACCGGCTCCTCCGACTGGCACTGATCATTCCGGGAGTCGCCCGCCGCGGGCAGCCGACGGCACGTCGGGACCACCGTCGTCCACGCGCGTGGTCCCGGTCCTCGGGAGGCTCAAACGCTTCTTTGAGGATTGGGTGTCTTCTTGTTCCCGGCCGCCCTATCCGAAGGTGCGCCCGGTCCGGTCCCCCAAACTCTGCCCGTTCGGCTCAGCCCTCCCGTGCGCTCACGCTCCACAACGACCGGCCGGGTGCGAGCTCCTGTCTCTCGCCCGGACGGTGGGGTCGTCTCCGTCGCCGCCGCTGTTCTCGCCGCTCACCGTCGATCGCCGCCCAGCGTCGCCTCCTCGAACACCTCACCGTCCGGCGTCACGAGTCGACAGCGCAGGCCGTCGGCGACGGCGTCGATCTCGGCGTGGCCGGGTCGGTTCCCTCGCGGCTGCGCGTGGCTCCCCGGGTTGAGCAACGTCACGGGGCCGGAGACGTCGAGCGTCGGTCGGTGCGAGTGACCGAAGACGACGACGTCGGCGTCACGTTCGCGACCGAACAGCGACAGCGCGGTCGGTCCACCCTCGCGGGTGTGAGTGACGGCGAACTCGACCCCGCGGTAGGTGAAGTTCCGCGCGGGTGGGAGTCGGTCGCGGATGGCCTCGTCGTCCGTGTTCCCGTACACGCCCAGGAACTCCGCCGAGACGTCCCGGAAGGCGTCGAGGACGGGCTCGCGGTTGAAGTCGCCGGCGTGGACGACCAGGTCGGCAGCGCGGACGGCCTCCAGGGTACGCCCCGCGAGTCGGTGGTCGGTCCGGGCGTGCGTGTCGGAGACGACGACGAGCATACCGGGGGTAGGGGTGGGCGGTACAGGAAGATACCGGAGCGAGAGCCGAAAGTGGGCCCGGCCTGAGCCGCGTCGTCGGCACGACCGGGAGGGCCGGGACCCAAAACAGGTAACACGCGCCCGCGACTCCGGATCGTATGGGCAGTAGCACCTCCGTCGTCCTCGCCGCGCTCGTCGCGAACGGTGCCATCGCGATCATGAAGTTCGTCGGCTTCCTCCTCACGGGCAGCCCGTCGATGCTCTCGGAGACGTACCACTCGGTCTCCGACACGGGCAACCAGGTGTTCCTGCTCGTCGGCATCAAGTACAGCGGCCAGGACGCCGACCGCAGACACCCGTTCGGCTACGGCAAGGCGCAGTTCTTCTACGCGTTCCTCGTCGCCGTCCTCCTGTTCGGGATCGCGGGGTGGGAGTCGCTCAAACACGGCTACGACGCGGTGTTACACCCGGCTCACGGCGGTGGCGGCGACCCCTTCACCCTGTTCGGAGCCACGATCGACCCGTTCTTCGTCAACGTCGTCGTCCTCGTCGGCGCGATCGGCTTCGAGACGTACGCGCTCGCGAAGGCCAACGCGGAGCTCCAGCGACAGATCACGGAGTACGGCTGGTCGGGGATCCCCGAGGCGTTCAGGAAGACCAGCGACATCACCACCCTGACGGCGTTCACCGAGGACGCCATCGCCCTCGGCGGTGCGGCGATCGCGCTCGTGGGGATCGTCCTCACGCGAGTGACGGGCAACCCCATCTACGACTCGGTCTCGGCGGTCATCATCGGGCTCCTCCTGATGGGCTTTGCTCTCGCACTGGCGTGGGAGAACAAGCGCCTCCTCATCGGCGAATCCCTCCCGAAAGAGGTCGAAGAACGGCTACGAGAGGCGATCCGGAGTCACGAAGGGGTCACCCACGTCGACCGCTTCGGGACGGTGTTCTTCGGCCCGGGGAACGTCGTCGTGACGGCCGACGTGAGCTTCGCCGACGACCGCGACACGAGCACCATCGACGACGACATCTCGGCCATCGAGGAGACGATCCGCGGCCTCGACAGCCGGGTCGGGATGGTGTTCATCGAACCCGAGGTGTGACGGACGCGGTGGGAGTGCCGAGGGGTGCCGGGTACCAGGGAGTCGCCAGGGACCCGTCGGGGAAGCGACCCGCGGTCGGAGCGTGCCGTCGCTCGGGCGTCCTCGCTTCCGCCGGACACGTCCGGCGCGACGATCCCTCATCCACGAACAGTCCGCTGCCCACGAGCAGTTAGTCACCCACGACCGGTCAGTCGCCCACGACCGGTCAGTCGCCCACGCCGACGACGACCCCGATCCCCAAGAGGACGATGACCCCACCCCAGCGCCTCGCGCGTCGTCGGTGCCGCCGTTCGGCCTCGGCGGGGTTCTCCCGCCACGACCGGGCGGACGAGAAGTTCCGGAGGTACGGATTCATCGGCCGCAGGACGCCGGAGAGTCCGAGCAGGATCATCAGCACACCGACGCCGACGAGAGCCGTGTTCACACGGACGGGTGGGTCGCATCCGTGATACGTCTTCGGCCGAAAGCCGCCCACAGGCCGAGCAGTGCGGGACCACGCTGGGACAGTGTCAGGCGAGCGAATCGGCAGCAGCCGCGATCCGCTGGACCGCCTCCTCGACGTCGGCGCGGGAGACGTCGAGGTGGGTGCAGAGGCGGGCCGAGGTTGCGTCCCGCGCGTTGAACGCGACGCCCCGCTCGCCCGCGGCCGCTTCGAGGCCGGGAGCCGACAGCCCGTCGGTCGAGAGCAGCACGATGTTCGTGTCCGGCTCCGGGACTGAGAGCCCCGGGAGGTCGTTCAGGCCCGTTGCGAGCGCGCGGGCGTTCGCGTGGTCTTCCGCGAGCCGTGAGACGTTCTCCAGCGCGAGCAGACCCGGCCCGGCGATCATCCCCGCCTGCCGCATCCCGCCGCCGAACAGCTTGCGGAGCCGGCGCGCGCGTTCGACGAACACCTCACTTCCGACGAGCACGGAGCCGACGGGCGCGCCGAGCCCCTTCGACAGACAGAACAGCACGCTGTCGACGGGCGCGACCATCTCCGAGGGGTCGGTGTCGAGGGCGACGCAGGCGTTGAACAGCCGCGCGCCGTCGAGGTGGACCGGCACGTCGAGGTCGTGGGCGGCGTCGGCCGCGGCCGCGATCCGCTCGGCCGGGACCGCGACTCCGCCCCGACTGTTGTGGGTGTTCTCCAGACAGAGGAGACCGGTTCCGGGGCGGTGCAGCGACTCCGCCACGTAGGCGTCGCGGACCTGCTCGGGCGAGGGGACTGCGCTCGGCCCCGCGTCGACCATCCGAGCCTGAACCCCCGAGAGATCGGCGACGCCGCCGAGTTCCCACTTGACGACGTGCGCCTGTTCGTCGACGACGAGTTCCTGTCCGCGGTCCGTGTGGGTGCGGACGGCCACCTGGTTGCCCATGGTGCCCGACGGGACGAACAGCGCCGCCTCCATGCCCAGGAGGTCGGCAGCACGGCGTTCGAGTTCGTTCACTGTGGGGTCGTCGCGGTAGACGTCGTCGCCCACCTCGGCGTCGCGTGCGGCGTCGCGCATCGCGTCGGAGGGCCGAGTGACGGTGTCCGAGCGGAGGTCGATCATGGTCGTACGAATCGGTCGAGCGACAAAGCGGTAGTGGTCGACGGGTGCGGGGGACGGTGGCCGAACGACGGGGCGCGGGTCAAGGGGAGAGCCACCCGATCGAGTTGCGTGGGCTCGCGGCGAGAGGAACCCGATCCGGAAAAATCGGCGCAAACCGTGCGACCGTGACGCCTCAGAGCGAGTCGATGATGTCGCGGTATTCGTCCTCGGTGAACGCCTTCAGCGTCTCCGTTCGGATCGACCCCCCGCTGGCGACCTGTAGCGTCGCCCTCGCGTAGGACTCGTCGTCCGGGAACTTCGAGACGACGACGATGTCGTGTGCGCCCATCGTCATGAAGAAGTCGGTTATCTCGCCGCCGTGTCTGCTGAAGACCTCCTTCGCCTGCTGGAGGCGCTCGGGACTCCGTTTCGCGTTCGTGATCCCCTCTCCGGTCCAGTCTACCAGCGTGATGTACGTGGCCATTGGTCTCTCCGCCTCGCGTGAGCGGGCGAGGTCATACACGTTCTATAATGATATACCAGTTTCTCTCCTCCACGAGTCTGTCAGGGGAGGCGGAACGTGTGTCGATAGAGGGGAGAGGACCGTCGAAAGAGGCATACATCACGGCGAACAGGGAGGCGTATGGATCCACGCATCCGCGAGCACGCGGAGATCGTCGCCGACCACTCGACCGGGATCGAGGCGGGCGAGAACGTCGTCATCGCGATGCCGAAGGAGGCCGAGGAACTCGCCGTCGCGCTCCACGAGGTGGTCGGGGACCGCGGCGCCAACCCCGTCTACCTGAACAACTCCGAACGCGCGTCGCGGGCGTTCCTGCGAGCGCGGGCCGACGACAGTGAGACGGAGACGGCAGACGGCGAGCGCGAAGACGAGCGCGCGTTCGAAACGCCCTCGCACCAGCTGGCGCTGTACGAGGAGAGCGACGTGGTCGTCGTCGCCCGGGGCGGCGCGAACGTGAGCGAACAGTCCGACGTCGCGCCGGCGACGACGGCGGCGTACCGGCGGGCGATGCAGCCCGTCCTGAAGGAACGGCTCTCGAAGCGGTGGTGTCTCACGCAGTTCCCCACGAGCGGGCACGCCCAGCTGGCGGGGATGAGCACCGAGGCGTACGAGAACTTCGTCTGGGACGCCGTGGGGCTGGACTGGGACGCCCAGCGCGAACACCAGGCCGAGATGGTCGAGATCCTCGACGGCGCGGACGAGGTCCGCATCAGGTCGGGCGAGGAGACCGACGTGACCATGTCGATCGCCGGGAACACGACGTTGAACGACTACGGCGAGAAGAACCTGCCCGGCGGCGAAGTGTTCACCGCACCGGTCAAACACTCCGTGGAGGGCGAGGTCCACTTCGACATGCCGCTCTACCGCCAGGGCCGGGAGATCGAAGGGGTCCGCGTCCGGTTCGAGGAGGGTCGCGTCGAGTCGTACTCGGCGGAACGGAACGAGGACGTCCTCGACGGTGTGTTCGACACCGACGACGGTGCACGCTACCTCGGGGAACTGGGGATCGGGATGAACCGCAACATCGACCAGTTCACGTACAACATGCTGTTCGACGAGAAGATGGGCGACACGGTCCACATGGCCGTCGGTGCCGCGTACGAGGAGTGCGTCGGCGAGGAGAACGAGGCGAACGAGTCGGCCGAACACGTCGACATGATCGTCGACATGGCCGAGGATTCGGTGATCGAAGTCGACGGTGAGGTGGTCCAGCGCGACGGCACGTTCGTGTTCGAGGACGGGTTCGAGTAGTCTCTGCTGTCGGTCGATTCAAGGTCGTTTTGGTCCAGGTTTTGCCGAGCGAGCGAACGGAGTGAGCGAGCGAGGGAAAAGCTGGGACGCGCACGTTCGTGTTCGAGGACGGGTTCGAGTAGTCTCTGCTGTCGATCGATTCCAGGTCGTTTTGATCCAGGTTTTGCCGAGCGAGCGAACGGAGTGAGCGAGCGAGGGAAACGCTGGGACGCGCACGTTCGTGTTCGAGGACGGGTTCGAGGAGCGGAGTCGTCGAGCGTCGACCCGGCGTCCGACGAGTTCTGTCGTCACTGCCTCCCGCTCGGTCGCGCGTGGTTCCGCGATCGATCCGCCAGTGACCGACGACAGCCGCCTCAGTCGTCGATGTCGAGTTCGAACTGCTGGTTCTCGACGACGGCGTTCAGCACGACGGACGTGTTCGACTCGCGGATGTCCACGTCCGTGAGGAGCTCCTTGATCTGTCGGTTCATCCCGTCGGTGTCTTTGAACTTGCCGATGGCGATGATGTCGTAGTCGCCCGTGACCTCGTAGACGGAGATCATCTGCTGTTGGTCCTGGAGTCGCTCGGTGATCTCGGGGAGGGCGCTCCCCTCGACCTTGAGCTGGATGATCGCGGTGACGTCGTAGCCGAGGGCGTCGTAGTTGACGATCGGGGTGTACCCCTCGACGACACCCTCCTCCTCGAGGTCGCGGAGGTGGTTCGAGACGGTCGTCACCGAGACGTCGAGATCCTCGGCGAGACTTCGAAGACTGGCGCGACCGTCGCCGAGGAGTGCGTTGATCAGCTTGGCATCGAGGTTTTCGTACGTCATTACAGTTCAACACACGTCCGGGGGTTTAGAACTTTACGAATGCCCAGTTCAGCACCCACCATTAATCACCTTGCGTTAATCGACAAGATCTTTATACTGGCTGTATTGGCGTAGTGTGTCCAGAAGATGACGGACGAACATACAGCACCAGACGGTGGATTGAGTGGTGAAGCACAGGCAGTCCTCGACGAGATCGACGAGAAAGGTGTCGATTTCCTCAGACTACAGTTCACTGACATCCTCGGAACCGTAAAGAACGTCGCGATCCCGGCTTCGCAGGCGGAGAAGGCCTTCACGGAGGGAATCTACTTCGACGGCTCCTCGATCGAGGGGTTCGTCCGCATCCAGGAGTCGGACATGCGTCTCAAGCCCGATCCCTCGACGTTCGCGGTCCTCCCGTGGCGCGACGGCCGGTCCGCGCGGCTCATGTGCGACGTCATCGACACATCGACCGGCGAACCCTTCACGGGAGACCCGCGCTACGTCCTCAAGCAGGTGCTCGCTCGCGCCGAGGAGATGGGCTACCAGGTCAACGCGGCCCCCGAGCCCGAGTTCTTCCTGTTCGAGGAGGACGAAGACGGCCGCGCGACGACGAACACCGCCGACCACGGCGGCTACTTCGACGTCGCCCCCAAGGACCTCGCGTCGGACGTCCGCCGCGACATCATCTACGGCCTCGAGAGCATGGGCTTCGAGATGGAAGCCAGCCACCACGAGGTCGCCGAGGGTCAGCACGAGATCAACTTCAAGTACGACGACGCGCTCTCGACGGCGGACAACGTCGCCACCTTCCGGATGGTCGTCCGCGCGATCGCAGCCCAGCACGACCTCCACGCGACGTTCATGCCGAAGCCCATCCCACGCATCAACGGCTCCGGGATGCACACGCACATGTCGTTGTTCACGGAGGACGGCGAGAACGCGTTCCACGACGAGAGCGACGAGTTCGACCTGAGTGACACCGCTCACTCGTTCCTCGCGGGCATCCTCGAACACGCCCCGGCGCTCGCCGCCGTCACGAACCCGACGGTCAACAGCTACAAGCGCCTGGTCCCGGGTTACGAGGCACCCGTCTACGTCGCCTGGTCCGACCGGAACCGCTCGGCGCTCATCCGCAAGCCCGCCGCGCGCGTCCCGGCCGCCTCGCGCATCGAAGCGCGCTTCCCCGACCCGTCGTGTAACCCGTACCTCGCGTTCGCCGCGCTCATCCACGCCGGGCTCGACGGCATCGAGCAGGGGCTCGACGCGCCGGATCCGATCCGCGAGAACATCTACGAGTTCGACGAGTCCATGCGCGAGGAGCGCGGCATCACCACGCTCCCGAGCAACCTCGGCGAGGCACTCGACGCACTCGAGGCCGACGAGGTCGTCCAGGAGGCGCTCGGCGCCCACGTCTACGAGAAATTCGTCGAGGCCAAGAGCCACGAGTACGACGAGTTCCGCGTCGACGTCTCGCAGTGGGAGCTCGACCAGTACCTCGAGACGTTCTGACGCTCGCCGACCACGACCGAATTTTTTCGACGGGCTCGTCACCGACAGCCGAAGCCGTGCGATCACACGGGCACTGGCCAGCGGGCCACACGCCGACGACTACACCGAACCGACGACGCGAACGGCCAGCCGCGGCAACGCGAACAGGAGGGCGACGAACACCCCTGCGACCCCCATCGTCAGGAGGCCGGGGGTCGCGGCGGCCTCGGCGATGACGTCGGCAGTGAGCAGTCCACCCAGAACGAGCGGGAGGCCGGCGACAGAGACGGCAGTCCCACTGAGCGGGACGGACGATCTGTGCGTGTCGACGTCGACCGTCGGCTCGGCGACGCGCCACCCCGACCAGCCGCCGAGCGCCGCCCCCGCGGTGAGGAGCGTGTCCGGCGACGCACGGAGCAGGAGGGCGACGAGACCGACGCCCGCGGCGAGAGCGAACACGCGGTCGACGTCCGCGTGTGACACCCGCTCGACCGCGACCCCGCCGACCCCCTGACGTGTGGACCGCGTGAGACGGGGGAGTCGACCGACGCCGACGGCGAGTGCGACGCCGACGACGGCGAGACCGACGCCGACGCCGACGACGACGTCGACGAGGTAGTGGACGCCGATGACGACGCGCGAGGCGGCGACGAGGAGGACGACGGCGGCGGCGACCGCCGTCCAGAGGCGACGGCGACCGACGTCGAGGACCACGGCTGCAGTCCCCCAGACGACCGTCGTCCCGAGCGCGTGGCCGCTCGGGAAGCCGTACCCCTCGGCGGCGGCACCGGGCGGGCGGGGGAGGGCGAAGGCCGCCTTCAGCGCCAGTGTCACACCGAGGGCGAGGAAGGCGGCCGCGAAGACGAGCCCTACTCGCCGCCGGTCGAGGGCGAGACGGTCCGCAACGGCGTAGAGGAGGGCGAGCGCCCCGAGGAGGAGCCACGGGTCGCCGAGCCGGGTGAGGACGCCGAAGAGGTCGACGACGACGGGGGAGAGACCGGAGACGACGGCGAGTTCACCGAGTCCGCGCATACCGGTACGGAGGGTGCACGGGGCATATAAGCCGGTGGGTCGCGCCGATCGACGCAGCCGCGGGGAGTTGTTCTCAGCCGCAAACAAACAGATACAATAATAGTTATGTTTATTAGTTAATATGTCATGGGCTAACATGGTGCAAAAGTATGGAGACCTGGAAACTCAGCGGGGAGTACGCAGAGGCCTGCAACTGCGACGTGGCCTGCCAGTGCATCATGTTAGAGCCGCCGGACGACGATTTCTGTACGGCCGCGCTGGCGTGGAACATCACGAGCGGGAAGTACGGTGACGTGGATCTGAGTGGACGGAAAGCGGCGTTTCTCATCTCCAGCGACGAGGGCGTGTTTTTCGACCCTTCGACGCAGTACGACGTGGTATTGCTCGTCGACGAGGAGGCGAGCGAGGAGGAGCGGGCCGCCCTCGAGGATATCTATCTGGGCCGGACAGGGGGAATCTTCGCCCCCGTGGCCGATACGCACTTCCGGTCGACCGAGGTGGCGACAGGGCCGGTCGAGTTCGAGCGCGACGGCGACACCACCCGCGTGTCGTTCGGCGACGACATCGCCATGGAGGTAGTCGAGAGGGTCGGATTCAACCAGGAAGCGGCGACTATTTCGCCGCACCCGTTCACGTCGAGTGGTGTGATGAATGTCGCCAAGTCGACGAGCGCCACGGTGTCGTACAACGACCGGTTCGACTGGGACCTGGGCGGCAACAACGCCTTCGTCTGTGACTTCGAGCTGACGAACGCCTGAGGCCATGGGGTCGGGAGAAACTGTCGGCAGCAGACGGCGAAGCACGCTCGGCCTCCGCGAGACGCGTCTCGTCGGACTCGTCGTGTACGTGGTCGCCCTGCTTGCCTGGCTCGCGATGATCGGTCAGTTGCTCCCGATGCCCGGCACGAGCGGCGGCATGGGTATGACGATGGACATGGCCGATCCGGGCGTGCCCGAGATGATGGCGACGGGAGCGGGAGTGTCAGGCTGGGTGCTCTACCTCCTCATGTGGGGAGTCATGATGGTCGCGATGATGTACCCGTCGTCGGTTCCGCTGGTGAGGATGTACCACGGCACGCTGGCCGGCCGGGACAGACACGAGCGACTGGCGCGTGTCGGCGCGTTCCTCGGGGCGTACACGCTGCTCTGGACCGGCGTCGGCGTCGTCCCGCTGGTCGTGAACCATTTCACGCCGCTCGCCCGCGTCGCCGGGTCGGGCGTCCTCCTCGGGGGGACGCTCCTCGTGCTCGCGGCGTACCAGCTGTCGCCGTACAAGGACCGCTGTCTCAGCCACTGCCGGACGCCCCTGGGATTCCTGCTGACCCATCACCACCCCGGCGTTCGGGGCGCGGCACGGATGGGTCTCGAACACGGCTGGTTCTGCCTCGGCTGCTGCTGGGCGCTGTTCGCGTTCATGGTCGTCGTTGGGACGATGAACCTCGTCTGGATGGCGGCCATCACCGTCGTGCTCTCGGTTGAGCGGACGGTGTCGTGGGGCGACACGCTCGCGCGCGGTGTCGGTCTCGCCGCAGGCGTCGCCGGCGTCGTCGTGCTCGTCGGTCCGATCGTCGGGATCGTGTAGCTGAATTTCCAACCGGGGACGCCGTCCGGAGTCGGGAGTCGACGACACCGGTTCGTCGGCGGACCGTTGAGCCGACTCGCGTCGGATCGAGTCGAGTCACGTCGAATTTGGGAGAGAGTGAGCCCGAATTCGGCGCACAGTGGCAGAGAGTCGTCCCGGATTCAGTGGACAATATATACGAAGTTTGAAAAATGTTCATTCGGACTGGTGGCGACGGTCGAGACGTGAAACGTCAATGATCGACGACAGTATCAGTACCCCGAGTAGACGGCGGTTCGTACAGATCGGTGGTGGCGTCCTGCTCGCTGGACTGGCTGGCTGTGCCGGACAGGGCGGCAGCGGCGAGGCGACGGCGACCGAGTCGGGGATGGACGACGGTTCGATGACCGAGACGGACATGGACGACGGCATGACCGAGTCGGGCATGGACGACGGCATGACCGAGACGGAGATGGACGACGATTCGATGACCGAGTCGGACATGGACGGCGGGGAGTCGATGGCACAGGAGTTCCGGGTCCGCATCGAGAACGTCTCGACGGGAGACACGCTCCGGACCATGGACGGGAGCGTCGCCGCCCCGCTCTCGCCGGGTGCGTTCGCCGTCCACACCGATCCCGGTGTACTCTTCACGCCCGGCGAACCCGCCAGCGAGGGGCTCGAACGGATCGCCGAGGACGGGATGCCCGCCACGCTCGTCGAGTCGCTCGGCGGGATGGAGATGACCACGACGGGCGACGCGTTCGACACACCGGCAGGGGCGTCATCGGCGGGACCGATCGCGTCCGGCGACGCCTACGAGTTCGAGGTGACGGCCGGACACGACGCGCGGCTGTCGTTCGTCACGATGTTCATCCAGTCGAACGACCTCTTCTACGCGCCCGGTCCCGAGGGGATCGCACTGTTCGACGGCGACGAGCCCGTCGACGGTGACGTGACCGACCAGGTCCAACTGTGGGACGCCGGCACCGAGGTGAACGAGGAGCCGGGGACGGGGCCGAACCAGGCACCGCGGCAGTCGGGGCCCGACACCGGCGAGGACGAGAACGGGACGGTCCGACTCGTCGCCGAGGTCGACGACGGGTTCAGCTACCCCGCGGTCGCGGACGTGGTCTCGGTGACGGTGACGCCGGTGGGCTGACACCGTGGGCTGTCGGCGGTCGGTCCGTGAACGGGTTCGGACCTCGGGGTGTCGACCGTCTCGAACCGGTGACAGCCGACGGTACGAGACGACCGATCCGAACGGGACGTCACCGGCGTCTGTTCACTCGAGGAAGACCTCCTCGTCGGCGACGAACCGCGTGACTGAGTCGGTGTCCGCGAAAGCCGCCAGGTCGTCTCTCACGTCGGTGCTGGTCGCCGAGGCGAACGACTCGTCGAGCGCCTCGGCGCTCTCGTAGTAGAGTTCGGCCTGCGCGTCGTGTGGGCTGTCCTCGGGGACGAGCGGGAACGAGACGGTGTAGCGTTCGAGACCGGGGAGTTGCCGGGCGAGCGGGGCGTGTTCCTCGCGGTAGTAGCGGCGGAACGCCGCGGTCGTGGTGCCCGGTTGCCGGTCCATGGTGACGACGAGCTTGATCATCGGTGTCGCTTCGACGGAGACCGTCATAACGGTGTGGACCCGGAACCCGCCGAGCGTCGCAGCGGCGTGGTGGGGGGTGGACGACGGGGCGACGAGGGGTGGTCTCGTCAGCGGGAAGAGAGTCGGACTCGTCGGCGTGACGACGGTCGGTCTCCTCGTCTCCTCGGAGTCAGCTCCGGCGGTCACGCACCGCGTCGGCGGCCTTGCCGGGGACCGAGAGGACGTTGAAGCCGATACCGACGACGAGGAAGAGCGCGTACAGCCCCAGCGTCGAGAGGAACAGGACGATCATGGCGAGGATGGCCCAGAGCCCGTCGAGGAAGAAGAACGCGCCGAGCGTCATCACCGTGCCGTAGAGGAGCACGAGGTACGGCCCCCAGCCGCGTGCCTTGCCCCGCCGCATCCGCCGACGGACGTACCGTTTCAGCTCGGCCTCGACGTCGGCCTTGGGGAGGGTCCGCTCGTCGACGTCGCGCTCGAAGTCGTCGAGATCGGCCCGGAGCTCCTCGACCCGGTGTTCCAGTTCGGAGATGTCGGGCGCACCGCTCGGTTCGATCGTCTCGCGTCGGTCGGTGTCGGTCTCGCCCTCGCTCATTTCTGTCGATGTGACACGTCGGTCTCCCCGGTGTTGTACCTGCCGGTCCGCGCCGTCTGATTCGGTCCGGCCCCCGGTGACCGCGTTGATCACCGCGCCGGTAAGGATGACGATGCCCGAGAGGTAGAACCACGTCATCAACAGGAGGATCGCCCCGAGCGCGCCGGCGACGCTCCCCCCTGCCGACTGGGCGTACAGCCCGAAACCCGTCGCGATGATCGCCCACCCCAGCGCGGCGAAGACGGTCCCCGGAATCACCTCCCTGACAGAGACGTCGGCGTTGGGGAGGATGTAGTAGAGGGGGAAGAACGCGACGACGAGCGTCGCCAGGAGGACGAACGGGCCGACCAGGCCGACGAGCGGGAGGTCCACGAGCGCGATGAGGCTGCCGACGACGAGGACGCCAGCGACGCCCAGACCGATCGACGCGAGCGCGGCCGCACCGTCTTTCAACTGAGCGACGAGCCCGCGTGCGTCGCCGGGATAGATCCGGCTGAACGCCGTGTCGAGCCCGCGGAACACCTTCAGCGCCCCCCAGACGGTCAACAGCAGGCTCACGACGCCCAGCCCGCCCTGTGACACCCGGTCGCCGAGCGCCTGTGCGACGATCCCCCTGCCCGCAGGGAGGTTCGCGTCGACGAGCGCCAGCACCCGGGTGCTGAACGCCTCGCCACCGACGAGCGCGGCGCCGACGAGCGCCAGCACCAGGAGTGGCACGAGCGAGACGAGGATGTAGTAGGAGATACCCGCAGCGAGGAACGTCACCTCCTTGTCGCGAACCGTATCTACGACGGCCCGCGCGGTCTGCGTCCGAGAGAGCGTTGACATTCGGGCGAGCGTTCAATCCGCCGATACAAGAAGACGACGCCTCCGGTCGACGGCGTCGGATGGTGGCGGGGGCAGGTGGAGAGCCGGGGTCAAGCAGGGAGTCGGGGACAGGTGGGGAGCCAGTGGACAGGGAGGGAGTCGGGAAACAGATGGATGGCCGGGGAGCAGGGAGAGAGTCGGGAAACAGCCGGTGGAGCGTCGCGGGGCAGACGTCAGAACAGTTCCGCCGTCGCCGCGCGAATCTCGGCGACCGACGCGGTGGTCTTCAGCGCCGTGCCGTGGTAGTGTGCGCGCGAGGCCTCGTGGCCGGCGTCGCGGAGCGCGTCGACGAAGTCGTCCATCGCGGGTGCGGGCACCCCCCACTCCTTGCAGAGTTTGTGCTGGTCGAAGTGTGTGGGTGCCTCGACCTCGTCGGCGAGCGTCTCGAGGAGCGACCGCGCGTGCTTCGCCGCGCCCATGTCGTCGGTCACCCGGTCGAGAACGGCGCGGGTGAAGTCGGCGTCGCGGATCGATCCGAGCCAGATCGGCCCGGCCGTCCGGGTCGACGCGCCGCAGTTCGGGCACGCGTCGGGCGGGTGTGCGACGAGGCCCGCTTCGGCGGAGCGGTGGAGGCAGTCGTCGCAGTGGTGGACGTAGCCCAGTTCCTCGAGAGTGGCGTCGGCGCTCGTCGCGCGGTGGTCCAGTTCGAGATACGTCCGCGCGTAGTGGCGCGTGACGTGCGACAGGATCGGGACGGCGGCAGTGTCGTACCGCGCCGCCGTTCGGACGAGTGCCGAGACGAGGACCCGAAGCCCCATCTCGGCGTGGTACTCGGTGTTCTGCGGCACTGTGGCGTACTTTCGGACCCCGGAGTTGCGGTGGGCGCCACAGAGCGGCGCGGTGTCCGTCGCCGTCACGCAGACGAGGTCGCGCGTGTTCGCGAAGGCGCTGTCGACGAACGGGATCGGCGTCCCGAACGGATCGATGTCGACGACGTCGAACGGGCCATCGTCGTGGAGGAGGGCGTTGACGTCCCTGTGGACCGCCCGACCGTCGACGCCGTTGCGCGCGAGGTTCTCCCGCGCGAGGTCGACCGCGTCGGCGTCGACGTCGGCACACGTGACCGCGTACCCCTCGTGGCCGGCGCGCACGCCTCTGATTCCCGAGGCCGCCATCGCGTCGAGGTACGACTCCACACGCGGTTCGCGCTCTTCGAAGGCGCGCAGAACGGCGACGGTGACGTCCCGGTTGAGTTCCTGCGTCGGGTTGAAGAAGACACCGCCGCCGCTGCCTTCCGAGGCGCCGTCGCGTGCCTCGGGCACCTCGACCTCGACGCCGCCCTCGCTGACGAGCATGATCGACCGACCGTGTGCGCGGCCCAAAGCGGTTCTGATACGACCGCGGTACGCGGATCGGAGCGGGTGGTTCGCCGGTCGTCCGTGCGTCCCGGCAGTCACTCAAGCCGTTCGACGATCGACCGAGCGTACACCGGCACGTCCCGCTCGGACATCTGGTCGGCGAGCCGGTAGCGTATCTCGACGGTGCGAGGGGTCGCCGCGACGAGCGCGTCGAACGCCACTGCCGGCGCGGAGACGACCCGTCCCTCACGGTCGAGGATCGTTCGGACCGTCACGACGGCCGCCCGGTCGATGCCGTCGACGTCGGCAGTCACCCCGCCGGAGACCGTCTCGTCGTCGACGTCGAGTTCGGCCGCCGCGTGGGTGGCGGCGGCACGCGCGGCCCCGTGGAGACACCGCGTCTCGGCCCACCGCTCGAACGGGGTCGTCGAGAACCGCGGCACGCGCCCGGACGAGTCGTCCGCCGCGATCCAGCCGGCGACGTACCGGACGGCGCGCTCGTCCGGCAGGTACTCGACGTGCTCGTCGTCTTCGATCGCCTCGACCGCGACGTCGGCGTCGTGCTCCCCGCGGACCGGTCCGTCCGAGTCCATACCAGTCGGCGGCGGCGAACGAGTGTGACAGTTCCGCCCGGGGCTCCGAGACGACGTCGCCGAACCCCCGACGACCGAACGGCTTTTGCCCGCATCGGGCAAACCGCGTGCCGTGACGGACGCCGACGACGACCGCGACCGCGACGGCGGTGGGGACGAACGCGGGAGCGGACGCGGGGACGAGGCCGATCGCGGCGAGGAGAGCGACGCAGTCCCCGACTCCACCGACGGCTGGCGGGCGTCGCTCGCCGCGGCGGGTCGGCTCACGCCCGCCGTCGTCGACGCCATCGTCTCGACACACGGGAGTCGGGGACGGCGGGCCATCGAAGCCGTCTCCGAGGGTCGTGTCAAGCAGTACCGCGACTTCACCGTCGTCGTCGGCTACGACGACGAGTACGTCGTCGAGGACGGCGGCTGCACCTGCAAGGACGCCGAGTACAACCTCTCGCCGGACGATCCCGACCAGCGTTGCTGGCACGCCATCGCGGTCGACGTCGCCGAGGCCCTCGGCGAGGTCGACCACCACGACATGTGGTACTCCGAAGTGAGAGAGTTCCTCTGATCGAAGAGCGGTCGTCGCGGCGGGCCTGACGGACGTCGGTCGACCCCCGAGTGTTCGTCCCCGCGACCGCGAGGACGACGGAGAACCGCCCCGAGCGGAAGCGCTTTCCATCGCGCCGAGCGACGTACGGGTATGACCGACGACGACCTCTCGATCGACGAGAAGCGCGTCTTCTCGTCGAGATCGGGCAAGACCGAGGTGTTCGTCGCGGCGGCCGTCGGCGTGGTCGTCGTCGACGTCTCCGACGACCGCGTCGGCGGGTTCCACGTCGACCACCGCTGTACCGCCCGGGACGTCGCCGGGCGAGATGGCAGGATCGCCGTCGCGACCGACGAGGACGTCTTGCTCGCGCCGGGCTACGAGGCGACCGGCTTCGGGCCCGCGACCGCGGTCGGCCTCGCCGACGACCGGATCGTCGCCGTCGGCGACGACGGTCGCGTCGGGACGCTTCCGTTCGCGTCGGCTCTTGGTACCGACGGTGACGCGGACGTGGAGACGGACGTGGATGCGGACGCAGACACCGGGACTGGGACAGACGCGGACGCCGGCCCGTGGCGGACGGTCGGCCGCGTCGACGGCGCCCGTGGCGTCGACGCCCTGCTCGTCGCGACCGCCGACGGTGTCCGCCGGATCGTGGGGGGCGACCTCCACCCGGCCGGGCTCTCGGACGTCCGCGACGTCGCCGCCGCCGGGCCGTTCGCGGCGACGGGTGAGGGGCTGTTCTACCTCGGGAACGGCTGGATGGAGATCGAAGCCGGCGAGTGGGACGTCGTCGACGCGACCCCCGACCGCGAGCGCGCCCACGCCGCCGGGGTGCCCGGCGTCCGCCGTCGGCAGGCGAGAGACGGCGGGGAGTGGCGCGCCGTCGACCTCCCGCTCGACGGGCCCCCAGTGGGGTTCGCCTACGGCGACGGGTTCGTCTGCACCGTGACCGGCGACGGCACGTTCCTCGTCGACGCCGGCGACGGCCCGCGGACGCAGGCGCTCGGCCTCCGCGGGGTCGGCGGCATCGCGGTCCCCTGACGGGCGCGGCGGCGACGCGAACCGATCCGGGGCGAAAACGGAGACGAAAACGGGTTTAACCCGGCACTGAGAGACCATCGCACATGATCGTGCCAGGTTCGCGCTCGCAGGCGCTGGCGGCGTCGCTCGCGGCCGCTCTCGACGACAGTCTCGCCGTCCCGGCGTTCGACCGGTTCCCGGACGGTGAGACGTTCGCCGCCGTCCCCGACGCCGTGGACGCCGAGCGTGCGGTGATCGTCGCCGCGACGCCGTCGAACGACGCGTACGTCGAGCTGTTACAGCTACAGGACGCCGTCCGCGAGGCCGGCGTCGACGAGGTGGTGACCGTCCTCGCGTACATGGGGTACGCCCGGCAGGACCGCGCGTTCGAGCCGGGCGATCCGATCTCCGCGCGCGCCGTCGCTCGCGCCGTCTCGACCGGCACCGACCGCGTCGTCCTCGTGAACCCGCACGAGGCGTCGATCGCGGAGTTCTTCGACGTCCCCTGTGACGTGGTCGACGCCGCGAGTCGGCTCGCGGTCCCGCTCGAGGAACTGGAGACGCCGCTCGAAGAGCCGTTGTTCCTCTCGCCCGACGACGGCGCGGTCGACATCGCGACGACGGTCCGCGACGCCTACGGCGGCGGCGACGTCGACTACTTCGAGAAGACGCGTCACTCGGGATCCGAGGTGAGCGTCGAACCCTCCGACGCCGCCGTCGCGGGCCGCGACGTCGTCATCACGGACGACATCATCGCCACGGGGTCGACGATGGCCGAGTCCGTCGCCGTCCTCCGCGAGCGCGACGCGAACCGCATCTTCACCGTCTGCGTCCACCCACTCCTGGCGCGCGCGGCCCGGACACGGCTCGAGGCCGCCGGCGTCGCCCGAGTGTACGGCACCGACACGCTCGAACGCGACGTCAGCGCCGTCAGCGTCGCGCCGACGCTCGTCGGGGTGCTGTGAGCGACTCCGTGGGCGATCCCTGCCCCTCACGCGACGAGAGCCGTCCCGCGGGACAGGTCACAGCTGTTTTCGCATGCAGGTCGCCGTCGTCGGACACAGGTCGGCGAACTGGGTCGTCGACCGGATCGAGGGAGGGGCGTCGGCACGGTCGATCGGCTCGTAGCCGCGAGCGCCGAAGAAGTCGGCGGCGGTCGTCGTGAGCAGGTACAGCGTGTCGATCCCGTCGGCGCACGCCCGTGCCTCCAGCGCCGCACACAGGTCACCTCCGTACCCCTCCCCACGCACCGACGGCTCGACGACGACCGAGCGGAGCAACCCGTCCGTCCCGTGTGGCTCGAGGCCGCCGACGCCGACCCGCTCACTTCCCTCGAAGGCCACGTAGAACGCGTCGGGCGTGGATCGCACGTCCGCCGACGGCAGGCCGTGTTCCGCCAGCAGCGTCTCGACGTCCGAGAGCGCGTCGACGGCGGTCGCGCGACGGAGGCGGAGGGACGTGTCGGGCATACGTCCGGCTACGGGACCGAGCGGTCTAATACCTACCATCCCGACAGTCCGTGGCGCATCCGATCCGCGGCTCGGTCACCCCGACGGCGGTCGCACGACGGGGTCAGCACCGATCACGTTCGTTCGGAGCCAGCGGTCGATCGTCGACCGAGACGGGCCACCTGGGGTGCGACGTGCCGGTACCCCCAGGCCGTGAGTACGCCGAGTGAGCCCCCCCAGACGAGGTGGTTCACGAGCAGCGTGAGCGAGACGTTCGGAACGGGAGCCGGGATTCCGAGCAGTCGCAGCCAGACCGGGGCGACGACGCCGGCTGCGACGAGCCAGATGAAGGCTCCCCAGCCGAGCCCGACGAGCGCGTACGTCGGCGTGTGGTTGCGGTACCGCGTCGGCACCAGCGAGACGAGACCGGCGAAGACGAACGCGAAGACGACGCTGTGGAACTGGTGGGTGTACCAGCCGACGACCTCGTTCTGGATCCCGTAGAACACGCCGATGGCCGCGACGGACCCGCCGAGGAGTTCCGCCGTGACGCCGTAGGCGACGCCCGCGAGCTGCGCCGCCACGAGCGTGACGAACAGGTGTGGGAGGGCCGGTCGAACACCCGTGGCCGGATTGATCGTCCCCAGCCCCGTGTCCTCGACGTCCGTCCGTTGCAGGACGACGCTGATCGTGGTGCCCGACTCCCCCGTGTCGGCGTCGATGCTCCCGCCGTAGCTCTCGACGAGGAAGCGGACGACGTTCAGACCGAACCCAGCGCTGGGGTCGTCGAACTCACCGATGTCGCCGGTTTCGACCAGGGCCTGCTGGGTCTCGGGGAGACCCGGCCCCTCGTCCGTCACGCTCACCCGGACGGCGGTCGCCGTCGCCGACACCGACACTTCGACCGCCGGCTCGGACGCCGGCGTGTGGACGACGGCGTTCTCCAGCAGGTGGACGAACACCTGTTCCAGCCGTTCGTTCGCCCGCACCGTCACCGCCTCTGCGGTGGTGTCGATCGAGATACGGGCGGTCGGGTGCCGGTTCCGCACCGCCTCGACGCTCTCCGAGAGACACCGATCGAGATCGACCGAGCCCCCCGATGCGGGTCCCCGGCCCGCGCTCCGAGTCAGGTACTTCACCTCCTCGATGGTCCGTTCGATCGTCGCCGACCGCTCTTCGATCACCCGTTCGGCGGCGGGGTCCTCGTCGACGTCGAGCGTGGCGTACCCCCGGATGACGGTGACGGCGTTGAGCACCTCGTGGCGGAGGAGCCGGTTGAGCACTTCGAGCCGGTAGGTCTGTTGGAGCAGTTCACCACGCTGTCGTCGCGTGCGCGACGCGTACAGTCCCGTGAGCGTCCCGCCGACGCTCCCACCGATGAGGAAGTTCGAGAAGTACGCCCGGGAGCTGAGCGACGCGAGCGTCGGGAGGTCGCCCGTCGTCGACCCCAGCAGCGTGAGAACGACGAGCACGAGCATCGTGCCGGCACCGACGACACACCAGAGCGCCGTGGTCCGGACCAGCGACGCGTCGACGTCGGCGACGGTCAGCGCCACACCGAACGCCGCCAACCCGAGTCCGAGCGCCAGCGGGACGACGCCGGCCAGGTAGAAGCGGACCGGGTCGTCGTACAGCGCGAGCGTGACGGTAAAGCGTGTGAGGAAGAACCCGACACCGGCGATGACGAGGCCACTGTAGTTCACTCGCGTGGCCATCTGCCCTGTTCGAGACGAGAGACGGGAATAAATCTTCGGCGCTGGATATCACGAATTGAAATCGGGTTTCGAAGGGATGGATTTGCCCACCTGACGGGGCGAGCGGTCGATTCTCGCGTCTCGTCGTGGCGATCCAGAACTCGATGCAGAGAACGTCGAGCGCGCTGATCGATCGTCGAACGTCGAACGTCGACAAAAACGACGCCAGTACCGGCGGTCAACGCTTTTGCTTACTGATCCCGTCCGTCGAAACCGAATCACGGCCGGACAGCATGACGACCACTGATCACCCCGACGACGCGTACCGAGCACTCGGTGAGCGACTTCGCGGTGCGCTGCTCCGTCCCGGTGACGACGGGTACGACGACGCCCGGACGGTGTGGAACGCGCGGATCGACCGCGAACCGGCGGCCATCGCCCGGTGTACCGGTGTCGCCGACGTCGTCGCCGCCGTGGACGTCGCTCGGGAGCACGACCTGCGTCTCGCGGTGAAAAGTGGCGGTCACCACGTCTCCGGGGCGGCGGTCTGTGACGACGGGCTGGTGATCGACCTCGGACCGATGGACGGGATCCGGGTCGACCCCGAGACGAAGACGGCTCGCGTCGAGGCGGGGGCGACCTGGGGCGACGTCGACCACGAGACACAGGCGTTCGGCCTCGCGGTTCCCGGCGGACAGGACCCGAACATCGGCGTCGCCGGACTGACGCTCGGCGGCGGCGTGGGCTGGCTCTCGCGGAAGTACGGCCTCACGAGCGACAACCTCCTGTCGGCCGACGTCGTCACGGCCGAGGGCGAGTTGGTCCACGCGAGCGCCGAGAGCCACCCGGATCTGTTCTGGGCACTCCGTGGCGGCGGTGGGAACTTCGGCGTCGTCACCTCGTTCGAGTTCCAGCTCCACGCGGTCGGCCCGGAGGTCTTCGCCGGATCGCTCATCTACCCTGCCGGGGAAACCCGCGAAGTCGCCCGGTACTACCGGGAGTTCGTGGCCGACGCACCGCCCGAGGCGCGACTCCTATTCGGGAGCATGCACCTCCCCGCGAAGCCGTACTTCCCCGAGGCGATACACGACACTCGTGTCGCCATCATCGTCGCCTTCTACGCCGGGCCACCCGCGGAAGGCGAAGAGGTGCTCGCGTCACTCCGGGCACGGGGCGACCCCCTCATGGACAGCCTGCGCGGACGTCCCTACGCGGCGTTCCAGCGGGCCGGCGACAGCCAGGGTTCGCGACGAACCGACCTGCGGAGCCAGTACCTGGCGACGCTGTCCGATCCCGCGATCGACACGCTCGTCGCGTACGCCGAGGACGCTCCGTCTCCGGGAGCGACGGTGTTCGTCTCGCCCCGTGGCGGTGCGGAGACCGAGCCACCGTCGGACGCGACCGCGTACGCCCACCGGGACGCCGCCCACCACCTGTTGATCGAGGCACGGTGGGACGCGTCCGAGCGAGACGACGAACACCTCACGTGGGTGCGCGCGTTCCACGACGCGATGGCGCCGTACACGACCGGCGACGTGGCGATGAACTTCCTGACCGACGACGAGGGCCGAGAGCGAGTCAGGGCCGCCTACGGCGACAACTACAACCGGCTCGCCGAGATCAAAGCCGCGTGGGACCCGGAGAACCTCTTCCGCGGGAACCAGAACGTCGAGCCGACCGGGTGAACGGTCTCTCCCATGGAAACGACGACCACGGTGATGCGGGCGAACGGCCCCTCTCACCGAAAAAGCCTATATCGCCCGCCGAGAGACGCATTGCCGATGCCAGGAAGATACGGAGACATCGACTACCCGCGCGTCACGAAGCTCGGGATGCTCGCGGGCGCGACGCTGTTCGTCGTCGGCCTGCTCGGTGAACTCGTCGCCCCCGTAGTGTTCGGCCCGCTCCCCGCGTGGGAACACACGCTCTTTTTCGACCTGGAGGCGTTCGGCGTCGTGCTCCTCTTGCTGGTGCCGTTCGTCTTCGGGATCGCACTGCCGCTGACGGAGTGAGCGTCCGGGAGCGAGGACGCGACTACGGGACCGAGACGCTCGAACGCGACGTCCGCGCTGCCAGCGTCGCTCCCGTCGGTGCGGACGTGCCCCGTGAATCGGACGCTGCTCCGGGCGTGAGCGGGCCGACGTCGGTCGTGACAGTGGGCGCGAGCGTGGCGGTCCCGAAGGCGTCCGGAGCGTCGATTCTCGTGTCCGGTTCGATCGACGATCGAACCGCGCTCGTCCCCTCTGCTCCCTCGACGACGAGACGATCGACGTTGATCGGTGGCCCAATCCACTCGATCCGGATGGTGTGTTCGCCACCCTCTTCGATCGTGAACTCACCGACCTCGACCTCGGCGAAGTTGTACCACCCGCCCGTGTTTTTCGCCACGCTCCCGATCTCTCGGCCGTCGACCGACGCCGTCAGTTCGCCGTTCCGCTCGCTCGCGACCGTCAGCGACAGTCGGTACGTCCCCGGCTCGGCGTCGACGGTGTACTCGACCCACTCGCCGGGTTCGACGTAACCGATCGACCCGTCGCCCGTCCCGCCCAGCGACGGTGACTCGATGTCGACCCCGACCTCGGGGCGGAACCCGCTGTCGTCACGGCGTGCAGCCTCGTCGTCGTGGTACGCGACGTCCTCGCCGCCGGTGTCGAAGTGCGACGCGTCGATCTCGCCCGGAAGGGTGGGAGCGGTTCCATCGTAGGGCTGTTGAGCCGGATCGGTTCCACTCTCTTCGACGACGAGGCTGTCGAGGTTGAGGAACGGTCCGGTCGATTCGATCCGGATGACGTGCTCGCCGCCCTCCTCGATCGTGAACTCGCCGGCCTCGACCTCGGCGAAGTTGTACCATCCGCCCGTGTTTTTCGTGACCGCCCCGATCTCGCGACCGTCGATCGACGCCGTCAGTTCGCCGTCCCGCTCACTGGCGACGGCGAGGGCGAGCCGATACGTGCCTGGTTCGGCGTCGACGGTGTACTCGACCCACTCGCCCTCCTCGGCGTAGCCGATCGACCCGTCGCCCGTCCCGCCCAGCGACGGCGACTCGATGTCGACCCCGACCTCGGGGCGGAACCCGCTGTCGTCCCGCCGTGCAGCCTCGTCGTCGTGGTACGCGACGCCCTCGCCGCCGGTGTCGAAGTGCGACGCGTCGATCTCGCCCGGAAGCGCGGGAGCCGTCCCGCCGTAGGCCTGCTGAGTCGGGGTGGAGTCGGCCTCCTCGACGACGAGGCTGTCGAGGTTGAGGAACGGTCCGGTCGATTCGATCCGGATGACGTGCTCGCCGCCCTCCTCGATCGTGAACTCGCCGGTCTCGACCTCGGCGAAGTTGTACCATCCACCCGTGTTTTTCGCCACGCTTCCGATCTCTCGG
The DNA here is from genome assembly GCF_009176545.1 of Salinigranum salinum. Taxonomy (GTDB): domain Archaea; phylum Halobacteriota; class Halobacteria; order Halobacteriales; family Haloferacaceae; genus Salinigranum; species Salinigranum salinum. The sequence continues at coordinate 381,653 of NZ_VTOJ01000001.1, read as the reverse complement.
CCGTCGATCGACGCCGTCAGTTCGCCGTTCCGCTCGCTCGCGACCGCCAGCGACAGTCGGTACGTGCCTGGTTCGGCGTCGACGGTGTACTCGACCCACTCGCCCTCCTCGGCGTAACCGATCGACCCGTCGCCCGTCCCACCCAGCGACGGAGACTCGATGTCGACCCCGACCTCGGGGCGGAACCCGCTGTCGTCACGGCGTTCGGGTTCATCGTCGTGGTACGCGACGCCCTCGCCGCCGGTGTCGAAGTGCGACGCGTCGATCTCGCCCGGAAGTGCGGGAGCCGTCCCGTCGTAGGGCTGTTGAGTCGAGGTGGAGTCGGCCTCCTCGACGACGAGGCTGTCGAGGTTGAGGAACGGTCCGGTCGATTCGATCCGGATAGTGTACTCGCCACCCTCTTCGATCGTGAACTCGCCGGCCTCGACCTCGGCGAAATTGTACCATCCGCCCGTGTTTTTCGTGACCGCCCCGATCTCTCGGCCGTCGATCGACGCCGTCAGTTCGCCGTCCCGCTTGCTCGCGACGGCGAGGGCGAGCCGATACGTCCCCGGCTCGGCGTCGACCGTGTACTCGACCCACTCGCTCTCCTCGGCGTAACCGATCGACCCGTCGCCCGTCCCACCCAGCGACGGCGACTCGATGTCGACCCCGACCTCGGGGCGGAACCCGCTGTCGTCACGGCGTGCAGCCTCGTCGTCGTGGTACGCGACACCCTCGCCGCCGGTGTCGAAGTGTGACGCGTCGATCTCACCCGGAAGGGTGGGAGCCGTCCCGCCGTAGGCCTGCTGAGTCGGGGTGGAGTCGGCCTCCTCGACGACGAGACTGTCGTAGTTGATCGGGCCCTCGGTCGATTCGATCCGGATGACGTGCTCGCCGCCCTCCTCGATCGTGAACTCGCCGGCCTCGACCTCGGCGAAGTTGTACCATCCGCCCGTGTTTTTCGTGACCGCCCCGATCTCGCGACCGTCGACGGACACGGTGAGTTTACCGTCCCGCTTGCTCGCGACCGCCAGCGACAGCCGATACGTCCCCGGCTCGGCGTCGACGGTGTACTCGACCCACTCGCCGGGTTCGACGTAGCCGATCGACCCGTCGCCCGTGCCACCCAGCGACGGCGACTCGATGTCGACCCCGACGTCGGATCTGAACCCGCTGTCGTCACGGCGTTCGGGTTCGTCGTCGTGGTACGCGACGCCCTCGCCGCCGGTGTCGAAGTGCGACGCGTCGATCTCGCCTGGAAGTGCGGGAGCCGTCCCGCCGTAGGCCTGCTGAGTCGGGGTGGAGTCGGCCTCCTCGACGACGAGACTGTCGTAGTTGATCGGGCCCTCGGTCGATTCGATCCGGATGGTGTGCTTGCCGCCCTCCTCGATCGTGAACTCGCCGACATCGACCTCGGCGAAGTTGTACCATCCGCCCGTGTTTTTCGTGACCGCCCCGATCTCGCGACCGTCGACGGACACGGTGAGTTTACCGTCCCGCTTGCTCGCGACGGCGAGGGCGAGCCGATACGTGCCTGGTTCGGCGTCGACGGTGTACTCGACCCACTCGCCGGGTTCGACGTAACCGATCGACCCGTCGCCCGTCCCGCCCAGCGACGGTGACTCGATGTCGACCCCGACCTCGGGGCGGAACCCGCTGTCGTCACGGCGTGCTGGTTCGTCGTCGTGGTACGCGACGCCCTCGCCGCCGGTGTCGAAGTGCGACGCGTCGATCTCGCCCGGAAGTGCGGGAGCGGTTCCATCGTACGGTTGCTGGTCGTCCGTCGCGTTCCCGAGCGGGGCGACCACACCGAAGTCGGAGCCGCTGACGTTGGCGCCCACCCGGTTCAGCGCGACGTCGAGCCGGTCTTCTTCGCCGACCGGCTCCCAGCTACCGTCGGCGTACCGCCACAGTCGCAGGCTCTCCTCGTCGACGCCGACGGTGTCCGAGTCGGCGTACTGGACCGTGAGGTCCGCCCACGAGTCGACGCTCGTGCCGTTCACCACGACGTACGCGCCGACGCCGGCGATCCCCGCTGGGAGCCGTGGTGGGTCGGCCGCCTCCCGGATCGCGACGTCGCGGCTGTCGAACGAGAGCGTCGGGCCGACTGTCAGATTCGTCACCGTGTTGTTCGTCGACGCGCTCGCGGAGTAGTAGTCCCACTCGGCGTTCCCGACAGCGGTGTTGTTCGCCAGTCGATTGTCCGTCGCGCCGACGAGGACGATGCCGCGGTCGTTCCCCGTCACCGTGTTGTTGCGGACCGTCGTTCGACTGGCCCGGTCGATCTCGATCCCGACCGTCGATCCCGACGCGTCGTTGCCGACGATCCGGTTGTCGAACGTCTCGGTCCCGGCGACGCGCACTGTGGCGTCGTTACCGCGGATCGTGTTGTTTCGAGCGTTGTTGGAGAGGACGATCTCGTCGGCCGTGTTTCCGACGAGCGTGTTGTTGTCCGGGAAGATCTCTTCGCCCACCACCCAGTTGAGTTTGATACTCTCCGCCGTCGAGTTTCGAATCGTGTTGTTCGGTGACGAGACGAGAGTGATGCTCCCTGCGGTGACGTTTTCGACCGTGTTGCCGGACCCTCGGAACCAAACGCTCCCCGACCGGCTGTCAGAGCTCACGGTGACGTCGCGGAGCGTGCTGTTCGCCGCACCGGCGGTCAGCTGATGGACGCGGCTTTCGGCCAGAGTGATATTCGTTCCCCTGAGTCGTACCGAGACAGCACTAGAGCCTTCGTACCGGACTCCGGACGTGATTGTATTGTTTACCGCGGAAGCATTCGAGCGAAGATCAAGCGACGATAACTGTGAGTTGGTGATGCTCGAGTTAGTCCCGCCGAGGCTAACCCAATTGCTCGTGATGTTCCGTAGGGTATTGTTGGAGCCACTAGCGCTGAGCCGGTGCCCGTATCCATCCGGATTGAGGCCTTGTCCGATGACCGAGTCCGTGATACGGGATGAACGCAAATCACCGCTGAGTCCTGTCGGGAGGTAACTGTCCGTAATAGTGTGATTGGTTCCGCTTATCGACGACCCGGTAAACGTCCGGACGACCGTGTTGTTCACGAAGGTGTGGTCGTTCCCTGCAATTACGAACCCGCTTCCCTCTGCTTGGTTCGGGTCTGCCCTCGTGGGGTTGCCACCGAACATGTAGTTGTCCACGATTCGGTGGTCGGTCCCCCGGATGTACGTGGTTCGTCGGCCACCTCTGCGACTGTATCGGTTCTCTGCGACGTCGATGGTGTTGTCAACGATGACGGCGTTAGTCCCATTGACGCCGATCGGACTCCGGAATGGGGTCACGCCCATATCCAGTTCGTTCCGACGGAACACGACATTGTCGGCTTCGAGGTCGGTTCCAGCCGACTCGAGGACGCTGTCCTGCACGGTCACGTCGTCGGCACCGACCACGCGCAAGGCAGCGTACTCCGAGGCGGAGAGTTCCAGCAGTACGTCCGAGACGTTCCGGAAGTCGACTCCGCGCTCCCACGTGCGCAGGTGGATGTTGCGGACGGTGACGTTCGATACCCCGTCTGCCCTGATCGCGGTCCCACCAGTCAAGATAGTGGCGTACGTTCCCCGGATGCTGATATTGCCGCTCAGTTCGTGCCCGTTTCCGTCTATGACGACGTCGTCCGCCGTGATTTCGAGACAGGTCACCTCGTCCTCGGGCGCGGCGTCGACCGTGATGTCCGACGTGAGCGTGTAGTAGCCGGGCGTGTCGATTTCGGTACACTCGCTGATCTCCGATCCGTCTACCTGGGTCGCAGTCGGTGCGGGCCCGGTCGTGGCGTCAGTCGATTCCATTGCCGTACGCGTCGTCGCTGTCCCCGTGTCGGGGCGTGGGGTGCCCGTCGTATCCGACCGAACCGTGTCGTCGGCGTCCCGCGTGGTCGGCAGCTCGGCGTGGACCGGGGCAGCCCCGGCTACGACGAGCGAGACCACCAGCGCGAGGACGATTCCCTGCCGATAAAATCTCATATCTGATGATATTCTCCGAGTGGTCGCTTCGGATGGGTGACCGTCCAGCCGTATGTGAGTTGGGCGTCACTTATACCCTATGAAATAATACGTATCAGGTTATTCCGGGAGTTCGATCGGTCGCGGCCGGCGGCGGGTCGACGCGGTGTCACGGCCGCTCGGGGACACGACGCGGGTCGACGACAAGAGCTACACCCGTCGTGGCATCATCGACACACATGACCGACCCACACGGAGACATCGACTGCGTCCGGACGACGAAACACGGCACGCTCCTCGGCGCGATGCGTCTCGTCGGGATGCGTGACGAGACTGGCGGATCGGTTCGTCTCGGGCCGCTCCCGGCGTGGGAACACTCCTCTCGCGTTCGACCGGAAGGCGCTCGACGTCGTGCTACCGCCCGCTGTGCCGTCCGTGTTAGACATCGCACTCCCATCGACGGAGTAACCGTTCGACCGTGACCGACGACGACCTGTTCCCCGAACGCGAGACGCGGAACGTTCTCCTCCCCGACTGTCGGCGCTGTCCGGCGCTCGTCGACTCTCGGGCGTGCATCTCGTGGGGGACCGGCCCCACCGGCGCACCCGTGATGGTCGTCGGGGAGGCACCGGGGGCGGGCGATCCCGACGCCGAGCGGTGGCGGGGTGGCAATCACACCGGGATGGCGTACACGACGCGCCACTCGGGACGTCGCATCAGGGGACTGTTCGCCCGCCTCGGCTACGACCCGTACTACACCAACGCCGTGAAGTGCTTCCCCGAGGGAGCGGACGGGTCGAACCGTGAACCCACCGGTGACGAACGACGGAACTGTCGAGAGCACCTCGAACGGGAACTCTCGCTCGTCGATCCCGACGTCGTCGTCGCGACGGGAAGGCACGCGACGGCGACCATGCTCGCGTTCGAGGGACGCGAGCTGGAAGGGTTCGTCGAGCGCATCCTCGAGCCGGAGGAACTCCCATCGCTCGGGATTTCCCTGCTCCCGGTTCTACATCCCTCGTACCAGGACGTGTGGGTCGCGCGACTCGGCTACGACGACGGAGCGTACGAGGCCGCAGTCGGCGAGGCGCTCGGGACGCTGGTGGGCAACTGAGTGCGGTCGGCCCGTTCGTTCGAACACGTACGCGCTCCCGAGCCGATCGGACCGGGTAGCGTCCGGCAGTCACGGGGCTCGACCCGTCGATCCGCGCCGCCCGTGCCGACCCCGTCGACAGCACTGCCCCGGTCGCCGTTCCGACCGTCGGCTCCAGCGTCTGTCGTCGCGACGCCGGAGGAGCCCGAAGCGTGATCGATTCAGTCACGAGTGATAGCCAGTGTAGATTTACTCGTCAGTCTCGACGTAATCAGGGATAGGCGTGACTGGGAGCACCGAGGACGAGATACGGGTACTCTGTGTCGACGACGACAGGTCGTTCCTCGACGTGACGGCGGCGTATCTCGAACACGACGGGCGGTTCAGCGTCCGCACCGAGACCGACACGGAGGCGGCGCTCTCGGTCCTCGCCGACCGGCCGATCGACGCCGTCGTCAGTGATTACCAGATGCCGGAGATGGACGGGCTGACGTTCCTCGAGCGCGTTCGCGAGTCGGATCCCGACCTCCCGTTCATCCTCTTCACGGGGAAGGGGAGCGAGTCGATCGCGAGCAGCGCCATCACGGCGGGCGTGACGGACTACCTCCAGAAGCGCGGGCCCGAACAGTACGACCTGCTGGCCAACCGGGTGGTGAACGCGGTCGAGAGCGTCCGGAGTCGACGCGAGGTCGAGCGCGAGCGCCGCATCCGCGAGTGGATCCTCGAGGCGACGCCGGTCGGCATCGTCGGCCACGACGCCGCGGGCGACGTGATCTTCCGGAACGACCGGGCGACCGAGATCCTCGCGGCACCGACCGACGAACTCGACGGCCGGGCGTATCCGGAGGCGAGCTGGGAGCTGCTGACGGAGGCGGGCGATCCGGTGACGGAACCTGATCTGCCGTACCGCCGGGTCGTCGACACCGCGTCTCGCCTCGAAGGTGAACGCTACCTCCTCCGAACGGCTGGCGGCACCGAACAGCGGCTGGTCGTGTACGGCTCGCCGCTGTGGGGTGAAGACGGGACGGTCGAAGGGGCCGTGATCGCGTTCTACCTCGACGACGGGATCTGACGACGGGACGACGCGGGGTGCCGTCGCGGTCCAGGGGCGTCATCGAGTGGCCAAAGCGGGGAAGTCGAGAAGTCGGACACGACTAGAGGTCGAACGAGACCGAACGCGGTTCAGAAGAACGTGTGCGCCTCTTTGCCGTACTCTTCGGGCGCGACGTCGACCACGCCCTCGTCGTGCAGCGAGGTGAAGAAGGTCGCGTCGCTCCAGTAGTACTCGTCGAACACCGAGCGGGCGGTGACGTTCAGCAGCGGGGGCAGGGCCGGGTCGTCGCGTTCGAGGAACAGCGCGACGTTGAAACTGTTCAGCCCGACGGAGGCGTAGTACTGGAGGACGTTCACGAGTCCCTGGACGAAGTCGTGGGCGACGTCGCCGCGGGGGTCCGGGACGCCCGAGTGGATCTGTGCGGCCACACCGACGAGGTGACGGTGGTGTTTCGGGGCGAACGGGGCGAGCCAGTGGACGTTGCCGATCTCCGCGACGTATCGGTCGCCGCCGCGCTCGTCGAGCGCGAGTTCCGACCAGTACACCTCGTCGTGTTCCTCGTAGAAGGCGCGGGCGGCGTCGGCGACGCGGCGCTGTTCGTTCGTCCCGCGGCCGTCGACGAGCGTCTGCATGTGCGGGTGGATGAGGCTCGACCCCGCCGGGCGGAGGTAGTTCATGTTCACCGAGGCGTACCGGGCGTCGTCGTCGTGGTCGAAGACGTCGCGGACGTACTGCAGCGCCGCGCAGAGGCCGTCGGCGAACTGGTCGGTGGTGAACTCGTCGATGGGGACGTAGTGGTCCTCGGTGAGCGCGACCACGTTCGAGTGCGCGCCGTAGGGGTTCAGGTTCGGAAACGACGTCGCCTCGCCCGCCTTCCCGCGGTCGGGCCCGACCCAGTCGGGGTACGTCGGTGTCGCCTCCTCGACCGTCCCCGGGCAGAAGAAACAGCCCTCGCTGTCGAGGACCTCGTCGGCGATCTCGGGCGAGTCGGGCACGAGGAAGTTGTCCGTGACGACTCGTGCGGTTCGACCCGTCAGCGGATCGACCCTGACCTCGGTCTCGACGGTCGTCTGTTCGAAGTCCTCCAGCGGGCTGTAGAACGTCGCCTCCTGGCTCTCGCGTTCGAATTCGATTGACATGAACGACGGTTGGACGGGTCGGGTGAAAAGCGTAGCCCTGCGAGCAACCCGGTCGACGGGACGACGCGTCACTTACGCCGTCGCTGTCGGGGAGTTACGGTCGGAGCACGCCGGGAGAAGGGGTAGTGTGCAAGCAGAAGGGCCTGGGTCGTGACCGGTGTTCGTACGAGTGATGCAACCGAGACGAACGACATCGAGCAGTCGTACCGAGCACGTGAACCGACACGACGAGAGATGGGCGACCGAGCGACAGCGCAGGCGGGCGCGGAGAGACGAAACGGAGCCACGGCGGGGTGAGAGATGACGCCGACCGGTGTCGGACTGGTGCCCTTGCAGTTCTCGGGCGACTTCCTCGGCTGGGCCATCACGTTCTTCATCGTCGCGGTGATCGCCGCCATCGCGGGGTTCCGTGGCATCGCCGGGATCACTATGAGCATCGCCAAGATACTCGTCGTCGTGTTCCTCGTCCTGGCGGTCGTCTCGCTCCTCCTGTAGCCGGGACGAGACCGTACCGCGTTTTTCCGCCGACAGTCGTCCTCAACGGGCCACGCCACGTCGCCGAAACGGCGGAGAGCGATCTGGGTCGGCCCAGAGAGAGCGTCGAACCGTGAGCGTGGCGGGCGGACGTGGACGGGAACACCGGCTGCTCGCTCGGCGTCGTCACTCGGTCATGGGACGGGCGTCGGAGAATATCGCGCCTGGCGACGTCGACCAGGTGGTCGACGGATCGGCTGCTCGCCGTCAGTTCGCCGTGGCGTCCTCGGCCGGGGCCGTGGGCCGGTCACCGTCTGGGATCTGGCCGTCACTGTCGGCGTCGACGTCCCGTCGTGACGAGCTGTCGGCGTCGTCGGCCTCGTCGGCGTCGTCCGGTTCGTCGTCGGTAGCCGTCTCGTCCGTGTCGCCGGCGGTTCCCGACGACGATTCGGTCTCCGCGCTACCGTCGTCCTCACTCCCGCGACGCCGGACGACGGCGTACGCGGCACCGCCGAGGGCACCGGCGAGCAGGAGGAGCCGGACAGTACTCGAGTCACGGGACCCCGCGTCGTCGTCCGCGTCGGTCGCAGTCGACTCCTCCGAGTCGGAGGTCGCACCCGACCCGTCGTCCGCCTCCGGCCGGTCGGCCGTTCGGTCCGCGTCGTGTTCCGCCAGCGCCTCTCTCACGGCCTCCTTCACCGGCTGTTTGATCGTTCGCTCGACGAACGCCGTCGTTCGGGTCGGCTGTGGGTCCGCTTGGCTGTCACTCATCGTGTGTCTCGAGTAGGGACACGCGAGGCCAGAGGGTTGTGCTTGCACCTGCGTCCGCGATCGGTGACGGGGTCGGTGCCGCGAATCGTCGTCAGATCGGGCGCATCACCCGGTTCGAACACCCGCTCACGGTCCGGGAAGCGAGCGCCGCGTCCAGTGACGAACCGCTCAGTCGTCGGCTGCGGACCGCTCGGCGTCGGTCTGCTCGGCCCCGGCGAACGGTCCTCGTGTGAGCACCGTCTCGGCTCCCGGCGTGAGGCGGTTGATCATCGCCTGGCCGTCTCGCTCCCGCTCGACGAGGCCGTCCTCCTCCAGTCGAGAGAGGTGGTGTGAGACCGTGCTCGGGTCGCGGTCGACCCGGTCGGCGAGTCCGGAGACGCTGTCGGGCGACTCCGTGAGCGCACCGAGGATCGCACGGGTCGACTCGTGCTCCAGCGCGACGTCGAGCGCGTCGGGCGACGTCCCGACGGGGTAGAATCGCCGTTTGCCACGCACCTTCTCGGAGGTGATCAGCCCCTCGCGTTCGAGGATCTTCAGGTGGTAGCGGACCGTGCCGAGCGAGGCGTCGACGGCCGGCGCGTCGTCGAGCGCCGAGAGGTACGTACCCGGCTCGGCCCGAAGGTGGTCGTACAGCTCCGCCCGGGTGTCGTGCTCCAGCGGTTCGTCGCCGGCCCACTTCGTGTAGCCGGCCGCGCCGAGGAGCCGGCCGTACCAGTCGGCGAGCGTCGTGTGCACCCGGTGGACGAGGTCCGAGGCCGCGGAGACGACCAGCTGTGCGAACCCACGTGGTGTCGTGGTCGCGGCCGTCGAGGCGACGTTCGTCGCCGCGGCGGTCCCACTGGTCGACCCCGAGAGAAGGACGCGATGTGCGACCGCGCCGGCGGCGAGCGCGCCCGCACCGACCGCGACGCCCGCACCGGCCGACGGGCCGAATCCGGTGGGGGAGTCCGAATCCATACTCGAGTCGGCGTCCGACTCCGAACCCGAGTCCGACGACGGATCGGCGTCGCCCGCTCCATCCGCACCCGCCGCGATGTCGTTCGACGTCTCCGTCTCCTCGGCCTCGTCGGCGTCCTCAGCATCGTCCGCGTCCTCGGCCTCTCCCTCTGTCGTCTCTGTCTCTTCCGACGTCTCGCTCTCACCGTCGTCTTCGGATGTCTCGGTCTCGGGTTCGGTCTCCTCCGAAGCCGTCTCCGTCTCCTCCGACGTCTCGGTCTCCGTCTCCTCCGACGTCTCGGTCTCGGGTTCGGTCTCCTCCGACGCCTCAGTCTCCGTCTCGGTCTCCTCCGACGCCTCAGTCTCCGTCTCGGTCTCCTCCGACGCCTCAGTCTCCGTCTCGGTCTCCTCCGACGCCTCAGTCTCCGTCTCGGTCTCCTCCGAACCAGTCGGCGTCGCGGATCCATCCGACGAATCGCCGTCCGACGTCGTCTCCGAGTCCGAGTCCGAATCCGAATCCGAGTCAGGCGTCGCGGTCGGCGTCGGTGTCGCGGTCGGGGTGGGAGTCGGCGTCGCGGTCGACCCATCCTCTTCCTGGGCGGAGAACGTGGGGTGGTCGGTCTCCGACGAAACCGTGTCGTCGGCGGAGTCGACCGGGGAGTCGGCCGCGACGACCGCGAGACCGGGCGTGGAGAGGAGGAACGCCACGACCAGGAGGACAGGCAGTGCGCGCATGGGGACTACTCACCGCCGGGTTGGAGTCTGTCGTATAATGTGTTCCGGATGTCGGGTTCGGAGACAGTCGGCCGGGCCGAGGTGCTCCAAGGGGTGGCCACCCCCCACCCTTTGGACGCGTTTGCGAGAGACCCCTTTTTATCTCGGGCGGACGCTCGAGTATGGCCCACGACGACGGTGGACGAACCGAGTACAGCCCCACACGGGACGCAGAGACGGACGACGGCGAAGCGGAGACCGACGGCGGCGAAGCGGAGACGGACGACGGCGAGTGGCTGACCGCCGCACGCGGGTGGCTCGACCGGCAGGTGGAGACGTTCGGCCCGCTCGCTGCCCTCGCGGCGTTCCTCACCGCAGCGGGTGTGTTGATCGGACAGACGGTCGGTCTCACGACGGCGCTCGACGGCTCGCGGATCTTCTTCCAGATCGTCCTCGCGGGAGCCGTGATGGCCGTGCTCAGGAACGAGGTCGGTCTCCGGACGTACGGCCTGTTCGCGCCGGTCGTCATCGCGTTCATCATGCTCGGTGCCGGTCCGTTCTGGGGCCTGGTCCTGTTCGTGAACGTGCTGGTGGTGACGCTGGTGAGCCATCGCGCGCTCGACCCGCTGAAACTCGGGACGGCTCCACGGGTGGCCGTGCTGCTGTCGGTCGCCGGCATTGCGACCGCGCTGGCGTTCGCGGCCGCCGGGCAGGGTCTGCTGCCGGCGTTCGACGGCTCCGGCTCGGTGTTCTTCCCGACGATCATCAGCGCATGGTACGCCGACCGGGCGGCCACGGAGGTCGAAGAACGTGGCTGGACCGTCCCGGCGAAACGCCTGCTGGGAACGCTCGTGGCGGTCGTGCTCGCGTACGCAGTCATCGCCAACGAGGCGCTCGTCGACTGGTTCGTCACGACGCCGGTCGCGTGGGGCGTCACCCTCCTGGCGGTCGCGTACCTCGGCTCGCGCCCCAGCTTCCGGCTCTCCGAGTACCGTCGCTTCGGCGGCCACTTCGACGGGTCGCTCGGGCCGCTGTCGGTCGCGGCGACGCGGTGCCGCCTCCGCGCCGGTCGGCTCACCCGCAGCCTCGCCCGGCTGGCCGGGCGCGAGGTGGACGAGCCCGAGATATCGGCATCGGAGGTGCTCGGGATGAAGCGTCGCAACAGGTACATCGAGACGTACAACCCGCCTCACCTCCGCCCCGCGGCCGACGAGAAGGCACACGTCAACCGCCGGCTCACGGGCGTCGGTGTCGACTCCCCGCGGACGTACGCGGTCGTCGACGACACCGCCGATCTCGACGCCGTACGCCGTGTGGTCGAGGAGCGAGACGAGTTCGTGATCAAGCCGAGCAAGGGGTACGGCGGCGAGGGCATCGTGGTCGTCTCCGGGTGCGACGGCGACAGCTACGACACGTCGCAGGGGTCGATGACCGCACGGGAGCTCGTCGACCACGCCAGACGCATCGTCGACGGTCAGTACAGCGGCCTCGAATCCGAGGGGAAAGCGATCGTCGAGGAGAAGCTCCGCCCTGCGGAGTTCATGCGCGACCTCCACGGCGACGGCGTCGCCGACGTCCGGGTCATCGTCTTCCAGGGCTACCCGGTGATGGCGATGACGCGCCTGCCGACGGAAGAGTCGGGCGGGGCTGCCAACCTCCACCTCGGCGCGGTCGGCGTCGGCCTCTCGGTCGCCGACGGGACGCCGCTTGGCGCGTACCAGCAGTCGCGGGATCGCGACCTCGACGCCCATCCGGACACGGGCGCGTCGTTGACCGACTTCCGGATGCCGAACTGGGACGCGGTGCTCGAGACGGCAGTCGAGGCGGCCGCGGTCTCCGGCCTCGGCTACACCGGCGTCGATGTCGTGCTCGGGGAAGGGAACGTGCCGAAGGTGCTCGAGGTGAACGTCCGGCCGGGGCTGGGCATCCAGAACACGACCGGCCACGGGCTGTTCCGTCGGCTGGCGTTCGTCGAGTCGCTCCCGCCGGAGTACGAGTACCTCCCGGCCGACCGCAAACTCACACTCGCCCGCGAGTGGGACGCTGCCGGCTACACCGACGACGTACTCCCGGACGAGGTCCCGGAGATGAACGATACGCGGACCACAGACGAGAGAGCGGTCGACGAGTCGACGGCGGCCGAGCCGACGGCGGACGAACCGGAGACGGGCGCGACGCACACGGCGACCGCCGAGTCGAGAGAACCGGCCGACGAAACGGGGACGACGTCGACCGGGGCGACAAAGACGGCCGCCACCCAGTCGGCCGAGGCGACGGCGGACACGACGGACGAACCAAGCGACGCCGAGAGTGCTGCCGCGGTCGACGCCGGGGTCGACGTCGGAGGCGACGCGGACTGGAGCGCCGACGGATCCCGGTCGCGCACCGACGTTCTCGGCAGCCGACTGCGGACGCTCGGCGGCGGCCTCACGAGCGGCGTGTGCCTCGTGGGGGCGCTGGTGGGCGGGTTCCCCGTGCTCACCGTCCTGTTCGTCCTCGTCGCCGTCGGCTTCGTCGGCGGGCTCTGTTGTGAGGCGTTCGGCCGCGGCGGTGTCCTGGGGGGTGACCGCGAATGATCGCTCGGCTCCGCGACGTGGCGAGCGAAACCGTCGGCGGAGACGCTCGGGAGACGCTGCTCGTCGGCGGGCTGGCACTGCTGGCCGTGACGTCCGCGATCCCGCTCCCCGCGAGCGCGGCAGCGACCGACGAGACGTCGGCAGCAGGGGGCGTAGACCCCGCCACGACGGCGAACCGCACGACCGGTGCGCTGACGTTCGACCACACGTTCGAGCGGCTGCCCGATCGACCGGGAGACGTGCGCGTGACGGTCGAGACGACCGCGCCCGAGCACGTCACGAGCGTCGCGATCCAGGTGCCCGAGAACGCGACGGTCGTCGAGACGGACGGCTACGAGCGGACCGGCGACGACGGCGAGACGGCGTGGATCTGGGACCGCTCGGACGCCGACACCGACCGGCCGACGGTCAGCTACGTCGTGAACGTCGACCGGACCGACGACGGGACGCGCGAGGCGGCGAGCACCGGCGAGTGGGCGCTGTTCAACTGGCGGACGGCGGACGTCGAGTGGCGGTACGAACGGGTAGATGACACCCCCGAACCGGTGGTCGTCGAGCGCGGCCACGCCGCCGGCGAGGGGGTCGTCGGTCCCGGCTACGCGTACCTCGGCCCGTCCGAAACCTACTCGCGGACGGTCGACGGCGAGACGATCAGGCTGGTCGTCCCGCAGGCGACGGAGATGGCGGAGTCGCCGCGGGCCGTGCTCGCCGCGCTCGCGACGGCCTCGGACGACCTGCGAGTCGGCGCGCGCAACGAGCGACTGACCGTCTTCGTCGCCCCCGACCCCATCGACGCGTCGGGACGGCTCTCCCGCGCCGAGGTCGACGGGCGGCAGGACGTGTACGTCGCCGCCGACGAGCCGCTCGACACGCCCGACAACGCGTGGTTCCACGAGTACGTCCACAGCCGGCAGTCGTACGAGACCGCACCGGGCATGGCGTGGTTCGACGACGCCAGTGCGGAGTACTACGCCGCGTGGCTCGCGTACGAGGGTGGCCACGTCTCCCGGGAGGCGTTCTACGACCATGTCCGGACCGACGAGGAGCGCGACGCCGTGCTGGCCGAGACGGAGAGCGTCGACGACGACGCGAGCTACTTCAAGGGAATGCGGGTGCTCGCCGCGCTCGACGCCGAGATCCGCGAGGCGAGCGACGGCGACCGGACCCTGCGTGCGGTCGTCGCGGCGATGAACGCCCACGACCGCGAAGTCGACCGGACGGCGTTCGCGAGCTTCGTCGCGGACGCCGCCGGTGACCCGCACGACGAGTGGCTGGCGACGTACGTCGGGACGTCGCAGGCACCGCCGGTCCCCGACTACCTCCCCGGGGCGCGGGAGACGGCGGTCGACGACGGCGTCCGGGCGATGGGCGACGACGTCGGGGCGGCACCGCTGACCGCCCAGCTCCTCTTCGTCGGAGGGGTCGTCCTCGCGGTCTGGACGCTCCGCTCGCGGTTCGGTTCCGGCTGACGGGAGCCCGCGATACACTTCGGCCCTCCACCGACCACGCTTCGAGCCGCTCCACACCGTCCACTTCGGTCCACCATCCCCACCGACGACCGGACGTGAAAGCCGCTCCCCGCGCCCTCCCGGCCCTCCCGGCCCGCGGGACTCGCGGTCGCGTCACCCGACGTTCCCGTCGAGCACCTTCGCGGCGGTCAACACGGGATCCCACACCGGACTGTACGGCGGTGCGTACGCGAGGTCGTAGTACGACAGTTGCTCCGCAGTGGCTCCCTCGTGGAGTGCCACGGCGACGGTGTCGATCCGCTTCGCGACGCCCTCGCGACCGACCATCGTCGCCCCGAGGACGCGCCCCGTGTCGCGGTCGCCGAGCAGCGTTATCGTGAGCTCCTCCGCGCCGGGGTAGTAGTGCGCTCGCGACGACGCCGTGATCGTGACCGACACGGGGTCGAACCCCGCCTCGCGGGCGCGCTCCTCGTCGATCACGCCCGTCCGCGCCGCCGTCAGGTCGAACGCCTTCACGACGGCCGTGCCCGCGATGTCGCCCACGGGCGTCTCGTCACCGGCCATCGTCTGTCCGATGGCGCGGCCTGCCCGGTTCGCCGTGAGCGCGAGCGGGACGTGGTCGGGCTCGCCCGTGACGACGTGGCGCGCCTCGGCGCAGTCGCCCGCCGCGAACACCCCTGACCGAGAGGTCCGCCCGTACGCGTCGGTCGCGATGGCACCCGTCTCACCCAGTTCGATACCGGCGGACTCGGCGAGGTCCGTGTTCGGCGCGACGCCGACGCCGACGAGCGCGAGGTCGGCGTCGAACACCCTGTCGCCGACGTCGACGCCCGCGACGCGGTCGTCGCCGACGAACCGCTCGACCGCGGTGTTCAGGTGGAGGTCGACGCCCTGCTCGCGGAGGTGTTCCTCGACGTGGTCGGCGACCGTCTCGCCGAACGGGGCCATGACGTGCGGGAGCATCTCGAAGAGGTGGACCTCGACGTCGTGTGCGTGGAAGGCCTCGGCCATCTCGATCCCGACGTAGCCGCCGCCGACGACCGCCACCGACTCCGGCTCCGCTGACGCGAGGTAGTCGCGGACGGCGTCGGCCTCGGGCAGCGAGTGCATCGTGAACACGCCGTCGAGGTCCATCCCGTCGAACGGTGGCACGACGGCGTGCGCGCCCGTCGCGACGAGCAACTGGTCGTACGACTGTGTGGTCCGGCCGTCTGGGCCCTCGACGACGACCGCGTGTTCCTCCGGATCGATCCCCACGACCTCGTGGTGGAGTCGCAGGTCGATGCCGCGCTCCTCGACGAACGCCTCGGGCGTGATCGTGACGAGGTCGTCGAGCGAGTCGACCGCACCCTTCACGAAGTACGGCATCCCGCAGGCGGCGTACGAGACGTACGCGCCCTTCTCGAAGACGATCACCTCGCGCTCGGGCCGCTCGCGTTTGAGCTTGCTGGCCGCGCTCATCCCCGCGGCGTCGCCACCGACGATGACGATCGGGTCCATACGTGACTGTACTCGTCGGTTCGGCAAATAGATTGTGACGAGTATACAATATCGAGGAGACAGGAAACACTGGAGAGTGGCGGTCAGGAGGATCCGCCCGTTCGATCGATCGATCAGGCGGACAGCGACTCGACGACCGAGACGAGCGCGTCGCGGCCCTGGACGCCGACAGCGCGCTTTTTCGGCTCCCCGTCGCGGAAGAAGACGAGGTTCGGCACGCCCTGGACGCCGAACGCCGCGGCGAGTTCGCCGTGGGCGTCGACGTCGACTTTCACGACGGTCGCGTTCGTCTCGGCTGCGATCGCCTCCATCGCGGGTTCGAGCATCGTACAGGGACCGCACCAGTCGGCGTAGAAGTCGACGACTACGACGCCGTCCTGTCCGGTAAACTCCTCGAACTGGGCGACCGACTCGACGTGAATCGGGACGTCCGTGGCCCGTGATACTGCATCTGACATACACTGCCAGGTTGGTCGTCGACCGGCTTAATAGTTTTGTGTGTATTGTACATTATAGCGACAAATATACCGCCAGATACGTGAGCCTACCACCCGAGCGGAGCGGGTGTCCGCGCGGCGAACGCGAGGAAGTTCTCGAACACGCGGGTGGCGTCGGCTGTCGCCGCGTGGCGCTCGGGGGTGACGGTCTCTAGGACGGCGTCGACCGTCGCGTCGTCGAGCCACCCGCGCTTGTTCTCGGTCACCCACCGGGCGGTGTCGAGGTCGTACTCCGGGTGGAACTGCACGCCCCACGCGTTCTCGACGCGGAACGCCTGTAGCGCCCGATCCGTCTCCGCGAGGATCGACACGTCGCCGGGGAGTCGTGTCACCTCGTCGGCGTGCGTCTCGAAGGCGACGAACGACCCGTCCACGCCGTCGAACAGGGGGTCGTGCTCGGCCGCGGGGAGCAGTTCGATCGTCTCGTAGCCGAGTTCGTACGTCCCCATCGGGTCCACGTCACCCCCGATCGCCTGCGCGAGCAACTGGTGGCCCCAGCAGACGCCCAGCACCGGAAGCCCCGTCTCGACCGCCTCGCGGACCCACGCCTCGGTCTCCGCGATCCACGGCTCGTCGTCGTACACGGACGCCTGCGACCCCGAGACGACGACGGCGTCGAACCCGAACTCGTCCGCGTCGACGTGGGGTGGGAACTCACCTTCGCTCACCTTGTACGCTCGCACGTCGGCGTCGAGTTCGCGTCTGACGTTCCGTTCGGCGGGCGTCTCTCCCACCGAGGCGTCCAGAAACGCGATCTCGACCGGTTCAGTAAAATTGTTCATATTGTACAATAAACACACTACAACAAGTATCCAGCGGTGGTGTGACGGCCGTGCCCGACCGCCGAGAACGGATCTCGCGGGAGTGTCGTCGACGTCGACGACCCTGGCAGGGTGATCGGCCATGACGACGATGTCGGTGTCGGTCTCGGGGACGTCGCCGGGTGTCGATGCCCGCTCCCGAGTCGACCTCCTCTGTTCCACCCCGGCATTCGGCCCCGCCACGAGACGAGGACGGTATCCACGAGAGAGGACGTATGCGTCTCTCCGCCCGCACCAGTGTGTCGAGAGTACAGAGGGGTGTCCACGCGCCGCGGACGGCTCGTCTGGAGCACCACGGGGTCGCTGCCGGCACTCTCGGTACCCGGAGCGTGGGGTACCCGCCGAACGGACGGAATCGTTATGCTGGTATGACACACAGTCACACAGGGTACGCAGGAGGGACGTCATGGGTCAGCACGTAGAGCGGTCGAACGGGGGCGGGCGGTACACCGCGGAATCGCTCGAACGGGGCAGCCGCCGAGTACGAGCCGCGGCCGCGGCCGAGAAACGGGTCTACGAGCACTACGGGCTCGAGCGAACGGAACACACGGTCGACGTTCCGGAGCTGGATCGACGTGTTCGGGCCGTAGAGACCGGCACGGAAACCGGGCCGCCGCTGGTCGCGATACAGGGTGGGATCGGCCACGGCGTCCTCTGGGCACCGCTCCTCCCCGAACTGATCGACTACCGGCTCCTCGTCGTGGACCGACCGGGTGGCGGGCTCAGCGACGGCATCGACTATCGCGCGTTCCCGCTGGAGACGGTCGCGGTCAGTTCGACACGAGCGCTCTTCGACCACTTCGACCTGGACGCGGCACCGATACTCGGGAACTCGATGGGCGGACTGTGGGCGCTCCGGTTCGCGCTCGCACACCCCGATCGCGTGTCGGCGATCGTCCTGCTGGGCTGTCCGGCGTTGTTCCCGGACACGAGCGCGCCGTTCCCGATGCGACTCATGTCGCTGCCGGTCCTCGGTGGCGTCCTCGTCGCCCGGCTGATGCAACCGGACGACGCGACCGACGCTCGGGAGGCGTGGCGCTTCCTGGGCCACCCGGACGAGACCGCCACGCGACTCCCTCGCGAGTTCGACGAGGCCGTGTTCCGGATGGAGACGCTCCCGACAGCCCACCGGTCGTGGACGAGCCTCCTCAGACGCGCGCTCCGGCTCCGTGGCGCGCGCCCCGAGGCGGCGTTCACGTCCGCCGACCTGCGGCGAATCCGTCCGCCCGTGTTGCTCCTCTGGGGTCGTGACGACCCGTTTGGGACCGTCGAACAGGGACGACGGGGTGCGGCGTACCTCCCGGACGCGGCGTTCCACGAGGTCGGCGTCGGTCACCTGCCCTGGCTCGACGACCCGGCGAGCTGTGGCGAATCCGTCCGGGAGTTCCTGACCGAACACGCGTAGTCTGCGCCGACGCCCGCTGACCCGATCCACTTCCGCCCCGGTTGCCAAGACTCTTTAGTCGAGTACGCACAATGGATGTGCGATGGCTCAGGCCCCGCAGAACGATGAACTCACGGACCGGTTCATCCAGTTCTATCGCAACTACTACCGCGACGCGATCGGGAAGCTCGCCCAGCGATTCCCCAACGAACAGCGCTCGCTGCACGTCGACTACGACGACCTCTCCACGTTCGACCACGACCTCGCGGACGACTACCTCGCCCGGCCCGACGAGTTCCAGCGATACGCCGAGGAGGCGCTTCGCCTCTACGACCTGCCGGCCGACGTGAGCCTCGGGCAAGCGCACGTCCGCCTCACGAACATCCCCGACACCATCGACATTCGGAACATCCGCGTCCACGACGACCACATCGGCAAACTGGTGTCGGTCCAGGGGATCGTCCGCAAGGCCACGGACGTCCGCCCGAAGATCACGGAGGCCGCCTTCGAGTGCCAGCGCTGCGGAACGATGACGTACATCCCCCAGCAGGACAGCGGGTTCCAGGAGCCGCACGAGTGTCAGGGCTGCGAGCGGCAGGGGCCGTTCAGGGTGAACTTCGACCAGAGCGAGTTCGTCGACTCCCAGAAGATCCGGGTCCAGGAGTCGCCGGAGGGGCTCAGGGGCGGAGAGACCCCCCAGAGCATCGACGTCAACCTCGAAGACGACGTCACGGGGAAGGTGACCGCGGGCGACCACGTCACGCTCAACGGCGTCCTCCACATCGAACAGCAGACCTCGAACAACGAGAAGACGCCCATCTTCGACCTCTACATGGACGGCGTCTCGATCACCGTCGAGGACGAGGAGTTCGAGGACATGGAGATCACGGAGGAGGACGTGCTCGAGATCCTCGAACTCTCGAACAGTCCGGACATCTACGAGAAGATGATCGGCTCGCTCGCCCCCTCCATCTACGGCTACGAGCAGGAGAAGCTCGCGATGATCCTCCAGCTCTTCTCGGGCGTGACCAAACGCCTGAAGGACGGCTCGCGGATCCGCGGCGACCTGCACATGCTCCTGATCGGGGACCCCGGCACGGGGAAGTCCCAACTCCTGTCATACGTTCGAAATATCGCGCCACGGTCGGTGTACACTTCCGGGAAAGGGTCGTCCTCGGCGGGGCTCACGGCCGCGGCGGTCAGGGACGACTTCGGCGACGGCCAGCAGTGGACGCTCGAGGCCGGCGCGCTCGTGCTCGCGGACAAGGGCATCGCCGCCGTCGACGAGCTGGACAAGATGCGCCCGGAGGATCGCTCGGCGATGCACGAGGCGCTCGAACAGCAGACGATCTCGGTCTCGAAGGCTGGCATCAACGCCACGCTCAAGTCCCGCTGTTCGCTGTTGGGTGCCGCGAACCCGAAGTACGGCCGGTTCGACCAGTTCGAGTCGATCGGCGAACAGATCGACCTCGAACCCGCGCTCATCTCCCGGTTCGACCTCATCTTCACGATCACCGACCAGCCCGACCCCGAGAAGGACGCCGATCTCGCCGATCACATCCTCCAGACGAACTACGCGGGCGAACTGCACACCCACCGGACGCACATGACGAACCCGGACTTCTCACAGGAGCAGGTCGACGCCGCCAGCGAGGACGTCGAACCGGTGATCGACGCCGAACTCCTGCGGAAGTACATCGCCCACGCCCGACGCAACTGCTTCCCGACGATGACCGACGAGGCACGCGCCGCCATCCGCGAGTTCTACGTCGACCTCCGGGCGCGGGGCTCGGAGGAAGGCGACCCCGTCCCCGTGACGGCCCGGAAACTCGAGGCGCTCGTCCGCCTCGCGGAGGCCTCCGCGCGCGTCCGCCACTCCGACACCGTCGAGGCCGAGGACGCCGAACGCGTCATCGGCATCGTCCGCTCCTGTCTGGAGGCCATCGGCGTCGATCCCGAGACCGGCGAGTTCGACGCGGACATTATCGAGACGGGACGGTCGAAGACCCAGCGCGACCGGATCAAGAGCATCAGGGGCCTCATCTCGGACCTCCAAGAGGAGTACGAAGACGGCGCTCCGATCGACGAGGTGCTCGACCAGGCCGAGATGGAACTCGACCTCGACCGGTCGAAGGCCGAGAGCGAGATCGAGAAACTCCGCCGCAAGGGCGAGGTGTACGAGCCCCGGCAAGGGCACCTGCGGACGACGGGGTAGAGGCCCAGTCCGCGTGCGACGACCTGTCGCGTCATCGTTATCTCCGTGGACGGTCTCCCCGAGCGTATGAGTCTCAGCGCTCGCAACCGGCTCTCCGGCACCGTACAACACGTCGAAACCAGTGGGCTGATGGCCGAAGTCGTCGTCGAACTCGACGGCGGCGAGACGGTCACCGCGGTCATCACCAGCGGGTCGGCCGACCGGCTCGGTCTCGAGGCCGGCAGCGCGGTCGACGCGGTGATCAAGGCGACCGAAGTGATGATCGACGCGGACTGAGCGACGTCGTCCGTCGCCGCCCCCGACCGTCGTGTGGCCCGCACTCGTGACTCCTCGATCGCTACCGGCAGAGAAGCGTTCGAAACCGACCGATGGAACGTTCTGAGTCGGGTGCTCGGCCAGGTGGACGGAAATCCGCGGTCGACGGCCGTGGCTCGCGGCAACGTTTATCTGATTTTGTAACGATCAAATGTGTGTCATCGAAGCGTAAGTACCCACTCCGCAGGTACGTCGTCTACTACTCACTGATACCGGGACTGCTCCTGTTCGACTGGGCCGTGTTCAGGTACGTGCTCGGAATGGACTACGTCGCGTGGTATCTCGCGAACGGCGCGCTCATCGCGATCGGAACGGCGTTCGTCAGCAAGGCCTGGAGCTCCGTCGAACAGCTCAGTCTACCGCTCGTGTCGGCCGATCCGGTCAGTTACTTCGGCGGGTGTGCGGACGCGCTCGCGATGCACATGTACGCGTTCAGCGCGGCGGAGCTGGCCAGGAAGCCGACCGACTCGTGGTGGGAGGCGCACCTCGACCGCGTCGCACGCCCGCTCGATTCCCTGCTAAAGAGCGTCTGGATACTGATCCTGACTGCGATCATCCTCGGGTGGTTCCTGTTCGTCGCGCCGGCGAACTACCTCGTCACCCTCGTCGCGGGAGCGCCCGCCCGTGCACGCCTCCGCAGCCCGGACCACGGGGTCGTCGGTGTCATCGAACCGGCGAACGTCCGCCGGAGAGGCGAGACGTTTCCGAACTGGGAGGAGCTGGCCGTCACCGACATCGGGTCGAAACAGCTGTACGTCTACAACGTCGGAACGGCCGAGGAGAACGCCCCGGAGTGGGCGAAGATGAACGTCCCGACGTACGAGGAACGCCAGCAGCTGAAGCGGATGGAAGGCGACTTCCACGACTTCACGTTCGCACGGGACCCGTTCGCGACCACGCAGGCACTCGCCGGCCTCGTGGTGTTCGTCGCCGGTGCACTCGTATAAACAGATACCGTGGAGACCACCGCCCGCAACGGTCGCGGACGGGAACGAAACTGAGCTATTTATTTCTCCCCGACCACGTCGTGGCATGGACCGCATCTCCGCCCTCCGGAACGTCGAGGACGCCCTGCGGGCGTTCGAGCGGGGCGAGGCCGACCTGGCGACGACCGAACGGGAGGTCGTGAACGTCCTCCGGACGTACGCGACCGACTTCGAGGACGAGGAGCTGGCCGCCTACCGCGCCAGCGGCGAGGACCGCGTCGACGGCCTGGTGGTCGTCGCCGCCTCTCCCGACGAGGCCGAAGCGCGGATCCGCGACCTGCTCGACGACGAGAGCGTGGTCGTCGCCGGCGTCGACCGACTCGGCTGAGCGCCAGATATCGAGACTGAGAGCCACGGCGGGGGAGTTTTGTCCCGCTCCGGACGTTCCCGTGCTGTGCTGCTCGTGGTGACCCACTCGCGCGCGGCGCGGACCTCGCTCCGCAACGCCTGCCGGACGCACGACGAGACGGTCGTCAGGCGGTTCGGCCGCGCCGCGCTCTTCGACGACACCCACCACGGTGCGTTCCTCGCGCTCCGCCTGGTCGAGAAACACGGCGCCGACGTCCACGTGGAGGTGACCCGCCCTCTCAACGAGTTCGTCGACGTGCCCGAACCGATCCGGGACGCGGTGACAGCGTACGAGGCGCGCGAGTCGCCGAGTACGCCCTACTCCGCGTTCGCCCGCGGAACGGACCACCCGTCACCGTCGGTGCTCCGCGAGCGTGAGCTGTGAGCTTCGTTCCGACCCGCGTCCCGGCACCACCGCGTCGCCCCGGGACGGTCGTGGTCACCGTCGACGGGGTCCGGTTCCGAGGACGGGCGGTGGATCTCCGTGACATGGACGTCGCGACCAAACGACTCGTCGATGCGGTCCGCGAGGCGGCGACCCCCGGTCCAGTTTCCGTCCCGCGACCGGCGGTTCGCGTCGACTGCGGTACCGGCGGTATGGTCCACGGACACGTCTGTCGGATCCCGCCGCAGTCGTTCGACCTCTACGACGCGCTCGTCGCCGTCGCCCGGTCCCGCGGCGTCGTCGTGCCGGCGGTACGTCGGCTCGAACGGGCACGCGCGAAATTCGCCGAGGTGTCGGCGGCGACGGCCGACGTCGACCGCGCGGCGGCGAAACGCCGCGTCGCCGACGCGGGGGCGGCGGAACGGCGACTCGACGAACGGGTCGCGACCCTCCGCGGACGGCTGGAGGCGCTCCGAGAGGTGGGTGCGGACACGGCGGCCGTCGAGACCGAACTCGCCGAGGCCGTCCGGTCGCTCACGGAGGTCGAGACCGAACGGATCGCCGCCGAGCAACGACTCAGGCGGGCCGAACGCGCCGCTCGCGCCACCCGGGACGGACGGCAGCGGCGGCTCCGACTGGGCGATCGCGTCGACAACCTCCGGCGACGGATCCGACGCGACCTCGTCGCGTGTGTGTACGACGACTTCGCCGCCACCGTCGAGACGCTCCCCGGTGATGCCGATCCCGGAACGCGTCCCGCCGAGTACGCCGGCGACCGGACGACCGCCGCACTCGCCGTCGCGCGTCTCGCCCGGTTCGACGCCCCAGTCGTCCTCGCTGCCGAGCGGTTCGGATCGCCTGCCGAGGCGACCGCTCGACTCGGCGTACCGGTCGTCCGCGTATGCGGCGAGGGAGTCTGACCGGCCGGACCGAACGACCAACCCACTGGTTCATATAGGAAGCGGCGGCCACGACGCGCATGACGACGCCAGCATCGGAACGTGATCGAGCCCGGGCGCACGGGCGGGCACGAGCGAACGAAGCGGGGGGAGCGGCTCGAGCGTCGTCCCGGCGTGACCGGGGATCGACCACGACTACCGCGCTCGCAGTCGACTGGGACGTCTCTCACGTGGCGGCGACGACGCTCGTCACGGTTCGGGTCGAGAACACGACCGAGCGGCCGCGACGGGTTCGACTCGACAACCGGCTCGACGGACCGGTCGCGCCGCCCCGTCGTCACGGCGTCCCGGAAGCCGGGTGGGACGACGACGGGGTGACGCGGCTCCTTCCCGGTGCCGAGACGCTGTCGATCGGCTACGCCTGTCAGGCACCACCGGAGACGCCACCCGTCACCGTACACGACGAGCCGTCGGACGGCGGCGACGAGGCCGAGACCGCCACCGTCGAGCGGGCACTCCGGTCGCTCGGTGCGTTCGCACCCCCGCGGGCGGCGCTCCCCGACGACGGATCCGATCCACGCGAGAGGGTCACGGTCTCACCCGAGGGCGACGCCGGTGAGACGATCGACCGACAAGCCGACTCGACGGACGGCCCGATCGACGCAGGCGATCGGGTGGACGACTCCGTCGGGCGGCCGACTACGTCACGCGAGCGCCCGGTCGACGCTGGCGGACGTGTCGGTGGCACCGAACGCCGAATCGGTGACAGTGAACGACAGCGCGGCGACGAACGTCTCCTCGACTCCGACCGGGACGCGACCGGTTCCAGTGGACACTCGACCGATCCCGCGACAGGAGCCACGAGCCACGAGGGGACGTACGACGCACCGACCGGAGTCGTCGATGGTGCGACCGGCGTCGTCGACGCCGACGGTTCGTCGGCGACTGACGTCCCGGCGACCGTCGAAGCGTGGTTCGAGGCCGTGGAGGCTCGACTCGTCACGGCCGACCGACTCGGCGGTGACGTCCGCGAGGCGACGCCGGTTCTCGCGTCGCTCGGGGGACGGGCGGGCGTCGACACGCTCGCGTCGCGGCTCGACGGGGACGCGGCGGCGCTCCGGACCGTCGCCGCCCGTGCGACCACGCTCGCGGATCGGATCGACGAGACGGACGTACCGGACGTAGGGGCAGAAGAGTGATTCTCGCCGTCGCAGGCGGGAAGGGCGGCGTCGGGAAGTCGACGGTCGCGTACAACCTCGGTGCGACGCTCGACGCCCGTGGGGACGGTGTGTCACCGTCCGACACGTCCGCCCGTGTCGTGGTGGTCGACGCCGACCTCGGGATGGCCGACCTCCCGTTCGGACGGGGACCGGATCTGCACGACGTCCTCGCCGGGCGGGCCTGTCCCGTCGAGGCCGTCCGTGTGGGGCCAGTCCACGTCCTGCCGTGCGGCCGATCGCTCGCCGGCGCACGCGCGGCCGATCTCGCCCTGCTCGACGACGCGATGCGCGCGGTCGAACGGGAGTACGGTCACGTGATCGTCGACTGTCCGGCGGGGATGCGCGCCGACGCCGGCGTCCCGCTCGCGGTCGCCGACGCCGGTCTCCTGGTCGCCTCGCCCGATCGATTCGCGCTGGAAGACGCGGTCCGGACGCGCGAACTCGCCCGCGAACTCGACTGTGGACTGGTCGGAGTCGTGCTCAATCGAGCCGACTCGTCCGACGAGGTCGAGCCGTTCGAACGGGTCCTGGGAGCACCGGTCACGCCACTCCCGACGCATCCGGCGCTCGCGCGGTCGACCGAGACGGGACGACCGGTCGTCGTCTCCGCTCCGCGGAGCGCGGTCGCCGCCCGGTTCGAACGGCTGGCCGACGACGTGGTGGACGCGACACCGGCCTGACTGGCCGGAGGTCGCTCGCCCGTGGGTCGGTCGACTGCGGTGAGTCGCCGGTCGTGATCGTCGCTCGCCGGTCGTCGATCGCTGGCCGTGCCTGTCGGGAGGACGGTCGTAACCGCGGGCAGTCGATCGTCGGTCGCCAGTCGTCGGCGGTCCGTCGGAGAGAAGAACAGTCGAGCGTGGCTCCCGCGGTGGCACGGCTCGGGGGTCATCCGGTCACGACGGACGCGGTCTACTCGTCCCGGAGGTCGACGTAGGTGTTCCGGACGGTGACGGGCGTGACGCCGGCCACGTCGGCGGCGGTCGCCTGCGTCACGTCGCCATCGAGGTCGCGAGACGCCGTGTACAGGCAGGCCGCAGCGACGCCGCTCGGGTTCCGTCCCGACGCGACTCCCGACTCGGTACAGTCGGCAGCGTACTCTCTGGCACGGCGCTCGACGTCGGCGTCGACGTCGAGTCGGCTAGCGTACCGTGGAACGTACTCCACGGGAGCGATCGGGCCGGTGGGTAGCCCGAGTTCGCGGTTCAACGCGTCGTAGGCCGCTCGCAGCTCCGCCCGGTCGGCCCGCGCCTCCGCGACGACCTCGTCGACCGTCCGCGAGATCTGCTGGACGCGACACGACGCGTAGACGCACGCGGCCGCGAACCCCTCGAGCGACCGTCCCCGGACGATGTCCTCCGACTGCGCCGATCGGAAGAGCGTCGACGCCATCTCCCGGAGGTGTGTCGGGAGTCCGAGCCCGGACGTGATCGTCCGGATCTCGGTGAAGACGTACACCTGGTTCCGTTCGCGCTTGGTCGAGATCTGTGCCCGGTTGTGCTGGACGCGCATCCGAGCCAGTCGCCGCCGCTTCCGACCCTTGATCCGCGTCGATCGACCGATCTCGGTCGAGAGCCCTCTGTCGTGCCGCGATCGAGTCAGCGGCGCGCCGGTTCGCTCGCGCGACGGTCCTTCCGGGAAGGAGCGCCACTCCGGACCGTGGTCGATGTGGTCCGCCGCCACGACCAGGCCGCAGTCGCTGCACACGGTCTCGCTCGCGTCCGTGGTCAGACGTCCGTCGCATTCGGGACAGCCGGTCTGGGTTGCCGTACTCATATTCGAATATCGGTCGTGATCGGATATTTAAACACGTGAGAAAACCGAGTCTGAACCGCTTTGCGCGCCGTTTGTACGTACCGGTGACCGGTACGTTTTGTTTTCATATTCAATAATTTGGGAGAGGATTTATCACCGATGCCGCCAGATCAGGCGCATGGCTCTGTCGGATATCGCGGCCGGCATCGAGGTAACCACGGAACAGCACGACCGTGGCATCCCGACCGTCGACGGGACCGAGTCGGATCTCGAAGACCGGCTCGCGTCGCGAGCGGAGCTGCTTCCGTGCAGTCCGGCCGCCGCGGCGACGGTGCTCGAGGCGTACGCGCGCGGGACGAGCATCGGCACGGTCGCGCGTCGCGCGGACGTCGCGCCGATGACCGCCGCGAAGACGCTCCATCGCTGCGGTGAACCGGGGATCTCGCCGCTGGGTCCGACGGCACGGCGTGTCGTCCGCGACTGGCTCGCCGGCGAGATCTCCCGTGCCGACGCCGTCACGCTCACTGGCGCCGACGAGACGGAGTTCGCTCTCGCCGCGTACATCGAATCCCACGGTCCGGTCCCCGATCTCGTCGAGGCAGCCGAAGCGGCGCTCACACCACAGCGCGACGCGAGCGTCGCGAAACGTGAGGCGCTCGCGGAGACGATGACCGACGCGACCGACTTCGTCTGACCGCTCTGTCGCGTTCCACTGGACAGTGCTCGACGCTCCGACGGCTTCGGAGCCACGCCGGGTGTCCGAGCGTTACCGCCGACGGATCATCTCGCCGACGCCGCCGAGCAGTCCGTCCGACGCCACCGCGTCGCCGACGTCACGTTCGACGAGCAGCGCCGCGAGCGACGCCACCGAGCGTCCGTACCGCTCGTCCGTGAGACAGGCCGGAGCGGACGCCTCCGTCCCCGGGAGCACGACGTCGACGCCGGGTTCGTCGGCATCGCCACGCGTCACCACGTGGACGTCGGCCCCGGTTCCGACGTCGGCGAGCCGTTCGCGCAGGCGGGCGGTGGCGTCCCGGCCGCGGTCGCCGTCCGGTGCGACCAGTCCGACGCGCTCACAACCCGTGGCTGCGGCGACCGCCGGGTTCGACGCGAGCGGCGGGACGTCGACGAGGACGTGGTCGAACGCCGTCGCGGCTTCCTCGATCCGCGCCTCGAACCGCCGGGCCGACTCGACCGTCTTCGCGCGAGCCAGCCGCTCGAACGGGGCGTCGGCCGGACAGCAGGCGACACTGCCCGCTCCGCCCGTCTCGAACTCGACCAGCCCCGCCGACAGCGGCGTCTCCGGGCGGTCGGTGACGAGCGACGTCAGATCCGGATCGAGCCGTCCGGAGAGGTAGCCGCCGAGTCCCTGCGTCGCGTACGCCGCGTCGAGCACGGCCACGTCGGCCCCGTCGGCCGCGAGCACGACGGCGATCTCGAGCGTCGTTCGCGTCGTCCCCGCGCCGCCGGTCGCGCCGACGAGCGCCGCCGTCGTGTACGTCATGATCGACCTGTCGCGGCGCCGCTCAAAAGTGCTCGGGCGTGGCTCTCGTGAGTGATACCCCGGATCGCCTGCGCTCGATCGATCGACGCTCACGCGCACAACCGTGCGTGTTCTCCTGCCCGGACCCGCCGTCGGAACGCGCCGACGAATCCGGGGCCGGTCCTCTCCGACGAGCAGCGTCGGCCACGCGAATCGTCTCGGACACCGCGACGGACGGCTCGCTCGCGTCGAGTGCCGGGACGGGCTCGATCGCTGGCGTTCACGAACGCTGGTCAGAGTCCGACGGAGAGGTCGCCGTCGATCTCGAGGACGTCGTACGTGAGGAGTCGCTTCTTCGTCCCGCCGAGATGGTCGCCGGTGAGGACGTCGAACGCCCACCCGTGCCACGGGCACGAGATGATCACGTTCTCGCGTTCGTAGACGACCGCGCCGGCGTCGTCGACGGCGAGTTCGTCTGCCGGCAGGACGTAGTGGTGTCTGTCGTCGTCCGGGTGGGTCCGTGGTGAAATTGTGATGTTCGTGAACAGTGGTCAGCGGGGGCGTTACGAGGAGAACACGTCGTTCGCCGTGTTCCCGAAGACGTTCGCGCGTTCGTCGTGGGCCCGTGTCCCGCGTGGATCGATCGCCGGGCGTCGACACGCAACGGTCCTCGGCGACGGTTCCACTCGTCGAATCGGGCGATCCGGAGTCACGAACGCCGACACTGAACCACGGAGACGGCCATCAGCACTGAACCACGGCGACGACCACCCTACGTCCCGCCCGCGGACTGGCGAACCAGGAGGAGGTAGATTCATCTCGAATCGTGTCGTTCGAGATGCATGTACGACCGGATCCTGGTCCCGACCGACGGGAGCGAATCGGCCGAGGCGGCGATGGAACACGCGATCGGGCTGGCGGAGACGGTCGGGGCCGAACTCGCCGTCCTGCATGTGATCGACACGCGGCGGTACGACACCTCCATCGAGAGTGCGGTCGAACCCCTCGAACGGGAGGGTGAGCGATACCTCGACCGGCTCCTCCGAACGGCCGAGGGGACGGCCGTCCCGGCGATCACGGCCGACGTCGTGGTCGGGAGGCCCGCGCGCGCTATCCTCGCGTACGCCGCCGATCACGACGTCGACCTCGTCGTGATGGGGACGCGCGGCGCGGGTGGCCTCGCGCGCCGGTTGCTCGGGAGCGTGACGGCGTACGTCGTCACGCACGCGGACGTCCCCGTCCACGTCGTCCCGTCGGTCGATGCCGACGGGGCCGACACTGACACCGACGGGACCAGGGACGGGGCCGACGCCCGGTGACCGGGTGAACGGTCAGTCGGCGATCAGTCCGCGCGTTCCTCGTCAGACTCGTCGAGTTCGTCGAACCCTTCGGGGAGCCCGAGGTGTTTGATCCCCGTCCGGTCGTCGATTTCGAACTCGTAGAGCCTGGTCGCCTGCGTCGCGAGCGCCCGTTCGAGCACGTCCGGGCGCCACGCGCCCTCGAGCGCGGCCTCTGCCGTCTCGCGCTCGGCGTCGCGCACCTCACGGAGCCGTCCCGTGAGGAGGACGCTTCGCCAGTTGAACGTCGCTTCGGCGCTGTAGACCAGGAATCGGGCGGTCTCCGCCTGCCGGGTCAGTTCGTCCTTCCGGCTCCCGGAGCCGATCAGGTAGAGGAAGTACAGCCGGGAGTCGCCGTCGTAGCCGTACGACATCGGGCGCATGCTCGGTGCGCCGTCAGTTGGGAGTCCGAGCACGCCCACGCTCTGGCTGGCGAGGTAGCCGTCGATCTCCTCGTCCGTCATCCGAACCATGCCGTCGTCGCCGAGGTCGTCGATCGTCATGGCTGACGAGAGGCGCGCGACTCAGATAACCGATGTGTCGATTCCCGGCACGAGAAAACCGCGTGGACGACCCGGCGACACCGGCGGAATCGGTCCACGGCGGATAGTACCGTGACGGAAACTCGAGATCGCGGTGCAGCGAGGGGACTCTACCGACTGCGCTCGGACGCTGCACGGGACCGACGAGGTCGGAGTCACGGGGTGGGCGGTCCGAAACGACGGAGCGGGCGACCAGCGGTCACGGAGTCGACGACCCGGAGTCACGAACGCGGCGGAACCGGCCCGGTCGCGGTCGGGAAGTCAGTGACGGCCCGCCGACGCGTCTCACCCGCGGATCTCCGCGGCGATCTCGTCCAGTTCCGCGTCGGAGAGCGACGGTCGCGCCGAGAAGAGGCGGTGGATCGGGCCCACGTCGTCGCCGTCGAACCGGGGGACGACGTGGACGTGCGTGTGCGGGACCTCCTGGCCCGCAGCCGTGCCGTTGTTCACCGCGACCGTGGTCGCGTCGGCGTCGACCGCCCGTTCGATCCGTGGCGTCACGGCGCTGACGGTCTCGAAGACGGGGCCGGCGGCCTCCGGCGGGAGGTCGCCCACCGTCTCGTAATGCTCCTTCGGTACGACGAGCGTGTGGCCCGGTGCCAGGGGGTTGGCGTCGAGGAACGCGAGCGTCTGGTCGGTCTCGTGGACGGTGCGACTCGGTAGGTCGCCGTCGACGATGCGGCAGAAGATGCAGCTCATTCCGGTTCGAAGCGGGGCCCCGGCGCCGAAAAAACCTCCCGCCGATCCGGGCGCGCGTCCGGTTCTGTTCGAACTCAGGATAGTTCCGATCAACCAGAGGCAGTCGTGCGCCGTTCCGAGCCGGCCCGGTCTCGTCCGGCGAGGACGTCCGTCGCGAGGTTGGCGTCGCCGAGGTACTGCCGACCGACCGTCAGCGCCACGACGGTCGCCACGGCGACGAACACGACGTCCTGTGCGATCGGCACCGTCGACGTCGACTCCCACGGGTAGTCGAGGTTCGTCAGCCAGTGGAAGAGAACGGCGATCGGGACGCTCCCGCGCGAGCCGTTGAAGACGACGGTGAGCGCGACCGACGTGGCGACGAGCACGACGAACAGCCGGACGACTCCCGGGAGGAGCGGACCGACGCGCGCGAACTCGGCGGTCGAGATCACCAGCGCGGGCGCGTGCCAGAGCGCCCAGACGAGTCCGAGGAACACCGCCGAAGCGAGGCCGCTGTACCGACGCTGGAGGAGCGGGAGCGCGAACCCGCGCCAGCCGAGTTCCTCGACCGGCCCCTGCGTCGCGCGGAGGAGCGCGACGACGACGAACGTCGAGAGCCACCCCGATTCGACGGCGAGCGCGGGGCCGCCGGTCGCGCTCGCGACGAGCGCCGAGAGGAGGTACGCGAGCGGGACGCCGACGAGCACCGCGGCGTACCACGGCCACCGCCCCCGGAGCGCCGTGACGCGGCGTGCGTACGCCCGCAGACCCGCACGTCCGTCCGTGAGCCCGACGACGGTGAACGCCGAGAGCGCCGGTGCCCAGACGGCGAGGAAGGCCAGCGGCGAGTAGCCCGACACCGAGACGGCGACGGGCAGGACGGGCGCGGCGAGCAGGAACGCGACCGGCACACCCCACGAGAGCGCGAACGTCAGGACGAAGAACCCGGCCAGCCGGTGAGCCCGGAGCCAGTCAGTGAGGCGGACGCGGCCGACGGTGACGGGCATGTGAGACGACAGTTCTCCCGCGAATAAATAGAGGGAGGTCGCACCTCGCTTAGAGGGAGGTCACACCTCCTCCCGGGCCGTGACAAGGGAGCCGCGGCCGACGGGGACGGCGAGCATCGAGCCGTCGTCGCGTGCGACGCGAGATGAGAGCGACCGGTGCGGCTCACCCCGGCAGCGCGAGATTGAGCAGGGCGACGACGAGCCCGGCGAGCGCCATGCGGAGCGCCGCGACGTACCACCGCTGTCCCGAGATCGAGCCCATGTACGCGCCGAACACGCCCAGGATCCCGATGCCGATGCCGACCGAGACGACCGCGGCCTCGGCGAGCGTGAACACCGTCCCCTCGAAGAGGAACGGGACGAGGGGGACGAGAATACCGATGAGCGGACCGAGGCCGCTCATCGTCGCGTGGAACAGCCGGGCGCTCGACCGTTCCCGCTCGAGTCGCGTGTCGTCGAGGTCGGTGAGCATCGCCCGCTCGAGTCGGCCGATGTCGGCTCTGGTCTCGGCTCGTTCGATCTCCCAGACGCTCCAGACGGCCGACGTGCCCAGCCCGACCGCGGCACCCAGGCCGATCTTGACGACGGTCACGCCGTCGGGCACACCCGAGAGCACGGAGCCGACGACGACACCGATGCCCGTGAGCGTGCCGTCGAACCCGTTCGAGACGAAGTACCGGCGAGCGATCGAGCGCACCTCCGCCTTCCCGAGGAGGCGGGACAGTCGACGGCGGATCGAGCTCACGACCACGCGAACGGCGGGTGGCGGTCGACGGGGAGTACACCGTGGAGCGTGCGATCGGTCGACGGTCGCTGTCGGCAGCCGGCAGTCATGGCGTGTCGTGGGTGTCAGTGCCACCTAAAAGGTGTCCCGGACGAGCGAACGGGACGATCGGTGAGGCGGACCGGCGAACGGGACGATCGGTAGGGTGAGCGAAGCTGTCAGTGAGGCGGATCGGCGAACGAGACCGTCAGTAGGCCGGTGGCACGGTCGGGCGACGAGAGAGCCAGCACCGTTCACCCGAGGACGCTCGGCCAGACGACGCGGATCAGCACCAGCACGGCACCGGTCGTCAGCAGGACCACGACCGCGTCCAGCAGCGCGCCCGCGCGAAGCATGTGCTCGCGTTTCATGTAGCCGGCACCGAAGACGATGGCGTTCGGCGGCGTCGCGACCGGGAGCGCGAAGCCGTAGCTAGCGGCGACGGCACCCGTCACGGCCAGCATCACCGACGCCGATTCGGGAGCGGTGCCGAGGACGTCGGCGTACGCGGGGCCGGCGTTGATGAGCAGCGGCGCGAGGATCGCGGCCATCGCCGTGTTCGAGGCCAGTTCACCCACCAGCACCGTCCCCGCGACGACGACGAGGACGACGACCGCGAGCGGTGCCCCCTCGAGCGAGCCGAGTGTCACCTCGGCGAGCCACGTCGTGGCACGGGTGTCGGCGAGCGCGTTCGCCAGCGAGATCCCGCCGCCGAGCAGGAGCAGCGTCCCCCAGTCGACGTCGACGAGGTCGTCCCACGGCACCGAACCGCTCACGACGAGCGCCGGCACGGCGAGCAGGCCGACGAGCACGAAGTAGAGCGCGCCCTGGTGCCCCGTCGTCCCCAGGACGGTGGTGCCCGCGCCGCCGAAGAGCGTGACGCGCCACGCCGGCGGGAGCCAGTCGGCGACGACGAACTCGAACCCGCCGAGGAGCCACAGGAACGCGGTCGTGGCGAAGACCGCGACGGTTCGCCGGGCCGCGGGCGAGAGCGGCCCCATCGAGCCGAGTTCGTCCCTCGCGCGCTGGCGGGCCGCGCGCACGTCGTACGCCTCCGGCGGGTAGACGACGTACGTCAGGAGGAGCCACGCGAGCGGGAGCGTGAGCGCCACGAGCGGGAGCCCGACGACGAGCCAGTCGACGAAGGTGATTTCGACGCCGAGCAACTCCCGGAGCTGGCCGACGACGATGGCGTTCGGCGGGGTGCCGATGAGGGTGCCGACGCCGCCGATGCTCGCCGCGTACGCCACGCCGAGCAGCATCGCGAGCTGGAAGTTCGAGGCCTCGGGGTGGTCGCCGGTGTCGATAGTGGCGCTGGTGTCGGCGGCGTCGTCCACCGACGTCAGGGTGGTGACGCTCGCGACGACGCCGAGCACGACCGGCACCATCATCGCCACGGTCGCGGTGTTCGAGACGACCATCGACAGCAGGGCGGTCGCGACCATCGCACCCAGCACGAGCCCGCGGGCCGACGTCCCGAACCGCACGATGAGCGTCAGGGCGATCCGGCGGTCGACGCCGTGGTGCTGGAGCGCCTCGGCGAGCACGAACCCCGCGAACAACAAGAAGATGACCGGGTCGGCGAAGCCGACGACCGCGTCACCGAACGAGGGGTAGACGCCGAGGAGCGTGAGGAGGATCGGGACGCACAGCGCCGTGAGCGCGAGGGGGATCACGCCGGTGATCCAGAGGATCGCCGCGAACGCCATCGTCGCCAGCGCGAACTGTCCCGTGGGAGTCAGCGTCGGCGGCGTGGGAACGCTCGCGACGCCGGCCACGACGAGCACGGCCGCGGCGAGCGTGAACAGTCGAAGGCGGGGTGACGCCGGCACCGGGGATCACTCGTCGGTCCATCACGCGGCGATCATAAATATCGGTCCCCCGGCTCGCCCGTCCGAAAGATAGTAGTGTATATAATCCCCAATACAACCTGTGGAGCCGACGACTGCCACCGAACGAATCACTAAACCGACTGTCACACCAACGAAACCACGATGAGCACGACAGACGCGCCGGACGGCTGGCTCGAGGCGGTCGAAGGGGAGCGGGAGAAGAAAGAGCGGTTCTTCAGGGACGGGCCGCGGTCGCCGCTGTCGCCCGAGCGCAGAGGTGAGTCCTTCCCGGGGCTCGACTACTACGACCCCGACCCCGCGTACCGCTACGAACTCGAACTCCACCGGTACGACGATCCGGAACGGGTGACCGTCGAGACGACCGCCGAGGGCGAGCAGGAGTACGAGCGGTACGGCGAGTTTCGCCTGACCGTCGAAGGCGAGGACGTGAGCCTGCAGGCGTACCGCCCGGGCGACGGAAGCGACCGCCTGTGGCTCCCCTTCCGGGACGAGACCAGCGGCGACGAGACGTACGGGGCCGGGCGGTATCTCGACCTCGAACCCGACCACCACAGGACCGACGACGGCCGGTGGGTCGTCGACTTCAACCGGGCGTACAACCCGACGTGCGCGTACAACCCCGCGTACGAGTGTCCATTGATCCCGATCGAGAACTGGCTCGACGTCCCGATCCGAGCGGGCGAGCGCGACTTCCCCGTCTCGCACGAGTAGCGAGGCGGACGCCCTGCCCGTCACCGTCGTCGAATCACCGGACCGTCCCCTCGATCGAATGACCCAGATCGTTCTCGGGGAGTGGGGACGATACCGCCGGTTCTTGATCTCACCCGGCCATCGTCCGCACGATGTCCTACACGAGTGACCTGGCCGAGTTCAAAGGCACGATGGGAGAACTGATCGAGGAGGCACCGGAGCTGGAGCAGTTCGCCGGCTTCATTCACTCCGCCGAGTCGACCAACGCGATCGACCACAAGACGAAGGAGCTGATGTCGCTGGCGATCGGCGTCGCCGTGCGGTGCGACCACTGCATCCTCTGGCACACGGACGCGGCGCTCGAGGCGGGAGCGACGCACGACGAGGTGGTCGACGCGCTGAAGATCGCCGTCGTCATGGGTGGCGGTCCCGCGATGACGTACGCCGTGGACGCCTACGAGGTCCTCGGAGCGCTCGAGGAGGAGCGAGCAGCGTAGCCGAGCGAGTGGCGGACGTGCCGGTGCGGACCTGCCGGGGTAGACGCGACAGTGCGTTCAGATCGTCAGTGTTCCGCCGACGCGGCTGGCGTCGACACGTCGTCGTACTTCTCGCGGTACTCGCCGATCAGCTGCCCCATCTTGGCGTACCAGTCGTTGAGCATCCGCTGCATGTCGTCGGCGACCTCGTCGGTGTCGGCCGCCTCGAAGGCGTGGTAGTAGCCACCGTTCTCGTAGTTGATCTGTTCCTTCCGGACGAATCCGGCGTCGAGCAGGCGCTGGACCGATCGGTACGCGGTCGAGCGTTCGCGGTCGACCGCGTCGGCGATCTCGTCGATCGTGAGTCGACCGTCGTGGCCGACGATCGACTGGAACACCTCGCGGTCGAGCGCCTTCAGCCCGTGAAAACACTCGAGCAGGCTCTCGCACGCCATGTCCTGTCGCAGCTGTTCGCTCATCGAATCCGGCATCTTGGGCGAAAATACGCGCTCCAGTCGAAAAAGTGTTGTGCAATTCTCGAACAACCAGCGGGTCGTCGGACGCCGAACGTCGATCGTCGACGGACTGGTCCGAGACGCCGGTTCAGCTCCGGCGTGCCCGGTCGCGCCGGAGGTCCTCCTCGCGGAGTTCGTCGCTCGCGTGCCACGTGCGCGGCCGGATGCTCACGACGAGCGCACCGAGCATGACGAGGGCGACGACTCCCGTGACGACGCTCCCGTCGACCGCCCCGACCCGCGCGCTCGCGGGCCACGTCTCGGCCGCGAACGCGGTGACACGGAGCAGCCACGCGCCGTTCAGGATCGCGAACAGCGGGAGGTAGACGCGCCGGAGCCGGTGGGCGATCGCCTCCTCGGTGGTGATCTTGAGCGTCGGCTGTACGTAGTCGGCCGCGAGGTGCTGACGCCACCGCGCGTCACCGAGGGAGAGAGACGGATCGAGCCCCGGTGCCCAGACGTTTCGCTGGAGGGAACGGACCCGGCTCCGCCAGCTGTCGTACGCGCGGTACCGGCGGGCCTCGATACTCAGGAACAGTCCGACGGCGGCGTTGCCGACGAGGATGACGTAGTGAGGGTTCGTCGCGTTCGAGAAGGCCCACGTCAGGAGTGCGGCCATCAGCAGGACGGCCCAGTTGGTGGTGCGGTCGAGCCGTTCGCGCCACAGTGTCATCCGGTGGAGTTCGCCCCGGTAGAGGTGAGCGAGCGCCGAACTCGGCCCCATGTCGGCGTCGAGGAGCCCCGTACCGACCCGTGCGTCCGGTGGGTCGGGCGGCGGCTCCGACGTCGAATCCGCACCCGGACGCTCGTCGTCCGCTCCGTCGTCGCGTTCGCCGTCCGAACTCATGACGATCGGTAGTGCCACGTAGTCAAAAAGTCTTTTGGAAATAGCACAATACTCTCAAAAACAACGGGTGAGAGAGTCGGGGACGCGTCCGGGGACGTCGACAGCGAGAGTGGGGTGACGAGGCGGGGAATCGACTGCGACGACCAGTGTCGTCAGTCGTCGGCCGTGACCGATTCCGGCGAGGCGGTCTCGCTCCGCGAGCGCCAGTAGCCCTGGGCGTACGCGCCGACGAACATCCCGGCGATGGCCCAGAGGATGGGGAGGTTGCCGATGCCGACGCTGGCGTAGGCCGCGCCGGGACAGATGCCCGAGACACCCCAGCCGACGCCGAAGACCACTCCGCCGACGGCAACGTTGCGGTCCATCGATTTGAGGCGACGGCCGTACCGATCGCCGGTCAGCGGGGCGCGGTCGAGGAAGCGGGTCGCGATGAAGAACGTGAGTCCAGAGACGACCGCCGCGCCGCCCATGACGAGCACCAGCCCGAGGTCGTCGAACTGGAGGAAGTCGAGCACGACCTCGGGGCGAGCCATCCCGCTGTACGCGAGGCCGAACCCCTGGATCAGGCCACCGAGGACGACGAGCGGCATGAACAGTGGGTGTCGCCCGTTGGCGTTCGACTCCGTCGTACTCATGGCGTCACCCCCAGGGCCGCGACGACGGCCGCGGTGACGATGGCGACGCCGACGAACAGGACGACGTTCACGAGCGAGGTTCGCGAGGCGGAGCCGAGCCCACAGACGCCGTGGCCGGCGGTACACCCCTTGCCGATTCGGGTCCCGATACCCACGAGGACGCCGCCGCCGAACAGCCGCCACGGCTGGACCTCGGTCGTGAAGACGCCGGGGTCGAGGAGCAGCCCCCACACGGCCGCGCCGGCGACGATGCTGAGCGCGAAGACGACGCGCCAGTCGCGCGAGGCGAGGTACTTGGGCTGGTTGAACCGCGAGAGGTTCGAGACGTACGAGAGGGTCGTCTCGAGGAACGTGCTGTTCCCCGGGATGATGGCGGTGCCGAGGTAGATGACGGCGATGCCCGCGGCGACCATCACCCCGCCGACCAGGTACTGGGTCACGCCACGGGGGAACAGTTCGGCCGCGAGCTGGAGGGCGAGACCAGTCATTTCGTCCCCGTCCCCCGACTCGACGTCCGACGCCTGCCGATGCACGTAGACGCAGTGTGTATCATTCGAGTATATCTTGCGCATGTACTGCAATAAAGATTCGGATATACTCCGTCGTGCGGAGTCGACAGATCAGACACGTTACGGTCTTCTAACCGCCTATGCCCCGATACATCGCTCTTTCCGAAGATCTTGTCGCGAGGAGGTCACGGTTATGGCGACGGGAGAGAGATGCATGTATTGAGCACAACAACCGATACCCTTTTCACGCTGCCGCCGGTACAGAAAGGCGAGGAACACAGATGAGCTCGAACATCGACGTAACGGAGACGCTCGACGTGAAAGGACAGAACTGCCCGATGCCGGTGATCAAGACGAAGCAGGCCGTCGACGAACTGGCCGTCGGCGACGTCCTCGAAGTCGTCGCGACGGACTCGGGGAGCATGAGCGACATCAAGGGGTGGGCCGAGTCCACCGCCGGTGTCGAACTCGTCGACCAGGTCGAGGGCGACGGCGTCTACACGCACTACGTGCGCAAGACCGAGTGAACGAGCGATGAGCACGGATACCCCATCGCAGCCGGACGCGCCGTCGAACGCCGAGCTTCGCGCCCGCATCGACGACCTCGAGGAGGAGCTCGCGGCGCTCCGGACAGAGGTCGAAGAGGGACCGAAGCAGATGGTGATCATCGCGACGAAAGGGACGCTCGACATGGCGTACCCGCCCCTGATCCTCGCGTCGACGGCCGCCGCGTTCGGCTACGACGTCACGGTCTTCCACACGTTCTGGGGGCTAGAGATCCTCCACAAGGAACACGCGTCGAAGCTGAAACTGAGTTCGGTCGGCAACCCCAACATGCCGATGCCGAACGTCGTGGCGGCCCTGCCGGGGATGGACGAGATCAGCAGTCGCATGATGCGCAAGCGCATCGCCGACAACGACGTCGCCACGATCGAGGAACTCGTCCAGCTGTCGCTCGACAGCGGGGTCGACCTGCAGGCGTGTCAGATGACTATCGACCTCCTCGGCTACGACGAGGACGACTTCTTCGACGGCGTGACGGTCGGCGTCGGCGCGGCAACCGCCTTCCAGAAGATGGTCGACGCCGACATTCAGCTGCTGGTCTGATCTCGGATTCTCTCGCTTTCGGCCACGCGGTCGCGGTTCGGTGCGTCGTCGACGTGGTTACGTCCACGACCCGCTCGAACGGCCCGTCGTCGTCGAGTCCCCACCCGCGCTCGGTCAGAACTCGTAGTCCAGGAACTCCACCGTCGACGATGCGGACGCCTGGCCGAGCTGTAGCCGGTGTGAGACGGTCTACCGACAGGAGAGCGCACCCGGAGCGTACGCCGACGGCGAGGTGACGGTCCACGGGAATCGATTTTCGGCTGGCGACCTCACAGGGATGGCCCATGTCGCCGACAGTGCGGTCGACCACGGCGACCGTCTCCAGAGCGCTGCTCGCGCCGAGGCGTGTCCAGTCGACCGTCCTCAGGGGAGCGACGCGGTCGGACCGTGGTGCGTCGTCACCGCGGCGTCGTGGACGCCGGCGGGACGAGCAGGACGTTGTTGTTACCCTGGGCCACGATCGACTCCGACGTGCTCCCGAGGAGGAGCCGTCGGAGGCGGCTCCGCCCGCGGGTGCCGAGCACCGTCACCGTCGCTCCGACGCGCGTCTCCTCGGCCAGGATCTCGTCGACGACGCCACCGCTCCGTACGCTCGTCGACGTCTCGATGCCCATCGTCGTTTCGAGTTCGTCCGCGAGTTCGGCCAGACGATCGCGGGCCGTCCGTTCGGAGTCGTCGTCCGTCTGCTCGTGCCCACGGACATGCAACAGCGTCGCCCGCTGTGTGGCACCCTGCAGGCGCGGGATGAACTCGAACGCCCGCCGCGCGTTCGACGAGAAGTCGGTCGCGAAGAGGACGTCCTGGAACAGGTGTTCTTTCACGACGGCGTGCGTCGAGCCCTCCTTCGCGATCCGTTCGACGAGCAGCGGACGGACGGCGGTCCGGGCGACGTTGCGGGCCGTACTCCCGATCAGGCGGTTCTCGAGGGGGCTCTGCCCGCGGGACCCGACGACGATCATGTCCGCCCGCAGTCGCTCGGCGAACCCGTTGATGCGTCGGTGTGGCGTCCCGCGAGCGACGTGGGTCTCGACCGTGAACCCCTCCGACTCGAAGATCTCGCGCTGTGTCCGGAGCGCCTCGTTCCGATCAGTCACCATCTCCATCCCGGGGAGTCCGCTCGACACGTTGTCGGGGATGACGGTCACCAGGTGCACCTCCGTGACGCCGATGTTGTCCAGACACTCGAGACACGTGCGCGACCGCATGGCCACCTCGTTCGCGTCCGAGAGGTCCGTCGCGAAGACGATTCGCATGTCTCACCGTTCGCGTCGCAGCTACTAATGTTGTGTGATGTACCCAATACAACGAGAACGGAGAGAGAGGAGGTCGACAGAACCGGGAGATCGTCACTCGTCAAGACGCCTCTCAGGCCACACGGTCCCGAGGCAACGACAGACGGTCGGCGACGCCGTTCGTCGGGAGACTCACACCGTGGACCCAGTCGTCGCAAGCCGGCTCCAGTCCGCACCTACCACGAATCCACATCGTCTTCCCGGTGACGAGCGTAGGGCTCGCGCCCGTTCTCGTCTACGCCACCTGGACGGGGATTCGGGTGGACCGCAGGTGTGCGAACGGCTGGGACGATTCTGGACGAAGATATGCGCTGTCAGCTTCGTCGTCGGGACCGTGACCGGACTCGTGCTCGAATTCGAGTTCGGGACGAACGTCGCGGCCTTCTCGCCGTTCGCCGGAGAGCCGTTCGGCGGGACCCTCGCCACGGAGGGAACGGTGGCGCTCATATCGCTGTTCGAACCGTTCACCTGGAGGGCACTGCCGAGTCGCCCATCCGCCAGCCACCGTTTCACGTCACTGCCAGGCGGACATGGGACGAGGGCGATAAAAAGCGACGGGTCGCGGTCGGAGCAGACGGAGAGAGCGGGAGAAACGTCTCGGATCGCGTCGCTCAGTCGGCGGTCGAACGAACCGAGGAGTCGGTCTCGGCTTCGGCGCGGAGTTCGCGGACGCTACTCACCACGACGGCCCCGCTCACGAGCAACGCGGCACCGAGGATGACGATCAGACTGACCGTGTTGAGCACGTCGATGCCGAGGAAGTTGCCGACCTGGCGAATGGCGACGGCGAACGCGCCGAGCAACAACATGACACCGAAGTAGATCTTGATACCCTCCTCGTCGACGAGGCTCGTCGCGGCCGCACCGAGTCGCGCGCCGAGGGCGCTCCCAGCGAGCAGCGGAGCGACGATCGAGAGGTCGACTGCGCCCGACTGCGCGTAGAGGAACGAGCCGATCCCGCCCGAGAAGACGATCTCGAAGAGGTCGGTCCCGACCGCGACCGGGACGGGGACGCCGATGGCGTAGAAGAGCGCGGGCATGCGGATGAAGCCCCCACCGACGCCCAGGAAGCCCGAGAGCAGCCCCGTGAAGAACGCGACGATCAACACCATCCACAGCGAGACGGTGATCCCGCCCCTGAGGGAGATCATCGGCGGGACGTGGTACGACTGGATCTTCTTCGCGACGTCGGGGATGTCGTGGTCGTCGCCCTCGTCTGCTCCCTCTGTCTCCTCTACGTCGTGGCTGATGCCGCCGCCACCGCGGAGGGCCTCGCGCGTGACGAACGCGCCGATCCCGCCGAGGAGGGCGACGTAGGCGACGCTCACGACGCTGTCGGCGAGTCCGATGTGCTGGAGGTACTCCAGTCCGATCTTGCCGACTTCGATACCCAGCGTGGTGCCGACGATCATCGAGACCCCGAGCTTGTAGTCGACCTGCCCCAGGTCACGGTGTTTCAGCGTGGCGATGACGCTCGTCCCGAAGACGAACGCCAGGCCCGACCCGACGGCGACGTTGGGTTCGTACCCCATCACCAGGAGGGCGGGCGTGACGAGGAACGACCCGCCCATCCCGAAGAAGCCGAAGAGGATGCCGATGAGGAGACCGAAGCCGCTGAACATCGCGAGCAGGGCGACGCTCACACCGAACAGTTCCATCGTCACTCACCCCGCAGCAGTCCCACGACGTACTTCCCGACGAGCTGCTCGAGCGCGCCGTAGCCGACGTAGAGGACCGCCGCCTCGACGAGGACGAGGCCGACGAGCGCGGCCGCCAGGGCGTTCCCGGAGAGCGATTCGATCCCGAACATCACCGGTCACCTCGTTGGAGTCTTGCACTCATTGCGGTTTCTTGCACAGATCACACTACACCGCAGGAGTAGATAACAGTTTTGGGTTTATTGTGCAATACTATATTCCGCTAACCGACCGGTGGTGATGTGTAACTTACTCCGAAGTTTTGTTCGCGATGTGAGACGTAACCGATCGGGGGGCCGCCCGAGTGCGACCCTCGAGCCGGTCGATCGTCACGAGCTCGTTCGGTTCAGTGCCGAACGACGAAGAGACGAGACCGCTGCGACTGTTCACGGACGGCGTCACCGACAGTCGGGTTCGAGCGGACCAGGAGCGACGTGACCGTCGGGCGTACCGTCGTCCGACTCGGTCGCGACGAGCCGGTCCGTGAGCCAGAGGACGCGATGTTAAGCAGATACGCGTGGTACGTGTCTCGGATGCAACGATCGGAAGTGGTCGTCTGGCCCGTCGGATCGTCATATCGGATCGGTGACACCGACTCGACGAAGAGACGGAACGCGACCAGTCATCGACACCTCACATGAACACCAGACCACGGAAGCTCTCGGCGACGGACGTCCACTACCTGTCTTTCGAGGGAGGGGGCGGCAAGGGAGCGGCCTATCTCGGGGCGTTGGCCGCCCTCGCCCACCCCGAAATCGGACTCCTCCAGCACGAGGCAGCGACAGACGACTACCACCTGCGACGGTGGACCAGCGCGGACGAGTTCGGGATCAAAGGAGTGGCCGGCGCGTCCGTGGGCGCCATCACCGCCGCGTTGCTCGCGAGCGGGTGGGGTGTCCGCGCGCTGTACGAGGACGTCGTCTCGGACCGAGCGGCGCTCGCGGGCTTCTTCGATCCCGCCGGACCCACGCACCGCACGGTGCCGGTCGCGCTGCGTGGTGGTGAGGAGTCGTCCCCGGAGACGGGCGGGTCGTCACATCCAGCGAACTGTCTCGTCGAGGACCGGGGTGAGTTCCTGCGACGGTTCGACACTGGCCGAATGAGTGCGGCGGTCGACGGTCCGCTCGGAAAACTGGCCGCGCGTCTCACGTCGAACCCGGCCGTTCGTCAGTTCGTCGCCGACCCGGTCGGGCATCTGCAGAACCTCTGGGTCGACTACGGGCTGTTTTCGGGGTGTGCCGGGCAGTCCTTCCTCGAGACCAGTATCCGGGACGGCCCGTTTCTCGCTCGGCAGGACGATCCTCGTACGGAGCGCTCCGATATCGGGGAACAACACGTCACCTTCGGCGAGCACAGACGACGCAGCGGCATCGACCTGGTGCTGACGGGGACGAACCTGCGGACGGGCCGCGCAGCGTACCTGTCCGATCGACACGGGCTCGGGGCGATGACCGTCGCCGACGGCGTGCGGATTTCGATGGGACTCCCGCTCGTCTTCAAACCGGTCCGTGTCTCTCACGAAGAACCGCGCTACGACGGGCTCTGGGTCGACGGGGGCGTCCTCAACAACAACCCGATTCACGCGTTCGACCACGGCGATGGCACGTTCAACGACGCCGTCCTCGGGCTACGTCTGGAAGTGGACAGGGACAACGAGATAACGGACCTGATGAGTTACGTGAAGGCGATCGCGAAGACGTACCTCGACGCCTCGGAGACGCGCGAGATCCGAACCGAACGGGAGGGACACCACACGGTTTCGCTCCCGATTCCGGACGGGACGCTCGGCCTCCTCGAGTTCACGCCAAGTGAGGAGAGCGTCTGGACGGCCAGCCTCGCGTCCGCGAACGCGGTCTACGACTACTTCGGGGTGGACGGGGATCCTGAGTCGTCTCTCGGAGAGGTCGTCGGACTGCGTGCGCCGTGATACTGCCAGCAGTAACTCTCGGGGAGGTTCGACACCGAACGTCCAAATTCAGTACGGATGGACAGTCGGCAGGCTCTATCGACACCCACCGCTGTTGATCGTTTTTCGAGGCCGTGCTGAATACAGGGCGCCTATCAGGCATCTATCCCCCTATTCGGTGCCCGAAAACGACCCAGCCGCACCTATTCAGAGACGGATGCAATCACTACGTGTTGATAATAAAAAAAGACTTATATAATTGTGTGACATTCTCTACTAAATGATGAACTCACCACCTCCGGGGAGCAGTGCAGACGACACGGGCGATACGCCAATTCGCCGCCGTAGCGTGCTTGCCGTAGGTGGTGCCGTCGTTTGTGCCGGGCTCAGTGGGTGCCTGAGCCGAGTGGCCTCGGCGGTGACGAACACGGGAGCGTCGCCCGCAGCAGTGTTCTCGGGGACACAAGGGGCGAGTGCAGGCGAGTTCGTAGTTGGTGAGCCGCACGTGAGTCGGCTGACTCCAACGCTGGCCGAGCGCGTCGAGTTGGAAGGCTGGGTTACGTCGTCTCCGGTCATGGCGCAGAACCACAACTCCTCACGGAGCAACAGAACGAGCGCGGGAGTGGCATTCGATGGTGATGCCGACGACGACGGCGTTGACGACGGCACTGAAGAGGACGATGAGGAGTTGGGCCTCATCTACGAGTATCTGGGCGGCGAGGCGATGGTCGCCGAGCGGTTCACGGTCTGTCTCCCGGATGCGGAGGTGCCGGGCGGAAACGGGAGTATCGAGGAAGCAGTGACACCGGAGCGGCTTCTCTCGTATCTCACGGGCGAGACCGATGCTGGTGGGCGAGTGTACTCGTGGGGAACACCAAAGACTGGTCCG
Organism: Salinigranum salinum; assembly: GCF_009176545.1. GTDB lineage: Archaea > Halobacteriota > Halobacteria > Halobacteriales > Haloferacaceae > Salinigranum > Salinigranum salinum. The sequence goes on along the minus strand of NZ_VTOJ01000001.1, from coordinate 336,932 downwards.
GGTGACTCGGACGGGGGTGGCGATTGTGACGACGACGACCCCCGCATTTACCCGGCGGTGTGTGGGACGACGCCGCACTTCGTCGCGGACGTGACGGGACCGGTGTCAACGGGCGGGAGTCTGGAAGTCGTTCGAGCGGAGGACGGAGCAGTGTTCCTGCAGTCGGGCAACAGGGCGTCGACCGAGGGATTAGAGATGCAGGTAGAGATGCAGATGACTCTTACCGCAGACCCACTCGTTGCTGGACCCGACGGTGATGGTTCTGATACGAGCTGTTCGGCTGATGACGAGCCGTGTGGACCGGGCGTCTGGGCGCGGACCACGGAGTCTGGTTCGTCGACCGGTGTGTCGGTCTATCAGCTCATGGTGCAGCCGCCGCGGTGTCCGGAGCCGTTCCCGGCGTTGTTCTACGTCCAGCGGTGTGAGAGTGACGGACAGCTCGTGTATACGGGTGGGTGGGTCATTGATGATGCTGCGCTGTACGAGGGTTCGTTTACCGTATTGTCGATGGCCGACGCTGCGCCAGTCGTCGGTATCGACAGTACTGACCTCACCGCGACGTTCGAGGATGTGGCTGGTGGGAGAGATGTACGACGGCGAATTGTCATGCGTCGTCGCCGGGGGGCGCGACTCGATATGGGGCCTATCGATGAACTAGTCGAACGAGAAGTGCTCTCTGAGGAGGGTAAAGAGGCGAATGACTCGTTCATCCGAAAGAAGCCGGGCGGGCGACGGCTGGTCGAAGAGGATGGTTACACGATGACGCACCTCGCGGTAGACGCACCCGTTCTCCATCTGGTCGACGAGGAAGCCTCGAACGAAGTGAAATTCAAGGCCGGTGCTGAACTGTCTGGGCAGGTCAACTGAGCCTACTCTACCGACGGATGAGTCCGACTTCGGCAAGGGCACTGCCCCACGTGCCGTCCCCGAGAAGGTGCGGGACCGCGGTCAACGTGGCTACCACGGCCGGAGAGCGGTCACTCCCGACAAGACGTCCTGCTGCATACACCCTCTGTATGCAGCACGCCGTTCCGGGCAGGATGCGAGTAGGTCAACAGAGCCGATCGGCAGTACGAGTCGATCGTCCTCGTCTCGTATCGACCGGAGACTCCAGCAGAGAGGAGAAGCGAACTGGCCGTCGGCTCCGTCTCAGTCGCCCGCCAGCGACTCCTGGCTGGCTGCGCAGTTGTTCGGGCCGAGTTCGAGCTCGAACGCCTCGTCGTCGTCGACGGTCTCGAGACCGAGGTTGGTCGCGATGATCTCCTCGTAGTTGCCGGGACGCGGCGGCATGTCCGAGAGGATCAGCTCGACGAACGCCTCTTCGTCCATCGTCAGCGCGTCCATCCGCTCGACCAGGCGGCCGAGCGGCGCGGTGTAGGTCCCGTCGGCGGCGGGTTCGGCGGCGTCACTGAAGTGTGCGCCAGCCACGAGCGTCTCGTCGGGCAGCGTGAGCACGCGCTCCTGGAGCGACTCGTACAGCATCCGGGCCGCCTCGGGCGCGCCCTCGTCGCCCTCCTCGAGGTCGGGCCGAGCGACGCTCTCGGTGAAGAGGCCGTCGCCGGTCGCCAACAGCGAGCCGCCGACGAGGTACGAGGTCATGCCGGTCGTGTGTCCGGGCGTCGCGACCACTTCGATGTCGACGTCGCCCACGGTGAGGACGTCGCCGTCCGCGACGGTCTCGACGACGTCGGCGTAGGTCACGCCTCGACCCTCGGCGGCCGCCGGGATCACACCTCTGACGCCCTCGTCGTCGAGTTCGCGGACGCCGCTGAGGTGGTCCGCGTGGATGTGCGTGTCGATCGCGTACTTCAGGGTCGCACCCATCTCCTCGGCGTCGGCGAGATAGCGGTCGGTGAACGCCCGGAGCGGGTCGATAACGGCGGCCTCGTCGCCGTCGACGACGAGGTACGCGAGACAGCCCGAAGAGGGGCGCTGGTACTGGTACACCGAACCGGGACCGTCGTAGCTCTCGATCTCGACCAGGTCGTACAGCCGCGCCCAGCCGTTCATCCCCTCGTCGAGGTGGACCACGTCTCGGTCCGCCTCCGCCAGGACGCCGGCCACGTACTCGCTGGCGCCACCCTTCGCACAGAGGACGACCAGCGGGTCGCCCACAGGGACACGCTCGAGCAGGTCGTCGTCGACCTCGTCGAGGAACTCGTAGTACGGGATGTTCTCGATCTCGACCGAGTCGCCGTCGATTCGCCACTCGTCGAAATCGCTCTCCATCCGCGTGTCGAGGATCGTCACGTCCTCACCCGCGTCGACCCGTCGCTTGAGCTCTCGAGGGGAGAGTTCGTCGACCGGTTCGTCGGGAGTCGGGAAGTCGTCTGGGTCCATCGTCACTCACAGGTATATTGTGCGCCGTAATAAATATTGTGCATTTCACCCAATACATACCCGCTCGGGACCGTGGTCGGCGGGCCGGAGGAGACACGAGGGAATAGGCCCGGACGCGAGCGAGACGGGGAGCGGCGACCGCTTCGCGTCCGTGGGGTGGGACGACTGGACGTGGCTCCGGTCGCGCGAAACGGCTGTGATCGAGGACGAGAGGGCAGAGTCCCGCGGAACACCCCGGACACCACGGGGAGCGCCTCGGAACGTGTCGTCGTCGAAACCGACAAGTGGTATAGCAAGATTTTTGCAATACATCGGGGTCGCGTGTGCGTGCTCCGAGGGTCGTGCAGTTCCGTGATAGCCTCTCGTCACGCGGACGTCGAGTCCCCAGCCGAGGTCGCGACCGGTCCTGGTGTCGTTCGTTACCCGCCGTGGACGTGGCCGTGGCGTATCGGGAGGGTCAGAGCGAGACGTCGGTCTCGAGGTCTTCGGTCGCGTCCTCCAGCCCGTCGCGCCGGGCGTCCGACGCGAGTCGGGTCGCGATGTCCTCGTCCGAGAGGAGGTCGGCGAACTCGTCACGGAAGCGGTGGCTGGCCCGTCTGGCAGCCATCTCGCTCTCGACGACCCGGTACGCCCGGCGGACCGTCCCGGGGTCGGCGTCGACGGCCTCGAGACAGTCGTCGAGGTCGGCGCCATCGACGACCAGCCGACGGACCGCGTCGTCGACGGGCGTCCGGTCGGCGTCGGTGACGAGGTGGAGGTCCATCCGCGCGTCGAACGCCTCGCGTTCCGAGAGCCCGAGGCTCGCTGCGAGGTCGGCGTCCGTCCCGCCGTCGAAGAACCCCCGAAGCACCCCGACGAGCGTCTCGTCCGAGAGCCCGGATCTGAATTCGAACCGCTCGCGCATCGTGGCGACGAGGCCGGCGAGCCGCGCGTCCGGCACCGTGTCGTCGCCCCCGGCGAGCGATCCCGGCGTCTCCTCCTGACGCTCGGTGACCGTATCGGAGCCCGTGGCGTCGATGAAGATGTCTCGGAGCGCCTCGGTCTTCTCGTCCATCAGGGCTGTGGTACACCTCGCGGGCGGAAAAGCCTGCTGTCGCGCCGCGATACGACCGAGCGAGTCGCCGTCGGCGCCGCCGCTGCAGGTCGTCAACCGAACATTGATTACGGTTTACGAGACACCCACGAACACAGATGGCGACGAACACGGAGTCGGTCGAACTCGTCGGCGACGAGGTGGTCGGGAACGTAGCCCGGGCGGTGCTGTTCGCCGCCGCCACCGCGGCGACGGCCCCGGTCGACCTCGTCCACCCGCTCGCACCGAACGTCCCGATCACCCTCCAGACGCTCTGGGTCTACCTCTCGGGGATCGTCCTCGGACCGATCTGGGCCGGGTTCGCCTTCCTGCTCTACCTGCTCGCGGGGGTCGTCGGCCTCCCCGTCTTCGCGGGCGCGAACGCCGGCCTGGGAGTCGTCCTCGGACCGACGGGCGGCTTCCTCGTCGGCTTTCCACTCGCGGCCGTCACCATCGGCCTCGTCACGCACGGAGTCGACGGGATCGACCCCCTCGACGAGGTGGCGGTCCCCCGGATGGTCGCCGCGCTCGTCGCTGGGAGTGCCGTCGTCTACGCCGCCGGCGCGGTCGGTTTCTCGCTCGTCCAGGGGATTGGCCTCCTCGCCAGCGTCTCGGCGGTCGTCGTCCCGTTCCTGCCGGTGGCCGCGCTCAAGACCGCCGCGACGGTCGCCATCGTCCGCAGCGACGCCATCGTCGCCCGGTGAACTCCCCGTGATCCGGGTCCGTACCCTCACCCACCGCTACGGCGACTCCAGCGGCGAGAGTGACGGCGGTGGCGGCGGTGGCAGTGGCAGTGGTGGCGGCGGCGTCGCCGCCGTCGAGGACGTCTCGCTCGACGTCGCCGATGGGGAGTTCCTCCTCCTGGCGGGACCGAACGGCTCCGGGAAGACGACGCTCGTCCGGCACTTCAACGGGCTCCTCGACCCCGACGCCGGCACGGTCGAGGTGAACGGTCGTCCGGTCGCGGAGGACGTCGTCGCCGCGCGGACGGCCGTGGGGATGGTGTTCCAGGATCCCCGCGACGGCTTCGTCGCCGCCACCGTCGGCGCCGACGTGGCGTTCGGTCCCGAGAACCTCGGCCTCTCACACGAGGAGATCGACCGTCGCGTCGACGACGCGCTCGCGGCCGTCCGACTCGCGGGGAAACGTGACGCGCGAATCGAGGAACTCTCCGGCGGCGAGCGCGAACGGGTCGCCATCGCGGGCGCGCTCGCGATGGATCCGGACCACCTCGTCCTCGACGAGCCCTTCACGGGGCTGGACTGGCCCGCCCGACAGGCGGTGCTCGAGCGACTGGACGACCTCCACTCGTCGGGTCGGAGCGTCGTCGTCGTCACCCACGACCTCCGGGACCTCGTGTCGAGAGCCGACCGCGTCGTCGTGCTCTCGCGGGGGCGGATCGCGCTCGAGGCGGACCCAGCCGACGTCGACCCCGACCGGCTGGCCGACCTGGGGGTCCGCCCGCCGTGAGCCGCGCGGGCGACCGTGGGGGTGTCGAAGGGCGAAACGGCGGAAACGAGGGAGAGGAAGGAGCCGGAACCGATCCGTGACGCTCTCGTACGTCGCGGGCGAGTCGCTCGCCCACCGCCTCGATCCCCGAACCAAACTCGCCATCCAGGCGGGGTTCGCGGTCGCCGCGGTCGCCCACACGACACCGGGTGGACTGGTCGCGCTCTCTGTCGTGACCCTGCTGTTCCTCTCGCTGGCGGCGACGCCCGTCGTCGAGAGCCTCCGGTCGTACCGCGCCTTCCTGCCCTTCATCGTCGCCGCCCCGGTCGTCGAGGGGCTGACGCTCGGCGCGCCGTGGTTCGTCGTCGAGGACGCGGTCGGGCCCGCGCTCGCCTCCTACCGCGTGGTGTTGCTCCTGCTGGTGTCGACGGCGTACATCCGGACCACGCCCGTCAGGGAGTCGCGGGCGGCCATCCAGCACCTCCTGCCGGGTCGTGTCGGCGTCCTGCTCGGGGCCGGCGTCGGCTTCGTGCTCCGCTTTTTACCCCTGATGCGCCGCGATCTCGCCACCATCAGAGGGGCGATGGCGGCCCGCCTCGGGACGGAGCGGTCGCTCGCCGAGCGGATCAGGCTCGTCGGCGTCACCGGCCTCCGGCGGGTGTTCCTCCGGTCGGACAGGCTGGCGCTGGCGCTCCGGGCGCGCTGTTTCTCGTGGAACCCGACGCTCCCCCCGCTGTCGTTCTCGCGGCACGACTACCCCGTGCTGGTCGTCTCCGTGCTCCTGGCGCTGACGGCGCTGCTGTGAGTGCGTCGCCGGCGAACCGCCGCACGGGTTGAAAAAACCGGCGCATGAGACGGCACAACGATTAACAAGACGCCAACCGGGAGAGTAGGTATGCTACTCCAGACAGTGACGCGCGAGACGTTCTGGACCATCGGTCCGGTCGGCGAGGCCGTCTTCTACTTCCTCGCGGCGGTCGCGGTGCTCGTCTTCGGCTACGGCGTCTACGAGCGGTTCGCCCGCTACGCCCGCGGCACCGACGACCCCTTCGACCGCCTCGACGACCTCGCCGGACGGCTGCGACGCGCGACCAGGATGCTCGTCTCGAACGAGGCACAGTTCGACCGCGACCGCTACGCGGGCGTGATGCACGCGTTCATCGTCTGGGGGTTTCTCACGCTACTCATCGGCACGACGATCCTCGCCATCGACATCGACATCTACCGCCGGCTCACGGGCACCTCGTTCTTCGTCGGCGACTTCTACCTCTCGTACTCGCTGATCATGGACGCGATGGGACTGCTGTTCGTCGTCGGCGTCGGGATGGCGCTCTACCGGCGGTACCAGGTCAGAGAGGAGCGACTGTGGGGCAAACACACCGGCTTCGAGGACGACGCCTTCGTCTGGACGCTCTTTCTCCTCGGGGTGGGCGGCTACGTCACGGAGGGGCTTCGCATCGTCGGCACCGGCTTCCCGTCGTTCGAGACGGTGTCGTTCGTCGGCTACTTCGTCGCGCTCGTCTTCGACGCCGCCGGCATGTCGGCGGGCCTCGCGGAGGCGCTGTACACGTGGTCGTGGTGGTCGCACGCGATCCTCGCGCTCGTGTTCGTCGCGGCCATCCCGTACGCGAAGCCGTTCCACATGCTCTCGTCGTTCGCCAACATCGTCACCTACGACGAGAAGTCGGGCCGCCGGCTCCCGAAGGTGCCCGCGGATCTCGCGCCCGACGAGATCGGCTACACCTCCTCGGAGGACTTCTCGTGGCGGCAGCTGCTCGACATGGACGCCTGTACCAAGTGCGGACGGTGTTCGTCCGCGTGTCCGGCGAAAGCGTCGGGGCGGAACCTCGACCCGCGCGACGTGATCCTCGACCTGAAGACGTACCGCGAGTCGGTGGACGCCGGCGGCGACGAGGTCGACATCGTCGCGGACGGCGGGTCGCCGGTGATCGCCGCGGAGTCGATGGAGTCGTGTATGGCCTGTATGGCCTGCATGGACGCCTGCCCCGTCGACATCGAGCACCTGACGCACTTCACGGAGATGAACCGCCGGCTCACCGAGACGGGCCAGCAGCCCGAACAGGTCCAAGAGGCGATGATGAACATCTTCCAGAACAGCAACTCCTTCGGCGACCCCCAGCGGACGCGCGCGGACTGGACCGAGAAGCTGGAGTTCGAGGTGCCCGACGCCCGCGAGGAGTCGGTGGAGTTCCTCTGGTACGTCGGTGACTACCCCTCGTTCGACGAGCGCAACCAGCGGGTGGCGCGCGCGCTCGCCCGGATCTTCGACGAGGCCGGCGTCTCCTACGGCATCCTCTACGAGGACGAGGGCAACGACGGAAACGACGTCCGTCGTGTCGGCGAGGAGGGGCTGTACGAGATGCTGGTCGAGGAGAACGCCTCCCTCATGGCGGAGTGTGACTTCGAGAAGATCGTCTGCACCGACCCCCACTCATACAACACGTTCGTGAACGAGTATCCGGAGATGGTCGAGGAGATGGACGTCGACTTCGACTACCCCGTCTTCCACTACACGCAGGTGCTGGAGACGCTCGTCGAGGAGGGCCGACTCGATCTCGGGAGCGTGGACAGAACGGTCACCTACCACGATCCGTGTCACCTCGGTCGGTACAACCAAGTGTTCGAGACGCCGCGCGCGGTCGTCGAGGCGACCGGCGCGGACCTGGTGGAGATGCCGCGCAACCGCGACGACTCGTTCTGCTGTGGCGGCGGCGGCGGCGGCCTCTGGCTGGACCACGACGAGCACACCAAACCCAGCGAGGAGCGCCTCAGAGAGGCCACGGAGGACACCACTCGGATGCCGGAACAGTTCGTCGTCGCCTGCCCGATGTGTGCGACCATGTACGAGGACGGCCGCAAGACCGGCGGCTTCGAGGACGACCTCGAGATCGTCGACGTGAGCGAACTCGTGGTGGAGGCGCTCGACGCCGGTGCGAGAACCGAGACGGCGGGGACGTCGCCGACGGCGGCGGACTGACGCTCCGAGAAGGCTCTTCCTCGTCCGTCTCGTACCGTCGTTCGATGCCCTCTCCCTCTGCCGGATTTCCCGTGTCGGCTCCCCTCGGTCGTCGTTCCGTTCTCGCGTGTCTCGTCGCCGGAGCCGGCGCACTCGCGGGCTGTAACGCGGGCGTGGTCGAGCCCCGGGTTCGCCGCCCGGTCGACGCGACGGCCACCGTTCCGGTCGACGACCACGCCGCGTGGCGGTTCGCGCTCGACCACGACCGGCGGGGGTGGCTCGACCTCGAAGAGCGTGCGGGTGACGCCCGGTGTACCACGCTCACTCCGGCGGGGTACGAGGCGTACGCGGCCGGCGAACCGGTCCCCGAGAGCGACGAACACGCGTTCGCGACGTGGCTCGACGACGAGCGACGTCGGACCGTGAGTCAGATCCCGGCGGGCGAGTGGGTCGTCCTCTGCGAGAACGTGGGTGCGATCCCGGCCGAGGTGCGGGTGACGGTTTCCGTGGAGACGTGGATTGTCGACCTCGCCGACGAGGCGTGAACGGTCGCGGCGCAACGGGTTTGTTCACGAGAGGCGTCCCGACTCCATGGACCCCCGCATCAGCCTCGTCACCCTCGGCGTCGCCGACGTCGACCGCGCGGTCGCGTTCTATCGGGCACTGGGCTTCCCCGTCGAACGCTGGGGCGACGCCGCCTTCTTCGAACTCGACGGCGCGTGGCTCTCCGTCTTCCCACGGGAGGCGCTCGCCGCCGACGCCGGTGTCGATCCCTCCCCTGCTCGGTTCGACGGCGTCACGCTCGCGCACAACGTCGCCTCCCCCGAGGACGTCGATGCGGTCCTCGACGAACTCGTCGCGGCCGGCGGCGATCTGACCCAGCCGGCGCGAGAGACCGACTGGGGCGGCTACTCGGGCTACGTCGCCGACCCCGACGGTCACCTGTGGGAGGTGGCGTGGAACCCGCACGCGGATCTCACGAGTCCCTAATCGATCCAAAACACACCGACGGTAGGGTTATCTCCGATCACGTTGAATTCAGTTGACATGCCGAACAGCGACGGGGACGACGTGGAACGGATCACGCGCCCGCTCGGGGACGTCATTCGTGACGTGGGCCTGGCGGTCGCGCAGGGTCAACAGGACCTCGACGAGGAGTTGCACAAGGTGTATCGGCGGGAGGGTGACGACGGACTACTGGACTGGGAGACCCCGTGGTACCGTTTCGCGGAGGTCGAGGTCGACCTGCAGCTACAGTTCCACACGCTCGAGGAACGGGAGGACCTCACGAATCAGGCATCGGATCGGGCACGACGGATCGCCGAAGAGCGGGGGAACGTCTCGCAGTCGACCGCCCGGTACGGCCTGGTCGCCACCCCGGCAGCCCCGTCCGGATCGACGTTCTCCGAGCGGGAGATGGGTGGATCGAGCCGGATCCACTTCCGCATCGTCCCCGTCACGCCGCCGGCCACCACGCGGAGAGACGCGACCGACGGAGACACCAGAGCGCAGAACACGGGGACTGAATGAGCAGCCACGACTCGCTCGGCCACCGAACGGGGCCACGGACCGACGGCGGTGAGGACGACGAGAGTGCCGACGACCGCGGTGGCGGCGGGTGGTTCTCCCGGCTGTTCCCCGGGCGGGACGAGCGGATCCAGTCGCTCAGACGACAGCTCAAGCAGGCCGAACGCGACAAGAGCGAGCTAGAAGACGAGGTCGAGCGACTCCAGCGTCGGGTCGACGAACTGGACTCGAAGAGGCAGGAGCTCAGTTCGGAGAACGAGGCGTTCAAACGACGGCAGTTCGCGTTCGACGCGTTGCTCGCGAGCGTCGGCCGGTCGTTCCAGCAGGCCAACGACGACCTCGCGGGGAGCAACGTCGTCGTCGGCGACCTCGACGTCACGCTCCGCGCGGACGTCTCGGGTGGAGGGACGCAGGACGGGCTGGACCTCCGGCTCGTCGACCCGGACGAGGAGATCGACGCCGACCGACTGAGTACTGTCTCGTTCAGCGTCGGCCGGCGTGGACGGCTCCGTCACCGCGGGCGACCGGATTCGTTGACACCGGGCGGCGGGGTGCTTCAGACGGGGACACCACCGACCGGGGCTCCGGAAGGAACGACCGAGACGGCGGAACCGCCGAGCGGTCCACCCGTCGAGGTGCCGAACGTGCTCGGACTGTCGGCCGACGAGGCCGAGACGGAACTCCGCGAGGAAGGGTTCGGCGTCCACAGTGACGGCGACGACGACGGGACGGTCGTCGAACAGTGGCCACGGGCGTTCGCCGTCGCCCCGAGAGGGTCGAGCGTGGTGATCATCGTCGACGGCGAGGAGGAGTCGTAGATGGAGTTCGCCGACCGGTTCGGCGCGACCGTCGACGTCTCGCTCGGAGCCGGCGAGGTCGGCCTCTTCTTCGTACGCCGTCACCCGTCGGTCGACCACGCGGCGTTCCGACGGACCGTGGCGACGGCCATCGGCGGGCCGGAGTACGTCCAGCTCGACGCTCCGGGCGGGTTCGTCGTCGTCGCGACGGCGTACGAGACCGCCCAGTCGCTCCGCACGCACCCGATGGTCGACCACGTGGGGGGCGTGTCGGTCGATCCGGCGCGACTGCCGACGCCGACGGTCACCGTCCGCGACGAGACCGACCGAGACGAGACCGACCGCCGGCAGTGACCGACCCGTCCGTCGCACCCGATCGCCGAGCGCGATCCCCGGACACATGATACTTCGAAAATACGTATCTTCTCGTATGTCATACAAACAGATATGTGTACACCTGACATACAGACAGCGAGGTAACAAATAATGTCAGTCGGACAAGAGCTTCTCGACGTCCCGTTGCCGTCGATGGTCGCCAAACTCGGACTGGGTATCGCGGACGCACAGCGCGCGCTCGACGACAACTCGATCGAGACGCTGAAGGCGCTGAACGACGCCGACGACGTCGAGGTGATCACGGCGATCCAGCGGACGATCACGGACGACGGGGTCACGTACGCGTCGTACACCGCGGAGATGAGCCCGCTCCAGATGGGGCTGATGCCGACGTTCTACCAGTTCAGCGAGGCGACGATCGACGTGAAGATGGACATCAAGACGACGTCACAGACCGACACCAGTGTCAAAGTCGGTGCCGAGGCGAAGGCCGGGTGGGGGCTGTACAGCGCCAGCATCAGGACGGACGTCGAGCACAACCGCAAGTTCGGCAAGGAGGTCAACGGGACCAGCCACCTCGTGACGAAACTCGTCCCGGTGCCGCCGCCGGAGCGCATCGAACCGGAGGTGTACACCGACGACCAGCGAACGACGACGGACGAGGACGGCAACCCCACCAATCCGACACCCGCCGGCGAGGAACAGGACGATGGGAACGACTCGTGAGCCAGAAACGCCGGTCACGGCCGGTCACGGGCCGTGAGTAACTGATGTCGACCGGAGAGAACGGCGGGGACGACGACGGCGACGCCGGCCGCGAACTCGTCCGTCGGATGGACGAGATCGACTTCCGCGACCTCATCTACGGGACGGCGGCGAGCGTCGCCAGCGCGCAGTCCGAACTCGACCGGAACCTGGCGGCGTCGATGGTCGAGTTCGCCGAGACGAAGGTCGACGTCGTGCCGCGGGTCACACGGACCATCGAGGACGACGGAACCGTCACTCACACGCCGGCGGAGACGGAGGAACGGTCGCTGCTCGACCTCGGGCTCACGCCGACGCGCTACCAGTTCAGCGAGGCGACCGTCGACGTGGAGTTCGACCTCTCCTTCGGCGTCAGCGAGACCGAGACGGAAGACGAGACGCGGAAGTCACGGCTCCGCGTCGACACGAGCGAGGCCCACCACCAGCGACGGTACTACGGCACGATCGATACGACGGCGAAGGTCTCCGCGCGACTCGTTCCGGTACCGACGCCGGCGGCGTTCACCCCAGCGACGGTCGAGACGTCGGGCGAGCCGACGGGAACGGACGAGGCCGAGAGCGACGACGAGAGCGACGACGGGAGCGATGGTGGGACGGCTGACACCGCCGAGAGCGACGACGAGGGCGGTGGTGGGACGGCTGACACCGCCGAGAGCGACGACGAGGGCGGTGGTGGGACGTCCGACCATACCGACGAACGGGACGTGGCCTGAGTCGGCGACTCAGGGGGGTGCGAGTGCCGCGACGAACCCGTCGCCGCCGACGTACACCCGATCGTCGACGGCTGCGAGAGATCCCACGGGGGCGTCGAAGTCGACGGTCCACCGTGTCTCTCCAGCCAGGGGGTCGAGTGCCACGACGCGGCCGCGCTGGCCGTCGGAGCCGGTGGACGTTCTCGCTGCGGCGAGGACCACGTCGCCCCCGACGACGACGTCGCCAACCCACGACTCGGCGGGGAAGTCGTGTCGCCACGCGACAGCACCGTCGTCGAGCACGAGTGCGACGACGGAGCCGATCTCCGCGTCCCCGCCACGTGCCACGCCCACGAACCCGTGGTCGCCCGCGATAGCCGGCGCCTCCCCGTACCGACCGAGCGGCTCGGTCCGCCACTGGAGCGAGCCGTCGGCGGTCGAGAAAGCGTACACGCGTCCCCCGGGGTCGGATCCGGATTCGGTGACGGAGAGCGTCTCCCCGGCGACCGTCGGACTCGACGGGAACGAGGGGACCGCGCTGGTCGTAGACCAGACCACGCGGGGGCCGAGGTGTCGGGTCGCCGCGTCGACGGGCCGGGACGCGTACGCGGCGAGGCCACTCGTCCCGGCGTGGAACACGCGGCCGTCGGCGACGCAGACGCCGTTCCGCCCGAAGCCGTTCGGGAACGATCGTGTCCACCGCAGCGCCCCCGAGTCGCGGTCGAGGGCGACCGCGCGACCGTGTACCCCCGCGTAGACGCCGTCGGCGGTCGGGACGACACCGTACCCGCGACCGTCGCCGTCGAGCGACGTCGGCGCTCCCCACGCGGCGCTCCCGTCGGCGGTGAGCGCGGCTACGCGACCCGTTCCGGCGAGGTAGAGGACGCCGTCGTACCACGCCCCTGCCTCGCCACCGATCGACTGCTGCCACCGGATCGCCCCGTCGGTCGAGACTAGCGCGACCCGATCGGAACCGGCGGCGGCGACCGAGTCGTCGCTCACGACGAGCGTCGACACCGGGTCCGGTGCCACCGTCTCTGCCCACGCGATCCGCGGGTCGTCGGGTGGCGAGGCGTGTGGGTCGTGCGCGGTGCCAGCGAGGTCGTAGCGGTCGAGCGGCCACGTTCCAGCCTGCGGGGACCACGACTCGACGGTCGTATCACCGACGGCGTCGAGGCCGCCGACGCGGCGGACGTCGTCGAGACAGCCCGCGAGCGAGGTGACGCCCGCGGCGGCAGCGCTAGACACGACCGTCCGTCGGGAGGGCACGGGTGGCAGTGGCGACAACAGCGGCATCAGTCTTGTCCCTCCGCGCTATCGTACGTGGGGAGCGGTCGGGAATCGACCCGACAGCGAGCGACTCACGACGGCGCGAGAGCCGGGGGGGTGCGGCCGCTCAGCCCGAGAAGTCGGTGCAGACCGGGATGCCGATCGTGTCGTAGTCGCTCATGGCCGCGAGTTCGTCGGGCACCTGGTGGATGTCGATGGTGTCCTCCACGAGCGCCGTCGGGTCGAGCTTGCTGGACTCGATCATGTCGAGCATCTCGCTGTACCGCGACGGCTGGAGACCGAGCGACCCCTTGAAGTCGATCTCCTTGGCGACGAACTCGTCGGTCGGCAGCGACACCATCCCCTTCTCCTCGCTCGTCGTCAGGCCGATCTGGACGTGCGTGCCGCCCTTCTTCAGGCTGTTCACCGCGTTCTGACACGTCACCGCGATGCCGAGCGCGTCGGCGGAGACGTCCGCCCCGCCGTTCGTGATGTCGCGCACCTCCTTGGCGGGGTCGTCGACCTCGCGGGCGTTGACCGTCGCGACCGCGCCGAGTTCCTCGGCCTTCTCGAGTTTCTCGTCCATCAGATCGACGCCGATGACGTTGCCGCCGAGCGCGTTCGCGATGTGGACCGCGGAGAGCCCGATACCCCCACAGCCGTGGATGACGACGTCGTCGCCGGCGGTGACGGGCGCGCGGTGAGCCATCGCGTGGAAGGAGGTCATGAACCGACAGCCACAGCCGGCGGCGGCCCCGGCGTCGATGCTGTCGGGCAGGGGCACGGCGTTGATGTCCGCGTTGGGGATGTGGACCTCCTCGGCGAACGCGCCGGGCGCCCGGTTCATGAAGCCGAGCCCGACGTGGTTCTCACAGATGTTCTCGCGTCCGTTGCGACAGAGGTCGCAGGTGCCGCAGGCGAAGTTGAACGGGATGGCGATCTCCTGGCCCTCCTCGACGTGCTCGACCTCCTCCCCGACGGCGACGACGCGACCGGTCGGTTCGTGGCCCAGGATGTGCGGCGGGTCGGGCCGGTAGCCGAACCAGTCCCAGTCACCCTGCCAGCAGTGCCAGTCAGAGCGGCAGACGCCACAGCCGATCACTTCGGCGACCGCCCCGTCGGGTTCCGGTTCGGGGCGGTCGACGTCCTGTACTTCCAGCGGTTCCTTGAACTCCTCGAGTACCACTGCCTGCATGGCAGTGTAATGTCATCCTGCAGGCAACAAATAATTACATATTCTCGTTTACATTACAGACAGTTGAGACGACCGAAACGATCAGCGGTGGAGAACGTCGTCCTTCGACAGGGGTGAGGAGACGACGTCCCCGAGAACGCGGGTCGTGACGGCCGCTCAGTCGCGCTGGTACTCCTTCTTGAAGCCGCGGAACTCCGTCCGGTGGGCCTCCTCGTCGGCGAGGATCGTCACCGCCAGATCCTCCGTCACGGGGTCGTTCGCCTCCTCCGCGGCGTCGATGAGCGCGCGGTAGGTGGCGATGGCGTCCTCCTCGGCGTCGAGCACGCCGTCGATCACGGAGAGGACGTCCGTCGAGTCCTCGGGGGGCTGCAGCGAGTGCTGGTGCGCCTCGAACTCGCCCGAGGCGGGCGGTCGTTCGTCGAGCTGCTTCAGCCGCTGGCCCAGCTGTTCGGCGTGGCCGAGTTCCTCCTGGATGTCGGTCTGGAGCGACTCCTTGATCTCCTCGGCGCGGACGCCGTCGAGGACGATCGCGTTGGTCATGTAGTTCATCACGGTCTCGTGTTCGTCCTGGTACGCCTTGCGCAGGAGGCGAGTGACCTCTTCGGACATATCCGGGAAGTCGTCCCGAGACGACATGAAGCTACGGACGGCGGCAGGTGCGGGGAGTTCCGGACGGCGGAGACAGTCACGAGAGGGTGAGGGGACGAGTGTCGAACCGCCGGTGACTCTATACGTCACCACCGAGCACGGTCGACCATGGGACCAGTCAACGAGTCGTCACTGGAGTGGACCGAAACCGAGCGTGGACCGACCCACTTCCGCCGGAAACGCCTCGCCGACGCTGCCGGTGGGGAACGGCTCGGGGCGAGCCTCTACGAGCTCCCTTCAGGCGGGAAGTCGTGGCCGTACCACTACCACACGGGCAACGAGGAGGCCATCTACGTCGTCTCGGGCGAGGGGACGCTTCGCGTCGGCGACGGAGAGAGGGATACAGCCGACGAACGTCACCCGCTCCGCGCCGGTGACTACGTGGCGCTCCCGGCGGGGCCCGAGAGCGCCCACCGCGTCGAGAACGACGGCGACGAGCCGCTCCGGTTCCTCGTGGTGTCGACGATGCGCGACCCCGACGTCACGGTCTACCCCGACTCCGGGAAGATCGGCGTCTACGCGGGCTCACCGCCGGGGGGCGACTCCGAGGACCGCGTCGTCGACGGCTACTTCCCGAGGGACGCGACCGTCGACTACTGGCGCGACGAGGAGTGACACGGGAGAGGGCACGGACGGGACGGGTCAGAGCGTGTCGCGAAGCCGATCGAGGAGTCGCGCGGCGATCGCCGCGTCGCGGTCCGGGACGTCCTCGAGGTAGGTCGCGAGGGCGTCCGCGACGAACCGACGGGCGGTGAGGTCGAACTCCGTCTCGCCCGATTCGAGCTGGAGGACGAGCGCGCGGGCGTAGCGGGGCGTCTCGCCGGCGTCGAGCGCCCGGTCGAGGGCCGAGGTGAGGGCAGTGTGGAGCACCCACGCCTCCTCGCGGGAGAGATCGAACGACGCAGGGCGGTTGTGGGTTGGGGTGGTCATGGGGATGCCTCCACTTCTACGGAGGGGCTTCGAGGGTAAATGCTTGTTCGCGGCTGACGGGGAGCGTGCACACGACCGAAGCAGTCTTGTGAACGTCTCGGTGGAGAGCGACATCGGTCGCGGCGCGGATCGTCCACAGGCGGAAGCGACCACGAGACGCCCGAGAGCGCGGTGACGACCGATCGAAGCGAGACGAGCGTCCCGGTGGCCGGAGACGCGCCCGGAACCACAGGAGACTTGCCGTGGAAGGCCAAGGTGAGCCCGATGAGCGAGGGCGTGCGCGCGACGCTGGCGGTTCACGCACCGGCGGAGTGTCCGGTCGCCGCGCTCTCGGCCGCCGACGCGGCGGAGAGCGTGGATCCGGAGACGCCACCGATCAGGGACGTGACGTGGACGCGGGGGGCCGGCGGACGGGTCGTCGAGGAGATCCGCGTCGACGAGACCGTCACGACCGCCGACTCTGGGGCGCTCGCGGAGGCCGATCCGGTGATGACGCTCGGAGACGAACGCGTCTATCAGTTCACCCGCGACTCACCGGGGACCGGCGACGAGGACGTCGACGCGGCCGACGGTGCGTGCGTCTGCGAGGCGGTCGAACGGCCCGGCTGTCCCATCGCCGACGTCCACGCTGTCGACGGGACGCTGGTGCTCACGCTCCACCTCGCGGACGTCGAGCGACTCCGCGAGGTCGTGGCCGAACTCGACGCGCTGGGTGAACGGGTCGAGGTCCGCTGTCTCGTCCGCAGCGTCACCGAGACGCCGGGGGACGGCGGGGAACCGGGTGCGACCGTCGTCGACGGCGGACGGCTGACGCCGAGGCAGCGCGAGGTGCTCCGGGTGGCGTACGAACACGGCTACTTCGAGTACCGCGGCGGCGCGAACGCGAGCGAGGTCGCGGCGGCGCTGGATATCGCCGACTCGACGTTCGCCGAACACCTCGCGAACGCCCAGGCGAAACTCGTCGACGAGTTCCTCGCCCCGTGAGGGGCGTCCCGCGAGCCCGAGCGCACTTGAAACACCGCACCATCACGCCCCCACACCGTTCCGGCACCGTCCCGTACCGACGAGCGATGGCAGTACGACCGGACGCGTGCGAGACGGATCGGGACGACCACCCGGTGCTGCCGCGGGCCGAGCGACGCCCGTTGCGCGCCTGCCCACGCTGTGGTCACGAGTGGTTCGAGTGTGGAATCCCCCAGCGAGGCGTCGCCTTCGACCGGGTGGACGACGGGTGGCGCTGTCGTCGATGTGGGAGCGTGATCCCCCGTGGCTGGTGACGACCGCGACTGCCGCGAGTCGCGGCCGGAGACTTCACACCGTTGGATTCCCGACTTCCGGCCGTGACACGAGTCGCAGTCGTCGGGGCCGGGGCGGCCGCGGCGGCGCTCACGTACGTGCTCGACGGGGCGCTCCCGGGAGCGACGGTGACCGTGCTGGAGAAGTCCGGCGGCGTCTGCGGCCGGGCGGCCACCCGACGACACGGCGAGGTGACGTACGACTACGGCGCGAACTATCTGAAGTCCGACGACGAACGGGTGAACGACCTCGTCCACGAGGTGCTCGGCACCGACGGCCTCGTCGACGTGACCGAGCCGGTGTACACGTTCGACCGCGAAGGAGCCGTCTCGCCGGGACGCGACGCCGACGAACACAAGTGGAGCTACGAGTCGGGGCTGACGCAGGTGGCGAAGCGGCTGTTCGGCGCGACCGACGCGACGGTCCACCGCCGCACCCGCGTCGACCACCTCGCCCGCGACCCGCCAGGGACCGGGGGCGAAGACGGAACGTGGCACCTGACGGACACGGACGGGGAGACGTGGGGACCGTTCGACGCGGTCGTCTTGAACCCCCCGGCGCCGCAGACGGCCGAGTTGCTCCGCTCGGCCGCGTGGGACGACGACCGCCGCGACACCCTCGTGGAGGCGGTCGCGGGCGTCGACTACCGCACCGTCTGGACGGCCGTCCTCCACTACCCGTTCGAGATTGACCGCCCCTACTACGCCCTCGTCAACACGGACAAGGAACACGACGTCGGCTGGATCTCCCGCGAGGAGTGCAAGCCGGGCCACGTGCCCGACGGCGAGAGCCTCCTCGTCGTCCAGTCGAACCACGAGTGGGCCGTCGACCGCTACGACGACCCCGCCGACGAGAACGTGGCCGCGCTCGCCGAGGCGACAGCAGCGATAATGAACGACGAACGGCTCACCGATCCCGACTGGACCGACCACCAGGGGTGGCGGTACGCGCTCGCGGAGACGGGCGCGGTCGCCGGGCCGCTCCAGCGCGCACGGGAGGCCGGTATCTACTGCGTCGGCGACTGGGTCGCCGGCGAGGCGCGGCTCCACGCCGCGCTCCGAAACGGGCTGGAGGTCGGCGAGCGACTGGTGTACGCGTTGTAGGACGTCG
Source organism: Salinigranum salinum (assembly GCF_009176545.1). GTDB lineage: Archaea > Halobacteriota > Halobacteria > Halobacteriales > Haloferacaceae > Salinigranum > Salinigranum salinum. Next base: position 318,529 of record NZ_VTOJ01000001.1, on the reverse strand, counting down.
TCCCGCGATCCAGGCGACGGCTGGCGGCCCGAATCGGGTGAGTCCGCGCGGTCCGACGGCTCACTCCGGATGCGCCCCCACGCCGGGTCGATGGCCCCGCTGGTTCGTCCCACGTGTGAGAGGCCGCCGAACTCCCGACCCGGAAGCCTTCGTGACTACCTAGTCGGTGTCGACGGCCGGCGCTGTCGAGCGACGACTGACCCCACCGTCGGAGCGTGTTCGCCGCGCGAGGGATACGCGCTGGGGCCACTTGCGCTGGGGCCGACTCGCGCCGCTGCGGCGCTCTCCGTCCACGACGTCCGGTGCACAAAAGGGAGGAACCACGGCGTGGGGGGGAGAGGGGAGTAACGACGCAGTTCCTCGGCTACTCCTACGGACATCTGACATAATTATGTTTCGGTATCGGGGGGTTGCGCCGCCTTCGTCCACCGATCTCGTGACCGAAACGTGACAGTGAGACGAATGGGTTGACGGCACGAACGCACACGGAGCGGAACTGAGAACAGAGCCGAGTCACGCTGTTGGTCACGTACTGGGTCACAGGGAGCCGTTCGGACGTCCGCAGGGCGGGACGGCCGAAACCGCGCGGGGCGGGTCATCACGACACGAAGGCCGGAATCCCGGTGTTCCTCACCGCGAGTCCACCGGACGAGCGACCCCAGTCACTCGAAGGCTGGAATCCCGGTGAGTTCCTGACCGACGATCAGCGAGTGGATGTCGTGGGTTCCCTCGTACGTGTACACCGTCTCGATGTTCGCCAGGTGACGCATCGGCGAGTAGTCGGTGGTGATGCCGTTGCCGCCGAGCATCTCCCGCGCCGTTCGCGAGACGTCGCGGGTCATCGCGACGTTGTTCCGCTTGGCCATCGACACCTGCTGTGGGGTGAGGTCGCCCCGTTCTTTCAGCTCACTCAGGCGGTGAGCGAGCAGTTGTGCGGTCGTGATCTCGGTGGCCATGTCGGCGAGCTTCTCCTGCTGGAGCTGGAACCGGGCGATCGGGCCGCCGAACTGCTCGCGGTCGAGCGCGTATTCGCGGGCGGTCTCGAAGCAGTCGCGGGCCGCGCCGACCACGCCCCAGGCGATGCCGTAGCGGGCTTGTGTCAGACACGACAGCGGTCCTTTCATCCCCTCGACGCCCGGGAGGACGTCCTCTTCGGGGACCCAGACGTTCGAGAGCCCGATCTCGCCCGTCACGGAGGCGCGCATCGAGAGCTTCTCTTTGATCTCGTTGGTCGTGACGCCGTCGCGGTCGGTCTCGACGAGGAAGCCACGGACGGGCTTGCCCTCCGAAGACGTGTCGCGGGCCCACACGACGGCGACGTCGGCGATCGGCGAGTTCGTGATCCACGTCTTCGACCCCTGCAGCCGGTAGCCGTCGCCGTCGCGTTCCGCGCGGGTCTCCATGCTCGCCGGGTCGGAGCCGTGCTCGGGCTCCGTGAGACCGAAACAGCCGACCGCCTCGCCTCTGCCCAGATCCGGAAGCCACCGCTCTTTCTGCTCGTCGGAGCCGAACGCGTGGATCGGGTACATCACGAGCGCGCCCTGGACGCTCGCCGCCGAGCGCACGCCGGAGTCGCCGGCTTCGAGTTCCTGCATCAGGAGGCCGTACGCCGTCTCGCTCACGCCCGGGAGGCCGTACCCCTCCAGGTTGGGCGCGAAGAAACCGAGTTCGCCCATCTCGGGGATGAGCTCCAGGGGGAACGTCCCCGCCTCGAAGTGGTCGCCGATGTCCGGGCGCACCTGTTCGTCGACGAACCGGCGAGCCGTGTCGCGAATCATCCGCTCCTCCTCGTCGAGATCGTCCTCGAGGCCCACGAAGTCGAGCATGGAGGGAGTGAGAAGTGCCGCGTCAAAAGCCTTCGCAAGCGTTGCCGCTACCGGGGACGAGCGTCAGTCGGCCGCCGCCGCCGGACCGTCGCGGACGCGCCGCGCGTAGTCGACGAAGTTGCCGAACAGCCGTTTCGTCTCGCACGCCGCCGCGTACTGCTCGTCGGTGATCCCGTCGAGCACGCGCTGGATGCGCTCGTCGGAGAGCTGATCGTCCTTCCCGCGGGTGACCGTCGCGGCGGTCTCGGGGTCGTACTCGGGGTGGAACTGTACGCCGAACGCGTGACCCTTCCTGAAGGCGTGGACGCCGTACTCGTTCTCCGCGAGCAGGGTCGCCCCCGGTGGCAGATCCACGACGTGGTCGGAGTGCGTCGTGAACGCGGTGAACGCCTCGGGCACACCCCCGAAGAGGTCGGCGTCCGTGCGCGTCTGCTCGACCGTCCGGTAGCCGATCTCGTACTCGCCCAGGGCGGCGACGCGGCCGCCCAGCGCCTCCGCGAGCACCTGGTGGCCGTAACAGACGCCCAGCGTCGGGAGGCCCCGGGCGGCGGCGTCGGCAGTCCAGTCGACGAGCGAGCGGATCCACGGCTCGTCCCAGTAGACCGACGCGCGCGACCCGGTGATGACGACGCCGTCGTAGTCGAACGTCTCCGGGAGCTCACCCTGGGTGACGTCGAACTCCGCGAGGCTGGCGTCCAGTTCGCGTCGGAAGTTCCGGGGGGTGTGCAGCGAGCCGTGAGAGGCGTCCAGCAGTGCGAAACGGGTTCTATCCATCTATCACCTCTCTGAAAGAGAGGGAGTCACAAAGACGTTGTGCTCCGACGAGACTTTGCCGCGCTCTCGGTCGCGGCTCGTCACGAGAACTCGGTCGTGGCGACGCCGATCACGACTCGTCCGACGCCGATCACGACTCGTCCGACGCCGATCACGACTCGTCCGACGCCGATCACGACTCGCCCGACGCCGACTCGACGAGACCGATGAGCCGGTCGTTGACGATCCGCGAGCGTTCGACGCCGACGAGGTGGGCCGCGCCGTCGAGCGCGAGGAACGCCCCGCGCGGGAGGTCGGCGGCGAGGGCGCGCGCACCCTCGACGGGCCACTGGTCGTCGCGTCCGCCGTGGACGACGAGCGCCGGCGTCGTCACCTCGTACGGCGGCGGGGGGTCGAAGCCGTCGACGGCGGCCGTGTGTGCCTCCCAGACGTGGCGGGGCGCGTCCTCGTCGCCCCGCCACGCGACGACCTGCTCGACCACCTCGGGCTGTTCGTCGCGGAACGCCGCCGAGAGGAGCCGTTCGGTCGAGGTTCGGAGCGCCGTCGCATCGTCGCGGGGTGCGAATCCCGCCATCGGGTCCGCCTCCCCGAGGCCGCTCCCGAGGAGCGTCAGGCTCCGGACGCGGCCCGACTCGTGTGTGAGCGCGAGGGCGACGAGACCGCCGAGGCCCGCACCGACCAGATGCGCGCGAGAGACGTCGGCCGCGGCGAGAACTGCCGCGACGTCGTCCGCGAGTGCCGCGACGGAGCACGGGCCGTCGACCGCGTCGGATCGGCCCACGCCGCGGTGGTCGAATACCACGGTCCGGAAGGGGCCGGCGACGGCGCGGTGTTGCCACGCCCACTGCCAGGCTCCGAAGCCGATGTCGCCGACGAAGACCACCGTGTCCGCGGCCGTCCCCGTCGACTCGTAGTAGAGGGAGACGTCGCCGTTCGTCGCGAAGGGCATATCCGGTCGGACGCGCTCGATACCCCTCTCGGTTCCGGTCGACGGCGGCCGGTGGGCGGGTCAGTCGTGGACGTAGAAGGCTCAGTCGTGGACGTAGAACAGTCGGTCGCGCACGAGCGCCGTGTCGACCTCGTTCCCGTCGACGGTGCAGTACGTTCCGTGGACCTCGTAGACGGCCGCGGCCTTCCCCGTGTCGTGGACGACGGCGAGCGCTTCGCACCCACACCGAGGGCACGTCTTCGGAATCGTCTCCGTGAGTTCCTCCGTCTCTCCGACCATGCGCTGGACTGGCTCCTCGAGGACAAGGTACGGACTGGAGCCGACTTATGTGTGACGGCGTGTCGGGGGTGTGACAAGCGCCCAGTCCGGACGGTGAGAGCGACTGCTCGGGCGGCGAGAACGATCCGAGCGGACGAAGACGGTCCGAGAGGGACGACCAGCGGGACGGCGTGTCGGCGGTGGTCGATGAGCGACCCGTTTCTCAGCCGCTTGGAATCGGTTTCAGTGTTTACGACGGATGCCACCGATACGTGAGATAGAGGTGATACGATGACACATCTACCCGAACTTCTGCTGCAGTGGGGGCCTCACCGGGGACCGCACGGTCCGATGGGTCCACAGGGACCGATGGGTCCGAGCGGCTGGTCCGGTGCCGGGATGATGCCCTGGGGCACTGGCGGCACCGGCCTCGGTCTCCTGTGGTGGCTCCTGATCCTGGCGCTCCTCGTCGCTGTCGTCGCCGCCGCGGTGGTCCTCCTGCGCCACGTGCGTGCCGGCGACGGCGGTGGTGACGACGACGACGGCGCACTCGACGTCCTCCGACGACGGTACGCGCGCGGGGAGGTCGACGACGAGGAGTTCGAACGGCGACGTGCTCGGCTCGACGGCGGGCCGGCCTCGTGAGCGGTGACGTGTTCGGCGTCGTGTACGGGGAACCGACGGGGTGACCCGGTGCAGTGAGTGGAATCGAGGAGTCGACCGGCGGCGAGAAGCGCCGGCCCGAACCGGTGCCGACGGCCGGTCCGCCACTATCGACCCGTCTGGCGGGTGTATCGCGTGGAGTGGCTACTTCCCGCTGTTGCCGCGCGCCTCGAAGTTGTAGCGGGTCGTCTTGCCGTCGACACCGATCCGCAGGTCGTCGACGTTGCCGGCGAACGACGGAGCGTCCCACCCGGAGCCGACGCCGACACCGAACCCGAAGCGGATGGTCGCGTCCGGGTAGAGTTCGAGGAGGCGGTCCCAGGTCACCGGGTCCGAGATGCTGCCCTCGCCCGAGACGCCAGTGAGCCACAGGCCCGCGTCCGCCGTGAGGACGTCCCACGTCTGCCACTCGTCGGGCGTGACATCGTTGTTGTAGTACGGCTCGAAGTTGAGCGTCGCGTAGTCGTCGACGCCCGACGCGTCCGGGCCGTCGGGATCGATCTCCATCTTCAGCGCCGGGACCAGCGTGTCGTCGTTCGTGTACGTGCTGTACTCGAGTTCCGTGACGTCCGCGAGCGCGACTCCCTCGTTCGACTCGGTGCCGGCTCCGACGTCGAACGTTCCCCAGTCGTAGTTGTAGAAGAACAGGCGATCGGCGGGACCGGTCGTCGTGAACTCGACGCTCCCCGATCCGAAGGGGGCCTTGTCCGGTCCCTTGACGAACTCGTCGGCGGCGGCTCCGTCCTGTGCGACGCGGTAGAACACGGCGTCGTCGCCGTCGATATCTGACGGGAACACCGGGACGGATCCCGGGCTGCGGGGCGGCTTCGCAACCGCTGTTCCCGACAGTGTGGGAATCCCGATGGCCAGGGTGCCCGTGATCAGGACACCGTTTCGAAGGAACGTCCGTCGCGAGGTCGAGCCGATCTCAGTCAGATTACTCATTTGATATCTCCTCCTGAGATATATACCCGATACTACATATAGTCGGCCTGAAGAGTGATATCAGTTCGCTCGCGTCCGAAAGCCGTCGAGTCCGTGGACGGGACCGTTCAGGCGTCGAGGACCTTCTTGAGGACGTCCGGCGCGTCGTCGAGGGCGTCGTCGAGGCTGTCCACGTCGGGACCGCCGCCCTGCGCGAAGTCCGGCGGCCCGCCGCCACCACCACCGACCTTCGCGGCGAGTTCGCCGACGACCTCGCCGGCGTTGACGCCCACGCTGTCGGGGACGCCGACGACGAACTGGGCGCTTCCTCCGGCGGAAGAGCCGAGCACGGCGACTTTCCCCTCGTCGACGAGGGCGTTGGCGGTCGCACGGAGTTCGTCGGCGTCGCCGTCGAGCCGCTGGACCACGACCGGAGTCCCGCCGATGTCGATCTCCTCGCTCCCGGCGGCGGCGCGCGCCTCGGCGAGTTCGCGCTTCAGCCGGTCGATCGTCTTGCCGCGAGCCTTCCACTCCTCGAAGAACCGTTCGGCCGTGTCGGGGACGTCCGGCGGGGAGACATCGAGCACGTCGGCGGCCTCGTAGAGGGCGTCCTCCGTCCGCTGGGTCGCCTCGATGGCGGCGTCGCCGGCCGCGAAGACGAGGCGTTCGACGCCGTCCTGGACCGGCTCGGTGGTCAGGATCTTGATCGCACCGATGTCGCCCGTGCGGTTCACGTGCGTGCCGCCGCAGGCCTGCACGTCGTCGCCGACGTGGATGAGCCGGATGTTCTTCCCCGGTGGGATCCCCCCCTGGTAGAGGTCGAACCCGTGTTTCTCCTCGGCCTCGTGACGGTCGGGCCACTCCTGTTTCACCTTCAGGTTCCGGATCACGATGTCGTTCGCCACCTGCTCGATCTCCTTGACCTCCTCGCGTGTGATGCGCTCGTAGTGGCGGACGTCGAGCCGGGCGCGGCGTGTCCCCTTCTGGGCGCCGGCCTGCCGGACGTGTTCGCCCAGCACCTGCCGGGCGGCGAAGCCGACGACGTGCGTCGCAGTGTGGTGGCGCATCAGCCGGCGACGGCGGTCGACGTCGAGCTGGCCACGGACGAACTCGCCCTTGCCCGGGTCCTCGTCGGTTCGGTGGAGTACGACGCCGTCGTGGACCTGGACGTCCTCGACCTCGACGGTGACGTCGTCGGTCGAGAGCGTCCCGTGGTCCGCGGGCTGCCCGCCGCCCTCGGGGTAGAACATCGTCTGGTCGAGCACGACGTCGTAGCCCGACTCGCGCTCGAACACGTCGAGGACGACCGCCTCGAACTCGGTCCGATCCTGGTCCTCGTAGTAGAGCTTCTCCGTCTCGGGGAGGTTCGCGACGCGGTCGTCGTGCCCCGTGGCAGCCTCGGCGTCGCCGGCACCCTCGTGGCGCTCGGCGACGAGCGAGTAGAAGTCGTCGGGGACCGCGACCGACGCGCCGCGTTCCTCGGCGATCTCCCGTACCATGTCGGGCTGGATGCCGTGGGAGTCGTACAGTTCGATCAGTGCCGCCGTCGGGATCGGTTCGTCGCTCCCGGCGTACTCGTCGGCCAGCTGCTGCACCTTCCGGGAGCCACGTTCGAGCGTCTCCCGGTACTTGCGCTCCTCGGTGCGGACGATGTCGCGGATCGTGTCGCGGTTCCGGTAGCCGAGCCGCTCGGCCTGCATGTCGACCAGTTCGTCGAGCGGGGCGTCCACGCCCACCGAATCGACCAGGCGTTTCGTCCGGCGGAGCACCATCCGCGCGAGGTAGCCCGTCCCGACGTTCGAGGGGACGATGCCGTCGCCGAACATGTAGGCGAGCGCGCGGCAGTGGTCGGCGATGGCGTACACCTCCTCGAGCGGTTTCAACAGCGCAGTGAGTTCGTCGGCGTCGACGCCGAGTTCGTCGGCCACGTCGGCACGGGCCCCCCGGAGGTCGTCGATCTCGTCGATGTCCAGATACCCCGACAGTTTGGCGGCGCGGTGGACGAGTTCCTCCTCTTCGGCGGTGAGCGAGATCCCGGCGTTCTCCTTGAGGAACTCGATCATCTCGGGGTAGACCGCCTCGTACACGGTGGGAGTGCCCTGCGACACCCACGTCCAGCGTTCGAGGCCGTAGCCGGTGTCGACGATGTACGTGTCCATCTTCGAGTACCGGTTGCCGTCTTTCATCTCGTACTCGCCGTCGGGGTCCTGCTCCATCGACATGAAGACGAGCGTGGCGAGCTCCGCGCCTCGATAGAGGACCTCGATGGCGGGGCCGGCGTTGCCGCCGCCGACCCACGGATCTTCGATGTAGGTGATCTCCTCGAGGTTCGCCCCCAGCGACTCGAAGAACTCGTCGCAGTACTGGACCGTCTCGTTCTTCCAGTACACCTCGCCCTCGTAGGCGTAGTCGTCGGCGGCCTCCTCGCGCGTGTTGAACGCGTGGTGGGCCATCATCTCGAACGCCATCGTGTGCCGCCCGGTCTTGCCCACGTTGTCGATGTCCTGCATCCGGATGCAGGGCTGGCTGATCGTGAGGGGGTTGGCGGGCGGTGGTGTCTGCCCCGACGTCACCAGCGGCTGGAAGTCGTAGATCGACGCCTGCGTCAGGAGGACGTCGTCACGCCAGCGGTTGGCCGCCACGGGGTACGGGTCGATGCGTTCGTGGCCCCGTTCTTCGAAGAAGGAGAGGAACACCTCGCGCATCTCCTCCAGCGTGTACTCCTCGTCGAACCCCGGGTTGTCGATGAACGAGTAGTCGTCCGCCGGCGGCTCCCCGCACGTCTCGCGGTCGGGGTCGCGGGTCCAGAACCAGACACCCGTCACCGGGCACTGTTTCCGGTAGAAGCCCTCCTCCTCGAAGTAGTCGAGGCGGTACTCCTCTTCGAGTTCGCTCATTGTCCTTCCCTTGGCCGAGGACCGGGTAAAACAGTTCCGGGACCAGTGAACGAACCACGGAGACCGGCGCTACGTCGGGTTCTCACGCGCGATAAAGGGGCGATACGGCTATACCGTCCACGGGAGAATCCCCACCCGAACACGGCGTGAGCACGCTGGGCGAACGTGGCGTGAACACGCGAACGAGGGCGAAGCCGCCGGGCCGTGACCGGGGTGCACCGAGGACCAGTGTCGAACGAAACAGACCAACCGACGACCCCCGACCCCGAGCCGTGTCGCGTTCGGCTCCTGGGATCGGAACCGACCGAGGCCGCCGAGTCGCTCGCCAGCCGCGGCTTCACCGTCGTGGACGGCTCGCGGCCGGCCGGCGACGTCGACTGTCTCGTCGTCGGAGCGGACGCCGCACGGGAGGACGACACCACGAGCACGGCGTCGACCGGAGGGACCGTGCCCGTGATCCTCTACGCGGCCAGTCCCAACGTGGCGAACGACCGAGCGGGGTTCGCGGGCTACGCCCGGGCCGGCGACGTCGAGGCGCTGTGCGACCAGATCCGCTGGCACGTCGGACGGCGTGACCGGGATTTCGAGAGCGACGAGGCGGAGACGGCGGAGACGGCAGAGACGGCGGAGACGGTGGCGGACGATCGAACGACCGCGCACGATCGGACGGGGACGACCGCGGACGACCGGCTGGGAACGCTCCACCGGGGGACCGTGAGTCTCATCGAGGTGGAGACGGAGGCGGAGCTGTTCGAGCGGACGGTCGACATCGCGAGCCACCTGCTCGACTTCGACAGCTGTTACATCGCCGTCGCCGAGGACGGTCTGCTGGTCAAGCGCGCGGGCGTCGGCGACGTGACCGACGAGGCGTTGCCGATCGACCACGGGATCGTCGGGCAGACGTACCAGACGGGGACGACGTATCTCGTCCGCGACACGGCCGCGGAGCCACGCGCGGACCCGGTCCGTCCGACCCACCGCTCGGGCGTCGCCGTCGCGCTCGGCGGCGAGGGCGTCTTCGTCGTCATCGCGGACGAGCCGAACGCGTTCACCGGGCGCGACCGCGACCTGGCGGAACTGCTCGTCCGGTACGCGGAGGGGACGCTCGCGCGCATCCGTTCGGCCGCCGCGATCGCGGAGCGACGCGACCTCGTCGAGAGCCTCCACGAGGGGACGGCCGCGCTCGCGGCGGTCCAGACCACGAGCGACGCGGCCGAGGTGGCGGTCGAACTCGCCGAGCGAATCCTCTCGTTCGACACCTGCTACGTCGGCGTCCGCGAGGGTGACACCGTCGTCCCGTACGCGGTGTCGTCGGGCGCACCACCGGACGCGGTCCGATCGATGGACGTCTCCGAGGGGCTGGCCGGGGAGACGATCCGGACGGGCGAGTCACGGCTCCTCGAACGGGTCGAGGGGTCTAACGCCACCCCGTCACACCCGGCGTACCGGTCGGGTATCAGCGTCCCGCTCGGCGAGTACGGCGTCTTCCAGGCCGTCTCCGAAGAGGAGGGCGCGTTCGACGCGGACGACCTCGAACTCGCCGAGCTGCTCGCAGGCCACGTCACCGAGACGTTCTCCCGGCTCCGGGCGGAGGCCGACCTCGGCGACCAGCGCGAGCGGGTCGCGCGGCTCCACGCACACACGGTCCAGCTGGTCCGCTGTCACGACGTCGCGGCGCTGTACGAGGAGAGCGTCGAGACCGCCCGCGCCGTCCTCGGATTCGACACGGCGTACGTCCTCGTCGTCGAGGGCGACCGGTTCGTCCCGGCCGCCCAGGCGACCCACCCCGACCACGCCCCCGTCGACTCCCTCCCGCTGGACCACGGCGTCGCGAGCGAGACGTACCGGACCGGCGAGTCGTTCCTCGTCAGGAACTTCGAGGCGGACGACCGCGCCGAGCCGACGCAGTCGGTCTCCGGGGGAGGGATCAGCGTCCCCCTGGGCGACGACGCCGTCTTCCAGGCTGTGTCCCGCGACGCCGACACGTTCGACGAGTTCGACCTCGAGCTCGCCGAACTGCTCGCCTCGCACGTCACGGCGACCCGCGAGCGCCTCCGCGCCGAGACGGAACTGCGCGAGGAGCGAGACCGGCTCGGTGCCCTGTTCGAGAACGTCCCCGACGCCGCCGTCTCGTACGAACTGGTCGACGACGAACCGTACGTCCGGGCGGTGAACCCGGCGTTCGAGCGCGTCTTCGGCTTCGACGAGGCGGAACTCGTCGGCGAGAACCTCGACGAGTACATCGTCCCGCCAGACGACGAGACCGAGCGGAACGCCGCGGCGCTGAACACCCGTCTCAAGCGGGGAGAGAGCATCCGAACCGAGTGTCGACGGCGGACCACCGACGGCGTCCGGGCGTTCATTCTGCAGGTGGTCCCGCTCGAACTCGGTCGCGAGAACGTCGCCGGCTTCGCCATCTACACCGATATCACGGCGCGTCGGGAGCGCGAACGGGAGCTGCGTCGACAGAACGAACGGCTCGAGGAGTTCGCCAACATCGTCTCGCACGACCTCCGCAACCCGCTGTCGATCGCCTCGGGCTACCTCGAGCTCGCGGCCGAGAGCGGCGACCCCGAGGCGTTCGAGCGGGTCGCGGAGTCGCTCGACCGGATGGACCGACTCGTCGAGGACCTCCTGTCGCTGGCCCGGAAGGGACAGGTCGTGGGCGAGACGACGGCGCTCGACCTCGCCACGGTCGCGAAACAGGCGTGGGCGGGCGTCGAGACGGCGGACGCGACGCTCGACCTGCCCGAATCGTTGCCCGCGGACGGGGACGAGAGTCGACTGCTCGCCCTGTTCGAGAACCTGTTCCGGAACGCCGTCGAACACGGCGGCACGGACGTAACGGTTCGCGTCGAGGCGCTCGAGTCGGCCGACGACGCCGAGGGCGACACGGTCACGGGGGTCGCCGTCTCGGACGACGGGCCCGGAATCGAACCGGACGAGCGGACGGCGGTGTTGGCGGCCGGGGAGACGACGAGTGACGACGGAATCGGCTACGGGCTGGCCATCGTGAAGGGCATCGTCGAGGCCCACGGCTGGTCGCTCGCGGTCACAGAGGGGCACGACGGCGGCGCTCGATTCGAGGTCCGTTTCTGAGACAGCCCCGGATCGAGCGGGGCCGCGGTTCGACGAGAGACGACCGCGGACAGCGTCGGGTCGGGGTGACGACAGCTATTTACTGGCGAGTTGCTTCTGTATCGGGAGACGCGACTCCCGCAGTGACCTGACGTCGGGGCAGAGAAGAGGGGGCGTCGAAGAACCGGACGTGCGGTAGCCGTTCGGGATCGTCGGCGCAGGAAGGGGACGCGGAACGACCACATGACAGGGGCTCAGTTCGAAGGGTGGGGAATCGACCACGCCGACCGTGTGGGACGTCGGAGAGCCGGTGGTGCGGGGGGGTGGACGAGATGACGGCGAGGACGGGTGCGTCGTCGACCGTCGCGTCACAGACCACGATCCGGACGCTCCACGTCGACGACGACCCGGCGTTCGGCGAGTTGACGGCCGAGTTCCTCGAACTCAACGAGTCACGGATCAGCGTCGTCGCGGAGACGAGCGCCAGCGACGGGCTCGAACGGCTCGCGACGGACGACATCGACTGCGTCGTCTCCGACTACGACATGCCCGGCACGAACGGGATCGAGTTCCTCGAGGCCGTCCGCGCCGACTACCCCGACCTCCCGTTCATCCTCTTCACCGGGAAGGGCAGCGAGGAGATCGCCAGCGACGCGGTCTCGGCGGGCGTGACCGACTACCTCCAGAAGGAACACGGGACCGACCAGTACACCATCCTCGCCAATCGGATCGTGAACGTCACCGAGAGACACTGGGCCGAAGCCGACCTCGAACGCCGGACGGACCAGCACGGGGCGGTCGCCACGCTCGGCCAGCGGGCGCTCGAGACGGCCGACCTCGCAGCGCTGTTCGACGAGGCGGTCCGACTGGTCGCCGACCGACTCGGGACCGGCTACGCGAAACTGCTCGAACGCTCCGAGGAGGGCGGCGAACTCGCGCTGGTCGCGGGCGTCGGGTGGGACGAGGGGCTGGTGGGCACTGCGACGGTGTCGGCGGGGGCGGACTCACAGGCGGGGTACACGCTGACGAGCACCGACCCGGTCGTCGTCACGGACCTCGAGACGGAGACGCGGTTCGATGGCCCGAAACTCCTCGTCGACCACGGGATCGAAAGCGGGATCAGCGTCGTCGTCGGCTCGGCGGACGACCCGTGGGGGGTGCTGGGGGCGCACTCGACCGATCGTCGGGAGTTCACCGACCACGACGTCACGTTCGTCCGGAGCGTGGCGAACGTACTGGGGGCCGCGATCCACCGGCGGAACGCCGAGGAGCGAGTGCGCGAGAGCGAGGCGCGGTTCCGCGAGATCGCCGAACTCAGCCCCGACGGGATCTTCCGGACGGACACGGACGGGGTGTTCACGTACGTGTCGCCCGCGAGCGAGGCGCTGCTCGGTCGTTCTGCCGACGAGCTCGTCGGGTCGCGGTTCGACCGGCTGGTCGCGGCCGAGAGCGTCGAGACGGCGGCCGAGGGGATCGGGCGCGTCGTCGGCGGTGAGATCGTCCGCGGGCTGGCGCTTACGCTCGTCGACGCGGACGGCGAACCGTTCGACGTGGAGGTGAGCGCCAGCCCCGTCCGCCGGGCCGACGAGGTCGCGCTCGTCCAGGGGTTCGCGCGCGACGTCACCGAACGGAACGAGCGTGAGCGGCAGCTCCAGCGCTCGCGCGAGCGGTACCGGGCGCTCGTCGATCACTTCCCCAACGGCGGCGTGTTCCTCTTCGACGACGACCTGCGGTACACGACCGTCGGCGGCGACGAACTCGCGAGCGTCGGGCTGTCGCCGGAGGCGATGGTGGGAAAGACACCTAGACAGGTGTTCCCGCCGGAGAACGCCGCCACGCTGGAGCCGCACTACCGCGCGGCGCTCGCCGGGGAGAAACGCTCGTTCGAGGACGCCTGGCAGGGGAGCCACTACCACGTCCAGACGATCCCGCTCCGGAACGTCGACGGCGACGTCATCTCCGGGATGGCCGTCGCGCAGAACATTACGGAGCGGGTCGAGCGCGAGCGCGAACTACAGCAGCGCAGAGAGCGGTACCGGACGCTCGTCGACAACTTCCCCGGCGGCGTCTTCCGCTTCGATCACGACCTGCGGATCAGCGCCGCGGGCGGGGCCGAACTGGAGCGCGCCGGCTGGGATCCCGCCGAACTCGAAGGTCGGACGATCTACGAGGTGCTCTCACCGGACGGGATCGAGCCCCTCGAACCGCACTACCGGGCAACGCTCGACGGCGAGGCACGGTCGTTCGAGTACGAGTGGGAGGGGAGCCACTACCACGTCCAGACGGTCCCGCTCCGGGACGCCGATGGGGAGGTCACCACCGGGATGTCCGTCGCGCAGAACGTCACCGAGCGGATCGAGCACGAGCGGAAGCTCGACCAGCTCCGCCAGCGGTCGCGAGCGCTGATGCACACGACGACGATGGACGAGACCGCACGGATCGCCGTCGACGCCGCGAGCGAGATCATCGGCGCACCGCTCAGCGGGTTCCACGTGCTGAACGAGGCCGGCGACGCGCTCGAGCCGGGCGTCATGGCGGAGTCGGTCGACGACCTGTTCGAGGCTCCTCCGTCGTATCCGAAGGACGCCGAACCGGGCAGCCGCGCCGCCGTCGTCTGGGAGGCGTTCGAGCGCGGCGTGTCGCTCCACATCCCCGACACGGACGCGTACGAACCGCTTGACGAGTCGACGCCGGCGGGGAGCGTGCTGATCCACACGGTAGGCGACCACGGGGTGTTCGTCGTCTCGGCGCCCGAGCCGAACGCGTACGACGAGACCGACCGGGCGCTCGTCGACATCCTGGTCGACTCGCTCGGGGCGGCCATGGACCGCGTCGAGCGGGAACAGCGACTGCGCCGACGCGAACACCGGCTCGAACGGCAGAACAAACGGCTGTCCCGGTTCGTGGACATCGTCTCACACGACCTCCGCAGCCCGCTGAACGTCGCCGCCGGACACCTGCGGCTCGCACGCGAGACGAACCAGCCCGACCACCTCGACAGCATCGAGGTCGCACACGACCGGATCTACGAACTCGTCGAGAGCCTCCTGCGGCTGGCACGAGGTGGCGAGACGGTGGCCGAGGCGACAGCCGTCGATCTCGCGGCGGCGGCCAGGGCGTCGTGGCGGACCGTCGAGACGCCACGCGCGCGGCTCGTCGTCGACACCGACCGCGTCGTGCTGGCCGACGAGAGCCGGCTCCGACAGGTGCTGGAGAACCTGTTTCGGAATGCCGTCGAGCATGGCTCGACGACTCACCGCTCGCACGCTCGCGATGACAGCGTGGAACACGGTTCCACGAACAGTCGGCTGGAAGCCGACACTGCCGGCGAGAGCGGGGGGACTGGCTCGTCCGCGCCGGATCGCGAGACACGCGGCCGACCGAAGTCCACGAACGGCGGGGCGACGACTGACGACCCTCTCACCGACGGATCGCCAGCCGAGGTGGCCGTCACGGTGACCGTCGGCGACCTCGAGGGGGGATTCTACGTCGAGGACGACGGACCAGGGATCCCCGCGGCCGAACGCGAGCGGGTGCTCGAGGTGGGCTACTCGAGGGCCGACGACGGGATCGGGTTCGGACTGGGAATCGTCGAGGAGATCGCCGCCGAACACGGCTGGGCGCTCACGATCACGGACGGTACCGCCGGCGGCGCGCGGTTCGAGCTGACGGGCGTCGACACCGCGTGAGCGTGTGGGGACGAGCGTTTTTAACTGTCCGTGGCCCCACAGGTGAGTAGAATATGGCCCCGAAGTCGCTCCACGTCGACTACGCGACGGTTCCGAAACTCATCGAACTCGTCACCTACATCGTCGAGAGCATCAGCCTCGGCTTCGACCGGTGGGACGAGCCGTACGTCCGCGGGCCGAGCCTCTACTTCGTCATCGTCTCGGGGACTCACGCGCGCGAGTACGCCGACCCGCTGGGCGAGAACACGTGGCCGGTCGACGTCTGCCGGGTCGTCACGGAGGACCTCGACTCGTTCGTCGCCGCGGCGGAGTCGGTCGCGTTCGAGCGCGACGGCGCCGTCATCGTCAGCGCGGACGGGACCATCCAGAAACAGATGGTCCGGATCAAGAGCCCGGGGCCCGGGACGATCGACGACGGAGACGAGATCGAGTACGCCGACTGGATGGGCACCAAACACCTGAGTGCGGTCGAATCCTCGGTCCGCGAGGAGGTGCTCGCAGCGGTGACGCTCTCGGAGGAGACCGGCCGGGTGACCGTCTTCGAGGACGGCGAGTTCATGGACTTCCAGCGCGGGGAGCTGGGCGGACTGTGGCGGCCGAACGGCTGAACACCGGCAGTCACCGTCCGCGTCGGATCGGCAGTGAGTGATCCGTCAGTCGTCGAGCGCGAGCGAGGCCAGGAGCGCCTCGAGCTGGACCTGTTCGTTGGCACCCTCGGCGATGCGGTAGTCGGCCTCGCCGATGCGGTCCATCAGCCGCGCGGCCTTCCGGTCGGAGAGGTCGAACTCCCAGACGGACCGGTGGAGCTGGTCGATGATGTCACCGCCGGCCATCCCGACGTCCTCGAGGAGAGTCGCGAGCTTCGCCCGCGCGGTGGGGAAGTCGCCGTCGACCGCGGCCTCGACCATCTCGCGGACGTCCTCGGGTCTGGCGGTCGAGGTGACGGTGAACACGTTCTCCTCGTCGACGACCTCGCCCGTCGTCGCCGCGGCCTGCAGCGCGTTGATCGCGCGGCGCATGTCGCCGTCGGCGGCGTAGACAAGCGCGTCGACTCCGGCGTCCGTCGTCTCGATCCCCTCCGCGGCGGCGATCTCCTCGATCTGTGCGCGGACGGCCGCGTCCGACAGCGGGGAGAAGCGGAAGACGGCACACCGCGACTGGATGGGGTCGATGATCTTCGAGGAGTAGTTACACGAGAGGATGAACCGGGTGTTGTCGGAGAACTGCTCCATCGTCCGGCGGAGTGCCGACTGTGCGTCGCTCGTCAGCGAGTCGGCCTCGTCGAGGAAGATCAGCCGGTAGTCGTAGTTGCCGAACGACGACCGTGCGAAGCTCTTGATGCGGTCGCGGACCACGTCGATGCCGCGCTCGTCCGACGCGTTGAGTTCGAGGAAGTTCCCGCGCCAGTCGTCGCCGTACAGCGCGCGGGCGATGGCCGTGGCCGCGGTGGTCTTCCCGACGCCGGCCGGCCCGGCGAACATGAGGTGGGGGAGGTCGTCGCGGTCGACGTACGACTGCAGGCGCTGGATGGTGTCCTCCTGGCCGTGGATCTCCGCCAGCGACTGGGGCCGGTACTTCTCGATCCAGATCTCGCGGCCCGGTGACGATCTCGAACCCGAATCCCGAGAGGCCTCGCTCATGTGAGATGGAGGGGGACCTCGCCTCATAAACTCCCCGAGACGGCGGGAAGCGAAGCGGCTTTCGACCTCGATGCCCACCGTCCGGTATGCACGTCACGGTCGACGTCGTGGGCGAGGACCCTCGAGAGGTCGAGCTCGCCCCCGACGCGACGTACGCCGACCTCGTCCGCGCGGTGGGCTACAGCGTCCACGAGGTGACGGTGCTCGTCGACGGACGGCCCGTCCCCGAGGATCGGCCCGTCGACGCCGAACGGGAGGACGTCCGGGTGCTCCGGCTGGTGAAAGGCGGGGAGCGGTGACCGCGCCGGGGCCGAACGCAAAACCAATACCGGCGGCCCTCGTGCGACCGGTATGAAACGCGACAAACGAACGCGCGTCAAGGACGTGATGTCGACGCCGCTGGAGACCATCTCGCCGTCGGCGTCCGTTACCGACGCCGCCGTGGCGATGCGCGACCACAACATCAGCGCGCTCGTCGTGACGAGCAGTCCACCCGCGATCGTCACCAGCACGGACGTGCTCGACACCGTCGCCCAGGGGCTGGACCCGGACGAGACGACCGTCCGGGAGGTGATGACGTCCGGCGTCGAGTCGGTGCCGCCCGACCTGCTCATCGAGGAGATCGCCGCGATGATGACCAGCTTCGGCATCAAACACCTGCCGGTCGTCGACGGCGACGACTACGTCGGGATGGTGTCGTCGACCGACGTCACGGCCGAACTCGCCTGAAGGGTCGGTGCGGGCCGCTTCCGGCGACCGACTGCGCTCCACCGACCGCGTCACGACGACCCCCGCATCACGACCGCGTCACGACGACCCCCGCGTCGGCCGGACGGAGACGTAGACGCCGTCGTCGCTCACCGCGACCGTGATCGGTCCGTTCGGGGCACACCGGAGCCAGTTGTACTCCTCGGAGCGTCCGTCGGCGGTCTCGATCTCGAACCGGAGCGGTCCGGCCGGATCGATCGCCGACGGAACCGTCCGCACGTCGTTCGCGTCGAGAGCGAACGTCCGCTCGAACAGCGCCTCCTCGCCGGTGAACGCCCGGACGGCGATCCGGCGAGCGGTGTCGGTCTCGTTCCGGACGCGGAGGTCGTGGTTCGCGTACCCACACCGGAACGCCGGCCCGTCGGCAAGCGACGCGTAGAGCGTGTTCCGGACGCTCGGCTGCCAGTCGTACGTCGTCTCGCCGTCGTCCGTCCGGAGGAGGACGTCGTACCGTAGACTGGCCGGGAGGACCGGGACGAGGACCCGGACGTCCGGCGGGAGGTCGTAGCTCGACGCGAACCGAAGTTCGCCGCGGTTCCAGACGCGGAGCGTCGCTCGTCGCCGTTCGGGCGTGTCGTTGTCGAGCGCGAGCGCGGGCGTCGACCCCAGCGCCTCGCCGACCCCGACGTTCGGGGGGAGGTCGTAGGCGAGGGTCCGCTCGTCGTCGGCGGTGGCGAACGCGCAGTCGCCGAGACAGAGCAGGGGACGGTGGAAGTCGACGTCCGGGGTCAGATCCACCCAGAGGTCGTCGAGGTCGGCGCGCACCGTCCAGTCGTACCGACGGCGGTCGCCCCCGGCGACCTCAACGAGCACCTCGTAGCGGGTCGCCGTCGCGACCAGGTCGGGGAACGACACGGAATCGAGTGCAGGGACCGTCGTGCTGTCGACGAACACCTCCCGGTCGCCATCGGTGACGACGACCGTGAGGAACCGGTCGGTCGAAGTGAGATTGCGCAGGTGGACGCCGCGTGGCCGCTCGAGGACGGCGTCGGCGGACGCATCCGGCGCACGGTACGGCGTTGATGATGGAGGGGTCGTCGTCCGTCCACGCTCGTCTCCAGGGGTCCGACTCGACGGGGGGATCGGCGTCGGCCGTGACGACGTGGGATCGAACAGCCCGTTACAGCCGGCTAACGCGCTCGAACCGCCGGTCGCGAGGAGGGCACGGAGCAGCGAACGGCGTCGCATCGGTGGACGGTAGTGGCGGGGTGGTCATGTACCTACCGCCGCACGAGATGATCCACGGCGGGACGGCCGTGCGGGACACACGACCCACCGAACGAGACTTGAGCCGTCGGTCCCAGTGAGAGACGTATGTCCGACACCATGCGGGCGGTCGTCGTCTCCGAGCCAGGTGGATCGTTCGAACTCGTCGAGCGACCCGTTCCCGACCCGGGGCCGGAGGAGGTCCGAGTCGTCGTCGACGCCTGCGGCATCTGTTACAGCGACAGCTACGTGAAGGAGGGCAGTTTCCCGGGCATCGACTACCCCCGTGTCCCGGGCCACGAGATCGCCGGCCGCGTCGACAGCGTCGGCGAGAACGTCACGGCCTGGGAGGAGGGCGATCGCGTGGGAGCGGGGTGGCACGGCGGCCACTGCTTCACGTGCGACCCCTGTCGGCGCGGGGACTTCCAGCAGTGCGAGAACGGGGAGATCACCGGTCTCACCTTCGACGGCGGTTACGCGGAGTACGCCGCGGTTCCCGCCGAGGCGCTCGCGCGCATCCCCGACGAGCTCGACAGTGTGGACGCCGCGCCGCTGCTCTGTGCCGGCATCACGACGTTCAACGCGCTGCGGAACAGCGGTGCCCGCCCCGGCGACCTCGTCGCCGTCCAGGGCATCGGCGGCCTGGGTCACCTGGGAATCCAGTACGCCCACGCCGCGGGGTTCGAGACGGTCGCGCTCTCGCGCAGCCCCGACAAGCGCGACCTCGCCTTCGAACTCGGCGCGGACCACTTCGTCGACGCCTCCGAGGAGGACCCCGCCGCGGCGTTGCAGGGGCTCGGCGGTGCGCGCGTAATCCTCGGCACCGCACCGTCGGCGGCCGCCGTCGAGAGCGTGGTCGGCGGCCTCGGCACCGACGGGGAACTCGTGGTGGTCGGCGTCCCGCACGAACCCGCGGGCGTCGACGTCCAGCACCTCGTGATGACCCGGGGAGCGGTCAGTGGGTGGGCTTCGGGGCACGCCCGCGACTCGCAGGACACTCTCGAATTCAGCGCGCTCCGGGACGTCACCCCGGAGATCGAGACCTACCCGCTGGACGCGGTCGACACGGCCTACGACCGGATGATGGCGAACGAGGCCCGGTTCCGCGTCGTGCTGGAGCCCTGATAGTGTTTACTGGAACCCCGAGCTGACGGCGGCAGCCGTCGCCGTGGCAGCCTCGCCCCCCGACCGGGGACCACCACGGGTATTTCAGTCGCGCGGTCGAAGTCGTGGTGATGACCGACCGGCCGACCGACAGTGGGCACGGAGGAGGGGTGTACGACTGGTGGAGTCGCCACCCGCGACTGCTGGACGCCTTCTACACCGTCGTCTTCGCCGGTCGGGAGGCGTCGATACGGCGGCGTGCGGTCGAGGCGCTCGACCTCTCACCCGGCGATCGCGTGCTCGAACTCGGCTCCGGACCCGGGAACGCGTTCGCCGAACTCCACGACCGCGTCGGGAACGGGGGGGTGGTGGTGGGCGTCGACGCCAGCGCGGGGATGACGCAGCGGGCGACGGATCGAATCCGAGCTCACGGGTGGGAGAACGTCCACGCCATCCGGGGGGACGCGACGCGACCCCCAGTGATCGGCCAGCAGTTCGACGCAGTGTACGCCGCGATGTCGCTCAGCGCGATGCCCCACCCCGTCGGGGGCGTGACGGCGGCCCACGACGCGCTCCGACCGGGGGGGCAGCTCGCCGTGCTGGACGCCCAGCCGTTCCAGCACTGGCCGATGAAACTGCTGAACCTCGTGCTCGTCCCCCTGTTCAGGGCGACCACGAACTGGGAGCCCGAGGCGAACGTCCCGGCGGCCGTCCGCGACCGGTTCGTCGACGTCGACGTCCGGGAGTTCACCGACGGGACGCTGTTCGTCGCCAGCGGTCGGAGAGCCGACGACGCCGAGTCATGACCGACGCGAACGACGGACGCGGAGCGAGAGATGCCGGCGAGCGGGGCGGGCGTACCGACGAGAGGGACGGGCGTACCTGCGACGGAGGCAGTCCGACGATCCGCAACGGCACCGAACGTGACCTGCTCGCTGTCCTCCGGGTACTCGAGGGGGCGATGCTGGACGTCGGCGCGAACCAGATCCGCCAGCGGACCGAATCGGAAGAAGTGCTCGTCGCCGAGCGCGACGGACGGGTCGTCGGCGCACTCGTCCGCGACGGCGACCACGTCGAGGCGATCGCGGTCCACCCCGACCGGCGTGGCACGGGGATCGGACGGACGTTGGTCGAGGCGGCACTGGACGAGACCGGGCGGCTCACGGCGGCGTTCCGCGAGGAGGTGCGGCCGTTCTACGAGAGACTCGGGTTCGACGTCGAGGAGCGCGACGAGCGACTCTGGGGCGAGCGGATCGAGTGAACACAATATCGCACGAGCGGACGCGGTGGTCACGAAGGAGAGCGTGCAGATTCGACACGACCGACCGGGACGCTGGACGCAGAGAGTGGCGGATGAGACGTCCGAGAACGGAGCCAGCGAGGGAGAGCCGCTCCCCACGGGAGCGCCTGGCACGGACGCGCGCGGCCGTTGCTGACGGGGTGCCGCGCAAGCTATTACAGTTCGTGACGTTTTACTGTCGTGGTCCCACGATCCGAGGAGGAGCAGCCGGAGACGGACCCAGTACGTCGGCGTCCGAACGCGCAGTCGGTGACGGCGCAGTTCGGTTCGAAGGTCGCTGCCGGCGACTTCGGGACGTTGGCGGCGCTCTCTGTCGTCGCCACCGTTCTGTGGTTCGCGTTCCTCTATCTCGTCTCCGTCCTGTTCGGTCTCCAGACCGAGTACGCCGACCCGACGGCGGTGCTGGGGAGCGCAGCGTACTTCTTCAGTGTCATGCTCGTGATCGAACTCGTCGTCATCGCACACTGGATCGCGAACGGCCGGACCTCGTGGGACCAGGTTGCCACGTGTTTCGCGGACGAGACGGCCGCTCGGCGACGGATCAACCGGTGGCTCGGCTGGCAGCGCGACTTCAGACCGGTGCTGGTACTCTTCGCCGCCTACAACCTCACGATCCCGTTCTGGGTTCACAAACTCGACCCGTTCACCAGCGGCTCTCACTCCCTGTTCTTCGTCATAAACGCCGCGGTCGTGTTAGCGACGACAGTGATCGTATACTTCGTGATTGTACACCTCCTGCTCGTGCGATCGGTGCTGCGACTGGAGCTACGGAGCGTCCACTCCGCAGCTCGAACGTTCGACCCCCTCATGCGGTTCGGGACGAGGGCATCGACCGGGTGGTTCGCGCTCGTGACGCTCTACTTGGTCTACCTCTACTATCTGGTCCTGATTCCGTCCGTCGAGTCGGGCGACGGGAGCTTCGTATCCGTCGCCGTACTCGACGTCGCGTTGCGGCTGGTCGAATCGCCACCCAACGTTCCGTTCTATCCGGACCCGTCCGGGTATCTGTCGACGGTCGTGCTGTTCACGGTCGTCGGCTTCGCGATGTTTTTCGCCCCGATCTGGATGGTTCACACGAAGCTGAAGACCACGAAGCGCGAACGGCTGATCGAGGTCGAAGAGCAGTACGACGAGGCCGTCCGCAGCTGGCGTGACGACCCCGGACGAGGGCCTGACGTGACGGTCGAACTGGATCGGCTCGACCGGCTACACGACGCGACGAGAAGCATCCGTACCTGGCCCTCCGACATCGAATCCGTCGGTAAACTGGCCATCGCGTCGGCGATTCCGACGCTCCAGCTAGTCGTCCTCCCGATCGTTCGGGCCATCGTTTCGCGGCTCTCCTGAGTGGTCGACGACGCCCGGGACCGAGACAGCCGACGAGTCTCCGTCTGCTGACGCGTGGGCGTGTCGAACGACGCCGTCGTGGAGGCGCGGACACGGACTCAGTCGGCGCAACCTCGGGCGTGGCAGAAGGCGGCGAGACGAGGGAGTCTCGGGCCAGCGGCTCGACCGGGTCGAGGAACGCCTCGATCCGCGCGTTACTGCTGGCTTCCGCGTCCCCCGGATACTCAAGCGGATGACGGTGGACGTCGGCGCGAACCAGATCCGCCGGTGGACCGAATCCGACGAGGTGCTCGTCGCCGGGCGCGACGGACGGGTCGTCGGCGCACTCGTCCGCGACGGCGACCACGTCGAGGCGATCGCGGTCCACCCCGACCGGCGTGGCACGGGGATCGGACGGACGTTGGTCGAGGTGGCACTGGACGAGACCGGGCGGCTCACGGCGGCGTTCCGCGAGGCGGTGCGGCCGTTCGACGAGTCACGGGGGGTCGAGATCGAGGCACTCAAGAAGCGATTTCGGTGATCGGCAGGCGTGGCCGATCACCGGTCGCTCGACGCGGCGCAGTCAGACGACCGTGACGTCGCTGAACTCGAACCGTGCCCCGCCAGCCACGCCGTCGGTGACGGCGACCTGCCAGCCGTGACTGGCGACGACGTCTCGCACGATGCTCAGCCCGAATCCCGTTCCGTCGACTTTCCGCGAGTAGCCGCGTTCGAACACGCGCTCGCGTTCGGCCGCCGGGATTCCCGGCCCGTCGTCCTCGACGTAGAACCCGCCCTCGAGGTCGCCGAGCGTGACTGTCACCGCTCCCCCGGTGCGTTCGACCGCGCCGCCAGCCGGTTGCTGACCGTCGCTGGACCCGTGCTCGGCGAGGTCGTCGGCTTCCAGCCGACTGTCTGTGGAACCGTGTTCCACGCAGTTCCGGAACAGGTTCGTCAGCAGCTGTCGGAGCCGAGTCGGGTCGGCACGGACCGTCCGGGTCGTCTCGATCACCAGCGTCGCGCCGTCCGTCTCGACGTGGTCCCAGCAGGAGCGAGCGAGCGTCGTCAGTTCGACCGGCTCCACCTCGCTCACGCCGTCGCGCTCCCGGGCGAGCGCGAGCAGGTCGTCGATCAGAAGCCGGCTCCGATCGAGCGCGCCCATCGCGTGGTCCAGATGCTCGCTGTCACAGTCGTTCCGCGCGAGTTCCAGCCGCCCCGCAACGACGCCCAGCGGCCCCTTGAGATCGTGGCTCACGACGTCGGCGAAGTCGTCGAGGCGCTCGTTCTGTCGGGAGAGTTCCCGTTCGCGACGTCGCTGTTCGGTCACGTCCTGTGAGACGGCCATCACCTGCTCGATGCGGCCGTCGGCGTCCCTGACTGGCAGAGTCCGGACGCGGTACTGCCGACCCCTGTACGACTGTTCGAAGTCGCTCTCCCGACCCTCGAACGCGTCACCGAGGTGTTCCTCGATCTCGTCGGCGATCGCCGGTGGGTACCGGTCGCGTGGCCGGTCGCCTTCGATATCGGCCGGGGAGAGTCCGACCTCCGAGAGTCCGCGGCCGCCCGCACGTACACACTCGAACGCCTCGTTGTAGAGGAAGACGCCGCCGCCGGGGAAGTGTTCGACGAGCGTCCGGTACTGGTCGGCCCGCGTCGCCAGTTCGGATTCGAGTTCGTGACGCGCCGTCACGTCGGTCAGCGCGAACAGGACGCCTTCGACGGCGCCGGCGTCGTCGAACAGCGGGACGCCGTTTATCAGCAACACCTTGCGGGTTCCGTCGGGCGACCGGATGCTCTGCTCGAAGCCGTAGAGCGGTTCGCCCGAGTCGAGTACCCGTCGAAACGGGAGCTCCTCGTCCGGGATCGGGTCGCCGTCGAGGTCTCTGTTGTCCCACTCGGGGGCGTCGTACGTGCGCTCGGTCACCTCGGCGCGTTCCAGACCGAGCACCGCCGTGGCGCGCTGGTTCGCGAAGACGAACCGGCCCGCCGTGTCCAGGTAGACGACGCAGGCGGGGACGGTTCTGAGGATGTGGTCGAGCTGGCGTCGGGACCGTTCGGCGTCGAGCGTGGACCGGGTGGCCGCCACCGCGTTCGCGATTCGGTGAGCCAGGATGGTGTACTGGTCGATCCCGTGTGCCTTCTGCAGGTAGTCGGTGACGCCCGCGGAGATGGCGTCGCCGGCAACCGCCTCGCTGCCGTGACCGGTGAACAGGACGAACGGGAGATCGGGATAGTCGGCACGGACGGCCTCGAGGAACTCGATCCCGTTCGTGCCGGGCATGTCGTAGTCGGAGACGACGCAGTCGAAGCCGCCTTCGGCGAGTCGAGCTAGCCCCGTCCCCGCGCTGTCCGCCGTCTCGACGGTGATGCGGTCGTCCGCCAACTGCACGAACTCGGCGGCCGTCTCCACGAACGCCGGGTCGTCGTCGACGTGGAGCACGCGGATCGGAGCCGCGTCGGCCGACGTCGTTCCGAACGGTGAACTCATCGGCGACCACCCGCGTACTCGCGTCGGAGATCGATCGGGAGTCCGTCGACCACGCGTCCGGCGACGCCGGTCGGCAACGAACCAGTGGTGACTCCGACGAACGCTCTCGGGAACGGGTGAACAGGTCCGTGGCGACCGTCGAAGGAAGCGGGAGTCATCGGCGGAGGAGACCGACCCTGGATACGACACTGGCCGGTAAATACGTTTCTCGGCGTGGTGTCTCGTAGATGGGAGGACGGGCGGGACGACCGACCGAAACTCGGAGGGGGCGCGGGATCGACACCGGAAGCGGGCGCGGGATCGACACCGCGGACGAAGCCTACACCAGCGGCTCGACCAGATCGCGGCCCGCGTCGAGGAGCGCCTCGATGCGCTCCTCGCTCGACGCTTCGGCGTACACTCTGAGCACGGGCTCGGTCCCCGAGGGGCGGACGAGGAGCCACGAGCCGTCGTCGAGCAGGAGTTTGAAGCCGTCGAGCGTGACGACCTTCGCGATCTCGCGGCCGGCGACGGTCTCGGGCAGCTCGCGCTCGAGGTCCGAGAGCACACGCTCCTTCTCGGCGTCGGGGCAGTCGACCGAGATCTTGTCGGCGACGATGTCGCCGTGTTCGTCGAGGAGGCGGTCGACGCGGGCGTCGAACGGCTCCTCGCTGGCGATCGCCGCCCCGAGAAGCCCCATGAGGACGCCGTCCTTCTCCCGGATGTGTCCACGGATGGAGAAGCCGCCGGACTCCTCACCGCCCACGAGCGCGTCGTGTTCCTGCATGCCCTGGGCGACCCACTTGAACCCCACGGGGGTCTCGAACACCTCCTCGCCGTGTGCCTCGGCGATGCGGTCGATGAGGAACGTCGTCGACACCGTCCGGACTGCGGGACCCGAGTCGGATTCGAGGAGGTAGTCGTACAGGGCGGCGTAGAAGAGGTTCTCGTCGAGTTTGCCGCGTTCGGGCGTGACGAACGCGACCCGGTCGGCGTCCCCGTCGTTGGCCACACCGAGGTCGGCGTCGTGTTCGCGAACCAGCGATTCGAGTTCGCGGAGGTTCTCCGGACTCGGCTCTGGGTGGGCTCCTCCAAAAGTAGGGTCGTCCTCGCAGCGGTGACGGATCACCTCGACACCGGCCGACTCCAAAAGCGCGTCCGTGACGCCGCGGCCGGAGCCGTGGATCGCGTCGTACACCACCGTCACGCCGGAGAGGTCGGCGTCGACGAGCTCTCGTGCGTGGTCGGCGTGGACGGTGACGAGGTCCTCGCGGCTGACCGTGCCGTGTTCCTCGGGGGGCAGGAGGTCGGGTTCGCGGAGGTTGGCTTCGATCCGCTCCGTCACCTCGGGGAGCGCGGGCGCGCCGTCGCTCGGGATGAACTTCACGCCGTTGTACTCCGGCGGGTTGTGCGAGGCGGTCAGCATGAGCGCGCCCGACGCACCCCGGTCGACGATGGTGTACGCGGCGACGGGGGTGGGACAGTCGCGTTCGGGCAGGATCACGTCGAACCCGTTGCCCGACATGACCTCGGCGAGCGAGTCGGCGAAGCCGGGTGACGACTCCCGCGCGTCGTAGCCGATGACGACTGGGTCGTCGAACCCCTCGTCGCGGAGGTAGTCCGCGACGGCCTGTCCGACGATCCGCACGCGGTCGTCGGTGAACGTGTCGAGTGTGGCCCGCCAGCCGTCAGTGCCGAAGGAGATAGCGTCCATACCGCACCTTGCGCACGACCGGAATAAAAAGTATGCCAGTCGACCGGCTTCACCGCCGTGCAGCGGGACGTGTTCCTCTCCTCGGGCCGACGTTCGGCGGGTCAGGGGTCGTCGTCGACCGGCGACGGCCGGTCGTCCGTGACCGGTCGCCAGAAGTACGCGTCGGCCTGCAGGTCGCGGGTGATCTCGCGGAGCGAGCGGCCGTCGCACCGGCTACACCACGGGGGGACGGCAGGGCTGGCGTGGACCGCGTCGCACCGATCGCACGCGTAGTAACGCAGGCCGAGCATCGATCTCCCTTGGTGGCGGCGGCGCAAGACTCGTTCGGTTCGTCCGTTCGACCGCTGGTCGATGGAGCGACGACGGTCGAACGTCCGATCAGCCCCGCTCCCGGTCGTCGTGGTCGAGAACCGCCGCGACGTCCGTCCCGGCCGCGAGTCGCGCCTTCGCGTCGTGCGAGAGCTGCTTGAGTTCGTACTCCCGCGACATCGCCGCCGACCGGGAGTCGAACCGCTCGACGTGGACCAGCTCCACGGGGGTCCGCCCACGAGTGTACTTCGCGCCAACCTCGTCGTTGTGCTCGTCGACGCGCCGCCGTGGATCGGTCGTATACCCCGCGTAGTACGTGCCGTCCGCACAGGCCAGGAGGTACGCGTAGTGCACGACGGAACGGGCGGGCGGGGGAGTGGTCAATCCTTCGCCCGGAAGAAGTGGCTTCGCGTGGTGGTCGTCCACGACTCAGCGGTCATGCGTTGCGGGTCCGGTTCCGCGCGACTTCCGCGATTCCCGCGTTCGCCGAACAGTTTGGACAGGCGAGGACTCGCCCGACTTCGTCGGCGAACACGCGTGCGAAGCGCTCGGAGACGTGCGACCCGCAGTGGTCGCAGGTTGGCATTGCTCGCGCCCGGCAACCACCAGTGCCGGTGTATCGCGTTAGGAGTCCACTGTATTAGGGCTTCGCGCGCACGCGCGAGGAGGCTACGAACGTCCAGTTGCATCGAGACTTTCTCGATAGGCGTACAGAACTGGCCCGTGACCGGCGCGGTCGGGCAGACACCCGTGGATCGACTACCCCGAACGCCCGCCGTCGACCGCGCGGGCGACCAGGCCGGCCTGCGCCCCCGCGACGAAGCCGGCGTCGACGTTCACGACCGAGAGGACGGTACACGACTGGAGCATCCCGCCGAGGGCTGCCTCGCCGTCCCCGCCGAAGCCGTACCCCGTCGAGACGGGGAGACCGATCACCGGTGTGTCGACGAGTCCCGCGACGACCGTCGGGAGCGCCCCCTCGCGACCGGCGGCGACGACGACGACGTCCGCGGCACGGATCGGTTCGAGGACGTCGACGATCCGCCCCAGATGCGCGACGCCGACGTCCTCGATCCACTCGACGGTCGCGCCCATCTCTCGCGCGATGACGGCCGCCTCGCCGGCGACGGGGGCGTCGGAGGTGCCCGCCGTGACGACCGCGACGGTGGCGGCGAGCGACGGGGGATCGAAGTTGGAGGTGTGCGCGACGACCGTCCGAGCGCGCTCGTCACGCTCGACGGCGACGTGAGAGGGCAGGCCGTCGTCGACGGCCGTCGCCGTCTCGTCGTCGACGCGGGTGACGATGGCGCGACCGGTCGTCTCGACCGCCGTCGCGGCCAGATCAGCGACTTCTACGGGGGACTTGCCCTCACCGAGGATCGCCTCGGGAACGCCGCGCCGGGTCTCGCGGGCCGCGTCGAAGCGGCCCGCCTCCGTCGTCGCGTACCCGCGCAGCCGTGCCTCCGCCGCCGCCGGCGAGAGATCGCCGGCCGCGACTGCATCGAGTATGTCTCGCATATCCGATGGTCGGCGCTCGTCCGGCACATATGTGTCGTTCCCCGTCGACGGCGACGCTGACACTGACGGCTGTCGCGTGTCGCGGCGCGCAGCCAGCGACCGTCGAGGGTGTGAGTGGCGGCGAGTTACTGTAACGAATGTGATAGTCGGGACTCGAGAGAGGGGTGAGCCGGGCGTGATATCGCGGTCCAATCCCGCTTGATGAGGCCGTTCGCCGGCATCATATATAAATCCAGCCCCTGCAAAAGCCATATTCGACCGATACACCGGCAGAGAGCGTCATTTGGGGAAATCTTATTAATAAGGGGCTAGTATGGTATGTTGTATGGCAGACCTCATCGTCAAGGCAGCCGTCAAGGAAGCGCTTAGCGACAAGAACGTAGCCTCGGACTTCTACGACGCGCTGGACGCGGAAGTGAAGGAACTGCTCGAAGACGCCGCCCGCCGAGCCGAAGAGAACGACCGCAAGACGGTCCAGCCGCGCGACCTGTAGACCGACCAGCGCGGCGTCTTCGATTTTTTCGAGCACAACCGTCCAGCGACGGCCGTCACCTCGACGACCGACGGATCGGGGTCCGACGACCGCGCCGACCGGCGAGGAAACCCGCGTGAGCGGCGTGTACGACCGCTTGCGCCTGCAAGGGAGACACACTGTGTGCTCGAGCCGGAACGGGTGACCGATGAGCGAAGGTGAGTTCGGACTGGTGGAGGCCGTCTCGATCGGTCTCGGCGGGATGATCGGTGGCGGTATCTACGCCGTACTCGGTGTCGTGAGCCGAGTCACGGGCGCGGCGACATGGTTCGCCTTCGTCCTGGCGGGCGTCGTCGCGGTCTGTGCCGGCTACTCGTTCGTGCGGCTGAACGAACTCGTCGCCGCCGACGGGGACGAGGGCGGCGGTGGCGGTGCCGTGACGTTCGTCCAGTCGTTCACTGGCAACTCGACGCTCGCCGGGATGGCCGGGTGGACGCTGCTGGTCGGCTACGTCGGGTCGATGGCGATGTACGCGTTCGCGTTCGGCGAGTTCACCGTGGCGCTGCCGCTCGTCCCCGAGTCGGTCGCAGGGCTGTCACTCCGACCAGTGGTGTCGGTGCTCGCGGTGGCGGGCTTCGTCGGCCTGAACCTCCTCGGCACACGCGCGACCGGGTCGGCAGAGAACGTCCTCGTCGCGGTGAAGGTCGTCGTGCTCGTGGCGTTCGGCGTCGGCGGAGTGGCGTACGCGCTCCTCGCCACGTCCGAGCCCGTCCAGGTCGGCACGTCGCAGATCGCGTCGTTCAGCCCGATCATGGCGGCGGCCGTGGCGTTCGTCGCCTTCCAGGGGTGGCAGCTCCTCTTCTACGACCAGGAGAGCTTCGAGTCCCCGCGGGAACAGATTCCGACGGCGGTGTACATCTCGATCCCGGTCGCGATCGCGATCTACGTCGTCGTGGCCGTGGCGACGTACAACCTCGCGCCGCAGGCGCTCCAGTCACATCCGCACACGGCGCTGGCGCGGGCGGCCTCGACAATGACCGGCGCGGTCGGTCTGGCGTCCGTCGGTGGCGTCGTCATCTCACTGTCGGCGCTGTTCTCGACGGGTAGCGCGATCAACGCGACGCTGTTCTCGACGGGCTACTTCGCCAAGGGGCTGCTCTCGGACGACCTCCTGCCCGACCGGGTCGGCGACACGAGCGAGAGCGGCGTCCCGACGCGCACGGTACTGCTCCTCGGCGTCGTCACCGCGGCGTTCAGCGCCGCCGGGAGCCTCTCGGCGATCACCTCGTTCGCGTCGCTCGCGTTCATCGTCGTCTTCGGCGGGACGAGCTATCTCGCGTTCACGCAGCGGGACGCCGAGGGGATCGACGCGCTGTGGCCCGCGGTCGGCACCGTCGGAGCCACGCTCTTCTTCGGCCTCATGTTCCTCCACCTGTACAGCGCCGAACGGAACACGTTCTACACCGTCCTGGTCGTTGCCGCGGTCGTGCTCGGCGTCGAACTCCTCTACTTCGAGCGCGACGTCATCGAGGAGGAGATCCCGTCCCTCGGCACGTCCGGCGAGGGGACGGGGTGAGGACACCCCGGGGGACTCCGCCGTCAGCGTTCGTGAACCGTCACGCCCGTCTCGGTGCCGACGTGGAGTTCGTCGGCCAGCCCGACGAAGAGGCCGTGTTCGACGACGCCCGGCACGGCGTCGAGGGTCGTCGCGAGCGCGTCGGGGTCGGGGATCGACCCGAAGTCACAGTCCAACACGAGGTTGCCGTTGTCGGTCACGACCGGGCCGTCCTTGCGCTCGGCGCGTCGGAGTGTCGCCTCGCCGCCCGCGTCCGCGACCGACCGCGCGACGACGGTGTGGGCGGCCGGAAGCACCTCCACCGGCACCGGGTGCGAGAGGACGTCGACGCGTTTCGAGGGGTCGACGACGACGACGAACCGCTCGGCGAACGAATCGATCACCTTCTCGTGGGCGTGCGCCGCGCCACCACCCTTCACGAGGTCGAAGCCGGCCACCTGATCGGCACCGTCGATCGCGATGTCGATCCGGTCGACCTCGTCCAGCGCGCGGAGCGGGATGCCCACGTTCCGGGCGAGTTCGCGCGACTGGAACGACGTCGGGACGCCGACGACGTCGACGCCGTCGGCGACCCGTTCGCCGAGCCGACGGATGGCGTGGGCCGCCGTACTCCCCGTGCCGAGGCCGACGGTCGTCCCTCCCTCGACGAGCGCAGCGGCGGAGTCGCCCGCGCGTCGTTTCGCCTCGTCGCTCCCGCCGGTCGTCTTCATACCCGGTCGCGCGCGCCGAGCGCGTAAAAAAGCCGGCGTCCGGTCGCGTCGGTCACGCCGATCGTGTCGCGACCCCGACACTCATCACGTCCCGCCGAGTAGCCCCGAGTATGGGTCTCACCCTCGTCCAGCCGCTCCCCCTCCACGCCCTCCTCCCCGGCGGTCAGTCCCCGCTGCCACCGGACCCGACGGGCGTCGCTCTGACCGCGTCCCCGCTCACTCTCACCAGCCTCGCCGTCCGGTGGCTCCACGTCCTCGCGGCGACGGTCGCCGTCGGAGGGAGCGTCCTGACGTGGGTGCTCCTCCGGATCGACCTCGGCAGTCCCGGGCCACCGGACGCGCCGCCAGCCGTCGTGACCGTCGCTCGCACCTACGAGTGGCTCTTCTGGGCGGCGGTCGGGACGCTCGTGATGACCGGGGTCGGAAACCTCGGCGCGTTCGCACCGACGCTGCCGGGCGGCCGCTGGCGGACCACGCTCGACGTGAAGCTCGGGCTGTTCGTCGTCGTGCTCGTCGCCTCCGTCGTCCGGCTCCGCCTCCTCGCTCGCCTCCCGCCGTCGCCCGATCCGGCCACGAAGTGGACGCTTCGGCGCGCGTACGGCGCGACCGCGGTTGGTCTCGTCGCCCTGCTCACACTCGCGGCGGTGTTGGCGCATGGATGAGTCGTCGGAAGCGTCCGAGGCGTCAGAAGCATCGGAGGTGCCGGTCGAATCGTCCGTTGACGACGACCCCGGCATCGACCCCCTGTTCGCGTGGGCGCTCGCGTCGTTCCACGCCGCGGTCCTCATCGTCGTCCCGCTGGCGCTGGTACACGCCGTCGCGCCGGTCGCGCTCGGCGGCGTGCTGGGGAGACTCGACACGCTCGTCGGGGTGGGCCTCTACTCGGTGCTGTGGGGGTCGACGTGGTGGTCGAACCGGCGGTACCTGGCGACGAGTGACTTCGAAGACGTGGCGGCGACGATCCGCGTGGGCGCACGGTGGGGTGCCGTGACCGGTCTTCCACTGTTGGCCTGTGTCGTCGTCGCAGCGCTGGTCGTCACGAACCCGTTCTTCGCCGCACTACTCCTCGTCGTGGGCGGCGTCGCCGCCCTCCTCGTCGGCGCGGTCGTCGGGAGCGTCCTCGCCGGCGTCGACGTGGCGCTCGACCGGGTCGCACGCGAGGACGGCCCCTGACGGGTGTCGAGGGGACCGTTGTAGCGTTTCACACGTGGTGGACCGGAGGGTGGTCGGTGTGCAGGAGAGAGGGAAAGTCCGCCACGTCTCGTGAGCCGGTCCGTGTTCAAGCCGATTCTTCGGTTCCCACCAGTTCCTCTTTTAGTTGGCTCATCGCCGCAGCTGGCGCCCGTTCCTGCGCGTAGCTCTCGTTGACACGCCTGGAGATGCGGATGGACTGGGTCGGCCAGATGGTCGTCACTGGTCGTGGGATCGCGTTCTCTCCTGCAATCCGGAGTTGTTCCATGTACCGACCGTAGGGGGCGACCTCCCGGGCACGGTCGGAGCCGAACAGCTCGGTTCTGGGTGGGGTGTACCCCAGCAGGTCGAACATCTCGAGCTGGAACTCCGGTTTCATCATCGTCCGCATCACCTGCACGGCGGCGGACTTGTTCTGTGAGTTGGGGTTCAGCGCGTTGTGCCAGCCACCCAGTGCCGCGACCGGCCCTCCGGTCTGTGGGTACTTCGCCTCGCTGGCGGGCACTCCGTACGGGATCGGCATGACACCGAGATCCTCGCCGAAGGCGTCCTCCGCGCCGTTGATGCCGATGGAGTACGGCCAGTTGCGGTGCATGATGGCGTCGCCGTTGGTAAACGGCTTGCGAGAGGACTCTTCTGTCCACTGGAGGACCGCCTCGGGGGCGATGTTGCCCGCGAAGTCGTCGCTCGAGAGTGCCTCGGGGTCGTCCGCACCGTGGATGAACGTGCGGATCATCCGAATGGAGTCGACGACGGGTTGTTCGTCGACCGTCACGGGCCGTTCGCCGATAGGGCCGAACAGGTTCTCCTCGGGGTTGCCGAAGTACGCACCACCCCAGGAGGTCATGAACTCGTTGAAGTCACAGCACGACAGCCCCTCGTAGGCGTTCGCCTGGAACGAGAACCCGTACTGGACGTCGGGGTTGGCCTCCATCGCCTGCTTCGTTACTTGCGAGAACTCGGCCCACGACATCGACTCCGTGGCCCACGTGCTGAAGTCCGACTCGCCGTAGCCGGCCTCGCGGAGCAGGTCCTTGCGGTACTGTACCGTCGGGAAGTCCGGGAACAGCGGCACGCCGTAGAGGTCACCCGTCTGTGGGTGTGAGGCCGTCCGAAGGGAGGCGTCGAAGTAGTTCTCCCGGACGTCCATCAGCATCTCCTCGGGCAGGACGTTCGAGAGGTTCGCCAGCTGTTCGCGCTGGATGAACGGGATGGTCCACCCGCTGTCGAACTGGAGGAGGTCTGGCTTCTCGCGGCCCGAGGAGAGCCACTGCGTGTAGCGCGACTGCCGGTTGTCCGTGAGGTTCGACCCGGCGAGCATCTCGAGCTCGATGTTCTCCGAGAGGCCCGCGCTTCGAAGTGCCGCCACCACCGCGTCTCTCCGGTTCTTCTCGCGCGGGCCGACCGCCCACGAGACCGTGACCGTCTCGGTCGGTTCGCTGGTGTCGACTGGTTCGTCCGTGCCCGCACTCCCCGCGGAGGAGCCGCTCGACCCACCGGTGCTGACGCATCCGGTGAGACCGACCGCTGTCGCCGACGCGCCCGCCGCCTTGACGAAGTGCCGCCGCGAAACCGAGTGAGTGCTGGTGGTGCCGTTGGTGCTGTTCTTCCGTGTACTGTTGTTGTCGTGCGTCATGAGCTCGTGTCGTGTGTCGTGTGTTCGATCGTCCGATTCGTCCGTGGCGCCGGATGGTCGCCGTCAGTATGGGAGTGTCAGCCGCGTTCCGTGCGGCCGTTCACGACTCACCTCCGTCGAGCCGGTACACGGCCGCCTCGTAGGGACGGAACTCGCGTTCGACGGGGTTCGCCGGCGTGTCCGGATCGTTGCTGACCAACAGTTCTGCGCCGTCCGTATCCAGACCGGGGCAGTCGAAGCGCGCCGACTCCGTCGACCAGTTGAGGACGACGAGCAGCGTCTCCCTCACGTGCGAACGCGTGTAGGCGTAGAACTGCTCGTCGTCGGGCAGGAGGAGGTCGTACTCGCCGTAGACGAGCGTCTCCTCGTCGTGTCTGAGCTGTATCAGCTCTCGGTAGTGGTGCCAGACTGACTCCTCGTCCGCCATCGCGGTCTCGGCGTTGATGTCGGGGTAGTTTTCGTTGACCGCGAACCACGGTTCGCCATCGGTGAACCCGGCGTTCTCGTCCCCCGACCACTGCATCGGGGTCCGGGCGTGATCGCGGCTCATGTAATCGACGAGATCCGTGACCTCGTCGAAGGAGTCGACGGCGTCCTCGGCGAGGAGTTCCTCGACGATGCCGGTCGTCATGGGATCGTCGACCTCGTCGAGGCTGTCGAACGCCGTGTTCGTCATCCCGAGTTCGTCTCCCTGGTAGAGGTACGGCGTGCCACGGAGCGTCAACAGGAACGTGGCGATGAGCGTCGCGCTCTCTCGACGGAAGGCACCGTCGTCACCGAACCGGGAGACGATTCGCGGGAGGTCGTGGTTTCCGAGGAACAGCGCGTCCCAGAACTCCCCGGCCAGGTCGTTCTGGCTCCGGGTGACGACCTTCTTGAACGTCGTGAGATCCCACTCCCCCCAGCCGTCGAGGCTCCACTGGCCGTCGGCTCCCCAGTCGACGGTCAGGTGGTTGAACTGGAACACCATGTCCAGTCTCCCACCGCCGTCGGCGAGGTAGTCGGCGGCCTCCTCGATGCTCGTTCCACCCATCTCGCCGACGGTCATGACGTCGTACCGTGCGAGCGTCTCGTCGTGCAGTTCCTGAAGGTACTCGTGGATGTGTGGGCCGTGGTGGTAGTGTTCGGAACCGACGAGTTGGCGCTCCGGGTCCCCGTCCGGCAACCCGTCTGCCTTCGAGAGGAAGTTGATCGCGTCCATCCGGAAGCCGTCGATTCCCTTCTCGAGCCACCACATGACCAGCTCCTTCACCTCGTCTCGGACGTCCGGATTCCGCCAGTTCAGGTCCGGCTGGTGCTCGTCGAAGAGGTGGAGGTACCACTGCTCGCGCACCTCGTCGTAGGACCACGCCGACCCGCCGAAGATGGACTCCCAGTTGTTCGGTGGCTCGTCGGGGGCGCCGTCGCGCCAGTAGTAGTACTCCTCGTAGCCGTCTTTTCGACGGCGCGACTTTTGGAACCACTCGTGTTCGTCGGAGGTGTGGTTCACTACGAGATCCATGACGAGTCGGATGTCACGCGCGTGCAACGCCGACAGCAACTCCTCCCAGTCGGCCATCGTCCCGAACTCGTCCAGGATCGCGCGGTAGTCGCGGATGTCGTAGCCGTTGTCCACGTTCGGGGAGTCGTACACCGGACAGAGCCAGACGACGTCGACCCCCAGCGAGTCGAGGTAGTCGACGTTCTCGGTGATGCCCGGAATGTCGCCGACCCCGTCGCCGTTCGAGTCGTTGAAGCTGCGTGGGTAGATCTGGTAGACCACCGCCTCCTTCCACCAGGTGCGTTCTTCCCGAGCCGTCGTCCCGAGTGCTCGGCTCACCCGTCGTCGCTCCTCCTGGGTCGGTCGGTCGGCCGCGGTGCGGTCGTTCGTATGTCGTTCATGGTGGTGTTCGAGGACGTTCGATCCTCGTCTGGCTCACTCGACGGGGGCTATCCACTTGAATGTAAAAATCTTAAACAAGAGATTTAATAAGATTTTAGACTCGAGGGGAAAGTGCCATGCGACGGATGGATCGAGACGGCTGCGTGGGGACAACTCGCCGTTTAACCGCGGCGTCCCTCGGCAGATCAACCGGCTGGCCGATCGGTCGAGGATCGACCCCTGGTGCCGCGCGGATGACCGGTACGAACTATCACCACTGACCGACAAGGGACGGGCATCGATGACGGACACAGAGTCGCCGGACGACGCGACGCTCAGAGCGGAGTTGAGTCTCTTCGGGCTCTCCGACGCGGAGGTCGACACGTATCTCGCTCTCCTCCCCCACGGGGAGGCGACCACGCGGACAGTCGCAGAGGACGCGGGCGTCACACAGCAGGCGGTCTACAACATCGCCGACCGCCTCGAACGGCGCGGGCTCGTCCAGGTCCGGGAGTACGCCTCGCCGAAGACGGTCCGCGCGGTTCCACCGCGGGAGGCCATCGCGTCGCTCTCGGAGCGGCTCGAATCCCTCGCACCGTCGCTGGAAGACCGGTTCGAAGCGGCGGCCCCACGGGAGCCGGAGATACAGATCGTGAAGTCGCGTGAGACGGCCCGAAAACGCCTCCATCGCGCCATCTCGGGGGCCGAGCACGAGATATTCGTCGCCGTCCCCGAACCCGTCTTCCCCGACATCGAAGCGGACCTCCGAGCCGCCGTCGACCGTGACTTGCTCGTCTTCGTGTTGCTGGGCGAAGCGGACACGAACGACGACGCCGGGGCGAACAAGCGTCGGTTCGCCGGTGTCGCAGACGCCGTTCGGGTGTGGGATGCGGGCCTCCCGTTCGTCTACGCCGTCGACGACACGTCGGCGATGATCGGTGATCCCGACTTCCTCTCGGGAACACACGACGACAAACAGGCCGTGGCCGTCTCGCAACACCACCTCACGGGGACCGTCCACGGGATGTACCTCTCCGCGTACTGGCCGGCCTCGGCAGAGGCGTACGTGACCGACCCCGACCCGCTTCCGAAGTCGTTCGACTGGTTCCGACAGGCCGTCCTCCACACGTTCCTTCACCAGCAACGAGGGACAGCCCTCTGGGCGGACATCACGACCGTGAGCGGTGAGGAGATCGCTGGCCCCGTGAGTCGGGTCAATCAGGCGTTCGTCGAGCCGGCGACCAATGAGTACACGCTGGAGACGAGCATCACGCTCGAAACAGCCGACGACGAGGTGAGTTTCGGTGGGGCGGGCGCGTTCATCGAGGAGTACGAGACAGCCAGGGTGAGTCTCCGAGAGGATCCGTAGCGGCGAGTTGTCGACGCCGGACGTTCTCGGCTCCAGTCAGTGCTGCAAACGTGCCCCGTGTGCCACCCGATCCCACCGACTGGAGTAGACGTCGGAACGGGACCGTGCGTCACGAGCGACGCGGGACGAAACCACTCGTCCGCCGGTGTGACGACGACCGGGGTGCAGGCGAACGGTTTTGTCGCCGTCGGTCGTGTACACGGTATGACACACACGGCAGTCATCGCTGGCGTCGGTCCCGGACTCGGCGAGTCGATCGCGCGACGGTTCGTCGCGGAGGACTGTCGTGTCGCGCTGTTGGCCCGCACCGCGGCCTACGTCGAGGGGCTCGCCGACGACCTCGGTGAGGCGGCGCTGGCGGTGCCGACGGACCTCACGGAACCCGAGGAGATCGAGGCGGCGTTCGCGACCGTGCGCGAGGCGTTCGGTCCCGTCGACGTGCTGGTCAACCACGCCAGCGGCGGGGCGTGGAAGGGGGCGCGCGACCTCTCGCTCGACGAGTTCGAACACGCCTGGGAGGTCGGTGCCCGCGCCGGGTTGCAGTGCTCACAGGAGGCGCTCGACGACATGCTCGGCGACGGGGACGGTGCGACCGACGCGAGTGAGGGGGACGGCACGAGCGGCGGGGACGATACGAGCGACGGAGCCGGCGGCACCATCCTCTTCACCGGCGCGACCTCCTCGATCCGCGGTCGAGACGGGGCGGCCGCGTTCTCCAGCGCGAAGTTCGCCGTCCGCGGGCTGGCCGAGTCGATGGCCCGGGAGTTCGGGCCGCAGGGGGTCCACGTCGCCCACGTCGTCATCGACGGCGGGATCCTGCCGCCGGGACGAGAGGTGTCGACCCCCGGGGAGTATCTCGACCCCGACGCCATCGCCGACTCGTACTGGCACCTCGTCGGGCAGGATCGCAGCGCCTGGACGCTCGAACTGGACCTCAGACCGCACGTCGAGGAGTTCTGACTCGGCACGAGCCGTTGTCGGAGAGCCGGTCGAACCCGTGCCCACCCGGGCAGTGAGAGAGCGACGGACGGCGGAACGGGCGACGCGGGCCGCCTCAGTCGAGGCCGAGGCCACGCACGAGCCGGGATCGAACCGTCGAGAGGGCCGCCCGGACCGCGTCGGCGAGAGAATCGCGTCGCGGACGCGTCGAGGCTGCTGTCGAAGCGTCGGCGGCCTCGGCGGTGTCGCGCTGGTCGAGCAGTCGCTCGTACCGCTCGATGACCGCCCGTCGCTCGGCGGCCTGCGTCTCGATGTAGTCGCGCAGGGCTTCGTTCTCGTCTTCGAGTTCGGCGACGCGCTCGTGTTCGCGGGAGACGGCGACGTCGTGTTCGCGTCGCGGGACGACGGCTGACGGGGCTGGACCGGGGGACGGGGTCGTGGGGAGCGTCTGTGGCCGTGAGGGTCGACCTGGCTGCGTCGACGCGGCGGAGGCACGCTCGCGATCCGACTCCGGTGGGAACGTTCGCGTGCCCGCTGCCGTCCGGCTGACGGTCCCTGTTGGGAGGCTCGGGGGCACGTGAACAAGTACCCAGGCGACGATCAAAAACGTGCGTCAGACGGGTGTCACGCACGTGTGGAGCCGTGTGAACGTCAGTCCACGGCGACGGTCGGACTCGGCGACGGGATCCGAGGTGATGTCGAGGGGTGGAGAGAGTGGGGTACGGAGAGGAGTCGGCGGTGGACCACGGACGCGACGAGGAGAGGGAGGCCGGGCCGCGTCGACGTGCAACGAGCAGGACTGGGTGGAGTGCAGCGAACAGACGGGCTGGGCCGACATCCAACGAGCAGGGCGTGGGTCAGAACGGCAGCAGCCGCCGGAGACGACCCCGGGACCGTCCACTCGACCGGCCGAGGAGGTCGAGGACGGCGTCGGTGTCGTTGGCGACGGGTTCGGGTTCGTTGCCGGCCTCGAACGCCGCGTCGGGGTCCTTCAGGAGGTGGCCCGTGGTGAGACAAACCACGTCCTCGTCGGCGTCGACGACGTCGTCGTCACGGAGTTTCTTCAGGCCCGCCACGCTGGCGGCGGAGGCGGGTTCGACGCCGACGCCCTCCTTGGCGAGCGCACGCTGGGCGGCCGTGATCTCCTCGTCGGAGACCGAGACGGCGGTGCCGCCCGTGTTGCGGATGCCCGGAAGCGCCTTGGGGGCGTTGACGGGGTTGCCGATCCTGATGGCAGTCGCGATGGTCTCGACCTCGTCCCAGCGGCGCACCTCGTCGGCACCCGACTCGACGGCCTCGACCATCGGCGCTGCACCCTCGGCCTGGACGCCCGTGAGCTTCGGGACGTCGTCCTCGTCGAGGGCACCGGACTGGACGAGTTCGCGGAAGCACTTGTACAGCGCGGCGGTGTTGCCCGCGTTGCCCACGGGGAGCACGATGCGGTCGGGGTACGTCCCGTAGTCGTCGTGGAACTCCTCTAAGATCTCGAGCCCGATCGTCTTCTGTCCCTCTAGCCTGAAGGGGTTGAGGGAGTTCAGGAGGTACACTTCGCCCGCCTGCGCCAGCTCCTGGACGATGTCGAGACACGCGTCGAAGTTGCCGTCGACCTCGAGGATGCGCGCGTCGTGGAGCGCCGCCTGGGCGATCTTGCCGGCGGCGACCTTCCCCGAGGGGAGGAGCACGAGCGTCTCGAGTCCCGCGCGGGCACCGTACGCCGCGAGCGCCGCCGACGTGTTGCCGGTCGAGGCGCAGGCGAGGCGGCCGACGCCGAGTTCCTTCGCGACGCGGACGCCGACGGTCATACCCCGATCCTTGAAGCTCCCCGTCGGGTTCATCCCCTCGTGTTTGACCCGGAGCGTCGAGACGTCGATCGCCGTCTCGATCCGGGGGACGCGGTGCAGCGGCGTCCCCCCCTCGGGGAGGGTGACGCCCTCTTCAAACGGGAGCGCGGCGCTGTAGCGCCAGACGCCGCGGCCCTCGAAGTCGTCGAACGTCGGCGGGTCGGCGTACCGGACCTCGAGGAGGCCGTCGCAGTCGTCGCACGTGTAGCGGATGTCGTCGAAGGGGGCGAACGTCTCGCCGCAGTCGATGCACGCCAGCCAGACGCCGTCGGCGGCCCCGTCGGGCGCGGTCGGGGTCTCGGCGGTCAACGCGAGGCTCATTGTCGAGTCGCTTGCGCCGCGGAGTAAAAAGGGGGGCGGTCGGGAGCCACGGGAGAAGACACTTGTCCGGCGTGACCGACTTCGAGGACGAACCGATGCACGCCGCATCCTCCGCGTCCGCCGCCGCGATCAGCCGCCGCGACGTCCTCCGGGCGGCCACGGCCGTCGGGATCACGGCCGGGGTCGCCGGCTGTGCACGCTCACGCGAGGCGTTCCCCGAGCGCCAGTGGCCGATGGCCGGCGGTGGGCCGCGGAACGCCTCCAGCCTCGGTGGACCGGTCCCGAACGCGGTCGAACAGGCGTGGCAGGCGTCGCTCGGGGGGCGGCCGACGACCCCGCCGATCGTCGCCAGCGGCACCGTCTACGTCGGATCGGAGCGCCGGTTTCACGCGTTCGGTGCCGACGACGGGAGTCGGACGTGGGAGGCCCAACTGCCGAACCAGACCGGTGACGGGGTCGCCCGGCAGGTGGTCGCCGGATCGCCAGCGTACGGCGGGGACGGCGTCGTCGTCTGCACGGGCTACGAGAGCGGCCGCGAGGGACGCGGTGGGATCGTCCACGGCTACGACGCCGAGACGGGCGACCGGTTGTGGCACCACGTCCCCGACGGTCGGTACGCCTACAGTGTCCGCATCGCTAACGGGACGGCGTACCTCCGCACGTCGACGGTTTGTCTGGCGCTCTCGACGGAGAGCGGGGACGTCGAGTGGCGGCAGGGCGGGTTCGAGCCACTGGCGTACGAGACGTTCAACATCCGCGAACCGTACGGCATCGGCGTCGCACCGGCAGTCGCCGACGGGACCGTCTACGTCCCCGACCGAAACCGGCTCCGTGCGCTGTCGGCCGACACGGGCGAAGAGCGCTGGCGCGTCGAACTGCCCTACTGTCTGTCCGGGCCGGCCGTCGTCGACGACCGGGTGTACGCGCGGGGGTACTCCAGCGAGAGTCGGACCGTCGCGCTCACCCGCGACGGCGAGGAGGTGTGGCGGGCACCGGGCGGGGGGCTGGCACCCCCGACGGCGACGGCCGACGCGGTGTTCGTCGCGAACCGCGACCTCGTCGCGCTCGACGCCGCGACCGGCGAGGAACGGTGGCGGTGGGACCTCCGGATGGACCTCGTCAGGGCCGCACCGATCGCGAGTCCCGAGACGGTGATCGCACTCGGGAATCGCTCGGCTGCGCTCCACCAGAGACGGCCGCTTCTGGGCCTCGGCGGGCGCGTCCGCTGGACACTCCCGGACGACGTGACGGCCGCCGTGTCGCCCGCGGTCGGTGCCGGGGCACTCTACGCGGTGAACCCGCTCACGGGGCAACTGGTCGCCTACCGGGGCGCGTAGCGGCGCACGCCTCGGGGGCCGTGCGACGTCACAGCCGGGTTCCCGATGCCGACGGTCGCGACGCGCTCCGTCACACGGTCGAGTCGGGCCCGAAGTCGTCGATGCGCTCGTGGACGGTCTCGACCCACGTGTCGAGCGCGTCGTGGAGCAACCCCTTCGCCTCCGGCAGGGGGGTCGCGGTGTACTGATAGACGTAGCCACCAGGGTCAAGCAGACGGCGCTGGCGGTTCGCGAGCCCCTTCTCCATCAGCGTCGTTAGCGAGCGGTTGACGTTGCTCCGATCGCGGTCGAGCACCTCGGCGAGTTCCGCGACGGTACTCCCCGGGTGGTCGAGGAGCACGAGATACGTCCGACTCTCGTGGTTCTGGATGCCGAACACGCAGGACAGGACGTGCTGGAATCCCGGGTCGTCGGTCTCCAGAAGGTCGGCCATGTTGGGGGAGTCTACCATGTAGACGAAACGACGGGGTGTGGGATTATATCTCCCCCAGCGGCTGGGCATGGCCCACGCACAACCAGAACCGCGGAACGAATCGTCGGACCGAACCAGTGCAGGAGTGTGGTCGTCGGATCGGACGATCGGGGGAGCGCGGTCGTCGGACCGAAGGGAGGGGGAGAGTCAGCCGGCGACGGGGGACGCCCACCGGACGATCCGCCGGCGA
Organism: Salinigranum salinum; assembly: GCF_009176545.1. Classification (GTDB taxonomy): domain Archaea; phylum Halobacteriota; class Halobacteria; order Halobacteriales; family Haloferacaceae; genus Salinigranum; species Salinigranum salinum. The sequence goes on along the minus strand of NZ_VTOJ01000001.1, from coordinate 276,204 downwards.
ACGGCTCCCCGTTCCCGTCGTCAGTCGTCCTGAACGTCGGTCCGCGCGTAGCCCATCTTCGCGATACAGGTGCGCATTCCGTCCTCGTCGTCGTGTTTGTGGAGCGTCGTCGGCGTGTCACAGTAGAACGTCGAGCCGTCGTGACGGAGCGTGACCTCGTACGTGCCTCCCATCATCTCCGTGCGAACGACGATACGGCGTCCCTCCTGGAGCGCGGAGAGGATCTCTTCGGCGGTCAGTTCGCCGGAGTCGATGCGGAGCGGTTCTGGCATACGTGTTCGGTGACGCGCGTCGGTTATAAAAATCAAGCATCGCCCACGTTCGGGGACCGTGGCCCGGGAGAGTCAGTTGGTCGTCGACTTCGACTCGGGGTCGTTCTGCGGGGCCTCGACGCCCTCGGCCGCCTCGGCAGTGGCGGTGTCTTTCTCCGTGTCGATGTGCCAGCGGTCGACCGCATCCTCGTACTCGGCGAGACGGTCCGAGACGACCGCCTTGAGGTCGTCGTCGTTGACGTTCACCTCAAAGCTGAACTGCTCGTCCTCGGCGGCACCGCGGGTGACCCGCTGGACGTTGGCGCTGATGAGTTCGTTGTCGAAGTAGTACGGTGCGAGCTGGGTCATCACCTTCCGGTAGACGGTGTCCTCCACGGCTCGGAGCGCCTTTCGACTCGCCGAATCGGCGGCACGCTTGACGTAGTCGATGGAGTCCTGCCACCGCTCGACCGCCCCCTCGTTGTCGCCCTCCTCGACCTTCTCGTACGACTCCGAGAGCTTTCGCCCGGCGTTCTGGAGGTCCTCCTCGGGTTTCTTGCCCGCCTTCTCTCCCTCGCCCTCGGCGACGCTGGCCTGGGCGGCGGTCTTCTCGTTGACGTCTTGCGAGAGCCGTTCGTGGGATTTGGGTCGCCACTCGTCCCACTCATCGAACGCGTCGCTCTCGACGCCGGCGTCACGGAGCGCGCGGGTGATGCGCTCGCCGTGCTCGACGATGTCTCCCCACGAGCCACGGCGTTTGAATCCCGAGATGCTCTCTTCCATGCCTAGTGCGTGGTAGAATGGCTACTGCGTGAAAAACTCACCGCGGTACCGGCTGGCACGCTCGTGGCGGTACCGGCTGGCACGCTCGCACCCCCCGTGCTACCGTCGACCGTACGTGATGCGTGTGGCGAACTCGTCGAGTCGGGTCTTGACGCCGCCGAGCCACGCGCCGGGCGAGACGGCGCGAAGCTGGCGTTCGTCGACCTCGATGCGCGCCTCGCCGAAGGGGTCCCGCGTTCTGCCGTCGTCGTCCCCGTCGCTGCTCCGGCTCACGTCGACGACGGACGACATGGCGCACCGTCCGCACGCTTCGGTCTCCTTGCCACCCATACCGTCGAATGAGTGACTCACGGACATTAAACCCGGTGCTAGTGCGGTGACGGCGCAGAGCCGCTGCTCGTTCGTCGGATGAGGTGGTCTGTCGGCGTCTCCCGGACAGGTGCGCTCCCGTTCAGTGAGATGGTGCTGCGGACCGCGAGAACACGGCACGCCCCAGTCCGTCTTTCCGTCCGTCCCGCTCGCCCGACCGACGGGTGAACGTGATCGTCCGGAACCGATTTCATGTGGTGTGGTAACACTTAAAATGTCGTACGTATAATATTAAAATGGTGACAGCAAGGGAGACACGACGTCGTCACGCCTGATGCACAGGGGCGGACAGTCAGCCGGGGGACCAGGGTGACAATGACACATACAGGAGGACGGGGAGAGTCGGAGAATCGAGCCGACGAACACGAAGACGAATACGAACACGAAGACGAACACGAGGATGAGCTCGACCCTCCCGACGAGTCCGGGTGGCCCGTCGCGTCTGGACGGCCGCACGCGGCGACCGATCAAGAGAACGGCGATCGGTCGGCGATCGACCCCGACATCGACGAGCATCGGCGCATCGTCGTGGGAGGGCTCGCCGCCATCGTGGGTCTCTCCGGGAACGGGTTCGCGAGCCTGTCGAAGCTCCAGTTGTCGGAGCGGTCGGCGGCCACCGACTACCGGGACATCTCGGCCCAACCGCACACGGTAGCGACGTTCGAGGCACTTGTCGACGCCGCCGTACCACGGACCCCGACACTGGCCAGCCAACGCGGACCGGAGCACGAACCGGGAGGGCTCGACGTGGAGCTGGAGCGGTATCTCGTCTGGAGCCTGAATCACCTGCTTCCGTTCCCGACACAGGACGACTTCGCCGACCAGGTCGCCCACCTGCTCGATCAGGGCGCTGCTCTCCTGATCCAGCAGGAGATGAACGAAGACCCACCGACAGTCGACAGCTTCCCCTCCGCTGGGCTGTTCGGACAGCTCTCGCGACAGGACAGATTTCGAGCGATCAATCTGCAGGAAGAGAACGGGGTCACAATCATGACACTGGTGAACATCCTGGTCCACTTCGGATATTACAGCGAGTGGTCCGGCTACGAGAACAACACCGGGCCGCCTACCGAGCGGACCTTCACCGGGGAGGTGCAAAGCTGGGAGCAGACGGCGTTCCCGGGGCCTGCGATCGGCTACCGTGACTTTCGCGGATACCTGGTCGAGGAGTTCGAGGAAGCCGAATTCGAGGACGACGATGGTGGTGACGAGGACTCCCAGGGGGGCGACGACGCGGATGGAGACGACTCCCAAGGGGACGACGATGGCGGTGACGAGGACTCCCAGGGGGGCGACGACGCGGATGGAGACAACGACTTCCGAGAGGGGGATCTCTCATGACGCCGACCGATTACGACGTCGTGGTGGTCGGTGCGGGCGCGGACGGACCGGCGCTCGCGAAGCGGCTCGGCGAACAGGACATCTCGGTGGTGATCCTCGAAGCAGGTCCGTGGTACGGGAACGAGAAGTGGCCGGCTCCGAACGAAGGCGGCAGTGGAGAAGCGAGTTCGAGTCCGGACGACCTCGACCACGAACTCCTCGAAGAACAGCTCACGAGACGGGAACACGAGACGAACGACCTGATCACTGGAAAGCTGCGCTGGGGACCGGCTGACCGGGACCGCTCTCCCTGGTTCCGCAACCTGCCGCAGAAGGGAGCGATCCAGCAGGTCGCCGGCGTCGGTGGGACGTCACAGCACTACTTCGGCAACCATCCCCGGGCGTACCCGACAGCGATCGACGACCAGCCACACGGCCCATCGACTACGCGGACCTCGTCCCCTACTACCGAACCGTCGAGGAGTTCCTCCCTGTCGCCCCCGCGCCGACGACGGCGAAGGAGGAACTCTTCTTCCAGGGCGCCGACGCCGCCGGCTACGAGATCGTCACGACGAAGGACGTGACCGAGGCCGGCTATCGAAACCAGCCGAACGCGATCACCCAGCCCGACGAGGACATCACCGACTCCGACACCCCACTCGCGGGACCGGACGTCCGCGGTTCGGTCCTCGCCGGCCACGAGTACCAGGGACCAGTCCACCCGCTCGGCGCGCCCGTCGACGAGAAGGCGAAGCGCTCCTCGCTGGTCAGTTGGGTCCCCGCCGCGCTCGAGACGGGACACGTCACGATCCGACCGAACGCGTTCGTCACGCGAGTCGTCACCGACACGACGGGCGGGACGGTGACGGCGACGGGGGTCGAGTTCCGTGACACGTGGACCGGCGAGACGCACGAGGTCTCCGCGGACGTAGTCGTGCTCGCGGCGGGCTCGATCGAGACCCCGCGGCTCTGGCTGAAGTCGGGCCTGCCGGACGGCGACTGGGTGGGACGCGGCATGACCACCCACTGGTTCGACATGGTCGTGGGTGTCTTCGACGAGGAGACACTGGAGGAGCAGATCGGACAGCCGACGCTGAATCCACACGTCGGCCAGGTCTCGGCCGCCAGATACGAGGAACCGGGCGTCGGCTGTTTCGAGACGTTCGGGTACAACCCCGGTCTCGCGTCGCTCGTGAACTACTCGTTCAGCCGCGCCGGGTACAGCTTCGATCAGGCGGTGGATCCGGCGGACCCGTGGGACTCCGTCGGTCGAGTCGTCGGCAGGGACCTCAAATCGAAGATGGCGGACTACCGGCGGACGCTGAGTATCATCGTGTTGACCGACGACCGCCCGCGCCGGGAGAACGGGGTCGCTCTCGACCCGAGGTTCGCAGACGAACACGGCCCAGTTCCCCTCGTCCGGTGGGAGCCGCATCCCGACGACTCCGCACGCCGGGAACAACTGGCCAGAACGGCGGCCACCGTCCTCCGGGCGGCAGGTGCGTCGCACGTGCACCGGGTCGACTGGCCCCCGCTGCTCCTCCACATCCAGAGCACGATGCGCATGGGGGAGGTCACCGACGCGGCCGGCGAAGCCACCGAGGTGGCTCGGCTGTTCATCGGCGACCACAGCCTGTTAGCGAACGGGGTCGGCGGCGTGAATCCGACACACACCGGTCAGGCCCTCGCACTCCGGACGGCGGATCGGATCGCCGAACGGTACTTCGAACGGGAGTGAGGTTGTCGGCTTCGCCTCCTTCCGGGGCGGGTCGGAGCAGTCGACCCCGCGCCGTGTCCGGGGTGTGAGATAGACCCGCGGCACCGCCAGTGCACACATACGACCGCAGTCCGACGCGTCCGTGTGACCGACGACGGAAACGCCGACAGCCTCGACGGGGAGGAACAGACGGGAGCCGGTGGCGACTCCGACGACGACAGCCCAGAGCGCAACGTCGACGTCCGCGAACGCCCGAGGAGTACGAGATCGACCGCGGCGAATGGAGAGCGTTCAAACTCCAGCCGTACGAGGACGAACCCCTCCCGCGGTGGACGAGCGGGACGGTCGACGGGACTGAGGCGGCGGCAGCGACGTTCGAGCGGGTGTCCAGACGTGCCGGATCTCGCAGGTTTATCGGGAGAGCCTCGATCGGGTCCGGGTGGACGGGACCGCCACGGAGCGTGCGGTCGGGACCGCCACGGAGCGGATGGGGAGCGGCTGGATCGTCACGAGTGAGCAGACCCGCTCGTCCCGACCGAACGCTCCGCTCGACCGTGGCGAACGGACGGTCAGCGTGGTCAACGGTCTTTTATCACATACTGATGTGAGACCCTACATGGGATACCACGTCGTCGACCCCGAAGACCTCGACCCCGTACCCGACCGCCCGTGCGATCTCCGCCGGGTGTCGGAGGCTGCGGACCTGTCACAGATGGCCGTCAATCGGTTCAGCGCCGACCCGGGCGAACAGCTCCCGCTCGCGTACCACTACCACGACGAACAGGAGGAGCTGTTCTTCGTCGCCGCGGGGACGCTCGCCGTCGAGACGCCCGACGAGACGTATACGGTCGAGGAGGGGTGTTTCTTCGCCGTCGACCCCGGCAGCCCACAGCGAGCGTACAACCCGGCCGACGCCGACGGGTCAGTCACGGCCGTCGCCATCGGCGTCCCGGCTGTGTCGGGGGACGCCCACGCGTACGATCCTGACGATACCGACGGTGGTGACGACGAGCGCGGGGGAGCATGACAACAGAAGAGGACCAGCCGTCGACGGCCACGACGCCGGCAGAGACCGAAACCGGGGCCGACACCGACGACACGACTCCCGAGGACGTCCCCGACTGGGACGACGAGTACGTCGACCGGGTCTCCGGCCGGATCATGTTCAACTACGACCTCGAGAAGGGCGTCTCGGTGCGGGGCGAGCCGTTCACGCTCCGGGGCGAACTCCGCATCGAGAGCCACAAGCAGTTCTTCCACCCGGCGATCACCTACGGCCACCAGCACGCGTACGAACACCTGTTTCTCACCGAACGCGGCCCGGTACGGGTGAGCGACCTCGAGCGGTTCGTCGGGCTGGGCCACGATCTCGCCGACGAGTGGGTCGACGCCGACGAGGAGCATTACGCGACCGACTTCACGTTCGTCGCCGTCACGGACGAAATCTCCGACGACGTCCGCTCGCACGTCGAAGCCTTCGAGGACCGCGAACTCATCAAGTACGGCTACCACGGCCACTACGAGATCCACCTGGCGGTCGTCGCCCCCGACCGCGAGGAGCTCGTCGTGAGCCGGAACGCCGACGTGAGCGACGCACTCCGGACCTGGGAGCCGATCGAGCCCGACCGCGGCTTCGTCGAACGGCTCAAGCGGCGGCTGTTCGGCTGAACACGGGTCCGCAAGCGCCGGAACCCACCCGACACGCCGTCGCTCGAACGCGAGAGCGACGACCGAACGGCTTCGCCGCCGTGGTCGGAACGATGCACCGACACGCGCTCTGGAGCCTCGTGGTGCTCCTGTCGGTGGGCGACTACGTGACGGCGGTCGCGGTGGTGTCGGCGAGCGAGGCGGAGAGAGCACAGACCGCGACACTGTTCGACGGCGTCGGCCCCGGCTGAGCGGCCGGGAAACGAGGAGAACGTGGTGCGTGGTGCGGGACGCCGTCAGTCGTCGCTCTCGGGCGCGCCGCCGTCGGCGACCGCCGGACCGGTCGACCGGGCCTTCCTGACGTTGCTGATGCCCATGTAGGCGATCGACAACGCGAGACCGACGAGGACGAGCGCGATGACGATCTGTACCGCGCTCGACGCCATCGCCGTCGTCGAGGCGTCGGCCATCCACGCGTCGTTGAGGAACTTCTGGTAGAGGTTCTGGTAGAACGCCAGATACAGCAGCGCGGTCGTCGTGACCGCGAGCATCAGTGCCATCGGCGCGCCGGTGCTGATGAGCTGCTTAGAGTCGTCCCAGTTGGCGAGCCAGATCGTGGCGACGAGGAGCGCGAGCGCCGCGAGCGTCTGGTTCGCACCGCCGAACAACGGCCAGAGGTCGGCCCAGCGGCCGGAGGCGACGAGCACGTACGCCGGCAGGACCTGCAGGGCCGCGTTGACGTAGCGGTTGGCCGCGACCTCCTGCACCTGTGTCTCGGGCGTGCCGACGATCTCCTCGAGCATGTACCGACCCAGCCTGACCGCGGTGTCGGTCGACGTGAGCAGGAAGCTCACGAGGACGAGCCCCATGAACGGGGCGGCGAGCGCCTCGGGGATGCCGAAGCCGAGGTTGAGGATCAGCCCGCCGCCAGTCGCGAAGTTCGGCAGCGCGAGGCCGATGCCGCCGCCGGTCGGCACCTCGGCGTACACCGCCACGGTGACGATGGCGACGGTCGCGAGGAGCCCCTCGCCGAGCATCCCACCGTAGCCGATGGTGCGGGCGTCGGTCTCCTTGTCGAGCTGTTTCGCGGTGGTGCCGGAGGAGACGAGCGAGTGGAAGCCGCTGATCGTCCCACAGGCGATGGTGACGAACAGCAGCGGGAACAGCGGCAACGAGGTCTCGACCAGCGCGCCGCCCCAGAAGCCCGCGTACGCCGGGACGTTCACCGTGAGCTGCTGGCCAGCGCCGGTGAACGTTCCGACGATGACGGCCAGCAGCGTCCCGCCGACGCCGGCGTACAGCAGGCTCGACGTGAGGAAGTCACGCGGCTGCAGCAGCACCCACACCGGGAGGACGCTCGCGACGAAGCCGTACACGAGGATGACCGGGATCCACGTCGCGATGTTGACGCTCCCGAGGACGGGCGGGAGCGGACTCCCCGAGAGCAGGACGATGGTGCCGGCGGGGTAGTCGCCGGGCACCAGCGCGAGCGGGTACTGCACGCCGACGAAGACGCCCGCGAACACCATCGCGACGAACGCGACGGTGCCGGGGAGGAACGGCAGGTTCAGCTGATAGAGGTAGACGCCGAACACCAGTGCCAGCGCGATGTACACCAGCGAGGCGGTCGCCGCCTGCGGATACGCGTTGAACACCAGCGCGATGACGAGACCGAAGACGGCGACGACGAGGATGATCGTGAGGAACGCGAACCAGAGGATCATGTTCTTGCCGCGCTCGCCCACGTACTCGCCGATGATGTAGCCGATCGACTTCCCCTCGTGGCGCATGCTGGCCGAGAGGGACATGAAGTCGTGAACGGAGCCGAACAGCGGGTTGCCGATGGCGACCCAGAGGAACGCCGGCACCCAGCCCCAGACGACGGTCGCCGTGATCGGACCGACGATGGGTGCGCCGCCCGCGATGCTCGAGTAGTGATGCCCCAGGAGGACCGGCTTCTTCGACGGAACGTACTCCTGCCCGTCCTCGTACTTGTGTGCTGGCGTCTCGCGGTCGTCGTCGAGTTCGACGAACTGCGCGAGGTATCTCGAGTAGCCCAGATACCCGATACTGAACGTGACCAGCGTCAGTACCACCAGCGTGATAGCTTGTACCATGTGTATACCCCATTTTCGACCATGTAAAAACTTCTACTTAAAAGTTGGGAAAATATTATGACGGTACCGTGAGGACGAAACGATCGAAGTATCGGTGAAACCGGCGATAGAGGCTTTCTTCGGGCCTTTTTCTGGTGTGCACCGATCGGGCACGAGAGGCCGAGTTCCGTGACGTTTTTTGCGTGTGTGCGTCGGTCGAGCACGACCGCCGCTCAGGCGGTCGGCTCGGCGGCGACGTCGATCTCGAGCTCCGCGGCCACGTCGTCGAGCAGACTCCCCTTGACCTCGGCGACGCGCGTCTCGATCTCGGCGACGACCGGCTGGTCGAACTCCTCACGGAGCGTGTCGAGCCGCTCGCGTTCGGTCTCGACCCGGTCCCGGAGGAACCGCGCTCCCCGGCCCTGCTCGTCGGGGTCGGGCTCGGGCGTGAGCTTGTTGACCGCGAGCCCCTCGACGGGGAGGTCGGCGTCGAGGAGGTTCTCGACGGCACGCGACGTCTCCCGCAGCGAGAGTTCGTCGGGGTTGACGACGAGGAAGAACGCCGCGCTGGTGCGGAGGGCCTCGCCCGCGAACTCGAACAGCTCCTTGCGCTCCTGCAGGCGGGCGATGATGGGGTCGCCCTCCATCATGCGCCGCGGTTCGCGGTTGCCGATGGCGGCGCGCTCGAACAGCTTCACCGACTGCCTGCGTTTGTGCATCAGGCGGTCGATCCACCCCTCCAGGAGGTCCGGGAGCGACAGGAGTCTGAGGGTGCCGCCGGTCGGCGAGGTGTCGAACACCACCCGGTCGTAGTCGGTGTCGCGCATCACGCCGACGAAACGGTCGAACAGCGCCGCCTCGTACGCACCGGGCGTCTGGTGTGCCATCTCGATCTGTCGGTCGATCTCGTTGACCATCGCCGGGCTGACCTGGTCGCCCATCGCCCGCTTGGTCTCCATGAGGTGGCGTTCGACCTCGTCGTCGGGATCGATCTCCATCGCGTCGAGGTTGTCGATCCCCTCGACCGGAGCGGGGTCGTCCGAGAACTGCTGGTCGAACACGTCCGAGGTGGAGTGTGCGGGGTCGGTCGAGACGACGAGCGTGTCGACGCCCGCCCGCGCACACTTGAGCGCGTACGCCGACGACACCGTGGTCTTGCCGACACCACCCTTGCCGCCGAAGAAGACGAACTCGTTCATTGGTGGCTCACGATCGAACTCAGAAGTGGTACTGCTGGCCCTTGCGTTCGAGGAGGGTGCCGCGGTCCCACATGCGTCGTTCCCACGCCTCGAACTCGTCTTCCAGATAGGGGAGGAGTTCGGCCGTGTAGTACGAGACCGGGCTCGGGATGCCGAACGCGTCGGGGAAACACGCCAGCATGAACGTGTCCTCGATGTCCTCGGCCTCCTTCTCGATCTTCTCGTATGCCGGGTGGGAGATCATGCCGTGGTAGAGGCCGCGAGCCCACTCGTCGGCCCACGCGAGGAAGGCGTCGATGCGATCGGCGAGCGTCATACCTCGACAGTCATCAAAGACCCGGCAAAAACGTGTCGCTCGACCGCGGCCGTGTGCGCCGTTCGGACGACCGTCCGTTTCAAGAACACGGACCCGAGACAGGGAGACATGGCAGGCGACGACATCCCGGTGACGATCCTGTCGGGGAGTCTCGGGGCGGGCAAGACGACGCTCCTGAACCACCTCCTCGACAACGCCGGCGATCGCGACATCGCCGTCCTCGTCAACGACATGGGCGAGATCAACGTCGACGCGGAGCTCGTGAGCGGACGGTCGGGCGGGCTCGCGGGCGACGTGACCGAACTGTCGAACGGCTGCATCTGCTGCGAACTCCGGGGCGACCTCGACCGGGCCGTGATGCGGCTGGCGCGCGAGCGCGACTTCGACCAGCTCGTCGTCGAGGCGTCGGGCATCTCCGAGCCGGGGCCGGTCGCGAAGCTGTTCACGAGAGGCAACGCCTCGGCACGATACGTCGTCGACGCGATCGTGACCGTGATCGACGCCCGACAGTTCTACGACGCGTTCGGCGGGCGCGGCGAGGTCGAACGACGGGGTGCCGCCGAGGACGGCACCAGGCCGCTGTCGGACCTCCTCGTCGAACAGGTCGAACTGGCGAACGTCGTCGTGCTGAACAAGACCGACCTCGTCTCCGACACCGAACTGGCGACGCTCGAAGACCTCGTCCACGGGCTCCGACCCGACGCCGACGTCGTGACGACGACGTACTCGGCGGTCGACCCCGACCGGCTCATGGGCCGTCGCCTGTACGACCCCGCGCGCGCCGCCGAGGCGGCGGGGTGGCGACGGGTGCTCGCCGACACCGCGGGCGAGCAGGCGGGAGGAGGCGACGACGGAGACGGTGGACACCGTGGACACGATGGGCACAGCCACGCACACGACGATCACGCTGACCACCCACACGACGGACACAGCCACCCGCAGGAGGAGTACGGCGTCACCTCCTTCGCGTACCGACGACGGCGTCCCTTCCGGCCCGAGGCCGTCGCCGACCTCCTCGCGGACCTCCCCCCGGACGTCGTCCGCTCGAAGGGGACCCTGTGGGTGGCCGGGAGCGAACACACCCTGACGTTCGGACAGGCCGGTCCGTCGGTCCACGTCGAGTGCGCGGGGCCGTGGGTCGCCACGCGCCCCGAGTTCGAGCAGGACGCCTACCGGCGCAACCGCCGGAACCTCGTGTGGGACGACGAGTGGGGCGACCGCCGGACCGAACTCGTGTTCATCGGCACGGACCTCGACGAACCCGAACTGGTCGAACGGCTCGACGACTGTCTGCTCTCGGACGACGCGTTCGCCGGCTACGACCCCGACGCGTGGGACGGGGCCCCGTTCCCGTCCGAGCAGGGCGAACAGGTCGTGCTCGCGGCACCGACGCCGCCGGAGTGAGACCGAGGGGATGTGGGCGGACGCGGACGATCCACCGACCCGATCCGTAATTCTCATTCGTCCGACAGCCGACAGTCGACGGGATGCGGTTCATCCACGCCCTGGTCCCACAGCGTCACCGCGACGACGTGCTCGGCGTCCTCGCTGACGAACGGATCGACTACGTCGTGACCGAGGAGGCCGACAGTGACGACGACGCGATCATCGTCCAGTTCCCGCTCCCCGCACAGGCCGTCGACGCGGTGCTCGCGGACCTCCGGGAGGCCGGTCTCGACGACTCGTTCACGGTCATCGCCAACGCCGAGACGGCGGCGACCCCGAACTTCGCCGAACTCGAAGAGCGGTTCGTCGAGGGGAGCGAGGAGGACGACGCCGTTGTTCCCGAGGAGATCAGATCGAAGGCCCGTGATCTGAACCCTGGCAGGCGGACGTACTACGCGATGACGCTGTTGAGCGTGCTCGTCGCGACGATCGGGCTGCTCCTGGACTCGCCCGCGATCGTCGTCGGCTCGATGGTGATCGCCCCGCAGGTCGGGGCCGCGCTGACGGCGAGTGTCGGGGTGGCGTTCAGCGAGGGGCGAATGGTGCGTAACGGGATCGTCTCGCAGGTGGTCGGTCTCGGGGTCGCCGTGGGCAGCGCGACCGCGTTCGGCTGGCTACTCAGAACCACCCAGTTCGTCTCCGGCGCGGTCGACGTGACGACGATCGCGCAGATCAGCGCCCGGACCTCACCGGGCGTCCTCTCGCTCCTCGTCGGCGTCTGTGCGGGCGCAGCCGGGGCGTTCGGCCTCGCGACCGACCTCCCGGTGTCGCTGGTGGGCGTCGCCGTCGCCGCGGCGCTCATCCCGGCGGCCGCCGCCGTCGGCATCGGCGTCGCGTGGGGCTACCCGGTCGTGGCGTTCGGGGCGGCCGTCCTGCTCGTGGTGAACATCCTCACCATCACCGCGAGCGGGGCGGTCGCGCTCTGGTATCTCGGCTACCGGCCGGAGCAGTGGCGCGAGACCACGCCGCGCGACGCGCTCCGATCCGGCGGGCTGAACGCCACGATCGCGGCGCTCCTCGCGATCGCGGTCGTCACGGGTGGCGTCGGGGCGGCCGTCGTCGAACAGAGCGCGTTCGAGAACGCGACGAACGACGCCGTCGAGGACGTCCTCGACGCGTCGGCGTACGACGAACTCGACCTCCTCACCGTGCAGGTCGAGTTCACCAGCTTCGGGCTCGCCGACGCCCCACGGGAGGTGACGGTCCGGGTCAGGCGACCGGCCGACGAGTCGTATCCGGCGTTCCCCCGGCGACTCGAAGACGAGGTCACGGCCGCGACCGACACCGACGTCACCGTCTCCGTCGAGTACGTGGAGACGGCGACGACGACCACGTCCCGAGAATCGAGAGAGGCAAGAGTTTCACAGTCGAGAGGTGCGACGGTCCGAAACCCGAACGCTCAGCACGCACACCCGGTCGATCCGGGCGACCGCTCGAACGTCATCTCCTCGCCGCAGTCGGGACAGTCGGGCGGTCCCTCACCCTCCACGTCGAGGTCGAGGACCCGCTCGCTACAGTCGTGACACCAGTACGCGCCCTTCGACTGGTCGCCTCGCCCGCCGCGGTTCGTCGACTGCGTCGATGCCCTGAGCGTCTCCGAGAGCGTCCCGAGGAGTCCCATACGCGTGTGGTGTGAAATCGAGTGGCAAAAGCGTCCGGCGGTGTGACGGAAGCGGCGCACGAGCGCGGGCGGTGACGGACGGTCGCGTGCAGGAACGGCCGGAACGCACGGGTGTAGGCGCGTCGGCTGGGTCGGGACCGCACGGCTCGTCCGTACGGGGGGTGCCCGTCACTCCACGGCCGCCGCGAGGTTGTCGAGCGCGCGTTCCAGTTCGCCACGACGCTTCCACGCGGCGATCCGATCCGTGAGCGTCGCGACGGGCAGGCCGAGACTCACCCGCGAGCGGGCGGTGAGGCGTGCCCCCTCGTTCTCGGGGGCGAACGTGAGCCACGTCTCCATCGTCTCGAACGGCCCCTCCTGTCCCTCCTGCGTGTAGTAGAGGCCGTCGTCGCGGGACTCGAACCGGAGCGAGAGCTGGAGCCCGCCGCCGGCCGCGGTGACGACCGTCGCGTCGTCGAGGTCGTGGACGTCGCTGACGGTGAACGTCTCCTCGGCCTCGACGACGGTCGCCGGCGACAGGTGCCGGGCGAGTTCGGTGGGCGTCGCCCGGACGAACCGCGACACCGCCAGTTCGCGCATATCCGAACGACTCGCGTGCCGGGGACAAAAAGCCGGACGTCCCGGGACGTTCTCGATCGACCGACGAGTGGGACCGTCCGGAGGGACACGGACGGGGCCGCGGAACCGTACCAAACGGTCACAGGAGCGGGAGCACGAGCAGCACAAGCAGGAGTGCGAGACAGAGCGCGGCGTAGACCAGCCGTGAGAGCCGCTGGTGGGGCGGGATCTCGGCCCGGACTGCGGGGCGGGCCTGCCAGACGAACCGGACGTACGCCCCGATGGAGACGACGACGAAGACGGCCGCGGAGAGCGAGACGGCGACCGGGAAGGAGAAGCCGACGGCGACGGCGTAGATCGGCCCGACCGAGAACGTGACGAGGAACGCCAGGGCGGCGACGACGAGGAACGGAACGGGGTCGACGGGTGTCCCGTCACGGTTGCGGAACATGTCTCGTCGTAGGAGTGCGAACGCAAAGAAAATAAGTCCCACACCGGGAGAGAGGAGGTATGGCTTCGGAGGGTGACCCCCGCGTGCTGTTCGTGATGAACCTCGTGCTGTCGGCGGTCTTCGGCACCGGGATCCTCTGGGGGCTCGACTTCGTCGGTCTCGCCACGTTCAGCGTCACGAACGCCGCCGTGGCGACGCTGCTGCTGATGGCGTTGACGGGGATCGTCGTCCGGGTGCTGTGAGCGACGACGCGACCGGGTCGACTCAGCCTCGGTCGCGACCTTCGACTCTCGATCTCGCCCGCGACCACGATCCTCGACGCTCGATCTCGCCCGCGCTGTGGCCCGGTTCGACCCTTCGTGGTGACGGAGCAGAGCGTCTCCCGAACACTGTCGACGAAACGCCCGAAGCGGACGCGTGGCCCCGCGCGGTCGAGTGCTTCGAGACCGGAGCAGGTGGATGAGACCGACCGATACCCCCGTTTTATATCCGTCCCCATCGGCACCTGGGATATGACCATCGACGACCGCGACAACGCGTACCTGATCACACACGCGCTCGCGAAAGACACGCTCTCGCGGCTGCGAGACGTCGAGACCGAACAGGTGGCGTTCCGCAAAGGCCTGGTCAAGCTGGGCCGCATCTGCGGGTACGAGATCATCGACGGGGCGATGGAGACCGAGTACGTCAGCATCCGGACCCCGCTGCAGGAGACCACCGGCGAACGAGTGAAAGGACTCGACGACGTCGTCATCATCAACGTGCTCCGGGCGGCGACCCCGTTCGTCGAGGGGCTCCTGAAGGCGTTCCCGCGTGCGAAACAGGGCGTCATCTCCGCCGGCCGAGACGAGGAGGCCGGTATGGACGACGACGGCCAGTTCCCGATCACGATCGACTACGTCAAACTCCCCGAGATCAGGGAGAAGGACACCGTCATCGTCGCCGACCCGATGCTCGCCACCGGGAGCACGATGTGTGCGGTCCTCGACCACGTGGTGGAGAGCGCCGAGGGAACCCCCACGGACCTGTTCGTCCTCTCGGCCGTCTCCGCGCCCGACGGCCTGCTCCGCGTCGGCGACGCCTATCCGCAGGCCGACCTGCTCACCGTCGCCATCGACGACCACCTCGACGACGACGGCTACATCGTCCCCGGACTGGGCGACGCTGGCGACCGCGCGTTCCGCACCACCTGACCGGGTGACTGCGGTATCACGGCCGAGACAGCGACGTCACGATCGCGGGAGACGTCGAGGTCATACGAGATATGGTGGGCGTCACCGTGGCCGCGACCAGTGGGGCGTGGACCGAGACCACGACGGGGAGTCGTGGTTCGTCCGCTGGCGCGATCGGTTCGACCGCGAGCTGGTCCCTCGTCGCGGGACGACGGCTCGGGGATCATCGTCGCCTGAGACCGCCGGTGTGCACCGGATCCGAACCCCCTCGTTTCGCTTCGAAACCGCCGGACGGTCCACGGCCACGTCGGTGAAACCGCGCTAACGAAACCGACCACTGATCGCTCCCCTGTGGAACGGTCCCACGGGTGACCCGACGAGATCGTCCCACGGGTGACTCGGACGGGGACGTCCCACGGAGGGCCCGAACCGGCACCATACCTAAGACGTCTGCGGTGAATCGGAACGTATGTACGACGTGTTCGACACGACCGGAGACCGTCCGATCCCCGACGGCGGCACGGCGGGAGAGCCGTGCGACGACTGTCGAACGAGCGTCGCGGACGCGCTCGCACGCACGGTAGAGGTGACGGTCGACCGGTCGACGGTCCACAGCCACCGGCTCTGTCCCGACTGTTTCGCCGAGTGGATCGATCGGTACGAACGCGAGATGCAGCCGTCGCGGCGGGGCGGGGAAGGCTCCGAGATCATCGTCGACTGAGACCGACGGCGAGAGCCCAACTCCCGGTCCGATCCGACCGCCGACTCGACGCCGTCCACCCACGCGTCGTGTGTCAGCGGCCGTCGTCCGCCGAGTCACGGCCGGTCGAGGCGTCGGAAGCCGTCCCCGACAGCCCGCCGTCGCCGCGGTCGAGCGCGCGGGCCGCGTCGTGGTGGGCGGAGTAGCCGTCGAACCAGCGGGCGATGCGTTCGAGACGGTCGACGATGTGGCCGGGTTCGCCAGACCGCGAGAGTTCGTGCCCTTCCCGCGGGTAGCGCACGAGCCGGGTGTCGACGCCGTTCTTCTTCAGGAGGAGGTAGAGGAGTTCGGCGTTGTTGACGGGGACGCGGAAGTCCCGCTCGGCGTGGACGACGAGCGTCGGCGTCGTCACCTCGTGGGCGACGGAAGCGGGCGACTGCTCCCAGAGGAATCCGGCGTCGGCCCACGGCGTCGTCTCGAAGTCCCACTCGACGAGTTTGAACGCGTCCGACGAGCCGTAGAAGGAGGTGAGGTCGTAGACGCCGCGCTGAGCGACGGCGGCCCGGAAACGATCGTCGTGGCCGACGAGCCAGGCGGTCATGAAGCCGCCGAAGCTCCCGCCGGTGAGAAACACCTGGGAGTCGTCGACGGCGTCGCGTTCACACACCGCGTCGACGCCGGCGAGGACGTCCCGGGCGGTCACCGCGCCCCAGTCGCGCACGTTCGCTGTCGCGAACGCCTCGCCGTAGCCGATCGATCCACGGGGGTTGCACCAGAACACCGCGTAGCCGCGGGCGGCGAGCGTCCGGAACTCGTGCCACATCGTCCCCGCCGTGGTCCACATCGCGTGCGGACCACCGTGGATCTCGACGACCAGCGGGTACGAGGGCGGGTCGTCCGAGTCGGCTCCTCCGTCCTCGTCCTCGTTTCCGTTCCCGTCCCCAGCGGCGTCACCCGCCCCGGGCGGGAGCATGAGCCACCCCTGCACCGGTCCCGCCGGGGAGTCGAACCACACCTCCTCGGGGGTCGCCACGTCGCGGCCGGCGAGCAACGCGGCGTTGACCTCGGTGAGGCGACGCTCCCCGCCCTCGTCGACGACGAACACGTCTCCCGGATGGTCGGCCGTGCTCTTCGTGACCGCGACGACGCCAGGGCCGACCGCGAGGCCGTCGACCTCGCCGGCGTCGACCACCACGTCGTGCCCGTCCGTCGACCCGTCGGCATCGTCGACACCGACCTCGCCAGCGTCGACCGAGAACCGCCTGACGACGAACGCTCCCTCGTCGGGCGTGACGGCGTAGAGCGCCTCCTCGTCGGGCCCCCAGCAGAGCCCACGCTCGGCGAGGACGGTCCGGTCGAGTCCCGCGGTCGGGACGATGGGGTCGTCCGCGTCGGGCACGACGACCTCGACGTCGGTCTGGACGGGCGGGCCGTCGTCAGTCGGCGTGCGGAGGTACGCGACGCGGCCGTCGGCGGTCGCCGCGAGCGCCGGATCCCACGCCTCCGACCACGCGACGTGGCGCGTCTCCCCGGCCGCGAGGTCGTGGGCGACCACCTCGTACTCGATCGCGTCGTCGGGGTCACCCCCGTCGCGGCGACGGGAGACGGCGTACGAGAGCGTGTCGTCGTCGCCCCAGGTCGGCGACGCGTAGTCGACGTCGCCGTCGGTCACCCGGGTGACGGCGTCGGTCGGTGGCGCGGTCGACGGGTCGCCGGCGAGCACGTCGCACACGTCGGCGACGTAGACGTGCCGTCGCGTGCCGTCGAGGTACTCCGTCCCGCGCCGGTAGACCAGTCGGTCGACGACGCGCGGGTCGGGCGTCTCGCGTTCGTCGTCGCTCGCGTGGCAGTCCGTCCCGGCGTCGCGCTCGGCCGCCGTGGTCTCGCCGACGAAGGCGATCCGTTCGCCGTCGGGCGACCACTCGACATCCGTGACGCCGCCGGGGACGTCCGTGACGGGTCGCGCTTCGCCGCCGTCGGTGGGGACCACCCAGAGCTGTGTGCGGTCGTCGTCGCCGCGGGTGCTGGTGAAGGCGAGCCACGCTCCGTCGGGTGAGAACGTCGGCTCGGCGTCGACGCCGTCGGCGGTGGTGAACCGCCGTGGATCGCCACCCGCGGTGGGGACGACGGAGACGCTCGCGTCGGTCGTCTCGTCGTCGGTCGGGCGGTGGACGACGTAGGCGACCGTCGATCCGTCGGGCGAGACCGCCGGCGACGACACCCGCGTGAGGTCGTGGTAGTCCGCGGCCGTGAGGCGCATGGACGCGGACTCACGTGACCGGGGCAAGAACGTTCCGGCGGACGGGAGTCGAACTCGTGCGGCCGACCCGCCACACCACGGCGGAGTCGGTCCGAGGTTTCGGGGCGGATCAGCCCGAGGTGTCACGACAGACTCGGCCCGTCAGGAGAGGTCGACGCGCCCGCTCGTCGCGCTCCGGAGGCGGTCCCTGAGTCCAGCGGCGTCGTCGATCGGAACTCGAACCGAGAACGAGGCCCGTTCGCCGTAGTCGGCGTCGAACTCCGCGCCGGCGGATTCGAGGACTCCCCGGACGGTGCCGGAGTCGTCGTAGTCGACGACCGCTTCGAACCGCTCGTGTGGCCGTTCCTCGACGACTCCGGCGTCGTCGACCGCCTCCTTCACCGCCCGCGAGTACGCCCGGGCGAGTCCACCCACGCCCAGGTTGGTGCCGCCGTAGTACCGGGTGACGACCGCGACGACGTTGCGGAGGTCACGCTGGACGAGCACGTTCAGCGCCGGTTTGCCCGACGAGCCGGTCGGTTCGCCGTCGTCCGAACACCACTCGCGGAGGAGGACGTCCACCTTCGAGGGGTCCGCGGGGACGCGGTAGGCGGGGACGTTGTGGGTCGCGTCGGCGTGTTCGGCCTCGACCGCGTCGACGAACGACTCGGCCTCTTCGACCGTCTCGGCGGGGGCGACGTAGCCGACGAACTCCGAACCCCGGATCTCGAACGCGGCCTGGCCACGCCCCGCGACGGTGCGGTACGTCCCCTCGGTCATACGCCGTCGTCGTGCGCGTCGGACGAAAAGGGTTCGATCGAGCCGTGTCACCCGTTCCCGACGCGCTCGACGAACGCCGCCGCGACGGCGCCGAGGAGACAGACGAGGCCGACGCCCGACCCGACCAGCCCGACGAGGAAGCCGTCGGGCCCGACGTCGTCGACGGTGACGACCGGACGGACGAGGGAGTAGTCGCCGTCCCGCTCGACCACCGCGGGGAAGGGGTGCGGTTCGTCCCGGTAGGGGCGGTAGTAGCCGCGGTCCTCGCCGAGGCTGGCCTTCAACACCTTCTCGACGGTGGCTCGCTCGGCCGGCGAAAGCGCGTCGTCGCGGACGACGGCCGCCTCGCGGACCGCCGCGAACCGTTCCGAGGCGTTCGCCGCGCGGGTCTCGACCAGGAGCGCGTCGTCGCGGCGATCGACCACGAGTCGTCGGGGTTCGTGGTCGAAGTCAGGTCGGAGGAAGCTGGCGTTGTGCGCGAGACTCGTGACGTCGGCCCGGACCGCCTCGTCGGTGACGCGGACGGAGCCGTTCCCCCGGTAGGCACGCCGGAGCACCCTGACAGTCCGATTCTGCGCCCGGAACTCGTCGGCCGCGTACGGTTCGGCGACGTGGGCGATGGTGACGGTCACGTCGTCGTCGAAGCGTTCGACGAGCCGCTCTCTCGTCTCGGGGTCGTCGAGGTCGACCCGTTCGGCGCCGTAGCCGGTGGCGATCCTGTCGCGGTCGAGGGAGTCGACGACCCCGGCGTAGACCGGCCCGGGGAGGAGCAAGAGGCCGACGACGAAGAGGGCGAGCACGGGGCGGGCGGGCATGTGCGCGTGTCCAGCCGCGTCGGGTAAATGCCTTGTCCGGGCGTGGCGCGTCGTCGAACCGCCCGACCCGTCGAATCAGGCGATGCTCACGCGCCGGACGAAGTCGAGCGCCGACAGCTCCGTGAGGAGGTCGCCCGGGAGGTCGCCGTCGGTGACGAGGTAGAGTTTCGGGTCGTCCGTGAACTCGGGATCCTCGCTGACCGTCTGTCGGATGGAGATGTCGCGATCGGCGATGAGCGTCGTGACGCGTGCGACGATCCCCGGCGCGTCGGCGTCGTCGACCTCGATCGTGAGGACGGTGAGGTCGAGGACGGGTGCGAGGTCCATCAGGCTCGGGATCGAGGAGATGTTCTGGAAGATCTGTCTGAGCTCGGGGTCCGCGAGGATGGCGTCGGTGGTGGAGTCGACGACGCGGCGGTCGACGCCGATCTCGCGGGCGATGCCCGTGTTCGGGATCTCGATCCCGCCGGAGACGACCCGGCCGTCGTCGTTGACCGAGAAGCCGCGTTCGAGCAGGAGGCGGATGACCGCCTGCTGGCTCGGGCTCCCCTCGAACTTCCGCATGATCTCGTCGAACATCGCCCTGCACTGGTGTACGACGTCGGGGCGTATAGTCGTTGGTTGTGCACGAAAGAGGGGCGGCGGCGAGCACGACTGCAGGAACACCGTCTCGGGGTCGAAATCGACCGTCTCGCGCCGGGGTTCCGATTACCCTACGTCGTCGTTCTCGCCGCCATCACCGTCGGTTGTGTCACCGTCGTTCTCGTCGCCATCGCCGTCGGTTGTGTCATCGTCGTTCTCGTCGCCATCACCGTCGGTTGTGTCGTCATCGTCGTTCTCGTCGCTATCGCCGTCGGTGGTGTCATCGTCATCCTCGTCGCCATCACTCTCTTCGTCCCCGTCGTCGGTGAGCGTCGACGAACAGTCTTTCACCGCCCGAACGACCCTGATCCGAACCTCCTGGCTGTCGGCAGTGATCTCGACCCGGGAGCCACAGTCGACCGTGAACACCGCCGGATCGCCGGGACTCGCCCACCGGGTCGTTCCGTCGACCGTCACCCGGAGGCCGTCGGTCGTCGCGCGGTCGGAGACGGTGAGCGGTCGCGTCCCGTTGTCGCCTGGACCGAACTCGATCCCGAGGTACGCCTCCTCGTCGTCGGCGACGGCGACCGTGACGTCGCGGTCGGCAGTCGTGGACGTCACGCTGCTCACGCCCGTCACGGACGCCAGGGCGACCAGCGCGAGCGCGGCGAGGACGAGGCGGCGGCGATTCACTCCCGTGTCACCTCGGGCGGAGCGCCGTCCGAGCCGAGCCGCATCGCCGTCCGGCTGTCGTAGACGAAGACGAGCGACGAGACGAGAAACGCTCCCGTGGTGACCCCGGCGACGGTGTACTCCGTGAATCCCCCGATCGGCGGCACGTCGAGCCACGCGGCGCTCGTGAGCGCCGCCGCGAACGTCGAGAGGATCGCGAAGTACGAGGCCCACGGCATCTCTTTCCCTCGGACGGCCTCGAGGTAGAGGTCGATCTCCGAGCCCTCGTCGGTGAGCTCGACGACCCCGCGCCGGGAGTCGTACTCGACCAGCCCCGTCTCGTCGAGCTTCGGCGCGTGGTACTGGTACAGCGACGTGTGGACGGACTTGCGCTGGTCGTACGTCACCTCCTCCGGATCGGCGCCGATCTCCCACGCCGCGACCTGCGTCGAGAGGTCGCCCATCTCCACGGGCTCGTCCGGGGACTGCATCAGGTAGTGGAGCGCGTAGCGCCGCCGCTGGTTGCTCAGCACCTCGAACACGTCCCCGTCCGTCACGTCGTTCGCGGTCGGCCTGGAAGTGGTCGTCGTGTCCTGTTCATCCACAACTCCTGCATCGTCTCCGGCTGAATCCTCGTCGACCGTAGCGTCGGCGGAAGCGCCGACGCCTGTTCCCGTGCTCACGTATTCCTCCCAGTTGACTGATATCTCACCGGCCACGCAGCGATTACTACTGTATCAATGAACCATATAGTAGTTTCGGCCGATGTGTTCAGACGGGTAGAACGACCGGTCAGAACGGCCGTTAAATCGGTCGTTAACACTGGGCTACGGCATCGTTTCGCTCCGACTCGGAGGTCATTGCGTGACGACCTCGGACCGATTTCGCCCCGACTCACCGTCCGTTTCACCAGACAGTGGTCCGATGTCGATATGACAGGTCAGTGAATAACCATGTGGGTATGGCACCAGGGGACGAGTGAGCACGGTCGGACGGCCCACGCGGTGGGTGGTCGGCGGTGCGTACAGAGGTTATCCAAGACCATGCAACGACGCAAGTATCTCGCGGCGCTCGGATCGCTCGCTGCCGGCGGGGCGGCGATGACAGGCACTGGTGCGTTTAGTCGAACGAGTGCGACTAGATCGGTTAGTATAGAAGCGTCTGGCGATTCAACTGCTCAGCTGCGTCTCAAACCTGACAGTGATTACGCAACGTACAATAGCGATGGTCTGCTGACCCTCGAACTCGAGAATCTCAATGGGAACGCGGACGTCGAAATAACGGATGTCTTCACGATCGTGAATCAGGGAGACAGACCCGTTGGAATTTTCATCGACGAGGGAAGCCAAAGCTACGCATTCCAGAACGGGAACGGTCCGGCAGAAGAAGCCTCGGAAGCTGGTTCGGACGGGATGTACAATCAGCTCGCTAATGATGGCTTCAATCAGAACGGATGGTTCGACGATGACATCTCCACCGAAGATATCAACGGTCCGAAGGCACTTCCGAGCGCATACCGTGCGTCCTCCACCAATTCAACGAATCGTCCATCGCTTGACCCCTCTGCGTACGACCACGTTCTCGGTGTCGGAGAGTCTCTCAGTCCCGATTGGTACATCTTCGACACGCCTGAAAACCCGTCTGATCTTGACGTGACTGGCAAAATCGTCGTCCTCGCGTACTCGCAAGATTACGTCGACGCTGGTAAGGGCCCGTAGTCGAATCACGAAACTCTGAGCAGAGTATCATTCTCACTACCAGAGTATTTTTATTCAATTACACGAACAGTCAATCAGGCTGTCTAACTGTCGGCTAAACAGATACTTGTCCACGGTCTTGAACTCCTTGCCGTCGTAGTCATTCTCGCACTTCTCATCGGTCAGTTTCTCGGCCAACCCGTCCTCCTCGCGTTCGTCAAGGTCGGAGTTTGTCTCCGACCTTAGAACCCGACGACCGCTTCACCACGTCATGCCAGAGTATGGGTGACTCCCCGAAACGAGACAGTTCACGAACGGTTGAGAGTAAGAGGGTCGCAGGCACAACCCGACCTCTGTTATAACTTTTCTGTGCACAAACACAAAACATGGGGATCAAAACTATCGGGCTCCGGGAGGACGTTTACGAACGGCTCAAGGCTCGCAAGCGCGAGGACGAGAGCTTCACCGACCTCGTCGACCGGCTGATCGACGAGACCACCTCCGACTGGCGGGAGACGTTCGGGACGCTGTCCGAAGCGGAAGCGGCCGAACTCGAACGGGTCGCGGCACGGGCCCGCCAGTCGGCAGGTCACGGCCTCGACGACCGACAACGTCGGGCGATCGACGCGTTCGCCGGTGTCGAAGACCCCGAGGACACGAGCGCCGATGTCTCGTAAACTCCTCGACACGACGTTCCTGATCCACCACTGGGGCGGCCGCGAGTCGGTGAAGTCGTATCTCGAAGCACAGCCCGAGGGAACCGAGTATCTCACCACGACGATCAACCTCAAGGAGATCGCCGTGGGCCGGAAGCTCGTCGACGCGTTCGATCCCATCGAGATCTAGAGACAGTTCGAGTGGGTCGAGATCGTCCCGATAACGACGGGGATCGCGTGGGAGATCGCGGAGATCGAATCGCGACTGCACCGCGACGAGAGCACGAACCGGGATCGGATCAACTCGCTCGCAGGGGACGCCATCGTCGCCGGCGCGGCGGTCGAACTCGACGCGACCGTCGTCACGAACGACGTCGAAGCCTTCCGGGCGTTGGGCGTCCCGACCGAGACGTGGGGGTGACCGGACGCTCGAACAGCATCTACAAGTACGTGTACGTGTAAGTATACTCCGCGATGGCCTCGAAGAACATCACCATCACCGAGGACGCGTACGACCGTCTCGCGGCGCTCAAACGCGAGGGCGAGAGCTTCAGCGAACTCGTTACCCGTCTCACGGAACAGGCCGACCCGATGGCGTTCGCCGGGTCGTGTCCGGGCCTCGGCACCAGGGTAGAAGAGGCCCGCGAGGAACTCGCCGACGACCTCGACGACACGCACGATGAACTGTTTAGATAGCTCCTTTCTCGTGGACTTCCTCGACCCCGAGCAGGGTCACCACAAGGCAGCGAAAGGGTGGATGCGTGAGCGGTCTGACGAACGGTTCGCCGTCCCCGCGATCTGTGCGTTCGAGGTGCTCCGCGGGACGGCTCGCGTCGGCGACGACCGGTTCGATCGGGCCGCCGGCTTCCTCCGGTCCCTCGACGTCCTCGACCTCGGATTGGAGGGAGTGATCGCCGCAGGCAATCTCGACGGTCTGCTCCACGCCGACGGGGTACCCCTCTCCGCTCGTGACACGCTGGTCGCGTCGCCCGCCCGCGAACACGGCTACACGCTCGTCACCCGCGACCGTGACTTCGCGGACGTCCCCGAACTGGACGTCGTGTTCTACGACGAGTAGCGCGATCGGACGGGGAGCACCGGTCATCGGAGCGTTTTTGTCCGACCGAACGAACAGTTCACTCAGCTGTCTGAATGTCGGCCCGTCGAACGCTCGTCCGCGTCGCCGAACTCCTCGCCGTCGTAGTCGTACTCTCGCTCGTCGTCGGCCAGGTGCTCGGCCAGCCCGTCCTCCTCGCGTTCGTCGAGACCGGCAGCATGTCGCCCACCCTGGAACCGGGCGACGGCTTCGTGGCCATCCCGGCACAGCTCACGGGACCACCCGAAGCGGGCGACGTCGTCACCTTCCGCGCCGAAGAGATCCAGGGTGGTGGCCTCACAACCCACCGGGTCGTCGGCGAGACAGAGCGGGGATACGTCACCAGAGGCGACGCGAATCCCTTCACCGACCAAGACAGCGACGAACCACCAGTCAAGGACGCACAGATCGTCGCCGTCGCGTGGCAACCCGGCGGCGAGGTGTTCGTCGTTCCGGGGCTCGGGACCGCCGTCGAGGGGGTCCAGGGCGGGCTCGAATGGGCACAGCGCACCCTCGCCGCGCTGCTGGGCACGCGATCGTTGCTGGGCACGCAAGGAATCGCGTACCTCCTCTTCGGCGCCACCCTGCTGTACTACGTCGTCGGCGAGTTCCTCTCGAAAAACGGGAAGGAGCGGACGCGAGACGGCAGGCGCGGCCGCGACTCGGGCCTCGACCCGCGACTCGTCACGCTCGCGCTCACCCTCCTCCTCGTCGGGGGTGCGACCGCCGCGATGGTCGGCCCTGCCGGCCAGCAGGAGTACGGCGTCGTCAGCGCCGAGTTCGAGTCCGAGCGCCCCACGGTGATCCCGATGGGCGAGTCGAACACGATCCCGTACGCCGTCGGCAACGGCGGCTTCGTCCCGGTGTACGTCTACGTCGAGCCCGCCAGCGAGGGCGTCGCGGTCGAACCCGACCGCCTGCGCGTCGAACGCGGCGAGATACGGAACGCGTCCGTGACACTCTCTGCCCCGCCACGGACGGGCTACTACCGCCGGTTCGTCGTCGAACACCGCTACCTCGCGCTCCTCCCACCCGCCACCATCGACACCCTGCACGCGACCCATCCCTGGGCACCGATCGTCGTCATCGACCTCCTGATCGGCGTCCCCTTCTACCTCCTCGGGATCGGACTGCTGGGACGGGGACGGATCCGACGGCGGTCCCGGGACCGGAAAGCCGGCTCGACGGTTCGCAACACGCTCCGCCGCTGGTCGCCCTGAGCCCCCGAGAGCCGACTCTCAGTCGACGAAATCGGGAGAGAACATACATATACCAGCAGATGACAAGGGTCATTCACGAGTGTCACTCTGGAATCTCCGTCTCCGCGCGCTCCTCCAGCAACAGTTCGTGGTCGTCGCCGTCGCCCTCGTCGTGCTCGGGCTCATCGGCGGCTTCGCCACGTACACGGCGCACGTCGAGCCGGGGACGACCACCGAAGAGCGAGTCGTCAGCACCTGGGAGACCACCGGGGGATTCGACCACTCCGCGACGGTCGTCGAGGAGAACCCGGTGTTCCCCGTCGGGAGCGAACTGGCGGACCGCTCGGTCTACTTCGCACGGCTCGCGCCCGTTCTCGACGGACGGTACGTGTTCGGCTACCGGACGGTCACCGGCGGCGGGGGGGAGTTGACGGCGGAGATCGACCTCGCGCTCGTCACGCGCGGGTCGGAAGGAGGGACGGCCGAAGAGGGTGGCGACGTCCTGTGGGAGACGAGCCGCTCGCTCGGCGAGACGCGGACGGCCACCCTCGGACCGGGCGAGAGCGCGACGGTGCCGTTCTCGGTCAACGTGACTGCGGTCGAAGAACGACGGGACCGGATCGCCGACCAGCTCGGAACGTCGACGGGGACGGTCCGGACGATCGTCCAGGCGTCGGTCAACGTGACCGGGACGGTCAGCGGCGAACGGGTCGTCGACAGCCGTTCGCACACCCTGTCGCTCACGCTCGAGACCGACAGCTACCGGGTCGGATCCGTCGCGGAACCCACACACAGGACCGAGATCACGCAGCCGGTCACCGTCCCGCGGGAGTACGGACCCCTCCGGAGCGTCGGCGGGCCAGTGCTCGTGTTCGTCTCGGTCGTCGGAGTCGTGGCACTCTCCGTGGGTCGGTCGCAAGAGCGTCTCACACTCACGGCCGCCGAGCGGGAGTGGCTCGCCTACCGTGAGGACCGATCGGCGTTCGACGAGTGGATCACCGAGTTCAGCGTCCCGCAGGAGGTGTTCGACCGGCCACGCGCCGAGGCCGCGTCGCTCGGTGACCTGGTCGACTTCGCCATCGACACGGACAGCGGCGTCGTCGAGTCGCCCGACGGCTCGCAGTACCTCGTCGTGAACGACGAGTTCCTGTACACGTACACGGCACCGGAGCCGCCGGAGTCGGTCGAGAGAGCGAGCATCGGCGACAGCGTCACGGACGGCATCGAGTCCGACACCGACGGCGAGACCGACGAGACGGGGGTAGCCCTCGGCCCCTTCGACACGGCACTCGGCCTGGACCCGGACGCGTCGGACGACGGGGACGGGGCCGACGGTCACACGGACGACGCCGGGACCGCGGCTGGAGCCGAGACGGGGAACCTCGCAGCGGACGACTCGGAGCCGAAGACGAACTGACGCTCAGAGGTCGCCCTTCGTGCTGGGCGTGTCCGACCGTCGCTCGTCCAGCCGGGTGGCATCGTCCATCGTCCGAGCGAGCGCCTTGAAGAGCGCCTCGACCTCGTGGTGGGCGTTCTCTCCCTCGACGGAGACGTGGAGGGTGAGCCCGGCGTTCATCGCTAGCGAGAGCGCGAAGTGTCGCGCCATGTCGCTCGTGAACTCGCCGATCGACGCCTGTGAGAAGCCGCCGTCGAACTCGAAGTGGGGGCGACCGGAGACGTCCACCACCACGCTCGCGACGGCCTCGTCGAGCGGCACCGTCCGGTCGGCGAACCGGCGGATGCCACGCTTGTCGCCGAGCGCTTCACCGAAAGCCTCACCGAGGACGATGGCGACATCTTCGACCGTGTGGTGGTCGTCGACGTGGAGATCGCCGTCGCAGTCGACGGTGAGGTCGAAGAGACCGTGTTTGGCGAACGCCTCGAGCATGTGGTCGAAGAAGCCGACGCCCGTGTCGACTGCGGCGTCGCCGTCGCCGTCGACGTCGAGCGTGAGGTCGATCGTCGTCTCTGCCGTCTCGCGGGAGACGGCGGCGGTGCGGGTCATACCTGCGCCGAGGCGGGGCACGAATAAAGAAGGTTCGTCCGCGCCCGGGCGTGGGGCGACGGCAGAGCGAACCGGATCGCGACGCCACTCGTCGGGACGAACGGAGTGGGGTCCATCGGGATGGACCGCGACGACGTCGAAACACGGGTTCGGATGGCCGTCGAGAGGCCGGCACGGTTCGACCGTCGAACCCCTTCGGTTCGAGTCGAACCACGCTGCAAAGAGACACACGTGAGCGCCGAGAACGCCGGACGCACGACGCGCGTCGGACGAACGGCCGACGGGTGACAGACTGGCGAGACGACGCGAGCGGCGCGTGGTTCGAGTCGAAACGGACCCTTCGTCTCCTACTCGACCGCAGTCGTCGCCTCGTCGAGGGTGAACCGTCCCTCGTACAGCGCCGTCCCGACGACGACCGCCGCCGCGCCCGCGTCGCGGAGCGCGCGGACGTCGTCGAGCGTCGCGACGCCGCCGCTGGCGATCACGGGGATCGAGACCGCGTCGACGACCCGTTCGACGGTCGTCGTATTGACGCCCGTCAGCTGTCCCTCGACGTCGACGTCCGTGAAGAGGATGCCGGCGGCACCGAGGTCGGCGTAGCGGCCAGCGGCGTCGGCGGGGTCGATGCCGGTGCCCTCGGTCCATCCCTCGATGACCACTTCGCCCCCCTTCGCGTCGAGCGAGACCAGGACGGAGTCGGGGTGCGTCTCGGAGATCGTGGCGACGATCTCGGGATCGTTCACCGCGGCGGTCCCGAGGATGACACGGTCGACGCCGCCATCGAGGAGGGTTCGCGCGTCAGCGGCGGTGCGGATGCCCCCGCCCAGCTGGACCGGGACGTCGACCGCCTCGACGATCGCCTCGACCGCCGCGGCGTTCTTGCGCTCGCCCTCGAAGGCGCCGTCGAGGTCGACCAGGTGGAGCGTTCGTGCGCCGGCGTCGACCCACCGGCGTGCGGCTTCGACCGGGTCGCCGTAGCTGGTCTCGGTCCCACGCTCGCCCTGGACGAGCTGGACGACCTCGCCGTCCTGCATGTCGACCGCGGGGACGACCTCGAACTCGGGGAACATGCGGTGTCGAAAGCGGGGGTCCGTGGTAAACGCACCGACACGGCATCGTGGGCTGGGCCGGCCACCCCGTGTCGGGGAGACGCCTCGTCGGGGATGTCCCCCCGCCGCCGCGCGGTGTGCAGCGGGGCCGCGACGAGCCAGACCGTTCGGAACGGCTTTGGGGCAGGCCTCCAGATGGGTACCCGAATGAAGATCTTCGGGTCCAGCGGGACACGGGGAGTGGTCGCCGAGGAGCTGACCCCCTCGTTCGTCCTGCGGGTGGCACAGGCCGCTGGGACCGTCTGGAGTAGCGAGCGAGCGGTCGTCTCGCGTGACACGCGAACCTCGGGTGAGATGTTCGAGAACGCCGCGGCCTCGGGGCTGGCGAGCGCGGGGACCGACGTCGACCGCCTCGGCGTCGTGCCGACGCCCGCCGTGGTCCGCTACTGCGAGGTGGAGTCGGTGCCGGCGGTCCACATCACCGCCTCACACAACCCACCGGAGTACAACGGGGTCAAACTGGTCGGCGACGACGGCGTCGAACTCACGGTCGACGTGCTCGAACGGGTCGAGTCGCACGTGCTACGCGAGGAGTTCGCCCTGCAGCCGTGGGACGGCGTCGGCTCGGTCAGAGAGGTCGACTCGGCGAACCGGGCCTACGTCGACGCGGTGCTCGCGTCGGTCGATCGCGAGGCCATCGCCGACGCGGAGCTGACGGTCGCGCTCGATCCGGGTCACGGCGCCGGAGCGCTCACCAGTCCCGAACTCTTCCGTCGCCTCGGCTGCGACGTCGTCACGGTGAACGCGACGCCCGACGGCCACTTCCCCGGCCGTCAGCCCGAACCCGTCGGGAGCCACCTCACCAGCCTCTCTCGGCTCGTGCGCGCGTCGGACGCCGACGTGGGGATCGCCCACGACGGCGACGCCGACCGCGCCGTCTTCGTCGACGAGCGCGGCGAGTTCGTCGACGGGGAGTCGTCGCTGGCGGCGCTCGCGGCCGCGCACCTCTCGCCCGGCGACACGTTCGTCTCCGCCGTCAACGTCTCCCAGCGGGTCGTCGACGCCGTCGCCGACGTCGGCGCGGAGCTCGAACTCACGCCGATCGGATCGACGAACATCATCACGCACATCCGCGCACTGCAGGCACGGGGGGCGACCGTCCCGGTGGCCGGCGAGGGCAACGGCGGGGTCTTCTTCCCCGACTACCGGCTCGTTCGCGACGGCGCGTATACGGGCGCGAAGTTCCTCGAACTCGTCGCCGACCGACCCGCCAGCGAAGTCGTCGCGCCCTACTCGGACTACCACACCGCACGGGTGAACCTCCGATACGGCGCCGAGAACGAACTCACGGCGATGCTGGACGCCGCCGAGAGCTACGCCGAGACGGCGGACGTCGAGCCGAACACCATCGACGGCTACCGGCTGGACTACGGCGACGCGTGGGTGCTCGTCCGTCCCTCTGGGACCGAGCCCGTCGTCCGGATCTACGCCGAGGCGGACGACCCCGACCGGGCGGAGGCACTGGCCGCCGAGGTGGAGGCGGCGCTGACCGACGGCCGCGACGACGCCTGAACCGCCGAGCGGGAGGTAACCGTCGTCGGTGTCGGTCGGGCCGGTGGTCGTCTCGTGGAGACGACCACGAACGTCACGAGAGTCGATCACGACGTCAGACGGAGACGACCACGAACGTCAGGCAGAGCACGCCGAGCACGAGGAACGCGATCCCGCGCGGGATCGATCCCCGCCGGACCGTCGAGGCGTCCCGTCTGCTGCTGCCGAGATACGACACCTGGAGGTCGTGAACCGCCTCCGGTGCACGGAGCCACGCGACCCCGGCCAGTATCGCGGCGACGCCGACGAGCGTGGCGAATCCCGTCACGGGCGTGAGCGACATCCGCTCACTCCTCGGGCGGTTCGGCGTCGAGCGCCGTCTGCAGGCGGTCGCGTTCCTCACGGCGGGCGGCGAGTTCACGCTCGACCGCTCCCGAGGCGAGGCGCTCGCGTTCGGTGTCGGTGAGCTCCGCGCGGGCGACCGCCGCCCGTCTGAGGCGCTCGTAGTCGTCGCGGAAGGTGAGGTTCCGAACCTCGCGGGCGCGAGCGACGACCGACTCGTCGGCGAACCGAGCGACGACGGCGACGAGTTCCCCGGCGCGCCGCCGGAGGTGGCCGGCGACCGGCGGCGGCCAGTCGATCGTGAGCGGGGTCGCGTCGAGGCGGGAGAGGTACGTCTCGCGCGTCGCCACCTCGCGGCGGAAGCGGTCGGGGTCGTCGACGTAGTGGTCGAGCTTCGAGCGCGAGTAGCCGGCGTAGTCGAGGACGGTCCCGAGGGACTCCGTGCCGACGGGTTCCGCGGCGAAGTAGTCGCGCAACGGCGCGGGCGGCGGAGTGAACTCGACCAGCGGGTACGACTCGGTGGTGGCCACGAGGTCGAGCAGGTCGCGGACGCTGGTCTCGCGACGGCAGCGTTCGAACGCGTCGCCGACGGCGTCGTTGTACGCCTCGATCGGATCGCGGAGTTCGTCGGTCGGGGCGTCGAGGTCGGCCTCGCCGAGGTCGACGAGTCGCTCGCACGCCTCGATCTCGTCGGCCAGCGTCGAGAGGCGACGTCTGACCACCCGACGGGTCTCGCGCAGGTGCTCGCGGGCGGCCTCGCGTTCGTCGAGCGTTTCGACGGCGTCGCGGGCGGGCGCGAGCACCTCCCGGGCCTGCTCGAAGTGTCGCTCCGAGAGACGGCGGCGGTCGAGCAGTTCGTTCGCCTCCTCGAACGCCTCGCGGGTCGGCAGCTCGTCGGGGAGATCCTCGACGAGGCTCACGAAGCGTTCCTGGAACTCGACGTACGCCCGGAACTGGTCGGAGCCGGTGCCGGTCGCGGACTCCTCGTACTCCGAGAGGAGATCGGTCGCCGCGTCGTAGGCGTCGGCGACGGCCCGTGCGTCGTCCTCGCCGTAGGCGTCGACGGCTTCCTCGGCCTGTCGGAGCCGCTCGCGCGCGGCGGCGAGGTCGTCGGCCGATACGGGCGAGGAAGATCCGGAGTCCGACACGGACCCCGACATCAGTAGACGTCGTCGGGGTCGAAGACACGGTCGCCGACCACGTCGCCGTCGAGCGTCCGGTAGAAACACGAGCGGTAGCCCGTGTGACACGCCCCGCCGGACTGATCGACGAGGTAGAGGACGGCGTCGCCGTCACAGTCGACGCGGATCTCCTCGACGGCCTGGGTGTGACCGCTCGTCGCCCCTTTCTCCCACAGTTGCTCGCGACTGCGCGAGTAGTAGTGTGCGCGGCCCGTCTCCCGGGTGCGGACGAGCGCGTCACGCGTCGCGTACGCGAGCATCAACACCTCGCCCGTCTCGGCGTCCTGGGCGACCGCCGGAACGAGGCCGTCGTCACCGAAATCGAGGTCGACTCCGACGGCATCGTCCTCGACGGCGGACACGTCCCCGGCGGCGGCGTCTGCGTCGCTCATACCCGGGGTGACGGGCGAACGTCCGATATGTCTTGTGTGTCCGCCGGTTCGCAGGCCGAACCCCGCGAGCGAATTCACGGGAGCGAACGAACGGAGCGCACGCCGGAAGACGCCGAGTCCGTTCCCGAACCGCGACCGCGAGTAGAGCGATGCCCGGTCGGACCCCAGGGTTCAAGAAGGAAGCGGAGGCCACCGGGCACTCGTGTACTGACCGCTGACGGCGGGCAGGTCGCGACGCGACGGCACACCATCCGCCGAGCGAACCCACGATCCGACGAGGGAGACGAGCTGTGCCGTCCGTTCGCCACGGAACAGTCGCGTCAGCCGAGACCGAACGCCGCGAGCAGACCGAACAGCAGGTCGCCGTAGCCGAACGCCACGACGAGGCCGACGAACATCGGAACGAGGAACGGGATCCCGGGCGAGATCCACACGCGATCGCGCGTCGAGACGAGTTCGAGCCCCTCGCGCAACGTCTCGGGCGTCGTCCCGTAGGCAGTGCCCTCGATGCTCCGGAGGAACCGTTCGGCCGCCCAGGGATCGTCGAGCGACTCGTGGCTCTCGGCGGGGACGGAGACAGTCGACTCGGGTCGGTCGACGGTTCCGGCCTCGGCCCCGGGAGTCGGGGCGACACCACCGTCGGTCGCCACCGTGACACGGCCGTCGGTCGGATCGAACGTCTCGCCGACGGTCGCCGGATCGCGGAGTCGGTGGGGAGAGTCGCGGAGCGCCTCGAGTGAGCTACCGCGCCACCGGAGGTACATCCGGAGCGCGTCGATGTCGAGCCCGCCGCGGGTGTAGCCGTCGGGTGTCTCGAACAGCCGACCGTGAGCCTGCGGGAGCGCGGCGACGTCGACGCGACGGCCGAAGAGCATGACGGAGGCGACGTCGCCGGCGAGGAGGTTTCTGACACCGAGAACGAGCGGGTAGCCGACGGCGACGACCACCGTGTTCGTGAGGATCGTGAAGGAGAAGACGCCGAGCGGTGCCTCGACGAGCGGGAGGGCGGCCGTCGAGAGGAAGTACGTCGGGTACGTCGGGAGCAGGAGGGCGAGCGTCATGAGCGCCTTCGCGTCGGCGCCGCCGAACCCACCGAGCCGCCAGAAGAGGTACGAGAAGGGAACGACGAAGACGAGACTGACGCCCACCTGGACGAGGAAGAGACGGTCGTCGAGCGTCGCGGGCGGGACGTGACCGAGGAGGTCCCAGACCAGCAGGACGACGCCGAGTCCCGCCAGTGGGGGCCACAGGCGGTTGGGGACCCGTCGCGTCCGAACGTCCGAGAGGGCCGCCCACCCCAGGACGGGGATGACCACCAGTCGGAGGAGGTCGGGCACCGAAGCGAACATACCGGGGACGAGACGGCGAGGAAAATAGTCGTTTGGGTGGGAAAATCAGCGACGAGAACGGACCGTCCCCCGCAGACCCGTGCCAGCGACCGGCGAACCGCGGAGTGACGCCGTGAGGAAGCGACTCGACGAACTCGACAGACGGGACTGACCGGGACGCCGATGTCGAAAGCGGCCGTGGTGATTCGGCGGCCGCGAGCCCCGCGACCCGAGTCCGTCCGGAGTACGAGACACACCGCGGTCACGAGCGCGAGCCGAAGTCGGAGCCGTACCGTTCGAGGGGACTCACGTCGCGCCGACCACGTCGACGCTGCAAGGGTGACCCGAACCGGCGTGTAGAGACATCTCGTCCGTCACTGCCGGAGCCGCCGAGCTGGTTCTCCGAAGCCCATCTAGGTGCGGGCCGGTTTGACGGCCTCGATGGTCGCCGAAACGACGTACTCGCTCACGTCTCGGTCCGCGTCCCAGTCGCTGATGAACGCCGCGCTCTCCTCGTCGGAGTCGATTCGGATCCGCTCGAAGCCGGCGTTCGAGAGCATTCGCTCCACCTCCGGGATCGGGGAGGCGCCTGCGACACAGGAGGCAACCGAGTCGGGGTCGGCGTGGACCTCGTCCGGGAGTTCGGCGGTCAGCACCACGTCCGAGATCGCGAGTCGGCCCCCAGGGCGGAGCGCACGGTACGCCTCGTGGAACACCTGCTGTTTGTCCGGGGAGAGGTTGACCACGCAGTTCGAGATGACGACGTCGATCGTCTCGTCGGCGACCGGGAGGTGTTCGATCTCACCGAGCCGGAACTCCACGTTCGTCGCGTCGTTCTCGTCGACGTTGTCTCGGGCCGTCTCGATCATCTCCGGTGTCATGTCGACCCCGATGACGTGTCCGGACGCTTCGACCGCCTGGGCAGCGAGGAAACAGTCGAACCCGGCCCCCGAACCCAGGTCGAGAACGGTTTCTCCCGGACGCAAGGCAGCGATCGCGTTGGGATTTCCGCACCCGAGCCCCAGGTTCGCTCCGTCCGCGACGGCGGCTTCCTCCGCTTCGGAGTAGCCGAGCTGGCGAGACAGACTCTCGTCCGAGCCGGCGTCCGAGCCGTCACAGCAGCCCGACGGTCCAGTGGTCGTGGAGCGATCCGGCGTGATATCCGGCGCGCCACAACAGTTCGACGATTCACTCGCGATTCGCGCGTACCGCCGTCTGACGGCCCGGCGCTGTTCGTCGGGTGGGAGTCCATCCGTGGTCGAGTCCGACGTGGTCTGTTCACTCATCCGCGTCACCCCGCGTCTCGTCGAGCGTGTTCAGGAGGGTGGTCGCTCGCGGCGTCGCCGCGTAGTATCGCCACCGTCCCTCTTTGCGTCGGGAGACGAGTCCAGCGGCGTAGAGCCGCGAGAGCGCCTGACTGATGGCGCTCTGGCTGACACCGAGTGCGGGTTCGAGTTCACAGACGCAGACGTCCCCTTCCGTGTCGGCGATCAGTCTGAGCGCCTCGTACCGCGTGTCGTTGCCGAGGGCCGAGAGAACCTGCACGTCCGAGGCGAGTTCCGACTCGGTCAGGGAGTGCACAGCGGTACAGCACTCCCTCTCGGAGCGGACACTGTCGTCCTGATTTCGGGGAGCGATTTCGTGTCTCATTTCAGTAGGTGCTAATATTAGCAGATACTAATATAAACGTTTCCCCGTGGCCGAGCGGCTCTGAACCGTCTCCGGGTTCGGACTCCCGTTTTTCGATGAGAAGACCCGGCCTGCGGTCGTCGTCCAGAACGACGTCGGGAACGCGAATTCGAGTACGACCATCGTCGCACCCGCAACTGGCACGCACCGAGACTACCCGTTCGAGGTGCTGGTCGAAGCAGACGACTCGCCGTTCGAGAAGGACTCGTCGGTTCGTCTGGACCAGATTCAGGTCGTCTCCATCGAGAAGCGGATTCACTCGGTCGTCGGGAGTCTCGACACACGAACGATGGCTCAGGTGGACGACGCACTGAAACTGAGCCTCGGACTCGACTGACAGCGGTCGAGGAGGACGATGTGGGAACACGAAGTCGGCTTCATGTGACTTCTCCGGACAGGCCATCGTCGACGTTCTCCGGACTCGGCTACCGAGACAATCCGAGGCGGATTATGACCGGTACTCATGAAAAGTGATCCGAGGCGGTCCATAGTCACGATCAGGACGAGATCGGTCCCGCCAAGCTGTTTCGGAGAGGGATTGACCTCGATGGGTAGGAGCTTTTTTCAAACGGAATTCGGTCATTCGCTCTCGAGAATCGAGCGTCCCCCGCCGACGTCCACACATCGTCGAACGTCCCCTTCGATGGGGACGACATCGGAATCCCTCGAACGTGACTCTGTTCGCGAGGTCACGGAACGATTCCTTCGCCGTATAATCGTATCGGCGCCGAATTCCGCGGCCAACCATCTGGTCCGTCATCGATTCCTCTGATAGTCGGGGTGTCCCGGACGACCGACTACCAAGCCAGACAAGCGAGTCATATTTTTTCAGTTGGCATGAGAACATTTAGCCATGCTACTATCGACACTCATCCCGGATTTCGATTCAGTGGTTCGATATATAAAAGAGAAGCGGAAAACTCTTGTTGGTGTTTCAATTATCGCGGCCCTATTGTTGTCGATTCTCGGTTACGCCGTGATATTAGTCATTGATTTGATTTCTCAGATCGGTCCTGATCAGTTACTCCCTATTGTTGTCGGAGCGTTTCAATCAACACCCGTCCAAAACGCGGCCGCGACAGTTGCATTGTTGTATTGGGTATACACTCGAATCATACGGAAACACGACGACGACTGGAGAGGTGGCGGATCTCCGGTCGAAGCCGATGAGGAGCATGAACCGTCACAAGAACAGGTCATCTCGGTTACTGTCGAAGTAGAGGGAACGGTCATCGAAACCGATTATGTAACATCCACGCGGATGGACATCGACGAGATAGTTGACAGAATCCATAAAAGTCTCGGAGAAACAGTCGAGGAGTCAATGCGGGATTCGCTTCACAGCGACGAAGATTTCCAAACAGATGGGGGTGGTCCTGAGAAGGCTGCCGAGACGAAGCGAGATCACACACGACCTCAGGGAGTTCCACACGTATTACAGCCTACCGCGGCTTCGCCCATAGATCAAGTCAGTCGGACGGTTCCGATACGGATCATCGTCGGATGGATGTTCGTTAAATCGCTGTTCGACCCGAATCCGACCGAAGTAAATATCACTGTCTACTGGGCGTTCTTTGCGCTACTGCTGGTCGGTGCGTTCATTATTCTCGTTCGTCGAACGAGCCCGGACCCGACTCGTTACTTCCTCACAGACATCCGTAAGTTACCACACGAGCTCGACGATCGTCGCATTAGTCACATGACTCTTTCATTCGTCACGTTAGTTATTTGGGCGTTCTCGCTCGGGGAACCGTTCGATACGCTCCCTTTGTACAGTGAGACTATCGCTACTGCGGTTCTCGGACTCTATACGATCGTATTCCTCCCGAGTCTACTGGGCGATTACCCTCAGGACTCACCAGTGTACTCAACCGGTTGAGTTCCACCGAATCGGATCCTCCCACGGTCGGTTGTGGTGAACCGATAATCCTCTCATACTGACTGCTGTAACTGTTTACCGGTCGATCGGGCGACCGGTAATGACTTGCAGCAGCCAGTGTCCGGTAGACGTTTTACTCCAGAGTTGATACGCGAACTCCGTCAGTAGCCAGGGTTCCAGATCGCGTTGACTCGAGAATCGGTTGCCTCGTTGTCTAGTGATGAACGATGGAAAGTATGTTCACCGATACAACAACTGATCCGCCGAACATTCACTCCTCGCTTCGTCGGCAAGCGAATCGTGTCGGTGCCCTACATACGCGTAAAAGACCGAGATCTTCCGATACCGCTCAATCCGTCCGTCGTACGTCCATTACTGCGTAACTTAACGCGATCTCGGTCGGGGTACCGAACACTCCGTAGATCGTTCGAGTCCGGTGAAATATGGAGAATCGATTTCTGGCGGCCCTCTCTGACAGCGTCCTGGCGTTGAACGCCTGGTTGACCGCGTTCGTTAGATGACGCGGTTCTGCAGGTAGTCGAGGTGCTTGGCGTTGTAGACGATCTGGACCTCGTCCTCGGTGGGGGTGCCGATGCAGGTCAGCCGCACGTTCTTTTCGTCGACTTCCTCGTCGGAGAGGATCTGCTGCATGTCCATGTCGATCCCGCCCTTCGTGAGGATCGCGGCGCAGTTCGCACAGGCGCCCGCACGGCACGAGAAGGGCCAGTCGTAGCCCTGTGCCTCGGCAGCCTCGAGGATGTACTCGCCTTGGTTGACCTCCAGCGAGCCGTAATCCTCGTCGTCGAGGCCGGCGTCGGCGGCCTGTTCGAAGAGGTCGTCGTCGTCCATGTCCCAGCCGTTGTCGTCGAGCACTTCGTAGTTGAGGTATTCTACCGTGGGCATCTCGGCCGAGAGTTGGGAGGCCACGTCATTAGGCTTTGCTGTTCTGTTTCGATTTTTCCGCCGCCGTCTCCGGTTTTGGCCGGCCAAAACCCGGTTGGATGGGCAGATGCACACGGTCCCGGTCGACGTGTGCTCAGAGCGGCACCGTCGAGAAGAGCAGGTACGACGTCACCGCCGACACGGTCGGAGTGAGGAGCCAGAAGAAGATGATGCGTCCCGTCGTCCCGGGGTTGAACAGGTCGTGGGCAGTGAGCGACTCCTCGGGTTCGCCGATGGGTGTGACCTCGTCGGCCGGCTCGGCCGCGAGCGCGTTGACCGACAGCTGCGGCGACTCGCCACGCACGGCCTCGCCCAGCGTGACCGTCCGTGTCGCCCGTCCCCAGCCGAGCCCGACGATACACATCGTCGCCGACACGGCCAGACTCGCCGGGATACCGATGGCCGAGAGAACGGAGATGAACGTCGCGCTCACGGTCTCGACGACGAGCGCTGCCAGGAGCGGGAGTTCCGTGAGATCGTTGCCGACGGTGTCGAGCGTCCGCCGGGCGATGGTGAACGCGCCGAGACCGATCGCGCCTCCGGCGAGGAGGATGCCCGTGTTCATGCTGAGCGCCCCGGAGCCGACGAGCGGGGCGACGGCGTTGGCGACGTTCGACGCCCCCGCCGAAAAGGCCATGTAACAGGCGATGCCCGCGACCAGCACGACGGTTCCGAGTTCGCGCGGCGTCGTCCCGGGGCCGAGCCGGAGCCGTGGAATACCGGATCGGTCGAGTTCGAGCAGCGGCCCGTCCGACCGATCGAGCGAGACGCGGGCGTCGAGGTACGGGTAGACGTAGCGGCCGATGACTGCACAGAGCCAGAAGGCGAGTACTGGGGCGACGATCCACCACGAGACGATCTCAAGCATGACCCCCTCGTCGAGCGTTCCGGTCGCGACGCCGAGACCGGCGATAGCGCCGACCGCGGTCATCGACGTCGACGCGGGCACCCCGAAGACGTTCGAGATGAGGAGCGCGACGCCGACGAAGAAGAGCACTCCCACGCTCGCGGCGAGCGTGAACGCGTCGGGTGGGACGATCTGCCCGCCCATCGTCTCGACGACCTCGCGGCCGACGGTCCACCCGCCGAGGAGCGCGAACGCGGTCATGAGCCCGGCTGCGGCGAGTTTCGAGACGACGTCACTCCCGACGGCCGGCCCGAACGCGACGCCGGTCGAGGAGCCACCGATGTTGAAGCCGACGAAGACGGCCACCCCGACGCCGACGATCAGGAGGAGCGAGAACACGGCGAGGCTTGTCTCCCGGGGGTTTAGTGCGTTGTCGTTCGGCCAGGTCCGGCGGGACGAGTCGAGACGCGTCGCAGCGGCGAGCGCGAGCGGACGCAGGGAGCAGCCTGCTCAGGTGTGGGAACCGGACGGAGTCGAGCTCCCGCTCACCAGACCGAGAAGAGGAGATACGCACCGACCGTCGCCACGGCCGGAACGGCGTTCTGGAGCACGACCACGCGGAGCGTCGCCCAGGGTCGGTAGAGGTCGTCGACCGCGACATCGGGTTCCGTCATCCCCTCGACCACGTCGTCGGCCTCGACGAGCAGTTCGCCCTCAGCACGGGTCGCCCGGCCCCAGCCCAGCCCGACGGTGCTCATCGTGGCGATGACGACGAAGCTGGCGGGGATGCCGATGGCTGACAGCGCCGTCACCAGGCTCGCGCTCACGACGGCGACGACGAGCGCGGCCGCCAGCGGCAGCTCGGTGAGCCCCTCGCCCATCGTGTCGAGCGTCCGCCGGGCGATCGTGAGGGCACCGACGCCGATGGTGCCTGCGGCGAGGAGGATCCCCGCGTTCATCGACAGCTGGCCCGAACCCACCAGCGGTGCGACGGCGTTGGCGACGTTCGACGCCCCCGCCGAGAAGGCCATGAAACAGGCGATGCCGACGACGAGCACGACGCCGGTCGCCTCGCGTCGGGTCGTGTCGTCGTCGAGTCGGGGCGTCGGAACCGTCCCCGACCGGTCGACGGCGAGCATCGACCCCTCGGCGCTGCCGAGCGCGAGCCGTTCGTCGATCGCGTCGTACGCGTAGCGGCCGACGACGCCGCTGACCCAGAACGCCACCAGGGGAGCGACGATCCACCACGAGACGATCTCCAGGACGAGGTCGGTCGCCAGCGCGTCCCGGGCGAGACCGAGCCCGACGATGGCACCGACGGCGGTCATCGATGTCGACGCGGGCACCCCGAAGACGTTCGAGACGAACAGCGCGCCGCCGATGAAGAAGAGCACCCCGATGCTCACCGGCAGGGTGAACGGATCGCCGACGACGAGGTTCGAACCCAGCGTCGTGACGACCCGCCGGCCCACCGTCCAGCCGCCGAGGAAGGCGAAGACGGTCATGAGGACGCCGGCACCGATTTTCGAGACCGCACCGCTCCCGACGGCCGGCCCGAACGCGACGCCCGTGTTCGAGCCGCCGATGTTGAAACCGACGAACGCCGCGACGGCTACTCCGACGAGAAGCAGCAACGGGATCGAAGTCACTGCTCGTGGCTACTCGGCCGGGCGAGTAATAAGATATTGATACGCGATTCGCCGGGCGGGATCCGGCGCGCAGCCGCGCAGTCGGACCAGCGAATCCCGACGACGTGGCCGGTTCGTCCGTGGAAACCGCGACCACGACCGCGAGCTACCGACGAGAACCGCGACCGCGAATCGAGCCCGAGTCGCGGTCAGGACGCCTCGGAGATGGCCTCGTCGAGGTCCGCGAGGATGTCCTCCGGGTCTTCGATGCCGACGGAGAGCCGGACCATGTCGGGGGTGACGCCCGCGGCCTCCTGTTCTTCCTCGGTGAGCTGCTGGTGCGTCGTCGAGGCGGGGTGGATGACCAGCGTCTTGGCGTCGCCGACGTTCGCCAGGAGCGAGGCGAGTTCGACGCCGTCGACGGTGCCTTTCGCGGCGTCGTAGCCGCCGTCCAGCCCGAACGTGATCATGCCGCCGTAGCCGCCGTCGAGATACTTCGAGGCCATGTCGTGCGTCGGGTGGCTCTCCAGTCCGGGGTAGTTGACCCACGCGACGTCGGGGTGGTCGTCGAGGAACTCCGCGACGATCTGACCGTTCTCGCAGTGTTTCTCCATTCGAAGGGGAAAGGACTCCAGTTTCTGGAGCGTGACCCACGCGCCGAACGGCGACTGCTGATTCCCCAGATCGCGGAGGCCGCGAGCGATCGCGGCGTAGGTGAAGGCGGCGTCGCCGAACGTCTCGGCGAAGTTGACGCCGTGGTACGCGGGGTTCGGCTGGGCGATCTCGGAGTACTTCTCGGCGTGCTCGCTCCAGGGGAACGACCCGCCGTCGACGAGCGCGCCGCCGACAGTCGAGCCAGCCCCGTGGAGCCACTTCGTCGTCGAGTCCCAGACGAGATCTGCGCCGTGGTCGAGCGGGGTGCAGAGGTACGGGGTCGCGAACGTGTTGTCGACGAACAGCGGGACGCCGTGGTCGTGGGCGATGTCGGCGATCCGTTCGATGTCGGGTGTGTCCAGCGCGGGGTTGCCGATGGTCTCGAGGTGGACGTAGGCGGTGTCGTCGTCGATCGCCCCGGCGTAGGCGTCGTAGTCGAGCGTCTCCACGAAGCGCGTCGAGACGCCCCGTCGCTCGACGGTGTGGGTGAAGTAGGTGTACGTCCCGCCGTACAGCGAGGAGGCGGTGACGATGTTGTCGCCCGCCTCGGCGAGAAGGAACGTCGCGAGGTCCAGCGAGGCCATCCCCGAGGACGTGACCGCGGCACCGATGCCGTTCTCCAGGGCGGCGATCCGTCCCTGGAGCATCTCGAGCGTAGGGTTCATCAGCCGTGAGTAGATGTACCCCTCAGCCTCGAGCGCGAACTGCGCGGCGGCGTCGTCCGCGTCGTCGAAGACGTACGAGGTCGTCTGGTAGATGGGCGGAGCGCGTGCACCGGTGGCGGCATCGGGGTCCTGGCCAGCGTGGAGACTGCGAGTGTTGAATCCGGGCAGAGAATCGTCGTCGGACATGCGTGGCTTCCGTTCAGACCCCACGTGACGTAAAGATAGGTGTGCGTGGCCGGAACTGCCGGTGACTACGACGGTCCGGGGAGTGCGGGCCCGTGTTGGAGACGGTCGGTCAGAGACTGGATTCGCGTTCGGGAGCGAGACCGTGCGTACTACTGAACGCGTCGGACCTCGTCGTCGGTTCGGTGGTGAACACAGCCGGAGCGCGTGACGCACGGACACAGAGGGGTCTCGAACCGCCCCGACCAGTGGCTCGTGACCAGTACAGCCGGACACTGAACCCGACCACGCGCGTCTCGCAACGTTTTAGTAGCGCGAAGGGAGAACATAGGAACGATGACGCGGGCTCTCGCTCCCACGCACGCTCTTTGGGGAGTCCGCGCTGTGTCCGTCGAGGGTGTCCGACGACCGCGACGACCGGGCCGTTAGGCCCACTACTACTACTCACCCCGCGACCCGCTCACACGACTTCAACGACACTTGTGTCGCCTATAGGCATCTCTGACCGTTTCTTTCACGGATTAAAACAACAAATTTAAGCCCGTGAACGCCGCTCGTTCGAAGTACATGACACGCGTCGCACTCGCGTTTTCCGGCGGCCTGGACACGACGGTCTGTGTCCCCCTGTTGGAGGAGGAGTACGGACACGACGAGGTAATCGGGGTCACGGTCGACGTCGGCCAGCCCGAGGCGGAGTTCGCGGAGGCCGAGGAGACGGCGGAAGCGCTCGGACTCGAACACTACGTCGTCGACGCGAAGCGGGAGTTCGCGGAGACGTGCTTCCGCGGCGTGAAGGCGAACGCGACGTACCAGGGCTACCCGCTGGGCACCGCGCTCGCGCGGCCGGTGATCGCACAGGCGATCCTCGAGGTCGCCGAGGAACACGACTGCGACGCCCTCGCCCACGGCTGCACGGGGAAGGGCAACGACCAGCTCCGGTTCGAGGCCGTCTGGCGCGCTTCTGACTTAGAGGTCATCGCGCCCGTGCGCGAACTCGGGCTCACCCGCGAGTGGGAGATCGAGTACGCCGCCGAGAAGAACTTGCCCGTGGAGGCCGGCAACGAGGGAGTCTGGAGCATCGACACGAACCTCTGGTCGCGCGCCGTCGAGGGCGGCGAACTGGAGAACCCCAACTACGTCCCGCCCGAGGAGATCTACCAGTGGACCCAGTCACCGTCGGGCGACTCCGAGCTGGTCGAGATCACGTTCGACAACGGGATTCCGGTGGCGGTGAACGGCGAAGAGATGGAGCCCGTCTCCTTGATCCAGCACCTCAACGAACTCGCAGGCGCGTACGGCGTCGGGAGAACGGATGTAATGGAAGACCGGATGCTCGGGCTCAAGGTGCGCGAGAACTACGAACACCCCGCCGCAACGGTGCTTCTGAACGCTCACGAGGCGCTCGAGGACCTCGTCCTCACCAAGGAGGAGCGCTCGTTCAAGACGCAGATCGACCACCGCTGGTCGGAGAAGGCGTACGAGGGGCTGATCTCTGGCCCGCTCGTGCAGGCGCTCGAGGGGTTCGTCGAGGTCACGCAGGAGAAAGTCACCGGCACTGCGACCGTGAAGCTGGAGGGCGGACAGGCTCGCCCGGTCGGTCGCCAGTCCGACTTCGCGGTTTACTCGGAGTCGCACGCCTCGTTCAACTCCGCCGACGTCGAAGCGGGGATCGAACAGAGCGACGCGACAGGGGTGGCGAAATACCACGGCTTCCAGGAGCGCCTCGCCAAGCGGGCGTACGACGCGGCGACCGCGAAGAAGACCGAGGCCGTGACGGACGGCGGTGCGGACGGAGCCGACGAGGACGAGCACGAGTAGACCGATGAGCGACGAGTCCGGGGAGAGCGCCGTCCGCCGCGACCGCTTCAGCGGCGGCCCCGCCCGGGGCTTTCTCTCCTCGCTCGCGGGCGACGCCCGCATCTTCGCGGCCGATCTCGCGGTCGACCGCGCGCACGTGGTAATGCTCGCCGAGCAGGGGATCGTCGACGACGATGTCGCCGGCGAGATTCTCGCGGCGCTCGACGAAGTCGAGGCCGCGGGCCACGGCGCACTCACGGAGGGTGAGGACGTCCACGAGGCGATCGAGACGGCAGTCATCGAGCGGATGGGTCCGGAGGGCGGGAGGATGCACACCGCCCGGTCGCGCAACGACGAGGTGGCGACCTGTTTACGATGGCGGCTCCGCGAGGACCTCCTCGACGCCGCGGAGACGACCCTGCGTCTCAGGGACGTGCTCGTCGACGCGGCGACCGACCACACCGAGACGGTGATGCCCGGCTACACGCACCTCCAGCCCGCCCAGCCCACGACGGTGGCGCACTACCTGCTGTCGTACGAGTCGAACGTCGCGCGCGACACGGGGCGGCTGCTCGATTCGTACGCGAGAGTCAACGAGTCGCCGCTCGGCGCGGCGGCGTTCGCGGGCACCCCGTTCGACGTCGACCGCGAGCGCACGGCCGAACTGCTGGGGTTCGACGGCCTCGTCGAGAACGCGATGGACGCCGCGTCGTCGCGGGACTTCCTCCTCGAGGCGACGAGCGCGCTGGCGACCCACGCGGTGACGCTGTCGGGCATCGCGGAGGACTTCGTGCTCTACGCGAACCGGG
This sequence comes from Salinigranum salinum, assembly GCF_009176545.1. Lineage (GTDB taxonomy): Archaea > Halobacteriota > Halobacteria > Halobacteriales > Haloferacaceae > Salinigranum > Salinigranum salinum. Next base: position 231,881 of record NZ_VTOJ01000001.1, on the reverse strand, counting down.
GGTACGTCGACCTCGCGGACGACTACTCGTCGACGTCGTCGATCATGCCGCAGAAAAAGAATCCCGACACGCTCGAACTCGTCCGGTCCGTGGCGGGCGAGGCCGCGGGCGACCTCTCGGCGCTCCTGACGACGCTGAAGGGACTGCCGAGAGCGTACAACCGCGACCTGCAGAACGCCCACCCCCACGCGTTCGACGCCGTCGAGAGCGTCGTGGCGGCAACCGAGGTCACGGCGGGGGCGGTCGCGACCGCGACCTGGGACGAGACGACCCTCGAAGCGGCCGCGGGCGAGGGCTTCTCGACCGCGACGGGCGTCGCCGACCTGCTGGCGATGGCCGGCCTCCCGTTCCGGACGGCACACGAGATCGTGGCACGGGCGGCCGCTGCCGCCGAAGAACGGGCGGCCGCTGCCGCCGAAGAGCGGGCGGCCGCTGCCGCCGACGGAACGACAGCCACCTCGGGAGGCGACACGCCGGACCTCGCGACGCTCGATTCGGTCACCGAGGAGACGCTCGGCGAGTCGCTCTTCGACCACGTGAGCCGCGAGGCGGTCGAACGTGCGCTCGACCCCGCGCAGAGCGTCGCCAGCCGCGACTCCGTGGGTGGTCCCGCACCGGACGCGGTGGCGTCGGCGCTCGCGTCGGCCGAGGAGACGCTCGACGCGGACGCCGCGACCGTCGACGCACGCCGGGCGGCGCTCGCCGACGCCGAAGACGCGCTCGAGACCGAGGTGGCGCGCTATGTCTGAGCCGATCCACGTCGCCTCGGGTCGCCGAACGCGGCGCGTCCCGGCTACGCCGCTCCCGCCGCCGTCCCCGCCAGGGGACAAACTACTACATTTCTGATACGGTTCGTATATTTCGACGCTCGGTCGCGTTCTGTCGTGCGATTAGAGGACAGACTATTCATTAATTTCTTGTGACAAGTTCGATGGGTTTAAGTTCGTGCGTGGGAGAGATGAGAGTACGATGCCACAGGAGATCACGGCGGAGGACCCGCTGACCGGCGAACAGATCACGCTCCCGGCCGACGTCGAGGTCGGCGAGATCATCGACAGCCCCGTGAGCGGTGCCGAACTGGAGGTCGTCTCCCTGGATCCCGTGATCCTCGAGGAGGCGCCCGAGCTCGAAGAGGACTGGGGAGAGTAGCGGTGCACGTTGGACTGCTGTACTCCCGGATCCGTCGCGACGAGAAACTCCTCCTCTCCGAGCTCCGCGAGCGCGGGCACGACGTCACGAAGATCGACGTCCGGGCGGAGCAGTTCAACATCTCGGCTGCGCCCCCGGTGTTCGACGAGATCGACGTCGTGCTCGACCGGTGTCTGGCGACGAGCCGGAGCCTCTACATCACGCGGTTCCTCGACGCCTACGACGTCGAGGTGGTCAACAGCTCGGAGACGGCGCAGCTCTGCGCCGACAAGGTGAACAACAGCCTCGCGCTCGAGGCGGCGGGCGTGCCCACGCCGGCGACCGAGGTGGCCTTCACCACCGACGCGGCGCTCGAGTCGATCGAGCGCTTCGGCTACCCCTGCGTCCTCAAGCCCGTCGTGGGCTCGTGGGGCCGGCTCATGGCGAAGATCGACACCCGTGACGCCGCGGAGGCCATCCTCGAACACAAGGCGACGCTGGGCCACTACGAACACAAGGTGTTCTACATCCAGGAGTTCGTCGAGAAGCCCGGGCGCGACATCCGCGTGCTGGCCGTCGACGGCGAGCCGATCGCCGCGATGACGCGATCGTCGGAGCACTGGCTCACGAACGCCGCGAAAGGCGGCGAGACCGCGAACTTCGAGCTCGACGAGCGGGCGCTCGAACTCGTCGAGCGCGCCTCCGAGGCGGTCGGCGGGGGGCTCCTCGGAGTGGACCTCATGGAGGTCGGCGAGAACGGGGACGAGTACACCGTCCACGAAGTGAACCACACGGTCGAGTTCAAGGCGCTGAACGACGCGGTCGGCGACAACGTGGACGTGCCCGCACGCGTCGTCGACTGGCTCGAGACAAGGGCCAGGGCGGAGACGGAGGCGACGGCGTAAGATGACACTGCGCGCCAGCGTCGTCGGCGGCTCGGGGTTCACCGGCGGCGAACTGCTCCGACTCCTCACACAGCATCCCGAGTTCGAGGTGGTACAGGCGACCAGTCGCTCGTACGACCGCAAGACCGTGGGCAGGGTCCACCCCAACCTGCGGGAACTGGATCTCCGCTTTTCGTCGCCGGAGGACCTCGAGAGCGTGGACGTGCTGTTCGCCGCGACGCCCCACGGCGTCTCGATGCAGCAGATCGACGCGTTCTTCGACAGTGCGGAGACGGTCGTCGACCTCTCGGCCGATTTCAGACTGTCGACCGAACAGCAGTACGACGAGTGGTACGACGGGCACGTCTGCCCCGAGTACCTCGACCGGGCGGAGTACGCGCTGCCCGAGCTCAACCGCGAGAACCTCCCCGGGGCGGACCTGCTCGCGTCCGGTGGCTGTAACGCCACCGCCACCCTGCTGGGACTGAAGCCGCTGTTCGACGCGGGAATCATGGCGGGCGACGAGCAGGTCGTCGTCGACGTGAAGGTCGGCTCCTCGGAGGGCGGTGCGGGCGGCGGCGACGCCTCCTCACACGTCGAGCGGTCGGGGATCGTCAGGCCGTACGCGCCCACGGGCCACCGTCACGAGGCCGAGATCGAGGAGTTCCTCGGACTCTCCGTTTCGTTCACCGCCCACGCGGTCGACATGGTCCGCGGGGCCTCGGCGACCTGCCACGTCTTCCCCTCGTCACCGGTCTCGAAGAGCGACCTCTGGGAGGCCTATCGGGCATCGTACGCCGACGAACCGTTCGTGCGCACGGTCGCGGGCGGGGGTGGCGTCTACCGCTACCCCGAGCCGAAGGTCGTCGCCGGGACGAACATGGCCGAGGTCGGCTTCGAACTCGATCCCAAAAATCGACGGCTCGTGGTGTTCTCGGCCATCGACAACATGATGAAGGGGTCGGCCGGACAGGCGATCCACGGCGCGAACGTCGCCCTCGGGTTCGAGGAGACGGCGGGACTGGACGCGACGGGGTTCCACCCCGTGGGGGCACCCTGATGACGACCGTCGTCAAGATCGGCGGCGCACGCGCCGTGAACCCCGAGGGGGCGCTGGCGGACATCGCCTCGCTGGTCGCGGCGGGCGACGACGTGGTCGTCGTCCACGGCGGCTCGACGAAGGTCGACGAGACGCTCGAACGCATGGGTATCGAGCCCACCTACGTCGACACGCCCGAGGGGGTGACGGGACGGTTCACGGACGCCGAGACGATGGAGGTGTTCACGATGGCGATGTCGGGGGTAAACACCGACCTCGTCGCCGGCCTGCGCGCACAGGGCGTCGACGCGCTCGGGCTCTCCGGCGTCGACGGCGGCCTCCTCACTGGGCCCCGCAAGTCTGCGGTCAGAGTGCTCGAAGACGGCAAGAAGAAGATCAAGCGCGGCGAACACTCCGGACGGATCGACGCGGTCGACACGGCGCTGCTCGAGTTGCTGCTGTCGAACGGCTACACACCGGTCACCGGCCCACCGATGCTCGGTGACGACGGCACACCCGTCAACACCGACGCCGACCGCGCCGCCGCGGCCGTCGCGGGCGCGCTCGACGCGACGCTCGTCCTCCTCACCGACGTCGAGGGGGTCTACGCCGATCCCGACGACGCCGCGACGCTCATCTCGCGGGTCGAAACCGCCGAGGAGTGGGCGGCGCTCGAAGCCGCCGCCGAGGGGTTCATGGGCAAGAAGGTCATGGCCGCGGAGGAGGCGCTCGACGGCGGTGCCGGGGAAGTGATCGTCGCGAGCGCGAACGCCGACCGGCCCGTCACGTCGGCGCTCGACGGCGGCGGCACCCACATCCAGCGGAGCGCGATCGAGCCGGAGACGACCGACGCAGCAGGGGGGACGGAAACGTGAGCGGCTTCGTCTTCTCCGAGAAGCCGATCCGGATCGAACGCGGCGAGGGACCGTACCTGTACACCGACGACGGCACCGAGTATCTGGACTTCGGCGCGTCGTACGCCGTGGCGGCACTCGGCCACGGCCACCCGCGGGTGACCGAGGCGGTCCAGCAACAGGTCGCCGACCTGATCTACGTCCAGGCGTCGTACCCGAACTCCGTGCGCACGGAGCTGTACGAGAAGCTCGCGGCGCTCGGACCCGCCGACGAGAATCGGTCGCTGGACAAGGTCTGGCTCTGTAATTCGGGCACGGAAGCGAACGAGGCGGCGATGAAGTTCGCCCGCAACGCGACGGGCCGATCGAAGATCGTCGCTACTCGTCGGGGGTTCCACGGGCGGACGATGGGTGCGCTGGCGATGACGTGGAAGGACAAGTACAAGAAACCGTTCGAGCCGCTCGCCGGTGGGATCGAGTTCGTGAACTACGGCGACAGCGAGGAGCTCGAGGCGGCGGTCGACGACGAGACCGCCGCGGTGTTCCTCGAACCCGTCCAGGGCGAGGGTGGCATCCACCCCGCCCCGGCGGAGTACCTGCGGACGGCACGCGAGGCGACAGAAGAAGCAGGTGCGGCGCTCGTCTTCGACGAGATCCAGACCGGCGTCGGCCGCACCGGAACCCTGTGGGCCTGCGAGGGTGCCGGCGTCGTCCCCGACATGCTCACCACGGCGAAGGGGATCGCGAACGGCCTGCCGCTCGGCGCGACGCTCTGTGCGGACTGGATCGCCGACGCCGACCCCGAACACGGCTCGACGTTCAGCGGGGGGCCCGTCGTCTGTGCGGCGGCGAACGCGACGCTCGACACCATCGTCGAGGAAGACGTACCCGGGAACGCCGCACGAGTCGGCGAATACCTCCGGGCCGAGATCGAGGAAGCGACCGAGGAACACGACCTCCCCATCCGGGAGGTTCGTGGACTCGGCCTGATGATCGGCATCGAGGTCAAGCGGGGGTCGAACCGCCTGCTGAGAGATCTCGCGCTGAACGAGGGGATCCTCGCACTCCCGGCGGGCCGGACGGTCCTCAGACTCCTCCCCCCGCTCACGATCGACGAGACGCACGCCGACCGGCTGGTCGAGGCACTCGTAGAGGTGATGACATGAGCACCAACACACACCGGAAGCGGATAGCGGATGAGGCACGAGAACTCCTGGTCGACCTCGTCTCGACGCCGTCGCCGTCGGGCGACGAGGCGGCGGCCGCGGCGCGCCTCGTCGAGTTCTTCGAGGCCCACGACCGCGAGGTGTTCGTCGACGAGGTGGGTAACGTGCGCGCGCCGGCGGACGATTCAGTCCTGCTGACGTCGCACATCGACACCGTCCCGGGGAACATCCCGGTCGAGGTGAAAGACGGGGAGCTGTGGGGCCGCGGAAGCGTCGACGCCACGGGGCCGCTGGCGGCGATGGCCGCCGCCGCGGTCGAGACGGGCGTGTCGTTCGCGGGCGTCGTCGAGGAGGAGACCACCTCCGCCGGGGCGCGCTTCCTCTGCGAGGACCGCGACGCACCCGGGGCCGTCGTGAACGGCGAGCCGTCGGGCTGGGAGGGAATCACGCTCGGCTACCGGGGCTTCCTCGACGGGACGTACGTCGCCACCTCCGAGTCGGGTCACTCCTCGCGGCCGGACATGAACGCCATCGAGGAGGCGATGGACTGGTGGCGCACGGTCGAGAGCGCCTTCGAGGCCGACGAGTGGCGACCCATCTTCGAACAGGTCACGACCAAACCGGTCGGCTTCGACGGCGGTCTCGGTGCGGACGGCCTCTCCGTCGAGGCGACGATGGAGGTGCAGTTCCGCATTCCGCCGGCGCTCTCTGCCGACGAACTCCGCGAACTCGCCGACTCCAAACTCGTCGAGGGGACGGTCCACTGGGAGAAACCCATCCCACCCGTGATGGAGTCGCCGCGCACCGAGGTCGCACGCGCGTTCCGCGTCGCCATCCGCAACGTCGGCGGCTCGCCCCGGTTGCTCCGCAAGACGGGGACGAGCGACATGAACCTCTACGCCGACGCGTGGGACTGCCCGATGGTGACGTACGGACCGGGCGACTCCGACCTCGACCACGCACCGGACGAACACCTCCCACTGGGGGAGTTCGACACGTCGGTCGAGGTGCTGATCGACGTCGCGGAGCGCCTGACGGAGGAGTGAGAATGCTCTCGACCACGCACCTGCTCGACATCGACGACCTCTCGGTCGACGACGTCCACACCGTACTGGACCGCGCGTCGGCACTCAAGACCGGCGCGGACGACACGCGCCTCCCGAGAAAGACGCTGGGGATGATCTTCGAGAAGCCCTCGACGCGGACGCGGGTCTCGTTCGAGACGGGGATGACGCAGCTGGGCGGGCACGCCATCTTCCTCGGCCCCGAGGACATCCACCTCGGACACGGCGAGCCGATCAAGGACACGTCGCGGGCGCTGTCGCGGTACGTCGACGGGATCATGGCCCGGCTGTTCGACCACGCCGACGCCGAGGAACTCGCCGCGTACGCCGACGTCCCCGTCATCAACGGGCTGACCGACGACGCCCACCCGTGTCAGACGCTCGCCGACCTCCTCACAATTCGCGAGACGTTCGGCTTCGACGACGTCCGTGTGGCGTGGGTCGGCGACGGCAACAACGTCGGCCAGTCGTTCGTCCTCGGCTGTGCGCTCGTCGGGATCGACCTCGTCGTCGCCACGCCCGAGGGGTACGGGATGAGCGAGTCGGTGCTCGACCGGGCGGCGGAACTCGGCTCGGCACCCGTGGTCGCCGCCACGCCGGAGGCGGCGGTCGCCGACGCCGACGTCGTCTACACCGACGTCTTCGTCAGCATGGGCCAGGAGGACGAACGCGAGGAGAAGCTCGCGGCGTTCGACGGCTACCAGGTGAACGACGACCTCCTGGCACACGCGACGCCGGAGACCAAGGTGATGCACTGTCTGCCCGCCCACCGCGGCGAGGAGATCACCGACGACGTCGTCGAATCGGACCGGGCGATGGTCTGGGACCAGGCGGAGAACCGACTGCACGCCCAGAACGGGCTGCTGGTCGAACTGCTCGACGACTGATCGGCTGACACGCACGCCCCGTCACGGGCACGTTCTCGAGGCCGATCCCCGTGATCCCGGAGCCGATCGTTCGCGGGAGGAAACCGGGCGTGAGACACCAGCTCCCGTCGTGCTCGGTGTATCGGTCGGTCCCGTCGTTCTCGATCGGTCCCGTCGTGTTCACTCTTCGCGTGGACGCACCAGCAGCCGCACCTGCGAGCCGTCGCGCCCGGCGTACGGGATCGGGGTGCAGACGACGTCGACGCGGCCGGCCGGGACGGCGGCGAGGTTGGCGACCCCCTCGACGATCCGGACGTCCGCCGGCAGGAGCGTCCGGTGGACGGCGTGTTCCTCGATGGTGGCTCCCGGCGCGTCGACGCCGAGCGCGTCCGTGGCGACGCAGGCGACCCCCCGGTCGACCAGATACTCCGCGGCCTCGACGGAGGGGTAGGCGTACTCGTGGACGTAGCGGTCGGTCGGCGCGGGCGGGTTGCCGAAGTCGAGGAGCACGAAGTCGCCCGACTGGAGGTCGCGACGGTCGGCTTCCTCGCGGAGTCGCTCGACGGAGAGCGCCGTCGCCGGGGGCTGGTCGCGGACGTTCAACACGACGCCCTCCGTGAGCATCTCGTCGACGCCCACGTCGTCGATGGTCCGGGCTTCCTCAGGGGAGAGAAAGTGCGTCGGGGCGTCCATGTGCGTGCCGCAGTGGGTGTCGAGGTGGAGTCGCGTGGCGTTGAAGCCGTCCTCGTCCACCGACGCGAACTGCTCGAACTCCGGGGCCGGTCTCCCGGGTGGCCGGGTCGGACAGGTCTCGTCGAGCGGCTGCGTCAGGTCGATCCAGTCGCTCATACCGGGCCATCGAGGCCGACCGTAATCAATCCGGGTTCGCGCGAGCCGCCGAAGTCGCAGGGAACACCGATCACGAGGAGCGAGAACGCACCGATCACGAGGAGCGAGAACGCACCGATCACGAGGAGCGAGAACGCACCGATCACGAGGAGCGAGAACGCACCGACGACGGGAAGACCACAACACCTGAGTAGACACTCACCGAACGTCGGGGCATGTCAGTCCTCGCGGACACTGCCCTCCGTCGACGCCTCCACCTCGGAACTGTCGGGCTCGGTGCCCTCGTCACTGCCCTCTCGGCCGCCGTCGTCGCGGATCTCGGCGTGCTGACGACCACGTCCCGCCGGGCGGTCGAAGCGACCGCCGCGGCCTTCGGCACCACCCCCGCGGTCGCGTTCGTCACCCTCCACGCACCGCTGGTCTTCGGGGTCGCCGCCGGTGCCGTCGGATCGATCTACGTCGGCCTGCTCCTCCCGGGCGGTGTCGGGATCGCCAGCGGTCGCGTGGGTGCCGACGGCGACCCCGCGATCGACCCCGCGTCGGTCGCGGCGGCGGTCCGGTTCCACGCCACGAGCGGGGCGGCGGCTACCCTCGTGGCGCTCGGACCGCCGCTCGTGGTCGTTCTCGGGGACGGCCTCCCCCCGGCGACGCTCCTCGTCGCGTTCGTCGCCGGCCTCCCGCTCGGGGTGCTGGCGCTCGCCGGCGCGACGGTCGGGACGGCGCTCGCGGGACGGACCGGGTGGCGCGCCGCGACCCTGCTGGGGACGGTCGCACCGGCCGCGGGCCTCCTCCTCGCACACACCGCGCCGACGGGTGCCGTCTGGACCGCGTCGGCGGGGGCGACGTTCACCGCCCTCGCGCTCGTCGGCTGGGGCTGGTCGCGCCTGCAGCGAGGTCGAGGGACGGACCGCCGGTAAGCGGACTACCGGTACCCTGGCCCTGGTTGCTCGCCCGAGCCGGGGAACACGACCGGTTCGCGAGCGTGGTCCCAGGACACGTACCGCTCCGGGACACAGGGCCAGTGTGGACTCCAACAGTCTCCCGCTCCCGGTCGAACTGGAGGTGTTCCCGCCGCTCGTCCGCCGCCTGTTCCTCTGGGGCGTCGCCCTCTTCGTCGGGTTCTGCGTGCTGCTGGTCGTCATCGGACTGCTCGGTACGTAGGTGGCCGGGCGAGTGCGAGCATCGACACGGTGCTGACCGCTCGACGACGGGAGGCGGTTTCCAGCGGAAACGGAGGGGTGTGCCTGTCGTGTGGTACCACGACTTAGTGGCGAGCGTTTTTTGCCCATCGGGACGCGAGAGCGGGTGTGGCAGCCTCGAACGAGTCGCCAGACGATCACTGGCGGTTCTTCCCGTACGACGCTCCCTACCCGAACCAGGCGGAGGCGATGGCGCGGATCGCCGAAGCCCTCGACGAGGAACGCGACGTCCTCTTCGAGGGCGCACCGGGGACGGGCAAGACGCTGTCGGCGCTGGTGCCGGCGCTCGAACACGCCCGCCAGGAGGACAAGACGGTCGTCATCACGACGAACGTCCACCAGCAGATGCGCCAGTTCGTCGCCGACGCCCGGGCCATCACCCGCGAAGAGCCGATCCGCGCGGTCGTCTTCCAGGGGAAGGCGTCGATGTGTCACATCGACGTCGACTACCGGGAGTGTCAGACCCTCCGGGACACGACGCGGGAACTGGTCGAAACCGAAGCGGAGATCGACGAACTCCGCGAGCAGGCGGACGCGCTGCTCGACGAGATGCGCGACGGGGGCGAAGGTGGCGAGAGCGCGGCCGCGAGCGACGCGTACGGGGCGGTGACCGACGAGATCGAGACGCTCGAGGCGGAGCGCCAGTCGTTCGAGAGCGGGAACGTCTGCGACCACTACCGGGCGAACCTGACCCGCGACACGGGGGCGTTCTTCTCGTGGCTGTTCGACGACGTCCGGACGCCGCGGGAGATCTACGATCACGCCGACCGGGAGGGGCTGTGCGGCTACGAACTCCTGAAAGAGGGGATGGAAGGGGTCGACCTTGTCGTCTGCAACTACCACCACCTCCTCGATCCGCTCATCAGAGAGCAGTTCTTCCGGTGGCTCGGCCGCGACCCCGGGGACGTCATCACGGTGTTCGACGAGGCGCACAACGTCGAATCCGCCGCCAGGGACCACGCGACGCGGACGCTGACGGAGAACACGCTCGCGTCGGCGCTGTCGGAACTCGAGGAGGCCGACGACTCCCGCGCGGTGGCGGCCGAGAACGTCCTCCGCGCGTTTTACGACGCGCTCCGTGAGACGTACGAGGAGACGCTGGCGTTCGGCGAACGAGAGCAGGTCGGCGAGAACTGGTACGACCTGTCGATCGCGAACGCCGACCGCCGGGACGACCTGACGCTTCGGTTTCTGGACCGCTACGAGGGGAGCGGGATCGCGACGGAACTCGACCTCGCGCACCAGGTGGGCGAGTCGCTGGACGAGGCGTACGAGGAGGCGTACAGACGTGGCGAGACCACCTCGCGCCGGGAGTGTCAGACGCTGACCGCGGCGGCGTTCGTCTCGGCGTGGATGGACGAGGGCGGCGACTTCGGACAGCACCCGATGTGCTCGGTTCGGCGGGACGGCGGCACCGACGAGGTGTACGGCCGCGCGGAGCTGTACACCTGCATCCCGCGGGCGGTGACGGCGGAGCTGTTCTCGGAGGTGTCGGCGACCGTCCTGATGAGCGCGACGCTCCGCCCGTTCGACGTGACACAGGGCGTCCTCGGCCTCGACGACCCCGAGACGATGGCGTACGGGCTCGCGTACCCGGAGGCCAACCGGCGGACGCTCGCCGTCGACGTCCCTCCGCTGTTCAGTTCCGAGCGTGGCAACCCCGAGACCCAGCGGGTCGTCGCCGACACCCTCGCGGACGTGCTGCGGTTCACCCCCGGCAACACCCTCGCGTTCTTCCCCTCGTACGCCGAGGCCGAGCGGTACTACGAGCGGCTTCGCGGGCAGGTCGACACCGACCTCTGGCTCGACGGCTCCGACGTCGACACCGAGGCGATCAGACGGAAGCTCGTCGCCAGCGACGACGGCGCGCTCTTCACGTCGCTGTGGGGAACCCTCGCCGAAGGGGTGAGCTTCGACGACGACGACGCCCGGACGGTCGCGGTCGTCGGCGTTCCCTACCCCCACCTCTCCGAGCGGATGGAGGCTGTCCAGGACGCATACGACCGCGCCTACTCCGAAACGGAGGCCGGCTGGCGCTACGGCGTCGAGATCCCCACCGTTCGGAAGACGCGGCAGGCGCTCGGTCGGGTCATCCGGTCGCCCGACGACTTCGGCGTCCGACTCCTCCTCGACCGGCGGTACACGCGCGAGAGCCGCGACATGGGGCGTTACGGCGTCCGTAGCTCGTTCCCCACCGAGGAACGGACGGAGTTCGTCGACGTCACACCCGAGAAGGTGAAGTTCGCGATGCTGAACTTCTTCACCGATCACGACGCCTACGACGGCGACCCGCCACGGCCCTGAGGAGCCGGTACCGACTTACGTGACAGTGGGTCGCTGACCGTCGTGAGGGGCGGTGAATCGGACGAGAGCGAGATATCATCGTCTCAATCGATCTTAATTGAAGCCCATCAACACGTGAAACTGGATCACCCATGGCGAACGACAACGACGGACTGTACGACGTCACGGTGACGACGTTCAACGGCGTGACCGAGTTCAGAAGCCCCGAATCGATCGAGAAGGAGCAGGGTAACTACCTCCGGCTGTACGACGCGGAGGCGAACACCCTCGTCTACACCACGACGGAGGACACCGACGACGGATCGGTGGTGAAGGCACTCCGCGACGCCACCAACTACGCCGCGTCAGAATGGAGCGCCGTGAGTACCTCCGGGCCGCCGCCCTGTTACTCGGGACGGGCGTCGCCGGCACCGCGACGGCACGCACCGACGACGAGAGCCTCTACGACTCCGCGACCGAGCCGTTCGACGACGTAACGAGGTCCAGGCCGCCGGAGTCGCAGGAGGACGAGGGACGGGCGTACCTCAGGCTCTACGACGCCGACTCCGAGACGGTCGCGTACGCGGTGAGCGTCGAGGAGACCGACGAACTCGCGCTGGCGGTCCGCGACGCGAGCGGAACCGAACTCGCCGCGTAACCGATACCTGTCGACACCGGCCACCCCGCGCTTTTCACCGGTCGAAACCGTGCGTACGCCCCGTCTGACGTCGACGTGCGTCTCACCCATCGATCACCACGGCGAGCGACGGCACCGGTGACGACGGTCGGACCGACAGTGCGTGGACTCCGGAGCGACGGACACGCGAACCCGACGGCGACTGGGTGCCGTCTCGAAACCGGGCCGAACGGTTCATGACTCTCCAGCCGTAGTGTGCACAATGAGTGCAGAACCACCAGGCCCGAGAGGGCTCCCGGTCATCGGCAACACCGGGCAGTACGCCCGCGACCCCTTCTCGTTCATCACGGCGTGTGCCGAGGCGTACGGCGACGTCGCTCACTTCGAACTCGGTCCCATCGACACCTACATGATCACCAACCCCGCCGACATCGAGCGGGTGTTGCTGACCGACAGCGCGACGTACCGCAAACCGAAGTTTCAGGACGACGCCATCGGCGACCTCCTCGGCGACGGGCTCTTGCTCGGCGAGGGCGAGCGGTGGCGAAAACAGCGCGATCTCGCCCAGCCAGCCTTCCTGATGTCGCGGCTCTCGGGGCTGTCGGAGATGATGGTCGAGTACACCGAGGAGATGCTCGCCGGGTGGGACGACGGCGACGTGGTCAACGTCGAACTCGAGATGGCCCGGATCACGGTGAAGATCATCGTCGAGGCGATGTTCGGGGCGACCATCGACGACGAGCGGGTGCGGATCCTGCAGGAGAACCTCGAACCGATCGGTGCCCGGTTCGAGCCGAACCCGTTCCGCTTCGCCATCCCCGACTGGGCACCCACCCGGGAGAACCGCGACTACCGGCGGGCGCTGTCGGCGATCGAAGAGGTGGTCTGGGACCTCATCGACGAGCGGGACGGCACCCAGTACGACGACGGAGACGACGCGGACGGCGAGCAGCCGATGGACCTGCTGTCGATCCTGCTCCGGGCCCGCGACGAGGGTGAACAGACCGACGAGGACCTCCGCGACGAGATGGTGACGATGCTGCTCGCGGGCCACGACACGACCGCGCTCACCCTCACGTACACCTGGTATCTCCTCTCGGAACACCCCGAGGTGGAGTCGCGTCTCCACGCCGAGTTCGACGACCTGCTCGGGGGGCGGTTGCCGACGTTCGCTGACGTGCGGGGGATGGAGTACACCGAAGCGGTGTTGCAGGAGGCGATGCGGCTGTACCCGCCGGTGTACACCATCTTCCGCGAACCGCAGGTCGACGTCCGCCTCGGTGGCTACCGGGTTCCGGCGGGCAGTGCCGTGATGCTCCCGCAGTGGGCCGTCCACCGCTCGGAGCGGTACTGGGACGCACCGCTGACGTTCGACCCCGACCGCTGGCTCGACGAACGGGCCGACGAGCGACCGCGGTTCGCGTACTTCCCGTTCGGCGGTGGGCCGCGCTTCTGCATCGGCAAGCAGCTCTCGCTTCTCGAGGCGCGGCTCATCCTCGGCACGACCTGTCCGCGCTACCGCCTCGAGTACGTGGGTGAAGAGCCGTTCGACCTCCGCGGGTCGCTGACGATGCACCCCCGACAGCCGATGGAGATGCGGGTCGTCGAACGGTAAGACGGGTGGGTGAACGGGACTGAGACGAGGGAACCGTCGAGAGAGAGAACCCGCCCGGACGGGGAGACCCTCTGCGCCGACGACCCGTTCACGCCGGGAGCGACAGCCGCGACACCGTCTCGCGGTGCCGGGAGTCGTAGACGGCGAGTTCGGAGACGGTCCACGTGACGGGGTCGACGCGGTCCGAGAGGGTCGCGAGCGCGTCGGCGTCGAACGTCCCGCCACGCCCGAGCGTCACGTGGGGCGTGTAGTCGTCGCCCTCTAGCCCGGCGATGGGGCCGAACGCGTCGACGAGACGGCCGTGGAGCGCCACGAGTCCGGGACTCTCGACGGCGAGGTAGACGACCGGCCCCGGTCCCCGGGGCGGGTGTTCGAACGTGTCGACTTCGACGATACGGGCCTCGAACGCCGGTTCGCCCCGCAGGACCGTCCGCAGCCGTTCGCGCAGTCGGGAGAGCGAGTTCTCGTCCCACCCGTCGCCCTCGAACCGCTTGACGACGAGCGAGTGCCGGTCGCGGACACGGTCGACGCCCGCGCTCACGAGAAGCGGGTGGAGGTCGGACGCGACCCGGGCGACCGTGCCGGGGACGGGGACGTTGAGGCTGAACACGACTGGGGAAAGGCCGGCAGGGTGGTGTACGTTTCGAACAGTCCGGTCGGACGTAGCGGTCTCGGCGGAACGAACGGCTCCCCTGAGCGGTCAGCCGTCGTCGTCGGAGTCGCGGTCGTCGTCGATCGAGTCACCGTCGAACCGGACCGCCCGCTCCGGCAGCAGCCGCGACGGGTCCGCGACCCGGGCGGCGAGCGTCGAGATCCGCGACGACGTGTCGTCCACCAGTCGCGAACCCTCCGCTGTCGGCGCAGCCGAGAGCACGTTCCGGTGGAGGAGTGTCTCCGTCCGGAGAAGACGCCGCCGTCGGCGCGACTCGAACCGGGCGTCGGTCACAGTCGTGGACACGGTCACGGCGTCGGCGCTGGCTCGTCGGTCGCCGGATCGGTCGCTCCCGAGTCGTCCGGTGAACGCGGCGTGCCGAAGACGTCGCGGTACACCGCGGCGCGCTCGGCGTCGGCGTCGCGGACGACCTGGATGCCGAGCCGGGTCTTCTCGGTCTCGGCCGCGATCGCCTCGTTCTCGACGTCGCGGTGTTCGACGGCCTCCTCCTGGAGCCGGGCGGAGTAGTCGTCGAGCGCGTCGGACTGGCCGAGGAGCGCCTCGACGATCACGCCCTCCGTCCGCATGACGTTCGTGACCGCCGAGACGACGACGCCGGGCACCTCTCTGTCCTGGTAGGTGTCGGTGAGCCGTGGGACGCGGAGGTAGTCGCGGGCGACCTCACCGTCGAGGGTCCGGGTCTGCGCACGCTCGACCATCGAACGCGCCTCGCCGGCGTAGTTGGTCACGGTCGACAGCTCCGCCTCGATCAGGCGTCTGACGTCGTCGTGGTGGTCGCTCTCGACGAACTCGTCGAGGAGGTCGTCCAGCTGCGAGAGGGGCACCTCGCGGTACTCCAGGCCACGGACGCTGGTGCCCGTGGCGTTGGTCCGGACGCCGCCGTTCGTGAACGCCACCCGGACGTCGACGAGGTGGACGACGGTGTGGAACTCCTGGTTCATCTGTCGGAAGACGAAGTTCAGCGTCCGACCGAGGTTGACGTTCTCGATCCGCCGGACCGTCGACTGCGACTCGCCCTCCTCGACCGAGCTCTCGTAGTTCGTGTTGATCTCGACGTCGCGCCGGGTCGACGACTCGTGGGCGTGTTTCGAGACGGCGCTGGTGACGCTCTTCGAGAACTCCTCGCGGGCGACCTCCGTGCCGACCTCGAACGTCTTGCGCGAGGACGCCTTCGCGGAGCCGCCGATCTTGAAGAAGCCGAGGTTGAGCCCGCCGCCACCACCGCCCGAGACGGTGGAGGTGGAGCTGTAGCCGACCGACGCGGAGTACGCTTCGCGGTCCCACTGCTCGTTCTCGACGTGTCGCTCGAACTCCCGCGCGGCGGTCTCGGTGAACGAGTCGAGGATGCTCGAGGCGCGTTCGCGCTCCTCGCGCGACTTGCGGTAGCTCCGGAGGCTGATTGTCGTCTCCTCGCCCGGGAGCAGGGAGAACGTCTTCAGCGTCCGGCCGGCCCCGTAGTCGCCGAGGTACGTCGAGAGCCGGTAGCGTTCGACCAGCAGCAGCTGTGGCTCGATCCGAGGCGGGGCGCGGATCGTGGTCGGGACGAGCGTGCCGGCGAGGTTGTAGCGCAACAGCGGGATCTTCGCGTCGAGCACCGCATCCGCGACGGCCTCGGGCTGGACCGCGTCGACGACCTCCGGGGAGATGGATCGGGCCATCGCGAGCGGCTGCATCGTCGCACCGGCCGTGTCCGGGGTGGTTCGTCCGGATCGGTCGGCGTCCGACGAGGCGCGACTCCGGAGCATCGGTCGGATCGCCGTCGGTGGCCGTCCCGCGGTGGCTGTCGACTCCGCCGACGTGTCGACCGCCCGGAGCAGCACGTCGTTCCGCGGGAAGACGATCGGTCCCCCGTCGTTCGCGAGCCCCTCACGGATGCGCTCGACGACGTCGATCCGCCCGCGGACCGTGTCGGCCGAGTCGTCGCTCGGATCGACGTCGAACCGTCGGCGGAGCCAGTCGGCGTAGGTGCGACCGCCCGTCGCGGCGTCCGAAAACCACGCCGGGTCGACGTCGAGGCCGACGTAGTGCTGCCCGCCGTACGAGACGGATTCGGGCACGTTGTAGTCGATGATCGATGCTTTCCCGCCCGGCTGGAGACGGACGAGCGGTTCGTCGACGTGGATCTCTTCTGACGACATGACCAGTCACTCCCTCGGCGAGTGGTACACGGTACCGAATCGCACGAGTCGAGGTGGACGTACGTCGGGAGAGGACATCAACTCGTATGCATATTGTGAGAGAATGTGCCCGACTGAAACTATCGGCCGTCTCACGGCCGGTCGGCCGAGACGGGGAGCGCGAAGAGGAGGGAAATCGGGTCGTCTCGTCGGCCTCTCGCGGCCGCCCGGCGGATCAGATGTAGTCGAGGAACCAGAGCACGATCAGGACGACGATGACGAGACCGAGGAGGGGGCCGAACAGCGCACTCACGATTCCGACGATCTCGCCGACGATCTCCAGCACGAGCCAGACGAGGACGAGCACGAGGACGACCTTCAGCAGGTCTTCGACCTCGATGGCGGCGCGGTCGTTCATGCGTCCGAATAGCAGACGCGACCTACGAGTGTCTTGTGACTCGGGCCGTCGCTGCCGGTGTGATTCGCACGGTGGACGTGTGGCTCGGACGATAGCCGTGCAACTCGTTCGGCGGGTGTGTAACTCACAGGAGGGACGTGTCGCTGGCTCGATGCGCCGTGACTCGCATCCATCGTGGGAGGCGCACGGGACGACCGCCGAACGGACGCACCGACGTCGAAGGGGACGCCTCGTCCTCGCCGGAGGGGATCGGGACGCCCGGCGACGTCGGTCACGCCGAAGTCGACGGGCGCGAACGCACCACACCTCCTGTCAGGCGCATCAAGCCTTATCAGCCGCTCTCCCCTAGCGAATGTATGAGCATCTTCCGCAGGCTCGGTCGGACGGTCGCCCGCCTCACCTCCGGGGAGCGTGGCGGCGTCCGAACTCGGGGAGGACTCGGTCGTGCCCTCCAGACCGGGTTGGTCGCCGTCGCGTTCGTCGTCGTCGCCCTCCTCGTGGTCCCCATCACGCCGGTGACGGTGATCGGGCTCACCCTCCTGGCGCTCGCGGTCGCGGCGGTGTACAGCGCCGTCGAGATCGTCGAGGCGTACGAGGTCCGCGCGTTGACCGTCTTCGGGGAGTTCCGCGGGCTACTTCGACCCGGACTGAACGTCGTCCCCCCGTTCGTCTCGCGGACGTACGCGTTCGACATGCGGACGCAGACGATGGACGTCCCCTCCCAGGAGGCGATCACGGAGGACAACTCGCCCGTGACGGCGGACGCGGTCGTCTACATCCGCGTGATGGACGCGGAACGTGCCTTCCTCGAGGTCGACGACTACCAGCGAGCCGTCTCGCTGTTGGCACAGACGACGCTGCGGGCGGCGCTGGGCGACATGGAACTCGACGAGACGCTCTCGCGGCGGGACCGGATCAACGACAGGATACGGCGGGAACTCGACGAACCCACCGATCGCTGGGGGATCCGCGTCGAGAGCGTCGAAGTCAGGGAGGTGACGCCGAGTGCGGACGTCGTCAACGCGATGGAGGAACAGACCTCCGCGGAGCGCCACCGCCGGGCGATGATCCTGGAGGCGCAGGGCGAGCGCCGGAGCGCCATCGAGCGCGCCCAGGGGGAGAAGCAGGCGGCGATCATCGAGTCGCAGGGCGAAAAGCAGGCGGCCGTCCTCGAAGCGCAGGGCGACGCCGTCGCCACCGTGCTCCGGGCGCGGTCGGCCGAGTCGATGGGCGAGCGCGCCATCGTCGACAAGGGGCTCGAGACGCTCGCCCGGATCGGACAGGCGCCGTCGACGACGTACGTCCTCCCGCAGGAACTCACGTCGCTCCTGGGACGGTACGGCAAGCAGCTCACGGGGAGCGACGTCCAGGAGTCGGCGGGACTCCAGAGCATGGAGTTCGACGAGGAGACGCGCGAACTCCTCGATCTCGACAGCGTGGACGAACTCGTCGCCGAGGCGAGCGAGGTGACGAACGGGGAACCGGCGGAGGCCGACGTGGAGTTCGAGTACGACGAGGCGGGCGACTGAGCGGCGACCGGCGGGCGTCGAGACGGCGCTCGACGTGGAAGCCCGAAGGCGGGCGTCGGTGGACGGGGTCGAGACCGGCGTGGCGTGTGACGGGCCCGCCGCCGTGGACGGGCTCTGCGTGTTCGGCTCGTCGGCAGGGCCGATCGCGCTCGGGGCGAACCGATCGCGCTCGAGGCGAATCCGGTCGCACTCGGGGACGACCGAGCCGCCGAGAGCCGAACGCCGCCGTGGATCGCGTGGAGAGATGCGGGAGACGCGTCCACCACCAACGTTTATGATAGACCGCCGGTGAACTGAACTCATGAGCCACGAACGCGGGTCAGTGCCGGCACCGGAGGGTGGTCGACCGACGTCGCCGATCGGGGCGCTCCGACGCCTGTTCGAGCGGCTCCGGAGCCACCTCGCGGCGTGGCCGCGTCGGTACGTCGAGATGCGCGTCGAGAACGGGCCGCCCTGACGACCCCAGCCCTCGCGGTCAGCCGTCCGTCTGCTCGGGAGCCCTGACGGTCAGTACCGGGATCGACGACGCGCGGACCACGCGCTCCGTGACGCTCCCGACGAGGTAGTGGTCGAGCCCGGTCCGGCCGTGCGTCCCCATGACGATCAGGTCGACGTCGGCGACGGCGGCGTAGTCGAGGATCTCGGTGTGGGGCACTCCCGTACGAACGACGGGTTCGGTCGGGACGTCGCCGGGGAGCGCGTCGACGGCGGCGGCGACGGCCGCCTCGGTTCGTTCGTCCTCGGCGCGTTCCCACGCGTCGGCGGCGAGACCCGCCGCCGGGCTCTCGAACCGGTTGCGCGAGTCGGCGACCGAGAGGACGTGCACCGTCGCACCGGCGAGCGAGGCGATCCGACCGGCCTCGGCGACGGCGGCCGTGGTCGCGTCGCTCCCGTCCGTCGGGAGGAGGAGGCGGTCGTATCCGCGCCCGCTCATCTCAGAACACCCCGCCGGCGGCCATGAGGAACAGGGCGACCGAGATGACGGCGAAGAGCACGCCGACGAAGTTCTTGATCGTGTCCGTCTCCAGCGCGTTCGAGACGTAGGGAGCGATCTGTCCGCCGACCACGGTCGCGGGGACGGTGAAGACGACCATGTTCCACGGCGTCGTCGCGAGGCTGAGCGAGTGGCCGCCGACGAGGCCGCCGCCGAAGACATGGACCAGCGAGGCGAGGATAGCGGTGAGGGCGACGACGATGTGGTTGGTGCCGATGGCGACGCGCACCGGAACGTCCGTCCGGAGCATCGAGATGATCCCGAGTTCGCCGACACCGAAGCCGGCGAGCCCCTGGAACGTCCCGCCGACGCTGTAGTTGGCGAACCGCCGGAGGTATCCCCCCCGGGTGTAGCTGTAGTCGTCGCCCCCACGGTCGACGCGCGTCACGGTCCCGTCCGCGTCGGTTCGAACGCCGGCGGGACCGAGTTTCCCGGGGTCGTCCGGGAGTCGGCCGCCGTCGGCCGCGACCGCGTTCTCGTTCGCGTCCGTGGCGTCGTCGTGACCGTCGTCGTGCCCCAGATCGGCCCTGAAGAGGAGGTACGACGCCGCGAGCAGCGCGACGCCGAGCAACGAGTGGAACAGCACCTCGGGGATGACGAACGACAGCAGGGCACCGGCGACGACGAACGGCACCGCGCCGGCGACCAGCGACAGCGCGAGTCGGCGGTCGACGAGGCCGTACTGGACGAACGCCACCGCCGAACTCGACAGGCCGAACGCCTCGCTGATGAGCCCGACCTTCACGATGGTCTGTGGCGACAGCGGTTCGGCGGCGAGCGGGAAGAGGAAGATGAGAAACGGGACGAACAGCGCGGAGCCGCTGATACCGACCGTGTTCACGATGGTCGCCCCCAGCATGAACACCGGGAGGAGCCACCAGAACTCGAGCCAGTACCCCCGGCCGACGTCGGCGGGGACGGGTGCCGCGAGGTAGACGGACGTGACGAACAGCACGGGCGCGACGAGGACGAACACGTGCTGATACTTGAGGAACGACTTCTGGAGACGGCGGGATGTGCTGTCGGGCATGGTCTCGTGTGATCAGTGAACGACGGAGACGTCGGTGGCGTCGCAGGCGGTCGACGGCGACGGTGCGAGCACGCGTCCCTGGACGGTGGGGAGTGACGGAGAACAGGTCGTGGCTGGCCGGTCGGTCGAGTCGTCGCTGAACGAGCGCATCGTTCAGGTGATCCCTCCTGTCGAGGGGGTGAAATGACGGGTGGCGCTGGCGCGTTCGCTCGTCGTGTCGGATCTCATCGTGAACCCCGGTATGGAGGGGGTGTATGAAAACCTTGAGATTCGCCGACGGCGTGGGAACGAACACCACAACAGTTTCCTGACAGGTCGACGGGGCGGTACGCGTCTCGGGTCGGTCGAGACGGTCGACGTGGTCACGCGATCGACGCGGCCGAGACGGAGCGCTCGGTCGTGGCCCGACCCCGGGACGACAGCGGTTCTCGCTCACGCGACCCGCCGAGGGACGAAGTCGAACCGCGCGCCGCCGCGGTCGCTGCGGCCGACCTCAACGGTCCAGCCGTGCGCCTCGGCGATCGTCTCGACGATGCTGAGGCCGAGCCCGTTCCCCTCCTCGTGCGTCGTGTACCCGCGCTCCAGCACCCGATCCCTGTCCTCGGATGGGATCCCGGGTCCGTCGTCGGCCACGTAGAAACCGCCGTCCGGTCGACGCCCGACGCGGACCTCGACGGTATCGTCGTCCGTGGAATCGGGGGTGGAACCGTGTTCCACGCTGTCATCGCGAGCGTGCGAGCGGTGAGTCGTCGAGCCATGCTCGACGGAATTCCGAAACAGGTTCTCGAACAGCTGACGGAGCCGGTCCGGGTCGCCCGCGAGCGTCCCGAGTCCGGCGGTAGTGTCTGCGGTGTCTGCGGTGTCGGCGGTGTCGGAGACGAGCGTCGCGGTGCCCGTGTCGACGGTCGCCCAGGCGTCGTCGACGAGACGTTCGAGCGGGACCGGTTCGGGATCGTCGACGATCTGTCCCAGCCGGGCGAGCCGCAGCAAGTTCTCGACGAGTCGTTCCATGCGGGCGTGCGCCGTCTGGACGGCATCGAGCCGCGACTCCTCGCCTGTCCGTCGGTACAGCTCCAGGTTCCCCTGGGCCACGCTCAAGGGGTTCCGGAGGTCGTGGCTGACGATGCTCGCGAACTCCTCCAGTCGGTCGTTCTGTCGTTCGAGACGACGCTTGGCCCGCTCCCGCTCGGTCATGTCGATCCCGACCCCCACCAGGCCGACGACCTCGCCGTCCTCGGTCCACGGGACCTTGGAGGTGAGCACCCACTCGATGGGACCGGGGTCGTCGTCGAGTGCGTCCTGGTTCAACACTCCATCGTACTTCTCGTGGAGGTTCGCCCGGGAGAACTGCTCCGCACTCGGGTCCAGAACCGGCTCGAGTTTGTCGAGGATCGGTTTCCCGGTCTCGACGACGGACATGTCGTCCCGGTAGGTGCTGTCGGAGTCCGCGTCGGGGTAGAGCTCGGTGTCCGTCTTGCCCAGATACGCCGAGCGATCGGCGAGGTACGCGTCCGTGACGCGGAGATGTCGTCCGTCGCGGTCCTTGACGTAGAGGTGGACCGGGGCGTGGTCGAACACCACGTCGAGCAGCCGGCGACTCTCCCGTCGGGACTGCTCGGACCGCCGACGTCGAAGCAGCGCCTCGACCCGACGACGGAGGACCAGCGTCGCGTCCGGTCGATCGCTGTCGACGTGGTCGGCCGCACCCACCTCGAACGCGGTCGCCGCGTCGAGCGTCGCGGAGGGTGCGAACACGACGACTGGAACGCCGCTGTCGACGAGCGTCGCGAGAGCCGACGGGGTCCGGTCCCGGTCCCCGTCCGTCGTTTCGGCGTCGCCCACGTCGACCGGGAGCAGGACGAAACAGTCGACGGCCGGGGGGAGCGAGACCGCCCGCTCGACGGTCGGAACCGACTCGACCGTGACCGTGCCGTCGGCCGCATCGGCGGAGCCGGTCGTGTCGACGGCGTCGCCGAGATCGATCCCGTCCGGAAACAGCTCGGCACCGTCGTCGGAGCCGACGACGACGAGCCGGGGCGGCGACGCGGAGTCGGGAGGGGGACTCATCTCCGCCGGAGGACCGGTTGGTAACGCTCCCTCATCGCGGGGAGATACCGGACGGTGTGATATGAATCTGTGGCCCGAACCGAGCGGTCGTGTTAAGTTAGGAATGAGGCGGTCAATTTCTGAGTGCCTTATGCCCGAAATCGACCGCCTCAGCGGACCTACTGAATGGATCGACTTGGAGTTTGTGGAGCGAGAACGGACACCCGAGTTCGCGATTCAAGTGGGTATTCAGCTCCATCTCGCTGGCTTGTCGCTCTCGAATACCAAACAATACCTTGAGAAATTGGGTGTCGAACGAAGTCGTACAGCGATTCACGACTGGGTGCGAAAGGACGATCTACAGCCCGACAGTGACGTCGAGCCGAATCAGAGTGCGGTTGACGAGACGATGATTCGCGTCAACGGCCAACGCCACTGGCTGTACGCTGCGGTCGATCCCGGCACAAACCAATTCCTCCACATTCGGCTCTTTCAGACGCGAACGACGCAACTCACTCTGCTGTTTCTTCGCGAACTCCGCGAGAAACAGCACCGGAACGACGTCACATTCTTGATCGATGCTGCGACTCATTTGAAAGCTGCACTCAACCGACTCGGCCTCCGATTTCGCGTGTGCCGCCACGGAAATCGAAACGCTATCGAACGTGTCTTTCGTGAGGTAAAACGCCGAACCTCTTCGTTCTCAAATACGTTCTCGAACGCTCAGTTGCCGATCGCGGAATCGTGGTTGCAAGCCTTCGCAGTCTGGTGGAATCAATGCTAAAGCTAACACGAAGGAACCGAGCAGTGCAGTGTCCAGCGAACCCGACCAGGGGCAGTCAGCGTCGCGACGGCCGGGTCACCCGCCGAACCAGGTCGCGTTCGAGGTCGTACGTCAGACGATCGAGCGCCTCTTCGACCGTGAGCCACGTGAGGTCGTCGACCTCGTCGTCGGGTCGGCCGAGGTCGTCGACGACGCGCATGTGCCAGACGAACACCGTCTTCGGACCCTCGCTGACGTCGTACTGGTACCGGCCGGCGTACCTCTCGCGGGCGACCGCGAACCCGGTCTCCTCGCGAACCTCCCGCACCGCGGTCTCGGGGAGGAGTTCGCCGGGTTCGAGCTTCCCTTTCGGGAGGCTCCAGTCGTCGTACCGCGGACGGTGGACGACGGCGAGCAGTGCTTCCTCGTGATCGGCGTCGTGCTCGTCCGCCTCGCGCCACAGGAGGCCGCCCGCGGCGAAGATCATCGTCGGCGTCTCCGGGTACTCGTCGTCCCTGTCTCCACCCATGTTCAGAACTCCGGATCGAGTTCGGGCGCGACGCCGTCGTCCTCGCGGTCGAGGTCGAACTCCCGGCGCAGTTCCCGAATGCGGTCCCTGATGTCGGCGGCGAGTTCGAACTCCAGGTTGCTCGCCGCCTCCTCCATCCGCTCCTCCAGCTGCTGAATCTGCGCCCGTGCCTCGTCGGAGTCGGCCGGGTTCTCGCGGGAGACGCCGCCGGTGTCGGTCTTCGACCCCGGCAGGTTCGTCTCGCCAACCGCCTTGTCGATCGTCGTGGGCGTGTAGCCGTGTTCCTCGTTGAACTCCCGCTGGATGCGGCGGCGGCGACGCGTCTCCTCGACCGCCGACTCCATCGCACGCGAGGGGGAGTCGGCGTAGAGGACGACGCGTCCGTTGACGTTCCTGGCGGCGCGCCCCATCGTCTGGATCAGCGTGGTCTCCGAGCGGAGGAACCCCTCCTGGTCGGCGTCGAGGATCGCGACGAGGGAGACTTCGGGGATGTCCAGCCCCTCGCGGAGGAGGTTGATGCCGACGAGCACGTCGATCTCTCCCAGCCGGAGCGAGCGGATGATCTCGTGTCGCTCCAGCGTGTCGGTCTCGTCGTGCATGTACTCGACCGCGACGCCCGCCTCCTCGAGGTACTCCGTGAGGTCCTCGGCCATCCGTTTCGTCAGCGTCGTGACGAGCGCGCGCTCCTCGTCGGGGAGTTCTGACACTCTCTCGAGGAGGTCGTCCACCTGCCCCGTCGCGGGCGCGATCTCGACCTCCGGATCGACGAGGTGTGTGGGTCGGACGATCTGCTCGGCGACCTGTTCGGACACCCGGCGCTCGTAGTCGGCGGGCGTCGCGCTCACGTACAGCGTCTTGGCGGTCTTCTCCTCGAACTCCTCGAACGTCAGCGGGCGGTTGTCGTACGCCGTCGGTAGTCGAAAGCCGTTCTCGACCAGCGAGTCCTTCCGGGACTTGTCGCCGGCGAACTGGCCCCGTATCTGCGGAAGGGTCTGGTGAGACTCGTCGACGACGGTGAGGAAGTCGTCGGGGAAGTAGTCGAGGAGCGTGTACGGCGGCTCGCCCGACTCTCTGTCCGAGAGGTGGACCGAGTAGTTCTCGATCCCCGAGCAGTAGCCGGTCTCGCGGAGCATCTCGAGGTCGAACGTCGTGCGCTCTTCGATGCGCTGGGCTGCGACGAGATCGCCCTGGCGCTCGAAGTACCGTACCCGTTCCTCCATGAGCTCCTCGATCTCCTCGCAGGCCTGTTCGAGCGTGTTTTCGGGGATCGAGTAGTGCTCCGCCGGGTGGACCAGCACGGCGGGCTCCGACGAGACGACCTCCCCAGTGAGGGGGTCGAGTTTGGCCATGCGGTCGATCTCGTCGCCCCAGAACTCGACTCTGACCGCGTGACGGCCGTACATCGGGAACACCTCGACCGTGTCGCCCCGAACTCGAAAGGTGCCCTGCTGGAAGTCGACGTCGTTGCGCTCGTAGTTGAGGTCCACCAGCCTCCGAAGGAGATCGTCCCGGTCGACGGCGTCGCCGACCTCCAGTCTCAGCGCCATCTCCTCGTACGTGCGGGGGTCGCCGAGGCCGTAGATCGCCGACACGGAGGCGACGACGATCACGTCCTCCCGCGTGAGGAGCGACCGGGTCGCCGAGTGGCGGAGTCGGTCGATCTCCTCGTTGATCGACATGTCCTTGTCGATGTACGTGTCGGTCTGTTCGATGTACGCCTCCGGCTGGTAGTAGTCGTAGTACGAGACGAAGTACTCCACCGCGTTCTCCGGGAAGAGGTTCCGGAACTCCTCGTACAGCTGTGCTGCCAGAGTCTTGTTGTGGGCGATCACCAGCGTCGGTTTCTGGATCGCCTCGATCACCCACGAGACGGTGTTCGTCTTGCCCGACCCCGTGACGCCGAGGAGAGTCTGTCGCTTCATCCCCTCCTCGAACCCCCGCGCGAGCGTCTCGATCGCCTCGGGCTGGTCGCCCGCGGGGTCGAACGGTGCATCGACGCGGAAGGGGACGTCGGCGTCGGGACGGTCCACGGAGAGCGGGCTCTCGGTCACAGTGTATCGGAGGGAGCGCGGCTACTTGGGTCGCTCGGCTGTCGCGCCTGGCGCTCGCGATCACCGCGTCGTCGATACCGACAATCCGTCCCGCCGTACCAACCGTTTTCTCCCGTGACAGTGTACATCGACGTATGTCACGAGAGGAACTCGAGGCGGCGAGCGAGGCACTGCGGAAGGCGAGCGAACTCGCGGAGGGAGACCTCCAGCGACGGCTGTACGACCACTCCAACCAGGTCGCAGAGCTCGCCAGCCGCGACCAGGGCCCCGACCACGGTCGGCTGGACCGGCACATGAACGCCCTCTACGAGATCGCCGACGACACCGACGGCGATCTCCACGACCACGTCGTCGCCGCCCGCGAACACCTCAAAGAGTACCGCACCGGCGTGGCCGGCGTCTGATCTCCGACCCCCTTCGTTTCGGGTGGAACGTGCGGACAGTTCGTCGAGCCGTATCGTCGCGCAGATAGAAGAATCGGCCGTCAGCACCGACGAGCGGTCGGAACGGTCGACAGTGACCGACGACCTCCACCGGAATCGATCGGGTCGAACTGCGACCGGGTTTCCAGTCGAAAGAGTGGTCGAAGGGACGCCCCCGCTCGCGTCGAGACCGTGGCGAGACCGTACCCTCAGCAGACGTTCTTCGGCTTGATCCCCATCGACTCCAGCGTCTGCACGTAGTCGTCGTAGGCGGCCGTGACGACGCGGTCGGCGGCGTCGCGCGCGGCCTCCCAGTCGGCAGCGTCGTCACAGACGTCGTCGAGCAGGTTCTCGGCTGCGTCCCGCTGCGCCTGGACGTCGCTCCGGCGGTCGCGGAACGTGTCCGCCGACGAGGGGTCGGCGTCGCCGACGTAGAAGCCCACGAGTTGCGCGAGCGTCTTCTCCGTGACGAGCGTCCACGCCAGCAGTCCGCCGGCGCGTGCGGCGGTGCCCTCGACGTCGGCGAGCGTGCCGTACATCGGTCGTGCGTCGTCGGCGTCGCCCCCGTGCTCGGCGGCCGTCTCGGCGACGCCGGCGAAGACGGCCGCGGCGTCGGCGTCCGGTTCGTCGGCGGCCCACGCGGTGAACACGTCGTGGGCCGCGCGCGCCTCTCCCGTCCAGGCGGCGTCGACGGCGTCGGCGTCCATCTCGCCCCCGGTGAGGGCGTACACCCACTTCGACGAGCCGAGTCGGGAGAGCGGCGTCTCGTGCGCGTCGTGGACAGCGTCGGTGAGCTCCTGAGCGTTCATACCAGGCGATAGAACGGCTCCGCGTTAGAAAGCGTCGACCGAGGCAGGCGACGGCTGGGGAAGAGATACGCCCGTGGGGCTGTAACCGCCGGGCGTGACAGTGGACGATGCCCTCCGGGCGGTGGGTGGCCTCTTTCGAGACGACGCCAGCGCCGTCCTCCCGTACTACGCACTGCTCGCCGCGACGGCGGACGTCGCTCGCCTGCCGCTGCTCGTCGGCGTGATCGTCGTCTACCTGGTACTGACGGCGACCGGCCGGCTCGAGCCGCTGGTCGACGACGTCGCCGCGCTGAACCCCGAGCTGCTCGCGCCGGAGAACCCCTCGGGACTGCCAGCGGCACTGAACGACCGGCTCGCGGCGACGCTGCTGTCGCCGGAGGTGGTCGGTCCGCTTTCGATCGCAGTGCTCGTCGGGATCGTCTGTTACGTGCTCGCGCGCGGCGTGACCCGGGCGGCCGCGCTCGGCGCGGTGGACGCAGCACTCGACGACCGCGACGCCCTCGCCGCCGGCGTCGCGGGGACCGGTCGGTGGCGAACGTTCGCCGGTCTCGTCGTCGTCCGGTGGGGACTCTTCGTCGTCGCCGGGATCCCGCTGCTGGCGGCAGTGGTCGGCGGGATCGGGACGCTCGGCACCGCGCCCGAGGCGACGGCGGCGCTCGATCGGGCGGCCGCGACCGCCGTCCTCGCCGCGTTCGTGGGGGTAGCCGTCACCGTCGTCGCCGTCCTCGGCGTGCTCGCGCTGCTGGCGTTCGCGGGCCCCGCGGCCGTCGTCGACGACGTCGGTGTCCGGGGTGCGATCCGTCGGAGCGCGGGCGTGCCCGTCGCCCACCCCGGCGGGTTCGTCTTCTACGTCGTCGTGGTCGTGGCCAGCTACGTCGCCCTCGGCGTCGGCGCGGTCGGCCTCGGTATCGCCGGCGTCGACCGGGTCGTGGCGCTCGTCTCGACGTTCCTCCTCACGCCGCTGCTCGACGGGGTCGCCGTCGCACTGTACGCTGGCTGGGCGGACGAACGAAACCGCGACGGTGCTGCCGACGGCGACGACGACACCAACGACACCGACGGGAAGGACCGGGCCGGAGAGACCGATCGACGCGCCCGCGACGCGGCGGCCGACGAGGGAGGGTTCGTGTTCGGAGGCGTCGAGTCGGACACGGAGCCGTCCCAGCCGATCGAGATGGGGGCGGAACGACCGACGACGGGCCGAGCCGGAACGGCGGAGACGGCCGTCGAGACGGACGAGGAAGACGAGGGAGAGGACGCCGAAGCGACGCGGGACGACCCCGACGACGGGGACAGTTTCGGACCGGAGTCGGTGGACGGGGGACGACCGACAGGCCTCCGGGGGGCGGTGCGGGCGAGCGTCGCGGAACTGGGCGGGTTCGTCCGGCACGACTGGGGGTACGTCGTCGTCGCGGCGGCGGTGCTCGCCGCCGGTGTCGCAGGCGGGTGGGGAGCGACGGCTGGCTACGGCGTCCGGATCGGCGCGCCCGACGACCCAGCCACGGTGTTCGGCGTCTTCCCCGTTGGGCCGTTCGTCAACATCGCCGTCAACAACTGGCTCGTGGCGACGAGCGCCGGCTTCTCGGGGCTGTTCGCCGGGCTTCCGACGGTGGGGACGTTACTGTTCAACGGCCTCCTCGTGGGTGCGGTCGCGGGCGTCGTCGACCCGCTCGTCTTCGCCGCGCTCGTCGGTCCTCACGGGATCGTCGAACTGCCCGCCATCGCCGTCGCCGGAGGAGTCGGGCTCCGACTCGGCCACGTCGGCTGGGGCGCGTGGCGTGGCAGCCGGCCACGGGCGGCCGTCGTGAGCGAGATCGGCCGGACGTGGCGGATCGTCGTCGGGCTCGCAGTCGTCTTCGTCCTGGCGGGGTTCGTCGAGGCGTTCGTCACCCCGCAAGTGGCGGCGGTCGTGCTCGGGTGAACAGGCCCGTCGAAGAAAGCAGTGGAATCGTCGCGGCTCAGTCACCCTTCTCCACGGGTCGTTTCCTCCCCGGTCCGCTCGCGGGCTCGTGCCCGTCGCTCACTCGCCCGCGCCCTTCTCGATCGGCGCACCGACGAGGTTGCCCCACTCGGTCCACGAGCCGTCGTAGTTCACGGCGGAGTCGTAACCGAGCAGTTCGTGCAGGGCGAACCACGCGACCGACGAGCGCTCGCCGATGCGGCAGTAGGCGACGACCGAGTTGTCGCCGTCGATGCCCTTCTCGGCGTAGATCTCTTCGAGTTCGTCGCGGGACTTGAACGTGCCGTCGTCGTTAGTCACGATGGCCCACGAGATGTTCTGCGCGCCGGGGATGTGGCCGCCGCGCTGGGCGGTCTCCTGCAGTCCCGGCGGCGCGAGGATCTCGCCGGAGAACTCCTCGGGCGAGCGGACGTCTACCAGAGGGATACCGCGCTCGATGGCCTTCTCGACGTCGTCGCGGTACGCACGGATGTCCTCGAACGGACCGCGGGCGGTGTAGTCGACCGCCGGGAACTCGGGGACCTCGTCCGTCGTGGGGTAGTCGTTGTCGAGCCAGTAGTCGCGGCCGCCGTCCATTAGCCGGACGTCGTCGTGGCCGTAGTACTTGAACTGCCAGTAGGTGTAGGCGGCGAACCAGTTGGAGTTGTCGCCGTAGAGCACGACGGTGGAGTCTTCGGAGATGCCGTGACTCCCGAGCAGGTCGGCGAAGTGTTCCTTCGAGAGGACGTCGCGCGTCGTCTGGTCCTGCAGCTGGGTCTCCCAGTTGAAGCCGATCGCGCCGGGTGCGTGGGCCTCGTCGTAGGCCTCGGTGTCGACGTCGACCTCGACGAGTCGGTAGTCAGGATCGTCGCTCTGGAAGTCCTCGAGGTGGTTCTCCACCCAGTCGGCCGAGACGAGAACGTCTTTCGCGTACTCAGTGTCAGACATGCAACTGTACGTACGGCTTCCGGCCCCATAACTCCCACAGCAACGGCAGAGACAGCCATTCGTCCGTCGAAGGGGCAAGAATGGCAGGTTCTGGCTGGGCGAAGCGGAGGAGCTGGCGGGGAGAACAGACCCGTTCGATGACGGCGAATAACCGCATCAAGCTGTCGGAGTCGTGCGCGGCAACGTTCGCCGCTATCTTCGACACGGATCGGGTCGGCGGCCCGTCCGCCGGTCGGCGACGAGGTCCGACGGTATAAGTCGAGGGGCCGACAACCTCCGGTCATGACGGATATCGTCGTCTCGGCGGCGTGGCTGGCCGACCACCTCGACGAGGTGCGGGTGGTCGACGTCCGCGACGCCTGGGAGTTCGACGGGATCGGCCACGTCCCCGGCGCGGTGAACGTCCCCTTCGACGCGTTCCGGGCCGACGAACACGCCGCCGACAGCGGGGGTGACCCGAGCGAGGGGATGCTCCCCGGCGTCGACGTCTGGGAGGAACTGATGTCCGGGGCGGGGATCGAACCGGACGACACCCTCGTCGCCTACGACGACACTCACGGCGTCTTCGCGGCCCGGTTTCTCGTCACGGCGCTCGCGTACGGGCACGGGGACGTCCGCCTCCTCGACGGCGACTTCAGCGCGTGGAGCCGCGACCACGAGGTCGAACGCGGCACCCCGGAGGTGAGAGAGACGACGTACGAGGCGCGCGAACCGGACGAGACGCCGTTCGTCGACTTCGAGACCGTGCGAGTGGCGGTGGCGGACGACGACGTCGCGGTGCTCGACACGCGCGAACCGTGGGAGTGGGAGGAGGGCCACCTCCCCGGTGCCGTGCAACTCGACTGGCGCGAGTTCGTCGACGACGACTCGCGCGGGCTGCGAGCCGACGACGAGATCGCGTCGATCCTCGCCGACCACGGCGTCACACCGGGCGATCGGGTGCTCCTCTACTGCAACACGGCGCGGCGGATCAGCCACACGTACGTCGTGCTTCGAAAGCTGGGCTACGACGACGTCATGTTCTACGAGGGGTCGCTGACGGAGTGGGAGGCGCGGGGCGGGCCGCTCGAATCCACCTGAGCCGGTGTTTCAGGCTTCCTCGACGGGGATCGCGTTGAGTTCGTCCGAGAGGAGATTCGCCGCCTCGACGACGAGGGCGACGACGAGCGGGCCGGCGATGATGCCGATAGTGCCCATCGAGAGCAGACCGCCGACGAAGCCGACGAAGTAGACCCCGGCCGAGAGGTTCGCCGCGCGCTCGGCGAGGCGCGGACGGATGAGGATGTCGGGGAGCCACGCGATGAAGAAGCCGCCGACGGCGACGACGAGGGCGGCGGCGACGAACTGCCCCACGGCGAGGTGAAAGCCCGCGATGACGAGCAACAGGACGCTCGGACCGACGATGGGGATGAACTGGAGGACGGCGGCGACGATCGAGAGCGTGAGTACCGACTCGTAGCCGAGGACGAAGAAGACGGGCACCGCGATGACGAACGTCCCGACCGCCGTCGCGGCCTGCAGGATGTAGATCCCGTAGAGCGTGTTCCGTGCCCGGCGGTTGAACGATTTGGCGACCCGACGATACCCCGGCGGGACGACCGCGAGCGCCGCCTGCGCGGACGCCTCGCTCCGCTGGAGCAGCGAGTAGACGAGGACGACGAACAGCGTGAACTTGACCGTCAGGACGGGGATCGAAACCAGCACTCGCCGGCCGGCGGCCTGGATGAGCTGGACGACCGACGCACGAACCTCGACGACGTCGACGACGTACGTCCGACCGAGCAGTTCGACGTCGTACATCGTCGGGAGGTCGGCCAGGATGGCGATGGTATCGGAGAGTCGACTCGCGGTGACGAACACGAGCGGGGCGGCGACGAGGACGACGCCGACGAGCGCCGCGAGCGTCACGGTGAGGCTCGCGAGCCGCGGGTCGATCTCCCGCGCCACGAGCTCTTCTCGAACCGGGACCAGCAGGTACGCGACCGTGACGGCGAAGAACACCGTGCCGAGGACGTCGATCAGGAGGACGGCGGCTGCCAGGACCGACACCGCGAACAGACCACCCAGGACGTACCGCCGAGAGAGTACCACACGGGGCGTGCGTCCCTCTGTGAATTAAATCCATGCGTCCCCACCGGCGGAGCGACCGACACACGTCCCTGTCACTGACACCACCGACACACGTCCCTGTCACCGACACCACCGACACTACCGAGATTACTGGCACTGGTCGATCACTGGGGTTAAGTATCACTCGGTGCAACAACCAGGTAATGAGACGACGGAGTTTCCTGCGTACCGCGGGAGCCGGTGGCGCCGCGGCGCTCGTCGCCGGCTGTCTCGGCGGTGGGGGCGACGGGAGCGGCGGCAGCGGTGGCTCGAGCGGCGGCAGCGACGGAGGGGGATCGACCGACACCCCGACGGCGACGGAGGCGACCGGGACGACCGTCGGATCGACGGCACCGGCCGAGCTCGTCGTCGCGACGTACAGCGCCTTCGTCGACGCGCCGAGTTCGTCGCCCGGACCGTGGCTGAAAGAGCAGTACGAGAGCGAGTTCGACGCGACGCTCGTCTGGGAGACGCCCGAGAACGAGCTGAACTACTTCATCGAACGACAGCTGGGGGGTGCGACGATCGACGCCGACGCCTACGTGGGGCTCGACACGAACATGCTCATCCGTATCGACGAGAAGCTCTCCGACCCCCTGTTCGCGCCCGTCGGCGAGGGGGCACTCTCGCGTCGTGGCGAGGTCAAGTCGTCGCTGGAGTTCGACCCCGAAGGACGAGCCGTCCCGTACGACACGGGCTACATCTGTCTCGTCTGGAACGAGACGGAGACGACGGCACCCGAGACGTTCGACGGACTCCTCGACCCGACCCACACCGGCGAACTCATCGTCCAGAACCCCACGTCGAGCGCGACGGGGAAGGCGTTCCTCCTCCACACGGTCGCCGCGAAGGGCGAAGAGGGCTACCTCGACTACTGGGAGGCGCTGAAGGACAACGACGTGCGGGTGCTCGGCACCTGGGAGGACGCGTACAACGCCTACTCGAACGGCGAGGCACCGATGGTGGTGTCGTACTCGACCGACCAGGTGTTCGCCAACGAGTACGGCGAACCCATGGAAGAGCACCAGATCCGCTTTCTGAACGATCAGGGGTACGCGAACCCCGAGGGGATGGCCCGCTTCGCGTCCAGCGATCGGGTCGGCCGGGTGAACGAGTTCATGGACTTCGTGCTCTCGCCGGAGATCCAGGCCGAGATCGCCGTCCGAAACGTCCAGTTCCCGGCGACGGAGACGGCGACGCTCCCCGAGGACTTCGCGAAGTACGCCCACCAGCCCCCCGAAGCCGTCACCTTCACGTACGACGAACTGAAGGGTTCGCTCGGTGAATGGACCGACGCGTGGGCCCGGGCGTTCGCCAGCAAGTGACGACGGAGCAGCCGTCGACGGCGACAGGAGTCCCGAAAGCGGGCCGATGAGCCGTCGTGGACGAACGCTCGCCCGCGTCGCCCCCGCCGGCGAGCGCGCGCTCCTGCCCGCGGTCGCGGCGACGACGGGGGTCGTCCTCCTCGTCGTCTTCTACTACCCCGTCGGGACGGTGTTCGTCGAGAGCGTCGTCGTCGACGGACGCCTCACGCTCGCACCCGTCCGCGAGATCCTGACCTCGGAGTTCTACCTCGTCGACATCCTCGGCTTCACTGCCTACCAGGCGTTCCTCTCGACGCTCGCCAGTCTCGCGCTCGGCCTCCCCGGCGCGTGGGTGCTCGCACGGTTCGAGTTCCCCGGCCGGCGCTTGCTCCGATCGGTGACGATCCTCCCGTTCGTGCTCCCGTCGATCATGGTCGCCATCGGCTTCGTCGCGATGTTCGGGCGGAACGGGACGCTCAACGCGGTGCTCCGGACGGCCGGTCTCGGCGGGGTCGAACTGCTGTTCACCCTCGAGGCCGTGATCGTCGCGCACGCGTTCTACAACGCCCCGCTGGTGACACGTGTGGTCACCGCGGCGTGGGAGAGCGTCGACGCCCGCGCCGTGGAGACGGCGCGGGGGCTCGGTGCCTCCCCGTCGCGAGCGTTCCGCGACGTCGTTTTCCCCCAGCTGTTGCCGGCCGTGGCCGTCGGAGCGACGCTGACGTTCGTCTTCACGTTCGCCTCCTTCCCGATCGTGCTCGCGCTCGGCGGGTTCCAGCTCGCCACCGTCGAGGTGTGGATCTTCAAACTCGTCTCCGACCTCGAGTACGCCGAGGCGGCGGCGCTGGCGACCGTCGAGACGGGCATCTCGCTCGCGCTGACCTACGTCTACCTCCGGTACGAGGGTCGCACGTCGGGACAGGGAACTGGGGCGAACCCGCTGCCGCGGCGGTCGCTACTCCCCGAGTCGCTCGACCCCGGTGCGGTCGCGACCCGACTCGCCGTCTTCGCCTACGGCCTCGTCGTCTGCGTCGTCTTCGTCGGGCCGGTCCTCAGCATGGTGCTGTCGAGCGTCACCGGGTCGGAAGGCCTCACCCTCGCTCACTATCGGTTCCTCGTCGAGCGACAGGCGACGGGCGCGGAGTTCCAGGTGAAGCCGCTGCCCGCCATCCGCAACTCCATCCTCTTCGGCGTCGCGACGCTCGCCGTGGCGCTCCCGATGGGCGTCGTCGTGGGCGTACTCTCGACGGGCGAGGGGTGGGGACGGAAGGCGGTCGACACGCTGGCGATGGCACCGCTGGCCGTCTCGGGCATCGTCGTGGGGCTCGGGCTCCTCCGTGGGCTGGTGTTCGGCGTCGACGTGTTCGGGACGCGAGTGGCGATCACGGGGGCGGTCGCCATCGTCGCGGCCCACGCGGTCGCGGCCTACCCCTTCGTCACACGGAACGTCGCCCCGCTTCTATCCCAGCTGGATCCCCGACTGGTGGAGTCGGCGCGGAGCCTCGGGGCGTCGCGGGCGCGAGCGCTCTGGGACGTGGAACTCCCGCTCGTCTCCGCCGGCGTCGTCGCGGGCGCGGCGTTCGCGTTCGCCATCAGTGTCGGCGAGTTCGACTCGACCGTCATCCTCGCCTCGGGGTCGGGGAGCTACACGATGCCCGTCGCCGTCGAGCGCTATCTGGGGCGGCGGCTGGGCCCGGCGACCGCGATGGGGTCGATCCTCCTCGTCGTGACCGCCGCGAGCTTCGTCGTCATCGACCGGTTTGGGGGGCGATGGGAGTCGTGACTGCGAGTCGGATCGGTGGCGACCTGTGGCGAGCGAGCGGGGGAGGCAGCCGACGTCGCCGAAGCCGAAGCGGTGGCGTGTGCTGGCGCGACGACGGTCGCGCCCAGTGCGCGCGAAGGACGAGGCGCACAGCGCCTCCGGCGCGAGCACCGCAGTCGGCTGGGGAGGGGGTGGTCTCACCGCGCACCGGGGGCCGCGCGTCCGACCCCCATCCCGGCGTCAGGACGGCGCGTGATCCGTGCGGGTTCGGAGGACCCGTCGAAGCCCCGACCGGTTCGTCCTACCGCGAAGCTCCCGTCGTGGTGCGGACGAGCGTGCCAGTGCCGCCAGCGACGACCCGGACGACTCCGATGGCGACCGCCGACCGACGGACCACGACCCGTCGGATCTCGACTCGACCACCGACACGACCGGATCCACTCGTACGATGACCGCTCTCGAACTCTCGAACGTCACCATGCGCTACGGTGAGACGACCGCGCTCGACGACGTCACTCTCTCGATCGACGACGGCGAGTTCTTCACGCTCGTCGGGCCGTCGGGCTGCGGCAAGACCACCACGCTGCGGCTCGTCGCGGGGTTCGAGTCGCCGACGACGGGGACGATCAGGTTCGACGGGCGGGACGTCGGCAGCGACCCGCCCGAAGACCGCGGGGTCGGCGTCGTCTTCCAGAACTACGCGCTGTTCCCGCACATGACCGTCGGCGAGAACGTCGCCTACGGCCTCCGGTTCACCGACCCACCGGGCGGGGTCTCGGGCGAGGAGCGCGTCCGGGAGCTGCTCGAGCTCGTCGACCTGAGCGGGTTCGAGGGGCGCGACCCGACGGAGCTCTCGGGTGGCCAGCAACAGCGCGTCGCGCTCGCACGGGCACTCGCGCCGGAACCCCGGCTCCTCCTCCTCGACGAACCGATGAGCGCGCTCGACGCGGCGCTCCGAGACCGCCTCCGCGGACAGGTGCGCGACATCCAGCGCGAACTCGGCGTCACGACGCTGTACGTCACCCACGATCAAGAGGAGGCGCTCGCCGTCTCCGATCGGGTGGCCGTGATGAACGGCGGACGGGTCGAACAGGTCGGCGAGCCGCAGGTGATCTATCGGGAGCCGGCGACCCCGTTCGTCGCGTCGTTCGTCGGCGACAACAACCTGTTCGAGGGTCGGGTCGTCGAGCGGCCGGGTGGGGCGACCGCCGCCGACGCAGGCGAGACGGTCGTAGACGTCGACGGGGAGCCGTTCCAGGTCGCCGCGGGCGAGTCACTCCCGACGGGGACGCGGGTGACGTTCGCCGTTCGGCCGGAACACCTGCGAGTGGTCGACAGTTCGGACGAAGCGGGTGGCGGCGATCGACGGTCGGCCGGCGGACCCTCCCAGTCGTCGACGGCGAACCGGCTTCGGGCGCGGGTCGTGCGGTCGGAGTTCCTCGGCGAGACGACGCGCGTGCGACTCGACTGGCGAGGGCACGAGGTGATCGCTCGGACGCGCGACCCGCTCGACGGAGAGGTGACGCTGGGATTCGCACCCGGTGACGCCCGGATCGTCGGCCGGGGGTAGCTGCACGGGGGCGGGAGTAATCGGACGAGGTCGGGAGCAACGGCACCGGGTCGAGAGAACGGGCCGCGAGCCGGGCCGGTCGTCGACTCGTCAGTCGGGACACCGGGTCAGGGGACGACGCCGACCGTCAGCAGCGTCCCGAGATCGCGGTAGCGCTCGATCATCGCCTCGCGCGTCTCGAACCCCTCGGTCGGGAACGCCTCGGCGGGAGGGATCTCGGTGTCGGTGTCCGGGACGTTGTCCTGTTCGGCGACGTACAGCCCCGCCTCGCGGAACTTCGTTCGGTACTGCTCCGCGGACCACAGGGTCATCGGGATCGAGATCTTCTCCTGCCACTCGTGGGCGTGGACGTTCTCCTCGTAGAAGTTGACCGCGCAGTAGAGCGTCCCGCCCGGCGAGAGGACCCGGGCGAGTTCCTCGAGCGTGTGGAACGGGTCGGGCGCGTAGTAGAACGCCTCCATCGAGAAGCAGTGGTCGAACGTGTCGTCGGCGAAGGGGAGCGCGTCGAAGTCGCCGACGAGGAACTCCACGGCCGGATCGTCCGTGTACTCGCGGGCGTTTTCGACCATCGCAGGCGCACCGTCGAGCCCCACCGCACGCCCCGCACCGCCCGCCTCGCGCAGGGCCCGGGCGGCGTAGCCGCTGCCGGAGCCGAGGTCGAGGACGGCGTCGCCCGACTCGACCGGCATCCGGGCGAGGACGTGCTTTGCCGTGTGCCAGTGGCGCTCTTCCATCCCGCGGTCGCGGCCGTCGGCGGCCCACGTATCGAACTCGTCGCGAACGCTCATACGCGCTCGTGAGCCCCGAGCGGCAAAACGGGTTCGGAGTCGGTGAGGAGAGTCGAGTGGGAACACGAGTCGCGTGTCCGGTCGGTCGATCGGCTGACGCTCGCTCGTCGACTCACACGTGCAGGCGGACGATTACACGACGAGCGATCCGCGTCGACGGAGGCCCCTACGGACGACCCCGACGGAACGTCGTGCGACACACAGTTGAGCAGCGAAACGTCTTCGATCGTGGGTTTCGACGAGGCCGGGAGAGTCGTGCGGCTCGCGCGCGAGGCGCGCTCCGGCGAGCGCGCCGTCACGCGCCACCGCCCCGCGTTCGTTCGGACGGTGGGTGTCGCCGACGGGATCGGCGGTCGACGACGGCGTGCGAGGTCCGCGTGACCGAGGGGAGCGAACGAACACACGGGACAGTCCTTCGCTTCGGTAGCACTGTTCGGGGTCCCGGTTGCGAACCATCGGCGGAGGGAGACGGTGGGGCCGAAGCGTTTCTGCTGAGGACGGAAACCGTGTAACACCGGAGCCTCGGGACCGGACACGACCGTCCGAGTGATCGGTCCGTCAGCCGTCCATCGATCCGTACGACCGGTCCACGCACGCCCGACAGCCCACAGACGGGGACACCGAGCGGTCCTTTCGTGTCGTCTTTATTCGTGGAGCGAGTTCGGAACACGTGGTCGGAAAGAACCGACGGTTCGCGCTCGCCGACACGGCCCAGCAGGTCGTCGGCGGCTTCCTGCTGGCGGGACCGTTCGTCGTCACCGAGGAGGTGTGGGTGCTCGCGCGGAGTATGTCCGCCATCCAGGGACTGGTGACGTTCGTCATCGTCCTCGGGATCGGCTACGGGGCGCTGTACAAGGCGGACGACCGGGATCCGGACCGCGAGATCGACATCGCGGGTGTGCCCGCACGGTTCATCTCGCTCGTGCTCGTCTCGTACCTCTCGGTGGTCATCCTCGCCCTCGCGTTCGACGCGCCCGGGACGTTCCTCGCGGACGTCGGCCAGTCGGATCCGAACGCGCTGACCGTCTTCGGGGTGACGCTGAGTGCGGCCGTCGTCGGGGCGACGCTGAAGGCGACGAGCGTCGGCGCGGTGTTCAGCGTCATCGGTGCCGCGACGGCCGACAGCCTGTTCTGAACGATAGGACGGACGAACAGTGTCGCCCGACGACGGCCGACCGAGAGCCCGCAGTCTTAAGTCCATCCGGTCGGTCCATCGCGTATGGATTACACCCTCGCCATCGAGAACACGCCCGACACGGTACCGGGCGGGACCGGGTTGTTACTCCTCCATCCGAGCATCGGCGAGACCGACCGCATCGACACCGACTTCCTGAAGACCGACACCGACCACTTCCTCGTCGTCTCGACCCGGACCACGGCGCGAGAGGTCGAACAGAAACTGGAGTACTACGACGTCGACGAGTCGCGAGCCGTGATCCTCGACTCGATCTCGGTCGAACGGGGCTACTCGCGCCGGCGGACCGAGAACATCCACTACGTCCGGTCGCCGGACGACCTCGCCGGGATCGTCGAACAGGTCCGAAGCTTCCTCGAGAGCCACGAGGGGAAACTCCGCGTGAGCGTCGACTCGGTCACCGAGATGGCGTACTACGCCGACGTCGACCAGGCGTACGCGGCGACGAAGGAACTGCTCGAACTGCTCGACGAGCACGACGCCGTCGGCCTCTTCCACCTCTCGAACGAGGTCCACGACGACGAGACGCTCGACCGCTTCCGTGCGCTGTTCGACGGGATCATCGACCTCGACGTCGAGGGGAACGTCAGCTACGAGGCACAGTCATAGGGCCGCGTCGTCCGTGAGCTGAGGTCGAGCGTCTAGGAACTCCCGTCGACATCGTCCAGCCGCTCGAACGTCTTCTCGGCCCACTGGACCGCGTAGCCGGCACCGTACTCGAGGAACGCCTCCGTGTCGAGCGCCGCGAACGGCGCCGGGAGGTCGAGACCGTGTTTCACTGCCGAACAGGCGTACTCGGTCGCCGCCGCGAACGAGGTCTCCCCGCGGGCCACCTCGCCCGCGAGGTCGCCGAGCCGTCCGTCGAGTCGCTCGCCGGCGTCGACCCACGCCCCGTGGAGCCCGGGATAGTCGTCGGCCCAGGCGGCGAACTCTTCGCGGGTCTGCAGCCCGACCCAGGCCTCGTACAGCGCCGCGGCGACCTGATACACCTCGGCGGGATCGGAGTCGACCGCGTCGTCGAGAGCGCGGTAGCGTTCGCCGAAGAAGGGGAGGAAGCTCTCGGGGGCGTCGAGCGACAGCTGGACGAACGCTTCGGCGAGGAGGAACTCGAGGAAGGCGTCGGGCGTGCCGCGGGCACGGAACTTCACGAGGACGGTCGGGGGGACGGTCTGACGGGTCCAGACGACCGTCCCGTCGCCGGGCAGGCCGACGGTGAAGTCGGAGCCGACGTAACGGACGAGCGCGGTCGGCGCGTCCGCAGGGAGCCACTCGCGCGGGAACGTGGCGGGGTCGAGCGCGTCGGCGAGGAGGCCGAGGTCCTCTGCGACGGCGGGTGGGAGCGTCTCGAAGTCCCGGCCGACGTCGAGGACGAGCGAGTCGGGTGCGTACGCGTCGTGGACCGCCGCGACTTCGCCGTCGAGCGACCGGCGTTCGAACTGAGTCACCGTCGCTACCCGAACGCGGCGACGGCGATGAGAAGCAGTACCAGCACTACCGAGAGGCCGACCGTCCCGAGCACGATCTTCGTCGCGTGACTCATGTGCTCACGGACTGGGCGCGGTCGCTTAAAGGCTTCAATTCCGGTCACGACTGCAGCGCGCGGCGCCCTCGTCGCGGGAGGTCACCGACCGCGGACGTGCCGCTGAAACACCGTCGGAGTGCCGTCGGAGTACCGTCGGGGCGCTGTCGACAGCCGCCGATGTGTGATCGCGAGTGTCCGGTAGGTGAGACTGGCCGTCATCGTCCCGGACACTCGGCTCCGCGTGGAGCGGAAAGCGAGAAGGACGGCGTTTCGGTGGCGGGGTGCCGACTCCTCCGCTTCCGGTGGAGCCGGTCGAACGTGATCGGGGAGTCGCCCCCGTCGCTTCAGGTGGAACCGTTCTTTCGTTCGAGACTGAAAGGTGGTGTAAACTGCATTCGTTCGGATCGAAGCGGCGTTTCGAGACGAAATGGAGGGGGTCCGTCGGACGGGAGTTCCAGTCGAAACAGAGGGGTTCGATCGGGAGAGAGAACGGTTCGGAGGAGGGTCGGATCGAGGCGTGGAACGACGAAAACCGCAGCCGCCACGGGAGTGGGTGGAGGCGGTCGGGACACGGATCTCGACGTTTCGGAAGCAGTCGGGTCGTTCGAGCGGTCGTGGTGAGACGACGACGTCAGTTGTCGTCGCGGTCGCCCCACGAGTCCGGGACCTCGATGACGTACCGTCCGTCCTCCTGGAGGGAGATGATGTACTCCTGTCTGTCGTACAGTTCCATCAGGTTGAGCTCGTACTGGCCGGGGCTGACGATTTTGATGCTCTCGAACTGGCTGTTGAGCTCCTCGCGAAGTTCGTCGAGTCCGGGGCGGTCGTCGCTCTGTGGTTCGATGACGCGGCCGTCGACCTCGTCGGTGGGTGGGCCGGACGGGGGTGTCGCAGCGTCGGCGAGTTCGTCGGGACTGACCATGTCGGTTCGGGCGCTCGCCTGTGCGTAGTCCTCCGCAGGCAGGCGTTCGTCCGCGTCGGTGTCGTCCGTCCCGCGTTCGACCGTGGCGTCGGTGTCGGTCGAGTCGTCCGTCTCCGCGCGTCCCCGCGTCGGGGTCGAACCGACGGACGGGTGGCCGTCGTCGGAAGCCGACTGTGCCGATGCCGTCTGGGGGCCGTCCGTCGGTCGTGTCGACTGGTCGGTCGGCGACGACGAGGGCCGAGGAGAGGCGTCGTCGGACGACGGCGGAGACGGCTGGGTCTCACGGTCGGTGTGGGCTCCTGGATCGGTGTGAACTCCCGGATCGGGTCCGTCCGCGCGACCGTCTCGTCCGGGTCGGTCGGGGTCGTCGGATCCGGAGGTCGACGACGACGGCTTGAACTGGAACTTGTTGCCACCACAGTCGGGACAGCCGGAGAGCATCTCCTTCGACCCGTCCGCGAACACCCGCTCGCAGGAAGTACACTGGTGGGGCATCGACGTTACTTCCGGGAGACGAGTGCGCTGATGAATTCCTCGTCCTTGTGGAGGGTCTTGATCTGGTTCGCGGGACCGATGACGGTGAGCTTCTTCGGCGTGTCTCGACCGATGAGCTTCCCGAAGAAGCCGCTCCCACCGCCGCCCGTCGTCGGGTAGGTCTCGATCTCGATGCCGTTGAACTCGTCGGGGTTGATCTCGGTCATCGTCACCTCGATGAGCTTCGACTCCTCGTCGGGCGACAGGCCCTCCTCCAGAATGACGATGTTCCCGTCGCGGACGCCGTCGAGGATGAGTCGGATCTTCTCCATCGAGCGGAGCTTCTCCATCCGTGCCCCGCTGATGAGGTCGATCTGGACACCCTCGGGCGTCTCCGGTTCGGGGGTTGCTTCAGGCATCGTGGCTCACCCGAAGTACTCCGCGATCTTCTCGTACACTTCGTCCATGTTGTCCCCTTCGAGCGCCGACAGGGGGACGGTCTCGTGCTGGGGGTAGGCGCTGGCGATGCGCTGGACGTTCGACTCGTCGAGGTCGATCTTGTTGGCGAAGATCAACACGGGGAGATCCTGACTCTCGATGATCCCGATGAGCATCGTGTTCACTTGCGTGAACGGATCCTGCGTCGAGTCGAGGACGTAGATGACGCCGTCGACGTCCTCGCGGAGCCAGTGCATGGCCTCGGCGACACCCTCCGTCGCCTCCCGGGAGCGTCGGACGGCGTCCTCCTTCTCCATGTCGTGTTCGATAAACTCCTTGTAGTCGACTTTCGTCGTCACGCCCGGCGTGTCGACGATGTCGATAGTGACGGTCTTGCCGTTGCGTTCGATCTCGACGTTCTCTTTACGCCGTGCGCGACGGGTCTCGTGCGGAATACGGCTCTCGGGACCGACCGCGTCTCCGGTCCAGTCCCGTGCGATTCGGTTCGCGAGCGTCGTCTTCCCGGCGTTCGGGGGTCCGTAGATCCCGATCCGTTTGGGGTCGGACTCCACGAACA
This sequence comes from Salinigranum salinum, assembly GCF_009176545.1. GTDB lineage: Archaea > Halobacteriota > Halobacteria > Halobacteriales > Haloferacaceae > Salinigranum > Salinigranum salinum. Next base: position 189,368 of record NZ_VTOJ01000001.1, on the reverse strand, counting down.
GCCGATCGACCGCCCGCGATATGCTGTCTCTGAGGTCTGTGAGCAGTCCCATCCTGGCCTCCTACACCCTCTGTGTCCACAGAGGAGCGTATGCGGTTACAACATATTCGACTCCACTTAACTCTGCGTCAGACGTGCGTCATCGGCCGTCACGGTCGAGTACGGCGTTGAACGGACGCGCGTGACGGAGTCGATCGGGTCTGCTCCCGCGGGAAGCCGCAGAACCCAGCAGGAGAGTGACGGTGCCGTATCAGTCGCGACGGCGCCGTGGACCACCGACGGATCTATCGAGGTGACGGGAGGGAGAGACGGAGGAACGATCGGACGGAAAGGCGGACCGACGACGTGGACGGACGGGCTCCACGAGCCCCCCACCCCTTCGTTTCGACTGCAACACCACGGCAGGGAGGTGGAACGGCGCCGCGAAACGACGGGATCCCTGTTACATTCCTAGATACACTGAATGAATTAATAAAGGCTTCCTATACTACGGATATGGTTATATCGAATATAATATAAAGGTTTCCATGCTAGTCACCTCTCCCACCCCTCCCTCCCTTCGATGATCGTTCCAGTCGAAACGAAGGGGTGGGGGGGTCGCGATGACGTCACCCCCACAGCCGAGACGTCGTCCAAGGGCCGTCTCTCACGCGGACGTTTCGTTCGTTCCCCTCCGTGGCCCGGTTCGTTCGGACTCTCGGTCAGAAATTACAGTCAGCCCGACAGTACTATCGGCTCCGTCAGATCGACCCGACCCCGACGAACACTCCAACGAGAAACAATCTTTTTATACCTCCTCTTCATCTGTTTCGTCTGCATCATCTGGACACACCCCTCGTCTACCGGGGCCACAAAACACGGCCGTACACGGCTCAAACCGGCCGTTCGTTTCGGACGGGGAGTTATTTCCAGTTGAAACGGTGGGGTACACATATGGACGACGATACACGCGGGGTGGGCGAGCGTACGGAAGACGCCGAGGACGATCCGATAGAACCGACCGTCGGTGACACCGGGATACGGGACACTGTAGGACATGACACCCACGGGACGGGCCCGACCACCGGTCTCGACCTCGACGAGGTCGTCCTCGACGAGCCCACCGAGAGCAAGGGGTTGTTCGACGACCTCCTCTCGGGGGAACCGATCTTCGAGAACAAGGAGGTCCTCCGGCCGTCGTACACGCCACACGAACTCCCCCACCGTTCGGAGCAGATCAACCAGATGGCGACCATCCTCGTCTCCGCACTTCGCGGTGAGACCCCGTCGAACATCCTCATCTACGGGAAGACCGGCACGGGGAAGACGGCGAGCGCGAAGTACGTCTCCCAGGAACTGGAGTCCACCTCCCAGAAGTACGACGTCCCCTGCGAGGTCGAGTACATCAACTGTGAGGTGACCGACACCCAGTACCGCGTCTTGGCGCAGCTCGCGAACAAGTTCATCGAGAAGAACGAGGGGGTCATCGACGACCGCCTCGACCGTCTCCGCGACGTCCGCACGCGCGCCGCCGACGACCCGAACGACCTCGGTTCGACCGAGTTCGACTCCGTCGGCGCGCTGGACGACCGGATCGACGCGCTCGAGGCCGATCGGGCGGAGATGGAGACCGTTCCGATGACGGGGTGGCCCACGGACAGGGTGTACTCGACGTTCTTCGACGCCGTCGACTACCACGAACGCGTCGTCGTCATCATGCTCGACGAGATCGACAAACTCGTCGAGAAATCGGGTGACGACACGCTCTACAACCTCTCCCGGATGAACTCCGAGCTCACGAACTCGCGGATCTCCATCATGGGTATCTCGAACGACCTGAAGTTCACCGACTTCCTCGACCCGCGGGTGAAGTCCTCCCTGGGAGAGGAGGAGATCGTCTTCCCGCCGTACGACGCCACACAGCTGAGAGACATCCTGCAGCACCGCGCGGACGTCGCGTTCAAATCCGGCGCACTGACCGAGGATGTCATCCCGCTCTGTGCGGCGTTCGCGGCCCAGGAACACGGCGACGCCCGTCGTGCGCTGGATCTGCTCCGAACCGCGGGCGAACTCGCCGAGCGCGGCCAGGCCGACACGGTCGAAGAACACCACGTCCGCCAGGCACAGGACAAGATCGAACTCGACCGGGTGGTCGAGGTCGTTCGCACCCTCCCCACGCAGTCGAAGATCGTCCTCTACGCCACGATCCTCCTCGAGAAGAACGGCGTCCGCAACATCAACACGGGCGAGGTGTTCAACATCTACAAGCGCCTCTGCGAGGAGATCGACGCCGACATCCTCACCCAGCGGCGCGTCACCGACCTCATCTCCGAACTGGACATGCTCGGCATCGCCAACGCCGTCGTCGTCTCCAAGGGTCGGTACGGCCGCACGAAGGAGATCTCCATCTCCGTCCCGATCGACGAGACCGAGGCCGTGTTGCTCTCGGACTCGCGTCTCAGCGACATCGAGAACGTCCAGCCGTTCGTTCAGGCCCGGTTCGATAACTGAGGCGTCGTCACTCCCGTGGTTTCGGTCGTCGCCACTCCCGAACACCACGGGCTACTCGCCCGCACCGTGTCTTACCCCGCCGCGACGGCTCCGTGCGGTGTGGTTCCAGCCCACGCGGTCTCCGGTCCGGTCTCGACCGTCCCGACTCGCGTCCCGATCTGACCCACTCCGTCCCGGTCTCTCGCTTGGTCTTTCGCATCGAAGGGGACGTCCGGCTCGATCTCGGTCGTCGTCGGTCCCGTCGCTCTTGTCGGCGGACGCGCGACGCCGAGCAGCAGTCCGGCCTCACGTCCTCGGACGGCGTCGGCGAGTCCGAGCCGGACCCACCCGAGGTACGGAATACGAACCCGGGCGATCCCGGTCACCCACGCCGGCCTGACCGGCGCGGCGATCCCCGAGGCCTGATCGTACCGGCCGTTCGCGTCCCCCTTTGTGATGAAGCCGGCGTGGGGGGCGGGGCAGTTGAGGAGTTCGCGACAGCTGTCGGCCGACACGAACTCGGGGTCTGCTCGGTCGAACCAGTTCTCCCCCTCCTCGACGTAGAACTCGGCGCGGTGGATGATCGGCGGCCCACCCTGTCCCGGTTCGTCGTAGACGACCACCGATCCGGGACCGCCGAACGTCCGGTAGTCGACCTCTTGGCCGGTTGCAGCCGTGACGACCCCCGTGGTTCCGTGCGCCGCGTCGGGGGTGTACCGACCGGGTTCGGTGATGAAGACGAGATCACCCTTGTGCATATGTGGCTCCATGCTCCCCGATTCGACGGCCACCATCGGCGGCCAGACGCCGCTGATGCCGAACAGCAACAGCCCCACGAACAGGACGGCCCCGGCGCTCGTGGCGACCTCCCGCAGGAAGAACAGCGGTCCGGTCTCGGCGGTCCACAGCCTGTGAACGAACGACTCGTCCTCTTCCCGTCGGGGCACCGGATCGGGACGGGTCGACTCTCCACTTCCTGGCGGCGGTTCGCTGCCGCTTCGTGGTGTCGACACCGACCCGGTCTCGTCGCCACCGTCGCCTGCTGTCGGTGTCGGATCGGTCTCGGTCTCACGCTCTCGATTCGACCGATCCGTCGACTCTGTCAGGTCTGTCGACTCTGTCAGATCTGCCGAGTCCGTCGACTCTCCGACGTCCGGATCCGGCGGTGGGGTGGAGGGAGGTGTGGATGGGGAGTCGGCCTCGTCGTCCGGCGAGGACCGACTGCCCTCATCGGCGGTCATCACCTCCCGTACTGTCGCCCCGGCTTTCAACCTTCTGGGTCTTCGGTCGCTCCTGCGCCACGACCCGGTGAGACGACGGCGACGAGACGGTTCACGGACCACCGATCCGGCCGTCGGTCGGTCCAGTCTCCGGCACGCTTTTCTCACACCCTCTCCACCTGCAGGTGTGCCGCTGGAGACGACGACGCGGATCGTCCGGGAGCTGGCTCGCCACGGCTACAACGCCGACAGAACGGCGGTCACCCTCATCGCGAACGCCGACGACCCGTCCCGAACCCTCGCGGCGGCCGTTGAGACGGCTCCCGACGGCGCGCTCCGGATCACGTCCGATCACGTTCGGTCGGTTCTCGACGCCGACACCTCGACGGCTCCCGATCCACCGGGTACTCTCGGCGGTGTCGACGACGGCGTCGAGCGTACCAGGACCGTGGACGGCGGCGTCGAGGCCGACGACGGCGGGGGGAGTGGAACGTCCGAGCCCCCCACTCCCGCCCCGCCGAACCCCTCTGTTTCGACTGGAAATTCCTCGGCAGAGTCGGCGAATTCTGCCGAACGAGTTCCAGTTGAAACGGAGGAGAGATCGGGGAGCCGGACCCGAGATCGGAGCCCCCGATCGGTCACGATCGAGGGCGACATCACGGGACAGTCGACCGGCACCGGAGAGTACGACGACTTCGTCGACGTCTTCCGTGACCGATACGAGCGCCTGTCGAAGCTCCTCCGCGGACGTGTGAACCACAGACCGGCGACGGCGATCCAGGAGATGCCCGGCCGGAGCGACGCGGAGATGATCGGGCTGGTGAACGACGTCCGCTCGACGGCGTCGGGCCACTGGATCGTCGAACTGGAGGACACGACCGGGGTGTTTCCGTGTCTCGTCATGAAGGACAAGGAGATCGCCGACCACGTCGAAGAACTGCTCCTCGACGAGTGCGTCGCCGTGTCGGGCACGCTCTCGGACGACGCGGGCGTCCTGTTCGTCGACGATCTGTACTTCCCGGACGTCCCCCGGAGCCACCGTCCCTCGACCGCCGACCGCCACGTTCAGGCGGCGCTCATCTCGGACGTCCACGTCGGGAGCCAGGAGTTCGTCGCCGACGCGTGGTCGGCGTTCGCCGACTGGCTCCACACCGAGGAGGCCGACCACGTCGAATACCTGCTCGTCGCCGGCGACATGGTCGAGGGCGTCGGCGTCTACCCGAACCAGGACGAGGAACTGGACATCATCGACATCTACGACCAGTACGAGGCGTTCGCGGAGTACCTCAAGGAGGTGCCGGGCGACGTGGAGATCGTGATGATCCCGGGCAACCACGACGCCGTCCGTCTCGCCGAACCCCAGCCGGCGTTCGACGAGGAGCTCCGGGAGATCATGTCCGCACACGACGCGCGGATCACGGGCAACCCCTCGACCGTGACGATCGAGGGCGTCTCGGTGCTCATGTACCACGGCGTGTCGCTCGACGAGGTGATCGCCGAACTCCCGACGGAGAAGGCGAGCTACGACGACCCACACACGGCGATGTACCAGCTCCTGAAGAAGCGGCACGTCGCCCCACAGTTCGGTGGTCGCAACCGCCTCGCTCCGGAGGAGAAGGACTACCTCACGATCGACTCGGTCCCCGACGTCTTCCACACGGGGCACGTCCACAAACTCGGTTACGGGAAGTACCACGACGTCCTCGCGGTGAACTCGGGCTGCTGGCAGTCACAGACCGCGTTCCAGAAGTCGGTCAACATCGATCCCGACGTGGGCTACGCGCCAATCGTCGATCTCGACACGCTGAACCTGTCGGTCCGCAAGTTCACCTGACCGCTTCGGGCCGTCTTCGATCCGTTCGCCTTCTCGACCCTTCCGTGCCGTCTCCTCGACCCTCTTGCTCTCTTTCGGACCCCCTCTGTGCCGTCTCCTCGACCTTCTGTGCCCTCTTTCAGGCCCCCTCTGGACTGCCTTCGACGACCGTCCGTTCGGACCCGGACCGCTCCGTCCCGCCTCCTCACTCCCGTTGCTTCGGATCGAGTCGGTACTTCACCGTCTCCTGTCCGCCGAACGTCGGTCCCCGTCCCACTTCCCCGAATCCGGTGTTTTCGACCGCCGACCGGAGCGACGCGTCGTCGACTTCGACGAACAGTTCGACGGTCATCCGCTCGTTGGTCGCGAAGCGGATGGGCTCGCCGAGGAGTCGTTCGCAGGCGTCTGTGGTCCCACCGAGCTGGGTCACGTACACGGTGTCCTCGCGGGCGTCGAAACTGACGAATCCGAGGATGTTCTCCGGGCTCTCGCCGTCGACATCGGCGTGCGGCCCCGACTCGTCCCGGTTGATGGCCACGCGAACCGTCCGGTCGTGGACGACGTTGCGCATCACGTCGGCCGGCGCGTCGACGATTGCAGCCAGGTCGTCGGCGTCCGCCTCGACCGCATCGCGGACGTGCATAGTCCGAGTTGTCCTCGTGTGAGTATAAATCTCCGTCGGCAGCTCGCCGCCGACTCGATCCCTCGTAGCGGTGCCGGTCCGATTCCGTGACGGGATCGATCCGGCTCCGAAGTGGACACAGTTATACTGGACCCTGTGTTAGTCGCCGGCATGTTTGCGCAGTCTCTCTGTGACGGATCGACGCACCGAGCGGCGGGGGCGAGACGGTGCGCGTAGTCGCGAAGTTCGGGGGCACGTCCCTCGGGAGCGGCGACCGGATCAACCGGGCGGCCGACTCCGTCGCTGCCGCCGTCGAACAGGGCCACGAGATCGCCGTCGTGGCGAGCGCGATGGGGTCGACGACCGACGACCTCCTTGACGAGATCAAGTTCGAAGCAGACGACAGGGACAAAGCGGAGATCGTCTCGATGGGCGAACGCACGTCGGTCCGGATGCTGAAGGCCGCGCTCTCCTCGCGGGGCGTTGAGGCGAAGTTCCTCGAACCGGGGAGCGACGAGTGGCCGGTCATCACCGACGAGTACGGCGAGGTCGACGTCGCCGAGACCACGAAACGCGCGGCGAAACTCGCCGCCGAACTCGACGAGGTCGTGCCGGTCATCACCGGCTTTCTCGCCCAGACCGCGGACGGCACTGTCACCACGCTCGGTCGCGGCGGCTCCGACACCACGGCGGTGATGATGGGCAAGTACATGGACGCCGACGAGGTCGTCATCGTCACCGACGTTGAGGGCGTCATGACTGGCGACCCGCACGTCGTCGAGGGGGCCCGGAACGTCGGTCGCATCACGGTCGACGAACTCCGGAACCTCTCCTTTCGCGGGGCCGAGGTCGTCGCCCCCTCCGCACTCTCGTACAAGGACGCCGACCTGAACGTCCGCGTGGTTCACTACCAGCACGGCGACCTCCTCACGGGGGGAACGCTCGTCGAGGGGGAGTTCCAGAACCTCATCGACATGGAGGACAACCCCCTGTCGTGTATTACGGTCGCGGGACGGGCGATCCGCAACCGACCGGGGATTCTCGCCGAACTCGCTCAGGCGCTCCGGGAGGCGGAGGTCAACATCGACTCCGTCGCCAGCGGGATGGACTCCATCACGTTCTACGTCGGCACCGACGACGCCGAACTCGCCGAGACCGTCCTTCACGAACGGGTCGTCTCGGACGAGACGCTCTCCTCCGTGACCGTGGAGGACGACATCGCCGTCGTCCGCGTCACCGGCGGCGAACTCCCCAACCGACCCGGCATCATCCTCGAGATCGTCCAGCCGATCGCCGAAGCCGGCATCAACATCCACGACGTCATCACCAGCGCGACGTCGGTCGCCATCTTCGTCACCTGGGGGGACCGCGAGGAGACGCTCCGTATCATCCAGCAGGAGTTCCAGGGCTGACGTCGACACGTCGCGGTCGGGGTCGACGAAGCCCCAGCGTCGTGCCGACGTAACGCCGACGCAGTCGGCCCGACGTTAGGATAAGGATCAGCAAAGCCACCCATCCGTTCGGTCTGTGTATCCTTCGGGAGTTGTCAGAAATGCTGTGCGAGATACAGGGCGCGTGTCGCGCACCAGACTCCGTGTCGTCATCTTACGAGAAGTCCGAGATCAGAATCCATCGTAGCGAACGTATACCTCGTGAACTCTTCTGACTGGTTTCGACGACGCTCGCGACTGTTTTTTTGACACGATAGCGAAAACAGCGAGCATGGCTGCGATTATCGCAAACCCGAACACACTGACTGTCGCAAAAAGGTCATGTTAAGTCAGGAGCGAGGCGGTCGAAGTTCGAATATCTCGTGCCCGAATTCGACCGTTTCAGCCGAAACGCCGAGTGGATCGACTTGGAGGTCGTGGAGCGACAGCGGACACCCGAGCTCGCGATTCAAGTGGGTATTCAGCTTCACTCCTCGGAACTATCGGTCTCAAATACCAAACAACATTTCGAGAGGTTGGGTATCGAGAGAAGTCGAACAGCGATTCACGATTGGGTACAGAAAGCCGATCTACAGCCCGACAGTGACGTCGAACCGAATCAGAGTGCGGTTGACGAAACGCTGATCCGCGTCAACGGCCAGCGTCACTGGCTGTTGGCGGCGGTCGATCTCGATACGAACCAATTCCTCCATGTTCGGCTGCTTCAGACGCGGACGACGCAACTCACCGTGCCGTTCCTTCGTGAACTCCGCGAGAAACAGCAGGTCTCGGACGTGACGTTTCTCGTCGACGACGTACACCATCTCAAGAACGCACTCGACCGATTCGACCTTCGATTTCGCGTGTGCCGCCGTGGAAATCGGAACGCCGTCGAACGTATCTTTCATGAGGTAAAACATCGAACCTCTTCGTTCTCAAATACGTTCTCGAACGCGCAGTCACCGACCGCCGAATCGTGGCTGCAAGCCTTCGCCGTCCGGTGGAATCGATGCTAAAGCTGACACGACCCTCCATCCTCGCCCTGAAGGCGAGGCTTTCGCCTCGAATCTTCCGCAATCCCGACGCCCGGACCGGACGTCTCTCACGTCCGCTCGACCAGTTCGACCTGGAATCCACCGGTGTACCGCTCTTCGACGAAGATGATGCGTGCGTCGCCCGCGCCCGTAATCGGGGCGTCGCTCTGGAACGTGACACCATCCTCACGCAGGGCGGCGACCGCGGCGTCGATGTCGGGAACCCGGTAGGCGACGTGTTGGTACCCGGGGCCGGCCCGCTCGAGGAACGTCTTCACGTTCCCCGGGCCGGTCGGCTCGAGGAACTCGAGGTAGACACCGTCGAAGTCGAGGAAGACGGCACGGATGTTGTACTCGTCGAGGACCTCGTCGATGACGACGGGGACGCCCGCCCGCTCGAAGAACGCGGCGGCGCCGTCAGCGTTCCAGGTCGGGGCTCCGATGTGGTCGATCCGCGTGAATCGGACGTCGTCCATCGCTCAGTCCAGGTCGCGGCTCGCGGCGCGGATGGTGTCGAACTCCAAGAGCGCTTTCTCCTGGCCGCCGTCGACGTCGATGACGCCGCCGTTGACGAAACTGGCCGCCTCGCTGGCGAGGAAGGCGACGACCGTCGCCACCTCTTCTGGCGTACAGATGCGACCGAGTGGGATCGAGTTCTCTGCGACCCGCATCGCCTCGTCGAACGTCAGGTCCTGTTCTTCGGCCATGATCTCGACGAGATAGTCCCATCGCTCCGTGGCGACGGGGCCGGGATTGACGGCGTTGACCCTGACGCCCTTGCGGCCGTACTGCTTTGCGAGTGCCTCGGTGAAGTTGATGTCGGCGGCGTTCGCCGCGCCCGGTGCGAGCTCGCCGGGGCTCGGCTTGGTGCCGTCGTTCCCGATGAGGTTCACCACCACGCCCCCGCTCTCGACGACGTGCGGCATCGCCTCCGTGGTGGTCCTGACGTGTCCCATCAGTTTGAGGTCGAGCGCCTGATACCAGTCGTCCTCGTCGAGGTTCTCGAGGATGCCGCCGGGTGCGCTGCCGGCGTTGTTCACCAGGACGTCGATACCGCCGTAGTGGTCGACGACCGCCTCGACGAACGCCGCCGCGTCATCGCGTTTCGTGAGGTCCGCGGTGACCGCGAGACACTCGACGCCGTGTGTCTCCTCGATCTCGTCGGCCGCCTCGGTCAGGGGGCCCTCACTCCGCGCGCAGATGGCGAGGTTCGCCCCTTCCTCGGCGAGCTGGTTCGCGATGGCGTTTCCGATTCCTTTGCTCCCACCCGTGACGACCGCCGTCTTTCCAGCTAACCCTAGTTCCATGTCTGTGTCACGTCCCCACTATCTGAGGTATGGTATATAAATATCCATGGTACCTCGAGACACGGTGACAGATGTCGGGCGTGTGACGGCCGCTACCGGCCGCTCACGGGATCGGGTGCTCACACACAGTCGCCGCGACGTGGGCCGCGACTGTGCCGGGAGCGACGCCGTCAGTCGTCGCCGCGCGCGGACTCGACGGTCGTCTCTTCGAGCCGTTCCGCCGCGTAGCGCACGGAGTCGTATATCTTGGTGTAGCCGGTACAGCGGCAGAGGTTCCCCTTGACGCCGTCCTGAATCTCCTCGCGGGTCGGGTTCGGGTTCTCCTCGAGCAGCGAGACGGCCGTCATCGCCATCCCCGGCGTGCAGTAGCCACACTGCATCCCGAACTTCTCGATGAACCCCTGCTGGACCGGGTGGAGGTCGCCGTCGTCGCCGGCGTGGTCCGCCAGGCCCTCGATGGTGACCACCTCGCAGCCCTCGGCCTGTCCCGCGAGCCGCTGACAGGACTTCGTCGCCTTGCCGTCGACCAGCACCGTACACGCGCCGCATTTGCCCGTCTCACAGCCGCGTTTCGTTCCCGTCAGTTCGAGCCCTTCGCGGAGGAGTTCCGAGAGCGGGGCCATCGGCCGGACCGCCACCTCCTTGCGCTCGCCGTTGACCGTCAGCCCGACGTTCATGCTCATGCTCCCTCCTCTGCCCGCTCGGCCGCGGTACGGAGGGTCTTCGTGGCGAGGTTACTCGCGATGCGGTTCTTGTAGTCGACGGAGGCGTGCTCCTCGGGAACCGGCTCCGTGAACTCCGGGATGCGGTCGGCGACTGCACGCTGGTGGTCGGCGTCGTGGGGGTCGCTCCCGACCAGTTCGTCCTCGAGCTCGGTCAGGCGTAGCGGCGTCGGACCCATCGCACCGACGCAGAGCCGTGCCTCCTCTACTGTGTCGGCGGCATGGTCGACCGTCAGCCGAGCGGCGACGTTGACGAGTGACATATCGCCGCGTCGCCAGGCGAACTTCTCGAAGGCGACGCCAGCGTTCGGGCCGGGGTCGGGGACGTCGACGGCGACGACGATCTCGTGCGGTTGCAACACCGACACGTAGGGGCCGAAGTAGAACTCGTCGATGGGAACCCGGTCAGTGGTCTCACCGTCGCCCGTGTAGGTGACCTCGGCGTCGAGGACGGTCATCGTCGGGGGGTAGTCCAGCGACGGGTCGGCGTGCGCCACCGATCCCCCGATGGTCCCCCAGTTGCGGACCTGTCTGTCGCCGATTTCCTTGGCCGTCTCCGGGAGCGCACGGTACGGCGTCTCGAGGAGGTCGGCCTCGATGAGCTCACGGTGGGTCACCAGCCCACCGAGGTGGAGCCCCCCGTCGTCGATCTCGACCTCGTCGTAGCCATCGACGTTCGAGATGTCGACGAGGTGGTCGCGGTCTATCATCCCCTGCCGGATGAGCGGCATCAGGCTCTGCCCACCGGAGACGAGCACCGCGTCGTGCTCGCGCAGGAGCGCCGTCGCCTCCGCGATGTCTGAGGGCCGATGGAATCGGCGCTCGGTACTCTGCTCTGTTGCCATGCGATAGCGGGCTTTTCGGGTGAACGCATATAATTCTATGTGACGTCGGACCATGGGTCATCGACTCACAGGTGTTCGCCGCGGCCGTCTCGGCACCTTCTCCACCCGAGAGCGTGGCCCGACCGTGTCCGGCCAGCGGTCGCCTAGAATTATATACGAACCGCCGCAACGGGTGTGCTATGAGCCAGCAAGAACCAGTGGTCGACCAGCGGGACGACTCCGGACCCGATGCGGAGACCTCCGTGGTCGGCTCCTCGCGTCGCCGTCTCGACGCGGTGAGTAAAATAATCGGCGAGGCGGAGTACACCTACGACATCGACCAGCCCCGGATGCTGCACGTCGAGACGGTCAAGAGCCCCCACTCGCACGCCCGTATCCTCGACATCGACGTGAGCGCCGCCGAGTCGATGACCGGGGTACAGGCCGTCGTGACGGGCGAGGACGTGCCCGACCACCGGTTCGGTGCTGGCATACACGACGAGCGCATCCTTCCGCGGGAGAAGGTCCGCTTCGTGGGCGAACCGGTCGTCGCCATCGCGGCCGAAACCGAGACGCTCGCCCGGGACGCTGCCGACGCCGTCGAGGTCGAGTACGAGAAACTGCCGGCCGTCTTCGACACGCGTGAGGCGCTCTCGACGGACCCGCCCTCCGTCGTCCACGAGGGGTTGGGCGACTACGAGCAGAGCGGGGTGCTCGAACCCCGCCTGGACCCCGACCGCCCGAATCTTCACGCGAACCACCGTATCCGAACGGGCGACACCGACGCGGGGTTCGACGCGGCCGACGGCGTCTACGAGGGGTCGTTCTCGACGGGGATGATGCACCACGTCCAGATGGAACCGCACGTCAGCGTCGCCCGGTGGAGCGCCGACGGCGAACTCCGCGTGTGGACCTCGACGAACACGACGTACCGCGTGAAGAACATGCTCGCCACCGCGTTCGGCGTCTCCTCCTCGAAGGTCAACCTGACTGTTCCCTACGTCGGCGGGAGTTTCGGCGGGAAGGAGGGCGTCACGGAGCCCATCGCGGCGGCGGTGGCCCAGCACACCGACGGGCGACCGGTGAAACTCGCCTTCTCCCGACAGGACCAGTTCATCGAGGGAACCTACCGGACGCCGTTCGAGATCGACCTGAAGCTGGGGCTCACCGAGGAGGGCGACATCACGGCGATGGAGGTCGAGGCGTACCTCGGCGGCGGTGCCTACGCGGGGACCGGCTTCCTGGTCACGCGGAACTGCGGGTTCGCCGCCGTCGGCACCTACGACGTTCCCAACCTCACGTTCGACTCCTACGGCGTGTACACGAACCTGCCCATCGCCGGCTCCTTCCGCGGGTTCGGCAACTCACAGCTCATCTTCGCCATCGAGTCGCTGCTCGAGGACGCGGCGCTGGACCTCGGCCTCGACCCGGTCGACGTCCGCGAGCGGAACACGATGGAGACCGGCGACGAGAACCCCGCGGGCGAGACGATGAAGGCGATGGGTGCCAAGGAGTGCCTCCGACGCGCGGCACGAGCGGTCGACATGGAGAACCGCGACCGCGACAGCGACGACGACGAGTGGATTCGGGGCGTGGGCCTCGCGCAGGGCAGCAAGTACAGCATGGCCCCGACGGCCTCGTCGGCGTTCGTGAAGGTCCACGACGACGGGCGTATCGAGGTGCGGACCACGGCAGAAGAGATCGGAACCGGATCGATGACGGTGCTCGCACAGATCGCCGCCGAGGAGTTCGGCGTCGACCTCGACGACGTGCGCGTCCTCAAAGGCGACACGGAGGTGACGCCCTACGACGACGGCTCTATCTCGAGTCGGCTGACGTTCAACACCGGCAACGCCGTCCGGAAGGCCTGCATCGACGCCAAGGAACAGCTGTTCCAGCACGCGGCGGTGAAACTCGACGCCGACGCGGAGGACCTCGCGACGGCGGGCGGAGAGGTGTACGTCAAGGGCGAACGCGACCGTTCTGTCACGATGGAGGACCTCTACGAGCCGACGGTGTTCGGCGGCGGCGGGTTCCTCAAAGAGGGTGGCGAAATCCTCGGCAAGGCGACCTGGGTCTCGCCCGTCGAGAACGTCGACCCCGAGACGGGCCGCGGCGACCGCCTGACGGCGTTCTACACTCACGGGGCGCAGGCGTGTGACCTCGAGATCAACCGTTACACGGGCGAAGTCCGGTTCAACTCGTTCGTCTCCGTGTACGACGTCGGTCGGGCCATCAACCCGAAGATGGTCGAAGGCCAACTGGAAGGAGGCATCAGCATGGGCATCGGTTCGACGCTCTACGAGGAGCTCACCCACGACAACGGCCGCATCGAGAACGCCAACCTGCTCGATTACAAGGTGCCGTTCTCGACCGAACACCCCCTCGAGGTCCACACCGAAATCGTCGAGACGTACGACGAGGAGGGACCGTACGGCGCGAAGGGCGTCGGTGAGGCCGTCCTCATCCCGAGCGCGGCGGCGATCGGCAACGCCATCAAGGACGCGACGGGGTCGCGGCTGACGGGCATACCCTTCACGCCCGAGGAGATTCTCGACGCTGTCGAGTCCGACGATCGAGACTGAGGCGGTGACGCGGGAGCGTCGTTCGCCTCGAACAGCCCGGTTCTCTCGCGGGGAATCGAAGACGCTAGTTCGCTCGGAAGACGCCGATGCGTTCGCGAGCGCGTCGCTCCGCGGATCTGGGCTACGCGTCGCCCAGTCCGGCCTGGATGTTTTCGACCGTCTTGTTGGTCTGGCGCTGGCCGACGCTCTTGACGATGCGACTCCCCATGTTCATCACGCGGCCGGTCACGTCGACCGTGTTGCGGTACTCGACGTCCGTCCCGCCGTCGTCGCGGGGCGTCATCCACATCTCGCCGGTCGCCTCCATTCGGCTATCGCCCTCCTCGGCGTTGCCCGTGATGTGGACCTTCAGGTACTCCTCCTCGTCCTGTTCGAGGATCTCGACGTTCGTGTCGAACGTCGCCGAGATGTACGAGATCTCGATGCCGATCGTCGCCGTGTAGTGCGACTCGTCTATCACCTCGACGTCCTGGCAGTTCGGGATACAGGACGACAGCTCCTCGGGGTCGAGCAGGAACGCCCAGGTCTCTTCGGGACTGGCGGCGACGCTAAATTCACCTTCGAACTCCATCGTGCCACCAATTACCAACCGCCTTCTTAATTCTTCGCCTCACCCGCGTGGCTAGCGAACCGTGCGACCGTCCACGGAAAAACACACCCTAAGCCCGTGTTTTATTGTGGATGAGTTGTCAATTGTCTCGTCGCCGTCAGAGGTCGTTCAAGTCCGGAAGAAGTTCAGCACGAACGTCGTTTAGGTGTTTCGTTGTCCGTCTGACGTCTTGTACCAGGTCCGGGTCGACCGTCGTGAGGAGCGTGTCGGGGTCGGCGTCGAGCGTCTGGAGTTCGCGTCCCGTGGGGTCGATGGCCGTCGAGAGCCCGAAGTGGCTCTCGCCCCGTTCGGTGCCCGCGCGGTTGACACCGACGACGTAGATGGAGTTCGAGACGGCGATGCCGGTGAGTTCGCCGACCCAGACGCTCTCGCGGTTCTCGTCGCCGAAACTGCAGGTCGGGACGAAGACGACGTCGGCGCCGCGGAGCGCCGCGACCCGAGCGATTTCCGGGAAGTGGCGGTCGTAACAGATCATCACGGCGATCGTGAGCCCGCCGACGTCGAACACCGGCACACCGAGGTCGCCCGGCGCGAAGTAGTACTTCTCGTGATAGCCCGGACGCTCGAACGGGTGCATTTTCCGGTACGTTCCGACGATTTCGCCGTCGGTGTCGACGACGACTGCCGTGTTGTAGTAGCGGCCGCCGGGCTGTCCCTCCTCGAAGATGGGCGCGACGACCGCGGTGTCGATGTCGGCGGCGGTCTCCCGTATCTCGTCGACGAACGGACTGTCGACGGGGACGGCCAGCGAGAACGCCTCGCTGTCCTGTTCGGCGGGAAAGTACGGGGTCGCGAAGTATTCGGGGAGACAGGCAACGTCGGCGGCAGCGGCCGTCTCGCGGAGCGTCGTCATCGCGCGTTCGAGGTTCTCCTCGGGCGTCGCGTCGGGGCCCGCCTCGAACTGGACTGCTGCGACCTTCATTCGTGGTCCTCGACGACGAACACACGTGCTGGCGCGCCGTCGCCGTTCTTCAGCCGCATCGGAACGACCCACGTGGTGAACTCGTCGGGCAGGCCGTCGCAGTTGACGACGTTCTCGACGATGACCTTGTCGGCCTCGAGGAGCGTGTAGTGGTTCCGATAGCCTTGGTCGCCAGGGTCGATGGCTGCGTCGGTGATGAGGCCACGCGCACCGGTGTCGACGACGTACTCGGCGATCTCCTCGGCGTAGTACGGGTTGTCGCCGTAGAACCGCTGGGTGTTGACGTGCTCGTCGGCCCAGCCCGTGTGGACGAAGAGGAACTCGCCCTCCTCGACGTCGCTCGGGAGTCGCTCTCGCACCTGGTCGAGCGTTATCTCCGCGTTGGGTTCGGACACGTCGCGTACGTCGGCCCGCTTCGTGTGGCGGATGGTCTCCTCGAGTTCGATGTCGCCGATGCGGCGACCGTCGGCGTCGAAGTGATACGGCGCGTCCATGTGGGTGCCGATGTGGGTGGTGGTCGCCATGAAGTCGCTCTCGTAGTTCGACTCCTCGTGGCGAACGACGCGCCCCTGTCGGAAGGTCGGGAGCTTCGGCGGCACGCTGGTCTCTTCGTCTACCCTGATCGTCAGGTCTCGGATCCGCATACGAGTCTCGTGTGTGGCACGGATACAAATAGCTTGCAGAGGGACCGCCCACAACGAGGCGACGCTGAAGACGGGCGTGCGACCGGCCCGCGGAGGGACTCTCGGTGACGAGGCGGGTACAGCGTCTCGGCGGTAAGTATAATATCTGCCGTCCGAACCGTGTGTGATATGAGTCACCAGGAGACAGCCGACCAGCGGACTGACTCCGAGCCGCGGGGCCCGGTGGGCGAGCGGGAGCGGCGGGTCGACGCGCTCGGGAAGGTGACCGGCGACACCGACTACACCGCGGACCTCCCCTTCGACGACCTCCTGCACGCGTCGCTGGTCCGCAGCAGCGAGGCCCACGCGCTGGTCACCGGCATCGATCCCACCGACGCGCTCGAGACGGACGGCGTCGTCGACGTGGTTCTCCCCGAAGACATCCCGGGCGAGCCCAACATCGGCGTCATCACGCCGGACCAGCCGATCCTCAACGGCGAGAAGGTCCGGTATCTCGGCGACCCCGTCGCGATCGTCGTCGCCGAGGACGAACTCACGGCTCGACGCGCCGCCGATCGGGTCGAGATCGAGTACGAAAAGCTCTCCGCGGCGCTCACGCCCGGGGAGGCGACCGACGCTGACGCCGAGCCGATTCACGAGTCGGGGAACGTCATCGACGAGTACGCCTACAGCCGTGGCGACCCCGACGCCGCGTTCGGGAACGCCGACGTCGTCGTCGAGGAGTCCTACCAGTCGTCGATGATCGACCACGTGCCGCTCGAACCCGAGGCCGCGGTCGCGCGACGGGCGTACGACGACACCGTCGAGGTGTGGACCAGCACCCAGCACCCACACGGCGACCGCGCGAACGTCGCCCGCGTGCTGGGCATCAGAGAGCGCGACATCGAGGTGACTCGGCCCGCCGTCGGCGGCGGCTTCGGCTCGAAACTCGAACACAACCAGCCCTGTTATGCGGCGCTGGCGGCGTGGGTCACGGGGCGTCCCGTCAGAGTCCGGTACAAGCGCGACGACGAGTTTCAGGGAACGGTCAAGCGCAACACCCTCACACTCGAGTACCGCATCGCCGCGGACGAGGACGGACGGCTCCGGGCGGTCGACGCCGACGTGACCGTCGACGGCGGGGCGTACGCTTCCTTCTCCAGTGCGGTCGCCGTCCGCTCGATGGTCCACTGCACCGGCCCGTACCACGTCGACACGGTCCGCTCGTCCGGACGAGCCGTCTACACGAACAAGCCGTGGGGCGGCGCGATGCGCTCGTTCGACATGTTCCAGACGACGTTCGCCATCGAGTCGACGCTCGACCTCGTCGCCGAGGAGCTCGGAATCGCGCCCATCGAGCTCCGTCGGCGGAACGCCTTCGACGGGTCGCGCCCGGCCGCGACGACCGGGCAGGAGATCGAGGCCGCGGGCCTGCCCGAGACCATCGAGGACGTCGCCGAGGCGCTCGACGAGCTGACCGTCGAGCAACCGGCGGACCCCACCAGGCACCGCGGTGTCGGCGTCGCCTCGATGTGGTACGGCTGCGGGAAGACGGGGCATCACCACCCCTCCAGCGCCTTCTGTGAGATACACGCCGACGGGACCGCGACCGTCCAGAGCGCCGTCTCGGAGGTCGGCCAGGGGTCGGACACGGCGCTGACGCAGATCGCCGCCGAGACGCTCGGCCTCGCGATCGAGGACGTCCGCTTCGTCGCCGACAGCACCCACGCCCCCGAGGCGGGCAAGACCTCCGCGAGCAGACAGACCTACGTCTCCGGCAACGCCATCAGGGAGGCCGCGACCGACGCGCTCCGGACGGTCCGTACCCACGCTGTCGACCTCTTCGCGAGCAAGTTCGACGTCAGCGTGGCGCCCGACGACGTCGTCGTCGAGGACGGGACCGTCCGCGCCGAGGGGCACGAAATCGCCTTCGAGGAGGTGACCCGCTCGTGCGTCCACGAGGGGTTGCTCATGACGGGGATGGGAACCTGTCGCCCGCTGTTCGACTTCGACCTCGAGACGTTCGAGGGGAGTCCGTACCCGACGTTCTCCTTTGCGACTCACGGCGTCGTCGTGGAGGTCGACGTCGAGACGGGAACCGTCGAGGTCGAGACCATCGTCGCCTCCCACGACGTCGGCCGGGCGATCAACCCGGCGCTCGTCGAGGGACAAATCGAGGGCGGTGCCGTCATGGGGATGGGCCACACACTGATGGAGAAGGTCGACTTCGACGGCCAGGGCCAGATTCTCAACGCGTCACTGATGGACTACCACATCCCGACGAGCCTCCACACGCCGAGCATCGACTGCCACCTCGTCGAGTCCTCCCTGGAGGAGTCGGGACCGTTCGGGGCGAAGGGCGTCGGCGAATCGGCGCTCATCCCCATCGGGCCGGCCATCGCCAACGCCGTCGCCGATGCCACCGGCGCGCGCCTCACGGAACTGCCGCTCTCGCCCAACCGGGTGGTCTCGGCACTGTCGCACGATCTCGTCTGGGGAGAGTGACGCGGCGGCGGTCCCACTCCCTGGGACTGTCGGCTGCTGGTTCGGAACGAATCGCTGTCGTCGTGGAAAGTGGGTCGCCGTCGTCGAGAGTGGGACGCCGTCGTCGAGAGTGGGTCGCTGTCGTGGAAAGTGGGTCGCCGTCGTCGAGAACGAGTCGTCGGGTCGCGGGGTCGCGGTGGTGCCGCCCGACTTACTCCAGCCTGTCCGCGGCGTCCTCGACAGCGTCGAAAATCTTCGTGTAGCCGGTGCACCGGCAGAGGTTCCCCTTCAGTTCGTCGCGAATCTCCTCGCGCGAGGGGTCGGGGGTCTCGGAGAGCAGTGCGACGGTCGTCATCACGAACCCCGGCGTGCAGTAGCCGCACTGGAGGCCGAAGCAGTCGATGAACGCGTCCTGTACGGGGTGTAACTCGCCGTCGGTGGCGAGCCCTTCGATCGTCGTCACGCTGGTCTCGGCGGCCTGGTGTGCGGGGACGAGACAGGACTTCACGGCCTGCCCGTCCTTGAGCACGGTGCAGGCGCCGCACTTGCCGACCTCGCAGCCGTCCTTCGTCCCGGTGAGGCCGTTCGCCCTGAGTGCGTCCCGTAGCGACTGTCCCGCTTCGACGGACAGCGCCCGGTCCTCGTCGTTCAGCGTGAGCACGATCTCGTCACCCAGCGCGGCGCTCGAGTCGGCGCTGGCGTCGTCGGTACTCACGCTCGCACCTCCGGGCCGGCGGACCGCTCCGCAGCCGTCGTCAGCGCCCGCTTCGTCAACACGCGGAAGACGTGGTCGTTGTAGGCCTCGTCGTAGTCGCCGACGTCGCCGACGTTGTCGAGGCTGTCGACGATCCCGTCGGCGGCCCGCGCGACGTCGTCGCGGGTGAGGGTGCCGGTGAGCCCGGCTTCGACCGTCTCGGGCGCGCGTCTCGGGACCGGCGCTCCGGCGCAGTACGCCACTCGCACCGCCGTGAAGCCGTCGCCGTCTTCGTCGGGGAGACAGAGCGCGGCCACGCCCGCTTCCGAGAAGCCGCCGGGAGTCCGCGCGTGCTTGGCGAACGCACCGCCCGCGCCCGGCGGCGGCCGATGGACGTCGACGCGCGTCACGAGTTCGTGCGGTGCGAGCGAGGTGAAGTAGAAGTCGATGAAGAACTCGTTGATGTCGTGGGTCCGCTCCGACTCACCGTCGGAGATGACGACGTCCGTCCCGTAACACTGCAGCGCCGGCGGGAGGTCCTGTGCGGGGTCGGCGTGGGCGACGCCGCCGCCGATGGTCCCGGCGTTTCTGACCTGCCGGTCGCCGATGGCCTCCAGAGAGTCGCGCAACAGCGGCAGGTCCGCACAGACGTCGTGTTCGAGGAGTTCCCGGTAGGTGACGAGCGCCCCGATTTCGATGGTGTCGTCGGTCACGGTCACGCCGGTGTCGAGTTCGTCGACGCGGGTGATGTCGACGAGCGCGTCGGGGGTAGCGATGTCCTGTCGGATGAGCGGCATCATGCTCTGCCCACCCGCGATGACCTTCGCTCCCTGCTCGGCCGACAGCAGTTCAGATGCCTCGGATAGCGACCCTGGTTGGTAATAGTTCACACAACCACCACCTGGAGGTGTGTCCGTCGAGAGGTGTTAAAACTACCGTTGACCCCTGAATCGGGGCCCTCCGTGGTGTGTCGAGCGTCGGCAGGTAGCCGTCGGGTGGAGGAGCGTGCTGTCGGCAACATTTATATATACTTAGTAAAAATCGTAGAGTCGTGACCTATGACAACGAATAGCAATCCGGACGACGAGAGACGAGTCCAGGGTCGTACCATCTCCCGACGTCGGACGCTCCGCAACCTCGGCATCGCAGGGGTCGGCGGAATGGCGGGACTCGCCGGGTGTACCGGCGGCGGTGGAGACGGCGGGAGCAGCGGTGACGGCGGTGGAGACGGTGGCGGCGGGAGCAGCGGCGACGGCGGCGACGGTGGTGAAGACGGTGGCGGAGAGGGCAGCGGCGGGAGCGACGGCGACGGTGGGTCGATGTCAGAGCCGATCACTATCGGCCTCCAGGCGGACCTGACGGGCGTCCTCGCCAGTTACGGGTTTTGGCACCAGCGTGTCCTCGAGGGGTACGTCGAGGAACTGAACAGCAACGGCGGTATCGCGGGCCGCGACGTCGAGCTGGTCGTCGAGGACACGGAGACGGACAGCAAACAGGGCGTACAGGCGATGCGGAAACTCGTCCAGTCGGAGGGTGCGGACTTCGTCATCGGGTCGCAGTCCTCCGGCGTGAGCATCGCGACGAACCCGCTCGCGAAGCAACTGAAGGTGCCGTACTTCCCCATCGGGGAGGCACCCTCTATCACCGGCGCTGACTCGAACCGCTGGGTCGTCCGGAACAACCACAGCACCGGTCACGCGGCCATCATCGCGGTCCAGTACGGGCTGGAGAACCTGGGGTCGAAGTGGACCATCATGTACCAGGATTACGCGTTCGGCCAGCAGTACCGCGACTGGGTCAAGCAGGAACTCGAGGAGTCCGACGGCGAGGTGCTGGCGGAGATCGCGGTGCCGGTCGGGACGAGCGACCTGAACTCGTATCTGAACAAGGTCCCCGACGACACCGAAGTGCTGTTCAACGCACTCGTCGGTCCGTCGGCGCTGAACTTCCTCAAGCAGAGTGCCGACCTCGGGACGCCGGGCTCGCGGCTCGGTCCCATCGCGTCCGTCGAGGGCGTCGACGTCAGCGGCCTCGACGAGGGGGCCGAAGGGGCGTCGTACGTCACCATGCTCCCACGCGAACAGTCGGAGTTCGACAACGAACACAACCGAACACTCAGACAGATCGCCAGGGTCGACTCGTCGGACGAGATACTCAACGGCGGGCACTACTTCGTCTCTTACGAGGCGTTGTCGTGGATCAGAGACGCCGTCGAGGCGACCGGCTGGGAGTCCGCTGACGGCAATCAGGCGTTCATCGAGTGGTTCGAGCAGGGCCCCTCGGTCGAACAGTCGGCGGCCTATCCGCAGGGGCCGAAGTTCTTCCGCGGGGAGGATCATCAGGCGTTCATGGACATGTTCATCGAGGAGATCTCCGACGGATCCCTCTCGGTGGTACAGAAAGTAGAGGTTGACAGCCCCACGTTCGACGTGCAGGCGAATCTCTCGAGCCAGTCGTTCTGAGCACGATGGCCCTCGAAAGCGACCTCGCTATCGCGCTGCTCAACGGGCTCACCTGGGGCATAACCATCGCGCTCATCGCGCTGGGGTTGAACCTCATCTTCGGTTTGCTCGAAATCGTGAACATGGCGCACGGAACGCTCTACATGCTGGGGGCGGTCATCGGCTGGTTCCTCATCGATGCGACCGGGAGTTTCTACGTCGCGCTGCTCTTAGCGCCGCTCCTAGTCGGCGTACTGGGACTCGGGATCGAGCGGGTAGTCCTCCGGCCCATCGAGGACGACATCTCGATAACGCTCATCGCGACGTTCGGCTTCCTGCTCATCTTCCAGCAGGTCGCGTTGCTGACGTTCGGACCGGGCACTCGGACGATCGAGGCACCGGTGACGGCGACGCTACAGTTCGCCGGGCTCTCGTACTCTGCGTACCGCATCATCGTCGCAATCGCAGCCATCGTCCTCATGGGGCTGCTGTATCTGTTCCTCATGCGGACGCGGACCGGGATGTGGATGCGCGGCGTCCGACAGGACCGTGAGACAGCCGGGGCCCTCGGCGTGCCGACCTCGAAGGTGTACATGCTCACCTTCGCGCTCGGCGCGATGTTCGCGGCACTCGCCGGCGTACTGCTCGCGCCCATCGTGAGCGTCAACCACCTCATGGGGCTGGACATCCTCGCGGTGGCCTTCATCGTCGTCATCGTCGGTGGTCTCGGCTCGCTACAGGGGGTGCTCGTCGCGAGCCTCGTCTACGCACTGCTCGAGAACTTCGGGGCGGTGTTCATCGCGCCAGTCGAGGCGCGCATCCTCACCCTCGTCATCATGATCGCCTTCGTACTCGTCCGTCCCGACGGCGTCTTCGAGGAGGGAGCGATATGAGCGTCGACGTCGAGACGCCACTGGGTCGACTCACCCCCCGGCACCTCCTCTGGGTAGCCATCGTCGTCGGTGCCGCGCTCGTCCCGATGTTCGCGGACCCCTTCGGACTGTTCCTGGGGGCGACCATCCTCGCGCTGGGCCTCTACGGCGCGGCGTTCGACCTGCTGTACGGGTACACGGGGCTCTTGTCGTTCGGTCACTCCGTGTTCTTCGGTGTCGGTGCCTACGCTGCGACGTTCGCCATCAACGACTACGGGATGGGCGCGTTCCTCGCGCTCCTGATCGCGTTCCTCGTGACCGGCGTCGTCGCCATCGGTCTCGGTCTCATCGCGGTGCGGGTCTCCTCGCACGGGTTCGTCATCGTGACGATTCTCATCGCGCTCATCGCACACCTCGCGGCCGCGTCGCTGACGGACATCACCGGCGGGACCGACGGTCTGACGGTCGTCGTGCCGCAGATAACGCTCCCGGGGCTGGGTTCGTACTCGCTGGTCGAACCCGTCTTCCGGTACTACTTCGTGCTCGCGCTACTGCTCGTCTCGCTCGCGGTGATGTACCGACTGGTCACGTCGCCGGTCGGCCTCGCGTTCCGGATGATTCGCGAGAACGAGACCCGCGCACAGATGCTCGGGTACAACGTGACGGTCTACAAACTCGGAGCGTTCATGGCCAGCGGCGCGTTCGCCGGCCTCGCTGGGGCGCTCTCGATGTTCATCACCGGCTTCGTGAGCGCGTCGGACTTCTCGCTCATCGTCTCCGGCGACGCGATCATCTTCACGCTCGTCGGCGGCCGTGGGACGCTGTTCGGCGCCGTGCTCGGTGCGGCGCTCATCGAACTCACCGCGAACCAGGTCAGCGAACTGACCGACGCCTACCCACTCTTCATCGGGGTGTTGCTCGTCGCGACGGCCGTCCTCGAACCCCAGGGGCTCCTCGGGCTGTGGACCCGCCTGAAGGATCGGCTCCTCGGCAGCGGCGGCGGCGGTGTCGCCGACGAGGACGTCGCAGGCCGGGAGGTGGCCGGGGATGAGTGACGCCGGTCCCGTCCTCCGGACGGAGGGACTGCGGAAGAGCTTCGGCGGATTCGTCGCGGTCGACGGCGTCGACTTCGAGCTCGCGCCGGGCGAACTCCGGGGTCTCATCGGCCCCAACGGTGCCGGCAAGACGACGTTCTTCAACATGCTCTCGGGGATGCTCGACCCGAGCCAGGGCACCATCTGGTTCAAGGGCGAAGACATCACCGATATGCCGCCACACCGGATAACGCGGCAGGGGATGTCGCTGGCGTTTCAGATCACGAGCGTCTTTCCCGACATGACCGTGATGGAGAACGTCCTCGGCGCACTCAACGGTCAGAAAGCCGCCCTCAACCCGCTGGGGAGTTACGCCGGCGACGTCGAGGGCAAGCGCCGTGCGATGGAGATCCTGACGCGTGTCGGGCTCGAGGACAACGCCGACGCGACCGTCGAGAACCTCTCACACGGCGACCAGAAGGTGCTGGAAATCGCCCTGGCGCTTGCCGGCGACCCGGACCTGCTCCTCTTGGACGAACCGACCGCGGGGCTGTCGGCGAGCGAGACACGGCAGGTGACGGGCCTCCTCGAGGAACTGCACGGCGAAATCACCATCATGCTCATCGAACACGACATGGACGTGGTGATGCGTCTGGCCGACACGCTCACCGTCCTGCACAACGGCCAAGTCATCGCGGAGGGGACGCCCGACGAGATACGCGAGAACGAACAGGTGAAAGAGGTCTACTTCGGGAGGGGTCACTGATGCTCTCCGTCGAGTCCATCAACACGTTCTACGACCGGAGTCATATCCTCCACGACGTGTCCTTCGAGGCGGGGGGTGACGAGGTGGTCGCCCTGCTGGGCCGCAACGGCGTCGGCAAGACGACGACGATGAAGTCCGTCATGGGGTTGACGCCGCCGCGGTCCGGTCGCATCACGTTCGAGGGCGAAGACATCACCGGCAACCGCTCGGACGATATCGCCAACCGTGGGATCGGCTACGTCCCGCAGAACCGGGGAATGTTCCCCAACCTGACCGTCCACGAGAACCTCAGGATGGGTCTCGGCACAGCGCCCCGGCAGGAGAGCCGATTCGAGGCCGTCTACGACCGCTTTCCCCGCGTGGAGGAACGCCTCAACCAGCGTGCCGGCACGCTCTCTGGCGGCGAACAGCAGATGGTCGCGATGGCCCGTGCCCTCGTGCGTGACCCGAAACTGGTGCTGATGGACGAACCGACTGAGGGGTTGATGCCGGCGCTCATCCCCGAGATAGCCGATATCACCCAGAACATCGCCGACGCGGGCTACGCTATCGTCCTCGTCGAGCAGAACGTCGACCTCGTGCTCGACATCGCCGACCGCGTCTACTTGATGGACAACGGCCGCATCCAAGAGCACGCGACGCCCGACCAGCTACGCGAGAGCGAGGAGATCCTCGAGCGGTACCTCGGGGTGCAGTGACGTGCGCCCCTCGAGACCGACACGGGAGCGGGACCCGCTCCCCAGCCGGTGCTGGCGGCCTCTCGACCGCCTTCGGCGAGGCCGCACGCTCTCAGTCCCCCCGAGAGTACCGTCAGACAGCCACACGGACACGGACGCACACCGAACATGATAGACCTCGAACTCAGTCCAGTCGCCAGCCGAATCGTCACCGAACTCACGGACGTCACCGCCGACGAGGAGGTGTTCGTCGTCTCCGACCCGGAGAAGGTCTCGGTCGGCCGGGCGATGACGAACGCGGCCCGCGCCGTCGGCGCGAACGCGACGCTGGCGGTCATGCCACGGCTCGACGCCCACGGGAACGAACCGCCGGACGTCGTCGCCGCCGGGATGAAAGCCGCCGACGTCGCCGTCACCGCCACCACACACGCCATCACGCACACCCAATCCCGGCTCGCTGCCTCCGAGGCCGGCACCCGCGTCGTCGTCCTGCGCGGCGTGACCGAGGAGATGATGATCGAGGGCGGGATGAACACCGACTTCGCGGAACTGGCCGAGGTGACCGCGGCCGTTCGCGACGTGCTCGGCGCGGCCGAGTCCGCCCACGTCACGAGCGCCGCGGGCACGGACATCCACCTCAACCTGGCGGGATCGGACGCGTTCTCCCTCGACGGCTACTTCCACGACTACGGCTTCTCGGCGCTCCCGCCGGGTGAGTCGCCGACCTGTCCGGCGAAACCGGGAACCGACGGCACCGTCGTCATCGACTACTCGATGGACAACATCGGCCTCCTCGACGACCCCATCGAACTCACGTTCGAGGACGGAACCGTCACCGACATCGCCGGCGGGGACGAGGCCGCACAGCTCCGGGACATCGTCGACGAGGCGGGCGAGAACGCGGGCAACCTCGCGGAGTTCGCCATCGGGACCAACGAACACGCACGGCTCATCGGCAACCTCGCCGAGGACAAGAAACGACGCGGCACCGTCCACTTCGCCATCGGCGACGACACGAGCCTCGGCGGCGAACTGCGGAGCGACATCCACTTCGACGGCCTCGTCACGCGCCCGACCGTCGAACTCGACGGCGAACTCGTCCTCGACGACGGGACGCTCCTCGTCGATCGGGTCCGCGACCTGGCCGCGGGACTGTAGCAGTCGGCTCAGTTATATAACACATCTTACAATAGGTTTAAGAGGGTTATCCGACGATGGATGTGTGGTACTCTACCATGGCAGAGAACCTCTGTCAAGTTGGCGAGCACACGCTGAAACCCCCAATACCCTAAACAATCATGAAGCGACCCTACGAAGACCTTGACAGACGAACAGTCCTCGAACTCCTCGGCGTGGCCGGTACCGTCGGGCTCGCCGGGTGTACCGGCGGTGGCGGCGACGGTGGCGACGGTGGCGGCGACGGTGGTGACGGTGGCGACGGGAGCAGTGGCGACGGCGGCGGCGGGAGCAGCGGCGACGGCGGCGACGGTGACGGAGACGGCAGTGGCGGGAGCGACGGCGACGGCGGGTCGATGTCCGGCACGGTCACCATCGGGTTACAGGGTGACATGACTGGGCCGCTTTCGACGTACGGCTTCTGGTTCGAGCGGACGCTCACCAACTACGTCGAGGAACTCAACGCCGACGGCGGCATCAACGGGATGGACGTCGAACTGGTGGTCGAGGACACCGCGACCGACGGCAAGCAGGGCGCGACGGCGTTCCGAAAACTCGTCCAGCAGAAGGACGCGGACTTCGTCGTCGGCTCGTTCTCGTCTGGTGTGAACCTGGCGACGACACCGCTGGCGCGACAGTTGCAGACGCCGTACTTCCCCAGCGGGTCGGCACCGTCGACGACAGGCGAGGACGGCAACCGCTGGATCGTCCGGACGGCACACGAGATCAAACAGAACGCGTCGCTCGGCGTTCGGTGGGGGCTCGACAACCTGGGTTCGCAGTGGACGGTCATCTATCAGGACTACGCGTTCGGTCAGCAGTGGCTCGCCGCCATCAAGGAGTTCATCGACGGCGAGGGCGAAGTCATCGAGGAGATCCCGGTTCCGATCGGGACCACGGACCTGAACTCGTATCTCAACAACGTTCCCGACGAGACGGAGGTGCTGTTCAGCGCGCTCATCCTCCCGTCGTCGATAAACTTCCTCCAGCAGACGGCGGATCTCGGCGTGCCCGGCGAACGGCTGGGCGACATCTCCTCCATCGAGGGCGTGAACGTCACCGACATCCAGGACGCCGGGGAGGGTGCGACGTTCCTGACCGGCTTGCCGCCCTCACTCGACACGGAGGGGAACAACCACCTCCGTGAACTCGCTGCCGTGGACGACGCCGACCAGAACCTCGTCCGGCAGTACTGGGTGGCCTACGAGGCGCTCTCGTTCATCAAGATGGCTGTCGAGGAGTCCGGCTGGGCGTCGGCGGACGACAACCAGGCGTTCATCGAGTGGTTCGAGTCCGGCCCGTCGGTCGACGAGGGCGTGGACTTCCCACAGGGTGACAAGTTCATCCGGGGTGCGGACCACCAGGCGTTCATGGACCGCTACATGACCCGCATCACCGACGGTGACCTCGAGGTGATCACCGAACTCGAACTCGACGAGCCGCCGACGGCGCCGGCAGCCGACTTCACCAGCCAGTCGTTCTGAACGGGCCCCGTCCCCACGACGGTGTCGTCGCCCGCGTCCAGCTCTCGGGACGAGGGGGACGAGCCACAGCCACGGTCCGGACACACGTCGCTGTCGCCCGAACAGCTAAGCGTGTCGCTCGTGTGGTACGAGTGAAATGACCTCCGAAGAGACGGAGCCGCCGGGCGACCTGACGCGACACCTCCCCGACGACTGGGACGACGCCAGTGTCGAACGGCTGGACGGTGACCTGTATCTGGTGCGCCGACCCACCGAGGACGGCACACTTCCGCCGTTTTTCATCCCGGGTGGACGCCGCCCGATTCTCGTCGACGTCCACTACGGTCGGAGCGCCATCGTCAGGGATCGCGTCGACGCCGTCCGCTACGGATACCACGAGAGCGACGTGTACACGGAGTTTTACTACCTCCAGCTCATCGACGAGCCCGAGTGGGTCCAGATAACCGAGGAGAGCGAGGAACACGACATGGCTATCGTGGCCAATCTGGAGCAGTGGGTCGAAGAGGGCCGACTCACCGAGGCTGAGGCCGAGTGGGCCGACGACCAGTTCGACTGACCGCCCCGGGGCGTTCGGTCGACACCACCACCGGTACTGCTAAGTGTGTCTCACGGTAACAATCTACTACAATGGTAATGGATAGCAAGGAGTTCGCCAAGGCGGTCATCGGCGAGTCGAACAGACGGGGGAAACAGCTCGCCGAAGACGTCTTCGATGCCGACGACACGATCACCGGCGACGACCTCATCCCGATGCTACAGGGGTTCATGTGGTCGGAGTTCTACCTGGGTGTCATCCCGCCGGTGCGTGTGATGTCGATGCTCTACGACGGTGCCTGGGACATCGACCCCTCGAACATCGACATCATGCTCGGGCTCGGCGACCAGATCCGCGACGAGGTGAAACACTCGAAGCTGTTCTCGCGGCGTGTCGAGGAACTGGGCGGCGACCCCAACGTCATCCACTACGAACCGACCGACGAGGACCTCTTCCTGCTCGAACGGACCGCAGACTGGGACGAGCCGATCGAGATAGTCACGGCCCTCAACTGCGCCGGCGAACCGGCGCTCGCCGAGGCGTTCAAGGCCATCATGGAGAAGGACATCGTCGACCCACGCACGAAGGACGTCATCCACAAGGCGAAGATCGACGAGGGAAACCACATCAACCTCGGCAAGAAAGTGCTCGAACGGTTCGCCACGGACGAGGAGACACAGGAGCGCGTCTGGGAGATCGTCGACCTGAAGTTCGAGGCCGCGTACGAGTTCCACGGCAAACAGATGGATTCGATGTCCCGACCGGATCGGTACGCGCAGGCTGGCACCAGCGACGACTGACACCGACGTCCGACCTGCCGTCTCGTTACTTGAGATACTTCAGTCGGACCCTGGGGTTCCAGCTCGTCTCGCGCCAGTCGTTGCCCATCTTCCGCTCGACCACGTCGAGTTCGCCGACGACCGCCGCCAGCGCCGTCATGTCGAACGTACACGAGGTGACGACCGTCTCCCCGTCGCGCTCCTCCGTCTCGAACGTGAGCAGGTCCATCTTTTCCATGTCCTTGAGGTCGAACTTCGACACGTCGTGGCGACCGTTCAGTCGTAACTCGGTCTCTCCGGCTTCGAAGACGTAGTCCTGGTCGGCGGTCTCCGTGGGCTGGGCATCGTCAGCGCCGTCTGGTTCCATGTGGTACGCATACACGTGTCACTGCATAAGTGTGGGGGGACGTCGGCGTGTGAGAGCGGTGGAGCGTCACCGAACAACGGGAAGGGAGATGATCCACAGGGAGAGCACCGTGTAGCCCATCATGAGGACGGTCAGTGGGAGGTGTGCCCGCCGGGCGGAGCGCGCCGTGGCGTACCGCTGTGCGGTGACGACGTGTGAGGCGACGACGGCGACGACGTGTCCGACGGTGATGAGCACGACCTGCGACGCCCAGAACGCCGGGACGGAGAGCCACCCGATGGGGTCGGCCGGCGGGACCCCGACCAGCGTTGCCCCGACGGTGACGACGCCACGGAGGACGAACGGGTAGGTGTGTGCCACCTCGTACGCGACCGCGATCGGCAGGACCGTCGGCGCGAACGCCGCGAGGGCACCGCGAACGTCATCACGGCCGCCGACCAGTTCGCTCGTCCCGACCAGCACGACGAAGCCGGCCACGAACAGGAGGTAGCCGCCGAGGAACGTGAGGAGTTCGACCCCGACCCCCGTCCCGAGCAGGACGCCGACGTCGACGAGGAAGTACTGGTACTGGATGGTGTTC
This sequence comes from Salinigranum salinum, assembly GCF_009176545.1. Classification (GTDB taxonomy): domain Archaea; phylum Halobacteriota; class Halobacteria; order Halobacteriales; family Haloferacaceae; genus Salinigranum; species Salinigranum salinum. The sequence continues at coordinate 159,298 of NZ_VTOJ01000001.1, read as the reverse complement.
AGGACGCCGTCGAAGCTCACGATGTATACGGCGGCGACGACGATGGCGGCGGCGACGGTACCGGTGACGGGAGTCGTACATCCTTCCCACGGTGGGCGCCAGCGGAGCGAGCAGGTCGTGTCCTCGGTCCGGCGGAGTTCCACTGGAGCGACCCGACCGAAGAGTCCGTAGAGGACGTCGAAGCAGTCGGCCCGACGAAACCACGTCCGGCCGAACACCAGGCCCCCGGCGAGCGTGAGAGCGGCGTAGCCACCGACCAGTCCCGCCGTTTCCCGCGGTACGTCCGGAACCCGTGTGAGGTTCTCGACGACGCCGACGAGGAGGAGGACGCCGACCAGCGCGGGCCAGGAGCCGAGCCACGCGGGATACGACAGGGTCGGCCGCCCACCCCGGAGTCGTGTGACCCCACGGGCTACCGTCTCCCACGGCGAGAGGGTCGGCCACGGGTTGCCGACGATGGCCGCGAGCAGACCGACACCCTTGAACCACACTGCCCAGACGAAGGGGGTCGCGAGGTTCCGCTCGACGGGACCGAAGACGGCCGCGACGAGGGCGAAGGCGACGAGCGCGAAAAACCCCAGGCGTGAGCCGGTCAGCACCGATCGGACGACGCCGACGGGGAGTCGCGCGAGTTCCCCACCCGAGCCGCGAAGGCTGGCGTCGGTTCCGGCGGTGAGCACGAGCGCAGTGAGTCCGACGGCCGCCGCTGCACCGAGGAGGAGCAACTCGAGCGGAATCGGCGCGTCGAACCGCGTGTCCGGCGGGTCGTGCGCCGTTGCTCTCCCGGCCAGGAGGAGCACGCCGACGACGACTGCCACGACTCGGCGGACGACACGTGCCATATCCGCCCGGTTCGTGCCCATGGTATTTCACGTTGTTCAACGCCACCATACGGTTATTACCCACTGCATACAACGAGGAACTATGCTGGATTACGTCGGACTCGAGGCAGACCTCTCCGCCGAGGAGCGACTGATACGGGACACCGCACGGGAGTTCGTCGAGGAGACGGTCAGGCCGGACGTCGGCGAGCACTGGATCGAGGGGACGTTCCCGACCGAACTCATCCCCGAGATGGGCGAGATGGGATTCTACGCGCCGAACCTGGAGGGCTACGGCCTGCCTGGTGTGAGTGAGGCGGCGTACGGTCTGCTCATGCAGGAACTCGAGGCGTGTGACTCGGGGTTGCGCTCGATGGCGTCGGTCCAGGGGGCGCTCGTCATGTATCCCATCTACACCTACGGGAGCGAGGCACAGAAAGACGAGTGGCTCGAGCGGCTGGGAATGGGCGAGGTCGTCGGCTGTTTTGGACTCACCGAACCACAGCACGGGTCGAACCCGTCGGCGATGGAGACGCGCGCCGAAGCGGACGGGGACGGCTACGTGCTGAACGGGTCGAAGACGTGGATTACGAACTCCCCGATCGCGGACGTCGCTGTGGTCTGGGCGAAGGACCACACGACCGAGGGAACCCCGGTTCGCGGGTTCCTCGTCGAGACCGACCGCGACGGGGTGACGACGAACAAGATCGACGAGAAACTGTCGCTGCGTGCGTCTATCACCGGCGAAATCGGCCTCAACGACGTGTTCGTCCCCGAGGAGAACGTCCTCCCGGGCGTCACCGGGATGAAGGGGCCGCTGTCGTGTCTCACCCAGGCCCGCTACGGCATCGCGTGGGGCGCCGTCGGCGCCGCCCGGGACTGCTTCGAGACCGCCCGCGAGTACGCGACCGAGCGCGAGCAGTTCGGCGGCCCCATCGCCCGGTTCCAGTTGCAGCAGGACAAACTCGCGGAGATGGCGACCCAGATCACGCTCGCACAGCTTCTGGCCCACAGGCTCGCCGACCTGAAGGAACGCGGCGACCTGCGTCCTCAGCACGTCTCGATGGCGAAGCGGAACAACGTGCGGATGGCCCGCGACCAGTCGCGAATCGCCCGCGAGATGCTGGGTGGCAACGGCATCACGGCCGACTACTCGCCGATGCGTCACATGGCGAACCTCGAGACGGTCTACACCTACGAGGGAACCCACGACATCCACACGCTCATCCTCGGCGAGGATCTCACGGGCTTCGCCGCCTACGAGTGAGCTAGTGGGAGCACCACGCGACCTCGACGCCGGGGCCGTACCGCTCGACGACGGGACCGCTCGGCGGCGGGACCGTCTCGTCGCCTCGCAGGTGCCGGTCGGGACGTTCTGTAGGATGTAACTCGGTGGCCGGACCTCGGGTGTGGCACCCGCCGACGGACGGCGACTCGGACCACCCCGCCCACCACCTGGGCACCACCCCGTTCGCGTGGGCGTCGTACTCGCCGACGTCGGCGCGGGAGTGTACGCGGCACGGGCCATCCTCGCGGTGCGCTTCCGCCTCGAGTCCGGCGACGCCACCGGACAGACGGTCGGTTGGCGGCGTTGACGGCCATCCGCCGACACCCGCCATCGTTCGACGAACACTCGCGAGAGATGCCGGAGACGTTCGGATACAGCTCGGGGGACCTCCGACCGTTTCTCCGACGAGGATGCCGTCCGAGCACCTGGATCCCTGAACGCGCCTCCAGACTCCTCACGACGTGTCGCCGCGTGCGCTCTCCTTCACGATCTGCTCACCTGTCGTCGCGCTGTCGCTCGCTCGCTTCCCCCTTCGTCAGTCCACCGATACGGGGGTGGAACCGACCGCCGTCGGTGACGACCACCGCGAGGAGCAGTTCGTCGTCGCGGGGCGCATCGTGGACCCGGACCTCCATCGCGTCGTAGTGTGAGCGGACGTACGCCTCGTCTTTGTAGTGGGTCGGGACGTCGAGCGACGTCCCCTGGCCACCGTGTTTCTTCGCGCTCGGGATGATCGCCTCGCCGCCGCCGACGGCCGCACGCATCGGCCCACCGAGCTCCGGATGGAGCATCGCCGCGACGTGTTCGACTTCTCCCGCCGAGCCGACGATGCCGCCCTTCCCGTAGCTCTCGACGAGTTCCGCCCCTCCGAGGGCGTCGACGGCAGCTCGGGTGAGCGTCTCACCGAGCGTCGCTCCCCAGTCCGTGAGGCGTTCGAGGTCGTCCTGCCAGGTGCCGGCGAAGGGGTTCGTGAGCACGGCGACTGCCGCGGCTTTCGTGACCGGCTCGGCGAGTTCACGCTCGCCGTCTCGAAGCGTCGTCTCGGTTCGGAGCACGCGTTTCCGGACCTCGGGTGTGGAGTCGGCCATACTCACAGCACCTCCGCGGGCGTCTTCGCTGGAGCCGTGTTCCGACTGCGCTCGACCAGTAACTCGCCGTCGACCCACACCTTGTCGACCGCCGGATACTCGCCGTGAGCCAGCGTCGCGAGCGCGTCGTCCCGCGGGCCGCCCTTCGGCGCGTCCAGGAGTACGAGGTCGGCGGGCCGACCGGGTTCGATTCGGCCGGTGTCGAGCCCGTGGTGTGTCGCCGTGGTGCCCGAGGCCAGACAGAGGATCTCGGCGGGGGGGACGTCGGTCATGCTCGCGAGGATGGCCGCCTCCAGCAGGACGCCGAGCGGCGTCACGCCTGTTCCCGACGGCGTGTCAGTTCCGAGCTGGACGCGGTGAAGGTCGTCTCGGTCGGCCGCCAGCTGGAGGATGTCCACCGCGACGCGCTGGTTGCCCGCGAGAACGAGGTCGAGCACCAGATCGGTTTCGGTGACCAGCTTTCGGACCTCCTCGTCCGGGACGGGCGTCGGTCCCCCGTTGGTGTGGGCCGCGATGTCGGGTTGGATGTCCACGAACAGCTCCGCGTCGGTCGACTCGACGCCGGGCAGACTCGTCCCGCCGCAGTGCATGAGCACGACCATGTCGCGGTCGTGTCCCCACCGGACCAGGTCGCGACCGAGCGAGCGGTCCTCGACCGGCATCAGGAACTTCAGTCGCTCGACGCCCTCTCGGTGGACGTCCTCGATGTCGTCCTCCGTCATCCCGTCACCGAGGATGAGGGTGCCACCACGGAGTTTCACGCCGCCGGGGCGCTCACGCTCGAAGGACTTGTGGGCGAGCGTGGCCAGCGCCTTCGCACTCTCGACGTCCGGGGGGCGCCCTGGCAGGTGTGGCTCGCCGTTCGAGATCATCGACGTGATGCCGCCGTGGAGGTAGCTCTCACACCAGCCGAGCGTTCGCTGGCGAGGGGTGTAATCGCCGAAGACCGGGTGGACGTGCGAGTCGATGAGACCCGGAGCGAGCGTCGCACCACGGGCGTCGACGACTGTCTCCGCGGTCGTCGTGGTCGCGTCCACCTCACGCACGACGCCGTCGGCGACGTACACCGACTCGGCGTTCGAGCGGGGGTTCTCGACGTCACCCGTCACGAGGACGCCGACGTTGGTGATGAGGACGTCACTCACGGCTCTTCACTTCCGCGATCTCGAATCGCTCGTTCTGGACCCTGTGGGGCGAATATCCAGAGCTTCCGGAGCCGACTGTCGCCGACGTTCTCGTGGTAGTGGTGGACGCCGGGCGGGATGATCGCAGCCTGGCCGGGGGCGAGGTCGAACACCTCCTCGTCGGTACAGATGCGCCCCCTTCCATCGAGGACGAAGACGATCTCCTCGACCTCGCGGACGTGTCGAGCGCCCCGTGCGCCGGCGTCGAACTCGACGACGCCGACGCTGACGTGTTCGACACCGACCGTCTCGTCGGCGATGATGCGGCTGGCGAACCCGTCGCCGCCGAAGGTCGGTAGGCTGTCGGTATCCCTGACGACGACGGACGGTCTCTCGGCGCTCATCGTCGGCCGTCTCCCCCCGTCGCTCGTGTCCCGTTCCCACCCCAGGTCGTCAGTCGACACACCGTGACAAACGGTATCATGAAACGGTATCTTCGGGTGACGGCAAAAGCGTTGTGTCGGCATCCGTGAACCAGACGTCGCGCGCACGGCAGGACCCGTGACCACGATCAGATCACGGTCAGGTTTATGTCCTGTTTCCACCAATGACGTGTCAATGACCGAGGGCCGGTGTAAAATCGACATCGTGACCGAGCGTTACGACCTCGATGACACGGTCACGAGATACGCGACGGTCGACGAGCGGCTGTTGACCCGGTGGACGGGCGCCGACGAGGGCGACTCGGCGGGGTACCGGACACTGGCAGCGTGGTTCAACAGGCGTCTCCTGAAGACCGTCTACGACGAGCACGGTCGTGAGACCACCGGGAAGCGAATCGAGAGCGACTACGAGGCGCTGACTGGCGACGACGACCTCGTCCGCGAGGACGTGCTGGACGACCTCCGTGGGGCAGGTATCGACGCCGATGGCCTCCTCGATGATACGGTCTCGTGGAGTACGATGCGGACCCACCTCAAGGACTGTCTCGGGGGCGAGAAGCCCGTCCGCGAGGCGGAGACCGAGTGGGAACAGAAGAGCGTCAGCGTCGCCCGGCGAGTCACCGCCTCGAAGGTCGACGAGGCGCTTCGATCGCTCGACTCGAAGGGCCGACTCCCCGGCGGCTCCGGCGCGGAGGTCGATACGCAGATTCTGCTCAGTTGTCCGGACTGTCTGATTCGCATCCCCTTCGACGACGCCATCGAACGGGGCTTCGTCTGCGAGGACCACCTGGGCGCCGAGGCGGTGTCTGAGTGAGATGTCCTGGCACCTCACCATCGAGAACATCGCGGGCATCCACTCCGGAGACGTCACGATCGAACCCGGTGTGAACGCCGTCAGAGCGTCGAACTGGCAGGGAAAGTCGAGTCTCTTGACCGCCGTCGAGACCGTCATGGGGACCGCACGCGACCTCACTGAGAGCGAAGACCACGGCTGCGTTCGCCTCGACGTCGGCGAGGAGACGTACGAGGTCGAACTCGTCCGGGAGGGAAGAACAGTCACCACCCGGGGGAACCCGTACCTCGAGGACAGGGCGACGCGGACGGCGGCGTCGCTGTTCGCGTTCCTCGGAGAGGACAACGCGGTCAGACGAGCGGTCAGGCAGGGTGAGAACTTGGAGTCAGTGCTTACCCGCCCGCTGGACTTCGAGAACATCGACGAACAGATCTCGGAACTACGCGCCGAACGGAGCAGCGTCGAGGCGGAACTGGAACGCGCCACCGAAGCCGCCAGTTCGCTTCCCGAGGCACGGTCCAGTGTGACGACGCTCGAGGAGGAACTCGGAGCGCTGCGCGAGGAGCGAGCCGACCTCGTCGAGCGGTCGGGCATCGGCGAGGACTCCTCGGCGGAGCGCGAGGAGTTGGGCAACGCCCTCGCCGAACAGGAAGACCTCGAGAGCCAGATCGAGCGCCTCGAGCGGAGCGTCGAGCGGACGCAAGAGAAACTCACCGACAGCCGGGAGTCGCTCGAAGCGCTGTCCGTCCCCGCCCCGGCGGACGATCTCGCCTCGGAACTCCAGCAGGCACGCGAGCGATACGACCGCCGGAAGCGTGACACCGAACTGTTGCAGTCGGTGTACGCGCCGACCAAACGCATCCTCGACGAGGACCGCCTCGAACTCATCACCGACGTCGAACACGACCTTCTGGACGACACCGTCCGATGCTGGACCTGTGGGGAGGAAACCGACGAGGCGACGGTCGAGGAGCGACTCGACGCGCTCGGCGAGCGCGTGACAACGCTCCGCTCGGAGGCCGACGCCGCCCACGAACGGGTCGAGACACTCGAGGAGCGCATCGAAGACAGACGCGACGCTGAACGCCGACAGGCCGACCTCGAAGAGCGTATCAGAGACCTCCAGTCGACGCTCGGAGACCGTGAGACGAGCCTCGAGCGGGCTCGTGAGCGCCGTGACGAACTGGAGCGTCGAATCGAGGAGCTCTCGGACGAGGTCAGCGCGGAGGACGACCGGTTGACCGACGTCGAGAGCGAACTGAAGTACACGCGGATGCGCCTCGAAGAAGCCCGAGAGGAACTCGCAACGCTGGAGACGCGTGCCGACCAGCAGGAGACACTCGAGGCCGAGTACGAGCGACTCGCCGAGGAGATAACCCGGCTTCGGACCCGGAAGCAGTCCCTGAAGCGACAGACCCGCGAGGCGTTCGAAGACGAGTTACGCGCGTTACTCGACCGCTTCGACACCGGATTCGAGACGGCCAGACTCACTTCGGCGTTCGAGCTCGTCGTGGCCCGCAACGGTCGGGAGGCCAGCCTGGACGCGCTCAGCGAGGGGGAGGTCGAACTGCTCGGCATCGTCGCGGCGCTGGCGGGGCGAGACGCGTTCGACACGCCCGACTCGGTGCCTATCATGCTCGTCGACAACCTCGGTGGCCTCACAGACGCGAACCAGCAGACGCTCGTCTCGTATCTCGAGACTCGTACGGAGTACCTCCTCGTGACCGCCTATCCCGAACACTCGGTGTTCGAGGGTCACACGGTCGACACGTCGAACTGGTCTGTCGTCTCGCCGAACACGACCTGACTGGTGGCGAGGCCCCGCTGGAACGACGTCGCGTCCGAAACAGACGTGTCTCTTTGACCCGTTCACCCACGGGTAGCTGACGCGCCTCTCCTACCCGCCGTGGGTACGTCGGGAACGAAGCGATCGATGTTCGAGTGTCCTCTGGCCGTAATCGACCGCCTCAGCCGAGATACGGAGTGGATCGCCGTGGAACGTGTGGCCCGACAACGGACACCCGAGGTCGTGACCCACGTGGATATTCAGTTTTCAGTTCGATTTCACTGAATTATCGCCTTAGTATATTACACAGAAAACCGAAAATTTGTGTGTCGAAGGCAGTCGAACGGCAGCTTGCACCTGGATACAGAACACCGACCCACTGCCCGACAGTGACGGTGATCCGAATCAGAGTGCGGTTGACGAAACGCTGATCCGTGTCAACAGCCAGCGCCACTGGCTGTTGGCGGCGGTCGGTCCCGATACGAACCAATTCATCCATATTCGGCTGCTTCAGACGCGGAAGACGCAACTCACCGTGCTGTTCCTTCGTGAACTCCGCGAGAAACAGCAGGTCTCGGACGTGACGTTTCTCGTCGATGACGCCGCTCATCTCAAAGCTGCACTCGACCGACTCGACCTTCGATTTCGCGTGTGCCGCCGTGAAAATCGGAACGCCGTCGAACATATCTTCTGTGAGGTAAAACGTCGAACCTCTTCGTTCTCAAATACGTTCTCGAACGCGCAGCTGCCGACCGTCGAATCGTGGCTCAAAGCCTCCGCCGTCTGGTGGAATCGATGCTAAAGCTAACACGACCCTTTCAGAGTGAGTCTCCGACGTATCTCCGTTACTGCGAGCTGTTTTCCCGGTCCGAGAGCCGATTTCAGTCACCAGCGACACCGAATTGTCGTCTTTCCCAACAGAGAGCGAATCTCCGACACTGCTCAAGCCTGATTCACGGTCGAGAGTGATGCATACATCCTCTGTCTCGGTCACAGCGATATCGATAGGTCGGACATATATTACGAGAAAACGTACGATGACTCTCGCCAATACATAACACCTCGACGGCCCGGACGCCGACGTCAGCGTCCCTCGTACAGCCGCTGTCCCAGTCGCCCGGGGAGCCCCGCGTCCTCGATCGCTTCGACGACTCGATCGATGTCGTACGTCACCCGTCGTTCCTCGACCTCCCGTTCGTCGAGGTCGACCACGGCGTACGCCGCGTCGGGGTCGCCGTCCCGCGGTTGGCCGACGCTCCCCGGGTTCACGAGCATCCCCTCCCCGAACACCGCGTGGTGCTGGACGTGAGTGTGGCCCATCACGAGCAGTTCCTCGCCGTCGAGGAGTCCCGGTGCGAAGTCGGCCGGGTACGTGTAGCGGTCGGGGTCGTCGGGGTGGCCGTGGACGACTTTGACCCGCCCGTCGAGGAGGGTGCGCTCGTCCGGCAGCTCCGCGAGCCACGCGAGCGCGTCGTCGTCGAGGTGGTCGCGGGCGTACTCCACCCCGGCCTTCGCCATGCTGTTGAACCGGAACGCGGTTCCCGAGGCGACCGCGCGGTCGTGGTTGCCCATCACGGTCGGTATCTCCCGGTTCCGGACGGCGGCGACGCATTCGGCCGGCCAGGGGTTGTAGCCGACGACGTCGCCGGCACAGACGAGCCGGTCGACGGCCGGCATGTCGTCGAGGACGGCTTCGAGCGCGACGCGGTTCCCGTGGACGTCGGAGACGACTCCCAGGCGCATACCTTCCCTACGGGTGTGGGACATTAGTATCCGGCCCCGACGACCGTCTCGTCGTTCGCCGTCCGGTCTCCAGTGTCCGATCTCGGTCCGTTCCGACGGCCGGGACGCGAGGCCGTTACTCGTCGCCGCCGTCGGTCGAATCGGTGTCGGAGCCGTCGCTGTCGTCACCGGGAGCCGCGTCGTCGCGCTCCTCGAACGCGTAGTCGCTCCCGACAACCTCGCGGATGCGGGCGGCGGTCTTCGCACCCACGCCCCGGACCTCCTGCAGTTCCTCCTCGCTCGCGGTCATCACGGCCTCGACGCTCCCCAGGTGGGAGAGGAGTGACTGCGCGGTGACGGGGCCGACGTCCGCGATGGCACCCACGACGTACTCCTGCTGTTCGTCGAGCGTCTTGGCCGCCTTCTCGCCGTGGACGCTCACCTTCCTGTCCCGCTCGGTCTGTTCGCGCGTGGCGATGGTCGACAGGAGTTCCGTCGTGTCGGCCTCGTCGCGCGTGTGGAGGACGCTGACGCCGAAGTCGACGGCGAGCGAGGCGATCGCTCCCCGAATCGCGCCGGGATGGACGTTCCGCTCCTCGTACAGGCCGTCGCCCTCGATGACGACCACCGGGCGGGCGTAGTGGCGGCTGGCGTCGCGGGCCTGGGCGAACAGTGAGCGGTCGCTCCCCAACAGCGTGTCGAGGAAGTCCGGGACGGTCTTGCGTTCGACCACCACCCGATCCGAGAGGACGTAGTCGCCGACGGCGAGCGTCTCCAGCCGGGTCCGCACCCCCTCGCGCGTCGAGAGCTCGCGGGCGATGGTCGAGTCGAGCTCCCGCTGGTCGACGACGATCTCGACGACGTCGGGGTCGTCGGTAGCGTCGGCGGTGGCGACCGTTCCCTCCGGATCGGGGTCGACGTCGTCGGTACCCGTCTCCCGGGCGTCGTGAGCCTCGTCGGTGCCGGTCCCGCCGGTCCCGCCGGTCTCGCCGGCCTCGTCGGTCCCGTCGCTCCCGTCGGTCTCTTCGATCGCTTCGGAGACCCCGCCGGCATCCCGACGCTCGGTGTCCGTCTCCGCTGCTCCGGTCGTCCCCGCGCTCGACGCGAACTCCGTCAGCGACGAGTCGCGGGCCCCGCTGCCGTTGGTGGCTGGGGTGGTCGCCGGCTCCGATCCCGTGGTCGACTCGCCCGCCCCGGCGTCGTCCTCCGTACGTCCGTCCGATTCGCCCTCGTCGTCTTCGAACTCCCCCAGTGTGGTCTCTTCCAGTTCGCGTTCGAGTTCGGCGGCGACTCCCTTCAGATCGCGGAGCTCCTCGGCCATCTCGCGCTCTCGTCGTCGCGAGATCCAGAAGAACGCCTCGTCGCGCGTGTCCTCGGCCAGAAGCACCACCACTCGGCCCTTCGCCTGGCGACCCGTCCGCCCCTTCCGCTGGATCGACCGGATCGCCGTGGGGACGGGCTCGAAGAACAGCACGAGATCGACCTCGGGCACGTCGAGCCCCTCCTCGGCGACCGAGGTCGACACCAGCACCTCGAACTCGCCGTTGCGGAACTCGTCGAGCGTCTCCTGCTGTTCCGTCTGGGTCATCCCCTCCGAGCCGTCGGTGTCGGACTGGCCGACGAACTTCCGGACGTGGAACGACTCCGCGAGGAAGTCGACGAGCGCCTCCGCCGTGTCCCGCGACTCGGTGAAGACGATGACTCGTTCGCCGCCGCCGATGCCCAGCGTCTCTGCCAGGAGGATGCGCGTCTTCGAGAACTTCGGGTGGATGCCGTCGAACGACTCGGCGAGGCGCATCGCCTCTCGTACCTTGGGTTCGGCGACGAGTCGCTGGCTCGCCTTCGACGCCCCCGACGAGCGGGCGGCGTTGCGCTGGCGCTCGAAGTAGCGGCGGACGGACTCCACCGACTGGGTCTCGACGAGCTCGACCGCGCGGCGGAGTTTCATGATCTCGGCGTGGACCGACATCCCCTGATAACCCTCGGACTCCCCGGCGTTGATCAGCCGTTGCAACTCCGCCCGCATCCCGTTCAGTTCCTTCTGGGACAGGTCGGGGGAGGTCCTGTTCGTCACCCCCATCTCCTTCAGTTTCTCCAGGCGGTCGGTGACGACCTCGTTGAGCGCGTCGCGGATCTGAAGCACCTGATCCGGCAGCTGGACCCGGTTCCACTCGACGTCGGTGTCGTGGGTGTAGTCGGCGACGTCGGCGTCCTCGTCGGTCATGACCTCGACGTTCGAGAGGCCCAGGTTCTCACACACCTGGAGGATCGCCTCCTTGTCGCCGCCCGGTGACGCCGACATCCCGGTCACGAGCGGGTCGGCGGCGTCGGCGTGGTAACGGTCGGCGATGTAGACGTAGGCGTAGTCGCCGGTCGCGCGGTGACACTCGTCGAATGTGAGATGCGTCACCCCTGCGAGGGAGATCCGGTTGCCGATGAGGTCGTTCTCGACGACCTGCGGCGTCGCGATCACGACGCGTGCGTCGTCCCAGAGCGCCGCGCGGTCGTCGGGGCGGACCTCGCCGGTGAAGACGACGATCTCGTCGTCGGGGATCGAGAGCGCCTCGCGGTAGAAGTCGGCGTGTTGCTGGACGAGCGGCTTCGTCGGGGCCAGCATGAGCGACGTGCCGCCGACGGCGTGGAGTCGTTCGGCCGTCACGAGCAACGAGACGGTCGTCTTCCCCAGTCCCGTCGGGAGACAGACCAGCGTGTGGGCGTCCGTCGCGGCGCTCGCGAGGCTGAGCTGGTACCGACGGCGCTCGATGAACCCCGGTGAGAGCAACGGGTGGTCGACGTACGCGTCGTTCTCGGGCGTGGCCGCCATCGCTCTCAGTTGCGCGCCGCGCCGGTTAAGCGTTGGCGAACCGTGGTGAAAGTGAAGCCGTGTCGTGTGTCTGCCGTGTCGCGTGTGTCGTCGGCGGTCGCCGATCGGAGCCGTCCGGCGAGCGAGTCACGTCGATTCGGTCGACGCACGGTCCGTCTCCGACCGGTCGGTTTCGTCGACGCTCTCCGGGACGGAGTCGCCGACGAGGTCTGCCCACTCTGCCAGTCGCGACGAGGGGGTGGGGGGTGTCATGGTGGACGCCTCTAGCGGGACGTCTCGAACTAGACGGATAACCGTTGTGTCCAGTCCCGTGCGCCGGGAATCGGTGACCGGCGGACGAGAGACCCGGCGCAGTGGTCCGGCGTGCCGGCAGCGACAGCCGATTCACCAGACGCCCTGGACGCGGTCCATCCAGGTGACGACGACGACGTGCGGGAGCGTCAGCACGGCGATCCCGACGAGGTAGAGCGCGAGGAGGCCCGTGGCGTCGGCCGCCAACGTCGTCGGATCTCCCGGGACGACGAGCGCGAGCCCGCCGAACAGCACGAGCGAGACGGCGGTGAGCGGGGCGGCGTCCCGGGCGAACCGACGAAGCGCACTCGCCGCGTCACCGTCGGTCAACGCCGTCACCGACCCCGGGTCGATCAAGAGGAGCCGAGCGATGTGACGGAGCGCGTGCCAGCAGGTGAAGTAGAGCCCGACCGCGAGCACGGGCGGGAGGGTGGCGAAAAAGACCCACAGCAGGGCGAGTTCGCCGACGTCGATGGCCCACGGCTGACGGGCCGCCCCGCCGTAGACACGCCACGCGCCGACGCCGGCCGCGACGAGCGTCAGTGCGAGGAGGCCCCCGCCGGCGACGAGGCGTGCCTCCGGGGTGAAGAACGGGTCGAGCGCCTCGACCGGCCCGTCGAACAGCGCGACGAACCCGCGGACGACCCGGCGGTAGTCGGCCGGATGGAACGCGAGCGGGGCGACCATCGGGAGCCCACCGCGGACGACGAGTGCGACCGCCCGTTCGACACGCGACGGGAGGTGCTCCGCGTCGACGAACGCGAGCAGCGCGTACACGTCGCCCTGTCCCCAGTGCGCCCAGGTCAGGAGGACGAAGAAGACGGCCGCCGAGACGGGTGCGAGGAACCACCACGCGAGGTAGGCGCCGCCGGCGACGAGGTACAGCACGCTGACGGCGACGATCGACCGCCGGGGACTGCCGTCGACGGTCCTGGCGGGCGCGAGATGATCGACGGCACCGTGGGGCAGGCCGAAGACGAGCACGCTCGCGACGAACGGGGCGTAGATCACTGCCTGCGGGAGCACACCGAGGAGCGGCGAGAGGAGGACCGCCGCACCGACGGCGATCCACGAGGGACGGACGACGGCCGCGGAGAGGGTGCGACGGACCCGGGTAGGCAGCGACCCCGACACCGGGGCACGGGCGGTCACGCTCATCGCCCTCGCTCGACGGTCGTGGGGTGGTCGTGCGTGGCCGTCGCCGGTTCGTCGGACTCGCCGCTCCCGGCGCTCCCGCCGTTGGCGACCGGCGACGCGGGGGACGGCCCCGTCGCGTCGACCGCGTCGGCGCTCCCGTCGACGGGTCGGGAGCCGGCGTCGAGATCGAGTCGGTCCCACCGGGACATCACCCACTCGAACAGCACCAGCCCCTGCACGACGAGGAGGTTCGTCACGAGGAAGAAGACGGCTTCCTCCAGCGGGAGGCCGAGGAGATCGACACCGAGGGTGTGCGTGGTAGAGATGGTCCACACGCCGAGTTCGATGGCGACTCGGTCGGCGAACCAGAGGTAGAGCGTCGGGACCGCGACGGCGACCGGCCACTCGCCGCGGGTTCGGAGGAGGTAGCCGCCCCCCACCCCCCACTGGAGCGCCAGGAGGGGACACGCCCACAGGAGGATCGCCCCGAGGTAGTAGCCGGTCGGCGCGGGGCGGAGGAGCAGGAACAGTCCGGCGGCGCTCAGCGCCAGGAAGCCGACCGTGCCGATCAGTCGAGGGAGGTATCGGGTGTCGCGCTCCTCGAAGGTGGGCGAGAACCCCATGGTGTAGAGGAACAGCCCCGAGAGGACGGGCTGGAGGACGAAGAAGAGGTACTCCTCGAGGGGTGCCGATCCGAGACGGGCGACGACGGTCCCGTCACCGTACCACCACACGCCCTCTTGGATGAGGAAGTTGTCCCACGGCGTGGTGTAGACGAGCGCGAGCAGCGTGATCCCGACGAGTCCCGTGAGTGCGACCCGGCGACGGGCGGGCGGGAGCGTCGGTGCCGCCCGGACGAGCAGCACCAGCGGTGGGAGGACGAAGACGAGGTGAAACCCCAGATACGTGAGCGTCATCGTCGCGTCCGCGCGCCCGGGAACGTCGCTGGAGTCGGCGTCATTGTTCGAGCGGACCGAAGGCCCCGACCGAATTGAACCCCACGGCCGATCCGTCGTTCGTCGGAGAACGGTATTTTAACCTTTTGGCCGACAGGAGCTATATATCGCCCGATATCCTCATTTTTCGGCCGATCTGCCATCAAATATAAGTCGGGAAACTCCCTAGCCGGGAACGGGTATGGCAACTCCAGGTGCAGGCCTCGAATCGATTTCGCTGTGGATCGGCACGATCGGGATGACGCTCGGCACCCTGTACTTCGTCGCACAGGGATGGTCCGTCCGTGACCCCGACCAGCAAGAGTACTACATCATCACCATCTTCATTCCCGCTATCGCGGCGGCGTCGTACTTCGCGATGGCGTCGGGCTTCGGCCTCGTCGAAGTCCCAGTAGAGGGGCTCGGCACGCTCGACATCTACTGGGCCCGGTACGCCGACTGGCTGTTCACCACGCCGTTGCTCCTGCTCGACCTCGCACTGTTGGCAGGAGCCGATCGGAACACGATCTACACCCTCGTCGGGCTCGACGTGTTCATGATCGTGACGGGCCTCGTGGGCGCGCTGGCCCGCGAGGGACAGGTGTTCCGGATCATCTGGTGGGCGATCAGCACCGGTGCGCTCCTAGTGCTCCTGTACTTCCTGCTCGGCTCGCTGTCGGAGCAGGCCAGCCGCCAGGCCGGTGAGGTCGGCGCGCTGTTCAGTCGGCTCAGGAACCTGATACTCGTCCTCTGGTCGGCGTATCCAGTGGTGTGGATACTCGGTACGGAGGGCGGCTTCGCGATCATCCCGCTGGGCGTCGAGACGGCGGCGTTCATGGTGCTCGACCTCTCGGCGAAGGTCGGCTTCGGGTTCATCCTGCTCCAGAGCCGCGACGTCCTCAGTGCGGCGAAGTCGACGGGCGCGTCGGCGACCGCGGACTGATCGGATCGCGAACACTCGACCCCCACGGGTCGGACGGCGGTTCCGTTTTTTCGAGACACCGTGGACGGTGAGCGACGGCCACGACGTCGGGAGTCGACGGATCAGACGATCTGTTCGCCGTCGTCGTCGAACAGTTTGATCGCGTCGACGGGACAGACCCGGGCGGCGTACTCGGCGTCGAACTCGGCGTCCTCGGGTACCTCGCGCACGAAGACGTCCGCCTCGCGCTCCTCGCTCCCAACGAGGTCGGCCTTCCCCTCGTCGAGGTTCTTCTCGAACGCGTCCCACTCGTCGACGCACTGGAACATCCCGATACAGGTGTCGCGGTCGTACTCGATGTGCATGAACGGGGTAACGCGGCGAACGGTATAGACGTGGCGCCACGGCAGAGCCGTCGGCCGCGTCGCGTGCACCCAGGGGACGCACACGGCCACGTCGTCGGTTGTCACTGTCGCATCCTTCCGGACGGGGAGACGTCGGACACCCTGGAGCGTCGGGTCCCGTCGTCGAAACGTGGGTTACGGCCTCGGAACGGCGCCGATCTGTTGCATGATGCCGAGGGCGTCGTAGTTGATCCACCCCTCGGCGATCCGTCCGTCCTCGAACCGGTAGAGCACCATCCCGGTCGCGTCGACGGACTCGCCGGTCGCCTCGACCCCCATGAGTTCGCCCTCGTGGGTCATCGTGACGTCGTACTGGACGAGAACCCTGTCGTCCTCACCGAGGCACGCGCGGACCTGTTTGTCCATATCGGGGAACGCCGTCCGGAACGCCGAGACGGCCTCGACGTACCCGTCGTAGTCGAGCGGTTCCGGCATCGCTCCGTGGTAGACGAACTCCGCCGTGTACCATGCGGGATCGAACGATCCCCCGTTCCACGCGCTCGCGAACTCCTCCCGGGCGAGTTCCTTGTTCTGCTCCGTGACGTCCGCATGTATAGCCATCTCACTACTCCTCACTCTACGAGGACATGTAACATGATGAATCAGTATGGACGTGTGTTAGCAACAGTGAGCGACACCGGTGTCGACGTGTGTTACCTGAGAGGACCGGGCGCTCGAGGGACCGGGTTCGAGTGCCCGACCGACGAGCGCCGGTCGGGAGAGCGTTCCGGTCGACCCGAAACTTAAAACCGGGAACGGAGCCAAGCGAAGCCAATGAACCCCGCCGACGTCCCCGGCCTGCCCGACGGCGTCGCCGACCGCCTCCGCGACGAGGGGATCGAGGAGCTGTACCCGCCACAGGCCGAAGCCGTCGAGAAGGGCGTCACCACGGGTGAGAACGTCGTGGCCGCGGTCCCCACGGCGTCGGGCAAGACGCTCGTCGCGGAACTCGCGATGCTCTCGTCGGTCCAGCGGGGTGGGAAGGCGCTGTACATCGTCCCCTTGCGCGCGCTCGCCTCGGAGAAGAAACGCGAGTTCGAGCGCTGGGGAGCCCTGGGAGTAGACGTCGGCGTCTCCACCGGGAACTACGAGTCGAGCGGCGAGTGGCTCGCCTCGCGGGACGTCATCGTCGCCACGTCGGAGAAGGTCGACTCCCTCGTCAGGAACGACGCGCCGTGGGTCGACCAGCTCACCTGCGTCGTCGCCGACGAGGTCCACCTCGTCGACGACCGCAACCGGGGGCCGACGCTCGAGGTGACGCTCGCGAAGCTCCGCCGCATCAACCCCGGCCTGCAGGTCGTCGCCCTCTCGGCCACCGTGGGCAACGCCGACGAGATCGCCGACTGGCTCGACGCGGCGCTCGTCGACTCCGACTGGCGGCCCATCGACCTCCGGACGGGGGTCCACTACGGCAACGCCATCACGTTCGCCGACGGCTCACAGCGGGAGGTCCCCGCCGAGGGGAAGCGGCAGACACCTGCGCTCGTCGCCGATACCCTCGACGAGGGCGGCTCGACGCTAGTGTTCGTCAACTCCCGGCGGAACGCAGAGGCGGCCGCCCGTCGGCTGAGCGGCGTCACCGAGAAGCGGCTCACGGGCGACGAACGGGCCGCCCTCCGGGAACTCGCCGACGAGATCGAGAGCGTTTCCGACACGGAGACGTCGACGGACCTCGCGCGCGTCGTGCGGAAGGGAGCGGCGTTCCACCACGCGGGGCTCGCGGCCGAACACCGGACGCTGATCGAGGACGCGTTCCGCGACCGCCTCGTCAAATGCGTCTGTGCCACCCCCACCCTCGCCGCGGGCGTCAACACGCCCTCGCGCCGGGTGATCGTCCGCGACTGGCAGCGCTACGACGGCTCGTACGGCGGGATGAAACCCCTCGACGTGCTCGAGGTCCACCAGATGATGGGCCGGGCGGGACGCCCCGGACTCGACCCGTACGGCGAGGCGGTGTTGCTGGCGTCGGATTACGACACGCGCGACGAACTGTTCGAGCGGTACGTCTGGGCCGACCCCGAACCCGTGCGCTCGAAACTGGCCGCCGAACCCGCCATGCGGACGCACCTGCTCGCGACCGTGGCGTCGGGCTTCGCCCACACCCGGTCCGGGCTCCTCCAGTTCCTCGACCGGACGCTGTACGCGACCCAGACCGACGACTCCGACCGGCTGGAACAGGTGACCGACACCGTCCTCGACTACCTGGCGGCGAACGACTTCCTCACGCGCGAGCGTGACGACGAGGGCGACGTCCGACTCAAAGCCACGGACCTCGGCCACACCGTCTCCAGACTGTACCTCGACCCGATGAGCGCGGCCGAGATCGTCGACGGACTGGCGTGGGCCGACGAGCACGAGGCAGAGATGCGCCGGAAGCTCGCCGGCGACGCGGGAGTCTCCGCCGACGGCCCGGCCCGGACGTCGACCGGCGTGTCGGCGGCCGACGGCGACGCGAACACCGAATTCCAGCCAGCCAGTGACCTCGTCGCCGCCGATGGTGACGCCAGACCCGGGGACGATCACGCGGACGACCACGGGACGGAAAACGGAGAGGCGGACGAGTCAGAACGGACCTACCCGACCCCGCTCGGTCTCTACCACCTCGTCTGCCGAACCCCGGACATGTACCAGCTCTACCTGAAATCCGGCGACCGCGAGACGTACACGGAGGAGTGTTACGAGCGGGAGGCCGAACTGCTCGGGCGGACGCCCTCGGAGTACGCCGACAGCGACTTCGAGGCGTGGCTCTCGGCGCTGAAGACGGCCCGGCTGCTCGAAGACTGGGCGAACGAGGTCGACGAGGACCGTATCACGGAGCGCTACGGCGTCGGCCCGGGCGACGTTCGGGGGAAGGTGGAGACGGCCGAGTGGCTCCTCGGTGCCGCGGAGCGGATCGCCGGCGACCGCGGCTTCGACGCCGTCGCCGTCCGCGAGGCGAAAAAGCGCGTCGAGTACGGCGTCCGCGAGGAACTGCTCGACCTCGCCGGCGTGCGGAACGTGGGGCGAAAGCGGGCGCGACGGCTGTACGAGGCCGGCATCGAGACCCGCGCGGACCTCCGCGCGGCCGACAAGGGCCGGGTACTGGGCGCGCTCCGCGGCCGGAGAAAGACGGCCGAGACGATCCTCGAGAACGTCGGTCGACAGGACCCCTCGATGGCGGACGTCTCGCCCGACGAGTCGGGCGACGGCTCCGTGAGCGAATCGACGACCGGCTCATCGGGGAGCAGCCAGCGCCGTCGCGACGACGGCGACGGGAGCGACCAGGCCAGCCTAGGTGACTTCGGATGAGACTCGTCGAGGGGATCGCACACGTCGACGACGTCGACGCCTTCGTCGCGTCGCTGGCCGAGATCGGGGCCGACCACGGGGTGACGGTCCAGGCGTTCGACGCGCGCTACGTCGTCTCGTCCGCCCACCTCGTGCGCGCAGTCGAACTCGCTGATCGGGCGTTCGCCCGCGACGAGAACGTCGCCCACGACCGGGCGGTGGAGATCCTCCTCTACGCTGCCGGCCGCCGGCAGATCGACCGCGCGCTCGAGATGGGCGTCGACGCTGGTGAACAGCCCGTCGTCGTGCTGATCGACGGCGGGGCGACGGGAGACGGCTCCGATGGCGACGACGTCGACGTGGACCAGATCGGCGTAGGCGAGGCCGGCGCGACCGCCGCGGTCGAGGCGCTCCTCGATCCCGCGGAGACGCTCGGCACGTACGACGTCGATCGCGTCCGTGACTACTTCGACGTCGGCGAGCGGGAACTCCGGGCGGTCGACGGCGAACTCGCCGACCTCGTGCTCGAACGGGTCGCGCTGCTCGACGTCGGCAAGTGAGTCCACACCCCTCCATTTCGCATCCAGATACTGATAATTCTCTCCCGACAGGGGACGTGTCATCCATCGAAACAGTTTGGTTCGTGGGGCACCTGGGTCCGTGGATGGGACTCCGAAGGCTCCTGTCGGCGGCGACCCGGTGGACGCCGTTCGTCTTCACCTGGCCCCGGCGGTACGTGGGCCGCGGCGACCGGTGGGCGACGTTCGACTTCGACGAGTGGTCGACCACGTACGAGTGGTCCGAGGACGAGTGGAACGGCTGGCTCGACGTCGCTCGACGACCCGACGACACCGTCGACGAGCGGACGGGTGACTGCGAGGACTACGCCCTCGTCGCGGCGTCGTGGGCGCTCGCGAAGGGACGGACGCCGGTCGGACTCGGCTTCTGCTTTCCCTCGCGTGCTCCCGTCCCGAGACACGTCGTCGCATACGACCGCGACCGGGTGTACTCCAGCGGCGAGATCCGCGAGGAGAGCCTCGACGACTACCTCGACCGGACCGAGTACGCGTGGGCGCTCCGGCGACGACTCGCCTGACGACCGACGACCGACGACACACCGACGACACACCGACGAGCACACCGGACCGTGAGAGGAGACCGCGGAAGATTCAACCCGCTGACGAGCCAAGCTGAAGTATGTATCGGGTCCTGTTCCCCGAGGGTCAGCTCGAGTGCGCGCGCTACGAGCGAACCGACCACGGCGTCGATCTCTACGACGAGGACGGCGTCGCGGTGGCGTTCGTCCCCTACGCGAACCTCCACGCGGTCATCGACGAGGAGGGGTTCGAGGACGACGACGCCGAGCCTTCGGTCGTGTAGCCTCCCCGTCGGACTCGCCGATTCGATGGCCGGATCGACTGTCGACCGCCATCTGACCGACCGTCGCACCGGCTGTTGAATCGACGCTCACGCCGACGAGCCACCGGGTTCGGCACTCGTTGCCTGAACCCCCTATGATTACTTGTCGCTCGCCGTACTGTCTGGGGTATGGAACGGTCCGCGGACACTCTCGAGGCCGGTCGCACCTCGGCCGCCGAGGCGTTCGCCATCCTGGGCAACGAGACCCGGGTTCGGACGCTTCTCGCGCTGTGGGAGAGCGAGGAGCCGAGTTCGTTCGCCACGCTCCGCCGGACGGTCGCCCCCGACGACAAGGGCAACTTCAGCTACCACCTCGGCAAACTCACGGAACACTTCGTCGAGAAGACCGACGACGGGTACGTGTTGCGACTGGCCGGCGAACAGGTCGTCCGTGCGGTCCTCGCCGGGACCATCGTCGACAACGACCCGCTGCCCGCCGACGAACTCGGCGAACGCTGCGTCTACTGTGGGGGCCGCGCCGAGATGTCTCACGACGGCGAGCGCATCTCGGTCCGCTGTACCGACTGCGCGGGTGTCGTCGGACGGGAGTTCCCCGACGGGACGTACATGCACTACGGCTTCCCGCCCGCGGGCCTGGTCGGACGCACTCGCGAGGAGGCCGTCGACGCCGCCCACGTTCTCTACGACTCGAAGCTCTCGCCCATGATGAAGGGCGTCTGCCCCGAGTGTGCGGGCCGCGTCTCACTGTCGTTCGACGTCTGTGACGACCACCACGTCGAGGAGTCCGGCCTGTGCCCGCGCTGTGACACCCGTTTTTCGGTGTGGGCCCGCTACGAGTGTGACCACTGCAAGTATGACCGGAACGCCGCGATGTGGTTCGCTGCGCTGAACCATCCCGCCGTCATCGCCTTCTACCACGACCACGGCTTCGACGAGACCATCCCCTTCCGGAAACTGACGTGGGAGAACGCCGAGTACGTCCGAGAGATCACCCAGGAGGTGATCGACACCGACCCGTACCGCTTCCGGGTGCGCATCCCGATCGACGACGAGGCCGTCGTCGTCCACCTGGACGAACGGCTCGACGTCCGGTCGGTCGAGCGGGAGTAATCGTACACCCGTCGGACGCGATCGTATCATCTCGGTAAGAGTAAGATCGTACGGCGAGCGTTTTTCTCCACCCGAGCCGTTCTCGTCATCGGGGATGACGGGGGACGGGACCGGTGGGGGACCGGGGAACGGAGTACGCAGTGACGGGAACGGAGAGAGGAGGGCTGCTGCTACTCACCCGTTCGACCGTTCGTCGCGAGCACTGCTCGCGGGAGCTTCCTTCGAACGTCCACGCCTCCGAGGAGGTCCAGGGCTGCGTGCCGGACGAGGTCGACGTATACGACGACGGTGAAGGGACGAGCAGGTTCGACGACGACCGGCGGGAGTTCGCCGAGCTGGTCGCCGGCCTCCACGAGGTGGACGCCGACCCGGTCTCGTGCCGACCCCGTCGCGACTCTCCGGGATCGGTGCACTCGATTTCGTCTGCTCCTTGATCTCGACGACGTGGGTGTCGAGCCGTCCGGGTCAGTGAGGGTAGCGTCGCGCCAAACAGTTGCGTCGTCACCGCTCGGATGGATACTTACCAGCCGGCTCTGACTTCCGCACGTCGTCGAGAGCGACTCGCGTCGCCCCCGTCCGGTACGAGTCGTACGTCCGGGCACCCCACTCGAGGGACATCTCCGAATCCGTCGTGAGGAACACCCGAAGCTGCCCCCGTTCGTCGTACAACAGCAGTCCGAGCCGTGGATCGGGCTCCTCGACGAGAACGAGCCCGAACGGGAGCCGTTCGGTCGTCCGGTAGAACCGGAAGCCGTCGTGCGCGAGCGAACCGAGGAGTTCGGCCCGATGGTGAGCCAGAATGTACTCGACGACCCGTTCTTCGGTGACGAGGTCGGCGGTCACTCCTCTGGACCGGAGCTGGTCGTTGACCAGATCGATGTAGCGGGCGCCCGTGACCGGAGCGAATCCCCGAACGCGGTCGGAGGCCCCGATGAACCGTTCGAAGGCGTCGAACGGTCGGTCGGGGGCGTGTGACTCGGCGGCCACGACGTCGGCGTCGACGAACACGTCCGGCGGAACATCGACCGACGGGAGGACCGCGGCGAGTTCCGTTCCGACGTCACAGAGCCGAGTGAACCGTGCGATGAACTGGTCGTACTGCTGGAAGGCGGCCCTCCCGAACGTCGTGAGTCGGTAACGACCGTCGACCTGGGTCACGATGCCGAGCGATTCGAGTTCCCGAACCGCGTTGTAGACCGTCGACCGCGAGAGGTCGAGTTCGTCACGGAGGTCACGGATGTCGGACGGTTCCGTGGCGAGCAGTTCGAGGAGGGACGACCGTCTCTGGAGGGCGTTGACCACGTCGAGTGCGGGCGGGGACTCGTTGGTCATGTGTGTAACGTCCGTGGACGGTCCGGAATAAGCCTGTATATCGATCTGCGTTTCGTACACGTCTCGGGACGAAAATACCCGAGACCGAGCTCTCTGGTCGGCGATGCTGGACGATTCCACGACGACGGGACGGGACTGCCGACGCTGTACCAGTCACGCGCCGTGGAGTAAAGCCCGGACGGCATCGATCCCCAGGTGCCCCGGAGGCTGTAGTCGGCCCTCCAGCCACGTCGCATACGGTGGCGTCCCGCCGTATCTGTCCGCTGATCGGTTCTCCGCAGTCTCCAGGGGTCCTCTCTCGGCGGCTGTCGTTCCTGCCGAGCGCACGAACCGACCTCGACGACGTGGGTGTCGAGCTTCACTCCGTCGAACGCGGACACGTCGATCTCGA
Source organism: Salinigranum salinum (assembly GCF_009176545.1). Classification (GTDB taxonomy): domain Archaea; phylum Halobacteriota; class Halobacteria; order Halobacteriales; family Haloferacaceae; genus Salinigranum; species Salinigranum salinum. The sequence goes on along the minus strand of NZ_VTOJ01000001.1, from coordinate 136,240 downwards.
AGTGGGGTACCCGTCGCTGTCGAGGCGATGAGAGCCGCGACCGATGACTGTCGGACGCGAGAGGAGATCGAACGTGCGAAGCGGGAGACGCGCCGGCGAGTAGACGACCATCCCTCAGACGTCGGTTCGACGAAGCGGGTGAGCGATGGATGGCCAATCCAGGGACGTTCGAGACGGCTCTTTGGGCGGTTCCTCCCCTTGTCGGGGCTCGTCACTTCGGGAGGTCGGTAGGCGCACCGGAATCCCCGAACGCTCGGTCGCTCGTCTCCGTGATCGAAGAGAACGGTACCTCACCGAAGCCGAACGACTGGGAGTGCAGCCTCCTTCGATTAAGGTGGAACCCACTGAGTCGGACGAAATACCAAAATACCTACAATGTTGGCGTAGACCACTGAACGCACAGAGTGAGCCTTGCATCCAGGGACAGGGCGAACGGCCTGTCACCGAAACATGCAGCGATCGATCTCCTCGGAAGAACCGACACGATCGGGATCAGTCAGACACATTTAAATTTTCAAGCGGTCATCGTATAAGAAATATGACTCTCCGAGATAGCACATGACGTATGTAGTTTATATACTCAGGAGTCGTCATTGAACTGAGGTTTGTAATGTCCACGAAACGCGTAGCGGCCGAAGACGACGTCAGAGCAGCATCCGACCAGTTCTACAGTGCACTGGAAGCGATGGCGAACGGGGATGCCAGCTCCATGGGGGATATCTGGTCACACGAGGACGACGTGACGACCATGCACCCGATCGGTGGACGGGAGGAGGGCTGGGACGCTGTCAGAGGGTCCTGGGAGGGAGTCGCGGCAGCGAGCACGGATGGCACGCTCACCCGCAGTGACCAGGTTATCCGCGTCATCGGCAACGCTGCGTACGAACTTTGCACCGAATCGGTGTCGTGGACCTTTGCGGGTGAGCCGATGTCCCTCGAAGGCCGAGCGACCAACGTCTACCGGAAGGAGAAGGGCGAGTGGAAGGTCGTGCACCACCACGCCGACCTCGACGCCTCGTTCGCCGAGATGGTGGCGAACATGGGTGCCTGAGCGACCGACGAGCGGACGGCCCCACGACCGATGCCCGTTTCCCCGACTGAACGGATCTCCCGTCTCCACCCTTGAGTCGTGACGGCGTCTCCACAGGAGGGAGCGACCGTGCTGCAGACACCCTTTATTTTGACCCACAGGTCCGTTCTTCGCCCATAGAGCCATGCTACTAAAACTAGAGTCATTCGCCCAGACTGGGCGATTACTGTAGTTCCTGCTCATGCATTCGATATTTTTGGCCTTGTGAAAACTCCTCAATCGGTGATAGCTCTCAGCAGTCCTGCTGAATACAGAGCACGAGTCGGTCAACGTCTCTGTACCTCAGCTGGTCGGCCCTTACCACGCTGGAACCGGAAGCCACGGGGGATGTCCGAAGTATAGCTCCTCCGCTATCGACTCAAAGAGGGGAAACGAGAGCGACTGTACGAGTGGATGGAAACGGCCACCTCTCGACGGAACGAGCCAGTCGCCACACTCCAAGACGAGAACGTCTACTCTGAAGCGGCGTTTCTCGAATCGAGACCTGACGGGGACTACGTGAGTTTCTATATGGAAGCGGAAGACGTCGCAGCAGCGGCGGAGGCGTTCGAGGCATCGACACACAACCTCGACCGACAGTTCAAACAACTGTTGAGCGAGGTGGTCGCGCACGACCAACCGGACGAAGACATCGAACCGCTCTATCACGTGATGAATGCGTTCGGTCCCATACTTTGATTGAGACGTAGCGAGTAAATCAGAAGACTTGGGATGGAGTTGGCAAAACTGTACGGGGGTGCGGTGTTTGTAGCTGTTGCAGTCTGGGTCGGAAGGATCCAACCAGCGACCGGAACGAGAACGGTTGCTGGAGCAACTCTTGGCCTCCTCGGCGTTGGACTCCTGTATTCAGCGACCAGTAGCCTCTGGCGTACCAAAGCCTCCACTGACACAGAGGATGGACAGCGTGAGCCGGGAGTCGAGAACACTGATAGTATCAACGGCACGCCACGACGGCTGGTCTCTCGGGTGAGGAGACGAGTATCCCGCAGAGATCTCCTGAAGTCCACTCTTGCAATTCCTGCCGCGCTCTCGGTAGCCGCCACACTGTGGGCTGCCATCGCGACGGTCGTCTACCCGAGACAGTACGTTCGGCGTGTGTTGACGTGGCGGGAGTCCGATGTGTGGGACTATCTCGACAACTTCCCGCAACGACAGCTCAAAGCTGCAGCTTCGCCCACTCAGTTCGAAGACGCACCTGGCGAAAATCGTGTCGCAGACACCTTCGAAGAAGTCCTTTCGACTGATGATCTCGAAACCTTCCTCGCCGAAACCACGACGCAGGCGTTCATCGTGGTCGAGAACGGTCGCATCGTGTACGAGTCGTACTTCAACGAGTGGCATCGTGATTCGATGGTCACGTCGTTCTCGGTCGCGAAGTCGTTCGTTTCGACGCTCGTCGGAATCGCGATCGAAGAGGGACACATCGGGAGCCTTGACGATCCGATAACTGAGTACCTCCCCGAGCTCACCGACCGTGATCCGGAATTCGGGGATATAACGGTCCGACATCTCCTCTCGATGTCATCAGGGCTTGCGTACGAGGCGTCGCGCTGGGGGCTGTTCAACGGCGACGACCCACTCACCACCTACTACCCGGATCAGCGATACATCAGCCTCTACAACACGCGTATAGCCGACTCACCGGGAGAGTACTTCCAGTACAACAAGTACCACCCACAGTTGCTCGGGATGATCCTCGAACGGACGACGGGGATGCCAGTCACCGAGTGGACACAGACCCGGCTGTGGGAGCCACTTGGAATGGAGTTCGATGGGGCGTGGTGTCTCGACTCGACGGACAGTGGGTTCGAGAAGATGGAAGCGGGACTCAACGCCCGAGCGATCGACTTTGCGAAGCTCGGGCAGTTGTTCCTCGACGAGGGAGCGTGGAACGGCGAGAAGATTCTCTCGGCCGATTGGGTGGCGCTCGCAACGGGACGCGACCCGGCCGGGCGCGCGCCGACCGATTCGGAGGACTCGTACTACTCGTTCATGTGGTGGGGGCTCGAGCGGAACGGTGACCCCCCGGACTTCTCGGCGATCGGCGATCACGGACAGTACATCTACGTGTCCCCAGCCAATCAGCTCGTTATCGTCCGCACTGGTGTCGAATACGGTCTCCAATCACGCAGTTGGCCAGACGTGTTTCACCAGGTCGCCGGGGAACTATCGAACGAGTCCTAACCCACTTTGTATCGCATAGCGGTACGAACGAATCACGATCTTGAATCGTGAAGTCCGTGGGGTTGCGAATCGACCCGATTCCGTGCACGAGCCTCGGCACGGCGGGGCAGGATTGGTCGGGACGCTTCGATCGTCGCTACGCTTTTACAGAGGGTGGCAGAAGTGACGGTCGTGTCGATATCGCGTGGCACCGCTCGAGTGTTCTCGCTCGTCTGGCACCGAGACGAACGGCGACTGCGGATGCCGTTTCGCATCTTCACAGCCCTCGTCGTGTTCGTCCTCGTCGGGCAACTCACCGGGAGTCTGTTCGCAGCCATCTCGGACCAGTACCAAGGCGGGCTGTTCGTCGTCTTCGGCGAGACGAACTTTAGGGAGGCGATCCGAGCGAGCGTCAGCCTGTTCGGGGCGCTCACTGCCGTCCTCACGGCGGTCGTGACCGCAATTCTCGTCGACCGGCGTCGGTTGCGAGACTACGGCTTCCGGTTTCGACGGGCGTGGTGGCGCGACCTTGGGTTCGGTCTGTTCCTCGGGGTCGCGCTGATGACGTTCGTGTTCGTAATCGAACTCGCTTTTGGCTGGATACAGATTACGGGATTCCTCACTGCAAGTCCAGGGTTCGCGCCGTCAGTCTTGTTATTCACTACATTGTTGGTATTCGTTGGAACCTCACTTATGGAGGAACTGCTCGTTCGGGGTATCCTGTTGACCAACCTCGCGGAGGGCCTCGCCGGGTTCGGCCCGCTCTCGGAGCGGGGCGGGACCGCAGTCGCCGTGCTGCTTACCTCTGTTCTGTTCGGTGTGCTGCACCTGAACAATCCCAATGCGACAGTGATCAGTAGTGCTGGCGTCGCCTTTGGAGGGGTGTTTCTCGCGGTGGGGTACGTACTCACTGGTGACTTGGCGATTCCACTGGGCGTCCACCTGACTTGGAACTACGTCCAAGGTGTTGTCTACGGGTTCCCCGTCAGTGGCGTCATCCCAGGCGTGCAAGTCGTGGCGACGAGACAGACAGGCCCGACGGTGGTGACAGGTGGTGCGTTCGGGCCGGAAGCAGGCCTCCTCGGCCTGGTCGCCGTGTTTTTAGGCATCGGTGCCGTCGTCTCGTGGGTCCGTTGGACCGACTCGTTCGCCGAGGATGAGGGGAGAATCTGGGTACCGGAGCTTCGGTAGGTCCGCACAGACACCACTGGACAGTGACTTCCAATACGGGAGTCGCCTGTCCGTCGAGATGGGCTGCGATGAGAGCTGTCACCGGCAACGAAGCCATTCCTCAAATGCGGCGAGACCGACACCCCTTGGAGCAGGAGTACGATTCCGATGCCGACCATCGAGAGAGCACCGATACAGCTCCGTGGGTGACAGTGACCTCCTCGAAGCGAAGAGTGGTTCGATGACTATTGTGAGTAATTGATGAACTATGTGAGCACTATGAGCGTCGCCGAGAACGCCACGAGCGTGACGTGAAACATCATATGAGCGATCATCGCTGTTTCGAGCGAACGATGCCAGTACAGCCATCCGAATCCGATGCCAACGACCGCATTGAGAGAAACGATCCGTACGACATACGGCAAGGTAAGCGAAGACGTCGCAGCTGCGGCTGGCAAATGACCGACGCCGAAGAGTACTGAACTGAGGACAAGTGCGGCCCACATTGTCGTCTCGGTGGGCGGGTTGCTCCCGGTTGTATTTCGAGACTGAACGCGCCAGATTACCCACGCGATGGGGGCCATCAATCCCCAGCGAATCAGTAGCTCTTCGGTGATCCCACCGTAGAACAGGCGTATCGGGATCGACTCTGCGAGTGCCCGTAGCGACTCCGCATCCGAGAGGGCTGTGGCAGTCTCAATTGCCACAAACTGCGTGAATACGACATCAAGGAGTGTCGCCACGATGAACAGGCTAACCCCGACTCCCACGGCCTGAGGAACTGAGGTACGAAACGTCTCCCACTGGAAGTCGTCTCGCGTCGCCCAGCTGAATACGTGTGAGTGAAGGTTGATCTTTGGCGCCGTCAACGTACCCAGCGTGACGAACACAGCCAGTAAGACAGTCGAGTTCACTGCAGCGAGAAGGAGGAGTAGGGGATAGGGGAGTCGCGCTAATTCTGGAACCATCCGTACTGTCGGTACCACGGACACTGCGACCACGAGAACGCCAACCATCCCCAGCAGGAACAGAGACACTGTGCCACGAAGTGTCGTTCGCCAATTTGCAGTGGGTGATGTACTCATCTATCGGCTCCACGTGTATGTGACTGTTAAATATCCGGGAGATGAGGGGCGGTGGGTTAGACAGTACTACTTTGATGTTGGACAGAAAGGACGGACTTGTGACGTCTCTCGCATCCCTCCGACAACGGGCTGCTAACCACCGCCTTAGCACGTATATCGCGCTCACATTTCTCGTGACGTGGGGGTTCTGGGGCGCTGTCTTACTCGTTGAAACGTCGGCGACGATGCTTCTCCAACTTATCGGCGGATTCGGTCCGTTGATCGCCGCTGCTATCACCGCCTGGATTGCTGGTGATGTTCGTCCCTGGGCCGCTCAACTCGTCCGCTGGCAGGTTCCATTGCGGTGGTGGGCGTATGCTGTGCTTGTCCCGATAGGAATCATCAGTGTCGTTTCCGTTGGAAGCGTCGTGTTTGGCGGCGGGCTTGACCCAGCACGTATACCGGGGATTGCTTCGGTCATCACGATCTTTTTCTTAACTTTCCTGCGTGGAGGGCTCGAAGAGCCCGGCTGGCGCGGGATTGCGCTGCCCCTGCTTCAAAAGCGATTCAATGCGACCATCGCAAGCGTCGTTCTCGGAGTGATTTGGACCACGTGGCATCTGCCGTTGTTCGTCACACAAGGAACGAATCAAGCGGGTTCCTCTCTCTTTCTGTACGGCATGAGTGTCCTTCCACTCACGTTTCTCCTCACTGTTCTCTACAATAACACACGAGGAAGCGTGTTGCTGGCAATGCTGTTCCACACGACATGGAACGCCATCCAGGGCGTTATCGGCCCTGCCATTACGAGTGCTGGAGGAGTCTCTCCGAACGTGCTCGTCCTGATCGTGCTGTGGATTGCGGCGCTGGGTGCGATTACAGTCCACGGGGTCAGACACCTCTCTAACGACCGTCTGACGGAGATTCCTCGCCCAACACTTTAGCGCACCCGTTGTGCGTAATCAACATGTTCTAACGGGCTTCCGTGGTGATAGACCGACTCCCTTGAGCCTGATTGGAGAGGCCGATCCGTCCTCGTGTCGCTACAGCAACGATGATACCAAGCAATACCCACCCAGATGCGATAATGAGTGCTTGTTCGATTTCTCCAGCCAGAACGAGAGCCGGCGTCGTCCAGAGTCCGATGATGTTGCCCAACGCGTGAGTGAACGCTGGGGCATAGACTCGTTCGGCCGCATTGAATGCCCATCCGTGGAACACTGCAGCCCCCAGCAATCCACAGAGAATCAATGTAAATCCGACCGGTGGGGTTCCCTCGATTACGTGAAGTGGCAGATGCCAGACGCCGTGAACAGCACCAACCGTCAAGACTCCCGGCAACGGTCCGAACCGCGCTTGAAGTGCCGGTTGAAGCGTTCCGCGCCACCCGATTTCCTCGGTGAACCCTCCGACTAAGAAGGTGACACTTACCCCAACAAGGGTCGTGACGTTCTCGATGACGCCGAAATCAGCTCCGAAGACTTGTCCGAGCAGAAACCACGTTCCTCCCAGCACGACGACTTGTCCGGTCAGAGCGAGAGCGACCGTCCGGAAACCGATTGGACGGCCAAACAGATTGTACACTGGTGTGAAGGACCCACTCATCATCCACGCCACAACAAACGCTCCCGCGGTCGGGGCTACCAATCCGACAGCGAAAAACGGGATGAGAAGTCCCCGATCAAGGAATCCTTCAACACCCATATACTCGATTAGTATCAGCGCGATAACGACCGGAAGAAACGCGACCATCAGATACATCGATATTTCGCGCACTGAGAGTGTTGAAAACGACCCGCTCGACTGATTCACTGTCATAGCAGTGGTCATACTCAAATCACTGGCCTTGTTGAACTCTCAGCCGGTGATACGTTTCGAGTATCATTGATCTGGACTCAGAGGAGCACAGTGTCGATAATCAGGTACGTCACGTTACTAAACAGATGAACGACCATGGCTGCCTCTAACCCGCGCTTCCAGTAGAGCCAGCCGAAGACAGTCCCGAGCACCACGGTGGATCCGAACACCCCTGCGACGATTGCCGGCGTCAAGACTGGGTAGAAGACGAGGTGTTCGAGCGCGAACGGAATATCGACGATAATGATCGCAGTCCAGAGCACAGCCGACTTGCTGACGTTGGACCGGCCGCCCGCGCGTAGTACTCGTTGGACCAAGATGGCGGCTCCGGTCACGAACCCGAACCGGAAGATAATCTCCTCAGTGATGCCTCCGTATATCGGCGGACCCAACAACTGAACGGACAGGGGGAGTCCGATGGGTTCGAAAACATTGACGCCCGACGCCTCGAAGACGAGTGGCCCCGTGAGAACAAAATTGTACGTGATCCCAAAAATTCCGAGACCGACACCGACTCCAACCATGGGCACGAGTGACCGTACAGCCGCCCGGGGGCGAAGAGTGCCCGCGAGAGCCGCCTCAATGAACGGTGCCCCAAGTCCTAACGATCGTGCGTATCGGGCTCCGATGAACGCTCCGAAGAAAAGCAACCCCGCCTGCAGTGCGTGTATTGCCGAGGGTAACCCAACCGCTGATGCGAACGGGATGTACCCTACAATACCGAGGCTACCGATACCCAGCATCGTTACGAACAGCCGTGTCGAGAACCCGCCAGTTCTTGCTCCTGCGATTTGCTTGTCGCCGGTACCGGTGAGAGAAGCACCTTCGGAGCTCATAAGGTGTCTATCTATTCTTGGCGTATGACAAATAATTGGGGGGTTAAACGCCACTTGGTTGGACGTGCTGCGTTCAACCTCTGTACCTTGCACGCCTCTTCTGGCAACACTCAGTTAGGTTTCTGCGGTCGTGCTGAATACAGCGCGCGTATCGGCTATGTCACGGAGCACACTTATGTCCGCCTGATGGATTACGTCGGACATGAGTGCACCTGCCGACTCTTCGGGGGAGGTCGGATTCGTGCTGGTTCACGGGGCCGGATTGGATGTGTGGGTCTGGGATGAACTGATCTCGCGCATGCAGGCTCCGACATTATCAGCCGTGTTTCCCGCCCGGGAGGCCGATCAATCCGTGCGAGACGACCTTCGGTTAGCGGATTACACGGAAGCGGTCACCGAGCAAGTCGAGGAGTGGGAAACGTCTCGCGTGATTCTCGTCGCCCATTCGATCGGTGGCGCAGTCTGCATGGAGGTCGCATCCCGGCTCGGAGATCGTCTTACGGGCTTCGTCGGTCTGAGTGCGGGGATCCCGGAACCCGGACAGTCGTTCCTATCGTGTTTTCCCTTCCATCAGCGCGTCGTCCAGCAGGCCATACTACGGTTCGCCGGAACTCGGCCGCCGGAGCGAATTATCCGTGGATCGCTCTGTGCAGAGTTACCTGACGAACAAGCAGACCGCATCGTTACTGAGTTCGTTCCCGAATCGCGCTATCTCTATACCGATCCGGTGGACGGCATCATTCCTGACGTACCGACGCGATACGTTCAGACGGGTGCGGACAAGTCGATAACGCCGGACCAACAGGCAAAGATGGCTACTACCCTCGGAACCGACGATGTCGTCACACTCGACACTGGTCACCTCCCGATGCTGAGCTGCCCCGACGAGGTGGCCTCGGTCCTCGACGAGTTCAGAACCCGGATCGAATGACCGTCGAATCGGGGGTCGCTGGAACCGTAGACCGACCCTCGACATCTCCCGATCCACTATACGCTCCCCGCGGCTGCTGTACTGATGCTCTGCATCTCGCACGAAGTTTCTGACAGTGGTTGAGGAGTTCACCTACGGAATAGTGGAGCCCGTCTCAGTCAGACCACTCGTTCACGTGCCGCGCGACGTCTTTCGTTCACTTCTTCCGTTACCGTTGATGTCGAATTGTCGGCGGATGAGGGCAACAAACCCTGCCAGTGTCACGAGGCCCAATAGAAGACCAATCACGCCCTCGCCGCTGACGAGAATCACCTGTCCAGCGACGAACCCCTCCACGTTCGTGTAGACGTTCCCGAGCACCCACGGATTGAGGATGTTCCAGGTCAGGTGGAACAACACGGGTGGAATTACGCTCCCCTCCGAGAGGAAGTACGAGTATGCAGCCGGGAACGCGGCGGCCGTGAATACCGCTCCCATCTGGATGGCCGCGACGGTGACCGGGTCGCCGAGGCCGGTCGCTTGGGCTCCGAAGTAGAGCGCCGGCAGGTGATACAGTGCCCAGACGAGACCGACCAGCGCAGTCGCGGCCACCGCACCAACCCGCTCGGTGAGCTCGGGCAGGAGGTAGCCACGCCACCCGAGTTCTTCGCCGTACGTGATTGCCCCGGCCACCAGCACGAACAGCGGAAACAGATAGATCGGACCCTGTTCGACGACGTTCTGAACGCCGGGCTGGAAGGTCCCCAGTCCGGTACCGAGCGCGATGACGGCCGCCGCAGCGATGAACACGACCGGGTAGCCGATCGCGAACGCGACAGAGAGGCGTGTTGTCCCTCGGAGCGACTCAATGATGGTAGTGCGTATCGATCGCCCTTGGAGCCGACGGAGGATCAGCGCAGTCACCGCGGGGGTGACCATGATCGGGACGGTTGTGGCGTTCGAGACAGTGTCGGTGATCGTCACTGCAGCGACCGTTCCGCTCACCGCGAGCGTCACGACGACGAACGCCCCGAGATACGTCAGTGGGGTGCCGTCGGTATCGGAGGCGTGTTCAATTGTCACAGTGCTCCGTGGGCCGCGGACCCGAACAGGGCGGTTCCGTGTCGAGTCGAACAGCAGGTTCGCGAACGCGGTCGTCGTTGGGGGACCAGCGTATCACACTGTGAAAACACCGAGTGAAGACGCGAAAAGCTGTCGGCTGTGTCGAAGTGGTAGGAATTCGCGGGACAGCTAGCGTTCGTCTATCGGACTCGCTTCACACACAGTTACCGGTTGGTCGGAGTCCAACGGTCACTGCAGGTCCGACTCGCGTCGACGCGGTCGAACGCCGAACAGCACCACCACGATTCCCAAGAGAACCAATCCCGCCGCGAGGACAGTCGTCGACAGATCGGTGACAGGCCGTTCTTCCAGAACAACCCCGTGCCGAGGATGGCGTCGCGGTCGAACCCCCGACGCATGAGGTGGTCGAGGAGCGCCGACGGATCTGCTGGAGCGTACCCGAGCTGTTTCGTCTCGACCGTCTCCGTGCTCCACCCGCGAACGTCCACGAAGTACTCTCGCGCGGTCGCGACGTCTACGGCATCGGTAGAGAGTTCATCGTCGAGACGAGCGTGGAAGTACTCGATCGCGGCGGCAACTGCGCCGGCAGTGTGCGCTCCAGGAGCCGAGTTCATCAACCGCTCCCACCCGTGGGGTGAGAGCGTCACCGGCTAAATCTTCGTTCGATGATAATTATCCCCGGCGTTTCGAGTCGAGAGGCGTGGGCTCCAACGTGGTCACTCCACGTGTGGATTATGTAGAATATTTGAGTAGTCCCACCAGGATTCGAACCTGGGTCGTTGCCCCCAGAAGGCAACAGGATTGGCCACTACCCCATGGGACTGCACGCGGGAGGACGAGTCACCGAAACAAAACGCTGTCGCTTCATTTCGAGAGTGCGGTCGACTCCCAGGATCCGGACGAAACACGGGTTCCGGTACGAGTGGGATCGAGTAGGTCTCGATCCGCCAGCGACGCCGGACGTGCGTGTATCGTCGTCCACTCGACCCGGAGCCGACGGGCCGAGCGTGTCCACACCGTCACCTACTTGACCCAGAGCTATGCACTCTCGCGCATGTACGTCGGGAGATTCGTCGTCGTCGGTCCCGGACTGGGTGTGTACCGCGTCTCGTCGCGGTCGTTCCCGAACCGTCGCATCGTCGACCGTGCGGGGACGCTGACCGTCGGTCCCACGGCGGACGCCGCGGAGACGGACAACCCGTACGTCTCGTACAACTGTCTCCGCGAGGCGGGCGAGGGAGTCGTCCTGGGCAACGGCTCGCACGTCGACCCCATCGCCGAGAAGGTCGACATGGGGTATCCGGCACGCGACGCGCTCGCGACCGCCCTGCTCGCGCTGGACTTCGAGAAGGACGACTACGACACGCCCCGGATCGCCGGCGTCGTCACCGCCGACGCGGCGTCCGTGGGCATCGTCCGCCGCGACGCACTGCTCGTCGAGGCGGTCGACGAACCGACACTCGTCGCCACCTACGAGGAAGACGCCCCACGCGCGTTCGACTTCGCGGCCGACACGGCCACCGCCGCCGCGACGGCGGCGTACGACCTCGACTTCGACCACCCCGTCTGTGCGGCCGCCGCGCGAGTGACGCCCGATGGCGTCGAGTTCGCCATCGAGAACGGCCCGGAGTGAGTCGGCGTCCGGTCCACGACCGGACAGGCGACGCTGCTGTTCGCCCGCCGTCCACCCGGTAGCTCGCCGATCGCCTCGTTCCCCGACCGAGTGGGCCGCCCGTTACGGGACGACCGTGATAGGGAGCGATTCGGCGCGAACGACGGTCTCGGCGGCGCTGCCGAGGATCGCCCGACCGACGGTGCCGCTCCCGTCGACGGCGGTGAGGATCCGCGTCACCGCCTCCCGTCCAGCGCCGCGAGTGCCTCGGCGGCCTCCCGAACCGCCGTCAGGTGGTCGGTCGCCCGCCGGGGGTCCTGAGCTGCTTCGGCCCGCTCGGCGTGGCGCGTCAGCGTCCGGACCAGTGACGTGCGCGCCGCGTCGAGATCGCCCTCGACCTGCTGGCCCGATCCCTGGTCGCGTGGGGTGGGTGCTGGCGACACGGGTGACCCAGTCGTCGTCGGCACCTCACCACCCGTCAGACTCGTTCCTCCCGGCGTCCCAGTGTTCGACGAACCGTCGCGGGCTGCTGCCGGGGCTTCGGACCGGCTGGCGGTCTCCTCGGCGGCTCGCGGCGATTCGGCCCGGGCGTCCGGAGTCGGCTCCTCGTCCCCGGTCGCCAGCCCTCCTGCGTCGATATCCGCCGCCGCGGACGTCACTGCTCGTTCGTCGTCGGCCGTCCTCTCGCCGTCAGCCGTGGCTCCGCCGTCGCCCTCGTCCGCTCCGCTCGTCCGTGACGACTCGGTGCGCTGAGGGGGTCCCGACTCCGGTGCGGTCTCTGCTTCATCCTGCACCTGTGACTGCGCTTCGGCCTCCTGGGCATGGCCCTCACACGTCGCGCAGAACTCCTGGCCCTGATACCGGAAGAGGGGGTCACCGCAGGTGTCGCAGTGGTGGTTCGTCATCGTCGCGCCCTGCAGGAGGAGCTGGCTCATCCGCTCGGTCTCCTTGCGTTTCTGCCGGTCTCGTTCGTACTTCTCGCGGAGCTTCTCTCGCTCCGCTTCCTTGTCGAAGTCGCTCATACGTCCACGCAGGAGATTGGCGTCGAAAAAGCCACCGGGCCGACCGGCCGTCCCGTGGGTCGGTGCCTGCCGTGTTCGACCCCTGCTGTCAGTAGTTCCGAAGCGTTTAATCGGAGTCCCGTTGGCCTTCGAAGTGGTATGACGAAAGTGAGCGTGGTCGGCGCTGCCGGCACGGTCGGCGCAGCGGCCGGCTACAACATCGCGCTTCGGGACGTCTGCGACGAGCTCGTCCTCGTCGACATCCCGAAGATGGAGGACAAGACCGTCGGGCAGGCCGCGGACACGAACCACGGCATCGCCTACGACTCGAACACGCGCGTCGTCCAGGGCGGCTACGAGGCCACCGCCGGCTCCGACGTCGTCGTCATCACGGCGGGCATCCCGCGCAAGGAAGGGCAAACGCGCATCGACCTCGCGGGTGACAACGCCCCCATCATGGCGGACATCCACGACTCCCTGGCCGAGTACAACGACGACTTCGTCTCGATCACGACGTCGAACCCCGTCGACCTCCTCAACCGCCACCTCTACGAGGTCGGCGACCGCGCCCGCGAGAAGGTGATCGGCTTCGGCGGCCGACTCGACTCCGCACGCTTCCGCTACGTCCTCTCCGAACGTTTCGACGTCCCCGTCCGGAACGTCGAGGCGACCATCCTGGGCGAACACGGCGACGCCCAGGTACCCGTCTTCTCGAAGGTCCGCGTCGACGGCGCCGACCCCTCCTTCTCCGACGACGAGAAGGAGGAGATCCTCTCGGATCTCAAAGAGTCGGCGATGGACGTCATCTCTCGGAAGGGCGCGACCGAGTGGGGTCCGGCGACCGGCGTCGCCCACATGACCGAGGCGGTCCTCCGCGACACGGGCGAGGTCCTCCCCGGCTCCGTCAAACTCGACGGCGAGTTCGGACAGTCGGACACCGCCTTCGGCGTCCCGGTCAAACTCGGCTCCGAGGGCGTCGAGGAGGTCGTCGAGTGGGATCTCGACGACTACGAGGAGTCGCTCTTAGCGGAGGCGAGCGAGAAGCTCTCCGAGCAGTACGCGAAGACGACGGCCGACCTCTGAGCCGGCGTCGGCGCCCCCTCTCGCCCCGTTTTCCTCGTCCGTGACCTGACGCGCCGTCGAGACAGTCCCGCCGTGACGGGAGCCGACCCTCGCGTGCGACCACCGACGAGCCCGCCGCTACACTGAACACGGCCGCGGTCGACGCACGCAACGATACGCATGTCCTCGTCCGCCACACAGTCCCCGTCCTCCACGCCGCCCGCGACCGCCCCCGGTTCGCTCTCCCGCCCTCACACGTTCGAACGCCGTCGCGTCCTCCTCTTCGTCGCCCTCGCGTTCGGGGTCGCGTGGGCCGTCGGCGGACTGATCGCGGCGACGGGTGGGCTCCGAAACAGCCCGCCGCTCGCCGCCGGCTTCTCGCTCGCGACCGTCCTCCTCGCGACCGGCTACATGTTCGCACCCGCGCTCGCGCACGTCCTCACGCGTCTCCTGACCGGCGAGGGGATCGACGGGGCCCGGCGTGTCCTCCGGCCGAACCTCCCCGCGGCGATCCGCTCGTACCTCCTCGCCTGGTTCGCCCCCGCCGGACTCACGGTGGTCGGAGTCGGCCTCTACTTCGCGGTCTTCCCCGGACAGTTCGATCCGACGCTTTCGACCGTCTCGAACCTGCTCCCGCCGGAGACGCCGCTGTCACCCGAACTGCTCGTCGGCGTGCAGCTCCTCGCGGCGCTCACGATCGGCCCCGCGATCAACACGCTGTTCGCGTTCGGCGAGGAGTTCGGCTGGCGCGGCTACCTCCTCCCGAAGCTCCTCCCGCTCGGTCCTCGGGTCGCCGTCCTCGTCCTGGGCGTCGTCTGGGGCGTCTGGCACTGGCCGGTGATCGCGATGGGGTACAACTACGGGGTCGGCTACCCCGGCGCGCCGTGGATCGGAATGCTCGCGATGGTCTGGATGACGACCGCCACGGGGACGTTCCTCGCGTGGGTGACGCTCCGGTCCGGGAGCGTCTGGCCCGCCGCGCTCGGTCACGGGGCGATCAACGCGGTCGGCGGCGTCGGCGTCCTCCTCTCGCGTCCGTCGCCGACCCTCCTGTTCGGTCCGACCGTGACGGGCGTCGTCGTCGTGGTGCCGTGGGCGGTGCTCGCGGTGTGGCTCTCTCTCGCTCCCGAGCGTCTCGATCCGGCTCTCGACCCGGCGACAGCGGCTGCATAGCCCCGACGACAGGCGTCGTGTCGACCGACTACAGGCGTTCCCCGAGCGTCCGTGCCGTCTTCTCGCCCACGCCCGGGACGTCGGTGAGGTCGTCGACCGAGGCCCGCCTGATGGCGTCGACGCTACCAAACCGTCGGAGCAGGTTCGTCCGCGTCTCGGGGCCGATCCCGGGGACGTCGTCCAGCACGGTCGAGACATCGTCGCGGAGCGTCTGGTGGTACTGTACGGCGAAGCGGTGCGCCTCGTCGCGGACCCGCTGGAGCAGGTGGAGTCCCGGGTCGGTCGTCGGCCAGTCGTACCGGTCGGTGGGCGTGAACACCACCTCCTCCTCCTTGGCCAGCGCCACCACTGGCAGGTCCCAGCCGACCTCGTCGAGCGCGGCGAGCGCGGCGTCGAGCTGGCCGCGACCACCGTCCACGAGGAGGAGGTCGGGGTCGGGTCGGTCGTCGCGGCCCTCGACTGCGCGGCGGGCGCGCCAGGCGACCAGTTCGCGCATGTGCTCGTAGTCGTCGTTGCCCTCCGTGAGCTTCTTTCGTCTGTATGCTGCGGTGTCGGCGTCGCCGCCGACGAAACAGACGTCGCTGCCGACGACGGCACGGCCCTGTGCGTGGCTCACGTCGAACCCCTCGATGCGTTCGGGACGCCGCATGGAGAACGCCTCGGCGAGCGCACCGACCCCGTCCGTCCGCGCCTCGGTGCGACGGGCGTTCTTCAGCGCGAGTTCAACGAGTTTCGCCTCCCGTCCCGTCCCCGGAACGCGCACGGAGACGCCCTCGGATTCGAGCCAGGCGACGACGTCCTCGTCGTCGGGGCGTTCGGACAGGAGGATCGCGTCCGGCAGTTCCCGCTCGGCGTAGTACTGCGGGAGGAACGCGCCCAACAGCGTCGCCACCGCCGCGTCGCTCCCCTCGGGCGCGTCGAGCCGGTGTCGAGAGCGGTCGACGAGCTGGCCGCGCTCGGCGTGCAGACGTGCGACCGTCGCGGCGTCGCCCTCGACGGTCGCCCCGAGGACGTCCACGGTGCGTTCGTCGCCCCGGCTGCTGACGGCCTCCTCGCCGCCGCCGTGGAACGCCTCCACCACGGCGAGCCGGTCCCGGAGGTTCGCCGCCCGCTCGAACTCCTGTGCCTGCGCCGCGGCCTCCATCTCACGCGAGAGCGGGTCGGCGAGCACGCCCGTCTCGCCCTCGAAGAACCGCACTGCGCTCTGGACGTCTTCTCGATAGGCGTCTTCGGCGATCTCGCCCGTGCAGGGGGCCGAACAGAGCCCCATCTCGTAGTCGAGACACGGACGGTCCCGCCCGGCGTACTTGTGGTCGGAGCAGCCGCGCAGCCCGTAGGTCTCCCGGAGCGCCTTGACGACCGTCTCCACTCTTCCCTTGTGGGTGAACGGGCCGAACACCGTCGCACCGGGGTCGGGGTCGCGCGTCACCTCGATGCGTGGGACGGGATGGTCGGTCAGCTGAACCAGCGGGTAGGACTTGTCGTCCTTCAGCCGGACGTTGTACCGCGGCTGGTGGCGCTTGATGAGGTTCGCCTCGAGGAGGAGCGCCTGCGTCTCCGTCTCGGTGACGGCGACGTCGACCGTCTCGCTCGCGGCGACCATGCGCCGGATCCGTTCCCCGCGCGGGTCGGCGTACGACCGGACCCGACCCCGGAGATCGACCGCCTTCCCGACGTACAGCGTCGTGTCACCCCCGAGAAACTGGTACACTCCCGGGCTCCGCGGCAGTTCGTTCGCCCGCGCGCGGACCTCGTTCGGTTCCACGGCCGCGCTAGCGCCCCGACGGGCTTGAGGCTTCTCCGTCCGCCCCGTCTGCGGCGTGGACGGGAGCGGCGGCTCGGCGCCTCTCGGTGTCTGTCGGCGTTCGTTCGAAACAGCGGGACGGCGCTCCTACCGGGCTTCCGTCTCGTCTTCCCGCGGGTCCGTCCCGGGGTCGGCGTCGGCGAGGAGCGTGCCGATGATCTCGTCGTACCGCATTCGGGCGCTCAGCCGCTCGTCCCGAGTGATCGCCTCGTGGAGCTTCTCGATCGTCTCGATGCCGAGTTCGACCGTGACGGTCTCCGACGGTTCGATCCGGCCCGCGTCACACTCGGTGTCGACCTGGACCCGTCGCCCACTGCCGGTCAGTGCCACGAGCTGTCGCCGGGCGTCGTAGTCGACGTAGCCCGCTTCCGCGAGCTTCGGCGCGTGGACGTGGTGGAGTGCGACTTCGACCTCCGTGACGGCCTCCTCGCACATCGATCCGAGGTCCGTCTCCTGGTCGGTGACCGCGATCTGTTCCGCGAGGTCGCGGAGCGTCATCGACTCGTGCCGCTGTAGTTGACTGAGCACCAACCGACGTCGTCGGTTGGTCAATACGTCTCCCTGATCCCCCTGGTGCTGACTGTCCCCCATCGTCACCCAAATCGACCGCCTCCGTATTAACTACCAGCCACAACGCGTGGGTATGTTCTCTTCGTTGATATGTGGTCTGTCGGCCGGCACGAACGCCGTTCGAGGCGCGTGACGGGTCCGCCGGGGACTCCCGAGCCACAGGCGATCGGGCCGCGGAGCCACGTCGGAGCGGATCGACGCCGTCGATGCGAGCGCGTATATTCCGTCGGTTCGAGTACCCGGTATGACCGACGTTGACGACGCCACCGACGCGACGGAGTCGACTCGCGTCTGGCTGGTTGAGCGCTCGTACGACGACCGGAACCTCATCACGCTCGTCTACGCCACGCCGGACGGCGAGCGTGCCCTCCGCAAGGAACGGTCGGCGACGGTGATGCAACAGCAGGGCAGCCGGACCACCGCGGCCCTCGACGCCGCCGTCGAGTCGTTGACACCGGTCGATCCGGTCGACCGCGACCGGTACGCCGCCGAGGCCGAGCGGATGCGCGACAGACACGACCCCGACGACGAGGTGTAGCCCGAGACGGTGACGAGGTGTAGCCCGACGACGGCGACGACGGGCCCCGCAGTGGAGGTCAGCTCTGATAGCGGGACCTAAACGCTTTACCGCGTGGTGGGACAAAGCCCCTGCATGGCCGCCATCGAACTCGACGGGGTGACGAAGCGGTTCGGAGACGTCACCGCCGTCCGTGACCTCTCTCTCCGTGTCGAGGAGGGCGAGGTGTACGGTTTCCTCGGTCCCAACGGCGCGGGTAAATCGACGACGATCAACATGCTCCTCGACTTCGTGAGGCCCTCCGCCGGGAGCGTCCGCGTCCTCGGCATGGACGCCCAGGCCGACAGCGTCGCCGTCCGCGCACGGACGGGCGTGCTCCCCGAAGGCTACGACGTGTACACCCGGCTCACCGGGCGAAAACACGTCGAGTTCGCCGCCCGGTCGAAGGGTGTCTCGGTCGACCCCGACGCCGTTCTCGACCGGGTCGGCATCGCCGACGCCGCCGACCGCCGCGCCGACGAGTACTCGAAGGGGATGCGCCAGCGACTCGTCCTCGGCATGGCGCTGGTCGGAGAGCCGGACCTGCTCGTCCTCGACGAGCCCTCCTCGGGGCTGGACCCCGCGGGCGCGAAGGAGATGCGCGACATCGTCCGCGAGGAGGCCGACCGCGGCACGACGATCTTCTTCTCGAGCCACGTCCTCGGCCAGGTCGAGGCCGTCTGTGACCGCGTCGGCATCCTCCGCGAGGGTGAACTCGTGGCCGAAGACAGCATCGAAGGGCTCCGCGACGCCCGCGGCGGCGACACCCGCCTCGTCGTCACGGTCGCCGGTCGGGTGGACGGCGCGGTCGACTCCGTCCGCGGACTCGACGGCGTGACCGACGCCGGCCTCGACGGCGAGACACTCACTGTCTCCTGTTCGAGCGACGCGAAGACGCGCGTCATCAACGCGCTCGAATCGGCGGGGGTGACGGTCGAGGACTTCAAGACCGAGGAGGCGTCCCTCGAAGACCTCTTCCTCGCGTACACCGACGAGGCGTCGGGTGGCTCCGATGGGCCCGCCGCCACGACGCACGATGGCGACCCGACGGACGGGCGGGCCGGCCCGGACGCGGGAGCCGACTCGGACGTGGAGGCTGCCTCGAACGCGGCGGCCGAACCCTCCGAAGAGGACGCCGACGCCGAGTCGGACGCCGACACGGAGGTCCGCACATGAGCTGGCAGGCCGTCGCCCAGAAGGACTTCGAGGACGCCATCCGCTCGCGGTGGCTCTGGGGACTCTCGGCCTTTTTCCTCCTCTTCTTCGGCGGGACGACCGTGCTGTTTTACGTCTACGTCGCCGGCCCCGACGCGAACTCCGACTCGCTGTTCGGGCTGTTCGCCTCGGGCTTCCTCTCCTTCTCGTACACCGGCTTCCTCGCCTTCGCGCTCGCGTTCATCGCCCTCATCACCTCCTACGGCGCGATCGTCGACGAGCGCGAGTCCGGGACGCTCAAACTGCTGCTGTCGCTCCCGCACGACCGCCGCGACGTCGTCGCCGGGAAGATCGCCGGCCGGAGCGCCGTGGTCGTCATTCCGGCGCTCGTCGGCTTCCTCATCGCGCTCGTCGCGCTCCTGGCGACGGGCACCCGGATCGTCCCGGGCCACTTCTTCCCGCAGGTCGCACTCACCGCCCTCCTGGCGGTGGCGTTCGTCTCCATCGGTGTCGGCGTCTCCGCCTCCGCCGACTCCGGACGACAGGCCACGCTGGGGACGCTCGGGCTGTACTTCCTCTTCGCGCTCCTCTGGTCGTTCGTCGCCCGCGGCTTCCCACAGCTCCTGACCGAAGTCGCCAAGCGTCTTCCAGGGCTCGAGCCGCTGTCGGGGGCGCTGACGGTGAAGCTGCGGCTCTTCGTGAAATACCTCAACCCGCTCCGGGCGTACGAGACGCTGGTCGCGGAGGTGTACTTCGGCGACCCCATCCAGGCTCGCCTGGTCAAGGAGGGGCTGTTCACGCAGATGCAGGCCCAGCAGGTGTTACAGGAGGGTGTGCCGGTGTACCTCTCCGGCCCGTTCATCTTTGCCGTGCTGCTCGCGTGGATCGTCGTGCCGCCGGTGCTCGGCTACTGGGGCTTCCGCGACCAGGACCTCTGAGCGGGACGGACTGGCCGGGAGACCCGTCCACCGCCTCGATCGATACCACCCTCTCTTCGGTCGATACCGTCAGTTCCGGCCCTCGCGCGCATCCGTGCTCGACCGCCGTCGCGCCAGCACGCGCCACCGCGCCGGATTCCGTCGAGTCGCTCCGCTTCTTCGCCGCTTCCCGCTCCCGAACCGCCGGCTCGGACGTCCTCCATCGACGCCGACCGACTGCCGACACCGGGACCGCCCCCGAACGGGGCTCCGCCGTGTAACCGCCGCGTCGGGCTTTCGTTCGTGTCGCGTCTCAGTCCGCGCCGTGGCCGGGGACGTACCGACAGTCTGTACAGCCCCACGACCCGTCCGCGTACGCGAGAACGCCGTCACACTTCGGACATCGGTACGCTTCACTGCTGGTCCGTCGTTGCGTTGACATCACTTGTTACAGGGCGTGAGCGAGAAAAACGTTGCTGGCGTGTCACCTGTGGCGTATTTACCGCCCGAGTCGTGACCCCGTGGAACGGGCGTCCTCCGCAGTCACGCGTCTCACGCCGGCGGATAGTCGATCCCGTGCTCTCGCAACACCGTCTCGAACTCCGCCTCCGAGAGTTCGGGGACCTCGTTCGTCTCGGCGTCGTCGCGCTTCGTCTGCCCCGGGGAGTCGCCGACGACGAGGTACGAGGTGTTCGACGACACCGACGAGGTGACGCGACCGGCGTGCCGCTCGACGAGGTCCGACGCCTCGCCACGAGTGACCGACAGCGACCCGGTGAAGACAAACGTCAGCCCCTCCAGCGGTGTCTCGCCGTCGTCCGTTTCGACGTCCTGCGGATCGACTTCTCCCAGCAGGTCGTGGAGGGCCGCGCGGTTCTCGGGGTTCTCGAAGAACTCCCGGACGTGGTGGGCGACCGTCGGTCCCACGTCCGGGACGGTCTGCAGGCGCTCCTCGAACGCGTCGAAGTCGCCCTCGTCGTCGAGCGGGAGCGCGTCGATCGAGCCGAACTCGCGGGCGATGTTGCGCGCGGTCGACTGGCCGACCTCGGGAACGCCGAGCGCCGAGAGGAAGTCGTCCAGCGGCGGCGCCCGCGAGCCGTCGATCTCGGCGAGGAGCTTCTCGGCGCTGCGCTGGCCCCACCCTTCGAGCGCCGCGAGCTCCTCGACGGAGAGCCGGTACAGATCAGCGAGCCCCGTGACGAGCCTGGCGTCGACCAGTTGGGAGACGCGCTCGCCGCCGAGTCCCTCGACGTCCAGCCCCTTCCGCGAGCCGTAGTGCTGGATCGTCCGCTCCAGTTGCGCCTCGCAGGCCAACCCGCCCGTGCAGAACGCTAGCGGGCCGTCGCGCTCGACCGGGCTGTCGCAGACGGGGCAGGTGTCGGGGAACGCGAACACCCCCTCGGAACGCTTCTCGACAACCTCGTCGACGTGCGGGATGACGTCGCCCGCGCGCTTGACGCGGACGCGGTCGCCGACGTCGACCCCCAGACTCTCGATCTCGTCGGGGTTGTGCAGCGTCGCCCGAGACACCGTCACGCCGCCGACGTCGACGGGATCGAGGAGTGCGACGGGCGTCAGCCGTCCCGTCCGCCCCACCTGGACGACGACGTCCTCGACGGTCGTCACCTCGGTGCGTGCGGGGAACTTGTAGGCGAACGCCCACCGGACGGCGCGGGACGTCGACCCGAGTTCCTTCCGTGCCGCTCTCGCGTCGACTTTGATCACCGTGCCGTCGACCTCGTAGTCCAGGTCGTCGCGGTCGTCCCGGAGCCGGTTCCGGTAGGCGATGGCGGCGTCGATGTCGTCGACGCGCTCGACTCTGTCGGCCACCGGGAGCCCCCACGCCGCGAACCGGTCGAGCGACTCGGTCTGCGTCTCTGGCTCTTCGCCGTCGCTGGCGGCCATCACGTCGTAGAAGAAACACGCGAGCGGCCGGTCGGCGACGACCGAGGGGTCGAGCTGCCGGAGGGTGCCGGCGGCGGCGTTCCGGGGGTTGGCGAACGGCTCGTCGCCCGATTCGACGCGCTCGCGGTTGTACCGGGTGAACGCGTCTCGGGGCATGTACACTTCGCCGCGGACGGCCAGTTCTCGAGGCGGGTCTCCCCGGAGGCGGAGGGGGACCGCCCTGATGGTCCGTACCTGTGCGGTGACGTCGTCACCCTTCTCGCCGTCGCCGCGGGTCGCCGCCCGCTCGAAGACGCCGTCCTCGTACACCACCTCGACCGAGAGGCCGTCGAACTTCGGTTCGCAGACGTAGGCGACGTCGCCGACCGCCTCGTGGACCCGCCGGTCGAACTCCCTGACCTCGTGCTCCTCGACGGACTGGTCGATCGAGAGCATCGGCGCGACGTGCGGTACCGTGTCGAGTTCGTCGACCGGCTCGCCACCGACACGCTGTGTGGGCGAGTCGGGCGTCGCGAGGTCGAACTCGGCTTCGAGGCTCTCCAGCCGGGTGAACAGTGCGTCGTACGTCCGGTCGGCGATCACCGGATCTGCCTCGACGTAGTACCGGCGGTCGTGTTCGTGGAGCGCCTCGCGGAGGAGCCGCGCCTGTTCCTCGGCCGCCTCGCGTGAGAGTTCCTCGACCGGCGTGAACTCCGTCGGCGGCGCTCGGAGGTAGGGGTTGTCCGTCTCCGACTCGAGTTCGCCCTCTGTCATCGACGGGTGGTTGGGCGCACGGGAATAAATGGACCGGGTTGTGCAGGCGGTTCGGGATCCGTTCTCGTGACCGTTTCCGGAGGAGGCGGTCGCCTCGTCTCACCTCGACGTTTCGGCCCTTCGCTCGCGACACCCTGGTCGGTGGGACGACTCCTCTCACCCCGACCGTCACCACAGCGACAGTTGGCGCGCACTGCTGGCGGCTCCGGTCGCCAGCCCTGTCGCGCGAGGGACCGTGCCTGGACTCCGGCCCGGACACACTGGACGGGGAGGTTTTCGTGAACGAGCGGAGCGAGTGAACAGAGGTTCGACGCGACTGCGTCGCTTCGGTGGTGTGGCCGCTCGCCGCGCACCGGGGTCCGTACGATCACGCCGTTCGTCGGACGACTCTGATGGTCGAGCAGACAGTCCCGACGACCGTGCACGTGGACTCTGCTGGCCACACTCCCAGCTCCGTACACCCATCCGACACGACTCGTCCGGTTCCGGCAGTCACGAGCGTTCCGCGACGCTTGTCCCGACGGCTCCGAATTCCCTTCCATGACCGAGGACTTCATGCTCCTCAACCCCAACCCCGTGCCGGTGACAGACGAGGTGCCCCCGTCGATGGCAGAGCCGATGGTGTCGCACCGCTCCGCCGAGTTCGAGGCGGTGTACGAGCGCGCCCGGGACGGACTCGACTCCGTCTTCGAGCACTCGTCGCTCTCCGGGGGAGCCGACGACCGGGGCGGGTCGTCTCGCTCGTCAGCGGGACGTTCGGCCGTCGATTCGCCCGGATCGCCGACCGCTCACGCCTTTGTGTACGCGCGTCGAGTGGGACGAGTCCATCGCGGTCGACGACGTCGCCGCGGCCGTCACCGACGACACCGACGTCGTGACGCTGGTCCACAACGAGACCTCGACGCGCCTGCTCACCCCTGGCACCGATATCTGCGAGGTCGCCCGCGAGCACGACGCCACGTTCGTCGTCAACGGCGCCACGGAGCGCAACGTCAGCAGCCCCGGCGGGTCGGCCCACCTCGGCGGGTAGATCTTCCGCGTGTCGAACATGGGCCCCTCGCGCCCGAACAGGTGCCCCGCCGGTTCGCACGGTCGGCGAGACGATGGATGACGCCGGCACCGACGTCGAGACGACGGACAGCCGTCCTGGCGAGTGGCCGGCCGAGTGACGCGGTGATTCGTGAGGTCCACAGAACGTCCGGCTATCCGGCAAAAAAGTGATGTATTATTAACACTAATATCGACGATCGTATAGTATGCCTGCCGATCGTCGAGGGGGTGAATCCGTCGGCCGCTCCTGGTGGGGATTCGCCGTGAGCACCATCGGATGGGTGGTCGCGTTCGTCGTCGTCCTCTGGGTGTTGATCCGGTTCGGACTGTTCGACCGGTATCCCCAGCAGGCACGCGTGCTGCTTCTGGCCGCGCCACTGAGCATCTTTCTCGTCTTACTGGCCTACTACCAGTGGATCGAGAGCGTGACGGTTCCCGTCGTCGGCGTCACGTTCAACTTCCCCTCGAATTCCGGGTCTGCGCCGTCGCCCGATCGTCGAACCCTCGTCACCGCTGTGGGAACTCTCGTCGCCGTCGTCGGGGGCTTCTGGCACTTCGTCGGGGCCGACCGCGTCCCGCCGCTGCTCCCGGATTCGTCGTCAGATGGCGGGACTCCCGGTTCGTCCGATGGAACGACGACGGCGACGGACACGCCTCCCGATCAGTCGGTGACACCATCGGTCCTCGAGACCCACTACGGCGAGCGACGGTACGGACACCACACCTACGGCGGGTAGCGCCGACGACAACCGAAGAGTGGACCCATGTCTCCAACACAGAACCACCAATACAACGTTCCGGCGAAGGGTGAAGAGAACTGGCACGTCCCGCTGAACGAGAACTTCGAACAGTACGACACCGACATCGAGATCCGTGACCGTGACGAGCGCAAGGTGGTGTACGAACCCAAGGACGGAGCGAAGTTCCTCGCCACCGACACCGAGCGGGTGTACGTCGGCGACGGTTCCTCTTGGACGGCGCTGACGTCTACCGGACGCCGCCCGACGTTCGATACTCTCGACCTCACGGAGGACGCGGCTACGTTCGCGGGGACGGTGGGTGTCGGAACCGACTCCGAGACCGACGCTCGCACGAGGCTCGACGTCAGAGACGGTGTCAGTGGACGCGCCCACGTGGTGGGCAATCACGTGGTCGCGATCGAGAACACGAGTTCGGACGGAGACGGTAACGTCCTGGCGCTGAAGGTGAACGACCCGTCTCCCGACAGCAGTCAGAACCTCGTGACGTTCATGGACGAAGGCACCGTCGTCGGCCGCATCGAGGGCAGTGGCGGTGGGATCGCGTACGCGAGCGGCTTCGGTGACTTCGCCGAGTTCTTCCCGAAAGCGGACCCTGCAGACCAGTTCGAGCCGGGCGCGGTCGTGGGACTCCGTGCAGGGGAGGTCGTCCGCGAAACGACCGGAGCCGACGCTGTGCTGGTGGTCTCGGACCGCTACGTCGTCCTCGGGAACACCCCGCCCGACGGGGAGGAACACGCTCACCTTCCGCTCGCGCTCACCGGACAGGTGGCGGTTCGCGTTCGCGGGCCGGTCGACGCCGGCGATCTCCTCGTCCCTGCGGACGCGGACGACGGAGTCGCCAGCGCCGTCGACCCGGCCGCGTGGGACCCGCTCGAACACCCACTGATGATCGGGCGTGCACTCGCCGGTGTCGAGGAGGGAGGCCCCGAAGAGACGACAGTGACGGTCGCGGTCGGGTTGCACGACCTCGAACCGGTCGCCGGGCGACTCCACACCTACCACAACCGTCTCACCGCCGTCGAAACGAGCGCCGAACGACAGCAGCGACTCGTCGACGAGTTCGCCCGTGAGAACGAACGGTTACGGACGACGATCCAGGAGGTCCAAGACGAGAACGAACGGTTGTGTGGTCGAGTAGACGCGCTCGAGGAGACAGTCTCTGCGCTGGTGGCCGACACCGAACAGATCGGTCCGGCCACGAACGTCTGACCGCTCCGGCGCGGCCGCTCACGAACGGACGCTCCTGTCGTTAACGTACCGCCCGCGCGTCACCGACTGCGGTCCGGGCAGTGCTGACCGCTTCCGTGATGGTCGCTCGTATAGCGTTTCGACCGGGCTGTCTCTCCTCTGAACCGGTCGTCGGAGCGGCGGAAGGTCGTCAGCGGTACGCGCAGCGGAAGCCGGTGACCTCGCGGTAGAACGCGGGGACGACCACCGGCCGGAGGTCGGCGTCGGTCCCCTCGTACTGTTCGCGAGTGAAGTAGAGCCCGTCCGCCAGCGCCGCCTCGACGACCGGCGGGAGCTCTCCCAGCGTCGTGAGTCCGGTGAACGCTCACCGGAACGCGGTGTCGAGTTCGCCGAACCGGATCCGCGACGCGTCGGTCTCGGTCGTTCCGTCCGTGAGTTCGTGGTACGTCCGCTGGATGAGATCGTTCCCGTCGGGTACCCGTACGCGCTGAACGCCGTCGTCGTGGTGCAGGTGTGGGTGTCGTTCACTGTGCTGTTCTCTGTCTCCGAGTACGCCTGCTTCGTGTCTGACCGTCCGCGTCTCGTGCACACGACCCACGCGCCCCCGAAACCGCGTCGTTCGCCCGATCACACGACGATGTGCCCCGACGGCTGCAGTCCTTGCCGTAACTGCGGGTTATAAGGAATTCGAGAAATATGCGTAGTATACATGACCCGTGGCTTCCACACCCGGAGCCTCCACGCCGGCCAGGATCCGGATCCGGCGACGGGTGCCCGCGCACCACCGATCTATCAGACCACCTCCTACGTCTTCGACGACGCCGACTACGCGGCGGACCTCTACGCGCTGGAGGCCGAGGGGTACGTCTACTCGCGCATCGCGAACCCCACGACGCGCGTCCTCGAACGACGGATGGCCGATCTCGAGGGCGGCACGGACGCCGTCGCCACCGCGGCGGGGATGGCCGCGCTCGACTCCGCGACGAGCGTTCTCGCGGAGAGCGGCGACAACGTCGTCGCCGCCGCCGACATGTACGGCGGCACCGCGACGTACCTCTCGAAGATGGCGTCGAGGCGGGGGATCGAGTGCCGCGTCGTCGACACGCTCGACGTCTCGGCGTACGAGGCGGCCGTCGACGAGCGAACGGCGTACGTCCACGTCGAGACCATCGCCAACCCCTCGCTCCGGACGCCCGACTTCGCGGCCATCGCGGACGTCGCCCACGCGAACGAAACGCCGCTCGTGGTGGACAACACCTTCGCGACGCCCTCGCTCTGTCGCCCACTCGAACACGGTGCGGACGTCGTCTGGGAGTCGACCACGAAGTGGCTCCACGGCTCGGGGACGACCGTCGGCGGGATCCTCGTCGACGGCGGCACCTTCCCGTGGAGCGCGACGGACAAGTACCCCGAACTCTCGGGGGAGAACCCCGCGTTCGGCGTCGACTTCTCCGAGAGGTTCGGCGACCGTGCGTTCGCCGAATGCGCCCGCCAGCGCGCCGTCCGCTCGCTGGGGAACCAGCAGTCGCCGTTCGACGCCTGGGTGACGCTCCAGGGGATCGAGACCCTCCCGCTGCGGATGGAGAAACACTGCGAGAACGCCGCCCACGTCGCCGACTTCCTCGACGCGCATCCGGCCGTCGCGTGGGTGTCGTATCCGGGACTGGAGCGCCACGAGACGCACGATCTCGCTACGCGGTACCTCGAGGGCGGCTACGGCGGGATGGTGACGTTCGGCCTCGCGGGTGGGTACGAGACGGCCAAGGCCCTCTGTGAGTCGGTCGAACTCGCGTCGTTCCTCGCGAACATCGGCGACGCGAAGACGCTGATCATCCACCCCGCGTCGACGACGCACGCCCAGCTCTCGGCCGACGAACAGCGCGCCGCGGGAGTCGCTCCCGACATGCTCCGCCTGTCGGTCGGGATCGAGGACCCCGACGACATCGTCGCGGATCTCGAACGGGGGCTCGCCACCGTGCCGAACGGGGACGGCAGGGACGGTAGGGACGCGGAGGCGGACCGTTCGTGACCACCCGCGACCGCCGGTCGATCGGCCGGTTCGAGTTCGCGTGCGGCGACGTCATCGACGACTTCACCGTCGCCTACGAGACGTACGGCGAGTTCGATGGCTCGAACGCCGTCCTCGTCTGTCACGCACTCACCGGCAGTCAGCACGTCTCGGGGCGGCAGACCAAGGGGACCGCGGGACAGGCCCGTGCGTGGTGGGACGACATCGTCGGCCCCGGCAAGGCCGTCGACACGAAGGAGTACTACGTGGTGTGTGCGAACGTCCCCGGCTCCTGTTACGGAACCGACGGTCCCCCGAGCGAGGGACCGGACGGCGAGCCGTGGGGGACCGACTTCCCCCCCGTCACGGTGCGCGACTGGACGCACGCCCAGCGCGCGCTCCTCGACGAACTCGGCGTCGGTCGGCTCCACGCCGTCGTCGGCGGCTCGGTCGGAGGAATGAACGTCCTCGACTGGGCGGTGGCGTACCCCGACGACGTCGAGCGGATCGTCCCGGTCGCCGCCGCCGCGCGGCTCGACCCGCAGTGTCTCGCGCTCGACGCCATCGCCCGTCGTGCCATCACGACCGACCCGAACTGGGACGGCGGCGACTACTACGGCGGTGAGCCGCCGCGAGACGGTCTCGCGCTCGCCCGGCAGATCGGCCACGTGATGTACCTCTCGAAGGACTCCATGCAACAGAAGTTCGGACGTCGCTCCGCGGGTAGGGACGCCATCCGCGACACCTTCCCCGTCGACCCCGCCGCTTCCTTCTTCCCCTACCGGGACGTCGAGTCGTACCTCGACTACCAGGCCGAGAAGTTTACGAAGAGATTCGACGCCAACTCCTACCTCTACCTGACGCGGGCGATGGACGACTACGACCTCGCCGAGGGGTACGAGTCCGACGCCGCCGCCGTCGCCGCCTTCGGGGGCGAGGCACTGTTGCTCTCCTTCACGGGTGACTGGCACTTCACCGTCGAGCAGAGCGAGGAGATGGCCGAGGCGTTTCGAAGTGTGGACGTCCCGGTCGCGCACCACGTCGTCGACTCCGACCACGGCCACGACGCGTTCCTCGTCGAACCCGAGAAGGTCGGCCCGCCCTTGCGAGACTTCCTCGCCGAGGGGGTCGACGGGACGGCGGTCCACGATACGGCTCCCGAGGAAGACAACGGGAGCGACTACGCGCCCGTGCACAACTCGCTGTTCTCGGGATGACGTCAGGTGCCGTCCGTCGCGGAACGCCCCGTTCCGGAATCGCTTCACCGTCCGGACCGGCCGGGGCTGTCCGACACCTCCACGACCCAAAAATATAATCGAAGAAACACTTTATACCGCTCCCGGCGTACTGCGGTCTATGTCACTCGAAGGCAACTCCGCGCCGACGTTCACCGCGACGCTCGGCAGCGACGAGCCGGAACCGTTCGACCTGTCCGACCACC
This sequence comes from Salinigranum salinum, assembly GCF_009176545.1. Taxonomy (GTDB): domain Archaea; phylum Halobacteriota; class Halobacteria; order Halobacteriales; family Haloferacaceae; genus Salinigranum; species Salinigranum salinum. The sequence goes on along the minus strand of NZ_VTOJ01000001.1, from coordinate 107,111 downwards.
TCGGCTCCGGGCCGGTGGTGCTGGCGTTCTTCCCGGGCGCGTTCACGCCGGTCTGCACGAACGAGATGGTCACGTTCGAAGAACACGCCGACGAGATCGAGGCCGCCGGCGCCACGCTGTTCGGCGTCAGCGCCGACTCGCCGTTCACGCTCGGGGCGTTCGCCGAGGAGTACGACCTCGGCTTCGATCTCGTGAGCGACATGGGCGAGGCGGCCATCGGGGCGTACGGGGTCGGCCTCGACGCCCCGGGTCTCGGGCTCTACGGCATCGCCAACCGCGCGGTGTTCGTCCTCGACGACGAGGGAGCGGTCGTCTACGAGTGGGTGGCCGACGACCCGACGAACGAACCGGACTACGAGGCGGTGCTGGACGCGATCCGGGCGGCCTGACGGAACCGTCTTCGTCAACGACTCGGTCCTCGCCGCCGCCGAGGAGTACGTCGTCGGTGCGGCACGGCTACCGGCTCCTCGTCGGGACGTTCGATTATCAAACAGTGTATCTCCGCGGAAAGACTGTTATCTCTGATCGAACTCCTAGCTTCAGTGTACCTGTACACGCCGGACGAGATCGACAGGGAACGCGCCCACCACCAGGCGGTCATCCAGGGTTCGGACCACCTGGACGCGAAACGCGCCGGCAACCTCGGTGAACTCGCCTTCGAGCAGTTCTGTCGCGAGTACCTCCCGGTCGAACTGTGGGAGTGGAAGAACGAGGAAGCCATCCGTCGGTGCAACCCGGAGAGCTTCTGTGGCCACGACTTCGAGGTCTTCGGCTACGCGGTCGACGTGAAGACGTCTCGTGACGTCTCTTCGTTCCGTCCTGAGAACCTTCTCGACAGCGACCCGGACGACGATATCGTCGTGATGGTCTGGCGTCGTGACAACGAGGACGCGCTCATCCTCCTCGGGTGGGAACGGACTGAAACGCTCGAATCGAAGGTCCGAACGCAGGACGCGTACTCGGGCGAGGAGCCGGAGAAACTGGCACACCTCGCCGTGCGCTCGATGAACGAGTTGCACGAGTTGGGCCCGAACACGGTCCATCTGAATCAGCAGCCGGAGAACCCGTTCGCCCCCGGCGACCGTGTCGTAAAACCGGATGACGACGACGCGTCGGTGGCCATCGTCGTAGAGGTCCTCCCCCCCGAGAAGGACGTCAGTCTTTACGGGCAGTCGATGGACGGTGAGGCGGTCAGCGTCGCCTTTCCGAGCACGCTCGACGCAGGACCCGGAAACTGGCGCGAGATACACCCGGCGAAGCTAGCCTCCTACTGCGACGACCAGGGCGTCACACTCTACACGTACAAGCACTCCAACCTCTCTCCCGCCGAGTACCCCTTCACACCGGGGGATTACGTCATCAAACCGGACTACAGCGATCCGGACCTGGCGGTCGTCGTCGCGGCCGGTGACGAGCGGGACGGCGATCAGGAGATCACCGTCGTCTTCCAGCACCAGCTCGACGAGCACTCGAACGGCCGGGCGTACGTCCCGCCATCGGAACTCGAGTCGTACTGTGCGGAGTCCGGTATCAGGTCGTACACGTTCGCGAACGAGGACCTCGACTTCGACCCACAGTACTGACGAGGAAACTGTCCCCGTCGGATTTCCGGTGGGGCTCGACGGTTGGAAACCGTACCCGACCGCTCGAACGGGCTAACTGGTGCCGCCACTCGCACGTTCTTTCCGACGGTTCGTCTCCGGCTGCCACCCGCGGACGACGCGGCACGTCTCGGTCCTGCGATCCGCCGGCACTGGTGTTTCGTGGAGCGGCTCTCGACCACCCTTACGGCACGTACCAGATCCCTCGCTCTCGGTCCAGCATCGACCCGACGACGACGTGCGGGAGGGCGACGATGCTGATGAAGACGCTCCAGAACGCGACGGCCCCCGGCAGGAGCGAACTCCCGGCCAGCGGGTTGGGGAACGCCCAGTAGACCGCGGCGAGCACGGAGAAGGTGGCGAGCGCGCCGGCGATCAGGACCAGCCACGCCCGCAGTGCCACGGTCGAGGCCGACTCGCCGCCGACGAGGTCCCAGCCCTCGCCGCCGCCGTCGAAGTCGTCTACCGTCTGGGTCCGCGCGACCTGACGGGCCGAGTACCAGAACGGGAAGTAGAGCCCGACGGCCACGAGGACCGGCACGGCGGCGAAGTACGCCGCGAGGAGGAGCGACTCGCCGGCGTCGACGAGCCACGACCGTCCCCCTCCCCGCAGGTAGCCGAGGCCGACGTGGGTCGCGAGGGCGAGGCCGTACCCTCCGGCGATCAGGGGACGAGTCACGTCGAAGAACGCGGCGTAGGGCGCGAGACCGCCGGGGTCGACGAGGCCGACCATCAGGGCGCTGAACGCGTGGAACGTCTCCGGCCAGAACACGATGGGGACGAGCATCACCGCACCACCGCGCACGGCGACGGCGAGCGCGCGCTGGACGCACGTCTCGAGGTGGTCAGTCCCCGTCGTCGCGTCCATCACGTGGAGGCCGCCGATGCCGCCCTTCGCCATCGCGACACAGAGCGCCAGCGCGAGCCCGGCGACCGGTGCCAGGAGGAAGAGGCCGACGAACCCCGCGATGACGCCGAGGTAGGCGGCGACGTACCGCCAGCGAAACGTCGGCCGCCGCCGTCGGAGGTTCTCGAAGTGTTCGTAGCCGCCGTGCGGGAGATTGAGCGCGACCATTCCCATGAGGTAGACGACCATCTGTGCTTCCAGCGGCACGTCTATCCCGGCGACACCCACGAAGCCGAAGCCGATCGCCAGCGCGACGAGGGCGGCTCGCGACAGCACGAGCGAGGGGTGTGCGTCGGCCTGCCGGTGCCACCGTCGGACCGTCCCGAGGTCTGGCGTGCTCATACGCGTCGTCTCGGTTCTAGGGACGAGCCGTTCATAAACGAGGATTCGCGTTCCAGGGATCTGGGAACGGCTGCCGGTGTCTTATCACCCGGGTCGCTAGTCGCGTCCATGCGTGAGGTCCTGTCCGACGACACGAGCGTCCTGGTCGTCGGCGGCGGCTTCGGCGGCCTGTCGACGGCCGCGTATCTCGCCCGCGCCGGGGCCGACGTCCGACTGCTCGAACGGCACGACCGGGTCGGTGGGCACGCCGGCGTGCTCGAACGAGACGGGTTCCGCTTCGACACGGGACCGTCGTGGTATCTGATGCCGGACGTCTTCGAGCGGTTCTTCGGCCACTTCGACCGCACGCCCGAGGAGTACTACGACCTCGAACGGCTCGACCCGCAGTACCGGGTGTTCTGGAAGGACGGCGACCGCGCGACGGTCGAGCCGAAGCGGCGGAACGTCCACGAGCTGTTCGAGTCGTACGAGCCGGGGGCCGGCGAGGCCCTCGACCGCTACCTCGCGGCCGCCGAGCGGAACTACGAACTGGCCATGGAGCGGGTCGTCTACCCGGGTCGGGACCGCCTCCGCGACTATGTCGACACCGACCTCCTTCCGATGCTCACCCGCGCCCGGCTGTTCGGGAGCATGGACGACTACGTCTCGCGCTACGTCGAACACCCGAAACTCCGCCAGCTCCTCGAGTACACGCTGGTGTTCCTCGGTGGCTCCCCGACGAACACCCCCGCGCTCTACAGCATCATGAGCCACGTCGATCTGAACCAGAACGTGTTCTACCCCGAGGGGGGTATCGCGGGCGTCGTCGACGCGCTCGCGCGAGTGGCCCGCGAGCAGGGCGCGACGATCGAGACGGGCGTCGAGGTGCAGGCCGTCCGCGGCCACCGGGGGGCGTTCACGCTCGAGACCGACGCCGGCGTCGAACACGCCGACGTCGTCGTCAGCAACGCCAACCCGGCGTACACGGAGCGGGAACTCCTCCCGCCCGACGCGCGAGAGCGCTCCCCGCAGGCGTGGGACGACCGGACGTACGCCCCGTCGGCGTTCATGCTGTATCTCGGCGTCGAGGGCGACGTCGACCCGCTCGCCCACCACTCGCTCGTCCTCCCCACCGACTGGTCGGCGCACTTCGAGCGCATCTTCGACCGTCCGGCCTGGCCCGAGGACCCGGCGTACTACCTGTCGGTGGCGTCGAAGACCGACGACGGCGTCGCACCCGACGGCCACCACGCGGTGGTCGTCCTCGTCCCCATCGCGCCCGGTCTCGACGACGGACCCGATATGCGCGACCGCTACCGCGAGTTCGTCCTCGGCGCCCTCGCCGAACGGACGGGCGTGGACCTCCGCGGCCGGATCGTCGTCGAAGAGTCCGCCTGTGTGAGCGAGTTCGCCGACCGCTACGGCGACCCGCAGGGGACGGCGCTCGGACTCGCCCACACCCTCTTCCAGACGGGCCCGTTCCGTCCCGACCGGCGCGCCGGCCCGGACGGACTCTATTACACGGGGGCGTACACGACCCCCGGCATCGGGATGCCAATGTGTCTCGTCAGCGGCGAACGCACCGCCCGCGCGGTCGTCGAGGACGCCCCCGGAACACGTTCGACGGACGCGACCGCGTGGTCTGACGAGACCACGGTTCAGTAGTCGCCGAGCGCGACCAGCTGATCTCGCATCTCGTCGGTCACCTGTCGACCCGCCAGCGACTCGCGGACGTCCGCCGTCGGGTCGTCGAAGGCGGCGTCGACGGGAATCTGTCACCACAAGCGTCAGGTTGGTTCGCGTCGAGCGGTCGACCACACGATGACGACCGCGCCACTGACGCCCGAGCTCCTCGGTTCGTTGCTCCTCGCGGCCGGAGCGCTCGCCGTGCTCGTCAAGGCCGCCGGTGCGACCGTCGACAGCCTCATCGCGCTGGCGCGACACTACGATGTCCCCGACGCCGTCGTCGCCTCGACCCTGGTCGCCGTCGGGACCAGCCTGCCCGAACTCGGCTCGCACTTCGTGGCCTCGTTGGGCATCGTCTCGGGAACGCTGGACCCGGTCGTGGCGAGCGCGACCGTCCTGGGCGGGAACATGGGGTCGTCGACGGTCCAGCAGACGCTCCTCGTCGGCCTCTTCCTCGTGGGGTTCGGCCGCGTCACGCTCTCCGAGGCGTTCCGCCGTGCGACGTACTACCCCATGCTCGCCGCGTTCGGCCTCACGCTCGTCGTCTCGTTCGACGGCCGCGTCTCCCGGCTCGACGGCCTCGCGCTCCTCGTCGCGTTCGCCGTGTACGCCTACTGGACCGTCTCGACGCACGGGAAGACCGAACCGCTCCCGAAATCCGCCAGCACGCGACCGAAACGCGACGCCGCCCGCGCGTTCGTCGGCTTCCTCCTCGTCCTCGCGAGCGCGTTCGTCGTCCTCCGGGTGGTCGACGACCTGGTGGTCACGCTCGGGCTGAACGGGTCGATGGTCGGTGTCGTCACGATCGGGCTCGCGGCCGCGCTCCCGGAACTCACGACGGTCGTCGAGTCGCTCAGACGAAAGACGCCCGAGCTCGCGCTCGGCACCCTCGTCGGCTCGAACGTCGTCAACCCGCTGGTGGGGTTCGGTCTCGGAGGAGCCATCTCGACGTACGCCGTCCCCCCGTCGGTGATCCGGTGGGACCTCCCGTTCAAACTCCTCGTCGGCGTCGCCCTCCTGGTCGTGGCTCGCCGGGAGGGGTGGGTCGTCCGCCGCCGCGAGGGGGCGTGGCTCGTGATCGCGTATTTCGTCTTCGTGAGCGTCCGGTTCCTGCTGTTCGCGGTGTGAGTGGTCTTGTTGTGGGCGATCACCAGCGTCGGACATCGGGACAGTGGCTCGTTCGGGCAATCGAGCGTCGGACATCAGGGCCATACGGCGACGGACACGGTGCGCGACGGAGCCTCTTCCTCCCCAGCCGGTACGGCCGGGACGGAGCCCGGCCGAGGCCCTCGCACGAGTCGCTCACTCGCGGTGCTCGCTCGCTCCCGCGCGCCGACCAGCCCTGCGGTGGCGTGGCCGGGACGACGCCGGTCGTCCCGCCGCGCGAGGGACGAGGAGCGCAACCGCGAACGACGTGAGCGGTGAGCACCGCAGTCGGCTGGGGAGGACGGTGGCTGCTCGCTGCGCACCGCGTCCGTGCGGTCGCGCCCGGTCGTGCCGTCTCTTCGGTCGCCGTCCGCTGCCTGCACCGTCTCTCTCACATCGCTCCACGCGTCTCCCCTCGCCCGTTGGACGCCACGCCGACGTCGACCGTCTCGTCCATCTCGCTCGTTTCGCCCGTCTCCCGTCCGCTGTCCCCGGCTCTGCGCTACTCGCTCACCGTCGAGCCGTCACGGAACACCAGCCGTTCGAGCCGGTCGGATTCGCCCATCAGCACGGTGCCGAGGATGCTCATCACGAGCACGTAGCCGACGGCGAACGCCGGGATGAGCTCGGTCATCACTCGCCCGGTGCCACCCGCCGCGAGCGCCGCGATGACGAGCGAGAACTCCCCTCTCGAGACCATCCCGACTCCGACCCGGAGCGACCGTTTCGGCGGGAGGTCGTAGACGCGCCCGCCGTAGTATCCCGAGACGATTTTCGTTGGCGTGGTGACCACTACCGCGATCGCCAGCGGGACGGCCGCGGCGACGACGAGCCGGGGGTCGGTGTTGACGCCGATCCAGAAGAAGAACACGGCGGCGAACACGTCGCGGATGCCGACGAGCCGCCGCTCGATCCGCTCGCGGTGTTCGGTCGTCGAGAACCCCATCCCGACGAAGAAGGCCGCGACGGCCTCGCTCACGCCGATCGAGAGCGCGAACCCCGCGACCGGGATCAGTACGCCGAGCGTCCGGAGCACGAACGGCTCGGGGGTGTCGACGTCGAGCAGTCGAGTGAAAAAGCGCGTCCCGTACTGGACCACGATCAGGAGCGCACCCAGAAAGCCGAAGGCGATCGCGAGACTCCGTCCGAGCGAGCCGACCCCGTCGCCACCGAGCACCAGCGAGGTGACGATCGCGAGGTAGACGGCGATGACGAGGTCCTCGAAGACGAGCGTCCCCAGGATGGGTTCGGACTCGGCGTTGGCGATCCAGCCGAGGTCGATGAGCGACTTCGTGATGATCGCGCTGGAGGAGATGTAGACGATCCCGCCGAGCAGGAGGGCCTCGACGATCGACCACCCGAGGAGGAGGCCGATGGCGATCCCGACGGGGAGGTTGACGGCGATGTCGATGAGGCCCGAGCGGGTGATGTTCGTCCGCGCGGCGAGCAGGCGGTCGAGGCTGAACTCCAGCCCCAGGAAAAAGAGGAGGAGGACGATCCCGACTTCGGCGAGGAGCGTGAGCGCCTCGCCCGGCAGGACGTACGGAGCCCCGAGCCGCCCGGCGACGAACGGGCTGGCGAGCATGCCGCCGACGACGTACAGCGGGATCACGGAGATCCCGAACCGCGCGCCGATCGCCCCCGCGATGGCGACCGTGACGAACAGTTCGCCGAGTTCTAGCAGGGAGAACTCGACCATCTTACTCCGTCTGGTTCGTGTCTGTCACGACCGACTGGAACGTCCGGCAGGCCTCCCGTGGACCGACCGCCAGAAGCGTGTCGCCGGCCCGAATCTCGGTGTCCCCTCCGGGGTTAGTGATGGTGAGATCGCCCCGCTGGACGATGATCACGTTCGCTCCCGTCTCCTGCCGCAGGTCCGTCTCCCCGAGCGTCTGTCCAGCGAGCGGTGAGTTCTCCGGCACCTCGACCCACTCGATGAGCGTATCGCCCCCCAGCAGCGTCTCGATGCTCCGCGAACGGACCGGCTGGAAGTACGCCCCCTCGAGGATGGTTCCGACCTGTCGGGCGAGCTGGTCGGGGAGCTCGAACAGTTTCTCGGAGTCGGCGTCGGGGTCGGGTCGGCGGAACACCTCGCGCTTGCCCGTGTTGTGGGTCACGACGACGAGCCGCGAACCGTCGCCGAGTTCGATCTCGTGTTTCTTGCCCACGCCGGGGAGGTCGCTCTCGTAGACGGTCATGAGCGGGCTTCGGCCGAGTGGTTAATAAATACTCGCGACTCCCTCGAACTGCTCGAACGCCGACTGTTCGTCGGTCTGCTGCGCACAGAGTGTGGGTTCCGCACTATCCGGTTGTTCGCTTCGGGACGCTCGCTCTGAATGAACCCGGACGTTCGGATCGTATCTGCCGGGCGCGTTTCCTGTCTCCGTCTACCTGCACACAGCGGCACGATACCGGAGACGCGCTATCTCTGGCCTCTGTCCAGGTAGACGAGCGGGGACGTCTCGCGGACGAAGAAGACCCAGTCAAACTCGCTGAGGTCCGAGGGGACGTAGTGGACAGGACTGTCGCCGTCAGGATGACCGCCCCAGATGTTGTGTCGCCCTGGTCGCTTCCGAAGCCACTTCCGGGTCGACGGGGCGTCGTAGAGGCCGTCGATCGACACGTAAAACAGCGGCTCGCCGACCTGCCGAAACACGTCGGGGATCGATGCCGACGGTGGGTCAGGGATAGAGTAGTCGACGACGTCTCCGGTCTCGCCGTCCAGCGCGCTCACTCTCCCGCCACCGAGTTCGAATCCGACCGGACAATAGCTCTCTCCGTACGCGTCGGCGAGCCACTCGCCCATCGATTGCACGTCCACATCCCATCCAGCACCGGCCAGGACGTGTCTGCCGCGGTTGAGATGACTGTTGGCTCCCCAGATGATCACCGGGCTCATCGAGCGACGGTGAATCCACTCGACGTTCTCGGCCATTGTCTCGTCTCGCAGTGCCATCCGCCCCTCATAGTCACGCTCGTGGGCCTTGATCTGGCGGTCGACGAGGTGGAGTCGGTGTCGGACGTGTTCGTACGCCCGGCGCGATATCGCGTCGACCCACGCCGACTCGTTTGCGTCGAACATCGGCTCTAGCGTCGCGTGTACCCGCCGTGCGCATTCGAGCAGCGCCTGGCGCTCGTCGTCGGAGCCGTAACCGCTCGTCGTGGTGTCGAGGTCCTCGTGGAGCGACGCGTCGACATCGGCACCGACCTGCTCCAGATACGGCCCGATCTCGTTGGTCGCAGCCTCGATGATGGTCATATCGAACCCGTAGACGTGGACTCGGTCTTCGGGCGGCCGCGACATGTTGAACGACTGCAGCCACTCGAAGAGCTCGACCATGGTCTCGCTTTTGATCGGATGATAGATGTCTATCTCCGCGACGAGGTGTCGGATGTTGCCCTCGCCAGCGGCGACGAGATCGTCTATCCGGTGCAGCGGATCGAAAGGGGCCTCGAACCCGACTGCCCGAACGCCGAACTCCTCGACGAGGAGGCGGATGAGTCCGAACCGCAAGTCGAAGAACTCCTGGGTGCCATGCTAGGACTCGCCCAGTCCGATGACCGTCGCGTCGTCGAACTGGGAGCGCAACCCATCAGAGAGGTCTTTAGCTGTCAGTTCGCCCGCGTTCGGGATCGCGACAGCGAGTTCCGAGACTGACGAGACGAGCTCGTCGTTCGTTTCAGACATTACGCTATCCACCTGTGTGGAGTGGAATAAGTCCCCTGTGGAGCAGCTCTCCACGTGTGGCGCCCACCACGCACGAGCACGAGAGAACGCTGCGACCGAGACGCGCCCCGTCTGCCGTATTCCGTTCCTCTCAGACGGTCGAGAAACCCGACACGCTCACCGGACCGCCCACAACACGACCCACATCGCCCCGCACGCAACCGGTGGGATCGAGAGGTTGTCGTCGACGACGTAGCCCGCGACGACTGGCTTCACCCCGTCGGCGACGGTCGCGCCCGCCGCGCCCGCGACGCCTGCGGCGACCACGACAGAACGCGGCCCGACGCCCTCTGCGACGAACGCCACGAGCGCGAGCGCGAGACAGACCCCGAACATGGCGAGGAGCGTCGTCACCCGCTTCACCTCGCCGACGCTCCGCGAACCCATCAACCCCGAGATCGGGTCGCCGATGGCGAGCATGAGCATGCCCGAGACCGCCACGGGGGGCGAGAAGACCAGCGCGACGAGGGCCATGCTGTACATGTACAGCGCGTATCCCGCCGGGTTGTCCTGTTCGTAGTCGCGGGTGAGCCGGTCGTAGATGGCCCAGTCGAGACCGACACCGAGTCTGAGGATCTCCAGCACCGTCGCCACCACGGCTCCGACGACGAACAGGCCGACGACTGCGCCCCACGGGAGGAGCCCGACGAGGTACGAAAGCGGCAGGAGGCTCCCGCTGGCGTGGACGAGACGCCGCTGGAGTTCGCTCACGTCTTCTCTCTACGCTTCGGCGCTCGTGGAGACGGCGTCGTACTCGTCGAGGACGTCGTCGAACGTTCGAACGCCACCCCGGAGGTCCAGCAGGACGGAGACGAGGTCGTCGACGGGGACGCGGACCTGTGCGGCCGAGTCGCGCTCGCGGACGGTCACGGAGTCGGGCCCGTCTCCTTCGAGGCCGTCGCGGTCGACCGTCACGCAGAACGGTGTGCCGACCTCGTCCTGCCGGCGGTAGCGCCGGCCGATGCTGCCGGAGTCGTCGTACGCCACCGAAAAGCCGGCCCCACGGAGGTCCGCAGCGACCGTCTCCGCGTGCTCGATCAGGTAGTCCACGTTCGAGACCAGCGGGAAGACGCCCACGTCCGTCGGGGCCACGGTCGGCGAGAGGTCGAGGTACGTCCGCGTCTCGCCGTCGACTTCGTCCTCGCGCATCCCGTGGGCGACGAGGGTGTACACCGTTCTGTCCACGCCGAAGGAGGGCTCGACGACGTGTGGCGTGACGTGTTCGCCGGACTCGGTCTGCTCTTCGATCCGGAAGTTCGCCACCGCCGTGGGGACGGAGTACTCGCTGTCACCGACCTCGACGGTGACTTCCTCCCCCTCGAACGCCGCTGGTTCGCGCTCGGCCAGCCGCTGCAAGGCGTCGGCGACCCCCGCGGCAGCCCCACCGAACTCGGGACCGAGGACGCTCATGTCGGGGTCGACGACGGCCGTCTCGACCGTCTTCGGCTCGTCGTACTGCCGGAAGACGGTGAAGTCGTCGTCGGCGTGTTCGGCGTGTTTCGAGAGGTCGTAGTCGCCCCGGTAGGCGAAGCCGGCGATCTCGATCCAGTCGCCGTCGACCTCCGCCTCGGCGTCCCAGCAGTCGGCGGCGTAGTGAGCGCGCTCGCCCGAGAGGTGCTGGCGGAACCGGAACCGGTCCATGTCCACTCCCACCGACTCGTACCACTCGTAGGCGATGCCGAGGTAGTAGCCGATCCACGCGTTGGCGATCACCCCGTCTTCGACGGCCGCACCGATCGTCGTCTCGACGATCTCCCCGTCGTCTGCGGTCTGTTCGGTCGCGGGGTAGAGCCGCACCTCGATGTCTGCGACGGCGGCGAGCTCCGGTTCGTCGCGTTCGGGGTCGACGAACTGTTCCAGTTCGGCCTGGGTGAACTCCCGCGTGCGGACGAGGCTCTTGCGGGGGGAGATCTCGTTGCGGTAGGCGCGGCCGATCTGGGTGACGCCGAAGGGCAGCCGGTTCCGGGCGTACTCCTTCAGCCGAGGGAATTCGACGAAGATGCCCTGGGCCGTCTCCGGGCGGAGATAGCCCGGCGTCGACGACCCCGGACCGATCGTGGTCTCGAACATGAGGTTGAACTCCTCGACCGCCTCGCCTTTCAGGGGAGTACCGCAGTTCGGACACGCCAGGTCGTGTTCGGCGATCAGCGCCTCGACCTCTTCGATGGGCATGGATTCGGCCTCCTCGATGCCCGTCGAGTCCTCGATCAGGTGGTCGGCGCGGTGGGACTCCCCACAGCCGGGACACTCGACGAGCATGTCGTCGAAGCCGTCGAGGTGGCCCGACGCCTCGAAGACGGGTTCGGGCATCACCGTGGGCCCGTCGATCTCGAGGTTACCCTCCTGGACGGCGAAGCGCTCGCGCCAGGCGTCCTCGACGTTGCGTTTGAGCGAGGCGCCCTGCGGGCCGTACGTGTAGAAGCCACCCACCCCGCCGTAGGCACCGGCAGCACCGAAGAAGAAGCCACGCCGCTTGGCGAGTTCGGCGATCTTCTCGCCCTCGGACGCCGGCATCGTCAGAGCGCCTCCAGCAGATTGATGTCTCTCACGACGCCGACGAGTTCGTCGCCGCTCACGAGCGGGATCTGCTCGATGTCGTTCGAGATCATCATCTTCGCGGCGTCGTTCGCCGTGCGCGTCCGCGAGACGGTCACGAGGTCGGTCGTCATGAACGTCTCGACCGGCTCGGCGGGGATCTCGACGTTCCGGGTCGGGATGTAGCGGTTGCCGACCGCCTTGATCCCCTCCCACATCCAGTCGTTGTCCTGGTTGGCGATGGAGTCGCCCGTGTCGTCCTCGCCCTCGACCACGCGCGCGACCTCGATGATGTCGACCTCCGTGAGGATGCCGCACATCCGGCCGTCGTCGTCGAGCACCACGGCGTAGGGGACGTTGGCGTAGTAGAGCTCGCGCTCGGCCACCGTCAGGGGGGTGCCGACGTAGGTCGTGTTGACGTCCTTCGCCGCCAGCTCACCGACCGCGGCGTCACCGTCGGCCTCCCCGCTGGCGATGGCGTGGACGACGTCGGTCACGGTGATGATGCCGACGAGCTCTCCGTCGACGACGGGGACGCGCCGCGTCCCGGCGTCGACCATCAGCTTGGCGACCTCTTCGACCGTCGCCTCGGGCGACGTCGTCGGGACCTCCCGGAGCAAGAGCGCGAGCTGGTCCTCGTCCGGGTGTTCGATGAGATCCTCCCGGGAGATGAGCCCGCGGTACTCCTCCCCGTCGTCGGTCTGCTTGATCACGGGAACCGAGGAGAAGCCACGTTCCTGGAGGTAGGTCAGAACGTCGTCACGGGTGCCGGGCAGTTCCACCGTGACCACCTCCGACCGTGGAGTCATCGCGTCGGCTACGTTCATACCCCCGCTTACAGGCCCCCTCCTCTTGTACTCTGCGAAGCGATATGCCTCTGCTACAGACCGAGACCCGCCCGGTTCGGCTTTCGCGCCGACGGGGTCGTCTCGCTGCACCCCACCGATCGATCTGCACCCCACCGATCGATCGGGTGTCTCGACCGTCGCTCCCGTGTCGGCGCATCCGGTGGCTGGTGTCCGTCGACCAGGTGGAGCGGACCGGTTCACGTTCCACCCACCGTGCCTCGTCGTCCGGCCGACCGATCACCGCCTCACCCCGGGCGAAATAGACGAGTAGCCGAGTACACCGTAAATTTGTTTAGATTCAGATAAAGCTTCGATAGATATACGAGTGCTTGTCTGGAAACTCGTCCCCGTTTGGGCAGATTCTACTCGATACATCGACGCGTTTATATGTGAGTGTCACCTCGTACCAAACATGACGGATGCGACCACTCCCGTCGACGCCTCGAGCACCGAGGTCATGGCCTCGGTGGACTCTGCCCCCGGTCGGTCGCAGTTCATTATCGCGGACGTAACCTGCGACGACGCGTGGATGGCAGTCCGACTCGAGGAGGCATCGGCGCTTCCGGAGTGGCGCTGAACCCCCACCTTTTTCGGGGCTCGACACGCGGCGGAGCCGCGGTCGAGCCAGAAAAAGCTGGACCAAAAACTTCCGACCCTGGTGTCGGCTGTGGATGGAGTCGGTAGGGTCGGCTGTGGGTGGGTTCCCCGCACTGTCGCCGGTCCGTGGCCGGTGACTCGCTCGGGGGTCGGTGTCGCGGCCGGCGGCAGAGTTCGCACGACGGTTCACGCCGACTCGATCGGGTTTCGTCCTCCACAGCGTTTCCTACACGACGTGGTCACCGACGTCGTCGGCGTCACCTCGCTCGGAGACGCCGGCGTGGTCGACGCACTGTTCTGATCCCTCGACCTCACGGCACCGAACTGCACGTCGGCGTCGCCGACGAGACTGCGCGAGTCGCTCGCGCGACGCGCCGGGGCCGACGAGGTGGCAAGCCACGAGGGAGGTGAGCGGGACGCAGGTCCTCGACGCGCTGTGACTGGGGATCGCCCGTGGTCGGGCGACGCTTACCGTCCTCGCGTGCGACCGGCCAGGGAAGCGGGCCGTCTCCGACCCCATCACCGACTCCGCGAGCGTCAAGACTTTTGCCCTCACCCCGTCACCCTGTCAGCATGAACTACCGGGAGGTCACCCCGACGCGCGAGTTCCTCTGTTCGCTCGAGCACGGGAGCGACTGGCGCGAGGAGATCGAGGAGTTCGCCGCGCGCGAGGGGATCGAGTCGGCGTGGTTCACCGCGATGGGTGCCGTCCAGGACGCCGAGATCTGGTTCTACGACCAGACGGAGACGGAGTACCAGTCCGTCCGGTTCGACGAGCCACTCGAGGTCGCCGCCTGCGTCGGCAACGTCGCGCTCCTCGACGGCGAACCGTTCGCCCACACGCACGCGGTGTTCTCGCGCCCCTCGGGACAGTCGCTCGCGGGCCACCTCAACGCCGGCACGGTCTTCGCCGGCGAGGTGTACCTCCGGGCGTTCGAGGAGCCGCTCGAGCGCGAACACGACGCGGTGACCGACCTGGACCTCTGGCTGTGAGCGGAGTGGACGGATGAGAGCCGAAGACGAACGCTACTTCGAGCGCATCGAGTCCCGGCTCGACGAGGCGTTCGAGCGCGCCGAGGCGGCCCGGTCGCAGGGGTGGGATCCGCAGGTCGACGTCGAGATCCCCGTCGCGAAGGACATGGCCGACCGCGTCGAGAACATCCTCGAGATCTCCGGCGTGGCCGAGCGCGTCCGCGAGCTCGAAGCGGAGATGTCCCGCGAGGAGGCCGCGCTGGCGCTCGTCACCGACTTCGTCGAGGGAAGCGTGGGGGAGTACGAATCCAAAGCAGGGAAGATCGAGGGGGCCGTCCGGACGGCGGTGGCGCTCCTCACGGAGGGGGTCGTCGCCGCACCGATCGAGGGGATCGACCGGGTCGAGGTGTTGAACAACGACGACGGCTCCGAGTTCGTCAACGTCTACTACGCCGGTCCCATCCGCTCGGCGGGCGGCACCGCCCAGGCGCTCTCGGTGCTCGTGGCCGACTACGCCCGGACGCTCCTCGACATCGACGAGTACAAGGCCCGCACCGAGGAGGTCGAACGCTACGTCGAGGAGGTCACCCTCTACGACAAGGACACAGGGCTGCAGTACTCGCCGAAGGACAAGGAGACGCGCTTCATCGCGCGCAACATGCCGATCATGCTCGACGGCGAGGCGACGGGCGACGAGGAGGTTTCGGGGTATCGAGACCTCGAGCGCGTCGACACCAACAACCCCCGCGGCGGGATGTGTCTCGTCCTGGCGGAGGGGATCGCGCTGAAAGCGCCGAAGATCCAGCGCTACACCCGCAAACTCGACGAGGTCGACTGGCCGTGGCTGCAGGACCTCATCGACGGCACCATCGGCGACGACGACGCGGAGCCCGACTCGGCGGAGGCCGACCCCGACGATGCGACCGACGACGACCACGCGGCCGACGACGAACCGGCGGGTCCGCCCCGGGTCGAACCCGCGACGAAGTTCCTCCGCGACCTCATCGCCGGCCGTCCGGTCTTCGGGCATCCGTCCATGTCCGGTGGGTTCCGCCTCCGGTACGGTCGCGCCCGCAACCACGGCTTCGCCACTGCAGGCGTCCACCCCGCGACGATGCACCTCGTCGACGACTTCCTCGCGACCGGCACGCAGATCAAGACCGAACGGCCGGGCAAGGCTGCCGGTGTCGTCCCGGTCGACTCCATCGAAGGACCGACCGTGCGACTGGCGAACGGCGACGTCCGCCGCATCGACGACCCCGCCGAGGCGCTCGCGATCAGAAACGGTGTCGAGGCCATCCTCGACCTCGGCGAATACCTCGTCAACTACGGCGAGTTCGTCGAGAACAACCACCCGCTCGCACCCGCCTCCTACACCGTGGAGTGGTGGCGACAGGACTTCGCCCACGCGGGCGGGGACCTCCAGGCGCTCGAGGACGACCCGCACGTCGACCTCGCGAACCCCACGGAGGCGGAGGCGTTCGCGTGGGCGACCGACTACGACTGCCCACTCCACCCGGCGTACACGTATCTGTGGCACGACGTCTCCGTCGAGGAGTTCGAGGCGCTCGCCGACGCCGTCGACGCCGGCCACGTCGAATCGACGAGCGCGGACGACGCGGCGACGACCGACGGTGGCGTCGCCCTCCAGCCGGACGGAACCGACCTCGGCGGCGTGCTCGTCCTCCCGCGCACGGAGTCGACGACGCGGGTGTTCGAGTCGCTCCTCGTCGAACACCGACAGACCGACGAGGAACTCCGCGTGCCGACGTGGGGGCTGTTCGTCCGGTCGCTGGGCTTCTCGCCCGACCTGGAGCGGACCTGGGAGACGCTCTCGGCCGAGGCCCGGACGTGGGCCGACGGCGACAACGCGGTCGCGGCGGTCAACGAGGTGGCTCCCTTCCGGATCCGCGAGCGGGCACCGACCCGCATCGGTGCCCGGATGGGCCGTCCCGAGAAGTCGGAGAGCCGCGACCTCTCGCCGGCGGTCCACACGCTGTTCCCGATCTCGGAGGCGGGCGGCAGTCAGCGCGACGTGAGCGCCGCGGCACGGAAACGGAGCGACGACGGCCGCCGCGGTCGCGTCGACGTCCAGCTCGGCCGTCGGCTGTGTCCGGGCTGTGGGGGGCACACGTACAAGTCGCGCTGTCCCGAGTGCGCGACCCACACGGAGCCACACTACGAGTGTGACGACTGCGGACAGGTCGTTGAACCCGACGACGCCGGGCGGGTCCACTGCACCCGGTGCGACCGCGACGTCACCGCGGCCGGGTGGCAGTCGGTCGCGCTCAAAAAAGAACTCGACGCGGCGCTCGCGGACGTCGGCGAGCGCGAGTCGTCGTTCGACATCCTCAAGGGTGTCAAGGGGTTGATGTCGTCGAACAAGACGCCCGAACCCATCCAGAAGGGCGTCCTCCGGGCGAAACACGGTGTCACCTCGTTCAAGGACGGCACCGTCCGCTACGACATGACGGACCTGCCCGTCACGGCCGTCCGCCCCGCCGAACTGGACGTCTCGGCCGCCGACCTGCGCGAACTGGGTTACGAGACGGACGTCGACGGCGATCCGCTCCGGTTCGACGACCAGCTGGTCGAGCTGAAGGTGCAGGATGTCGTCCTCTCCGACGGCGCGGCCGAGCACATGCTCAAGACCGCCGACTTCGTCGACGACCTCCTCACGAAGTTCTACGACCTCCCGCCGTTCTACGGGGTCGACGAGCGCGAGGACCTCGTCGGCGAACTCGTCTTCGGGATGGCTCCTCACACTTCTGCGGCCGTCGTCGGCCGCGTCGTCGGCTTCACCTCGGCGGCGGTGGGATACGCCCACCCGTACTTCCACGCGGCGAAGCGGCGGAACTGCGACGGCGACGAGGACTGCGTCATGCTCCTCATGGACGGTCTGCTCAACTTCTCGAAGGAGTTCCTCCCCGACAAGCGTGGGGGGAGCATGGACGCCCCGCTCGTGATGTCCTCGCGCATCGACCCGACCGAGATCGACGACGAGGCGCACAACGTCGACATCGTCCGCGAGTATCCCCGGGAGTTCTACCTCGCCTCGCTGGAGCTGGCCGACCCCGAGTCCGTCGACATCACGATCGCCGAGGAGACGCTCGACACCGACCACGAGTACCACGGCTTCGAACACAGCCACGACACCTCGAACATCGCCCTGGGGCCGGACCTCTCGGCGTACAAGACGCTCGGCTCGATGATGGAGAAGATGGACGCCCAGCTCGAACTCGCGCGGAAGCTCCGTGCGGTCGACGAGACCGACGTCGCCGAGCGCGTCATCGAGTACCACTTCCTCCCCGATCTGATCGGTAATTTGCGTGCGTTCTCGAGACAGGAGACGCGCTGTCTCGACTGCGGCACGAAGTACCGGCGCGTGCCGCTGACGGGGGACTGCCGCGACTGTGGCGGCCGCGTGAACCTCACGGTCCACCAGGGGTCCGTGAACAAGTACATGGAGCCGGCGATCAGAGTCGCCGAGGAGTACGACTGCCGACCGTACACGAAACAGCGCCTCGAGGTGCTGAAGAAGTCCATCGAGAGCGTCTTCGAGAACGACAAGAACAAACAGAGCGGGATCGCGGACTTCATGTAAGACCCGACCGCCTCACGCTGGACGGGCGGCGCGCCCGTCGCCCGCTCACGGCGGCCCGCCGTCGGTCGACGACCGCGGTTCTCCAGTCAGCGTGACAGAAGATACCACGGTTTTTGTCGTCAGCGGTCCTATAACTACGCATGTCCGAGAAGTCAGCGTCCGAACCGACCGACGACGCGATCGTCGACGTCGAGATCGGCACGACGGTGTACGACGAGGCGGGCAACGAACTCGGGACCGTCCGTGGACTGGACGACGTCGGCTTCTACGTCCGTTCGGTCGAAGGCACGGGACGGGTCGGTCTCGACGAGGCGCGCGACGTCTTCGGCAAGGCGTACGTGATGTGGCGCTGCTGGGAGTGTGGCGAGATGGGTCGTCTGGAGGGCGACCTCCCCGACTCGTGTCCCGCGTGCGGTGCCGCCCGAGAGGAACTGTACTACTGGGCCGAGGACTGATCGACGACTAACTTCGACACTCGAAGTGTGCTCGGGCTCGACAATTGGTCCGGCACTGCACTGTCACCACCTGTCTTCGACACGGGAGTCGTCGTCTTCGTCGCAGCGGCCTTCGATGCCCGTTTCGTGGCTCAGAGTCCAACGATTCGAATTGTGACACGAGGGAGAGATCCCGGTTCGGACCGGTCCAGCGGTCTGCCTCGTCGATCCTTCGACGGTTCGAGCGGCTCGTTCGGCCACCCATAGCCGTTATTCGAGGTAGCCCAGGTCGCGCAGGCGGTCCTGTGCCTCGTCGTCCATCTCCGCGACCGTGTCGTCGCGCACTTCGTCGTCCAGCGCGTCGGTCCACGCCCCGCCGACGTCCTCCTCGAACCGGCGGAGCGCCGCTTCGGTCGCCGCCACGAGTTCGTCGTCGTCGTCGATCTGATCGGTCTCGCCGGGATCGCGGTCGAGGCGGTAGGCCTCGTCCGGGATGCGGTCGATGCGGACGTACTTCGCGTCCGGGCGGCGGGCCGCTCGCATCCGCGAGTAGAAGCGCGACTCGCTGGGGAGGGAGATGCCCGCGTCGGCGGCTTTCTCCTCCAGTTGCTTGAGTTCGACCACGGGCCTCGAATACTCGACGAAGGCGTACTCTCCGCCGGGAGCCGCACGCTGTCCGGGGTCGGGGGTCGCGAGCCCGTCGAACCGACGGTACGACTCCGACAGCAGCGAGCGCGTCCGGTCGAGCGACACCACCTCGTCGCCCGTGCTGACCGGCGTCGCTCCTTCGACGCCGAGCGCGTCGAGCACGGTGTGGTACATGTCCACGAGTTCCACTTGGTCGTCGCGCCGGCCGACGTCGAGCGCCGGGTGTTTGATCATGAGGGGGACGTTGATCAGGGGGTCGTAGAGACAGAACTCGTGACCGTAGAGGTCGTGCTCGCCGTGGAGTTCGCCGTGGTCGGCGCAGACGACGACCATCGTATCCTCCCACTCGCCCTCCCGTTCGAGAAAGTCGAACAGGCGAGTGAGTTCGGCGTCGATGTGGGCGATCTCTGCGTCGTACAACGCCCGGATGTCCGCCCACTCCTCGTCGGAGATGTCGCGTGCGCCGGAGTTGTACTCCTTGGAGTTCTGACACACCTCGGTCGAATCCACTCCGGGAGCGAACTCCGCGGCGAACTCCTCGGGCGGGTGGTACGGGAGGTGGGCGTCCATCAGGTTGATGAACGCGAACCAGCCGGACTCCGACTGCGAGTCGGCGACGAACTCCTGTGTCCGGTCGATCACAGCGGGCGTCTTCGAGTCCGCCCCCTCGCCGCCGGCCAGGTACTCGTGTGCGGTGTTGCCGATGCTGACGAGTTTGTCGGCGATGGCGCGCAGGCGTTCGTTGTCGTTGAGCGTCTGCCACGCCTTCGCCAGCGGGCCCGAGAGGAACTCGCCCGGCATCACCTCGAAGAAGTTGTCCTGGTCGTCGAAGCCGTCCGTGAGGTGGGTGTAGGGGGTGATCCACGCGTTCGACGAGTAACAGGCCGTGTCGTACCCTTCCTCCGACAGGGTCTGCGCCAGCGTCGTCACGCCGTCGAGGTAGGGGTTCTCCTGGTCGGCCCCGTGCTGACTCGGGTACATGCCGGTGAAGATCGACGCGTGCACCGGCAGCGTCCACGGTGCGGGGGCGACGCACTGCTCGAAGACGGTCGCTTCGGCCGCGAACGCCTCTAGCCCGGGTGTCGTCGGCCGGTCGTAGCCGTAGGGCGTGAGCCGGTCCTTCCGGACCGTGTCCATCACCACGAAGAGGACGTTCGTGGGCGACTCGGTTGGCATGTCGACCCTTCCGCGCTCCGGAGAATAAAACCCCGCCGTTCACCGCCGCCCGCGTTCGAGCACGTGACGTTCGGACGGCGTGACTCCGGGCGGTGTCTCGAGTCGAGCGGTCTCTCCGAGCACTCACGGCGACGGTCCACCGATTTCGTATCGCGACATACAGTTTACGGCTGGATCGGATCGGATCACGGCATCGGCCGTAACCATGCGTCTCGACTGACGAATCGGCAGAATCGGATCGAAACGGTCGCGTCGCTCGCGAAAAGAGCAGCTATCGCGCCGTCAGAACGGCGCCTGCGGGCCTTCGTCGCTGTCGGAGTCCTCGGCGGTGTCGCCGGGGAACGAGGGCGACATCCCGCCGCCGTGGCCACCGCCGCCGCTCATCCCGGTGTCGGCGTGGACGACCTCGATCTCGGGGATCTCCTTCACCATGCGGCTCTTGATCGCCTGGATGGTCATCGGGGAGATGCCACAGCCGGAGCAGGCACCGCCGAGCATGATGGTGACCTCACCCGTCTCACGGTCGAGGTTCTGGATCGCGGCGCTGCCGCCGTGCATCTGGATCTGCGGGAAGTTCCGGCGCAGGAAGTTCGACACCCGCTCTTTCAGGTCGTCGTCGGCCTCTTGGGCGTCCGTGCTCATGCGAGGAGGTAGGAAACGGCGGTGCTTATGCCTTTGGTTCACGCGTCCGGGTCGGCCCCCATCCGGGGACCCGGTGGTGTGTCGACGCGACCACTTCACGCGGAGACCGCCGGACGGTGGACGCCGAGCGGTGCGCGACCGGTTCGAGTGGCGTCCCGAACTGTCCCACCGCGCGTGGCACGCCGGCGTCGAACCCACCGACTCCCCTCCCACCGGCCGGCCCGTACGGCTGTGGAGGCACGAAGCTGCTCGGTGCGCACCGGGGACCGCGCGGTCGCTCCTGTCGGTCGCCGTTCGCCGCTTTCGGCCCCCTGTTCCTCACGCTGCCGGGTCGCTGTTCGTCACACCAAGCGGACGCTCACACCACCGATCCGACTCACTCCTCGCGGTCGACGCCCAGCATCCGGTAGAGTTCGTCCTCGATCGCGGCCGTGTAGTCGTCGAGCGCCGCGCTGAGCGTCTCCTCGTCGACCGGGACGCCGCTCCCCTCGAGCCGTTTCGCGGGGTCGTCGGGGAGTTCCACTCGAAACGTTCCGTCCTCGTAGAACGGTTCGGACTCGTTGAGAACGCGCTGGTCGATGGCGTGCACCAGATCCGAGTCGTACGACTCCCGCATCGTCTCGAAGGCGTTCTTGTACGCCCGCTGGAGCTCGGCGAAGTAGTTCGCGTACTTGTCCTCGAACTTCTCGGGGTCGAACGCGGCCATAGCCGCTGTTCTCGGGACAGAAACAAAAGTGAGCCGATACCCGGTCGCTCGGTC
This sequence comes from Salinigranum salinum, assembly GCF_009176545.1. Lineage (GTDB taxonomy): Archaea > Halobacteriota > Halobacteria > Halobacteriales > Haloferacaceae > Salinigranum > Salinigranum salinum. The sequence continues at coordinate 85,507 of NZ_VTOJ01000001.1, read as the reverse complement.
CGTCGATTTTCCCGTCTGGACTGGTCCCGGGGAGCAGCTGTCATAAACCATCGATCGCGATATCAAACCGCTCCCGGGCCACGCCTGGGGTCGGATTGTGACTCGTCTCCTCCCGTTGCCGCCCTCTTCGGTCCGTGGGACGGACACCCGAGATCGAGTAATGGCACTCTCCGCGCACGCTCCCCGAAGTCGTGCTTTCGGCACCCGAACGGTGGCGCGCTGGCGCGAGGAACGGTCTACGGAGGAACGGCCACGAGCCGTCTGCTGTCGCGATCCACCGAGAGCGCGATCGATCTGGTCAGGCGTCGGGCGTCGCGCGGCCCCTCGGTCGACGGTCAGTCGAACACGTGTACTGCCGTCGGCGCGATGGCGACGTGGACCGTCGTTCCCGGCTCCAGCCCCAGGCGCTCGACCGTTCGGGGGCGAACCCGCGCGGTCAGTTCGACGTCGCTCGACGCGACCGCGAGCGACAGCCGGTACTCGTCACCCTCGTTCAGACGGCGCGTGACCGCCGCTTCGAGGCCGCCCGCACGCGGCTCCCCGACGAGCCGCAGCCGTGACGGGCGGACGCACGCCGTCACCCACGTTCCGACCGGCCGGTCGGTCTCCGCTCGGAGGACGTGGTCGCCGACGCGGAGCGCGGATTCACCCTCGTGCGTCGTCACCCGCGCCTCGAACACGTTCTCGCTGCCGGTGAACCGGGCGACGAACGCGTTTCGGGGACGGTCGAGGATCTCCGTCGGCGTCCCGACCTGCTCGACGCGACCGTCACGGAGGACCGCGATCCGGTCGCCGAGGACGGTCGCCGCGCGCTGGTCGTGAGTGACGTAGACGACCGGGATCGACAGCGTCCGGAACAGGTCGTGGAACGCGTCGCGGAGTCGGCGGCGGATGGGCGCGTCGAGGCTCGACAGCGGCTCGTCCAGGAGGAGCGCGTCGGGATCGGCCGCGAGCGTCCGCGCCAGCGCGACCCGGCGCTGTTCCCCACCGGACAGCGACGGTGGCCGCCGGTCGAGCACGTCCTGGATCTCCAGCAGCGCCACGAGGTCGGCGACTCGCTCCGGATCCGTGGCCGCGTAGGCGACGTTCTCCCGGGCGGTCATGTGCGGGAAGAGCGCACCGTCCTGGAACACTACTCCGACCCGTCGCGCTTCGAGCCGCCGCCCGACCAGCGATCGGCCCCCGAGCGAGACGGTCCCCGCGTCGGGCTGGACGATCCCGGCGATCAGCGAGAGGAGCGTCGTCTTCCCGCTCCCCGAGGGTCCGAGCACGGCGAGCACCTCCTCTGCGACCGAGAGGTCGACGGGGCCGAAGTCGAAACCGGGGTACGACCTGGCGAGCCCCGTCACATCGAGCGGTCCGCTCATGCGGGCGTGCTCCCGAGCGCGTTGAGGACGACGAGCGTCGCGACGGCGACGCCGACGAGTACGACGGCGATCGGGAACGCCTCGTCCAGCCCGAGCGTCGTGAACGAGACCCAGATCTGCACCGGCATCGTCCGCGGGTAGTACGCGAGCATGATCGTCGCCCCGAACTCGCCCATCGCCCGCGCGAACGCCAGCGTGATCCCCGCGAGGACCCCCGGCCACGCGAGCGGGAGCGTCACCCGACGGAACGTGGTGAACCGGTGCTTGCCGAGCGAGCGCGAGGCGTACTCGAGGTGCCGGTCGACGCCCTCGATTGCGGCCTTCGCGGTGACGACGACGAACGGCGAGGCGACGAACGTCTGTGCGAGCACGACGCCCGCCAACGACCGCGTCAGCGAGAGCCCACTGGCCGCGGCCGCGCTGCCCACGAGCGTGTTGGGTCCGACCACGGTCAGGAGCACCATCCCGCTCACGATCGGCGGGAGCACGAGCGGGAGCACGACGAGCGCGGTGACGAACGTGGTGATCCGTCCGTCCGTCCGGGCGAGCCAGTACGCCAGCGGGAGGCCGAACACCGTCGCGATCAGCGTGCTCGCGGTCGCCCCGAGCACCGACGTCCAGGCGGCGGCGCGGACCTCGGGTGTGGCCAGTCGCGCGGCGACGGCACCGGGCGGCTGTGTCACGACCAGCGAGACCAGCGGCACCACGTAGTAACAGAGCAACACCGCGCCGAGGAGGAACGCGACGGACAGCCAGTCGAACCGCCCAGTCGCGGCCTCAGCCCGCGAGCCCGTCCGGAACATTCCCCGTGTACCGTGGGTAGTCGTCGGGCACCACGAGACCGAACTCGCGGAGGTACGCTCCCGTCGTCGCCGCCTCGAACACGTCGTCGACCGTCGGCGACCGGTGTCGGATCGTCGCCCCGTAGCTGACGGGGCCGCCGCGCACGACTTTTCCACCGGGGAGCCGGTACGTCGCCGTGGCGTACCGATCGACGAACGCCGGGTCGCTCAGGTCGATCTCCGGCGGCAGCTCGACGTAGTCGTACCCGCGTTCGACCGCCATACTCCGGTAGGTGACGGCGGCGTCGATCGATCCGGTCTCGAACTGGCTGACGAGCTGCGTCTCGGGGTACACCTGGTCGCGGCGGGGGATCGCCTCCCGGAGGTCGACCGCGGTTCCGTAGTAGTCGGTCGCGAGTTCGAGCACGAAGAGCGTGCGGTAGCCGAGCGGGTCGAGATCCGGATCCGTCCGACCCAGCGAGAGCTCGCCGTCTCGGAGCGGCCGATACCACTCGTCGGATCCGGCGGCCGCGAGCCGCTGGCCACCGTCGGAGTCGGAGTCGTACGCGATCACGACCGAGTTCGTCGCGAACTCCGCGTACCACGACGGTCGCAGCGGCGAGTCGAAGAGCGCGATGTCGGCCAGGGCGACGATGTCGGGGTCCTTCTGTCCCTCCGCGACGAGCCGTGCGACCGTCGCGGAGCCGCGGGCTTCGACGTCGAGCGTCGCGTCGACGTCTCCCCTGAGCCCGTTCTCCAGGGCGTTGTTCAGGCTCCCGGCGGCGAGCATCGACACCCGTTCCGAGCGGGGTCCAGCTACGTTCAGCACGCCCGTGCAGCCGGCGATTCCGCCGATCCCCGCGGCGACTCCGGCGAGGACGTGTCGACGACCGGCCGACGGCTGTTCCATACTGTGAACCGGATGTGATTCACAAAAAAGCTTGTTGTAATCAAATGCAGTTACTCTCTCGGTCGGCGCGCGCCAGTAGTCTCCACTCGTCCCGTCTCCGGTTCGCCCTGTCCCCGTCACGTCGCGCGGTCTCGGACGCACGACACCGTCGCGTGAACGAGCTTACAGCTGTTCGCCGACGATGCGGTCGGCGTGGGTGACGAACGCCTCGCGTGCGTCGGCCGGGATGGTCGCGCCGGCAGCCACGTCGTGTCCGCCGCCGTCGCCGCCCACGGCGCGAGACGCCTCGCGCATCACGGCGGAGAGATCCAGCCCCCGGCGGACGAGCGCGTGCGACCCGCGTGCGGAGACCTTGAGCTCCCCGTCGCCGGCGTCGGCGAAGGCGAGGATCGGCAGGTCGTGCCGGACGCCGCTCGATCCGACTGCCATCCCGGCGACGATGCCGACGATTGTCTCGCGGATTCGTGACCCCGCATCGAACCACTGGACGTGCTCCTCGACGGTGACGCCCTCGGTCTTCACCCACTGCAACCCCTCGGAGAGGTTGCGTCGGTGGGTCCGGAGGAGGTGTCGCGCCCGGTCGAGCGCCGGGCCGCGGTCGCCGAGACAGACGGCCAGGCCGACGTCGGCTCGCTCGTACCGGGCGGTCGCGTTCAGCACCGTCGAGAACTCGCTCACGTCCCTGAGTTCGGTCCCCGGCTCCTCGTCGGGCAGGACGTACGTCGTCCCGACGAGCGCGTTGATCCGGTCGGCGGGGACGCCCCGCGAGATGGCGTGCCGGAGGAGCGCGTTCACGAGCGTCCGTCGTTCCTCGCCGGTCAGATCGACCCATCGCCGCCACTCTCCGTCCCTCTTCAGGTCGAGGTCGAGATCGGCCAGAAACGACACCGCCCCCGCCTCGTCGTTCGAGATGCCGGGGATGCGCGCCTCGCTCGCGTACTCGAGGAGCTTGGGGAGTGGTCGGGTCTGTCGGCCGTACAGCAGCAGATCCGTCTCCTCCGACAGGACGCCGGCTGCCACCCCCTCTCGAACGATGGCCTCGTTCGCCCCCGACAGTCCCCCGTCGCCGTCCTGCATGTCTCCCACGGCACCGACGACCGCCAGCCCGGCCAGGTCCCGGTTCGACTCGCCCCCGAGCGCCCGCGCGAGCACGTAGCTCGCGCCCGCGCCGGACAGCTCCGAGGCCCCGTCGATCCCTTCGAGTAGCGGGTTGAGGTGGTACTCGGTGTCGGCGTCGGCTGGCTGGTGGTGGTCGGCGATCACGGGCGTGAAGTCGGCCTCGAACTCGGTGACGATGTCGAGCTGGCCGCTGCCGAAGTCGGTGAACAGGACGGTGTCGTAGTCGGCGGCGGCGAGCCGTTCGATCGCCGCCCGGTCGAGCTGCTTCTCGAACACCGTCTCGACGGCGATGCCCGCACGTTCGAGCGCACGCGACGCGATGGCTGCGCTCGTGAGCCCGTCGGCGTCGATGTGTGACGCGAGGAGCACCCGGTCGGCGTCGTGGAGGTGATCAGCACAGGCAACCGCCCGGTCGTGGAGTGCCGGGACCGGCCCGCGCTCCGACTCGACGTCGACGTCGGCGTTCATAGACGCTCCTTACTGCGGGATCACGTATAAACCTCTGTCTCCCCGCTCGACCGCCTTTGCGGTTCCTACCTCCCGGTCAGTGACGCTACTCGGGCTCGGACTCCGTCGCGTTTGCGCCGGCTCGGCGGCCGACGAGACTTTCGCCGGTGGTCACTCCGACTCCGTCGGTTCGAACGGCGACCCTGCTCCCTCCGGCACCGCGTCGGGGTGGGCGATGAGGTTCTCGCGTCCGATGGTGATCTTCTCGATCGAGCCCTCGTCGGCCATTTCCGAGAGAACCCGGCTCACCTTCGACTTCGACCAGCCGGTCTCCTCGACGATGACCGACTGTCGGACTCGGCCACCCCGGTCGTCGACGATGGCGTGGACGCGCTGCTCGTCGCTCAGCGCGTCCGAGGGATGCATCGACGTGTCCCGCACCGTCGCGTCCTCGGTGTCATCCGCCGATCCGTCGTCGCCGTTGCCCAGCAACGACTCGCCCCGTCGGTGGACGAACACGCCACCGAGTGCGAGCGAGATGCCGACGACCAGCGCGACGATGACGGTCGGATCGACGTCGGGCGTGCCGAACCCGTCCGAGCCGCCGGAGACCGGGTCGCTCCCGTTCGCGATCTCCGCGCCGTCGCTCTTACCGTCGCCGTCGGTGTCCGCCCGGGTCGGGTCGGTTCCGAACTGGTTCACCTCGCGTCCGTCGACGAGACCGTCGCCGTCCGTGTCGGCCTCCGTCGGGTTGGTCCCGTACCTTTCGACCTCTGCCGCGTCGTCGAGGCCGTCGCCGTCCGTGTCGGGCGCCGTGGGATCGGTCTCGTGGACGTTCACCTCGGGGCCGTCGTGGAGGCCGTCGCCGTCCGTGTCGGCCTTCGTCGGGGACGTCTGGTGGACGTCCACTTCGGGACCGTCGGCGAGGCCGTCGTCGTCCGTGTCGGTGTTCATCGGGTCGGTTCCGTGGGTCGTGACCTCGACGCCGTCGTCGAGACCGTCGCCGTCGGTGTCGATCTCCATCGGGTTGGTACCCTGATCGTTCACCTCGACACCGTCGGCGAGGCCGTCGCCGTCCGTGTCGGTGTTCGTGGGATCGGTCTCGTACGTGTTCACTTCGGGACCGTCGGCGAGGCCGTCGCCGTCGGTATCCGGCACGGTGTGGTCGGTTCCGATCGTCAGTTCCTGTCGGTTGCCGAGCCCGTCGTCGTCTATGTCGCCGGCGGCGGTGAGCACCCGAATCGATCGGCTGGCCTGCACAAGGGGTTCGTTCCGCGACGTCGTGACGTCCGCCCGGCGGACGCTCACGGTCAGTCGCTGTGTCCCCGTGACGTTCTCCGGCATCCTGTCGAGCCCCACCGTGACGTTCTCCCGTGTGTCCGTGCCGATGATGCGCTGGCAGCCGAGGTCGATCGACTGTCCGGTGCTCGTCACCCCGAAACAGACGTCGTACGCGTCGGAACCCGTCTCGATCGACGCGGTGACGTCCACCGGTCGCCACGCTGCGACCGACGGCTGGTCCCCACCGGTGACGACGCCCGGACCGGCCACTGTGATGCGATCGACCACCACCGGACCGGCACCCGAGACCGGGACAGCACCAGCTAACACGAGCGCCACGACGACTATCGCGGTCACTCGGGACGAAACGGCAGTTCGTGTGCTCATTCGACCCCCCTCAACGTATATTCAATTACACGTGATTTAATGGTTCGTTTATCGAGCGGCTAAGCTCGACCGTTCTCGCCCGAAACCGCCGAAACAGTCCCGTTTCATCGAGAGAACAGTCGGGACGATCGCCCCGGCTTTTACCCGCTCCGTCTGTCGGTCTCGCCTGCGACATGACCGAGAAAATCATCTCTCGACGGACGTTCGCTGCCGGCGTAACTACCACACTGGCCGCAGCCGTGGCCGGCTGTTCGGGCACGGGCGACGACAGTACCGGCGTGACGAGCACCGAGGACGGCACCGCGGCGAACCAAGACGGCAGCGGTGGTTCGTCCGGTGGATCGTCTGGCGGGGAGTCGACGGAGACAGAGACAGCGACGGAGACAGAGACAGCGACGGAGACAGAGACGGAGACGGAGACAGAGACAGAGACGGAGACGGAGACAGCGACCGAGACCGAAATGACAGAGATAAACGAGACAGCGACAGAGACCACCGAGACGACGACGGACGACTCGGCCTGACGAGACACGCCGTCAGTCCCCACCCCTGACGTCCGGCTCGGCCCTCAGTCTCCGTTTTTTGGCTCAGTCGTGGTACGTCGGTGCCGCCCGTTCGACGACCAGACACACGAGCGCGTCGAACGCGGCACGGTCGGGAACGACGTCGACGTCGATCCCGTTCGCCGCCGCGGTCTCTCGCGTCGGTTCACCGATCGCGCCGACGACGGCGTCGTTCAGCCCCGCGACGGCCGCCTCGCGGACCCCCCGCTCCGCCGCCGCCGAAAGGAAGTTCTCGACCGTGAGCGACGAACTGAAACAGACCCCTTCGAGTTCGCCCCCGGCGGCCATCTCGGTCGACGCTCCGGCTCCCTCTGGTCGTACGAGCCGGTAGAGCACCGTCTCGTGGACCTCCGCGCCGGCCGCACGGAGTCCATCGAGGAGCACGTCGCTCCCGTGATCGGATCGGGCGACAGCGACGCGCTCGCCCGAGACCTCGTCTCGGAGGAGGTCGACGAGGCCCGCCGACGAATACTCCGCGGGGACGCGGTCGACGTGCCACCCCGCCGTGCGGGCGGCGTCGGCCGTCGTCGGCCCGATACAGACGAGCGTCGCCTCTCCGGGCGTCCAGCCGGCCTCGGCGAGGAGCTCCGCACCCGTCTTGCTCGTGAGCACGACGTACGACGCCTCCTCGGGGCGGTTTCCGGTCGGTTCGACCGCGAGCATCGGATCGGCCACGGGCGTCGCCCCGAGCGACTCGAGCAGTTCGACCGCGTCGGCGAGTCGTTCGTCGGCCGGGCGGAACACCGCGACGCGCACCTCCTGGCTCATCTGTCTTCCCCGTCTGTCGGCGCGTCGGTGTCGCCGGTGCGAAGGAACGCCTTCACCCGATCGCGCGTCGCCGCGACCGGGCCGATGACGGTGATGGCCGGTGGTTCGATTCCCGTCGCGTCGCGGACGTCGACGATGGTCTCGAGCGTTCCGGTCGCGACCCGCATCTCCGGCCAGGTCGCCCGTTCGACCAGCGCGACGGGCGTCTCGGGGGCCATCCCCGACTCGCGGAGTGCGGTCGTGTAGTCGGGGAGTTTCCCGACCCCCATCAGCACGACGATGGTCCCGCCGGTGGCGGCGAGCGCCTCCCAGTTCACGGCGGACTCGTCTTTCGTCGGGTCCTCGTGCCCGGTGACGAACGACACCGACGAGGCGTGGTCGCGGTGTGTGACGGGGATGCCGGCGACGCTGGGGCCCGCGACAGCCGAGGTGATGCCGGGGACGACCTCGAACGGGATCCCCTCGCGCGCGAGCCGTTCCATCTCCTCGCCACCGCGCCCGAAGACGAAGGGGTCGCCACCTTTCAGCCGGACGACGTGCTTGCCCTCGCGGGCGAGTTCGACCAATCGCCGGTTGGTGTACTCCTGTGGCGTCCACTCGCCCCCGGCGCGCTTGCCGACGTCCTCGCGTCGGTCCTCGGGGACGAGTGCGATGATCTCCGGCCCCGGGAGTTTGTCGTGGAGGACGACGTCGGCCTCGTCGAGCAGGCGGCGTGCCTTCACGGTCATGAGCTCGGGATCGCCGGGACCGGAGCCGACGAGCGAGACGTGGCCGGTCGCCGTCGATCCCTCTGCGGCGTTCGACTCTCTCGATCCCTCTGCGGCGTTCGACTCTCTCGATCCCTCTGCGGCGCTTGACTCTCTCGATCCCTCTGCGGCGCTTGACTCTCTCGATCCCGCCGAGGCGCCCGACTCCTTCGACCCTGCCGACGTCCGGTCGCTCATTCGTTCGCCTCCGCCGCCCGCTGGATCAGGTCGGCCGCCCCGCGCTCGCGGAGCGCCGCGGCGAAGTCGGCGGCCGCCGTCGCGTGTTTCTCGACGGGGAGGTCGCGCGACCCCTCCACCAGCTCCCCGTCGGGGCCGAACACCTGGGCCCGGACGTGGACGTACGACCCCTGGAGGACGGCGTAGACGCCGATCGGGGCGATACAGCCCCCACCGAGCTCGGCGAGGAGAGTCCGCTCTACCGTGGTCTCGACCCGCGTTCGCGGGAAGTCGAGCTGCTCGTTGAGCTCCTCGGCGCGTGCCGTGGCCGTCACGGCGATGGCCCCCTGCCCCGGCGCGGGGACGAACGTCTTCGTCGGCAGGCGACTGAACTCGACGTGGTGGTCGAGCCCGCTCCGCCGGAGGCCCGCCTCCGCGAGGACGATGCCGTCGTACTCGACGTCGGGTTCGCGGCCGAGGGCGTTCCGTTCGAGCTCCGTGAGGGAGTCGAACCACTCCTCTGGCCGCCGGTCGTACGCGGGCTCGTAGTCGTCCTCACCGATGTGCCCCTTCCGGTCCTCGTCGGCTTCGACGCGCGCCTCGTGTTCGGCCTGCAACGACGGCGCAAGCAGCTTCTCGACGCGCGTGTCGACGTTCCCCCGGAGCGGCTCGACGGTCAGGTCGGGGCGAGCGTCGAGTAGCTGTGCCCGGCGGCGGAGCGAGGACGTCCCGACCGTCGCCCCCTCGGGAAGCTCGTCGAGGTCGACGCCGTCGGGCGTCACGAGCACGTCGTTGGCGGGGCCGCGTTCGAGGACGGCGGCGACGACGAGCTCGTCCGGCGCGTCGGTGGGCATATCCTTCATCGAGTGGACCGCGGCGTCGACCTCTCCCGCGAGGATCCGCTCGTCGAGCGCGCGGACGAACGCCCCGGTCTTCCCCAGCCGGTGGATGAGTTCGTCCGTGATCCGATCGCCCTCCGTCTCCACCTCGACGAGTTCGACCTCGTACCGGCGGTCCTTGAGCGCCTCCCGTACGCTCGCCGCCTGCCGCAGGGCGAGGTCCGACCCGCGTGTCGCCAGTCGGAGCGTCCGTCTACTCATACGCGAGGATGTGCGACCGACCGTGAAAAGCGCACCACTTCGGTCGGCGGCCGGGTCGGTACGTTCTTGTCGGCCCGTCGTGACTCCCGACCGTGTCCCGCCGCGTGATCACGTCCCGTCGTCCGCCGATCCGCGATGGCGCCTGACTGGCTCGACCCCGTGGCCCGGGAGGTCGGCGAGTTCCTCCGGTTCGTCCTCCTCTGGGCGGGGCTCGGGCCCGCGGTCGTCCCGCTCCAGACCGTCGTCGGCACGCTCACCGGTGGACAGGCCCCGCGGTGGCTCGTGCCGGTTGGCGCAGCGGTCGCTGCGACGGCCGTCTACTGGGTCGCCGGGCGTGTCTCCTGGCGGCTCGTCGGGCGTGTCTGGGTCGTCGGCATCGCCGTCGCCGTCCTCTCGGCGGTCGGGTTCGTCTTCCTCTCGCTCGACGCGGGCACGGGGCTCGTCACCGGCGCCGTCGTCCTCGGCTGGTGGCTCCTCTCGCTCGGCCTCGCCGTCGTGCTCACCTCGCCGACCGCGTGGCGGCGGGCCCGCGACCGGGTGCTCGTTCGCCCACGGTCGTAGCGAGCGGTCGCGCCCTGACCGCTTCGATCCGTTCCCGTCGGTTCCACCGCTTCTCCCTCGTCGTCAGGGCGTCCCGAGCGCCTCGTGTCGGCGGTAGAGGTAGTACAGCGAGAGCGGGACGCTCACCACGAAGTTCGTCACGAGCACGGCGACCACGGCCAGGAGGCTCCACAGCACGGGGTCGGGTGTCCACTCGCCGTCGAGCGCCTCGATCGCTCTGGCGTCGACATACGTCGCCACGGGGAACATGATTGCGACGACCAGTCCCACGATCCCGAACAGGCTCGCGACCGTGCCGAGCACGAGGAACGTCGAGAAACTCGCCAGGCCGCTCAGTCCGACGACGTCGAGGAGCCCCGCGAAGAGGAACAGCCCGGCGGCGACCGCCCCGCCGACGAGCGCGATGAGGAAGTAGACGGGGACCGCCGCGATCCAGTACCACCAGCGAGAGTCGGCGTCGGCCTCGGGGAGGAGGTCGTCGAGCGTCCGCCGGAGGCTCTCGGTGGTCGTCTCCGGCGCGTCGGACCCGGCTGTGTCGGTCGACGCGGACACGGCGTCGGGACCGTCCCCGCCGGTGTCGTCGACCGTGCCGCCGTCGTCGGTCGCTCCGGTCGGGGCGTCGAACTCGACGGGGTGGTCCGTCCCGTCGCTCACGCCGCCGTCGTCGATGTCGTCCGGTTCGTCGGCTGGAGGGCTCACGTCCGACTTCACGACGCGGCGGTACTCAACTCTCACGGTGGCATCGTCGTACGGTCTCCGGTCGGATCACGTCGTCGGACGCGCCGTCATCCTCTTCGTCCACCGCGCGTCTCCGTTTCGTCTCCCGCCCGTCTCGTTTGCTCCTACCGGCGTCTTGTTGCGCGTCGCTCCCGACCGACGAACTGGATGGTCCCGTTCTCGACGCGGCTCCGCGCCCTCTGGCGGCGAACGATCGGACTGGGGTGGCCGATCGCCGTCCAGCAGACGCTCAACACGCTGATGCGGACGGTCGACATCGTCGTCACCGGCTTCTTCTCGCCGGCCGCCGTCGCCGCGATCGGACTGGCCGACCTCTACGCACAGATCCCGCTCCGCATCGGACTGGGCATCGGTGCCGGCGGGATCGCGCTCTCGAGCCAGGACACGGGACGCGGTGCCGACCTCAGCCGCGACCGTGCGGTCACACAGGCGCTCCTCATCGGCGCGCTCGCGGGGCTCCCGTTCGTCGTCATCGGGGTGGTGTTCGGCCCCGTGTTGATCGACCTGCTCGGCGCCGAACCCACGGTCGTCCGACTGGGGGGGACCTACCTGACGATCGTCTTCGTCGCCGCACCGATGCGCATCCTCGGGCTCGTCGGTGCGCGCGCCCTGCAGGGTGCGGGCGACACGCGGACGCCGATGCTCGTCAACGGCGGGGCGAGCGTGCTCAACATCCTCCTGACGGTCGGGCTGGGGCTCGGACTCTGGTTCGCCCCCGCGCTGGGGATCGTCGGTGTCGGCATCGCCACCGCGGTCAGCCGGACCGTGGAAGCGGTCGCGATCACGGCGGCGATCGCCAGCGACCGAACCCCCGTCTCGCTGTCCCGCCCGCGAGATCTCACGATCACCCGACAGCTCGTCGCCGTGAGCGTCCCGACCTTCGCGGAGGGGATGAGCACCTCGGTCGCGAACTTCCCGTTCAACGCGCTGTTGTTGCTCTTCGGGACCGAGGTGAACGCGGCGTATCACATCGGCCGCCGGCTCTATCAGCAGCTCACGGGGCCGTTCTACCGCGCGTTCAGCACGGTCACCAGCATCGTCGTCGGCCAGACGCTGGGCGAGGGCGACGTCGACGGCGCACGCGCCGCCGCGCGCGGCATCCTCGCGCTGAGCCTCGGGACGCTCGGCACCGCCGGCGTCGTCCTGTTCGTGGCCGCCGAACCGCTCGTGGGGTTGTTCACGCGCGACGGAACGACGATCCGCCACGCCGTCGCGTTCACCCGTGTCTTCGCCGTCTCGACGGTCTCGTTCGGAGTGTTCTTCCCGCTGGCCGGCGCGCTCCGCGGTGCGGGCGACACGCGGACCCCGTTCTACGCCAGACTGCTCGGCTCGGCCGTGTTCCTGCTCGGCACGTCGTACCTCCTCGGCGTCACGCTCGGCTACGGGTTGCCGGGAGTGCTGGCCGGACTCGCGCTCTCGTACGTCTGCTGGGCCGTCGTCGTCGTCGTGGGGTTCCGTCGTGGCGGCTGGGCGGAGACGGCGACGGCGATGATCGCCGAACGGTCGGAGCGAGACGAACCGACTCGTGGGTAGCCCGTCTCCAGTCCGGATTCGAAGCGCGGGCGCGGGTTCGTCTCCGACCGCCGAGTCGCCGACCTCAGAGCACCTCCTTGTACGCCTCCAGCGTCGCCTCGACGTCCTCGTCGGTGTGGGCGTAGGAGACGAACTGCGACTCGAACTGGTTCGCTGTGAGGAAGATCCCTCGATCCTTCATCTCCTGCCAGAAGATCCGCTCCCACCGCTCGGTCTCGGCGTCGGCGACGTCGTGTCCGGTCTTGGGGCAGTAGTCGTACCGCGGGCAGTCCGTCCGCTGTTCACACCCGCTCGAACACTGGTCGCCGAGGCTGCTCGGCCCCTCGCGCGTGAAGACGGTCTTGAACATGGAGTCGGTGCCGACGACGGTGTACTCGGGGGCGCGCTCCTCGCAGAGGTCCGTGATCCCCGCCCGGAGCGTCTCGCCCAGCCGATTCACGTGGTCGTACACGTCGTTCTCGGCGGCGTACGTCAGGTAGGCGTGTCCCGCCGCCATCGTCACGGGGTGGCCCGAGAACGTGCCGGACTGGAAGACGTCGCCTGCAGGCGTGAACGACTCGATGATCTCGGCCTGGCCGCCGATGGCGCCGACGGGGAAGCCGCCGCCGACGATCTTCCCGAACGTCGTGACGTCGGGGGTCACACCGAGTTTCGACTGCGCACAGCCGAGGCCACCCACGCGAAAGCCGGTGATGACCTCGTCGAACACGAGGAGCGAGCCGTGGTCGTCACAGAGCTCTCGAAGGGTCTCGTGGTAGCCCGTGATCGGCTGGACGATGCCGTAGTTGCCGAGGATCGGTTCGACGAGGACGGCGGCGATGTCGTGGCCGTGCTCCTCGAAGACCGCCTCGATCGCGGCCTCGTCGTTGAACGGCACCGGGAGGGTGTGTTCGGCGAACGACTCGGGGATGCCCGCCGTCGACGGTCGGGGGTTGTCGGGGCCGCCCTCGACGAGCGTCGACTCCTGGGCCCCGTGGTAGCCGCCCTGCATGACGACGATCTTCTCCCGTCCCGTGTAGCCACGCGCGAGGCGCACGGCGGAGACGGTGGCTTCGGTCCCGGAGTTGACGAACCGGATCATCTCGACCGACGGGACGTGGCGGGCGACGAACTCCGCGTGTTCGACCTCGATCTCCGTGGGAGCGCCGTACATCGGTCCCTCCGAGGCGTACGACTGGACCGCCGCGCGCACGGGGTCGGGCATGTCGTGGCCGTACAGGAGCGGGCCGTAGCCCATCACGTAGTCGAGATAGCGGTTGCCGTCGGCGTCGACGACGTGGGCACCGTCGCCGCGGTCGACGAAGAACGGGTACGGTCGGGTCGCGCGGACCGACGAGTTCACCCCGCCGGGGATCACAGAAAGTGCCCGGTCGTACAGCGCTCGTGAACGGTCGTGGTTCACTGGCGGACACCGCCGGTTCGATGGGACGTGTTCATGATCCCCGCTTCGACGGGCCCCGACTTGGTAGTGTCGGGCGCGTCCGCGTACCGTCGATGGATCTCCTCTCACGTCACGCGTCGCGGGTGCGGTCGCTGACGGCGCGGCGGTGGAAGAAAACGAGGGGGTCGGTCGCGGTTCCGTTCAGACGGCCTCGGGGCCGCGCTTGCCGGTGCGGATCTGGATGGCGTCGGTGACGGGGAGGACGAAGATCTTGCCGTCGCCCTTCTCGCCGGTGTTGGCGGCGTCGGCGATGGCGTCGACGACGTCGTCGGCGGGGATGTCGGCGACGACGCACTCGACCTTGACCTTCTGGTGGAGGTCGACCGTGTACTCCTCGCCACGCCACTGGCCCTTCTTGGCCGGCTGAGACCCTCGTCCCGAGACGTTCGTGACCGTCAGTGAGGGTGCGCCCACCTCGGCGAGCGCCTTCTTCACGTCGCCGAGCTTCTCGGGACGGATCATCGCGACCACCATTTCGATCTCGCTCATTCTTCTGAGCCTCCGTCGGGACGGACGCTGGAGTCGAACTCAAAGCTACCGCCGTCAGCAGCGACGTCTGGCTTGCCGAACTCGGGGTAGGTGTCGACGCCGTGCTCGGAGGAGTCCAGCCCGGCCTGTTCGTGTTCGGGGGTGACACGCGCCTGTCCGATCGACTTGAGGACCGTGAAGACCACGGCGGTCGCGGCGAACGTCCAGAGGGCGATGACGACGACGCCCGTGACCTGGTTCACCAGCGTCCCCACGGAGAAGCCGCTCGTGCTGAAGAACGGGAACAGCAGCGCACCGAGCACACCAGCGGAGCCGTGGACGGGGAAGACCGCACAGACGTCGTCGATGTTGAGGCGCTTCTCGACGAACTCGAAGACGATGGGGAGCTGCGCACCGGCGAGCAGGCCGATGACGAGCGCGCCGGGCCAGATGACCGCGTCGGTCACCGAGGTGATGCCGACGAGCCCTGCGAGGAGACCGTTGGCGACGTAGAGCGTGTCGACCTTGCCGGTCTTCATCGTCGAGAGTGCCGCGGCGCCGATGGCACCGGCACCCATCGCCAGCGTCGTCGTGAGCGCGACGCGGCCCACGTACGAGAACGAGCCGAGGGTGACGCTGCCGTCGTCGGCCATCGCGAGCGGCGCGGCGGCCGTGCCGACGTTGAAGCCGTACCAGCCGAACGCGAGCACGAGCGTGCCGAGGACGGCGAACGTCAGCGAGTGACCGGGAATAACGTTGACGGAGCCGTCTTCGTTGAAGCGGTCCATCCGCGGGCCGATGACCCACGCCGCGGTGAGGCCGGCGATGCCGCCCATCCCGTGGACGATCATGCCGCCGGCGAAGTCGTGGAAGTCGACCAGGAAGCCGCCGGCCCACGTGAGACCGGTGACGACCGGATAGATGACAGCCGCGAGCAGGATGGTGTAGGTGACGTACGCGCGGAGCTTCGCGCGGCCCGCCACCGCCCCCGAGACGATGGTCGCGGCGGTCATGGCGAAGACGGCACCGAAGAGCCAGCCGACCCACGCCGTGGTTTCACCGGGGTACCAGACGTCCGTGAACGATCCCATGACGGAGTACGATCCGCCGCCGGTGAGTCCGCCGACGAGGGTCGAGACCCCGGCCCCGACGAGGAAGAACACGATCACGCCGACGGACCAGGTGAGCAGGTTCTTCGTCAGCTGGTTGGCGACGTTCTTCGAGCGCACCTGTCCGGCTTCGAGCATGGCGAAGCCGGCGTGCATGAAGAAGATGAGGAACGTGACGGTGAGAACCCACACGAGGTTCACCGCCTCGACGACGGCCGACAGGTCGGACTGCATGAGGAGTTCGTTCATTCGGACGATACCTCCGCGAGTGGTGCAACGGTGGTGCTTGGACAGTCGTTCATGATTTACACTGATTTCCGCGGTTTTCTCCCGCGGATCACGTCGGTAGCTATTCACATCGGGGCATATAAGGGTTAGTCTTTACAAACGTGGATATATCTCTCCCTTAATGGTCATCCGTCTAATCTGGAATCAAATATATGGTGTATAAGGTCATATTCCTCGCACTCTCACGGCAGGTGTTGCCACAGAACTGGACGTTCGTACACGGTCGTCGATCCCGGCTCGCGGCGCGTGTCGGGGCTGTCGACACGGATCGCCCGCTCGTCGCGCCCCTCGCCGCGTGGGTCCGACGCCCGGGTTCGTCGCGGCCGCTTCGTTCCACTCCGTGTGTCCCGGCGGTGACGACGTGGACCGATCCCACCGGCCGAACAGTCGATCCGCAGACAGCGACAGCTCGCTCTCGATCCACCGGATAACAGCGGTCGGCCCGGGCTCGCCCGGTTCCGGGCGACGACACGTGGTTCTCCGAACGACGCACGACCGCTCCGAAAAGGAGTCCCGTCGGTCTCGCGGCTTCAGACCGCGTCGACGCCGCCGGTTCCCGTGCGGATCTGGATGGCGTCGGTGACGGGGAGGACGAAGATCTTGCCGTCGCCCTTCTCGCCGGTGTTGGCGGCGTCGGCGATGGCGTCGACGACGTCGTCGGCGGGGATGTCGGCGACGACGCACTCGACCTTGACCTTCTGGTGGAGGTCGACCGTGTACTCCTCGCCGCGCCACTGGCCCTTCTTCGCGGGCTGTGAGCCGCGACCGGAGACGTTCGTCACCGTCAGCGACGGTGCGCCCGTTTCGGCGAGCGCCTGTTTGACCGCGCCGAGCTTCTCGGGACGGATCATCGCCACGACCATCTCGATGCCACTGTCGTTCTCGCTCATTCGTCGACACCCCCGTCAGTGCGGGTCCCGCCGTCGGCGCTCATGGCCGGCCCCTCGCGGCCGCCAGTGCTGCCGACGGTGAACTCGGGGTAGACGGAGACGCCGTGTTCGCTCTCGTCGAGCCCGATCTCCTCCTCCTCGTCGGAGACGCGGAGCCCGAACAGCGCCTCGGCGATCGAGAACGCGACCATCGTCGCGAGCACCGTCCAGACACCGATGACGACGACACCGACCACCTGCATGATCAGCTGGTTGACACCGAGGAACGTGTAGCCGCCCGTCGCGGTGACGCCGAACACCGGAATGAGGATGGTGCCGATGGCACCCGCGCTGCCGTGGACGACGAAGACGCCACAGACGTCGTCGATCTTCAGCGAGTCGACGACCCAGCGGAACGTCGGCAGCACAAGCGCACCGGCGATCCCGCCGAGGATGACGCCGCCCCACCACGTCACGTGAGGGACTGCGCCGGTGACGGCGACGAGTCCCGCCAGGAGGCCGTTGGCCGTCCACAGGGGGTCGGGCTTGCCCTGCCAGCTGGCCGAGACGATCATGGCGGCCACGCCGCCAGCGGCCATGCCGAGCGTCGTGTTCAGGACGACCTGGCCGAGCGCGCCACCCATGAACGTGAGGCCGCCGTCGCTGGCGGAGAGCACCGTCGCCTGCGTCCCGACGTTGAAGCCGTACCAGCCGAACGCCAGGAAGAGCGTCCCCAGCACGGCCAGGAGCATCGAGTGTCCCGGAATGGGCTGGGAGTTTCCGTTCGCGTCGAAGCGGCCCTTCCGCGGACCGACCATCTTCGCGCCCACGAGCCCCGCGAGGCCGCCGACCATGTGGACGACGGTCGCGCCGGCGAAGTCGAGGTAACCCGTGCCGAGCGCCTGACCGATGTACCCACCCCCCGAGAGGAGGCCACCGGCCCACGTCATCCCCGTCACGACCGGGTAGATGACTGCGGTCATCGCCGCCGCGATGAAGACGTACGCCGAGAAGTTCATCCGGCCCGCCACGGCACCGGAGACGATGGTGGCGGCGGTCATGGCGAACACCGCGCCGAAGAACCAGCCGATGTACGCCGTCGGATCGTTGATGTACGCGAACGCGCTCCCGATACTGAACCCGCCGGGACTGGTCAGCCCGCCGACGATGGAGCTGATGCCGGCCCCGATGATGAAGAACACGAGGACGCCGAGCGTCCAGTCGGTCATGTTCTTCATCAGGACGTTGCCGACGTTCTTCGCCCGCACCTGCCCCGATTCGAGCAGCGCGAAGCCCGGCTGCATGAAGAAGATCAGGAAACAGACGACGAGGATCCAGACGTTGTTGACGCCGTTGGCGATGGTCCCCGCGTCGAGTTGCAAGAGCAGGTCGACCGTCATGAACCTGCCCTCCGTCTCACACGTTTGTCTACTTCTACGCCGATTTGGCTTTGGTCAGTGTACCACATCACGGTTCGACGGAAAGAACAGG
Source organism: Salinigranum salinum (assembly GCF_009176545.1). Classification (GTDB taxonomy): domain Archaea; phylum Halobacteriota; class Halobacteria; order Halobacteriales; family Haloferacaceae; genus Salinigranum; species Salinigranum salinum. The sequence goes on along the minus strand of NZ_VTOJ01000001.1, from coordinate 67,362 downwards.
TAATATATAAATTACTGGGTTAACAAATGCGCGTATTGCTACTGTTCGGTAGACGATCGTCAGATTTGGGGTACAATACAATGTGTATAAGGTCGTTCTCTGTGGCGTCTCCGCGCAAATGTTGCGCGAGTATCTTGACGCGCGTCCACCCTCGTTCGACGACGACGACGGCCGTCGCTCGCGCGCATCCGACTCCGGACGGGCTTACACGTTCGACTCCCAGTCCGCCCACGCGATCTCGCCCTCCTCGACGATCCGCGCCGAGTCGGGCAGCGGGAGGTCGGGGTTCTCGGAGTCCTCGGCCGGGCCGTCGGGGCTGCCGACCACGATCCGACCGATCATCCCCACCATCTTGTGGGGGATGCAGTAGTAGTCGTGCGTGCCGGGGGTCTCGAACGTGACGTTCCGGAACTGACCGACGTCACCGAACGTCCCGGTGTTCCACGCGGGCGCCCCCTCGGGGATCCGCCGGCTCAGTGCGTTGGCGTTCGACGGATCGTACGCCGTCGCCGAGTGCGCACCGCTCACCAGCTCGAAGGAGACGGTCTCGCCGGGTTCGACGTGGAGTCCGACGGGGTCGAAGTAGAGCTCGGTGTACATCCCGACGGTGTAGTCGCCCCGTTCGGTCGCCGGTCCGGGAGTTCCTCCCCCGGCGTCGGTGTTCGTCGGCGTCGGGCTGTCGGTCGTCTCCGGGGTCGGCGTCGGGGTGGGTGTCGTCGTCTCGGCCGTACCGCCGCTGGCAGTGTCGGCCCCACCGCCACCGGCCGCCTCCGACCCATCGCTCCCGGCCGTCTCGGTCCCTCCCGACCCGCCGGCACAGCCGGCGAGACTCGCGACGGTGGCCACGGCCGCCAGGCGCTTGAGTGCGGTTCGTCTCGTCGTCGGTGTCGGATCGTCTGCGTCTGTCACGTATCGTAGTCCTGTCACGTATCGTAGTCCTGTCACGTGTCGTCGTTCTGTCTCGCTGATCGTTCCGCGGGTCGTCTCGGGAGCGGCCGTTCCCGCGTCGCCGAACGGGACCGGGCGTCGCGGGCGGCCGACACGGCTCAGTAGTTCTCCGCCCGCATGGTGAAGCGGAAGGCGAACGGGTCGGTCGTCGCGTGCGTCCCTTCTCCGGTGTCCCGTGAGGCGTACATCCGCAGGAAGACGCGCTCGCCGTCGATCGACTTGCCCTGCAGGTAGTTGTCGCCGTCGAGGTACTGCTTGTGCTGGATCATCTCCCTGACGACGCCGTCGAGCGTCTGCTCGTACTCGATCGTCTCCGTGTCGTACTGGAGCGCGTAGCAGACGTCGCCCGGGCGCTCGACCACCAGCCGTTCGGGCCCGTCGGCGTTCTGTATCCGTACGCGTTCGACGTCCCCCGACCGCATCTTCCCCTCGCTCGCCACCTTCGACCACGAACTCCCGTCGTGGGTGTGGACGGTCGCGGCGTCGAACGCGGGCTCGGCGGTGAAGTGGAAGGTGTACTTCGGGTAGCCGTTCGTCGTTCTGAAGCCGGTCGTGGGGTGCCGGGAGGTGACGTCGATCGTTCCGTCGTCGTGGAAGTTCCAGTCGATGAGGTATCGGTAGGGTCCCCAGTTCTGCCCGAAACGCCACTCCCAGTGGTCGAGCGATCCCGTGTGATACGAGCCGCGGATCCGGAAGCCGTCGGAGAGGTCGTGTTTCTCGATGACGCCGGGCCCGGTGAAGCCGAGCGTGTCCCAGAAGTGCCAGTTGCGCCGGCCCGAGGGAGTGCCCGGGCTGGACATGCCGAACGGCTCGTAGTCGCTCAGCATCCACGGCACCTTCGACTCGTCGCCGAGCACCGGCTTCCCCTTGTAGTTCGCCTGGATCCTGTAGGCGTCGTGGAGCGTGTTCTCCCACGTGACCGTCCAGTCGTCCTGTTCGATGGTCTGCGGGGGGCGACGGAGCTGCCAGTCGGTGTCGTCCATCTCGCCGGGCACGTCGATGCTCCCGGTCCGGTAGGTGCCCGGGTCGTTCCCCGACGCCTCCGAGATCAGCCCCGTCAGCGGGTCCGGCGACTCCTGCGTCGGCGTGTAGACGTCGAGCACCTCGTTCTCGGAGGCGACGTCGTTGAGCGTCGTCGTGGTCACCGCCGCCGAGATCCCCCGCAACTGGTCGCCCCTGTCGTTCCAGTTGAAGATGACCGGCGTGACGACGCCGATCGGGTGCTCCTCGTCGTACGCCGTGATGATCGAGTAGTCCGCCGCCAGGAGGTACCAGTCCTTGCCCTCGAGCGCCGACTGGATCCGCTCGTTCGCCATCGCCGCCTTCACGGTGTTCATGTTCAGCCCTTCGTACGACCGTTCGATGACGTGCGGTTCGCGCGTGGACGTGTGGAGTTTCACCAGCTGGTCCGCGTCGCGGTCGACGAGCGCCCGGACGCTCGTGATCTCCGAGAACTCGATGGTGTGGCTCCCGGGGTTCTCCGCGTCGGGGTCGAGGCTCCCCTCGACGGTCATCTCCTGCGGCGCGAGGATCTCGACGAAGTCGTACCCCTGGAGGATGCGGTGGTACGCGGTCGAGGAGACGGCGCTCTCGATCCGCGAGGCGACGTCGTCGACGGCGAGCATCTGTCTGAGGGCCGCCAGTTTCCGCTCCTCCACGACGGCGTCGAAGTCGTCGGCCTCCCGGGGCGCGAGGTACGCGAGGTCGCCGACCGGCTCGGGTGTCTCTGTCGGCTCCTCGGTTGGCGTCTCCGTGGCGGTCGGCGATTCGGTCGCCGTCGCCGTGTCCGTCGGCTCGGCCGTCGGTGCGGCCGTCTCCGTCGTCTCCGACTGCTGCGAGCCACAGCCGGCCAGCCCGGCGAGGCCCCCAGCGCCGAGCAGCCGGAGAAACGCCCGTCGCTGCGTCTGTCGCGTCAGTGATCGTAATCTATCACGATCCATAGTGATGATTCTCACGACTCCCGTGTAAGAGTATTACCCCGACCATACGGGGGCATTCAAGATACCGTGGTGACAGTTGGACCACGGCCAGGCGCCGTCGACCCCGCAACCGTCGTTACAGGTGGTCGGCGACGTCCTCGGCGAAGTACGTCAGGATCAGGTCCGCGCCGGCGCGCTTGATCGACAGCAGCGACTCGAGGGCGGTCTCCTCCAGCGAGAGCCACCCCTTCTCGTTCGCGGCGTGGAGCATCGCGTACTCGCCGGAGACGTTGTACGCGGCGACGGGGTGGTCGAACGTCTCGCGCACGCGTCGGACGATGTCCAGGTACGGCAGGGCGGGTTTGACCATCAGCACGTCCGCTCCCTGTTCGACGTCGAGGCGCACCTCCCGAAGGGCCTCGCGGGCGTTCGCGGGATCCATCTGATAGTGCCGGCGGTCGCCGAACGCGGGCGCGCCGTCGGCGGCGTCGCGGAACGGGCCGTAGAAGGCGGACTCGTACTTCGCGGCGTACGACATGATCGCGCACTCCGCGTGCCCGGTCGCGTCGAGTTCCTCGCGGATGGCCCCGACCATCCCGTCCATCATGCCGCTGGGGGCGACCATGTCGGCGCCGGCCGCGGCGTGCGAGCGCGCGATCCGCGCCAGGTGGTCGAGCGTGGCGTCGTTGTCCACGGTGAGGTGGGCGTCCTCGCGCGCGCCCCGCTCGAGGATTCCGCAGTGGCCGTGGTCGGTGTACTCGCACATGCAGACGTCCGTGGCGACGTAGACGTCGGTCTCGCGGGTGATCCGACGGACGGCCTCCTGGACGACGCCGTCCTCGGCCCACGCACGCCTCCCTTCCGGATCCTTCGACGCGGGGATGCCGAACACCATGACAGCCTCGACCCCCGTCTCCTGGACCTCCGTGACGCGGGCGACGGCCTCCTCGACGGGGACGCGCTCGTGGCCCGGCATCGACTCGATGGCGACCCGTTCGTCCGTGGTCGCATCGACGAACACCGGCGCCATGAGGTCCGTGGCGTCCAGACTCGTCTCCGAGACGACCGGACGGATCCCGTCCGTCCGGAGCCGGCGCGGGCGGTCTGTCGGATTCATACGTTCGGATTGGAGAGAGCGCGTCAAAGGCGCATCGTTCCGTGCGCGACGCCGTTCGCCCCCGCCTTCGACGTGCCTCGATCCACGTCGACGTCCCACGACCGCGTCGTCCCACTCGAATCGATCCGAACCGGGCGACGGTGCCGCGACCGTTCTGCCACGACCGTGTTCGTCTCGTCGATCGCCGCCGTCCCGTCCGCTGTCGTCTCACGGTGAACGCTCGTCCGCCGACGCCGTCCTCGACTCCGCCGTCGTCCACCGCCCAGAGCCACCCGATCGGCTCCAGCGTGATTCGCAGAACCGAGTCCCGGACCACAACGGATTTGCCACTCGGCCCACAGACCACCGACGATGAACTCCGTCGCGGTCGTCGCACAGGTCGACGAGATGCCCTCCCTCCTGCGCTCGCTGCTCGACTCCGAGTGGGCGCTCGTCGCCCTCTTCGGGGTGTTCGTGCTCGAGGGGGCCATGCTGATGTACTTCATGCCGAGCGAACTCATCGTCCCCGGCTCGATCGTCCTCCTCGGGACGGACGCGCTCGTCCCCGTCCTGGCCGTCGCCGTCCTCGGCGCGACGCTCGGCCAGTACGCGCTCTTCCTAGCCGCGAAGCGCGGCGGCCGCGCCTACCTCGAAGAGAAGCGGTGGTTCCGGATCTCGCCCGACCGGCTCGACCGGTTCGACCGCTGGTTCGACCGCTGGGGCCCGATCGCGGTGCCGGTGAGCAACGCGCTGCTGTTCACGCGCGGGATGCTCACCGTCCCCGCGGGGTTCGCCGAGATGGACGACCGCCGGTTTCTCCTCTACTCCGCCACGGGCACGCTCGTCTTCGAGGCGGCGCTCGCCGGCCTCTACCTCGCAGGGTCGTCGCTCCTGTTCTGACTCGCTCTCGGCTCCACCGAAAGCGGTGTTGCCTTGTGTTCGCGCCTCCATTCACCGGCATGGCTCCCTCGCACGTGCTCGTCCCGCTCGACGGCTCACCCCTCGCGGACGAGGCGCTGGTGCACGCGCTCGAGACGTTCGACTGCCGGACGACGGTGCTGAACGTGGTCCAGCCGCTCGACGCGTCGATGAGCGAGGGTGGCGTCCTCGACGCCGGCGAGGCGCGGCGAGCGGACGCCCGCGAGCGCGCGAACACGCTCGTCGACCGCGCGGAACGGCGTGCCGCCGAGGCCGACCGGCGGATCGAGACCGCCGTCGAGACGGGCGACCCCGCCGACGTCATCCTCGCGTACGTCGACGCCCACGACGTCGACCACGTCGTCATGGGCGGACACGGTGGCGATCGCAGCGAACTCGCCCGACGGCTCCTCGGGACGGTGGCGACCGCGGTCGTGGGCGAGGCGGCCGTGACGGTGACGGTCGTTCGCTGACCCTCGCTCACGGGCTCCGGCCGATAGACCGTCGTCTCTCCCGTCGGTCTCTCCGGGCACTGACTACTCGGTGGTTATCTCGAACCGCGCCCCACCACTGCGGCCTTCGGTCACGGTGACGTTCCAGCCGTGTGCCTCGGCGACGTCGCTGACGATGCTCAACCCGAATCCGGTCCCCTCCGAGTTCGTCGAATATCCCGCGTCGAACACCCGGTCCCTCTCTTCCGGGGGGATTCCCGGGCCGTCGTCCTCGACGTAGAACCCCCCCTCGGAGTCTCCAACCGTAATCGTCACCGCCTCCCCGCCGTGCTCGACGCTGTTGCGGAGGAGGTTCTCCAGCAACTGCCGGAACCGGCTCCTGTCCGCACGCACCGTCAGATCACTGTCGACTCTGAGACGACTGCTGTCGATCCCAACCGTTCTCGCGCACTGCTGGACGGCCTCCGCCACCTCGACCGACTCCCCGTCGCCGACCGCCTCTCCCCGTCGAGCCAGCACGAGCAGATCCTCGACGAGGTGTCCGATCCGCTCGTGCGCCTCCTCGGCCGCCTCGAGATGCTCGCTGTCGCACTCCTCTCGGGCGAGTTCGACCCGTCCCTGCGCGACTTCCAGTGGACTCCGCAGGTCGTGGCTGACGACGCTCGCGAACCGCTCGAGGCGCTCGTTCTGCCGCTCGAGCGTCCGCTCGTACTCGTGCCGCTCGCTCGTCTCCTGGTACACCCACAGGTGTCCATCCCTCTCGGGGAAGTCGACGGGGAGATAGCTGCGCTCGAACACCCGGCCGTCCGCGAGTTCGAGCTGTTCGCCGGCGACGTGGTCGCCGGCGTCGATCCTGGCATCGATGCCGGCGACGAACCCGTCCGGGTCGGCGAACGTCCCCTTCTCCTCTTCGGCGAAGACGGCACAGTCCGCACCCACGATCGCCTCCGGATCAGCGGAGACGTCGAACAGGTCGAGGAACTCCTCGTTCACGGCGGCCACACGTCGGTTCTCGTCTTCGGCGAGGACACCGACCGGCAGCCCGTTCAGCAGCGTAGACAGCAGTTCGTTCGCCCGGTCGAGTTCCCGCTCGCGCTCGCGGCGCTCCGTGACGTCGGAGAACATGATCGAGACGCCCTCGCGGTCGGGGTAGAGACGGATGTCGTACCACCGGTCGTGGGGTTCGTAGTAGGTCTCGTACTGTCGGGTCGTCTGTTCCTCCATGGCCGCCCGGAGATGGCTCTCGTGTTCGGTGCCGACGATGTCGGGGAACACCTCCCAGATGACCCGTCCCATCGGATCGTCGTCGGTCTCGCCGTACGCCGCGTACGCCTGCTCGTTGAGGTAGGTGACCCGCCACTCCGCGTCCAGCGCGCAGAACCCGTCGGTCATTCGGTCGAGCAGGCGGTAGTACTGACGCTGGTAGCGACTCCCCTTGTCGAGGTTCCGTCCGACCGCGACGACCCTGTGCGAGTCATCGGTGTCGAGCCGGCTCAGCGTGAACTCCTTGGGGACCGACGCCCCGTCTTTCCTCCGAAGGTCGGCCTGCACGAACCCGGTGCCGTCCGTGCGTGTTCCCCGGATCACTTCCTCGATTCGGGCGTACCCGTCCCCGACGAAGAGGTCGGCCGGCGCCATGCTGGCTAGTTCCTCGTCCGAGTAGCCGGTCGCCGCCACGGTCCGGGCGTTCCACACCACGAGCTCCCCGTTCCGGTCGAGGACGAGGAAGACGTCGTCCACCTCTTCGATCGCGGCCTCGAAGAGACGCGTCAGCCCCTCCGGATCACCGGGACTCTCGCCGGTGGACGTCCGTGCGCGCCGGTGTAGATCAGAAGGGTCCTCCATCGTCCGAAAACATAATCTACGTAATAATAACCGCTTCTTTAGATACTACATACATACCACGTGCCGTTTCCGACGGCATCAGAGCGGTCACCCACACGTAGACGGTTTCCCATCCACACGTAGACAACTCCCCGCCCGCATCAACGTCCACAACGCCTGAACTCGGGAGAACAGCGTCCACCGTCGGCGAAGTGCGTGTTCGGGCGACGACGGTCGTCGCACGCCGGGTCCGACCCCGACTCAGACGCCGAGTAGCGTCGCGAACAGCCGGTAGAGGCCGAACCCCACGCCCACGGACGTGACGAGCGTGAGCACCCAGAACAGGAGCGTCACCCCGATCTTCCGGCGCGACACGCCTGCCGATCCACCGGCGAGCCCCCCGCCGATGACCCCCGAGATGATGATGTTGTTGAACGAGATGGGGATGCCGAGCGCGATGGCGGTCTGGGCGATGATAAAGCCGGGGACGAGCGCGGCGATCGACCGCCGAACGCCCAACTGGGCGTACTCCCTCGACGTGGCCTGGAGGAGCCGCGGCGCACCCATCCACGCCCCGCCGAGGATTCCGGTCGCGCCCACGGCGAGCAGCGCGATCCCGGGGAGTCCGAGTTCGGCCCGGTAGAGGTTCTCGAGCGGCCCGGTCGCTAGGCCGACCTGACTCCCCCCGCTGGAGAAGGCGACGACGCTCCCGAGCAACACGAGAAAGGTCCGGACGCCGCGGTCGACGGACTCCTGGGTTCGTCGGCGGATGAACTGGAAGCTCACGGCGGCGACGACGAGCGTCACCAGCACGTGGTCGAGTTCGAACCCGGCGGCGACGACGGGGGTCTCGACGAACCCTCCGAAGAACGCCGCGAGAGAGCCCTGTTCACCACCACTGGGTGACGGGATCACCCCCAGCTGGACGTTCGCGACGATCCCGCCGACGACCGCGGCCAGGAGGGGCACGCCGACCGTCTCGGGGATGTCGTCGCGCCGCAAGAGCGTCGCGGTGAGGTACGCCAGTCCCCCGGAGACCGGCGGCACCAGCACCCAGAAGGTCGCGATCCGACGGTAGGTGTCGAACGCCGGGTCGCCGCCGAGCGAGAGACCCACGCCGACCATCGCACCCGTGGTCGCGAACGCGGCGGGCACCGGGTAGCCCGTGTAGACGCCGAACGCCATGAACGCCGTCGCGCTCAACAGCCCCGCCGTGGCGGCGAGCGACGAGATCGAGACGCCGTTGATGAGCCCCGCACCGACCGTCTCGGAGATGCTGCCACCCTGTGTAAGCGCGCCCAGCGCGGCCAGGATCCCGATGAGGAACGCGGCTCGCATCGTCGAGATCGCGTTCGCGCCGATGGCGGGCGCGAAGGGTGGGGAGTTGCTGTTCGCTCCCAGCGCCCACGCCGTCGCGAGTCCCGTCAGCGTCGCGAGCACGACCAGCGCCCAGAACGTGACGGCTACCACGGCGACACCAGCGCCCCGTGGTCGGTCCGACCGTCTCCAGGTGGCTCCTGGCGGTCGCCGCGGTCCGGCCGTCTCCGTCCGATGGTCGGGGGTTCACCGGCGTTGCCTGGACACATTGGCAGGGTACACACCGGCCAGCGTGTAAAACGTTCGTACGTGACGCCGGGCGACGTCGCACGATCACACGGTGGGACGGCGGACGGAGAGACGCTCGGAACGGGGGGAGAGAGCGGGGTGGGACAGTACGTCGCCGGCGAACGGGACCGCGACCCTTCACTCGGTCCGGTCGATGTCGAGCTGCTCCTGGAGGGCGGAGAGCTCGTCGGACTCCGCGAGCGTCTCGAGCCGCTCGCGGAAGTGTTCCTCGCAGAGGCCGACCTTCACACCGTCTTTCTCGGCGGCGTATGCGGCCTCGCGGTCGCAGTAGTGACAGCGCATACTTTCACGTCGGACCCGACGAAAGATAAGTCTGCCTTCTCCGGCACTTCCCTCGTCCGGCGGGCGCGCGAGGCTGGTGCTCCCGGCTCACTCGTCGAGCCGTGCGAGGAACGTCCGCGCCTCCTCCCCGTCGAGCCCCGCGCGACCGAGCACCCGGTCGTGTGCGTCGCTCCCGCCGGTCCGCACCAGCCCCGCCTCGCGTGCCACCCGCTCGACGCGCTCGGTCGCGACCGGCCGGTCGTACGGGTAGTATCGTTCGACGCCCCCGACGGCGCGCGCGAGGTCGAGCGCGCCGGCGACGTCCGGGTACCGGAACGGGTGGGCGAGCGCGACGACGGCGCACGCCTCGGCGAGAAGCTCGTGACCGTACTCGAACGTCGGAAGGTCGCGGGCGCGGTAACACGGACAGTCGTTCCCGATGAGGTGGTCGAACGCGCCCTGGTAGTCGTACGGTGCCTCGCTCGCCTCGACCGCGCGGGCGACGTGGGGTCGGCCGATCCCGTCGGCGAGGTCGACGTCGAGGGTCACACCCGTCTCGTCCTCGACGCAGTCGACGATGGCGCGACCACGCTCGATCCGGTTCCGCTGGAGGCGGGCGAGTTCGTCGTCGAGTCCCGTTCCCGTCTCGACGGCGTAGCCGAGCAGGTCGACGCGCTGGTCGCCGGCGTCGACGCGGAGTTCGACACCCCGGATCAGACGGATGCCGTCGCGGGTCGTCACGGGCGTGTCGATCCCCGGGTGGAGCCGGTCGTGGTCGGTCACCGCGACCGTCGTCACGCCCGCCCGCCGCGCCGCGGCCGGCACCTCGTCGAGGTCGAGCGTTCCGTCCGACGCGGTCGTGTGGACGTGGAGGTCCAGCTCCGGCCCTCCTGCCGTGTTCATGCCGACCGTCCGGCGTCGGCACGCAAAGCGCTTTGTGTCGGTCGGCCGAGACGAATATCTCACGTCTCCACTCGGTGAGAGAAACTACATCATGACAGTCCATGACATTTTAAGACGATAAGGGGCACCCCACGGACTAAGGTCATACATGGAAAACCATTATAGTTGAGCGGGGATTTCGGACGAATACAATGCGATTCAACGGCACCCAGGCCATCATTGACGCGACCGAGTACCCACTGAGCAGCGAGGAGTTCGTCTCCGAACACGGCGACCACGTCATCGAGCACGCGAACGGGAGCGAGACGGTCGCCGAGGTGCTCGGTCGGATGGGGCCCGAGACCTACACCTGTGCGGACGACATCACGACCGCGCTGTACACGGCGGTCTCCCACGGTGCCATCGGTCGACGCTTCTACAGCGACCGCGACGCGTACACGCTCGGCGAGAACGGTCCGACCCCGCAGTCCTTCTGAACACCCCGCCGACGGTCGGTCTCTTTTCGCTTCGTCGCTCACCTCGATCGAGCAACGCTCGAACCGTCTCCGGCCGCGTGCCAACCCGGAGCTCGCGGCAGACGCTGTCTGGACACCTCTCGCCCGAGCGACCTCGGCGGAGACCGCACTGCGCTTCACGGTGGACGGCTGGCCGGTCGCAATACTCGTCGTGTTCGGGGTCTTCGTCGCACCCGGCGGCGTCGGTGGCGGGACCGTCCTTGACCTCGGGGGCACGCAGGTCTGTCTCGTCGACTTCTGTGGCATCCCCGCGCCGCTCGCCGGAAGCGTCGCCCTCGCGGCGGTCGTCGCCGTCTTCGGCCCCGGCGTCGTCGGCCTCGCGCTCCACGCCGCGGCGTCGCCCCGCGACCGACGTCTGTGGTCGTGATCGGCCCGGATCGCGACGGTGAGCCCGTCCGGTTCAGAACGGCAGGTCCAGGGGAACGCTCCCCTTGGTGTACCCCTCGACGCGGCCGTCGGGCCGGACGCGAAAGGCGACGGCCGGCCGGTGTCGGAGCTCCGGCTTCTCGCCGAGCACCGCCCGCCAGTCGTCGTCGGGGAACGACGAGCAGTCGACGAACAGCACCGCACCGCCCGCGTGTCGTTCTAGCTGGCCGTCGGTCTTCGTCTGCGCCGTGTCGCGCACGGCGGCCACGGGCGTGTTCGCCGCCCGTCTGTTCGGGGGGAGCGGCCGCGTCACCTCGACGAGCGTCACCCGTCCGTCCTTCTCGACCCGGAAGTCGAGCGAGTGGCCGGTCGTCACTTCGGCCTCGGGTTCGATCGCGTAGCCGGCGTCGTGGAGGAATTTCGCGGCGTTGAACTCGCCCATCGCGGCGCTCATCCGCACGAGATCGAGCGACGTCGACGTGCCGAGCTTCCCCGCCATCAGCTCGCGGTAGGGGTCGAAGACGCCCGTCGCGAGGAACGACTCGTAGAAGTCGAGCGCCTCGTCGCGCGAGGCGTCCGGAAAGCCGGCGGCGTGTTCGGCGAAGAACGCCCTGGTCGTCTCGCGGCCGTCCTTCGAGCAGAACACGGGGAGGAAGAACCACGACAGCGTCGGGTAGGGCTTCAGCCACGGCGACTCCTCGTGGAGTTCGGCGAGGAGTTCCCGTTCGACCCACTCCGTCAGTTCGGGCGGGGCCTCGTCGAGCGCGATCTTGTCCGTCCGCCAGAGTGCCGAGGGCGTCTCGGTGTTACCGACCCAGTAGGCGACGTCGTCGGTCCACGCGAGCAGGGCCGTGTCGCCGTTGTCCATGTCGAATCGCCGGGCGTCGTAGCCGTCGGGCTGTCGGTACCACGGGTGGGACATCGTCGCCCCGAGGTTGGCGTCGAGGTCGGCGTAGACGTCACGCCGGACCCGATCGAGCGTCCATCGACCGGGGGCGTGTCGGAAGCGGAGTGGTCGTGCCACGGTCGACGTACTCGGTGGGGATGTTTATACTGTCCGTCGTCGGGCCGGTTGGAGTTGTACGACCCGACGCGTGTCCGACCTGCATCACCGTCCACGCCACGCGCCCCCGTCGTCCGTCCCGACCACGTCTGGGACCGTATTACGGGGGAACTCGTCAGTTCGCCGGGACGACCGCGTCGCATCGCAGCGGTGGTGTCACCTCCCTTGTGGATCCCACCCCCTCCGCAGGCAGATGGTTTTCGTGCCCCTGGTGGGCCGTTCACCGGAAATTATATATTAGCAACTTTCCAAGATAACGTATACCATGTCAATGGGTGCCTATGACGAGGACGAGCACGAGCGCCGCGAACAGAAGACCTCGCAGGTGGACGCCGCGTTCGACGACGAGCGCGTCGTCTACCAGGGAACGATCGAGTACGACTCCGGTGACTCTGCCGAGGCACTTCTCGACCAGTTCAAGCGGATCAAAGAGCAGTAACGGCTCCCTGTTCGGGTAGAAGGAGGCTCACTCCGTTTGGATCGTCGCGAGCGCGAGCGCCGAGACGAGGGTCACGGCGACGACGTGTCCCAGCACCGCCGCGAACAGGACGGGCTGGTCGCGGAGGAACGGCAGTAGCGCCACCTGGATCAGTCCGAACGTGATGTTGGTCGCGTCAGTTCGCCGGAGCGCCGCGGCCGTCTCGCCGTCGAACGTGTACCGGTACGAACGCCACGCCGCGACGACGGCCGCCCACCACGACGTCCCGATGCGGTAACAGAGGTCCCACAGCACGAGGAGCATCAGGTAGACGACGATCACCGGCGGATCGGGACCGAACAGCGTCGTCAGGAGCGCCGGTCCCTCCGCCCGCGGGTCGAAGACGAACAGGTGCGTGACGAGCGCGACGAACGCGAGGACGCCGAGTACGACCTCGATCCCCGACGAGAACAGGAACCTGTGGTACGTCGACGGGAGCGCCAGCCGGCGGGTGGCCGTGCTGAACCGCAGCATGAGGACGCTCCCGACCGCGGCGACGCCGATCGCCGCCGTGCCCGCGGGCACGACGGGCCAGAGGTCGTACACCCACGCGAGGACGAACAGGCTCGCCTGGAAGATCGCGACCTGGAGGGCGACCGCCGTCCGTTCGGACAGCGACGCGCCGGGGAGCGCACCGACGATGCTCTCGTACACCCACGTCTCGCCGTACTGCGGCGCGTCGTCCGGCGGTGTCGTGCTCGTCTCCGTCCGCGTCACCGTATCTCCGTCCCCGCTTCCGTTCCGGAGTCGGTGCCGGTGACCGTGTCGGTGCCTCGGTCGTCGGCATCCGTCGTCGGTCGGACCTCGATGGACACCGCCTCCTCGGTCGCCGGCTCGCGACCGAGTGCCCGGGCGACGGCCACGTCGAACGGCGTCAGGTCGACGTCGACGAGCTGCTGGATGCGAGTGTCGTTCGCGACGACGGGGTTCTTCAGCCCCTCGATGAGCGGGTGGGCCACCTCCCCTGGAACGTCGGTCACGAGGTCGAGCCAGTACGCCGACAGCCGCGGCGTGAGGACGGGGACGGAGATGATGTACGGCTCCTGGCCCAGCTGTCGGCCCGTCCGGCGCATGATCTCGCGGTACGTGAGCACCTCGGGCCCGCCGATCTCGTACGTCTCGCCCGCCGTCTCCGGGACGTCGAGGACGCCGACGAGGTAGGCGACGACGTCGTCGACCGCGATGGGCTGACACGGCGTCTCGACCCACCGCGGCGTCACCATCACCGGCAGTCGCGAGGAGAGTTGCCGGACCAGCTCGAAACTCGCGCTCCCCGCGCCAACGATGATGGCCGCCCGGAGCGTCGTCACCGCCGCCTCGCCCTCGCCGAGGACCCGTTCGACCTCTCGCCGCGAGCGGAGGTGTGGCGACAGGCTGTCGCGGTCCGCACCCAGCCCCCCGAGGTAGATCACGCGCTCGACGCCCGCCGCCGAGGTGCCGCGGGTGAACGTCCGCGCCGCCGTCCGGTCCCGCGACTCGAAGTCCCCACCTGTGCCCATCGAGTGGACGAGGTAGTACGCCGCCTCCACGCCGAGCGACGCCAGCACGTCGCCGAGTGGCCCGGTTTCGGCGTTCGTCCCCGTCGTCGTCTCCGTCGCCTTCCCTGCCGACGTCTCTGTCGCCTTCCCTGCCGACGTCTCTGTCGCCTTCCCTGCCGACGTCTCCGTCGCCTTCCCCGCCGACACTTCGTCGGCCCGGCCGACGAGCCGGAACGACTCCGGCTCCAGGAGGTCGCCCTCGATCACGTGCACGTCCGGGGGCCCCGCGTACCGCGTGGCGTCCCGGGTGAGGACACTCACCTCGTGCCCCGCCTCCTGCAGTGCGGGAACGAGCCGCCCTCCGATGAACCCGGTCGCACCCGTGACGAAAACCTTCATGCGTCTGTCGAGGGTCCGAAACGAATTAATCCTTGCCGCCGTCGGCGCCCCATCCTGGCGTCGGGGGTGCGCCGTTCGACTCCTCGATCCGCCCGTTCGCGTCCGGCGCGTGCTCGTCGACGCGCCCCGCCACCGCGGTCCAGTCGTCGACCGAGCGGCCAACCCACGACGACGCGTGTCGCGTTCGTCGCCTGGCCGTCGCCGCACGCTCGTCGTCGACCGCGAGCGACCCCGGCGTCGACCCCACCGCACAGCCGACGAACTCCGCCCGATCCGCGGGTCGGAGGTCGCGGGCGACGAGTCGGGCGACGACCCCGTCGAGACGCGCCGGTTCGGGGTGGGCGAACACCCTCGTCCCGAGTGCCTCGGGTCCAAGCCTCAGATGGCCCGTCGGCGGATCGCTTCGGTCTCGCAGGCGCGTCCCCCCGTGGACGCGTTCGACCCGTTCGCACTCCGTCTCCACCTCGAGCGCGAGGTTGTGTCCGGGGTAGTCGGCACACTCGCCGGGGTAGAGCCGGTCGTCGTGAATCCGACACTGCAGCGTCGTCGGGTCGAGGAAGACGCACGTCCGCAGCCACCGGCGGTCGAGCCCGAACGGAGCCACCGGCTTCGGCACGTTCCGGAGGCCGACGACGAACGCCGGTCGCCCCTCGATGGCGGCCACGGCGTGGCCGTCGACGGTCACGCGGTCGTCCCGTGTCTCGGGGTGCCAGAGCCGCGGCACGAGCGCGTCGCCGTACCCCGCGTCGACGAACCGACCGATCTCCTCGCGCGCCAGTGGCACGAGGTTGTAGGCGTCGTCCAGTGGGACGCGTCCCCGCCGGCGCTCGTGGTCGAGCGGTTCGGGCGAGACGGGTCGCCAGTCGACGCAGCAGCCGGCACAGCCCTCACAGTTCACCTCCATACGTGTTCCTTGGTGTCGTGTGACATAGCCTCTGCGTCTCTCGTTCGCCGTGGTGGGACCGCACGTTTTTCACCACCCGGTCCAACCGAGTGGTATGAGCGGGAACCGTGGGCACCGCCGCAAACCCGACTGGCTGAAGATGCGACCGCCGTCGGGCCAGCGGTTCACCGAGATCAAACGCGAACTCCGGGACCGGAACCTCCACACCGTCTGCGAGGAGGCGAACTGTCCCAACCTGGGGGAGTGCTGGTCGGGTCGCGACGGTCCCGGGACGGCGACGTTCATGTTGATGGGCGACCGCTGCTCGCGTGGGTGTAACTTCTGCGACGTCCAGACGGGAGGAATGGAGGCGCTCGATCCCGACGAGCCGGCGAACGTCGCCGACGCGGTCGCCGAGATCGGCCTCGACTACGTCGTCCTCACCTCGGTCGACCGCGACGACCTCCCCGACCAGGGCGCGGCCCACTTCGCGCGGACGATCCGCGCGATCAAGGAGCGCGACCCCTCGATCCTCGTCGAGGTGCTCATCCCGGACTTCCAGGGGGAGCCCGAACTGGTCCGGAAGATCATCGACGCTCAGCCCGACGTGATCGCCCACAACGTCGAGACAGTCGAACGCCTCCAGTGGCCCGTCCGCGACCGCCGCGCCGGCTACGAGCAGTCGCTGTCGGTGCTCGAACTGGTCACCGCCGAGTCCGACATCTACACCAAGACGTCGATCATGCTGGGGCTGGGCGAGTACGCCCACGAGGTGTACCAGACGCTCTCCGATCTGCGCGAGGCCGACGTCGACGTCGTCACTCTCGGCCAGTACCTCCAGCCCTCGCGTTCGCACCTCGACGTCTACGACTACGTCCACCCCGACGCGTTCGACACGTGGCGTCGGGTCGCCGAGGAGGAACTCGACTTCCTCTACTGCGCGTCGGGGCCGATGGTCCGCTCGTCGTACAAGGCGGGGGAACTGTTCGTCGACGCGCTGATCCGCGAGGGACGCACGGTCGAGGAGGCGCGGCAGACCGCCCGCGCCGCCGACTGAGAGGCCGCGAGACGGTCGGCGCACTCCCCCGGTTGCCGCGGGCGGATCGTCGGAGCCGACCGGCTCCCGATTCTGCCTGATTAATCTACGAAAACACTATACGGCAGGGAGGTGACCCACTTCGCATGCACAGGAGGGTCAGACCGTGAGCGTGCTACAGCGCGACCCGCGGGATCAGGTACGCGTCCTCGACGAAGACGGCACCGTCGTCGGCGACGTTCCCGACGTGGACGACGAGACGCTGCTGTCGATCTACCGCGAGATGAAACTCGCCCGGCACTTCGACACCCGCGCGGTGAGCCTCCAGCGTCAGGGACGGATGGGGACGTACCCGCCGCTGTCGGGCCAGGAAGGGGCCCAGGTCGCCAGCGCCCACGCGCTCGACGAGGATGACTGGCTCTTCCCGTCGTACCGCGAGCACGGGGCGCTCCACTGCCGCGGCTTCCCGCTCGACCGCATCCTCCTGTACTGGATGGGGACCGAGCGCGGCAACGAGGCACCCCCGGACGTGAACACGTTCCCGGCGGCAGTTCCCATCGCCACCCAGACACTACACGCGGTCGGGGCGGCGTGGGCCGCACGGATGAAGGGCAACGACGAGGCGTTCATCGTCTACTTCGGTGACGGCGGATCGTCGGAGGGGGACACGCACGAGGCGATGAACTTCGCCGGCGTCTTCGACACGCCCACGGTGTTCTTCTGCAACAACAACCAGTGGGCGATTTCAGTCCCCAGAGAGCGACAGACCGCCTCGGAGACGATCGCCCAGAAGGCGACGGCGTACGGCTTCCAGGGGGTCCAGGTCGACGGGATGGACCCCCTGGCGGTGTACCAGGTGACGCGAGCCGCCGTCGAGAAGGCCAAGGCCGACGACCCCGGCGAACTGCGGCCGACGCTGATCGAGGCGGTCCAGTACCGCTTCGGTGCCCACACCACCGCCGACGACCCCACGGTGTACCGCGACAGCGACGAGGTCGAACGGTGGAAGCGGAAAGACCCCATCCCGCGGCTGGAGACGTTCCTCCGCGACACTGGACGGCTCGACGACGACGACGTCGAGCGGATCGAACGCGAGGTCCAAGAGGCGGTGGCCGAAGCCATCGAGACGGCCGAGTCGACGCCCCGCCCCGACCCCGAGGAGATGTTCGACCACGTCTACGCCGAACGGACGCCCGACCTCGACCGACAGTACGAGTCGTTCACCGCGCTGCGCGAGCGACTCGGCGACGAGGAGTTCCTCTCCGAGTAACCCATCATGAGCACCAACTCACAGACGCAGAACCTCACCCTGGTCCAGGCGGTACGGGACGGTCTCTACACCGAGATGCAACGCGACGACGACGTGATCGTCCTCGGGGAGGACGTCGGGAGGAACGGCGGCGTCTTCCGCGCGACCGAGGGCCTGTACGACGAGTTCGGCGGCGAGCGCGTCATCGACACGCCGCTGGCCGAGTCGGGCATCGTCGGCACCGCCATCGGGATGGCCGCCTACGGCCTCAAGCCCGTCCCGGAGATCCAGTTCTCCGGCTTCATGTACCCCGCGTTCGATCAGATCGTCTCGCACGCCGCCCGCCTCCGCACTCGCTCGCGGGGCCGGTACACCTGCCCGCTCGTCATCCGCGCCCCCTACGGAGGCGGGATCCGCGCGCCCGAACACCACTCCGAGTCGAAGGAGGCGTTCTACGCGCACGAGGCCGGCCTGAAGGTGGTAATCCCCTCGACGCCGTACGACACCAAGGGTCTCCTCATCTCCGCGATCCGCGACCCCGACCCCGTCGTGTTCCTCGAACCGAAGCTCATCTACCGCGCGTTCCGCGGCGACGTCCCCGAGGAGGCGTACACGGTGCCGATCGGCGAGGCGCAGATCCGACGGGAGGGGACCGACGTCTCCGTCTTCGTCTACGGGGCGATGACGCCCCGCACGCTGGAGGCGGCGGAGAATCTCTCGGAGGAGGCGGGAATCGACTGCGAGGTGGTCGACCTCCGGACGGTCTCCCCACTCGACCGCGAGGCGATCGTCGACTCGTTCAAGAAGACGGGCCGGGCGTGCGTGGTCCACGAGGCACCGCGGTCGGGCGGCCTCGCGGGGGAGATCACCGCCACCATCCAGGAGGAGGCGCTCGTCTACCAGGAGGCGCCCGTCGTCCGGGTGACCGGCTACGACGTCCCCTACCCGCTGTACGCGCTGGAGGACTACTACCTGCCGTCGGTGGCTCGCATCGAGGACGGCATCAGGGAGGCGGTCGAGTTCTCATGATCCAGGAGTTCAAACTACCCGACGTCGGCGAAGGAGTCGCAGAGGGCGAACTGGTCGCGTGGCACGTCGAACCCGGGGACAGCGTGACCGAGGACCAGGTCGTCGCCGAGGTCGAGACCGACAAGGCGCTCGTCGAGGTGCCGTCGCCGTACGACGGAACCGTGGCGGAACTGCGGGCCGAGGAAGGCGAGATCGTCCCGGTCGGCGCGGTTCTCATCACGTTCGACGTCCCCGACGAGGACGAGGACGACGCCGAGCGTGAGGACAGCGACGCCGACGCGGGCGCGGCGACGCCCGAGATCGAGACCGAGGCCGAGACCGGAGATGGAGACGGAGACGCCGACGAGCCCGAACCGGCCGCACGGGTGTTCGCCCCGCCGAGCGTTCGCCGCCTGGCGCGCGAGGAGGGGATCGACCTCGCGACGGTCGACGGGAGCGGTCCCGGCGGACGGATCACCGAGGGCGACGTGCGAGCGGCGGCAGCGGCCGACGAGACGGACGAGACCGCCGACGGCGACGGCGCGGGTACGGGCCCCGCCGCGGTGAGTTTCAGCGGTCGCTCGGCGACGTCGCGGGGCAACGAGAGTGACGAGACGGACGCGACCGAACCGACCGACGCCGACACCGCTGCCGGGACGACGATGGGTCCGGAGCCCGCGGACCGCGACCGGACGCTGGCCGCACCCGCGACCCGAAAGCTCGCCGACGAGGAGGGCGTCGACCTCGACGACGTCCCCGCGTCCGAGCAGCGCGACGGCGAGGCGTTCGTCACCCCCGACGACGTCCGGGCGTACGCCGACGCTCAGCGGGCGGCGCAGGCGGCCGACGCGGCCGCCGTCTCCGCGGACGCGACCGGGGACGGGGAGACCGTCACCGCCGTCGAACCCGTATCCGAGACGGGAACGGGCGCGGAACCGCCCGCGACGACGGACGCTGGAGCCGCCGAAGGGGACGCGGACGAGCGGATCCCGTACCGCGGCGTCCGCCGGACGATCGGCGAGCAGATGCAGCGCTCGAAGTTCACCGCGCCGCACGTCGCCCACCACGACACGGCTGTCGTGGACGACCTCGTCGCCCTGCGCGCGGAGCTGAAACCCCACGCCGAGGAGCGTGGCGTCTCGCTCACCTACATGCCGTTCGTAATGAAAGCCGTGCTCAAGGCGCTGCAGGAGTTCCCGATGCTGAACGCGACGCTCGACGAGGAGGCGGAGGAGATCGTCTACCGCAAGGAGTACCACTTCGGCGTCGCCGTCGCCACCGACGCGGGGCTGATGGTCCCCGTCGTCCGCGACGTCGACAGGAAGGGTGCGGTCGAGATCGCCTCCGACCTCGGAGGACTGGTCGAGCGGGCCCGCGATCGGTCGATCTCGCGCACGGAGATGCAGGGGAGCACGTTCACGCTCACCAACTTCGGCGCCATCGGCGGCGAGTACGCCACGCCGATCATCAACTACCCCGAGGTGGCGATTCTGGGGCTGGGCGCGATCGAACAGCGGCCGGTGGTGGAGGACGGCGAGGTCGTCGCCCGGCACACCCTGCCGCTGTCGCTGTCGATCGACCACCGCGTCGTCGACGGCGCGGAGGCCGCCCGGTTCACCAACCGCGTCATCGAGTATCTGGAGAACCCGCGGCTGTTGCTGTTGTGACCGGGTGAGTCTCTCACCTCGTTCTGCCGGTTTTTTCGACAGCCGGGGGGAGCAGCGTCGTGAGCACGGAGAACGTCTGCAGCAGATGACGATGCGCTATCGATCTCGCCCGGGGGTTGGATCGATGTGATGGACGGCGTCAGGGGAGAGAAGACGCCCGGACGGCAGTTCGACCCACCCGTTCATCAGCAGTCGCAGCGCTCCGTCGTGTAGCACGACCTCCTGTTCCCGGTCGGCGTAGACCACTGCATCCGGATACTCCTTGGCGAACTCCTCGGCGATTTCTCCCCACGCGGACTCCGTCGAGATCACCATACCGAGACGTCAGTGTACCAGCTAAATAAAACGGATCCACCGGTCCTGACGTGCCGGTACGCACCCTGCATTCAGCAACGACCGTCCTCACAATCGGCTGCCAGACACTCCGGTCGGTGGCGGCGGCGAGGTTTCGGCTGACCGACGAGGACGGAGTCACGCTGTTCCGGAGACACGGTGTCTGCGAGCGGGACGAACAGCGCACAGAGACGGTCGCCGGGGCGCTGAAGCCACGGCCCTCCCCAAGCCGATTCGATTCCCTCGTTCGCGGTGCTCGTTCGGTCGCTCGTCCCTCGCTCGCGGGCCGCGCGGACGAGCCCACGCGACGCCGCGCGCCACCGCACGCCGAGTAGCGTGATGGGCACGAACTTCTCGCGTGGATACTCGACGGAGACAGCCGAGTCACGGCCGACCTGTCCGGCGCAGTCGACGCCGAGAGCGAACCCTGCCGCGTGGCGTCATTTTAACTCGGTGGGCGGGAAGACCGGACCATGGTCGTCGGAGACATCTCCACAGGGACCGAAGTACTGGTCATCGGTGCCGGCCCGGGCGGCTACGTCGCCGCCATCCGCGCCGCCCAGAAGGGACTCGACACGACGCTCGTCGAGCGCGACGCGTACGGCGGCACCTGCCTCAACCACGGCTGCATCCCCTCGAAGGCGTACATCACGGCGACGGGGCTCGCCCACCGGGCCGGCCACGCCGAGGAGATGGGCATCCACGCCGATCCGGTCGTCGACATGGCGGGGATGCGCGACTGGAAGGACGGCGTCGTCGATCGGTTGACGAGCGGCGTCGAGAAACTCTGCAAGGCCAACGGCGTCAACCTCGTCGAGGGGGTCGCCCGGTTCGACGGGCCGAACAAGGTCCGGGTCGCCCACGGCGGCGAGGGGCAGGGCTCCGAGAGCATCGAGTTCGAGCACGCCATCGTCGCGACGGGATCGCGGCCGATGGAGATCCCCGGCTTCTCGTTCGACGACCTGCCCGTGCTCTCCTCGCGCGACGCGCTCGCGCTCGAGACCGTCCCCGACCGCCTCGTCGTCGTCGGGGCGGGCTACATCGGGATGGAGCTGTCGACGGTCTTCGCCAAACTCGGGGCCGACGTCACGGTGGTCGAGATGCTCGACGACGTCCTCCCGGGCTACGAGGACGACGTCGCGCGCGTGGTCAGGAAGCGCGCCGAGGAACTGGGCGTCGACTTCCACTTCGGCGAGGGTGCGACGGAGTGGCGCGACGGCACCGACGGCGGCATCGTCGTCGCGACCGAGACCGACGACGGCGAGCGCACCGAGTACGCCGCCGACTGGGTGCTGGTCGCGGTCGGGCGCGAACCCGTCTCGGACACGCTCGACCTCGAGGCCGCAGGCGTCGAGACGGACGACCGCGGCTTCGTCACCACCGACGAGCAGGCACGGACGAACGTCGACTCGATCTTCGCCGTCGGCGACGTCGCCGGGGAACCGATGCTGGCACACGTCGGCTCGAAGGAGGGGATCGTCGCCGCGGAGGCTATCGCCGGCGAACCGGTGGGGCTGGACTATCAGGCGATCCCCGCGGCGGTGTTCACCGACCCCGAGATCGGTACGGTGGGCATGACCGAGGCGGAGGCCGCGGAGGCGGGCTTCGACCCCGTCGTCGGGCAGATGCCCTTCAACGCGTCGGGGCGCGCGCTGACGACGGGACACACCGACGGGTTCGTCCGCGTCGTCGCCGACGAGGAGACGGGGTTCGTCCTCGGGGGACAGATCGTCGGCCCCGAGGCGTCGGAACTCGTCGCCGAACTCGCGCTCGCCGTCGAGATGGGTGCCACGCTGGAGGACGTGGCGGCGACGATCCACACCCACCCGACGCTCGCCGAGGCGACGATGGAAGCGTGCGAGAACGCGCTCGGCCAGGCGATCCACACGCTCAATCGCTGACGCCCTCCGGCTGATCTCCCGCCCCCGCCCCCCCGAACGGTCGACTGGACTGGCGAGCCGTCGAGTGGGCTGCCGAACGGTCGGTGGGGCTGCCGAACTACCGTCGCCGCGCTGACTGGCGCTGCCCGTGATCCGTCTACCGGAGACCGGGGACCAGGGACCGGAGACCCGTCGGTCTCCGTCGTCGTGGGTGTCTATCCACAAAAGGGGGGAGTTCCCTTACGAGGAACCGCGTACCCCGGTAGTACGATGGGGGGGGGAGAGGGGTCGGCGGTGCCTCGACTGTGGTGAAGGCGGGTGTGTGCTTGAGCGTTGACACGGACATATGAGGGTCCGTCGTGTCGACCAAACGTCAGGATCGAGGGCGTCGACGTCGACGCCGGTCCGGTTCTCGCCGGACGGCGACGGCCCCGATACTTAACACCCCTGCGCGGAGAACCCGTGGCCATGGCGGGTGAGACCCGAGCCACAGGGGAGGCGGTGGAGCTTCGTGTCCGGCTGTACGAACTCCTGCACCGGAAACTCGAACGCGAGCGAACCGCACGCATGACACGGGCGACGCGCGGCGGTCTCCTGGTCGCGGTCGTCTTCGGCTTCGCGATCGTCTCCGGCGACCTGCGATTCATCGCGCTCACGCCGCTCCTGTACGGCGTCGTGGCGATGGACGGCCTCAAATCGACGGTGAAGATCCTCTACCTCAACCACCACCTCGTCCGGGTCGAAAGCGGACTCGGTGAAGAGGAGCCGCTGTACGACTGGGCGTCGCGTCACGGGGTGTTCGGCGACATCCCGCGGATCGAGGTCGCCGACTTCGACCTGAACGAGATCCCGACCATCGCGCTCGTCGTCTCGGTCGCCGCCGGCTACGTCGGCCTCGTCGTCCTCGCGGTGCGGACGTGGAACACGACGCCCGACGGGGCACCCGGCCTCGCTCCGCCGGTGTCGGTCGACGTCCTGCTCGTCGGCTACGCCACCCTCACCGTCGTTTTGCTCGTCATCAGCGGCGTCGGCTACCTCCACCTCCAGCGGCTCAGTCGGGACGTGGCACGGGGCCGGACGTCGTGACGGCGGCGGTGGTGACGACGGCGGTGGTGACGACGGCGGTGGTGACGAC
The DNA here is from genome assembly GCF_009176545.1 of Salinigranum salinum. GTDB lineage: Archaea > Halobacteriota > Halobacteria > Halobacteriales > Haloferacaceae > Salinigranum > Salinigranum salinum. The sequence goes on along the minus strand of NZ_VTOJ01000001.1, from coordinate 43,925 downwards.
GCCGGCAGCGACGCTGGCCCCCCTGGCCCCCACGTCCCGACGTCGGCGGTGACGTCCCTCACTCCTCGGTCGCCGTGGCTCGCAGGAGCCCGCGCTCTTCGAACACCTGCGCGAGGCGGTCCATCGACGCGACGACGACGTCGCAGTGTGGGCGGACGGCCGGTTTGGGGAGGTAGCCGACGGCGAGACCGGCCACCTCGAGCATCGGGAGGTCGTTGGCGCCGTCACCGACGGCGACGGTCTTGCCCGGCTTCACGCCGAGTTCTTCGGACAACCGTTCGAGTTCGCGGTCCTTCGTTCCCTCGACGAGTGGTCCCTCCACGTCGCCGGTGAGCCGCCCGCCCCGGACCGGGAGACGGTTCGAGACGATGGTGTCGACCGCGTCGCGGACGCCCTCCCGTTCCAGTGCGCGTACGACACCTCGCTCGAACCCGCCGGTCAGGATCGCGACGTGGTGGCCGTAGTCGTCGAGTCGGCGGAGGAGATCCGCGGCTCCGGGCCGGAGCGTGACCTCGCCGTACGCCTCCTCGGCGCGCTCTTCCTCCAGACCCTCCAGCAACGACGCCCGTTCGCGCAGGCTCGCCGCGTACGAGAGTTCGTCGTTCATCGCCCGCTCCGTGATCCGTGCCATCTCGTCGGCGACTCCCTCCCGTTCGCCGAGCAACACCGTCATCTCCGACTCGGAGAGCGTCCCGTCGAAGTCGAACGCGATCAGCTTCATACCGGGTAGAGGCGGGTGCGCGATTTGAAAGCTTAGGTCTCGCCACTGCTCACGGAACCGGTGGGCTGTGGGGTGCTGTCGGATCCCGTCCGTTGTGCGTCGGTCCGCCGCGTCTCAGTACTCCAGGAGCACCTGCAACGCCTCCTCGGGCGTCTGATCGAGGAGCCGGTACGCCCGGGGGGCGTCTTCGACGGGCAAGCGGTGGGTCACCAGCTCCGAAGGGCCGAGCTCCGAGAGGAGGTCGACCACGAGATCCAGCCGGCGCTCCTTGTCCCACCGGCCCGCGTGGTCGGTGTCGACCCGCGAGACCTGACTGGACTGCAGGCGGATGTGGCTCCGGTGGAAGCGTCCGCCGAGGTCGAGCGTGGTCCGTTTGGAGCCGTACCACGAGCCGACGACGACCCGGCCGTCGTCGCCGGTGGTGGCGATGGCCGCGTCGAGCGCCGCCGGGTTCCCCGACACCTCGTACGCGAGGTCGGCGCGGCCGTCACCCGTCTCGAAGGCCTCCCCGGCGTCGTCGGGTGGGCGACTCGCGTCGGCACCGAGCGCCCGCGAGCGCTCTCGGCGGCTCTCGCAGTGGTCGAACGTGACCAGTCGAGAGAGCGGAAAGCGCGCGAGCAGTGCGGTCGTGAGGAGGCCGACGACGCCCTGGCCGAACACCGCCACGCGCTCGCCGATGTTGGGATCGCCGTCCATGACGAGGCTCACGGCGGTCTCGACCATCGCGAGGAGGACGGCGTCCTCGTCGGCGACGCCCGGCGGGACGCGGACGAGCGCCTCCGGTGGGACGCAGAAGTGACTGGCGTGGGGGTGAAAGGCGAAGACGCGGCGACCGATCCACTCGTCGTCGACGCCCCCGCCCGCGGCCGTGACCGTGCCCACGGTGGCGTAGCCGTACGAGAGCGGGTAGGTGGCGGCGCCGTTGAGCGAGTCGATGGTCTCGTCGATCGGCATGTCGTCGGGGACCTGGTCGCGGTAGACGAGGAGTTCGGTCCCCGGGCTGATGGCCGACAGCGTCGTCTCGACCCGCACCTCGTCGTCGTCGGGAGTCTCGACCGGCATGCGAGTGACCTCCACACGACCCGGGGCGACGAACCGGACCTGCCGGCCCGAGTGATCGCTCCCGCGACCGGCCTCGGCTCCGCTCTCGGCGGTCACCGACGACCCTCCGAAACCACGGTCTGCACGTGCATAACCGCACGTAGGGGTGGTTCGGGGTAAAGCTGTCGCGCGGTGTGAACGTCACGGGCACGACCGTCGCGGCGGTCGGAGCCGGGATCACGACGCGACGCGGACGCGACGCGGACGCGGCTCAGACGATCCGTTCGAAGTACGGCGGGAGCCGTTTTCTGAGCAGGGTGTAGGGGACTGCGACGGCGACCGCGGCCGCACAGAGCAGTCGGACGCTCCCCGAGAAGAGGACGAGTCCCGGGAGCGCGCCGACGAGCGTCAGGCCGAGGTCGCGAGCGGAGCCGTCGTATGGCACCCAGTAGCGCGCACGGAACCACCGTCTCCGGAGGTGGAAGTACACCGCGTCCGTGCTGGTTCGCTCCCACGGACGCATCTCCTCGCCGGCCCCGAACGCGTCCATCCCCGCGTGGACGGCGCCCGCGACGAGAAACGCCGCGACCGCGACGGTCGCCGACGACGGCGCGAGCGTGGCGAGGGCGACTGCGGGGAGCGCGACGATCCAGCCGACGACGGGGAAGTGGAGCGTCTTCCGGTGGGTCCCGACGAGGAGGTCGAGGTCGGGGAAGACGCCGCCAGCGAACCCCGCGAGCGCGGCGACGGGAGCGAACTCCGGGGCGACGACGAGCAGCGGTGCCGTCACGGCGACGCCGACGACGGCGTGGGTGGTGACCATCATGTGACGGGGGCGGCGACGGGAGGCAGGCAGTCGGCGTAACTGTCGGATCGATTGGATGACACGGTGGGGTCAACGGGTGGTGACCGCCGTGGCTGTCCCCCGGACGGTAGCGGTGCAATCGTCGGCGTCGACGCCGTCGCCGACGCCGAGGCGGTCGCGGGCATCGCTCGACCGGACGTACTCGACCGGTAAAGGTCGCGCGGACGGGTCAGGGCTGGCGGCCGACGGCGCGCGCGAGCGCCAGCAGGTAGCCCAGTCCCGCCTGCACCTCGGGGTCCCGCGTCGCCCGCAGGAGACCGACGGCACCGACGCGGTCGTGTTCGACGGTCTCGGCGTCGCCGACCGCCCGAACCAGCCGCGTGAGTCCGCGAACCGCCTCGGGATCGGCCGCCTCGTCGGCGACCTCGCCCAGCCGCGACCCCGTCCGGGCGAGTTCGGCCACCATGTCGTCCTCCAGCGCCGCCGTCAGGAGCGTCAGGGCGTCGGCGAGCCCGACGAGTTCGTCGAGCGTCCCCGCGCGCTGGAACGTGACCAGCGTCTCTAACGCATCGGCGAGTTCGTCGCCGTTCTCGCCGACGAGCGTGGCGAGTCTGACGGTCTCGTCGGTGGCGAGGCCGTCGCCCGCCTCGGCGAGCGTCGCGGCCGTCCCCGCGAGTTCGGCCACCATGTCGTCTTCCAGTGCCGACGTCCCCAGGGCGACCACGTCGAGCAGTTCGTTCACCGCGTCGAGGTGGCGGACGAACGCGGCGACGGCGTCGGGGTTCTCCGCGATGGCTGCCTCGAGCGAGTCGTACGCGGAGGCGTCGAGCGCCTCCCGCGTGGTCTCGGATGATTCACTCATACACCGTCACCCCCTCAGAGGAGCCCCCTGGCCGTGAGCCAGTACGACTCGTTGTACGCGAGCTTCGCCCAGTGGACCGGGCGCGACTCCGGCCGCATGTACGGTTCGTTGGCGTAGTCGAACGAGACGAACGTCGCCTCGTCCATACCGGCCTCGAGGAAGCAGACGACCTTGCCGTCGTACGTCGCCGTTGGGACGCCGCCGTGGACCAGCGCGGTGAGCCGGTCGGCGACGACGCCCGCCTGGTAGTGTGCGGCGCTGCCGGCCTTCGGCGCGGGCACGTCCGTCGCGTCACCGAGCGCGAAGACGTCGTCGGCGCCTTTCGCCTCGAGCGTGTTCCTGTCGACCGCGACCCAGCCGTCGTCGCCGAGGCCCGCCTCGCGGATCATCGGCACGCCGTCGTGCGGCGGGATGGTGACGAGCAGGTCGTAGTCGAGTTCTTCGCCCTCCATCGACTGCAGTACCTGTGCGTCGACGTCGACCGATTCGACGTTGAAGAACGTCTCGGCGCGGATGTCGCGCTCGTCCATCCGCGGGGCGGCCCACTCGGCGATGGTGGGTTTGCCGTGGACGCGCTGGATCGGGTACGTGTACGTGATGTCGACCTGCTCTCGAACGCCACGCTGGCGGAACCAGTCGTCGGCCATGAAGACGAACTCCAGCGGTGCCGCGGGGCACATGTGGGGGGTGCCCACGACCGAGAGCACGAGGTGCCCCTCGGTGAAGTCGGCCAGTGCGTCGCGGAGCGCGAGCGCGCCCTCCTCGCTGTAGAAGTCGTGGCCCGCCTCGGCGAGGCCGGGGACCTCGTCGGGGACGATGCGCGCGCCCGTCGCCAGGACGAGGTAGTCGTATCCGAGCGTGTCGCCGCCGTTCAGCGAGAGCCGTTTTCGATCCGTGTCGATCGCCTCGACGCGCGAGAAGCGCAGCGAGACCCGACGGTCGACGAGCTTTGTGATCGGGCGCACGCCGTCTTCGGGGTCGCGCTTGCCGAAGGCGACGTACAGCCAGATCGGCTTGTACACGTGGTTCTCGCTCTCGTTGACGAGCGTTACCTCGACGTCGCCCGCGTCGATGTCGGGGGCGAGTCGGTCCGCGAGCCGGTTCGCCAGCACCGAGCCGCCAGTGCCAGCGCCGACGATGACGATGTTTTGTGTCATATGTGTGGATGGATGGGTGGGACGACGAAACTGTCAGGCGACCTCGACGTAGATGCTCCAGTAGTCGTCGTGTTCGACGATGTCGAGGAGTTCGTGGCCCGCCTTGTCGAGCCACTCGGGCACGTCGTTCGTCGAGTTCCGCTCGGAGGTCTGGAGTTCGATGACGGTCCCCGAGTCGGCCTTCTTGATCTTGCCGATGAGGTCCATCAGAGGACCGGGGCAGCCGGCACCGCGCGAGTCGATCGTGGTATCGGGAGTGAGTGTGCTCATGACTACAGATGGAGTAACTCGCCGACGGGAGATAATATTGTGCAAAGGTTCCAAGATACTGGGAAACAGCACTCGACGAACCCGGCGACCACGAAACCGAGATCACGAAACCGGCGACACCGGCGACACGAATCCCGACCGTCGGATCCTCGACGGGGTTCCGACGATTTATGAGAGCCGCCACCGAGCGTCGATCATGGACCCAGAGAAGGTCGCCATCGTGACGGCGGCAGGACGCGGGATCGGCGAGGCGTGCGCGCGACGACTGGCGGCCGACGGCTACGTCCCCGTGCTGTTGTCGAAGTCGGGGGCGGCGGTCGACGTCGCCGAGGAGCTCGGCGGGGTCGGCTTCGCGGGGTCGGTCACGGACGCCGACGACCTCGCCGCGCTGGTCGAGGCCGCACGCGACCGGTACGGACGCATCGACGCCGTGGTGAACAACACGGGCCACCCCCCCAAGGGCGACCTGCTCGACATCGCCGACGAGGAGTGGCACGCGGGGTTGGATCTGGTCCTGCTGAACGTCGTCCGGCTGGCACGACTGGTCACGCCGGTCATGCGCGACGGCGACGGGGGGAGCTTCGTCAACATCTCGACGTTCTCGGCGTACGAGCCGAGCCTGGACTTCCCCGTCTCGTCGGTGCTCCGTGCCGGACTCGGAGCGTTCACCAAGCTCTACGCCGACCGCTATGCACCGGAGATCCGGATGAACGCCGTCCTCCCGGGGTTCGTCGACAGCTACGAGGTGGACGACGAGACCCGGGAGCAGATCCCGATGGAGCGACCGGCGCGGACGGACGAGATCGCTGACACCGTCGCCTACCTGTGTTCGCCGGCGGCGAGCTACGTCACGGGACAGAACATCCGGGTCGACGGGGGTCTCACCGACTCGGTCTGAGCCCGAGCGCTGTCGGCGGCTAGGTTCGCGTCACTCGGGTTTGAGCCCGCCGTCCTGGACGCGCATGACTGCCTCGCCGTCGGGGAGGTTGGGGGCGTCGACGAGCCGGACGATCCGCTTGTCGCCCTTCGACTTGCGGAGGTACATTCTGAACGTGGAGGTGTGGCCGAGAATGTTGCCGCCGATCGGCTGAGTGGGGTCGCCGAAGTACGAGTCGGGGTTGGAGGCGACCTGGTTGGTGACGAGGACGACGCTGTTGTAGAGGTTGCCCACGCGCATCAGGTCGTGGAGGTGTTTGTTGAGCTTCTGCTGCCTGTCCGCGAGCTGGCCACGGCCGACGTACTCGGCGCGGAAGTGCGCCGTCAGCGAGTCCACACACAGGAGCCGGACGGGCCACTCGCTGTCCTCGTGCTCGGAGGCGATCTCCTTGGCCTTCTGCGCGAGGAGGATCTGGTGGTTGGAGTTGAACGCCTTCGCGACGTGGATCCTGTCGAGGAAGCTGTTGACCAGTTCCTCCATCGTCTCCTCGTCGCCGGGCGACCCCTCGATCTCGCGGTCGTCGAGCGTCGCCTGGATCGCGTCGTCGTCGAGCCCGCGGACCATGTCGTCGATCCGCTCGGGACGGAACGTGTCCTCGGAGTCGATGAAGATACAGCTCCCCCGGAGGCCGCCGACGTCGGTCGGGAGCTGGACGTTGACCGCCATCTGGTGTGTCACCTGCGACTTGCCCGCGCCGAACTCGCCGTACACCTCGGTGATCGACTGCGTCTCGAGCCCGCCACCGAGCAGGTCGTCGACCTCGTCGACGTGCCACGAGAGCTTGCCGATCTGCTTGCGCCGTTCGAGTACGGCCGCGCCGGTCTCGAAGCCGCCGATGTCCGCCGTCTTCCGCGCGGCGTTGATGATGTCCGACGCGGTGGAGTCGCCGATGTCCGCCGTGTTCGACAGCTCGGCGGGGCTCGCGACCGCGATCGACTGGTAGCTCTCGAAGCCCGCTTCGACTAGTTTGTCCGCCGTCGCCGGTCCCACGCCGGGGAGGGACTCGAGGTCGTCGTCTGGCATGTACACGTCCCTTCCGCCCGATCGCACATAAAGCCTCGTTAACAGCAATGTGAAAGTGAAAACGAACGACTCCGACGGGACGACTGGCGAGGGATCACTGGGTTCAAAGGGGAACGGGCACGGGACAGCCCTGTGGAGTCAGCGCGTGCCCCGCGAGGTCAGTTCAGTGGCTGCTCCGTCGAGCCGGAGCCGACTCAGATCCGGAGGTGAGCTGCGGGGCTCCACGGCTGGCCGACGCGGCGGAACCGATGGTAGAGGTAGACGGGTCCGAAGGCGACGGGCGAGAGCACGAGGCTCCCGATCAGGACGAAGACGAAGCGGGTCATCACCACGGAGGGCGTGGACGCGCCGGGGAACAGGAGCGCCGAGAGCGCGACGAACGCGGGGAGTCCCCCCCAGAGGAGATACCGCAGCGGGTCAGGTGCCCAGTCGGCCCCGCAGGTCGACGCGAGGATGGCGTCGGTGTCCATGTACAGGCCGACGATCCCGAGCGCCCCCACGGGGACGTAGAGGAGCGCGGCGACGACGGCGAACAGCGTCTCCATCGCCGTGTAGTGGCTGACGGCGATCGCGCCGAGCGCGCCGAAGAAGGAGAACTGGACGGCGACGAGCAGGTAGGCCCAGTGAGGAGAGACGTCGACGCGTGACACAGCGTTGGATAGCGAATCGGACGAAATAGGCGTTGCGGCGACGGGCGGGCAGCCGACCGATCCGTCGCAGTGAGAGCCGCGGCGTGCCGCGAACGTGGGCGGGACCTGCGTCCGCCGCCCGGTCGACGGACCGTTCGCCGATCGCTCTCGCCCGACAGCGAGTCGTCGAGAGCCGCCGCCCCGATCGTTCTACCGTTCGCTCGTCGATTCACGACCACTCGACTGGAACCAGCTCACTCCCAGGGATGCTGTCCGGCGCGGTCGGGCCAGAGCGGGTACCAGTACCCCTCGTCGTCCTCGACCGTGAGCTCCCCGTCGAGGACGGCCTGGAGCTTGAACTCCCGTTTCGAGTCGCGCGAACTCGTTCCGGTGGGGACGAACGGGTAGTACGCCCCCCGACGGAAGGAGTACACCCAGTAGACGTAGCCGTCCCGACCGCCGCCGTCGTCGCCGTCGCGTTCGAAGGCGAACAGCGCGGCCAGCAGCCGAGAGCCGTAGCCGCGCTCGACGAACTCGTCGGCGGCGAAGTGCACCGACGTGACGAGATCCTCGGGGTCCTCGTCGTGAAGAACGAACCAGTGGTAGCCGTAGTCGTCGCTGTGACGCCAGTGATCGGTGCCGGTCTCTTCCTTCCCCGCATCGAGGATGGTCTCGACCTCCTCTACCGTGGATGCGAAGTCGGTCGAGTCGACGTTGGAGAAGCAGAGCGCGGCCTCACCGGCCGAGGGACAGCCGAGGTCGGCCGCCATCGTGAGGTACGCTGTCGACATCCCGAAGAGGTCCTCTGGGTCGGCCGCGCGGGTCGCGTCGGCCTCGGCGCTGGTGCCGAAGATCGACCGAATGGAGTCGAACAGGCCCATGCGGTTCTACCGTGACTCCATCTCCCGCTCCAGCTCGCGCAGGCGTTCGACGCGCCTGTCGGTCGAGGGGTGCGTCGAGAACACCCGGCCGATGAAGTCGCCCTTGATCGGGATGACGAAGAAGGCGTTCATCTCTGACTGCTCACGGAGGTCTTTCTTCGGGACCCGCTCCATCCGTCCCTCGATCGTCACCAGGGCGGAGGCGAGCGCCGATGGCTTGCCCGTGATGACGGCTCCGCCGCGGTCGGCGGCGAACTCGCGGTAGCGCGACAGCGCCCGGATCAGCAGGAACGAGACGATCCACACCACGAGCGACACCAGGATGGCGACGATGACGGGCGCGCCGCCTCGTTCCCTGTTGCCGCCGAGGAACCAGCCCCAGCGGACGATGAGGAACGCCAGCGTCGAGAGGAACGACGCGACCGTCATCACCATGACGTCGCGGTTCTTGATGTGGGCGAGTTCGTGTGCGAGGACGCCCTCGAGTTCGTCGTCGTCGAGGCTCCGGAGGATGCCGCGGGTGACACACACCGTGGAGTGCTTCCGGGATCGTCCGGCGGCGAACGCGTTGGGGATGTTGGTCTCGGCGACCGCGACCTTCGGTTTCGGGAGGTCGGCCTGCTGGGACAGTCGGGAGACCATCCGGTGGACCTTCCGCATCTCCGCGTCCGCCTCGTCCTCCTCGACGACCGTCGCGCCCATGCTGTACAGCGCGAGCTTGTCGCTGAAGAAGAACTGTGCGAACAGGAAGAGTCCCATGAACACGACGACGGGGAGGAGCCGTCCGAAGTACAGGCTCAACACGCCGACGAAGACGATGTAGAGGGCGAACAGCAGGAACATGGTGAGGGCCATTCGACCCCGAAGCCCCCAATCTGGTTTCCACTGCATGGGAGTGTCTACTAGCTCGACGGCATAAACCCTGCCGGGTCACCCCGTCCCCTTCGCCCGGCCGGTCCGTGCGGCGCGAACGATCACACTGTGTCGTGTTCACATTCGACTCTCTTCCCGTGACAAACGAGTACGAAGCGAGTAAATCGCGTGACGAACGGCGGGGGATACGTTCACGTGTAATCCGTCCGCACACAACCTACGAAAGATTATTATAGATCCACACGGGATTAGAGGATATGGCCGTTGGTCAAACACTCCAATCGGCGTACCACACGTGCAGTTGCGGGAAGTCCTTCGACACGACGGAGGCACTCCTCGCACACGCACGAGAGGTACACGGATTCACCCCGTACTGATACGGGTTCGCCCCCGTACCGACGGGGATCGGGTGTCGGCGACGCCCCGGCGCTGACGGGGCGGTGTCGCCGCCGCGACGGCACGCGGCTTCGAACGGGTTCTTCTGACGTCACGCGCTAGTCGCGGCTATGGAGACCGCACTCGTCACCGGCGGCCTGGGGCGGTCGGGCCGCTGGATCGTCGACCGACTCGCGGGCGACTACGACGTCGTCTGCGTCGACTACGAGCAGCCGGGGTTCGAGGTGCCCGAACGCCCACACGTCGACTTCCGCGCCGCCGACCTCGCCGATCGGGGGGCGGCGCTCGACCTCCTCGCCGACGTCGATCCCGACGCGGTGGTCCACTGGGCGGCCATCCCGTCGCCGACGCGACACCCCGGTGGCGAGGTGTTCGAGACGAACGTCCTCACGACGTACAACGTCCTCGTGGCGGCCGGACGGGCGGGCGCGCGGACCGTTTGGGCCTCGTCGGAGTCGGCGTACGGCTGGGCGTTCGCGCGCGAGAAGACGCTCCCCGAAGAACTCCCGGTCACCGAGTCGCACACGACGCGGCCCGAGGACCCCTACGGAACCTCGAAGGTCGCGGGCGAGGAGGTGGCGAAGATGGTCGCGCGACGGTACGACGTCCCCGTGACCTCGATCCGACCGTCGTGGATCCAGTACCCCGGCGAGTACGCCTGCCGCGACGTCGCACGTGAGGGGCTCGAGGGTGGCGCGGGCAACTTCTGGTCGTACGTCGACGTCCGTGACGTGGCCTCGCTGGTCGCGAGCGCGCTCGACTCCCGCGTCGAGGGTCACCACGCGGTCCACGCCGCCGCGGCCGACAACTACCTCGGGCGACCGACGCGCGAGGCCGTCGAGGCGTTCTTCGGCTCCGTGCCGGACGACTGCACGGTCGACGGCGAGCAATCGGCGCTCTCGACGGCCCGAGCGGGGGAACTGTTCGGCTGGACGCCCGCACACTCGTGGCGCGAGGCCGCGGACGAGTCGGTCGAGACGCCGTCGTTGCTGGCCGAGTGACTGCGAGGAGGGGACCGTCGCGACGGCCCACGACACCGCCGTCGCGACCCGCCGCCGCGAGGCGCGGCCAAGAACTTTAGCGCCGGTCGGCGTATCAGTGGTATGTTCGCCGACAGGACCGAGGCGGGTGGACGACTCGCCGACCGACTGGCGAGCGAGGGCGTCGAGGCCGATCTGGTGTTGGCCATCCCGCGCGGGGGGCTCCCCGTGGGTCGCGCGGTCGCCGACCGGCTGGGCGCGCCGCTGGACGTCGTCGTCGCGGTGAAACTCGGCGCGCCGGGCAACCCAGAACTCGCCGTCGGCGCGGTCGCCGGGGACGGGAGCGTCTGGACGAACGACGACCTCGTCTCGCGGCTCGGCGTGCGCGACGACTACCTCCAGGAGGAACGAGCGCGCGGGCAGGCGGCCGCCTCGGAGAAGGTCCGCCAGTACCGCGGCGGCGACCCCCTGCCACGGCTCGACGGGCGACACGTCGTGATCGTCGACGACGGCCTCGCGACGGGGGCGACGGCGCTCGCGTGCGTCAGACAGGTCCAGGCCGCCGGCGCAGAGCAGGTGACGCTCGCGGTGCCGGTCGCCGCCCCGGAGTCCGCGGCACGCGTCCGCGACGCCGGGGCCCGGGTGGTCGCCGTCGAGACGCCCGAGATGTTCGGTGCCGTCGGGCAGTACTACCGCGACTTCCGGCAGGTCCGCGACGCGGAGGCGCTCACGTACCTCGACGGTGCGGGTGCGACCGGGAGCGACGCCTCGGACGAAGACGGCGGCGGGAACGATCCGGAGGGTGAGCACGGTGACGACGGGGACGGGGAGACGTGAAAGACAGCACGGGCGGCCTGGCGGACTCTGGCGGACTCTGGCGGACTCTGGCGACGAGGCCTGATCCGATCGATCCGACGTCGGGTTCGCGGGGCTTAACCACGCTCGGCTGCTACCTTCGCGTATGACTGACGCGGCGTCGCGCGAGTTCTGTCCCCGCTGTGGCGACCCGGTCCCCGAGCGGTCCGAACCCCTCCCGGGTCAGCCGCGCGACCGGGACGCGGTGCTCTGTAACGCGTGTTACTTCGCCGACTTCGACCTCGTCGACGCGCCCGACCGCATCGAGGTGCAGGTGTGTTCGGGCTGTGGGGCGGTCCATCGGGGGAACCGGTGGGTCGACGTCGGCGCGGAGGACTACACCGACATCGCCGTCGACGAGGTGTCGTCGGCGCTCGGCGTCCACCTCGAGGCCGAAGGGGTCGAGTGGGGGATCGAGGCCGAACAGGTCGACCAGAACACCATCCGGATGCACTGTCACTTTTCGGGCGTCGTTCGGGGGACGTACGTCGAGGAACGGGTCACGGTCCCGGTGTTGATCGCGCGCGGCACGTGCGATCGCTGTGGCCGCATCGCAGGCGGCTACTACGCCGCCGAGATCCAGGTCCGTGCCGACGATCGAACGCCGACGACCGAGGAGCGGACGCGCGCCGTGGAGATCGCCGAGGCGTACATCGCCGAGCGCGAGGCCACGGGGGACCGCAACGCGTTCATCTCCGACGTCACCGGAACCGACGACGGGGTCGACCTGAAGATCTCGACGAACCAGATGGGCGGCGGCATCGCCCGACGCATCACGCGCGAACTCGGCGGCAGCGTCGAGGAGTACCCGACGCTCGTGACCGAGGACGGCGACGGCAACGAGGTGTACAGGGTCACGTTCGCCGTGCGGCTCCCGCGCTACCCGCCGGGGACCGTCGTCGATCCCGGCGACGGCGACGGGCCGGTGCTCGTCCGAAGCGCACGCCGCCGGCTCAAGGGCGTGCGACTGGCGACGGGCGCGAGTTACGAGGCGGCGTACGACGAGGGGATCGCACCCGACGCGCGACGCCTCGGCACGCGCGACGACGCCGCGGAGACCACCGTCGTGACGGTCGAGGACGACCACGCGGTGCAGGTGCTCGATCCGGAGACGTACGAAGCGAAGACGATCCCGCGCCCGGACTACTTCGATCCGTCGGCCGAGACGGTGCCGGTGCTCAAGAGCCGTGCGGGACTGCACATCCTGCCCGAGAACGGGCCGGGAGACGACGATCGCTGAGGCGGGGACGCGAGCACGGAGAGTGGGCCGGGAGCGGAACCGGGCGCTCCGATAGAGACGGTTGCAGAGACGGGGACGTCCGGCGAGCGAACGCGCCCATCGGCGGGGCGTATGACGTGACGAGCCGGGAGTCGGTGGTCGGTCGAGACCGTGAGCCGTGCCGGTCAGTCGGCGCGAGCGGGGGTGTTGTCCGGCGACGTGTGGGAGGCGAACGACTCCCGAATCGCGATGCCGTGCTTGCCGAGCACGTGGATCATCTCGCGCTCCGAGCAGCCCGCCCGGTGTGCGGCCTGTGTCAGCGAGAGTGTTCCGCTCCGGTACAGGGTCAGCGCCGTGGTGAGGGCGTGGGTGTGCATCGTCGTACGATTGTTCATACAGATCCCTGGTTGTTAAGTATATCGTGAGATACCGTGTCAGTCGCGCAGTTACTTGCGGACTAATTTACGTTTATGACCACTTTTGTCCGGTAATCGGTCGACAAACAATCACCATAATAAACGATCATGTTTAATACGATAGCAGAGAGTCGTCTTCGATCGAAGTTCGTTCTCTTTGTCACCTATGTGGTGTGGTGACACAGGGCGGAACTGGGTCGCGAAGTGGACGGTGGATGGGCGAGGAACGGACGACGGTGGCGACGAGTGTCCGGGGACGCGAGACGGCCGCTCGCGACTCGTCCGTCGGGGTGCGGGGCCGCCTCACTCGCCCCACACGTCCGACAGTGGGTGGCGTCGCCCCCCGTCGGCGGCGTCGGTCTCGGACGAGGACGAGGTGGAGGAAGACGCGTCCCTGGACGAGCGGCGGGACGACGAACCGGATCGCGATGGTGCGTCAGACGTGGCCGCGGTGGAGCGGGACGGACTGGCGGACGACGCGTCCGTGCCGTCGCTGGCGGACGTCCGCGAGCTGTCGTCGACGCGGCCCGGTGTCGGCGCAGCGTCCACCCCTTCGAGGGCCGCCGCGGGGTCGAAGTCGGGTAACGCGGGCGTCGACATCGCGTCGACCTGCTCGCGGAACCACGGCGGGAGGTCCGCGCTGGCGCGGTCGAACAGGTCGAGGAGACTCGAATCCGCGAGGTACGTCGCGCCGTAGTCGTCGGGGGCGCGGACGACGCGCCCACACGCCTGGATCACCGTCCGGAGCGCGGCGCGGTGGTACCACGCCCACTGTCCCTCTTCGAGCCGGCGCGCGACCCGCGAGTCGGACGTGTTGAGGTACGGCGCCTTGCAGAGGACCTGCCACCGACACAGGTCGCCCCGGAGGTCGAGCGCCTCCTCCATCTTCACCGAGAGGAACAGGTCCGGGTCGGTAGACGCCTTCCACGCCTCCAGCGCCGCGTCGCGGTCTTCCCGCGAGTGGGCGCGGACGCGCGGCGCGACGCCCATGCCGGCGAGCCGTTCGTGGAGTCGTTCCTGGATGCTGTAGGAGTGACAGTGGACGAGTCCCTTCTCGTCGGGGTGTTCGGCCATGAGGCGGACGAGGAGGCGGGCGATCTTCGGGATCGTCTCGTCGCGGTGGTCGAACGTCATCTTCCCCTGCGTGACGTCGTACAGCGGGCGGTGTTCCAGCGGAAAGGTGTGCGGGACGTCGACGAGCGCGACCCGGTCGGGGTCGAGGCCGACGCCGCGGCAGAACGAGTGCTTGTCGAGGATGGTCGCCGACAGCAGGGCGAAGCGGTTGCCGCGGTCCCAGACGGTGTGTTTCAGGTAGCGCGCGGGGTCGAGTGGTTTGATCTGCAGGCGCGAGCCAGCACCGTCGGGCTGGTCGACGACCCACGTCGTCGGCGAGGTGGGGTCGCGCGCGTCCTCGACGAACCACTTGAGCTCCGAGACGAGCTCCTGCAGCCGGTCGCGGCGCGCCGCGTCGTCGGGCGACAGTTCGGGTTTCGCCAGGAGGTCGTCTTTCGCGCGCGTACACGCCCCGACGAGGGCGTCGGCGAACCTCACGGTCCGTTCGAGTGGGTCGTCGGCCTCGTCGACGGCGGGCACGCGGAGGTCGTCCCAGATGGGGACCGTCCGGGGGCCGAGGTCGATCGTCGCGTACATCTCCGCCCACTCCGCGAGACCGTGCGCCTCGTCGATCACGACGACGTCGCGCTTGCGGAAGACGTCGGAGCCGGCGGTCTGCATGAAGTACGCGAGCGTCATCGCGGCGATCCGGCGGTTCGAGGCGATGGCGCGCGCGGAGTAGTACGGACAGCGGTGTTTGACCGAACAGTCGAACCCTCGCTGGCGGGCACACGGTGCCCGGTTGACGGGAGTGTTCTCCTCCCCGTCGAGGATGCAGTCGTAGTTGCGCTTGCCGCGGATGACCTGGAAGTCCTCCAAGAGGGGGTCGGCGGCGACGTCGTCGAGCTGCGACACCTGCGGGGTGGTGTAGTACGCGTCCGTCGCGTCCCGCGGCCGCGACGCCTCGACGGTCGCCGCCGCCCCGCAGATGGCCCGTGCCAGGAGTGACTTCCCGCTCCCGGTCGGCGCGCGCACGAGGACGACCTCGTTGCCGGCGGCGAAGGCGTCGCGGATGTCGTGCAGGGCCTGCTCCTGGGCGCCACGGTAGGAGGGCGCGGGGAACTCGTCGACGATGCGGGCAGGGTCCACACGCGAGGATGGTGGCTGTGGCGGGTAAATCTAGCGCTCGCCGTTCTCGTTCGTCGTCTCCGTTCGCCGTCTATCGCTCGTCGTCGGGGCCGCCCGAACCGTCCTCGGCCGAGGGGCCGGGGTCGTCGTCGACCGAGAGATCGTGGTCGTCCTCGACGGAGAGGGCGGCGACGTCTTCGGCCGTGACGTCGTGATCGTCCGGGAGCCGCTCGATACAGTCGAAGCAGAGGAAGTGGTCGGTGCCGTCGGCGAGTTCGAGGTCGATCCCTCCGGAGGACTCGGTGGCGAACGTCCAGAAGTCGCCGATACCCCCGCCGATCCGGACCTTCGAGCCGCATCCGTCACACCGTTGCGAGGCCATCGGCGAGTGTAGGGACGGGCAGCGGATAAGCGCGACGGGGGCGGCCCTCGGGAGGTTTCGGACGTCGTGCAGGTCACGTTGTTCGAACGCGTGGCCCGGGCACCCGGACCCGAGTCACCGCTCGTGTTCCCGTCGGTCGCCTGTTCGTGCCGGTCGCCTGTTCGTACCAGTCGTCGAGCGGTACACGGGCCGCGACAGTACACGCCGGACGTCGCGGCGTGCGCGCGTGCGAGTCGTTCACCGGACCGCGACATCGACCGAGCACCGAGTGGGGTGCCGAGCGACGATCAGGAGGGAGTGACGAGGACGAAACGACACGTATCGAGTGACGAGCGACCGGAGAGACACGACCGCGCCGCGGTCGGTGTCCGGTTCCCTGTTCGGCGACTCGACGAGGGGACCGTGACCCCGTCTCAGCCGTCGATCGGACAGGTGTCTACACCGAGCAGCGCGTTCAGGGGGCACCGCTGGACCGCGCCCGTCACCGCGAGGATCGCGCCGACGACGAGAGCGGCGATGGCGCCGACCGTCCCCAGCGGAATCGCCCCTACGACCGCAGCGAGGCCCACGAGGAGCAGGATCGGTCCGACGACGAGTCGCGCTTTTCGGTCCATTCCACCGACGTTTTTTTGCATCAGTTTCACCATCCAGTCATTCGGTCTCTGGTATATTGTACTCTATGCACAAAACCAAACCCCGAGAATCGATATCCCCGCCGGTCCTCCCCGCGGCCACCGCAAGTTTTTGGTCGAACGGGCACCCCCCTCCGACCATGGCTACCCCCGGGACCCCGCTGCGAGAGGGAGGCGTCCGCGAGTGAAAGTGGCCGAGGCCCTCCCCGAGTTCGCCGACGCGTTCGGCTTCGAGGAGTTCAACCGGATGCAGCGCGAGGCGCTCCCGGCGATCATGGAGCGCGACGAGAACGTGGTCGCGGCCGCCCCGACCGCGTCGGGCAAGACCGCCCTCGCCGAACTGGCGATCTGCAAGACGCTGCGGGAGGGCGGGACCGCGCTGTTCATCGCGCCGCTGCGCGCGCTGACCAACGAGAAGGAAGCCGAGTGGGAGCGGTTCGAGGACCTGGGCTACTCGGTGTACGTCGTGACGGGTGAGCGCGACCTCAATCCACGCCGGGCGGAGCGGGCGGACATCCTCGTGATGACGCCCGAGAAGACCGACTCGGCGACGCGGAAACACGACTCTCCCAGATACGGCTTCGTCACGGACGTCGACTGCGTCGTCATCGACGAGGTACACCTCCTCGACTCGGATTCGAGAGGAGGCGTGCTCGAGGTGACTGTCTCCCGCCTCCGGCGGCTCTGTGCTCCCCGCGTGATCGCGCTGTCGGCGACGATGCGGAACGTCGCGGACGTCGCCGCGTGGCTCGACGCGGTCCCCGAGACGACGTTCGAGTTCGGCGACGACTACCGACCCGTGAAGCTCCACGCGGGCGTGAAGACGTACAGCCACGGCGAGAACAGCTTCGCCGACAAGTACCGCCGCCTCTACAGAGCGTTCGACCTCGCCGAGCCGCACATCCGCGACGACGGGCAGGCGCTCGTCTTCGTCTCCTCGCGGCAGGACACCGTCCAGGCCGCCCGCAAGGCGCGCGACGAGTTCGCCGAACGCGACGTCCCGATGGGCGCGCGCGGCGACTACGACTTCCACAACGACGCCAGAGAGCTGTCGAACGACACCCTCCGACAGTCCGTGGTCGACGGTGTCGGCTTCCACCACGCGGGGCTGGGGAAGACGGACCGCGACCTGGTCGAGCAATGGTTCCGCGAGGGGACGGTCCAGTTGCTCTTCTCGACGTCGACGCTCGCGTGGGGCGTGAACCTCCCCGCCCGGTGTGTCGTCATCCGCGACACGAAGTACCACGACCCGCTCGAGGGCGACGTCGACATCTCACCGCTGGACGTGATGCAGATGCTCGGCCGCGCCGGCCGACCCGGCTACGACGACGTCGGCTACGGCTGGGTGATCTGTGACAGCGCCGACGCCGACCGCTACCGGACGCTCATCCGCGAGGGCAAGGACATCGAGTCACATCTCGCCGAGGAACTCGATTCGCACCTCAACGCCGAGATCGCCATGGGCACGATCGACGACCTCGACGACGTCCTCTCGTGGCTGGAGACGACGTTCTACTACGTCCGTGCACGGTCGAAACCGGACGAGTACGGCTTCGACGGGCTGCGCGAACGCGTCCGTGAGACGCTCGAGTCGCTCGTCGACCGCGGCTTCGTCGAGATGGACGACCTGTCTGTCGAGCCCACGTCGCTGGGCCGACTGGCGTCGAAGTACTACCTCGACCTCGCCACCGCCCGGCGGTTCCACGACCTCTCCGACCGGGCGTACGTCGACGTCGACGCCGTACTCGAGGCGGTCGCGAGCGCCTCGGAGTTCGACTCCGTCTCCTGTCGCGCCGCCGAACACGACGCCGTCGACTCCGTCCTCGCCGGGTTCGACACGACACTGGAGGGTGGAAACCGCAAGGTGCTCGCCATCTGTCGGGCGGCGATGGCCGGTTCGACCCCGACCGAGCTCCGGAGCGACGCCTGGGTCATCCGACAGAACGCGTTGCGACTGCTGGCGGCGCTCCGCGAGTTCCTCGACACCTTCTCCGGACCGCGTGCGGCCAACCTCGCCCGGCGCGTCGAGGCGCGGGTCGAACACGGTGTCTCCCGGGACGCGGTCGGACTCACCGCGGTCGACGGGGTCGGCTCCCGCCGTGCGGGTCGGCTCTCCTCTGCCGGGCTTCGGACGCCCGCAGACCTCGTCGCCGCCGGCATCGAGACGCTGACGCGAGCGGACCTCTCTGAGGGAGTGGCCGAGCGGGTGGTCGACTCCGCGACGTCGTTGCCGGCCATCGAACTCGACTGGGGGGCGTTTCCCGACACCGTGACGAGAGGCACCAGCGCCGTCCAGGAGGTGACGGTCGCGAACACGGGCGGGGGTGCACGGACCGGCGTGCGCGTGACGGTCAACGGCGTGGAGATGACGACGAAGACGACCTACCTCTCGGACGCCACGCGGGTCCCAGTCGGCGTCTTCGGCGCGACCGACGACGAGCTCACCTTCCGTATCGAGGTGACGTTCCCCGACCTGCCGTTGCTCCCCGTCTCGGAGGAACGGACGGTGCGCGTCGTCGACTGAGGTCCCGTCGGCGGGGTCGGCCCGCCGGCGTCCACACCGCTGTTCAGTACCGCATCACGAGCGGTGCGTCCGGCCGAATGTCGAGCGTCTCTCCTCGTCCGCCGTCGTCGAACACGAGCGTCATGCGATGCGTCTCCGCTGGCTCGATGTCGACCAGTCGGCTCACCGCGCTCAGCGCGTCGGAGGGCGTGTCGGCCGTCGGCGTGTGGAGCGTGACCGACGTCAGCGCGGTCAGTCCCGCGTCGTGTTCGGGCGGGTCGCTCGGGGAGCACCCCCACGACAGGTAGAATAGGAACGGCTCGGAGACGACTCCCGCATTGTCGCCCACCTGGATGTCGCGGTCGGCCGGGAGGTACGGCGGCTCGTAGTCCCACGCGGGGAACGGTGGCGTCTCGACAGCTGTGTCGGCTGGCCGGAAGCACAGTCCGAACGGGGAGGCGTCGCCGTCGCGCCGGGTCCAGCGCTCCAGCAGATGCGTCGGTCGCATCGCCTCGCTCTCCGCCTCGTCCCTGTCGTGCACCCACAGGAACTCGAGCATCGCGTTCTCGAAGAAGAACCGGCGGTTCGTCGTCCCCTGTCCGGGGTGCGTCCGCGACGCCCCCTCCGTGAGACCCGCCTCGACGAGCCCGTCGGCGGCGGGCGCACCAGGGGCGGTCATGACGAACACGTGATCGACCTCGTACGACACGGGTCTCACTCTCCCCGACAGCACAGCCGCGAGCACCAGTCCGCGCGTTCGTCCTCGACGCGTTCGGACGACGTTCCGGGACTCTCGACGCCGAGTGCCGCCGTCCCGGTGCCGTCACGAGACCGCACGCTCACTCCAGCCCGACCAGTCGCGCGAGCGTCGCCCGCAGCTCCTCGGGTCCCTCTGCCACCTCGTCCGCGGCGCTGTGGTCGACGTCTTCGTTTTGTGGTGTCCGATACGCGACGGTGTACGCCCCCGCTCGCGAGGCCGCCAGTACGCCGTTGTACGAGTCCTCGACGACGACGCACTCGCCCGGGGCGACGCCGAGTTCGGCGGCAGCGTGTTCGTAGACGTCGGGCTCGGGTTTCCCCGGTCCGTCGATGTCCTCGGCGCTCAGGACGAGGTCGAGCGGGTCGAGTCCGAACCGGTCGCGGACCACCGTGATCCACGGCTGTGGCGCGGAGGAGACGATCCCCACGCGCACCCGTTCGCGGAGGGCGTCGAACAGCTCCGTCGCTCCGTCCATCAGGACGACCCCGTCGCCGTAGACGACGTCCATCGCGTACTCGTCGTACCGGCGGACGAACTCCTCTTTCGAGACCGTCGTCCCGTACGTCTCCGTGAGGTAGTCGTATATCTCGCGGTAGTTCCGACCCGTGATCTCGGCTCTCGTGGGCGTCCCCAGGGTCGCCTCGGCGAACACCCATTCGTCCTCGAACGCGTGCCAGAACCGTTCGGAGTCGACCAACACCCCGTCCATGTCGAAGAGTACAGCGTCCACGGTCCGAGTCGGACGCCCTGCCTCAAAGCTCTGCTGACGCCCACGTGTCCGTACATCTTCGAAGACAGTCAACAATTTCTGAAATTCAGAAAATAGTGTTTTAATTTCGAGCAATACGTGAGTAATATAAGGTTCCACGAGCGAGTCCACGCCATGGCCGCCTGCAGACCACCCGCGTCTCGAACGGCCCCTGCACGAAGACGGCCACCCCAATGACCATGACCCAGCGCACCACTACTGCTGCCGGACTCGTCGTCGCCCTCCTGCTCGTCAGTGTCGCGTTCAGCGTTCCGGGGATCGCCGCGACCGGGCCTCTGGATGGGCCGGCGCAGGTGGATAGTGGCGATTCCACAGACTCCACTGACTCCACTGACGATTCTACCGACGACTCCACAGACTCTACCGACGATTCTACCGACGACTCTACTGACTCTACTGACTCCACCGACGATTCTACCGACGACTCTACTGACTCTACTGACTCCACCGACGATTCTACCGACGACTCTACTGACTCTACTGACTCCACCGACGATTCTACCGACGACTCTACTGACTCTACTGACTCCACCGACGATTCTACCGACGACTCGACCGACTCTACCGACGATTCTACTGACGATTCTACCGACAGCACGGAGACACCAGACGACACCGAAACCCCAGACGACACCGAAACACCGGAAGACACAGAGACACCGGACGATACCGAAACACCGGAAGACACAGAGACACCGGACGATACCGAAACACCGGAAGACACAGAGACACCGGACGACACGGAGACACCGGACGATACCGAAACACCGGACGACACGGAGACACCGGACGATACCGAAACACCGGAAGACACAGAGACACCGGACGACACGGAGACGCCAGACGATACCGAAACGCCGGACGACACCGAAACGCCGGACGACACCGAAACGCCGGACGACACCGAAACGCCGGACGACACCGAAACGCCGGACGACACCGAAACGCCGGACGACACCGAAACGCCGGACGACACCGAAACGCCGGACGACACCGAAACGCCAGACGACACCGAAACCCCGGACGATACCGAGACAGACTCGACCAGTTCCTCGAGGTCCGACGATGACGACACCGGAGGCGGCGCGAACGCCGTGCCCTACGTCGGCAACTCGGACGAATCGGACGAGCCGGAGAACGACGATCCGACGACGACATCGACAGCGACGACTGCTCCGCCCTCGACGCCCGGTCCGGTCACGGTTTCGACTGAGCAGTCGAGCGTTTCGGCGGCGACGAACGCAACGATGACCATGGCTGACGTGGACGACACGGTCGTGACGGACGTCTCGTTCGAGTCGGAGCAGATCACCACGAACGAGCAAGCGGTCGTGGTGGTGACCGTGATGAACCCACAATCGGCGACCGACACCCACACGATCGATCTGGAACTGTTCGACCAAGTGGTCAATTCGCGGAAGGTCACGGTCCCCGCAGGGGGAACAGCGACGGTACGGTTCGCCCACAACATCGTCGCGTCGGGGACGTACACGGCGCGGGTCGACGGCGAGACCGACACCGTCGACGTCGTCAGATCGAGCGAGACGCCGTCCCCGACCACGACGTCGACGACGTTCCCCGGGTTCGGAGTGGTCGCCGTGTTCCTCGCCGTCGTTCTCGGTAGTGTCCTCCTCGCTCGACGACACTGACGGCGTCCGTCTGCTCTCGGTAGTGTCCTCCTCGCTCGACGACACTGACGGCGTCCGTCTGCTCTCGATCACCCCCGACTCACGGTGCGGAGGGCCGACGCGTCACCTCCGAGCTCGCCTCCGAGTAGTTCTCTTGCGCGAATTTCACTAGATAAGAACACTCTCTGAATTAATTATTTTTATCCAACTTCCGACTGACATTTACGTGGTGAGTTCTAGTATCGGAACGACACCCGGACCAGTGGCGAGTCCACTTCTGGACGATCCCTACACATCAAACTATGAACACCCGACTACTCCCTGTTCTCGGTCTGTGCCTTCTCCTGCTCGTAGCACCGCTCTCCGCTGTCTCTGTCGGTGCGGTGCAGACGTCTCCTACCTTCGTTCAGGAAGAACCCGACTCGGTAACGAGTCAGATCCTGTTTGACGACGTGGAAGACGAGAGAGAAGAGGAAGACGACGAGGACGAGAGAGACGCGGAAGACGACGAGGACGAGAGAGACGCGGAAGACGACGAGGACGAGAGAGACGCGGAAGACGACGAGGACGAGAGAGACGCGGAAGACGACGAGGACGAGAGAGACGCGGAAGACGACGAGGACGAGAGAAGACGACGAGGACGAGAGAGACGCGGAAGACGACGAGGACGAGAGAGACGCGGAAGACGACGAGGACGAGAGAGACGCGGAAGACGACGAGGACGAGAGAGACGCGGAAGACGACGAGGACGAGAACTCGGACGACAACGACTCAGACGACCCGGGGGATCGTGGCGAGGGAGGTTCGAACGACAGGTCCGACGAGTCGGACGGCCACGGTGACAGCGACGACTCAGACGACACTGACGACTCCGACGGCGCCAGTGGGAACGCAAACGCTCCCGACGAAGGACAGGAGAAGTCGGATTCCGAAGACGAGGAGGCGGAGACGCCGGAAGACGAAGAGACGGAGACGCCGGAAGACGAAGAGACGGAGACGCCGGAAGACGAAGAGACAGAGAAGCCAGAGGACGAAGAGACAGAGACACCCGAGGGCGAGGAGACAGCCACCTCAGAGGACGAGGAGACGGAACCGCCAGCGGACGAGGAGACAGAAACGCCGGAAGGTGAAGAGACAGAGACACCCGAGGACGAGGAGACAGAAACGCCGGAAGGTGAAGAGACAGAGACACCCGAGGACGAGGAGACAGAGACGCCAGAGGACGAAGAAGAAGAGGGCGGCGAGAAGGAACCGGAGAAAGAAAACCAGGACGACAGTACGTCGGGAACTGAGGACGAGACCGGTGACGAGCCGTCCAATGCCTCCGAGGATCGAACCGATGGCTCGAACGATGACGCTTCAGAGGACCAGTCCGAACGGCCGGCCGACGAAGGAGCACCGGACGACTCAGAGAGTGAGTCGTCCGACACCACCGAAGAAGGCGACACCTCGGACAGTTCAGACAGTTCAGAGACGAGTGACTCGTCCAGCACCACGCCAGACGAGAGCGACGAGAACGATACCTCGGGTACCTCCGACACGAGCGACTCGTCGAGATCGAACGGTTCGCCCGACACGAACGACCCGACAGACGAGGCAGATTCATCAGATTCGACGGACGAGAGCGACTCGTCGGCCGACGACACGGACGGATCGGATCGCCACAACGACGATGATGACGACACCGGAGGCGGCGCGAACGCCGTCCCGTACGACCCCGAAGACGACGAGGAGACGACCACGACGGTGACGACGACGGCGACACCCCTCGGAACTCCCGGTCCCGTCACGGTCCTCACCGAACGGGCGAACGTCTCGACGGGCGACGAGGAGGCCGCGATGGTGGACAGCGACGACACGGTCGTCACGGACGTCTCGTTCCGCTCCGAGCGGATCCGGACGGACGAGGAGGCCACGGTCGTCGTGACGGTGCGGAACCCCCAGGAGACGGCCGACACGCACACCGTCGAACTCGAACTGTTCGGCCAGGTCGTCAACGCGCGGGAGGTCACCGTTCCCGCTCGGGGAGAGACCACGCTCGAGTTCGTCCACAACATCGTCGCGCCGGGGACGTACACGGCGCGGGTCGACGGCGAAACTGCGACGCTCCGCGTCCTCGAACCCGGCGAGACGCCGTCCCCGCAGCCGACGACGTCGACGACCTTCCCCGGATTCGGCCCGGCCGTCGCGCTCGTCGCGCTGGTGCTCGCGGCGCTCGCACTCGCTCGCCGCGACTGAGTCCGCCGCACACGTCCGCTCCCGACGTCACCCCCGTCGACACGGTGTGTGTCACCGCCGTCGCTGGCACCGTCGACGCTGTCGCGTCGTTCGCGCGTCGGACCGCCGTCTGCCACCTCCGGACAACACTTATACTGCGGGACCTCCCCGTAGTGGACGACCCGGGTTCGCGCCAGGTGTCTCCTGGTCGGATCCCGCCGCATCATGAACGGGCGCTCACTCACGGTTCTCGTCCTGACGGTACTGCTGGTCGTCACGCCGGCGTCCGTCGGTGCGGTGGACGCGTTCAGCCCGGCTCCCACGGCAGAGACGGAGCGGACGGGTCCACTCCACGAGCGGTCGCCGTCCGACGGTGACGTCGTCGCTCAGGTCGACGAGGACGAGAACGCGACGGGTCCGGGCGTCTCGTTCACCGCGCCGAACGCAACGAACGGCTCGACGTACGAGTACGAGGTAGCCGCCTTCGAGACCGTGACGGACTTTCGGATCGACGTGACGGGTACCACGACGAGCGAGTGGGACAACGAGACGGGGGTGAACGTCGAACCCGGCTCGACGACCGAGATCGCACCGGCGGGGAACGTCGATCCGGGTGGACCGGCCGACGGTGCCCCTGAACTGGTGGTGACCGGCTCGACGCGCACGAACGCGCCGTTCAGCGACCGCGACGAGATCAGACAGTTCACCGCGGGCGAGTCGGCGGAGTTCGGCTTCGAGGACCCTCCGAACAACCTCACCTCCTTCACCGTCTCCTACGCGTTCGCGAGAGGGACCCCGGTCGTCGACGTTCGCGTGGTCGAGGAGAGACCGGACGGAACCGCGGGCGAAGGGACCCTGATCGCCAGCAACGTGAGCCTGTCGTCGGGGAGCGACACGTTCGACCTCGACGGGTACGGCCACACGTCGGACTGGATCACCGTCGAACTCGTCGCACGAGGCGGCTCCGGCTTCCGGAACGTCGCCACGATGGACCACCACGAGGTCCGATTCGTGGCTGGCGGTGTGAGCTACCGGGAGACTCCGAACGCCGAACTCCGCTCGGAGCCGACGGGTCTCTCGATCAGTTCGGACGACGGGACGAACCACACGTTCGGTACGTTCCGTGACGGCGAGACCAAGACGGCGGCGTTTCCGATCTCGACGAACGCCTCCCGGCTCGACTTCTCGGCGACGGGCGGCGTGTACGACTACACGCTCCACCTGCGAGCGCGAGCGGGGACCGTCGACCCCACCGTCTCGGTCAACGGCCACGCGACGGGGTACACGGGACGGCTCGCCGACGGTGAGACGGTGTCGCTCACGACGGACCCCTCCTGGATCCGTCGCGGCACGAACCAGGTGACGGTCACGGTCGGTGGCGAAGCGTCGGCGGACGGACCCGAACCAGGCGTCGGCCTCGCCTACTCGCACGACGTCCAGCTGTCCACGACGCCGACCCCGACCTCGACACCGGACGACGGAAACACTGGCGGTGGGAGTAGCGACAACGACGACAGCAGCAGCGATAGCGACGACGACAACGACAGCAGTAGCGATAGCAACGACGACAACGACAACGACGGCAGCAGCAGCGACGACGATGACAACGACGACAGCAGCAGCGATAGCGACGACGACAACGACAGCAGCAGCGGGGGCGGGGGTGGTGGCGGAGCCGGGGTTGCTGACGACAGCGACGACGGTGCCAGCGGCGGCGGTGCCAGTGGTGCCAGCAGCGCGTCCCGGACGACCGAACCGCCGACGGCGACCGCGACACCAACCCCCGAAGCGACGACGGGCGACGGTGCGACCCCGGCCCGACTCGACGACACCGCGGTCGTCGACGTCTCCTTCGAGCAGGAGACGATCCCGACGTCGGAGGCCGCGATCGTCGTCGTGACGGTCCAGAACCCCCACGAGACGCCGGACACGCACGTGGTCGAACTGGAGATGTTCGGGGAGGTTATCAACTCGCGGGAGGTCACCGTCCCGGCGGACGGGGAGACGACGGTCCGCTTCGAGCACAACATCGTCGCGCCGGGGACGTACACGGCGCGGGTCGACGGCGAAACCGCGACGCTCCGCGTCCTCGAACCCGGCGAGACGCCGTCCCCGCAGCCGACGACATCGACGACGTTCCCCGGATTCGAGCCGGTCGCCGTCGTCCTCGCGCTCGCTCTCGCTCTCGTCTTCGGGGTGCGCCGCGCTCGACGGCGCTGACACCCGCTCCTCCTGGTACGAAACCTTTCGGGCGAACGTTCAAACCGGAACGGGCGGCCACGGGGTCGCATGGACTCGGCCCGCGTCTTCGCCGGTGACTGTACCACGACGTTCGAGGGAACCCGCGACCGTACCACCCGGGGTCGTGTCGTCGTCCTCGTCAAACCCGACCGCACCGTCCTCGTCCACGACGCGGACGGCTACCAGCCCGTGGCGTGGCTCACGCGCCCGGATTCGCTCGCCGTCGAGGAGGACGCGTCGGGCTTCGGTCTCACTGCGCGGGCCGGCGACCAGACGCTCCGCGTCGTCGCTCACGAGGTGACCGGACGGGCGACCTACCCGGTCACGGAGGCGGGCGTCCCCGTCGGCCACCATCCCGAAACGGGCGAACCGCTCGTTCGCGCTGGCGGCGGCGTCCTCGGCGTCGACTCCGGCGTCCGGTTTCCGCTCGTCGCGGGCGCGACCGTGCTCGACGAGACGTGCGACGACTGCGGTCTGCCGCTGATGCGTGTCGAGCGCGGGGCCGTCTTCGAGGTGTGCGTCGACCGGTCGTGCGAGCCGCTCGACGACGTGGTCCGCGAGCGGTTCGACGGCGCGTGGTCGTGCCCCGACTGCGGGTCGCCGCTCCGCCTCCTCAGGCGATCGGGTCGACTCGTCGCCGGCTGTGACGACTATCCCGCCTGCGAGACGGCGTTCTCGGTCCCCGCGGGCGTCGTCGTCGACAGCTGTGACTGCGG
This sequence comes from Salinigranum salinum, assembly GCF_009176545.1. Lineage (GTDB taxonomy): Archaea > Halobacteriota > Halobacteria > Halobacteriales > Haloferacaceae > Salinigranum > Salinigranum salinum. The sequence goes on along the minus strand of NZ_VTOJ01000001.1, from coordinate 16,831 downwards.
GCTCCCCGTCTTCGAGACGGCCACGAAACGACGCTGTCTCGACGGGACGTGTGAGCTGTTTCGCTCCCCGGGCAGTCCTCCCGCAGGTGGGGTCGGTGACGAGAACGTGCGCGACGGCGGTCGCGCGAGCACCGACGAGAGCACCTCCGACGACGGGCGCGTGCCAGACGGCGACGACGAGTAGCGACGACGGCGGCGGAGACGACGTCGACGAGGCGGCCTGAGCGCGTGCAATCGGTGAGCCTTTGACGCCGCCGCGCGGCGTGCGCGGTATGCAAGGGACGCTCGACGCCGACGGTAGCACCGTCCATCTCGCCGGTGACGCCCGTCAGCGCTTCTACGACTCCCGTGGCTACGGCCGGCCGACCGAGGGCGGCGGGCTAGCTCTCGCCCCCGTCGAGGCCGCCCACCTCCTCCAGCGCGGCGACATCGACGGGATCGTCGTCGACGACGAGGCACTCGACTTCCGCGCGTTCCTCGCGCGGACCGGCATCGTCCTCGAGTTCGTCGTCTACAAGGACCTCCGCGACCGCGGCTTCTATCTCTCGCCCGCGGCGAGCGCGGACGGGACGACGGACGCGGACTTCGTCGTCTACCCCAGGGGCAGCGGGCCGTGGGACGACGAGGTGGCCTACCGGATCCGCGTCGTCGGCGAGCGCGCGTCGGTCGCGCTCGACACACTCGGCGCGGTCGTCCTCGCGGTCGTCGACGAGGACGGCGAACTCACCTACTTCGAGACGACGACCGAGACTCCCGGCGGCACGCTGGCCGACGACCCACCCACGGCGCTGACGGGGACGTTCCTCGGCGACCGCGTGCTCGTGTGGGAGCCGCCCGACGCGGCGTATGAGGCGCACTTCTACGGCCAGCGTCTCCACGGGCGCAACGCCAACGAGGGACCGCTCCAACTCTCGCTCGTCGAGGCGGCCTTCCTCGCGCGACGGGGAGCGCTCACGGTGACGGACGCCGAGGGCGACGGCGACACCGCCACCGACGGGACCGTCGACGGCGGCGAGCGAGCGGTGATCGCCCGCGGTCGCGCGGTCGAAGGCGAGCGGTTCGACCGCCGCCTCCGGGCGTACACCGCGCTCCGCGCCGCCGGCGGCGTCCCGAAGTCGGGGTTCAAGTTCGGTGCCGACTTCCGGGTGTACGAGACCTTTTCGACCGTCTCGGACCTCTCTCACTCCGACTCGCTCGTGCGCGTGGTGCGGTCGGATCACGCCGTCCTGCCCAGAGACCTCTCGCTCGACGTCCGCCTCGCCGGCGGGGTTCGCAAACGAATGGTTTTTGCGCTGACCGACGCCAACGGTGGAGTAGACTGGCTCTCCGTAGCCCGGTTGACCCCCTGATATGACCGACGACACACCCACGGAGACGGACGCCGACGACCCCGGAGTCGAGACCGAGCGTCGCCCCGACGGCGGCACCGCGACCGGCGCCGACGACGTGACGCTCGACCCGTGGGGCTCGTCGACGATCGCCGACTACCGCAAGCTGTTCGAGGAGTTCGGCATCGAGGAGTTCGACTCGGTGTTGGAGGAGGTGCCGAACCCGCACTACCTGATGCGTCGCGGCGTCATCTTCGGCCACCGCGACTACCGGCCCGTCGCCGAGGCCCTCCGCTCGGGTGACCCCGTGGCCGTCCTCTCGGGGTTCATGCCGACGGGTGACCCACACATCGGCCACAAGCTGGTGTTCGACGAGATCATCTGGCACCAAGAACAGGGTGCCGACGCCTACGGGCTCATCGCCGACCTCGAGGCGCACTCCGCGCGCGGTCTCACGTGGTCCGAGATCGACGAACACGCCCGCGACTACCTGCTCTCCCTCCTGGCGCTGGGGTTCGATCCGGACGAGGGAACCCTCTACCGTCAGTCCGGCAACCGCGAGGTGCAGGACCTCGCCTTCGAGCTCGGTTCCAAAGCCAGGTTCGCGGAGTTCGAGGGCATCTACGGCTTCGACGGCGAGACCTCCGTGTCGCACATGCAGAGCGTCGTCACCCAGATGGCGGACATCCTCTACCCGCAGATCGAGGAGCCGAAGCCGACCGTCATCCCCGTCGGCCCGGACCAGGACCCCCACGTCCGCCTCGCGCGCGACCTGGCGGCCAGAATGCGCTTTTTCAAGATCACGGAGGCGTACTTCAGCCAGGAACTCACGGCGGCGGAGCGCGTCCTCGTCGCCGACGCGCACGCGTCGCTCGTCGACCGCGCGGACGACGGCGACGTCCGCTGCGTCCACGGCGCGCAGTACCTCGTGGACCCGGACGCGGTCGACTTCGACGCCGACCGGCCCTCCGTCGACGACCGCGCGGTCGGCGAGATCGACGATCCGGCCCGCGCGAGCGCCGTCGAGAAGCTCCGGAACGCGGGCATGGAACCGCTCCGCCCGCGAATCCGCTTCCTCTCGCGCGACGCCTCCGACGACGCCTTCGAAGCACTCGTCGAACGCGTCGACGGCGAGAAGCGCCGGTACGACGAGCACGTCGACGCGTTCGACCTCTCGCGCGCCGAGGCCGAGGAACTCGCCCGCGAGGTCGAGGTCGACACCGGCGGCTACGGTTTCTACCCGCCCTCGTCGATCTACCACCGCTTCATGACCGGCCTCACGGGCGGAAAGATGTCGTCGTCGATCCCCGCGAGTCACATCTCGCTGCTCGACGACCCCGACAACGGCTACGCAAAGGTGAAGTCGGCGACAACTGGGGGTCGGGACACCGCCGAGGAGCAACGACAAAAAGGAGGAGAGGCCGACAAGTGCCCCGTGTACGAGCTGTACGCGTACCTCCTCTCGGGCGACGACGACGACTTCGCGAAGGAGGTGTACGACGAGTGCGTCGGCGGCGAACGCCTCTGCGGCGACTGCAAGGAACAGGCGGCGGTGTTGATGCGGGAGTTCCTCGAGGACCACCAGGAGAAACGCGAGGAGGCCGAGGCGCTCCTCGCGGACCTCGACCTCGACCTCGACTCCCCGCGGCGACGGGTCGCGGGCGAGACGACCGACTGAACCTGGCGAACCCCCGGTCGGACGACCGTCAGACCGAGGACGACGGTCGAGACCGAAACGACAGAACGAGCGGCCGGGGCGCGTAGACGTCGTCCGCGTTCGCAGGTCCAAGTTCCCTCGGCGAGTGTCCGCGAGCCGTCGACCCCTCAGCCGTCGACGACCGTGCCGACGTCCTCCCGTTCGGCGCGGTCGACGAGCGGTTCGGCGGCCGCCGCGTCGAGCACCGCGCTCCCGACGCTGTCGACGACGAGGATCTCGTCCGGGGACTCCCGGCCGGCGCGCCCCTCGAACACCTCCGAGAGCGGGATCAGGTCGTCGACGTCGAGTCGACCGCGCATGTCGCCGATCTCGGCGACCTCCTCGGGGACGTCGGCGAAGACGCGCGCGGCCCGCCCGATCGTCGTCTCGTCGAGTTCGCACGTCTCGGCCGTGTAAGCGCCGACGGCGACGACGAGCGTCCCGGCCGCGAGCGCGTCACCGGGAAACACGGGTTCGGTGGCCGTCGTCGCGGTCACGACGACCGTGGCGTCTTCGACGGCCGCCCGTACGGAGTCGACTGCCTCGGCGTCGATCCCCTCCTCGCGGAGGTCGTCGGCGCACTCGCGGCGAGAGTCCGGCGTCGGCGAGTAGATCCGCACGCGCTCGACGTCGGTGGCGGCCACGATCGCCCGCGTCTGCCACCGTGCCTGCGCGCCGGCGCCGACGACGCCGAGCCGGACCGGTTCGCCCGCGGCGAGTTCGCGAGCCGCCAGCCCACCGATACAGCCCGTTCGGGCGTTCGTGATCGGGTTGCCGGCCATCGTCGCGCGCGTCTCCCCGTTCGTCGCGTCGGTGACGTGGACCTGCGTCCGAACGGTCGGCAGGCCACGGGCCGGATTCGACTCGTGCACTGTCGCGACCTTCGTGGTGAACGTCGACGCGCCGTGGATCGCGGCGGCCATCACCAGCGCCGTCCCCTCTGTCTCGCCCTCGCCGATCGGGAAGTGCGGCCGCGGCGGGCGTTCGACCTCGTCGCGTCCCTGCTTCACGAACGCCTCCTCGATGGCCGGCAGGAGGTCCGGAAGCGAGACGATCCTCTCGACCTCTGCCTCGGTGAGCACACGCATGGCTCGTGGGTCACGCGGGAGGGTGGTCAACGTTTCTCCCGGTGTCCGCGGGCGGTCCGACGGCTGCCCGTCGCGTGACCGATCCGAGCCGGCGCACGGCGTACTTGCTCGTCACGCCACACGAGCCCGCCCTCCGCTCGCGCAACCTTCATCACCTCCGCCCCTCGATACCGAGCGTGCACGTCGTCGTCTGCGGCGGTGGGGTCGTCGGTCTCGCCGCCGCCCACTACCTGGCTCGTCGCGGTGCCGAAGTGACCGTCTGCGAGGCGGGTTCGCTCGGGAGCGGCAACACCGACCGTTCCGCCGGCGGGATCCGCGCGCAGTTCTCCACCGAGGTGAACGTCCGACTCTCGCTCGCCTCGCTCGAGGTGTGGGACGAGTTCGAGACGGCGTTCGGCGTCGACATCGCGCACCGTCGCTCCGGCTACCTCTTCCTCGCCCGGAGCGCGGAGACGGCCGAGCGGTTCCGCGAGCAGGTCCGGATGCAGAACGACCTCGGCGTCCCCAGCGAGTTCCTCTCGCCCGACGCGGCGCGCGAACACTGCCCCGAACTCCACGCCGAGGCGTTCCACGGGGCGACCTACTCGCCGACCGACGGCTTCGCCGACCCTCACCTCGCGCTCCAGGGCTTCTCGGGGGCCGCCCGGGAGGCCGGGGCGGAGATCAGGACGAAGACGCCCGTCCTCGGCGTCGAGATCGAGGAAACGGGCGACCCCGTGACGGCCGACGTGACGGTCGACACCCCCGACGAACGGCTCGACGCCGACGTCTTCGTCAACGCCGCCGGCGCGTGGGCCCGGCGCGTCGGCTCGCTGGTCGGGCTGGATCTCCCGATCGCCCCCCGCCGTCGCCAGGTGGCCGTCGTCGCGCCCGAGACGCCCGTCCCGGAGTCGGTCCCGCTCACGATCGACCTCGACACGGGGTCGTACTTCCGCCCCGAACGCGAGGGACAGGCGCTCGTCGGCGGCCACTTCGCCGACGAGGACCCCGACGTCGACCCCGACGACTACGACACCGGTATGGACCTCGACTGGGCCGTGGAGGCGGTCGAGTGCGCGGCCGACACGGCGGGCTACTTCGGCCCCGAGAGCGGCATCGTCCGGGGCTGGGCTGGGCTGTACGCCGTCACGCCCGACCACCACCCGATCGTCGAGCGCTCGAAACCCGGCGTCGTCACGGCAGGCGGCTTCTCGGGCCACGGCTTCCAGCACTCGCCCGCCACGGGCAAACTCGTCGCCGAGCTGTGTCTCGACGGGGAAGCGTCGCTCCTCGACATCTCGCGGCTCGCCGGCGAGCGGTTCGAACACGGCGAGAGCGAGGACGAACAGAACGTCGCCTGACTCCCCCCTTCGTTCGTCCGGGGTCCCCCTGATCGCCGAGTCTCTCGGGTTCCCGACGGCTGAGAACGACCACCGACGGCTATCCCCTCGCCGCGTCAACCCCCGCTCGGTGATCGAGATGACACTCAAGGACATTGCAATCAGGGGCGTCGAGACGGCCGGTCCGGATACGACCGTCGAAGTGCTGGCGAACACGATGAACGACAAGGGCGTCGGGAGCGTCGTCATCACCGAGGAGAATCGGGTCGTGGGGATCGTCACCGACCGCGACATCGCGCTGACGGTGGCTCACGAGGCCGACCCGGCGACGCTCACCGCCGCGGACGTGATGGCGTCGGAGCCGCTGACGCTGCCGTCCAGCGCGGGCGTGCTGGAGCTCACGGAACGGATGGCCGACGCGAGCGTCCGGCGTATCCCCGTCGTCGACGACGGCGGCGTCATCGTCGGGATCGTCACGCTCGACGACGTGGTTCGACTGCTGTCGACCGAGCTCGAGCACCTCTCGGCCGTCATCGAGGCCGAGTCACCCTGAGCACGCTGCTTCTCGCCTTCGATCCGTTCGGCTCTTTCGACGGTCTGGTCTCTCTCGCCGGTCTCGACTTCTTCGGCCGTTCGACACTCGACACTCGATACTCGAGACGTTTCCCTCGGATCGGTCGGCTCTTCCTCACCCACGCGTGGCGGCCGAGCGGAGCGCCGACGAATCGAGGGGGTCGGAGGCGGCTGTCGTCCCCGGTTCGACCACGGCCCGTGACTGCTCGCTCGTCCCTGGCACTCGCCTGCACGATACCGGAGCGCTGCCCGACGCTGGACATCCCGTAGCGCGCCGTCCACTCACAACGTTTTTGTTCGCGCGAGCGACTCACACAACACATGGTGTCCGAACCCCACACGCGGCGTACCGCTCCCCAGCCACTGGCTCCGGGGTTCGGCTTCTTCTTCGCGGGCTGACCGTCGGCGGACCCCGCTCGCGTCCGAGGGGACGCGCCGGGCGAAACCGACGCCCTCGACGGCGCATTTCACGCGACCGAAACCCGCAACGGCTAACTGACGACCGGACGCTCCACCATCCAGCGAACCTCACGCCACCCACGCGATCCGACACATGACACGCACACTCCCGGAAGCCCAGCACGCGGTCATCACGACCGTCTCGGCCGACGACGCACAGACCATCGACGACCTCGCCGCCGAAACGGGGCTCAAACCCGAGACGGTCACCGGCGCGGCGTTCGACCTCGAAGACGAGGGGCTCGTCACCGTCACCGAGGAGACCGCCGTCGACTACGACCTCACCGACGAAGGGGAACGGTACGTCGACGCCGGGCTCCCCGAACTCCGGCTGTACCGCGCCGCGGTCGACGCCGGCGCGCGCGACGACCCCGTCTCTCTGGGGGCGGTCCTCGGGGCGGCCGACCTCGACGGCGACGAGGTCGACGTGGCGCTCGCGAACCTCGCCCGGAAAGGGTACGGCACCATCGACGCGGGCCAGCTCTCGGCGGCGGACGCCGACCCCGATTCGGACCTCGAGGCGGCGGCGCTCGCGGCGCTCGCGGCGGGTGACGCCGACCTCGACGACTCCGTCCTCGACCAGCTCGCGTCCCGCAACCTCGTCGAGCGGCACGAGCACACGATCCGTTCCGTCGTCCTGACCGACGCGGGCGTCGACACCGTCATGCTCGAGGGGGTCGAGGCCGCGGAGACCGTCGATCGGCTCACCCCCGACCTCCTGACCTCCGGCGAGTGGCGCGACGTCGAGTTCACCGAGTACAACGTCGAGGCGGACGCTCCCCGGCTGCGAGGCGGGAAGACGCACATCCTCCGGCAGACCGCCGAGCGCGTCAAGGACGTGCTCGTCGGGATGGGGTTTCAGGAGATGGACGGGCCACACGCCGACGCGGAGTTCTGGATCAACGACTGCCTGTTCATGCCACAGGACCACCCCGCCCGGACCCACTGGGACCAGTTCGCGCTGGACGTCCCGCCGATGAAGGACCTCCCCGAAGACCTGGTCGCCCGCGTCGCGGACGCCCACCGCGAGGGTGAAGGCGAGGACGGCGACGGCTACCACTCGCCGTGGACCGAGGCGGTCGCCAGAGAGGTCGACCTCCGCGGCCACACCACCTCGCTGTCGATGCGGTACCTCTCGGGGCACGAGGTCGGCGACCTCGAGCCACCGCAGCGGTACTTCTCGGTCGAGAAGGTGTACCGCAACGACACGCTCGACCCGACGCATCTGCTGGAGTTCTTCCAGATCGAGGGGTGGGTGATGGCCGAGGACCTCTCGGTCAGGGACCTGATGGGCACGTTCACCGAGTTCTACAGCCAGTTCGGCATCACGGACATCCAGTTCAAACCCCACTACAACCCCTACACCGAGCCGTCGTTCGAGCTGTTCGGCAGCCATCCGGAGACGGGGGAACTCATCGAGATCGGGAACTCGGGAATGTTCCGCGACGAGGTGCTGCGGCCGCTGGGCGTCGAGTGCGACGTGATGGCGTGGGGGCTCGCGCTCGAACGCCTGCTGATGCTCATCTACGGCTTCGACGACATCCGCGACGTCCACGGGACGCTGTGTGATCTGGACCTCCTGCGGGAGACGGAGGTGTTGCACTGATGCCCGTCGTCGACGTTTCGGTCGACGAACTGCGGCGGCTCACGGGCGAGGGCAAGTCCGAAGAGGCGTTCAAAGAGGACCTGTTCGCGCTCGGGCTGGAGTACGAGGGCGAAACGGAGGACGGCAAGATGCAGCTGGAGTTCGGCCCCGACCGTCTCGACCGCCTCTCCGTCGAGGGCGTCGCCCGCTCGCTCCGCTACCAGTACGGGTCGGACCGGGGCGTCGCGGTCCCGAAGACGAACGACCCCGACTGGACCATCGAGGTCGACGAGTCGGTCCCCGACGAGCGGCCGTACGTCACGGGCGCCATCGTTCGGGGGGTAGATCTCGACGAGGCGGGCCTCGAGTCGCTCATCCAGCTCCAGGAGAAACTGCACGCGACGATGGGTCGCAAACGGGCGAAGGGAGCTATCGGGATCCACGACCTCGCGATGATCAAGGGGGAAGTCCTCTCCGACGAGGGCGGTAACAACACGATCACCTATCGGGGAGTCGCTCCCGACGGCGACCGCTTCGTCCCGCTGGACTCGAACGCCGAACTGACGCCCGCCGAGGTGCTCGAACAGCATCAGACGGGGACGCAGTACGCCGATCTCGTCGCCGACTACGACCGCTACCCGGCCATCTACGACGAACTCGGGCTGTTCTCGTTCCCGCCGGTCATCAACGGCCGCCGGACCGAGGTCGACACCGACTCGCGCGAACTCCTCGTCGAACTCACGGGGACGGACCAGTGGACGATCGACCGGATGTGCACCATCATCTGCTACGCCCTCTCCGCAAGGGGTGCGACCATCGAGGAGGTGCACGTCGAGTACGCCGACGGGACCACGGTCCCCGACGACGGTGCCAGCCTCGTGCGTCCGGACTTCTCGGTCGATCAGAAGACGGTGTCACACGACCGCATCGAGTCGATGCTGGGCGTCGCCCTCGACCGCGAGGAGGTGGTCGACCTCTTCGAGCGTTCGGGCCTTGACGCGACGTACACCCTCGACGATCCGATCACGTACGAGGTGGAGATCCCCCCGTACCGCGTGGACGTGCTCCACCCGCTCGACCTGATCGACGACGTGGGTCGGGCGTACGGCTTCAACGACCTCGACCCCCGATACCCCGACGTCTCCACCGTCGGCGGCCGCCACGGGCGGTCGCGACTGGAGAACGCGGCCCGCGCTTCCCTGGTGGGGCTGGGCTTCGAAGATCTCCTGAACTTCCACATGATCTCCGAAGCCGAAAACTACGACCGGATGCGCCTCACCGAGGGCGACGCGGCGCTCGGTGGGAGCGAGGCCGTCACCATCACCGAACCGTACAGCGAGGACTACACGATGCTCCGGACGTGGGCCCTACCCTCGCTCCTGATGGTGCTGGAGAACAACACCCACCGGTCGTACCCGCAGGACCTCGCGGAGATCGGCCTCGTCGCCCACGCGGACGAGACCGAGTCGACCGGCGTCGCCGAGTCCAGACACGTCGCGGGCGTCCTCGCCCGACACGACGCGACGTACGAGGACGCGAAGGCGCGGCTCGCGGCGATCTGCCGCGACTTCGACGTCGGTCTGGAGACGCCCCACACGGAGCATCCGACGTTCATCCCCGGCCGCGCCGCGAGCGTCGTGATCGATGGCACCGAGGTCGGGGTCGTCGGCGAGGTCCACCCCGCGGTGCTGGTCGAACACGACCTCGAACTGCCGGTGGCGGCGTTCGAGTTCGCGCTCGAGGCGCTCGACTGAGCGAGTGTGGTCGGGTTCCTGCCCTGCGATTTCGCTCGAGGCTGTGCGAGCGACGCGAACACGCCGACGTCGGCACTCCCGTGCCTCGGAACCCTCACCCGCGAGTCGTGGTAACAATTAACGTCTTCCGAGTAGACATTTTCGAGTGGCGCTCCCGACGACCCGGACGGCCACGACAGCCACCGGAGCGCCCGTACGGGGAGAGATCATGACGACACCAGCCGAACACAAGGACCTCGTCCGACGGTATCTGAACGCGTTCAACGACCGGGATCACGAGACGCTCGCGGAACTCCTCGCCGAGGACGTCGTCGAGCACGGCGTCCACGACGAGCTGCACGGCGTCGACGAGATCGTCGACTTCCTCCAGGCACACTTCGAGGTGTTCCCGGACTACTCGGGCACGACCGAAGCGATGGTCGCCGAGGGCGACACTGTCGCAGTCCGGTACCGCGTCAGCGGGACACACTCGGAGGAGTACCGCGACGTCGACCCGACCGGCCACACGGTCGAGTGGACCGGGATGGCGATGTACCGGATCGAAGACGGCCGGATCGCGGAGATCTGGCTCGAGGAGAACCGCCTGGGACTGCTCGAACAGCTCGAGGCCGTCGATCCGCCGGCACACCTCCGGATCTGACGGCCCCCGACCGCGACGGCTCCGGGCCCCCGACGCCCTCTTATTCACAAGGGTAATAATCTCATATTTTAATATTATAATGCAATTTTGTTGAACAACGACAAAACAGTTACGGGGTATGGTGGCGTATTTCGATCGATGCCCCCCGACTCGCACTTCGATACGCGTTCGGTGACGCACGGCGGCGGGAGACAGCCGATGGTCGCCGAGGACGTCGTCGTCCCGATCCACCTCACCTCCACGTACGCGGTCGACGATATCGACCCCGACGCGAGCCTCGAGGACCTCGATCCCGACGCCGGGGAGTACCTCTACTCGCGGCTGTCGAACCCCACGCGCAACGCGCTCGAACACAGGCTGGCGTCGCTCGAGGGCGGCCAGCACGCGATGGCGTTCGCCTCGGGGACGTCGGCCATCGTGGCTACCGTGATGGCCTGTGTCGAACCCGGCGGCCACGTCGTCGCGTTCGAGGACCTCTACGGCGGGACGAAGACGATGCTCACGCGCCTGTTCGAAGCACGGCTCGGCGTCGACGTCTCGTTCGTCGACGCCCGCGACCCCGCGGCCGTCGCGTCTGCGCTCTCCGCGGAGACGAGCCTCGTCTGGATGGAGACGCCCACCAACCCGCTGATGCGCCTCTGTGACGTCGAGGCGATCGCGGAGCTCGCCCACGACGCGGGCGCGGTGCTCGGCGTCGACAACACGTTCGCCAGCCCCGTCCTCCAGCGCCCGCTCGAACTCGGTGCCGACCTGGTGGTCCACTCAACGACGAAGTACCTCAACGGCCACTCGGACTCGGTCGGCGGCGCCGTCGTCACCGACGACGCCTGTCTCGCCGACGAGATCGGCTTCCTCCAGCAGGTCGGGATGGGGAACGTCCTCTCGCCGTTCGACTCGTTTCTCACCCTCCGCGGGATCAAGACGCTTCCCCTTCGAATGGAGCGCCACGAGGCCAACGCCCGGGCCATCGCGGCGTTCCTCGCCGACCATCCCCGCGTGACCGACGTCCACTATCCGGGACTCCCCTCGCACCCGCAGCACGACCTCGCGGCCCGGCAGATGGACGGCTTCGGCGGGATGCTCTCGTTCGAGGTCGACGCCGACCTTGAGGGAGTTACGACGTTCCTCGGGTCGCTCTCGGCGTTCCCGCTGGCCGTGAGCCTCGGCGGGGTCGAGAGCCTCGTCGAACACCCCGCGACGATGACGCACTCGCCGCTCTCTCCCGACGACCGTGCCGCGCTCGGCATCACGGACGCGCTGGTCCGGCTCTCGGTCGGCGTCGAGAACGTCGAGGACCTGATCGCCGATCTCGACACCGGGCTCGCCGCGCTCCGGTGAGTCGGTCGCCCGCTGGCTCGCGCTTCGCCCCAGACGCCTTGGAACGACCGTGACGGCACAATCGAGTCGTTTAACAGGCGCGCACGTGGTAGACCCACGCGAGAATGCCGAGCGGAGAATACGACCCGGACACCGTCGAGGCCAAGTGGCAAGACCAGTGGGTCCGCGAGGACACCTACGCCTACGACGGCGAGGCGGTAGATCCGAACACCGTCTTCTCCATCGACTCGCCGCCGCCGACGGTGTCGGGGAGCCTCCACTGGGGACACGTCTACGGCTTTACGCTCCAGGACTTCGTCGCCCGGTTCAATCGGATGCGCGGCGACGACGTCTTCTTCCCGTTCGGCTACGACGACAACGGGATCGCCTCCGAGCGCCTGACCGAGGACGAACTCGGCGTCCGCCACCAGGAGTACGACCGTCGCGAGTTCCAGCGGATGTGCCGCGAGGTCTGTCAGGAGTACGAGGCCGAGTTCACGGAGAAGATGCAGAACCTGGGGATCTCGATCGACTGGTCGGAGACGTACCAGACCATCTCGCCCGAGGTCCAGCGCATCTCGCAGCTGTCGTTCCTCGACCTCTACGAGCAGGGCCGTGAGTACCGCCAGCGCGCCCCGACCATCTGGTGCCCGGAGTGCGAGACCGCCATCTCACAGGTCGAGACCGAGGACGACGAACAGCCCAGTCACTTCCACGACATCGCGTTCGAGGTCGTCGAAGCGGACGAGGGCGAGGCGCTCCCGGAGACGTTCACCATCTCGACGACGCGGCCCGAACTGCTGCCCGCTTGCGTCTCGGTGTTCGTCCACCCCGACGACGACGCGAACCAGCACCTCGTGGGCAACCACGCACGGATCCCGCTCTTCGGGCAGGAGGTGCCCATCCTCGCGGACGAACGCGTCGACATGGAGACCGGGTCGGGGGTCGTCATGTGCTGTACGTTCGGCGACCAGACCGACATCGAGTGGTACCAGGCGCACGACCTCGACCTCCGGATCGCCATCGACGAGTCCGGGACGATGACCGACGAGGCCGACGAGTACGCGGGCCTCTCCGCCGACGAGGCTCGCGAGGCTATCGTCGCCGACCTCGACGACGTCGGCGCGCTCCTCGACACGCGCGCCATCACGCACACGGTGAACGTCCACGAACGCTGTGGGACGAGCATCGAGTTCCTCGTCGCAGAGCAGTGGTACATCAAACTCCTCGACAAGAAGGATGAGTATCTCGACGCGGGGAGGGAGATGGACTGGTACCCCGAGAAGATGTTCACTCGCTATCGAAACTGGATCGAGGGGCTCCAGTGGGACTGGTCGATCTCCCGACAGCGGTCGTCGGGGATCCCGTTCCCGGTCTGGTACTGCGCCGAGTGCGACCACGCCGTGATGGCCGAGCGCGACCAGCTGCCGGTGGATCCGCTGCAGGACGAGCCGCCGGTCGACGCCTGCCCCGACTGCGGTCACACCGCGTTCGTCCCCGAGGACGACGTCTTCGACACCTGGGCTACCTCGTCGCTCACGCCTTTGATTAACGCGGGCTGGGAGTGGGATCCCGAATCCGAAGAGATGGCCGTCGAGCGCGGGGAACTGTACCCCGTGAATCTCCGGCCACAGGGCCACGACATCATCTCCTTCTGGCTCTTCCACACGGTGGTCAAGTGTTACGAACACACCGGCGAGGTGCCGTTCGACAGCGTGATGATCAACGGGATGGTGCTGGACGAGAACCGCGAGAAGATGTCCAAATCCAAGGGTAACATCGTCGCACCCGACGAGGTCGTCGCGAAGTTCCCCGTCGACGCCGCCCGCTACTGGGCCGCCGGCAGCGCCGTGGGGGACGACCTCCCGTACAAGGAGAAGGGGCTCCGCGCGGGCGAGAAGCTGCTCCGCAAGCTCTGGAACGCCTCGAAACTGGTCGACTCGCTCACCCCCGACGACCCGGTCGACGTCGACCACGACGACCTCCAGGAACTGGACCGCTGGCTGCTCGCGTCGCTCGACGACGAGATCGAGACCGTCACGGCGCGGATGGCGGCGTACGAGTTCTCGAAGGCCCGCGACCGCCTCCGGAGCTTCTTCTGGCACACGTTCTGCGACGACTACCTCGAGATCGCGAAACAGCGGCTCCGGGAGGGTGACGATCCGTCCGCCGCGTACACGCTCCAGGTCGCCCACCGCCGGTTCCTCCAGCTGTTCGCGCCGTTCCTCGCACACATCACGGAGGAGCTCTGGCGGGACATGCACGGCGACGGGAGCGTCCACCGCACCTCGTGGCCCGATCCGCTGGGGCTCGACGCCGACGTCGCGGCGGGCGAGACCGCGCTCTCGGTCGTGAGTGCCCTCCGCCGGTACAAGTCCGACAACCAGCTGTCGATGAACGCCGACCTCGACGGCGTCACGGTGTACGGGGACGTCACCGGCTTCGAAGCGGACATCCAGCGGGTGATGCACGTCGGTGACCTGGAGACGACCGACGAGGAGCCGCCCATCGAGTCCGTGGTGACGGGGATCGACCTCGACTACGCCCTCGTCGGGCCCGAATTCGGGAACACGGTCTCGGAGATCGACGCCGCCATCGAGACGGGCGACTACGAGATCGTCGACGGGACTCTCCGTGTGGCGGGCGTCGAACTCACCGACGAGATGTTCTCCGTCGAAGAGGAGCGCCGATACACCGGCGCGGGCGAGATGGTCGAGGCGGACGACGCCGTCGTCATCGTTCGGAACTGAGTTGTCTCTCGTTCTCCGACCGTCTCGACCGGACGATTCTCCGGTTTTCGTCCAAGATTATCGCCCCCATTTGAACGACCTCACAGCGTCGGGACAAGAGATAGGTCACTCCTGATGATACAGTATGTCGTCCCAACATTGAGGGACACACCACGGAGGTTTCACGTCCGGGCCACGGAACCTCCCAGGCATCCCCACCGGCCCGAATCCCCCCTTTCCCTTCCCCCTTCGAGTACGCTCCGGAGCGTCCGGTGACGTCTCGGCGGTCTCGACTCAGCAGTCGACGCCGACCGCCTCGGAGACGTGATCGAACCCGTCGTCTTCGAGCAGTTCCAGGAGTCCGCGGTTGATCTCCCGGGCGACGGTCGGCCCCTCGTAGACGAGCGCCGTGTAAAGTTGGACGAGGCTCGCCCCCGCTCTGATCTTCGCGTACGCACCCTGCGCGTCGGAGACGCCGCCGACGCCGACGATGGGCACGTCCGTCTGCCGGGCGACGCGCGCGACGAAGTCGGTCGCCACGGGTTCGAGCGGCTTCCCCGAGAGGCCGCCGCGTTCGGCCTGTTCGGGCGACCGGAGGCTCCGTGGTCGTGCCGTGGTCGTGTTCGTCGCGACGACGCCGTCGAGGTCGAGATCGTCGACGACGGTGAGCGCCTCGTCGACCGCTTCCGCCGCCAGGTCCGGCGAGAGCTTCACGAGGAGCGGGCGGGCACCCGCGTCGAGGAGCGTCCCGAGTATCGATTCGAGCGCGTCGCGGTGCTGGAGTTCGCGGAGGCCGGGTGTGTTCGGGCTGGAGACGTTTACGACCGTGTAGTCGACGGCGTCACCACAGCGCTCGAAGGTGTACTCGTAGTCGCCGGCGGCCGCTTCGAGAGGTGTCGACTTCGACTTCCCGACGTTGAGGCCGACCGGGACGTCCGGGAGTCGAGCGGTCGCGAGTCGTTCGCCCACCGCCTCGGCTCCGTGGTTGTTGAACCCCATTCGGTTAACGATCGCACGATCCGCACGGAGACGAAACATCCGTGGTCTGGGGTTTCCTGCCTGTCGTTCGGCGGTCACACCACCGATCTCCACGTGACCGAAGCCCAGCGCGGCGAGCATCCTCGGCACCGTGGCGTTCTTGTCGAATCCCGCCGCGACGCCGATGGGGTTCGGGAACGACCGGCCGAACGCCGCCACCGAGAGGCGTTCGTCGTCGACGCGGAGCCGGCGTCGTGCGAGTCGCTCGATCGGGGTCCCCTGTGCCGCGCGCAACGCCGTCATCCCCGTCTCGTGTGCCGTCTCGGCGGGGAGCGAGAACAGGGCTGGACGTACGAGGTCGTAGAGACTCATCGCACTCCCGCCACCGTGCGGCCGTGACGGGGCTTTCCGCTCCTGGTCCGATCGTGTCGTCTCACCACCGGGTCAGAAGTCGTGTTCCACGTCGTCCGGATCCGCTTTCTGGATGATGATCTTCCCGTCTCGAACTCGGACGAACACCTCGTCGCCGATCTCCATGCCCGCGACCGTGAGTTCGTCCTCGTGGAGGTTGACGTGAACGTTGTGGTACTCACCGTTCTCGTCTTTTGCGCCACTCGGGCTGAGCTTCTTTTTCCGGACCATCGGGGGTGTCTACCCGATGCTTCGACATAGGATATACATAAGTGTTGTCTACACGGGGTGCCGAACGGCCATCTCATACTGCGTCCCGGGCCGGACTGGCGGCCGACTGGTACCTACCTGGTTACTGTTTCCCGACCGTGACCGCCTTCGAGACGGGTCGCGCGGCCGCGTGCGAACTTCCCGTCGTGGGTTCGTCCCGTTCGTCGTCTCGATTCCGTGTCCGTTTCGCGCACGCGCGGCCCCGTCCGTCGCCGACGGGGAACGCGTGGGCTTATATCTCTCGCGTGGGCACCCACGCACGCGCGGCCACCACTCGGTCCGACCTCACGCGCGACGCGCGGGATGACCGGCCGACCTCCAGCCGCGCGACACACCACTCGCCGTTCGCTGGTGAATCTCCTCTGTCTTCGCGTGCCGAACACTACAGGTGGCTCTCTACCCGTGCGACGTGTTTGCACGGGTTTATGCGTCGGTGTACCGTGAAACCGACTGCCGTAGCCGCTCTCGTTCGACGGCCTTTTATGTTCCCCCGGCTTTCCAGCTAATGCGACGAACGCACCCGGGTCACTCCGGGTGTGTCTCCATCCACGCCGCCCACTCGACCCCCGTCGCACTCCGACGGGCTTAAGTACGACACGGCGTTTCGATGGAACGCGAACGACACACTGCGACTGCGGCTCGGTCACCTCCGATCCGCGCTCGCGTTCGGACCACCCACCGGGG